>NZ_AP043945.1:0-2559470 GCF_055380345.1 Halorubrum pallidum | reverse complement strand
AATACCCTTATCACCGCGCACAGATGCCGTTTCGATATGTGTGAGCGGCCGGATCCCGGGACACTCATCGACCTCGCACAGGACAAGGTCGTGGTCCTCGACGCCGACGGGATCTACCACTACTGCAACGCGGCCGTCACCGATCTCCTCGGATTCGACCCCGAGGAACTGATCGGCGCGGACGCGTTCGAACTCGTGTATCCCGACGACAGGGAGTGGGTCCGCGACGTCTTCGACGCGATCGTCGCCGGCGAGCGCGGGACGGACGAGCCGTTCGAATACCGGTACGGAACCGCCGACGGAGAGTGGATATGGCTCCGCACGACCGTCCACGCCCCCGCGGAGACCGGCGTCGACGGCTACGTGTTGACCTCGCGCGATGTCACCGAGGAAGTGGAGTCTCGACGCCGGTTAGAGACGATCGCGTCGGTCTCTTCGGACGTGTTCTGGATGTTCTCGGCCGACTGGAGCGATCTGCTGTTCGTCAACGACGCGGTCGAGGACGTGTACGGTGTGTCCGCCGAGACGCTCGAACGGCAGCCACGGCGTTTCCTCCAGGCGGTTCACCCCGACGACCGCCCGTACGTCGAACGCGCGATGGACCGGCTCTCGAACGGGGAGTCGACCCACCTCGACTATCGGCTCGGTACCGACGAGGGGTCGACCACGTGGGTTCGGGTGCCGGGAGAACCGGTGATCGAGCACGGCGAGGTGGTCGCAGTCACCGGATTCGCTCGCGACGTGACGGAGGAGTACCGGCGAGAGCGACAGCTCGCGGTGATGGACAACCTGTTGCGGCACACGATTCGAAACGACATGAACATCGTCGACGGCACCGCGGCGCAGATCGCCGATCGAGTGGCCGAGGCGAGCGACGCGGACGACGCCGACGGCGCAGACGATCGCGACCCGACGGACGTCGACGCGGGGTCTCTCCCCGTCGGCTTCGCCGACGCGGTCACGGATCACGTCGAGACGATCCAACGGGTCGCCGACGACCTGCTGACGACCGCCGAGAAGCAGCGCGGCGTGATCGAGATGCTCCGCCAGCGCAGGTCCCCGCGCCCGATCAGACTCGAACCGGCGGTCGAGGCCGCCGTCGAGATGGTCGCCGACGACTGTGAGGGGCCGGTCGCAGTCGACTGCACGGGAGCGTCCGACGGGAATGCGGACGATGCGAGAGTTCCGGGAACGACCGACGGGGAAACTGTCGACCCGTCCGATGTGCGTCTCATCGGTATGGACGCGCCCGAGACGACCACCGATCGAGACGCGTCGGTTCCGGAGCTGTTCGCCTCGTGTCCGCCGGACGTGTCGGCGTTCACGCATCCGGAGATCGACTACGCGGTCGCCGAGCTGGTCGCCAACGCGGTCGAGCACGCGGAGTCGACGCCCGCGATCCGGATCGACGTGTCCGTCTCGGACGACACCGTCGACATCATCGTGTGGGACAACTGCGAGCCGATTCCCCCGGAAGAGCGGTCCGCCGTCACCGACCGGTGGGAGATGGACGACCTCAACCACACCAACGGGATGGGACTGTGGCTCGTCTACTGGGTCGCCGACCGGTCCGGCGGCGACATCGCGTTCGACACCCACGACGACGGGAACGTGGTGACGCTGTCACTCCCGAACGCCGACTGCGACGACGCCGAACGCGCCGCCGTCCCGACCGAAGGCGACGGCCGGCCGCCGGTCCGCGACTTCGGCGCGATGTCGAACGGCTGACGCGACCGGTCGCTCCCGATCGACTGACACGACAGATCCGCCTGAACTGATATCGACGACCGCGAGACGGCACAACTGATCGGTCGATCGCGATTGACTCGACTCGTGAACCCGCTCCCACCGACCTTAAGCCGCCGGTTCGCGTAGGTGATCGTTGATGGGTACGCTAAACGAACTGTTCGACCCGGATCGGGTCGCCGTCGTCGGCGCGACATCTCGTGAGGGGGCCGTCGGGCGCGCCGTCACGTCGAACTTACTCGACGACTTCGACGGCGACACCGTCCCCGTCAACCCGAACTACGACGAGGTGCTCGGGACGCCCTGCGTCGACGACGTGGCCGACGCCGCCGCCGACGTCGCGGTGATCGTCGTGCCGCCGTCGATCGCGCTGGACGCGATCGAGGCGTGCGGCGCGGCCGGCGTCCGAAACGTCGTCGTGATCACCGCCGGGTTCGGCGAGACGGGTGAGGACGGGGCCGCGAGGGAGCGCCGCCTCGCGGAGCTAGCCGACGAGTACGAACTCAACCTCGTCGGCCCCAACAGCCTGGGGGTCATGTCGACGCCGTCGGGCATGAACGCGACGTTCGGACCGGAGAACGCCTTGCCCGGCGGGCTCATCTTTATGAGCCAGTCGGGCGCGTTCGTCACCGCGGTCCTCGACTGGGCCAACGACAACGGGATCGGCTTCAAGGACATCGTCTCGCTCGGGAACAAGGCGGTCTTAGACGAGACGGACTTCGTCGACCACTGGGGGTCAGACGAGGAGACCGACGTGATCATCGGCTACTTGGAGGGGATCGAGGACGGCCGCGAGTTCATCGACACCGCCCGTGAGACCTCTCAGGACACGCCGATCGTCGCCGTGAAGTCGGGCCGGACGAGCGCGGGCGCACAGGCCGCGTCCTCGCACACCGGGACGCTCGCCGGCTCCGATAAGGCGTACGAGGCCGGCCTCGACCAGGCGGGAGTCATCCGCGCGGAGTCGGTCGACGAGCTGTTCGACGCCGCCGGCATCCTCGGCAGCCAGCCGCTCCCCGACACCGACAGCGTCGCCATCGTCACGAACGCCGGCGGTCCCGGCGTGATGGCGACCGACGCCGTCGGCGACGCCAACCTTGACATGGCCTCGTTCACGCGGGAGACGAGCGACCGGCTCGCCGACGCGATGCCCGAGGAAGCGAACATCCACAATCCGGTCGACGTGATCGGCGACGCCGACGTGGAGCGGTTCCGCGAGGCGCTCGAGATCACCGTGAGCGACGACTCCGTCGGGGCCGCCCTCGTGTTGGCCGCCCCGACGGCGACGATCGACTTCGCGGACCTCGCGGACGCGATCGAGGCGGTCAGCGGGGAGATGGACGCGCCCGTCGCGGCCTGTCTTATGGGCGGTGACCGGACCCGTGGACCGAAACGGCAGCTCCAGTCGCAGGGGATTCCCTGTTATTTCGACCCCGCGCGCGCCGTCGACAGCCTCGCGACGCTCGCGGAGTACCGCGACATCAAAGCGCGAGAGTACGCCGAGCCGATGGCGTTCGACGTCGACCGCGAGCGCGCCCGCGACATCCTGGAGACGGTACGCGAGCGCGACGACAACCGCCTCGGTGTCGAGGCGATGGCGCTGCTCGACGCGTACGGAATCGAAACGCCGGCCGGCGAGATCGTTGACTCCCCGGAGCGCGCCCGCGAGGTCGCGGCCGGGATCGACGGCGACGTGGTGATGAAGATCGTCTCGCCGGACATCCTCCACAAGTCCGATATCGGCGGCGTCGCCGTCGGCGTCGCAGACGCGGACGTGGCCGACACCTACGAGACCCTGATCACCCGCGCGCGCAACTACCAACCGGACGCCACCGTCCTCGGCGTGCAGGTGCAGGAGATGGTCGATCTGGACGACGGCGTCGAGACGATCGTCGGAATGAACCGCGACCCGCAGTTCGGCCCGCTGCTGATGTTCGGACTCGGCGGCATCTTCGTGGAGGTGATGGAGGACACCACCTTCCGGGTCGCGCCGGTCTCGGAGCCGGAGGCACGCGAGATGACAGAGGATATCCGGTCGGCCCCACTCCTCCGCGGGGCCCGGGGCCGCGACCCGGTCGATGTCGACGCCGTGATCGAGACGATCGGTCGGCTCTCACAGCTTGTCACCGACTTCCCGGCCGTCCTCGAACTCGACATCAACCCCCTCGTCGCACTGCCCGACGACGACGGCGGCACGAACGCCGCCGCCGTCGACGTGAGACTTACGGTTGACCCGGAGGAACTCGACCCATGACAGACACACACACGACACTCGTCACCGCGACCGGAGAACACGTCGGAAAGACCGCCATCACCGTCGCCCTCGCGCGGCTCGCCGCCGACCGCGACCGCAGCGTCGGCTACATGAAACCGAAGGGGACGCGGCTCCAGTCGAACGTCGGCAAGACGCTCGACCAAGACCCCATGCTCGCCCGCGAGGTGCTCGGGCTCGACGCCGAGATGCACCAGATGGAGCCGGTCGTCTACTCGCCCACCTTCGTCGAGGGAGCCATCCGCGGCACGGAGGACGCGGAGGCCCTCCACGACCGCATCCGCGAGGAGTACGAGGCGCTGGCGGCCGACCGCGACCACATGTTCGTCGAGGGCGGCGGGAGCTGGACCACGGGCGGCGTGGTCGGCCTGACCGACGTCGACGTCGCGGAACTGCTCGACGCGCGGGTCGTGCTCGTCGCCGAGTACGCGTCGCCGAACGACCTCGACGAGGTGCTCGCGGCCGTCGACGCGTTCGGCGACCGGCTCGCCGGCGTCGTGTTCAACAAGGTCTCCGACGACGCCTTCAAATCGCTCGATCAAGACGGGATCCCGTTCCTCGAATCGAAGGGTATCACCGTCTTCGGGGCGATCCCGCACGAGAAGGAACTCGCCGGCGTCACCGTCGGCGAACTCGCGGACGAACTGGGTGCCGAACTGCTCACCGACGCGCCGACGGACGCCTTCGTCGAGCGCTTCCTCGTGGGCGCGATGGGCGGCGACGAGGCGCTCCGCTACTTCCGGCGCGCGCGAGACGCCGCGGTGATCACCGGCGGCGACCGAGCCGACGTGCAGACCGCGGCGCTCGACGCTTCCGGCGTCGCGTGTCTCGTCCTCACTGGCGGTCACCGACCCTCGGGCGCGGTGCTCGGCAAGGCCGCCGACGCCGGCAAACCCGTGCTCGCCGTCAACACCGACACCGTCACGACCATCGACCGGGCCGAGGGCGTCGTCCGCGGCGGTCGCACTCGCGACGCGCGCACCGTCGACCGAATGGCGACGCTACTCGACGCACACGTCGACGTCGACGCGCTCGTCTGAGGTCTCAGGCGGATCCCCTCGCCGTCGGCCGCCACGGGCGAACGTCTGACATACTGTTTTCAGGGAGGACGACGTAGCCCGCGTATGACCAGTCTCTCGGAGGCGTATGGCGGACGGGGACGCTCCGAGGTGGACCCGCGTCGGCTGTACCTCGGCGTGGGCTCGTTCGTCGTCGGCACGCTGCTGCTCGTCGCCGGAATCCTCGTGGCCGCGGAGGTGGTGCTTCCGAGCGGCTACGGCTCCGGGGCGGCGCGGCGGGCCGGCGGCGTGCTCGGCGGCGCGGGCGTCCCCCTGTTGCTGCTCGGCGTGATGACCGTGCTCCCGGCGGACCGCAAGACCCGGGCGACCGCCGTGATCGGGGCCGCAGTCATGTGCCTCGGCGTCGCGCTGTTCGCGTACGCGTACCCGTACCACTGGGTCGGGGGCCCGCGCCCCGAACTGACGGACCTCACGCTGCCGACGGCCGGCCTGTACTTCCTCGGCGCGGCGACGACGATGTGGAGCGTGTTCGTCGGCGTCGCCAACTTCAAGACCCGGAACGACCCCGGCGGGACCGTCACGATGGAGGTGACACACAAGGGCGAAACGAAGGTGATCGAGGTCGGACGCGAGCAGATAGACGGCATGGGCGGCGTCGGTCTCCTCGGTGGAACCCCCGACGGAAACGTCGAGACGCAGACCAACCGACCGGACGAGACGGGCGACTCCGGCGGCAACCGGGCGTCTGGGGGCCAACAGAGGAGATCCGGCGGTCAACCGAGCGGCGCTCCCGGCGGCGTCTCCGGAACCGGCACGAATCCCGGCTCTGCGGGAGTCAGCGACGGAGGGAGCAGTCCGACCGAGATCAGATCGCCGCTCGACGACGCGGCGACGACGAGACCTGGCGCGCCCGACTCCGCGTCGCGGCCGAGCGCGTCTGGCGAGGCCTCCCCTCGCGACGGCCCCGGCGACACCTACTGCGGGAACTGCGCGCAGTTCGACTACGTCCGCACGGATCAGGGTATGCAGCCGTACTGTGGCCACCACGACGAGCTGATGGACGACATGGACGCGTGCGACGAGTGGACCCCTCGGTAGCGGGCCGGAGCGGTCACACGGAGCGATCGGCGGTCGAATCGGATCCGCTTCTCAGGTCGGCTCGGCCGAGGGCAGCTGCGACTCGGCGACCGCGAACGCGAGCGTGCTCAACACCGCCGTGAGCGTGCCAGCCGCGAGCGCCATCGCGAGGTCGGACAGCGTGAGCGCGGTCACGCCCGGCGCGGCCGGGAGGAAGAACCCGGAGACGGCGTACAACACGACCGCGATAGACAGCACGTAGAAGGGCGCGTTGAGGTAGCGCCACCGGAAGCGACCGGCGAGGTACTCGTCCGTGATCTGGCCGAGACTGGAGGTGACGCCGGCGACCGCGAGCCACTGCACGAAGCCGTGGACGAACGCGGCCAGATCGATACCGGCGGTCGTCTCGCCGCCGCGAGCGGCCGCGACCGTGTCGATCGTCTCGAACCCCTGAACGCCGCCGACGACGATCAACGCGAGCGCGACGACGTAGGTAACGAGCGTCACCCGACCGGTGTAGAGGACGTTTCGAACGGTCGAGGCGGTCCGGTCGACGGTGTCTTCGAGGCCGAGCCCGCGGAACAGCGAGTAGAGGCCGACGACGCCCGAGAGTATTCCGAGCACCGCCGCCCCGGCGATGTCGAACAGGTTCGCGACGACGACGAGCGGGTAGATGAGGAGGAGGACGCCGAGCGGGACCAAGATCGTGCCTCGGGTCTCGGGGTCGGCGAGGACCTGTTTTATGGTGTAGTAGAGCGACTCGAGGTCCTGGGCCTGCCGGACGACCACGCGGCGCATCCCGTCGATCGGCATCCGCGAGCGGATCACGGGGAGCACGGACTCGTCCTGTGCGCCGTCCGTGATGACCACCGCGGACACCTCCTCGCCGGTCGATAGCTCCGCGAGCACGCGGTCGACCTCTTTCCCCACCGCGCGGTTGGCTTTCACGTCGGAGCCGTCGACGCCGGTCACGGCGGCGACCTCGACGGTTTCGCCCTCGCTGGCGAGTTCGTCGTAGACGTTAACGCCCTGAAACAGCACGTTCACGTCGGAGTCCTCCGGGTCGGCGGTCGCGAGCGCGACCGCGCCCTCCGTGACCTCGTCGACGCCGACGACCGGGGTGGGGATCCCGGTCTTGCGGCCGAGGTCGTCGTCGAGGTCGACACAGAGGACGAGCAGCATCGATCGGGGCTACGCGAGGGCCCGCCATATGCTTTCGGCTCTCGCCGGTGCCGTCACCCCGCGGTTTCGTCGGCGGTCGGTGCCCCCGGACGCGGGTTCGTTCCGCTATGCCGACTCGTGTTCGATCCCGTTCATCATCCGGCGGACGTTCTCGCCGTCGCCGAACGAGGCCGGGTAGCTGGCGAGTGGGAGGACGAAGTCGTCGCCGGCTTCGACCGGATCCCCTACGTGGATCTCCAGTTCGGTGCTTACCCCCGTCCCCTCGACCTCACCGTCGGCCGTGTACACGCCGACGCTCGTCTCGGTGTCGAGCACCGTCGTCGCGTACTCCGAGCCGCGTTCGAGGTCGCCGACGCCCTCGTATCGGCTCAAGATCAGCTCGGCGCGCTCTCGCGAATCGAGGTCGTCGATCGGGTTGAACGCCTGTCCGAGCACCCGGACCTGCGGCGTCGCCACCGCGGCGAAGACGGCGGCCTGGTAGCGCTCGCCGAGCACCTCGACGGCCTTGTCGTACTCGGCGATGGTGTTCGTCACCCGGACTTCACGGGTCGTTCCGGCCGCCTCGACCTCCCGGGTGATCGTCTCCTCTGACACCTCGTTGAGATCGTACCCGCTTTCGTCGAGCGTCGCGTCGGCGACCGTCGCGGTCCCCGCCGCGAACTCGGCCGGTCCGCCGGTGGCGACATCGAGCGCGGTGCAGCCGGCGAGGCTCGCGAGCCCCACAGCGCCGCCGGCCGCGAGCGCCCGCCGCCGGGTGAACGCGCTGGTCGCGTCTCGCTCGGCGTCCGGCTCGTCGAGCGTTTCCTCGTCGCCGGCTGCGTCGTCGACAGTCAGTTTTCGGGCCATGCGCACCCGTCTCGCCGTCGGGGGTACATACTTTGTGTTCGAATGGAGTGCGACCGCGACACGCCGCAAGCCACTGACCCGCCCGCGGAGACGCCTCCGTGACAACCGCTCTCGCCCGAACGCGGAGTTCGGACGCTTTTTGAGGCCGCGGCCGGTACGGTAAGACAGATGATCTCCAAGGGCTGTGAACAGTGCGCCAAAGGCGGCAAGATGGTGCTGTTCGTCTACGGCTACTGCGACCAGCGGGACTGTTTTTACTGCCCCCTCGGAGAGAACCGGAAGAACGTCACCGACGTGTACGCCAACGAGCGGAAAGTCGAGTCCGACGAAGACGTGATCGAGGAGGCCAAGCGCATGAGCGCGCTCGGCACTTCCATCACCGGCGGCGAACCCCAGGAGGCGATGGCGAAGACCACGCGGTACCTCGAACTGCTCAAAGACGAGTTCGGCGAGGACCACCACACGCACCTGTACACGGGAATCACGGGCGGCCGCGAGAACATGCGCCGGCTGAGCGAGGCCGGCCTCGACGAGATCCGCTTCCACCCGCCCGTCGAGCTGTGGGGCGACATGCACGGCACCGAGTGGGAGGAAATCCTGTACATCGCCCGCGAGGAGGGTCTCACGCCCGCCTTCGAGATCCCGGGTATCCGCGCGGAGCCGGAGTTCCTAGAGTTCTTGGACGAGGGTGCCGCCGAGTTCTGTAACATCAACGAGTTCGAGATGAGCGACGGGAACTACCGGCGGATGCAAGAGGAGGGCTTCGAACTGCAGGAGGGCCACATGTCCGCCGTCGAGGGATCGAAAGACGACGCCATCCTCGAAGAGATGGCGAGCCACGAGAAGGTGTACTTCTGTACGTCCGTGTTCAAGGATGCGGCCCAACACCGTAACCGCCTGAAGCGGATGGCAAAGAACATTCGCCGTGAGTTCGACGAGGTGACCGACGACGGCACGCTCGTCTACGGGAAGGCGTTCGCCGACGCCGACCGCTTCGAGGCGCTCGGCGTTCCCGAGGAGTTCTACACCGTCAAATCCGACCACGTCGAGGTCGCGTGGTGGCTCTTAGAAGAGATGGTCGAGGACGGCGACTTGGCGGAGGGCGAAATCGTCGAGCAGTACCCGACCGTCGACGGCACCGTCGTCGAGCGCACGCCGGTCGCCTGAGTCGGGACGGTTCCGCCGGTTCCGCGTCGATGTGAGTCCCCACGGCTTCCATGCGTCGAGTTCACGTACCACACTTATCAGGGAGCGGTGCGTATCTCCCGCACATGGCCTCCGAAGAACCCGTATTCGCCGACGTGAGTATCGGACAGTCCGTCTACGACGAGGATGGCGACCAGCTCGGGACGGTCCGCGGGGTCGACGACGACGGCTTCTACGTCTCGTCGCCGTCGGGGTCGGAGCCGCTGACGCTCACTGACGCCCGCGACGTGTTCGGCACCGCCTACGTGATGTGGCGCTGCTGGGAGTGCGGCGAGATGGGCGAGATCGGGAACGAACTCCCCTCGAACTGCCCGAACTGCGACGCGCCCCGGGAGGATCTGTACTACTGGGCCGAGGACTGAGTGGGAAACGGCTCGTGAACCGTTGCGGCGGATATGACCGCTGCGGTGGATGTGTACGGGCGATCAGCGGCGCGGTGACCGCCGCCGAAGCACCGGCCGCGTCACACCTCACGAACTCACACATCCTCGTCGCGGTCGCGCTCGTCCGGCTCGCCCTCCACCTTCTCGCGGAGCCGTTCGACCTCCGCCTCCAGCTCCGCGATCCGATCGGCGTCAGACTCGTCGGCCGCGTCGGCGTCGTCGGCCGATCGGAGCTTGAGTACGAGCAGAACGATCACGGCGACCGCGATCGCCGGAACGACGAATATGACGAGGATCAGCAGGATGATCAACAGCTCTGGACCGGCCGGAATGCCGCCAAACGCGGGGACCGTTGGGACCATGTTCGTCGCGACTCGTCGCCGGAAAAAAAGCGTGGCGGGAGTCCAGTCGACGATCTGGCGTAGCTTCCGTCACTCCGCGCCGACGAAGTCGCCGAGATTCGCTTGGAGCCCGGCAGCCATCGTCGACTTCCGCCGGAGGCGACCGATCGACACCGGGAGGTGCTCGGCCACGCCGCGGACCGCCTCGCCGAACGTCTCTGCGGTCCCGAACTCACCGTCGAAGGCGTTTCGCACGGCCTCGCGCACCTGCCAGACGCCGACGGGGCCCCAGTAGTCGTCGGAGACGTGTCGCAACACGAGCGCCTTCGCCTGTCGCCCGCGC
This sequence comes from Halorubrum pallidum, assembly GCF_055380345.1. Classification (NCBI taxonomy): domain Archaea; kingdom Methanobacteriati; phylum Methanobacteriota; class Halobacteria; order Halobacteriales; family Haloferacaceae; genus Halorubrum; species Halorubrum pallidum. The sequence continues at coordinate 2,549,055 of NZ_AP043945.1, read as the reverse complement.
TCGTTGAGGTGCTCTGTGACGCCCAACCGGGCCGCGTAGTAGGCTCCGGACGTCTCCTCGACGTACCCCGTGCGGCCATCTCGCCCCTCGCTCGCGGCCGCGAGGTAAACGCCCGCCTCGGGGTCGGGGTTCCAGATCGACCCGGGCGATTTCATCTCGACGAGTTCGTACTCCCACCGCCCGGGGACCAGTATCACCCAGAAGGCGTTGCCGAGGTACTCGTTACGGTGGACTTCGATCCGGTCGACGGTCGGATTGTCACGAATCGATCCCCGGAGGTACTGCCCAATAGTGTCGTCGACGGCGGTGATCGACCACCGCGTCGGCACCAGCCGCCGGTCCTCGCCGCGGCCGAGCGCGCCCGCAGAGAGGATCGTGTTGATATCGTACACGTCGAACCCGCGGCGGTAGAGGTACGTCATCGCCCCCTCGGCGCGCCAGTCATCGTCTTCGAGTGTCTTTTTCACCGGACGGGGGACGTGCGGGTTCTCGCCGAGTTCGGCTTCGCGGGCGGCCGCACGCGGTCCCGTCGGGGTCTTGATGTCCGCTGGCCCGACGTCGAAATCGAGGTCCGGCGTGCCGTCTAACCCGATTTCGACGTCGACGGGACGGTCGGCGATCGCGACCTCGCGTTGAACGCCGAGCCACCCGTCCCACGCGTCGTGGACGCTCTCGGCCGGGTCGTCTCCGGTGACCGTCGCGACGCCGCCGGTCGCGCCCGCGCTCGCGACGTCGACGCCGCGCGCCGAGTTGAGCAGGCTCGTCCGCCGGTCGAACACGTCCGAGATAGAGACGCCCTCGTCGTACCACGACGCGGAGGTCTCGAACGCCTCCGCGCGCTCCTCGCGGCCGACGGGCGAGAGCAGTCCGGTCGAGACGTTCGGGTAGTCGGCGCGGCCGACGAAGATGGAGGGAGAGACGCTGCCGACCACCGCGTCGTCGGAGACGTGCTCCTCGAAGCGCCGCTCGAAGGAGTCGAGGTGGTCGAGGACCGCGTAGTCCTTCTCGCTTGCGAGGCGGCGTCGCTCGGCGCGCTCGTTCGCCTCGAACTCGATGAACTCGTCGAGCCGCATTCGGATCGGCGTTGGGGCCGCGGCCGCTTGAACGTTGCTCGCGGCCGCGTGGGGAACACTGCGACCGGTGCCGACGCGGCCCTCCTCTTCGCTAGTTGTGGATCCCCATCGCTTCGATCTGCTCTTGGTACCGGTTGCGGATGGTGACCTCGGTCACCTGCGCGACGTCGGCGACCTCGCGCTGGGTCTTCTTCTCGTTACAGAGCAGCGACGCGGCGTAGATGGCGGCGGCGGCGAAGCCCGTGGGCGACTTCCCCGAGAGCAGCCCCTGTTCGGCGGTGGTCTCGATGATCTCGTTGGCCTTCGACTGGACCTCCTCGCTCAGTTCCAGCTCCGAGGAGAACCGGGGGACGTATTTCTTCGGATCGACCGGGCGCATCTCCAAGCCGAGTTCTTGGGAGATGTACCGGTAGGTCCGCCCGATCTCCTTGCGGTCGACTCGGGAGACGTCGGAGATCTCTTCGAGCGACCGGGGAATTCCCTCCTTGCGACAGGCGGCGTAGAGTGCGGCGGTGGAGACGCCTTCGATGGAGCGGCCGCGGATGAGGTCCTCGTTGAGCGCGCGGCGATAGATGACCGAGGCGACCTCGCGGACCGAGCGCGGGACGCCGAGCGCGCTCGCCATCCGGTCGATCTCAGAGAGCGCAAACTGGAGGTTCCGCTCGCCAGCGTCCTTCGTCCGGATCCGCTCTTGCCACTTCCGGAGCCGATGCATCTGCGACCGCTTTTTCGAGGAGATAGAGCGGCCGTACGCGTCCTTGTCCTTCCAGTCGATCGTCGTCGTCAGCCCCTTGTCGTGCATCGTCTTCGTCGTGGGGGCACCGACGCGAGATTTCTCCTGCCGTTCCGAGTGGTTGAACGCCCGCCACTCCGGCCCGGGGTCTATCTGTTCTTCCTCGACGATGAGTCCGGTCTCTTCGTGTATCAGTTCGCCGTCCGCCGTCCGAGTGAGGTCCTCGGGGTCGAAGTCTTCGGGGTCTAGATCTTCGGGGTCCACCTCCTCTGGATCGGTCTCGCTCTCGTCGACGTCCTCGTCCCGCACGCGCTGCCGGTCGTGATCCCGTTGCCGGGTGGGCCGTGTCATCGCATTTATATAGTATCCCGGCGGATTAACTTAAACATTCGTGACGATCGGGGAGTTTGACACGTGCCATTGGCGGCCGCGTCCGGACGTTCACGTCCGGCCGCGATCCGCGACCGCCGAGACCGTCGCGTGCGCGTCACCGATGTACCGCCGCCACCGGGACCGGTCACCCGCCCCCGGCGACGAGGCGTTTCCCCCGCCGGCGACGGTTCACACCTGATCCAGACGGACAGCCATATGTCCCGCAGCCACAGACCGGGAGTACATGCCGACGATCGACTGCGATCCGGCGACCGCTCGCGATCGACTCACGGACGCGGGCGTCCGGATCGACGAGGGTAACACCCCCCACGAGCGGTGGCGCGCCGAGCGTGACGGAGCGGTCGCCGTCGCGTACGACGACAAGGTCGTGGTCCAGGGGAGCGACCCGACCCGACTGACGGCCCTGTTGCAGGAGGGCGGCGGCCGCGCGCACGTCTACTTCGACGGTGCCTCGCGCGGGAACCCCGGACCGGGCGCGGTCGGGTGGTGTCTCGTCACGTCGGACGGTATCGTCGCCGAGGGCGGCGAGCGAATCGGCCGCGTCACGAACAACCAGGCGGAGTACGCGGCGCTGATCCGGGCGCTGGAGGCGGCCGACGAGTACGGGTTCGATGAGATCGACGTGCGAGGTGACTCCGAACTGATCGTCAAGCAGGTCCGCGGCGAGTGGAACGCCAACGACCCCGAACTACGTGAGAGGCGGGTACGGGCCCGGGAGCTGTTGGACCGGTTCGATCGGTGGTCTATCGGGCACGTTCCGCGAGAGATAAACGCGCGCGCCGACGATCTGGCCAACGAGGCACTCGATGACCGACACTGACGACGAGCCCCCAGAGTGGGCGCGAGAACGGGCCCGAGAGCTGATGGAGACCGCCGACGGCGAGGGCGACGCCGCGACTGACGCCGCGACTGACGCCGATCGCGACGCGGCCGCCGATCGCGTCCCCGACGTCCCGGTTGACGTCGTCGATGAGGCGGAGCGGCTCACCCGGCTCGCGCGGCAAACGGACGACGACGCGGCGGCCGCGTTCTACCGCGATAGACGCGACGAACTCGTCGCGGACTACGACTACGTTCCGCGGCTTCGGGAGGACGACGACACCCTCGTGTTGTATCCCGACGAGTGGATGGCCGACGGGACCGTCCAGCTCGACCGGATCGAGACCACCGATCGCGCGGTCGAGGTGTCGCTGTCGGGATCGGGCGATGCCGACCGCTTCCAAGAGATCGCGGCGTACAACGACGCCGTCGCGGCCGCGGTCGCCGAGCGCGAGGCCGACGTGCACGCCGACACCGCCCGGACGTTCGCGGCGTTCATGAGCAACCACTACGTCCGCCCGGTCGACGACGCCACGCCCGACGTGAGAGCGGAGTTCCGAGAGGAGTACCTCGTCCGCAACGGCTGGCCGACCGACGAGCAGCTGGCCGTCGTCGAGGAGTCCCTGTCGGTGATCGACGCGGTCGCGGCCGATGTCGACGACCCCGCCGACCGATAGCCGTCGGGGCCGCGTCCGGACGGAGAGTTCGACGACGCCGCCGCTTCCGGTGTGATAACGCGGCTTTCACCGCGCTCGTGTGCCAAAACGAGGATTCGATGGTCGTCGCCCGGTTCCGAACTCGGAGACGCCGGTTGTGCGCCGCGCGTCAGCGCGCGGTGAACCCGACAGTCACTCTCCGAGGAGCGCGCGAACCTCGTCGCCGCGCGTCTCGTCGGTGACGAAGCGGTCGAGCACCCACTCCAACTGACCGAGGACGACATCGTGTCCCGCCTCGGTCAGCTCGTACTGGTTCGTCCGCTTGTCGAGTTCGCTCTTCTCGACGAGCCCGTCGTCGACGAGATCGTCCAGATTCGGATAGAGCCGTCCGTGATTGACCTCCGAGCCGTAGTACGATTCGAGTTCGCGTTTGATCGCGAGCCCGTACATGGGCTCTTCTGCGAGGATCGTGAGGATGTTCTGTTGGAAAGCGGTAAGATCCGACGCCGATCGCTGTACATCTCCATCAGCGACTGATTGTGCCTCTGACATGGGTATGTGAAGGGTAGCCGAACTTATAACCTTTCTCAAGCTTCATCAGTGTGTGAATACATTACCCGTGATGTGAGTAAAAAATGGCGTGAAACGCGGTCTGTAGGCTGGTGATCGCCGTTTCGCGCGACCGGATGTCGTCGACTGATCGACCACCGATCGAGACGATTCGCGAGAATCCCTCGGGAAGATCCGGACGTTCGGTCCAGATGCGTCACCCGAACTCGCAGCCAGCGTTGCCGATATCGGGGACGCGGCGGGCGTGACGACAGCGTCGCCGGCGGAACCCGAAAGGACTTTGCGGGCCTTGGACTCACTACCGCCCACATGGTCAACCTCTGGGAAGATCTCGAGACGGGACCGAACGCGCCGGACGAGATCTACGCCGTCGTTGAGTGTCTCAAGGGCGAGCGGAACAAATACGAGTACGACAAGGACATCCCCGGCGTCGTCTTAGACCGCGTGCTCCACTCGAACGTCCACTACCCGTACGACTACGGCTTCATCCCGCAGTCGTACTACGACGACGAGGACCCCTTTGACGTGATGGTCCTCGTGGAAGATCAGACGTTCCCCGGCTGCGTCGTCGAGGCTCGTCCGGTCGCGCTGATGAAGATGGACGACGATGGTGAACAGGACGACAAGGTCATCGCGGTGCCGACCGAGGACCCCCGTTTCGACCACATCGAGAACCTCGAAGACATCCCCCAGCAGACCCGCGACGAGATTGACGAGTTCTTCTCGACGTACAAGAACCTCGAAGCCGGAAAGGAAGTCGAGACGCTCGGCTGGGAGGACAAGGCGGCCGCCAAAGACGCGATCGAACACGCACAGGACCTCTACGCCGAAGAATTCCAGTGACGGTCTAGCCGCTCGGGAACCGGAGCGATAACCGCAACGCATCGCTTGCACCTCCCCGATGCGTTATGCCCATGGGTAATTTTTAGACGTGCGAGGGTGTACACACGCGTAGAGCCATGAGCGCGACATCCCCATCCGTCGGTATCGACCACCCCACGGTCGTCCCCGCGAACTTCGACCCCGAGGACCGGTCGGACGACGTCGACGCGGACCGGCGCGGCTGATGACGGCCGCGACCGGCACCGACTGTGACCGACGGGGTACGCGGACGAAGCTAGGCGCCTTCGAGGACGACGGATAGCGGCCGGGCGTCGTCCAGAAGCGAATCGAACCGGTCGTCTGCCCATTCTGCGATCGCCCTGTCCCGCGATTCAAGCACGCACCGGGGGTTGTTCCGTCGGTCGTACGCGGTCACGCAGGTGAGGTCGTCGTATCGAAACAGCCCGTACTCGATCCGGTTCGACGAGACGTACACCGTGGCGTCGTCGTTGTCGAGCGCCCGATCCGTCGCGGATTCGAACGAGTCGACCGACGTTTCGACCACGTCTCGGTCGATAACAAGCGTTATCTCGGCACCGGCGTCGAGCGCCTCCGTGGCCGCCTCGTTGAACTGTTGGATGACGACCGGTGAGACCGCGCGGATCTCGGCACCGCCGCCCTCGCGGAGCAGTTCTGTGATCCGGTCGACCGCCGCCAACGGATTCCGATCCGGTGCGACCGTCAGGTCGCCGGCGTCGAGCGCCGCCGCCGGGACGTCCGCGCCGACGCGTTCGAGGTCGGCCGCGAACTGCCCGAACCGCTCCGCGCGTTCGACCTCGTCGAGCAACTCCTCGTACGCGTCGTGGACGCGCGTTCCGGTCGGAGTCACGTGATACGCGGCCTCGCGCTTGACGACCCAGTCGCGTTCTCGGAAGCCGGCGAGGATCCGCTGGACCGTCGTGCGCGTCGCGTCGACCGCCGCCGTCAGGTCCGCGGGCCGCCGCGGCTCACGGCGCAGTGCCCGGAGGATCTCGATCCGAACCGGAGACCCGGCGAGGTACGCCGCGCCGTCGTGTCCGTCGTCGTCCGTCATCGTGAGATCCGTGGGTACGACCACCGGTGGGTTAACGGTATCGCGCCGCAGCGATCGGCCGACGCGAGGCTCCCGGGAACGATCACGGCCGGTGGCGGAACGAGACGACGGTTCCGATGGTGTCCTCGCCGTCGATCGCCTCCGTGGTCACCGTCACGGCGGCCACCGCGTCGGCACCGAGCGCCTCTTCGATCACGGCCCGAAGCGCGTCGGGGTCCGCACCCTTCTGAAGGACCGGTACCCGCACTTGCCGTCGGTTGACGGCCACGTCGCCGAGGTCGTACTCGGTGTGTTCGAACGCGTCGCGGATCGCGTCGTGAACATCAGTCATGTGATCACGTGGGCCGGGTGAGGTGAAAAAACGGCGGGATGCCCGGTACGAGGCCTCGCGTCGAGCGGGCGGTGGCCGTGCGGCGGTTGGACGGTCTACAGACGGTATCCGGACGGTGGTCGGGCGCGGCAGGGGACGACCTGACGGCGGTCGAAGGACACAGCGATGGCGGCGGATCGCCGCGGACCGAACGGATAAAGGGGCCGCCGACCCACGGTCTGGTAATGATCTCACTCGGAACGGCCCGCGCTCCGCCGGGCGAGACGGACACGGGCCGTCTCGAGGTGGGCGAGACCCGCGACGGGAGTCCGGTCCGTCTGCCGGTCGCGGTGATCAACGGTTCCGCGGACGGGCAGACGCTGTACCTGCAGGCGGTCAGCGACGGCGACGAGCTCAACGGGCTCGGCGTCGTCAACCGCGTCGTTCCCCGGATCGATCCGACGGAGCTGTCAGGGTGCGTGCTCGTCGTCGGCGTCGTCAACTACTTCGCGTTCCAGGTGGCCGAACACCGGAACCCGATAGACGATCGGAAGATGAACCGCGGGTACCCGGGCGACGAGAGCGGGACAACGAGCGAGCGAATCGCCCACGCGACGTTTCAGGCCGCAACGCGCGCCGACCTCATCTTGGACCTCCATCAAGGGTCGACGAGTCGGATGATAAACGAGACGCGGGTTCGCTGCGGGATCCGTCACCACCTCCACGGAGACTGTTTAGAACTCGCGAAGGTGTTCGGCTGCGGACACGTCCTCGACATCAAGGGTCCCGACGGCCAACTCGCCCGTGCCGGCCCCGAACACGGCATCCCCACGATCGACCCCGAACTCGGCGGCTGCGTCGGCTGGGACGAGGAGTCGATTCAGTACGGCGTCGAGGGCGTGTTCAACGTGCTCCGCCACTACGGATTTCTCGACGGCGACGTCGACCTCGACCGACAGGTCCGAGCACGCGGGTTCGACCAGTACGGGTCGCCCGCCGGCGGACTCGTCCGGTTCGAGCGCGACCTCGGCGAGCGCGTCTCGGCCGGGGACGTCCTCTTCGAAGTTACAGACGTGTTCGGCGGGCTGGAAGCCCGCGTGACCGCCGACGACGACGGGATTTTCTGGCGCACGCGGCGGCTCCCGCAGGTGGCCGCGGGCGAGTACGTCTGTTCCGTCGGTACCAACGTCGACCGGTACTGATGTCGCTGCGACGACTCGCGTGTCCCGACTGCGGCGCGACGTACCGCGATCGATGGCGCTGTACGTGCGGCGCGCCGCTGTCGTTCGCCGAACCACCGGTGCCGTCCGGGACCGCGCCGGAGCCGCCGGGGATCGACGCCCGCGGCGGACTGTGGGCGTTCGAGGACCTCATGGCGGTCGGCGACGACCCCGCGGACCGCGTGACGCTCGGCGAGGGGATGACGCCGCTCGTCGACGCCGACGGCGCAGAAGCGTCCCCCACTGACTCGGAGGCGTCCGCCACCGACGCGGAGCCGTGGAACGCCGCGTTCAAGCTGGAGTACGTCTTCCCGACGGGGTCGTTCAAAGACCGGGGCGCGACCGCGACGCTCACCCGCGCCGGGGAGCTCGGCGTCGACCGCGTCGTCGAGGACTCCTCCGGGAACGCCGGCGCGGCGGTCGCGACGTACGCCGCGCGGGCCGGCATCGACGCCGCGATCTACGTCCCCGCGGACGTCAAGGACGCCAAGCTCCGCGCGATCCGGCGGGCGGGGGCCGAGCCGATTCGCGTCGCGGGCGGTCGCGCCGACGTGACCGAGGCGTGTCTCGCCGCGCTCGGTGACGCCGGCGGCGACCGGAACGCGTGGTACGCCAGCCACGCGTGGAACCCGGCCTTCTTCGAGGGGACCGCGACGATCGCCTACGAGATCGCCGCACAGCGCGACTGGGACGCGCCGGACGCGGTCGTGACCCCGCTCGGCCACGGCACCCTGTTTCTGGGCGCGTATCGGGGGTTCCGTCGACTCGAACGCGCGGGGTGGATCGACGAGTCCCCGCGGCTCTACGGGGTGCAGGCGGCCGGCGTCGCGCCGATCGTCCGCGAGCGTCACGGGCCGGACGCCGCGGACCCCGACGGTCGCGTCAACGCGGCGGCCGACGGGATCCAGATCGCGGAGCCGGTTCGGAGAGCGGAGATCCACGCCGCGATCGACGAGACGGGCGGTGACGCGCTCGCCGTCACCGAGTCCGACGCGACGCGCGAACTCGACCGGCTCCACGCCGCCGGATTCTACACGGAGCCGACCTGTGCGGTCGCGCCCGCGGCGCTTCGCTCGCTCCGAGCGAGCGGCGAGATCGCGACCGACGACGACGTGGTCGTCCCGCTCACGGGTAGCGGCCTGAAAGGCTAAGTCCGGTTCGCCCCGCCGATCACCGCCCGCGGTTCCACCGCCACCCATTTTTCACCTCGGGGCGTGGGGTCGCGTATGGAGATCCTCGTCTACGGCGCGGGCGCGCTCGGCAGCCTCGCGGGCGGGCTGTTGGCGCGCGCACACGACGTCACCCTCGTCGGACGGGACCCGCACATGCGCCGGATCCGCGAGGACGGCCTCCGGATCGACGGCGCGGTCGACGCCCGCGTGCGCCCTCGTGCACTCACCGACGGCACCCACCGCTCGGCGGACCTCGCGCTGGTCACGACGAAGGCGTACGACACGGACGCGGCCGCGCGGGCGCTCGCGACCGGCGAGTACGACGCGGTGTGCTCGCTCCAGAACGGACTCACGGAGGAACGACTCGTCGCCGCGCTCGACGCGACCGTCCTGTCGGGAACCGCGAGCTACGGCGCGCGCTTCGTCGAGCCGGGGAGGGTGACGTGCACCGGCCTCGGTGAGGTCGTCGTCGGGGCGCTCTCGGGCGGTCCCGACCCACTCGCGGACCGCGTCGGTGTCGCGTTCGACGCGGCGGGGATCGAGGCGACCGTCGCGGCGGACATGCCGCGCCGTCGGTACGAGAAGCTCGCGGTCAACGCGGGGATCAACGGCCCGTCGGCGCTCGCCCGGATCCCGAACGGTGCGACGCTCGACGGCCCGGCCGCGGAGGTCGCTCGCGAGGCGGCTCGCGAGACGGCCCGCGTCGCCCGCGCCGACGGCGTCGACCTCGCGGACGACGAGGCGATCGACGCCCTCGAACGGGTCGCCGGCGACACCGCCGCGAACCGCTCGTCGATGTGCGAAGACGTCGCGGCCGGCCGGCGAACCGAGGTCGACGCCATCTACGGCGCGGTGACCGACCGCGCCGCGCAGTTCGACGCGGCCGCGCCGACCTGTCGGACGCTCTCGTCGCTACTCCGGGCGTGGGAACGAGAGGAAGGGCTGCGCGGTGAACACGCCTGACCGAGATCGAGTCTCGCGACCGGTCACCACACCGTTCGACGTCTCAACACCACTCTTCGAGGATCGTCGCGTCCGTCTCGTCGACAGCGACCCACGCGTTCTCCCGCGAGACGTCCGCGATCACGAACTCCGGTCGCGACGCCGACGAATCGACAGAGGCCATGATATCCGGCGAGTCTCCGGCGTCGAGGGCCGGATCCGTCGGCAGCGCCGTCGGACGGTGATCGGGGTCCGGGTCGTCCCATGGAGTGGAACTCCGTGACATGATTGTGAATAGTTCACAGTACGTATAAGGGTTCCGGACTGGATCGGATTGCTGTCGGTGGATCTGCGATACCGGTCGTGGATCCACGCCTCTCGGCGGTACTCTCCGTGAAACGGACGGTGAACGCGGCCGCGCGGCGTCGATCCGTCGAACGGGAGCACTCGACGGCCGTCACTGCGAACGTGTCACCGTTCTCGTTCCGACCACCTTCGCAGTATACAAGAGGTGCGACGCTGAACAACGGTGCATGAACGTATCTGACGCCATGACGCCGCGAGCGGATCTCGTTGTCGTCGAGATCCCCGGAAGCCGGAACGACGTTCTGGAGTACATCCAGGAGCACGGCTTCTCGTCGGTCCCCGTCGTCAAGGATGTCGACGGCGACGAGGTGTACCGCGGTCTCGTCTCTCGCGACGACCTCATCGACCAGCCGGACGAGGACCAGCTCGCACTGCTGATGCGCGAGGTGCCCACGGTCGCGGCCGACGACGATATCATCAACGCCGCAGAGACGATGGTCGCCGAGGAGTCCCGCCGACTCCCGGTCGTCGACGACGACGCGCTCGTCGGTATTCTCACCGTCACCGACGTGGTGCGAGCGATCGCGCGCGGCGAGATCGACGGCGACACCGCGGTCGACGGGCTCGCGACTCGCGCGGTCAACGCGACCCACACCGAGACGCCGCTGCCGGTCGCCGAACGCGAGATCGGGCTCGCGAACGTCCCCTACGCCGTGGTGCTCGACGACGACGCCGAAATCGCCGGTATCCTCACCGAGGTCGACATCTTGGCGGTCGCCCGCGTCGTGGAGGGCGAAGCGAGCACGGGCGACTCGATCGCAGAGCAGGACTCCGAGTGGTCTTGGGAGGGGATCAAAGCGACCGGCGCGCGCTACCTGCCGACTCGGAACGTCGAACTGCCCGTCGGCGCGACGCGCCACTTCATGAGTGCGGACCTCGTCACGGTCAGCGGCACGCGGACGGCCAAGGAGGTCGCACAGGAACTCATCAGCAACGACATCGAGCAGGTTCCCCTTCTCAACGGCACCGACCTCGACGGGATCGTGCGCGATGTCGACCTGCTGGAGGGGCTGTAGATGGCCGCGGGCGACCTCGTCGAGCTGGCGAAGCGCCGCGGCTTCTTCTTCGGCTCCAACGGCGCGTACGGCGGAACCGCCGGGTTCTACACCTTCGGACCGCAGGGCGCGGCGCTGAAGCGGAACGTCGAGGACGCGTGGCGCGACCGGTTCACCATCCGCGAGGGGAACCGCGAGATCGAAGCCCCGACGATCATGCCTGAAGCCGTCTTCGAGGCCTCCGGCCACCTGGAGGGGTTCGACGACATGCTCGTCGAGTGCCCCGAGTGCGGCGAGTCCCACCGGGCCGACCACCTCGTCGAGGACGCGACCGCGATCGAGGACGCGGAGGCGCTCCCCGGCGCGGAGGTCGAGGAACTGATCGCCGACAGCGACATCGCGTGCCCGTCGTGTGGCACCCCCCTCGCCGGCGAGCCGGTCGAGGCGTTCAACCTCATGTTCGCGACGGACATCGGTCCGGGCGACGCCCAGCCCGGCTACCTCCGACCGGAGACGGCCCAGGGGATCTTCGTCGAGTTCCCGCGACTGAAGGAGTACGCCCGCGGGAACCTCCCGTTCGGGATCACCCAGATCGGTCCCGCCTACCGCAACGAGATCTCCCCGCGCGGCGGACTCCTCCGGCTCCGTGAGTTCACGCAGGCCGAACTGGAGCAGTTCATCGACCCCGAGGCTGACGACCCGCCACTCGACCGCGTCCGCGACGTCGAGGTCCGGCTGTACCCCGCCACGGCGCAGAAGGCCGACGACGGCGAGTACCTCGACACGACGATCGGCGAGGCCGTCGACGACGGCGTCATCGGCTCCCCGTGGGTCGGCTACTACCTCGGCGTCGCCCAGGAGTGGTACGAGCGCGTCGGCGTGGATACGGACAGATTCCGCTTCCGCCAGCACCTCGCGGGCGAGCGCGCCCACTACGCCGCCGACTGCTGGGACGCGGAGAGCGAGGTCGACGGCGACTGGATCGAGATCGCTGGCTTCGCGTACCGCGGCGACTACGACCTCTCGAAACACGACGAGCACGGCGACGACGCGTTCACGGTGTTCAAGCGATACGACGAGCCGAAGACCGTCGAGCGCGCCACGGTGGACCCCGACATGTCCGTCCTCGGTCCCGAGTTCGGCGGCGACGCCGCCGCGGTCGCGGAGGCGCTCGAAACCCTCGCCGAGCGCGACCCCGACGCCTTCGACGCCGAGACGGTCTCGGTGACCGTGGGCGACGGCGACGACGCCGAGACTCGCGAGGTCGACGCCGCGGTTGCGAACTTCGCCGTCGAGGAGGTGACGGAGAGCGGAGAGCACATCACGCCGCACGTCGTCGAGCCCTCGTTCGGCGTCGGCCGGACGGTCCAGACGCTGCTCGCGCACGCTTACGAGGTGGACGCGGTCGACGGCGAAGAGCGGACGTACCTCTCTTTAGAGCCCGAAATCGCGCCGCAGGATGCCGCGGTGTTCCCGCTCGTCACCAACGACGACCGACTGACGGCGCTCGCCGACGAGATCGCGGCCGACCTGCGCGCCGCCGGGCTCGCGGTGGCGTACGACGACTCCGGCTCGATCGGCCGGCGCTACCGTCGACAGGACGAGGTCGGAACGCCGTTCTGCGTCACCGTCGACCGCGACGGGGTCGAAGGCGACGGCCTCGATACCGTCACGGTCCGCGAGCGCGACTCCGCCGCGCAGGTCCGGGTACCGTCAGACGAACTGGCCGCGGAACTGGCCGCGCTCCGGGCGGGCGGCGAGTTCGACGCGCTGGTTGACCGGTACGAATCCGTCGAGACTGACGTCGAGACGTCAGAGACGTAAGCCAGTGTCTCTCCCGTCGACGGCGTGGCGCGAGCGCGTGGAGTTCGAGCGGCGGCTGGTCCACGCGGGCGGAACGCTGTACCCTGTCCCGTACCTGTTGGGCTGGCTCACGTGGGGAGAGACGCGAGTCTTCCTCGGGGTCGCGCTCGCGGTCGTCTTCGCGTTGGAGTTCCTCCGGCTCGTCGTCGGGCTCGACCACGCCGTCTACCGGATGTTGACCCGCGAGTACGAGGAGGACGCGCTGGCGGGCTACGCGCTGTATCAGGTGAGCATGACCGGGGCCGTCCTCCTCCTCGACCCCACGCTCGCGATCCCCGCGATGTGGATGCTGTCGGTCGGTGACCCGGTCAGCGGGGCGCTCGCGGACAACGACGCCACGGAGGCGAAGCGACCGGCCGCGTGGATCGCGATGTTCCTCGTCTGCTTCGGGCTCGCGGTCCCCTTCACGATCCCCGCGTTCGGCCCCGACGCCGGAATCGTCGTCGCGATGGCCGGCGCGGCCCCCGCCGCGGTGGCCGACGGTATCCCACCGATGATACGGGGGGTCCCCGTCGACGATAACCTCACGATTCCACCGGCTGCCGCCGGCGGGATGCTCCTCGCGCTCGCGGTGGTCGGGTAGCGCGGAGGCGATCGGCGACGCGTGCGGTGTCAGTCCCAGAACGACTGCGTCCGTGCGTACTCTCGCTCCTGTCGGAGCACGTCGCGGTAGAACTCGTCTTCGTCCTCGCGAAGCTTGTTGATGATCCGCGCCGCGTTGTGCGGGCCGACGCCGCGCGCTGCAAGCGCGATCACCGCGCGTTTCCCGTGGGTCTGCACGAGGCTCGCGGCGCGGTGGGCGCGCTCGGTCCGACGTTCCTGCTCGTCGTCTTTCTCGGTCGCCCGCACCGCGGCGACCGTCTCCTCGTCCCACGGGTTCAGCGCCGCGACCCGAGTCGACCCGCACTCGGGACACTTGGGCTGGTCGCGGACGCGGCGCACCTTCGTCGTCTGCGTCCAGTCGGTGCAGTGGAGGCAAAACTGGATCACCCGGTCGTTCCGAATCCGCTCGCGCACCGTCTCGATCACGTCGGCGTCGGCGTTCTCGGGCACGAGGAACTCGGTTCCCGACGACCGCCCGGCGGTTCCGAGCGGCGTGCGCTCGCGAGCGGTGTCGAGGTCGACCGACCCCGACTGCACCGCCGCGAGCAACTCGGCGGTCTCGTCGACCGCGAGGTCGGCGTGGAACACCTCACGTAGCGCCTCCTCGTAGACGGGCGTCCCCTCCAACGCGGCGAGCAGGCGGTCGCCGCCGAACTTCCCCCTGCCCTCCTTGTAGCGTTTCACTGCGCCGAACTTCGCGGCGACCTGTGCGAGCGTGAACTTCAGCGCGTCGGAGTTCTTCAAGGCGAGTTCGAGATACGCCGTCAGCGTCTCCGGATCGATCGTCTCCAGCACCTCGCGGAAGTCGCCGGCGTCGACGCCGCCGGGGACCTCGAACTCGATCCGATAGGGATCCACGTCCATCCCGACGGACGACCCGGCGCGCTGGCCGACGAGCGCCGCGAGCAGCCGCGCGAGCGTCTCGTTGACCTCGTGGCCGAACGCGGCGTTGACCGCGATCGTCCGGCCGTACCCCTCGATCACGATCCGCTCGTCCGTCGGTACCGGGTGACCCGCCTCGACGTGATCGACGACCGGTCGGAGGGCAGTCGCGATCGTCTCCGCGTCCGCGGGGTACCGCTCGGCGAGGTCGTCCGCGACGGCCGCGGGCGTCGCTCCCGCCTCCAGTGCCGCCGCGACCTCCCTCCTCATCTGCCCGACCTCGGCCGCGACGGGCTTCGGTACCGGGATCTCTTGGCCGACCCACGAGGGCACCTCGCCGGCGGGGTCGGGGATCGGCGTGACGTTCACGCATTCTTCGTCCTCGTCGACCTCCGTGATCCGCCACATCTCGCCGCGCTGGACGAACGTCTCGCCCGGCCCGGCGAAGTTGACGACGAACCGCTCGTCTAAGGTGCCGATCTGCCGCCGCGAGGACATGTCGTACACCTCGTAGGTGGACTCGTCGGGGATCATAGAGAGGTTCGCGTAGAAGTACTGCCACGTCCCGCCCGACTTTTCGAGGGTGTCCGACTCCTCGTCGAGCCACAGCAGGCGGTTCCCGTCCAGTTCGCGGACGATCTCTTGGAACTGCGGCTCCGAGAGGTCCCTGAACGGGTACGCGTTCGTGACGGTCTCGTAGGCCTCTCTCGCGTGGATCTCCCCGTCGTCCATCACCAGCCCGACGATCTGGTTCGCGACCGTGTCTAAGCTTCCGTGGTGGATCGCCGCCGGTTCCACGAGCTCCGCGTCGGCGCGTCGGGCGATCGCCAGCGCTTCGAGGGTGTCGTCACCGCCCCGCGTCACCACGGTTCCCTCCGACACCAGTTCCCGACGGTGTCCCGCGCGTCCCACGCGCTGGAGCAGACGGGCGACTTCGCGGGGGCTCCCGTACTGGACCACGTGGTCGACGCGCCCCACGTCGATGCCGAGTTCCATCGAAGAGGTGCAGACCAGCCCGTCGATGTCTCCCGATTTGAACCGGTCTTCGACGTCGATCCGCACGTCTTTCGAGAGCGAGCCGTGGTGGACCTCGATATCGACGGACTCGGTAGCGGTACCCGCCGCCGCGTCGCTGTCCCCGTTCTCCCGTTCGCGCTCTGTGAGTGCCTTGAACCGCGATCCGAGCGCCTCCGCGGTCTGTCTCGTGTTGACGAAGATCAGCGTCGAGTCGTGCTCGTCGACGATCTCGCGGATCGTTCGGACGTGACTCGCGGTCGTCTCGTCGGTCGCCAGCTCGCCGGCGAGCGTCGCGTCGCGGTCGGTTATCTCTGGGTCGAGCACTCGCACGTCGGTGCGGGAGCCGACCGCGACCTCGACTGTCTCGAACGCGCGGTCGCCCTCCCGATCGGGGTCGCGGCTCCCCGACCCGACAAGGAACCGCCCGACCTCCTCGGGGTCGCCGACCGTCGCCGAGAGGCCGATCCGCTGGAACGCCCCCGACACCCGACGGAGCCGTTCGAGTCCGACGGTCAGCTGTGCGCCACGTTTCGCGGCCGCAAGCTCGTGGACCTCGTCGATCACGACGTGCGCGACGTCTTCGAGGGCCGCCCGCATCTTCGAGCCCGTCAGGATCGCCTGAAGGCTCTCGGGCGTCGTGATCAACACGTCTGGCGGGTCGTCGGCCTGTTTGCTGCGCTCGTACCGGGTGGTGTCGCCGTGGCGGACCGCGACCTCCACACCGAGCCGGTCGCCCCACCACTCCAGTCTGTCCATCATGTCGCGGTTGAGCGCGCGGAGCGGGGTGATGTAGAGCGCAGATATCCCCTCGCGGGGCTGCTCACCCGGCGCGTCGCGGGCCGCGACGATCGCGTCGAAGACGGGCAACATCGCAGTCTCCGTCTTGCCCGTCCCCGTCGGAGCGAGGACGAGCGCGTTCTTTCCGGCCGCGAGCGGCGGGATCGCCTCGCGTTGCGGCTCCGTCGGCGTCGAGAAACCCTGCTCTGAGAGCGCGTCGCGGAGTTCGCTCCCGAGGCGTGCGAACGCGTCCATCCCCGCCTGTTCCGACATCACTCCGAATTGGGCGCTCGGCGGATTAAGCCCGTCGCCGGGAGAGGTCGGACGGGACTCAGATTTGGAATTCGGTCTGGTAGTCGGTCGCGTCGAGGCGGTCCTCGCGGAGCGGCCAGAAGGCGAGCAGCGTGGCGGGCTCGTCTGCGACGGCGCGAGACGCGTGCGGCACGTCCGGCGGGATCTCGACGGCGTCGTACGTCGACAGCGAGATCCGCTCGTCGTCGACGATGAAGTCCACTTCGCCCTCTACGACGAGGTTCATCTGCTCCCACGGGTGCGAGTGCGGCGGTTTGTCCTCCCGCTCCGGTCCGATCGTGGTCATCCCGATCATCTGGTCGACGCCGCGGAAAACGACCTGCTCGAACCCTTTGCCCTCCTTGGCGAGAGGCGCGTCTTTGAGGTTGTACACGGACGGAATCTCGGACGGATCGTAGGAACGTACCATACGCCGTCGAGTACCGACGCCGTAGTAAAAATAGGCGGTGTGAACGCGCGGTGTCACCGAGCGCCGGACAGATGCGGGTGCCGCCGTCGGAACCACCGGCGCGGACCCGCTACTCTGGCGGCGGCGTCTCCGACAGGAGCTCGTCGAACAGGGCGACCACGCGGTCGTCGATCTCGTCGCGGATCTCGCGAACCGCCTCGATTGGCCGCCCGTCGGGGTCGTCGAGTCCCCAGTCACGGTTCTCCCCGTTCCACGTCGCCGGGCAGACGTCGGACGCCGAACAGCCCATCGTGACGACCATATCGACCGTCTGCAGCTCCTCCGGCGTCACTTCTCGCGGGGTTCGGCCACTCAGATCGATGTCCACCTCGGTCATCGCCTCGACGACGACCTCATGAACGCGGTCGGCGGGCCGCGTCCCGCCCGTCACGACCTCGATCCGATCGGCCGCGTCGCGACGGTCGCGCTCGCGCTCGGCGAACGCGGCCGCCATCTGGCTCCGTCCGGCGTTCTGGACGCAGACGAACGCGATCCGGTGAGTCGGTTGCTCGTTCTGTCGGGTCACGGTTCGACGTGCGGGCGGTGTCACCATAGTCGTTGCTTCGGACCTCTCCCGAGCCCTATAGAGCGCTATATCGACTCTCGCCTCGTGTAGCCGATCTCTGTGAGCGCTACGCCCACCACCCGCGATCGCCGATCGCCACGTGTACGTGGGAGATGAGCCCCAACAGGGGAAGCTCCAGCAGCGGGCCGATCACGAGCGCCAGCGGAATCAGCGGCTCGTTCGGGAACGCGACGACGGCGATCGCGAGCGCGGTCGGCGAGTTCCGCGACAAGATCGTGTTGTTGAAACACACGAGTTCCGCGTACGAGAAGTCGAGCGCGCGGCCGACGACGAACCCCACGCCGAGGTTGATCGCGTAGAAGGCGATCACGGGAACCGCCATCAGCCCGAGCAACCGCGGATTCCCGACGACGACCTCTCCCTGCGAGGCGAACATCGCGCCGATCGCGAGGCTCAACGAGACGACCTGAAGCGGACTCAGCGTCGGGAGAAACCGCCGGTCGAACCATCGCCGGCTCCGCCACCGGATCAGTCCCCACCGAGCCGCGCCCCCGAACGCGAGCGGGACGACCAACACGAGCAGGACGCTCTCCACCAGCAGCCTCACCGGCAACTCGACGAGCGTCCCCGCGAAGGTGTACAGGTACACGGGCAACAAGAGGAGCTGTAACACGAGGTTATACGGCAGAAGCGAGGTCGCGAGGGGCACGTCGCCGCCGGCGATATCGGTGAAGATCAGGTACCAGTCGGTACACGGCGTGACCATCAGCATGACGAGCCCGACCCACAGCGCGGGCTGTTGACGGAGGAAGACGGCACCCAGTCCGACGGCCAAAAGCGGGCTCCAGAGGAAGTTGACGAGGAGGCTCGATCCGAGGACGCGTCGGTTCCCGAACGCGTCGCGAAGCCGCGACAGCGGGACCCCCGTGAACGACGCGAACAGCATGACCATCAGAAACGGCAAGAGGAGCGCGTCCGCGACCGGCGGGACACCGGACACCTGACCGAGCGTCAGGCCGCCGAGGACAGCGGCGAACACGAGTGCGCTCTGGTACTTCTCGACGGCCCCCATTCGTCTGCGTCTGGATCCGACGCCGTGGTAAGTGTGCGGGGTCCGTCACCGGTGATCGGAGCCCGCTCCCCTCCCCGCGCCGACGCGCGGGACGGTCTCCACGTCTCCGACTACTCGACGATGTCGATCGCGGGGCGACCCGGCTCCGCTTTCCGGACGACGCTCTCGTCGGCGTCGTCTGCGCGCGCAACGCGCACCGGTGCGTCGAACTCGCGCTCGATCAGCCACGCGGCCGCCCGGAGCGCGTCGTACTCGTCCTCGCCTCCGAGCGTCTCCCGAAGCGCCTCCCGGTTCGCCTGCAAGTCCTGACCGTAGCCGGCCGCGGCGTCGCCCTGCTCGCGGATGTGCGACTCCTGCATGAGTTCGGAGATGAGGTTGTCGGCGTCGCTGTCGATGGCGATCTCCAGCGCGTCGTACTTCCAGTCGGGCGCGACGACGACGTCGATCCGCTCCGGGTCCTCGATCCCGGCGACGTCGACGATGTCGCGCACGTCCTCGCGGGTGTTCGCCACCAGCCGCCGGCGGCGCTCGACCGTCTCGCGGTCCGCGGTCGCGGTCGGCCAGTCGGCGTCGACGACGAGCCCCTCGCGGTCGAGCGTCTCCCACAACTCCTCAGCGAGGTGCGGGGCGACGGGCGCGAGCAGCCGGACGGCGGCGTCGAGCCCTCGCTCGTAGACCGCGGGATGCGGCTCGGCGTGCTCGCGGTAGCTCCGGAGCGTCCCCACTAGGTCCTGGGCCTCCCGCAGCGCGACGTTGAACGTCAGATCGTCGTACTCGGTGCCCGAGATGGCGACGGCGGCGTCGGTCTCGCTCGCGACGTAGTCGTCGACCGTCTCGCGGTCGGGTACCGAGCCGCTGGCGTCGGCGTCGTCGACCGTTTCGACGTCGCCCGCGGCGTACTCCTCGACGAGGTCGGACAGCCGAGCCAGGAATCGGTACGTCGATTTGACGCCCTCCTCGCTCCAGTCGAAATCGCGCTCGGGCTGGGCCGCCTGCATCATGAACAGCCGGGCCGTGTCCGCGCCGTACTCCTCGACGATGCGCTGGGGCGAGACCGTGTTCCCCTTCGATTTGGACATCTTCTCGCCGTCCAGCTGTACCATCCCCTGTGCGAGCAGGTTCGTGAACGGCTCGCGGTGGTCAAGTCCCTCCTCGTCGCCGAGCACCTTGGTGAAAAACCGCGAGTACAGCAGGTGCATCACGGCGTGTTCGATGCCGCCGACGTACTGGTCCACCGGCATCCAGTCGTTCGCGCGGTCGAGATCGAAGGGAGCGTCGTCTAGGTCCGGCGAGACGTATCGCAGGAAGTACCACGAGGAGTCGACGAACGTGTCCATCGTGTCCGTCTCTCGCGTCGCGGGCTCGCCGCAGTCGGGACAGGACGTCCGCTTCCACTCCTCGGCCGCGTCGAGGGGGTTCCCGGTCGTGTTGATGAACTCCGGCAGTTCGACCGGCAGGTCCTCGTCGGGCACCAACACGGGTCCGCAGTCGACGCAGTGAACGACCGGGATCGGCGTCCCCCAGTAGCGCTGGCGGGAGATCCCCCAGTCGCGGAGCTGGTACTGGGTGCTCTCCGCGGCGCTCTCGATCTCTGCGGTCAGCCGCTCGCGGGCCGTCCCGCTATCGAGGCCGCTGTACTCGCCGGAGTTGACGAGCACCCCGTCGTCGGTGAACGGCTCGTCGCTCACGTCGGGCGCGTCGGGGACCGTCTCGCCGTCCCAGTCGTCGGGCTCCGGCGCGATCACGGGCTCGATGTCGACGCCCATCTTCGTCGCGAAGGCGTGGTCGCGCTCGTCGTGGCCGGGAACGGCCATCAGCGCGCCCGTCCCGACGTCCGAGAGGACGAAGTCGGCGACGAAGACTGGGATCTCCTCGCCCGTGACGGGGTTCGTGGCGGTGAGCCCCGTCTCGACTCCGTTCGGCTCGTCCCCGTCGGGGTCGGCCTCCTCCTCGATGAAGCGACGGACCGCGTCGTCCTCGGCGGCCAGTTCCTCGCTGATCGGGTGGTCGGGCGCGAGCGCGAAGAACGTCGCGCCGAAGATCGTGTCCACGCGCGTCGTGAACGCCTCGACGGCGCCGTATTCTCGCGGCTCGCCCCCCTCGCCGCGTCCGTTCGAAGCGCTTCGCGCCTCGCTCACGTCGAACTCGAGCCTCGTCCCGTGCTGGCGACCGATCCAGTTGCGCTGCATCTGGCGCACGGAGTTCGGCCACCCCTCCAGGTCGTCGATGGACTCCAGCAGCTCGTCGGCGTACTCGGTTATCTTCAGGAACCACTGGTCCAGCTCGCGCGCCTCGACCGGCGTGTCGCACCGCCAGCACAGCTCGTCGTCGCCCTCGACCTGCTCGTCCGCGAGGACGGTCTCACAGGAGGGACACCAGTTCACCTCGGCGTCGCGGCGTTCGACGAGGTCGGCGTCGGAAAAGCGCGAGAACAGCCACTGGTTCCACTCGTAGTACTCGGGAACGCAGGTGGTTATCTCCCGGTCCCAGTCGTAGCCGAACCCCATCGACCGCATCTGATCGCGCATCGTGTCGATGCAGTCGAACGTCCAGTCGCGGGGGTTGGTGTCCCGCTCCTTGGCGGCGTTCTCGGCCGGGAGGCCGAACGCGTCCCACCCCATCGGGTGGAGCACGTCGTCGCCGCGCATCCGTCGGTACCGGGCGTACGCGTCCGTGATCGTGTAGTTGCGGACGTGGCCCATGTGGAGCTTCCCGGACGGGTACGGGTACATCCCCAACACGTAGGTCGGGTCGTCCACCTCGTCCGGCGTTCGGTACGCGTCGGCGTCCGCCCAGGCCGCCTGCCACCGTTCTTCGACCGCGGTGTGGTCGTAACCCTCGTGAGACATCTGCTTATATACCCGTGGTCGGGTCGGCGTCGTATAGCTTTCCATCCGGACGGACCTTCTCGAAAGCGCGAACCGTCACCAGACCGAGGAGTCGAATCTCCACTCGAAAACGAGGGGTCCGAATCTCCACTCGAAGTCAACACATCGAGTTCTCCACTCGAAATCGACACGCCGAGTTCTCCACTCGAAACAGACGAATTCGACGAAACGCCCGGCCGATCCCGTCCGGTCACGCGCGGTCGGCGGCGTATCGGGCGTCGGCGAGGCTCAGTCGTCCGCGGGTGCCGCGTCGGCCGACCCGGACTGTGCGGCTCCCGACGCGGGTCCGGTCACCGCCTCGGCGACCTTCTCGATCGGGTGCGGCGGGTTCTCGGCGTCGGCGTCGCGGTCGCCGAGCTGCGACCGACAGGACGCGCCCGGCGCGGTCACGGTCTCGCCCGAGCTCTCGTCGACCTGATCGAAGAGGATCCGACCGATCGCCTTCGAGATGTCGTAGTGTTCAGACTCGTAGCCGAAGGATCCGGCCATCCCGCAACACGAGGAGTCGAGCGGGTCGACGTCGTAGCCGGAGCGGCGGAGCACGCCGACCGCGTGGTGGTCCTTGTTCGTCGCCTTCTGGTTGCAGTGCCCGTGGTAGGTGAGCGACTCCGCGGGCGCGTCGAACGCCAACTGCTCGTCGACGCGGCCGACATCGAGGTACTCCAACACGCCGTAGGCGGCGGCCGAGACGGCCTCGACGTCCTCGCCGTCGAGCAGGTCGAGGTACTCGTCTTGGAACATCACCGCGTCCGAGGGCTCGACGAAGACGACGGACTGTCCCTCGCGGACCCGCGGCGCGAGCTTCTCGACGTTGGTCTCGGCCCGCTCGCGGGCGTCGTCGAGGAAGCCGGTCGAGAACGCCGCGCGGCCGGAGGGCGCGAGGTCGTCGGGAACCTCGACGCGAACGCCGGCCGACTCCAGTACCTCGACGGCCGCCTTCCCGGCCGCCGGATAGCTGTAGTTGGTGTACGTGTCCGGGAACAACGCGACGGTGTCCGTCGCCTCCGCGGGGTCGATCGTCGACCCGCCACGCGATTCGAACCACTCCTCGAAGCTCTCGGAGCGGAACGTCGGCAGTTCGCGGTCGGGCGCGATCCCGACGACGGCGTCCATCACCGCGCGAGCGCCCGGGATCTTCGCCGCCGCGTTCGAGATCGGCGCGAGCGTGCTCCCGAGCGCCGAGAACCGGTCGATGTCGCGGAAGATCCGCTCGCGGAGCCCCGACCCCTCCTCCTCGTGGTGTTCGTGTTTCACCTCGGCTTTCAGCTTCGCGAGGTCGACGCCGGTCGGACAGTCGCTCTTACAGCCCTTACAGCCGACACAGAGGCCGAGAACCTCCTCTTGGAACCGATCGGAGTGGATCTCGTCGTCGTCGAGTTCGCCGCTGATGGCGGCCCGGAGCATGTTGGCGCGCCCGCGAGTCGCCTGGATCTCTTCCTCGGAGGCGCGGTAGGTCGGACACATCACGTCGGAGTCCGTCTCCCGACAAGTGCCACACCCGTTACACAGCTCGACGAGGTGTGAGAATCCTCCCTCCTCGGAGAAGTCCAGGGTCGTCTGCGGCTCGATCGACTGGTACTCCGGTCCGTACCGGAGGTTCTCGCGCATGTCGGTGTCGGCGGCGGTGTCGGGATAGCCTCGCTCGGCGGCGGTGTCGCCGTCGACGTAGACGACCTTGCCCGGGTTCATCCGCCACTCGGGGTCGAACGTCGACTTGAGTTCCTGGAACGCACCCCACAGGTCCTCGCCGTACATCTTCGGGTTGAACTCGGTGCGTGCGAGGCCGTCGCCGTGCTCGCCGGAGAACGAGCCGTGGTGCTCCAACACGAGGTCGGTGACGTCCTCGGAGATGGAGTGCATCTTCTCGACGCCCTCTTCCTCCTTCAGCGAGAGGATCGGGCGGATGTGGAGCGTCCCGCTCCCGGCGTGCGCGAAGTAGGCCGCGGAGGTGTCGTGATCGTTCAGCACCTCCTCGAACTGGCCGACGTACTCGGCTAGCTCTTCCGGCGGTACCGTCGCGTCCTCGATGAACGGGTACGGTTTGGGGTCGCCTTTCATACCCATCAGAAGCGGGATCGCCGCCTTCCGGAGCTTCCAGATGTCCGCCTGGTCCTCCTCGGTGTATGCCTCGATCACGTCGAAGGCGTCACCCTCCTCGACGAAGTGGGCGTTCGTATCCGTGATCGCCGACTCGAAGTCGTCGACGAGTTCGGAGTCCCACTCCAGCATGAGCGCCGCGGCGGCCCGGTCGGGGATCGGCTCGGCGTACTGCGCGAACTCCTGTGAGCTGGCCGCGAGCGAGAACACCTCGTCGTCCATCAGTTCCACCGCGCTCACCGGGAACTCGAGCGCCTCCGGGACGGCCTTCATCGCGTCGACGAGCGAGTCGAAGGTGTACAGCGCGAGCGCCGTCTCCTCGGGGCGGGTGACGAGCGACACCTCGGCCTCGACGATGGTGCCGAGCGTGCCCTCCGCGCCGACGAACAGCTTCGAGAGGTTGATGACCTCCTCGCCGTCGTCGTTCTCGTAGATCACCTTGTGGAGGTTGTACCCCGACACAGAGCGCTTGAGGCTCGGGTACTTGTCGTCGATCTCCTCCCGGTTGTCCTCGACGAGCTGGCGAGTCGTCTCGTAGAGCGCGGCCTCCTGTCCGTCGCCGGAGACGATCTCCTCGTACTCCGGCGAGTCGAGTACGACCTCGCGGGTGTGGATGAGCGAGCCGTCCGCGAGCACGACCTTCAGCTCCTCGGTGTACGCGTCGGTGATCCCGTAGCGGACCGAGTGCGCGCCCGTGGAGTTGTTGCCGATGCCGCCGACGACCGTCGCGCGCGCCGACGAGGCCGGGTCGGGCGCGAACTTCAGTCCCTGTTCCGCGAGCCGGTCGTCGAGGTGGTCCTGGACCACACCGGGCTGGACCACCGCGCGGCGGTCGTCGGGCCGGACCTCGACTATCTCGTCCATGTTCGGGGTAAAATCGAGCACGACACAGCCCGGCCCGACGGTCTGTCCGCCGAGCGAGGAGCCCGCGCCTCGCGGGATGACGGGGACGCCGTGGTCGGCGGCGACCTGCATCGTCTCTTGGACGTCCTCGACCGACCGCGGCGTCACGACGCCGGCCGGCCGCGCCTGATAGATGCTGCCGTCAGTCGCGTACAGGATCTGCGCATACTCGTCGAATTGGACGTCGCCGTCGACGCGCGCCCGGAGGTCGGACGCCAGTTCTCGGAAGGCGGCTACGTCCGGCCGGTCGTGACCGAGCGCGGCAGACGACGTGTCGAGGTCCGTAATGTCACTCCCCCGCGTGGGCTCAGTTGCCATGTTACTACTGGACGGCGAGGAGCGAATAAATCCTTTGTTAAAAATGAATATGGTACCGAGTTCCCGTTCCCGTCGCAGTCGGTCGATGAACAGGCCGTCACCGCCGGGCCGTGCGACGCCGGTTGATCGCCGTGAGACGGCAGGGGGTCGGCCCTGATCCGGACCGGGGGCGCCTCTCGGTCTCCCGTCTGTGCGGCGCGGTTCGTCGGGATTTATTGTCTTCCCTGCGAGATGGCGACTCATGGAGATACTCCACACGTGTCTCAACGTCGAAGACGCGGACCGAACGGCTGACTGGTACGTCGAACAGCTCGGGTTCGAGCACTCGTGGGAGTTCACGACCGAGGACGGCGACACGCGCAACGTGTACGTCGCCGACGACGCGGGCGTGGAGTTCCAGCTGTCCGACACCGACGGCGAGACGCCGAGCGACGACGGCGACCGCTACGACCACGTCGCCGTCGGCGTCGACGACGTCGACGCGACCTTCGAGGAGATCGACCACCACGGCGTCGTGAAGGAGCCGGGCGACCAGCCGGCCGCCGGCGCGCGGACGGCGTTCGTGAAAGACCCCGACGGACACGCCGTCGAACTGATCGAGCCGCTGTAGTCGGACGCGTCTCCCGGCCGCTTTTTTCACCGCCCCGATACGAGCGCGGATTCGTCTCGCCGAGATCCGAAACACCGACGAGACGCGTCTCTCGCGACCGACGTCGGCGTCGACGGCGACACCCTGCTGGTCGTCTGGCTACAGCGACCCCGCCGCCTGCGCCTGATCGACTCGGCGCGTCGCCTGTGCCATCCGGTTCCCGGTCGCGGCCGCGAGCCCGGGCGGCAGCCCGTCGCGGGCCGCCGCCAGCCGCTCTTCGATCCGAGCGATCCGGTCGGCGACCGCCTCCAACTGTTGGCTCACGCCCGGCGCGTCTCCCTCGCGGGCCCGCGCCTCGGCGCGCTCGGCGGCGTCGACCGCGGCCGCGAGCGCGCGTTCGAGGCCGGTGATGGCGTTCGACGGCCCGCCGCTCGCGCTTCCGCCGTCACCGCCGTCCGTGTCGTCATCGTCGCCGTCGTCCGTGTCGCTGTCGTCGCCGTCCGTGTCGTCGTCGTCGCCGTCGTCTCCCCCCGCCGCGACCGCGGCCACCTCGGCGCGGGTCTCCTCGGCGATGTCGGCGACGAACCCGGCCAGGGAGGCCGCGCCCGTCTCGGGACTCTCGATCCGGATCGGCGGACCGGTCTCCGCCCCCGCGTCGTCGACCGACGGGGTGACCCGGTACGCGCCGATCTCTTCGGCCGCGTCGCGCACCTCGGCCGTGTACGCGCCGCCGGCGTGGACGTACACCGCGTCGGAGCCGTCGACCGCGGAGTCGTATATCCGGCCCGCGAAGTCGTCTTCGAGCCCGGCGCGCGCCAGTTCGGCCTCGCCCGCGGCCTCGCCGATCTCGACTCTGGTCGCGTCCTCGCGGGCGACGAGCGGGATATCGCCGTCGACGCCGGCGACCGTGACTTCGTCGGCAGCGACGCGCAGCCGCTCGCTGTGCGGCGTCCGTCCCGCACCGTTGACCGTGAGGCGGTGGTCGCCCTCTGAGACGCCGCTTGCGACGGCGACACCGCCGAACGTCGGGACCATTTCGGGGTCGCTTTCGATCAGCACGACCGACTCGACGGCCGCCTCGGTCACGGTCAGCCCCTCACCGTCCGGGGCCTCCTCGCTCTCGATCGCCTCCGTGACGCGGGCGACGACGCCGTCGAACGCGTCGGCGGCCGCGTCTCCGATCCCCGCGCCGTCGGCGACGGCCTCGTACCGGTCCGCGAGTTCCGCGCGGTGATTGCCGGCGCTGACGTCGACCGCCGGGTTCTCGTACCGGGGCTGTTCCCACGGCACGCCGGTCGTCGTGATGTGGCTCGCGACCGCGTCCTCGACGGCCTCCGGGACCGCGAACTCGAAGCTGAGCTGCGGCCCCGAAAACGACGTGATGTCCTCCAGGTCGCTCGTCTCGACGAGTTCGTACGCGACGACCGACTCGGCGACGTCGGCCGCCTCCGGATCGTCTCGGTCCCGGTGACGGAACGCCACTCCGGTCTCCCGAAGCGGGAGGTCAGTCGGCGGCGCAGTGAGGGCGTCGAGCGACCGGACCGTGAGCGCCTCGTCGACCAGCGAGTCGACGGTCACCGACGGGAGGTCGGGATGGTCGTACACCGGCTCGCCCTCGTACTCGGGGACGACGAACGGGAGTCGCATCCCCTCGTCGCGGGGGAGCCCGTACGCGATCGGGACGCCGAGGAGGTCCTCGACCGTGTCGATCGTCGCGTTCGTGATGTCCGCGAGCAGGCCGTCGCCGCCGACGCGCTGGAACCCGTCAGGGATCTCGTTGACCGACAGCGTGCTGGAGTGCGAGCCGAGCTCGGTGAGGATCCGCGGCACGCGATCGGGGTCGGGATCGAGGAACTCGTTGTTCGGGACGCTCCGAGAATGCGAACTGGCGACGTACAGCTGCGGGTCTCCCGTATCGAGGTCCACGAACACGTGGAGCACCTCCCAGTCGTGCCAGTGGAAGTTCGCGGTGAACTGGTCGAACGCGGAGTACATCCAGAACTGGACGACCGCGAGCGGCGAGTCCTCGTACCGGACCCCGTGATAAAAGACGGTCGGGTCCGGCGGCGCGCCGGCCTCGTCGTAGCGCTCGTGGTAGCCGTCGAACGCGTCGAACCCGTCGACCGCGGTCTCGCCGCCCTCCTCGACGGTGTACGGACGCGGATCGGTCGGGAACCACGGCTCCGCGGCGTCGAAATACAGCGTCGGAGCGAACCGCGCGGCGAGTTCGTCGAGGGTATCGGAGTCCAATCCGACCGTCTCCGACTCGGTCGGCTCACCCGCCGATCCGCTCGACTCGTCCCTCTCCGTTCCCTCGGTCGGGTCGCCAGCGCAGCCGGAGACGACGACGGTCCCCGCACCGGCGAGCGAGCCGAGGACGGACCGTCGCGCGACGCCGTCGGTGCGGTCGGTCATTGCATCGTCCACGACCGCAGCGGCGAATAAGTCTTCTGACGGACGCGTGCGAGACGATTGTACCCGTTAGCACACGAGCCAACCGCTCCGCGGCCGACAGCTAGAACCGGTCGCGAAGCTCGCCGCGGAGGTCCTCGAGATCGAGGTCCTTCATCGCGAGCAACACCAGCAAGTGGTAGACGAGGTCGGCGCTCTCGTAGGTGAGTTCGTCGAGATCGTCGTCTTTCGCCGCCAGAATGGTCTCCGTCGACTCCTCGCCGATCTTCTCTAACACCGCGTTCTCGCCCTTCTCGTGGGTGAACAGTGAGGCGGTGTACGACCCCTCGGGAAGCTCTGCCTTCCGCGACTCGATCGTGGCGAACAGCTCGTCGAGGACGGCCTCGTCGGGGAGGCGGTCGGCGTCGGGCGCGTCCGTACCGCCGTCAGTAGCGATCCCGGTGCCGTCGTCGGTCGGCCCGTCGCCACCGGCGGGATCGCTCACGCCACCACCTCCCGCTGCGGGAAGAAGGCGAGGTCGTGGATCCGCGGATCGTCGGTGAGTTCCGGGTGAAACGCGGTGGCGAGGACGGGGCCGTCCCGCACGGCGACCGGCCGGCCGTCGACGGCGGCGAGGGTCTCGACGCTCGGACCGACGTCGTCGATGAGCGGCGCGCGGATGAACACGGCGTGGAAGGGCTCTGAGAGCCCGCCTACCGACAGCCCCGCTTCGAACGAGTCCTTCTGCCTGCCGAACGCGTTCCGATCGACGGAGACGTCGACGAGCCCGAGCGGGTCGACGCGGTCGTCTTTCGCGTCGCGCGCGCAGACGATGAGTCCGGCGCAGGTCGCGAGGACGGGCTTGCCTGCCGCGACGTGGTCACGGATCTCGGCGGCGATACCCTCGCGGTGGAGCAGCCGCGAGATCGTCGTTGACTCGCCGCCCGGCACGAGGAGGACGTCGCAGTCGGGCACGAACCCCGCCTCGCTGATCTCGACGACCGTCACGGGCTCGTCGTGAGCGGCCGCGGCGTTCCGGACGGCCGCGGCGTGTTCGGCCACGTCGCCCTGCACGGCGATGACGCCTGCTTGCATAGCCGTCGATCCGTCGGGGACGGGCAAAAAGGACGCGCTACGCGGACGAACGTCTATCTATCGGCGTCCCTGGCGAACGACTTATGCGACCGTCAGGGAGAGGATCTGGACGAACACGCCGAAGAGGACGCAAAAGGCGAGGACGGTTTTCGGGTTCATCGTGATCGCGTCTCGGCCCTGGTTGTCGAAGTAGCGGACCAGTCCCGCACTCGACATCAGGCCGCCGGAGTTGGAGCCACTGCTCATACGCTCTCGTGCGTCTCTCCGCGTTCTAAACGTTTCGTTCGTGTTCGGGTGACTCGGCGCCGCGCCGGAACGGAGCCTCGCCTCCACGCGTCGGAGCGGCCGCGCCGTCGCCGGTCGCCACACGATCGCTGTCGAGTCGGCGTATCTCGGTCGCGGTGTCGGCGGTCCTGTGCTCGAATACGCACGAGTGGGAAACCCTTATGCGCGGTGCGACGGTAGGTTGCGGCGGATAATGACTGTTCGACTGCTGGATTTTCATGCAGACTGGTGTGGCCCGTGTAAGACGCAGGACCCGATCCTCGAGGAGATTCAGGAGGACCTCGGTGATGCCTTCGAACTGCAGAAGGTGAACGTCGACGAGGAACAGGACGTCGCCAACCAGTACCAAGTGCGTTCGCTCCCGACGCTGATCATCGAGAACGACGACGGCGTCGTCGACCGGTTCGTCGGCGTCACACAGCGCGAGGACATCGAAGCAGCGCTTTCCGAGGCGGGCGCGTAAGCCGGACAGTCGGACCGACGCCCACGAGCGGCGCGTCTCGCAAGCTTTTACAGCGTCGCCACGACAGTAGTCGTATGGCCAGTTTCGACGCCGCGGAACGCCGCAACCTCGACCGACACGTCTGCATGCGCTGTAACGCCCGCAACTCCCCCGACGCCGACCGCTGCCGCAAGTGCGGCTACACGAACCTCCGTCCGAAGGCGAAAGAACGCCGCGCCGCCTAGAGCAGCCGGTCTGTCCGGTCTGGTGGTTCCACTCCACCGTTCCCTATCCTATTCAATCGTCCGCGAGCGACGCGACATCGAGTTCGGCGGCGTCCTCTCTCCGCACCGTCGACCGGTTCGATCGGGGGTCCTTCTCGACGGTGACGAGTTCGTCTGCGGCCCCCACCAGTTCGTCGTCGTGGCTGACGATGAGGATCTGTCGCACGCCGAACCCGCGCATCTCCTCGACGAGGCGAACGAGTCGGGAGACGTGGCCGGAATCGAGAAAGACCGTCGGCTCGTCGAGGATGAGCGGTGGCGTCGGCGCGGCACCCTCGATCCCTTCTGAGAGCAGCCGGTAGATCGCACACCGCAGCGAGAGATTGAACAGCGCGCGCTCGCCGCCGGAGAGCTGTTCCGGGTCCAGCGTCTCGCCGTCCTTCTGATACACCGTGAGGACGTACTCGCCGTCGAGTTCGATGTGGGAGTAGGCGTCGTTGCCGTAGACGAGTTCGAACGTTTCGTTGAGGGTCCGCTCCAGCTCGGCGACGTTTCGCTGACGCAGCTCCGCACGCAGGTCACCGTACATCGCCTCCAGGTCGCTCGTCTCTTCGTAGAGTCCGTCGAGCGCCTCGACGGTGGCGGCCAGCTCGTCGCGCTCTTCGCGGAGCCGCTCCAACTGCGTGATCTCGCCTTCCACGCTGCCGATCGCGTTCTCCAGTTCACTCCGACGCTGCTCCAGCGTCTCCAGTTCGTCGGCGACCTCTTCGAGGTACTCCTCTGCCCGCCGCTTGGCCGTTTTCGCCTCCGCGACGGCGTCCGCGTCGACCGCATCCGCGAGTTCGTCGCGACGCTCCCGCTTGTCCGCGAGGCGGTCGCGACGCTCGTCGTTCACCTCCGCGAGGCTCTCGCGTTTCTCGCGGTGTCGCTCGATCTCATCTCTCGCGTCCGCGACCGCCTCCAGCCGCGATTCGATCTCGTCGAGCGCCTCCCGCGTGTCCGCGAGCGCGTCGAGTTCGGTCTCCAGTTCGCTCACTCGCTCTTCGGTCTCCGCGGCCTCCTCTCTCTTCTCCGATGCGACCCCGCGGGCCTCGTCGGCCCGCTCGCGGAGATCGCTCGCCTCCTCGCGCTTCTCGGCGGCGGCCTCTCGCTTCCGCTCTGCGGTCTCGCGCGTCTCCTCGACACGCTCGCCGAGCGTTTCGATCCGGTCGTCGATCGCGTCGAGCCGCTCGGCCGCCTCGACGAGCGAGCGGAGCGTGTCGACCCGCCCGTCGAGTTCGTCTTCGCGCTCACGGGCGGCCGAGAGCGTCGATTCGAGCTCTGTGACCCGCTCGCGGTCCTCCTCGATACCCGTCGCGTGCGGGGAGTCGTCGACGGGCTGACCGCACTCGGGACACTTGCCCGCCGCGAGCAGCTCTTCGGCCTCCGTGACGCGCTCGCGAGCGCTGTCCAGTTCGGCCGACAGCTCCGCGATCCGCTCGCGCGTCTCCGCGCGCTCCTCCCTGACCGCCTCCAGTCGATCGGCCGCGTCCTCCCGGTCGACGTCGGCGTCGGCGAACCGCTCGCGAAGGGTTTCGGCCTCCTCGCGGCGCTCAGCGATCGCGTCGGCGTGCTCGTCGGCGGTCGCCGCCGCGTCCTCGGCCTCCCCGTCGAGCGACTCGGCCTCCCGTTCCGCCTCTGCAGCGCGCTCGTCGAACTCGTCGGCCTTCGCCGCGAGGTTCGTCGCCTGGTTGCGGAACCCCTCGGCGTCCACCCGCCGCTCGTCGAGCGCGTCTCGGATCTCGGTCTCCCGCTCGTCGAGCGCCTCGCGTCGGTCCGCGATCGCCGCGTCCGTCGCGGCGTCGAGCCCGGTGGAATCGAGCCGCTCGCCAACTCTCGACTCTATCTCGTCGATCCGCTCGCGTGCCTCCGAGATCTCCTCACGGCGCTCGTCGCGCTTCCGCTCCGCCTCGCGGATCGCGGTCTCGATCTCGTCGATCTCCGCGTTCACCGACTCCAGCTCCGACCGCTTCTCCTCGTGGGTGGCGAGCGTCTCTTCGGCCTCCTCTCGGGTGTTCTTCGCCTGCTCTCGCTGGTTCTCGTAGCGCTCGATCTCGTCTGTCACCTCGGCGCGTTTCCCTTCGAGGGCGTTGAGCCGGTCGTGGAGGTCTTTCTCCGCTTTCTCGTCGATCTGCGCCTCCTTGTCTTCGAGCACCGCGCGCTTCGCGTTTCGAACGTCCTCGACGCCGAGGCGGGCGTCTCCGGCACGCTCGCGGTACTCCTCCAGCTTGCCGAGCTGGAGCAGGTCGTCGATCGTGTCTTGCCGCTCGCGCGGACTGGCGTTGATCAGTTCGTTCACCTCGCCCTGTCGGACGTACGCGCAGTTGACGAACGCCTCGGCGTCCATCCGGAGTAGTTCGGTGACGAACTCCCGTACCGACCGGGAGCCGTCACGGGTCACGTCGCTCCCGTCCGTCGCCTCGAGCGTGCACTGGTGGTCGATCCGCCCGTCGTACGCCCTGAGTCGCCGCTCGATGTGGTAGGACGCGCCGTCGTGGGTGAACCACAGTTCCACTTCCGTCTCTTCCTCGCCGTTCGTGATCACGTCGTCGAGCGTGCCGTCGAGCGCCGTCGAGCCGTACAGTGCGAAGAAGCACGCCTCCAGCAGCGACGACTTGCCGCTCCCGTTGAGCCCGTGGATGACGGTGACGCCCTCCGTCAGTCGGAGGTCGGCGTCGCCGTACGGCTTAAAATTCGAGAGGCGAACGCGGTCGAAGTTCACAGGTAGTCCTCCATGGACACTTGGCCGTCAGTGCCGACCTCGTCCGACGCGTCGGAATCGTCACCGTCAGCGGCCGGGGCCTCGCTCTCGGCGTCCCTCGCCGTCGGATCGAATCCGTCGAGGTCGTCGAGCCGCTCCTCGACCCGGCGTTTCACCGTCTCCCTGACGTTGCTATCGGGGACCGTATCCGATCGGACCGCCTCCTCGACGTCGAGCGCGGTCGACGAAAGCGACATCTCGTCGAGCCGCTCGCGGACCGCGTCCTCTGGATCGGCGAAGCTCACGTCGACGTCGGTGTCCGTCTCGATCTCCCGACGGTCGGTCACGCGGGCGATGAGCGCGCCCGCGTCGGTCGCGAACTCCTCGACCGCGGCCGGCGTGACCGGATCGCCCTCGCCGGTCACGTCGACGAGGACGACCGCGTCGTCGAGGTCGTGCTGGCGAACCTGTTCGCGCACGCGCGCCTCGCCCTCGCCTTCGCGGAGGTCGACCTCGACGAAGACGAACGGGCGGGTGTCGAGCGCGCGCCGCCGGATCTCCACGCGGTCGTCGCCCCCCGCCGCGTCGGCGTCGAAGGTCACGAGGTTGTAACCCCTCCCCTCCTTTTCGCTCGCGCTCGCGCGCTCGGTCGAGCCCGGATAGGTGACCCAGGTGTCTGCGACCTCGGCGACATCCGGCGTGTGGTTGTCTCCCAAGAGCATCGCGTCGAACGCGACCGCGCTCTCGGCGAGCACTTCCTCCGTGTCCCAGTCGGCGTAGCCGAACGGCTCGAAGAGGCCGTGTGCGACGAGGGCGGCGTACTCCGCGTCGTGGTCGGCGAACGCGTAGTCGAGGTCGTCGCGGCGGGAGACGGGAACGTGGTCGAGCCCGTAGAAGGCGGTGTCGCCGACGACGGTCGGTTCGTCCCCGAGCCGGGTCGCGAGCCCGAGCCGCTCGAACAGGTCGAGCCACTGGCCGCCACGCGTCGACTCGTGGTTTCCGACCACCGCGAGGAAGGGAATCCCGGCGTCGTCGAGCCGCCGGAGGACGGAGATAGTTCCCATCAGATCGGGGAGTTCCGGCCGTCGGTCGTGGAAGAGGTCGCCCGCGTGGACGACGGCGTCGACGTTGCCGTCGACCGCGTCGTCGATCACGGCCGCGAAGACGTCGAGGAAGTCCTGGCGTCGGACCGGCGAGTGGTACTGCGCGTACCCCACGTGGGTGTCGCCGGTGTGGATCACCCGTGTCATCTGTCCGCGTCTTGGCCGGTATCGGGTTTAGGGGTTCCGGGGGCGTTCGTCCCGGTCGACGCAGTCGGTGGCGGCGGCCGTCACCCGGCGGCGGCAGCCCGAAACCGGCGATACGCGTCGAGCGCCTCGCGGCCGCGCTCGGCCGCCGCGTCGTCGCCGTCGCGTTCGGCGGCCGCGATCGCGTCGCTCAGCCGGCCGAGCCCGCCGGCGTCGACGAACCCGGCGGCCCGCCGGAGGTCGGTGCGCGCGGCGTCCGCCTCGTCTATCACGGCGACGGCGGGACACGTCGCGGTGTCGGTGCGTGTCGCGAGCGCGGCGAGCGCGCGTTTGACTGCGGTAGTGGAGACCACGGGTCCCCTGCGTCGCCATCGGTGTTAACACCGGGGGAGAGTATACGGGTGTGACCGTACCTTACACTCCGAGCGTGTACAGCCGCTTTCGCGCGTCGGTGAACGAAAACCGGGCGTCCACGACGCCCTCGTCCTCTAGCCGCGAGAGTGCGTACCTGACCGTCCGCGGCGGGAGCAGCGTCTCCTCGGCGAGTTCGCTCTGCGTCAGGGTGTCGTTGTAATCGAGCACCTTCGCGACGAGTTTCGCGCTCGGCGGGAGGTCTCGGACGTCGCTCCAGCGGTCTGTTGCGCTCTCCTCGGTCACAACGGTATCGGTGGTACTCATGCGTATCGCTCTCTTTCTCATGCTGTATGATAATATTTACTATCCATTTTGATTATCCATAGTTATATCTCACTCGGCTCGACCGGAAGATCGTCCCCCACCCGAAACCTCTTACGCGCGAGACGCTTTATTATGCCCAATGACAGACACCGTCGACGACGTCGAGATGCCCTACGAGGGATCGGCGTCGAGACAGGAGAAGATCGAGTCGCTCCAAGAGGAGCTCGACGTGCTGGAGTCGCAAAACGAGGAGATGCGCGACAAGCTCCTCGACGCGAACGCCGAGAACAACAAGTACCAGCAGAAGCTCGAACGGCTCACCCACGAGAACAAGAAGCTGAAACAGTCCCCGCTGTTCGTGGCGACGGTGCAGGAGATCACACCGGACGGGGCGGTGATCAAACAGCACGGCAACAACCAGGAGGCGCTCACCGAGATCACAGACGAGATGCGCGAACGGCTCGATCCGGACGACCGCGTCGCCGTCAACAACTCGCTGTCGGTCGTGAAGAAGTTGGAGAAAGAGACCGACGTCAGAGCGCGCGTGATGCAAGTCGAACACTCGCCAGATGTCACCTACGCGGACATCGGCGGGCTCGACGACCAGATGCAGGAAGTCCGCGAGACCGTCGAGATGCCCCTAGAGCACCCCGACATGTTCGAAGACGTCGGGATCACGCCGCCGAGCGGCGTGCTACTGTACGGACCGCCCGGAACGGGGAAGACGATGCTGGCGAAGGCAGTCGCCAACGAGACGGACGCCACGTTCATCAAGATGGCCGGCTCCGAGCTCGTCCACAAGTTCATCGGCGAGGGCGCGAAGCTGGTCCGCGACCTCTTCGAGGTCGCGCGCGAGAACCAGCCCGCCGTCCTCTTCATCGACGAGATCGACGCGATCGCCTCGAAGCGGACGGACTCGAAGACCTCCGGTGACGCCGAGGTCCAGCGGACGATGATGCAGCTACTCAGTGAGATGGACGGCTTCGACGAGCGCGGGGAAGTGCGGATCATCGCCGCGACAAACCGGTTCGACATGCTCGATCCCGCCATCCTCCGTCCGGGCCGCTTCGACCGGCTCATCGAGGTCCCCAAACCGGAGACCGAGGGCCGCGAGATCATATTCCAGATCCACACCAGAAAGATGAACCTCGCGAGCGATATCGACTTCACGGAACTCGCCGAGATGACGCCCGACGCCTCCGGTGCCGACATCAAAGCGATCTGCACCGAGGCCGGGATGTTCGCGATCCGCGATGACCGCACGGAGGTCACGCTCGGCGACTTCCTCGACGCACACGAGAAGCTGCGGCAGGACGACGAGAACGGGGCGGACGACTCCCTGGCGTTCGCCTGACCGCGCCAGCCGCTCTCGGCTTCGAGTCGCGGTCGACCGCGATAGAGCTGTCTGTTCGTTCCGGAAGGACTCACGCTCCGGCGACGATCAGGTACGGACCCGCGAACACGAGCACGAATACCAGCCCGACCGCGACGGCGTACCCCAGTCCGACGCCCGCGAGCGCGCGCCACGCATCGCCGATCGGCCGATCGGTGTCCATGATCACATGTCCCCCGCCATCGCGCGGAACAGTGC
This sequence comes from Halorubrum pallidum, assembly GCF_055380345.1. Taxonomy (NCBI): domain Archaea; kingdom Methanobacteriati; phylum Methanobacteriota; class Halobacteria; order Halobacteriales; family Haloferacaceae; genus Halorubrum; species Halorubrum pallidum. The sequence goes on along the minus strand of NZ_AP043945.1, from coordinate 2,512,903 downwards.
GTCGGTCAACTCGTCGCGGTTCACCGTCGTTCCCTCCTCGTCGCCGGTCGGATCGACTGTCGGGGTGATCGTCCCGCCGCCCATCCGCGAGTGGCCGCCGCCGTCGCCGTTTTCGACGTCTGCGAGCACCGATTGGATCGCGTTGCCCATGTGGACACGGTCGTCCCGCGACCGCCCCGAGAGGTGGACGGTCCCGTCGCGCTCGCCGATGATGACGACGGCGCTCACGCCCTCCAGTTGGATCAGTTCGTCCGCGGCCTGCGGAATGGCGTCGACGTTGTTCACCCCACCGATGTCCGCGACCGCGAACGATCCCTCGATCCGCCGACCCGCGATCGCCCGCGCTTTCACCTCCAGCACCTCCGCGTCGACCGCCGGGTTGGCGATCCGGTCGAGCCGGTCCTGATCGACGCCCGGATACAGGTAGGCGGCGGCCGCGAAGTCCCGTTCGCTCGCACCGACCGTGAGATGTTTCGTGTCGGCCAGGATCCCGTACAACAACCCGGTCGCCGTGTCCGTGGACAGCGTCAGATCGCTTTCGGTCTCGCTCGCGTGCTTGTCTGGCGGGACCGGCGTCGCGCCGTTCTCCTCGAAGTACTCGGCGACGATCGACGCCGTCGCGCCGTAGTCGGTCCGCACGTCGGTGAACGCCTCGCCGGATCCGTCGCCCGGGTGGTGATCGACCACCGCCGTCGGAAGCACTCCGTCGGCCCCCGCGAACCCTCGCGGTTCGTTGTGATCGACCAAGACCACCGACTCGGCGGCGAGATCGCTCACGTGCTTGATGGGGTCCAGATCGAGATTGAGCACGGTTCGAAACGCCCGATTCTCTTGATGTCGGATCTGTCCGGGATACTGGACGGTCGCGTCGACACCGACCTGATTCGCGAGTGAGGCAACGCCGAGTGCGGCGGACATCGCGTCGGGGTCCGGGTTCGGGTGCATCAACACCGCGATCTCGTCCTGTTCGGCGAGCAGCCGACGGAATTTGACGCCGGCTGGACGACGGGCGCGGAACAACGCGTACGCGACGACGACACCGACACCGACGGCGAGGAGGACTGCCGCGGTCAGTTCCGGGTTCTCACGCGCGAGTTCGGTCGCTCGCGAGATCCGCTCGTCGGTCACGCTCCGTACCCACATGTCTGTCCGCGACTCGCTCCCGCCACATGAAGGTTGGTTACCGATCTGACTCACCGGGATCGGAGCGGTCGCTCCGTCACGAGTGCCGCTCGTTTCGAGTGCGAACCGTCCGTATCGCACTCCGGTATCCCTCGCGGAACGTCGGGTACGAGAACGCGTATCCGAGTTCGCGAAGCCGAGCGTTCGAGCAGCGCTTGCTCGTGCGGACCCGTCGTTCGGCAGTCGCCGAGAGGTCTCCATCGGCGATCCGCTCCGCCTTCGATCGCTTGACCGGACGGGGAACGCCGCACGCATCTGCGAGCCAGTCCGCGAACGCGTGTTTGTCCACCGGTTCGTCGTCGACGACGAGTACGGGCTCGCCGCGGGTCGCGTCGGCGTCGAGGACGAACCGGACCGCTCCGGCGGCGTCGTCTCGGTGAACCATGTTCAGATACCCCGCCGTAACCGGCCCGTCGAGGTAGCGGTCGATCCGGTACCGGTCCGGCCCGTACAGTCCCGCGAAGCGCGCGACCGTCCCGTCGATGCCGACCTCGTCGGAACCCTCGATCGCGACGCGTTCCGCCTCCGCGAGCACGCGGGTCTTCTCCGTCGTGGGATCGATCGGCGTCTCCTCGTCGACCCACGCGCCGCCGTGGTCGCCGTACACGCCGGTCGAGGAGGTGTACACGAGTCGGTCCGGCGTCGTCGCCCGCGAACCGTACTCGTCGATGACGTTCCGGAGCCCGTCGACGTACACCGATCGGGCGGCTTCGGCCCCGCGACCGCCGGAACTCGCGGCGAACACGACCGCGTCGGCGTCGGGGAGCGATTCGAGCGACGACGGAACCGTCGCGTCCGCACGGACCGCCGAGACCCTCCCGTCCGTTTCGCCGCCGCGGTCGTCGAGTTCCCGTATCGCGTCGAGCCCGTCGGCGGACCGCCGCACGCCGGAGACGTCGTGTCCGCCCTCGGCGAGCTGTCGGGCGAGTTCCATGCCGACGTATCCGCACCCGACGACGACGACCCTCATCGCTTCCGCCGCTCGATGAGCGCGGCTATCTCCGCAAGTTCGCCGACCGTCATCGCGGCGCGCCCCTCCAGCGCCTGCTGGACCTCCTGTCCGGTCAGGTCCGCGTCGATTCCGGCGGCGATCGTGTCGACGTCGAGGACCGCCGTCGTCATGCCCATCAGGAGGTGATCCCTGAGTTCGGCCACGACGACGTCGGCGTCGCGGTCGTCGGACAGCGCAAGCACCGCCGCACCGTCAGCCACTGTCACCTCGTCGACATCGCCGTCGAGGGCAGCGTCGGCGCTCTCGGCGTCCAAGCCGGCCTCCTCTTGCAGCCTCGTCCGTCCGGCGTCTGCCGCCGTCTCGCTCAGCGCCGTCCCGAAGGCCGAGCGAAGCGAAGCCGCGGTCACGTCCGCGGTCTCACCGTCCTCCGTCGCCGCCTCTCCGCTTTCTCTCGCCGCGTCGTCGACGACCTCGTGAAACATGGTCCCACTCGGCGGGCGGATCGCAAAACGTCTGTGGTCGCCCGGTTCGGCGCGGTGACCGACGAGCGTCGAGCAGCCGTCGACGGTCAGACGGCCCGTACTCACGACGCCGTGCAGTCGTCGTCCGCGGCCGACGTGGTCGCCATCGGTCCGGGACACGGCCACCCGCTCGACGTTTCATCGCGGACGCCGTCGACGTCGCCGACGCCAGGCGGACCGGCCGGTACGGCGACCACGACGACGGTCGACGTCTCGAAGCGCACCGGTTCCGTCTTTCCGATAGAGACCGATGTGCCGCCGACATCGACCGCGACCGTCCCCTCCTCACGGACGTACTCGAAGCGGCTGCCCGGTGTTCCGACGTCGGCCCGCAGTGCGAACCGCGGGTACTCGCCGCGGATCTGGACCCGCCACGCGTTCACCGTCGCCACCCAGTAGCCGGGGACGGGAGCGACCGGCAGCCCCGCGCCCACGCGCCGTACCGGCTTCGGCTCCCACTTCTCGACCGCCTCCTCGCCGTACTCCTCGACGGCCTTCTCTCTCACCGCCTCCGCGGCGCGATCACCCGCCGCCGCCATCTCGGCCTCGATGGACTTCTCCATCCGGTCCCGGAGCAACAGCCGCGCGCCGTCGGTCGGCCCCTCGACGAACCGCGCCGGGATTCGGACCGCGTCGCGGCCGGCTGCCGTCCGCGTCTCGACTCGAAGCCGCGCCGCGAGCCCCGTCTCGGCCGCTTCCGACAGCGACCCAATCGCCGCGGCCTCGGTTGCGACCCGATCCGGGTACGTCCCGTCGCCCACCGCGACGGCCCGATCCCCGACCGAATCGTATCGGTCAGACACGCGCGCGAGCACGCCACGCCGCTGTGCCGCCGTCAACGACGTCTGCGTGCGAAGTGCCGCCGCGAGTTCGAGATCGATAGCCCGGAGCGATTCGTCGACTCTGCCGGCGAGAACGTCTCTGTCCGCCCGAAGATCCGGATCGTCGCCCTCGGCGAGCACGTCGTCAGCCAACCGCAGCGCCCGCCCGGCGGTCTCGATCCGAACCGTGTCGCCGGTCCCGATCAGCCGGTCGACGATACCGGCCGACACGTCCCCGTACGGGACGGTGACGTAGTTGATGTTCCGGACGGCGAGCGGCCGTGTCGTCGTGCCGTTCAGCCCCGGGACGTCTGCCCCGTCGACTGCTGTCCGAGGCAGGTACCCCGGACTGCCGGTCGGTGCGAACGTCACCGGGCCGCCCGGGCCGCCCTCCGCGACGACGTGCGTCCCCGGGTCTCGTGCGGCCTCACGGCTCGCGATCACGTCACCGACCGGCGGGCCGTCGAACGCGCCGTTCACGCGGTCGAAAAAGCCCGTCGTCGCGGCTTCTCGATCGGCGGCGGCCGACTCCAGTTCTTCGACGACGGCGTCGACGAACGCGGCCCGCGCGGCTGTCCGAGCGCGATCGACGGACCCGTCGTAGGTCTCGGGAGCGTCGATCAGATCGCCGCGGCGGTCGCGGACAGCGTCTGCGAGGTCGGCGTACGGTTCCGCCTCGCCGACGGCGGCCGCCTCCATCGAGGCCGACGTTTCGATGTCTCGCACTCTCTCCGACAGCGCCGAGACGTCGTTTGCGATCAGCGCGCGATCAGCGTCGGATCGGTCGCCGTGGACGGTCGTGGATCGCCTGACGCTCCCGTCTTCGACTGCGGCGCGTGCGACTCGATCGACGCCGCCGTCGGTGTCGACGTCGAGGTCGGAGCGGGCGGCTCCCGGCGCGTCGCGGAGATCTGGGCCGTCCGTTCGCCCGCCAGATCCGAACGTCGCCGCGGGTCGATCGGGGGCCCCGTCTGTCGGCGCGTGGCGTCCCGTGACGTCGACGCGGACGCGGTATCGGTCCGTCGTTCGATCGTACGTCGTCGTCTTGCGCGTGCTGACTCCCGTTATGGTCCCGTCGGCCCCCTCGTGAACGACGGTCCGTTCCCACCGGGCCTTCGCTGTCCGATCGACCGACACGGCTCGCGTCGCGCGTCCGAACGACCTCGACTCTCCCGGTTCGGTCGTTCCAGTGGGCGTCCCGCGGGGAACGCTGCTGCCGGAGACGACCGGTGTCCGTTCGTCGTGGTCGATCTCGTCGAGGACCCAGTCTTCGCCGAAGTCCGGACGGGGTGGGTCGAGACGCCCGCCGTCGACCGTCTGCGTCGTCGACGTGCGAAGCGCCGCAGTCACGCGATAGGTTCGGTCGGCGATCGCCCCGACGTCGTCGTGAACGGTGACGGCACCGACGTCCGCGGCGTGACCGACGGTGACCGACGTCCGTTCGGCTTCGGAGTCACGCTCCGGGTCGTACACCGCCCGCTCGCTCTCCGACGTTCGATCGGTCTCCGGAGTGGGTGCGGAGAGCACGCTGTCGGTCCACGCCGACTCGTCAACGCCGGTCGGTTCGAGCAGGTCCACGACCCCCGTTCGCGCGGTCGCGCGAGCGACCCCGCCGCGCGCCGCCGGATCGCTCGCGCCGAAGACGTCTCGTTGTACCCGAACGATACCCGCGTTTGTCGACAGTTCGACGTGTCTGTTCGCGAGGACGTTCTCGATCGGCGCGCCGCCGTACTGGCCGTATCCGCGGGCCCACGTCGTCGCGTAGAGACTCGCAGTGACCTGTCGCCCGAGTCCCGGCCCCTCGACCGGCCCGCGATCGAGCCGCGCTTCGAACCGCTCCGTGCGCTCGTGTGCCGCGAGGGTCGGCACCGCCACCACGACGGTCCGGTCCGTGGTCTCCTCGACGACGGTGCGTCCGTTCCGGTTCGCCGTCGTCGTCACCGCCTCGAACGTCACGCGCACCGCAGTCCCGTTCGCCACCGGAGCGATCCGGACGCGCTCGCGCGCGGAGATGAGATCGTTCACCTCGTCGACCGGCGGAAGCGATGCGTTCGCGGTGACGGCTCCGACATCCGCCGTGACGTTCGAGAGCGCCGCATCCCCGGCTATCGCGAGCCGGATTCGGAACGCGTCTTCGAACGCCGATCCGTCCCGTACCGCCGCCCCAGCACCTCCGTCGGCATCCGACGGCGCGGTCACGGGCTCCGCGGCCACGGCGTGTGCCGTCTCCCGCGCAGCGGTCCGGAGCGCCGCGGTCGCGTCGGTCTCCGCGCGCTCGACGGCTCGTTCGACGCTTCGGTCCTCGGCGATCAGTCCCTGATCCGCGACGCCCGCGGCGTACGCCGAACTGGACACCAGCAACAGAACGCCGATCAGCGCGAACGGCACGCGGGCGCGCTCGTCGACGACGAACGCCCGACGCCGTCGGTCGATCAGTGAACACCGGCCGGACTCGTCCGCGTCGCCTCGATTTCGCACGGTCACCACCTCCTGACCACGATCCGGACGTGGCCGCCCGACGCGTCGGCGGCGTCCGGAACGGGTTGGGTGATCACCGCGGCCGTGGTGTCGACGCCCCGCGGCGGTGCGCTCCCGACGGTGACGGGCGCGGGGGGTCCCGCCGCGCTCGGCGTCGTGGAATCGTTGGTTTCGCCGGGTTCCGTAGACGGGTGACCGACGGCGACCGCCCGAGCGGTCGGATCGACCGAGCGAACCGCTCGAACGCGAGCGTCGATCCGCGTCCGGTCGTCGAGCCCCGCCGCGACCACCGCCAGCGTCCGTCGCTCGAAGGCGTCTACAGACCGGTCCTCGTCGGTTGCCGTTCCGACGTCCGCGTCTCCCGTCCCGTTCGCGGTGAGTAGCGCCAGAAGCTCCGCACGTGTCGCGTGGACGGTCCGACTCCCGTCAGGGGCGCTCCGATCCGCGTAGGTCACCGTCACCGTCTCCGTCGAGAGGCGGTCCGCGACCTCGCCCGCGGTCGGTGTCTCCCCTCCGTTCGGGAGTCCACCGGACGAGAGCGCGACGACGCTCGCCGAGACGCAGAGGAGCATCACCGTCACGTCGAGCACGGTACTCGTCATCGCCGCACCGCCGCCCGCAGCGTGCCGCGTACGTTCCGTCCCGGTGCGACCCGCACGGTCACGGTTCGGCGTGCGACCGCGATCCGATCGGACGCGAACGGATCGTCCAGTGCCGGCGCGTTCGCCCCCGAGTCGATGCGCCACGTCTCGCCGCCGGCGCGGACTTCGACCGTGGTCGCGTATCGCAGGCGCGTCACGCCGGCCAGCCGCTCCGGGTCCACGACGCCGCCGACCGTCACTCCCGGCTCGATCCGGTCGAGCGTCGCCTCTGCGACCGGCCGGTCGTGCTCCGGCATCGCGTCGTCGATCGCGGCGACGTACAGGCCCAGCGCCGCACCGACGGCCAGCACCGCGACGAGCGCGGCGACCGGTTCGACCGCGGCGCGGTCCGTGCGGCTCACCGTACCACCTCCCGCGGTCGCGTGACCGGTATTCCCGCGGGTTCTCGACTCCAGACCGATACGAACCGAATCACCCGACCAGCGTGACATGGACACTCCCGTAGTGGACTCGCCGCACGGCGAGTCGGTCCGGTGCCGGTTTCCACTCCGCGTCGGCGTCGCGCGCTCGATCGGCGGCGGCCGCGAAGGCGGTCGGATCGTCGAAGGCCGCCGAGGGCGGAACGCCGTCGAGCACGCGCCGAAGCCCGCCGCTTCCGTCGGTTCGATTCCGCTCCGTCTGTCTCGCGAGGACGGGAGTTATCTTCGGACCGTGTAACGACGCCGTTCCGGTTCCCCCGTCGCTCCGTAACGCGACCGACCGCTCCGTGAGTCGTATCCGGCTCGCCGCGAGTCCGTGTTCGGCCCGCGACGGATGGGGGCCATCGGCGACCGAATCGATCGTGTGTGCCACACCGCTCACATCCGGCGGCGGAGACGCCGGAAGCGTCGCCGCGACGCCCGCCGTCGCGACGCTCACCAGTGCGAGTCCGAGCCACGCGTACGTGGCGTCGACGTTCGTCTCGAACATGAGGCGGTTGGCCGCGGCTCGATATATAAGCTGTCGCGCCCGTCGGTTCTCCGTCGGACAACCGAGCGGACACAGCACGCGGCCGCTGTGCTACAGCAAGAGCCCGGCTCCGAGAAAGGAGACGAGGTACGTCGCCGTCGCGGTCGGCAACGCGATCCCGATCCGATACGCGACGAGCGTTCGGTCGAAGCCGCGCTCCAGTCCCGTCGCGAGCGCGGTGAGAAGCCCCGCGAGTATCAACACGTACGCGCCGACGATCTGTCCGAGCACCGGCACCGCGAGCACCGCCGTCGCGCTCGGCGCGGACCCGTCCCTCCCGGACGCTCCGGCGGTGTCTGCGGGGTATCCGCCGGCTCCGAGCGCGTCCGCGCCCGCGGTGGCTCCGGTTCCGACCGCCGCGACGTCGACCGTGTCGATCCCGGTCGCGAGCGCGATCGTCGCCCCGCCTACGAGCGGAGCGAACACGGCCGCGGTGTTCCTCAGAGTCCCCGTCACGGTCGCGAGCTGTCGGCGTGCGTCGGCTTCGAGCGCGCGGAGTTCCTCCAGTTGATCGGCGAGTTCGAGAAGCACGTCACCGGCGGGACGACCCTCCCGCGCGGCGACGGCGAGCAGCGCGATCGCTCCGTTGACGCGCGGAGACGGGACCGCGACGGCAGGCCCGCCGCGACCGAGGAACGCCTCCCGCACGCCGACGCGAAGCGCGTCGCTCCGCCGGCCGGCCCGCTCGAACAGTTCGCCCGTCGCGTCGTCGATCCGTTCGCCCGCGTTCGCGATCGCGGCCTCGACCGCGACGCCCTCGGCCACGTCGCCGCCGATCACGGTCATCGCGTCCGGGAGGCTCCGCTCGACCGCCCGCACGTCCGCGAGCACCGACCGGCGAGGTCGGACGGCGACGAGCAGCGCGACGCCGACGCCGACTCCGATCCCCGCCACGGGTGCCGCCCACCGTGCGACTCCCCACGCGGCCGTCGCGGCCGCGACGGCTCCGGACCCGCTCCCGGACACGGCCGCATGCGGTCCGCGGTCCGGAACGTCTCGGTGGTCGCTCCCTATCGCCGGCGGCGCGAACGCGACCGGTCGGCGCGAGAGAAGCCACCCGGACGCGACGAGCAGGCCGGTCGGAAGTCCGACGAGATACAGTCCCGCGACGACCCCGGGACCGATCGGCACGCCGGACGCCGCGGCCGCGGGTAACAGCGCTATCATCGCCAGCGGGAGGAGGACGCCGAACGCGTACAGCGCGGAGACGGGTCCGCGAACCTCTCCGACGAAGGCGGCGAGCCGGTCCGTCGTTCCGGCGATCGTCGCGTCGAGGGCTCGATCGAGACATCTTCCCCGCCTCTCCGCCGGTGCCGACGCCGCCGTCCGGACGAGTGCGGCGGCCCGATCGACGGCCGGGAACCAGGGCTGCCACTCGCGGGCGAACGCCCGAAGCCCGCTCGTCGGGACGTCGGCGCTCCTGCGTTCGTGGCGGGCCAGCGCGTCGGCCAACGGCCCGCTCCCCGTCCGGGCGGCGAACCGGACCGCGCGCTCCGTCGAGGGGTCGAGCCGCATTCGCAACACGAGCCGTCCGACGAGTCCGGGTGCGGCACCGAGCGCCCGAGTTCGGCGGAGCGCGCCGACCCACACCGGACCGCGGTGTACGAGGTGTGTCGCTCCGAGGCCGGCGACGAGTCCGGCGGGCACTCCCGCAGTCGGACCGACGACCAGCGCGGCGACGACGGCGACGCCGAGTCCGACGACGACGCCCGCTCGGTTCCCGATCTCGATCACGGCTTCGGGCGAGCGGTCCCAGCCGAGAAACGAAAGCGACCGACGCAGTTCCGGAGATCCGACCCCGTCACGTTCCTCTCGCGTCCGGTTCGAACCACCTGCTACGCCGTCTGGTGCGGTCATCTGACCGCACCGCCGGCGTTAGCGTCGCACTCGATCGCATCAGCCTCGACGTATCGATCCGGTGTCACTCGTCGCGTGCGAACCGCCGTTCGGACGCGTTCCGCTCGTCGACCGATGACGGCTCTGACATCGGCGTACGACTCGGACGGGCCGGCGAGTCCGTCGACCAGTCGGCTCTCGCCGCGGTCGATCCGTCCGGTCGCCGCCAGCCCAGCGCCCGTCCGCTCGTACAGCGGCTCGAACTGAGCGTCGCCGTCGCGGTCGACGACCTCGGCGATCACGTCGACCTCGTGGTCGTCGAGAAGCACGACGAGGTCGGTCGCCGCGAACGACGATTCCGGGACGCCGAGGTCGGTGACGACGCGCTCTCTGACGGCGGAGGGACTCTCTCCGTGGATTGTTCCGAGTACCGTCTCCCCGGTCGCACCGACGCGCATCGCCTCGTACAGCGCCCGCGCCTCCTCGCCGCGAACCTCGCCGACGACGATCGCGCCGCCCCCGAGCCGCAGCGCGGTCCGAACCGCCTCGCTCGGTGAGGGCTCGGCACCGTCGCCGACGCGGAGCCGCTGGGCGTCGCGACCGGCGGCGGCCAGGGCGGCCGCCGGAAGTTCCGGCGTGTCCTCGATGAGGACCGACCGCGTCTCCGCGGGAAGCTCCCAGAGGAGCGACCCGAGCGCGGTCGTCTTCCCGGCACCGCGACCGCCCGCGACGAGACCGGTCACCCCCCTCTCGACGGCGACGGAGACGAGTCCCGCGGCGTCGGCCGTGATCGTCTCGACGTCGACGAGCCGAGCGAGCGTCCACGCGTCGGGGTCGCCCCGGCGAAACGCGAACGACAGCCCGTCGCTCGCCGGCGCGGTCGTCGCGGCGACCCGGACGTTCCCCGCTTCCGTCTCCACGGTCGCATCGAGCGTCGGGCTGGCGCGGGAGAACCCTCGCCCGCTCGTCCGTCGGAGCCGAGACGCCAGCGTGGCGGCGCCTTCCGGCGGCAGCCGAACGTTCGTCCGACAGCGCTCTCCGTCGACGACCACGCGAAGCGGGTTCTCGGTGACGGGTGCCGTCAGGGTCGCGTCGCTCACGCGGTCGTCCGCAAAAACGTGCTCGAACACGCCGTATCCCCGAGTGTGTCGTCTGAGCACGTCGACGAGCGCGGGGACCGGATCGCCCTCTGTCGCGATCGCTCGGACGGCCCGTCCGGGTGCCCTGTCCCCGCCGACCGAGTCGTCGAGGAGCCTGTCCTTCGCTGCGGCGAGCCGCTCGATCGCCCCGTCGTCGAGGTCGGACGAGGGCGGCGTGAGGTGGTACGTTCGCAGGGTCTCCCCGCCCTCGTACAGCCGTACCGTCGCGCCGGTGTCGAGTTCCCACCGGTCGACGAGGGAGGCCCGCGGCGGCGGCTCCGACGCGACGCGGGTGGCCGCGATCCGCGGCCCGGCGTGTGCGCGGAGCACGTCTGCGGTCGCGTCTGCGCCCGCGGTGACCTCGGACAGTCCGGTCTCGGCGGCGATCCGCCGCGGCGCACCCGCGCGACCGTCGGCCTCGCGGGCGGCCCCGACCGGGTCCCGACGCACCCGATCCGCCAGTCGCGTCTCGTGGAATCCGACCTGTTCGCGGAACCGGCCGGCGGCGATCAGACACGCGGCGGCGCGACCCGCGTACGTCCGCTCTCTCCCGCCGTGGTGCGTTCTGACCACGTCGGCGTCGCGGTCTGTCAACTCCGTGACCACGGTCGAGAGGCAGTCGGCACTGGCGGCGAGGTCGCCGCGACCGGGACACTCGGTGGCGTCGACCGCGAGCACGACGCGGTCGTCGACACCGGTTCCGATGGGTTCTCTGAACGTCGGTTCGCACCGACAGCCGGACGGGTCGCTCTCGGTCCACGGAAGCGATCGGAGCGAACCGCCGCCGAGACGCGAGAGCGCGGAACGGTCGAAGGTCATGGCGACCGTGGCTGCGGCATCGCGTATAAACGTCACCCGACGCGAGTGATTCGAACCGTCGGCCCGTCGTCGTCGACGTACCGGAGTTCGAGTCGGCTCTCACCGCCGGGCCGGAGGTCGATCCGTCCGGTGACGAGTTCGACCGACGCCGGAACCGCCGCAACTCGGAGGGGGAGGAACCGGTCGTGTCCGCCGACGGTCCGGTAGCGCAACGCGACGGTAGCGCCCGCTCCCGGTCCGTCGACCTCGGCGAGCGCGATTCGACCGACCGGGGCCGCCGTGATCCCGGTCGGGACGCGGACGGTCGTGCTCGTGCGTGCGGCGAGCGACGGGTCCGCGACCGCGACCGACCCGGAGACGACGCGCGCGGTCGCCCGTTCGATTCGATCGACCTCCGAGTCGAGCCGCTCCGCCGTCGTGGTGACGCGGGCCGTTTCCAGAGCCGGAATCGACGCGGCGAGAAGCGCCACGGCGACGGCGACGGTGAGGACGACGCGGATCACGACGACCGCTCCAACCGGTCCTGTCGCGACAGGCCGCAGTGCGCCCGCGGGACGCTACACTGAGTCACGGAGGCGGTCCAGCGCGTTGCGGCCCCACGATCTCCCACCGTCGCACCCACTGATCGTCTCGGATCCATCAGTCGTACCGCTTCCGTCTGTGTCCCCGCGTTCTGTGCCCTCACCGAACCGAGTGCCACGCTCTCCGCCGCCGGAATCGGAGGGCACGGCGGCGTCGAGCGCCGACGCCGTCGGGACCTCGCCCGCTCCATCGGATCTCGGCTCCGTATCGCCTTCGAGGTCAGCGTCTACCGGGTCCATCGGGTCTACCGTATCCGCCGCGTCGCGAACCTGCTCGCGGCTCGTCCGGGCGAGCGCGAGGTCCGCCCGACGCTCGACCTCGGCGTTGACAGCGCGGACCGCGCCGACGTACCCGCGCAGCGCCTGCGTCGCCGCCTCCAGTTCCTCGACGCGCGTTTCGAGATCGGACAGTCGCGATCCGATCTCCCGTCGCTCGGCTGTCGCCTCCGCGCCGTCGGCGATGTCCGACACCGCGGCGTCGGAACCGGTAAGCGCGCGTTCGACGGCGCGAAGCCGCTCGTCGAGCCGACGCCCGCGGGACGCCGCCGCTCGATCGGTCGCGGTTCCGTCACCGACGTCCTCGTCGCCGACCCTTCTGTCGTCGGACCGGGTGGTCTCCGTCATGCGGGGGCTGGCCTCGGCTCGGTACATAAGCGCTCGGGGAACGCTCCTCTGATCGAACGCGCTCTCGCCGCGAGGCAGGTTCCGCACCTTTTTGGTTCCGCCCGGAGGACTCGTGTCCGATGAGCAATCCGTGGGACGACTGGGATCACGTGCTGAAAGTCGATCCCGACAAGGAGCTTCGGGACGGCGAGACCTTCGAGGACGTCTGCCGGACCGGAACCGACGCGATCGAGATCGGCGGGACTCTCGACGTCACCGCGGAGAAGATGACGCGGGTCGTCGACGCCGCGGCCGAGTACGACGTACCGCTGTATCAGGAACCGTCGAACCCGGGCGTCGTCATCGACTCGCCCGCCCTCGACGGCTACCTGATCCCGACGGTGTTCAACGCCGGCGGTCCGTTCTGGATCACCGGCGCGCACAAGGAGTGGGTCCGCATCGACGACCTCGACTGGAGCCGCACGCACACCGAGGCGTACATCGTGTTGAACCCGGAGGCCTCGGTCGCACAGCTGACGGAGGCCAACTGCGATCTCGCGGCCGACGACGTGGCCGCCTACGCGAAGGTCGCGGAGCGGATGTTCGGCCAAGAGATCGTCTACGTGGAGTACTCGGGTATGTTCGGGGACCCCGAGAAAGTCGCCGCCGCTCACGACGCGCTCGACGACGCCACCCTCTTTTACGGCGGCGGAATCCACGACTACGAGTCGGCGAACGAGATGGCCGCACACAGCGACGTGATCGTCGTCGGCGACCTGCTTCACGACGAGGGCGTCGACGCGGTCCGCGAGACGGTGAAGGGCGCGAAGGACGCGTAGACGGCGCTTCCGGAGAGTCAGTACCCGTCGACCATGTTCTCGACGTACTTCGCGATCACGTCGACCTCCAGGTGAACCGGGTCGCCGACGGCCTTCTCCGAGAGCGTGGTCAGGGCGTAGGTCGTCGGAATGATCGCGACGTCGAACTCGTCGGTCCGCTTTTCCGCGACGGTCAGCGAGATACCGTCGAGCGTCACCGAGCCCTTGTCGACGAGGTGATCGGCGTGTCCCTCCGGAATCGCGAACGTGAACCGCCGGTCCTCGCCGACGCGCTCGACCGCCGTCACCTCGGCCACCGTGTCGACGTGACCCTGTACCACGTGACCGTCGAAGCGCCCGTCGGCGGGCATCGCGCGCTCGACGTTGACGGCGTCGCCCTCACGGAGTTCTCCGAGGTACGTCTTCGCGACCGTCTCGCTCGCGAGGAACACCTCGAACCAGTCGCCGGCCGGAGCGGTTCCCTCTGCGTCGCCGTCATCGCCCCTCGATCCGTACTCTTCGACGGTCAGGCAGACGCCGCTGACGCTTATCGACTGGCCGTGATGGAGGTCGTCGAAGCCGTCGACGCCGATCTGCAGCCGGAGCCCGTCCCCCGTCTCGGTCCGTCCGCGGACGGTGCCGGTGTCCTCGACGATGCCGGTGAACATACCCGATGTGAGCGCGCGCGACACATATCGGTTCGGCCTTCGATCGGGCGGCGAACGGTCTGGCCGGTCGGACGACTCCCGTTCCGCGACGAGCCACTTTTGTCCTCCCGGAATCAACCGAACCGCGATGAGACTCGGCGTAATGGACATGATCGGGCTGGCGGCGTCGCTCGTCTTCGCGTTGCCGCTCGCGAACTACGCCGTCGTCCGGCTTCTCGCCGGCGAGCTCGCGCTCGGGGTCGGACTGCTCGCCGTCGCCGCCGCGATGGTCGTCCTCCCGCAGTACTTCCTCGATCCGGGCCGCATCGTCCGCGGACTCCTCGCCGGCCTCCTTCCCCGACAGCTCCGGAGCGCGCCGCCCGACGGCTCCCCGGAGTCGTCCGGAGACGATTCCACGGTCGAGGATCAGACGGTCCGCCCGCCAGAGGAGTAGCGGTCTGCAACCGTCGCGGTCTACCGCGTCTCGGGCGTGATCCCGAGCGGGTGCCCGGCGAGGAGTTCGCAGCCGTCGTCTGAGACGGCGACGAGGTCGCCCAGACACACGCGGCCGACCGTCGGATCGCGGACGCCCGTTTCGACGGCGATCACGTGGCCCGCTCGCAGGTCCGTCCCGCTCGACGGGGCCTCGTACCGGCTCATCCCGACGCCGTGGACCGTCTCGCCGGTGGCTCCAGCCCCGTCCGGTCCGGCGTTCGGGTCGAACCCGTACGCCGCGAGTTCCGCGGCCGCTTCGCCGCCGACGGTCGCGATCGGCACGCCCGGCTCTACCTCTCCGAGCGCAACCTCGCGCGCGGCCTCGACCGCGACGGACGCCCGCCGCTCCCAGCCGCCGTCGCCGTCGACGACGAACGTGCGAGTCAGGTCGCCGCGATACCCGTCCGGTCCGCGGGGCGAGACGCCGACGACGACGGTCTCGCCCGGTCTGAGCGTGGTGGTTCCGACGTGGCTGTGATCGGTCGGGGAGCGACCGGCGTCGATCGTCGTGTCGCCGGCGTCGCCGACGCCCTCGGCCGCGAGCGCGGCGTTCACCGCCCTCCGCAGGCGCTCGGCAGTCAGCACGGCTCCGTCCCAGCGGAGAGCGGGGCGTCGATCCGAGCCGTCACCCCCGACGGCGGCCGCGTCGGCGACCTCGCTTTCGGCCAGCACCGCCTCGGCGCGTGCGACGCCCGCGGCGGCCGCGCGCTGGACCCGACGAAGTCGGTCGAGTTCGGCGTTCGTTTTCCGGGATCTGGCGGTCGCGACCGCGTCGGTCGACGCGAGTTCGTTGCCGGCGCGTTCGAGGTACACCGCCGCGTCGTGCGGGATCGACGCGGGGACGAGGAGGGTCCGATCGCCGCCGTCTCCGCCACACAGGTCCCGAACGACCGCGGCAGCGCGCTCGCCCGCGTGGTCGCCGGCGCGGTCGGTCCGCACCTCGCGAGCGACGCCGTCGCGGAACGGCCGGCCGGTGTCCCCGGTGCGGTCGCCGTCGCCCCCCTCGGTCGCTTCGCTCTGGCGCGAACCCGAGACGAACTCCCGTTCGGCCCGCTCGCGGATCTCCGGCGAGACACAGCAGACGGCGCGTCCCGCGGCGTCGTCGGCCGGAGCAACCACCAGCGCGTACGTCCGCTCCGAGCCGGCGACGCGCGTGAGGTACCGGAGGTCGTCGTCGAACCGGTCGCCGACCGCGACGAAGGCGTCGGCGTCCGCGGCCGCGATCGACTCGGTTATCTGGGAGAGGTCAGTGCGGAGCGGGGGACGGCTGCGCGATCCGATGATGTCGCCGTCCGAACCCGTGGCCGCGTTGCCATCCGAACCGACGCTCGCGTCGCCGTTCGTGTCGCCACCTGCGTTGCCGTCCGCGTCGCTACCCGCGTTGCCGTTCGCGTCGCCGTTCACGGCTCGGGTTCGGGGACCGCCAACTCCGCCTGTACCTCCTCGATGAGATCCTGTGCCGGCTCGTCGCGGAGTTCGTTGAACAGCAGGACGCTGATCGGGAGAGTCGGCGCGCCGCTGACGAGGCTCTCCATGATAACGAGCCGCTCGCGAGCACGCGACATTCCGACGTAGAAGACGCGGCGCTCGTTGTCGGTGAGGACGGGGACCGGGCTCGTCGTCTTGGTGAACTCCTCGACGCCGTCGATGTCGGTGGGATCGTCGATGGAGGCCGCCATCTGCTCGACGACCTTCTCCGTGAGGTCGGTCGCGACGAACACGTGGTCGGCCTCGCGGCCCTTCGCGGAGTGGATGGTGCCGACGCGGACGCGAGTCGGGTCCATCCCCGCGTAGTCGCCGTCGAAGTACGCGCCCATCGACTTCCGCTGGAAGCTCGTCACCTTCCGCACCATGTCGTCGGCACTCGCCGCGTCGGGCATGAAGGGGATGTAGTCGTCGAGTTCGTCTGCCTTCACCTCGATCTGGGCGACGTCGTCGGCGTCGGCCGCCTCCTCGCGGTCGTCGAGGAAGTCGTAGAACTCATCGCGGTCGTGGGTCCCGAACGCGGAGTCCTGCAGCATGTCTGCGAGCCGGCGGGCCTCAAGCCCGTTCACGGGGTCGCCCGCGTCCGATTTCTCGATGGCGCTGACGTAGTCTTGCACGCGGTCGGTCCACATCCGCCCGTCGGTCAACATCGTGAAGGGGATCCCGTGGTCGATGAACTCGTCGATGAAGTCGAACATCTGGTAGCGCGCGCGGAACAGACACATCACGCTGCCCTCGTCGTCGTCGACCGTGTACCGGACGTTCCGGACGAGTTCGAGCATCGACGGCGACTCGATCGCCTCGACGGTACCGCCCTCCTTGCGGGGGTGAAGATCCTTCTCCTGTCGCTTGTCGATGTGGCGGATCTCCGCGTTGACGACGTTGAGAATCTCCGAGGGGAGCCGGTAGGAGTTCGGGAGGACCACGTCCTCGTCCACGTCGGTGTCCAAGAGGAGATCGGGGTCTGCGCCCTGCCACGCGTAGACGACCTGGTCGTCGTCGCCGGCGATGAGCACTTTCCGCATGTGCGGTCGCCACTCCTCGAAGACGTTGTACTGCAGCGTCGTGATATCCTGGAACTCGTCGATGATCAGGTAGTCGACGTTCGGCACCAGCGAGCGCTGGGCGACGCGTTCGAGCATGTCCGCGAAGCCGACGAGGTCGTTGTCGCCTTTGTACGCCCGCCACGCCCGGATCGTCTCGGGGATGTCGATCCGGTCGTCGTCTGAGGGCCACGTCGGCGTGTACTTGTTCCCCTGCTGAGCGTTGGGGTCCTCTTCCGGCGGGAGGCGAACCTCCTCGACGTTCCACTGGAAGGGCACGTCATACCAGTCGGAGACGTCTCGTTCGGTGCGCTGGAGCCACTGCGACGTCGCGATGATCTTGTTGCCGATTGTCGTCGACCGGGCGGTCCGGCGGCCGGCACCGCCGTGTTGGTCCTCGAACTCGATGCCGTACTCCTCACAGAACGTCTCCTTGTCGTCTTCACCGACCACGTCACCCCGGGACAGGTCGAGCAGCTCGTACGCCTTCGCGTGCATGGTGCTGACGTTCCCCTGGAGGCTGCGCGGTGAGACGTCGAGCCGCTCTGCGAGCCGCTCGCGGATCTCGGCCGCGGCAGCGCGCGTGTACGAGACGACGAGCACGTCGCGGACGTCTGCCCCCTCGCCGTCGAGGATCTCCTCGACGCGGTCCAGAAGCGCCGTGGTCTTCCCGCTGCCCGGACCGCCGAAGAGTCGCGTCGCCGTGGGATCGGTCATTGTATACCCCAGATGCCGGCTCTCCTTAAACGCCATGGCTCGGGAACACGGGAGGGAAATCGCCTGAGAAGCGGATAACGGGTCATCGACGGACGACCGGTATCAGTTGCCTCGGGTCGCGCGGGCCTCGCGGACGTCCGCCCCGTCGCGCACGAGATTCTCGCAGGCCGGACAGACGCGCGGGCGGTCGACCTCGTTCGGGGTGAACACCCGGACGTAGTCGGCCGTGACGAACGAGCCGCAGTTCTGGCAGGTCGGCATGGTCGTGACTCACGATTGATACTATATAATACTACCGCCGATCGCGTTCGAAAGAAAGCCGCTCGCCGATTGTGTGCCGGTCGGACGGTCAGGTCGGTCGCCAGTCGCAGACGCCACACCGAGCCGTCCCTTCGGGGTGCAGTGCACCGCACTCCGGACACTGGAGTTTGTTATAGGACCGCTCCCAGCGTACGATCTCTGTCTCATGGCCGCGATCGGACAGGAACTCGTCGAACACATCGTCGTCCGAGCTGGGTGCACTACTAGACATGCATGCTAGTTAATGCCACGCGAGTATATATATCTTATCGTGGTTCTCACAGAACCGTATAGGCGAGAAGCCGGACACGAATCGCAAACGACTCCGGACACTCCGAGAACCGTCGATTTTCAACGCCGCGGCCGCGATGACCGGTGTCTCCAGGCCTAGCGATCCGCGCAGTACTCGACGAAGTTCCGCAGGATCTGTAGTCCCGTCTCTCCGCTCTTTTCGGGGTGGAACTGGGTGCCGAACACGTTGCCGGCCTCGTTGGCGACGACCGCCGGGAAGTCGATCCCGTAGTCGGCCGTGGCGATCACGGCGTCCGAGTCGTCTGGCTCGGCGTAGTAGGAGTGGACGAAGTAGGCGTATCTCCCGTCGACCCCGTCGACGATGGGATGATCTCGCTCGACAGACAGTTCGTTCCACCCCATGTGCGGCACCTTGCGGTCCACGTCGAACCGGACGTTGGTTCCGGGAACGAGATCGAGCCCGGTCACTTCCCCTTCCCCCTCGTGGTCGGCCTCCTCGCTCGACGTGAGGAGCATCTGCATGCCGAGACAGATGCCGAAGAGGGGGCGGCCGGCGTCGGCGTGGTCCGTCAGCGCCTCGCGCAGCGGCCCGGCGTTCTCCATCCCCTCGCGGAACGCGCCGACGCCCGGGAGGACGACGCCGTCGGCGGCCGCGAACGCCGCGGGATCGTCGGTGATCTCGACCGACGCGCCCGCGCGTTCGAGTCCGCGGGTGGCGGACCGGAGGTTCCCGAGGCCGTAGTCGACCAACACGACGTCCGCCAGCGTCTCCGCCGGCGGCTCGAAGGTGCTCATACGCCCACTCGGAGGGGCACGGAAAAGTCGGTTTCCCTTGCGACAGTCGTCCCGGCAGCCTCGGCAGTCGGGTCCCACAGGGGCGACGAGGGCGGTCAGAACTCGCCGAGACGCGACTGACCGTCCTCGCCGGCCGCCGTTGCGCCGTCGACACCGGCCACCGCCGCGGCCAGCGCGATCCCCTCGAAGAACCCGTCGCGCTGGCTCCGGTCGTACAGCGTCGCCGCCGGGTGGACGGAGAGGAGCACCCGACGAGACGCGTCCGCGATCCGGGCGTCGACGACCTCGCCCGCCTCCGACGTGATCGCGACCGACCGGTCGAGCAGGTGCTCGCTCGGGACCTTCCCGAGAGTCACGATCAGGTCGGGGTCCAGTCGGTCGACTTCGGCGTCGAGGTAGCCGCGGCAGTTCGCCAACTCGTCGCTCGTCGGATCGCGGTTGTCCGGGGGTCGACACCGGACGCAGTTCGTGATCCGCACGTCGCTCCGAGCGAGTCCGGCGTCCCGGAGCGCCTCGTCGAGCACGTCTCCGGACCGCCCGACGAAGGGCGCTCCCCGCTCGTCCTCGTTCGCGCCCGGTCCCTCGCCCACGAACAGCAGGTCGGCGTCGGTCGGGCCGACGCCGTCGACGATCTGACTCCGCGACTCGACGAGCGCCGGGCAGCGCTCGCAGGACGGCACGCGGAGGTCGTCGTCGAGTCCGCCGGCGCGGTCGCCCCCGGGTCCACCGTCGCACGCCCGTCCGTGACCGCCGTCGATATCCCGCCCTCCGTCGGTCGTCGCGTTCGCCTGACTCGTCCCGCGTTCGCTCATGCGACCGGATCGGTACGGCCGCGATATAAGTTGCCCCCGTTCACCGTCTCGTCACGCCGGGTCGTCCGGATCGCCGGCGTCGGTCTCGACCGCCTCGCGATGCGCGCTCGCCGCCACGCCGGCCAGTCGAAGCGGCTCCGGTCGCCGAAATCCTTCTCGGACGAGCCCGCGAGCCGCCGTCGCCGCGGCGTCGCCGTCGAGACCGACCCCGCGGACGAACAGCGGATCCGCCTCGTTCGCCCCGTCAGTCTCGACCCGAGTTCGTGGCGGGAGCGACCGATACGCCGCGAGGCGGCTCGCGAGCGCGTCCCCGTCGAACGCCTCGCGTAGTGCCGGTTTGAGACCGGGACTCGGCTCGTAGCTCACCGAGTACACCGGAACGTCGAGCGTCTCGCGGAGCCGCCGGAGGTCGAGGAAGTTGAACCAGGCTGGGGCGATCCCGTCGCAGGCGACGTGGCGCACGTCGTCGCGGTCGAGCGCGTCGACGAGATCGATCACGGCGTCGGTCGCGTCGGTGCCGCCGACGGTACAGCGCTCGAATCCGAGCCCGTCGAGCGTCCCGTCGGATCTGACCACGGCACCGGCTACGCGGCTGATTCGGTCGCCGTCGGAAAACGCGATCCCGAGCGTCCGGCTCGGCGGTCTCACCGATCCTCGGATTTGATATCCTGGAGGCGGTCGAGCAACTCGTCGTTCGACGCGCCGGGCTCGTAGTCGACCGACCCCTCGTGGACCGCCTCGGCCGCGCTAACTCCGTTGTCGTCGTCGAAATCCGCGTCCAGGTCTTGGTTCTCCTGTTCGGATTCGTCGTAGCTCCCGAAGCCCATGTGTAACCGATATTAACGGTCCGTGACAGATAAAACCCCTGTCGGTAGCGGGTCTCCATGCCGGGACGCCCCGGACCGCGAACTGCACGTTTTTACTCGCCCCGCGCCGTCGTGTGCGCATGGAGCCGATCACCGTCACCGCAGACGCGGAGGAGTTCACTTGCAACGCGTACCTCGTGCCCGGCGAGGCGACGACCCTCGTCGACGCCGGGACGATGCCGGGCGTCACGGACGTGATCGCCGACGCGCTCGCCGACGCCGGTGTCGACGGGCTCGATCGCGTCGTGTTGACCCACCAGCATCACGATCACGTCGGCGAACTCGACGCGGTGCTCGACCGCTTCGACGCGACCCTCTACGCCAATGCCTCCCACCCGCGAAGAGACGTGGCGATCGGCGACGGAGACGACATCCTCGTCGGCGACGAGGCGTGCGAGGTCGTGTTCACGCCCGGACACGCCGACGACCACGTCTCGCTCGTCGGCGACGACCGACTCTACTCCGGCGACGTGGTCGTGTACAACGACGGTGCCTTCGACGACGGCTCCTTCGGCCGCACCGACATGGCGGGACAGTCCCGCGAGCGCCTGATCGAGAGTCTCCACACGCTCCTCGACCGGGTTCCGGACACGGTCGGCGCGATGTTCCCCGGGCACGGCGACGTCTACCGCGCGAGCGACGGCCCCGACACGGTCCGTGCCGTTCTCGAGCGCGCGACCGAGCGCGCCGAGCGACGCGAGCCGAAGTATCCCGACGCGTAGACCGAGCGGTCCCCGTCAGCGTCCTCAGTCAGCGATCTCTGCCACCGATCGAGCGACGCTACGCTCCGCCGGACTCGTCGCTGCTCCCCTCTACCGCCGATTCATCCCGAATCAGCGCCATCCCCTCGGCGGCGACGGCGGTCGCCTCGTAGCCGCGCCGGCCGGCGACCTCGGTCTCGTCGATCAGTCCGCCTGCGCGGAGTTCCGAGACCGTCCCGTGGAGGTCGGACTCGCACATCTCGGCCGTATCGAGCAGGTCGATCACCGGAAGCGGACCGTCGTCGACGACGATCGCGAGGAGGCCGAGCGACCGGTCGTCGTGAACCGCCCGCAGAATCTGTCGGACCGGAGCCGGAACGCCGCCGGCCGCGGTCGCGAGCGGTGACTCGCCCGCCACGACCGACACCTCGTCGTTGTCGACGTATCGCTCCTCGCCGGTGGCCGGATCGCGCACCCGGCTCGACTCCGCGGAGCGTTTCACGAGGAGGTATGTCTGGCCGTCTGCGTCACGAACCGTTTGCATAGGTGTGAGAGAGCGGTCGCTCGACCATTACGTTTCCGGGGACGCGTCGTCTGCGTCCGTCTCGTCGCCCGCCGTGGCCGCGTCTCCGCTGTCCGCCGTCTCCGCCGCGTCGCGATCTCGCCGCCACGCCCGATACGTCTGGTACGTCCTGACGCCCGCGAGGAGCCCCGCGACGAACAGCCCGGCTCCTATCCGCGTCCACCCCTCGAAGTACCACACCATCGGCCCGAGAGAGGCGAGGAGCACCGCGGCGTTGGCGTAGATCACAGCTGCGACGAACGCCCGGAGCGTCCCCGAGTCCACGTCGCTCGCTCCCTCGAAATCCCCGCCGTCATCGAACGTCGTCACCGAGGGCGCTTTCGGAATCTCCGGCGTCATCTCGCGTTCGGCGTCGGACCGCTCGCCGAAGGAGACCTCGCCCTCGTCGTCCTCGTCGAAGGGGAACACGGCCACCGGTACGCCCGGGTGGGCCAAAGGGGTTCCGTCCGCAACGCGACCGCGTCTGCAGTGCGCTCCGGCCGCATCTGTAGTGCGCTCCGGCCGCATCTGCAGCGCGCTCCGGCCGAGCGGTCCCCGCCCGCGACGCGCTTTGCCCCGTGACGATCAGGTCACATCCGCGAGCCTGACCGTTCGGCTCGCCTCGACCCACGCGAGCGGGTTGGCGGCGTCGAAAAGCACCACGTTCCCGTCGTCCTCGTACACCTCCACCTCGGCGTCGTCCGCGTCGCGCTCGACCGCACGAGACCGCCCGGAATCCGAACGTGGGTTCGAAGACATAGACTTTGGTAAGACATGGCACGATATATGCCTTTCCGTGGCGGGAGTCTTCGCCGCACCCGAAAGCCGAGCTTTTTAGCCGGGTGCGACGAAGGGCGCGTATGACTCAGTCGGGGCTGTCGGACTTCTCGTCGTCCGGAGCGACGGACGACGAATCGGAAGGCGGCGCGGCGACCGAACGCGACGGCCTCGCCGCCGAAGAGGCGGCTGTCGTCGCCGGCGGCGGACGCGGTCACGTCAGCGACGTCGTCGACGTCGACGAGGCGAAGTTCCCGGATTCGACCGGAACCGTCGAGCTGATGATCACCCAGATCGACTACGCCGTCGAGGGATACGGAACCGACGAGTATCCCGTCGTTCACGTCTTCGGCCGACGGCCGGCGGAACACGTCGGCGAAGACGCCGAGAACGACGCCGTCGAACACGTCCGCGTGCTGGGCGTCGAGCCGTATTTTTACGTCCCCACGGCCGACCTCGACCGCGATCCAACCGAGCAGTACGACGTGGTGATCGGCACGCGCGAGGAGAACGTCGAGGGCGAACCATACGAGAGCATCCGCGGCGAGTCGCTCACTCGGATCGTCACCCGCACGCCCCGCGACGTGGGGAACATCCGCGACGACTTCGCGACGACGTTCGAGGCGGACATTCTCTTTCCGAACCGCTTTCTGATCGACAATGGGATCAACGGCGGGATCCGCGTCGAGGAGCGCCGGCTCGACGATGGAGAGGGGACGATCCAGGTCCACGAGGAACAGCTGGAGCCGGCCGAGGTCGACGCCGAGATGCGGGTGAACACCTTCGACATCGAGGTCGACGACCGGCGCGGCTTCCCCGAGGACGGCGAGGAGCCGATCATCTGTCTCACGAGCCACGACTCCTACGACGACGAGTACGTCGTCTGGCTGTACGACGCGCCCGAGGCCGAGATCCCGCCGCCCGAGAACCTCCCCGACTACGAGGGGATCGTCGGCGACGGCGGGGAACTCGACTTCCGGGTCCGCACCTTCGAGACGGAGGCCGCGATGCTCGACACGTTCGTCGAGTACATCGACGAGACGGACCCGGACCTGCTCACCGGGTGGAACTTCGAGGACTTTGACGCGCCGTACGTCCTCGATCGGATGGAGGTGCTTGACGACGGAAGTCAGTACGACCTCTCCGTCGACCGGCTCTCCCGGATCGGCGAGGTGTGGCGCTCCGGTTGGGGCGGCCCCGACATCAAGGGGCGGGTCGTCTTCGACCTGCTGTACGCCTACAAGCGGACGATGTTTACCGAGTTGGAGTCGTATCGGCTCGACGCGGTCGGCGAACGCGAACTCGGCGTCGGCAAGGAGCGCTACACGGGCGACATCGGCGACCTCTGGGAACAGGACCCCGAGCGCTTGCTAGAATACAGCATCCGCGACGTGGAGCTGTGCGTCGAGATTGACCGGAAACAGGACGTGATAGCCTTCTGGGACGAAGTGCGCACCTTCGTCGGCTGTAAGATCGAAGACGCGCCGACGCCCGGCGACACCGTCGACATGTACGTCCTCCACAAGGCGTTCGGGAAGTTCGCGCTCCCGACGAAGGGTCAACAGGAGTCGGAGGAGTTCGAAGGCGGAGCCGTCTTCGACCCGATCACCGGCGTCAAGGAGATGGTGACGGTCCAAGACTTGAAGAGCCTCTACCCGATGTGCATGGTGACGATAAACGCGGGACCGGAGACGAAAGTCGACCCCGCCGAGTACGACGGCGAGACGTACGTCGCGCCCAACGGGACCCACTTCCGCAAGGAGCCGGACGGGATCATGCGCGAGATGGTCGACGAACTGCTCTCCGAGCGCGAGGAGAAGAAGGCGCTCCGGAACGACCACGACCCAGGTACGGAGCCGTACGAGCAGTACGACCGCCAGCAGGCATCTGTCAAGGTCATTATGAATTCTTTATACGGCGTAACAGGCTGGGATCGATTCCGCCTCTACGACAAGGAGGGCGCAGCGGCCGTCACCGCGACCGGCCGCGAGGTCATCGACTTCACCGAGGAGGCCGCAGAAGAGCTTAATTATCAGGTTGCTTATGGTGACACCGACAGCGTTATGTTATCTTTATCTGATATGTCAAAGGAGGGGGCGATCGAGACCTCCTTCGAGATAGAAGACCACATCAACGAGCGCTACGACGACTTCGCGCTCGACGAGTTGAACGCCGACGACCACCGCTTCCAGATCGAGTTCGAGAAGCTCTACCGGCGCTTCTTCCAAGCGGGGAAGAAGAAGCGTTACGCCGGCCACATCATCTGGAAGGAGGGGAAAGACGTCGACGACATCGACATCACCGGCTTCGAGTACAAGCGCTCGGACATCGCCCAAATCACGAAGGAGGTCCAACAGAACGTCATCGAGACGATCGTGACGGGCGACGACATCGACGAGGACTTAGAGGAGGTGAAGGCGTACCTCGTTGATGTCATCGCGCGCGTGCTCGACGGCGACGTCGATGTAGAGGACATCGGGATCCCCGGCGGGATCGGAAAGAAGCTCGACGCCTACGAGACGCCGACCGCGCAGGTCCGCGGCGCGATGTACGCAAACCACATGCTCGGGACCAACTTCGGGAGCGGGTCGAAGCCGAAGCGGCTGTACATCGAGAAGGTCCACCCGGACTTCTGGGCGCGGATGGAGACTGAGAAGGGACTCGATCCACAGCGCGATCCGCTGTACGGCGAGTTCAAACGCGATCCGGACGTGATCTGCTTCGAGTACGCAGATCAGGTCCCAGCGGAGTTCGAAGTCGACTGGGAGAAGATGCTCGATAAGACGCTGAAAGGCCCGATAGAGCGCGTCATCGAGGCCCTCGGGATGTCGTGGGAGGAGGTCAAGACGGGGCAAGAACAGACCGGACTCGGCTCGTTCATGTAAAATCGAACGGAACTGTCGGAAATCAGTTTTCGATCAGCAGAAAATTTCTTACCGAATTCGAGAGTTTTGACGGGGAGATGCGTAACCATTAACCACCTAAGTCACCAGTGTCTACGTACGAGGTACCGAGACGATATATGGCAACTCTCGAAATCAACAATCTACACGCACGAGTGGCTGAAGAGGGCGGTGAACGGATTCTCCGCGGTGTCGATCTCACGGTCAACTCCGGTGAGATCCACGCCCTGATGGGGCCGAACGGGTCCGGGAAATCGACGACCGCGAAGGTCATCGCCGGACACCCCGCGTACGAAGTAACCGACGGAGAGATCCTCCTCCACCTCGACGACGAGGACGTCGCCGACGTCGACGCCGATCTCGCCGACGAGGACTATCACTGGGAACTCTTGGAGTTGGAACCCAACGAGCGCGCCGCGCTCGGGATCTTCCTCGGCTTCCAGTACCCCGCGGAGATCGAGGGCGTCACCATGACGAACTTCCTCCGACAGGCGCTCAACGCCAAGGCCGACGAGCGCGAGGAGCTGTTCGAAGGCGAGGAGGAAGAAGAAAGCGAGGCCGACGCGGACGACGAGGGCTACGACACCTCTCCGATGGAGGGTCCCGCGGACGACGGCGATATCGGCGTCGCCGAGTTCCAAGAGATCCTCTCCGAGAAGATGGAACTGCTCGACATGGACGAGAAGTTCATGCAGCGGTACCTCAACGCCGGCTTCTCCGGCGGCGAGAAGAAGCAGAACGAGGTGCTGCAGGCCGCGATGTTAGAGCCCTCCGTCGCCGTGCTCGACGAGATCGACTCCGGTCTCGACATCGACCGCCTCCAGGACGTCTCGAAGGGGATCAACGCGTTGCGCGACGAGCAGGGCACCGGAATCCTGCAGATCACTCACTACCAGCGCATCCTCGACTACGTCGAACCCGACCACGTCCACGTGATGTTGGACGGCGAGGTCGCCAAGAGCGGTGGCGCGGAACTCGCGGAGCAGCTCGAAGACGATGGCTACGACTGGGTCCGCGAGGAAGCGTTCGCCGACGCGTAATCACGCGTGATTACGCAACAACACTATACAACCAGAACGGTAACCAACTGACATGAGTTCACAAGATCACCTAAAAGAGACGAACACGGAGGAGCGCTTCGAGTTCAAGAAGGAGGAAAAGTCCGCCTTCAAGAGCGAAAAGGGGCTCACCGAGGAGACGGTTCGCGTCATCTCGGAGGACAAGGACGAACCGGAGTGGATGCTGGAGCGGCGCCTGCGCGCGCTCAAGCAGTTCCAAGAGATGCCGATGCCGACCGACTGGCCCGGCCAGCCGGACCTCTCGGAGGTCGACATCGACGAGATCGTTCCGTACATCCGTCCGGACATCGAGGCTCGCGGCGGTGCCGAAAGCTGGGAGGACCTTCCCGAAGAGATTCAGGACACGTTCGACAAGCTGGGAATTCCGGAAGCCGAGAAGAACGCGCTCTCGGGCGTCGGCGCGCAGTACGAGTCCGAGATCGTCTACCAGAACATGCAAGAGCAGTGGGAGGAGAAGGGCGTCATCTTCTGTGACATGGACAAGGCCGTCCAAGAGCACGAAGAGATCGTCAAAGAGCACTTCATGACGAAGTGCGTCCCTCCGAGCGACAACAAGTTCGCCGCGCTCCACGGCGCGATCTGGTCCGGCGGCTCGTTCGTGTACATCCCCGAGAACACGACCGTCGACATGCCGGTGCAGGCGTACTTCCGGATGAACTCCGAGGGGATGGGTCAGTTCGAACACACGCTCATCATCGCCGAGGAGGGTTCGGAGGTCCACTACATCGAGGGCTGTTCCGCGCCGAAGTACTCGGCGTTCAACCTCCACTCCGGCGGCGTCGAGGTGTTCGTCGGCGAGGACGCGCACGTCCAGTACTCCACGGTGCAGAACTGGTCGAAGAACACGTACAACCTGAACACGAAACGCGCCATCGCCGAGAAGGGCGGGCGCATGGAGTGGATCTCCGGTTCGATGGGGTCGAAGGCGACGATGCTGTATCCCTCGACGATCCTGAAGGGTCGCGGGTCGTCCGACAACCACATCACCATCGCCATGGCCGGCGAAGGACAGGACATCGACACCGGCGCGAAGGTGTATCACAACGCGCCGGACACCAAATCGACCGTCGAGTCGAAGTCGATCGCGAAAGACGGCGGCCGCACCAACTACCGCGGTCTCGTCCACATCGCGGACGGCGCGGAGAACTCCTCGACCGCGGTCGAGTGCGACGCGCTGATGTTCGACAACGAGTCGACCTCCGATACGATGCCGTACATGGAGATCAACGAGTCGAAGGTCGACGTCGCCCACGAGGCGACCGTCGGGAAGATCGGCGACGAGGACATCTTCTACCTGCAGTCGCGCGGCCTTGACGACGACGACGCGAAACAGATGATCGTTTCGGGCTTCATCGAGCCCATCACGGAAGAGCTGCCCATCGAGTACGCCGTCGAGCTGAACCGGCTCGTCGAGCTGGAGATGGAGGGCTCGCTCGGATAACATGAGCACGCAAGCAATCGAGAGCCTCTCTGAGGACACGGTACGACGCATCGCCGACGAACGCGACGAGCCCGAGTGGCTCTTGGAGACACGTCTCGACGCCCTTTCGGCCCTGGAGACGGCGGATCTTCCCGACGTCATCCAGACGCCCGGCCGCCGCTGGACCGATCTGGAGGCCCTCGACTTCGAGGCACTCGTCGATCCCCTGAACCAGTCGGACGCGACGGAGCGGGCGGCCGGCGACGACGAGGTCGTCGTCCTCCCGTTCACGGAGGCGTTCGACGAGTACGGCGACGTCATCGAGGCGAATTTCGGGAGCGTGCTCGACCCCGAGCACAACTACCTCACGGCGCTGTCGGTCGCGCTCTTCACCACCGGCACGTTCGTCTACGTCCCGGAGGGCGTCGACGTCGAGGACGTCACCGTCCGCGCGGAGATGAACTCGCAGTCGCTGTTCAGCCAGACGCTCGTCGTCGCCGAGGAGTCGTCGTCGGTGACGATCCTCGAAGCGATCGAGTCGGGAGACGAGAGCGCCGCGGCCGGAACCGCGGACGACCGGTACTTCTCGAATCTCGTGGAGATCGTCGCGGGCGAGAACTCGAACGTCCAGTTCGGCTCGCTGCAGAATCTCGATTCGGACACGTACACCTACTCGCTGAAACGCGCCGTGACGGACACGTACGCGACGGTCGACTGGATCGAGAGCAACTTCGGATCGAAGCTGACTCGATCGGACGTCGAGACCGAACTGAACGGCGACGGCTCCGAGAGCCAGATCGTCGGGACGTTCTTCGGCACCGACGACCAGCACTTCGACATCAACGCCCGCGTGTGGCATCAGGCCGAGCAGACGACGGCCGATCTCGTCACGCGCGGCGTGCTCGATGACGTCGCCCGCTCCGTCTACGAGGGCGTCCAAGACGTCGGCGAGGACGCGTGGAACACCTCCAGTTACCAGCGCGAGAACACGCTGATGCTGTCGGACGACGCCGAGGCAGACGCGTCGCCGAAGCTGATCATCCACAACCACGACACCGAGGCGTCTCACTCCGCCACGGTCGGACAGGTCGACGCGGAGGACCTGTTCTACCTTGAGAGCCGTTCGATCGACTCGCGCACGGCGCGGAACATGCTCGTCGAGGGCTTCTTCGTCCCCGTGTTAGAGGAGATCGCGGTCGACGAGTTCCGTGACGACGTTCAGGAACTCGTCATCCAGCGGTTGCAGTAATCCGGCGCTTCTGTTTTGTTTTTCGAACGGTAGCGGCGTCGCGCCCAGCGAGCGACGGGACGGCGTCCGCCGATCTGCGTGCCACGCGCTCTACCGAGAACGCCGCTCCGCGAGGGGAACCGCTTAAGTCGGACTACGGCCGAGGTGACGTGTATGCGAACGGGCGTATCGACTGAGGCCGGGTGGTCGCCGTGAGCGTGAGCCAGCGGATCGCCTCTGACGACCAGCTCGCCCGGTTATTACAGATCGGGATCGTGTTAGAAGAAGTCGTCGAGGCGCGGGCGCACCACCACTACCAGAGCCTCGACGCCGAACTCGACGAGGAGATCGAAGCGCTGCTCGCGGACGCCGCCGAGGAGTCGGCCGACCACCGAGAGCGTCTGGAGGGACTCATCGAGGGACTCGGCGTCGAGAGCGTGCCGTTCGACGAGATCGAATCGCTCGTCGACGCCCGGTACGGACGGACGCGGCCCGACGACTTCGACGGCGTGTTGTACGACCAACTGTGTAACGAAGAGACCGCCTACAAGTTCTACGACGACCTCATCGAGGCGATCGAGGCCTCGGACGCCGAGTTCTCGATCGACCGCGAGGAACTCATGGACACGCTCCGGACGATCCGCGCGGACGAGGCCGACGGCGTCAGCGAGGTGACGGAGGTCATGGAGCGACGATGAACCGAGCGACGAGCGCGACGACGGGCCGAGAGACCGGACCGGCGCGAACGACGATCACCGACGGAGGGATGCCGTGAATACCGCAGACCAGTACCTCAAGACGATATACGTCGTACAGAAGCAGGAAGACGGTCCCGCCTCGACGGGCTCTATCGCCGACGCGCTCGGGGTGAGCCCGGCGAGCGCCAACGAGATGATCG
Organism: Halorubrum pallidum; assembly: GCF_055380345.1. Classification (NCBI taxonomy): domain Archaea; kingdom Methanobacteriati; phylum Methanobacteriota; class Halobacteria; order Halobacteriales; family Haloferacaceae; genus Halorubrum; species Halorubrum pallidum. Next base: position 2,482,563 of record NZ_AP043945.1, on the reverse strand, counting down.
GCAAGCTGGAGTCGCGCGGGCTCGCCGAACACGAGAAGTACAAGGGCGTCCGACTCACCGACGACGGCATCGTACAGGCGCGAGACGCCCTACAGACGTACTGTATCATCGAGCGGTTCCTCGCGAACGTGCTCGCCGTCGACGAGTTCCGCGCGGAGGCGCGCGAGCTTGAAGCCGTGATCGACGACACCGTCGCCGACCGACTGGACACGATCATCGACCGCGAGCCGGAGTGTCCGGACTGTTTCGACCCCGAGACGGACGCCTGCGCGTGTCTGGAGGTCGCGGCGGTGCCGGTCGAATCAGAACAGTAGGGTCGCCTCGGATGTCCGACCTCAGACGCCCGTGGAGTAGCGGAGGATACCCGCGATCCCGCCGAACGCGTCGAGCAGCTGTTCGCCCTTCTCGAAGTCGGTCGAGATGAACTTCGTCTCCGTCCCGCGCTGCTCGGCGATGGTCATCAGGTGTTCGATGACGTCCTCGCGCTCCTCGACATCCGCCTCCTCTCCGCACTCGGCGCACTCGTGTGAGGGGGTCGAGTGTCGCACGTCGATGACCTCGTACTCTTCGTGTCCGTTCGGACACTCGTAGACGACCACGTCGGAGCGGAGGTCCTCGGAGATGAGTAGGCGGTCGACAGAGCCCATGATCAGGTTTCGTCGGGTCTGCTCGAAGCCGTAGGTCGCCTCCTCGCCGGTGTGGAGTTTCTCGAAGAACTCCTCCATGTTGCGTTTGTCCTCGACGATCTCCTGATCGGCGAGCGCCTCGCTGGCGTTGTCGACGAGGTCTTTGAGTCCGGACTCGTCCGTGTACGCCACGTCGAACTTGCCGAGCACCTTGTCCTGTAGCTCGTGGTGGAGGTAGTCGCCGTCGAGGAACTCGTCTTTCGTCGGCGAGGGACCGCCGACGAGGATGCCGTCGAGTTCGTGTCGTTTGTCCACGAACAGGTCGTTGGCCATCCCGGCGACCTCCTGATAGAAGTTGTCGATCGCCTCCAAGCGAAGTCGGGCGAACCGCTGTGCGGACTGACCGCCTTTCCGCTGTTTGCCGGGGACGAGCGAAGAGGCGGACTTGACTGGCTCGACGCGTTTCCCCTTCAGCCAGCCGACGTTCGCCTCGCGGCGGTCCAAGACGATGAGTCCGAACAGGCCGGAGTCCTCCAGCATGTGTTCGAGCGGTTCGGTGAGGAACTCGGAGTCGCAGTGGTACCGGAACGACTCCACCGGCTGGGGCGGGGATTCGAGCGTCCGGGTGACCATGTCGGTCTGGCCGCCGCCGGCGTCGATCGCGCCGGAGAAGATCACCATCCCTTTTTCGGGCGGAAAGGTATCGTAGTAGCGCAGCCGGTCTTTGATCGACGTGAGCGCGTCTTGGACGTTGGTCCGGGTCTGTTTGGACTTGATGTTTGACGCTTCGCTGTGCTCTTGGGTGACGTGTGCCACCACGTCGGAGACCTGCTTGTCCTCGGGGATGTAGATGGTGACGAGCTGTGTGCCGGAGCCCTCGTAGTCTTTGAGCTCCTCGATGACCTTCCGGAACTCGTACTTCCGGCGGTCCTCGTTCGCCTCCTGTGCGTCGCTACTCATTACCCCGAATACGGCGGCGTGCGTGTAAGTAAGCTTTGACCTGTCGGTTCTACCGCGATCGGCCGGTTCGAGGCCGGAATCGGCGGAGTCGCGACAGATCTTACATCGACTCCGGCGCTTCGACCCCGAGCACGTCGAGCGCGTTCGCCATCGTGTGTTTCGCGGCGGCGACGAGCGCGACGCGGGCCGCCCGCAGGTCGTCGTCCTCGGCGGTGACGACCGGACACTCCCGGTAGAAGGCGTTGTACGCGTCGGCGAACTCGCGGGTGAACGTGGCGATCGTGTGGGGCTCGAAGTCGTCCGCGGCGGACTCGATCGCGGCCGGGAACCTGGCGATCTCACGCAGCAGGTCCCGGGCCTCGTCCGTGGTGAGCGACGCGGCGTCGACGTCGATCGGCTCGCCCGGTTCGGGGACGGCCACTCCCTCACCTTCCGCCTCGTCGAGGATACCGCAACAGCGTGCGTGGACGTACTGGACGAACGGCGCCGACTGCCCCTCGAAATCGAGCGCGTCCTCCCACTCGAAGGTGATCGCCTTCGCGGGCTGTTTCGAGACGATGTCGTACCGGACCGCGCCGATCCCGACTTGGTGGGCGATCCGCTCGATGTCGTCGTCGGTCAGGTCGTCCTCGCGGATGCGGTCGTCCATCCGGTCTTCGACCGCCTCGCGGGCGCGGTCGATCGCCTCGTCGAGCAGGTCGTCGAGCATCACACCGGTCCCGCGCCGGGTCGACATCTTCCCCTCCGGGAGGTTCACGTACGAGTAGATGACGTGGCCGAGCCGGTCTGTGTCGTTGCCGAGAAGCTCTAGGGTCGCGTCGAGCTGGTCGGCCTGCAGCTTGTGGTCCTCGCCGAGCACGGTGACCGCGCGGTCGTAGTTCGCGAACTTCCACTCGTGGTGAGCCAGGTCGCGGGTGGTGTAGAGGCTGGTGTCGTCAGAGCGGAGGAAGACGAGGTTCTTGTCGATCCCCCGGTCGTCGAGTTCCAGCTGCCACGCGTCCTCCTCGTAGACGGCGTGGTCGGTCTCTTTGAGCCGCGCCGCGACGTCGTCGGTGGAGCCGTCTCGCATGAACCGCGTCTCCTTGACGAACTCGTCGAATTCAGCCGGCAGGCGCGCGAGACACGCCTTCATCCCGCCGAGCACAGTGTCGACGACTTCGCCCACGCGTTCGTAGGTCTCTTCGTCGCCGGCTTCGAGCCCCTGCAGGATCGACTGGATCTCGGCTTCCGCGGCCTCGACGTCGTCGGGATCGGCCTCCTCTAGGTACGCGTTCCCCTTGCGGTAGTATCGCACGAGGTCGTACTCGGCGCGGTCGCGCGCGGGCGGTTCGTCGAGGTCGGACTCGTCGAACCGCTCGTACGCCCACGTGAACACCGCCATCTGTCGACCGGCGTCGTTGACGTAGTAGTGGCGATCGACGTCGTAGCCGGCGTACTCCAGTAGATTCGCCACGGCGTCGCCGACGATCGGGTTGCGAGCGCGCCCGACGTGGACCGGGCCGGTCGGGTTCGCGCTGGTGTGCTCGACGACGACGGAGGTGTCCCGGTCGGGGAGCGCGCCGTAGCCGGCGTCGGGGGCGGCCGCGTCGAGGGTGTCGACGAGGTAGCGGTCGTTCGCGTGGAAGTTGACGTACGGCCCCGCGGTGTCGACGCTCGCGAGGTACGCGGCCCCGTCGGCGTCGACCGCCTCGGCGACCCGTGCCGCCACGTTCGGGGGGGCGTCGCCGACCTCGCCCGCGAGTCGGAAGGCGACGCTGGAGGCGAGCGTCGCGTCCATGTCGTCGGGCGGGCGTTCGATGCCGAGGTCGTCGGTCGGGAGGTCCAAGGCGTCGAGCGCGTCCGCGAGCGCGGCCTCGACCTCCGACCGGAACTGCCTGAACATACCGTCCGTTCGACCGGCGGGTTAAAAGGGCCTTCCGAAGCGGCTCGGCCGCGAACGCGTCGCTGCACGGCGGCGAACGCGACGCTCTGTCGGAGCTGTTCGGGCTCCGCCGTCCTTCCGTTAGGCCTTTGCGCGGCGGACTCCTTCGTGTACCAGATGGAGTACCTGCAGCGCCGGGTCGCGCTCGTCGAAGAGCGGCTCGAAGCCGTGATCGGTGAGGTGGAGCCCGACGAGCTGTCCGCGGAGGTCGGTCACGTCGTCCTCGCCGGCGGCAAGCGAGTCAGGCCCGCGGTGACGATCCTCGCGTGCGAGGCGTTCGACGGCGACCCCGCCGACGCCGTCGACTTCGCTGCCGGGATCGAGTTCGTCCACAACGCGTCGCTCGTGATCGACGACATCATCGACCGCTCCGAGGTCCGTCGGGGAACCCCCTCGGCGTGGGCGGAGTTCGGCTACGGCCCGGCGATCGTCGCTAGCGACGGACTGTTAGGCGAGGCGTTCGCGCTCTTCTCCGGCGAACCGCGGGCGATGCGGACCGTCGCCGAGGCGATGGTCGAACTCGGCGAGGGAGAGGCGACGGAGCTTGCTGCGCGCCCGACGAACGAGGAGGAGTACATGGAACTCGCCCGCCGAAAGACCGGCGCGCTGTTCCGCGCCGCCGCCGAGCTCGGCGCGGTCGCCGGCGGGGCCGACCCCGAGGCGATCGACTCGTTCGGCGAGTACGCCGAGCGCGTCGGCGTCGCCTTCCAGATGCGCGACGACGTGTTAGACGCCACCGCCGACGCCGACGCGCTCGGCAAGCCGACCGGGCAGGACGCGGAGATGGATCGCCCGTCCGTCGTGCAAGTCACGTCGCTCACGCCCGACGAGATCGACGAACGCGCACGCGAGCAGTCCGAACTCGCGCTGGCCGCGCTCGACCGCGCGGACCCGCCCGAGACGGAGGCGATCGAGTACCTCCGCGATCTGGCGGAGTTCGTCGTCGTCCGCGAGCGGTAGCGGCTTCCGAGTGATCGACCGGCGCTTCGCCCGTGATATCCACGGCCGTGGATTCGAACGGCCGTTCTCACCTGACGAGCACTTCGACGTATTCATACTTGTGCGATCACGATCATCGTCATGAACCGAGCAGAGAAGGCCGCCCTCCAGCTGCAGGCGGTCGCCGTGCTGCGCATGCTCAAGGAGACGCGAACGTACGAGGAGCTGTCGACGGTGACGGGGCTCCCGGCCGGCGACCTGAACCGGTACGTGAACGGCCACGTGCTGCCCGGTGCCGATCGCGCGAGCGAGGTCGTCGAGGCGGTCGGTCGCGACGCGCTCGCGGACGAACTGGTCGCCCGCGTCTCGTTCGACGAGGAGGGATACGTCGACAACAGCGGCGTCGTCTTCGACCAGTCGTTCCTCGATCTGGTCGCGCCGGTCGCCGCCGAGACGTTCTCCTTTGAGTCGCCGGACGTGATCCTCACCGCGGCGACCGACGGCATCACGCTCGGCGCGGCCATGGCGTCCTTTTTCGACGCGCGGCTCGCGTACGCCAAGAAGTCGAAGGAGACGGCCGTCGAGGAGTTCATCGAGTCACGCCAGCGGCTCGCCTCCGGGATCGAACTCACCTACTACCTGCCGGCGCGCGCCATCGACGCCGGCGACACGGTCCTCGTCGTCGACGACCTGATCCGGTCGGGCGAGACACAGGAGCTTCTCCTCGATATCGCCCTGCAGGCCGACGCCGACGTCACCGGCGTGTTCACGCTCATCGCCGTCGGCGACGAGGGGATGGAGCGCGCGCGAGCGATCACGGACGCGCCGGTCGGGGCGCTGACGACTTTCGAGTAACCGCAATCGGATCGAATGAGGGTCTTCGAGCAACTGCGAGCGCTACGTACGTCTGCGTGTTTTTCGAAGTGGATGATCCACAGTACCGGGCGAATATCTTCTAAAAGTGGATGTCCGACAGGTTCGTTTCAGCAACACTTATTAGCCGATCCGAGGGAACACACACCCGTTCAATGGGACTTTCAGACACGCTTTCGGCACGCTTCGACGTAGAAGAGCACGGTTCCGACATTCGCACGGAACTGATAGCGGGGCTCACGACGTTCCTCGCGATGTCGTACATCATCGTTGTGAACCCGTTCATTCTGGCCGAGGCGATCCAGATCCCCGGGTACGAGTTCTTCGAGGTCGTACAGATGATCGCCATCGCGACGGTGCTCTCGGCGGCCGTCGCGACGCTCGTTATGGCGGTCTACGCCAACCGTCCGTTCGGACTTGCACCGGGACTCGGGCTCAACGCCTTCTTCGCGTACACGGTCGTCTTGGGGCTCGGAATTCCGTGGCAGACGGCTCTCGCGGCCGTCTTCGTTGAGGGCGTACTGTTCATTATCTTGACGATCGTCGGTGCGCGCGAGTACGTCATCCGGCTGTTCCCGGAGCCGGTGAAGCGGTCAGTCGGTGCGGGTATCGGACTGTTCCTGCTTTTCATCGGGTTTCAGGAGCTGCAGATCGTCGTCCCCGACGAAACGACGCTCGTCACGCTCGGCGGAATATTCGGGAACCCGTGGGCGATCTTGGGCGTGCTCGGCCTCGTGTTAACGTTCGTGCTGTGGGCGCGCAACGTCACCGGCGCGATCGTTCTCGGCATCCTGACCACGTCACTGGCCGGCTGGGGACTCACGCTGGCCGGATTCTTCGAGCGCGGAACAGTCACTCCCGAGACGCTGCCATCGGCGCAGTACGACATCACGCCGCTCGCGGGCGCGTTCGTCGATGGGCTCGCCAACATCGACCCGCTCACGTTCGGGCTCGTCGTGTTCACGTTCTTTTTCGTGGACTTCTTCGACACTGCCGGGACGCTCATCGGTGTCTCACAGTTCGGCGACTTCCTCGACGATGACGGCGACCTCCCCGAGATGGACCGGCCGCTCATGGCCGACGCTATCGGAACCACCTTCGGTGCGATTGTCGGGACCTCCACGGTGACGACGTTCATCGAGTCGTCGACGGGCGTCGAAGAGGGCGGTCGGACGGGCCTCACCGCGCTCGTCGTCGCCGGCCTGTTCCTTGCGTCGCTTGCCGTGATACCCGTCGTGGCCGCGATCCCGGAATACGCCTCGTTCATCGCGCTGATCGTCGTCGGCGTGATGATGCTACAGGGTCTGGTCGAGGTCGATTGGAGCGACCCCGCGTGGGCGGTCTCCGCCGGGCTCACCGTCACCGTGATGCCGTTCGCCTACTCCATCGCCGACGGGCTGGCGGCCGGAATCGTCGCGTATCCGATCATCAAGGTCGCGACCGGCGAGGCGAGCGACGTCGACCTCGGTCAGTACGTCATCGCGGCTCTACTCGCCGCCTATTACGTCCTTCAGACCCGCGGCGTCATCCTCTAGCGAGGGACACACTCGGTCCCTTCGCGCTCGTCGCGCCCGTGTACGCGACGTGCACCGACCGCAGTACTTCTTTACGCGTCTGTCTCGTACGTGGTGTCGATGGCCGACCTGACGCTGTACGAACTGGAAGGGTGTCCGTACTGTGCGAAAGTGAAGACCAAACTCGCCGACCTCGGCTTGGAGTACGACTCCGTCATGGTGCCGCGCTCGCACGACGAGCGCACCGAAGTCGAGGCGGTCAGCGGGCAGACCGGCGTCCCCGTCCTCGTCGACGAACCCAACGGTGTCGAGGGGATGTCCGAGAGCGACGACATCGTCGAGTACCTCGAAGAGACGTACGGCGACGCGAGCTAACCGACGCCGACCCCGCGACGGCGGATCCCGCCCGATCGATCGCGAGGCTATTTATCCGACCGCGCTGACGTGGCGAGCGTGCGACTCGTCCACCGTCGCGGCTCGTCCGCCGAGCGGGCGACGACCGAAACCGTCCTCGCCAGCGACGTCGACGTGGCGCGGTCGACCCTCGAACAGGCCCGCGGCCTGATGTTCCGGCGCTCCGTCCCCGACGGCTACGCGCTCGTGTTTCCGTTCGGGAACGCGGACACTCAGTGGCTCCACATGCTGTTCGTCCCCTTCGCGATCGACGCGCTGTGGCTCGTCGACGGCGGGGTGACGGCCCGGAAGCGACTCGCCCCGTTCGTCGGGATCGGTCGCGGCCGCGCGGACATGGTCGTCGAACTCCCGGCCGGCGCGGCCGACGCGGTCGCGGTCGGCGACGAGGTCCGGCTCGTGGAGTGATCGGCTCGACGGTCTCCGACTGCCGTCGCCGGTCACGCGTTCTCGGCCGTCCTGAGTTCGATCTCGATCCGGCTTCCGCCGGTTCCGCTCTCGGTGATATCGAGACTTCCGCCGCTGGAGCCGACGATCCAACTGACGTACCAGAGGCCGAGACCGCTCGCGTGTTCCAGCGGCGTCTCCTCTCCGGTGAGGACCGCGCGCTCGGCGGGCGGGACACCGGGACCGTCGTCGACGACGACCACGGACGCCCACGACTCGCTCGGCAGTTCCGCGGCCGAAATCTCGACCCGTGGTCGGTCCGCGTCGTTGTGCCGGATCCCGTTGTCGACGAGCTCCGCGATCGCCTCGGCCAGGTAACCGATCGCGGAGACGGTGATTCCGACGGGCACGTCGACGTCGATATCGGCGCTTTCGCGTAGCTCTGCCGGCAGCGACGCGATCGCCTCGTCGACGGCCGCTCGAAGGTCGAGCGGTTGCGTGGTCGGACGGTCGGCGAGCAGCCGCTCGACCCGCCGCGACATCTCGCCGACCCGAAGCAGTCGCTCGGCGGTGTCGACGACCCGTTCGAGTTCCGCAGCGCGCTGCGGGTCGTCGATCGCCTCGATGGTCCGCTCCGTGAAGCCGGTCACCACGTTGAGGTCGTTTCGGAAGTTGTGCCGCAACACCCGCGTCAACACGGCGAGCCGCTCCTCGCGGAGCGACGTGGCCGTTCGGTCCTCGCCTACCCCCACCGCGCCGACGACCGCGTCGCCGTCGGTTATCGGCCCGAGCGTGAGCCGGTACGGGACGCGCTCACCGGGACGGGTGAGGAGCGTCACCTCGCTGGCGACGACGTCGCCGTCGCGGTACACCCGTCGGAGCATCTCGGAGACGCTCGCCTCGCCCGCGCCGTTCTCCCGATCGGGACCGGGCTCGACGAAAAGCGAGGTGAGGTCCGTCCCTGACAGCTCGCGTCCCTCGTAGGCGGTGTCGGCCGCGAACCGATCGTTCCACCGCGCGAGCGTGCCGTTCGCGGTGCACTCGAACAGCGCCCCCGGAAGCGTCGACGCGATCGCCTCCGTGACGCGCAGCTGTGACTCCAGGCGAGATTCGGCCCGGACGCGCTCTGTGACGTCGGTAAGCCCGACGAACAGCCACTCACTTCCGTCGATTGTCGCCGTCCGCGGCGTGAGTTCGAGCCGGTGTCTACGCTCGTCTCCGTCGACTCGTCCCGTCTCCACCGCGACAACGCCGGCGTCACCGTCGGCGATCCGGGCGCGGTCGATCGCCGGCCCGATCGCGTCGCCGCCGACCGCGGTTCCGCCGTCGACGAAGTCTGAGAGGCGACGCGATCGCAGCACCGACGGATCTCGGCCAAAGAGGTCGACAGCGGGGGCGTTCGCCGCGCGGATCGCGTGCGTCTCCGGGTCGCACGCGAGCGCCGGCGTCGGTATCGCGGACAGCACCGATCGGAGGACGGGCGAGGCGTCGCTGTCCCCGGTCGGGCGCTCTTCGCGTTCCGAGCCGTCGCCCCCGCCGCCGTTCATCTCTGCTCTCGTCGAGGCGTTCGTGACTTATGGCTTTACGGGTGGCAAGCGGCGGGCGGCTGCGCCGTCGTCTCAATCGGCTTTGGCCTGCCAGTCGCGGACCGTGTCGGGACCGACGCCGTCGACGTCGGCCGCGAGGTCGTCCGGATCGGCCGACTTGAGGTCCGAGACACCGTCGACGCCCGCCTCCTGCAGCTTCGCGGCCGTCTTCTCGCCTATCCCCTCGACGGCCTGTAGCTCGGAGCCGTCCTGTCGCGCCGTGAACTCCCGGTAGTTGCAGATCGGACAGCCGAGTTCCCACGGCTCGTCGCCGGAGTGGACGCGGAGGTGCGGGAGTTCGTGTTCCTCGCAGGTCTCGTCCGTGACCTCGATCCCGCCGCGGCGGGGAAGCGGCAGCGAGTAGTCGCAGTCGGGGTAGCGCGTGCAGCCGACGAGTCGGGAGCCGGAGCGGAGCCGCTTGATCGCGAGCTCCCCCCCGTGCTCGTCTCCGCAGTCCGGACAGGCGCCGATCACCTCGTCCTCCTGTTCGTCCGCCTCGTCGGCCTTACACTGGGGACAGCCGTGGACGAACGTCTTCCGGCCGGCGAGCATCTTCACGTGTCGGAGGTCGTGCTTCTCGCAGGTGTCGTCCAGGATGAGCGGCTTCCCCGTCGAGGGGAGCGGCAGAGTGTACTCGCAGTCGGGATAGCCGTCACAGCCGATGAAGTAGGAGCCCTGTCGAGACTTCCGGACGAGGAGATCCTCGCCGCATTCGGGACAGGGGCCGAGCGTCTTGTCGGCCTTCAGCGACTTTTGGAGGTGGTCGCCGACCGCTTCGCGCGACTCGGTGAGGTCGTCGAACACCCGTTCGAGCAGCTCGCGCGACTCTGCGGTCACCTCGTCGTACCCCTTCTCGCCCGCCGCGATCGCCTGCATGTCCTGTTCCAGTTGGGCGGTCATCTCCTCACTCACGACGTGTTCGGCGAACTCCTCTGCGGCCTCGACGACCGCCTCCGCGAGCCGGGTCGGCCGCGGCGGGTCGCTCTCGATGTAATTGCGGTCGTAGAGCTTCTCGAGAGTTCGGTGCCGGGTCGCCTTCGTGCCGACGCCGCGCTTTTCCATCTCCTCGATGAGCCGCGACTGGCCGTACCGACGGGGGGGCTGGGTCTCTTTGGCCTCGGTGCGCCGCTCGTCGAGCGCGAGCGTCTCGCCGACCTCGACGTCGGGGACGATCCGCTCGTCGCTGGAGCGGTACGGGTACACCTCATGATAGCCGGCCTCGAGCAGGCGCTTCCCGTTCGCCTTCAGCCGGAGGCCGCCGTCGGCGACCAGATCGGCCGGGCCGTCGGCCTCGTCGGGGTTCCGGAGCGCGGCGAGCCCGTCCGCGCGCTTGGCGATCGGCGTCGCCTCGCCGTTCGCGAGCGCGACGACGCGGAGCCGCTCCCACGTCGCGGGCTCGGCGCAGGTCGCGAGGAAGCGACGCACGACGAGTTCGTACACCTCCCACTCGTCCTCCGACAGATCCGACGCGGAGGGGATCTCGCCGGTCGGATGGATCGGCGGGTGGTCCGTCGTCTCCTCGTCGCCTTCGGTGGGCTCGATCGTTTCCTGCTCCAGCAGGCTCGCCGCGTCCTCGCCGAACGTCGAGGCGGCGGAGAGGTCGTCGATCAGCTCTCGCGGGTCGAGGTCCTCGGGGTACACCGTGTTGTCGGTCCGCGGGTACGTGAGGTAGCCGTCCGTGTACAGGTCCTCCGCGAGCGACATCGCGCGTTGCGCGGAGTAGCCGAGCGACCCCGCCGCGCGGATGAACGCGGTGGTGTTGAACGGCGTCGGCGGCTCGTCCGTCTGCGTCCGACGGGTCACGTCGTCGACGACGGCCGCCTCGGCCGCGTCGAGCGCCTCGGTGAGCACCTCCGCGACGTCGCCGTCCCAGACGCGCTCGGCCTCGTTGCCCTCGTCGTTCAGGTAGAAGTAGCGCGCCTCGAAGGGGTCGCCGCCGGACTTGGTCAGGTTCCCGTACAGCTCCCAGTACGCCTCGGGGTCGAACGCCTGGATCTCGCGCTCACGGTCGACGATCAGCTTGAGCGTCGGTCCCTGCACCCGGCCGACGGAGATGAAGTCGTCGCCGAGCTGGCGGGCGGACAGGGAGAGAAACCGGGTGAGCGCCGCTCCCCACGTGAGGTCGATCACCTGCCGGGCCTCGCCGGCGGCGGCCAGGTCGAAGTCCAGGTCGTCGGGGTTCGCGAACGCCTCTTGAACCTCGCGCTCGGTGATCGAGGAGAACCGGACGCGGTCGATCGGGGCGTCCTCGTTCACCTCGCGCACAAGCTCGTACGCCTCCTTACCGATGAGTTCGCCCTCGCGGTCGTAGTCGGTCGCGATCACGACGCGGGAGGCGTTGCGCGCGAGCGTGCGCAGGGCCGCGACGATCCCCTCTTGGGTCGGCTGTTTCGTCGTCGGGGCGTCGATGAGTTCCACCGGCTCCACGTCGCGCCAGTCGTTGTACTCCGGCGGGAAGTCGACGCCGACGACGTGCCCCGAGAGGCCGATACAGCGCTTGCCGCCCCACTTGTACACGTTCACGTCGTTCTGTCGCTCCGCCGTCGCGGACTCGCCGCTCAGGATGTCGGCGATGCGGCGCGCCGCGTTGTCCTTCTCCGTGATGATCAGTTCGGGGCCCCGACTCATTGCGCCGAGATAGGTCGGTCCCGCGTCTAAAGCTTTCGCGATCGGCGAGATCGCACGCATGCGCGGGTGTACGCGTGTGCTGTCTCCGTTTCGATCGATCGGCTATTCGACGCGGGCACTCGACCACACCAGACGGAACGGGCTTCGACTTGAGTGTCAACGGCAGATCGGCGACGCCCACGACTGGGGCGTTCCCCGTGGCGGAACTGCTACTCCTCGTCCGAGTCGGTCGGTACGCCGCCGAGGTTCCCCTCGTCGTCGAACAGATTCGCCCGCAAGAATCGGGCGCGGTACCGGTTCGCTCCCTCCTTCGTGTCCGCCTCGCGGATCTCGTCGATCCGGCCGTCGGCGACCGCGTCGACGATCTCTTCGACCTGCGTTTTCTCGCTCGGGGTCAGTTCGAACTCGTACGTGCGGGGCTGCTCGCTCTCTAGTCGCGTCCACTTGCGGGCGGCGCTCACGACGACCGAACAGGGCTCGCGGCAGGGGAAGACGCCGTCGCCGCCGTCGACGTCGAGTTCGGTGTCGGCGTCGTACTCCCACTCGCGTCGCTTGAGGCACTGCGAGTCGTCACAGCAGGCCTCCGCAACCCAGTTCACGTGCTCGTGTCCCTCGCCGCGGTCCCACGTCTTGATCACGCCGTAGATGCCGGACTGCCGGGCCATCGTCTCGCGCCAGTGGCTCACGTCGAGTTCGCCCTCGCGCTCGCGGTGCCAGTTGGCGACCGTCGCGGGGTAGATCGTCTCGACGACCTCGTAGGCGTCCCGCGGGCCGAGGTCGTGGAAGACCCACCCGTCGTCGAGCGACGGCGCGGTTTTGAGGGGGCGATAGCGCCCCTTCGGGTCGAACGTGACGATATCGCGGGCGTCGAGCGGGTCCGCGTGTACTTCGAGTTCGTCGACCGGGACGCCCACGTCCTCCTCGTGGCGCACGTCGTACCGGCGTTCGCCGCGGTCGGTGACCGTGACGGCGATCGCGAGCTGTCCCCACGCACGTTCGATCCCCTCCGCGAGCGCGGCGTACCGCGCCGCGACGGTCGCGCCGTCGGCGTCCTCGATCCACCGCAGGAACGCGCGCCGGGGTCCGAACTCCCCGACGACGCGCTCGAAGGCGTACCAGTCCGTGACCGCGGGGGCGCGCTCGTCGAGCGCCGCGTGAAGCTCCCGCTCGCTCAGTCCCGTTCGGGCATCCTCGCCGGCGGGATCGAGGACGAAACCACCGTCTCCGTCGGCGACCGAGACCGCGAACCCCTCGAACCGGATCGGGTCGGGCGTTCCGTCCGCGCCGCCGCGCTCGTCGAGGGCGTCGAGCACGGCGTCGAACGCGTCGCTCGGGAGGTCGATATCGGGGACTGCGGGCTCGTCGGCGGCCGGTTGGCTGTCGTCGTCCGCCATCTCGGGGACCGCGTCGGTCGTCGGGTCCGTCACGGTCAGTCCCCCGCGGCGACGCGAGTCGTTTCGCGCACGTCCTCGAGCGCGGTGCCGAGGTCTGCCCCGGCGTCGGCGGCGCGCTCTAAGATAACGTCGGCCATCAGCGGCTCCGTGCCGACCGCGCCCGCGTACCAGATCCGGGTGCCGTCGACTGCGGTCGGCACGTCGTACCCCTCCGCGTGGTCCTCACAGAGCCCGACGTCCTCCGGTATGTCCTCTTGTGTGTGGTAGCCGTCGGCGATGAAAAGCGGGACCAAGACGACGTCGTCGCTCTCGAAGAAGTTGGGGAGATCGTCGACCTCGGGCTCCTCGTCCATGTAGAGGGCGTGGACCTCGTCGAAGCGGTCGCGCTCGCGGATCCGGTCCGCGTGGTACTCGATCGCCTTCGCCGAGTTCTCGTTGCGCTCGGTGCCGTGGCCGACGACCGCCAGCCCGAACTCCCCGCCCACGTCGGGGTCGCCGGTGACCGACTCAGCGCGCCGGACGATCACGTCGGTCATCGCGCGGTGGGTCCCCACCGGGCCGCAGTAGTGGACCTCGCGGTCGATGTCCTCTGCGACGAGCGTGGCCTGATCGGCCGAGAGGCCGTCGGACTCCCACGCCGAGACGTCCCACCCGTCGAGCCGGAGTTCGCGGGGGATCACCTGTTCGGTGAAGTACCCCTCCGAGACAAAAAGCGGGACGACGTACACCTCGTCGCCCTCGACGGTGCGAAGCACCTCCCGGAAGTGCGGCTCCTCCTTCCAGAACCCGGTCTTCACCTCGTCGAACGCGCCGGTCGCGCGGATCGTGTCCGCGTGATCGTACGTCGGCGCGCTCGACTCCGGGTTCAGGTGCGAGCCGTGTGCGACGATGACGAGCGACTGCATACCCGTTCTGGGGGCGCGCCGCTCTTAGGGACTTCGGAGCGTGCGAGCGCGCGGGAATCCGGCGGTCGAACCGTGTCTCCTCGCGCGTCTGCGTCGGCGTCTCCCTCCGCTCCGTGTCGACACCCTCTTCCCGACCGAAACGGCCATGTCCGTCGGCGCGGAGCGACCACCATGTCACTCGCAGCAGACGCGCGCGAGGCGGTCCGGGCGCGTCCGTTCCTCCGCGACGCGCTCTGCGCCGGAGTGGTGAACCACAGCGCCGCCGCCGCGTGGCTCGTCGCCGACGCCGACCTCGACGGCGACGCCGACGCCGTCGCGACCGCGCTCCGTCGCTTCCGAGAGGACCTCCCCGCGTACGAGACCGACGAGTGCGAGGCCAGCGTCTCGATGCGGAGCGGCGTGAGCGTCGCCCGCGACCGGGACGCCGACGACCCACCGACTGACGTTCTCCTCCGCGTCGGCGACGCGGCTCTCGTGGACGGCGGCTCCGAAACCGCGATCCTCGCGACCGGCGAGGTCGACGCCGCGGCGCTCGCGGCCGTCCTCCGCCGACTCGCCGCTGTGGGCGTCGCGGTGTCGGCGGCCGCCGTCGTCGGCGAGGCCCTCGTCGTCGCCGTGGAGCGCCGAGACGGTCCGTCGGCGGTGCGAGTCGTGGAATCCGCGCTGGGGGCCGTCCCGACGGACGCGTGAATCGCCGGGCCTCGGGCCAGCGCACTTCCGACCGGTCCGCGACCGCCGACTGCCCGCGATTCGATCGGTTGCGACCAAGTCATATCATGACACGACACACAACTAATCAATGTATTAATGTATAGGATATAACGGGTGTTGATGGATACACGCCGGCGCCGGTGGGAAGACGGCGCAACCAGCCTCTATGAACAGGCCGTCAGAATTCCGCTCCAAAATATCGACGCCGAACGGACGCTTCGCGACCACGTCTCGAGATTTGCGGACGCCAGCGTTCGCCGGAGCGAACTGCTCGCCGACCCCGACCTCCCGCTCACCGAGGCGTACGGCGCCGAACTCGACGAGATGCACCGCGGCTTCGATCATCGCCTCCGACAGCTCACCGGTGAGGATTACCGCGAGGTCGCGGACGCGTACCTGCGTGGCGAACGCGACGACTGGATCGGCGCGCTCGCGGTGTACTACTTGGAGTGTTACTATCGGCTGCAAGAGCGGTTGACGCTCGACGACGAGATATTCCTCTTGGCAGTCCTCCGATATCCGGACTGTTTCACCGTGAATCTCGGCTTCGCCGTCGGCGAGATCGGCGGCGACGCCGTCCACTACGAATCACCCCGGCACGCGGACACGGACCTCACGACCGACCACCACGAGCGGTACTTCGCGGAGTGTCAATACTCCCAGCGGCAGGCGGCCGAGTACATCCGAGACCGGATCCATCACGTTCGCGACACCGTTCCGGACCCGGACGCGACGCCCTTCGACGAGCGGAAATACGGCGGATTCATCTACATCACCGGTCGGCGGGGGTCGGTGTTCTCGGAGTACCTCGGTCCACTGGAGCCGGACCCGAACCGCTTCGCCGACGACGCCACGGTGCCAGGGCTGGTTCCGGAGGGACCGGAGATCGAACGCATGAAACGAGAGTTTCTCGACGGCGCGGAGTTCGTCGCCTGACGCGGCGATCTCGCCGACGCGTCCGTCCGTCGTCACACACGCGCTCGCCGGCTCTTCCACCTCGTACGCGCCGGCTCTTCCACCTCGTACGCGCCGGCCCTCCACATCCCGCACGCTTTTCAGCGGCGGTCGTGTTGGTGCGGTCGATGAACGCCGTCACGCTCGGTCCCGCCGGCACGTACTCACACCGCGCGGCGCGGGCCGTCGCCACCGAGGTGTCGTTCCGCGAGTCCGTCACCGCCATCGTCGACGCGGTCGCGTCCGGCGAGTTCGAGCGGGGGGTCGTCCCCATCGAGAACAGCATCGAGGGATCCGTCACCGAGAGCCTCGACGCCCTCGCCGACCACGACGTCGCGGTCATCCGCGAGGTCGTCACGCCGATCCGTCACGCCCTCCTCGCGCAGGGTTCCGAGTTCGAGGTCGTCGCCAGCCACTCGCAGGCGCTCGCGCAGTGTCGCAACTGGCTCGAAGCGGAGTACCCCGACGTGAGCCTCGAAGCCGTCGCCTCGACCGCCCGCGGGGTCGAGCGCGCCCGCGAGGACGCCCGAGTCGCCGGGATCGGCCACCCGGACAACGCCGGCGACGACCTCACCATTCTCGCCGAGGACATCCAGGACCGCACCTCGAACGCCACGCGGTTCCTCGTCGTCGCGCCCGCGTCCGCCCGCTCCGACGCCGGCGGCAAGACCACCCTGATCGTCTATCCCAACGCGAACTACCCCGGGCTCCTGCTGGAACTCTTGGAGGCGTTCGCCGACCGCAACCTCAACCTCTCGCGGATCGAGTCGCGGCCGAGCGGCGAGCGCCTCGGCGACTACCTGTTCCACTTCGACGTGGACGCCGGACTCTACGAGGAACACATGCGGCTGGCCGTCGACGACATCGAGGCGATCGCCGAGAACGGGTGGGTTCGCGTCCTCGGGTCCTACGACACCGAACACGTTCTCGAGTAGTCTCACGTCTCTTCTCACCGCGTCGTCGGACGAGCGTCAGCCGCGTACCAAACGCTAAGTACGGCGGGGCCGAGGGTGTCGGTATGTGGCGAGCCCGGAGGAGCCGGGACCGGCGGACGGTGATCTGCATCGCGTGTGGGGACTCGGTGCTGCGCGAGGATGCACGCGAGTATGACAAGGAGGGTGACCGCTGGAGCCGGCGAGACAAGGAGTTCGAGTACCTCTGTACCGACTGTGACGACGAGATATGTCACCAGCCGCGCGACGGCCTCGAATCGTTGATCTGTTCGATCGAGTCCGACGGCCTCTCGCGGGAGGAGTTCCTCGGCCGGTACGCCGACGCCGTCGAATCGCGTGCGACGCGCGCGGACGGTTCGATGACCGACGCCGACACGTCCAACGGGGCGGACGCGCTCGACGACGCCGACACGTCCAACGGGGCGGACGCGCTCGACGACGCCGACACGTCCAACGGGGCGGACGCGCTCGACGACGCCGACACGTCCAACGGGGCGGACGCGCTCGACGACGCCGACCCGTCAGACGACGCGACCGAGCGATCGGACCGAGACCGCTGACGACGACTTCGGCGCGGTGGCTCCACCGGCACTCGTCCGGCGGTCCCCCCGACTCCCGTGGTCCCCCGACAGGCCTTTCTAACGCACGCGCGTTGGTCGCCGTATGACCGCTGACGAGCCGAAACCCGGGTCCGCAGAGGACCAAGGTCCCGTGACGATCACGCCGGCGCTGGCGGATCGCCTCGCCGAGAAGCGCGAGGAGCTGTTCGAGGAGTTCGAGATCCGCGACGCGTTCCCCAACGAGGTGCTCCGCGAGGCCGAGGCCCGGACCGAAGACGTGTACGAGGAGATCGAAGCCGAGATCGACGAGCGGGAGGATCTCCGCGACCTGACGACGTGGACCACCGACCCGGTCGACGCGCAGGACTTCGACGACGCCATCTCGATCGAGCGAGAGGAGGACGCCTACCGGCTGTGGGTCCACATCGCGGACGTCACCCACTACGTCACTCCCGACACCGCGATGTGGGAGGAGGCGGTCGAGCGGGCCAACACGGTGTACCTCCCCGATTACACGATCCACATGCTCCCGCCCGTGCTCGCGGAGACCGTCTGCTCGCTCGTTCCCAACGAGGACCGGCTCGCGCACACGGTGGAGATGGAGATCGACGAGGAGACGCTCTCGTTCGAGGACATCGACATCTACAAATCGGTGATCAACTCCGACGAACGGCTCACCTACAACGAGTGCGAGGAGCGGCTCGACGACCCCTCTCTCCCCCTCGGCGAGGAGAACGCGCTCGCGTTCGAACTGGCGGATCAGATGCACGAACAGCGCAAGGCGGACGGATCGCTCGTGTTGAACCCGAGTCGCGACCGCGCACACACCATCATCGAGGAGTCGATGCTGAAGGCGAACAAGGCGGTGACGCACACGCTGATGTGGGACCGCGGCGTAGAGGCGATGTACCGCGTCCACCCGCAGCCGACCCCCGACCAGTGGAACGAGGCGTTAAAAGAGATCCAGGAGCTCGACGGCGTCTCCATCCCCGGCGACGCGTGGGGTGACGACCCGAGGAAGGCCGTAAACGCCGCGTTGGAGACCTCACCCGGCCGTCAGCTCAACAAGATCCAGCGGGCGGTACTGAAGGTGATGCCCCGCGCGAAGTACATGAACGACCCGTTCGGCGGCCACCACGCACTCAACTTCGACATCTACGGCCACTTCACCTCGCCCATCCGCCGACTCTCGGACACGATCAACCACTGGATCGTCCACGAGAACGACGTGCCCGAGAACCTCATCGAGCTCTGTGACCACGCCAGCGACAAACAGAAAGACGGCGAGACCGCAGAGCGGCTCTACAAGCAGTTCCTCCAAGAGCAGGGGCTCGACCCACACGCGGTGAACAACCGCGGCGTCGAGGTCGTCGAGGACCCCGACGAGGCGAAACACACCGCCTGACTCCGTTCAGTCTAGGTCCTCCGGCTGCGTGCCGATTCCCTCGGGCCACCCCGTCGGCTGCGCCGCGCTCGGCTCGGCGTGCGACCGCTTCAACACCATCACCGTGCGTTCCAGCGAGAGCACGAGGTTTCCGTCCTGGTTGTACGCGCGCAGTCCGGTGGTGACGATGCCGACGTGGTCCCGCGAGGACGACTCCCGTTTGTCCAGTACCTCCGACTCCGCGAAGATGGTGTCCCCGTGGAAGACGGGCTCGTGGTGGCGGATGTCGTCGTAGCCGAGGTTCGCCGTCGCGTTCGCGCTCACGTCGATGACGCTCATGCCGACCGCCAGCGCGATGACGAAGGTGCCGTCGACGAGGCGCTCGCCGAACTCCGTCTCGGCGGCGTACGCCTCGTTGAAGTGCATCGGATTGAGGTTCATCGACAGGTTCGTGAACCAGACGTTGTCCGTCTCGGTCACCGTCCGCCCGTAGGGGTGCTTGTAGACGTCGCCGACCGCGAAGTCCTCGTAGTACCGGCCCTGCCAGCCGGCGACGAGCCGGCGGTCCGTGCCGCCGTCGGTCGCGGTCGTCGCGGTTCGTTCCGGCGGGGCTCGGTCGGACGCACCACGTTCGGACGCGGCGCGTTCGGGTCCGGCGTCGCCGACGGCCGCGTCCGCCGACTTCGACCCTTGCTCCGGCTCTCGACGATCATGCGTATCGTTCGCTCGAACCATACGCCCTGCGACGGCGAAGCGTCAAAAGAGGGTTGCGTTCGCGCGGTCGGCGGTTCGCCCGTGATAGCAGTGTCGTCGGTGTTTTCCTGAGGACAGTCCCGTCGGCTCGGAGTCAGTCCCGTCGCGTCGCGAGCCGCACGACCGCGGTCGCACAGAGCGCGCCGACGGTCGCGATCCCGGCCAGCACGACGAACAACTCGTTCGCTCCCGCTCTGGTCAGGACCGTGCCGGCGAGCGCCGCGCCGAGTGACCCGACTCCGAAGATGGCGAGGTAGGTGAAGCCGAAGGAGAGCCCGCGGGAGTCGGGCGGCGAGTACGCGGCGACCGTCGCCTGCGAGAGCGGCTGGACGGTGAACAGCGCGACCCCGAGCAACAGCGACACGGCGAGGAACGTCGACGTGGAGCCGCTCGCGGGAACGAAAAGCAGCGCGAGCACGGCCAGCGTGGCCATGAGACCGATCAGCGCGCGTTCCGGCCGGATCCGGTCGGCGATGCGGCCGCCGAGGTACTGGCCGAATACCCCGACGGTGAGGACGGCGACGTACAGGTACCGCGCGAGGTCGAACTCCTCGGCGTAGGGGCTCGTGGGGTCGATCAGTTGCACCTCAACGAGCCCGGAGAGCACGTCCCCGAGCAGGTCCGGCAGGAAGGTGAGGAACGTCCGGTAGTAGAGCCCGCTCGACACCGCGAACCCCAACACGAGCACGAACCCGCCGGCCATGAGCGCCCGCGTGTCGCCCGCGATGCTGTCGAGCGTCATCGCCGTCGTGTCGGCGCCCGCATCACCGTCGTCGCGGTCGTCCGCCGCCGACTCCTCGGCCGCCGACTCCTCGCCGACGTCGACGGTCGCCCCGTAGCCCGCGACGAGGAGCGCGGGAACCGTGAGCAGCGCGGCGACGACCTCCCAGTCGAAGGCCAAGAGCAGGAGCGCGGTCGCCAGCGGGCCGAGCGCGATCCCGAGGTTGCCGCCGATGCCGTGGTACCCCAGCGCGGTGCCGCGCCGGTCGACCGACCGCGAGATCAGCGCGAGCCCGGCCGGGTGGTAGACGCTCGCGGTGACTCCCCACAGCGCGATCGCGAGCGTGAGGACGGGGAGGGTCGGCGCGAGGCTCACGAGGATAAAGGACCCGGCCATGCCGCCGAGACACGCGAGGATGAGCGGCTTCGATCCGAACCGATCGACGAGGATCCCGCCCGGGAGCGCGCCGACGCCGAACAGCCCGTAGCCGACCGTGACGATCCCGCCCAGCGCCGCCGCGGTGGTCGAGAACTCAGCGATCCACACCGTGATCAGGATCGGTATCGAGAGCTCGTAGGTGTGCACGAGCCCGTGTGCGCCGGCCGTGAACGCGACGATCCGACGCTCGGCTGAATCCATCGATATCGACGTTCACGGTCGGTGCTGATAGGTACCGCGGTACCCGCCGCGGTTGCCGCGAGGCACCTGCGACTGCCGCGAGGCGATCCGACTACGCGTAGTTGAGGTACGTGTACACCAGCAGTCCGACGGAGATCACGGTCACGAGCACCAGCCACCCGATCATGATCGCACCCATCTGACGATGCGTGAGGTTCTGTCCCTCGAGTATCTCTGAGACGCTCATAGCCGCACCAATTCACTGAGAGTATATAATGGGTCTGTCTCGCGCAGCCTCTGAGGCACCGCGTCGCCGCTGCGATCAGCGGCGACGTATAGACGAACGGAGAGATCCTCGTTCGACGTGCAGCGTCAACCACCGAATCGTCCTCCGCTCGGTTGTGCGGCTCCGGCAGCTGATCGGGTATTACCCCGTCGATACCGTCAGTCACAACATTTCGACTTTCGAGATCGAGAAGGGTTTTAGGTCGTACGAAAAATTGTTTATTTATTGAAAAGTTTTAAGAGGATACGAGACCAATTAGGAGCCGTAATGAGCACACAGAAGTCCGTCCGACAGGAAGCCGGCACCGTCGGAGAGAACCCGGTCCGTCTCGACGAGGAGAAGGCCGCACAGATCATCGAGGCGCTGAACACGGATCTCGCGGACGCGTACGTCCTCTATCACCAGCTACACAAACACCACTGGAACGTCGAGGGCGCGGAGTTCCTCGAGGTACACGTGTTCTTACAGGAGGTCTACGAGGACGTCGAGGACGCGGCCGACGAAGTCGCGGAACGGCTTCAGGCACTCGGCGGCGTCCCGCACGCGAGCATGCCGACGCTCGTCGAGAACGCGACCGTCGAGGCCGAAGACGAGGACGTCTACGACATCCGCACGTCGCTGTCGAACGACCTCGACATGATGGGTGACATCATCGAGAGCTACCGCGAACACATCGAACTCGCCGCCGGTCTCGGCGACTACGCGACCGAGCAGATGCTGCGCGAACAGCTCGAGACCATCGAGGAACACGCCCACCACATCGAACACTACCTCGAAGACGACACGCTCGTTCTCGATTCGGCGACGAACTGAGGGGACGTCTCGCAGTGGCAGGGCGTCTCCGACGATGCCACGCCGCCCTCGTCGGCGTCTCGCCGTTCTGTCGGCCGCCTGTACTCTCGCTGCGGTCGACGGCTCACTCCACGTTCGGCGCGCTCTCGTCGGTCCGACCCGGTAACTCCAATTCGATCTCGAGTTCGGGCTCACCGACGCCCTCGAAGTCGATCGACAGCTCAACGGGCTCTCCGAACGAAAACGGTAGTTTCCACTCGTCGGTCGTGATCGTCAGATCGTCGGCGTCACGGAGCTGCTCGCCCACGTCGATCAGGAACGACCCGGCTTCGGCCGCGTCCAAGCGGTACTCCTGTTCGAAGTCCCGGCCGCTCCTGATGACCGTGCCCTCGTCTGTCTCGGCGTTGTTGTCGGTGTCGTCAGTCGTGTCGGCGTCAGCGGCGGAGTCCGAATCGACCATCGAAGCTACCGGGTCACGTCGGTGGTCACGTCGCTCGCGATCCACCCGTCCGTGTTCCCCGATTCGAGGAACACCGATGTCCCGGGACCGCTCTCACAGAGCGATATCTCGGGCCCGCGGTGTGACTCGGGATCCGACTCCTGTCCGGAATGAGACTGGGTACCAGCGGCCATTGCCAGCGTTTAGGCAAGCCTAAAGTAAAAAGGGTGCGATTCGCGTCCGGATCGTTCGCCGGAGACGGAGGTCGACACCTTCGCGACGACCTCTCTCCGAACGACGTCTCGCGGGTCGATCACGATCCGTTCGACTTCCGATCCGGCGTCTCGCGAGTCACCGACCGCGGTCTGGGCCTCCCTCGCGGGTGAACCCGACGGTGACGCCTGGACACGTCGAATCGGCGAGTCGGCGGGCGGCGGCCGCGGAGATCGTCACGCGGTCGTCGCTGACGCTCACGGGTTCGCCGGTCACGTCGGCCAACACGGCGCGGAGGTCGTCGAGATACGCTCGCGACCGATTCTCCTGAATGAGTTGCGTGTCCTTCGTCTCGTACGTGAGCGCACGATGGCCGACGTAGATACGAGCGAAGGACTCGCGGACCGGTCGCGGTACGTCCCACACGATCCGTGGGAACGAATCGAGCCCGGCCTTCTCTCCGATCGGAGCTTCGATCGCCACGAGGCACCGACCAAGTACCGAGGCGTCGGTGGCCGGAATCATCTCTGTAGCGCGGTTGTCGATGTCTGCGTTGCGGGTGACGATACCCACGGTGAGCGCCTCGAAGACCGAGCGAACCTCGTCGATCGCGGTCGAGTCGTCGACGGTGATCGCTGGAACGAACGCGTCGCTTATCGTTCCGCCGGCGAGGACGTGTGCGAGTAACTCGACGAACGCGGCGGCGGTCTCGTCGTCGGGATCGAGCCACCCGTGATCGGCCGCGGTCTGGATTCCGCGGACCGAGTCGGGCATTCCGTCGTTGAGCCACGTTCGCACGCGACTCGGCGGTAGGTCGAGGGCGTTTCCGACGCGGGTTCGTCCGTGTTCGGGGTGGTCTGTGGCGTATTCCCGAACGCGACGATAGTCGAGGACTTTCTGCCACGGATCGGGATACTCGCGGTCACTGTAGGTTCGAGCGAGGGCCTGCGCCGTGGGGGACATACTCACGAATCGGCGCAGATCCGACTTGAACGTAGCGAGACAGTTTTCAGCGCTGAGATTTGGGCCAACACGTACATATACTGAATCCGCCTCTGTTCAGGTAGCCAGCAACCCGACGGACGGGACCGCACGCAGGTCGTACTCGCGTCTTCGGCCGATGCTGGGTGCAAACCATGAAACTATTCAACCAAAACACATCGGACGACCGTGCCGTGAGCCCCGTTATAGGGGTTATACTAATGGTCGCGATAACTGTCATCCTCGCGGCCGTCATCGGGACCTTCGTGCTCGGACTGGGCGATCAGTTAGGTGATACTGCGCCGCAAGCGAGTTTCTCTACATCGTTAGAGGGCGGTGATGCTTCTAGCGGTCTTGACTTCGATATCGAAAAGACTGGTGGGGATGATATCGATCCCGCTGATCTACGTGTGACCGTTGGGGGTACCGAAACAAACGAAACAGTAGCTACTGCC
Organism: Halorubrum pallidum; assembly: GCF_055380345.1. Classification (NCBI taxonomy): domain Archaea; kingdom Methanobacteriati; phylum Methanobacteriota; class Halobacteria; order Halobacteriales; family Haloferacaceae; genus Halorubrum; species Halorubrum pallidum. Next base: position 2,458,599 of record NZ_AP043945.1, on the reverse strand, counting down.
TTAGGTGAAGATGTCTGGCAAACTGGCGATATTGCCTCGTGGACTGCCGAGCCAGATGGTGGATCTACTTTAACTGCTGACGAACGGGTCACGATTCGGATCGTTCACACACCGTCTGGTAATTCGGTCTACTCCACGACGGTCACTGTCCCAGCGTAGATAACTGAACTCTATCTCCACCGGTTTTATACCTGTGTCCGATACCGCAACCCAAGCACACCGGTGTTGAACTGCTGAATCGTCGCAGGATCTAACTCCTCGCGAGCGTCAAGAATATTTTTCAGACTGAATCAGGCGCGCGAACATAGCATCGACGACCACACTCATCGATGGATCGTCGTCAGGACCGCTCACTACGATCTCGCTCGCTCTTTCAGGCCGCGGCTCGTGACGTTGCTCGCGGCGCAAAAACATGGACTCGCGGGGGTCCCGTGAGTGGAACGAACGGGACCAAGCGAGGGAACGACTGAGCGAACGAAGTGAGCGAAGAAGTGGACTCGCGGGGATTTGAACCCCGGGCCTCTACGCGGCTCAGAGCAACCCTCGGCGTCTCTTAGGCCGCCTCGGCTTGCTTCGCCGCGTGCGCACGAAGGAACCTCGCGGGTTGCCAACCCCCGAGTACGAACACGCGCGACGGCGTTCAGTACGCGAGGTACGACAACCCATGAACGCCACACCGCCGCGCGACGCGATGAACCGCTACCTGAACGACAAGGCCAACGACGTGACCGACTCCACGCTCTCGAACTACGAGACTACCCTGCGGAAGTTCGTCGGCTGGCTCGAAGACGCGGGCGTCACGAACCTCAACAACCTCACCAGCGACGACATCCAGCAGTTCAAAGAGTGGCGGCAGGAGCAGGTCAAGACAATCACGCTCAAGACCGACATGACCTGTGTGAAGGACTTCGTCCGCTTCTGCGAACACATCAACGCCGTTCCGAAGGACCTTCGGATGATGGTCCGCATCCCCAAACCCGATGACGCCGAGGAGGTCGCCGACGCCGTCCTGACGAAGGAGGAAGCGACCCAAATCATCGAGTACCTCGACAAGCACGAGTACGCGACCCTCCGGCACGTCATCGTCCTGCTCCTCTGGAAGACCGGGATGCGTCGGAGTTCCCTGTACGCGCTCGACACGGACGACTTCGAGGATGGGAGCAGACCCTACCTCCGTGTACGTCACCGCCCCGAGACGGAGACTCCGCTCAAGAACAAGGGCAAAGGCGAGCGCGACGTTCGCATCAGCGACGAGGTCGCCGCGGTCCTCCGTGACTACCTCCGCTTCAACCACCCGGAGGGGGAAGACGAACACGGACGGACGCCCCTGCTGATGTCCAGCCACGGGAAGCGGTGCGAGCCGACGACGATTCAGCGGAACATCTACACCGCGACTCGCCCGTGCCACTACACCGGAGAGTGCCCGATGGGACGCGACCTACAGGAGTGCGAGGCGACCTCCTACAACACCGCGAGCAAGTGTCCGGCGTCGGTGAGTCCGCACGCGCTCCGGCGCGGCTACGTCACCGAGGCGCTGAACGCGGGTCAACCGAAGGACGTGACCGCCGACCGTGTGGACATGTCTCGTGAGGTAATGGACAAGCACTACGACAAGGCAACGAAGAACGAGCAGATGGAACGTCGGGAGGACTATCTCGTGGACATCTAATAATAGCCTTAGTTTTATTTCCATAACGTTTCTTAAGCAGAGTATGGCTAGTGTCCCCGACAACTACGAGAAACTTGCAGATGGAATAAAATCGGAATATGATGAGAACGGAGGCTTTGTTGACTGGATTTCCCGTAATGCTGGTTCCAAAATACCCTCATTAGACTACTACCAAGCCGGACAGATAGTTGCAGAGATGCCTGATGACATTTTTGCGCCGGCAACAGCGACTACTCTTGCAGACGATTTGATTTCTTCAGAGAAGCGTCATATTGTACAACAAATCGGGGATGCAGAAGACGATGGCATAATCGAAGTGAATTCGATGCCAGACTATTCGCATAGCGGATTAGTTGAGGGGTTTGGCGAGGTCCGAAACCCCTCCTTGCTGATTCTGCCGACTAAGAAAGGGAGACCAAAGAGGATACATGACCAATTGAATCGAGTGAATACCGTACCGTATGGGGCGAAAGACGTTGATGTTGAATTCCTTTCCTCGACCGAGTTTGATTTAGACATGCCTTGTTGAACGCAAGACAGCGTCGGGGTAGGGTCGGTAACTCACGGTTTCACGGCGTTAAAGCACGGTTCTTACACTCAGAAGATGTAGTAGCTGCCGCTGACGGTGTTGCTCGAAGAGTCAAAACTATGCCATCTTACTCCCTTGATCAGATGACGATGGCGATGCCTCTCCCAAATATGTCCGGAGAAGGGGGAGCAGGCGGCGAGCCCTAACTCGCCGCCTGCGTTAGGTTATGGATGATGCACTTCCGCGTGAGCTCCCGGAACTGGCCGTGCCAGCTCCGGGAGCGTAGCTTCTCGCCGTCGTCTTCCTTCAACTGCGAGAAGCCCGTTTCACTCATCCAGCGCTGGTTGTAATCCTCATTCATCCGGGCGTTGTGAGCCTTCTGTAGCGGTGTTTGCTCTCTGTGCTTGATCAGTGGTCGCGTTGAGTTGGAGCGACACTCCTCACGGAGATCGCTCCATGAGTAGTTTGCGTCGGCAGATAACACGCGCAGGTCTTCCGCGTTCCGGCGGAAGACCTGCATCCCAATATGACCGTCCCATGCCTTCTGCGTCGTGAAATGAACGTCCTTGATCGCTAGCGAATTCACGTCGATCAAAATCGTCGTCTTCATCGACTGAAACGAGAAGTCTGCGCGGTCGCGGTAGTGGTAGCTGGTTTGATCGCGTTGAAAGCCGCTTGCGTCAATTGCGGCTTCACCACTCCAGCCCGCCTGCTCCGCCGAAGCGCGGAGCAGGCGGCGGAGTTCACGCATTCGGTACTCCTTTTCCCACCGACAAAACGAGCTGTAGTGCGGTGCGTCGTCAAGATCAAACACGGCGAGGACGCCGGGCATTTCGTTGAGGTAGTCTTCGGTCTCACGGAGACTCTTCTCCAGTTCGACGCGGTACAGGATCAACGCGATCTGCACCCACTCGGCGTACCCGTCCGCGCCGTCCGGCGCGGCGGGTACGTCCGGATCATCAACATGCTGTTTGGCAAGGTCTCGACACATCCAAGCAAGCCGTCTGAGCGATGCCATATCGCCAGACGGCGTCCATTTCCGGGTTAATCTGGCGGAATATTACAGTAAGAGCGTCCCAGACCGTCGTCACTAGGCGGCAAAACAAGGCATGTTCTCCTCAAGCCCGCTCTGGTACGTCCAGTCGAAGGCCCCGCCGACTTCCTCGGCGTAGGCCATATGGTCCTTCACCGTGTCCAAGACGCCTTGGAGAGCCGCGAAGTATTCGCCGAAGTTGGTGACTCCCGTCTCCAACTGGATAGTGTCGAACAGCGGCATCCGCACACGGCGAACGAGGAACCCGTCCTCCGCCTCCGGGACTTCATTCTCATCTACTTCGACGGGGAGAGGAACGGGAATCCGAACGTCTTGCTCGTCCTCTGTCATCGCATCAAAGGTCATCTGCCGACTACCGGCCTCACCGATGTCCGCCCCGGTGAGTTCACGCTCGTTCCGGAGCGTGTCGGTGCGGTAGATGGGGAGGCGACGAATCGTGAAGCCCGGATTGGTCTCCTTTGCCTTCCGGTACGCAGGGAGGATTGCGACCACGAACCGAATTTGTGCCATCAGTACGGCGAAGGGGTGGATGTCGAGGCCGACAACACGCGGACGGGTACAGAGGTCCCGAAGGTGGTCCTCCCAGTCGGGGTTGTCCTCGTAGCGTTCCACATCGTCGATGTATCGCCGGACGGCCTCGACGAGGAACGTCCCAGAGCCGCACGCAGGGTCAATGAGCCGCTGGTTCGAGACGCCGCGCTCGTAGCCTACGCCGTCCATAATGTAGTCGATGACCGGCTGCGGCGTGTAGAACTCACCGAGCGCTTTTCGTGTATCCGGGTCGAAGTACTTCTGGTAGAGGTCGCCGAGAAGGTCGCCCTGAACGTCCGAGAAGTCGAACCGAAGGACGTTGAAGAAGACCTCGGCGACGGCGCGGCTGAATCGGTCCCGAGTGGCTTCGCTAATGCGCTCAACGGAACCCGTACCTTCGGCGACTTCTCTAAACTGGCTCGCCCCGGTTTCGTGCCCTCTGGCCAGTTGCTCCGCGTAGCCGTCGGTCCACCACACGAAGATGTCGTCTTGGAACAGGCCCTCGACCAACTGGTCCTGCATGTCGTCGATGAGATTGTCGGCGGCGACGGGGAAGGCGTCGAGGTTGATGCTGTCGCTGAAGCCCTGAAGACCGCGGAAGTAGTCGTCCATCCCGTCGTAGCCGGTGCCGGCGAAGAAGTCGTGGTCCTCGGTTGCCTTCGCCAGCAGGAGCCGGGCGAGGAGTGCGTGGCCGCTCTCCAGACAGAACATGAAGTCTTTGATAGACTGCTGTCCATCGATGAAGGACTCCCAAGAGGGAGGGATGTCGTCGTCGTCCGGGACTTCTGCGTAGGTCGCCTCCCAGAAGTCGTAGGCCCCCTTCACGAACTTGGCCTCTCGGTCGTCGCGCAGTTCGTGGAGCAGGTCCATCATCCCGATGACGAGGTCGGCAAACGGGCTATCTTCTTCGAGCCGGAAGGTGTCGAAGAAGTGTTCCTGCCCGAGTTCGGCCTGCTGGTCCAGCGGAACCGGGTCGAGGTCTCCAAGGAACCGATTAACGTCGTCGGGGTTCGTGAGGTCGAATTCACGTTTCTGGAGCGCGCTGAACAGGTCCCGAGCATCGCTTTCGGTGACCGAATCGACCGAGACGGCCACAATCGGACGGTCTTCACCCCGACGGTAGAGTCGGAGTTCGTTTCCGTTCGTTAGTACGCCGTACTCTGCCCGGAGATTGTCGATGTAGTGGAACAGTTGGTCTTCGTGACCGCCGAGGTCTCGTCCGGTGGTCTTGAACTCGTAGACCGCGGTGACGGCTTCATTCGTATCGAGGGTGATGTAATCCGGACGGCGGTTGTCGGGAAGGGTGAACTCACTACGGATGTCGGTTCCCGTTCCTTCGTAGCCGAGCGCATCGTAGAAGCCAGTTTCGAGGAACAGGTTCTCGACATCGCGCTCGCTCATGTCGTCATCGGTGCGCGAGCCGATGGCGTCGAGGGAATCGAAGAACGAAGATACCTCAGGCATGTCACTGACTCCTTACCGCCAACTCATAAACGTTGACGACGTGGAATTACTTCCACTACGGTTAGCGAGTTTTCAAGAGGGTTTGTTTCCCTTGTTGTCGTATGGACGAGATTAGTGAGTTAGAGCGAAGAGTAGACCGACTCGAAGACAGGCTGGAAACTCTGGAAGAATCGGTCCAGGGACGGACAGCTTTTGATGGGATAGAAAGGCGACTTGATGAACTCGAAAATAAAGTAGAGGGTCACAGAGGTATCGAAAATGAAGTCGAAGAACTCAAACGGGAACTAAAAGACCTGAAGCGTGATTTGACTGGGCGTTAGCCAGTTCTATCTACGAATTTGTGTACAAGCCGACGCGGACGAACGCGATGAGGCCGTCCGCGAACTCCACGACGTGCTTCGACGGAGCGGGTCGTTCCGCGGCCCGAAGGCCGTCCAGTTCGTGTTCGATGGCGACCTCGTGGACGACGACGTGTTCAGCGTGCGCATCGAACGCGGCGACTCTATCTATCTCCCCATCGGGACCCTATTCGTCGAGGAGACGAGAGTTCTCGAAGCAGGCCACGCCGTCGCACGAAAGTAGTGTCGCTCCAACTGCTAAATTCTTCGTGCAGTAGACGCAGAATCCGGACCGACAGGGATGGTGGCATCAGTATGACTTTCTGATTCTCTGTCAGTTCGCGAAACAGATTTATTCTCACAATACGTATGTATCAGTACGACCAGCCATCCTCTTGAATCCGTTTCGGTGAACACTCACCATCCCCGGCTGGCAACACCCAACCAATTTGCCTACTTCGACGGTAGCCGTGGCTCTACGTCGAGTGTTCATCGAGGTTCCACTATGCACGACTCTGAGCAACCGGAACGAAAGCCGAATCCAATTGACGCACCAGACACGAATAACGCTACTTACCTCGGCTGGTCTGACATCCCTCAATACGAGGAGTGGCCCGCAGACTACCATCCGCCGAATAAACGAGACTACTTCCAGTATCTTGACCGGCTGAATAGCGGTCTTCAGAACGGTCCGAAGTATCAGAATAAGCGCTACGAGACGTACTGTCTCAATCGGTGGCTCATCTTGTGTATGAGTAGCCATCTGAGGATGAGTGATAGGCTCCGGCAACTGGCGGTTGACCTATTCAATGGTCTCCCTCGTTCCAAGTTCGGAGTTCGAATACACGTCTCCGCACTCGTCACCTGCGGCTACGTAATCCATCAGCACGACCCGCGCCGGGAGTGTCATCCGCAGACGAGCGCCGAAGCGTTCGACCCCTTCGTTGAACAGGAACGGGTCAACCTACGTATCCCCCGAAAACAGTACGCGAGCCTCTATGGAAAAATCGAACATCGTGTCCGAACTGGCCAACTGACTCCCTCAAAACACGATGCCTACGAAGTAGACCCGGCAGGTCTCCAAGCGTGGCGAGAAATCAATGAGGAGTGGGACGACAGCTGGCTGTGAGGTAGGGGTATTTAAACCCATTTCTATTAATGAGGGTGAAGCCCGAAGAAGAAGCCGAACTGAAACCCATCGTAATCACCGGGCCTGATTCGGTTGTCGCGGTTCTGGACTTTCTCTCTCGTACCTCGTCTAAGTTCTGTTGTTAACCAAATCGAACGTGTCCGGAGGTTGCTGAAAAGGAGCATAATGTACTCTGCGGCCTCATCGGATTACGGCGCGTTGAGAACTACGCTTTCTCGTCACAGCGTCGTTGATAGAGCCGACCTCTAACAAGATGGCTGTTTCAGAAGGTTGTCGTCTTCGGTATCGTTCGGCTCTGTCCGAACGTATTTCGTCGCTCCATCCTTCACACCCTCCACCTCTGTTTCATCTCCATCGTGTTGTACGACTACCGTATGTCCATCATTTTCCACCCAATCATACACCTCGGCTGGTGTTCGAGTGGTGATACCGCCGTTCTTTGCGGGGAACCCTATACTCTCGATACATCGGCAGTCATCGTACTGTGAGCCGTCATCAACGTTTACGCACTCAACGACATAGGTTGCCATTACACACTCTATTAGAGACGGTCGGGGTAAAAGAGTCAGCCAACCAGAGTGAAAGTGGACCGTTCTACTCCCTTAGATACGGACGCTGGAGAAGTATTTTCGCTCGTTCATCATTAGTTTCCGAGTGGATGACAGCAGATAGGTAATCCACTTCGTCCTTCGAGAACACCGCGAACGCCTCCGGTTCATCGGCTTCCTGTTCGTCGACATCGCTATCCGGTGACTCCGCCGGACGGCTACTCACGACGCCGACGATGTTCTCGTTGTCGTCGAGTTCGACGACCGGGAAATCCTCCGGCTCGTGGACTTTCGAGGCGTTCGGTGGGTGATTCTTCCGCCCGGCGACCTGCCCGAGGTGAATCAGCACCCCGTGCTTCCCCCGGAACGGCACGCCACAGTACGGGCAGAGCCGGGCGACGCTCTCGACCTCGCGCTCCGCCGGGTAGTTCACCTCGACTTCCCGAGTGCCGACTTCTTCGAGGTCGTCGAGGGAAACCTCATCCGGAATTTCTCCCTGCTCACCGTGACCGTCGCCGACGCTTCGGAGGACATGGAGATACATCCCGCGGGCCAACTTCTCGGCGTCGCACCCCTCGACGGGGCACTTCACGACACGCTCCGCGTTCCGGCTCGGTTCGTCGCTCACGCGACCACCCCGCGGACGACGGCGTTCTGAATAGCGATGCGCTTTTGAGCGGCAGAGTTGTTGCTTCGCATGGCTTTCTGGTACCACGGAAGGCCACCGTCCGGTGTTCCAGCACCGGGCGTTTTCCAACGCCCCGAGGGGACGGTGTCCTCCTCGATGCTTCCTAAGACGGCAGTAACTAAATAGTTACCGCCTTTGACGGTACTGTTAATGTGGGAAGCCCCGAACGTGGAGGTATGAGTGACGGCTCGAAACCGGGACCGAAACCGAAGGTGAGCGACGAGGAGATACTTCGCTTGTTCCGCGAGAGCGCCGACCCCGTTCTTTCGACTGCGGAAGTGACCGAGGAGGTCCCGCTGAAGCGGCGCGCGACCTACGACCGGCTGGTCGCGCTCGACGAGCAGGGGAAACTCGACTCGAAACAGATTGGCGGGCGAAATACCGTCTGGTGGCTGACTGAGATGGACGAGGAATAGTCGGGCGAAGGCTCACCCCATTTTCCGCAGGGCTTCTCTGCGCGCTTCGATGGATGCCGAATCGTCGTCCGAGCGAGCCTCCTCCCGTTGCTCGGAGAGCCACTCCGCCTGATACTCGCCGACGGTCGCGTCGATGATTTCCCGCTCGATTTCTCGTTGCTTGTCTCGGGTAGTGGCGTACCCGTGTATCTCGATGAGTTTCGCAACGTGGTCCACGTCGAAGGGCGGGTCTGGTTCGGGCATACCGGTGTAACTCCCTACGAGCCGCAGAACTGTAAGTTTAAAGACAAAAGTCGCCGGGAGTCAATTCTTCGCGCGACAGCCCGCGCGGCGCTCATCGGGTTCCTGTACGCCGAGTTACTCCGTCATTATGCGAAATCGCCAGACGGTGCGGGCCGAGTGAGAAAACATCACCGACACGCGGTGCCGAGTGGGTTTCTGGCGCGCGGTATGAGACGCGAGTTGGTGAGCCGGTGAACGACTGTTCGTAGGGGTGGTCGCCGAGGCGTGCGAGCGGCTCAACTGGCGGGGTTGGTCGAGGTCGTCATTATAGAAAACTGCGGTACGTCGTCGGAGTAGTGAGATTAAATCATCAACACACTACCGGCAAGCGGTGCCGCACGACGGTACGAACACACCGGTTTCTGGCGGAGGTAGTTATTTAAAGAAGCAACGCCGTGTTGCGATTACTGAACGCGCGTAGCGCGTATGGACTCGCGGGGATTTGAACCCCGGGCCTCTTCCTTGCGAAGGAAGCGATCTGCCGCTGATCTACGAGCCCTCATCGTCGAACAATCGCCGTTCGTATTTGTACCTTACCTTTCGGCGACCTGCACGCGAGTCCTTCCCAGCCGGCGCACGACGCAGTCGCCGAGACCGACGGGATTAGGTGGCTGCCGCACTGACATCGGTGTACATAGCGGTGTGGGCGGTGTGTCCGCTCCGCCAGCATCATCGCGCTGTCTCCGGATCGCTCCGGCGTCGCGTCCGCCGCCGACATCACGATTTTGAGATGCTTCCCATATTCGTTACCCTTTTGCGTCCGCGGGATCCAAATAGGGGCATGGCAGAAGCGACGGCGACGACGGACCCCGACCCGGCCGCGATCGCGGCCCTGAAACACGTCGGGCTCGTCGGCGGCCTGACCGAGACGAAGGTGTCGTGTGCGGCGCTCGCCGACCGGCTCGACGCCTCGACGCAGACCGCCTCTCGGCGGCTCCAGACCCTCGAATCCGCGGGCTACGTCGAGCGCGACGTGGTCGGCGACGGCCAGTGGGTCCGGGTCACCGACGCGGGTGAGGCGGCGTTGCGCGCGGAGTACGCCGACTACCGCCGGCTCTTCGAGACGGACGTCGACCTCGTCCTCCGCGGCGCGGTCACCGGCGGGATGGGCGAAGGTCGCCACTACATCACGCTCCCCGGCTACGCGAAGCAGTTCCGCTCGCGGCTCGGCTACGAGCCCTTCCCCGGGACGCTCAACGTCGACCTCAGCGAGGAGAGCGTTCGCCGCCGCGGCGAACTGGCCGGGATCGACGCGGTCCCGATCGACGCGTGGGAGGACGACGACCGGACCTACGGCGCGGCCTCGTGTTACGGCGTCACCCTCGTCGCGGGCGACGAGCGCTACGAGGAGGCCCACGCGATCGTCCCCGACCGCACGCACCACGACGACGACCAACTGGAGCTCATCGCGCCGGATCGGCTCCGCGACGCGCTAGCGCTCGATGACGGGACCGAGGTCGAGATCCGCGTGGCGGCGACGGCTCGGGCCGACGACCCGGAGACCGACGCGGTCGAGACGGAGGTGGCCTGATGCGCGTCGACGCCGACGGGTCGAGCACAGCCCGTCCGACGTCCGATCGATCGCCGGTCGACCGCGCGCTCGGCGCGTTCCGCGCCGGCGAGCCGGTCTGCGTCCACGACTTCGCGGACCGCGAGGGAGAGACGGACATCGTCTACCCCGCGGGCGCGGTCGACGAGGCCGCGGTCGCGCATATGCGCAACGACGCCGGTGGGCTGATCTGCGTCGCGGTCAGCGACCCCGTCGCCGACGCGTTCGGACTTCCGTTCCTCGCCGACGCCCTCGATCACCCCGCCGTCGACGACGATCCGGCGTACGACGACCGGTCCTCGTTCTCGCTGCCCGTCAACCACCGCGAGACGTTCACAGGGATCACGGACGAGGACCGCGCCCGGACGATCGTCGAACTGGCGACCGCGGCCGCGGCCGTCGCCGCCGACCCTGCCGGGTACGGCCCCGACGACTTCGCGGCCGAATTCCGCGCGCCCGGACACGTCCACGTGCTCCGGGGCGCTCGCGACGGGCTCGCCGGCCGGACCGGCCACACCGAGCTCGGCCTCGCGATGGCCGAGGCGGTCGACGCCGCGCCGGCCGCCGTGGTCTGTGAGATGCTCGACGACGAGACGGGCACGGCGCTATCGCCCGCTGACGCCGCCGCATACGCCGAACGGCGAGACATCCCCTACGTCGAGGGGGCGGACCTCGTCGACGCGCTCACGGACTGACCTCCGCGCGGTCGGCGCGCGCCGACGAGCGGCCGCCAGCGGCGGCCGAGAGTCGCTCGCGCGAGGGAGGTGGCGGGTCGGCGCGGCTCGGCCCGCGCCGACCTGTCCGCCGAGGGTGGGGAGGCGTGAGGCTGCGGTGCCGTGCGAGACGGGGAGCGAACCACGCTCCGTCGAACCGGAAACCGGGGGCTCGTTTCTCATAAATTTAAGCCCGGAGGTCACGACCGCTCATTCATGGGATTCGACGAGATGGACGTCGACACGATCTGGAAGAACGGTGAGTTCCTCGACTGGGAGGACGCCACCACGCACGTTCTCACGCACGCGCTCCACTACGGGACGGGCGTGTTCGAGGGCGTCCGCTGTTACGACACCGAGGAGGGACCGGCGGTCTTCCGGTGGGAGGAACACCTCGACCGCTTGTTCGACTCCGCGAAGCTGTACGACCTGGACATCGGCCACTCGCGCGAGGAACTCACCGAGGCGACGCTCGAACTCCTCGACCGACAGGACCTGGAGTCCGCGTACATCCGACCCATCGCCTACTACGGCTACGACTCCCTCGGTGTCTCGCCGAAGGACTGTCCGACCGACCTCGTGCTCGCGGCGTGGCCGTGGGGCGCGTACCTCGGTGAGGAGGCCCTCGAAGAGGGGGTCGACGTGATGGTCTCCTCGTGGCGGAAACACGCCTCCTCGCAAGTCCCCACGAACGTGAAGACCACCGGCCTCTACGTCAACTCCATGCTCGCGGGCGAAGAGGCCCGTCGAAACGGCTATGTCGAGGCCATCGTGTTGAACAAGGAGGGGAACGTCGCCGAGGGCCCGGGCGAGAACATCTTCATGATCAACGACGGCGAGATATACACGACCGGGCCGGCTCAGTCCATCTTGGAAGGGATCACCCGAGACACCGTTATCACGCTCGCCGAAGAGCGGGGCTACGAGGTCCACGACGAGGCCGTCATCTCCCGCGGACAGCTGTACACCGCCGACGAGCTGTTCTTCACCGGCTCCGCGGCCGAGGTGACGCCGATCCGCTCGGTCGACGACACCGAGATCGGTGCGGGCACCCGCGGACCGATCACCGAGGAGCTACAGGACGCCTTCTTCGATCTGGTGGAGCGGCGAACCGACACGCACGACGACTGGTTCACGTACCTGTAGGACGCCGAATCCTCGTCGGTCGCCCCCGCTCGCGTCGCTCGCGGTTCGGTCTTCGTTCCGCTATAGACGAGCGAGGCGAGTGACTCGGGGTCACGTCCCGAGGCGGTTCGCCCTACTTGGTCCCCGTACCGACACCCTCTGCTCCGCCCCCGTCACCGCCCTCGCCTGCCGCGCCGTTCTCGTCGTACGCGCCCTGATCACGCCCTTCGGGACGGTCTCGCGCTCCCGGGTCTCCGGCGGTGGAGACGCCGCCGACCCCGCCCGGACGGCCGACGGCTCCGTCGGGTGCCGCCGCCTCCTCGACCGGGACTTGGTGGGCCGACTCCGCGAACCCGGCCGAGAGGACGCGCGTCATCCCCTCCTCGACGGTCTCGCCGGTCTCTTCGATCTTCTCCGGTTCGACCTCGATGACGAACCCGGTCGTGATGTTCGGCGCGGTCGGCATGAACAGGACGACCTTCCCGTCCCGCGTCTTCTTGCCGGTGCGGAACGCCGTCATCCGAATTCCCGGCCACGTCTCCAAGTACACCGGGCTCTGGAGTTCGTCCGTGCCGGAGACGGCCGTCTCGATCGCGAGTTTCGAGGCGTTGTACACCACCCGCAGCGCCGGGATGCGGTTTATCGCGCCGTCGACGGCCGACTCCGCGACCCGCCCGAGCGTCGTCCGCATGAAGTAGCCGACTGCGAGCACGACGGTCGCGAACACGGCGAGCGCGATGACCACCCGCGAGACTGGTTCGAGCGGTCCGGGGATCATCGTCGGCTGGAGGTCGTCGATCAGTGGGATCGAGGCGATGTACTGGTAGATCCACTGGATGACGAGGAGGAGCACCAACAGGGGCGCCAGCACGATGAGGCCGCTGGCGAAGTCGCGTTTCCACGTGGACATCTATCGGATCGGTATGCGGCGGCGAGGGTTAAGAGGGCTTCTACGCGATGGCTCCGTCACCGGCGCGTTGCTGGGCGCTGGTCGGCGTCATCTCGCTGTCTCCGCCTCCGGATCCGGTCCACTCACCGACCGAGGACCGCCCGAACGGCGAACGTCAGGTTCTCTCGACGCTCGCGGACGCGCCGGATGAAGTACGAGAACCACGCGTCGCCGTACGGAGCGTACTGAGCCACGTCGACGCCCTGCACCGCGAGATCGCGCTGGGCGTCCTCTCGTACCCCCATCAGCATCTGTACCTCGTAGTCGGTCCCGAACTCCCGGGCGAGCCGGTCGGCGAGTGCGATCATCTCGGGGTCGTGACTCCCGACTGCGACGCCGCGGTCGCGCTGTTCGAAGAGGTACCGCAGGTCCTCGCGGTACGCTTCGTTCACGGCCGCCTTGTCAGTGTACGCGATCGACTCGGGCTCGTCGTACGCGCCCTTCACGAGCCGGACCGCGCCGGGCACGTCGACGAGGCGTTCGAGGTCCTCGCGGGTGCGACGGAGGTTCGACTGGACGCACTGGCCGACGCGCCACGGGTGGTCTGCGGCGATCGACGCGAAGGCGTCGAGGGTCGCGTCGGTGGTGTCCGAGTCCTCCATGTCACACCAGACGAACGCTCCAACGTCGTCGGCGTGAGAGACGATCTCGCGGTAGTGCGTCTCGAACAGCTCGGCGGAGACGTCGAGACCGAGTTGGGAAGGCTTCACCGAGAGGCACGCGTCGAGTCCGCTGTCGGTGATGTCATCCAGCAGCGCGAGATACGCGTCGACGTCGGCGCGGACGTCGGCGGGATCGTCGTAGTGCTCGCCGAGTAGATTCAAGATGACCGCGATGCCGTTCTCGTTGCACGCCCGCGCGTGTTCGAGGGCCTCCGGCGCGGTCTCCCCGGCGACGAACCGGCGGGCGATCGGCGGGATCATACCCGATCTCGGTTCGGTAGCGACTTCACCGTTCCGCGCGTCCGATCCGCGGTTTATATACTTTCGCCGAGCGACGCTCGGGTATGATCGGCTCGCTCGTCGCGACGGCGTTCTGGGCGATGGTGCCCGCGTACGTACCGAACAACGCCGCGGTGCTCGCGGGCGGCGGTCGCCCCATCGACGGCGGTCGCGAATGGCACGGCGCGCGGCTGCTCGGCGACGGGAAGACTTGGCGCGGCACGCTCGTCGGCACGCTCGTCGGCGTCGTCCTCGCGATCGCGCTCAACGCGCTCAACGATCCCGCGAGCGCCGCGCTCGGCGTCGACCTCCCCCGCTTCGACTACCCCGCCGCCTTCGCGCTCGCGTTCGGTGCGATGTGCGGCGATATCGGGGCCTCCTTTCTCAAGCGTCGATCCGGCCGCGAACGCGGCGCGGCGTTCCCGGGCGTCGACCAGCTCGACTTCGTCGTCGGCGCGCTCGCGCTCGCCTTCCTCGTCGATCCGGGCTGGGCGACGGACGTGTTCACGCTCCCGGTGCTCGCGGCCGTCGTCGTGATGACGCCCGTGCTCCACGTCGCGACCAACGTCGGCGCATACGCGCTCGGACTGAAGAACGAGCCGTGGTGAGCCGAGACGCGAACCGCGGACATCGTCGCCTCGCGGAGGCGGTCGGCCGAGGGACGGCGACAGCTACGTCGCGGAGAAGTCGTCCTCGTCGGCGGGGGACGTACACACCGGGCAGCCGGTCGCGAGGATCGTCTCCCGCATCTCCTCGTTCACCTCGATGGTCTGTTCACAGTCCGAGCAGGTGAATTCGACAGTCGTCAACACGGGCCCTCTCGTCTCTCCGAGAGGGTGCCAGACGATATAAATGGCCGCCTTCCAAGGCGCCGGACGAGCGTCAGTCGGTCTGCGGGACCGCGTACGCGCCGACCGCGAGGAAGCCGACAGCGAGCGCCGTGAGCACCGCCAGATCCCCCGCCCACGCGCCGCCGTCGAAGGTGATAGCGCGCGTGCCGCGAGCGAAGTACGTCAGCGGCGAGGCCGCGACGGCCGGGAGGAACCAGTCCGGCAACAGCGCGGGGGGGACGAACGTCTCCGAGAGGAAAAGCAGGGGAAGCGCGACGGTGTTGCTCGCGGCGATCACGCCGTCCTGTGAGTCCGAGAGTGCGCCGAGGACCGCGCCCAGCCCGCAGAACAGCGCGACGGCGACGGCGACGAACGCGGGGAGAGCCGCGAGCGCCGGTGAGACCGCGAGCGTCGCGTCGGTCACCGCGAGCACGAGCGCCAATATCAGGAGGCTCGCCGCGCCGATGATCCCCACGTTGACGAGCGTGTGCGCGAGCAGCCACTCGCCGCGCGAGAGCGGCGTCGTCGCCAGCTTCTCGAACCGCCCGCCGTCGCGGTGGCGAGCGATCTCGGAGCCGACCCGCGAGAGCGGCGTGAAGAGGACGACCACCGCGAGGTACCCCGGGATGTAGTACCCGGCCGGCTCCGCGAACAGGCCGCCGCCGGTCGGCTGGGTGCGAACTAACGCCCCGAAGATGAACACGAGGATCACGGGGAAGAAGAACGTGAAGAACACCGCCGTCCGCCGGCGGAGGAACGACCGCGCCGCCGCGGTCGCCTCGGTCCCGATCCGCCCGATCCGACTCATCGACCGCCCTCCGCTTCCGGGCTCTCGCTCGCGCCCGGCAGCACCGCCGTCTCCTCTCGCGGCGAGTATTCCTCGCCAGTGAGCCGTAGGTACACGTCTTCGAGCGACGGCTCGGCCCACGCGAGCGACTCGAAGGACACCCCCGCGGCGTCGAGAGCGTCCACCGCGTCGCCGATCGCCTCCGGCCGAACCCCGAGGACCCGCAGCCCATCGGCGGTCGGTTCTACCTCGGTCGATCCCGAAAGCGCCGTCGCGACCGCCTCGGCGACGTCCTCGCCCGCGGTCTCGTCGACGGTCACGTCCAGCCGCGGCTCGCCGCCGTGCTCGGCGATCAGTTTCGACGGCGGTCCGACGGCGACGACGCTCCCGTCGCGGAGGAGCGCGACGCGGTCCGCGAGCCGCTCGACCTCGTCCATCGCGTGGCTCGTGAGGAAGACGGTCGTCCCGTCGCCGGCGAGCCGCTCTATCAGCCGGTGGATCGCGCGCCGGCCGGCCGGGTCGATCCCGGTGGTCGGCTCGTCAAGAAAGAGGAGGTCCGGGTCGTTGACGATGGCGGTCGCGACGCAGGTCCGGCGCTTCTGCCCGCCCGAGAGCGCCTCGTACCACGCGTCCGCGTCGTCTGCCATGCCCACGTCCCGGAGCACAGTGTCGGCCTCGCGAGCGGTGTCGTAGAGCCCGCCGTAGTAGTCGACGAGCTCGCTCGCCGTCAGCCGCTCCGGGGGATCGAACGACTGCGGGAGCAACCCGATCCGCTGGGTGTCGACCTCGCGCGGCGGAACGCCGAACGTCTCCAGTTCGCCCTCCGCCGCCGTCGTCCCCGTCAGCGCGCGGACGAGCGTCGTCTTTCCCGCGCCATTGGGGCCGATGAGCCCGAACACCTCGCCGGGTTCGACGCGGAGGTCGACGCCGTCGAGCGCGACGACGTCGCCGTACGACTTCCGAACGTCCTCGGCGACGACGACCGGGTCGGCGCCCGTCGGCGCTCGCTCGCCGTCCGCGGACTCCGAGGTCCCCGTCGCGGCCTCCGTCGCGGCCGCTGTCTCGTTCATGCGATCGGATCGGTCGGCCGCGCGCGTAAGGGTTGCTCTTCGGGTGCGACGCCGATCGGCGAGACGGCGTCGCCCCGGCCGGGGGCGCTGCAGTCGGAAGGTGACGGAATCCGAACCGGTCCCGGTCCGTTACGCCTAAGCGACGCCGAGCCGACCCACGGCGTATGCACTACCACGAGGCGGCGGCGTTCCTCTTCGACCTCCGCCGCTTCTCGGTCAAGCCCGGCACCGAGCGCGTCGCGTCGCTCCTCGACCGGCTCGGTAACCCCGAAGACGCGGTGTCGTTCGTGCAGGTCGCGGGCTCGAACGGGAAGGGAAGCACGGCCCGGATGACCGAGTCGGTCCTGCGCGAGGCCGGCCTCTCGGTCGGGCTCTACACCTCGCCGCACCTCTCAGCGCTCACGGAGCGGGTCCGCGTCGACGGGCTGGCGATGACCGAAGACGCGGTCGCGGCGTTCGTCTCCGAGGTGAAACCGTGGCTTGTCGAGCGCGCGGCCGCCGGCGAGCCGCTCACCTTCTTCGAGGTCGTCACCGCGATGGCGGTTCGGGAGTTCGCCCGCCGCGACGTCGACGTTGCGGTGCTCGAAGTCGGACTCGGCGGCGAGTACGACGCGACCAGCGCGGTCGACCCGGTCGCGACCGCGGTCACCAACGTCTCGCTCGAACATACCGACGTGCTGGGCGACACGGTCGCGGAGATCGCCCGCACGAAGGCGCGGATCGCCGGTGAGGGGACGCCCCTCGTGACCGCCTGCGAGGGCGAGGCGCTCGACGTGGTCCGCGAGGTCGCGGCCGAGGCGGGAGCGACGGTCGCGACGGTCGCGAGCGCTGGCGCCGCTGGGAGATCAGACGCGGGAGACGGCGGCGAGGCGGCTCCCGACGACCCCGATCTCTCCGTCACCTACGGCGGCCGCGTGAGCCCGAGCGACGCCGCGGTGACGCTCTCCGGCGAGCGCGACGGAACGTACCGGATCCCCCTCGTCGGCGCGCATCAGGCGACGAACGCGGGGATCGCGACCGCGCTCGCCGAGCGGTCGGCACGCGCGGTCGACGGCGCGGTCGACGGCGAGGTCGACGCCGACTGCGCCCTCTCCGAGGCCGCCGTCCGAGACGGGCTGGCGCAGGCGACCTGGCCGGGTCGGTTCGAGGTCGTCGACACCGCGCCGCTGACGGTGCTCGACGGGGCGCACAACCCCGCCGCCTGCGACACGCTGGCGGGGACGCTCGCGGAGTACGACTACGACGACCTCCACCTCGTGTACGGCGCGATGTGCGACAAAGACCACGTCGCCGCCGTCGACGCGCTCCCCCCCGCCGCCTCCGCGATCACCTGCCGGCCCGACCTCGACCGCGCGGAGGACCCCGACGTGCTGGCGGCCGCGCTCCGGACCGCCGGCGTCGACGAGGTGACGAGCGGCGGCGACGTGGCGGCCGCGCTCGACGCCGCCGTCTCTCGCGCCGACCCCGCCGACTGCGTGCTGCTCGTGGGGTCGCTGTTCGCGGTCGCGGAGGCCCGCGCCGCCCGCTTCCGCACCGTGACGCCCCGGCGGAGCGCGGACGAACTCGACGCCGCGCGCGCGCTCGACGCGACGGGCGTCCCGTCGGGCCTCGCCGACGAGCGCGCCGCGGGGATCGACCACCGCGTCCTCGCGCTCCGGCTGCGCGGCGACCGCGCGATGCGGATCGCGGCCGCGCTCCGCGCGGTCGGCGGCGAGGCGGTGATCGGCGGCGCGGGTGCCGGCGAGGGCCGCGTCCCGAGCGGCGAGCGCGTGCCGGTCACGCTGGCGGGGACGGTCGCGGAGTTCCGAGACCTGTTGGACCGGCTCGACGGGGGGGCAGACTGCGCTCGTCCCGAGGACGTCGACGGCGACTCCGTCGCCCCCATCCACGACCGAGAATTCGCCGGCATCGCGGCCGATATCGCCGATCGGATCGGAATCCGCGACGACGACGTGGATCCGGCGGCGGCCGCCGACGCTGCCGACGCCGCCGATGCCGACGCCGCTGACGCCGCTGACGCCGCCGCCGACGCTGCCGACGACGACTACCCGTGGACCGACGGCACCGCGGTGATGGGGGTGCTCAACGTCACGCCGGACTCGTTCCACGACGGCGGCCGGCACGCGAGCCGCGAGGACGCGGTCGCGGGCGTCGAGCGCATGGTCGCCGCGGGCGTTGACGTCGTCGATGTCGGCGGCGAGTCGACGCGTCCCGGCGCGGAGCCGGTGCCGGCCGACGAGGAGATCGGCCGGGTCGTCCCGATCGTCGAGGCGATACAGTCGGTACCGGCCGTCGCCGACGGCGACGTGCTCGTCTCGATCGACACGCGGAAGCCGGCCGTGGCGGCGGCCGCGCTCGACGCGGGCGCGGACCTTATCAACGACGTGACAGGGCTCGCGGACCCGGAGATGCGCGAGGTCGTCGCGGACGCCGGCTGTCCGGTCGTGGTGATGCACAGCCTCGACGCGCCGGTCGACCCGACGAACGACCCCGAGTACGACGACGTGGTCGACGGCGTGATCGCCGCGCTCCGCGAGCGGATCGCGCTGGCCGAGACGGCCGGGATCGACCGCGACAAGGTGATCGTCGACCCCGGGCTGGGATTCGACACGTCGTCCGCCGAGGCGTTCGAACTGATCGACCGCGTCGGCGAGTTCTCCGCGCTCGACTGCCCCGTCCTGATCGGCCACTCGCACAAGTCGATGTACGGCGCGATCGGTCGGGGTCCGGACGACCGCGAGCACGCCACCGTCGCGGCGACCGCGCTCGCGGCCGACCGAGGAGCCGACATCGTCCGGGTCCACGACGTGGCGGAGAACCGCGCCGCCGTCGACGTCGCCGCGGCGGTCGGCGGGTCGCTGCGGGACGGATCGGTCGCAGCCGCCGACTCGGGCGACCGCGGCGCTGAGGGTTCGGGCGACGCAATCGATGCCGACCCCGAGGAATGACGGCAGCGTTTTCCTTCCCGGCACCCTCGCGAGGGTATGGCCCGGCGTCTGCTGCTCGGCTGTAGCGCGGTCGGGAACACGTTCGTCGAACGGACGCGCGACGACCGCGACGAACTCGTCGCGATCACCGACGACAGCGGATGGGCGTCGACGCTCCGCGACCGCAACGTCGCCGTCGTCGAGAGCGATCCGACCGACCCGTCTACGTACCCCGCGGCCGCCGCGGTCGTGTTCGTCGCCAGCGACGACCCGGCGCGCAACGTCGCCGCCGCGCGCGCCGCCAGACGCCGGTTCCCCGACGCGATGATCGTCGCACACGTCGGGGACGACCCCACGGCGGACCAGCAGGCGGCCCTCGAATCGACCGCCGACCGCGTCGTCGACCCCGTGGAGGCGGTCGCCGCGCGCGTCCTGGAATCGACGGGCGCTGACGCCGTCGAGGAGCCGGTCCGGCTGCTGTCCGCCCTCCGCGACCTCTCGGGCCCCCTGCTCGTGGTCGCACACGACAACCCCGATCCCGACGCCATCGCGAGCGCGCTCGGACTGGCGCAGATCGCCGAGTCGGCCGGCATCCCGGCGGACCCCTGTTACGGCGGCGAGATCGCCCACCAAGAGAACCGCGCGATGGTGAACTTACTCGACCTGTCGCTGCGGACCGTCGACGAGGTCGACCTCGACGACTACGGCGGCGTCGCCCTCGTCGACCACTCGCGCGCCGGCATCAACGACAGCCTCCCGGAGGGGCACCCCGTCGACATCGTCGTCGACCACCACCCGCCGCGCGGCCCCGTCGCCGGGACGTTCGTCGACATCCGGCCGGACGTCGGCGCGACGAGCACGCTGATCGAAGCGTACCTCTCGCGGCTCGGGATCACCCCCGACCGCGCGCTCGCCACCGCGCTGTTGTACGGGATCCGGATCGACACGAAAGACTTCACGCGGTCGACGTCGATCCCGGACTTCGAGGCCGCGGCGTCGCTGTCGTTACGGGCGGACGAGACGACGCTCGAGCGCGTCGAGAGCCCGAGCGTGAGCCCCGAGACCCTCCGCGTCATCGCGCGCGCCATCGAGCGCCGCGACGTTCGGGGATCGACGGTCGCCTCCTGCGTCGGCGAGATAGCCGACCGCGACACGCTCGCGCAGGCCGCGGAACGCCTCCTCGATCTCGACGGGATCGCGGTGACGTTCGTGTTCGGCTACATGGACGGCGTGATCTACGGCTCTGCGCGCGCCCGCGGCGCGGACCTCGACGTCGGCGAACTGCTCCGCGACGCGCTCGATCCCGTGGGGTCGGCGGGCGGCCACGCGAGCATGGCCGGCGCACAGGTCCCCCTTGGAATCCTAGAGGAGGTGTCTGACGCGGAGTCGCTGACGGACGTCGTCGAGGAGTTCGTCGCCGGCCGCTTCTTCGAGGCGCTCGACGACGCGCCGTCGCCGCCGACCGGGCCGGTGCCGGAGTTCCCGACCGACTGACCTCGCCGGCGACGCCGAGAACACGGTGTTCCGAGCGCCGCGCCCGAGGGCGCAACCTACATACTTCGCGACGGCGAACGTCGGGATATGACCGACGACACCGTCGACCACCGCCGACTGATCATCGCCGGCACGGGAATCTCCGGACTCACCGCCGGGATATACGCCGCGCGGTCGAACAACGACCCCCTGATCGTCGAGGGCGACGAGCCGGGCGGTCAGCTCACGCTCACCACCGACGTGGAGAACTACCCCGGCTTCCCCGAGGGGATCTCGGGACCTGACCTCATCAACAACATGAAAGAGCAGGCGACGAAGTTCGGCGCGGACACCCGAAACGGGGTCATCGAGGACGTCTCGAAGGAGCCCGCGGGCCACTTCCGCGTCGAGTTCTCCGACGGCGACGTCTACACCGCCGACGCCGTGATCGCCGCCTCCGGTGCCAGCGCGCGGACGCTCGGCGTGCCCGGCGAAGACGAACTGATGGGGTACGGCCTCTCGACGTGTGCGACGTGTGACGGCGCGTTCTTCCGCGGCGAGGACATGCTCGTCGTCGGCGGCGGCGACGCCGCGATGGAGGAGGCGAACTTCCTGACGAAGTTCGCCGACACCGTCTACATCGCGCACCGCCGCGAGGAGTTCCGCGCCGAAGACGTCTGGATCGACCGCACGATGGAGAAGGTCGACGACGGCGAGATAGAACTCCTCTTGAACACCGAACTCACCGAGATCCACGGCACGCCCGAAGACGGCGTCGACCACGTCACCCTCGTCGAGCACCCGGACGGACACCCCAAAGAGAAGATGGAAGACTCCGCGACCGCCGGGGAGGTCGAGGAGTACGACTTCGACGTGGGCGCGGTCTTCTTCGCCATCGGGCACACGCCGAACACGGAGTTCCTTGAGGGGACCGGCGTCGAGTTCGACGACGACGGCTACCTCCTCACCGAGGGCGGCCGCGGGGGCAACCAGACCGACACCGGAGTGGACGGCCTGTTCGGCGCTGGCGACGTGGTCGACTTCCACTATCAGCAGGCGGTGACCGCCGCCGGGATGGGATGTCAGGCCGCGCTCGACGCCGACGAGTACCTCACCGAGCGCGAGCGAGCCGACGAACTGTACGAGGCCGAGGTCGACGCCGCGACCGCGGACGACTGAGCCGATAGCGGTCGAGGTACACCGCGTCTCGTACGCCCGAAGTGACCAACCCGGTAGCGCGTGAGCGGAACGGCCTCGTTCGTCGTTGTATTTGTTTTCCTCACGTTCGGCTATCCGAAACGAACCGGCAAAAATACCTGACTGTCGGACGCTGCGTTAGCGGTGTGAAAGAACTCGAATACAGCGACACCTGTCGAGACGTCGTGGAGAATGTGGGAGAGATACAGTCCGACGAGGAAGTCGTCGTCCTCACCGACCCGCTGATGGTACACGTCGCCCGACCGCTCGTAAGCGCGGCCAGAGCGACGGGTGCAACGGCCTCGCTTCTCGTGAAGCCGCGGCTCGACGGACACAACGTCGAGCAGCCAGCGGCCGTCGCCGGTGCGCTCTGCGAGGCGGACGTCGTCGTCGACGTGGGGACATACGACATCGCTCATACGGACGCCAGGAGAGACGCGGCGGAGTCCGGGACACGCTTTGTTCTCATGCGGGGCGTCTCAGAAGACGTCATGATGGACCAGATGGACACGGACTACGACGCGTTGATGGACGTAACGAGGGCAGTCGCCGAGATCCAAACCAGCGCTGAATCCGCGCGGATAACGGACGACGCGGGAACGGAGTTATCGGTCAGCCTGAAAGGTCGTAGCGGATTCCCGATCGACGACGGGTTCGACCGGGGACTCGTCGTCCTCCCCGCCGGGAAGTCAGCGATCACGCCGGTCGAAGGGAGCGCGCAGGGCACGGTCGTCGTAGACTACTCGATAGACGGGCTCGGACAGCTCGATAACCCGGTGGAACTCACGATCCAGGACGGACGAGTCGAGGGGATTTCGGGGGGCACACAGGCGGACGAACTCTCAAGACTCGTCGAATCGACGGGAGACTGCGCCCGTAATATCGCGGAGGCCCCGTCCATCGGTACGAACCCGGACGTCGAACTCACGGGGAACCAAGCCACGGACAAAAAGAGGCGGGGCACGATGCACATCGCGATCGGAGACAACATCACGCTCGGTGGGAGCGTCGCGTGTGATCTCCATCTCGATATGACGCTCACCGAGGCGACCGTCACCTTCGACGGGTTCACCGTTCTCGACGAGGGGACGTTTCGCGAGGAGGCGGTGCTCGAACACGCTCGAACACTCTGATCGTTCGGACCGTGCGAGCGTGTCGGTTCTCACCTCTGCGGTCTCGGTGTCCGACTGTTCTCTGCGGAACGCCGGGAGAAACGCGATCGGCGGTCGTTCCCCACACCCGCGGAGATGTTCACTCGTCGGCTTCCAGCTCCGCGAACACGGCGTCGACCATCTCGCCGGTGTCGGCGATTATCGCGTCCATCGCCTCGTCGTCGGTCGGCAGCCCGAGCAGCCGAGCGATCTTCATGATCGAGACGTGGTACACCTCCTGTTCGCCCGGTTCGACCCCGCGGACGATCATGTTACAGGGGAACAGTCCGCCGATCCGTCCGTCGGTCGCGTCGAGCGCGCGGTCCGCCATTCTCGGGTTGCACGCGCCGAGCACGTAGTACGGGTCGCGGTCGGCGTCGACCTTCTCGTTCAACAGCTCGGACGGAGAGAACTCCACGGGCACGCCGAACCCGGCGCCGACGCACACTTCGCGCACGCGCTCGATCGCCGACTCGTGGTCGGTCGACAGCGTCGCCGTCGTCTCGCCGTACGCTTCGGGGTCGAGTTCGTGCGGATCGAAGGGGATCGCCATACACCGAGTCGGCGTCGGCCGAGTAAAAAGCCCGCGGCGGGTCGCGAGGCGGTACCGGTGCGGCGGTCGGCCGCGGTTCGCAGTCCGACTACTCGGTCGCGACCGGCCCGCGACCCACCAACTCCTCGACCGTCGCGACGAACTCGCTTCGGCTCTCGAACAGCGGAACCTCGGCGTCCGCGAGCACGTCGTCGAGGTCGCGCGCGCCGTCCGGTGTCCGGATCGCGGCGTCGCCCTCTTGGTTCACCACGTCGCTGCGCTTGGCGGGCCACGTGAGCCGGGACGCGACGCGGGCGATCGGCTCGCCGGCCACGTCCGGTCCCTCGCCGAGTTCGACGGCCGGTTCGACGTCTTCGGCCTCCTCGGCCTCGTCGGTGTCGCTCATACCCGCCGGTTCCGTTCCGGCGACACTAATGGTTTCGATGCCGTTCGGGGCGTCTCCGCCGCGGCCCGCGACGGAACACGGATCGGCACCGCCGAACCGGCCCGTCCCGACCCGCAAACCGGAACCGCCCGGCCGATCGGCTCGACCCGCCGGTCAGCGCCAGCCGCGGTCCGCCTCGTTCAGCCGCTCGCAGCCGTCGTCGGTGACGACGACGAGGTCCTCGATCCGGCAGCCGAACCGCCCGTCGAGGTAGATCCCGGGCTCGACGGAGAACACCATCCCGGGTTCGAGCGCGCGGTCGTTGCCCGCGACGATGTACGGCTCCTCGTGGACGTCGAGCCCCACGCCGTGGCCGGTGCGGTGGACGAACGCGTCGCCGTAGCCCGCGTCCTCGATGACGGTCCTTGCCGCTCGGTCGACGGCCGCCGCGGTCGCGCCCGGTTCGACGGCGTCGACCGCGGCGGCCTGCGCCTCGCGAACGACCTCGTGAATCTCCGCGTACGTCTCGGGCGGATCGCCGCCGAAGACGAGGGTGCGAGTCTGGTCCGACGGGTACCCGTCGACCCGCGTACCGAAGTCGCACACGACGGGCTCGCCCGCCCCAATCTCGCGGTCGCCGTGGCCGTGGTGCGGCTTCGCGCCGTTCGGCCCCGATCCGACGATCGGCCCGAAGGCCGCTCCGCGCCCGCCGCGTTCCTCCATGCGATCGACGATCCAGTCCGCGAGTTCGGTCTCGGTCATTCCCACCGCGTCCGCGCCGAGACAGCGGAGATCGGTGACGGCCGCGTCCGCCGCCGCGGCCGCCGCGCGCATCGCCGCCAGCTCGGTGTCGTCCTTGCGCGCGCGGAGGGGCGCGATGGCATCGCTCGCGAGCCCCCACGTCGCGTCCGGCGCGGCCGCGCGGAGGTTCTGCGTGAACCGCGCCCACATGGTGTCGTCGACGAGGAGCCGTCCATCGCGAAGCCCGTACTCGGCGAGCAGGTCGCGGACGGCTTCGGTCGGGTCGTCTCCGTCGGTCCACGTCCGCACGTCCGCGACGGTCGTCTCCGTTCGGACCTGACTCTCGTACAGCCTCGGCACGAACAGGACCGGACCGTCACACGCGTGATCGGCCGCCGGAACGACGAACAGGAAGTGTCGCTCGTCCGGTTCGGCCGCGAACCCGGTGAGGTACTCGAGAGTGCGGCTCGGAAAGCAGATCAGGCCGTCGACGTCGACGTCGCGGAGCCGGCTGGCCGCGCGCTCGCGCCGGTCCGCGTGGACGTCCTCGATTTCGTCGCTCATGTCGGCCCTCCGCGCGGCGTCCTGATATAACGTCACGGTGTCGATACTCCGACTGTCGCCGTCCGGATCGAAACGCTGCTGTGGTGCGGAGTGAACGCCCCGTACGTCGTCTTTTCACGCGCTGAGACGCGCGTTTCTCATCGCCATAGATCGTTTCAGGGAACGCATACTTATGTAACTCGTCGTGGTACAGAGGCGCATGGGTGTGAACGATGGACGCGCGGAAGCAACCAACGGGCAGCTGGGAGCCGACGACGCGGGGCTGTTCGACTGCCCCGAGTGCGACGTGACGGCTCCCTCGGCGTCGGTGCCGTACGACGCGCTCGGATACGCGATCTGTCCGCGCTGCGCGCACTCGGCCACGCCGCGGTCGGTCGCGCGGGAGTCCGACCGCCGAACCGCACCGCTTTAGCTGCCGGGACTATCGGTTCGGGTATGAGCTGGACGCTCGGCCGGGAGGACGACGTGATCACCGAGTGGGAGCGGTCCGACGGATACGCGACGGTTCGTGTCCGCGAGCGCGGCGACGGCGGGTTCGTCGTCCGACTGGACGTCATGGAGCAGGCCGCCGACGCCTCGACGTACGAGCGCGAGCGGTTCGAGGCGCGAGATGCGGCCCTCGACCGCGCCGCCGAGTGGCGGGCGTCGTTCGACCTCGACTGACGGAGCCGGAGCGCGCCGCGCCCGGTCCCGTGCTACCGTTCGGGATGCGTCGGCGCGTCGAACCCGCCCCGGACGAGCGGCTTCGCGACGTGGCGGCGCGCGCTCGGCGGTACCTCGTACCAGCCGATATCGATGCCGCGATCCGCCTCGCGCTCGGTCTTTCCGGGCGCATCGGTACCGCAGTCGCGACAGCGATACCCCTGGTCTCGCCCCGCCGACGACATCGATCGACCGCAGTCGGGACACGTCGGGACGACCCGCTCGGTTCGAACGAGGTCGCGAGCCGCGAGCTTCTCCAGTTTCAAGGTCACCCCCTCGCCCGCTCGGTCGGGCAGCGCCCGCCGCTCGTGCTCGCCGCAGACCGTCACGCGGTCGCCGGGTCGGAGCGCGCGAACCCGGTCGCGAAACCGGCCGGTCGGCTTGAACGCGACACAGCGGAGGCGGTCGTCGACGTCGCAACCGCCGTCAGCGACGTCGCCACCGCCGTCAGCGACGTCCGCGACGTCGACGTGGACGTGTCCACCGCGCTTCGTTTCCGGCTCGGTGACGACGACGGCGTCGACGCGGTAGCCCGCGCCGTCGCGGAGTTCCCCGATCGTCCCCGTCGCGAGGTGCGCGTCGGTGCCCTGGTTCGTCAGGAACGTCTCGGTTCTCGCGACCGCCTCGCTCTCGATCGACGCGGCGACCTCCCGGCAGGCCGCGGCGTCGTCCCCGCGGATCCCGTAGAGGATCGGCCCCGGCGCGTTCGGGACGCACACGACCTCGCCCGTGCCCCGATCGACGGTGTCCCAGACGGTCGGATACGCCGCGTCGGCGGCTGCGAAGACGCTCTCGGCGTCGACCTCGCGCGGCGTTCCGCAGCGGTCCAGCTCCCGGTACGCGATGTGTTCGACGGTCCAGTCGTCGAACGCCGCCGGCGCGCCGACCGCGGCGAGCGCGCCGATCCGGCCGCGTCCGGACACGTCGTCGCCGCCCGCGCCCCCGGAGCCGAAGGCGGCGTGGCGGTAGCCGTGGGATTCCGCGAGCGACAGGGCCTCGTCGAGCGAGAGGCGCGACCGGAGCGCGCGCCGCGAGAACGCCTCGACCTCCGCCGGGAGCGCCGAGGGACTGGTGTCGGCGACGACGAGGCCTGGCGAGGTCCGCGGATCCGCCGGGACCGCGAACTCGCGAACGGTCGCCGCGGCGACCTCGAACGCCGTACCGGGGCCGATCTCGTCGACGTGAATCGCGACGGCCGCGTTTCCGCGGGTCTTGTGTTTCACGGCCGGGTTGAGTCGAACGAGGAGCCGGCGCTCGACCCGACCGCCCGCGGACGCGAGCCGCTCGGCGAGGCGCGCGCCGACGTACGTCGTGCACATGCCGCGCTCGCGGGAGTCGGTGTCGTCGACGGCGACGATGGCCATGCCCGTGGTTTCGTCCCCGCGGACAAACCGGTTTCGAGGCGGGTCGTCGGCGCGCGCCTCACGGGCGCTCCGGCGCGTGCGGTCGGGTCGAGTATATAACGATACCGGAGGAGATCGGTCCAAAATCGCAAGCGAGCGGCGCGTTCGAGCGCGCTCGACTGACACAACGCATATATACGCCGAGCCGCTTGTCTCGACTATGTCCCGGACTGCGCTGATCGGGAACGTCACCGCGATGCTGGAGGACGCGGGATTCCGCGTGAGCGACCGGTGTGCGGTCCGGCCCAAGAGCTTCGACGTGGCGGCGCGCCGCGACGAGGACCTGCTGTTACTGAAAATTCTCGGCAACGTCGACGCCCTCGACGCGGAGACCGGCGCGGAGATGCGACGCCTCGGCGAGTACCTGCAGGCCACGCCGATGGTGATCGGGATTCGGACGCGCGACGAGGACCTGAAGCCGGGGGTCGTCTACTTCCGGCACGGCGTCCCGGTGATCAACCCGGACACCGCCTACGAGCTGTTCGTCGAGGGGATGCCGCCGCTCATCTACGCGGCCCCCGGCGGGCTGTACGTCAGCCTCGACGGCGACTTGCTCGCCGACGAGCGCGAGGAGCGCGGCTGGTCGCTCGGCCGGCTCGCGACCGAACTCGGCGTTTCTCGTCGGACCGTCTCGAAGTACGAAGACGGGATGAACGCCTCCATCGAAGTCGCGGTCCAGCTGGAGGATCTGTTCGACGAGCCGTTTTCGAGCCCCGTCGACGTGCTCGACGGAGCGGACCAAGTCCGCGACTCCGATCCGACGCCCGCGGCACCCGACACCGACCCCGACGACGAACACGTCGTCCACGTGCTCACCAACGCCGGCTTCACGGTCCATCCGACCGCTCGGGCCCCGTTCAAGGCCGTCTCGGAGGACGAGGACAGCGCCGTGACGCGCGTGCTCACCGGCCATTCAACGTTCACGCCGGCCGCGGAGAAACGCGCGCGGATCATGTCTTCCATCGGTGAGGTCGCGCGCACGCGTTCCGTCTACTTCACCGAGGGAGCCGAGCGGCGTGAGTCGGTCGACGGTACCGCGCTCGTCTCCTGTGAGGAACTCGCCGGCATCTCCGACCCCGAAGAGATCCGCGAACTCATCCGCGACCGCGCGGCGGTCCCCTCGGAAGCCTGACCGAGCGGACCGTCACCGGAACGCGTGCGGATCCGTTTTCACCGACCGAACAGTCGGCTGAAGAACCCGTCACCGTCCGTGCCGTCGTCTTCGTCCCCCTCGCCGCGGTCATCGGCCTCGTCGCTTCCGTCCGTCGTCTCCTGCTGATCGCCGGACCCGCTCTGTTCCGAGAGGACGGTGTTCATCGTGCCGGTGTCGTCGTCTCTGAACGGGACGCTCCCCGCGAGTTCGTCGTCGATGTCGCGGTCGGACGCGTCGGACGCTCCCTCGTCTCCGGCCGATTCGTCTCCGGTCGGTTCGTCGTCGGTCGATTCGTCGTCGGTCGATTCGTCGTCGGTCGATTCGTCGTCGGTCGATTCGTCGTCGGTCGATTCGTCTCCGGTCGGTTCGTCGCCGGTCGATTCGTCGCCGGCCGGTGACTCCCGTTCCGGATCGAACGCCGCATCGCCCGCCTCGTCTTCGATCATCGATTCGAGGTCGTCGGCGTCGACGCGGTCGTTGCCCACGGTTCGGGTGTCGGTGTCGAGCCCCTCGATACGGTCGTCGCGCTCTGGAGCGTCGTGCGCCGATTCGACGGGACCCGGATCGGCGTCGCTCTCGTCAGCCGGCGCGGGCGACTCGTCTGCGACGATGATGTCCCGTTCGCCGGTCGGTTCACCGAGTCCGCCCGAACCGGCGTCGGCGATGATGATGTCCTCGGTGTCGGTGCTCGCCGAGTCCTCTCCGCCGTCGCTTCCGGCCTCGTCGGACGGTTCGACCCCGTCGAGGGTATCGACCCCGTCGGACGACTCGTCCTCGGTACCCTCCCTCTCGGTTTCGGTCCCGCTGCCCTCGTCACCCCGACCGGGAGACGGTTCCGGCTCCGTCGGGTCGGTCCGCGTCGATCCCGATTCGGTGCGCGTCGACTCCGATTCGGTCCCCGTCGCTCCCGGAATCTCCGCCCCGGTCAGCGCCCGAGCGAGATCGCGATACGCGCGGGTCGCCGGGGCGTCCGGGGCGAACGTCACCAGCGGCTCGTTCGCCGTCGCCGCCCGCAACACGGAGGGGTCGTCGGGAATTCGCCCCAAAACCGTCGCGTCGAGGACTCGGGTGATCTCGTCGTCGGTCGCGCCGTCGCCACCGACGCGCGTGATCGCCGCGCCGGCGACCGTGCCGCCGAGCCGCTCGGTCAGCTGTCGGGTCTTCTCGGTGTCTCCGAGGGCGCTGCGTTCGGCCGTCGAGACCAGGAGCGTCTCGTCCGCGAGCCCGAGCGGGAGCGTCGAGTCGTGCGAGAGCCCCGCGCCCGCGTCGAGGAAGACGTAGTCTGCGTCGTCGAAGGCCGCCACGACCTCGCGGAGTCCAGACGGGTCGGCGGCCGCGTACGCGTCGAGATCGGCCGCGCCCGGAACGACGCGCAGGCCGGCCGGCCCCGCCCGAACCGCGTCGATCGGGTCCGCCCGTCCGGAGAGCACGTCGTGGAGGGTGATCTCACCCGGCTCGACGCCGACTGCTTCCGCGAGGTTCGCCATGCCGATGTCGGCGTCGACCGCGACGACATCGGCACCGGCGTCGGCCAGGGTCGTCGCTATCGCCGCGGTCGTGGTGGTTTTTCCCACCCCACCCTTCGCCGACGCGACCGCATACACCGTTGCCATACGGTGACGGTCCGGCGACTAGCACTTAAATGTAGGCGGCCGGGCAAGCGTACACGCGACAATTAGACACGTCAGCTCGTTCCGCGTCGCGGCCGTTCGATCCACCGCTCACTTTCGCAAACACCTTATACGTCGCTTCCAGAGTTTCAGGCGATTAGTAGTATGGCGAGACCAGAGGTGCTCGACCGGATCAAGCAGGCTGAAACGGAGGCGGACGAGATCATCGCGGAGGCGGAATCGGACGCCGACGAGCGCCTCGCCGAGGCTCGACGGCGCGCGGAGGAGATCCGCGACGAGGCCGAGGAGGAGGCGGCCTCCGAGGCCGAAGAGCGGCTCGAGGCGGCCCGTGAGGAGATCGAGGAGCGGCGCGAGGAGATCCTCGAATCGGGTCGTGCCGACCGCGACGAGCTCGAACGCGAGGCCCGCGACCGAGTTGACACAGCCGTCGACTACGCCGTCGAACGGTTCGAAGAAGCGGTGACCAGTCAGGCCGAGGAGGCGGTGGATGCTCAGGCCTGAGCGGATGAGCAAGGTGTCGGTGACGGGCTCGAAGCGCGTCATCGACGACGTGATCGAGGCGACGTACGACCACCACTCGATGCACGTCACCGACTACGACGAGCGCTACGAGGGCTTCGAGCCCGGCGCGTCGCTCGACGGGGCCGAGGACGTCAACGAACGGCTCGTCACCGTTCGCTCGCTCGAAAGCATCCTCGACGTCGACGACGCGGACGTCGACGCGGCCCGCGCGCTCGACGACGAGGAACTCGCGGCGGAACTTGACGACGTGCGCGAGCGGGTCAACGAACTCAACGACGAGCGAGACGAACTGCAGGCACGGATCCGCGACAGACAAGAGGAGATCGACCGGATGGAGCCGTTCGCGGACCTCGGCATCGAGCTCGACCTTCTCGGCGGCTACGACTCGCTCGAAGTCGTCGTCGGCGAAGCGAAGCCCGACGCGGTCGAGGCGACTCTCGCCGACGCGGACGGGATCGACGCGTTCGAGGTGTTCGCCGGGAGCGACGTCGTCGCCGTCTTCGCCAAGCCCGCGGAGGGAGCCGACGAGGGCGTCCTCCAGGACTCGCTCGTCGGCGTCGACATCGCCCTGCTCGACGTGCCGGACGCCGACGCGAGCCCGTCGGAGTACGTCGCCGAACTCGAAGCCGAGCAGGCCGACCTCCGCGAGGAACTTTCGGCGGTCGAATCCCAGCTCGCGGACGTGAAAGAGGAGGCAGCGGGCTTCCTGTTGCGCGCCGAAGAGCAGCTCACGATCGAGGCCGAAAAGAAGCAGGCCCCCCTCTCCTTCGCGACCACCGAGAACGCCTTCATCGCCGAGGGGTGGGTGCCGACCGAGACGTTCGCCGACTTCGAGGCGGCCATCGACGACGCGGTCGGTGACCACGCCGACGTCGAGGAGCTCGAACGCGCGTCGTTCACTCCCGACGGCGATCACCACACCGAGGCCGTCGCCGACGGCGGCTCCGCGGGCGGTGCGGCCGCGACGGCCGACGGCGAACGCGAGGCGGTTGCCGACGGCGGCCACGCGACCCACGGGAGCGACGACCCGCCGGTCGTCCAGAACAACGGGAGCGCAGCCGGTCCCTTCGAGCTGCTTGTACAGGGGTTCGGACGGCCGAAGTACTCGGAGTTCGATCCGACGCTTCTCGTCTTCCTCACGTTCCCGCTCATGTTCGGCTTCATGATCGGCGACGTGGGGTACGGCGTGTTGTACGCCGCTATCGGCGCGTTCCTGTACAGCAGGTACGACGGGACGTTCCGCGAGCTCGGAGCCGTCGCGCTGTGGGCCGGCGGATTCACGATCCTGTTCGGGATCTACTTCGGTATCGACGTGTTCGGCTACCACGCCTACCAGCTGCTGCCGG
Source organism: Halorubrum pallidum (assembly GCF_055380345.1). Classification (NCBI taxonomy): domain Archaea; kingdom Methanobacteriati; phylum Methanobacteriota; class Halobacteria; order Halobacteriales; family Haloferacaceae; genus Halorubrum; species Halorubrum pallidum. Next base: position 2,426,239 of record NZ_AP043945.1, on the reverse strand, counting down.
GCGACGTCCACTGGCCCGTCGACGGAAAGGGTCTCTCGCCGGCCGACATCGATTGGGCGCTGTCGTTCCTCGTCGCCAGCGTGCTGTTCGGGCTCGCTCACCTGAACGTGGGACACGTCCTCTCGTTCGTGAGCAACTACCAGCAGCACGACCTGAAACACGCGCTGTACGAGGGCGGCTCGTGGCTGCTGATACTCAACGGCGCGTGGATCTGGATCTTCAGCCAGCACCTCCCCGGCCCGAAGCCCGACTTCCTCTTCGAGTCGTTCTCGATACTCACCTTCGGGGCGGTCTCGTTCGCCGGCTTCCCGGTGGCGGTCGGGTACGCCGCCATCGCGGCCATCGCACTCGGCGTCGTCCTGCTCGCCATCGGTGAGCCTCCGGAACTCGCTGAGGTGCTCTCCCCCATCGTCAACGTCATCTCGTACGCTCGGATCATGGCGGTGCTGCTCGCGAAGGGCGGAATGGCGCTCGCCGTGAACCTGCTCGCGTTCGGCGCGTACATCGACGAGAGCGGTGAGGGAAGCTTCCACTTCATCTTCAGCGCCGACTACCTCGAGTACGTACAGAGCCACCCCGGCGACTACGAACTGGTCTTCGCGGGGATGACGACCGCGTTCGATCCGGCGTCTGTCGGAGCCGTCGGCGTTCTCGCGCTCGTCGGGGGTATTCTCGTTGCGGTCGTCGGTCACATCGTCGTGCTCGCGCTCGGGATCACCTCCGCCGGCATTCAGGCGGTGCGTCTGGAGTACGTGGAGTTCTTCGGAAACTTCTACGAGGGCGGCGGGGACAGTTACCTGCCGTTCGGCTACGACCGACAGTACACCACAGACGAGTAGTCGCCGAGCGCCGTTCGACGATCCGCGTGCTTTTTGCCGGGTCGATACCGACTCAGAGTTCCGTCTCTATCCCGCGTCATGTCGGTTCCGTTCGGTCGTTTTGGGAAGCTTTATGACTCCAGTAGAGGCAACTAGCAACTGTTCGGAGACGAGCAACCGCAACTACTACCAATGCTTGAAGCTACCAACGAACTCGGGAATGTCGCACTGCAGGCCGGAGGAACGCTCACTGACCCCAGCGCCGCGGCGGCGCTCGCCGTCGGACTGGCGGCGCTCGGTGCGGGCTACGCGGAGCGTGGTATCGGATCGGCCGCCGTCGGCGCGATGGCCGAAGACGACGATCTGTTCGTCAACGGGCTCATTCTGACGGTCCTCCCCGAGACGATCGTTATTCTCGCACTCGTCGTCGTCTTCATCGTCTAAGCGGTTCCCCTTTCCACACCAATGAGTTTGGATACTGTCGTTGAGGACGTTCGAGACGAAGCCCGCGCGCGTGCAGAGGAAATCCGCGAGGCGGCGGAGTCCGAAGCGGACGAGATCGTCGCCGAGGCGGAGGCCGACGCCGAGCGCATCCGCGAAGAGCGGCTCGCCGAGGTCGATCGTCAGATCGAACAGGAGCGCGAGCAGACGCTCTCGTCGGCCAAACTCGAGGCCAAACAGGAGCGGCTCGGGGCCCGTCGAGACGTCCTCGAAGACGTCCACGACGACGTCGAGGCCACCATCGAATCGCTCGACGGCGACCGCCGCCGCGAGCTGACCGAGGCGCTCCTCGACGCGACGCTCGCGGAGTTCGACGACGACGCTGACGTCGCCGTCTACACCCGCGCCGCGGACGTCGAGCTCCTCGAGGAGCTCGTTGCCGACCGCAACGCCGCAGTCGACGGCGAGATCGACTGTCTCGGCGGGGTCGTCGCGGAGAGCGACACCTCTCGCGTTCGGGTGAACAACACGTTCGACTCGATCCTGGAATCCGTCTGGGACGACGAGTTGAAACACATCTCGGAGCGACTGTTCGACCAATGAGCGCCGTCGGCAGCTCGAACCCAGAGTACGTCGTCGCGCGGGTTCGTGCCCGCCGCGGCAGCCTCTACGGGGACGAGGAGTACCGGAAGCTGACCCGCATGGGACCGGCGGAGATCGCCCGGTTCATGGAGGAGTCGAGCTACGGCGCGGAGATCAACGCTCTCGGAAGCCGTCACGGCGGCGTCGACCTGATCGAGTACGCGCTGAACCGGAACCTCGCCGAGCAGTTCGACGACATCCTCGACTGGAGCGAGGGAGCGCTGTACGACCTGATCGCCCGGTACCTCCGGAAGTTCGACGCGTGGAACGTGAAGACGGTCATCCGCGGCGTCTACACGGACGCTGACCAATCGGCCATCGAGGTCGACCTGATCCGTGCCGGCGAGTTCGACGACCGCCTGATGCGACGGCTGCTCGAGGCCGACTCGATCGACGCCGTCGTCGAGGTGCTCGAAGACACCATCTACGGGGACCCGCTTCGGGAGGCCTACGCCGAGTACGAGGAGACGGACGTGCTGGTTCCGCTGGAGAACGCCGTCGACCGCGCGTTCTACGAGCGGCTCCTGTCGGGGCTCGGCGGCGGCGAGCCGACTCGGCAGTACGAGGCGTTCCTCAAGGCCGAGGTCGACTTCCGGAACGCGACGAACGCCCTCCGGCTCGCCCGGTCGGGCGCGGACATCGACCCCGCGGCGTACTTCATCGAGGGCGGCGAGCTGTTCACTCGGGGGTCGCTCGCGCGGCTCGCGCGGAACCTCGACGAGCTCGTGGAGTACATCGCGGACAGCCAGTACGGCGACGAGCTCGGCCCGGCGCTGCGCGAACTCGAGGAGGCGGACAGCCTCATCGCGTTCGAGCACGCGACCGACGCCGCGCTGTTGGCGTACGGCGACCGGCTCGGCACGATCCACCCGGTGTCGATCACTCCGGTGATCTCGTACATCCTCGCGAAGGAGCGCGAGGTGGAGAACATCCGGGCGATCGCCCGCGGGAAGGAGGCTGGCCTGTCGGCCGAGGAGATCGAATCGGAGCTGGTGATAACATGAGCCAGGAGATCGCCGTCGTCGGCAGCCCGGAGTTCACGACCGGATTCCGGCTCGCCGGCGTGCGAAAGTTCGAGAACGTACCGGACGACGAGAAGGACGAGCGGCTCGACGACGCCGTCGAACGGACCCTCGACGACGAGGGAACCGGTATCATCGTGATGCACGACGGCGACCTCAATCACCTCTCGCGGGGGACCCGCGAGGCGGTGGAGGGGAGTATCGAGCCCGTGCTCGTGACGCTCGGCGGGTCCGGCGCAGGCAGCGGCGGGCTGCGCGACCAGATCAAACGAGCCATCGGGATCGACCTGATGGAGGAGGACGACTAATATGAGTAAAGCAGAATCCACGGAGACCACCACGGAACACGGTGTTATCCAGAGCGTGAGCGGTCCGGTCGTGAGCGCCCGCGACCTCGACGCCCGCATGAACGACGTCGTCTACGTCGGCGACGAAGGCCTCATGGGGGAAGTGATCGAGATCGAAGGCGACATCACGACCGTTCAGGTGTACGAGGAGACCTCCGGGGTCGCCCCCGGCGAACCCGTCGAGAACACGGGCGAGCCGCTGTCGGTCGACCTTGGTCCGGGCATGCTGGACGCCATCTACGACGGCGTCCAGCGTCCCCTGGACGTGCTGGAGGGCAAGATGGGAAGTCCGTACCTCGACCGCGGGGTCGACGCGCCCGGCATCGACCTCGAGGAGAAGTGGGAGTTCGAGCCGACCGTCGAGGTCGGTGACGAGGTCGGCCGCGGCGACGTGGTCGGCGTCGTCGAGGAGACGGTCACCATCGACCACAAGGTGATGGTGCCGCCGGACGCCTTAGAGGAGGGCGAGACCACCGAGGTCACCGCCATCGAGTCGGGCTCGTTCGACGTCACCGAGACGGTGGCCGAGCTCGCCAACGGGACGGACGTCTCGATGCATCAGGAGTGGCCCGTCCGCGAGGCGCGTCCCTCTGCGAACAAGAAGACGCCCCGGACGCCGCTGGTGTCCGGACAGCGCATCCTCGACGGGCTGTTCCCCATCGCGAAGGGCGGGACGGCCGCGATTCCGGGGCCGTTCGGCTCCGGGAAGACGGTCACCCAGCACCAGCTCGCGAAGTACGCCGACGCCGACATCATCGTGTACGTCGGCTGCGGCGAGCGCGGCAACGAGATGACCGAGGTCATCGAGGACTTCCCCGAACTGGAGGACCCGGCCAACGGCAACCCGCTGATGGCCCGGACCTCGCTCATCGCGAACACGTCGAACATGCCCGTCGCGGCGCGTGAGTCCTGTATCTACACCGGAATCACGATCGCCGAGTACTACCGCGACATGGGGTATGACGTGGCGCTGATGGCCGACTCCACCTCGCGGTGGGCGGAGGCCATGCGCGAGATCTCCTCCCGGCTGGAGGAGATGCCCGGCGAGGAGGGGTACCCCGCGTACCTCGCCGCCCGGCTCGCGCAGTTCTACGAGCGCGCCGGCTACTTCGAGAACGTCAACGGGACGGAGGGGTCCGTCTCCGCGATCGGCGCGGTGAGCCCGCCCGGCGGCGACTTCTCCGAGCCGGTCACCCAGAACACGCTGCGCATCGTGAAGACGTTCTGGGCGCTCGACGCGGACCTGGCGGAGCGCCGCCACTTCCCGTCGATCAACTGGAACGAGTCGTACTCGCTGTATAAAGACCAGCTCGATCCGTGGTTCGAAGACGAGGTCGCCGACGACTGGGCGGAGAAGCGCCAGTGGGCGGTCGACGTGCTCGACGAGGAGACCGAGCTTCAGGAGATCGTTCAGCTCGTCGGGAAGGACGCCCTGCCCGACGACCAGCAGCTCACCCTGGAGGTCGCCCGCTACCTGCGCGAGGCGTACCTCCAGCAGAACGCGTTCCACCCGGTTGACACGTACTGTCCGCCGGAGAAGACGTACCTCATGCTGACGACGATCGAGACGTTCAACGACGAGGCGTTCGACGCGCTCGAAGCGGGCGTGCCGGTCGAGGACATCATCGACACCGAGGCCGCCCCCCGGATCAACCGGATCGGCGTCCAAGAGGACTACGAGGAGTACGTCGAGGAGCTCAAAGCGGATATCGCCGAGGAACTCCGGAGCCTCTACTAACATGAAAGAGTACCAAACCATCACCGAGATCAGCGGCCCGCTGGTGTACGCCGAGGTCGACGAGGCGATCGGTTACGACGAGATCGTCGAGATCGAGACGGCTCAGGGGGAGACGCTGCGCGGACAGGTGCTCGAATCATCGGATGGCGTCGTCGCCATCCAGGTGTTCGAGGGCACCTCCGGTATCGACCAGAACGCGTCCGTCCGCTTCCTGGGCGAGACGATGAAGATGCCCGTCACCGAGGACCTGCTCGGACGGGTCCTCGACGGCTCCGGCCGCCCGATCGACGACGGTCCCGAGATCGTCCCCGAGGAGCGGCAGGACATCGTCGGCGCGGCGATCAACCCCTATTCCCGGGAGTACCCCGAGGAGTTCATCGAGACGGGCGTCTCCGCGATCGACGGAATGAACACGCTCGTTCGCGGCCAGAAGCTCCCGATCTTCTCCAGCTCCGGCCAGCCGCACAGCGAACTGGCGATGCAGATCGCCCGGCAGGCCAGCGTGCCCGAAGAGGAGGAGGGCGACGACGACGAGGAGGGCTCCGAGTTCGCCGTCATCTTCGGCGCGATGGGGATCACTCAAGAGGAGGCGAACGAGTTCATGGAGGACTTCGAGCGCACCGGCGCGCTGGAGCGCTCCGTCGTCTTCATGAACCTCGCGGACGACCCCGCCGTCGAGCGGACGGTCACGCCGCGGATGGTCCTGACGACGGCCGAGTACCTCGCCTTCGAGAAGGACTACCACGTCCTCGTGATCCTCACGGACATGACCAACTACTGCGAGGCGCTCCGCGAGATCGGCGCGGCCCGCGAAGAGGTCCCGGGCCGGCGTGGCTACCCCGGATACATGTACACCGACCTGGCGCAGCTGTACGAGCGCGCCGGGCGGATTCAGGGCCGTGACGGGTCGGTCACCCAGATTCCGATCCTCACGATGCCGGGCGACGACGACACCCACCCGATCCCGGACCTGACCGGGTACATCACGGAGGGGCAGATCTACGTTGACCCCGACCTCAACAGCCAGGGTCTACAGCCCCCGATCAACGTGCTCCCCAGCCTGTCTCGGCTGATGGACGACGGGATCGGCGAGGGGCTCACCCGCGAGGACCACGCCGACGTGAAAGACCAGATGTTCGCGGCGTACGCGGAAGGTGAGGACCTCCGCGACCTCGTGAACATCGTCGGTCGCGAGGCGCTCTCCGAGCTCGACAACAAGTACCTCGACTTCGCGGACGCCTTCGAGTCGGAGTTCGTCGACCAGGGCTTCGATCAGAACCGCGACATCGAGGAGACGCTGGAGATCGGCTGGGACCTGCTCTCGATGCTCCCGAAGGACGCCCTCAACCGGATCGACGAGGAGTTCATCGAGGAGTACTACCGCGAGGACGACTCCGAGCGCGAAGTCGTCGAAGCGGCGGACTGATCCGGCTTCTCTCTACTCTTTCGCACTCCACCACCGCGAGCGGTCGCGCCGAGCGACTGCGTCGGGAAACGACGACAGAGCGACGCGGTCACCGGAGCTCGGTCTCGGATATCCCGCCGGCCACCCCTCGCCGCTTACTCCTCGTCGACCGGGTCGTCGCCGACGACGAGGTCGATCACGTTTTCGCGTCCGATCCGGAGCTTTTCCACCTCGCCCGCGTCGGCCATCCGCGAGAGCACGCGGGAGGTCTTCGACTTCGACCAGTCGAACGCCTCGACCACGTCGGACTGCTTCATCCGCCCGCCGCGTTCGCGGAGGGCCCGCCTGACACGGTCCTCGTCGGTGAGGAGTTCTGGATCGATCGCGTCGGAGTTGTCGTCGGGAACAGCGTCCGTAGACCCGTTCCCGGCGGAGTCGCGCCCGGCGGAGCCGGCGAGAGCGGCGGCACCCGCGGTCGAACCCGCGGTCGTCGAGGCGGCGTTCGGCTGTCCGGTGTCGCCGCCGTCGGGTCCGGACTCGCTGGCCGGCGGGCCGCCGTCGGCCTCCGATCCGCCGAGCCCGACCCGACCGGTCCGTACGGCGTAGGCGCCGAGCCCGACCGCCGCGACGAGGAGGAGGGCGAGCGCGGCGAGGAGGGTCGTGTTGCCGGCGACGCCGACGTCGGCTCCGCCGTCCGAACCGGCGCTCCCGTCGTCGCTACCTCCACCGCCGGCCGTCGCCGGCACGGCGCGAACGCTCGGCCGACCGTCGTCGAAGTCCTCGCGGCCGCGCCACTCGACGACACCGTCACCGGCGTCGTCGGGCTCCGGAGCGGCCGACTCGACCGCGTATCCCTCGGGCACCGAGACGGCGAGCGCGTCGTCTTCGCCGATGAAGAACCCGCCAGCGAAGACGTCGCCGACGACGACCGCGTCGCCGTCGACCGCGGCGAAGCCGGTCCACGTAAACCGGAAACTGACGACGCCCCACCGGCGCGGGATCTCTTGGATCCCCGTCTCGGCTTCGAACGCCAGCGCGCGCATCTCGCGGTCCGACGACTCGTTCGCGGCCGCGACGGCGCCGGACATTCGCTCGGCGAACGGGTCGAGGTAGCGACTGGTGTTCGATCGGAACCGCTCTTGGAACCGCTCGTACTCCGCGACGTCGGAGTCGTTTTCGAGGCGGGTCCGGAGGGTTAACTCCCACGTCGCCGAGCCGTCGGCGGACAGACCGATCCGCGTGATCGTGTTGTCCGGGGCGGGCTGGTCGTCGGTCTGGGGGACCGCGACGGACTGCGCGCCCGCGGGGGCGACGAACGCGACGGCCGCCAGACAGCAGGCGACGGCGACGAGGAGGGCGGCGATCGAGCCGGTCGTTCGACCGCGTCGTCTCATTGGTGTACGCTTCTCCGCCGTCCGGTTAAACCCACAGATCGTCTCGCAGCGGCGCCGAGAAACGCGGTGCAAATCGGTGCAACGGTCGCTCATCGAGGTGGAACACGGCGAAACCGCGCGCAAGCGACCGCCACGGTCGACCCGGTATATGTGGGTGGCGCTCGTCGGCGTATCCGTCATGCACGGCACACGACTCCTGACGGTTCTCCTGGCGCTGGGGCTCATCGTGGGCTCCGTGCCGGGCGGCGCGCTCGGGGCGACCGGCGCCGCCGACGCGACCGACATCGACTCGCACAACGCGGCGACCGAGCGTCTCGACGCGTCGGCCGTCTCGGCACAGACGGACGGGAACGCGACGAACGACGAGAACGCAACGGACGACGAGAACGCGACGGACGACGGAAACGCGAACGGCAGCGACGCCGGCGACGGCGCGTCGAGGGCGACTGTCGGACAGCAGCTCGCGACGATCATCTCCGTCACCGACGACGAGGTGTCGGGCGACGTGGAGGCATCGTCGTTCGACGCGGCGCTTGAGAACGCGAACGAGTCCGAGCGCGCGGCGGCCCTCGCGGAGCGGTCCGCGGCGCTCCGCGAGCGCGCCAACGAGATCGTCGCCGACCAGCGGGAGGCCCGCGTCGCCTACGAGGACGGCGAGATTGACCGCGGCGAGTTCGCACAGCGGCTCGCGGTCCTCGCCGGGCAGGCCCAGACCGTCGATCGAGGCTTCGAGCGGGTCGCGGACGGCGCCGACGACACCTCCGGGATCGAGCTCCGGGCGGCCGGCTACGATCGGAGCGCGAACGCGGACGCCAGAGAGCGACTCACCCGCGTGACGGGAACCGGCGCGAGCGCACTGCTCGCGCAGTACACCGGTGAGAGCGCCGGCGAGTTCTCCCTCGAAGTCGACGGCGGCGTCTCCATCGAGGTCGAGAGCGACGACGGCGAGCGATCGCGCGAGATCGAGCGCGAACAGCCCGGAAACGGCACCTTCGAGGTGAGCCAGAGCGAGGCGCTCACGGCCGCCACGGAGCAGCTGTCGACCGACGGCGACGGCGAGTGGACGCTTCGGTCCGCCGACCGCGACGAGGACGACGGCTACTACGAGTTCGAGTTCACCTTCTTCGGCCCGGAGACGACCGGCGAGGCCGAGGTGAGCGTCGACGGCCAGACCGGTGAGGCGTTCGAGTTCGAGGAGGAGCTCGAACCGCGCGAGCAGGACGACGGCGACGACGCCGACGAGACTCCCCTCTCGATCTCGATCGTCGACGGCACGGCCGAGCCGGGCGCGACGGCGACGCTCCGCGTGACCGCCGCCGGCGAGCCCGTCGAGGGCGCGACGGTCGAACTGAACGACCAGGACGCCGGGACGACCGACGCGGACGGGCGAATCGCGGTGACGCTGCCCGACGACGACGAGGTCGACATCGAGGTCGAAGACGGCGACCGCGAGGGCGAACTGGAGATCACGCTCGGCGAGGGCGACCGCGAGGACGACGACGACGACTTCGGCGACCGGTTCTCCGTGGACGGCTCCGTCGAGAACGGGACCGTCGACGTCTCGGTGACCTACGACAGTGAGGGCGTCGAGGGCGTCTCCGTCTACGTCGACGGCGAGCAGGTCGGGACGACCGGCGCGGACGGGGCCCTCTCGTTCGACGCGCCCGCCGTCGACGACGAGTTGGAGGTCACGCTCGTGAAGGGCGCGTTCGAGGCGGAGATCGAGTTCGAGGTCGGTGCGGACGGCGCGCTCGCGACCGAGGACATCGATGTCGACGAGCGCGACGCGGACGACGAAGGCGATGACGACGCGGACGACGGAGACGACGACGCGGACGGCGACGACGCAGACGACCGCGACGCGGACGACCTCTCCGTCGCCGTCGTCTCAGACGACCCCGCACCCGGTTCGACGGTGACGGTCGAAGTGACCGACGCCGACGGTGAGCCCGTCGAGGGCGCGAGCGTCGAGGTCGAAGGCGAATCCGTCGGAACGACCGACGCGGACGGACGGATCACGGTGACGCTCCCGACCGACAACGACGAAGCCGAGATCGAGGTCGAGGACGGCGAGCGCGAGGGCGAACTCGAGATCGAGTTCGCTGACGCAGAGGATGCTGACGACGCCGACGATGCCGACGACGCCGACGACGGCGCTGACGATGACGCTGATGACGAAGACGGTGACGACAGCGACGGAGACGATGCCGACGAGGACGATGACGAGGACGACGATGAAGACGATGACGTGGAGGACGATGACGAGGAAGACGCAGATGACGAAGAGGGCGACGAGTGATTCGTTCCCGCGGTCGGATCGTCGCCGTCGCCGCCGCCGTCGCGTCGATCGCGGTGATGGGCGCGTTCCTCGCACCGGGCGTCGCGGCGCTCGACGGACCGGGAACGGAGCCGGCGGTCGAGGAGGGGTCGTCGTTCGTCGTCGCGCTCGACGCGGACGGCGACGCGACGGTCACGCTCGTGCTCGCGTACGACCTCGCTGACGCCGACGACGAGGCGGCGTTCGAGGAGTTTCGGGAGCGCCCCGAAAACGTCACGGCCCGGTTCGACGACCGCATGACGCGGATCGCCGAGCGGACCGCCACCGAGACGGGACGGGAGATGCGTGTCTCCGACGTGCGGACCGAGGTCGAGTCGACGGACGGGACGGGCGTCGTCCGCCTCTCGGCGACGTGGGCGAACCTCGCCGCGGTCGACGGCGACCGGTTGGTCGTGAGCGAGCCGTTCGAAAGCGCGTTCCGACCGGACCGACCGTTCGTGCTCGTCGCGCCCGACGGGTACGCGCTCGCCGACGCCACGGTCGAGGCGGACGCGACGACCGAGACCGACGGGACCGGCGCCGCGAGCGCGGAGTGGAGGCCCGGCACGGATCTGACCGGGTTCTCGGCCACGCTCGCGCCCGCGGAGGCCGACGGCGCCAGCGAGGAGTCGCTGCCGACTCCGCTGGCGCCGACGCTGGCGCTCCTCGTCGCCGGACTGCTCGGCTACGCCGGCTGGCGACGGATGTAGACGGAGCCAACCGCGCGAATCGCACCGACCGGCACCGGACCGATCGGCACGACGGGTCGCCACGGGTCCCACCGGGTCACGTCCCCGCCGTCGCCCCCACCGGACCCGAACGGGGATCGCCATCCCGAGCCCGGCCCTCGGGAGCGATCGCTCGCGGCTGTCAGAGGCACACGACCCCGTCCCCCTTTTCGCTTCTCGTTTCACTCGCAGCCGACAGCTCCGTCGCCGTGCGGACGCTGATCCGGCCCGCAAGCACGTCACGACTGAAAAGAATTATCCGCCTCGGAGCGGAACGTTCCCCCAATAGATGGCCAAGGACGTCAAACCGACACGGAAGAACCTGATGGCGATCGAGGACCGCATCGAGCTCTCCGAGCGCGGTCACGACACGCTCGAACAGAAGCGTGACGGACTCATCATGGAGTTCATGGACATCCTCGATCAGGCGCAGGATGTCCGCTCGGATGTCTCCGAGAACTACGAGACGGCCCAGCGCAAGATCGACATGGCCCGCGCGATGGAGGGCGACGTCGCCGTTCGGGGCGCGGCCGCGGCGCTGAAAGAGCACCCCGAGATCACGACGCAGTCGAAGAACATCATGGGCGTCGTCGTCCCGCAGATCGAGTCTTCGAAGGTCAAAAAGAGCCTCGACGAGCGGGGATACGGACTGCTCGGTTCCTCCGCCCGCATCGACGAGGCCGCCGACGCCTACGAGGAACTGCTCGAATCCGTCATCCTCGCCGCCGAAGTCGAGACGGCGATGAAGAAGATGCTCACGGAAATCGAGACCACGAAGCGCCGCGTGAACGCGCTGGAGTTCACGCTTTTACCCCGCCTCTACGAGAACCAGGAGTACATCGAACAGAAACTCGAAGAGCAGGAACGCGAGGAGATCTTCCGGCTGAAGAAGATCAAGGCGAAAAAGGAGGAAGAAGAGAAGGCCGAGGCCGCCGAGGCGGCCGACGAGAGCCCCGCCGTCGAAGAGCCCGAAGCGGCCGACTGACCCCGCCTCTCCCGATCGGCCGCCCGTCGCCGTCCCCTACCGCCTCACAGTCGCCGAGTTCGTTTCACGCCGGTCACCATCACGTCTCTTGTCGACCGGTCACGTCCCTCACGCTGCGAGGTTCGCGACGCCGGTGACGACCGACATCGCCTCGAACGTCGTCGCGGCGTCGTACAGGAAGTAGACGCCGAACCCGGCGAGCACCACGGCGGAGCCGACCGCGACGACGGGTGCGAACGTCTCGATCCGGCGCTCGGCGGCCACGAGGCCGGTCGGGAACCCTACGACCCAGATCACCACGCCGGCGAAGAAGCCGCCGATCAGCGCCGGCGACCCCGTCGCGACGACGAAGGTCCCGGCCAGATCCGAACCGACCACCGGGAGCCGCGCCAGCACGTCGAGTTCGCCGGGACGCAGCAGTCCGACCCCGACGGTCAGCCAGAACAACACCTGGTAGGGGTTCGTCAGCGCGAGCACCAGCGCCTTTCGGAACCCGTTTCCCGGATCGATCGACGGATCGTCGCCGGAGGTGGGACGGAACGATGTCCGCGCGCCGCGGGCCGCGTCGACGGCGAAGTACAGCATCAAGACGCCTCCGACCGCGATCATGACTGCCCGCAACAGCGGGAGTGACTCGACGACCGCGACGACGCCGAGGTACGCGAGAACGAAGAACACCGCGTCGGCGGTGGCGGCACCGAGGCCCGCACGGATCCCCGCGACCCGACCGCGAAGGACCGATTCCTCGGCGATCACGGCGTTCATCGGACCGGGCGGAGCGGCGAGTGCCAATCCGAATACGACGCCGGCACCGAGCGTGACGAGGAGGTTCACGGTCAAGAACACGTCCGGTTTCGTGAAAAAGTCCGCGAAGAAGATCGGTTCTTTAGCCCCGTTATCCGGACGTTACGGCCGAATAGCGGACGGTAGATATGCAATCTGATCACCGACGGACGGATCCGAACACGGCCTCGGGTCTTCGGGATACGCTGTCGTCTTCCGCTCCGCTCGTCACCCGGCCGCCGTCACTCGTCTTGTAACTCCGCGTCCCGTAGCGCTTCGTTGAGATCGTCGCGTACGCGTTCGCCGGTCTCGCGGTCCATCGCGGTGGTGACGATCCGGTTTTCCTGCACGCTGGAGCCGTCGCGGAGGAGGAGCCGAACGTTCCCGTTGGTGCCGGCGCGTGTCGCCTTCGCGCGGAGCCCCGTCCGCGAGCCGGTACCGCTGGCGTCGATCGGTCCCGGAACGATCTTCTTGACGTGCGGGTGCTCTGCGACCGTTCCGACGGCTCTCCGTCCCTTGCGATCGCCGATGAGCGTGGAGTGCGACCCGCCGATCTTCTCGCGTGGCGGCGTCTCGACCACCTCCAGTGCGCGGTCGCCCCGGCGGTCGAGCACCCACTCGACGACGGGACTCACATCGCGGCCGTCGCGGCCGCTCTCGGTCGAGGAGCGGCCACGCCCCCGATCGCGATCCGTCCTCGCGTCCGGTACTCGGTAGAACTCGTGGTGTAACTGCGCTCGCGTCTCTCGTAGCGGTTCACGCTCGCCGGCGGCGTAGACGGTGTCGGGACGTTTCCGACGAATCTCGTCGGCGACGCGCCCGGCGAAGTTGCGAAGTTGGACCTCGCTCAGCCGCTCCGCGCTCTCGGGGCGGGTGGTCACCGTCGTCTCGCCGACGATCGCGTCCTCGTCGAGCACGGTGAGGGTCGCGCGATCGGGTTCGAACTCCGAGACGACGGCGTCGGCGTTGGCGGTGTTGCAGGTGAGACAGAAGTCTCCGGGCTTTCGAAGCGGAGTCCCACACCGCCGGCAGTTCATACCGGGTAACAGGCGCGTGAGGGGTAAAAGCGCGTTCGTTCGGTCCGCGTCCGCGGAGCAACTCATATTAGTGGGTGCCGTCCTTCGGGTGCGTATGGACTCCGACCGGTCCGGGGCAGACTCCGGAGACGGGGGCGACGAGAGTTGTGCCGGCGGGCTCGACCCGGACGCCCCCGACGAGGCCGACCCGGACGTTCCAGACGGCGACGCCATCGAGGACCGGCTGGCGCGGTTGTTCCGGAGCGGACAGACGAACGCGCTCGTCGCGTGGGCGATGGTCGCGGTGCTCGCGGGGGTGTTCGTCGAGAGTCTGCTCGGCTTCGATATCCTTCCGATGCTACTCGGGGCGGCGATCGGTGTCGTCGTCCTCGCTCCGGCGGTCGCCGCGCGCGACCCGCGTGTGATGCTCCCGTGGGAGGTACTCGGTCTCGCGCTGTTGCCCGTGTTGGTTCGCGCGCTGCTCGGCGGCGAACTCGGCGTCTTCGCGACGTACCTCGCCATCGCCGCGCTGGCGCTCATCATCACGGTCGAACTGCACATGTTCACCTCGCTTCGGGTCACCCACTGGTTCGCGGTCATCTTCGTCGTGATGACGACGATGGCGACGGCGGCGGTCTGGACGATCGTGCGGTGGAACACCGACCGGTTGCTCGACACGTCCTACCTGACGACGAACGAGGCGCTGATGATCGAGTGGATCTACGTGACGCTGGCCGGCCTCGTCGCCGGAATTCTGTTCGACGCGTACTTCCGGCGGCGGGGAGTACGGCTCCGACGCGCCATCTGGCAGGTGGTTCGCCGATGATACCCGCTCGCCTGTCGCTCCCCCGACCGTCCCTCGCGAACCAGCGTCGTCTCACCCGAACGATGCAGGTTCTCCTCGCCGGGATCGTCGTCTACGGCGCGGTCTACGGCCAGCCGAAGGCGATCACCAACGGCGGGATCGGGCTGTTCGTCACGTTCATTCCGGCGCTGCTCGAACGCAACTACGACATCCCGCTCGATCCGTGGCTCGGCGTGTGGATCACTCTCGCGGTATTTCTCCACACGCTGGGGTCGGCCTGGTTCTACGCGCAGATCGGCTGGTGGGACCACCTCACGCACGCCCTCTCGGCGTCGCTCATCGCGGGTGCCGGCTACACGACGCTGCGCGCCGTCGACCTCCACAGCGACGCCATCCGGATCCCGTCGCGCTTCGCGTTCGTCTTCATCCTCGTGGTCGTGCTCGCGTTCGCCGTCGTCTGGGAGTTGTTCGAGTTCGGCCTCGACATCATCGCCGCCGAGACGGGCGTCTCGATGCCGTTGGCCCAGTTCGGTCTCGACGATACCGTGGCCGACCTGGTGTACAACTCAGTCGGTGCGCTCGTGGTGGCGATTTTCGGTCAGGCACACCTCACCGGTGTCGCAGAGCGGGTCCGGGATGCGTTGGCCGGGACGGCTGACTGACATCGCGGTCCCGGTGAATCGGATCGCGTCTCTCTTCTGTCGATCTGTGCCGCCTTGGCGGTGTTCGTCGGCGCGGTTCGTTCAGCGCAGACACGCCGCGACGACCCGAAGCGCGGCCTCGCCGCGGACCTCCCGCGCGAGCAGCGGGACGCGTTTCACGTCGCGGCCGCGGAACAGGTCTGTCGCGCGACGGAGCGCCGACTGCTGGACCTCCCACCGGCGCGCGCAGAAATCGCACGTCTCGGGGTTCGGCTCAACGACCCACTCCGGATCGATCCCGCCGGCCACGTCGCCGATCCCCTCCATCACGCGGTTGACGACGAGCGTGTTCACCGGAATCTCGAACTCGTCGAGGCGGGCGACGAGCCGCTCGGACTCGACGACGCTCATCTCCTCGGGGATCATCACGACCCGGAAGTCGGTCTGTTCCGGGTCACGGAGGACGGTCCGCAGGCGCTCGATCCGGTCGCGGAGTTCGTCGAGGTCGGCCGACGGGTCGGGGTCATCACTCCCGCCGAACATCCCCTTGATCCCGTCCATCATCCCCGAGAAGCGTTGACGGAGCTTCATCACGCGGCCGAGCATCGAGTCCATGATCTCCGGGAGTTGGAGGAGCCGGAGGGTGTGGCCCGTCGGCGCGGTGTCGACGATAACGCGGTCGAAGCGCGGGTCGTCGAGGTATTCGAGGAGCTGGCGCATCGCGGCGGCCTCGTCGGCCCCGGGCATCGTGCCGCCGAGCAGTCCGCCGAGCCCCTCGTCGCCGGCTGCGTCGCCGTCTTCGGGACCGCCGGCACCGCCCACGCCGCCCGTCGGACCGTCCCCGCCGCCCATACCGCCCATCATCTCGCCCATCTCGCCGAGCCCTCCGAGCGGGTCGGCGTCGGCACCGAACATCCCCTCTTCCATCGCGGCGTCGGGGTCGATCTCGGCGGCGAAAAGCGGGATGTCCTCGCGGATACGCGCGGGCTCGGCGGGGATGTCCGTCTCGAACGTATCGGAGAGCGAGTGGGCGGGGTCGGTCGAGACAACGAGCGTCTGAACCCCGCCCGCGGCCGACGCGAGTCCCGTGGCGGCCGCCATCGTCGTCTTCCCGACGCCGCCTTTCCCGCCGTAGAGGACATACTCCGGGGCGTCGACGCCCGCCGGGAGGTCGGTCGTGTCCGCGGATTCGACCGGAACGGCGGCGTCTCCGGAGTGGCCGTCGGCGGGGGGCTCTTCGGCCTCGTCGGTCGCGCCGCGCTGGTCGTCCTCGACGCGATCCACGGGTTCGACGTCGATGTCGTCCATACGGACAGTGCGTGCGGTCGGTTTGTGTACCCGTCGGTCCGAACGAAGCGGCCGCGCGGGGAGACGCCTCGCAACCGCACCTCACGCCTCCCCAGCCTCGGCGGTCGTCCTCCGCGTAGCGCCGGCGACCCCGCGCGCGCCGCCTCGCGACCGCCCTTGGCGGCCGCTCACGAGCACGCGCCGCCGCACGTAGACGCGAGTCGTCGCTCAGTCGTCTCCGGCGCGCTCCACGTCCGCTCCCAGATCTGCCACCGTCTCGAAGAAGTCGGGGAACGAGACGTCGACGTGCTCTGCACCCCGTATGGTCGTGGTTCCCTCGGCGACCAGCGCGGCGACCGCGAGCGCCATCACGATCCGATGGTCCGCGCGTCCGTCGACGGTCGCGCCGCGGAGGTCGCTCTCGTCGCCGTGGACCGTGAGCACGTCCGGTTCCTCCGTTGTCTCCGCGCCCATCTTCGCTAGCTCCTCGGCCATCGCCGACACTCGATCGGTCTCCTTGTAGCGGACGTGCTCGCAGTTCTCGATCCGCGTGTCGCCGTCGGCGACGGCCCCGAGCGCGGCGATCGTCGGGAGCAGGTCGGGCGTGTCGCCGACGTCGACCGTGACGCCGGACAGCGAAGAGCGCTCGACGGTTATCTCGCCGGCGTCGCTGTCCCAGTCGACCGCGGCCCCCATGCGCTCTGCGATATCGACGATCGCGGCGTCGCCCTGCGCGCTCGGCCGCGCGCCCTCAATCTGGACGCTCTCGTCGTCGCCGGCGGCGATCGCGCCCGCGGCAAGGAGATAGGAGATCGACGAGAAGTCGCCAGGAACCGCGTAGCTCCCGCCGGCGGGCTCGTACGACTGCCCGCCGGGGACGACGAAGCCCGCCGCGCCAGCCGCGCCGTCGATCGGGTCGCCGCCGTCGTCGACGGGCGTCGCCTCGATCCCGAACTCGTCGAGCAGTTCGAGCGTGATGTCGACGTACGGTGCCGACTTGAGCGGCGTCGTGAGACCCACCTCGACGCCCTCGTCGGTGACCGCGCCGGCCATCAACAGCGCCGTGACGTACTGCGAGGAGACGTCGCCGGGAATGGCGACGTCGCCGCCCGCGAGCGGCCCCGTGACGACGAGCGGAGCCAGCCCGTTGTTTCGCGTCGATTCCGCGCGCACGCCGAGTTCGGCGAGCGCGTCGAGCAGCGGCCCCTGCGGGCGCGACCGGAGCGACCCGTCGCCGGTGAGGACGGTCGTTCCGTCCGCGAGCGCGGCCGCGGCGGTGACGAGCCGCATCGTCGTCCCCGAGTTCGCACAGTCGATCACGTCGGCCGGGACGACGGGACGGCCGCCGAACCCGTCGACCGCGAGCGTCTCGGCGCCGTCGGGAATCGCCGGCTCGTCGGCGGCGTCGACGTCGCTGATGGCGGCGGTGTCGTCGTCGTCGGCGCTCACACGACCGCCGAACGCGCTCACGGCGCGCGCGGTCGCTCTCGTGTCCGCGGAGACCAGCGGGGATCTGACGGTCGCGCCGTCGCTGTAGCCGGCGGCCAACAGCGCCCGGTGCGTGTAGCTCTTCGATGGCGGCGCGCGGGTCGTTCCCCGCACGGTCGAGGTGGTGACGTGAACGTCCATACGCCCCGTGCCATCCCCGGCGACAAGTCGGTACCGGACGCGGCACGATTCTGTCCGGCCGCTCCGAGCTGCCGGCGTCCGGCGCACCCTTTATACGACCGGGAGCGTTACCGACGCGTATGCCTCAGTGTGAGATGTGTGGCGCCGAGCAGGCCTCGCTGACGACGACGAAGGTCGAAGGCGCCGAACTGGAGCTTTGCAGCTCGTGTACGGACTTCGGCACCGAGGTCCGCGACGAGTCCACGAACTCCGGCGGCAGCAAGTACTCCACGAGTTCGAACACCGGAACGTCGTCGTCTTCGTCGTCGTCCTCCTCCTCTTCGTCGTCTTCGTCCGGTCAGTCGACCCGTCCCCGCGACATGTTCGACGACATGGACGAGATCGCGACGGACTACGACCAACGCATTCGAGACGCCCGCGAGTCGAGCGGCCTGAGTCAGGAGGAACTCGCCGACCAACTCAACGAGAAGGCGAGTCTCATCCGCAAACTCGAACGCGGCGACACGCTCCCCACCGACGACGTCCAACGTAAGCTCGAACGCGCGCTCGACATCTCCCTCGTCGAGGGGCAGTCCGTCGAGGACGCCGACTGGGACACCGGGGACTCGGGCACCATGACGCTCGGTGACGTGGTCAAACGGAAGGACTGATTTTACGGCGGCGGCGCATCTACCGGCTCCGTCTGGCGTCGTCGCGATCGTCGCTGTCCGCTCTCGTCTCGTCGGTCGCGGGCCCGTACCGCTCCGTCAGGTAGTCGATGATGTACTCCACCGTCTCGGGGTCGTAGCTCCAGAACCCGTAGAACTCTCCGGGATCGCGTTCTTCGGCGAGCAGCGCGCACTTCGCCTCGTCGAGTCCGCCCCCGTCATAGGCCACGAACCACGTCTCGCGGATCTCGGCCGTGCGTCCCACGTGGACCGTGTAGTGCTCGACGTCCGGCGGGTCGCCCTCGTCGGCCGCGTACGCGTGGACGTCGAGATCCGTCTTCTCGCCGAGCACGTCGTAGGTGTCGGTCTCGCCGGTGAGCACGTCGAGCGTCTGGAAGCCGGCGTGGAGTTCGCCGTCGCCGACGCGCCACGCGCGGTCTTCGATCTCGCGGGAGGCCGCTACCATGTCCGCTCGCGAGTAGGAGGTGAACATCGTCTCGTCGAGGTGGTCGAGGACCGCACCACCGACGCGTCGAGTCCCGCCGTGGTTCGGCTCCGCGTCGGCGTCTTCTCCCTCTCCACCATCCGTTGGCGGCTCGGCGTCGGGCAGGAGTTCGTCGACGGTGACGGCGGTGACGAACTCGCCGTCTCGGGACAGCGCGGCGAACGCTTCGGGGCCCGCGACGCTCTGTTCGCCGACGATCCGAATGTTGCGGTCCGCGAAGTGATCGCGGAGCGCGTCCGTGTCCGCGGCGTCGGCGTTGTACACGGTCAGCGTGGCCTCGTGAGCTTCCACACCCGCGATGAGCTCGATGAGGGACATCTCTCGTCTCGACTCACAGTACCGGGGTATAAGGTCGTTTATGCTTTCGAGGATTCGTCGAGACGGGATCGCCCGCGCGTCCTCCCGACGCGTCTCACCGCCGCGGATTTCGACGGGGGACGAACGCGAAGCACGAACCTATTTGCGCCCGCGGGCCTCCCGTACGCACATGTTCATCCTGGTGAACCTCAAGGCGTACCCGTGCGATCCGATCGAGATAGCGACGGCCGCTCGCGACGTATCTGAAGCCTCAGGCGCGCGGATCGCGGTCTCGCCGCAGGCCGCGGATGTCGCCCGCGTCGCCGACACCGGCGTCGAGACGTGGGCCCAGCACGTCTCCCCGAACGCCCACGGCTCGCACACCGGATCGACGCTCGCCGAGGCTGTCGCCGACAACGGCGCCGAGGGGACCCTCATCAACCACTCCGAGAAGCGACGCAGACTCGCCGACATCGACGGCTCGGTGCGGGCGGCCGAGCGAGCCGGGCTGGAGACGATCGTCTGCGCGAACAACCCCGCGCAGGTCGGCGCGGCCGCGGCGCTTTCCCCCGACGCGGTCGCCGTCGAACCGCCCGAACTCATCGGCGGCGACGTCTCCGTCTCGACTGCGGACCCGGGGATCGTCGAAGACGCGGTCGCGGCCGCGGACGCGGTCGACGCCGACGTCGACGTGTTCTGCGGCGCGGGCGTCTCGACCGGCGCGGACGTGACCGCCGCCGGGGACCTCGGCGCGTCCGGCGTCCTGCTCGCCTCGGGCGTCGCGAAGGCCGACGATCCGGAGGCGGTGCTCGAAGACCTCGTCAGCGGGCTCTGAGTCACACCGCTCGTCACCGTGGGCCGCATCGGATCGTCGCTGTCGGGCTGCGTACGGCCCGCCGGCCGCTGCGCTTGCGGATCTTTATAAATACGTCGATGTGATCGACTCACACGATCGGCAAATCGCAAGACGTGAGTGGGTTCTCACTCGCGGACAGATCGCGGCGTCTAGTAACCTTTAACCGACACAAGCCGCTACTCGTGGCCAAGATGGCGAGCAACAAGATTCTCGGTATCGACCTCGGTACCACCAACTCCGCGTTCGCGGTCATGGAGGGCGACGAGCCCGAAATCATCGCGAACGCGGAGGGCGACCGGACGACGCCGTCCGTCGTCGCGTTCGCCGACGACGACGAGCGACTCGTCGGGAAACCGGCCAAGAATCAGGCCGTCCAGAACCCGGACCGCACGATCCAGTCGATCAAGCGGCACATGGGCGAGGACGACTACACCGTCGAGATCGGCGACGACGAGTACACGCCCGAGCAGGTCTCGGCGATGATCCTCCAGAAGATCAAACGCGACGCCGAGGAGTACCTCGGCGACGACGTCGAGAAGGCCGTGATCACGGTCCCCGCGTACTTCAACGACAAGCAGCGGCAGGCGACGAAGGACGCCGGCGAGATCGCCGGCTTCGAGGTCGAACGCATCGTCAACGAGCCGACCGCGGCCTCGATGGCGTACGGCCTCGACGACGAGTCCGACCAGACCGTCCTCGTGTACGACCTCGGCGGCGGCACGTTCGACGTGAGCGTCCTCGATCTCGGTGGGGGCGTCTACGAGGTCGTCGCCACGAACGGGGACAACGACCTCGGCGGCGACGACTGGGACGAGGCGCTCATCGACCACCTCGCCGAGGGGTTCGAAAACGACCACGGGATCGACCTCCGCGAGGACCGGCAGGCGCTCCAGCGGCTGAAAGACGCCGCAGAGGAGGCGAAGATCGAACTGTCGAGCAAGAAGGAGACGACCGTCAACCTCCCCTTCATCACCGCGACCGACAGCGGTCCGGTCCACCTCGAACAGTCCGTGACGCGCGCGACATTCGAGAACCTCACCTCGGACCTCTTAGAGCGCACGGTCGGCCCGACGGAGCAGGCGCTCTCGGACGCCGGCTACTCGAAGAGCGACATCGACGAGGTCATCCTCGTCGGCGGCTCCACCCGGATGCCGCAGGTCCAAGAGAAGGTCGAGGAACTGGTCGGCCAGGAGCCGAAGAAGAACGTCAACCCCGACGAGGCCGTCGCGCTCGGCGCGGCGGTTCAGGGCGGCGTGCTCTCAGGTGACGTCGACGACATCGTCCTGCTCGACGTGACGCCGCTCTCGCTCGGTATCGAAGTGAAGGGCGGCCTCTTCGAGCGGCTCATCGAGAAGAACACCACGATCCCCACGGAGGAGTCGAAGGTGTTCACGACGGCCGCGGACAACCAGACGTCCGTGAACGTCCGCGTCTTCCAGGGAGAACGCGAGATAGCCGAGGAGAACGAACTGCTCGGCGCGTTCCAGCTGTCGGGCATCCCGCCGGCACCCGCGGGAACTCCGCAGATCGAAGTCTCGTTCAACATCGACGAGAACGGTATCGTCAACGTCGAGGCCGAAGACCAGGGCTCGGGCAACGCCGAGTCGATCACCATCGAGGGCGGCGTCGGCCTCTCGGACGAGGAGATTGAGGAGATGCAAGAGGAAGCGGAAAAACACAAAGAGGAGGACGAGGCCCGCCGCGATCGCATCGAGGCGCGCAACGAGGCCGAAACGTCTATCCAGCGCGCAGAGACGCTGCTCGAAGAGAACGAGGAGGAGCTCGACGAGGAACTCGTCTCCGACATCGAGGCGGCGATCGAGGACGTCGAGGAAACGCTCGAAGACGAGGACGCCGAGACCGAGGAGCTGGAGTCCGTTACCGAGGCACTCTCGGAGGAACTCCAGGAGATCGGCAAGCAGATGTACCAAGAGCAGGCGGCACAGGCCGGTCCGGGTGGTGCAGGCGGCGCTGCCGGCGGCCCCGGCGGCATGGGCGGTATGGGCGGCCCCGGCGGTGCAGGCCCGGACGGCGCAGCCGACGCGGACGACGAAGAGTACGTCGACGCCGACTTCGAGGACGTGGACGACGAAGACACCGACGACGAGTAGCTGCGAATCATTCGACTCCGGCGGATCACCACACACCTATTCACGTAACGCATGAGCGAAGACTTCTACGACGTCTTGGGCGTGTCGCGGGACGCCAGCGAAGACGAGATCAAACAGGCGTACCGCAAGCAGGCCGCCGAACACCACCCGGACGTCAGCGACGACGACGACGCCGAGGAGCGGTTCAAGAAGATACAGAAGGCGAAGGAGGTGCTCACTGACGAAGAGAAGCGCCGCCAGTACGACCAGCTCGGCCACGATCGGTTCACCGAAGCCGACAAGCGCGGGGCGACGGGCGGCGGCGGTCCCGGCGGGGCGGGCGGCCCCTTCGGCGGGGCCGGTGGCGCGGGCGGAGCCGGCGGCTTCGAGGACATCTTCAATCAGTTCTTCGGCGGTGGCGGGGGTCGCGGCGGCGGTGGCGGTCCCGACAACCGCCCCCGACAGGGCCGCGACCTCAAGACGGGCCTCACGATCGATCTCGAGGAGGCGTTCGAGGGGGCGACCAAACAGGTCACGCTCACCCGTCCGACGGCCTGTGACACCTGCGACGGCGCGGGACACCCGCCCGACGCCGACGTGGAGACCTGTTCCCAGTGTAACGGCCGCGGGCAAGTCCAGCAGGTCCAACAGACCCCGCTCGGTCGTGTTCAGCAGACCTCGACGTGCCCGCGGTGCGAGGGCGAGGGCGAACTGTACAGCGAGGACTGCGCGGACTGCGGCGGCGACGGAACCGTCCGCGAAGACGCGACGCTCTCCGTCGAGATTCCGCCCGGCATCCGCTCCGGACAGAGCTTGCGGATGGAGCGCGAGGGCGCGCCCGGCGAGAACGGAGGCCCCAACGGCGACCTGCTGATCGAAGTCGATATCGACGTCGGCGACCGCTTCGAGCGCGACGGCGACGACCTCCACGTGAGCGAGGCGATATCGTTCCCGCAGGCCGTCTTCGGCGACACGATCGAAGTCGAGACGGTCGACGGCAGCGTCGAGATGGACGTCCCCGCCGGGACCCAAAGCGGCGAGACGTTCCGACTGCAGGGCAAGGGGATGCCTCGGTTGCGTCGCCGCGGCCGCGGCGACCTCTACGTGCAGGTGGGCGTCGTCATCCCCGAGTCGCTCAACGAGGAACAGCGCGAGGCGCTTGAGGCGTTCGCCGAGGCCGGCGGCGAGGATATCGACGTCGGCGGCGGCTTCTTCGAGAAGCTGAAGAGTTCCTTCTAGCGGCGGACGGAGCACCTCGGCGGTCGTCGGTGCGGTCTGTCGATCCCGCCTTCGCCGACCCGTAGCTTTTCCGGCTCTCACCGCGTAGCGCGGGTATGGCATACGACGCGACCGCTTACGACGACGTCGAACCGCGCGCGCCCGGCATGTACTTCCTCCGCGACGCGCTCGACTGCGAGGGTCTCGGCGTGACGGTCGTCGAGGCGGACGACGGCTGGGACGGGATGGAACACGATCACGCCGAAGACGGCCAGGAGGAGGTGTACGTCCTGATCCACGGTGAAGCGACGCTCACGGTCGACGGCGACGCCGTCGAACTCGGCCCCGGCGACGCGGTGCGCGTCGACGCCGATTCGACGCGCGACCTCTCCTTCTCGGCGGACGGCTCGAAGATGATCATCGCCGGCGCGCCCTGACACCGGCTCGATGATCATCATCGCCGGCGCGCCCTGAGCACACGCGTTTCGTCCGGCGGCGCGCGCCCGGCCGACGCACCGGAGGCGTCGACGGAGCCGCTTCCTTTTACCCGTTACCGACCGAGCGTCGGGTATGGACATCGTCGGCGACCTCCTCGCACGCGATCGACGGAGCCGCGACATCGCGCTCGTCACCGCCGACGGCCGCGAGCGAACGTACCACGACCTGATCACCAACGCGTACAAGGCGGCGAACGTGCTGCGCTATCTCGGCGCGCGCGAGGGGTCGATCGTCGCCGTCGACCCCGATCTCGGGCTTCACACCGTGCTCGCGTTCCTCGGTGCCGCCCGGATCGGTGCGCCGGTGCGATTCGATCCCGAGGCGGGAATCGCGGCGGGCGATCGCGTCGTGCTCGTGGCGGTCGACGACGAACCGACGATCGATCCGACCCCCGGAACGAACCTCGCCGCGTTCGGCGGCCCGCCGGACCGTCCCGAGACGACCCACTGGGAGCAGGAGTTGTGGAGCGAGAATCCGGCGACGCCGCCGAGCGCGGTCGCCCCGGACGACCCGGTTCTCCGTGACGGGGACGACCGCAGCCGCTCCCACCGCGCCCTCCTCGATGCGGCCGCCTCGGTCGTCGACCGACACGACCTGACCACGGCCTCGCGCGTCGTGCTCGACGGTGGGCTCTCGGACCCGCGGGCGGTGGCCGCGGGGGTCGTCGCTCCGCTGTCGGTCGGCGCGACCGCGGTGCTCGCGGGCGGACCGGAACCGACGGTCGCGATCGCGGACGACGCGGCGGACACGGACGGGCCTCCGCGCTCGATCGCGCTCGATTCGATCGCGTTTCACTGACCGGTCACTCGTACCGCCACGCCGCGCGGTTCCATCCGTTCGAGAATCGCTCTATCGGTCCCGAGAGCCCGGCTCGATAGCCGACCGCGGCCGCCGGAAACGCCAGCGTCACGTACGGCTGTGCCGCCGCGATCTCCGAGAACAGCTCCGTCAGCGTCTCCGCGAGCGCGTCTCGGTCGGTCGCCCGCCGCCCGCGCTCGAAGAGCGACGCGGCGTCGAACTCCGGGTAGTACCCGACGGCGTTGTACGGCGCGGTCGCCCCGTCGAAGAGCGCGGCGGTGGCCAGCGGGTTCCGGGGAAAGGTGTTCGATCGGAACACGACCTCCATGTCCCACGGCGTGTCGGCCGTGACGCGCCGCGGACCGGGGTTGACTGCGGTCGGCCGCGTCCACGCGACCCACTCGCCGCGCACCTCGTCGACCAGCGCGTCGGGTACGTTCACGCGGTCGCCCGTGCCGTCCCGCTCCGGCGTCGGGCGGTCGTCGACCACGTAACACTCGGACGCGAACCGCTCGCGGGAGATCCCTTCGACGGCCACGTCGATGCCGAGGTTCGCGTCGAGTTCGGCGGCGACGAACGCGGCGACGCGACGAGACACGCCGTCGTCGGCGCGGCGGTACAGCCCGAGAGAGACTCGCTCTCCGTCCGGCGTGACCATCTCTTCACCGTCGAACCGGTAGCCGTGTGTCGACCGTTCGAACGCCTGCCGCGCGAGGTCGCGGGCGTATCCACGGCCGTATCGATCGCCGGAACCGAACCGCGGGAGTTCGTCGTCTGGAGGGTGGAACTCGCCGAACGGCGGGTGCCACGTGAACTGCGGGGCGGCTGCGCCGTGAAACGCTTCCTCGACGAGCGCGTCCGTGTCGATCGCGGCGGAGAGCGCCCGCCGAAACGACCGGTGCCGAAACAGGTTCCCGGGGCCGGCGGTCCACCCGTTGTCGCGCATGTTGACCGCGATCCGCTCGGCGTGCGCCTGTGGAACGCGGCCGACGGTGACGGCGTCGTCGTCGCGGTACGCGCCGATCCGATCGACGGGTATCGCCGCGGCGTCGATCGTACCCGAGTCGAACGCGTCGAGGCGCGCGGCCCGGTCGGGGAGCACTCGAACCGTCGCAGCGTCGAAGTGCGGCGCACCGTCGAACCCCGGCGGGACCGCAATATCCCGCGTTCCGGCCGCGGCCGCACGGAGGTAGTACTCGTCGTTGCGGCTGAACCGGACCGCCTCGCCCCGTTGCCACTCGTCGAGAACGTACGGGCCGAGGTTCCCCGAGAACCCGAGTTCGACGAGCGTTCGGTCCGTGCGAAGCCCCTCGACGTCGGTCCGTTCGACGTACGGTTCGAGGAGTTCCCGCGGAATCGGATACACGAGCGGTTCGTAGCTCTCGGGCCACAGCAGCCGCGGTCTCGGGAGCCTCGCGCGGAACGTGCGATCGTCGACGACCGTGACTTCGACGCCCCGCCAGTGGGCCGCCGCCGGCGACTCCGCCCAGCCGCCCTGGTGGACCTCACGGATCAGGTAGACGAAGTCGTGAGCTGTCACCGACCCGTACGGCTCGCTGAACTGCAGCCCGTCACGGAGGCGGAACGTCCACTCGCGGCCGTCGTCGCTGGACAGGTCGTACAACAGGGGGACGTACTCGTCCTCGCCGTCGAACGCGTACCCGGGATCGAGCGCGCGAGCGATCGCGTTGCCGCCGCCGTTCGCGGCGTTGTATATCGGGTTGAGCGTCGCGATCGGCTCCGTGACGGCCGTCGCGTACGTCGACGCGTCGCGTCCGGCGTCCACCGCCCCGAACCCGAGGCTCGAACAGCCGGCGAGGGCGACCGACGCACCGCCTGCCAGCGTCGAGAGGTACCGCCGTCGTCTGACTCCGCAATCCGCACCGGCGTCACCGCGGTCACGTCTCATTCGTTCACGCAGCGCATATGCGTATAAAACACTTCAGATCCGCGGCGCGTGCCGTCGGGGACGCACACGCGACCGGTGTCCCCATCGTGAACCGCGGATCCCAAAAGCCGTAACCCGTCGCGCGAAAACGCCGGTATGAACGAGATCCATCCCGACCAGCGCGTCGCGGTGCTCGCGGATTCACAGAACCTGTACCACTCCGCACAGAGCGTCTACTCTCGGAACATCGACTACTCTGGCCTGCTCGAAGAGGCCGTCTCCGGGCGGGCGCTGGTTCGCGCCATCGCGTACGTGATCCGCGCCGACTCGCCCGAAGAGGAGAGCTTCTTCGAGGCGCTCCGCGAGATCGGTTTCGAGACGAAGATCAAGGACATCAAGACGTTCGCCGACGGGTCGAAGAAGGCCGACTGGGACCTCGGAATGAGCCTCGACGCCGTCTCGCTCGCGAGTCACGTGGACACCGTCGTGTTATGTACCGGCGACGGCGACTTCGCACGCCTCTGTACGCACCTCCGGCACGAGGGGGTCCGCGTCGAGGCGATGGGGTTCTCGAACTCCGCGGCCGACGAGCTGATCGACGCCGCCGACGAGTTCGTCGACCTCGCCGAACGCGAGGAGACGTTCCTGTTGTAGCCGGCGTTCGTCCCGTTTCGAACCGCCGCCGACCTATCTCGGACCGAGAAGTCTCGATATCGACCGCTCGACGGTCTCTGCGGCCGCTTCCACTTCCCGGACGCGGACGTATTCACGCTCGGAGTGTGCGACCGCTCCCGCGTCGTCTGCGAGGTCGCCGGGGCCGAACACGACCGTCGGCGCGGGCGCGAAGTACGACGCCTCCGTCGCCGCGCCGAACGGTCGCACCGCGCCGCCCCGATCCGCTGAGAGCCCCGCGGTCGCGCCCGCCGCTCGCGCCGCGCCCGCGACGGCCTCGACCAGCTCGTGGTCGGGGTCCGTCGAGAACGCCTCGAAGAACGGCGACTCGCGGTCCGTGAGCGCCACGTCGACGCCGACGTCGTCGGGAACCGCCGCACGGACGGCGGCGGCGAGCGACGACCGGAACGCCTCGGCGGTCTCCGGCGGCACGCTCCGGCGGTCGACCGTGATAGAACAGTCGGCGGGCACCTGGTTCGTCGCGTCGCCGCCGTCGATGACCGTCGGCGTGAGCTTCGGCGAGCCGAGCTGCGGGTGGTCGTCGGCGTCGGCGTCGAACGTTCGGATCGCCGCGAGCGCTCCCTCGGCGGCCGCGACCGCGTTCGCGCCCGCGAACTCCGCGGCGTGCGCCGCGACCCCGGACAGCTCGACGGTCCCCTGGAACCGCCCCTTGGCCGCCGTGCAGGCGTCGAGGCCGGTCGGCTCGCCGACGAGGTAGAGGTCGGCGTCGAGCCGGGGCTCGCTCCCCGGAAGCGTGCCCGTCAGCGCCGCCGCGCCGAGCGAGAGCGACTCCTCGTCGGGCGTGAGCGCGAGCGTGAGCCGCCCGCGAACCGGTTCCGCCGCGAGGAACCCGGACAGCAGCGCAGCCAGCGGCCCCTTCGCGTCGCACGACCCGCGGCCGCGGATCACTTCCCGCGCGTTCCCCGCCTCGTGACCCCGCTCTCCCTCTTCGGCCGGCCCGCGGTCGAAGGGGACGTGCGGCGTCACCGTGTCGAGGTGCGTGTTCAACGCGAGGTGCGGGCCGTCGGCAGGCGCGGGCGACGACTTCTCGGCGACGACGCAGCCGTCCGCGACGACCGAGGCGTCGACGCCGCGCGAGTCGAGCGTCTCGACGACGAACGAGCGCATCGAACCGACCGACTCGTGTGAGGGGATCTGCACCGCCTCTTCGAGGAACGCGACGGGGTCGAACGCGACCCGGTCGGCGGAGCCGGACCCGGGATCGTCGCTCATCGCGGGTTCACCGGGAGCGTCCCGCTGAACTCGTGGGCGACGGGGCCGGTGAGGGTCGCGTGCCCCGCGTCCGGCACGGTGATCGCGAGTTCGCCGCCCGGCGGTCGGCTCACGGCGGACTCGCCCGCGATCAGTCCGAGTCGGCGCGCCGCGGCCACGACGGCGACCGCGCCGGTACCGCACGACTGCGTCTCCCCCTCGACGCCGCGCTCGAAGGTCCGCTGGTCGATGACCGCCGTCCCCCCTCCGTCCCCGTCACCGCCGGTGCCGTCGTCGACGACGGCGGCGAGGTTCACGTTCGCCCCCTCCGGGAACGCGTCGGCGTGTCGCACCGGGGGCGCGACCGCGTCGAGGTCGTAGGCGTCGATCCCGTCGGGGTCGTCGCGGCCGCCGTCGACGAACGCGACCGCGTGGGGGACGCCGGTGTTGAGCGCGGTGACGGAGAGCCCCTCGACGGGCTCGTCGATCAGGGGTTCGCCGGCGAGGTCGCCCTCGCGGACGACCGGGACGCGCGCGGGATCGAACGTCGGCACGCCCATCTCGATCGTGGCCGCGCTCGCGTCGTCGGCCACCGTGGCGTGGCGCGTCCCCGCCTGCGTGTCGATCATGAACTCTCGATCGCCCGTCCGGTCGTGCGCCCAGCGCGCGACGACGCGCGCGCCGTTGCCGCACATCGATGCGGTCGACCCGTCGGGCTGGACGAGCGTCATCACGACGCGGGTCGGATCGAACCGCTCCTCGACGCTCAAAAAGAGGACGCCGTCGGCACCGCGCCGACCGGTCGTGCTGGGCGGAACCGTCCCCTCGTCGACGGCGGCGTCGGCGGTCACGCCCGTCTCGCGGTCGCAGTGCGCGCGGGCGAACGCCGCGCGGTCGCCGACGGT
The DNA here is from genome assembly GCF_055380345.1 of Halorubrum pallidum. Classification (NCBI taxonomy): domain Archaea; kingdom Methanobacteriati; phylum Methanobacteriota; class Halobacteria; order Halobacteriales; family Haloferacaceae; genus Halorubrum; species Halorubrum pallidum. The sequence continues at coordinate 2,396,655 of NZ_AP043945.1, read as the reverse complement.
GTGCGCGTCCGCGTCGACGACGAGGAAGTCGTTCCCCGTGCCGTGATACTTCTCCACGGGGACGGCGTGAGCGCTCATCGGTCCACCTCCGGCGCGGTGTGGCCGGTCTCTCCGGGCGGGTCTCGCTCGACCGCCGTGAGGTCCGCGAGCGTCTCGCGGCGACGGACGAGCCGCGCCGTCCCGTCGGCGAGCGCGACCTCAGCGGGCCGCGGTCGAGAGTTGTACTGGCTCGCCATCTCGTACCCGTACGCGCCCGCGATCCCGACCGCGAGGACGTCGCCCCGCGCCGGGTCGGCCAGCGGCCGGTCCGCGGCGAACGTGTCCCCGGTCTCGCAGATGGGGCCGGCGACGGTGACGGGCGTCGTCGCCCGCTCCTCGGGGGCCGGCTCGCCGTCGGCTCCGCCGAGGTTGCAGATCGGGTGGTACGCGTCGTACATCGCCGGACGCAGGAGGTCAGTCATTCCGGCGTCGACGCCGACCACGCGCTCGTCGGGCGCCGGCTTCACCGTGTTCACCCGCGTCAGGAGGACGCCGGCGTCGGCGACGACGTACCGCCCGGGCTCGATCGCGAGGTCGACGCCCGCGGGCAGCGGCGCGACCGCCTCGCGGGTCGCCTCGGCGACGGCGGGGAGGTCGAGCGGCGGCGCGTCCTCCTCGTAGGGGACGCCGAACCCGCCGCCGACGTCGACGTACTCGATGTCGACGGGGCTCGGTTCCGCGTCGTCGCCGTCGGCGGCCGTCGCGTCCGGGTCCGCAAGCTCTCGGGCCAACTCGCCCATCCGGGAGACCAGTTCGCGGTGGCTGTCCAGCTGGTCGGAGTCGATCCCGGAGCCGGCGTGGGCGTGGACGCCGACCACCTCGAAGCGGTCTGCGGCCTCGCGGGCCGCGGCGGCGGCGCGGTCGTAGGGAACCCCGAACTTCGCCGCGCCCCCGGTCGTCACCTTCTCGTGGTGGCCGGCGCCGACGCCGGGGTTCACGCGCAGGCAGACCCGGCCGTCGTAGCCGCGGTCGGCCAGCCGGTCGAGCGTGTCGAGCGCCCCGACCGTGACCGTCAGGTCCGTCTCCGCCTCGGCGACGCCGGTGACGTAGTCGAGGTCGCGAGCGGGCGGATTGACCGCGGTGTAGTGGAGTCGATCGCCGGCGAAGCCGGCCGCGAGCGCGCGGTCGAGTTCGCCGGCCGAGGCGCACTCGGCGTCGAGCCCGGCGTCGCGGACCGCCTCCAGCACGGCGCGGCCGGTGTGGGCCTTCACCGCGTAGCGCACGTCGGCGTCCGGGAAGGCGTCCCGGAGGCGCGCGCAGTTCTCGCGGACGCGATCGAGGTCCTGAACGTACAGGGGGGTGTCGTGGACGGCCGCGATCGACCGGAGTCCCTCGCCGTCCCAGTCGCGCACGCGGCGGACCGCGGGGCCGCCACCCGCGTCGACGGCGGCGTCCGCCGCGCCGCCGCCCTCGCCCGTCGCCCGTTCGTCGGAGCAGCGGTCGGAACCGATGTCGCTCATTCCCGGAGCGCGTCCTCGCGCTGTGTCGCCTCGAGCGTTTCCTCCTCGACGTGCGTGGCGACGACCGCGGGCTTGTACGCGCCGCCCTCGAACAGGTCGTGGTCGCCGACGGACGACTCCACCATGCGGGTGAACGCCCGGCGCTCGGCGGGCAGGTGCCCGTAGATGACCTCCTCCTCGACGAGGTCATAGACGGGGATGCGGGGGGTCAACAGGGTGTTCTCGCCGACGATCGAGTCCTCGCCGACGCGGAACCCGCTCGTGACGCGACAGCCGGCACCGAGCGAGACGCCGTCCTCGATGATCACCGGCGCGTCCTCGACGGGTTCGAGCACGCCGCCGATCAGGGTGTTAGCGCCGAGCTTCACGTTCGCGCCGAGCTGCGCACAGGAGCCGACCGTGTCACAGGAGTCGACGAGGGTGCCATCGCCGACGTACGCGCCCACGTTGACGAACGAGGGGCTCATCATGATGCAGTCGCTGCCGAGGTACGCGCCCCGACGGATCGCGGTCCCGTCGGGCGTGTTCCGCGTGCCGCGTTCCCCGAGGTCCGCCGTGTCGCGCAGCGGGAGCACGTCGTGGTAGCGGACGCCGCCGTACTCGCGGGGCTCGGTCGCGCGCAGCCCGAAGTTGAGAAGGATGCCGCGTTTCACCCACTCGTTGGCCGCCCACGAGGTCACGTCGCCGCCGGTCTTCTCTGCGGCGCGGACCTCGCCGGCCTCGAGCGCCGCGAGGAACGCGTCGAGGGTGTCAGCGTCGTCCGCCGTCGCGTCGGCGGCCGTCAGCCCGTCCTGATAGCGGTTCCACAGATCGGATACGTCGGATCGAAGCGTCATTGGGTGGTACGTGGGCGAGCGGTCGTATTTACCCGTCGGTGTTCGACCGGCGGCCGGAGCGGCATCAGCGGCGGACTCACGAACCGTCCCCCGCGTCGAGCACGTTCCCGAAGTCGTACCAGCCGGGGTCGCGGCCGGCGAGCCAGACGGCGGCGTCGAGCGCGCCCTCGGCGAACACGCCGCGGTCGCCGGCGCGGTGCGTGAGTTCGATCGACTCCCGGTTGCCGGCGAACAGCACCTCGTGTTCGCCGGTGACGTCGCCCGCCCGCCGGGCGTGGACGCCGATCTCGCCGGCGTCCCGCGGCGCGTCGCCCTCGCGGCCGTGGACTCGCTCGTCGAGGTCGTCGCGCACGCCCTCCACGTCGTCGAGGATCGACTTCGCGGTGCCCGAGGGGGCGTCGCGCTTCCCGTTGTGATGCGTCTCGGTCAGCTCCACGTCGTATCCGGGGAGCGCGGCCGCGGCCTCGCGGACCGCCCGGCGGAGCGCGGCGACGCCGCGAGCGAAGTTCGACGCCTTGAGCACCGGAACGGCATCGCTCGCGGCGCGGAGGCTGTCCGTCTGGCCGCCCTCGAACCCGGTCGTCCCGGTGACCATCGGCACGCCGGCGTCGGCGCAGGCCTCGGCGTACGCCACCGCCGAGGCAGGGCCGGTGAAGTCGACGAGGACGTCGACGGGCTCGTCCGTGAGGAGGGCGGTGAGGTCGTCCGCGTCGCGCACCTCGACGCCCGCGACGGGATCGATCGGCGATCGGTTCACCGCGGCCGCGACGGCGACGCCCTCGCGACCGTTCGCGGCCTCGATCACCTCCCGTCCCATCCGGCCGCCCGCGCCGGTGACGACGACGCGGAGCGGTCCCGTGTCCCCGCTCATTCCGCGTCACCCGCCGGGGTGTCGACGGTCATCGGCTCGCTCGCCTCGTACTCGGCGAGCAGGTCGCGGAGCGGGTCACGACGGTCCTCGGAGAGTCGCGAGAGCGGAGATCGGACCCGCGGACCGCCCCGCCCGCGGATGTGCATGGCCTCCTTCACCGGGATCGGGTTCGTCTCGGCGAACAGCTCGCGCACGAGCGGCGAGAGTTCGTGGTGGAGCGCCTGCGCGCGGTCGTAGTCGCCGGAGAGCGCCGCACCGACCATCGCACAGGAGCGCTCCGGTTCGACGTTGGCGACCACGCTGATCGTCCCCGTTCCGCCGATCGAGAGCACTGGGAGAGTGAGCCCGTCGTCGCCGGAGAGCACCGAAAAGGCCTCGCTGCGGGTGCGCTCGATCACTTCGCTGATGAGGTTCAGGTCGCCTGAGGCGGCCTTGTATCCCTGTATGTTCGGGTGTTCTGCGAGTTCGACGGTGACGTCGACGGGGATCGACTGGCCGGTTCGGCTCGGCACGTTGTAGACGATCTGCGGGAGGTCGACCGCGTCGGCGATCGTCCGGTAGTGTTCGAGGAAGCCGGCGGGCTCTGGCTTGTTGTAGTACGGCGAGATGAGGAGCAGGCCGTCCGCGCCGGCGTCGGCCGCGCGCTCGGAGAGCGAGAGCGCCTCGGCGGTGTTGTTCGATCCGGTGCCGGCGATCACGGGGATGTCGTCGACGGCGTCGCGGACCGTCTCGATGACCGCGACGTGCTCGTCGTGGGTCATCGTCGCCGACTCCCCGGTGGAGCCGACGGGGACCACGCCGTCGACGCCCGCCCGCTCCATGTACCGGGCGTTGTCGGCGAGCTGGTCGTGGTCGACCTCGTCGCCGTCGGTGAACGGAGTCGTCATCGCTGGGTACACCCCCTCGAACGGTTCCTCTGTCGGGTCTCTGTCGGTCTCGTCTGCCGTCGTGTACGGTGTCGTCGTGTTCGTCATGGTGGTCATTCCGGGTTCGTGGTGGTCGCGTGTGGGTCGCGTGTCGGTTACGGTCTCGCGTGGTCGTCGTCCAACGGAGCGTCCGCGCGGTCGGGGGTCGTCCGAGACGGGGTCGCCACTCCCGCCGGTGGACGTCTCACGCGCGTTTTTTGGAGAAGAGCCGCGTCGCTACCGGCGGCGGCGAGCCGCGTCCGGACGCGGTTCGGTTCACACCCGCAATGGACGCCTCTGTCGCTTATAGATTGTGCCTCGGGTCGAACCTGCCGCGGAGTGCGCTCACGCGTCCGTCGGCGGCACCCGTCCGGCGCTACACGCCGAGCGCGTCGGCCAACTCGTGGATCGTCTCGACGGTCGCGTCGGGATCGCCGCCGAACGGCTCCCACGGGGTCCCCTTCCGATCGACCCACGCGGCCTGCATCCCGGCGTGTCGCGCCCCGAGCACGTCGAACCAGCCCGCGGTGACGTGGACGACCTCGTCGATCGGCGTTCCGGTCCGGGCGGCGCCGTGGCGGTACACCTCCGCGGCCGGCTTGAACGTTCGAACCTCGTCGGCGCTTATCGTGTCCTCGACCAGGTCCGCGATGTCGGCGTGGTCGACGAGTGAGGCGAGCATCTCCGGGTTCCCGTTCGAGAGGACGTAGCAGTCGTAGCCGCCGTCGCGCAGTCGGCGGATTCCGTCGCGGACGTCGTCGAAGACGTCGAGTTCGTGGTAGACCGCGAGGATCTCGTCACGCTCCGCGGTCGAGAGGCCGACGCCGTGGACGTCGAGCGCGTACTGGAGCGCGTCCCGGTTCATCTCGTAAAAGGGCTGATAGGCGTCGACCTGGTTCGCGACGAACGTGTACTCCAGCGATCGCGCCCGCCAGAGCCGCGACACCGGTCGAGGTTCGTCGACGCGGTCGGCGAGCGCTTGTTCGGCGGCATCCACGTCCACGAGCGTGCTGTACGAGTCGAACGTCACCGTCGACACGCGCTCGGCATCGAGTCCCATGTCACGACGGATCGATGTGCCCCGTGATAAGCCCCCGGACGGCGGCGATCCGCCGAACCGCCCGCGAGCCTGTGAGCCCCCGGCCGCCGCCGGACGCGTTCGCCCGAGGCTGTTTTAAGCCGACGGCGTCTCTCTCGTCGCATGACCGACCAAGCGGACGAGGAGGAACCGATCCCGGCGGACACGGACCGGGTGACGGACCCTGCGACGGATCCGGATCCGGACGCGGACATCGACGAGGACACGGACGCCGGCCGCCACGAGTACGACCCGAGCGCCGAGCACGCCTTCCCGGACGACCGGCTCAACGAGGTGTTAGACCGGATCGAGTCGGACCCCGAGATAACGGCGTATCTGGAGGCACAGAACGTCAATCCGGTCGATCGGAAGGGGTACAACGACCACGGTGCGAAACACGTCGAGATCGTGCGCGACCGCGCCCTGCGGCTGTACGACCTCTTGAAGGCCGGCGGCGTCGAGTTCAACGGCGCTCGCCAGCAGGGGCTCGACGAGGCGGACGAACCGGTGATCATCGCGCTCGCCGCGACGCTCCACGACATCGGTCACGTCGTCCACCGACACGACCACCCGTACTACTCGATTCCGCTCGCGGCCGACCTCCTCGACGACTTTCTCCCCTCGTTTTACGGCGTTCCGGAGCGGGTGCGCGTGAAAGCCGAGGTGCTCCACGCGATCTTGTGTCACCACACCGAAGAGCGGCCGCTGACGCTCGAAGCCGGCGTCGTCCGGATCGCCGACGGGCTCGACATGGAGCGCGGACGCTCGCGAGTCCCCTACGAGGAGGGCGGCCGCGGTATCAACACCGTCTCCTCGCAGGCTATCGAGCGCGTCTCGCTTCGAGGAGGCGACGAGACGCCGGCGCAGGTCGTGATCCGGATGAACAACGCGGCCGGCGTCTACCAGGTCGACTCGTTGCTCAAAGCGAAGATCGACGGGTCGATGCTCGAAGACCAGATCCGGACCGTGGCGATCAACACCCACCGCGACGACGAGGGGAACGGCGCGATCGTCGACCGGATCGAGCTATGACCGACGCCGAGACGCTCGCCGACCTGCGGACCGGTGCCGACTACCAGTTCGGTGCCGGCGCGGGGGCTGCGCTGTTTCCGCCCGAGGAGACGCTGACCGTCCGCCGGTCGAGCGGGGGCCGACCGCGACAGGTGCTCGTCGGCGACGTCGACGACACGCCCGGCAGCGCCGCGGGGGACAGGCTCGTCTCGTACGGGACGGACGGCCGGTTCACGCTCGGGGTCGCCGGTGGTCGGCGGCTCCGGTCGGCGTTCCCCGTTCCCCGACATCGCGTGGTCGTGGGCGACGAGAGCGAGCCGTTCGTCCGCGAGGGGCGAAACGCCTTCGCGAAGTTCGTCACCGAGGTCGACGGCGGGATCCGCCCCGGAGACGAGGTGCTCGTCGTCGGCGACGGCGACGCGCTGTTCGCGGTCGGGCGCGCGGAGCTGTCGGGCCCCGAGATCGAGGCGTTCGACGCCGGTCCGGCCGTGAGCGTTCGAAACGGCGTCGGACCCGCCGACTCGGACGAGTGACCGTCGAGCGGTCGTCGGGACACCAGCACGGAGCCAAACCGCTTTAGGAGCGCCCCCGTAAGGACGGGTAATGGCGACGTGCGACGTGTGTGGGGAGTACGAGAACCTCCCGTATCAGTGTAAGCGGTGCGGACAGACGTTCTGTTCCGAGCACCGCCTCCCGGAGAACCACGACTGTCCGGGGGTCGGCGAGTGGAGCGACCCGGGCGGCGTCTTCGACAGCGGGTTCGACGACGGCGGCGGAACCGGTGGATCGACGGGCGGTCAGGCCGGCGGCTCCGGCGGCGTCGTGAGCCGCGTCAAGCGCCGCTTCAACCGTGCGACGAACACCGGCGGGCTCGTGAGCTACGTCCGCGGAAACGCGACCTACGCGATCCTCGCGGCGATGTGGGTCACGTTCCTCGCACAGCTCGTGGTGTACCACGGGGTCAGCGTTTCGCTCCACAACACCCTGTTCGTGCTCCAGTCCGACGCGCTTGGGAACGTGTGGACGTGGGTGACCTCGGTGTTCGCCCACTCGCCAGTCGGCATCTACCACATCATCGGAAACAGCGTCGTGCTGTTCTTCTTCGGCCCGCTCGTCGAGCGCGCCGTCGGATCGAAGCGGTTCACGGCGTTCTTTTTCGGGGCCGGCATCGCCGCCGGGCTCGGACACGTCCTCTTCGCGATCGCGACGAACGCCCCGCCGACCGGCGTGCTCGGAGCCAGCGGCGCGGGGTTCGCGCTCCTTGGCGTGCTCACGGTCTGGCGGCCGAACATGCAGGTGCTTTTGTTCTTCGTGATCCCGATGAAGATCAAGTACCTGACGTGGGGGATCGCGATCGTCTCCGCGTTCCTCGTCGTCACGAGCGGGACCGGCGGCGTCGGCGGGATCGCCCACCTCGCACACCTGATCGGCTTCGCGATCGGGCTCGCGTTCGGCAAGCGCAACGAGGGGCTGGCCCGCTCCGCCGGCGGCGCGGGCGGCGTGCAGATGGGTCGTATGCGTGGTCCGGGCGGCCCCGGCGGTCCGGGCGGACGGTTCTGAATGAACGTCGCGAATCCCGCGTTTCGACCGGATCCCGCGCTCTCGCGGGCGGAGATGGAGTCGCTCCAGCGGGAGATCGCGACGACGGCGACGTTCTCGGACGACCACGGACTCACCGCCGAGGCGGTCGCGATCGACGAGCCGGCGGACCTGACGACCGGACTGCCGGCAGCCGACCCGGCCGGTGACGACCCCGATGCCACCGAGAATCCGATCGTCGTGGGCGTCGACCAGGCGTTCCTCACGGAAGCCGACCCGGAGCGCGCCGTCTCCGCGGCGGTCGCGATCCGCCACGGGAGAGTGATCGAGTACGCGGCCGCGACCACGCCGCTTTCGGTCCCGTACGTCCCCGGACTGCTCGCGTTCCGGGAGGGCGAGCCGGTCTGTGCTGCGCTCGGCGCGCTCGACGCCGACCCCGACCTCGTCGTCTGTGACGGGTCGGGTCGGATCCACTACCGCGAGGCCGGTCTCGCGACGCACGTCGGCGTCCTGTTCGACGTCCCGAGCGTCGGCGTCGCAAAGAGCCTCCTCTGCGGAGAGCCGGACGACGCCGTCGACGAGCGACCGGCCGGGTGGCGGACGCCGATCCGCGCCGACGACGCGGTGGAGACCGCGACGAGCGACTTCCCACCCGACGCCGCCGCACCCGTGATCGGCCACGCGCTTCAGTCGCGCCAGTACCCCAACAGCCGCCGCGTGAACCCGCTGTACGCGAGTCCGGGGCACCGCGTGTCCGCCGAGACCGCGGTCGACCTCGTCGAGGCGCTGTGTGCCGGCTACAAGCTGCCGGAACCCACCCGCCTCGCCGACGCGGCCGCGGACGCGGCGAAGCGCGGTGACGTCGGTTCGACGGCGGGCGGCGGTCCCGACGCGTAGCCGCGACACCAGCGGGACGCGTATCGATGGTTGTGGGCGGCCGCAGTGACGCCCGCCGACACTGCCGACACCCTCGGCGGCCTGCCGTGCCACCAGTTGCCACAGGCAGGCGGTTTATATATTGTGGGACGAAACAGAAGCGCATGGGAGACGAGGACATGGACGGACCGATGTCTGCGGAGCAGTTCAGATCGCTGCGGGACGGGCTGGTGCGCCAGAGTTCCGGCGGTGGCACCACGGTCTACAAGAACGCCGCGGGCGTCGGCTGTCCGAACCCCGACTGCGATCGCGGCGTGTTCCAGACGCTGTTCGTGAGCGATCACGGCTGGCAGCAGATCGGCGCGACCCGCGACGGCATCGACCTCTGTTTAGTCAACACGGACTCGAAGCGGCTCGTGTTCATCCACGACGAGTAGCGGCCGATCGATAGACAGTTTTTAGCTGGGTCACCGGGCAGTCTGTGCATGGTCGAGGCGTTCGCCGTCGCCAGCGGCAAGGGCGGCACGGGGAAGACGACGAGCACGCTCGCGCTCGGGATGGCGCTCGCTGACGAACACGACGTCACGGTCGTCGACGCCGACACGGGGATGGCGAACCTGCTCTTTCACACCGGACTCGACGACGCGACGGTGACGCTTCACGACCTGCTCGTCGGGGAGACCGCGACCGACGTCTCGGAGGCGACCTACGATTGCTTCGGGCTCTCGGTCGTTCCCTGCGGCACGTCGCTCGCGGGGTTCGAGGCCGCCGAGCCGGCACGCCTCCGAGCGGTCGTCGCCGAACTCGCCGCCGACACCGACGTGCTGCTCCTCGACTCGCCGGCCGCGCTCGGATCGAAGTCGGCGGTCCTCCCAGTCGTGCTCGCGGACCGCGTCGTGGTCGTCGTCGAGCCGACGATCCCCGCCCTCTCGGACGGGCTGAAGGTGCAGGAGTACGCCCGCTCGTACGGCACCGAGACGGCCGGCGTCCTCTTCAACAAGGTCCGCGAGGGAACCGCCGACGTGACGGCGCAGGCGGAGCGGCACTTCGGCGGTCCCGTGCTGGCGAGCGTCCCCGACAGCGACGTGGTCCGGGCGGCGCGCCGCGCCGGCGAACCGCTCCTCGCGCACGCGCCGGAGAGCGAGCCCGCCGCGTGCTACCGGCGGGCCGCCGCTCGGCTCGACGTGCGCGACGGCGACGGCGACGCGGTCGCAGACCGGTTCCGGAGCGCGGTCGTCCCCGACACGCCATGACCGGGTCCTCGCCGACGCTCCGAATCCCGCGCGGGAACCTCCTCCGCTCCCGCGTCGTCTCGAACGTCGCCACGACGCTCGCTCGCGCGCTCGACCGCGAACTGACCGGCTACGCGACGGTGGTCCCCCAAGAGACCCTGCTTCTGGCCGGCGAGGCGAAGGGAGTCGTCACCTTCGCCGACGGCGTCCCCGTGCTGGCGTACAACACGGTGAGCGACAGCGGCGGAGCCGACGCGCTCGCCGAACTCGCCGTTCCCGGCCCCTACCGCGTCGAACTGTACGAGGTCGACGCCGACGAGCTGGAGACCGCCCACCGGGCGGACGCGCTCCGCGTGACGCCGGGCGCGGTGGCGACCGAACTCGCGGACGACCAGCGGCTCGCCGACCGGACGCGAGCCGCCGCTCCGGACGACCGTCTCGTCGAGGGGGACGAGGACGACACCGACGCCGTCACCGCGTTCCTCGAAGACGACGACCGGATCGCGGCGATCCGCGAACAGGCCCGGTCGGAAGCGGCCGCTCGCGCCGAGGAGTGGGGGCTCGGCGACGCCCTCGGCGGCTCGGCGGACGAGGACGGATGCGACGACCGGGCCGACCCCGACGGTTCCGGCGTGCGCTCGGACGCGGCCGCGTCCGAGCGGTAGCGTTTTGCTCCGGACGGACGTACCGTTCACATCACGGTTCTTCGCCTGCTTCGACTGACGGCCCCGGCCGACTTCGCCGAGTGGTACGCGGCGAGCCGCGCGTACACCAGCCACGTCGCCGAGGGGATGGGGTTCGAGGGTACCGACGCGCTCGACGGCCGCCGCGTCGCGACCGCCCTCCGCGAGGACCACACGGCGTTGCCGCCTGACGCGGCGCGGTCCGTGGCAGCCACGCTACTCGCGGACGGGGCGTTCTCGGAGCCGTACTGCGAGTGGCTCCCCCTCTGGTACGAGCTGGGGCTGATCGCTCCGGTGCGGTACGGCGGGTGGCGGCTCCGCCGGGTGGCCGCGGTCGTTGCCGACGCCGCGGACGTGACGGTGACCGCGCCGCGGTACTCCCGCCCACGAGACGTGATCGTCGATGGCGAGCCCGCGCTCTCCGACGTGTCCGGGTTCCGAGACCGGTTCCTCCTCGCGGACTCGCTTCTCCACCTCGAATGGTTCGTCCGCGTCGCCGCCGCCGACGGCATCGACGTACCGAGCGCCCTCGTCGAACGGACCCGCGAGGAGTCGCTTGCGTACTACGCCGGCGACCGAGAGCGTCTATCGCCGACGGTCAGACGCTTCCAGCGGCTGTTGTTCGCCGACGACGCGTGGGTTCGACGGGTGGACGAGCGATACGACCTAGACAGCCGCTTGTTCCGACTCTGGGAACGACTCCTCCGCCGGGAACACGACCGACTCGCCGCCGAGGATCGGTGAGTTCCACTCGACGTGGGCGATACCCGCCGGACCCTGCTCGTGACTGTGATATCCCGTAGTGTTACCGAACCTGTAACACGTATTGGAACCGATCGATCGCACGGAGGATAAGTATAGGATTGCGGCGGTCGTTCCGCCGTTACGGACCGGCCGACGGTTCGTCTGTATCCCTCGCGCTTTCGGCCCTCATTCGTCCGATCGGCCGTCCGGTTCTGTCGGCGTTCTCGTGATAACTCGGTTCTGAGTTGTGTTTTTATTCACCGTTTCACAGGCCGGAAGCTTCATACGTCGGCTCTCGGATCCTCCGGGTACACGAATGGCAGTACTCTGGCTGGAGGATGTCGACGCCGACGACGTCGGGACCGTCGGCGGGAAAGCGGCTTCGCTCGGTGAACTCATCGGTGCCGGACTCCCCGTCCCGCCCGGATTCACGGTCACGGCGGGAACGTACCGGGACTTCATCGAGGAGAGTGGGATCGATGACGAGCTGTTCTCGGCCGTCGATGTCGATCCCGAGGACTCCGCCGCGCTCCGAGAGGCGGAGGAAGCGGCCGAAGAGCTGATCCTCGAAACTCCGCTTCCCGACGAGGTCCGCGACGAGATCCTCGATCGATATCGATCGATGGGAGACGACGAAGAGGCGTTCGTCGCCGTCCGATCGTCCGCCACTGCCGAGGATCTCCCCGACTCCTCGTTCGCCGGACAACAGGAGACCTTCCTCAACGTCCGTGAAGCGGACCTGATACGACGGGTCAAAGAGTGCTGGGCGTCGCTTTTCACGCAGCGCGCGATCTACTACCGGCAGCAGCGAGGCTTCCCGCACGCCGAGGTGGACATCGCCGTCGTCATTCAGCGGATGGTCGACGCAGACAAGTCCGGTGTGATGTTCACCAGCCACCCCTCCACGGGCGATCCGCAGATCACGATCGAGGCGGCGTGGGGACTCGGCGAGGCGGTCGTCTCCGGAACCGTCTCTCCGGACAACTACGTGTACGACCGCGACCGCGGTGCCGTCGATGACGTGACGATCGCCGAAAAGAAAGTTGAGATGGTCAAGGACCCGGAGTCGGGCGAGACCGTGCAGCTCGATATCGACGACGATCGCCGCGAGAGCCGCGTCCTCTCCGACGAGGAGATCGACCGTCTTGTCACGCTCGGAGAGCGCGTCGAGGACCACTACGGGACGCCACAGGACGTCGAGTGGGCGATCCACGACGGCGAGATATTCATGCTCCAGTCGCGCCCGATCACGACGATCCAAGAGAGCGACGAGGGCGACGACGCGGGAACTGACGCCACAGCCGATGACCGTGAATCCGGCACCCGTGGCGGTAGCACCGCCGAGGATTCCGACGCGGACGTGCTCGTTGACGGCCTCGGTGCCAGCCCCGGTATCGTCTCGGGCGCGGTCCGGATCGTCCACAAGCTCGATCACCTCGATCAGGTTCAGGAGGGCGACGTGATGGTGACGGAAATGACGATGCCGGACATGGTCCCCGCGATGAAGCGAGCCGCCGGAATCGTCACTGACGAGGGCGGGATGACGAGCCACGCGGCGATCATCTCACGCGAGCTCGGCGTGCCAGCGGTGGTCGGTACCGGCAACGGCACGCGGCTGCTCGAAGACGGACGGAACGTCACGCTCGACGGCGACAAGGGAACTATCCGCCCCGGGACCGACGACGACGCCGAATCCGGAGAGGAGTTCGAACCCGTCGAGGCGGCGCGCCCGGAGACGCCGGTGAAGCCGATGACGGCGACGGAAGTGAAGGTGAACGTCTCGATTCCGGAGGCCGCCGAGCGCGCGGCCGCGACGGGCGCAGACGGCGTCGGTCTGCTCCGCATCGAGCACATGGTGCTCTCGCTCGGCAAGACGCCGGAGCGGTACATCTCCGATCACGGTGCCCGGGCGTACCAAGACGAACTGATCGAGGGCGTCCGCCGGGTGGCCGAGGAGTTCTATCCCCGCCCCGTCCGCGTTCGGACGATAGACGCTCCGACGGACGAGTTCCGGGATCTCGAGGGCGGCGACGGCGAGCCGAACGAACACAACCCGATGCTCGGCTGGCGCGGGATCCGCCGGAGCCTCGACAAGCCCGAGCCGTTCCGACAGGAGCTCGCCGCGTTCGCGCGGCTGCTGGAGATGGGCTACGACAACCTCGAAGTGATGTTCCCGCTCGTCAACGACGCGACCGAAATCGAGGGGATCAAACGCCACATGCGAGAGTCCGGGATCGATCCCGAGACGAATCGATGGGGCGTGATGATCGAGACCCCCGCGAGCGCGCTGCAGATCGAGGAACTCGCAGCCGCCGGGATCGACTTCGCCTCGTTCGGGACCAACGACCTCACGCAGTACACGCTGGCGGTCGACCGCAACAACGAGAACGTCGCCGACCGCTTCGACGAGCTTCACCCGGCCGTGTTGACGCTCATCGGCGACACGATAGAAACGTGTCGGGAACTCGGCGTCGACACCAGTATCTGCGGACAGGCCGGCTCGAAGTCCGAGATGGTCGACTTCCTCGTCGAGCAGGGCGTCTCCTCCATCTCGGCCAACATCGACGCGGTCCGCGACGTCCAACACGAGGTGAAACGGACCGAACAGCGGCTTCTCCTCGATTCGGTCCGCTGAGCGCAGTCGACTCCTCGGGTCGCGAGAAGTAGGGTGCTCACAGAGCGGAACGAGTAAGAGCCTCCGCGACAACTTATTTCCGAATGCAGCAGCCCGAGCCGCAGTCGTTCGACCGGGTGCTCTCTTCGATGTGCACGGAGCCGCATCCGGCGGCACGGGAGGCGGCCGAACGCTTCCTCGCCACGAACCCGGGGGACCCAGCCACGTACGAGGCGGTCGCGTCGCTGGAAGAGCGTGCGGTCGAACTGTTGGCGACGCTCGCAGACCACCCTACCCCGACCGACGCCGCTGGCTACGTGACCTCGGGTGGAACGGAGGCGAACGTTCAGGCCGTCCGCTCGGCACGGAACCGACACGACGCGACCGACGTGAACGTCGTCGTTCCCGAGAGCGGTCACTTCTCGTTTCACAAGGCCGCAGAGCTGCTCGGGGTCGAACTCCGGACGGTCCCCGTAGATGCAGACCACCGAACGCGGACCGACGCCGCCGCTGCGGCGGTCGACGCGTCGACGGCGCTGGTCGTCGGGGTCGCGGGCAGCACGGAGTACGGTCGCGTCGACCCGATCGCGGCGCTGACCGACATCGCTCACGACGCCGGCGCGCTGATGCACGTCGACGCCGCGTGGGGGGGCTTCGTCCTCCCCTTCACCGACCGTGAGTGGTCGTTCGGTGACGCCGCGGTGGACACGCTGACGATCGACCCGCACAAGTTCGGTCAGGCGCCAGTTCCGGCCGGCGGATTCCTCGCCCGAGATGCGGCGGCGCTGGACGCGCTCGCGGTCGATACGCCCTACCTCGAGACGCGCTCGCAGGCGACGCTGACGGGCACGCGGAGCGGAGCCGGCGTCGCCGGTGCGGTCGCCGCGATGGAGGCGTTGTGGCCGGACGGCTACCGAGACGCCGTCGAGCGAGCCATCGACAACGCCGAGTGGCTCGCCGCGGCGCTCGACGATCGCGGGTACGACGTCGTGGAGCCGTCGCTCCCGCTCGTGGCCGCGACGCTTCCCGAATCCGAGTTCGACGCCCTGCGCTCGGCCGGATGGAAGGTGGCGAGAACGGCGAGCGGCGCGCTCCGCGTCGTGTGTATGCCCCACGTGACTCGCGACGGCCTCCGGGCGTTCATCGCCGATCTCGACCGGATACGAGAGTGAACTGATCGTCGCCACTCGCGGTTCGCGGTTTCGGCAATGGCGAACAGACGGCGGTCGGATCCCCGAGCGGTTCGCCGTGCGACCGTCTCGACCGGCTCGGGACGAGCGTTACGTCATGGAGGCGATCGAGGCGTATTCGTATATCAACGGTCGGTCGCACGCTCGGAGGAGAGACGCGACGGAATCCCGACGCGGCGGACCGAAACGATCATGCGACGAGCGCGTAACGGTCGGGTATGCACGTCGTCGTCAACGCCGCTCAGAGCGTGGACGGGAAGCTCGCGACGCGAAACAGAGAACAGCTCCGGATCTCCGGGGAGGAGGACTTCGACCGCGTCGATCGGGTGCGGGCGGCGGCCGACGCGGTGCTCGTCGGCGTCGGGACCGTCCTCGCCGACGACCCGCACCTCACGCTCGACGAGGAGGACCGCCGGGTCGAGCGTCTGCGGAACGGCCGACCGGGTCATCCCGCTCGGGTCGTCGTCGACTCGAGCGGGCGGACGCCGCTCGATGCGCGGATCCTCGACGACGCGGCGACGACGTACCTGCTCGTCTCGGCGGAAACGTCCGCGGAGCGTCGGGAGGCGCTCGCGGAAGCCGGCGCGGAGGTGATCGTCGTCGGGAGCAACGACGGAGAGCGGGTCGATCTGGCATCGGGATTCGACGCCCTCACCGACCGCGGAATCGACCGGCTCATGGTCGAGGGGGGTGGCGAGGTGATCTTCTCGTGTTTCGCGGCCGGACTCGTCGACGAACTCCACGTATACGTCGGCTCGATGGTGATCGGCGGCCGCGACGCGCCGACGCTCGCAGACGGGACGGGGTTCATCGAGGAGTTCCCGACCCTCGATCTCGTCGGAACGGAACGGCTCGACGACGGTATCGCGCTCTCCTATGAGGTCGCCTCCGACGGTTCGGACTCCTCGTAGCGCGACCCCGACCGACGCGGCGATCGGCCGTCGCGGTTCGGTGGTGTGTGATGGCTCGCCACGGATCGGCCGGTACACGGTCCGTGCTACCGGTTTGCACTCGAACCACCGAAGTCTTTATATATCACCCGCCAGTATTATTCGGTACCAGAACGCCTCCGGCGCTGGTGGATCGCACGCTGAAATGAACGGGAGCTCTTGTGAACGGCCCCACACACGACGGCGAGCGGTCGCTATCCCCGGAGCGGTGATGGAGAGATAAAAAATGGTAACGAAAGACGAAGTCATCGAACAGTACGATATCGAGGCGATGGACGAGGCGGACAACGTGGACCTTTCTGAAGACGACTTGGAGAACGGCTCCAAGGGTCAGCTCATCAAACGCGCCGGTCAGCTGCGAGACCGACGTAACGAGCTGAATCAGATGGCCTCCGAGCGCGCGTCCAAGCGCGACGACCTGAACGCGAAGACGCGAGAGAAGGTCGACGAGGCCCAGGAACACCGCGAGAAGCGCGACGAGCTCAACGAGCAGGTCCAAGAGCACAAGGACAAGCGCAACGAGCTCAACGCCGAAGCCAACGAGCTGTTCGACGAGGTCGAAGAACTCAAACAGGACATGGAGCTCGGATCGGGCAAATCCATCGAGGAGCTCGAATCCGAGATCGAGGACCTGGAATTCCGCCAGCAGACGGAGGTTCTCGACGCCGAAGACGAGCGCGAACTCATCGAGAAGATCGACGAGAAACGCGAGAAGCTCGCCGATAAGAAGGAGAAGGTCGACGACACGAGTGAGCTCGACGAGCTCGTCGAGGAGGCCGAAGAGGTCCGTTCGGAGGCGTCCCAGCACCACCAGAAGGTGACGGAACTCGCGGACAAGGCCCAGGAGCACCACAACCAGATGATCGAGGCCTACCGCGAGGCCGACGACATCCGCGACGAGGCCGACGAGATGCACGAGCTGTTCGTGGAGGCGCAGGAGGCGGCCGACCAGCATCACGAGGACTTCGTGCGCGTCCAGAAGCGTCTGCGCGAACTCGACAAAGAGGAGGAGCGCGAGCGCAAAGACGAGCGCGCCGAGAAGCGCGAAGAGGAGAAAGAAGAGGCCGAGGAGATCTATCAGAAGTTCAAGGAGGGCGAGACGCTCGACACCGAGGACCTGATGAAGCTCCAGAAGACCGGCCTCCTGTAGTTCGGCCGAACCGACGTTTCTGCGGTTTTTTCTCCACGCGTCGAGCATCGGCTCCGCGCGCGGTCACGTTCGGGCACGCCGGATACGTGTTTGCGAGCGGACCCTCGTGTGAGCCCGGGTGAGTCCGCTTCGAAACGGCCGGTGAGTGTCCCGGAAACGAGTCGGTCAGTCGGTGCGGGTCGTCTCCTCGTCGGAAACGAAGCGATCGTACGCGGACGTGAACTCTGCATCCTCTTCGGCCGCCTCTTCCCACGCGGTGAGTCCGCGTTCCACTGCCGTCCCCGCGATCGAGTTGTCGAGGAAAAACGCGACGATCCCCCCGACGGCCATGCCCGTCGATCCGATGACGTAGATGGTGTTCGCGACGACGTCGGCACCGAGGAGGGGACCGAACAGGACGGTGTCGACAAGTCCCTGCTGCAGCGCGTCGGCGCTCCCGACGCTCCGCATGTACTCCGGGATGGCCAGCCCGGAGAAGAGCGCGATGCCGATGATGAAGATGTTACGAGACGAGTCGAGGTCGACGTACTTGAGATTCGAGAGCCCGACGCCGACGATCTGGGCGAACATGGCGATGTAGAGACCACCGATTATCGGGCCCGGAATGGTGGCGACGAGCTGGCCGAAGTAGCCGACGAAGCCGACGAGAATCATGAGCGCGGCACCGATCTGGACGACGTAGCGCGAGGCCACGCCGGTGAGACCGATGGCACCGATGTTTTCCGAGTACGAGGTCGACCCGCCCGTCCCCATGATTCCCGAGAAAACGTTCATGATCCCTTCCATGCCGATGCCGTGGGTCATCCGTTCGCTGCTCGGGGCACCCATGCCGGAGAGGCGGGCGACGGCGTGGTAATCGCCGATCGACTCGACGATCGAGGCGGCCACACCGGCGAGCATTCCGATGACGAACGCGGGCGTGACGCTCGGTGTTCCCCACTGAAGCGGATAGATGAGGTGGACCGGCTCGGCCGCGGCGACGCTCGCCAGATCGACGTAGCCGGGCGTGTCTGCTCCGAAGACGCCGACGACCGACAGGGCCGCCGCGAGCGTCCACGCGGCGACGATACCGAGGAGGACCGGAAACAGCTGGAATATCTTCGATTTGCCTCCGAGGTACTGCGAAAACAACACGATGGCGATCAGGGTCAGACCGACGAGCCACCAGTTCTGATCGGTCGTGGTGATCTCGGGCGCGTTGAACAGCGACAGGCCGATGAGCACGATGACCGGCACGATGACGACCGGTGAGAGGTATTTCCGCAGCCGTCCGACGAGTCCGAGATAGCCGATCGCGACCTCGGCGAGCGCGGCGACGATGATCGCGCCTTGGAGTTGGAGAAGCGCCGCCCGCCAGGCGACGATACCCTCCGGCGGGTTCGCCGTCACGACGCCGATGACCGCGAGCGCGGGCGCGAGCATCGAGAATGGTGCACCCTGTACGATCGGGTACCGATTGCCGAATGTCGTCTGCGCGAGGGTCGCGATCCCCGACACGACGAAGAACGTGCCGACGAAACGGGGAATGACCGCGTCGGGCATTCCCATCGCGCCGGCGAGAATGAGGGGAACGGCGATGTTCGCGCCCACCATCGTGAGGTAGTGCTGGGCACCGAGAAGGAGTGACTTCCCGAGCGGTGGTTTGTCGTCGATGCCGTACCGAACGAACGTACTGTCGTCCTCGTTCCCTGCCATCCCTGTGGCGTCAATCACTGTAGGGCTACAAAAACGCAACCTTTGAAGGGCGACAGCAGGCGACGTACGGTCTCACCGCACCGGACTGACAGCCGAGCGAGGCAACGACCGAGCGATGGGCTGTCTGCGTACCGAGACGAGCCGCGTCGACGTTCGGGCCCGCGACGCGCCGCCGACGACGTGCGGGTGCCGTCGCCGACAGCATATATAAACGGCCGCACGCCTAATCGGAGGCATGGAACGCGATCCTCGCTCGAACGGGATGGATCTCCTCGCAGCCGCCGCGGTGGGCGCGACGGCGGCGGTGGCCGGCACGCGGCTCCTCGCTCGCCTCACGCGCGGTCGGTTCGGCGACGCGGCGGAGTACAACGTCGCGAAGGTGTCCGTGTCCGGGCCGATAGCCCGCGACAGCGGCCGCCCCTCGCCGCTGTCTGGGCCGGGCAGGGCGACTGCGGACGACGTGGTCGAGCAGATCGAGGCGGCGGACGAGGACGAACACGTGGAGGGACTCCTCGTCGAACTCAACACGCCCGGCGGAGAGGTGCTCCCGAGCGACGACATCCGGCGCGCCGCGGCCGCGTTCGACGGGCCGACGATCGCGTACGCGACCGACCTCTGTGCGTCCGGCGGCTACTGGATCGCGAGCGGCTGCGACGAGCTGTGGGCGCGCGACGCGAGCCTCGTCGGCTCCATCGGCGTCGTCGGTTCGCGCCCGAACGCGGCCGGGCTGGCCGACAAGCTCGGCATCTCCTACGAGCAGTTCACCGCCGGCGAGTACAAGGACGCCGGCGTCCCGCTGCGAGAGATCGAAGACGACGAGCGCGAGTACCTCCAGGGCATCATCGACGGCTACTACGAGCAGTTCGTCGAGACCGTCAGCGAGGGGCGCGACATGGATCCGGAAGACATCCGTGAGACCGAAGCTCGCGTGTACCTCGGCAGCGACGCCGCGGAGATCGGACTCGTCGACGAACTCGGCACGGAAGACGACGTGGAGGCGCGGGTCGAGTCGCTGATCGGCACGGAGCCCGAGATCCGCGAGTTCGAACCCGACCGGGGGATCGCCGAGCGGTTCGGACTCGGCGCGGAGCGGGTCGCGTTCGCCGCCGGCAGCGGCGTCGCGAGCGTGTTCACGGACGAGGGCGGCGACGTGGACGTCGAGCTGCGCTAGCCGACCACGCGTGCGTGCGGGTCCTCCGCGCTCCCGGCGACGGGGAGCTTTTTATTCGGGCGGATAGAGTGTCGAGACGTGACGACGCTGGTCATCTGTATCGATCGCTCGGGGGCGATCGGCCGGGCCACGAACGTTCCCATGCCGGTCGCCGGCTGGGAGGCCGTCAGGTCGCTCGTCACCGACGCCGGCCTCAGCGACCCGGAAGACGCCAGCGTCAACTGCCTGCTCGAATCGCTTCGGGTCGCCCGCGACCTGCGCGACGAGCGCGAGGAGTCTGTCGTCGCGGTCGTCTCCGCCGAGAGCGACAGCGCGGTCGGCGCTGACCGCTCTCTCGCCGCGCAGCTCGACGACCTCGTGGACCGGTACGATCCGCGCGCGGCGATCGTCGTCGTCGACTCCGCGGAGGACGAGCGCGTGCTTCCGATCGTCGAGTCCCGGATGCCCGTCGACTCCGTCGACCGCGTCGTCGTCCGACAGGCCCGCGACATCGAGTCGACGTACTACCTGCTCAAGCAGTTCCTCGCCGACGAACAGCTCCGGTCGACGGTGCTCGTGCCCTTCGGCGTCGCGCTCCTGCTGTTACCGGCGCTGTTCTATCGGTTCTCGGCCGGCACGGCGCTCGCGGGCGTCGCCGGGCTGCTCGGTGCCGCGCTCCTGTATAAGGGGCTCGCGATAGATCGGCTCGTCGCCGGCGCACCGGAGCGGATCCGCGAGGCGCTGTACGCCGGACAGGTGTCGATCGTGACGTACGTCGTCGCCGCCGGGCTCGCGCTCGTGGGTGGGTTCTTCGGCGTGCTGTCGGCCTCCGACCTCGGCCCTGCGGAGCCCGTCGTCGTGCGGGCGATGGAGTTCGCGTTCGCCTCGGTCCCGTGGATCGCGGTCGCGGGCGTGACGGCGGCGGTCGGTCGGCTGCTCGACGAACTGATCCGCGACGAGGGGATCCGCACGCAGTATCTCAACCTCCCGTTCGTCATCGCTGCGGTCGCGCTCGTCGTCCGCGGGTTCGCGGGCTACTTCCTCGCGCAGGAGGCGATCCTCGATCCCTTCGAGACGGCGTGGTTCGTCGTGACGCCGGTTCAGCGACTCGCGGCGTTCATCGTCGGCGGGATCGTGGTCTCGCTCGTCGGCGTCAAGGTCGCGAGCGACGTGGGGACGGAGACGCTCGAAGAGGTCATCGACACGGACCGCGACGGGAAGTGACCGCGGTCGAACTCCACGGTGACGCGGGCGGGCCCTCCGTGATCGTGACCGCGCTTCTTTTGTCGCTCGCGGTCGCGTGAAAACGCATGGACGTATACGGACTGATCGGGAATCCGGTCGGCCACTCGCTGTCGCCGCCGTTACACGAGGCCGGCTACGAGGCGCTCGACATCGACGCGCGCTACGTGACGTTCGAACCGGACGCTGACGCCGCAGCGGCGGCGGTCGCGGGCGCGGCCGACCTCGGCGTCGCCGGGCTCAACGTCACCATTCCGTTCAAACGCGACGTCGCGGACGCGGTCGACGCGGACCCGCTCGCCGAGCGGATCGGCGCGGTCAACACGGTGGATTTCTCTCCGGTTCACGAGGGTGACGCCGACCGTCCCCGCGGATACAACACCGACGCGGCGGGCGTGAAACGCGCGCTCGCCCGTCACGACGTGTCGCTCGACGGCGCGACCGCGGTCGTCGTGGGAGCCGGCGGCGCGGGGCGGGCCGCGGCGTTCGCACTGGCCGACGCGGGCGCACGGGTACACGTCGCGAACCGAACCGCGGAGCGCGCCGCGTCGCTCGCGGCGGCGGTCGACGGCGCGAGCGGCGGCGGGCTCGACGACCTCGGTGAACGGGTCGCGGCGGCGGACGTGCTCGTCAACGCGACGAGCGTCGGGATGGAGTCGCCCGATGAGACCCCGGTGCCCGGAGAGCACCTCCACGACGACATGGCCGTGCTCGACGCGGTGTACGCGCCGATCGAGACGCGGCTGCTCCGGGAGGCGGCCGCGGCGGGCGCGACGGCGATCGACGGCGCGTGGATGCTGCTGTTTCAGGGCGTCGAGGCGTTCGAGATCTGGACCGGCGCGGACGCGCCCGTCGAGGCGATGAACGCGGCGCTGCGAGACGAACTGGAGTGAACGGAGGGGATCACTGGAAGTATCGCGGATCGACCGGCGACGACTAGGCGAACCCGGGCGTCGCCAGCAGCCCGGCGACGACGAGGAGGGCGACGGAGAGCCCGGCGGCCCCGTAGAAGAACGGCTTCGCGTCGCGGGCGGGCTCGCGGAGCTTGCCGGCGTCGACGCCGGAGAGGAGCTTTCCGCTCGCGACCTCGACGAGGCCGGTGATCACGAACCAGAGGGCGAGCATCGTCAACACGAGGTGCCCGCGACCGCTCCCCGTGAGCGATTCGACCGTGTACAGCGTGCCGGCCATGTGACCGCCGGTGGCGAGGAACGCGAGCGCGCCGATCCGAGTGACCCACCTGAGGCGTCCGACGATGCTGGCGAGCGCGTCGCCGCCGATATCGCCGCGGAGCGCCGACGGGAGCACCGCGAGCGACACGAACAACACGCTGCCGGTCCAGAGGACCGCGAAGCCCACGTGGACCGACCACATGACGGGATTGAGCGCGTCCATACCGACCGAACGCGCCGCGGGCACTTATATATCGGCGGGACCGGAGCGACCCGCCGGCTTCCGAGGACCACCCGGCGCCGTCCCGCTTCGAACTGTTTCCACGACGAGACAGGCACGTCACCACGGGGTTCACGTCGAGTGCTTTTAACTGCCTCACGGTCGTACCTGCGCTCGATGGCCCTACTTCAGAAGATCAAAGAGACGCTCGGGTTCGGGAGCGCCTCCGCTGAACGCGACGAGACGGACGCCGAAGTCACGGTCGAACACGACCCGGAGTCCGAAGCCGACAGCGCCGAGACGGCGCCCGCGCAGTCCGAGGACGCCGATGCCGGGCCGGCGGAGGACGACGCGGGCGACGGTTCCGACGCGGAGGACGAGCCGGTCGCGGCCGAGACCGAGGCCGCCGCCTCGACCGAGTCGCTGGTCGACGAGGACGGCGCGACCGCCGGTTCGGAAGCGGCGGCGGAGCCGGCCGAGGCCGCGGAGAGTTCCGACGAGGAGACCGCGGTCGACGGCGACGACGTCGGTCCGGGCGTCGAGAACATCACCGGCATCGGTCCGGCGTACGCCGAGCGGCTCGCGGAGATCGGCATCGAGACGATCGACGAACTCGCGGCCGCAGACGCCGCAGACGTCGCCGACCGGACGAGCGTCGGCGAGACGCGCGCCGCGACGTGGATAGAGCGGGCGAACGAGTTCTGACGGGGATTTCCAGCCTTCGCGGCCGATCTCCGGCCGGGCGCGACACTCGCCGTGAGCCAGCACCGACCGGCGGGACCACAACTGTTTCCTCCGCGCCCGCGAACCGTCTCCCATGCAGCGATCGGTACGCACCGACCGGGATCGATTCCGCGTCGTCGCCGCCGCGGCCCCCGCCGGCGCTCGGGTTCCGGTCGAGTGCCGCGTCGCCGTCGCGGACCCGTTCGCCGCGTATCGACGCGCGCGCGACGGTCCGGGCGGCTTCTTCTATGAGACCACCGGCGGCCAGTCCGGGTGGGGCTACTTCGGCGTCGACCCGGTCGAGCGGCTCACCGTCTCGGCCGACGCGGCCGTCGCGAATGCGTCTCCGACCGGCGACTACCGCCGGCCGTCGCCGACGCTCGCGGCCCTGGAGGGGATAGTCGAGGGCGAGACGCTCGCGCGCGGCGGCTGCGAGGTCCCTTATCCCTGCGGTGCGTTCGGCTGGCTCTCCTACGACGTCGCGCGCGAGCTGGAGTCGTTTCCCGCGTCGTCCGACGGCTCGGGTGCTGTCGACGACCGGGGACTCCCGCGGCTTCAGGTGGGCGTATTCGACCGCGTGGCGGCGTGGGAGTGTCCGACGGGCGGCGAGGGGTCGGCCGTCACGCTCCGCGTGACCGCGTGCCCGCGCGTTCCGGACGATCTCGACGACGCCGAGGCCGACCGGGACGCGCTCGACGCCCTGTTCGACGCGGCGACGGCGCGAGCGACCGCGCTGATCGACCGAATCGAGTCCGGCGACGAGGCGGTCGGGCCGGCACCCGCCTCGGACGCGGCGACGGCGACGTTCGAGAGCGACACCGGCCGTGAGGGGTACGCCGACGCGGTCCGTCGGGTGAAGGCGGCGATCCGAGCGGGCGACACGTTTCAGGCCAACGTCTCCCAGCGCCTCCGCGCGCCCGCGGCGGTCCACCCGGTGGCCGCCTACGACGCGCTCCGAACGGTCAATCCGGCACCGTACTCGGGGCTGGTCGAGTTCTCGGGCGTCGACCGCGGCGACGCGCGGACCGGCGTCGACCTCGTGAGCGCGAGCCCCGAACTACTGTTGGAGCGCGTCCCGAGCGGGTGCAGCGGCGGCGATGGAGACGCCGGCGACCGCGATACTGAGGGCGGTCACGGCGGCACTCACTTGCGCACGGAGCCCATCGCGGGGACGCGACCGCGCGGCGAGACGGCCGAGGCGGACGCGGCGCTGGAGGCGGAGCTGACCGACGACGCGAAAGAGCGC
This sequence comes from Halorubrum pallidum, assembly GCF_055380345.1. NCBI lineage: Archaea > Methanobacteriati > Methanobacteriota > Halobacteria > Halobacteriales > Haloferacaceae > Halorubrum > Halorubrum pallidum. The sequence continues at coordinate 2,372,029 of NZ_AP043945.1, read as the reverse complement.
GCCGAACACGCCATGCTGGTCGACCTCGAACGCAACGACCTCGGCAAGGTCTCGCGGTTCGGGACGGTCGGGGTGACGGAGTACCGCCGCGTCGACCGCTACAGCGAGGTGATGCACCTCGTGAGCCTGATCGAGGGCGAGTCACGGCCCGACGTGGGGCTCGCGGACGCGGTCGCCGCGTGTTTCCCCGGCGGGACGATCACCGGCGCGCCGAAGCCGAAGACGATGGCGATCATCGACGAGCTGGAGGCGACTCGACGCGGCCCCTACACGGGGTCGATGCTCGCAGCGGGGTTCGACGGCCGCGCCGCCCTGAACATCGTGATACGAACGCTGGTCCGGCATGCGGACGAGTACCACCTGCGCGTCGGCGCGGGGGTCGTCCACGACTCCGAACCGGACGCCGAGTACGACGAGACACTCGCGAAGGCGCGCGCGCTCGTCACCGCGACGGACGAGGCGCTCGCGGCCGGCGGGATGACGGTCGAGCGCCCGGAGGTGACGGATGACTGATCTCCGACGCGAGGAGAGCGTCGACGCCGCCGCTGGAAGCCGGCGGGCTGGAGATGGCTCGCAGGCCGGGAGCGGTTGGCGGACCGGAGCCGGCTCGACCGCCGATCCGGGCTGGCAAGCGGGCACCGGCGCGGTCGACGCGCGGATCCTCGTGATCGACAACTACGACTCGTTCGCGTACAATCTCGTCCAGTACGTGGGCGAGGTCGCCGACGCGGTGACGGTGCGGCGGAACGACGCGATCGACCTCGCGGGGATCCGCGAGATCGACCCCGACGGGGTCGTCGTCTCGCCCGGTCCGGGAACCCCCGCCGACGCCGGCGTCTCGACCGCCGTGTTCGACCTGGACCGTCCCGTCTTCGGCGTCTGTCTGGGTCACCAGGCGATGTGTGCGAGCGGCGGCAGTCGGATCAGCCACGCGCCCGAGGTCGTCCACGGGAAGCCGTCGACGATCACCCACGACGGCTCGGGCGTGTTCGCCGACCTCTCCGATCGGCTCCGGGTCGGGCGGTATCACTCGCTTTGCGTCACGCGCGAGGACCTCCCGGACGAACTGGTCGAGACCGCGCGCACCGAGGACGAGCGGTCGGTCGTGATGGGCGTCCGCCATCGAACGAAGCCGCACGTCGGCGTCCAGTTCCACCCCGAGAGCATCTTGACTCCGCGCGGCGCGGCGATGGTCCGGAACTTCGCGGAGGTGTGTGCGGACCGTGCCTGACGACGCGCCGCGGTACCACGTCGCCGGCGACCTCGTTCCGGCCGGCGAGGCGACCGTCTCGGTCGAAGATCGCGGGTTCGCGTACGGCGACGCCGCCTTCGAGACGCTTCGCGCCTACGGCGGGGAGGTATTCCGGTGGAACGCTCACGCGGATCGGCTCGCGGACACCTGCGAGACGCTCGGCCTCGACCACGGTATCGCCGACGCGGAGCTGAAGCGCCGGATCGACGAGACGCTCGCGGCCAACGACCTCGCGGACGCGTACGTGAAGCTCTCGATCACCCGGGGCGTCCAGCCCGGCACGCTCGACCCGAAGCCCGAGGTCGACCCGACCGTCGTCGTGATCGCGAAGCCGCTCCCCCGCGGAGGCGTGGGCGGCGGGCCGGTCCACGACGGCCCGGCCGCGCTCCAGACGACGAAGACGCGAAAGCCCGCGGACCGCGCGGTTCCCGCCGCCGCCAAGACCCACAACTACCTCAACGGAATCCTCGCCCGGCTCGAACTCCGCGTGACCGGCGCCGACGAGGCGCTCATGCTCGATCCGGACGGTCACGTCGCGGAGGGCGCGACCTCGAACCTCTTTTTCGCGGACGGGACCGCCCTCAAGACCCCCTCGCTCGACGGTCCGATCCTCCCGGGCGTCACCAGGTCGACCGTGATCGATATCGCGGAGTCGGAGGGGATCCCGGTCGAGGAGGGGACGTACGCGCCGGACGCGGTCCGCGAGGCCGACGAGGCCTTTCTCACGAACTCGACGTGGGAGATCCGGCCGGTCGCGACTGTCGACGGAATCGCGGTCGGCGGCGATGGCGAGGGGGTCGCCGGCCCGGTCACGACGCTCCTCTCGCGGCTGTTCGACCGGCGGATCGAGGAGGCGCACTACGACGGCGAGCGGCTGTGAGGCCCGGCGGCGCGTCTCTGAGGCCCAGACGCGCGGGAAGCCGCCAGCGGGCACACCGTTATCCCGCCGGGGAACCTAGGTAACGGATGGCAGACGACAAGGATGGACGGGAGAAACAGGCCGCAGACGAGGACCGGCGACAGCGCGAGCGCGACATGGAGGCGGCGCAGGACCGCGCTGACGAGACCGAGCCGCCGATCGACCCCGACGAGGCCGACGAGTTCGAGGCGGCGCTCGAACCCCTGACGTTCCCGGCGACGGGCCGCGAGATCGTCGCCGCGGTCGGGAACCGCGAACTCGAATCCGGGGCCCGCGTGTACGACGTCGCGGACCTCCTCCCCGACGCCGACATGGAGTCGTTCGACGCGCCCGCGGCCGTCAGCGAGCGGGTCCGGCGACCCGCGGTCGCGGTCGCGATGAAACGGGTCGTCGAGGCGGCGGAGACCCTCCCGAACGAGGAGTTCGGCCGGTCACAGCACGAGGCGTTCGAGCGGACCTTCCGCGCGCTGAGCGACGTTGACGAACTCGACGACGAGGAGGGCGTTCGGGCCGTCGCCGACTGGGTCGTCGGCGAGATACGCGAGACACAGACGGTTCCCGGCTCCCGAGACGTGCGCCGACACGCGGCGAAGTACTGCCGAGAGAACGGCTATGAGGTGCGCGATGACGAGTGGCTCGGCGTCTGAGGCGTCCGAATCGGATCAGTCGCGGCGACGACGCCCCACCGTCCCCGACCGACGAACGCGGAACGTTGAAGCGGGCAGCAGGCCACGGACGCGTATGGACGCGGACCGCCGGATCGCCGCCGTTGAGGAGGTTCCAGAGGAGAGCACGCTGCTCGTGACGCTCCGGCCCGTCGACGCCGGCGCGGTCGACCCCGGCGAGGGCGACGTGGGCGAGTCCGACGACGGTCGCCCGGAGGCCGAGGCGATCCTCACGCGGGCGACCGGCGTGGTGACCGCCTTCCGGAACTACTGTCAGCACTGGACCGACGTGCGCCTCGACAAGGACGACGGCGCGTTCGTCCGCAACGGCGAGGTGTACTGTCAGAAACACGGCGCGACGTTCGAGGCGGACTCCGGCTACTGCGATTTCGGCCCCTGTGAAGGTGCGGTCCTCGAGACGGTCGACGTGACCGTCGCCGACGACGCGGTGTACCTCGCCGACGACGCGTACGAGTTCGTCCGCCTCGGTCCCGCCCGACGCGACGACGACGCCGGCGATTCGCGGATCGACTTCACCGGGAACTGACAGCCGCCCCGTCGCCGAACGGCGCGCGTACCGCCGAACGGCATTTATCCGGGGGCAGCGTACGCGGTACCGAGAGAGCCCCTGCCGATGAACCTCAGATCGCTCGCCGGATCCGGCGCGACCGCCCTCCTCGTCGGGCTCGTCGTCGTCATGCTGATCGGCCAACAGCTCGGTCAGCCGATCCTCCTCGGGTTCGTGCTCACGGGGAGCATGAACGGCGAGCCGGCCAACATGGCACCTGGCGACGGGTTCGTCGCGGTCCCGCCGGCGCTCGCCGGCGACGTCGGCGAGGGCGACGTGGTGACGTTCGAGGCCAGAGAGCTGCAGGGCGGCGGGCTGACGACCCACCGGATCGTCGGTGAGACCGACGAGGGGTACGTCACCCGCGGCGACGCGAACCCCTTCACCGATCAGGACGGTCCGGAGCCACCGGTACAGGAGTCACAGATCGCCGCCGTGGCGCTTCAACTCGACGGCGAGGTGGTGGTGATACCGAAGATCGGTCTCCTCGTCTTGGGGATGCAGGAGGCGTTCTCGATCGCCGCGTCGGCCCTCGGCGGCGTGCCGGGACTGGGGGGACTGGCCGACGGCGACGCGGGAACGTCGATGGTCGGCGTCGGACTGCTGCTCTTGGCCTACAGCGTCGTCGCCGAGATGGTCGGCGGCGGACGGACTGGGCGAGCGGACCGCTCGGACCGCTCGGAGCGGTCGCGCAGCCGCCGGAGCGAGACGAGTGCGGTCCTCGTACTCGTCGTCATCCTGCTTCTCATCACCGTTCCGGCGACCGCGAGCATGGTCGTCCCGTCCGGGACGAACGACATCACGATCGTGAGTTCACAGACTCCGAGCGGCAGCCCGACCGTCATCGAGCGGGGCGGCTCGGTGGAGTACACGTACAACTTCACGAACGACGGGTTCGTCCCCCGGATCGCGGTCGTCGAAGCGGCGAGCACGGGCGTCGACGTGAGCCGGTCCGGGCTCGTGGCAGAACGCGGTGAGACCGCCTCGTCGACCGTGACGCTCCACGCGCCCGACGAGACCGGCGCGTACGTCAGGTCCGTCGGCGAGTGGCAGTACGTGCAGTTCCTCCCGGTACCGGTGATACTCTCGCTCCACGCGATACACCCGTTCGTCGCTGTCGCGGGGATAAACGCCGTCATCGTCGTCGTCGTCACGGCCGTCTACGTCGCCGCCGTCGGACTCGACCCGTTCCGGTTCCGCGACCGCGACCGCGACGTCGCCCTGTCCGACCGCGTCCGACGACGGATCCGCAAGTGGCTGTGACCGCGGTCGCGAGCCGCTCTCTGCCGAGCCGGCTCAGGAGTCCGCGAACAGCCCCGCGACGACCGTCTCGATCAGCGCCTCTTCGACTTCGTCGTACGTCCCCGCCGGCACGACTGGGGTCTCTCGCGCCTGCGTGACGAAGAGCAGCGACCGAACGAGCCCGCGGATGACTTCCGGGTCGTCGATCCGAGTCTCGCCCCGTTCGACCCACTCGTCAGGCTGCGGTAACACCCGATCGAAGGCGGTGTGTTCGCCGCCGTCGCTCTCTCCGCCGCCGCATCCTCCCGTCGCCACGTCGCCGTCGGCACCGCGAGCGTCGTCGTAGCTCGTCCCGTTCAACTGCTCGTCGATCCGTCGGATCTCGCCGTCGACGAACAGCCGCCGGATGAGGGGGTTCGACCGAACCTGCCCGAGCGTCGTCCGCAGGATCGTCTCGGCTTCCTCCCGCGGCGTCTCCGCGGCGTCGACCTCGGCCTCCAGCGTCTCGAACAGGCGCTCGCGCTCGGCGATCAGCACCGCGAGGTACAGCGCCTCCTTCGAGTCGAAGAACTGGTAGAACGTGCTCGTCCCGATGCCGGCCGCGTCCGTCACGTCGCTCACGCGCGTGCGGTCGAACCCGTACCTCGCGAACAGGTCGTGACCCGCCTCGATCAGATCCGCGCGGATGCGCTCGCGGTCCTCCTCGGAGAACCGCGTCACTGCACGCCCCCGAACGCCGACCACTGGCCTTCTTCGAACTCTCGATCTCTCGGCTCCATACCGTCCATGTGATTTCACGAACGAAATATTTATTGATTCGTGAACCAACTGTCGGTCGTGCACCGAGCTAGTTTCTCCGCCCCGAACAGTCCCGATCCGTCACTCCTCCAACCGCGGAACGCGGCCTCCGTCAGCGCGGTGTCGACCGCGGACGCCGCGGCGTCAGAGGCGCGGTAACGCATGCGGACGCGAACCCTGTCCGCGCTCGTCGTGAGCGTCCTGCTGCTCGCGAGCGGCGTCGGCGCGGGTGCCGTCGGCGCGGAGTTGGCCGGAACCGATTCCGCGTCGAGCGTCCCCGGCACCGCGCCCGCACAGACCTCGAACGTCGGCGGGTCACCCGACCTCGACGTCTTCGTCTCGAACCCGAACCTCGTTCCCGGCCAGACGAATCAGGTCGACCTGACGATCGCCAACGACGGCAACCTCCGGTTCGGCGACCCCTCGGCGGCCGACACCGTCACCACCGCACGAAACGTTCGGGTCGACGCCGAGGCGAGCGGTCCGCTCTCCGTCGAGTCCGGCGAGACCGCCATCGGCGGCGTGACGACGACCGCGCCGGGATCGGTCCCGGTGAGCGTCAACGTGCCCGACGATGTCGATCCGGGCACCTACACGCTCGATCTCGACCTCACCTACTCGTACATTTCCTCCGGTGAGGACCGCACCGTCACGGTCTCTCGACAGGTCGAACTCCGCGTCCGCGAGGACGCTCGCTTCCAAGTCGTCGGCGTCGAGAGCGACACGCAGGTCGGCGACTCCGGCACCGTCGAAGCGACGATCGAGAACGTCGGCGCGGAGGCGGCCCGCAACGCCGACGTGACCTTCAGCACGCAGAGCAACAGCGTCACCGTGAGCGACGGGCAGTCCGACACGGTTCGCGTGCCGGAACTCGATCCCGGCGAGACGGCGACCGTCGCCTACGACGTCGGCGTCGCGTCGGATCTCCCGGTCCAGCAGTACACCCTTTCGGGCTCCGTCGCGTTCGAGGACCCCGACGGCATCTCTCGGACCGACGAGGGGCTCTCGATCGGCGTCCTCCCCCTCGCAGAACAGGAGTTCGCGCTCACTGACGTGGAGTCGAACCTGCGCGTCGCCGAGGACGGCGACCTCGTCGGCACCGTGCGCAACGACGGTCCCGTGCCGTCCGAAAACGTCGTCGTGCGGTACGCCGGCGACGACCAGAGCGTGATCCCGGCGGAGCGGTCGACCGCCGTGGGGACGCTCGACCCCGGCGAGTCCGCCAACTTCTCGCTGCCGATCGCGATCGGCGGCGAGGCCGAGGCCGGCCTACGCTCGCTCGACATGGCGGTCCAGTACCGGAACGACGAGGGCGAGTCTCGGGCCTTCGAGGAGCTCGTCGTCGACGCCGAAGTCGCCCCCGAGCGAGACCGGTTCGACGTCGCGATCGAGAACCGCACCATCCAGTCCGGCGGGACCCGTACCGTCGACGTCGCGGTGACGAACAACCTCGACGAACCCGCGAGCGACGTGGAGGCCCGCCTGTTCGCCGACGACCCGCTCGACACCGGAAACACTGACACGGGGTACGTCCAGTCGCTCGATCCCGGCGAGACCACGACGATGACCTTCGAGCTGACAACCACGGGCTCCGCGACCGCGGGGAGCACCTACCCCATCTCGCTTGACTTCCGGTACGACGACGCCGACGGTGACAGCCAGCTCACCGACACCTACCGCGTCCCGATCGACGTGACCGAGAGCGAGGAGGGCGGACTGCCGCTGCCGGTCATCGTCGTCGCGCTCCTCGTCGTCGGGACGGGGGCGCTCGTCGTCTACCGGAGGCGGCAGTAACCGATGTCGCGGTCGCTCGGCGAGCGGACTGAGGCGTGGACGCGGCGGCTCAACGACGCCATCGTCGACAGCCCGCGCCGAGTCATCGTCGTGTTCCTCGTGCTCACGCTGGTGTTCGCCGGCGGGATGGGACTCGTCAGCACGGACACCGAGGCGACCGACTCGTTCACCGAGGGCCTCGACGAACAGGAGGCGCTCGACGCGGTCAACCAGGAGTTCGAAGACCCGTTCGAACCGGAGAGCGAGTCCACACAGCTCATCCACTCGGGAGGTAACGTCCTGACGAAGGAGGCGCTCCTCAGGGACCTCCGGGTCCTAGAGGAGGTCGAGTCGCGAGACGACCTCCGCGTCGCCTCGACGAACGGCCCGGCGACAGTCGTCGCTCAGCGGATCGATCCGTCGGCAAGCACGGCGGCCGAACAGCGGCGCGCGATCGAGTCGACGAGCGCGACCCGCGTCCGGCAGATTGTTCGCGACCTCTCGGAAAACCCGCAGTTCACGGGGACGCTCGCGACCGATTTCAATCCGACGAGCGCGAGCGCCTCGGCGTCGATCACCGTCGTCACACACGACGTGCCCGCCGGGTTCTCCTCCGGCGACCTCCAAGACGTCCAGACGACGATCCGGTCCATCGCGGCGGACCAGCCCGGCGAGATAACGGCGTTCGGAACGGGGATCACGAACGCCGAGACGGCCAACGTCATCGGCGATTCGCTCACCATCGTGATGCCCGTCGTCGTGCTGTTGTTGCTGTTGTTCCTGGTCGTCGCCTACCGCGACCCGATCGATCTCGCCTTGGGTCTGCTGTCGCTTCTGATGACCGTCATCTGGACGTTCGGATTCCTCGGCTTCTCCGGGATCCCGTTCAGCCAGCAGCTCATCGCGGTCCCCGTGTTGCTGCTCGCGGTCGGGGTCGACTTCGGGATCCACATCATCAACCGCTACCGCGAGGAGGTCGTCGACGGCTACGAGGCCACGGAGGCGATGCGCGAGGCGAACAACCAGCTGATGATCGCCTTTATCATCGTCACCGTGACGACCGTGTTCGGCTTCGGCGCGAACGTCATCTCCGATCTCGGACCGATTCGGAACATGGGAATCGCCTCGGGGATCGGGATCGTCTTCACCTTCCTGATCTTCGGGCTGTTCCTCCCGGCAGCGAAGCTGGAGGTCGACAGACTGCGGGAGCGGTACGGGGTCCCCGAGTTCAACTCCGCGCCGATCTCCTCCGAAGACTCGACGCTCGGGAAACTCCTGTCGTTCCCGGCGCAGGTCAGCCGGTACGCGCCGATCGCGTTCGTCGTCGTGTTGCTCGTGACGGGCGGGATGGCGGCCGCGTACGGCAGCGGCGTCGACACCTCCTTCGAGACGGAGGACTTCCTCCCGCCGGAAGAACAGCCGGACTACGTGACCGGGCTCCCAGAGCCGTTCGCGCCGAGCGAGTACACCGTCACCGAGACGCTGAACCTCCTCGAAGACCGCTTCTCGACCAACCAGGACCAGTCGGTGAAGTTGTACGTCGAAGGGAACTTCGAGGAGGGCCACGCACTGGAGGCGCTCGCGGACCCGAACGACGATCCGCCGGGGTCGCTCGCGGTCGGCGACGGCGGGAGCGCTCAACCGACAAGCATCGTGACCGTGATGCAGTCGCACGCCGATCAGGATCCCGAGTTCGCCGCGCTGGTCGCCCGCAACGACGTCGACGGTGACGGGATCCCCGACCGCAACCTCGCCCGGATCTACGACGCGCTGTTCGCCTCGTCGTCCGGCGACCGTGCCGAGCAGTACCTCACGCCTGACAGGCGGAGCGCGCAGGTCGACTACGCGATCGACTCGAGTGCGTCACAGGCCGAGGCCGCGGTCGACACCCGGGCGTTCGCGGAGGACTTCCGGTTCGAGACGACCGCGACCGGACAGATCGTCGTCTTCGACGCGGTGACGGACATCATCTTCAACTCCGCGATTCAGGGGCTGATCCTCGCGATGGCGCTGACGGGTGTGTTCCTCATCATCGCGTACGCCGTCTTGGAGGGCAAGCCCCTCCTCGGGATCGTGAACCTCTTCCCGATCCTGATCGCGATCGCGTTCCTACTCGGAACGATGCGGTACCTCGACATGTCGCTGAACGCGCTGACGGCGACGATCCTCTCCATTTCGATCGGGCTCGGGATCGCCTACTCGGTGCACGCGACCCACCGGTTCATCGACGAGTTCAACGCGGGCGCGGACGCCTACGAGTCGATGGTCATCACGCTCTCGGGGACGGGCGGTGCCCTGCTCGGGAGCATGCTCACGACCTCGCTCGGGACGGGCGCGCTCGCGCTCGCCATCACGCCGGTCCTCGGCGACTTCGGCATGCTGATGGCGCTCAGTGTGGTGTACTCGTTCGTGTTCACCGTCGTCGCCCTCCCACCCGCGGTACTGCTGTGGGAGCGCTACCACGGCGCGTGGGACGACTTCACGCTGGCCGCGACGGGGTGACGCGCGGCGGCTCCGCACCACCGCTATGCGCGCGGGTGCGTCTCACGGCGGATCCGAGCGATTCTCACTCCGCCGCGTCGCCGTCGCCTGCCGGGTCGTCAGCGAACTCGAACTCGTGATCGCCGGCCGTGACGGCGTCGCTCGCGTCGTCGACTGCCTCGCGTTCGGCCGCGTCAGTGGTGTCGTCGCCGGTTTCGGATTCGCCGGCGTCAGTCGCGCCGTCGGTGTCGATGGCGGTCCCGCCGTCGGTGTCGGTGACCGTGGTCTCGCTATCCTCGCCGTCGCCATCTGCGGCGTCTCTATCGCCGCCGTCAGGCTCGAACGCGGCCGCTTCCGTCGCCCGCGCCTGCAGCTCCTCGATCCGCGGGACCGCGGTCACGTTCGCGAACAGCACCGTCGCGGTGATCGTCGAGGCGCCGGGGAGCGGCTCGTCGCCGGCGAGAACCTCCACGGTTCCAGTCTCCTCTTCGAGGAGGTACCGCCCCGTCTCGAAGCCCTTCCGAGAAATATCCGAGGGCGGTCCCGAGAGGATCAACAGCGCGCGGTCGGTCGAAGAGATATCACAGGGCAGCGTCAACTCGGAGCTGAGCGCCTGCCGGACGAGTCGCTTGACCGTCGCCGCGTCGGTCTCTCGACCTCCGCGGGCGTCGTCCGCGAGCCCGAGGAGCCGAAGCAGGCGGTCGACCCACCCGGACGAGTCGGTCTCGATGGTGACCGTCGCGCGGCCGATCGAGGCGATGCCGCCGACTTCGAGCGTCCGTCGGATGTCGGCGGGGTCGATCCGCATCTCGGACGGCGACGTCGGGTCGCGCTCGCCGGCACCGAACAGCCCCACGATCCGCGTCGCGATCGCGTCGTTAATCGCGTCGTAGCGGTCCGTCCCGATCTCTTCGCCGCGCCGCCACGCCTCGTTGTCGACCGGGAAGACGGCGTCGGCGAGCGGGACGAGCGTTCGGATCCCGCGGGCGGCGGTCAGCGCCCGCCGGTCCGACTCGCTCGACGCCGGAAGCACGCCGAGCGCGTACACCGGACTCTCGTGGACCGCCTGCAGTTCCTCGACGAGCACGCTCCCGACGCCGGAGCCCGTTCCGCCGCCGAGCCCGGCGACGACCATCGTCGCCGCCACCTCCGTCTCGTCGATCCGATCCAGCGCGCGGCGGATCTCCGGGAGATCCGCTCTGGCGACCTCGGCACCGATATCCGGATCGCCGCCGACCCCGGCCCGCGCGGCGGCAGAGCCGTCCGCGGTCGGTCCGTGTGAGTCCGCGCTGCCGCCGCCCGCGCTGTCGCCCGCCACGTCGTCTGCCTCGTCCGCGTCGGTCGCGACGCGCTGGGTGACCGCGGGGTGCGTGTCGCCGATCAGGACCTGTCGCTCATCGGGGATCGACTCGGTCTCGTCGAACGCGCGCGCCGCGGTGTTGAACGCGAGGACGTTCCCCTCGGTGAACCATCGGCCCGTCTCGGCCTCCGCGCTGACCAGCCGGTCGACGATCCGCGTACCCGCGTCGCCGACGCCGATCAGTGCGAGTTTCATGCGCGCCTCGCGATCGACCGCCGCGATCGTTCTGTCCGTCGGTTCCGATCGTCAGACGATCGGGTCGAGGTCATTGTTGTCGTCGGTGATCAGCGACTCGATCTCCTCGTCGCGGACCTCGTCCAGCTCACGGATCTTGTTCTGGGCGTCGACGGCCTGATTCTGGATCTCGTCGATCCGAGGCGTCTCCGTGACGTTCGAGAGCAGGACGACCGCCGCGAGCGTCGACGAGTTCGGACGCGGGTCGTCGCCGGCGAGCACGTCGACGGTGTCGGCCTCGTTCTCTAACCACTCGCGGGCGGACTCGACGCCCTTCCGCGAGATGACGTCCGGCGGCCCGGCGAAGACGATCAGCGCGCGGTCCGCGCTCGACACGTCACAGGGGACGGTCAGTCGGGAGTTGACGGCCCGGCGGACGAGCCCCTTGATCTTGGCCGCGTCGGTCGACTCCGCCTGCGGCTCCTCGGCGTCGTTGAACTTCGAGAGGAGTCCCTCCTTGGGGACGTCGAGGTCGGTTGACGCGTAGCCGATCGAGGAGACGCCGCCGACGTCGAGGGTGCGCATGATGTCGCTGGAGTCCATGGCGTTCTCGCCGACGTCGGACTCGTCGACCTCGCCGGCCGCGAGCAGCGTGACGATCCGCGTCGCCAGCTCGCGGTTCATCTCGGCGTAGCCCTGCTCTATCGTCTGGCCGCGCGAGCGCCACGCGTCGTTGTCGAACGCGATGAAGTTGTCGACCTTGGTGACGAACGACTGCAGCGAGCGGGCGGCGTTGAGCGCCGGCCGGCCACCCTCGTACTGACCGGGAAGCACGCCGAGCCCGTAGATCGGCTCGTCGTACATCTTCTGGAGCTCGTCGATCACGACCGGGGCGGCTCCGCTGCCCGTCCCGCCGCCGAGGCCGGCCGCGACGAGCACCGCGTCGACCTCGTGAATCTCGATGTCGTCGAAGACCCGACGGATCTCGTCGATGTCGGTCTTGGCGACTTCCGCCCCGATCTCCGCGTCGCCGCCGACGCCGTGACCGCGGGCCTTGCGATGGGTGTCGCCGATGAGGACGCGGCGGTCGTCGGGGATGTTCTCGGGCTTGGCGAGGTCGGTCCGGGCCGTGTTGATGACGAGGGCGTGTCGACAGAGATCTCGGCCGGTCTCGACCTCGAACTCGATCATCTGGTCGATGAGCTTGCTGCCGGCGTTTCCGACGCCGATGGTCGCGAGTTTCATCGACCGACCCTCAGTGTTCCGTCGACGGAGCGGTGCGAGCGCGGCTGTCGTCCGGCGCTGTCTGTCCGGACGCGAATCTCACTGGTCATGGGGTTGTTGGTCCCTCGTACTCGACGCGTATTAAGGTGTGTCAGACGCGCTGCCGCGACGAGGACGATCCGGAAACGGATCGGTTAATACCGCGACGACCCTCACTCTGATAGATGGAAGAGACAGACGATACGTCGGCGAGTCCCGCCGACGCGCAGACCGAATCGGAGACGAACGGACCCGAACGTGTCGGCCGACTGCTCTTCGCCGGCGGGTTGCTCGCGTTGGCGACTCGAAACCTCGCGGACCTCGACGGCCGAATCGCGTACGCGGACGCCAAGGGCGTTCCCAAAGCCGACGCGCTGGTTCCGGCCGCGAGCGGTCTCCTGATCGGCGGGAGCCTCGGGATCGGTGCGTGGAAGCTCCCGAAGCTCTCCGCGGCCAGCGTCGCCGCCTTCTTTGCCGGCGTCACCCCGCTCATGCACGACTTCTGGGCGGTCGACGACGACTCGCGCGACGAAGAACTCACCTCGTTCCTCCAGAACCTGACGCTGTTCGGTGCCGCGGTCGCGTTTTTCACCCGCGCCGACACCGACGAGTGACCGGCTAGTCGGTCACTCGTTCACGGGAAGTCGCGGTAGCCACCCAGAAGAACAGCCACGCGAACAGGAACACGAACAGGAGCCCGGTCGGCGACAGCGACTTGAGCGGGCTCGCGAGGTCGGCGAGCACCGGGAGAGAGAACAGAAAGACGGCCGCGGCCGCGAGGCCGCCCGCGAGACACTCGACCAGCCGCCAGACCGCCGTCTCACCGGCTCCGGTATCGCGAGCCGAGGGTCGCTGCGCCTCCGTCTCCGTACTCATTGGTGTGTTCACACATACCACTCGTACAGATGTACATATTCTTTCATTATAAATTTGTCGCCCAGTCAACACGCCCGCCCAGCCGAATAACGCCAGATTCCGTGTCAATATTATTCAGGGAGCACTCGGATAAGAACGCTCTTCACGGTTCGCGGTGGACGGAGCGGCATGCCCAAAATCAGCGTGGAGATACCCGGCGAACTGCTCGCCGACCTCGACGAACACGTCGGCGACGACGGGAAGTTCGTGAACCGCAGCGACGCCGTCCGCGCGTCGATCCGCAAGACGCTGGACGTGCTCGACGAGATAGACGCCCGCCACGACCGCTTGGAGGCCGAGGAGGAGACCGATGAGTAGCCGAGCGGACGGCCTCGCCGGCACGGACGGACCCTTCGCGGTCGATCCGTTGGACCGGTCCGCGGTGGCCGCGATCGCGCTCGTCACGCTGTTCACCGTCGCGCTCGCGACGTCGCAACTCACCGCCGCGAAGGTGATCGCGTTACCGCTTCCCCTCGCGTTGCCCGTGATCGGGCCAGAGATCACGCTTCCGGGTGCCGCGCTCGCGTACGCGCTCACCTTCCTCGCGTCCGACTGCTACGCCGAGCTGTACGGTCGTCGCGCGACGCAGGTCGTCGTCAACGTCGCCTTTCTCGCGAACTTCCTCGTGCTCGCGCTCGTGTGGTCGACCCTCGCCGCGCCCGGCGTGAACCCCGAGATCTCGGCCGCGTTCGAGACCGCGCTCGGTCCCGCGACCAACATCGTCGCCGGGAGCCTGCTCGCGTACGTCGTCTCTCAGAATTGGGACGTGTTCGTCTTCCACGCCATCCGCGACCGCACCGGCAGCGGCATGCTGTGGCTGCGCAACATCGCGTCGACGGCCACGAGTCAGGCGCTCGACACCGCGATCTTCGTCGGGGTTGCCTTCTACGCCGCTCCGACCCTGCTCGGCGTCGGCTCGCCGCTGCCGCCCGCCGTCCTGCTCGCGCTGGGGCTCGGCCAGTACCTCCTGAAGCTCGCGATCGCCCTCCTCGACACGCCGGTCGTCTACCTCGTCGTCGGGCTCGTCAGCGAGTGAGCGGCGCGCGCGGCGTCGGCCAGACGATGGTCGTCGGCGCAAGAGACTTACCGACCGCACCCATGTGAAGTATACACATGGATCTTCGCGTGCAGGGAGACGTCCCTCCCGACCCGTTTCTCGGTGCCGCAGACCTGTTCGAGACCGAGTGCTCGCTCGCCGACCCCGTTCACGTGAAGGTGCGGGAGGACCCCGACGAGCGGACGTGGGCCGGCCACTACGAGGGCTATCACGTCTTGAACGTCTCGAAGCGCGCCGCCACCAGCGCGATGGCCCGCGAACTGGCCGTCCACGAACTGTCCCACATGGCCCGCTACGAGGAGGGCCACGCCTCGCACGTCCAGTCGACGGAGGAGGCGCTGTACCTGGGGCTGGCGGGCGAGCGCGTCGAGCGTCGCAAGCTCGCTCACTGCTATCAGATCGCGAACCATATGAAAGACATCTACGCGGACGACATCACGCTCTCTGTCGCGCCCGCGAACAAGCTCCTCGGCTTCCTCGAATCGACGCTCGCGGTCGCCGTCGCCGACAGGCCGACGGTCTCGCGGGACGGCTCCCCGCCCATCACGGCTGGCGCAGATCCGGAGATAACGGCCGTCAACGCCGCCTTCGCACTCGCGTTGATCGAACGCCACGACATCGCCGGCCCCGACCACCGGATCTACGACCTCGCGCGCGCCGCCGGCAGCGACACCGAGACCGTCGACGTCGACGCGTTCAAACAGCGCTTCCTCGCGCTCGGTCCCGATCCCTCCGAGAGCGACTATCGGAAGGCGCTCGTCGACGCCGCCCGCGCGTACGCCATCTGATTCTGACCACCGCCGTCACTCACCTCGTCTCAGTCGCTCACCCCGTCTCCGAGTTGTCCAGCCACGAGACCGCCACCGACTCGAACGGCCCGGAGTACTGCATGAGCGTCGTTCCGAGGACGGCCATCACGAGCACGTAGCCGACCGCGAAGGCGTTTATCGTCGCCGCCAGCGCCGGATCGAACGCGCCGGCGTCGGCCCCGGTGATGGCGATCGTCGCGATGATCAGAGAGAACTCGCCGCGGGTCGTCATCCCGAGCGCGACGCGGGTCGATCGCCGCACGTCGAGGTCGAACGCGCGCCCGGCGAAGTACCCGGTGACGAGCTTCGACGGCGCGGTCACGACCACCGCGACCGCGACGAGCGCCGCGATCCCGCCGAACAGCAGCGGGTCGGTGACGAGTCCGATCCAGAAGAAGAACACGGCCGCGAAGGTGTCTCGAACGGGCTCTAAGAGCGTCTCTATCTCGTGTGCGGAGCCGGTCGCCGAGAAGGCCATCCCGACGAAGAATGCGGCGACCGCCTCGCTGACGCCGAGTGCGAGCGCCGCGCCCGCGACCGACACGACCGCCGCGATCGACCGCAGCGTGATGAACTCCGTGTTGTCCGTCGCGACCAGCCGGTCGAACACCGGCGTCCCGAACTGTACGAGCGCGAGCAGTCCGGCGATGAATCCGAGGGCGATCCCGACGTCCGTCGCGGCCGCGGCGACGTCGCCGTCGCCGAGCACCAGGGCGGACGCGACGGAGAGGTAGACGGCGATGAAAAGGTCCTCGTAGACGAGCGTCCCGAGGAGCGGTTCGGCCTCGTCGTTGGCGATCCAACCGAGGTCGATGAGCGACTTCGTGATCACCGCCGACGAGGAGATGTAGACGATGCCGGCGATCAGGAACGCCGGGAGGAACGCGCCGAACACGAGCCACCCGAACACGAGCCCGACCCCGAAGTTCGCGAGATCGATCGTGCCCGCCGTGCCGATCTGCGACCGGCGCGCGAGCAGCCGGTCGAGGTTGAACTCCAACCCGAGGAAAAAGAGGAGAAAGACGATCCCCAGCTCCGCGCCGAGCGCGATGAACTCCGTCTCGGGAACGGCGGCGGTCCCGACCACGGGCAGCGAAACGCGGCCGAGCACGTACTCGCCGAGTCCCATCCCGACGAGGATGTAAAAGGGGATCACGGACTGGCCGAGTCGGTCCGCGAGCGCGCCGGCGACCGCGATCGCGGCGAACATGACGCCGACGTCGAGCAGCGCCACTAGCGGTCACCCCCGATAGCGCCGGCCGTCCGGTAGACCCGTCTGCTGTCTACCGGAGTCATTCCGTCAGGAGGTCCTCGAACGCGGCGCAGTCCTCGCGGGTACCGACCGCGATCACCGTGTCGCCCTCTTTCAGGACGGTGTCGGCCTCCGGGCTGTCGACGACGCCCTCGCCGCGCTGGATGGCGACGATCGATATTCCGGTTCGATTGCCGATGTCGGCGCTCTCCAGCGTCTCGCCGACGAGCGGGGACCCGGGTGGAAGCTCGTACCACTCCAAGAGGATGCCGCCGGGAAGCGTCGTCTCCTGTGTGTCCGGTTCGATCGGCTGGAAGTGGGCTCCCTCGATGATCGAACCGATCGTCCGCGCGAGGTCGTCGGAGAACTCGAACACCTTCTCGGAGTCGGCGTCGGCGTCGATCCGGCGGAACACCTCTCGCTTGCCGGTGTTGTGGATGACGACGACCATCTCGCCGTCGCCCAGATCGATCTCGAACTTCTTTCCGACGCCCGGGAGGTCTGACTCGCTGATCGGCATACGGGGGGAAGCGAGCCCACGCTAATAGGTGTGTACATTGACCCCAGCGGACTCAGGCGAACCGGTACGTCGTCCCGTCCGCTCCGTCCTCGATCTCGACGCCGATCTCGCGGAGCGCGTCCCGCAGCTCGTCGGCGCGCTCGTAGTTTCCCGCGTCGCGCTCCGCCTCTCGGACGTCCAAGACGAGTTCGACCAGATCGCCCGCCGCGTCGACCTCGCCGTCCGTCGCGGCGTCGAACTGGAGGCCGAGCACGTCGCCGGCGAGTTCGTCGAACGCCTCGACGGCCTCGCGGAGCCCGCGGTAGTCGTACGCGTCGCGGGAGCCGTCGGCCGCCTCGCCACCGTCGGCGTCGACCGCGTCGACGTGCCGGTTCACGGCGTCGGTGAGCTCCAAGAGCGTCGCGGTCGCCTCCCGCAGGTTCAGGTCGTCGTTCATCGCCGCGGCGAACTCGTCGCGCGCGGTCTCGACGGCCGCGCGGAGAGCCTCGTCTCCGGCCTTCGCGCGGGCGTCGACGGAGTCGAGCGCGTCGACCGCGCGCTCGTACGTCCGCGAGATCCGGTCCCAGCGCTCCTCCGCCTCGGCGATCGTCTCCTCGGTGAGCGCCTGCTCGGAGCGGTAGGCCGCCCCGGCGTAGAACGTCCGGACCACGTTGACGCCCAGTTCGTCGAGGGCGTCGGGAACGGTCCAGAAGTTTCCGATCGACGAGGACATCTTCTCGCCGTCCATCTCCAGCAGCCCGACGTGGAGCCAGTGACGGGCGAACGTCTCGCCCGTCGCCGCCTCCGACTGGGCGATCTCGTTCTCGTGGTGCGGGAAGACGAGATCCCGTCCGCCCATGTGGACGTCGAGGGTGTCGCCGAGGTGCGCCGTCGACATCGCGGAACACTCGACGTGCCATCCGGGTCGGCCCTCGCTCCACGGCGACTCCCACGTCTCGCCCGCGGGGACCGCGTCGCCGTGGTCGTGTTTCGCGTGCTCGCGGGCGGCGGTCTCGCTCACGCCGCCGGCCTTCCAGAGCGCGAAGTCCGCCGGGTGACGCTTCTCCGTCCGCTCGTCGGGCTCGCCCTGCGCTTCCAGATCCCCGACGTCCTGATTCGAGAGCGTCCCGTAGCCGTCGAAGCTGGTGACGTCGAAGTAGACGGAGCCGTTCGACTCGTAGGCGTACCCCTCTTCGACGAGCGTCTCGACGAGGTCGAGAATCTCGGGGACGTGCTCGGTGACGCGAGGGTACACCTCCGCGCGCAACAGGTTCAGCCCGCGCATCGCCCCGAACGTCGAGGCGGAGAACGTCTCCGCCACGTCGCGCTCCGCGGTCCACTCGTCGCGTTCGCCCACCCGCGCCGCGATCTTCTCGTTGACGTCGGTGACGTTCTCCACGTGGCGAACGTCGTATCCGAGGTGCTCCAGCCAGCGGTGGAGCACGTCCGCGTGGAACCAGAGGCGGGCGTGCCCGAGGTGGGGGTCGTCCGACACCGTCAGGCCGCAGACGTACAGCGTGACGTCGCCGTCCGCGGTGAACTCGACGCGCTCGTCCGCCAGGGTGTCGGTAACGACGAGACTCATTACCGCCCCGTTCCCCCGGTGGTCGCTTCAAATCGTCGGATCGAAGTGACGACCAACCCACTGTGAACAGTTCTCAACGCGTCTGCGCGTTGGGATTCTGTTCACTGTCGCTGCTCACGAACCGTCCCGCTATTTTGATCTGAAAACCGCGTATTGAGTGCCGAGGGCCCTCCCAGATCAGAGAGGTGTCCCGACAGTGAGTCTACCAACGGCCTGTCCTTCACTGGATTTATTTATATTACTTACAAATTATATTTGTGAATATTCCCATATCACGACGCAGATACCTCCGAATGACCGGAGTAGCCGGAGTAGCCGGCCTCACTGGGTGTTCACATGTGGGAAAAGAGGGGACCGAAACTGAGAGATCGGCTCCTACCGGCGTCCCGATGTTCAGATACAATCCCGCCAGGACGGGCGGACCACTGGGTGTAACCGGTCCGACTGACTCAGTCACCGAACAGTGGGTCGTCCAGACTTCGGAGGGGATCGGGTATTCGCTTGCAGTCTTCGATGACACCGTTTACGGAGAATCGAGGAGAAAGCCTCGCGCTTTAGCGCGGGGATGAATCCGACACTACCCTTCACAGTCCACCGTTCGATGGCACGGCTGGATATTCCATGCTGAGCAAATACACAGCTTCAAGTAATTTTGTCTACATAGGTTACGTATGGCGAAACAGGTCGTCACTCGCACCTACACTGCTTCCATACGGAACCAGTCTCGGGTGCAAGACGACCTTGATTCGCTCGGGTTCGCAGCCAGTAAGCTCTGGAACGTCGGACGGTGGACGTGCAGTCGGATTTGGGATGAAATCGGTCACATCCCAAACCACAACGAACTCACCACGTACCTGAAGTCACACGAACGCTATGATGACCTTCATTCGCAGTCAAGTCAGCGAGTCCTTCAAGAACTCGCTGAGGCGTTCAACGGATGGTACGGCAAACGACGTAACGGAGATACACGAGCGAACCCGCCCGGCTACCGCAAACACGGCGACGAACACCCGCGCTCGACGGTGACGTTCAAAACCGCTGGCTTCAAACTCGACACCCAGTACAACCGCGTGCGACTCTCAAAAGGATCGAACCTGAAAGAGTATTGGTCAGACTTCGTCCTGTGTAAGTTCCAAACTCGCCCCGACGTTGACCTCTCCGCCGTGGAGAACGTCCAACAAGTCAAGATTATCTGGACGGGCGACGAGTGGGAACTACACTTCGTCTGTAAGGCCAAAATCGACGTGGACGAAGCCCCCAGTGAGAAGACGGTGGGTGTTGATTTCGGGATCAACAACTTCGCCGCGCTCGCCTACGAGGACGGCCACAGCGAGCTGTACCCGCTGAACTGCTTGAAACAAGACGACTACTACTTCAGCAAGCGAATCGCTCGGTGTGACGACCCGGACTCCGAGCAGGCCACGCGGTTACACCACAAGAAGTCGGCTCGCCGCACGCACTACTTCCACACCCTCTCGAAACACATCGTCCAACGGTGTGTTGACGAGGAAATTGGAACTATTGTGGTGGGCGATCTCTCCGGCATCCGTGAGGATGCGGAGAAGGATAAGTCAAAGAACTGGGGCAAGCATGGCAATCTTGACCTCCACTCGTGGGCGTTCGACCGTTTCACCGACCTCCTCGAATACAAAGCCGAGATGGAAGGCATCGCGGTTGAGCAAGTGTCTGAGCGGGATACCTCGAAGGCGTGTTCGTGCTGTGGCCGGAAGCGTGGCGCGAACCGTGTTGAACGCGGACTATATGTCTGTGATGAGTGCGGTACAGTGGCGAATGCAGATGTGAACGGTGCTGAGAACATTCGGCAGAAAGTATCTCCGAGTTCATCGAATCTCTCGGTGAATAGGAGTAACGGCTGGTTGGCACAGCCATCGGCGTTCCTGTTTGACAAGGAAACTGGCGCATTCGCGCCTCAAGAACGGATTACGTCGTAAACCACAATATCCCAACCCAGCGGTGCGGTGCCGTGGGAATCCTCGCGCTTCAGCGCGAGGAGGATGTCAAGCTGGCACTGCCGACGGAGCCATCCACGCACTAACCGCTGAGTGATCGGCCGTCTCAGGGAGAACTCGTATCCCGCTCCACGGATGGATACGATCGACGCGGACGCGCCGAAACGTCCCGTGCGCTTATGTTCCCGTGCGCGAAGCCGCGGTATGGAACCGCTCGTCGCCGCCATTCTCGTCGGCGTCCCGCTCGCGTGGCTCGTCGGCTTCGCGGCGTACGTCTTCGTCGACGCGCCCCGACACGGGATGAACCGCCGGAAGTGGACCGCGATCGCCTTCTTCGTCCCGCTTTTCGGCTTCCTCGCGTACGTCTTCGAGCGGGGCGAACTTGATTACGATCCCGACGACGACCCCTACGCCGGCGGCGGCGATCAGCGGGAGGCGGGATTCGCGGTCCACGAATCCCGCCGCGGTGAGAAACCGCTCGGCCCGGCCGGCACCGAGGCCGCCGACGGCAACGACGGCGACGACGACAGCGACGGCAACGACGGCGACGACGAGTGGAACGATCCGGACGGCGTGGATCTGTGACGGGGGCTGTCCGTCCGGCGGCCAGCAAGACGGGCGGCTACTCGGTCTCGACCGGTGCGGGCGTCGCGATCGGTTCGAGGCCGTCGACGACGACCACGCGGGGTTCGTCGACGACCGTGATGCGGTAGGTGTCGGCCGGTGAGAGCGTCCGAACGACGCCGTCCTCGTTCGTGTCCCCGATCGACCGGCTGTCGGCGTCGCCGACGCGTTTCGTGACGGTAACGTCCGAGACGGGATCGCCACTCTCCTCGTCGCGGACGGTGACGGTCACCGGTCCGCCGGCGTAGCTCCGGTCGACGGTGACGTCGAACCCGTCACCCGCCTCCGTGACCGGCTCGGTGTCGTCGAACGCGTCGAGATCGATCCGTTGGTGCTCGACGAACACCCGCGTCGTCCCGCCGCTGACGAACGTCCGGAGGAGCCCGAACTCGTGGGGCACGGTGATCCGCTGGATCGCTCCGGCCCCGAACGCGTCCGGCTGGCGGAGCGACACCGTCTCCGGATACGCGTCCGAGACCGCGTTTATCGCCGCGTCCGTGCTGATCGAGCCGCCGCTGCGGTCCCATCGGTCCAGCCGGAACACCTCCCGAACGTACTGGCCGTCGGCGATCGTCGCCAGCACGAGGGCGTCCTCGCTCGACTGGACGTGGATGTCGGCGCCGGAGGCGTCGCCGCCGCCGGCCGCGAGCGCGTGGGCGCGGACCGGTCCCTCGTACACCTGTAAGCGGACCTGTAGCTCGGCGAGCCGGGCTGGAGTGCTGAACCCGCTCGTCTCGTCGGCGAGCGAGTCTAGCGCCTCCAGCCGGCTGTCGTACTCTCGGGCGGCGGCCGCGACGCGAACGAGTTCGTCGACGAACTCGCGGTTCGAGAGGTCGCCCGACGCGTAGGCGCTGATGGCCGCCCGCTGCCGGTCGTGAAGGCTCGCCTCGTCGCGCTCGACCCGGTCGAGCGCGTCGACTATCAGCCGTTGTCGGTCCTCGCTCGTCTCGGCGGCTTCGACCCGCTGGACGATCGTCTCGGTCTCCATCGCTCCGCTCGTCTCGCCGACCGCGACGCCGAGCGACGGACCGAGGTTCGCGCTGTACGTGGTCGTCTCGGTCCGTACGGGACCGCCGTCCGGCACCGACAGTGTCCGGAACGTGCGGTTCTCGTCGGTCGTCTGCCTTGGAAGCGGTGTGGAGAGTCGTGCGGGAGCCGGTGACGCGGTGGCGGGAGACGACGACGATCCGATCGAGTCCGCCGCGCCAACCGACGCCGGCGAGCCGGCGGCCGTTGGCGGGCCGGTGCCCACGACCGGCGCGAGCAACAGGAGGACGGCGACGGCGACGGGGAGGGCCCTCATTAGGAGGTGGTTTGCCGTCCGATATGAAAAATCCACCCCACTGAGCCGACCCGGATCTCCGCCGGCGACCGCTTCCTCGCCTCTCGGCTCATCCATGGAAAGCGTTTTGCCCGGTGCCTGAGTGATTTCGAAGCGTATGCGGAACCCTCCGTCCCGCGTTCTCCTCGCCGCAGCAGTCGGCACGCTCCTCCTCGTGGGCGTCGTCGCGCCCGCCGTGGGGGGTGCGGCCGCCTCCCCTCCCGTTTCTCCCCACGATCCGGCGGACCCACCGAGCGATCTGGGTACACAGTCCCCACACACGGCCGCGGCGGCCGTCGCGTCGGATGCGATGGTCGAACAGGTCGATGACGGCTTCGATTCGACGACGCGGATCCGGATCGAACCGACCCCCGACCGCGACGCCCGGTGGGTCGTATCGGTTCGGTACGCGCTCGCCGACGAGGCCGAACGGGCGGCGTTCGAAACCGTCGGCGATCGGTTCCGGAACGGCGACACCGGCCCGAGCGAGAGCCTGTTTGCGGGATTCGCTCGTGAGGCGAGCCGAAACGTCGATCGGACGATGCAGATATCAGACGCCGAGCGCGAGGTCGACGTCCACGAGGACCCCTCGTCGTTCGACGTCGCCGGCGACGACGCGGTCGCGGTCGGCGAGCTTCGGCTCTCGTTCGTCTGGACGGGGTTTCTCACGCAGGACGGCGACACCCTGGTGTTGGATGACGCGCTGACGACGCCCGACGGGACGTGGCTTCGATCGCTCGAACCGGGACAGACGCTCGAAGTGACGACGCCGAACGGCTACACGGTCACCAGCACCACGGTTTCGCTGCGGGACAACGCCGTGGTGATCGATGGACCGCGGACGTTCGACGAGGGAGAAGGCGTCGCGGTCGTCTACGAGTCGACCGGAACCCCCGGACCGCCGTGGACCATGCTCGTCGCCGCGGTCTTGGTCGGCGCGCTGATCGTCGCCGGGAGCGTCCTCGGCTACCGGCGGCGGAGCGGCGCTGGACCGGGCGACGACGCGCCCGGTGACGCGGTCGCCGCGACCGCGGGTGCGGACGATTCCGACACGACCGGTCCCAGCACAGGCGACACCGGCGCGGACGGTTCCGCGGCCGACGGCACCGGCGCCCAGCGAGACAGCGCCGAGACGGAGTCCTCCGACGCCCCCGACACCGCCGGACGCGGCTCTCCCGGTCGGAGTGACGCGGAACCGGCGGTCGCCGAACCGGACGACGCTGCGGCGACCGACTCCGGTGTCGACGGACCCGACTCGACCGATTCGGACGGTTCGGCGGACGACGCCGACGGGCGGGACGACGACGTCGACCGCTCGCTGCTCTCGGACGAAGAGCGCGTCGAGCACCTCCTCGACGACAACGGCGGACGGATGCGGCAGGCCGACATCGTCTCGGAGACGGGCTGGTCGGACGCGAAGGTGTCGCAACTGCTCTCCGCGATGGCTGACGAGGACCGCGTCGAGAAGCTCCGGCTGGGCCGTGAGAACCTGATATCCCTTCCCGACAGCGGGACGGCCGCGGGCGGTCGAGGCGGCGACGGAGACGATCAGAGCGACGCGGATGACGGGCCCGAGTCAGGCGGCGATCGCTAGCCGTCGGGCCGCGACGGGCACGGCTCCCACCGGGCCGCGACGGGTACGGCCCCTACCGCTCCGCGACGGAGTCCACCGCTCCGCGGCGGCCCTCATCGCTCCACCACGAAGCCGGACCACCGCCGACGCGCTCGGTGCGATAACGGATGTTCCGAAAACAATTACACACGGAGCGCCGGAGTACAGATCATGAAGGTTCTGGTGACCGTAAAGCAGATCGCGGAGGCGGGCGACGAGTTCGCGATCGAGGGGACGGATATCGCGCCCGCCGACCTCGAATACGACCTCAACGAGTGGGACGAGTACGCGATCGAGGCGGCGGTACAACTCGCCGAAGCCGGGATCGCAGACGAGGTCGTCGCCGTCACGATTGGCCCGGAGCGCGCCGACGAGACGATCCGAACGGCGCTGGCGAAGGGCGCGGACCGCGCCGTCCGCGTCTGGGACGACGTTCTCGCGGAGGGGTTCGCCGACGTCGCCGCGAAGGCGACGGTGTTCGAGGCGGTCGTCGATGACGAGGACCCCGCCCTGATTCTCGGCGGGGTCCAGGCGGCCGACACCGGGTTCGGCGCGACGGGCGTCGCGCTCGCGGAGCGGATCGGTTTCGAGCACGCCGCGGTCGTCAACGACCTGGAGATCGACCCCGACGCGGGCGTCGCGCACGTCCGCCGCGAGCTGGAGGGGGGAGTCGAGGAGCTGACCGACGTCGACCTCCCGGCCGTGTTAACCGTTCAGACCGGACTCAACGAGCCGCGGTACGCGAGTCTCCGCGGGATCCGACAGGCCCAACAGACGGAGATCGCCGTGACCGATCTCGCCGGGCTCGGGCTCGCCGCCGGCGACGTTGAGAGCGACCTGACGGTCACGTCGATGTACGAACCGGAGAGCGAGTCGGACGCCGAACTGATCGAGGGCGACGCCGGCGAGGCGGCGGCGCGTCTCGCCGAGATACTGCGCGAGACGGGGGTGAGCGCGTGATGGCGGACGCCCTCGTCGTCGCCGAACACCGCCGCGGAGAGCTTCGAGAGGTCTCATACGAGGCGATCACTGCCGGGCGAGCGCTCGCCGACGCGCGCGGCGGCGACCTCCACGTCGCGGTCGTCGCCGGCGACGTCGACGGCTTCGCCGAGGACATGAACCGCGAGGGCGTCGACGCGATCCACGCGGTCCCGAACGGAGAGGAGTTCGACCACACCGTCTATCAGGCGGCGGTCGGCGCGTTGGTCGACCGACTCGACGCCGGATCGGTCGTGGTCCCGAACTCCGTGAACGGGCTCGACTACGCGCCGGCGCTCGCCGAGGACCTCGGGGTGCCGATCGTGACCGACGCTATCGGGATCGACTACGACGACGGGCTGACCGTCACTCGCGAGATGTACGGCTCGAAGGTGGAGACGACCGTCGACGTGGCCGGCGACCGGTTCGTCGTCACGGTCCGCGGCGGCGAGTGGGCCCCCGCCGAGGGCGTCGGCGACGCGCCGGTCGAGACAACCGAGATCGACCTCCCCGAGTCGCGCGCGCGCGTCACGGGGTTCGAGGAGATCGGCGGCGGCGACGTCGACATCGCGGACGCCGACGTGCTCGTTTCGGTCGGTCGCGGGATCGGCGAGGAGGAGAACCTCGAACTGGTCGAGGAACTCGCGGACGCGCTCGGCGCGACGCTCTCCGCGTCGCGGCCGATCGTCGACAACGGCTGGCTGCCGAAGAACCGACAGGTCGGCCAGTCGGGGAAGGTCGTCACGCCTGACGTGTACATCGCGATCGGCATCTCCGGCGCGGTCCAGCACGTCGCCGGGATGAAGGGATCAGACACGATCGTGGCGATCAACACCGACCCGAACGCGCCCATCTTCGACATCGCCGACTACGGGATCGTCGGCGATCTGTTCGACGTGGTGCCCGCGCTCATCGCCGAGTTCGAGTGAGCGCGCCGCGGTGAGAGAACGCCGCGTTCGTTGAGCGCGTCGCGGTGAGAGACCACCGCATACGTTGAGCGCGTCGCGCCGCCGACCCGCCCGCTTCTCGGTTCGTTTATGACCCCGCCGACCCTCCGATCGCATCATGAGCGAGGCCGATGAGCAGACGGCGGCCACGGCGACGGGCCGGGAGATATGGATCGAAAAGTACCGGCCGCAGTCGCTCGACGACATCCACGGCCAAGAGGAGATAGTCGAGCGGCTCCAGAGCTACATCGACCAAGACGACGTGCCGCACCTGCTCTTCGGGGGGCCGGCCGGTACCGGAAAGACGACCGCTGCAACCGCTATCGCCCGCGAAATCTACGGCGAGGACAACTGGCGCGGGAACTTCCTCGAACTCAACGCCTCCGACCAGCGCGGGATCGACGTCGTCCGCGACCGGATCAAGGGGTTCGCGCGGTCGTCGTTCGGCGGCGACTTCCGGATCGTGTTCCTCGACGAGGCGGACTCGCTCACGGATGCGGCTCAGTCAGCGCTTCGTCGGACGATGGAGCAGTTCTCCGACAACACCCGCTTTATCCTCTCGTGTAACTACTCCTCGAAGATCATCGACCCGATCCAGTCGCGGTGCGCCGTCTTCCGCTTCTCGCCGCTGTCGGACGAGGCGGTGGGGGCGCAGGTCCGCGAGATCGCGGCCGCGGAGGGGATCGAGGTGACCGACGCGGGCGTCGACGCCTTGGTGTACGCCGCGGACGGCGACATGCGACGAGCGATCAACTCGCTGCAGGCGGCGGCGACGACCGGTGACGTCGTCGATGAGGAGGCGGTGTATGCGATCACGGCGACCGCACGACCCGAGGAGATCGAGTCGATGGTGACGAACGCCCTGGAGGGCGACTTCACGAAGGCGCGGGCGACGCTCGATCAACTGCTCACCGAGACGGGGATGGCCGGCGGCGACGTGATCGACCAGCTCCACCGGTCCGTCTGGGATTTCGACCTGAGTGAGCGCGAGGCCGTCCGACTGATGGAACGGATCGGCGAGGCCGACTACCGGATCGCGGAGGGAGCGAACGAACAGGTGCAACTGGAGTCGCTGCTCGCCGCGCTGTCGCTTGCGGAGTAGGCGACCGGAGGAGAAACTGCGGGACAGTCGCGGGACCGTCGCCGATTCAGTCGATGAGGCGGTCGATCGCGTCGTCGATCGCCTCGGCGTCGGGGAACTCGGGGTGTTCGCTCGCGACCCACGCGAACTCGACTGTCCGGTCCGCGTCGAGGAGGAACACGGCCGGACGCGTCTCCGTGATTCCCGTCATGCCGTCGATGTCGTGCGCGAGGCCGTACTCCTCGATCACGGCCGCCCCGGGGTCGGAGAAGATCCGGACGCCCTCTGCGCGCTCGGCGAGCAGGCGCTTGTGGGCGTACGGCGTGGAGACGGACAGCCCGACCACGTCGAGGTCGTCGGCCCAGCCCTCCTCGTCGATCGTGTTGTAGAGGTACGTCGCCTGGAACGCGCCGTTCATCGGGTGGAAGACGAGCAGCGTCGGCCCGTCGACGGCGGAGTCGAGCGAGCGGTCCTCCCAGTACTCCTCGTCGACGAGCGGCCGAGTGAAGTCGGGAGCGGTCTCGCCCTCGGCGACGTGGTCTGTCTCGGGAAGAGAGACGACGTCGAAATCCGGCATCTCAGGCACCTCCCTCGCCGTAGGTCCCGCGGAGGTACTCGACGATGTTCGCGCTCTCGGACATCGTCACGCCGGTCTCGGGGTCGACGATAGCCGGGACGCTCCGGGCACCGGAGACGCGCTTGACGACGTTGCGCTCCGAGTGCATCGGCTCGACGTACCGCGAGCGGTACGAGACGCCGAGTTCGTTCAGCGTCCGGGCGACGCGCTCGCAGTACGGACACGCCTGCAGCCGATACAGGGTGATCTGTGGGTCCGTCATGGGTGTCGTTTCGAACGCGGAACGGGTAACCGTATCGGCGGCGGCACGCTCGTCGGCGGCCGCGGGTCGGAACGGAACGGTCCGAAAGTAATCCTTTAACCCCGTGCCGTCAGAAAATGAATGAACATGGGTTTGTCGTCGAGCACGCTGGCGGCCGATCTGCTCCAACTACCGACGCCGGGGACGACCACCGTGACCGTCCTCGGCGTCGTCGCCATCCTGGTGTTGGTCGGGCTGTCGGCGTTCTTCTCGTCGTCTGAGATCGCGATGTTCTCGCTGCCGCAACACCGAGTCGACAGCCTCGTCGACGAGGGCGTGAGCGGCGCGACGACGATCCAAGAGATGACGGAGAACCCGCACCGCCTCCTCGTGACGATCCTCGTCGGCAACAACATCGTCAACGTCGCGATGACCGCCATCGCGACCGCGCTGTTCGGGATCTACCTCAATCGGGGACAGGCCGTGCTAGCGACGACGTTCGGCATCACGACGCTCGTGTTGATATTCGGAGAGAGCGCGCCCAAGTCCTACGCCGTCGAGAACACCGAGTCGTGGGCGCTGCGTATCGCGCGGCCGCTGAAGCTCTCGGAGTACGCGCTGTACCCGCTCGTCGTGCTCTTCGATAACATCGTCAAGGGCGTCAACAAGATTATCGGCGGGTCGGCGGCCATCGAGTCCACCTACGTCACCCGCGACGAGATCCAAGACATCATCGAGACGGGCGAGCGCGAGGGCGTCATCGAGGAGGAGGAACGCGAGATGCTCGACCGCATCTTCCGGTTCAACAACACCATCGCCAAGGAGGTGATGACGCCCCGGCTCGACGTCACGGCGGTCGCGAAGGAGTCGAACGTCGAGGAGGCGATCGAGACGTGCATCCAGGCCGACCACGAGCGCGTTCCGGTGTACGAGGGGAACCTCGACAACATAATCGGCGTCGTGACGGTCCGGGATCTCGTCCGGGAACTGCGGTACTCGGAGGGGGAGCCGTCGCTGGCACGCGTCGTGAAGCCGACGCTCCACGTCCCCGAGTCGAAGAACGCGGACGAGCTGCTCGCGGAGATGCAGGAGAACCGCCTCCAGATGGTCACCGTCATCGACGAGTTCGGGACCACGGAGGGGATCATCACCCTCGAAGACATGGTCGAGGAGATCGTCGGCGAGATCCTAGAGGGCGACGAGTCCGCGCCCGTCGAGTTCATCCAAGAGAACGTCGCGGTCGTGCAGGGCGAGGTGAACATCGACGAGGTGAATGACTTACTCGACATCGACCTGCCCGAGGGCGAGGAGTTCGAGACGCTCGCCGGGTTCGTGTTCAACCGCGCCGGCCGCCTCGTCGAGGAGGGCGAAGAGATCGAGTTCGACGGCGTCCGTATCCGCATCGAGCGCGTGGACAACACCCGGATCATGTCCGCGCGGGTGACGGTGCTCGACGTCGACGACGACGGCGATGTGGCCGGTGAGACGAGCGGCTCGGAGACGCCCGCCGACGACGCAGTGTAGACGCGGGCGGGGAGCCGTCACTGTGCCGTCGCGGGCAGCTCTAGTGCGAGCGATCGACGGGCACGCCGGACCGCGAGAGCAGTTCTCAGGAGAGGATCTCGACCTCGTAGCCGTCGGCTTCGAGCGCGTCGACGATGTCGGCTGCGTGTTCGGCGTCGTCGGTCTCCAGTTCGAGTTCGAGTTCGGCGGCGTTGACGGCCACGTCGCGAGAGGTGCGGTCGTGGTGGACCGCGTACACGTTCGCGCCGGTGCGTGCGACGATACTGGAGACGCGCTCCAACTCTCCGGGGCGGTCTTTTAAGTTAATCGTGATCTTGAGGTAGCGGCCCATCTGGACGAGTCCGCGTCGGATCACGGTGCCGAGGCGGTTGAGGTCGATGTTGCCGCCGCAGAGCGCGGCGACGACCGTCTCGTCGTCCGCGTACGAGAACGCCTCCGAGAGGACGGCCGCGAGCGCGACCGCGCCAGCCCCCTCCACGAGCGTCTTCGACCGCTCTAAGAGGAGGGTGAGCGCCAAGGCGATTTCGCGGTCGTCGACGGTGACGACCTCGTCGACGTACTCCGCCATGACCTCCAACGTCTGCTCGCCGACCGACCGGGTGGCGATCCCGTCGGCTATCGTGTCGACGCTGTCGATCTCGCGGACCGCTCCGGCTTCGAGCGACTTCGCGGCGGAGGCGGCCCCCTCGGCCTGCACGCCGACGACCCGAACGCCGGGACGCTGTTCTTTGATCGCCACGGCGACGCCCGAGATGAGCCCGCCCCCACCGATTGGCACGACCACGGTGTCGAGGTCGGGGCAGTCGTCGACGATTTCCAGTCCCAGCGTCCCCTGCCCGGCCATCACGACCGGGTCGTCGAACGCGTGGACGTAGGTCCGTCCCTCCTCGCGCTCCAGCTGGTGGGCGTACGCCTGCGCCTCGTCGTAGTCGACGCCCTCCAGCCGGACGCTCGCGCCGTACCCGCGGGTGGCCTTCACCTTCGAGACGGGCGCGAACTTCGGCATCACGACGGTCGCGTCGACGCCCGCGCGGTCGGCCGCAAGCGCGACGCCCTGCGCGTGGTTGCCCGCGCTCGCCGTGACGACGCCCGCCTCGCGCTCGGCGTCGGAGAGCGTGGCGATCCGGTTCATCGCGCCGCGGATCTTGAACGCTCCGGTCCGCTGGAAATTCTCCAGCTTGAGGTGCACGTCGGCCCCGCTCATCTCGGAGAAGGTCCGCGACCGCTCCAGCGGCGTGTGGCGGGCCACGCCGTCGACCCGCTCGCGCGCTTCGCGAACGTCGGAGAGACTGATCATGCGTGGGAGTCGCCGCGCCGGCGGCTAATCGGTTCCGGTCTACCACACCACAGCGTCACAACGGAGCCGAGCCGGCGGCTCGTCGGACGTGAAAGGGGGAATGCACGCGTGTGACGTGCAGGTGAAACAAGCGGGCCTGCATATAAAAAGGTGAGGCTAGCGAGGTGAAAGTAAAAACGCTAGACTGCGGCGGCGTCATCCCTCTGTCAGACGGTGTTTTCGGTGGGTGAGACGCACCGTCGTCTGTCAGTCTGTTCGTCCCCCACCGTCGGATCCGCAACGGCTCTGCACGTTCGTTCGGTTGGTGCGACCATGCCGACATCCCGCGGTCACCACGCGGTCGTCGGGCTCGGGGTCGCCGCGTTTCTCGCCTCGGCGCTCCACCACGGAACTGAACTCGACTCGCTCTCGAATCTGACCGGACCGCCGGTCGCGACAGCCGGTTCCGACACGCGGACCGATTAAGTATCGCCCGGCCGATCGCTCCCGTATGGACCTGTCCTCCGCCGTCACGGCGACGGTCTCGACCCTCCGCCGACGTCCCGCCGACCTGCTCCCCTTCTACTTCCTCGGGACGGCAGTCCCCGTCATCGCCCGCGTCGGACTCTTCGTCGCGCTCGCCGGGACATACGTCCACTTCACGGTGACCGGTCGCCTCACCGACGCGCGCGCGGCGCTCGCGGACCTGGATCTCACCCCGCCCGACCCGCAGGACTCGGAGGCGATGCAGGCGTGGGTCGAGAGCGTCGAGCCCGCACTCTCTCCGCTGGCCTCGCCGACGGCGGTCCTCCTCCTCATCGCCGGCACGCTGGCGACCGTCGTTCTCGCCGTCCTCGCGTACGCCGCGATCTCGGCCGGACAGCTATCGGCGGTCGCCGGACGACTGCGTGGCCGGCGGGGGCTCACCGCGGGGATCGCCGGGGTGCGCGGCCGCTGGCTCTCGTTCCTCGGGATCTACGTCGCCGAGATCTCCCTGTGGATCGGCGTGACGCTTCTCGGTTCCGCCGCGGTCGCGGTCGGATTCCTCGTCAGCCCCTTCCTCGGTGCCGCCGTCGCGCTCGGGGTGCTCCTCGTCGGATTCGTGGTCCTCCTCGCGGTCCGGATCGTCTTCGCGTTCGCGCCCGCGGCGATCGTCATCGACGACGCGGGCGCTGTCGGCGCGCTCGTCGGTGCCGGCGGGTTCGTCCGCTCGAACCCCGCGGACGCCGCCGCGTATCTCGTCATCGCGATCGGCGTCCTCATCGGAACCGCCTCCGCAGCCTCCGCGCTCGCGTTCCTCGGTGCCGGCGCGATCGTCGCGCTGGTGAGCGCGGTCGTCGTCGCCCCGGCGCTCGACGTTCTCAAGACGACGCTGTACGGCGACCACCGCGACGCGATCTCCCCCGTCTCTCCGCCGGCGGCCGGTCCGATCGACCAGTTCCGCTCGGGCGTCCAGCGCGGGTGGCGCGAACTGCTCGCGTTCGTGCGCCGGTCGCCCGGCGCACACGTCGTCTCGATCGCGGTCGGGATCGGCTTCGGCGCGCTCGGCTGGCTCGCGGTCGATCCGCTCGTCGGTTCGGTCACGACCTCCATCGAATCGCGACTCGTCGGACACGTCCCGCCGGCCGCCGCCGTCAACTTCTTCGGCAACAACTGGGTCGTCGCTATCGCCACGGCGACGGCGGGCGTCGCGCTCGTGATCCCGGCGCTGTCGTCAATCGCGTTCAACGGCTTCGCGCTGGGTGCCACCGCGGCGCTGGAGTCGAACCCCGTCGCGCTCGTCGCGTTCGTCCTCCCGCACGGGATCTTCGAGATCCCGGCGCTCTTCGTCTCCGGCGCGCTCGGAATCCGTCTCGGGGTCGTCTCGTGGCGCACGTTCCGCGGTCGCCTCTCCCGTGAGGCGTTCGCGAACGCCTTAGAAAACGCCTTCTGGGTCCTCGTCGGGCTCGGGATCCTCCTCGCCGTCGCCGGGTTCATCGAGGGGTTCATCAGCCCGTACTACTGGCGGCCGTTCGTCTGAGTCGTTGATCCCGCCCGCACGTTCAAGTCGCTCCGTCCCGAATCCTGACCCGTATGACACGACGCGATCCCCTCGACGAGATCGACGACCTGATCGACCGGATGGGGCGCGAGTTCGAGGAACTCGGCGAGACGTTCGGGGGTCCCGACCCGATGGGGGCTCCCGACCTGCTCGGCGCTCGGAATCCGCCCGTGGACGTGCTCGAAGACGACACGACGCTCACCGTTCTCGTCGATCTCCCCGGCTTCGACGACGACGATATCGACGTCGAACTCCGCGAGGACGCACTGACGGTCGCGGCCACGCACGAGGAGACGAGCGACGCGTCTATCGACGCCGAGCCGAGCGCGGCAGACGAGGGCGACGCGGACGATGCTGCCGGCGGAGAGTCGACAGGGACGTCTGACGACGATCCGGCCGTCCGATACCACCGACGAGAGCGTCGTAGCCGGTCGGTTTCGCGAACTATCTCTCTTCCAGCACCGGTCGAGCGGGCAGAGGCGACGGCTTCCTACGACGACGGCGTGCTCACGGTCACCCTCCCGAAGCGCTCGCCGTCCGACGCCGGCGGCCACCGCATCGACGTGAACTGACCGGTCCAGTTTCGCCGACGTCTCCGTGGGTGACATGCCACGAGATAGCAGCGGTACATCTGTGCTTAATACCTCACAACGCCTCTCTGTGGGTGATACTCATGAACAGCAGCACCCCATTCGACGAGATCGAACAGTTCCTCGGCCGCCCGTTCGCGAGCACCCGATCGTGGGGTCGAGACCTCCGGACGGCGGACGTCGACGTCGCCGAGTACGACGACGAGTTCGTGGTCATGGCCGACCTCCCCGGCTACGACCGCGAGCACATCGACGTGCGAGTCGCGGACGGCCGGCTCACGATCCGCGCCGAGCGCGACACCGAGCGCGAAGACGCCGACCGTCGGTACCTCCAGCGCGAACGCCGCCGCGAGTCGGTCACCCGGTCGATCGACCTCCCGTCTTCGGTCGACGAGACCGCCGCGACCGCGACGTACCAGCACGGCGTGCTCACGGTGACGATCCCCCGCGCCGGCGAGGAGTCTGACGACGGCCACCGCATCGACGTGAACTGACCGGCGTGAACTGAGCCGCCGGCGGACCGCGAACCTCGGTGGCCGCCGGACCGGGTAACGCGAATCCGGCGCCCGCCCGTCCGTTTTTATCGGATACCGCTCCAGTCACCTCGTGCGACCCACCAGCATCACGCCGGATTCGTCCACCCCGCCGGATTCGTCCTCCGACACCACCTGTGAGCGACCTCGACCTGTCGGCGGCCGCCGGGCGGACCGACGGCGGTCGGAGCGCGGAATTGCGCCGGTCGCCGGTGTGTTGCTGCTCGCGATCACCGTGGTCCTCGCCGGCGGCGTCGTCGCGGCCGCGATAGACGCGCCGCCGGAGCCGGCACCGACGGCGATGCTGTCGCTCTCGGTGACAGACGACCGGATCGCGGTCACCCACCGCGGCGGCGACCCGCTCGACGTGACGGCGCTGACGGTCCGCGTCCGCATAGACGGCGAGCCGCTCGCCAGACAGCCGTCGCTACCGTTCTTCTCGGCGGCCGGATTCCGACCCGGGCCGTCCGGAGCGTTCAACGCCGCGAGCGGGAACACGCTGCGATCCGGCGATACGGCCTCGTTCCGCGTGGCGGGAACGAACGACCCGGCCCTCGAACCCGGTCGGGTCGTCACCGTCGACATCGCGGCCGACGGGCAGCCGGTCGCGTCGCTGGAGGCGAGGGCGGACGCCGGGTGAGGCCGAGCGTACGGGGGCTTACTCCTCGGGGACGCGCGCGACGGTCGTGATCGCTCGGGGGCTTCTCGGAGTCGCCTGCTGGATGTGGTGTTCGAACGCCTCGTAGCCCGCCGCGTCGAACATCCGGTCGGCCTCGTCTTCGTCGTAAAAGAGCATGATCGCGTCGGCGACTCGCTGCAGCACGCGGTTGTGGGGGTAGTCGGGGCCGACGACGAGGACCTGTCCGCCTGGTTTCGCGACGCGGCGAATCTCTCGGAGCCCCTCGACGGGGTTCGGCCAGTACTCGATCGAGCCGGACGACCAGACGATGTCGAAGGCGTCGTCCCGGAACGGGAGCCGCTCGGCGTCGCCGCGGTAGAAGTTCACCCGGTCGCGTTTCCCGAACTTCTCGAACGCCTTCTCCATCTGGTGGACGCTCTGGTCGAGCCCGTGCACGTCGTCGGCGTGGTCGAGCAGCCCCTCGGTGCCGAACCCGGTGCCGCACCCGACGTCGAGCACTCTCGGATCGTCGACGAACTCCAGCCACGAGAGCGCCTCCGACCGCATCTCCTCGGTCCAGTTGAACCGGTTGACCTGGTCGTACACCTTCGAGAGGTACTTGTAGAACAGGCGCGCGTTCGACTTGTCCTCGAGGATCCCCATTTACCGGCTCGTTGGGCCGCCCGCGCCATAACGGCACGGATCCGCCGTCGACCGCGGTCCACCGCCGAGGGACGACGGTCCGTTCCGACCGGCTTATCCGCCCCGGCGACCGATCGACGGACATGGATCCGACGACGAGCGGCCGGTACCGCGTCCACGACCGCCGCCCGCGCCCGGACATCGAGGGGACCGACAGCGAGGCGACAGCCGACGCCGCCACCGAGGAGTTCGTCCTCGTCGAGCACGCGGACGGTCCCGTCGACCCAACCGACCCGGAGGCCGACGATCGATTCGAGCCCCTATACGCGATCGCGGAGGAATACGAGGGCGACCTCGCCGAGCGCGTGGCGACGCTGGAGCCCGGGTACGTCGTCGACGCGACGCTGGCGTGGACGGACGGCTCCGCGCGCTTCTCGGCGGTCGAAGTCGTCCGTGAGACCCGATTCCGCTTCGCGGACGCGGTCGACGGCATGTTCGAGGCTGCCGTCGACGCGTGGCGCTCGCTCCGCGCGGACGGCGAGGCCGTCGGGTCGGTCACCACTCGATCGAACGACGGCGACCCGAACGGGGCCCTCTACCTGTTCGCGGACGGACCGGGGTCTGACACTTTCGACGACCTGCGGGCCGGGCGACTCCCGATCGAACCGCTCGTCGCGCGGGTGAACGCCTCCCGCGCGGACGACGACCCCCGCGAGGTGTTCGTTCTCGCGCCCGCTGACCACCGGTTCGTCGCGGTCTACGTCGTCTTCGACCGCGACGGCGTGCTCGCACAGACGGTTCGAGACACCTACGGCCTCGGTCCGGGACTGGCGGCTGGGCTCGACACCGGCGTGCCCGACGCGGCGAAGGCGGGCGACGGCATCGACACGGGCGACCGAAGCGAGACGGACGGCGACGACACGCACGCCGGAGACGACGGTTTCGACGCGCTCGATCGACTGTAGCCGGCCGATCTATCACCCCGGCTGATCGGACCGGGGCCGCCGATCCGCCTTCCGGACTCCGATCAGAGCCAGCCGGTGTCCGGATCGGCTCGCTCCGGCGACATTTCGCCGGTGAGCGCCGCTGCCGACGTCGCGGCGGCGGGTCGTGCGCCCCGACTTTCGATGCGTCTATGCGCGCCCGCTCGTTAGGGGCGGCCGTGAGCGACGACGACACGTCCAAGCCGCCGATGCTCGTCCTCCTCGAATCGCTGGCGTTCTACCGGAACGTCCGCGTGGGGCTCGTCGCGGGCGCGACCCTCGCGGTGACGCTGTATCTCGTGCGGGCGCTCGAACTCTTGGGACCGGTCATCGACACCCGCGAGTATCCGCTGTTCGGACCCGAGGTCTGGTATGTCCTGCTGGCGTTCGTGCTCGCCGCGACGTTCGCGCTGCTCGTCGCCATCGCGCTCACGATCGTCGCGGCCGCACGAGGGGCTCGCGCGGTGTCGAGAGAGTGAGAACCGAGCGGGCGGCGGCCGTCGGACTCGCTAGTCGGCGGTACAGGACGCGTCGCACTCGTCGCCCGTGAACTCTTGAGCCGGTTCCGTGAGCTTGTAGAGGTTCTGTCTGGCATCGGCGAAGTAGACGTCTTCGTCGACGACCCCGATCCCCTCCAACCGTTCGAGGGCGTACCGAACGGTTCGGGCCGAGAGCATCGACTCTTGGACGATCCCCTTCTGTGTCAGCGGGCCGTTGTACTCGAGCACCTTGAAAACGAGTTTGGCGCTCGGCGGGAGGTCGTCGAGCACCTCCGTCTGGGTTCCTTCCATCGTGACGAACCGACACCGCACATCGTGATAAATGTTGATGGCGCGTCCGGTTCCTCACCTCCGTTCGCGCCGTCTCGTCGCAGCGAACGCTAGCACCGCCGGATTTATCCGGAATAAATTGCCGGTATCGAACACACTACTGACTAGTTAGTCAGGTCTCGTGCTCGCGCGCGCCGCTCGACGGCTCGGACGCGTCCTCTCGGACCGCGGGGCGAACCGGACGGCACCACCGGTCCGCTCCGTGGCCGCCGGGCGGAACGAACGGCTTTTCACGGGTGCTCGCGGATCCGGTGGTATGAGCGACGACTCGGAAATAACGGGCCACGCCCGGGGCGTGGTCGTCACGACGATCTGCGCGCTCGCGGGGATCGCCGCCGGCGTCGTCTCGGCGGCCTACGTCGGGACGGATCCGGTCGACGCCGGGAGCACCACGCTGGTCGTCGTGCTCGCCGCGTTCGTGCTCGTCCAGTATCCCCTGTACAAGGTCATCGGCGTGAGCGACTTCGGCGCGAAGGACAACCTCTACGTGGCGTTTCTGACGTTCACGCTGTGGTTCATCAGCTACACGGTCCTCGCCGTCTCCGGCGTCGATCTGGTGGCCTGAGATGGCGGACGACAGCATCGCCGTCGTCGACCTCGATCGCTGCCAGCCCGACCGATGTAACTACGAGTGTGCGAACTACTGCCCACCGAACCGGACGGGCAAGGAGTGCATCACCGAGCGCGGCGAGGACGCGGCCGAGGGCGACCCGGACCAGATCCACATCTCCGAGGAGATTTGTCTCGGAGAGACCTGTGGTATCTGCGTCGAGAAGTGCCCGTTCGACGCGATCGAGATAATCAACCTCCCCTCCGAGCTCGACGAGGAGCCGGTCCACCGCTACGGAGACAACGCCTTCTCGCTGTACGGGCTGCCCTCCCCCGAGCCCGGCACCGTCACCGGCATCCTCGGTCCCAACGGGATCGGGAAGTCGACGGCGGTCCACGCGCTCGCCGGCGAGATGGTCCCGAACCTCGGCGACCACGAGTCCGAGGGCGACTGGGGCCGCGTGCTCGACCGGTTCCGCGGGACCGGCCTCCAGAACTATCTGGCGTCGCTGAAGGCGGGCGAGATCTCGGTGGCCCGCAAGCCCCAGTACGTCGACCAGATTCCGAACCAGTTCGACGGGAACACCCGCGAACTGTTGGAGCGCACCGACGAGCGCGGCGCGCTCGACGACCTCATCGACCGGCTGAACATCCGGCCGGTGATGGACCAGCCGATCGACTCCATCTCCGGCGGCGAGCTACAGCGCGTCGCGATCGCCGCGTGTCTCGCGCGCGATGCCGACTTCTATTTCCTCGACGAGATCACCCCGTACCTCGACATCGGCCAGCGGATGATCGTCGCCCGGCTCATCCGGGAGCTCGCGGACGACGACAGCGCCGAACGCTCGATGCTCGTCGTCGAACACGACCTCGCAATCTTGGACCTGCTCGCCGACACCCTCCACGTCGCGTACGGAGAGCCCGGCGCGTACGGGGTCGTCACCGACCCCAAGTCGGTCAGAAACGGGATCAACGAGTACCTGAAAGGCTACCTCGACAACGAGAACATGCGGATCCGGCCGTCGGCGATCACCTTCGAGGAGCACGCGCCGCGGGTCGCCTCGCGCAGCGAGACGCTGATCGAGTACCCCGATCTCACGAAGTCTTACGGCGAAGACGAGTTCGAACTCCACGTCGAGGGCGGCGAGATCAACCGGTCTGAAGTGCTCGGCGTCGTCGGCCCGAACGGGATCGGGAAGTCGACGCTCGCGAAGCTGTTCACGGGCGATCTGGAGCCCGATTCCGGCGAGCTCGATTTCGCGCTCGACATCTCGTACAAGCCGCAGTACATAGATATCGATCAGCCGATGCGCGTCGACGCGTTCCTCTCGTCTATCACCGACCAGTTCGGCTCCTCCTACTGGAACACGGAGATCGCACAGCCGCTCCAGCTCGACCGCGTGATGGAACAGAACCTCGCGGACCTGTCTGGCGGCGAGCGTCAGCGCGTCGCGATCGCGGCGTGTCTCTCTGACGACGCCGATCTCTACCTGCTCGACGAGCCCTCCGCGCACCTCGACGTCGAACAGCGCGTGCGGGCGACGACCGCGATCCGCCGGTACGCCGAGAACCACGACGCGACCGTGATGGTGATCGACCACGACATCTACATGATCGATCTGCTTGCCGACCGACTGATGGTGTTCGACGGCGAACCGGCCGAGAGCGGCCGCGCCTCGCCGCCCCAAGAGATGCGCGACGGGATGAACGAGTTCCTCGCGGACCTGGACATCACGTTCCGGCGCGACGAGCGGACCGGACGCCCCCGGATCAACAAGCCGGGCTCGCAGCTCGACAGCAAACAGAAGCGCGAGGGCGAGTACTACTACTCCGGGTGAGCCGCGGCCGACACGTCCCGAGCGTTTCCGACGGCGCTCTCACCGAATCCGTCGTACCGAAGCGATTAAGCACGGAACCCGCAAACGACGAGATATGCAACACCTCATCATTCGCGGCGACCCCGGGATCCGGCGGGATGCGGTGATCGAGTACGAAGGCGAGGAGCTGGTCTGTTTCGGAATCAACGTCCAGGGCGGCTGGCACGGCCCCGACGAACCCCAGCTCTGGTGTACCGTCGGCACCGAAGACGAGCGCGAGGCCTACGACAAGCGCGAGTACGTCCCGCATTGGCTCGACGTCGACTCGGTCGACGCGGCTGACGTCGACGTGCTCAGTGAGAAGGGCGAACTCGCGGTCTGAGCGCGGTTGTCGGCTTTTCAGCGCCTCACCGGCGGATCGTCGAGCCACGCCTCGATAGCGCCGGCCATCGCTCCCCGCCGATGGATCGTCCCCCGCTCGGGGTCGACGACGGTGCTCTCCGCACCGGGCGTCTCGCCGGCGTCGACGACCGCGGCGACGCCCTCCCTGATCCGATCGCCGAGATCGTCGGGACGCGTGACGCTGCCGGTCCCGGAAACGTTGGCGCTCGTCGCGGTGAGCGGGCCGGCGGCGTCCAGCAGGTCTCGGGCGATCGGATGGTCCGGTACCCTGATCCCGACGCGTTCGCTGCCGGCGGTGAGCGCGTCCGGAACGGCATCGTCGCGTTCGACGACGACGGTCACGGGGCCCGGGAGGAACGCGCGGGCGAAGCCGACCGCGAACTCCGTCGGTCGGGTGTATCGGAGCGCGGCGTCGACGCTCGCTACGCCGAGCGAGAGCGGGTTCTCGCGGTCGCGCCCCTTCAGCGCGAAGACTCGCTCGACCGCGTCGGGATCGAGCGCGTCGCCGCCGAGCCCGTACACGGTCTCCGTCGGATAGACCACGAGGTCGCCGTCGGCCGCCGCCGCGGCCGCGCGTCGAACGTCGTCGCGGCGAGGATCGTCGAGATCGCGGGTAGCGACGGGATCGCCGTTGTCATCGCTGTCGTCCGTCACGTGAGGTGATAGGACGCCGACTCGAAAAAGCGTGACGAGTGTGCGCGACCCCTGCCGCGCATCTCCTCGTCCCCGGGACGGCGTTTTTAAGCCCGGCGCACGCCGACGGTCGGTATGCTCGTCGTCGTCTCTGACACGCACGCACGCGAGGAGTCGAAGCTCCGCGGCCGGACGCTCGAGGCGGTCCGCGAGGCCGACGTGGTGATCCACGGCGGCGACTTCTACCGCGAGCCCGTCCTCGACGCATTCGAATCGGCGGCGCGGACGCTTCGCGCGGTGTACGGGAATAACGACGGAGCGGCGATCCGCGACAAGCTCCCCGAGACGCGTACCGTCGAGTACGCCGGGGTCCGGTTCGCGGTCACCCACCGCCACCGCAGCGGCGACACCGGGCTCGTCATGCTCGGCCGCGGCCGCGACGCCCACGCCGTGATCTGCGGCCACAGTCACCGCCCGCGGTTCGACGACTCGGGCGGACTGCCGCTGTTGAATCCGGGGAGCCACGCGCAGCCGCGGGGGAACCGCCCGGCGCACGCGGAACTGGATCCGATCGAAGAGACGGACGGCGACGCTCGCCTCTCCGGGCGACTGGTCACGCCCGACGGCGAGGTGTTCGAGCGGTTCACGCTCTGACGGCCGGAAGGCGGCGACCGCGCCGTCAGGCCGCCGTCTCGGTCGGTAACGCACACAAGCGACCCCTGAACTGGAAACCGCCGGATACCACGGTCCCAGCGCGCCCCGGCGGACCGGATCCGCGTGAACACGAGAGAACGCCGCCGGCAGGCAGGGGAAGAGATACCGACAGCGAAGCGCACCGTCGGAGTCGGATCGGGGGAACGGACGACACTGATCGCCGAGCGTCCATCGGATCCGGGGTGGGGGGAGGGCCGAAGCGGGGGGTCGCGTCTCCGAGTTGGACCGCCGGTAGCTTATACGTGGTTTAAGGACAAACGACCCTTTTAGCATTCGCGTTGTCACGTGCCCTGCGGAGCGGATTCGGTCTCCGAATCGACGCATTCGCGTCGCCCGAAACGCCTAACCCCGTGCCGACGGATTCGAGGGTATGTTACCGGTCGAACCGCTGTTCGTCATCATCCTCGTCGGCCTGTTAGGGCTCTTCTTCTTCGGATTCCTCCTCGTCCGGCGCACCGTGACGGGACTCCGAGAGGGGTACGAGGACGGCCAGAACTGATGGTCGTCGTCACTGTCGCCACGCTCGCCGTCGCCGCCGCCGCCAGCCTCTTCATGGCGTGGTCGATCGGCGCGGGCTCGTCCGGCTCGACCCCGTTCGCCCCCGCCGTCGGCGCGAACGCCATCTCCGTGATGCGCGCGGGGCTCGTCGTCGGCGTCCTCGGGCTGCTCGGTGCGGTACTTCAGGGGGCGAACGTGACCGAGGCTGTCGGGACGGAACTGATCGGCGGCGTCACGCTCACGGCCGGCGCGGCCATCGTCGCGCTCGTCACCGCCGCCGTCCTCGTCGCGATCGGCGTGTTCGCGGGATACCCGATCGCGACCGCGTTCACCGTGACGGGCGCGGTCGTCGGCGTCGGGCTCGCGATGGGCGGCGACCCCGCGTGGCCGAAGTACGCGGAGATCCTCACGCTGTGGGTGCTCACGCCCTTCGTCGGCGGCGGCGTCGCGTACGGGGTCGCCCGCACGCTGATCGGCGACGCGCTTCCGGAGCGTCTGCTCACCGCGGGGCTCGCGGGCGTCGTCGGCGCGATCGTCGCCAACGTCGGCTTCGCAGTCCTCGGTCCCGAGGGAGAGCAGGCGTCGATCGCGTCGGCACTCGGACCTGGCCTCGGCGTCGGCGCGGGGGTCGGGATCGGGACGGTCACGCTCGCAGTGGCCGCGCTCGTCGCGCTCGCGGTGTACGCGGACCTCGGGCGCGACCGCGAGGGCGCACAGCGTCGCTTCCTACTGGCGATGGGCGGGCTCGTGGCGTTCTCTGCCGGCGGGTCGCAGGTCGGGCTCGCGATCGGGCCGCTCGTGCCGATCTTCAGCGACGTCGGTGTGCCGCTGTGGGCGCTCCTCGTCGGCGGCGGCGCGGGGCTGCTCGCGGGGTCGTGGACCGGCGCGCCGCGGATGATCAAGGCGCTCGCACAGGACTACGCGTCGATGGGGCCGCGTCGCTCGATCTCGGCGCTCATCCCGTCGTTCGCGATCGCACAGATCGCCGTCGCGTTCGGGATCCCCGTCTCGTTCAACGAGATCATCGTCTCGGCGATCGTCGGTGCCGGTTACGCGGCCGGCGACGCCGGCGTGAGCCGGGCGAAGATGGGGTACACGGTGTTCGCGTGGATCGCGTCGCTCGTCGGGTCGCTCGTGTTGGGGTTCGGCGTGTACTCCGCGGTGCAGTTCGTCCTGTAGGCGGACGTACGCCGCGACTGGGAAGTTAATGGTGTCCGTGGGTATCGACCTCTTGTACTCCCTTTGCCGCATCCGACAGAACGCTTATTCGAGCGGTCCGCGAAGAGAGGGTATGGCGAGTGCGACGCGCGACGCACCCAACGGGGAAGGCGTCGAGTTCATTCACGAAGATGACGGCTCGATCACCGCGAGAGACATCGAGACCGGTGTCGCCTCTTTCGGCGAGACGAAGGCGGAAGCGCTCCGAATGCTTGCTGAGGCGATCGAACTTCACGAAGGCGGCGGCGAGCCCGTCACCGACGAGGATCTCGAAGAGTGGGGCCTCGAAGAGGCGGAGCCCGGTGACAAGGAGCTTCCCGAATTCATGCGGTGAATGGTCCGGACGAACTTCTCCGGGCGCGAGATTGCGTCTGTCCTCCACGATTTCGGATACAAGCGTGTCGGTCGTGTCGGTAGTCACCTGAAAATGCGGTATGAATCACCAGACACGGACGAAGGCCGAATTGTGACTGTTCCGATGGCGTCAGAAGACGAAATCCCGACCGGAACACTGCAGTCGATTGCCGACCAGTGCGAAGCCGACGACTTCCACGCGTGGTGTGAGTGGATCGACGAGCATCGGTGACTGTCGACTAGATAGTGACTCGCTTGATTCCGAGTGAGGCCTGCCGAACTCCCGTCTGACCGCACCTCACGCCTCCCCAGCCTCGTCGGTCGCCCTCCGCTTCGCTCTGGACGACCGACTCCCTCGCGGGCTCCTCGCGCCCTCCGGGCGCTCGGAGGCGCGCCGACCGCAACAGCGACCGCGACGTTACTCGTCGCCCGGGTACGCCGGCAGCCGCGCGGAGCGCGCGCTCCC
This sequence comes from Halorubrum pallidum, assembly GCF_055380345.1. Lineage (NCBI taxonomy): Archaea > Methanobacteriati > Methanobacteriota > Halobacteria > Halobacteriales > Haloferacaceae > Halorubrum > Halorubrum pallidum. The sequence continues at coordinate 2,328,377 of NZ_AP043945.1, read as the reverse complement.
GTCGACGAACGGGAGGTCACTCCGAGCCGCCGCGACCTCGTCGCCGTCGACGCGCACGGTGGCACCGTCGAGGGCGGCGTCGAAGTCGACGAACGCTAACGCGATCGGATCGCCGGAGCCGGGACCGGCCGCGGCGCGCGTCACCTCGCCGACCGCCTCGTCGCCGGAGAAGACCGCCGCGCCGGGAGTCGGCAGGAGATCGTCGTACCCCGACGGGTTCGCGTCGCCGTCGATCTCGGCGACCGCGTCGGCGAGTCCGTCGAGCGTGAGGCCGACGAGGCGGCGGCTCGGCCTCCCCTGATTCTCGACGCGAGAGACGACCTCTTGGCCGACGTAACAGCCCTTCTCGAAGTCGAGCGCGTTCCGGAGGCCGAGCACGTTCGGGACGACGCCCGCTAGCTCGTACTCGAAGAGGGGGGTTCCGGCCTCCGCGGAGAGCGCGTCCCACGTCCGATAGCCGAACGGAGCGGCGTTGAGCCCGCGGGTGAGCAGGGTGTTGAACACCTCTTCTGCGTCGTCGGCCGCGCAGATGACCTCGTACCCCTCCTCACCGAGCGGCGAGTCGGTCGCGATCACGGTAACACCGGCGTCGACCATCGAGCCGCGGACGAAAGAGAGCGGCTCCTCGGGCGCGCCCGGCCCGCCGAGCACCGACGCGATCTTCTCCGTCGACTTGGGGCCGTGGACGCCGAACACGCCGAACTCCTCGGAGACGTCCTCGATCTCGACATCTTGGATGAACACCTTCTCTGACCAGTCCGTCGCGACCGACTCCGTTCGCTCCGGCGGGAGGAAGACGAGCAGCCGCTCGTTCGCGTTGTAGACGTACATGTCCGTCTCGATGCCGCCCTGCGGGTCGAGGAGGAGCGCATACACTCCCCGCCCGTCTTCGTCGGGGACGCGGTTCGAGACCGCGTTGTCGACGAACTCGACGCGGTCGGCACCGGTGACGGCGAGCACGCCGTACCCCATCTCGATCGCGCCGACGACCTTGCGGACCGCCTTGCCGACGCGCTCGGGCTTCCCGTAGTGGTCGACCACCTGCCGGCCGCCGCGGTCGCGGTACGTCGCGCCGTGGGCGCCGTGAGTTCCGGAGACGAGCGTCATACCAGTCCGGAGTCGTGGGAGCGCCAAAAGGCCGCCGTCTCGGGAGAGACCGGCCGTGACGGGACGAACGGGGGAGGGACAAAGCGGTCCGACGACGCGACCTACAGACCAAGGCGGTCGCGGAGTTGATCAACGATCGACGCGGTCTCGTCGGCGGCCGGCGCGTCGGGGTCGGGGACGACGCGGTCGTGCGGGTACACCCGCACCCGCTCCGCGCTCTCGACCGTGATGAGCGAGTCGGCTTTCAGTGACGAGAGCGCCTCCTCGACGGCGTCGATGTCGGCGTCGACGGCTGCGCGAAGTTCCAACACCGTCATCCCCTCGTCGCCGCGGTCGACGAGCGCGTCGAGCAGCGCAACCTCGACGTCCGGCCGGTCGCGGTATTCCGGCTTTGCGGCCATGCGCGTCGATTGGATAGGATGCGGTTTACGTCTACCGGCGAGGCCACGGTCGAACGTGCCGGCCGGCAAGCGACCACCGCTCGCGTCGGTCGGAGAGCGGTCGACCGGAGAAGGGCCTACCGGACGAGCCGGGAGCAGGTGCCACAGAGGTTCTCCTCTTTCACGTCGACCTCGCGGACCGTGGGCGAGAACGACATCACGCACTTGCTGTTGTCGCAGTGTTCCAGCCCGAGGGTGTGGCCGATCTCGTGGACGACTTCCTTGCGCACGCGGTCGGCGAACACGTCGATCGCGGGCTTGGTCGAGACGCCCCCGTCGGAGGAGGTACGCAGTCGATGGGTGGATATCACGGAGCCGCTGCCGTTGAGGTACGCCAGCCCGAACACGTAGTTCCGGCGGCGGTAGTACAGGTCCTGTGCCGTGATACCGATGTTCTTCTCGCCGCCGCCGACGCGACCGACTGTCTCGATGAGGTCTTCGGCGCGGTACTGGTCGCGTCCCGCGTCGTAGGCGGTCTCGGGGATCGGCTGGTCGTCGTGGACCGTGACGTCACAGTCGTACACCAATCGGAGCGCAGCGGAGGCCTCCCGTTTCACGCGCGGGGTGACCTCCCCGACAGGAACGATGTCCACGAGCATGGAACCGCTTTTGACCGCCGCGGTCATAAAACTCGCGCCGTGGTATCACCCTCACGTCGTGCGCTCGTCGAACCGCTCTCCCGCTACGAGGGCCTGCTCGAGGTCGGCGTCGGCGACCGGCCGGGACTCGCGCGCGCGCTCGCCGAGCGCGGCCGCGATGTGCTCGCTATCGACGTCGACGTCGGAGACCGCGTCCGCGCGGCCGCAGGCGAATCGCACGACGGAACGCTGCGCGCCGTGCGGGCCGACGTGCTCGCGCTATCGGGTGAACGTGATGAGAGCGACGATAGCAATGAGAGCAACAATAGCAATGAGAGTGATGAGCGAAGTCGATCGGAAGCCGCCTTCCCGCGATCGGAGCCGCTTCCGGACGCCGTCGACGCGGTGTACGCGTGTAACCTTCCCGCCGAACTCCAGCGCCCGACAGTCGCGCTCGCCGAGCGTCTCGACGCCGCCTGCTTGTTCACGACGCTCGGCTTCGAGGAGCCGACTGTCAGGGTCCGTCGCCGATCGATCGGCGGGACCACGTTGTACGTCGCGCGTGAGGAGACAGGTGTCGACAACGGTGAGACGTGCCGTCGATAGCGGCCGCACCGACAGCGGCCGCTCCGATAACGGCCGCACCGACCGCGAACCCGGAACGTTCTTTCCCGCCGCCGTCGGCTACGGGTGTATGCAGGTCGACGCAGTCGTGCTCGACATCGACGGTGTGTTGGTCGACGTCGCGGACTCGTATCGCCGGGCGATAATCGAGTCCGTCGATCGGGTGTACGGAACGACGATCGACCGCGACGCGGTCCAGTCGTTCAAGAACGCGGGCGGGTTCAACAACGACTGGGAACTGACGGACGCGGCCGCGCTGTACGTGTTGGCTCGACGCGATGGACTCGACATGAGCGTCGAGGCGTTCACCGATCTGATCGCCGACGGCGGCGGCGGACTCGACGCGGCGAAAGCCGTCGTGAGCGATCTCCCGGACGTCGCGCAGGCGCGAGTCACTGACCGGTTGGACTCAGAGCGACTCCGCGAGACGTTTCAGGCGCTGTACCTCGGCGAGGAGCTGTACCGCGAGCTGGAGGGTGGCGAACCCCCGCTTTCGGCACCGGGCTACATCCACGACGAGCCGACGCTCGTCGACCCGGCGACCATAGAGGATCTGACCGCTCGGTTCGACGTGGGCGTGGTGACCGGACGACCCGCCGCCGAAGCGGAGATCGCCCTGTCGCGCGTCGACCTCGACGTGCCCGAGGCACACCGGTTCACGATGGACGACTGGGAGGAGGGGAAGCCGCACCCGCGGGCGCTCGTCGAACTGGCGGCGCGGTTCGACGCCGAGCGTGTCGCATTCGCCGGCGATACCCTCGACGACGTGCGGACCGCGCGCAACGCCGACGCCGACGACGAGTCGCGAGTGTACTACGGCATCGGCGTGCTCACCGGCGGTTTGACCGGCGAGTCGGGACGGGAGACGTTCGCCGAGAACGGCGCTGACGCGGTCATCGACGACGTGAACGAACTGGTGGAATTACTGGAGTAGCACCGATCGATCCCACCCACTGCACTCCGAAGCCGTTCCACAACGACTCACTCGACTGAGCGCCACAAAACATGGGCCCTGCAGGATTTGAACCAGCGATCATTCCGTTATGAGCGGAACGCTTTGAGCCAGACTAAGCTAAGGGCCCGTACTCCGGAGTAAACGAGACCGACTCTTTAGCGTACCGAATCGGAACAACCGATGGCCAAGATACATCAACCTCGACGTGTTCAGCGACTGCTCAGAAATCAGAGCACAGAGAGGCGCCGAAGCCAGGACTCGAACCTGGGACCGCCTCGTTAACAGCGAGGCGCTCTACCAACTGAGCTACTTCGGCTCAATCTCCGATACTCGATTCGTTTTGATAGGGCTTTCGTTTCCACCCGACTCGGGGGAGGCGGGTTGACACACGGCGGATTTTTCCGGCGGGGAAATAGACGCGGACGGCGACTGACGGCTGTGCTGCTCCGGATTTGCGAAAACGCGCTCCGACCGTGACCGACACGTTTTCGGCCGGACCGCGAGATGTCGATCTATGAGCGACACCGAGGCGACCGACCTCGACGCGGTGCTGGCCCGCGTCCGCGAGCGGGTCGTCCCCGAGCGCGACGAGCGAGAGCGGCTTCGTGCGGTCGCCGCCGACCTCACCGCGCGAGCCCGCGAGGCGATCGCCGACCTGCCCGTCGACGCCGACGTGGTGCAGGTGGGGTCGACCGCTCGCGGGACGTGGGTCTCCGGCGACCGCGACATCGACCTGTTCGTCCGGTTCGACGCCGACCTCGGCCGCGAGCAGTTGGAGGAGTACGGGCTCGCCGTCGGCCACGCGGTGCTCCCGAACGGACACGAGGAGTACGCGGAACACCCCTACGTGAAAGGGACCCACGAGGGGTTCGACGTCGATCTGGTCCCGTGTCACGACGTGGCGAGCGCCGGCGACCTGGTCTCGGCCGTCGACCGAACGCCGTTTCACGACGCCTACCTCTCCGCCCGGCTGGACGACGACCTCGCCGACGACGTAGTGCTCGCGAAGGCGTTTCTGAAGGGGATCGGCGCGTACGGCAGCGACCTCCGCACCGAGGGGTTCTCCGGGTACCTCACCGAACTGCTCGTGTTGGAACTCGGGGGGTTCGTCCCGCTCGTCGAGTCCGCCCGGAGCTGGCACCCGCCGATGGAGTTCGACCCGGAGAGTCACGCCGAGCGAACGTTCGACGACCCCCTCGTGGTCGTCGACCCGACCGATCCGACGCGGAACGTCGCGGCGGTCCTCTCGCCGGCGAACCTCGCGCGGCTCCAGCACTACGCCCGCGCGCTGCTCGCGGCACCGCGGACGGAGCTGTTCGAGACGGAGGTTCCCGAGCCGCTCGACGCGGCGGGCGTCCGCGACCACGTGCACCGCCGGGAGACGACGCCGGTGGCGGTCACGTTCGACGCCCCCGATCTGGTCGACGATCAGCTGTGGCCGCAGCTCCGTCGGTCCCTCGACGGGATCGTGCGGGGACTCGACGCACACGGATTCGACGTGCTTCGGGCGCAGGCGATGGTGAGCGACGACGCCGACACAGCACCTCACGGACCCTCGCCACACGACATCTCCGAGAACGGGTCCGAGAGTGAGGACGCGAGCGCGAGCGGATGGAACGACCCGACCCGCCGCGCGGCACTGTACGCCGAACTGGAGGTGGCCGAACGCCCCGCGATCGAGCGCCACGAGGGGCCGCCCGTCGCCGTCAAAAACCACGCAGAGAGCTTTTACGAGTCGTACGCTGACGACGTCGACACGGACACCTACGGGCCGTTCATCGACGGGCACCGGTACGTCGTCGAGCGCGAGCGGACGTTCACGACGGTTCGCGACTACCTCGAAAGCGACGCCGCCACGGACGTCGCGCTCGGGGCGCAGGTGGACCGCGCCTTCGATGAGCGCGACGTATTGGTCGGTGACGCCGTCGCGACGCTCGCAGACGAATTCGGCGGCTCACTTCGGGAGTTCTACGAGCCCCACCCGTGACGCGGGGTCGAGACGGGCCCGCCTACTCGGCGATCCGATCGGAGACGAGGTAGACGAGCGCGACGAGCGCGACGAGGACGGCACCGACGACCGATGCCAGCGCCGCGATGCGCGGGAACACGAGCCAGAACGCGACGTAAAACGAGAACGCGAATGCGAGCAGTCCGACGATCGCGACGCCGCGGGTCGGGTTCTGGACGGCCGCGACGAAGACGCGCTGCGGAAGCGAGAGGTCGGCGAACGCGACGGCGTCGTCCTCAATACCCCCGCCGTCTGCGTGTCGGTCGCCCTCGCCGCCCGCCGCGGTGTCGCCCTCGGTTCCGGTCCGCGGGCCGGAGTCAGCGTCGTCGGTCACGACACCGGGTACGGAACGGAGCGGCCTGTACCTGTCGTTCGCTCGCGTCCGGGTTGGACCGCGGCGCGACCGGACCTGTGTCGAACCGAACTCAGGCGAGACCGTCGGCGAGCGCTCCGACGAACAGCGTTCCGGCGAGAAACGCGACCAGCGCGGCGGCGAGATTCGCGGCCGCGAACCGGGCTGCGCGGCGATCCTCCCCGTCGGCGACGGTCGAGACGGTCTCGACGGCGAACGAGGAGAACGTGGTGAACGCCCCGCAGAATCCGACGGCGACGAGGAGCGTCTCCGCGGATCCGATCGGCGCGGCGAGGGTTCCGCCGAGAGCGAGGCTCCCGAGAGCGTTGACGGCGGTGATAGATCGTCTCCCCTCGACCCGGAGTCCGACCGCGTGACGGGCCGCGGCCCCGAACGCGCCGCCGACTCCGACGAGGATGACTGCCGAAACCCCTCCGGTCACGGCCACGAGTGCCCTCCGGTCACAGTTGGCCTCCCGACCATCCTCACAGTCGACCTCCGATCACTAGCCCGACGGCCGCCGCCGCAAACCCGACCGCGTAGCTCGCTGCGACGTACCCGCTGCCGGCGAGGGTGCCGAGCGCCACCGCGTCGCCGACGAACGTGCTGTACGTCGTGAACGACGAGAGCGCGCCGGTCCCGACGAACAGTTGGATACGCGTCGTCGTCGCGCGCCCCACGAGAACGCCGAGCGCGAGCGAGCCGACGAGATTCACCGCGAGCGTCCCGAGGCCGGTCGTGTCCCCCGCGACCACGTCGACGCCGTACCGGGCGGCCGCGCCGACGAACCCGCCGACGGCGACGAGGAGGTACCCGAACCGCGTCCGTTCCATACGAGTGAGTTACTGCCGGTCATCTTTGCTCTTCGGGCTCGTGACCGCCGGCGTCCCCCTCGCTTCCGCCCACCCGCTCACCGCCCCTCACGTCGTCGGTCGCGGCCCTCGTCCGACTCGCACGGGGACTGCCGCCGCCGTGTGGGGTCCGCCGCTCGCGGACGCGGACGGTGTGTGCCGTTTCGGTCGCGTCGTCGACGACGAGCGCCTCGCCGGTTCCCGTCGGGAGCCGCGAGGCGAGCGATCCGGCGAGATACGTCGCCTCCGCCTCCGCGAGCCGGGCCACGTCGCCCTCGGCGGTCAGCCTGTGGGCGACGAGGAGATCCGACTGCGAGACCGCCACGCTCGGCAGCGCGCCGGGGCGCTGCGTCGCGCAGACGAGCGAGACGCCGGGTGCGCGACCGCGAGTGAGGAGCGTCCGCAGCGCCGGCTCGGCGACGCCACCGAAGAAGGCGTGCGCCTCGTCGACGAGCAGCCACGGGAGCCGGTCGAGCGCGCCGTCGACCCGGGCGTCGTAGAGCCCGCGAGCGACCGCACGGACGACCGCCGCCGCGGCCCGCTCCGGAACCCCGGAGAGATCGAGGACGGTCGGTGTTCCGTCGGCAGCGAAGCTCTCGATCGCAGGCGCGTCGGCATCGAAGACTCCCCACGACCGGGCGAGCCGGAGGTGGTTATCGGCGGCGCGGCGCGCGGCCTCCGGTGCGTTCGACGCCTCGATCCGTTCGCGAACGTCTCCGAGAGACGGCGACGCGGCTCCCGTCCGAGAGGCGGGCGACGGTTCGCTCGTCTGGCTTCCGGACGCTGTCGAGCCCGCGTCGGCGACGGCCCGCCAGAGCAGGCTCCCCGCGCCGCCCGTGGGGTCGAGTCCGACTAGGTCCGGCCACGCACTCGCCGGGATCGCTGCGGGACGGACGGTTGGAGCGGCGACGCGGCCGCCGGCGGCGCGGAGGCCGCCGAACACCCCCATGGGATCGACGACGACCGGTGCGACGCCGTCGACACTCGCGAGTCCCTCGGCGATGACACCAAGCGTGTACGACTTTCCGGTGCCGCGCTTCCCGAAGATCACGGCCGCGTGCGGGCCGTCCGCGTCGACGCCGACGGCGGCCCCGGTGCTCCCGTCGCGGGCGAGGAACGACCCGAGCCGAACGGTCGGCGTGGACGTCTCGACGTCGCCGGCCGTCGTCTCGCGAGGTGGAGACGCCGCCGCGTCGTCGCGTCCGATCACGTGCATACCCCCGCTGGTCGCGGTATCGCACAAAAACATCGGGGAGCGAGACGCGACCGCGACGACCGCCGCCGAATCGATCCGACTCCTTATCAGTGATACCGCGGCCAGCGGGGGTATGTTCGATTCGAAACGGGACGGACGCACCGCTAACCGCCGATCCTTCCACACGGACCGCCGCGCGATAGAGGGGCTTCCGGTCAGACTGGTGATCGCGCTCGTCGTCGGCGTCGCGAGCCTCAGCGTGATGATGGGGATGATCGGCGACATCGACGGACTGGCCGCGACGGAACTCGACGCCAAGCCGCAACCGGAAGTGACGACGCCGGGCGACCAGTCGCTCGCGGTCACGGTGCTCGATCCCGACGGCGCGAGCGTCGCCGACGCGACGGTGATCGTCCGGAGCGGCTCGGCGCGAATCGACGGAGTCGCCACCGGGAAGACGAACGCGGACGGTGTCGCGCGCGTCGACATCGACCCGGAACTCGGACCGAACCAGCCGGACGGAACGCTCACGATCGAAGTCAAACCGCCGGCGGAGGGCGATTACGTCGACGAGCGCGAGAACACGGACGTGCTGGTCATCGCCGAGTGAGCGGACCGGTCGCGGTCACGCTCGACCGCTCCCGGGCAGTTCCGATCGGCCGCGAACCGAGAGCGCTCCTCAGAGCCGGTCGTCCCAGTCGATCCACTCCTGCTCCCACCCGTGGGGAGCGAAGTGCCCCTGTTTCGCCCACTCAGCGTCCTCCCTGCGCGTCCGGTTCCGCTCGACGCCCCCCTGTTCGCCGTCGACGAGCATCGGATCGATCCGGACCGGGCCGGCGGTCTCGACGGTACGGAACCCCGGCGGGGCGGCGTCGTCCTCATCCGCCGGTCGGTCGGGCGTCTGCTCGGGAGCGGCGTCCGGATCGGGGTCGGCGTCGTGAGCCGTCCCGGCGTCGCGGTCGCCGTCCGGGTAGGCCTCGATCGCGGCGACGGTCTGAACCGCCGTGCCGCGCGGGTAGACGATCCGCCCGTCCGCGGCGAGCTGATCGCGGAGCGCGCGCGGCGGCTCGACGACGGCCGTTTCGAGGAGAATCCGGTCGTAGGGCGCGTACTCCGGGAGTCCGTTGACGCCGTCTCGGCGGTCGACGAGCACCGCGCCGTAGCCGGCCGCAGAGAGGTTCGACCGTGCGGTCCAGACGGCCTCGCGGTCGATGTCTACCGCATGCACGCGGCGCGCTCCGGCTATCTCGGCAAGCATCGCGACGGAGTACCCTGCGCCGGCACCGACCACGAGCACCTCGTCGCCCTCGTCGACATCCAACGCCGTGACCAGCCGAACGACGGTCTCGATCGAGAGGGACCCAGTCGGTTCGTCGCCGGTGTGACCGCTCTCGCTCGCTCGTGCAGTGTCGTCGACGAACGGCTCTCGGGAGACGCGCTGGAGCGCCGTCAGTACGGATGCGTCCAGCGGCTCGCCGAGCTGGTGTTCGATCCCCTCGATCGCGTCGGCGCGGATCGACGCCTCGTCCATGCGCCCGCTCGGTGCCCGGTCCTCTAAAACTGCTCGCTCGTTACCGCATCGGGACGAACCGGACGCCGCCGTGGTCCTCGGGCTCGATTCCGTCGTCGCGGACCGTGAGACGGACGAGCCGCTGACCGCCTCGGTCGGTCCCGACCGGCGCGACGACGCGACCGCCCGTCTGAACCCGGTCGACGATCGACTCTGGGACGCCGTCATCGGGCGCACACGTCACCGACGCGGCCGCGAACGGAGGTTCCTCCCGAAACGCCTCTCGGGCGTCTCCCGCGTAGACGGTGACGTCGTATCCGAGCCGATCGAGCCTGTCGCGAGCGGCCTCGGCCAGCTCGGGAACGTACTCGGCCGTGAAGACGTTTCTCGGGCCGACGACCCCGGCGAGGACGGCGGCGTGATACCCGCAGCCGGTCCCCACCTCGAAGACGCGGTCACCCCGTTCGAGATCGAGCAGGTCGGTCATGATCGCGACCATGTGGGGCGCGCTGATCGTCTGGTCGTGGCCGATCGGTAGCGGGCGGTCCTCGTACGCGTGCGCTCGCCGATCGTCGGGAACGAACGCGTGGCGTGGGACCGCCTCGATCGCAGAGAGAACGGTGTCGCTCACGTCGAGCCGCCGTCGGATGTCGGCGACTAAGTCCCGGCGAGCCTGCGCGTACTCGGGATCGTCCATGTATTTGTATCAGTCATCATCGTCGTCGCCATCGTCGCCGTCGTCGTCGTCATCGTCGCCGTCGTCATCGTCGCCGTCGCCGTCGTCGTTATCGTCATCGTCGTCGTCGCGAGCACCCTGCCCGTTGCCCACGTCATCGTAACCGGGGACATCGACCGTACCCTCAATTGCGTTCTCTTCGAGTTCGATGTCGATATCTGCCCCGCCGGCACCACGAATGTCGACGATGAGGTCGCCTCGGATCGTGGTGTCTTCGATCTCAATCTCGATCTCCGAGTTTCCGGCTCCGCGGATTTCAACGCGTACGCTACCTGTGACAATCACATCCGATAAGTCGATTGACACGTCCGTCTCGCGACCCTGAACGGTGATGTCTATACAAGAGATAGTCTCGTCTTCTCGCTCAATTTCAGTCTCCGTGAGACACGCCCCACCGTTCGTCTCGCAGGTGACTGTTGTTGAACGCGTGAGTTCGATCGACTCGTCGCGGTCGGTCGTGACCGCGCGGATCGAGAGTTCGACGTCGTCGGTCGCGCCCGAGGCGCACGACAGCTGGGCGTCGATGTCGGTCGATTCGCCCGGCTGGAGCGTCCACTGATCGATCCGGAGATCAGTGCGAGCGATTCCGAGCGAGCCGGCGTCGACGACGCCGACCTGTTCGAGCGTCAGCGCCTCCGAGAATCGGTTCGTCACGGTGAAAAGAGCCACCGCGTCGCCCGATGTGCCGGTCGGATCTCGCGGATCGATCCCGAGGAGGGCGTTGTCGTCGTCCGCAGTCCCGACGCTGAACTGTCGGTCGCCGGTAACCGTGGAGAACGCCCCCGTTCCTTGGACGCCGGCGGCAGCGGCACCCCCGGTGAGGAGGACGCCGAGGACGGCGCGGCGGCTCACGAGACCGCTCGAATCGCCGCGGCTGCGCTGTCGTTTCCGTCCCATGTCTCGTGTTTGGCGAACGGCCCCGCTCGAACTGGACCGGCTTCGCTCCGCGTTCGAGCGAACGCACGCGTCACTTCGTGTCTGAACTAGGAGACGTGGGCATATAGTATTGCGGTGCCTGAACGCGCGTCACGGCGGCTCTTCTCTCCCTCCGAGCCGGTAGCGGCGGTTCTGAATCACTTGGGCGATCGAGGAGACGAGAAACACCGCGAGGATCATCGCGGCCCACCCGATCTCCGGGACGGTCTCCGTCGGGACGAACCCGACCCACACGCCGGCGAGGACGAGGGCGGACAGAAGCGAGACGCCAAGGTAGTAGGCCCCCCACGAGATCGACCCCTCGGGGACGACGTCGAGGTAGACGTCGAGCGCCGCGGCCCCGTCGGTGAGTTCGATCTGGTTCCCGTCGTACTCGATCATGCCGGCGTCGGCAAGCCTGTCGAGGTGCGTCTGCTGGAGGGAGGTGTACACCCGCTTGCGCTCGGCCGAGGTGAGTTCCGCCACCGACTTGTCCTGCTCGCGGGCGGCCACCCGCTCTGCCAGATCCGAGAGCGTCAGCGGCTCGTCGGACTGCTTGCAAAAGTGGATCACGTACCGCCGGCGGTGGTTGCTCAACAGGTCGTAGAGTTCGTCTTTCTCCGGTCGGGTGTACTCCCGCTGGTCCGTGAGCGACACGCTCACGACGCCTCCGTTCGTGGGTGCGTCCAACGCGACGGCGACGCTCGAACCCGTAGAAGGACGCTGCTCCCACACATTTCACACAAAGGATTCGTTTCAGTCCGTATATACTATTCGGGTATCGGAGCGGAGAGCGAGGGACGGAGAGAGAGAGAGAGGAGAGAGGAACGGAGAGAGAGGAGAGAGGAACGGAGAGAGAGGAGAGAGGAACGGAGAGAGAGGAGAGAGGAACGGAGAGAGAGGAGAGAGGAACGGAGAGAGAGGAGAGAGGAACGAGGGTGAGGAACGGGCGAACGCGCGCGCTACCGCTCCAGGCCGAGCGCGCTCGCGACCGCGTCGGTGTCTTCGACGGTGAGCGCCGCGGCCTCGTCGCGGTGGGTTCGAAACGTCTCGATGTGGCCGTTGATCGTCTCGGCGTCCGCGCCCTCGTCGGCCGCTCTCGCGGCCGCGAGCGCCGCCTCCGTGGCGTCGGCCTGCAGATCCGTCTCCGTGGCGGCCGTCTCACAGAGCGCGGCGGCGGTGTCCTCGGTGAGTTCGTGGGCGACGTCGGCGGCCTCCGAGAACCCTTCGGTCGCGCTCTCGTAGTCCGCGAGCGCGCTCTCGATGGACTCGATTGCGGGGGAGTACGACTCCTCGTTGAACGCGGTGACCCCCTCGTCGCGGGCCGTCGTGGCGTCGTTGCGGGCGACGATCGCGTCGTCGTACGTTCGGACGATTTCCCGACGTTGGTCGTCGCCTTCGGTACCGTCGCTTCCGTCTCCGCCGCCGGTGACGCTGTCGAGACAGCCGGAGAGCGAGAAGAGTCCGAGGCACGCGGTCGCGGAGAGAACTCCTCGTCGATGTGTCATACGTTCACGGTACTCGGAGATCGTATATGTCTGTTTCCCACAACTACCGTCGAACCGATCGATCTTCTGGATCGACCGGACTTCGGATCAGATACGTCTGCTATCGCGAGGAGGATGTCACTCTTCTGCCGTACTGTCGCTCCCGACGCGTAGCGTCTCGACGAGTTGGACGGTGTCGTGCTCGCCTCCGTTGAACACGTCGTCGGTCCCCGGTGAGGCGGCCTCCGCGATCGCCGTCCGGATCGTGTCGTTCGTGAGGTTGATCACGAGTCCGATCTGTTCGGTGCCGCCCACCGGAACCGTCGTCGTATTATCGATCGTCTGGTTGCCGATGTTGCTCGCGTCCGGGTTTCCGTCTGTCGAGATCTTGCCGCCGTCACCACCGTCGCTGAGGAACTCGTAGGCCTGTATGAGGTCTTCGGGCGTCACCGGGCCGTTGTTGACATCCTCGCCATACTCTTCGAAGCGAATACCGACCTCCGCGTCTTCTGTCCCTTCGTTGCGTACCTGTAGGAAGTCGGGGAACTCGTAGGTTTCCGCGAGGTTCTCTACGGCGGTTTCGACCGCAAGGCCGTCGTTGTTTTCGTTGTTCGCCCACGCGGCCGGGAGTTCTTCGGGCGCAAGGTCGGCAAGGCTACTTTCATCGGTGAAGAGATCGTCGCCGCCACCATAGAACTTGTCGCCCGATGGGTTGGGCTGGTACTCGTTCCCATCGCCACGGAAACTCGCACCCGCCTCCACGACGAGGTTGTCCTCTGCGACGACCCGAAAGTCGGCCGATGACGCCGTCGAACTCGCGAACGCCGCCGACGAGAACACCGCCCCGCTCCCGGTCGCCAACGCGCCGAGACCGATCACCATACTGCGTCGTTTGATCATGTGGCTTCCACTTACTCGATACCTACACCGGTATCCACTTAGTATTGGGTTACTTGAAACGACCGAACGCCCGGCTTGAACGGGTCTGTAAAACCGAGGGTCGATTCAAGCGACGCTTGAATATGCACGATAACCGCGCTATACCGCCCGATCGGAGTGGAATCCGTTCGAAACATGACTATTCATGTCGTACGTTACCACGCATCTTCAATTCCCGTGTGTGGGACAAATATCAGAATCCGATCACTCCTCGTCGATGGCGACGATCTCCAGTCTGACGTTCGCGCCGTCGGGGATCGCGTCGAGGTCGCCGGGGTCGTCGTCGGCGATCAGGTTCGCGACCAGTCCGAACGACACCGCGTCGCCGGGGTCGAACGTCTCGTCGAGGGCCGCGAGCAGCGTCGTCCGTCCCTGGTCATCGGTCTCGGTCGGTTCGTCGCCGGAGACGACGCGGAGGGTCTCGGCGGCCGCCGCGCTCGTTCCGCCGGAGTCGGCGTCGTCATCGGCCGCGGCGAACGCGAAGGCGATCCGGTCGTAGGGGGTCTCGCCTTCGTTCGCGATCACGACGAGATCCTCGAACCGGGAGATCGACCGCCGGTTCAGCTTCTCGATCACGATCGCCTCGACGCGGCCGTCGCCGTCGGTTTGTACGTACTCCTCGCCCGCGCGCCCGGGACGGAGGGCGAGTTCCGAGGAGACGACGACGCGGAGGTCGGCCTCCGCCGCGGCGCTGCCGGAGAAGACGGACGCGGAGCTGACGACGGCGCTGCCGAGCGCCGCGGAGGCGAGGCCGATCGCGGTCTGTCGTCGGGTGATCATGCGATGTGCAGCGAGGTGCGCGCTGTGCCCTCGATACGTCACCCGAAGGCTTTGTATTGGTGGGCTTTCCGTCGCGTCCGCGGGGTGGGCACTTCGACACCGGCTGCGCCGGTCGATTCAAGGAGTGCGATACCGGGTTCACGCCGCGCTTGCGGCCGTTCAAGCGAGCCAATACAAAGTGGGTAGAGGGGCAAGGTGTAGATATGGCAAACAGACGCAGCGTTCTGATCGGACTCGGCGGACTGGTCGCGGGCGGCGGCGCGATCTTGAGCACGGGGGCGTTCGACACGGTGGAGGCTCAGCGGACGGTCTCCGTTCAGACCGCGGGCGACGCGGATGGCTTCCTCGGGTTAGAGGCAGCAGATCGAACCGACGACACAGATTCATCACCGGCCAACGCCTCGACGGGCGCAAACCAGAACGAGTACGTTGAGCAGACAGACGGGACGATTCAGATCAATCTCGACGGTGGGAATGACGGCGACGCCGACGACGGCGGGACGGGTCTGAATCAGGACGCGATTACGACATTCCGCAACTTGGTCACGATAACCAATAACGGAACACAGGACATAGGCTCTCTGACGCTGAGTATTTCGCCGGATACCGACGATAGCGTTCCTAGTGGCACATTCCAGTTTACCATCGACGACGGTTCGACTGAGGCCACCATCGACAACGGGAACGAGGCTCTCGGCAGCAACAGCGGTAACGGCGACGTCACGAGCACCCTCAGTCCCGGGACCTCGATCGACTTCGGGATGGTTATCGATCTGATCAACGGGGGGGTCGACGGGGACCTTCCAACCACGGACTACACTCTCACGATCACTGCAAATAGCCAATAGGAAGCCCGTACGCAGCGTTCAGCTGATCCTATCTGGTGGATGAACATCTGATTAGAGAGACGCAGCGGTGAGTTCGCGAGCCGACTCGTTCTGTTATTCGATTCGTTCTGTTATTCGTGTAGATTGTAGATCGTACACGTGCACGAGCAGACTCTCACTTCTATTCTTGCTCAACGCTCTCGCAGAACGGATCGGTCGGCATAGAGTTCACCATCGACGATGTCGACCTCGACCAACCGATTTCGAAAACGCCCATCTCGACGCCTCTCTCGCCGGTTGTGACGGTTTCACACACCACGAAATACACACAAAGTATTTATAAGAACCACTGTATGGTCGTAATGCCCCTATCCCCGAACGCGACAGGAGCGAGTAATCCGACACACGTCGTCCGTCTCGACGCGGATGGCGAATCGAGACGGAGTGTCGAGGACAAAACTGCTGGCGTACTCGGAATGCAGACAACAACGCAAACAATGACAAACGACAATAATACACGCTCGAAGGCCAACGCGGTCTTCTTCAGTGTCCTCATGGTACTCTCCATGGTGGCCGCCGGATTTGCTGTTGCACCTGCAGCAGCAACTCCTACCGGCGTCTCTGGAGTTAGTGCCGATGATGTGACAATCGATCCGAGTAGTACTGTCGACCAAGATGTTACCTATGAAGTAACATTCGACAACAGTAGTCCCACTGAAAACGCAACTGTCGACGCACCGAGTGAGGTAACGTCGATTCTTGACGATGCCTCCACAAGCATTAACGCTAATGGTGGTGCCAGCAGCCTTACTGTGGATGAGACGACAATTTCCAGTGGTACGATCACCGTGGATATCAGCGGTGCTGACACCGCATCCGGGTCGTACACTGCAAACTTCACGACTACCATCACTCACGACACGAGTGGCCTAGGCGCTTCTGATGCAGCAAGCAATCTGCAGTACACGATCAATGCTACCGGTAACACGGGATCCAGTGACACGGTTAGCTTCGATCTGCTCGCCCCTGACGAGCGTACGGCTGGTGCAGACGAGGTCTTCTACGGAAACACAGTCTATCAGGGTGAAGAAGGTCTGACCTTCTACAACGACGACGGTACGACCGTCTCGCCTGGTGCACTCCAGAAGACGGCCGGTGACGCGTCCGGTACGTCGCTCACCGTCCCGATTCCTGAAGATGCACCGACCGGCACCTACGCCGAGAATGCTGACGCGACTGACTCCAGCAACTACCGTGTTGTTGTTCAGCAGCCGCGCATCAGCACCGCAGAAGTTCAGTACAACGGGAACGACATCGACCAGATCGCAACGGCCAACGCGGACGAGCTGACGGCTAACGCGACCTGGAACTTCCCGGAAGCTGAAAACGTCGAGATCACCGTGGAAGATGCCAGCGGAACTGACATCACCAACACGGTTGTTGGCGACGCTATCCTCAACGCTGACGACGGCGTCGATAGTGCCGACCTCGACCTCTCCGGTGAGGACGCAGGCGAGTACACCGTGATCTTCGAGGGCGAGGGCGACCTCGACCACGACAGTGTTGTTCAGGAGTACACCATCGAGACGACGAACCAGGACTCGCTCTCGATTGACACGTCATCCGACTCTGCCGTTCAGGGTGACAATGTCGACTACACCGTGAGCGGTGGTCTCGACGCTGAGACCCACGTTGTCGCCATCGCCGAGGACGACCTCCGTGACGGCGCGAACATCACCAACGTCGTTCGCACTCTCCGGAACGTCGGAGACACCCAGCGTGTTGGCCTGTGGGCAAACGGTGACGACTTCAACGGAGAAGAAATCACTGCGAGCAACGTCCAGTCCAAGTTCTTGGGTAACCTCGAAGACGATTCCTACCGCTCGAGCAACGTCGAGTACGCGTTCGCCGTTGTCGAGATCGACGGTACGACCGCAGTTGGCTCCGTCGAGACGCAGTACGTCGATGACTCGACGATCGACGTTGAGCTGTACGGTGACTCGTCCCCGGCAAACCTGTCGACGATGGAGCCTTCTGAAGACGACGTCAGCATTGACGTTGAAGAAGGTGACGTCAGTCTCGACAGCCCCAGCGGAACGTACGTTGTTGGTCAAGAAGTTGACGTGAACGGTTCCGCGGCAAGCGCCGAGGACGTTGGTATCTACGTTCAGGACAACAACAACTGGGAGCCCGTCAACGTTGACGGCGACCAGTTCATCTCGGTTGACTCGGACGACACGTTCGAAGAAACTGATGTCGTCCTGTCGGATGCCGACAAAGACGGCGCTGACGCCGATGACTTCCCCGGAAGTACGACGCTCTCGTTCGCCGGGCGGTACGACATCGGTGTGATTGACCAGAGTGACGCGCAGTCTGTTGCGAACAACGACGGCACAATCTCCTCGTCGGACTTCAGCAGTGCCTCGAGTAACCGCTACTCGATCACCGTGACTGAGGGAGATCTGGGCGGCAGCTTCTCCACGGTCAACGGTCAGATAGCTGAAGAAGACGGTACCATCGATGTCGAAGGTACCGCTGAAGGCCAAGACAGCGTTGTTGTCGCCTTCGTCGACAACCGTGGTCAGACGATTGCTCGAACTGTCTCGGTCGACGGTGACGGGACCTTCGAGCGCGAAGACATCAGCATTGGCAACCTCAACCAGGGTACTGTCTCCGGACACATCTTCTCGCTCGGTCGCGACGGTGTGGTTGGCGACGGTACGCTCCCCAGCAACGATGACGCAAGCAGTGCCGATGATCTGCAGACGTACATTGCAGACAACATCGGCTCTGGCAGCGGTGACCAGATCCGCAGCCGGATCCTCTCGAACACTGTCGACGCTGACGGCAGCGACGATCTTGCGGTCTCCGAGACGTTCCGCCTGAACGATGCGACGCTCTCTGTCAGCAACGTCTACGCCGAAGGCGCTGAAGCCTCGGGCGTTAACCCGGTTGCGACCGGTGAGACTGTCGTCATCGAAGGATCGACCAACCGCCAGGCTGACGACAACTCGATCACGCTCGACATGCTGACCCAGGAAGACAACTCTGTTGCCTCTACGTCTACCGACGACTGGGGTAACAACGGTCAGTGGAGCGCCACGATCGACACGTCCGACCTTGAGACTGGTACGTACATCATCGAAGCCGACGACGGCGACAGTACGGACCGCGTTGAGGTCGAAATCGTCGAAGAGCGCGACACCAGCGATGGTGACGACGGCTCTGACGACGGCGAGGACGGTTCCTCCGACGGTGAGGACGGTTCCTCCGACGGTGAGGACGGTTCCTCCGACGGTGAGGACGGTTCCTCCGACGGTGAGGACGGTTCCTCCGACGGTGAGGACGGTGGCTCCGACGGCGGCTCCACGGACGACGGCACGCCCGGCTTCGGCGCGCTCGTCGCCCTCGTCGCCCTCATCGCGGCCGCGCTCCTCGCGACCCGTCGCGACAACTAACGACCACTAACCACCGAACGGACGCCCGTTCGGCCCACGCGGTTTGCGGTTCCATTTTTCGAACGCGCTCGCATTGACCAGCGACGACGCCGCGGCTCGCCGAAGGTTTATTTGTGATACAGATGTATCACAGCATATGAGCACCGACACAGACACCGGTGCGGACCGGATGGAGAAGATCAACGTTCGCGTACCAGAGAGCCTGCTCCAGCGCATCGACGAGGAGTGGGAGCGTCGCGGATACTCCAGTCGATCGGAGGCCATCCGCGATGCGCTTCGTGACTGGACGAACCCCTCCGCGACGCTTTCAGCGGAGACGCTCGACGACCTCGAACGGAGCCGAACGCAGGCGAAGGAGGGTGAGACGGTGTCGGCGGACGAAGCCCGCGAGCGGTTGGGCTTGGATGAGTAAACTACCCTACCCTACTCCCTCGGCGCTGTGCGCCTCGGTCCTTGAGGATAGGGCTTTGATGTGGACTCCCGGCAATCAGTCGCCAGCAATAGGCTGGTAACTCTCGCCGTTCAACATCCCACCATTCACACGCACGTCTACTGGTGCGTCTCCGCCCCCCGACGTGGGCGAGGAACGGAGGCTGTGTTGTCGCTTTCGAGCGTACCGCACGCCAATGTTCTTCGCAGCGTTATAATCTGCGTTCACTTCGTACCCACACTTCTGGCACTCAAACCGTTCTCCCTGACGGTTCGCTTCGTGCGTGAACCCACAATCCGCCCGAGAACACCGTTGAGACGTGTGGTTCGGCTCAACCTCTTCCACGGAGACACCCTGCTCTGGTGCCTTGTAGGAGACGTACTCGTAGAGGCGTCGGAACGCCCAAATGTGGTGCCACTTCGCGTATGGAAGTCGCTCACGGATGTCTGTTAGATCCTCAAACACGATCACGTCGCAGTCGTGTTCGACGGCTTCCGAAACGATCTCATTGGCAACCGTGTGGATGTATTGTTTTCGCCACGCTTCTTCACGCTTGCCGAGGCGAAGAAGCGCGTTGTGTGCGGCCTGCGTGCCGCGTTGTTGCATCTCACCACGCCGCTTCTCGAACTCGCGGCACCAGTGATCGTATTCGTCCCCTTGCCAGAACGTGCCGGTCGAAGCTACTGCGAGGCTGTTAACGCCGAGGTCGATGCCGAGGACTGTTTGGTGCCCGGTATCTGCCGAAACCTCGGACTCGTCGCCATCGTACTTCCGGGTTGTAATGTGAAAGTAGAACTCGTCGGTCGCCTTGTCGTATTGGAGTGTACTCGCCCGGAACTCGTACTCGTCCGAAAGAACGTACTGTTCGTAGGGTGTCGGGCTGTCCGTCGGGAGTTCAAACTCACACTCAACACGCCCGTTGACGGTTGAAAGCGAGACTTCGTTCCGGTAGAACGTCGCACTCCGCTTATCATAGAGCATACTCCACGACGTGAACTCCGGCTGGCTCACACGCTTACCTTGTTTCCACCGTTCGACACACCCTTTCGTCGCTTGGACGGCACGTCGGATGGCTTCTTGGACGAGGTTCGCAGTGAGATCAGTTTCCTCTCGCAGTTCCTCATAGAGCGCATCCCGTGCGGTCGTGTTCGCCGTAACGCAGTTGGTGTAGGAGCGATCGTCCCAACAGAACTCGGCGGCACGGTTCGCACAGTGAAGGAACTGGCGAGCTGACTCGTGGAGGTCGTCGCGTCGCTCATCGGGAACGACGAGCTTGACCGGCGCGGTTCGACGCACCTCCATACTTCAGATGAAGAGCTATCGGTTCTTAATTATGTGGGAATCCGGTGGCCACAGTATGCCGGTTGTGTCGTACCATGTCGGTTTCCTCTCCGACCTACTCGCTCGCTTCGCTCACTCCTTGAGGTCGGAGGCTCCACCTTGTATAATGCTGAGGTTGAGTACACCGAGCAGGCTCTCGACCACTTGGACGATCTCGATCCACAGGTCGCAGATCGCGTGTTGAACAAAGTCGAAGAAGCGACCGAGTGGACCGACCACCGACTCGAGTCGCTCTCTGGGTACCCGTACTACAAGCTCCGGGCTGGCGACTACCGTGCGATCATCGCGTGGGACCGCAACGCGGACCGGCTTCGCGTCGAGGATGTCGGCCACCGACGAAACGTGTACGACCGCCACCTCCCGCCATAGAACTCACCGGTCGCCATCTTCGTGCTCCGTTGATCGCGTTCGGTCCCGTTTATCCGGCACGTACAAGCCACTGGTGACTCGAACGTCTGGGTGGACGCCGACGACACCTCCCGTACTACCACCGACGAGCACGACGCGTGACCTCTGTGACCGACACATACAAGCCGCTGTGTAAGGAATTCTTACGCATAGCATGGCCGCCGACGATCCCGAAGTCACCACGGTAACCTCGAAAGGACAGATCACGATCCCGAGCAAGCTCCGGGACCAGTTCGGCCTCGAACAGGGCACGAAGCTCATGGTCGTTCCGACGGAGTACGGCCTCGTCTTGAAGAAAGTCGACCTCCCCTCCGTCGAGGAGTTTCAACGACGCGTCGACGCCCGGGCCGACACGGGTGCGCTCTCTCTCGACGAGGTCACCCGACTCGTCCACGAGGCGCGAGGCGCTGAGGAATGAGAGCTGTCTTGGATACGAACGTACTCATCTCCGGTGTCATCGCGACCGGCGTCCCACACGAACTCCTCGTCATGGGATTCGACCGCGAGTACCAGATCGTCGTTTCCGTGGAGACGCTCACGGAGTTCCGCGAGACCCTACTCAAGTATCCGGATCGGTTCCACATGACGGAAACGGAGGTACAACGAGAAGTCGAAACGGTCCGGTATTTTGCCGAGTTCGTCGATCCGACCGTGGATATCACGGCGGTCGAAGCAGACCCCGACGACGACAAGTTCCTCGAAGCGGCCGTCGCCGGTGACGTCGAGTACCTCGTTTCCGGTGACGGACATCTACTCGATCTCGACGTGTTTCGCGGGATCGAGATCGTCGAACCGAGAACCTTCTACGAGCGACTCGACGAGGAGTAGCATCTCGCTGTGGGCGGCCACTAGTTCGGTCTACGCAGTTCGCAGTTCCATGTTTCGAACGCGCTCACACCGACCAGCGACGGCGCTGTGAGTCGATCCCGTGGCCCCACCTCGCCGACGATATGCCGTGATCGATGACGATCGCATCGACCCGACACGGTACCCCACATCGCCGAGCCGGCCACGGCGATGGTCCGCGCTCTGGCGTGTGATCTTCACGACAGCTAATCTACAGAGAGAGGCGCCAGAACTGCCGATCACGGACACCCGGGACAGAAAGTATTTACCCGCCACGACGGTAGGGTGAATCACGTTCATGCACACACGTCTCGCCCTCGTCGCGGCAGTTCTCCTCGTCGGTCTCGCGGGGGTCGCCGCGCCGTTCGCCGCTCCCGCAGCGGCGCAGTCTGGCCCCGCCGTCGGCTTCGGCGACGGCCAGACGACGGTCGCACAGGGCGACGTCGCGACGGTCGACCTCCAGTTGCGCAACACCGATCAGGCCACCCTCCGAATTCGCTCGTCCGACCAGCGGTACCGGGCCACGCTCCGCGTGCGCGACGGCGACGACGACGGCACCGTCCGCGTCCGCGTCAACACCTTCCGCGGCGCCGACGGCGACGCCGCCGACCGCTTCACCGCCGAGGGCGACGCGGACACCGCCCGACTCCTCGCCGAGTCGAGCGGCACCGACGCGTCGACGTTCGACACCGGTCGCTACAACCTGATCGTCTCGACCGCTGAGACGAGCGTCGCGTCCGTTCTCAGGGTCGACGCGCCCGACGCCGGCGACAGCGACACCAGCGTCGTCGGCCCGGACGCGACGCCGCAGCCCGACAACCAGACCGGAGCGGAGGCGGATCCGGAAACGGATGCGGAGGAGACCGCCCGCGAGGACGGGAACGCCGCGACGGATGAGACCGCCGCGGCCGACGCGGCTGACACGGCCGCGTCGCCTGCCGTCTCTGCCGCCCGCGGCGACCGCGTCCGAACGCGGTTCTCGGTCGGCGGCCTCGGCGGCGTCCTCGAATCACCCGCCCCGGCGCGCAACCTCGTGTACCCCGCGGACAGCGCTCCGGGCGCGCAGACGACGCACACGATGCAGACGACGCCGACCGACTCTCTGTCGATGCGGTCGCTGACGATCGACTACGGCGTCGACGACAGCACGCCTCCCGCGAGCGTCCACCAGTTCTCCCGAAGCGACATCGAAGCGATCGGCGTCGACGAGACGGGCGACGGCTACGTCGACCGCTCCGTCGGGATCGCGATCCAGAACGTCCGGACGAGCACCGACGGTCGCGTGACGCTCACCTTCGACCGATCGATCACAGTCTCTGAGAACCACACGTTCCTGCTGGCGTCCGCGACGCAGAACCCCGACGTGACGGGTGCCGAGGACGTCTCGGTCACGCTCCACGGCGACCAGACGACCCACCGCGACCGGGGGACCGTGCTGTACGGTCCGGCCGGACAGGGGACGCTCGGGTACGGCGTGGATCTCCG
Source organism: Halorubrum pallidum (assembly GCF_055380345.1). NCBI lineage: Archaea > Methanobacteriati > Methanobacteriota > Halobacteria > Halobacteriales > Haloferacaceae > Halorubrum > Halorubrum pallidum. Next base: position 2,305,105 of record NZ_AP043945.1, on the reverse strand, counting down.
TCCGACGGCGGCCGACGGCGACGCGCCGACCGCGCCGCTCGCGGCGGTCGAGACGACCTACGACCCCGACGACGGCGGCCTCGTCGCGACTGCCGACACGGACGCATTCGAAACGGGTGAGTACGCGATGACGCTCGCGGTCGGCGAGGCCGCACCCGAGCCCGTCCCGCGAGTGTCGCTACGGGAACGGTTCGCCGTCGTCGAGCCGTCCGTCGAGTTCACGGACTCGTCCGTCGGCGACGATCCGCTCCTGTCCGTGACCGCCGACACCAACCTCGCACCGGGCGGTTCGGTCATCGTCCGCGTCGAGGCCGAAGAGCCGAACGGCGGCATCAGTCAGGTTCTCAACTGCGTGGCGACTGTCGACGCCGACGGTACGATCACTTGTGCGTTCGATCTCCAGAATCCGGCGTCCGACTTCGACATCGAAGTCACCGCCCAGCGCGACGACGCCGTGATCGGCGGACCGGTCGAATATAACTGACGGCATCGCGACTGCGTCGTCACGCCGTTCGATTCCCCTCATCGTCTCGCCCTTCGTCTGAACTCTCACAGTAGCCGCCGAGCGTACTCTCTTCTGTACCGCACTCTCGAATGACGCTTTCGAGCCGGCGTCTGCTTGTTCGTCGACGAGAATCCACCGCGCGACCGGTGAGGCACGCGACCGGGTAGTTCACACCCGAACGCCCAAGAGGTACACCGAACCGACGACGACGATCCCCCCGAGCGTCTCCCGCGTACCGACGCCGAACGGAATCGGGAGGAATCCGTCGTCCCCGTCGGAGTCGTCGTCGCTCTCGTCGGTGTCTGGTGTCGAATCGTCCGTCGCGTCACCGTTCTCAGCGTCTCCGTCGCTCGGCTCGCTGTCGTCCGTCTCTGGGTTTTCTATCGTCGCCGTGGCGTCGCTATCGCTGTCCCCATCACCCTCGTCTCGGTCCTCACTCGCAGTCGACTCGTCCACGCGCGGCGTGATCGACTCCGTGTACTGTTTTCCGCCGTCGTAGGTCACGATCAGGTTTGCGACCGTCTGTCCCGGAGCGGCGGCAAGCGTCCGATTGAACGTGACGTTCTCTGCGGGGTCGGTCGTCTCGTGTACGCGCTCGATGTCGAGCCGCTCGCCGGAGTCGGTGTTGATCGTTTCGAGGGTGACGCGTGTCACATCGGCGCCCGTGATAGTGCCGGCGACGTGGGTGGTCTCTGCTGTGGCGTTCGTCTCATTCGCCGCGATCGCTACCTGCGGGTTCGGGTCGTGCTCAATCGAGAACTCCTGTTCGGCGGTGTTTCCGGCCGTATCCTCCGCGACGAACCGGAACTCGTTCGGCTCGTCGGTGTGATATAATTTCACTCGGGTGTCCACGCTCACGTTGAGCCGCTCCGTGTCGGGCTCCGGATTCGTCTCACTCAACAACACCTGTGATCCGTTGGTATCAACGCGCTCGATCGCGACCCGATCAAGCTTCGTCTCGTCGCTCACGGACGCACGGATGCGCGCCGAGTCACTGTAGGTCACGTTCGGTGCGTCGAGATCGATTGTGGGTGTGGTCTCGTCGTCGACGACGAGTGTGAACTCGTCCGTGTTCGACTTGCCGGCCGCGTCGACGTACTCCATCGTGATCTCGTTCTCGCCGACGCCGAGCCGGAGGTCCTGCGAGAACTCCTCGCCCGGATCGTCGATGCGATACAGATCTCGATCCGTTTCGTTGCTCTCGTCATCGACATCGTACGTGAACGTCCGTTCGATCGTGACTCGGTCGACGGTCGAGACCGTGTGGAGGCTGCCGGCGATCGTCACCTTCCCGGTCGGGACCGTGGTCTCGTCGGGGGGGCCGCCCTTCACCGTCGTGGTGAACGGCGACGCGTACTTCACTCGGGGTGCGCCCGTCCGTTTGGTCACCGTCGCCTCGAACGTCGAGACGCGGTCCCCGTCCGCGATGACTTCCACGGTGTTGTCGTTGAGACCTAGTTCGAGCGGCACAGCCCGCGAGAACGAGCGGTTCTCGGGCCGGTATGAGTGTCGTATCTCTCCGTCGACTCGGATCTCGACGAGGTCGATCGTCGCGTTCGATTCGGCCGTGACGTTCGCCGTCGGATCTGACTGGACGATACGATCGCCGCCGTCGGAGACCTGCTCTCCGTCGATGGCGACGTCGATCGATATCGTCGATTCCTCTTGGGCCGCCGCCGGGGCGACGATCGGGCCGGCACTCGCGAGCAGCAGCGAGACGACAAGGCATCCGACAACGACGCCGGTGAGACGACCCTGGAACCGGGATTCACCACCGGCATCACGGAGGACACGACGAAGCCAGACGAGGCCGACGATGACATCGTGGAGCTGCTCCGTCGGAGACGGTGGCACGCGGAAACCGCGGCGCAGCCGTGAGAGCGTGTTCGAGTTCATGTGGACGCTAGATGGGAGTCCCGATCGACGCTCGATCGGAACTCGAGATGCGTGTGACCTCGTTGCCGTATCGACACTTGACTGTAGTGGGCCAGCTATCACGAGAGATACTCGCGCTGTCTATGGTTTCGACTCGCACACGCAGCGCGTAGCGAAGCCGTTAAAAGCGATCCGCGGGTAGAACGACTAACTCGCTGGTGCGGACACAGCGGGCACTCGCCGCCGGCCGCGTCGACGGCTCGCCGCCGACGCGCCGGGACGAGACGACATGTGGCCGCCTCGCGGCTGAATCGCAACCGTCCGCGGACACACCAATGGCACGAAGTTTCTACTCGCACATCAAGGAGGCATGGCGGTCCCCCAAGGAGGGGAAGCTCGCGGAACTGCAGTGGCAGCGCAAACAGGAGTGGCGCGACGAGGGTGCCATCGAGCGTATCGAGCGCCCCACGCGACTCGATAAGGCCCGTGAACTCGGCTACAAGGCCAAGCAGGGCGTCATCGTCGCCCGCGTGAGCGTCCGCAAGGGCGGCTCGCGCAAACAGCGGTTCAAGGCCGGCCGGCGCTCGAAGCGGCAGGGCGTCAACCGCCTCTCGCGGCGAAAATCGATCCAGCGCATCGCCGAGGAGCGCGCCTCGCGGAAGTACCGCAACCTCCGCGTACTCAATTCCTACTGGGTCGGTGAGGACGGCTCCCAGAAGTGGCACGAAGTCATCCTCGTGGATCCCGCACACCCCGCGATCGAGAACGACGACGACCTGAGCTGGATCACGTCCGACGACCACAAGGGTCGGGCCTTCCGCGGGCTCACCTCCGCCGGCACCAAGGGCCGCGGGCAGCGCACGCGCGGGAAGGGCACGGAGAAGACCCGCCCGAGCGTCTCCGGCAACGACCGCCAGGGCAAGTAGCGCGGGTTCGATCTCGACGCGTCTGCAGTATCGATACGTCTTCGATTTTCGATCTGTCCCGCCGCTTTCACCCCTCGAACTGCTCGAACTCGTCCATCGTCATGTCGGCGTAGTTGACGAGCCAGTCCTCGGCGGGCGAGTCGGGACGGACGTACACGTACACGTAGTCGCCGTCGAGCACCGTGCTCACGCCGAGCTGTTCGTCTTTGATGACGCGTTTGTTGGTGTCGATGGCGACGTCGACGAGCCCCTCCAGATCGTCGACGAGGATCGTCGCCTCGTACTCCCGCTCCGAGGGGAACGTGCCGCGCGTGATCCACTCGGAGAACTCCTGTTCTTGTTGATGGATCTCGAGGATCTCGCCTTCGTCCGGCGAGAGGCCGATCAGGTCGCGACGACGGGCGATCAGCAGTCCGCCGGTTCCGACGAGTCCGACGACGAACACGAGCACCGAACCGGCGGCTTCGAGGCCGCTGGGCTCGACCACGCGCTCGATCGTGTCCGTTTGTTGGCTGCTTTCGTCGATCGTCTCGGTTTCGAGGACGCGGAGCGTCTGCTGGGTGACCGTGATCGGCATCGCGCTCTCGTAGGTGGCGCTCACGGACTGCCCGGACAGCGTGCCCTCGACGCTCGACGTGGCGACGACGCGGATCTCGATGGTGCCGGCAGCGCCGAGCTGCCGTTCGATCGTGTCGATGTTCGCGAAGACCTCGTCGATGTCGACGGTCGCGTCGACGGTGTGGTTCTCGTCCGCCGTGACGCCCTCGTCGCTCCCGCTCGCGAGCGGCTCGGCGTACTGCCAGAGGACGTCTTCGCCCTCGACGCCGCGGTACACGAGGCGAACGTCGGTCGTCACGTCGACCGATCCCTCGTCCGCCGTGTGTGCGTACGCGTACGTCACGTCGAGCTCCTCCGCGAGGTTCACGTAGTACACCGGCCGGTTTCGCACTCGTTCGCCCTCCTCGAACACCAGCGAGTCGTTGATGACGACAGAACTGTGGTCGAACGCGGTCGATTCGGACCACTGGCCGACGGTCACCGAGTCCCGTTCGACCTCGGGACTCGCGTGAACTTGGTAGCTCCACCAGCCGCCCACGGCTGCCAGCACGACCGCCGCGATCAACAGCACCGAGAGCCACTGTTCGAGGAACGCTCGGACGCGTATCGATCGGTCGACGTCGCTCACGAACGACCTCCACGAGTGTCAATCCCCTGTGACGGCGGCACTCTCCGCACCGACGGCCACCGCGGATGATTCCGACCGGTCATTCGGTGTGCACTCCAGTCGGTCATTCGGTGTGCACTCCGGTCGAGTCGATGGCGACGACCTCGTCGAAAAGCGGTTTGAGCGTGTTCAGATCCTGCGGGTTCCCGGCCATCGGATCGATGTGGAAATGCGAGACCGCCCCGCCGCCGTGGAGCGTGTTGAGAAGCACGTGGAGGAAGCGGAACGTGCTCTTCACGTCGCGGTAGTTCAACACGACGTTCAGCGAGTCGAAGCAGACGGCGATCGGTCGGCCCTCGTCCGCCCAGTCGTCTATCGTTCCGGACACGACGATCCCCAGGCGGGTGATGTCGTTGGGGTTCGTGATCTGGACGCTGTCAACGACGTCGTCGACCGACGCCGGCACCGACTGCGTGTATCCGATGGCGATCAGTTTCAGGTGGTCCGTGCCTGCCGCTATCTCCGCTAACCGATCGGGATCGAGCTTCTGATACCGGACGAGGAGTACCCGCGGTGTCACGTCCTCCCGACTAGGTCGGAGAAGGGTGTGACAGGCGTGTTCCGTGCGGTCGTCTCGCGTCTCGGACTGAACGAGCACGCTCATCCCGGGATCGAGGTCAGCGGGAAGCCCCTCATCGAGCCCGGCGTCTACGTCCCACCCGTGCGTGACTGGATCCTCGGAACTCGCTGTCGACGGTGAGCCCGCCTCGGAGACGGGACCACCACCCCCGCCCGTCGAGGTAGCAGGCGACGCTCCGTCGACGTCTGCGCCGCGGTCCCAGACTCGCTCACCCCGATCGGCGTTTCGGTCGTCGCTTCGGTTGTCCGTCCGGGTGCCAGCCTCGATCGGATCGGCGGGCCCGCGTGCGCCAGCGCCGCCGGCCGTGTAGCCATCGACCGTGTTTCCCTCGGCTGCGTCGTCGCTCCCGTCACTCGCGCCGCCAGCGGTCGCGGTGGCGTCCGTCCGGTTCGTGGCCTCCACACTGGTATCCGACTCAGACGCCTCCGGCTCCCCGCTGTCGTCACCGACGGCCGTCGACCACTCCCACTCGTCTGCTCCGGTCGCCGAGTCGCCCTCGTCGGCGACGGCCGACGCGACACCGTCGATCGAATCGGGACTCGCGATCGGATCGGAGGGCGGTTCGTCCTCCGACCCGGTCGCCGGCTCGGAATCGCGGTCGGCATCGTCCGATGACGCCGCCTCGGCGGTCCCCTCCAGCCGCGATCGGAGCGACTTGAACCGCGAGGGTCGCTTCGACTCCGATCCGGCGTCGGTGGAATCGACGCGGGCCGTGGCATCGGAGTCGACGGAGTCCGCCGACGGTGGCGTGGCGTCGCCCGACGAGTCCGGATCGTTCGATCTCGGGTCGCTCATCGACGACAGTGACGCGTACGCGCGGCGTGTCCCGTTCCTCTCTGTTCGACGGAACCCGCCGCCGACCGCTCCGTGCCGATCCGTCGATCTGTCCGTCGCTGCGACTGCTGCATTTCCTGTACGGTGGTCATTTCAGAGTAAAAAACTATCGCACAGCGTCGTCGCCGTCGTCCGCGACCCAACGATTAAGCTATTGGACACCCAACTGTGCGGCTGTGTCAGACTCTTGGAAACCCGACGAGTCCGATTCGGTCGACGTCGACACGTTCCAAGAGTGGCTTCACTACACGGCGGAGTCCCGCGATCTCGACGAGGGGGAACTGTTGGACCGACTCGTCTCCGCCTACTGGGTGCTCGATGAGATGAGCGATGTCGTTCCGGACGCGCCGGCGGGCGACGTCGACTCCGGATCTGGCGCGAGACCGGACAGCGACCGCCTGACCGAGTGGCGCTCGTCACCGTCGGACCGTCGTCCCCCCGTCGACGGTCCCGGGCGCGTGAGGACCGAGGACCAGTCGAGCGGTGAACGCGCGGGCGACGACGCGGTGGATCCCGGCGACGAATCCGATGACGTCGGTAACGCACCGGACGAGACGACCGCGCCGAACGAGACGAACGCGTCGGACGAGACGGATCCGACGGACGCCTCCACCGACGACGCCGTCACGGCCGAGATCCAAGCGCTTCGTGACTCGATTCACACACAGCTCGATCTTGCCACAACCGTCACGGAACTCCGGCGGCAGGTGTCGGACCTGTCTCTCGATGTCGAACAGCAGCGGTCGAGACAGGACGGCTTCACCGATCGCATCACCGACGATATCACGCGCCTCAACCAGCGGATCGAGCGAATCGACGCGCAGGTCGACGGTGATACCGACGCGCTCGATGAACGCGTCGACGCCCTCGAACGGAGCCTCGACGATCTCGAATCGACGTACGGCGAGTTCGAGGCGTGGGTAGACGGCGAGTTCGACGAAATCGAAGTCCTGTTCGAACGGCTGATCGAGACCGCAGACGGGCTCGACGACCGCCTCGATGACGCCGAGCGGTCGGCCGACGCCGTCGAGGAGATCGCGACCGCGCGCCGCGACCTCGGCGAGCTGCGACGAGACGCGATCGACCTCGGGATCGACGGGGGGACCTGCGAAAGCTGCGGGACGTCCGTCGATCTCTCGATGCTCACGGATCCCGCGTGTCCCGCCTGTGACCGCTCGTTTTCCGACATCACGCCGGACCGATGGTGGAACCCCCTCTCGAACCCGACGCTCCACACGGCCCCCGACTCGCGGAACGCGATGTCCGCGGACGAGGCGACACACCCCCGGGACATCGTCGACGGAAACTGAGCGACTTCACCGCGGCCGAGGTGTCGCGACCGGCGTCCCGCGCCTCGACCGATCACCAATTTCCTCGGATCAGTGCCTCTTTCGATGCTCCGAGCGAGTCACATCAGTTCGAGAGACCGCACCCCTGCGACGATGACCGTCGCGTTGTACACGGAGACGAGCGAGAACAACGACGACGGGAGTCCGTATCCCGCGAGTCGGACGAGCGGGGCGAGGTGTCCGTCTCGGCGCCGCATCGAGACGGCGATAGCGGCGATCTCCGTGATCGCGGTGATCGCGACGACGATGACGAGGGAACTGACGATCAACCCGGTCGCGACACCGACGCGGCTCAACATCGCGTCGACCGCGGGGTTCGCCTCGTACACCCCCGGAACGAACCGAAGACCGATCCCCGTCGTGAGCGCGTCGGCCGACTTCGTCGCTGTCAACAGCGCGACCCCGGAGAGACAGAGCGCGCTGCGCCCGAACTGACTCCGTCCCGTCGGACGGCTTGACTTGCGGGTCCGCGTCGCGGCCCGCGAACCGGCCAGACGGCCGGTCTCCGGACGCGGCCGACGCCTCTCGGGCCGCACGCGGCGATGGACGGCGTCGCCATTATCCGGTCGCCGATCGGTCGTCCGCCGAGACATGTCACCCGCCACATTTAATTTCAAATAACATAAGTGTGTGTGGTGTGAACAGGTGGGTACTCGCTCGAAGTCTGCGAAAAGTAACCTACTTGAGTGCGCACGGGCAATCCTCTCTCGCAGTCCCGTGGTGTAGTGGCCAATCATAATGGCCTTTGGAGGGAATCCGTCCGCGTCCGCGGTTGAGACCCGAGCGTGGTCCGTGTTCGGAGACGCTCGGCGGATACCCGAAGTCAGCCATTGACGGCGGTTCGAATCCGCCCGGGACTATCTTCTCACGAACGTCCGTGAGTCACGGCTTCGAGTGCGTTCGGCGGCGACCGCCGCCATGTATGTCATTTTCACAGAGTACAAGGAGAATGCCCCCAGGGCTCGATCCCGGAGTTGAATCCGACAACCCATAACACAAACCATTAACTCAACATATCTCTAATCAATAGACAGCGATGGAGTACAGTCACCGCTACCCTGCATACCCGACACAAGAGGTAGCGGCTGAACTGGACTACCACATCGACGTTCATCGCCAAGCGTACAACTACACCCTGTACGAGTACGAAAACGTGGACGCCGACGACATCGGCTCTGCGTACAACCACCACTCCCGGCTTTCCGACTGGAAAGACAACTATCCCGTCTTCTCAGAGGTCCACTCGAAAGCTCTGCAACGAACCGTCACTCGGTTCTACCAGAATCTCACTGGACTCTCCGAGCAGAAGCAAAACGGACGCAAGGTCGGGAAGCTCAACTGGAAGTCACCGCGGGAGTTCCAGAGTATGACGTATTCGCAGTCTGGCTTCGAACTCAAAAATACGAGTGGTCGACGTGCGACGCTCTGGCTCTCCAAAATCGGAGATATCAAACTTCGCTACCACCGCGAGATTCCCGACGAAGCAGCCATCAAAGAGGTCACCGTTAAGAAAGAGACGACCGGAGACTGGTTCGTCTCGTTCGGGCTTGAAACAGACGATGCTGATCTCCCCGAGAAACCCGACGTGGACTCACTCGACACGAGCAATAGCGTCGGGATTGACCTCGGCATCCTCAACTACATCCACACCAGCGATGGGAAGGCTGTGGATTGGCTCGACCTCGAAGACGAATACGAACGACTCCAGCACGAGCAACGCAAGCTATCTCGCAAGGAGATCGGGTCAAGCAACTACGAGAAACAACGCCGGGAAGTGGCAAAGATCAAGCGCCACATTCGTCGGAGAGTGCTGGACTACCAGCATAAACTCACGACGTGGCTCGTCCGCGAGTACGACGCAGTATTCGTCGAGGACTTGGACGTGAAGGGGATGCTCGAACAGCCACACAACACTCGCAACAAACAGGATGCGGCGTGGCGTCAGTTTATTACACTTCTCGAATACAAAGCGGAGTTGTACGGCTGTCACGTCGTTCAGGTGGAAGCAGCAGGAACGACGAAGGAATGCGCGTCATGTGGTGTCGAGACGGTGAAACCCATCTGGATCAGGGAACACTCGTGTCCAAGCTGTGGGTTCGAGTGTGATCGTGACGCGAACGCGGCGATGAATGTCTTGCAGAGAGGATTTTCGGAGTTAGGGCTGGGATGGCCCGAATCAACGCCTGTGGAGACTGCGCTCCCTACGGACACCACTCGCGTGTCTGCAAAGCGCGTCATCGAAACAGGAAGCCTCGGAGCTTGACCCCGAGGCTATTCACCATGCAGTTCGTGGTGCCGCTATGGATCCGAACCAGTACCGGGAGACGGTCGCTACGAACCGACGAAAACACGGCTTCGAGGCGATCGACGACGGGGCGGACGAATTCGATCCGGTGTGGGTGACGCGAGACGACGACGCGTCCGTGGGGGATGTCGCCGTACTGGCGACGCTCGTTGACGACTCCGACCCCGACCCGAGGACGGTCACCGCACGCGCGGACGAGTTCCGGGACGTGCTCGTCGGCCGTATCGACGATCGGCCGGGATCGACGACGCCGCTCGGCTACGTCGTGTTTCCGGTGGCTGATCCCGATCCGTCCCTCGTCGACGCCGCGCGGTCGTACACCGTCGCTCGCCGACGGACGAACGTCTTTCCGCTGGTGTACGACTGCGAGAGCGAGCGGCTCCACCGCCACGAGATCCCCCGGCTCAAGGGGCGCGGGATCTACCGTCGGCAAGCGGAGGACGCGGATCGGCTCTTCGACGTGTGAGTCGGGAGCGGTACCGCTGCGGTGATGCGACTGCCGTCAGCGAAGGTGGGTCGGTGAAAACAGTGGAAACGCCGCGGTCTCAGATCAGCCGTTCTGCGATCCGGGCCGCACCTTCGGCGGCGGCCGTCGCGGGATCGTCGGGGGAGACGACCTCGATATCGCGGTCGAGCGCGTCCGAGAGCCGCGCTTCGAACTCCTCCGTGAGACCGGGAATGCACGCCATGCCGCCGGTGACGGCGATGGGACGGCCGAGCGCGAGCTGGTACGGCTTCATGTGGTCGTTCGCGAGCCCCGGGAGGAACTCGTTGGCGACCGCGTCGACCGCGTCGTCGATGTAGCGGTCGACCGGGTCGCGAACGCCGCGGTCGACGGTGAACTCGTGGCTCCCGCCGCCGGGCTGTTGGACCACGTCGGTGAACGGCTCGAAGTCGCCCACGTCGGCGTGCTCCTCTTTGTACTCGCGGGCGGTCGTCCGGTCGATGTGGACCCGCCCTTGGCTCTCCTCTTCGACGGCGGCGACGATCCAGCGGTCGACCTCGTTACCGGTCACCGAGCCGGTCGAAAACGGCGAAAGCTGCTCGCCGCGGCGGTAGGCGCACGCCTCCAGCGTCGTCGACCCCATGTTGACCGAGAGGAACACCTCGTCGATCGCGTCGAGCCCGTCGCCGTAGGCGGGAATCGACCCGCACAGCGACTCGGGGAAGCTCCGCGCTTCGATCTGACCGATCGACGACCCCTCGATCACCGAGGTGAGGTTCTCGACGCCCTCCTCATTGTCGATGGTCGGCACCGCGTAGACGACGGCGCTCTCTTCGGGCACGTCGTGGGCGTCCACGACCGCCTCGAAGAACCGCTCGGCGTCCGCAACGCTCTCTTCGTCTTCAGGGAGGCCCGACCGGAGCATAAAGCGCACCGTGTCCGGGTACTCGACCGCCGCCTCTTCGCCGAACAGCACCTTCTCTTCGCCGGTGATGGCGTCCTCGTAGGTCGCCAGACAGGTGAGTATCGAGTGGCGCTCGCGACCCCCCCGTCCGTCGGGGATGTCGAGCACCGTCCGGGTGCTGCCGAGTTTCACGCCCACCGCTGCCGGTTCGTCCGATTCGTTGATATCCGTGGATTCGTCGTCGCTCATGGTTCACTCGCACACGAAGCGATCCGGACGATGGAGACGAGGCTGATCCGGTGGTCTGCGGGGGTAAAGGGCCGGTCGTATCGCGGGGCGTCGAACCCCTCCAGTCGACGCGTCAGCGCGTCGACCGCGTCGGGTTCGATCCAACCGAGTTCGGCGTAGTACGACAGCGCGTCGCGGCTCCGCAGGTGACCGCCGACGTCGACGAGGTAGCCGATCCACTCGCCGAGTTCGTGTTCCGCCTCCGGTGAGGCCGGAACCGCCCGCAGGTACGGGCGGCCTTCGGCGTCGTCGGGTCGAGTCCCGTCGCCGTCGGCGGACAGTCGCTGTCCTCGCTGACGCTGGAGCAGTTCGGTGAACGCGGCCGAGCGGGCGGCCTGTTCCGCTCGGTTCCGGTTCGGATGACGAAGCGACCGCTCCCGAGCCGCCTCGTCTGCGTCGACTCGCGGTGTGTCCGCGATCCGACGCAGCTCCCGTACGTCGTATCTCCGTGGATTCAGACTCATAGTCCGTCCGTCGTTCGCGTCCGTACTCCTGACCTCACGACGACGATATATGATAGTTCCTCCGCAGTTATCTGATATGAGAAACGACGCCTGCGGCGGGTGTCACTCCTCGTCGGCCCACGGAAGGGGCTCCGTACACCAGTGACAGAAGTCAAGGTCGGCGTCGGTCTCTTTGCCGCAGTGCGGACACTCCACGTCCGTCGGCCCCTCATCCGACCCGGTGACGGCGGCGACGGGCGATCGCGACTCACGAGCGCCGTCGCTCTCGGATTCGTCGCCGTCGTCCGCGCTCGCAGCGCGGCGGCGGATCGCCTCAGCGGTGGCGTCGGCCCGGTCGCGTGCGGCGGCGTCCGCGCGGCCGACGACGTACGCGTCGATCGCCGACAGCCCGTACAAGAGCACGATCGAGACGGCGATGTCCGTCGGGAGCGACGCGGCGGCCTCGGCGGCCTCGGCCGGCGCGCCGATCGAGCCCTCCATGCTCACGTCGTAGAACGCGAACAGCGCCACCCCGCCGGCGACGATCGTCAGGTGCCACAGCAGCGCCCGCCCCCACCGCCGCAAGACGAGGTGGCCGAGCCCCGGAAACAGCATCGCCAGCGCGGCGGCGAGGAGGGGACGCAACTGGTTTCGCATACGCCACCGGTTCGAGTGGAACGTATTTACCGCCTGCGGTGTCCGACGACTCGGGGTCCCGTCGCATCGTCGCGGATAACAACCGTTAATCGACGGCACCGCCTCCGAGCGGGCATGAGCAGGCAGCGGGCGACCGCGTTCGTCCCCGGACACGTCACGGCCTTCTTCAGCGCTCACCCCGGCGACCGACCCGCGGCCGCCGGGTCGCGCGGCGCGGGCGTGACGCTGACCGACGGGGTCACCGTCGGCGTGTCGGCGGCCGACGGCGACGACGGAACTCGGGTCCTCGACGGCGACTCCGGCGCGATCGGCGCTGTCGAGGACGTCCTCGACGCGCTCGGCGTTCCCGCGGTCGACGTCTCGGTCGAGACCGACCTGCCGATCGGCGCCGGGTTCGGCGTGTCCGGTGCGGCCGCCTCGGGAGCCGCCCTCGCGGCCAACCGGGCGTTCGACTGCGGCCGATCGGAGAACGAACTGGTTCGCATCGCCCACGAGGCGGAGGTGGACCGGGGCACCGGGCTCGGCGACGTGGTCGCGCAGGCGCGCGGCGGCGTCCCGATCCGACTCGAACCGGGCGCGCCGGGAGTCGGCGCGCTCGACGGGATCCCCGCGGACGCCCGGATCGAGTACGTCACCTTCGGCGAGCTGTCGACCGAAGCGGTGTTGGGCGGCGACACGACCGCGCTCTCCGCCGCCGGCGAGGCGGCGCTCGACCGGCTCCGCGCCGACCCGCGACTCCCGAACATGATGGCCGCGGCCCGCGAGTTCGCTCGCTCGGCCGACCTCCTCGTCCCCGAGGTCGAGACCGCGATCGACGCGGTCGAGGCGGCGGGCGGCGAGGCCGCGATGGCGATGCTCGGCCGGACCGTCTTCGCGCTCGGAACCGGCCTGTCCGACGCCGGCTACGACCCCGACGCGTGTCGGGTTCACCCGGCCGGCGCGCGGCTCGTCTCCGACGCTGCTGTCGACGACGGCGGTGAAACCGCGGTTCACCGGTGAGGCTGCGGTTCACCGGACGAACCCCCGACGCGCCCCGTCGGCTCACTCGTCGAGCTTCGACGACCGAGCCACCATCTCCGAGACCGACTCGCTTCGGTCGTCGGCTACGTCCAGGGTCACCGTGCGGGCTTCGAACGTCTCCGTGATCGCGCCGGGACCGTCGACCGTGTAGTGGTCCTCGCCGTCGGTGACGACGAGCGAGTTCTCGATCGGGACCGAGTTGGTCGCCGGTCTGACCAGCTTCTGTTTGACTCGAATCACTCGACCGCGCCGCGTCTGGTAGTCGTCGCGGGAGTTCGCGGATCGGACCTCCATCTCGGCGGTCAGCTCTCGGCCCCGTCGTCTGTGGAGCGTCGCAGCCAGGACCGCGTGTCTGAACCGGTCGTAGGTCGCGGGGAGGTCGTCCGGATCGTGCACGTACACCTCCTCCGCGAGCGGCCAGTAGTTACCCAGGAACGACCCCACCAGAAGCGGCGACAGCCGGTCTTCGGTGAAGCCGATCGCCTGCTGATCGGACGCGTTCCCAACGATGACTTCGAGCGGCGAGAACAGTCCGTGGCGTCGGTCGACGCAGACCAGTATGGGTCCGGCGTGTTCCCAGACTCGAGCGACGTCGCCGATCCCCTGTAGCGCCGCCTCGGGGACGGATTCGGTCCCGTCGTCGTTCACCAACACGAGCGTGAAGACGCCCCGGTCGACCGCCGCTTCGAGGTCTTCTGCGAGGTCGGGAAGCAGCGACGCGGGGACCGACACGTTCACCTCGTTGTCGGCGCTTCGGATGAGCCGAGCGATCCGCTTTCGCACCGTCGAGTTCGATTTTATCACCTCGTACCGGCGGTCCACGTCCGGGTCGGGCTCGTGGATCGCTTCGAGCTGCTCTTCGAGCGACGACAACCGGTCGGAGAGCTGCTCGACGACCGTCGACGGATCCACCGCCCGTGCGGTCGTCGGCGTCTCGTGATCGCGCATCTCGACGAGGCCCCGCTCCTCGAAGTGGCTGAAGACGTTGTAGACGTATCGCTTGGAAACGCCGGCGCTCTGTGCGATATCGCTGGCTTTCGCTTCCCCGTGCGCGAGCAGGGCGGTGTACGTATCGACCTCCTTGTCCGAGAACCCGAACGACTTCAGTTGCTCGCGGAGGGAGGCGTCGTCCGTCGACATATCGGTTCGATGGGAGGCGGACGGTGGTATCGTTGTCGGTGATCTCACTCCTCGGTCTCGTACGGCTCACCGACGACGGACGGAATTCGCGTCTTTCCGTAGGCCGTGAGCACGACGAGCACCGCGACGTACGGGAGCAGGTTGACCAGCCGCGCCGGCACGTCGACACCGACCGTCTGGAACTGGACGTTCAGCATGTCGAGCGCACCGAAAAGCAACGCGGCCGCGGCCGCACCGACCGGGTTGTAGTTTCCGAACAGGTACGCGACGATCGCGATCCACCCCCGCCCGTCGACCATGGTCGAGCCGGTCCCGACGAAGTTCCCCGCGTGTGCGAGCAGCACGGCACCGCCCAGACCCGCCATCGCACCGGAGAAGATCACCGTCGCGTAGCGGACTCGGTTGACGTTGACGCCGGCGGTATCGAGCGCTTCGGGGTTCTCTCCCGCCGCCTGTACCCAGTAGCCGTATCGGGTGCGATACAGGACCACCCAGGCCGCGGAGACGAGGAGGGCCGCGAGGAAGACCAACGGCGACAGACCGAACGCGATTCTGTCGACGCTTTCGAGCCCGGGGCTCGATCGGCTGCCCCAGATCAGCGCGGCGGCGAACGGGGCGAAGCCGAGTCCGATGAACCACACGGCCAGCCCGGCGACGATCTGGTCGGCCTTGTACCGGATCAACAGCACGGCGAATACCGTCGTGAGCGCTACCGCGACGACGACGCCGGTGACGACGGCGGCCCACACGTGCGCCTGGGTCGGGGACGTGCCCCCGAGCGCGAACATCGTTCCCGCCGTGGTGAACGCGCCGACGATCATGAACCCTTCGAGCCCGATGTTGAACACGCCGCTTTTTTCGGCGTACAATCCTCCGACGGCGGCGAGAGCGATCGGCGTCGCCATCTCCAACGTCCGAGTAACAAACCCGGGCGTGATGAGCCGGGCGAGGTCGACGCCGAATCCCACGGAGAGGATCGCGCCGAGTCCCGCGAGGACCAGAAGCGAGACGCCACCGACCCGGAGTCGGTCGGCCGTCAGAGCGTCTGTAAGGCTCATTCAGCGTCACCTCCGAGACCAGTACGGAGGGCTATCATCCGGAACAGCTCCGGCACCGCCACGAAGAGGACGACGAGACCGACGATCCCGTCGATCAGCTGGACGGGAACGTCGCTGTTGATCTGCACGTACGAGCCCGCGGATTCGAGCCCGCCGAACAGCAGTCCCGCCGGAAGCACTCCGAGCGGGTTGTTCGCCGCGAGCAGGCTCACGGCGATCGCGTCGAACCCGTAGTTGCCGATACCGGAGGGGTCGGTGTAGTATCCCTGTATCATTATCACGAACAGCGCACCGGTCAGTCCGGCGATCATCCCGGACAGCGCCATCGTCGAGATGACCATCCGCTTCGCGTCGACGCCGGAGTACGTCGCGGCCGTGTCCTGGTAGCCGCTCGTGACCATGTCGTACCCGAACTGCGTTCGCGTCATGATCACGGTGACGACGGCGATCACTCCGAGCATGAGGAGGATCCCGACGATAGACAGGTTCGGGTCGCCGAAGACGAACCGCGGTAGCTCCACGCTCTCCGGGAGTCGCCTTGTCCGAGTGGCAGTGGCCTCGGGATCGCCGAACGGCCCGGCCACGAGGTAGCCGACGAAGCCGGTGGCGATGAAGTTCAACATGATCGTCGTGATGATCTCGTTGGCGTCGCCGTACGCCTTCATCATGCCGGGGAGCGCGCCGTACAGTCCCCCGGCGACGACGCCGGCGAGCGTTCCGAACACGATCAGGACGATTCCGCCGACCGTGCCCTCGGGCACGAACCCGCCAAGCCAGATGATTGCGACGGCTGTCGAGAAACCGCCGACGACGAACTGTCCCTGAACGCCGATGTTGAAGACTCCAGCGCGGAACGCGACCGCGACGGCGACGCCGGTCAAGACGAAAAGCGTCGTCCCCCGGAGGGTGCGAGCGATCGCCCGCTCGTTTCCGAAGGCACCGACCACCAGCTGACCGGCGAACCGGATCGGGTCGTAGCCGGCGAGCGCGGCGATCACGAGGCCGATGACGAGAGCCAGCGCCGTCGACGCGGCCGCGACCCCGAGCCGTTCGAGGACCGACGCATCGAGCAGACGGGCGGCGACCGCGTCGAGCGCTCCGGTCGCGTCGCTCCCAGACTCGCTCACGACGTGACACCTCCGTCGGCGTCGCCCGCTCCGTCTGACTCCTCCGCCAGCGTCTGTCCGGCCATCAGGAGGCCCAGGTCGGACTCGGTGACCGACTCGGGATCGACAGTGTCGATGAACTCGCCCTCGTACATCACCGCGATGCGATCGGAGAGCTTCTGGATCTCTTCGAGCTTCGAGGAGACCATCAGTATCCCGACCCCCTCGTCGCGGAGTTCCATCAGCCGACTGTGAATGAATTCGATCGATCCGATGTCGACGCCGCGCGTCGGGTGCGAGGCGACGAGCACGTCCGGATCGTGACCGATCTCCCGACCGACGATGAACTTCTGTTGGTTTCCGCCGGAGAGCGACTCCGCGTCGGCTTCCGGGTTCGGCGGCTGAACGTCGTACTCCTCTATCACGTCCGCGGCGTGGTCGTCGACCGCCTCCCAGTCGATGAAGCCGCCCTTCGCGTACGGCTCGATCGTCTGGTTCCCGAGGAGAGCGTTCCGCTGGAGCGTGTACTCCTGGACGAGCCCCTCCGTCTGCCGGTCCTCGGGAATGTACGCGATCCCGTCTTCGATCCGGTCGCGGCGGCTCCGGTCGGTGATGTCCGTGCCGTCGAGCCGCACGATCCCGTCTGACGGCGTCCGGAGCCCCGTGATCCCCTCGATCAGTTCGCTCTGTCCGTTCCCCTGGACGCCCGCGATCCCGAGGATCTCTCCCTCGCGGACGGTGAGGTCGACGCCGTCGACCTGCTCGCGGCCGCGGTCCCCGCGCATCCGAAGCGCCTCGACTTCGAGGACGGGATCGCCGGTGCCCGGCTCTCGGTCCAGCCGGTCGAAGAGGACCTCTCGGCCGACCATCATGCGCGCGAGGTCCTGCTCTGTCGTCTCGTCGGCGGGGACGGTCCCGACGGCCGCTCCGTCGCGGAGCACCGTGATGTCGTCGGCGATCGCGAGCGCCTCGTCGAGCTTGTGCGAGATGAATATCAGTGACCGGCCGTCGGCCCGGAGGTCGTTCATGACCTCCATCAGTCCGTCGACCTCCTGGGGAGTGAGCACCGCGGTCGGCTCGTCGAGCACGAGGATCTCCGCGCCGCGGTAGAGGCTCTTGACGATCTCGACCCGCTGTTGGGCCCCGAGGTCGAGATCCTCGATCGGCGTGTCGAGATGCCGGTCGATGTCGAATCCGTACCGCTCGCAGATGTCCGCGATGTCGGCTCTGGCGCTCGCTTCGTCGACCGTTCCGCCGGCCGTCGGCTCGTGGCCGAGCACGATGTTCTGGAGGACCGTCATCGGCTTCACGAGCTGGAAGTGCTGGTGAATCATCCCGATCCCGGCGTCCATGGCGTCGCGCGGCGAGTCGAACGTCCGCTCCTCGCCGTCGACGTGAATCGTTCCGCTGTTCTGGTCGTAGAGCCCGTATAGGACGCTCATCAGCGTGGTCTTTCCAGACCCGTTCTCGCCGAGGAGGGCGTGGATCGACCCGCTCTCAAGCGTGAAGTCGACGTCGTCGTTGGCGACCACGTCGCCGAACCGCTTCGTGATGCCGTCGAGGCGGACCGCAGGTGCGTTACGCGTCATCGTGTTCTCATGATGGATGATAAATTGGGACGGAACTGCGGGGAGCCGTTCAGCAGCTGGTCGGGCCGCAGGTCAGCTCAATCTCGTCGTTCTCGAAGCCCTCCTTCGCGTCTTGGATGTTCTGGGTCAGCACGTCGGGCAGTTCACCCTCGAACGCCTGTCCCACGACGAAGTCGATACTCCCCTGCTCGACGGAGAGGTTCTGCTCGCCGACGTACTCGGAGAAGTTGCCGTTGACGACCGCCTCGGAGACGGTGTAGGTCGCCTCGTTGAGCGCCTTGATCGCCGATCCGAGGATGACGTCTTGGTACTGCTCTTCGGTCACCGACTGGTCCACGTCGACGCCAAGCGCGAAGCGGCCCGCCTCCTGGGCCGCCGAGAAGACGCCGCCGCCCGCCGCGGACGCGGCGTGCCAGACGATGTCGGCCCCGTCGTCGATCTGGGACGCGGCCACGTCG
Source organism: Halorubrum pallidum (assembly GCF_055380345.1). Classification (NCBI taxonomy): domain Archaea; kingdom Methanobacteriati; phylum Methanobacteriota; class Halobacteria; order Halobacteriales; family Haloferacaceae; genus Halorubrum; species Halorubrum pallidum. The sequence goes on along the minus strand of NZ_AP043945.1, from coordinate 2,286,398 downwards.
TTAGTCGCGCCCGTGTCGGAGAAGCTCCCGCCGTAGCCGGTGAGGACCTCGATGCTGTCGTCGACCCACTCGACGCCCTCAATGTACGACTGCTCGAACGCGTTGATCAGCGGGATGTCCTCGCCGCCGACGAAGCCGACCGTCGACCCGTCGGGGTCGGTCGAGCTACCCTCGTACTCGAACTCCTGCTGAGTCATCACGCCCGCGGCGACGCCCGCGAGGAACGACATCTCGTTGTTCATCTCGATCCACCCGGAGACGTTGTCGGCCCCCTCGACGACGTTGTTGATGAGCATCCAGTTCTGATCCGGATACTCCTCGGCGTTCGTCGTCAGCGGGTCGGTGTGGTTGTCACCGACGCAGATGATGAGGTCGTAGCCGCTCTCGGCCACGTCGGCCTGTACCGACTCGTACTGGGCCTCCTCGGTCTCCTCGACGGTCGTGTACTCGAGGTCGAACTCCTCGGACGCCTCCTCGAGCCCCTGAACCGCGTTGTCGTTGAACGCGTTGTCGTCGAACCCGGCGGGACTCGAGATGATCGCGACCTCCGTAGTCGAGTCGCCCGATCCCCCATCGCCGCCGTCGCTTCCGTCGCCTCCGTCGCCACTGAGACAGCCGGCGAGGAGCGTTGCCGTTGCGAGCGTGCCACCGGATGCGAGAATCGTCCGCCGGGAGATATCCGCTGACCCGCCGGTTTCGGCCTGTCTATCTGTCATGGATGTATCTGGACATTCCTCAGCCACACATTATAAACTTATTTGTGATCGAGTTCTTTCTTTGCAGATCTGTGCTCACAACCGGACGAATGTGGATGAAGTCGTTCATCACACATTCACTTTGACCGTTCCCCAGATCGGAACGTCCGCGGTCGTCGAAGGGAGCGCCATCGAGATCGGTCGGAACCGGTCCCGGGCGTCGACGAACGCCGACGAACAAAGCTTTACCGCGTCGCCCGCCTAGCTCCGGCAAATGGTACTCGACGACCTCGGAAGCTCCCTGCGGGGCAGCCTCGACAAGCTCCAGGGGAAACGCCGGCTCGAAGAGAGCGACGTCGAGGAGATCGTCAAGGAGATCCAGCGGTCGCTCCTCTCGGCCGACGTCGACGTCTCCCTCGTGATGGAGCTGTCCGACTCGATCAAGGCTCGCGCGCTCGACGAGGAGCCGCCGGGCGGCACCACCGCGAAGGACCACGTCCTCAAGATCGTCTACGAGGAGATGGTCGAGCTGGTGGGCGACTCCACCGATCTCCCCCTCGAAAACCAGACCATCTTACTCGCTGGCCTGCAGGGTTCCGGGAAGACCACGTCCGCCGCCAAGATGGCGTGGTGGTTCTCGAAGAAGGGGCTTCGCCCCGCGGTCATCCAGACCGACACCTTCCGGCCGGGCGCGTACGACCAGGCCAAACAGATGTGCGAGCGCGCCGAGGTCGACTTCTACGGCGACCCCGACGCGGACGATCCCGTCGAAATCGCGCGGACGGGACTCGCGGAGACCGAAGACGCCGACGTGCACATCGTGGACACGGCCGGGCGGCACGCGCTCGAAGACGACCTCATCGAGGAGATCGAGGAGATCGACAGCGTCGTCGACCCCGACCGCTCTCTGCTCGTGTTGGACGCCGCGATCGGACAGGGTGCCAAAGAACAGGCCCGCCAGTTCGAGGAGTCGATCGGTATCGAGGGCGTGATGATCACCAAACTCGACGGGACGGCCAAGGGCGGCGGCGCGCTCACCGCTGTCAACGAGACCGACTCCTCCATCGCCTTCCTCGGGACCGGCGAGACGGTCCAAGACATCGAGCGGTTCGAGCCCTCCGGGTTCATCTCGCGGCTGCTCGGCATGGGGGATCTCAAGCAGCTCTCCGAGCGCGTCGAGCGCGCGATGCAGGAGGCCACGGAGGAGGACGACGACTGGGACCCCGAGGACATGCTCCAGGGCGAGTTCACCCTGAAGGACATGAAAAAGCAGATGGACGCGATGAACCGGATGGGGCCGCTCGATCAGGTGATGGACATGATCCCCGGCATGGGCGGCGGGATGATGGACCAGCTTCCCGACGACGCGATGGACGTGACCCAAGACCGGATGCGGCGGTTCGAGCGCATCATGGACTCGATGACGGAAACGGAGCTGGAGAACCCCCGCGTCGTCGGCCAGTCGCGCGTCGAGCGGATCGCTCGCGGCTCCGGCACCGACGAGGAAACGGTCCAACAGCTGCTCGAACAGCACTCGATGATGGAGGAGACGATCGGTCAGTTCCAGGGGATGGGCGAGGGCGACATGCAGCGCATGATGAAGAAGATGGGCGGCGAGGGCGGCGGCCTCGGCGACATGATGGGCGGCGGTAAGGGGCCCTTCTAGGCGGTCGCCGACCCGTCGCCTTTCACGCGACGGGCGTCACAGCGACACGTCCGTCTCGATGTCCTCCGTCGCCTCTTCGAGCCCGTCCTCGCGGGCGTCGGCGGCGTGTGACCCCTCGATCTCGGCGTCGGTGAGGAGGTCGCGGAACTCGTCGCGGAACCGGTCGTTCGCGCGCGTGGAGGTCAGATCGACGCGCGCGACGCGGGCGTACTTCGCGACGGCGTCGGGGTCGGCGTCGAGCGCGTCCGCGCACTCGGCGATGGAAGTCCCCGCCGCAGTGAGCCGCTTCAGCTCCTCGTACGCGAACGCGTCCCCGTCGACCTCGCGGTCGCGTTCGCAGACGAGGTGGAGGTCGAGACGGGCGTCTCGAGAGGTCTCGGGATCGATCCGGTCGTCTCCGCCGTCGGCGTCTCCCGTCTCCTCACCTCGTTCGAGTCGAGTCGCGATCGCCGCGTCGTCCGACTCCTCGAAGCGAGCGCGCGCGATCCGCGCGTAGGTCGCGTCGTCGAGGTCGGTCGAGAAGCCGTACCGATCGCGCATCGCCGCGACCAGTTCGCGGACGCGCTCGTCGACCGCCGCCGCGTCGCGGTCGGTGAGCGTCCCGCGCGCGGCCGTCTGCCGCTCGGTGACGGTCTCCCCGCCCGTCGTCTCGACGAAGATGTCGCGGAGGTCAGCGGTCTTCTCGTCCATGGGCGAGAGACAACGCGCTCGCGGCAGATAAGCCTCGCGTCCACGCGCGTCGGTCCGGGGTGGGACTCGCGCCTCCTGTACCGCCCGTCAACCAGTATATTCAAGTTGGTTTACGAGCGTGTCACGGCCATGGCAACCAGCACGGAGTCCGTCGACCTCGTCGGCGACGAGGCCGCGACGAACCTCGCGCGGGCGGCGCTGTTCGCCGCGCTCGTCGGCGCGTTCGCGTACGTCACGTTCCCGAATCCCGTCTCGCCGGTTTCGGTGACCCTGCAGGTGCTCGGCGTGTTCCTCGCCGGGATATACCTCGGTCCGGTGTGGGGTGCGGCGTCGCTCGTCTTCTACCTCGCGGCCGGGGCGCTCGGCGCGCCCGTGTTCCAAGGCGGCTCCGCCGGCGTCGGTCAGCTGGTCGGACAATCCGCGGGCTACCTCTGGTCGTACCCGCTCGCCGCGGCGGTCGTGGGCGCGGTCGTCCACCGCGGCGTCGAACTCCGCGACCTCGACGCGGTCGGCCTCCCCACCCTCGTCGGCGCGATGGTCGCCGGCACCGCCGTCATCTACGCGCTCGGCGTCGCGGGGCTCGCGCTCGTGCTCTCTCTGGCCCCGATCGAGGCGGTGACGGTCGGCGCGGCCGCGTTCCTCCCCGCGGAGGCGCTCAAGATCGCCGCCGCGATCGGGATCGTCAGGTCCGACGCGGTCGCGGCCGCGTGATCGACGTCGACGCCGTCACCTGCCGGTACGGCGGGGGTCGAGGGCGAGACGACGCCGTCGGTGACCGCTCCGGCGTCGTCGCCGTCGACGACGTCTCCCTGCGGATAGCCGACGGCGAGTCCCTCGTCGTCGCGGGCGCGAACGGCTCCGGCAAGACGACGCTCGTCCGGACGTTCAACGGGCTCGTCGAGCCGGACGCAGGGACGGTCGCGGTCAACGGGACCCCGGTCGACGCGGACCTCGTCGCGGCTCGGACCGCTGTCGGGATGGTGTTTCAGGAACCCCGCGACCAGCTGGTCGCGTCGACGGTCGGGGCGGACGTGGCGTTCGGGCCGGAGAACCTCGGTCGGGCGCACGACGAGATCGACTGTCGGGTCACGGACGCGCTCGCGGCCGTGAACATGACCGGTCGCGAGTCCGACCGGATCGACGCGCTCTCGGGGGGCGAGCGCGAGCGCGTCGCCATCGCGGGCGCGCTCGCGATGGAACCCGATCACCTCGTCTTAGACGAGCCGTTCACCGGGCTCGACGAACCGGCTCGTCGGTCGGTCCTCGACCGGCTCCGGGCGCTCGACGCGGGGGGGACGAGCGTGATCGTCGTCACCCACGATCTCCGCGACGTGCTCGGCCTCGCCGACCGCGTGATCGGACTCGCCGACGGGCGGGTCACAGTCGACGGTCCGCCCGACGAGGCGCTCGCTGACCTTCCCGGCCTCGGGGTTCGGGTGCCGCAGCCGGGAGGCGCGCGCGGAGAGGTCGACCGCGGCCGCGACGAGACCGGCGGGCCATGACCCTCGCGTACGCTCCCGACGACACCGCGTTCCACCGGCTCGACCCGCGCACGAAGCTGTGCTTTCAGGTCTGTTTCGCGGCGGCCGCGTACGCGTACACCACGCCGCGCGGGCTCGCGGTCCTCACGCTTCTCGGCGGGGGGTCGCTGTGGCTGGCCGGCGGCGGCCTCCGCGACCTCTGGAGCTACCGCGCGGCGTTCCCGGTGCTCGCGGTCGCCCCCGTCGTCGCCGGCGTGACGATCGGGTCGCCGTGGGTCCGACCGGAGCGCGCGGCCGACACGGCGCTCGCGAGCTACCGGGTGCTCCTGATCCTCGTCGTCGCCGCCGGCTACGTCCGATCGACACCGGTCCGGGAGTCGCGCGCGGCGGTCCAGCGCGCGGTGCCCGGCCGTCTCGGCCAATTCCTCGGTGCCGGCGTCGCGCTCGTGTTCCGCTTTCTGCCGCTGCTCCGGCGGGACCTAATGGCGGCGCGCGAGGCGGTCCGCGCGCGGGTTGGGGCCGAGCGCGCGGTGACCGACCGGATGCGGATCGTCGCGACGGCCGGTATCGGGCGGGCATTCGGGCGGGCCGACCGGCTGGGAACCGCGCTGACCGCGCGGTGTTTCGCGTGGAACCCGACGCTCCCGCGGCTCGCGTTCGGCCGGATCGACGGTCCGGTGCTGGCCGCGAGCGCGGTTCTGCTGGCGGCGACGATCTGGCGGGTCGTGTGACACCGGAGCGGACTCGCCGCCGCCCGCCGATCGCGTTGCGCCCCGGCGACGCGACAAGCTTTAACCCCGCTCGATCCGGGTGATCGATCATGATACCGCTGCAGGCGGCCACCCGCGAGACCTTCTGGACGATCGGTCCCGTGGGGAAGGCGGCGTTCTACTGGCTCGCCGCGGTCGCGGTTCTCGTCTTCTCGTACGGCGTCTACGCCCGGTTCGCGGCGTACGCGCGCGGGAGCGCGGACCCGCGAAACCGCCTGTCTGCCCTCCCGTCGCGAACGCTCGCGGCGACGACGGCGGTGCTCTCGAACGAGAACCAGTTCGATCGGGACCCGTACGCCGGCGTGATGCACGCGTTCGTGCTGTGGGGATTCCTCGTCCTGTTGGTGGCGACGACGGTCCTCGGCTTCGACATCGACGTGTACCGACCGCTCGCAGGCGAGTCGTTCTGGGTCGGTGAGTTCTATTTAGTCTACCAGTTCGCGGTCGACGCGTTCGGCCTGCTGTTCGTCGTCGGCGTCGCCATGGCGATGGCCCGTCGGTACCGCGAGCGCGACGGGCGGCTGTGGGGCAAACACACCTCGATGGAGGACGACGCGTTCGTCTGGGTCCTGCTCCTTCTCGGCGTCGGCGGGTTCGTCCTCGAAGCGCTCGGCATCGCGGGACAGCCGCTGCGAGCCGACGAGACGGTGAGCTTCGTCGGAATGGCACTCGCGACCCTCTTCGAGTCGGCGGGGCTGACGCCCGCCGGCGCGGAGGCGCTCTACGGCGTCGCTTGGTGGAGCCACTCGCTGCTGGCGTTCGCGTTCGTCGCGTGGATCCCCTACGCGAAGCCCTTCCACATGATCTCCTCGTTCGCGAACGTCGTCGCACGCGACGAGAAGGCCGGCGCGCGCCTCCCGAACGTCCCCGCCGACCTCGAACACACCAACGCCGAGTCGGTCGGCGATTTCACGTGGAAGGAACTGCTCGACGGCGACGCCTGCACCAAGTGCGGACGGTGTACCGACGCCTGCCCCGCCGACACGGTGGGTCGGCCGCTCGACCCCCGCGACGTGATCTTGGATCTGAAGGCGTACCGCGAGTCGGTGACCGACGATCCGGTGGCCGGACGCGGAGATCGGACGGCGACTGACGGCGGCACCGTCCCCATCGTCGCCGACGAGGGCGGCGTGATCGCCGCCGAGTCGATGGAGTCGTGCATGTCGTGTCTGGCGTGCATGGACGCCTGTCCGGTGGACATCGAACACCTCACCTCCTTCACCCGGATGAACCGACAGCTCGTCGACGAGGGCTCCGTCGATCCGAACGTTCAGAGCGTCTTTCGAGACGTGATGCGGACGGGCAACACCTTCGGCGAGCCGCAGGCCGAGCGCGGCGACTGGACCGACGACCTCGACGACGTCGCGGTGCCCGACGCCCGCGAGGAGGCGGTGGAGTACCTCTGGTACGTCGGCGACTACCCGAGCTTCGACGACCGGAACGAGCGGGTTGCCCGCGCGCTCGCCCGACTCTTCGACGAGGCCGACGTCTCGTTCGGCATCCTCTTCGACGACGAGAAGACCGACGGCAACGACGTCCGCCGGATCGGCGAGGAGTTCCTCTACCTCGAACTCGCGGGCCATCACGTCGAGACGTTCGCCGACTGCGAGTTCGACTCGATCGTCTGTACGGACCCGCACTCGTACAACACGATGAAAAACGAGTATCCCGAGGTCGACTTCGCCGAGTTCGCCGACGACCCGATGATGCCGTTCGACCGCGAGGCACCGTGGAATCCGGAGAGAGAAATCGACGTGTTCCACTGGACGCAGGTGGTCGAGAAGCTGGTCGAGGCGGGGCGGCTCGGTCTCTCCGGCGACGAGCTGGAGTACACCGTCACCTACCACGACCCCTGTCACCTCGGGCGGTACAACGACGAGTACGAGGCTCCCCGCGAGCTGATCCGGGCGACCGGCGCCGACCTCCACGAGATGCCGCGCTCGCGCGCGGACTCGTTCTGCTGTGGCGGCGGCGGGGGCGGGCTGTGGACCGAACACGACGAGGACGTGAAGCCGAGCGAGGAGCGGCTCCGCGAGGCGGTCGAGGACACCGACGCCGGCAACGCGATCGAGACGTTCGTCGTCGCCTGTCCGATGTGTACGACGATGTTCGAGGACGGCCGGAAGACCGGCGGTTTCGAGGATGACGTTGAGATCGTCGACGTCGCGGAGCTGCTGATCGAGGCGGTGGAGGCGGGTTCGTAGCGGTCGGGACCCGCTCTTGTCCGGCCGTCGACGCTACACGCGCCGCGACCGCGCGTCCGTCGCGTCGTCGGTGCGCCGCAACAGCGCGCGTCCGGGGGCGCGGTCGCGGACCGGGGCGTCGCCGAGGTAGTCGACGAGCGCGTCGCGAAGCAGGGCGACGTCCTCGTCGTCGAGCGCCGCGCCCCGTTCTATCGACTCGATCGGACGGTGGTACGGCCTGTCGTCGTCGGCGGCGGTGGCAGTCGCGGCGTCAACCAGCGCGGCGTGGGCCACCCACGCCTCCTCCCGGGAAGTCGTCGGCGGCGGCGGCCCGTCGGTCGTGGGAGGGGTCATTCGTCCGGCTTCTCCCGGTATGGGGACTTAAAACCACGTCTCGGTTCGCAGTCGCCGCCGACGCCGCGGCGCCCGACGGCGCCGCCGCCCGTCCCTGCCAACCGCGGTTCGAGTTGATATATAGTTCTATATATTGTATATATCGGAACATTGCTGTACCGGGCCGTACGAATCTCCCAGTAACCCTCATAGCATACTACTTAACCGAAACTCGTCCATCCTCAGGTGATGGCTTCAAGCCACGACGCGGACACAACGGGAATCACGCGGCGGAAATCGCTCGCGGCGATCGCAGGTGCCGGGGCGCTCGGGCTCGCGGGCTGTACCCAGAGCTCCGACGGCGGGGACGACTCCGACGGCGGGGACGGTTCCCTGTCAGGCTCGATCAACATCGCTGGTTCGAGTACGGTGTTCCCGCTGATGAGCGCGGTCATGGAGGACTTCGCCGAGCAGCACCCGGGCGTCGACCCCGACATCAGCTCGACGGGGTCCGGCGGCGGGTTCTCGAACTTCTTCTGTACGGGCGACACCGACTTCAACAACGCGAGCCGCCCGATCCAGCCGGAAGAGGAGGAGCTGTGCGCGGACAACGGCGTCGAGTACATCGAACTCATCGCGGCGACCGACGCGCTCACCGTCGTCGTCAACCCCGAGGCCGACTGGATCGACTCGCTCACGACCGAGGAACTCGCGCAGATATGGCAGTCCGACCCCGCCCAGACGTGGGACGAGGTCCGCGACGAGTTCCCGAACGAAGAGATCGACCGGTTCGGCGCCGCCGACACCTCCGGCACGTACGACTACTTCATCGAGGCGATCCTCGGCGAGGACGGCCACACCAGCGATTACCAGGCGACCGAGCAGGACAACACCATCGCGCAGGGCGTTGCCGGCAGCGAGTACGCGATCGGCTACTTCGGCTTCGCGTACTACTTCCAGAACCCCGACCAGCTGAAGGCGCTTGGGATCGACTCCGGCGACGGCCCGGTCGAACCGAGCCTCGAAACGGCGTCTTCGGGCGAGTACACCCCGCTGTCTCGGCCGCTGTTCACGTACCCGTCGATCGAGTCGCTGGGCGAGGAACACATCGCGGAGTTTGCCCGGTACTTCGTCGAGCAGACGACAAACGAGGACCTCGTCGCCGGCGACGTCGGCTACGTGCCCGCCACCGAGGAGACGCAAGAAGAGCAGATGCAGAAGCTCGAAGATGCGATCGAGCAGGCCCAAGGGTAGATCCTCCGGAATGAACCGGTGTATTGATTTACGACAGCGTTCGATACCTCACCGTTCGTGACTGACAGCACAGAGAGTCCCGACCTGTCCCGGCGGGGCGGGCTCACACGACTGAAGGAGGGAACATACGGCGGCCTGTTCGCGGCGTGCGCGGCGATCACCCTGCTCACGACGGCCGCGATCTTCGTCACGCTCCTGTCGGACGCGGTGGTGTTCTTCCGCTCGATCCCGATAACCGAGTTCCTCACTGGCACCAACTGGAGCCCGAACCCGGCCGGCGGCGGGCAAGCGTTCGGTATCATCCCGCTGTTGATCGGTACGCTCACCGTGACGATCACGGCGGCGCTCATCTCGATCCCGATAGGGACGCTCACCGCCATCTATCTCAGCGAGTACGCGACGCCGAATGCCCGGTCGATCCTGAAACCGCTCTTGGAGATCCTCGCCGGCATCCCGACGGTCGTGTACGGGTACTTCGCGCTCGTGTACATCACCCCGGCGCTGAAGGCGACCCTGTTCCCGGAGATGAGCACGTTCAACGCGCTGTCGGCGTCGATCATGGTCGGAATCATGACGATACCGATGGTGTCGTCGATCTCCGAGGACGCGATGAGCGCGGTGCCGGACGAGCTCCGGCAGGCCGGCTACGGGCTCGGCGCAACCAAGTTCGAGGTGTCGACCGGGATCGTCGTCCCGGCGTCGATCTCCGGGATCGCCTCCTCGTACATCCTCGCCGTCTCCCGCGCTATCGGCGAGACGATGATCGTCGTCGTCGCGATGGGCGCGCAGGCGCGGATGCCGGAGGTCCAGCAGGCGATCCTCGGCATCCCGTTCGTCAACCCCGCCGACGTCCTCTTCGAGTCGGGCATGACGATCACCGTCGCGATGGTGCAGATCACCGGCGGCGACCTCACCGGCGGGACGCTCCCGTACAACTCGATGTTCGCGCTCGGCCTCGCGCTGTTCGCGGTGACGCTCGTTATGAACGTGATTAGTGACATTATCGCGGAACGCTACCGGGAGGAGTACTGATGGCGACCGACAACGCCAACGCGGACGGCTTCGGCGAGGTCAGCCGAGTCCGTGGGATCATCTTTGAGTACCTCTCGTTCGGTGCGAGCGTGTTCGGCCTCGTCGCGCTCGGCGTGCTGCTAGTGTACGTCGCGATCGACGCCTTCGACCTGGCGAACGCCAGCCCCGAGTGGCTGTTGACCTACTTCCTCACGCTTGTCGTCCCGTTCCTCGCGTTCTGCCTGTACAGCGCGAGCGACCCCGAGGTCACCCGGCGAGCGCTCGGCGCGCTCGGCGGCGGGCTCGTCGCCGTCGCCGCACTGTTCACCGCGATCGAAACGTTCGTCGCGCCGATACCGCGTCTCAACTGGCAGCTCGCGTACCTCTTCGTCGTCGCCGCTCCCGTCACGGCGTACCTCGCGTACGTCGGGAGCGCCGGTCGCGTCGGCGCGGTCGGCTTCGGGCTCCTCGGGCGGCTCGTCGGCGGGGTCGCCATCGGCCTCGCGGTCGGCACGCTGTTCCTGGTGTTCGATCCGCTGCTGTGGTTCCTCGCGTACACGATCGGTGTCCTCCCCGCCGCGGGGCTGTACGTGTTCGGACGGCGTCGGGCGTCGTCCCGGGCGCAGACGGCGGCGGCCCCGGCCGGCCTTGTCGGACTGGTCGCCGCGGTGTTTCTCCGCAACGTGGTCACGACGTACCCGTCGGACCTCATCATCTACCTCTGGACGATCGCAGTCCCGGTCTCGGCCGCCGGGGCGCTTCTCGTCGCCGACCGCAGCGGGCGAACTGCCGGAGCCCTCGTCGGGGGACTTCCGCTCGCCGTCGCGACCGCGGGGGGATTCCTGGCTGCGGGAGCCGGGCTGCCGGCTCCCACCGTCCTCCTCGTGCTCGTTTTGACCGGCGTGCCGACCGCAGCGTACGTCTCCCGCGTGGTCGACGTCGGCGAGGGCGTCGTCGGACTCGCGCTCCCGTTCCTCATCGCCGCGGGCGTGATAGTCGGGGCGCTGATCGTCGAGGCGTGGGGCGTCCCGGCACCCGATCCGTGGCTCGACGCGTCGTTCCTCACCGAAGCGCCCTCTCGAACCCCGTCGGAAGCCGGACTCTACCCGGCCATCGTCGGGTCCGTGATCATCATCGCGATGGTCGCGGTGCTGTCGTTCGCGCTCGGCGTCGGCACGTCGGTCTTCTTGGAGGAGTACACGCCGGAGACCGGTCCTCTCGGCACGCTGACTCGGATCCTTCAGGTAAACGTCGCGAACCTCGCGGCGGTCCCGTCGGTCGTCTACGGCCTCCTCGGCTTGGGGCTGTTCGCGAACCTCCTCGGGCTCGGGATCGGGACGGCGGTGACCGCGGCGCTGACGCTGTCGCTTCTAATCTTGCCGATCACGATCATCTCCGCGCAGGAGGCGATCCGGTCGGTACCGGACGACCTCCGGCGGGGCTCCGACGCCATGGGCGCGACGCGCTGGCAGACGACGAAGAACGTCGTGCTTCCCGAGGCGATGCCGGGCGTCCTCACCGGGACGATCCTCGCGCTCGGCCGCGCCATCGGCGAGACGGCGCCGCTGATCATGATCGGCGCCGCGACGACGGTGTTCAGAGCGCCGGACAGCCTGTTCAGTCGGTTCGGCGCCATGCCGATGCAGATCTACACGTGGGCCGGCTTCCCGCAGGCCGACTTCCGGTACGGCGTGGTCGCCGCAGGCGTTATCACGCTGCTTATCATCCTCGTCGGCATGAACGGGACGGCCATTCTACTGCGGAACCGCGCGGAACGGGGGAGCTAACATGAGTAACACGACAACAGACGACTCACTGATCACGACGGAGGTACAGGCGGACTCGAACGACGACCGCGCGGCGCCCGCCGCCGGAACCGCGGTGGCGGCCCGAGACCTGAACGTCTTCTACGGCGACGAACAGGCCATCGACGACGTGACGATAGAGATTCCCGAAAAGCGTGTGACCGCGCTGATCGGTCCCTCCGGCTGCGGCAAGTCGACGTTCCTCCGGTGTATCAACCGGATGAACGACATGATCGAGATCTGCCGCGTCGAGGGCGACGTGGAGTTCGGCGGGAAGAACGTATACGGTCCCAACGTGGACCCGGTCGCCTTACGCCGCAAGATCGGGATGGTGTTCCAGAAGCCGAACCCGTTCCCGAAGTCGATCCGCGACAACGTCGCGTACGGCCTGAAGATCCAGGGATACGACGGCGACGTCGACGAGCGCGTCGAGGAATCGCTGAAGGGGGCCGCGCTGTGGGACGAGGTGAAAGACCAACTCGACTCCTCCGGACTCGAACTGTCCGGCGGCCAGCAACAGCGGCTCTGTATCGCTCGCGCGCTCGCGCCGGATCCGGAGGTCATCCTGATGGACGAGCCGACCTCGGCGCTCGACCCCGTCGCGGCCTCGAAGATCGAGGACCTCATCGACGACTTGGCAGAGGAGTACACCGTGATCATCGTCACCCACAACATGCAGCAGGCGGCCCGGATATCCGATAGGACCGCGGTGTTCCTCACCGGCGGTCGGCTCGTCGAGTACGACGACACGACGAAGATATTCGAGGACCCCGAGGAACAGCGCGTCGAGGACTACATCACCGGCAAGTTCGGATAGACGCCCCGCGAGAGCTACCAAGGGCGGCTTGACGACGCGATGAGTCGGACGCCCGCGCCGACGAAGCGTCTCTTCTGTCTCTCCCTGACGACCCGACGGGACGGTCGAGCGGACCGTCCTTCGCCTCGACACCTCCGGAAGCCCTAATCGACTCCGGGCCCAGTGGCGAGACGTGACTGTACTGCAGGAACTCATCGGAGACCAGTCGCTCGCCGTCTGGATCGCGCTGGGCGTGATCGGGTTCCTGCTAACGTGGAAGGGAGCGAACGTCGTCGAGTCGACGACCTCGAAGATCAGCGATCACTTCGGCGTCTCGCAGGCCGTCCAAGGGGGACTCATCGTCGCGGCCGCGACGTCGTTCCCCGAACTCGCGATCATCATTATCTCGGTGCTCGTCCTCGGCGACTTCGGCGTCGGCGCCGGGGCGCTCATCGGGACGGCGGTGTTCAACATTCTCGTCATCCCGGCCGCCGTCGCGGTCACGAGCGGCGACACGACGACGACGCAGGGGATCGTCTACCGCGACGCCATCTTCTACATGGTCGCCGTCCTCGCCCTCTTCGGCGTGATCGCGCTCGGCGTCCTCGGGACCGACGGGCGGGACCTGGCGCGGATCACCCCGCAGATGGGCGTCGGCCTGCTGGTGTTGTACGGCGTGTACGTCATCTTACTCGTCGGGGGGAAAAGCGGCGCGTCGGACCTGAAACGGACCGAATCGACGAACGTCCCGAAGCAGGTCGGACTGTTCGCGGCCGGGCTGGTCGTCGTGCTCGTCGGCGTCGAGTCGATGGTCAGCATGACGGTGCAGATATCGGACGCGCTCGACGCGCCGACGTTCCTCATCTCCGTGACGGTGCTGTCGATTCTGAGTTCGTTTCCCGACCTGCTCGTCGGCGTGAAGATGGGCAAGGCCGGCGACAAGCGGGCGGCGATCGCGAACGTCTTCGGGACGAACACGTTCAACCTCGTCGCGGCGCTGCCGATCGGGGTCATCCTCGCCGGCGGCGTCTCGATCGGCTTCCTCACGTCCGTGCCGCTGATGCTGTTCCTGTTTTACACCACCCTCGTCGTTGTGGTACTCGCCGCGACGGACTTCGAGATCACAATCGAGGAGGGGTACGCCCTCCTCGCGATGTACCTCCTCTTTATCGTCTGGATGACGACCGAGGCGCTCGGGATCACCACGTTCCTGACTGAGTCGACGCTCCGGACGATCGTCGGGTGACTGTTCCGCGCGCCACCCCCTGAACCGCTCCAACCTGAACCGTCTCGCGGAGATCGGCTACGGCGTCCGAACGCGAACCTCGATGCCGTCGGCGTCGGTGATCGCGATCCCGTCGTTCCGGTCGTCGACGGCGAACTCGACCTCGCCGTTGGCCGCGACCGCGTCGAGTCGATCTCGAACCGCGGCGAGCGCGGTCGCGTCGGGGACGACCACCTCGAACCAGTCGAGCCCGCGGCCCGACGCGGGGGCCGTCCGCCCGCGCCACGTGTTCGCGCCCACGTGGTGGTGGTACCCGTCGGCCGCGACGAACCGCACGTCCGGGTCCGACTGTCGGACCTCGAAGCCGATCCCGTCGACGTACACGGACTCGAAGGCGGAGAGCGCGGTGACTTCGAGGTGGACGTGCCCCACGTCGGTCCCCGGCGGAACGCGGTCGGCGACGCCGGCAGCCCCATTCCCCGCCGCCGCGGCGACCGCGTCGAGGTCGAGCGGGTCCGTCGTCATCGCCACCGAGCCGTCCGCCGCGGTCGGCCACTCCTCGCGCGGGCGGTCGCGGTAGATCTCGACGCCGTTCCCCTCGGGGTCCGCGAGGTACAGCGCCTCGCTCACGAGGTGGTCCGAGGCGCCGTCCAGCCGCCATCGGTCTCGCACCCGCGCCAGCGCCTCGCCGAGCGCGGCCCGGCTCGGGACGCGGAACGCGGCGTGGAACAGTCCGGCGTCGGTCGGACTCCGGTCCGGACTGTCGGGGTCGTACCGGAGGACGAGCAACGGCGTTCCGTCGACGCCGAGCACGGCCTCGTCGCCGTCGCGATTGAGCACCGCGAGTCCGACCACGTCGCGGTAGAACGCGGTCGTCTCGCCGAGGTCGGCCACGCGAAGCGAGACACGACCGATCCGGGCACCGTTTCGGCGTCTGTCGCTGCCGCTCTCTCTATCGCCGTCGTCCTCGCGATCGCCGTAGCCGCTCCGATCGCCGTCGTCGTCTGGATCCATGCCCGTTGTGAGGACCGCTCGCGCGATCAATGCGTCGATACCCCTCACGGCGCCGACGTCGCTATATCCCGAACTTCCGTTAGAGTCAAACCGGCACGCGACGCAGTGGTGGACATGAGCGTCGAACAGGAGGAGCGGGCCATCCGCTGTCTGGTGGCGAAGGTCGGGCTCGACGGCCACGACCGTGGTGCACACGTGATCGCGCGGGCGTTCCGCGACGCCGGGTTCGAAGTCGTTTACTCCGGGCTCCATCGCGCGCCGGAAGACATCGTACAGGCGGCGGTTCAGGAGGACGTCGACGTGCTCGGCATATCCATTCTCTCGGGCGCGCACAACACCCTCGTCCCGAAGGTGATAGATGGGCTCAAAGAGTACGACGCGTTCGACGACACCCTCGTGTTGGTCGGCGGGATCATCCCCGACGACGACGAGGCGGACCTCAAGGAACTGGGCGTCGCGGAGGTGTTCGGCCCCGGAACACCGATGGAGGAGACGATCGAGTTCATCCGGAGCAACGTCTCGGAGCGAGCGTAGATGGACGGGTCCGCAGCCACCGCGCTCAGTGACGCCGACGCCGATCTCGTCGCCGAACTCCTCTCCGGGAGTCACCGCGCGCTCGCCCGCGTCATCACGCGCATCGAGAACCGCTCGCCGGGCCACCGCGGGATCGTCTCGCGACTCCACGAACACACCGGCGGTGCGGACGTGATCGGGGTCACGGGCTCGCCCGGCGCGGGCAAGTCGACGCTCGTGGACAAGCTCGCGGCCACCTACCGCGACCGCGGCGACACGGTCGGCGTCGTGGCGGTCGACCCCTCTTCGCCGTACACCGGCGGCGCGGTGCTCGGCGATCGGATCCGGATGGGGTCGAACGTCGGCGACATGGACGTGTTCTTCCGATCGATGAGCGCCCGCGGCCAGCTCGGCGGCCTCTCGATGGCGACTGCGGACGCGGTGAAGGCGCTCGACGCCTTCGGCAAGGACGTGGTGATAATCGAGACGGTCGGGGCCGGCCAAAACGAGATCGACGTGGTCCGCACCGCAGACACCGTCGCCGTGCTCGTCCAGCCCGGCTCCGGCGACGACATCCAGACGCTCAAGGCGGGCATCTTGGAGATCGGTGACGTCTTCGTCGTCAACAAAGCCGACATGGACGGGGCGGAACGCACGCTCGCGGAGCTAGAGGAGATGGTTCACAGGCGCGAGAGCCCGACCGCCGGGCTGGACACGGGCCACCACGGGGTCGACGCGCCGGGCCGTTCGGACGCGCCGGGCCGTTCGGACGCGGCGGGTGAGAACGGCGGAGACGACGCCGATGGGGACGACGCCGACGGCGACGACGGAGGGTGGACGCCCGACGTGACCCGGACCGTCGCGAGCACGGGCGAGGGTGTCGACGACCTGATCGCGGCGTTCGACGCCCACGCGCGGCACCTTCGCGAGTCCGGCGAGATCGAGGAGACGAAACGCCTGCGCTACGCCGAGGAGATCCGGACGCTGGTTCGAGCCGACGTGGGCGCGCTCGCCAGTGCGGAGATCGACCGACACGGCGGAGTCGACGCGCTCGCGGAGTCGGTCAGGCGACGCGAGACCGATCCGTACACCGTCGCGGCCGAGATCGTCGCCCCGATCGAAGCGTGCGTGGAGCGCGCGGAACGCGACGCGGACGAGGCCGAGTGAGCCCCCGCGAACCCCGATCCGTCGCTCGGCCACCGGGTATAAGTCGCCCGCGAACCAACAGTTTTCCATGAGACTCAGGAACCTCGCCGGCGGTCTCCTCCTCGGCACCGGTGCGCTCGCCGCGCTCAACACCGGCCTCCGCTACGAGGGCGAACTGGAGTCCCCGCTCGACGGCGACGACGGGACGTTCCGCTGGCGCGGGATGGACGTGGCGTACACCGAGGCCGGCGACCCCGACGACCCGGATCTGGTCCTGCTCCACGGCGTCAACGCCGCGGGCTCGTCGGGCGAGTGGCGCGCGGTGTTCGACGACCTCGCCGCCGACTACCACGTCGTCGCCCCGGACCTCCCCGGGTTCGGGCGATCCGACCGACCGCCGCTGCGCTACTCCGCCGCGCTGTACGAGGATTTCGTCCGTGACTTCCTCGCTGATTTCGCGGACCCCGCCGTCGTCGCCTCGTCGCTGTCGGCGGCGTACGCGGCCGCCGTGATCGACGCGGACGACCCGACCGCCGACGTGTCGATCCGCGGGTTCGTCGGCGTCTGCCCGACGACGGTGGCCGGGCCGAGCCCGCCGAAGTCGTGGCTACGCGAGCTGTTGCGGTCGCCGGTTCTCGGGGACGCCCTGTTCAACCTCATCGTCTCGAAGCCGTCGATCCGGTATTTCAACGCCGACCACGGGTACGACGACCCGACGAGCCCGAGCGAGGAGTGGACCGACTACGAGTGGCGGACGAGCCACGTCGAGAACGCCCGGTTCGCGCCGGCGTCGTTCGTCTCCGGATACCTCAACAGCGACCTCGACCTGGCGGCCGCGTTCGGCGCGATGGAGACGCCGCCGACGATCGTCTGGGGTCGCGAGGCCGAGGTGAGCCCGCTGTCGGACGGCCGCGAACTCGCCGACGCCGCGGACGCTCGCCTCGTCGTCTTCGACCGGGCCAAGCTGCTCCCGCACGTGGAACACCCGGAGCGGTTCGTCGAGACGGTCGAGGAGGCGTTCGTCGCGGGGGCGACGGCGTAGCACTCGTTCCCGCCCGAAACGGGTATCCGCGCGCGTCCGCAAGCCGACACCGATGGAGTGTGACAAGTGCGGGGCGGACGCGATCCACCACGCCGCCTACTCCGGGGCGCATCTCTGTGGCGAGCACCTCCGCCAGTCGGTCGAAAAGCGCGTGAAACGTCGGATCCGCGAGGACGGGCTGCTCGATCCCGACGCCACGCCCGACGACCCTGACCGGTGGGTGATCGGCCTCTCGGGCGGGAAAGACAGCGTCGCGCTCACGCGGATTCTGGACGACGTGTTCGGCCGGGACCCGCGCGTCGAGATGCTCGCGCTGACGATCCACGAGGGGATCGAGGGGTACCGCGACGCCAGCCTCGACGCCTGCGTCGAACTCGCCGCCGACCTCTCGCTGCGTCACGAGGTCGTCTCCTACGAGGAGGAGTTCGATGTGCGGATGGACGACGTCGTCGAGAGCGATCCGGAGAACATGGCCGCCTGCGCGTACTGCGGCGTGTTCCGTCGCGACCTCCTCGAAACCTACGCCGCCGAGTTCGACGCCGACAAACTGCTCACCGGTCACAACCTCGATGACGAGGCCCAGACGGCGATGATGAACTTCCTCGAAGGCGACGTGCGACAGGTGGCGAAACACTTCGACGCCTCGCTCGGGCCGTTCGACGAGCGCGGAGGGACAGCGGAGTTCGTCCCGCGCGCAAAGCCCCTGCGCGACGTGCCCGAAAAGGAGATCGCGCTGTACTGTCACGTCCGTGACCTCCCGACGCACATGGCGGAGTGTCCCCACTCCGAGGAGGCGTACCGCGGCGAGATCCAGTCGACGATCCACGAGTTGGAGGAGAACCACCCCGGTGCGCGCCACTCGATCATGGCTGGCTACGAGGAGCTGTCGGCGCTCGCGGCCGAGACGTACCGCGGAAGCGGGGAGTCGGCCGGCGACGACGAGAGCGACGCGGACGACGGCGTCGCCGACGTCGCGTCTCCCGACCTCTCCGAGTGCGAGCGTTGCGGCTCGAAGACGAGCCGAGACGTGTGCCGGAAGTGTCGGCTGCTGGCGTCCATCAAGGCGGCGACCTGACTCTCTCCCCTCCGTCGCCTAGATCGGTCCGCGCCCCGGTCACGTCCTGCCGTCGACGCGGCCGAGCAGATCGAGTTGGTGCGTGAGGTAGACGAGTTCGGCCACGTCGACCTGCTGACGACGCTCGCGGAGCCACGCGTCGAGGTCGGCCGTCGAGAGGTTCCCTGCCGCGTCAGACCGCGTCCGTTCCGCTTCGGCGAGCACCTCTCCGACCGCGTCCTCGACGGTGTCGAGGATGTGCCGGAGGAAGTACGCCTCGTCGCCGGGGTATCCGTCCCCGCTATCGCCGGGCCGCACGACCCAGTCCGAGCCGCCGACTCCGAGGAGCGTCGAGTCGTCCGCCTCCCGCAGCCGCGCGAGCGCGTCGCCGCCGGCGCGGCTGGTACCCCCCGGCTTCTCGTCCATGTGTCGGTGGTACAGCCGCTCGATCGCTCGATCGTCCGAACGCGCCGGACGGAAGCGCGTCCCGCCGTCGAAGGTGATCGGAAAGTAGTACGTGCCGCCCGGCGCGAGCGCACCGAGCAGCGGACCGAGCCGATCGAGCCCGAACACGTCGAGTAGCGCCATGCCGATCAGCGCGTCCCACTCGCCCGCGGTCGATTCGGCGTACGCCGCGGCGTCGGCGACGACGGGCTCGACTTCGACGGTGCGCGTCGGCGACTCGACGACGAGCGCCTCACCGTTCGCAGACGACCCCGCGTCCGCGGACGGACCGACGTCGGCGACCGACACGTCGGACCGGTCGGCCGCCCACCCGCGGAGGAAGGGACCGAGCCCGTCGAGCGTGTCGCTATCGCGGTCGACGGCGACATATCGGGTCCGTCCCGGCGGGAGCACGTCCCAGTCGAGGAGCCGAGCGACCATCGTTCCGACGCCGGCACCGACCTCCAGCACGCGGAGGGGGTCGGACGCGGTCGCGCTCTCGAACCGCTCCGTTCCCGACGCCCGCTCGGCCAGCCGCTCGCGGAGCAGTCCGACGAGCCGCCGGTCGAGCGCCCGGTCGTCGACGGTGCGTTTCGCTCGGAGGTACCGCCGGAACGAC
This sequence comes from Halorubrum pallidum, assembly GCF_055380345.1. Classification (NCBI taxonomy): domain Archaea; kingdom Methanobacteriati; phylum Methanobacteriota; class Halobacteria; order Halobacteriales; family Haloferacaceae; genus Halorubrum; species Halorubrum pallidum. The sequence goes on along the minus strand of NZ_AP043945.1, from coordinate 2,266,657 downwards.
TCCGTCACGTCGCCACCTCCGCGTCTGGCGGGTGCGGCGCGTCCGGAGCCTCACCGTCGGCGACGGCCGCGAGCAGTTGCCTGACCCGCGCCGTCGTCTCCGTCCAGTCGGGGTGGCTCTCGTACCGTCGTCTGGCGGCTCGACTCATCGCCGCGAGCCGGTCCGGGTCGGTCGCGAGCGTCTCCAGCGCCTCTGCGACCGCGGACGGGTCGTCGGGATCGACGAGCACGCCCGTCTCCCCGTCGGTGACGGCGTCTCTCGCACCGCCGGCGCGCGACGCGATCGCCGGCAGGCCGAACGCCATCCCCTCCAAGTAGACGATCCCGAACCCCTCGTACCGAGAGGGGACGGCGAGGGCGTGGCTCTCGCGGAGCGTCGCGGCGAGGTCGTCGTCCGACAGCCGGCCGGCGAACCGTATCCGGTCGGCGAGCCCGCGCCGATCGACGAGCCGCCTCACGTCGAGGACGTGGGACTCCTCGACCGGTCTTCCGACGACGGTGACCTCGACGTCCGCGTCCGCGGCGGCGACGCCCTCGATCAGCGTGTCGAGCCCTTTCCGCGGCGCGAGGTTGCCGACGAACGCGACCCGAAGGGGGTCGGCCGCGCAGTCGCCGAACCGGTCACCTGGAGTCCACGCTCCGTCGGCGACGCTCTCTGCGGTGTCGCCACCCCCGGAGCCGTCGGGCCCCTCGTGTACATGCCCGTCGAACCGATCGCCTGCGGGCGGTGCGACCACCGTGGCGTCGGGGTCGACGCCGAGGTCCGTCACCGCGTCGCGGGTGACGGTGCTGTTGCAGACGACGCCGTCGAGCGTGTCGAGGTACCGCCGTTCGACGGTTCGGTAGAACCGAGAGAGTCGCCGTGGCTCGCTGGCGCGTAGGTGGTGAACGACGCCCACGATCGGGTACGGCAACGCGGGATTGTGTCGCCACAGCGACGGGTGTGCCAACTCGTCTTGGAGCATCACGTCGACGTCGACGCGGAGTCGGTCACGGAACCGAGGAGAGAGCCCGTCGAGCAGTCCGCGGGGATACGACCGCCACGGGAGTTCGATCACCTCGACGGTGTCGCCCGCGCGCCGGAGCCCCTCGACGAGCTTCCGGTCGTAGCGGAACCCCCCCTGACTGCCCGTCGAGGCTCCCGTACAGCGTGAATCCGATCTTCATACGGGCGCGTCGTACGTCGCCGCGGCGTCGGCGTCCTCCCACACGGTCACCGAAAGCTCGCGCACGGTGTCGTCGGTCACGGCGCCGGTCACGCGCTCGAAGACGACGCGAGCGAAGCGCTCGACGCTCGGGTTGTGCCCCTCGAACTCGGGGAGGTCGTTGAGCAGGGCGTCGCGGTAGCGGTCGGCGAGCGCGTCGAGTGCGGCCTCGGCGTCGTCGATGTCGACGAGGTAATCGTGCTCGTTCAACGCCGGGCCGCGGAACGTGAGTTCCACCTCGAAGCGGTGTGAGTGCGGGACGCTCTCCGGCCCGTCGTCGACGACCGTGAGGTAGTGCTGGGCCACGAAGTCCCCCGTGACCGTCGTCGCGTACATGCACCGATCCACGGACGCGACCCACCTAAATCCGGAGGGCGACGGACGGCCCCGATCGGCTCCGCTCACAGGTACCCGAGCGCGCGCAGCCGGTCCCGGTCCGTCTCACCCTCCCCGTGGACTCGCGACACCGGCAGCGGTTCGGGCGGCGAGAGCGTCGGCTCGCGGGTCTCGCGGTCCTCGCCGTCGATCGTCGCCCACGGGACCGAGAGCAGCGCGGGGACGGGGGTGTACATCGGGTGGCCGTACAGCCCCCACTCGCCGAAGCAGTTCCCGTGGTCGGCGGTGATCGCGATCCGCCCGTCGACGTTCGACGCGAGCGATTCGACCTCGCTCAGGACGTGTCGGAGGTTCGCCTCGTAGGCGTCCCACACGCGGTCGGGATCCACCTCACCGCGCCGCAACAGCACCCACGGGTTTCCGTCGTTGCTGTGGTCGCCGGTCCGGGCCAGCCCATCGTCGCCGGCGAGCGGGTCCGGGACGAACGGGTGGTGCGGCTGCATGTAGTGGACGACGAGCCGGTCGGGGTCCCGCTCCCGCGCGAGCGCGATCGCCCGGTCGGTCACGGCCGCGGCCGGCACCGTCCCGAGCCCGTCGTCCCACGCGTACTTCCAGACCTCGTCGAGCGCGGCGAACGCGTCGGCCTCTAGGTACCGTTCCGTCCACGTGTTGCCGGTGACCATCGCCGTCTGCGCCGTCTCCGGGGCTCCCTCGAACGTCTTCTCTAACCACTCCGAGGAGGAACTCGCCACCGACCGGACCGTCTCGACGGGGCCGAGGAAGTTGTAGTCCGGCGCGACCGCCCGGAGCAGGTCGGCCCGGCAGGCGTCGAGCACGACCAGCACGTCCCACTCGCGCTCGAAGACGCTCGTCCCGTAGGGCACTCGCCGCCCCAGCGCCTGCAGCGCGCGGAGGTAGGCGGTGCCGAGTCGGCTCATCCCGGGCTCTCGTTGCACGCCCGTCGTTCGGGTCGCGCCGACAAAACCGCTCCGCCGGGACACCTATGTGACTCGCCCGCTCGATACGATCGTGAACTGTCTGTTCGTGGGTGCGGGCGCGATCGCCGACGAGTACGCCGCCGGGCTGTCGGCAAGCGACCTGACGCTCGCCGGCGTCGTCGATCTCGACGGCGACCGCGCCGCCGCGCTCGCGGCAGCGGTCGGCGAGGACGGCGCGGCCGTCCCCTCGTTCACCGACGTCGACGCGGCGCTCGCGGCGCTCGACGCGCCGCTCGTCGTGAACCTGACGAGCCACGCCGCACACGCGTCGGTGACGCGGACGGCTCTCGCGGCCGACCGCCACGTCTACTCGCAGAAGCCGCTCGCGCTCGACGCGGACGAGGCCGGCGACCTCCTCGCGCTCGCCCGACGGCGCGGGCTCGCGCTCGGTTGTGCCCCGGACACGCCGCGAGCGCCCTCCCAGCGTCGCGCCGGACGGCTGCTCGCCGACGGGAGGCTCGGCCCCGTCCAACTGGGGTACGCCCACGCGCACGTCGGGCGCGTCACCGACTGGCACGACCGCCCCGACTCGTTCCTGGAGATCGGTCCGCTGTACGACGGGGCGGTGTACCCGCTGACGCTTCTCGTCTCGTGGTTCGGACCCGTCGACCGCGTGCGGGTCGCCGACGCGCTCGACGCTTGGCCCGCACGGGAGATGCGCCGCCCGTCGGTACCGAGCCACGTCGAGGCGACGCTGTCGTTCGCGGCGGGCCCGACGGTGCGGCTCACCGCGAGCTTCTACGCGCCGCACCGCGCCCGCGAGTTCTACGGGCTGGAGCTACACGGCGACGACGGCTCGCTGTACCTCCGGGGAACGGGCGCGATGACGACCGACCGCGACGACGTCCGGTTCGGACGCGTCGGCCGCGAGTACGCGAGCGCGCCGCCGCAGTCACCCCCGGAACCGTACGCGTACGTGGACGCAGTCGAGCGGCTCGCCGCGAGCGCCGCGGCCGGATCGCCCTCGCGCGAGACCGGCCGGCGGGGCGCGCACGTCGTCGCCGTCTGCAACGCGATCGAGACCGCCGCCGACGATGGCGGGCCGGTCCCCGTCGACGACTACGGCGCGACCGCGGATCCGCCCGCAGCGCCGGTCGTCTCGCCGCCGCGAGAGGACGGGTCTGCAGGAACGGTCGGCGGCGCGAGCGCCCTGCGACTCCCGCCGATCGCGTCGTCGAGCGCGCTCGGCTGGCCGGACAGCTCGATCGCGAGGTCCGCGTCGTCTGTGCGGTCGGCGACGGTCTCCGGAGTCGCCGTGCGGTCTGCGCCCATCGCGGCCGCGAGTTCCCGCCGGCGCTCGACGGGATCGACGACGACGAGCGACGACAGCGGGAACGACGCGAGCAGTCGAGTGACACACAGTCCGATGACGCCCGCTCCGAAGACGACCGCCCGTTCGCCGAGTAGCGGGGCCGCATCGAGGACGAGGTTCGTCGCCGTCTCGACGGAGGGCAGGAGCGCGCCGACCGCTGGGGCGGTTCCCTCGGGAAGTGCGACCACGTCGTCGGGCGCGGCCACGAACCGCGTCTGGTGCGGGACGAACCCGAACACCGACCGACCGAGCCAGTCGGAATCGACGCGCTCGCCGACCGCGTCGACGACGCCGCTCGCGGCGTAGCCGTATCGGAGCGGATACGAGAACTCCCCGTCGAGCGCGTCGAGCGTCTTGTCGACGGGTACGTCTGCGGGCGTCTGGTCGCGATAGACGAGCAGCTCCGTGCCGGCGCTTATCGCCGACGCGCGCGTGCTGACGCGGAATTCGTCGGCGTCCGGTGACCCGACGTCGATCTCCCGGCGTTCAACCGTCTCGGGTGCGGTAAAGGAGAGCGCGACGTCGGTCATCGGAACAGACGGAGCGGATCACGGCCGGCGTTCGGTCGAACCCGAACCGGCCGAGGTGGCTGGGTGGGTGACACGTGGATCCGCTAGGCTTGCGCGATGTTAAGTCCTCGCGCCGGGCGAGACGATGCCGGTCAAAAAGCGAGAGCGGTGGTCGAGTGAGGCGGGTCTCAGCGAATGACGTCGAGGCCGTTGTTCTGTTCAACGGGCTCGCTGCCGCCGTCGGACTCCCACGCGCCACGGGTACCGTTGCCGGAGGCAGCCGCGCTGCCCGCGCTGCCGTTCGCCTCGGCCGCCCGAGAGCGTGAGTCGCCGAGGTCGTCGCCGTCGACCGCGGCGCGGGACTTGTCGGCCTGCTTCTGCGTGGAGGGGCCGAGCACCTGTGCGCTCTGGACACCCGTCATGATAGCCATGACACGGACCTTCCCCTTGTACTCGTCCTGGATGCGCGCGCCCCAGATCACGTTGGCGCTCGCCTCCAGCCGCTCGGTGATGTTGTTCGCGATCCCCTCGGCCTCCTTCAACGTGAGGTCCGGGCCGCCCGTGATGTGGACGAGCCCGCCGCTCGCGCCGCGGTAGTCCACGTCCAAGAGCGGGTGGTTCATCGCGTCGTTGACTACCTCCTGGGTCTTGTTCTTGTCTTGGGTCTCGCCCACGAGCATCACCGCGACGCCGCCCTGATTCATGATCGTGGACATGTCGGCGTAGTCGAGGTTGATGAGCGAGGGCTGGGTGATCGTCTCGGAGATCCCCTTCACGGTCTCGGCGATGATCTGGTCCATCACCGAGAACGCCTTCCCGATCGGCAGGTTCGGGACGTAATCGAGCAGCCGGTTGTTGTCGAGGACGATGATCGAGTCGGCCTCGTTGCGGAGGTCCTCTAGCCCCTCCTCGGCTTTCACCGTGCGCGCGCGCTCGACGTTGAACGGCGTCGAGACCATCCCGACGACGATAGCGCCCTGGTCTTTCGCGATCTTCGAGACGACGGGGGCCGCACCGGTACCGGTGCCGCCGCCCATCCCTGCCGTGACGAAGACGAGGTCGGCGTCGCCGAGCACCTCTTTGATCGTTCCCTGGGCCATTTCGGTCGCGCGTTCGCCCATCTTGGGGTCGCCGCCGGCACCGAGTCCCTGCGTGAGCGACTTGCCCACGAGGATCTTGGTGTCGGCCTCGATCATCTTGAGGTGTTGTTTATCGGTGTTGATCGCGACCGTGTCGGCACCGTCGACGCCGATGTTGTACAGACGGTTGATCGTGTTGTTTCCGGCGCCGCCGGCACCGACGATGACGATCCGGGGGTCCCCGAACTCGTCGTCGTCGTCCATGCTGGCGTCCATCTCACGCTTCTCCGCCTCCGCGTTGTCGAGGGCTTCTTGAACGAGATCTTGCATCAGTTTACACCTTCGCCCAGTTGCGGTTGCGGCTGCGCTCTTCGTGCTCGCCGTCCTGTTCGTTTAGCATGTCGCGGACGGCAGAGCGAATCGCCTCGCTCCGGTTCGGGAACTCACCCGTCTCGACCATCTGTTCAACCTCGTCGATCTGCTGTTTCGGGATTCGTAGTGTCACACGCTCCATTGGTATTCCCCCGGTAAGACGGGATATCACGCGACGCGTGTGTCTTACAGCGGAGAATCGCCCGACAGCGGGGATATCCCCGCTTCGGACGGCCTCTGTAAGACGGTCGTCTTACGCAGTCGTATCCACCGAGGCTATCTTTATAAAACTATCGGCCGTTGTAAGACACACCGCGAAAACGCCCGAATTCGGGCGTATACGTCGGTCGATACGGCTGTTATCGATCGTTCAGGACGTCCGCGGCGGGGGTGCGACGACCACATCCGGGGCAAAACGCCCAGTCCGTCCGGAGCTCATCACCACATTCACAGAACGCTCGGTGCGACTGTTTCTCTCCACAATTCGGGCAGTATACGTGGTCAGAAGGGACGTTTTCGCCACATCCGCCACAGAGGTTTTCTCGCGTTTGCACGTCGGTGTCGGCGGGCGTCTTACGTCCCTCCGTTTCGGCGTCAGTCGTCGCCTCCCGTGTCGCTCGCGCGTCGCCGTCGTCGGAACCGAGGGCGTCGAGTGTGACGTTTACGTTGATTTCACCGCCGTTTCCGGGCGTATACACGCGGTTCGTGTGTCCTCTCTCTGCAAGTCGATCGTCCAGCGCGGCGTCGAGTCGATCGGCGATGAGGTCGTCGATCCGGTCGGCTACCGCCGCGCCCAACGTGGCGTCCGACGCGTCAGACCCGGTGCCAGCGTCCCCGAGATGCGTTCGGAGGGCCTCGCGCATCACCTCGCTTTTGGAGGCGTCACACGCTTCCAGCCGCTCGACGAGGTCGTCGTCGGCTCGGAAGGTGATCTTGCTCATGTTCCGGAGATGTCTGTCAGGGTATAAGTATCTTCCCCTCCTGTCAGCCCCGTGGCAGACACGTTTCAGCCGCTCGAAACGTCTTCTGGCGGTGATTTTCGATCATGTACGCAGTCGGGTGATCGCGGTCGACAGTCGCCGAAAGATACGGAATCGGACATGTGTCTCACCGCGTGAGACAGCGAACTGCGGCGGCGACCGAGACGTCGGTGTCACCAGTCCCATTCGTTCGACTCATGGTAACACGTACCTCGGTGTATGATCACACGTGTGTCTGACGCAGATTTATACGGCCCGCGTGGGCATACGTGAGTATATGAGCAATCGCGTCGAAGATCTCGAACGGCAGGTCTCGGAACTACAGGCAGCGGTCAACGGACTCACCGAAGAGCTCGTTGAGATGAAAGAGCGCGTCCGACAGTTGGAAGACGCACAGACGATGGACGCGGAGGCGTCTGAGACGCCGCCCGAGCCGGCCGACTCGGAGCCGCAGCCCGACGAACCGAACCCGGACGCGGACGCCGCCAACGGAGAGCGCCGGACCCACTCGGACGACCACGTCGAGGTCGTCGAGCGGACCGACGACGAGACCGCCTCCTCGGACGCGAACGGCGCGGACGACGCGGGTGACGACGAGGTTCTCGTCCCCGAACAGGAGACGACGACGCCGGATGCAGCGAGCGACGCGGAGACCGAGACGGACGACGACGCGGAGTCGGACAGCGACATCATCGTCGCGTAAGCCGACGACACATCCCCGCGATACATGCACATCACTGAAGTCGTTTTGGACGGGTTCAAGAGCTTCGGGCGGACGACGAGGATCCCCTTTTACGACGACTTCACCGTCGTCACGGGGCCGAACGGCTCCGGGAAGTCGAACATCATCGACGGCGTCCTCTTCGCGCTCGGACTGGCGCGCACCCGCGGGATCAGAGCCCAGAAGCTCACCGACCTGATATACAACCCCGGCCACGACGGCGGCGACGACGCCGACGGACCGAGCGAGGCTTCGGTGACGGTGGTGTTGTCGAACGAGGACGGGACGCTCAACCGCTCGCAGGTCGTCTCCGCGGCGGGCACGGAGAACGTCGGCGACGTCTCCGAGATCACGATCAAACGGCGCGTCAAGGAGACGGAGGACAACTACTACTCGTACTACTACCTCAACGGCCGGTCGGTGAACCTCTCCGACGTACAGGACCTGCTCGCGGCCGCCGGCGTCACGCCGGAGGGATACAACGTCGTGATGCAGGGCGACGTGACGGAGATCATCAACATGACCCCCTACCAGCGGCGGGGGATCATCGACGAGATCGCGGGCGTCGCCGAGTTCGACGAGAAGAAAGACGCCGCCTACGAGGAGCTCGACACGGTCGAAGACCGGATCGGCGAGGCGGACCTCCGGATCGGCGAGAAGGAGGACCGGCTCGATCAACTCGCCGACGAGCGCGAGACGGCGCTCCGGTACCAGGAGTTCCGCGACGAACTGGAGGAGTACCGCGGCTTCCTCAAGGCCTCCGAGTTGGAGGAGAAACGCGAGACGCTCGCGGGCGTGGAAGCCGACATCGACGACGCCGAAGCCGACATCGACGACCTCCGTGACGACCTCGACGCCAAACAGGGGAGGCTGACGCGGCTGGAAGGCGAACTCGCAGATCTCAATCGCGAGATCGAGACCAAAGGCGAGGACGAACAGATCGAGATCCGCTCCGAGATAGAGGAGATCAAAGGCGAGATATCGCGGCTCGAAGACAAGATCGAGGCGGCAGAAGAGCGCGCGGCCGAAGCTGAGACGGAGCGTCGCGACGCGTTCATCCAGATCGATCGAAAAGAGGAGACGATCGACGACCTCGACGCCGAGATCCGCGAGGTGAAAGTCGAGAAGGCGTCGGTCAAATCGGAGATCGCGACGAAGCGCTCCGAGCTGGCGGACGTGGAGGCCGAAATCGAGGGTGCGGACACAGAGTTCGACGAGCTGAAAGCCGATCTCACGGAGAAAAAAGAGCGAGTCGAGTCGCTCCGCGAGGAGAAAAACGAGTTACAGCGCGAGAAGGACCGGCTTCTCGACGAGGCGCGCCGACGCTCGAACGCGGTCAGCGAGACCCGTGAGGAACTGGAGGCGGCCCGCGGGTCGATACCGGATCAGAAGGCTCGCATCTCGGAGCTTCACAGCGAACTGGACAAAGCACAAAAGAATCAGTCGACCATCGAAGACGGCGTCGCGGACCTGTTCGCCGAGAAGGCCGAGGCCGCAGAGCGGTTGGAAGACGTGGAAGACGACCTCCGCGAGAAGCAGAACGAGTACGCGAAACTGGAGGCGGCGGCCGACGAGCGCGGTGACGCCTCGTGGCCCCGCGCGGTGACCGAAGTGAAAAACGGCGGTATCGACGGCGTTCACGGGGCGGTCGGCGAACTCGGCTCCGTCGACGCGGAGTACGCCGAAGCCTGCGAGACGGCCGCCGGCGGACGGCTCGCGAACGTCGTCGTCGACGACGACGGCGTCGGATCGACGTGTATCGACTATCTGAAGCGGCGCAACGCCGGCCGCGCGACGTTCCTGCCGATCACGAAGATGGACGACCGGAGCCTCCCCCGGAAACCCTCACAGCCGGGCGTCGTCGACTTCGCGCGCGACCTCGTCGAGTACGACGCGGCGTACGAGTCGATCTTCTCGTACGTGCTTGGCTCGACGCTCGTCGTCGAGGACATGGCGACTGCCCGCGAGTTGATGGGCGACTACCGGATGGTCACCCTCGACGGCGACCTCGTCGAGAAGTCCGGCGCGATGACCGGCGGCTCCGGCGGCGGCTCCCGATACTCCTTTACCAAGTCTGGCGGCGGCAAGCTCGAACGGCTCGCGGCGGAGATATCGGAGCTGGAAGACGAGCGACAGTCGCTGCAGACCGAGATCGACGAGCTGGAGAGCGATATCGACGACGCCCGCGACCGGAAGGCCGATGCCGCGGAGCGCGTTCGGTCGCTCGAAGCCGACGTGGAACGCGCCGAAGACGAACTCGCGGAGACGAACGCCCGGATCGACGACTTGGAGGCGGAACTCGACGACTTGGAGGCGGAACGCGAGTCGGTCGACGAGCAGATGAGCGACCTTGATGCCGATATCGACGACCTCGACGCCGATATCGCCGAGGTGGAATCCGCGATCGCGGAGATCGAGGCCGAGCTCGCCGACTCGAAGATACCGGAACTCTCCGAGCGCGCCGACGAGATACGCGCCGATATCGACGATCTCGAAGACCGGATGGGATCGCTCGACGGCCGACAGAACGAACTGGAGTTGGAGAAGGGGTACGCCGAGGACGCGCTCTCTGACCTCCACGACACGGTCGAGACGGCGCAGAACCGGAAGGCGGACGCGGAAGACGCGATCGCCGACCACGAGGCGGCCATCGAAGAGAAGGAGGCAGTGCTCGAAACGAAGCGTGAGGCGATCGCGGACCTCGAAGCGGAGCTGACCGAACTGAAGGCGGAGCGCGAGAACCTCCGCGAGACGATCACGGAGGCGACCCGGGAGCGCGACGAACAGCAGTCCCGCGTCGCGGACGCGGAGTCGACCCTGGAGAACCTCACAGACCGCCGGGACCGGCTGGAGTGGGAGATCGACGAACTGGAGTCACAGGTGGGCGCGTACGACCCCGAGGAGATACCCGAACTCGACGCGGTCGAATCGCGGATCGACGAGCTGGAGGCCGAGATGGAGGCGTTAGAGCCGGTGAACATGCTCGCGATCGACGAGTACGACGAGGTCGAGGAGGCGCTCGACCGGCTCCAAGAGCGCCGCGACGTGCTCGTCGAGGAGCGCGACGGGATCGAAGAGCGCATCGAGGGGTACGAGGCGGAGAAAAAGCGAACCTTCATGGAGACGTTCGAGTCGATCAACGACCACTTCGAGGACATCTTCGCGCGCCTGTCGGCCGGCAGTGGTGAGCTCCTCTTAGAGAACCCCGAGGACCCGTTCGAGGAGGGACTGACGATGAAAGCGCAACCGGCGGACAAGCCGGTCCAGCGGCTCGACGCGATGAGCGGCGGCGAGAAGTCGCTGACCGCCCTCTCGTTCATCTTCGCTATCCAGCGGCACAACCCCGCCCCCTTCTACGCGCTCGACGAGATCGACGCGTTCCTCGACGCGGTCAACGCCGAGCGTGTCGGCGAGATGATCGAGGAACTGGCCGCGGACGCGCAGTTCGTCGTCGTCGGTCACCGCTCCGCGCTCTTGGAGCGTTCCGATCGGGCCATCGGCGTCACCATGCAGGGCGACAACCTCTCGGCGGTCACCGGAATGCAGTTCGGTGACGACGGTGACGGAGAGGTGACCGCGGATGACTGACGACGGGTCGGCCGACGCCGGAGCGAGCGGCGGCGTCCCCGACCTCGATCTGACGACCGAGCGCGACGCCGGAGACGATGTCGGCAGTGTCGAGTTCGGCGGCGGAGGCGATACCCCGGACGCGGCGGGCGCGAACGGTGCCGCGGCGGCGTCGGACGACGACGAGGTAGAGCCCGTCGAACTCCTCGTCCAACTCGCCGAGGAAGGCGAGATCGAGCCGTGGGACATCGACATCGTGCAGGTGACAGACGCGTTCTTAGACCGGCTCGACGAGACGGACCTTCGGACCACCGGTCGGGCGCTGTTCTACGCCAGCGTCCTCCTGCGGATGAAAAGCGATGGGATGTTGTCCGACGACGACGCGGACGACGACGCGGAGCCCGAGCCGGAGCCGTGGGAACTCGTGATGGAGGGCGGCGCGCCGGATCCTGCCGCCGGCGACTTCGATCCGGTGGACGAGTTGGAGGCGGAGATGGACCGACGGCTCGACCGGAAGAGCACTCGTGGGTCACCGGAGACGCTCGACGAGCTTGTCCGAGAGCTTCGGGAGGCCGAGCGCGGTTCGTGGTGGAAAGAGTCTCGCGAGTACGACACCTCCGAGTCGCCGAGCGGCTACGCCCGCGGCACGCAGACTCTCGACTACCACACCGGCGACGAGTTCCGCCGGGACGGCGAGCCGACCGCGGGCGAGGCGACCGACCGCACCCACGACGAGGACATCGAAGAGGTCATCGTCGAGATCGACAACGCCCTCCGCACCCACTTCGACCGCGGCCGCACGGAGGTGCTGTTCGCGGAGATCGAGACGGCCGGCGGCCGCCCGTTCATGACGTACCTCGCGCTGCTGTTCATGGCACACCGCGGCACCGTCCGGCTCCAACAGGACGAGCTGTTCGGCGACCTGTGGGTGAAAGACCCCGCGGCCGCGACCGCCGACTCCGAGGCGGTCGCGGACTGAGCGGTCGTTCCGCGGCGCGTCTACCGAGAAATTTTAACACGTTGATGTCGGTTCCGCCAGAGAGGGTCGACAGTGATCGAGTTCTCCGCCGCCAACCTCGCGTTCGCTGCCGTCGTCGCGGCACTGTGGATCGCACTCGTCCTGTACGGGGCGTCGGCGCTCTGGTGGCTCGTCGAGGCGACGGTGCTCGCGCGCGGACTGGATACCTCGGGTCACCTCCGTCAGCCGAGGTCGCCGCTCACTCGCCGTCGGTCCACGCCGAGAACCCGCCGTCGATGAGCGTCTCCGACTGTCGGTCGATGTACTCCCGCTGCGTGTCGGTGACGGCGGTCGCGAAGTCGTCGCCGTCGTCGAGTCGCTCTCGGACGCGGTCGCGCTTCCAGCTCGCGGGCGTGGTGCGGTTCGCGACGCGCCACCGTAGCGGCGCGATCCACTCGGCGGCCTCGTCGTCGGCACAGCCCGCGGTTCGAAGGCCGGCCTCCGCGTGATCGAGAATGTCGGCGAACAGCGCGTCGGTGTCCGTCGTCGGCTCGCCGTCGGGGCCGATCCACTCGATGTCGGCGTCGAGCCCGTCGGCGACCGCGGCGTAGAAGTTGTCGCGCGCGGTCTCCCACTCCAGTCCGATCACCGGATGTTCGCGCTGCGGGAGCGCCTGCATCAGCCCGGCGAACGCCCCCTGAAACGCGATCGAGTCGCGGACCGTCGGCTGGCCGGGGATCGGTCTGAACTCGATGCGAGCGTTCGCGCTCGACCGGCTCGCCCCCTCGAAGACAGGGCGGACCCACCGCCAGTAGCTCCCGTGTTTCGTCCGGAACGTCGCGAACGCGTCGTCGAACCGGTCCGTCCCCTCGGACTCCGGCATCGGGATCAGCGTCTCGTCGCCGGCGATCCGATCGACCGCGGTCTCCACGTCGTGGAACTCCCGCGGGAACCGGACCTTGTCCGCGTCGGTCCGTGCGTTGAGTACGGACTCGAACACGTGGATCCGGTTCTCGGTCGCGCCCTCCGCGAGCACGCGCTCGCCGTCCCAATCGTCGTCGTACAGCTCTGGCGGGAAAAACGGCGAGTTGACGCCGAGCGCGAGCAGCGGCCCGGCGATACGGAGCGCGTATCGGAAGTGCCGCGGCAGCGTCGTCGCCTGCGCGACCTGGAAGTGCGGCTGGATCGAGGTGATGAGGCTCTCCGGCATCACCGTGTCCGCCGACAGCGACACGCCCGGCGCGTCCACTGACACGTCTGCCGCCCCCGCGCCCTCGGTGTTGGCCATCGCGTGGTACCGGACCGAATCGCTCATGTTGACCGCGACAGTCACCCCGTCGACGTCGACGCTGTCGGTGAGGTACCCCGCCGCCGTCTCGCCGGCGGGCGGAATGGTCCAGATCCCGTCGGAGACGAGTCGCATCCCCTCGACGCCCGCGGTGTTCTCCGCGGCCTCCAGTCGCGCTCGGACCTCCGCGAGCTGGGCCATCAGCCCGTGGTCCGAGAGCGGCTGCGGGCTCGTCGACATCTCGGCGTTGTGGAGGCCGAGTTCCTTCTCGAAGCCCATGAGTTCCAGCATCCGCCGGGGGACGCGCATCAGCGCGTAGTCGCCCGCTCGAGACTCCTCGCTCCACCGACCGTCGGCGACGGCGTAGAACTCGTACTCGAAACCGACGATCGACTGGTGGTTGTCGAATGACCCGTCTCGAAGCTCCTGTTTGACGATCTCCGCCTCCTCCTCGGTGCGGGCGGCGAACTCGTCGGGGTCGACGGCGAGCGCCTCGCGGACGCCATCGGCGAGGGCGGACTCGGTGCTCATGCGACGGTCGACGGACCGCCCACGTAAAAAGGGCAACGGCCGATCGGTGGCGTGCGAGCGGTCACCACGCGTCTCCGTCGGCCGTATCGGCGCGCTTTTGCCCGTCGATCGCCGACTCGGCGCATGGAGTTCGCCGCGTTCGCGGAGCGGGCCGAGCGGCTGGCCGACGAGCCGGGAGACATCGAGACCACTCTCGACGTCGCCGACCTGTTCACCGCCGCGAGCGGAGACGATGACGGCGGCGACGACCTCCCGACTGCCGTCCGCTTCCTGCTCGGCCGGGTCTTCCCGGCCCACGACACCCGGACGCTGGACGTCGGACCCGCGCTGTGTCGCGAGGCGATGGCCCGCGCGGCAGGTCCGAACGTCACCGCCGCCGACGTAGAAGACCGGCTCGCGGCCGAAGGCGAGATCGGCGCGGTCGCTGCCGACCTCGACTTCGGGGGACAGCGCGGACTCGCCGCGTTCGGCGGCGGGAAACGCACGGGCGGGTCCGACGGTCGCGACGTGCTCACCGTCAGCGAGGTCGACTCGGCGCTGCGATCGCTCGCCGCGGCGACGGGCGACGGGAGCGAGTCGCGCAAGCTGGACGCGCTGTTCGGGCTGTTCAACCGCTGTGCCCCGGCCGAGGCGAAGCTGCTCGCCCGTCTCGTGCTCGGCGAGATGCGGCTCGGTGCGGGCGAGGGGACCGTCCGCGACGCGATCGCGGAGGCGTTTCTCGCGGACGAGGTCGACACAGCGAGCGATGGCAGCGACGCAGAGAGCGATGGCAGCGACGCAGAGAGCGCTGACGGCGGGGACAGCGACGGTCCGGTCCTCCGAGCCGACGGCGAGGCCGTCGCGGCCGTCGAGCGCGCGCTCCAGGTCACGAACGATTACGGGCACGTTGCCGGGCTCGCGCGCGACGACGGAGTCGCGGGACTCCGCGAGGAGCGCCTCGACGTCGGCCGCCCGGTCCAAGCGATGCTCGCGCAGGCGGGGACCGCGACCGACGCGATCGAGTCGTTCGACGAGGTCGCCGTCGAGACGAAGTTCGACGGGGCGCGTGTGCAGATCCATTACGCGCCCGGAGCCGCGAACGAGGCCGGTGTAGCCGCCGGGGCTGGAGAGCCCACCGGAACCGTCCCCGACGCCGCCGGCCTCGGCCCGCGGATCTACTCGCGCAACATGGACGACGTGACGGACGCGCTCCCGGAGGTCGCGGAGTACGTCGAAGCGCGGGTCGACGCGCCGATCATCGTCGACGGCGAGGTCGTCGCGGTCGACGACGACGGGGATCCCCTCCCGTTTCAGGAGGTGCTCCGACGCTTCCGGCGGAAACACGACGTGGACCGGATGCGCGAGGAGGTGCGGCTCCGCCTGCACGCGTTCGACTGCCTCCACGCCGACGGCACCGACCTCCTCGACGAGCCCCTCCGCGTCCGCCACGAGTGCCTCGTCGAGACGCTCCCGGACGCGGCCGCCGACCTGGAGGTCGCAACCGACGCCGAGGCGATCGCGGCGGCCGAGCGCGCGGCGCTGGATGCGGGCCACGAGGGCGTCATGCTGAAAGACCCTGAGTCGGCGTATACGCCCGGAAACCGCGGGCGCGACTGGCTGAAGCGCAAGCCCGACGTGGAGACGTTCGACGCGGTCGTCGTCGGCGCGGAGTGGGGAGAGGGGCGGCGCGCGGAGCTGTTCGGGACGTTCCTGCTCGGAGTGCGGGAGGCGTCGGACGGCTCCGGGGTCCCCGACTCCGGAGTTGCCCACTCGGGAGACGCCGACTCGGGAGACGCTGACACCGCCGACACCGCCAGTGCCGACCCTCCCGACGGCTACGCGACCGTGGGGAAGGTCGCCACGGGCGTCACCGACGCGGAGCTCGCCGACCTCACGGAGCGGTTGGAGCCGTACGTCGTCCGCGAGGAGGGGACGACCGTCGCGTTCGACCCGGCGCTCGTCGTCGAGGTCGGATACGAGGAGATCCAGCCGTCGCCGACGTATTCGGCCGGCTACGCCCTTCGATTCCCGCGGTTCGTGGGCATCCGAGAGGACAAGGACGTGGCGGACGCCGACTCGCTTGAGCGGGTGGAGCGGCTGGCAGGCGCGGGGATCGATGGAGTCGACAGCGCGGACGACCACAGTGAGCCATAGCCACGCTCAAGGCGGTCGGATTCGGACTCCCCCCATGACCGTTCGATACGACGGGTTCACTGTCGAGTGGCTCGGCTACGCGACGGCGCGGCTGGAGCCCGCGGACGGCCCGGTCGCGTACACCGATCCCGGTCGGTACGGCGTCTTGGACGACTACTGGGCGCGCGACGGCGACCTCGTCGTCGTCACCCACGATCACCACTACGACCCCGCGGGGATCCGGTCGGTCGCCGCCGACCACGCGACGGTCGTGATCTACGACGCCGTCGACCCCGCCGGCATCGACCGAGAGGTGGAGACGATCGAGTCGCTCGCGGCCGACTACGACGTGGTCCGCGTCGACGACGAGGCGCGGGTCGACGTGAACACCCCCGCCGGTGCGGTCACCCTCTGGTCCGTTCCGGCGCACAACGACCCCGAGGGACCGAACGCCGATCCGGACGGATCGGTGGTCCATCCGCCGGGGTTCGGCTGCGGCTTCCTCCTCTCGCTCGGCGGCCGCACCGTGTTCTGGCCCGGCGACTCCGACGCGCTCGACGGGTTCGCCGAGCTCGACGTCTCGATATTCCTCGCGAACATCGCCGGTGGCGGGCTCGCCTCCGATCGCCACGCCGCTGCCGACCTCGCCGAGGAGCTGGATCCCGACTTGGTCGTGCCGATCCACTACGACACCTTCGAGCGGCTGGAGGCCGACGGCGAGGCGTTCGCTGGCGACGTGGCCGCGCGGTCGATCCCGGTCGCGCTCGACGCGCGCTCGGCGAATCAGTAGGCCGCGTCGCCGGCTCTCGGCGTCGGTTCGGGTCCTCAGCGCCGTCTCGCCCGCACCGCGACCGCGAGCGTCGCGAGCACGGCAGCGACGACGCCGAAGCCTGGCGCGGCAGCGCCGGTCTCGTCCCCGTCAGCCGCGTCCGTTCCGCTCGCGTTGTCACCGGATTCGGTCTGCGCCCCCCGGTCCGCGATCGCTGTCGAAAGCGTCGTCGTCGTCTCGATCACGCTGCGCGGCGCCGGCTGATTGAGGTAGTTCCGTTCCAATACGACGTAGTTTCCCTTGACGCCCGCGGTCGTGCTCGCGTACGGCTCCTCGTCGAGGATCGGTGCGTCGGGATCGGTGACGATAATCAGGTCGGGGTCGGTCTGGAGGATCACCTCGTTCGACAGTTGCGGGTAGCCGTCCTCCTCGTCGGCGGCAACGTTGTCGACGCCGCCGACGCGCATGATCTCGGTGATAAAGGTGTCGCCCCCGGCGACGAACCCGTCACCGAGCGGGTACAACGCGGTCGGCCGTTCGATGTCCGCGGTCCGCGCTTCTGCGTCCGCGACGGCCGCGGCCATCTCCTCGTTGGTCGCCGCGGCGGCCTCGCAGTCACCGACTAATCGACCGGTCGTCGTCGTCTTCTCGGCGATATCGTCGACGTTCGTCGCCGCGGAGAAGTGATAGACGGTGAGCCCCTGCTCGCGGAGGTCCGCGACCTGATCGGCGGAGGCGTTCGGGGCGAGCACGAGGTCCGGATCCGCGTTTACGACCCTCTCGACGCTGACTCCGAGTCCCTCGGCCGAGACGTCCGTCTTCTCGTCGGCTCCGTCGAGGTACGCCGCGAACTGCGTCACGCCGACGACGCGGTCGCGTGCGCCGATCTCCCAGAGGGTCTGCGCGGACGAGGGATTCACCGTCACGATCCGCTCGGGACGCTCGTCGAGCGTGACCGTCGTTCCCGTCGCGTCCGTCAGTTCGACCGGGAATCCGCACGCGTCGGGGTCCGCGTCGGTGGCCTGTGGCTCGGTAGCCTGTGGCGTCGTTCCGCCCGGGGAGGCGGCGGTAGCAGAGTGGACGACGGCGGCGTGGCCGGCGTGCGCTGCCGCTGGCTGTGCGTTCGCAGGCACGGCGGTGACGCCGCCGGCGAGGGCGCTCGTCACGAGCAGGGCCGCGACGAAGACGGATCTGAGTCGCATTGGATCGACGACGGCACGCATCCAATAAGTACTTACCTACCACAAGTCTCCTTGGTGAACAGATGCACACGTGGACGCGATCGATGGCGTGGTCCGCGGCGCTCGCGGCGACGCTCGTCGCCGTGATGGTGGTGAGCGCCGCGATCGGCCCGGTCACCGTTCCGCCCACCGAGGTCGTGAAGGCGGTGGTGAACGCGCTTGTGGTCCCGGTCGGCGTCGAGTTCACCTCGCTCGGGAGCGGACCGCTGCTGTTGCCGGGAGTCGACGTTGCATACCGGTCGATATTCGCCTTTCCCGTCGACGACATCCACCGCCAGATCGTCGTCGGCGTCCGACTCCCCCGGATCCTGTTGGCCGCGCTCGTCGGGTTCGCGCTCGCGGCCGCCGGCACGGTCATGCAGGGATTCTTCCGTAACCCGATGGCCGACCCGTCGATCATCGGTGTCTCGTCCGGTGCGGCTGCCGGCGCGGTCGCGTTCATCGTGTTCCCCGTCGCGCTGTCCGTCACCCTCTCCGTCCCGTTCGTCGGCGCGGTCGACGTGGGTATTCCGAACGGCGCGGGTCTGAGTCTCTTCGCGTTCGTCGGCGCGCTCGCGGCCGCCTTCGGCGTCTACGCAATCGCGACCACACACGGTCGGACGCCGGTTGCAACCCTGCTCCTCGCCGGCGTGGCCGTCCAGACGTTCCTCGGTGCGATGATATCGTACCTCCAACTGCAGGCCGGCGAGTCGCTCCGCCGGGTCGTCGCGTGGCTGATGGGCCACCTCTCGGGGGCCGCGTGGAGCGACGTGGCAGTCACCGCGGCCGTCGTACCGCCGCTTTTCCTCCTCCTGCTCGCGTACGCCCGCGACCTCAACGTCCTGCTGCTCGGCGAGGAGGAGGCGCGCGGGCTCGGCATCGCCGTCGAACGCACGAAGCGAATCTTACTCTGCGCCTCCGCGCTGATCACCGCTGCGGGGGTCGCCTTCGCGGGAGTCATCGGCTTCGTCGGGCTGATCGTCCCCCACATGCTCCGACTGGTTGTCGGCCCGGACCACCGCGTCCTGCTGCCGACTGCGGCGCTCGCCGGCGGGTCGTTCCTCGTCGCCGCCGACACGGTGGCTCGCTCCGGGAGCACGGAGCTTCCCGTCGGGATCGTCACCGCCGCCGTCGGCGCGCCCTTCTTCGTCTATCTGCTCGTGAGCCGGGAGGTGCACGAGCTGTGAGCGATCCTCCGGACGCGGCCGACCGCGACGCTCCGCTCGTCGCCGTCGAGGGGCTCGCGGTCGCCTTCGGCGACGTCCCCGTCGTCTCGGGCGTCGACCTCCGCGTCGACCGCGGCGACCTGGTCGGGCTGGTCGGCCCGAACGGAGCGGGAAAGACCACCGTCCTCCGGGCGATCAAGGGGACGATAGCGCCGGACGCGGGGTCGGTCCGGATCGACGGCGATCCGGTCGCGGACCTCTCCGCGCGCGAGACCGGTCGGCGCGTCGCGAGCGTCCCCCAAGAGACGAGCCTCGCGTTCGACTTTCGGGTGCGCCACGTCGTGGAGATGGGGCGAACCCCACACCTCGGGCGGTTCGACGGCCACGGGGCCGACGACGAGCGCGCGGTCCGCGAAGCGATGGACGCCGCGGGAGTGACTCGCTTCGCCGACCGACCGATCACCGAGGTGTCGGGCGGCGAGCGCCAGCGCGTCCTCCTCGCTCGGGCGCTGACACAGGAGACGCCAGCGTTGCTGCTCGACGAGCCCACGGCGAGCCTCGACGTGAATCACGCCGCGGGAACGCTCGAACTCGTCCGCGACCTCGTCGACGACGGGCGCGGCGCGCTCGCGGCGATCCACGACCTCGACATGGCCGCCCGGTACTGCGACGAACTCGTCGTCCTCGCGAACGGCGGGGTCCACGCCGCCGGCCCGCCGGAAGACGTGTTGACCGCTGACACGCTGCGCGCCGCCTTCGACGCCGAGGCCTTCGTCGGACGGAGTCCGGCGACCGGGTCGCCCGCGGTGACGGCGTTCGACGCTGTCGACGCGCCCGGCGTATCCGGCGGTCACGGCTCGTCGGATCCGAGTGACGCGTCCGGTTCGGCGGCGAGCCGGCGCGTCCACGTCGTCGGGGGCGGCCGAGACGCGGCGCGGGTGCTCGCCCGGCTCGCCGCCGCTGGCCACGAACTCTCAGTCGGCGTCGTTCCGGAGGGCGACGCGGCCGCCGCGGTCGCCGAGGACGCGGGTGCGGCAGTCGTCGTCGCCCCGCCGTTCGAGCCTGTGGACGACAAGCGGCGAGACGCCGCGAGCGCTCTCGCGCGAGAGGCCGACGTGACGATCGCGGTCGGCGAATCTCCGCCCGGAGGGCCGAACGCGACGGTCCTCGACACCGCCGACCGCGTCGTCTACGTCGACGGGAACGAGAGCGACGAGGCGCTCTTGGCGTCGGTTCGCGAGTCTGAACTCGACGGCGACGGCAGACCGGAGACGGCGGACGACGAGGACCGCCGGTCGAACACGGCGTGAGAGGATCGATCGGGTGACGCGCTACAGAAAGTGCTCGCGGGCGAAAGTGGCCAAAAGCTGGATATCGTCGAGGTGAAGAAGCTTCGACATCGCGGCGATGTCGCCCTGATTCGCCTTATCCAGCGTGTTCTCGTCGGCCGCGCGGAGGTCGCGCATGAAGCGATCGTATCGCTCGTTCGGCGCGAGGTACAGCAGTCGCGTGAGCATCAGCCGCGATTTCATCCGCGGCGCGACGTCGCGGTGCCAGAGCCGCTCGTAGACGGAGAGACTCTCCGCGTCGAGGCGGCGCTCGGAGTCGGTGAGACATCGGTCGATGGTCGCCGCCGCGGCGCGGGCCGACTTCATCCCCTTGTGGATCCCCTCGCCCCACAGCGGGTCGATCGAGGGGACCGTGTCACCGATGGCGAGGAAGCGGTCGGTGTGCATCCCGTCGGGCATCTGAATGTGTGCGGAGCCGCGGTGGACCTTCTCGCCGAGGCGCTCGGCGTCGGCGAACCTCGGATCTCGGTCGACCCACTCGTTCAGATAACCGTCGACGGTCTGCCCCTCGTCGGCGAACTCTCGGTGGCGGTCGTTCTGGATGTAACAGAGGCCGACCTTCGCCGTGTCCTCGCCGGTGGCGAAGATCCACGAGTAGCCGCCGGGAGCGATGTCGTGGTCGAGCCGGAGCATCATCGCGCGCCGGAGGTCGGCGTACTCCGGGTGGTTCATCTCTACGCCCTCCATCTCGTATTCGATGCCGATCGCCTGGTTCTCGCGCTCTAAGTCTACCACGTCGAGCGCGCTCGCGATCGGAGCGGCCGGGCCGGTGGCGTCGACCACGACCTCGCCGTACACCGTCTCGTCCCCGTTGTACCGCACCCCTTCGATGACGCCGTCGTCGTCGAGGATCGGTCTGGAGACGCGCGCGTCGAACCGGTACTCCGCACCGTTCTCGCGGCCGTCCTCGACGAGGAAGCGCTTGAATTCCGCGAACTCCAACACTGCGCCGGGCTGGTAGCTCTCGTAGTAGCTGTTCGGCGACTCCAACACCACGTCGTCGGTGTACGACATCACCACGTCGTCTGGGATACCGAACGCGGACATCATCGACGGGAAGGTGCCGGCTGTCGATTTGTTGCTCTGGCGGGGGAACTCCGTTTCCGGCTCCGTTTCGAGGACGACGACGTCGTAGCCGCGGGTCGCCAGATCGCGGGCGCACTGTGCCCCCGCCGGTCCGGCACCCGCGATCACGACGTCGTAGCGGTCAACCATATACCCGTGAATACGGACCCACGTAATTAGGCTTGCTGAAACTGGTTGCTATCGACCGCTGAGACCTCGCTACCGGCGTATTTTG
Organism: Halorubrum pallidum; assembly: GCF_055380345.1. NCBI lineage: Archaea > Methanobacteriati > Methanobacteriota > Halobacteria > Halobacteriales > Haloferacaceae > Halorubrum > Halorubrum pallidum. Next base: position 2,244,886 of record NZ_AP043945.1, on the reverse strand, counting down.
GCCGATCGTCGAGGTCGGAATTCGACCGCGCGTCCACGCGGCTCACTCGAACGACACGCCGGTGATCTCGAAGCGCGCGCCGCCCGTGTTGCCCGCGGTCACCTCGATCTCCCACCCGTGAGCCTCGACGACTTCCCGCGCGATAGTGAGGCCGAAGCCGGTCCCGTCGGTATCGGTGGTGTAGCCGCTCTCGAACACCGATTCACGCCGATCCGCGGGAATTCCGATACCGTCGTCTTCGACGTAGAAGCCGGACCCGTCGTCGAGTTCGCCGACCGCGATCGTCAGCGGCGATCCGTCTCCGTCCCCGCCGCCCGCCGCGTCGTGTTCGACCGCGTCATCGGACCGCGTCCGGCCGCTCGGGGTCCCGTGTTCCACGCCGTTCCGAAAGAGGTTCTCGAAGAGCTGTCGGAGCCGGCTCTCGTCGCCTCGTACCGACGCGTCCGTCTCGATCGCGAGCGTCGCGTCGCCGGTCTCGACGTTGCGCCAGGAGGCCTCGACGGTGTCAGCGAGGTCGAGCGGTCCGGGATCGTCGACCGACGATCCCTCGCGAGCGACGGCGAGGAGGTCGTCGATGAGCGATCCCATCCGGTCCAAGGCGTCGGCCGCGTCGTCCAGTCGCGGGCTGTCACACGACTCTCGCGCGAGGTCGAGGTTTCCCGCCGCCACGCGAAGCGGGTTCCGCAGGTCGTGAGAGACGAGCCTCGTGAACGCGTCCAACCGCTCGTTCTGTCGTTCGAGTTCGCGCTCCCGCTCTTTCCGATCGGTGATATCGCGGATCACGCCGACGCGCGCGGCCCCGTCTTCGGACCCCGGAAGCGACGTGAATCGGAGTTCGACCGGGATCGTCTCGCCGTCTATCGTCCGGAAGTCGTACTCGATCCGGGCGATATCTCCGTCGCGCCGGTCCAGCGACTCGTACATCGCGGTCGTCTGTGCGATCACCTCGTCGTCGACGAGATCGCGTATCGGTCTCCCGAGCAGTTCCTCGCGACTCGCCCCCTTCATCTCCGCGTACGCGTCGTTGACGAAGTCGATCCGTCCCTCGTCGTCGAGCGTGTACACCGCGTCCGCGAGCGACTGGACGATCGTCTCGTACCGTTCGAGGTCGCGTTCGCGCGCCGCGCGCTCGCGGTTCCGAACCGCGCGGTGGACGACCTCCGCCACGTCGCTCGCGAACTCGACCTCGTCGTTGGTCCACTCGCGCGTCTCCCCGACGCACTCGTGACAGATCATTCCGATCACGTCGCCGCCGGACCGGAGCGTCCCGTCGAGCAGCGCACCGACGTCGTGCGTCGCGAGGTAGCCGTCCGCCAGCTCGGCCGTTCGCGGGTCGGCCTCGGCGTCGTCGACGGCGATCGCGCGGTTCGTTTCGAGCGCCTCTAAGTACGCGGGATGTTCGTCGATCCGCAGCCGGGCTCCCGCGCCGTGCTCGTCGGCCCGACGGTCGTAGTCGTCGACGCAGTGAAGCACCTCTCCGTCGGCGTGTTCCGTCTCGTCGCCGCCCGATTCGGGAGCGGTCAGCCAGACGTTGACGCGGTCGACGTCGAGCACCCGAGCGGTCGCCTCCGTGATCGTTCGGATCGCCGCTTCGAAGGAACCGTCGGCCACCGCATCGTCCGTGGCCAATCGGAGCAGCGTCTCCCGCTGGCGTTGTTGTCTCTGTCGCCGGCGCTGTGCGTCGGTCACGTCCACGCCGAACCCGGCAACCCGAACGACCGACCCCGTCTCGTCGCGGATCGGCTCGCCGCGGACCTCGATCCACCGCAGGGTGTCCTCACTCGGCGTGACGCGGAACGTCAGCTCGACCGGCTCGCCGGCGGCGAGCCGGTCCATCGCGTCTCGCACGCGCCCGCAGTCGTCGGGGTGCACGCCGTCGAGGAACGCGGTCGGATCGTCGTTCAACTCGGATATCGACCGCCCCCACAGTTCCTCGTAGGCGGCGCTCACGAACAGCAGCTCGCTCCAGTCGGCGTCGAAGACGAATATGAGCCGATCGGTGTTGTCCGCGACCTCGACGAGCCGCTGTTCAGCGCGCCGACCGCGAAACTGCCGCACGGCGTTCGTAACGCGGTTTGCGAGCAGTTCGTACTGTTCCGTACTCGATTCCTTCTGGAGGTAATCGGTCGCACCGGCACGGAGCGCCTCGCTCGCTACCGTCTCGGAGCCCTTCCCCGTGAACAGCACGAACGGGAGGTGCGGATGCTCCTCGCGAACGGTCCGGAGGAAGTCGATCCCCGACCGCTCCGGCATGTCGTAATCGGACACTATGCAGTCGACGGTCCGGTCCTCGTCCAACGCGCGGAGTCCCGACGCGACCGACGTGGCCGTCTCGACTACGAACCGCTCGTCGGCGCGTTCGAGAAACGCGGCCGTCAGATCGGCGAAGTCGGGCTCGTCGTCGACGTGGAGAACCCGGATCTCGTCCATGCTGTATCCCGGCCGTCGCGTCTCGGCCACATAGCTGTGACGGCCGCCGCGACGGCACACCCCCAACCGGTGAAAAGGCCCGGACTTCCGTCGACTCAGTAGAACTCGCGGACGAGGTCGGTCGCCTGTTCGGGCGCACCGTCCGGAATGACGGACATGTCCTCGTCGACGCCGTGTTGCTCGTGGTACGGCACCGAGTTCTCGTCTTGATAGATTACTCCCTGGTACTCCTTCTCGCTGTTTAAGATCGCGTCCTTGGCGTCCTCGCGGGAGGACGGGTCGTGGTCCGTCTCCTTGAGATCGACGAGCGAGTCGCGGAAGTAGTCGTACGTGTCGACGTCGTTGAACGTGACACACGGTGAGTAGACGTTCACGAAGCCGAACCCGTCGTGTTCGACCGCCCGCTGGACGATCTCCTGATGGCGGAGCGCGTCAGAGGAGAACGACTGCGCGATGAACGTCGCGCCCGACGCCAGCGCCAGTGCGTGCGGGTTGACTGGGGGCTGTTTGGGTCCCTCCGGACTGGTCGACGTCTCGAAGTCCTCGCGCGAGGTCGGCGAGGCCTGCCCCTTCGTCAGCCCGTAGATCCGGTTGTCCATCACGACGTACGTCATGTCGACGTTGCGCCGGACGGCGTGGACGAAGTGACCCGCGCCGATGGAGTAGCCGTCGCCGTCGCCGCCGGCGACCATCACTTCGATATCGGGGCGGGCCATCTTGACGCCGGTCCCGACTGGGAGCGCGCGTCCGTGCACGCCGTGGAGCGCGTAGCTATGCATGTACGTGCCGATCTTGCCGGAACAGCCGATGCCGGCGACGACGAAGGTGTTGTCGGGGTCGTTGCCCGTCTCCGCGAGCGCCTTCATCATGCCGTTCATCGTGCCGAAGTCGCCGCACCCCGGACACCACGTCGGCTGCTTATCGGACTTGAAGTCGGTGAATCGAATGTCTGAGCTCATTGGTTACGCCTCCACCTCCGCCGCGAGGGTGGCTTTGATTTCGTCTGCGAGTTCGTCGGCCTTGAACCGCACGCCGTTGTATTTGTTTATCCGGTCGACCCGTTCGAGCACGTCGTGCTCCACGAGGTCGGCGAACTGTCCCTGCTCGTTACACTCGACGACGATGACGTTCTCTGCCGCCGCCACGTCCTCGGAGAGGTCCGGTCGCGGGAAGATGTACGGGACCGAGAGGACCCGCACGTCGGGACCGTCCTCGGAGAGCAGATCGATCGCCTCGGCGAGCGCGCCCTCGTTCGATCCCCACGTGATCACGAGGGTGTCGGCGTCCTCGTCGCCGAACTCGCGCGGGCTCCAGTCCTCGCGCTTGCGGGCGGTCTCGACCTTCCGGTTGCGCTTGTCGACCTGATCGATGCGCATCTCGGTGTCCTCGGTTCGGCGGCCCTGCTCGTCGTGTTCGAGACCGGTGGACATGTGCGCGCCGTCGGCCGTGCCGGGGAACGCGCGCGGTGAGATCCCGTCGTCCGTGATCTCGTGGGGCTGGAAGCCGCCCGACTCGCTCATGTGATCGTCGATGTCGGCCTCGTCGACGACGAAGCCGCGGTCGACTTCGACCGCGTCCATGTCGAAGGTGTCCGGCGTGAACGTCTGCTCTGTGACCGCCATCGAGAGGTCGGCGGTGAGGTAGACGGGGAGCTGGTACTTCTCGGCGAGGTTGAACGCCTCGACGGTCTTCCAGAAGCACTCGGCGATCGTCGTGGGGGCGAGCACGAACCGCGGCACCTCGCCGTGGCCGCCGTACAGCATCTGATTCAAGTCGCCCTGCTCCTGTTTCGTCGGCATCCCCGTCGAAGGGCCCGAGCGCATCACGTTACAGATGACGAGCGGTGTCTCGCTCGTCGCGATGAGACCGAACGTCTCCGTCATCAAGTCGATTCCGGGACCGGACGTGGCGGTCATGGATCGCGCGCCCCCGCGGGCGGCCCCGAGCGCCATGTTGATCGCGGACAGCTCGTCTTCCGCCTGGACGACGTGGCCGCCGTACCGCTCGATGCGGCCGGTGAGGTACGTCATCACGTCGGTCGCGGGCGTGATCGGGTAGCCGGCGTAGAAGCGACAGCCGGCCGCGATGGCACCCATGCCGATCGCCTCGTCGCCGTTGAGGAGGACGTAGTCCTCGTCTGTCGTCTCCAGGTCGTAGTCGAACTCGTGATCGAACTCTTCGGAGACGTACGATCGGCCCGCGCGGGCGGCCTCCTTGTTGTTGTCGACGAGTTTCTGGCCCTTGTCCGCGAAGCGCTTTTCGAGCGCCGAGTCGAGGTTCTCGATGGGGAAGTCGGCGACCTCGCAGGCGGCACCGAGCGCGACGACGTTCCGCATGATCGCGCCGCCGGCCTCCTCGGCGAGCCGCTTGAGCGGAACGTCGATCCCGATCATCCCGTCGGGGATCTCGACGTCCTGCATCGTGGTCCGCTCGCCGTCGTAGATGATCACCGAACCCTCGTGGAGTTCTTCGAGGTTCTCCTCGATGGTCCGCGGGGTCAACGCGATGAGCACGTCCAGACGATCGACGACGCTCTGTACCTTGTCGACGGACGTTCGCACCTTGTAAGCGGTGTATCCGCCCCGGATCCGCGACGCGAAGTCCTTCGATGTGAACACGTGTCGCCCCGCCCGAGAGAGCGCTTGCGCGAAGATCTTCCCGGTCGAGTCGATGCCGTCGCCGGCCTCCCCGCCGACGGCCCAGTTGAAGTCCGCAGCCATGCTATGGACGGACTTTCACCGGACTCATCAAAAGACTTCTGGAAGGAGCCACCGAAGCAGATCTGCGCATACGATGTTTTATACGAAAATATTTCTGGTTTATAACCACGTATTGGAAAAATATAGAGTTATATTTGACGTACGTTCACCAGATCCCTCACGATCGACCCGTTCTGTCGCAGGTCTTTTCGACATGTGTCGAATTCTCAGCGGGTGGACGGCCGAAACGGCCGACGTTTCGACGGAGGCAGGACCGACGCCGACGGGAACACGTTTGTGTCCGCCGACCGGATCGAGGCCATGGAGACGACAGTCACGGTCAGTGCGGTCGAGACGGTCGGCCGCAACACGTACGCCCTCCGATTTCACGCACCGGACGATTTCGCCGCCGAACCGGGACAGTTCGTGAAGCTCGGCACCGAGATCGACGGCGAGTCGATCGCCCGCTTCTACACGCTCTCCTCGCCGACCGTCGGCGACAGCTTCGAGGTTACCGTCGGCATCGATCCGGACGACGGCGGCGACTTCTCCGCGTTCCTCGCGAACGCGGCGGCCGGGACGGAGATGACGCTCTCCGGGCCGTACGGCGATCAGCACTACGCCGGCGAGTCCCGTGCGGTGGTCGTCGCCGGTGGGCCCGGCGTCGGGCCGGCGGTCGCCATCGCGGAACGCGCGCTCGACGACGGCGGCGAGGCGGCGATCGTCTACCGCGACGACGACGTGGCACACGCCGACCGAATCGAGCGGCTGACGGATCGAGGCGCGACGGTTCACCTACTCGACGCCGATGCGGACCTGCGAGATGCCCTCGAAGACGTGGTGACGGGCGGAGCCGGCGAGGCGATTTTCGTCTACGGATTCGCCGACCTCGTCGACGACGCGACCGCGGCCATCGAGGCCGTCGGCGGGGACGCGGACGCCGCGAAGATCGAGAACTTCGGCTAGCGCCGTCCACGAACGCGGTCGAGCGAGCGTCGATCGGCGGTATCCGATCGAGTCAACGCTCGTCGACGGGAACGAACGAGACGTCGTCGGGGCCGGTGTACCGCGCGCGCGGTCGGATGAGGCGGTTGTCATCCTGATACTCGACGACGTGTGCTATCCACCCGCCGACGCGGCTCATCGCGAAGATGGGCGTGTACATGTCGACCGGGATGCCCATCGAGTCGTACACCGACCCGGAGTAGAAGTCGACGTTGGGCGCGATTCCCTTCTCCAAGAGCCCCTGATCGGTGAGGTACTCCTCGATCGCGGTGGTGTAGTCGAGCCACTTCGTGTCGCCGGACGACTCCGCGAGGTCACGCAGTTTCTCTTCGAGGATCTTCGCGCGCGGATCTTTCACCGCGTACACGCGGTGGCCGAACCCGGGGATGCGGCGGCCGCTGTCCCGGGCGTCTTTCACCCACTCGACGGGGTCCTTCTCAGACGCGTCGATCTCGTAGAGCACCTCCATGACGTCTTGGTTCGCCCCGCCGTGGAGTGACCCGGAGAGCGCGCCGATACCCCCGGTGACGCCGGAGTAGATGTCGGCCATCGTCGAGCCGATCACCATCGCCGTGAACGTCGAGGCGTTGAGCCCGTGGTCGGCGTGGAGCGTGAGCGCCATGTCGAACGTCTCCGCGCTGACGGCGTCGGGCTCGGTCCCCGTGAGCATGTAGAGGAAGTTCGCCGCGTGCGAGAGATCGGAGTCGGGCGCAATCGGATCCTCGCCTTGGCGCGCGCGCTCGAAGGCGGCGAGAACCGTCGGGATCTTCGCGGTGATCCGACGCCCCTGTCGGAGCGTCGCGTCGAGGTCCTCGGGGTCCGCGTCGGGCTCGGGCTCGTACGCCGAGAGCATCGATGTCGCGGTCCGTAGCGCGGCCATCGGACGCTCGCCGGCGTCAGCGAGCGTGCGGACGGTTTCGAGCACGCTGTCGTCGACGTCTCGTTCGGCGGCGAGTTCCGCGGCGAACGTTTCGAGCTCCTCCCGTGTCGGCAGCGAGCCGTACCAGAGGAGGTACAACACCTCCTCGTAGCTCGCGCCGCGCGCGAGGTCCTCGATGTCGTATCCGCGGTACACGAGCTTGCCAACCTCGCCGTCGACGTAACTCAGATCCGACTCCGCGACGAGGACGCCTTCGAGCCCGCGCTTTAACTCGTCTGACATGGAGGAGAGTTCCTTCCACCACCAAAAAAGCGTTATCTTTCAGGAGGGATACGATTCGACGATCGTGGTAGTCGATGTCGATCGAACGACGGACACACACACGGAGGCGGTTTCGGCCGTCAGAAGACGACACCGCGCGTCAGCGCGCCGGAACGACAGTCACCGTCCGCTTGCGGTCGATCGCGTCTTCCAGCTCCTCGGCGATCGCGGAACCGCGAGAGACCTGGACCTCGCCGCCGCGGCCGACGGTAGCCGTGAAGAGATACTCACCGTCGGCGCGCACCTCGACGGTCTCGCCGACGCCGTCGTCGACGTCGATGACGACGTGTCGGGAGGTGATCTCCGGTTCGACGACGGTGCCGCGCTCCTCGCCGACCTGCCCGCCGGGTTCGCCCGCGCCGCCGGAGCCGCCACTGCCCGGGGACTCGCTCGCCCCGCCGGGCTTGTCCGCGTGCGTCCGGACGTCGATCTCGATGCCGAGTCGGTTCTCGATGTCGCTGATTCGCCCGCCGCCCTTGCCGATGACGGTGCCGATGTCGCCCTCGGTGACGTACACGATCGCCGTGTCGGTGCCCTTCAGCTCGACGTCGACGTGTCCGTGGGCGACCGACCGGATCTCCCGTTCGATCTCCTGTTTGGCGATCCGGCCGACGCCGGTGTCCGCGTCGTCGCCGTCCGCGTCGTCGAGCGGGACCGTGACGACTTGCCGGTTGAACGTGTATATCTCGTACTCGGGGCGACCGGTCTCGAAGTTCGACACCTGAATGACCGGACGCGCGAGGTCCTCGGCGGTGAGCCCCGCCGGAACCTTCACTTCGGTTTCGACGTCGTAGACGGTGTGGATCTCGCCGGCCTCGATGTAGATGACCGTGTCGACGATCTGCGGGATCATCCCGAGTTCGACGCGACCGACGAGCCGCTGGAGCGCGTCGATCGCTCGGGAGGCGTGGACGACGCCAACCATCCCGACGCCGGCCATCCGCATGTCCGAGAACACCTCGAAGTCGTCGGTCTTGCGCACCTCGTCGTAGACGGTGTAGTCGGGCCGGACCAAGAGCAGCGAGTCGGCCGTGTTCGCCATGTCACCGCCGAGCGCGCCGTACTGGGTGATCTCCGGACCGACCTGCAGGTCCCGCGGCTTCTCCATCGTCTTCACGGCGTAGTCGGCGTCGTTGAGGAACTCCGCGACCGCCTGCGCGAACGTCGACTTCCCCGCTCCGGGCGACCCGGAGATGAGCACGCCGCGCTTCCGTTCGAGGAACCGCTCGCGGAGTTCGTCAGCGAACTCGTAGTCGTCGAGCGTCGTCTTCGCGATCGGCCTGACCGCCGTGATCTCGATCCCGTCGGCGAAGGGGGGCCGCGCGACCGCGATCCGGTAGTTCCGGAACTGTACGATGTCCATCCCGTCGTCAGAGAGTTCGATGAACCCCTCGTTCGACTGGCGCGCGAGGTCGACGATCGCGGTCGCCCACTCGCGCATCTGTTCTTCTTCGGTCGTCTCGTCGGCGATCTCGACGTACCGCATCTCGCCGAGCTGCCCCCGTTTGGCCTTCGGAACCGTCCCGGTCTTGAGGTGGACCGACATCGTCTCGTCGGTGAAGAAGTGCTGGATCGGCAGCTCGTCGACGACGCCGCGGGCGACCGGCTCGACGTACTCGACGTCGACCCCCTTCGCGCGGGCGACTTCGGCCTGCACGACGTCACTCGACAGGAGGGTGGCCCCGTGATCGGTCGCCAGATCGCGGATCAGCGCGTCGACGTCGCCCTCGTGGGCGTGCGATCTGGCGTCGCCGCTCGCGCGCTCGCCGACGTACCGCAGTTCGATCGTCCCCTCGTCGGCGAGGTCGGCGAGCCGCTTGAGTTCGCTCAGGCCGTCCCATCCCGACTCCAGACCGTCGTTGGCCTGCGACTCCAGTTCGCCCACGACGGCCTCGGGAACGAGGACCGTCACCGACTCGTAGATCCCGGAGGCGACGCGTTCGGACACGCGGCCGTCGACGACCGCACTGGTGTCCGGTACTACCTTCATACCGTGGCTCCGAGCGGGAGCGGTATAAGGGTGTTCGACCCGGACGCCCCCGAGCGGACGACGGTCAGTCGTCGGCGGCGGCCGCCGATTCCCGATCGGCCTTCAGCCGGCGAGCGTACGCGACGAAGTTGTCGAAGATCGGTTTTACCTCACAGGCGGCGTCGTAGGCGTCGGGCGTGATCGCATCTAAAACGGCGTCGACGCGGGCGTCAGTGAGCCGCTCGCGTTTGCCCTCCGTGACCTCGCGAGCGGTGTCGATGTCGTATTCCGGGTGGAACTGGACGCCCCAGCAGTGACCGTCGCGGAACGCGTGGACCCCGTGGTCGTTCTCGGCGAGCAGCGTTGCGTTCGGCGGGAGATCGATGACCGTGTCGCCGTGCGTCGTGAAGACGGTGAACTCCTCGTCGACGCCCTCGAACAGCGGGTCGTCCCCGCGGTGTCGCACCGTGTTGTAGCCGATCTCGAACCCGTCCATCCCGGCGACGCGTCCGCCGAGTGCCTCCGCGAGCACTTGGTGGCCGTAACAGACGCCGAGCACCGGTACGCCCGCGTCGGCGACGTCGGCGACGTACTCGATGAGCGGGGGGATCCACGCCTCGTCCCAGTAGACCGAGGACCGAGACCCGGTGACCACGACGCCGTCGAAGTCGGTGTGGTCGGGGAGGTGGCCGTTCGCGGCGTCGAACTCCACGAGGTCGGCGTCGAGTTCGCGACGGAAGTTCCGCCGGGTGTTCCCGTCTGTTTGTGCCGCGTTCAAGAGCGCAAACCGGAGGCGTGTCATTGCCCGTATCGAGGCGCGAGAAACTGAAAACGGTTGTGGCGCGTCGATCACTCCGCGAACGGATCGTCGGCGTGTTCCGCGAGCCAACCGGCCAGCGCGTCGTTGACCGCGGCGGACGCCTCCACCCCGACGAGGTGGCGCGCGTCTTCGACCACGAGCGACTCGCCGCGCGGGAGCCCGTCGGTGAGCGTCTCCGCGGCGGTGAGCGGACAGACCGCGTCAGCCGCGCCGTGGACGACGAGCGTCGGCGTCGTGATCTCGTACAGCCGACCCGATACGTCGAATCCCTCCACGGCCGCGCGGTGGGCCTCGAACGTCTCGCGGTCGGCGTCCTCTCCGAGCCGCCAGTCCGTGATCCGCGAGAGCACGTCCGGGTGCGTCTCGCGGAACGACTCGGAGAGGAGCCCCCTCAGCGATCCCTCGACCGCCGCCGGCGCCGACGGATCGGCCCACACTCCCTCGGAGTTGTAGGAAGCGCCCGACGGCGGCGTTCCGACGACGGTCAGGCTCGCGGGGCGCGACGAGGCGAGTGCGTACGCGAGCCCGACCATCCCACCCAGTCCGTAGCCGACGACGTGAGCGTTCCGTATCCCCGCATCGGCGCAGACGGCGTCGATGTCGCTCGCGAGCGCTTCGACCGCGTACGGGCCGGGCGGCGCGTCGGACCGACCGACCCCCCGCGTCTCAGGCGTGACGACCGTATGTGGCCCCGCGAGCGCGGCGTGTTGCCAGCCGAACTGCCACGCGCCGAGGCCGACGTCCCCGCAGAACACGACCGCCTCGTCGGCGTCGCCCGCGTCAGGCGCGTCGACTTCGTACCGGATCGAGACGCCGGCGTTATCGGCTCTCGGCATCGGTGAGATCCCCGCGAGTCACGCCTCTTGGACGCTGCGCACTATCTCCGGTGCCGCCTCCAGGGCCTCGTCGAGCGCGTCGACATCCGGCCCGCCGCCCTGTGCGAAGTCCGGCGGACCGCCGCCCCCGCCGCCGACCCGGTCGGCGAGCGCCGCGACGACCTGCCCGGCGTTGACCCCGACGCCGTCGGGGACGCCGACGACGAAGCTCGCGGAGCCGCCGGCACCGCTTCCGACGACGGCGATCTTCCCGTCATCGACGTGGGCGTTCGCCGTCGCGCGCAGCTCGTCGGCGTCGCCGTCGAGACGCTGGATGACGGCCGTCGTTCCGGCGACCTCGACCTCCTCGGCGTCGGCACCGCCGGACGCCCGCGCAGCCGCGAGTTCCTCTTTGAGCGACTCGATCTCTTTGCCCCGCGCCTTCCACTCCTCGAAGAACCGCTCGGCCGTCTCGGGCACGTCGAGCGGGTCGACGTCGAGGGCGTCGGCGGCGTCGTACAGCGCGTCCTCGGTTCGCTGGGTCGCCTCGACCGCCGCGCCGGCGGCGGCGAAGACGATCCGTTCGACGCCGTCTTGAACCGGCTCCGTCTTCAGCACCTTCACCGCGCCGATCTGTCCGGTGCGGTCGACGTGCGTGCCGGCGCACGCCTGCACGTCGGCGTCGCCGACGTGGATGAGCCGAACGTTGGTTCCCGGCGGGACGCCGCCTTGGTACAGGTCGAAGCCGTGTTCGGCTTCCGCCTCGTTTCGGTCCGGCCACTCCTGACTGACCGCCACGTCCTCGCGAACGAGATCGTTCGCGACCCGTTCGATCGCTTTGACCTGATCGCGGGTGATCCGGTCGTAGTGGCGCACGTCGAGCCGCGAGGAGTCGATCCCCTTCTGTGCGCCCGCCTGCCGGACGTGGTCGCCGAGCACCTCGCGGGCCGCGTGCCCGATGAGGTGGGTCGCGGTGTGGTGTGCGCGGAGCCGGTCGCGGCGGTCGCCGTCGACCTGCCCGCGAACGAACTCGCCCTTTCCGGGATCGGCGTCCGCGTGATGGAGCACGACCCCGTCCACCTCCTGTACATCGGTCACGTCGACCGTGGTCTCTCCCGCCGTGAGCTGTCCTCGGTCCGCGGGCTGGCCGCCCCCTTCGGGGTAGAACATCGTCTGGTCCAACACGACGTCGTACCCCTCTTCGCGCTCGAACACGTCGAGGACGACCGCCTCGAACTCGGTGCGTCCCTGATCGTCATAAAAGAGCTTCTCCGTCTCGGGGAGATCGGCGAACCGCTCGTCGTGTTCGGCCGCCGCGTCGTCGCCGTCGGCCTCCTCGTGGCGGTCGGCGACGAGCGCGTAGAAGTCGTCGGGAACGTCGACGGTCGCGCCGCGCTCCGCCGCGATCTCGGCGACCATGTCCGGCTGGATCCCGTGTGAGTCGTACAGCTCCAGTAGCGTCTCGGTCGGGATCGGATCGCCGGTCCCCGCGTACTCGTCGGCGAGCTGTTCGACCTTTCGAGAGCCGCGCTCCAGCGTCTTGCGATACTTCCGCTCCTCGCTGCGGACGATCTCGCGGATCGTATCGCGGTTCTCGTAGCCGAGCCGATCGGCTTGCATGTCTACCAGCTCGTCGAGCGGGGCGTCGACGCCGACCTCGTCGACCAGCCGTTTCATCCGGCGGAGCACCATCCGCGCGAGGTATCCGGTGCCGACGTTCGAGGGAACGATGCCGTCGCCGAACATGTACGCGAGCGTCCGCGAGTGGTCCGCGATCGCGTAGATCGATTCGAGCGGCTCGACCAGCTCGCGGAGCCGGTCGACGTCGACGTCGAGCCGTTCGGCGATGTCGCCACGGGCGGCCTCCACGTCGTCGACGTCGTCGATGTCGAGCCGCCCGGAGAGCTTCGCCGCGCGATGGACGATATCGCGCTCCTCGGCCGTGTGTTCGATGCCGGCGTTTTCCTTGAGGAAGTCTATAGCGTCCGGATAGATGGCCTCGTAGACGGTGGCGGTCCCCTGACTCATCCACGTCCACCGCTCGAGCCCGTACCCGGTGTCGACGATGTAGGTGTCCATGAACGAGTACGTGTGCCCGTCTTTCATCTCGTAGTCGCCGTCGGGGTCCCGTTCCATGCACATGAACACGAGCGTCGCCAGCTCCGCGCCCTTGTAGATGACCTCGATGGCGGGACCGGCGTTGCCGCCGCCGACCCACGGGTCCTCGATGTAGGTGATCTCATCTAGGTCGGCACCCAGACTCTCGAACAACTCGTCGCAGTACCGGACGGTCTCGTCTTTCCAGTACACCTCGCCCTCGTAGGCGTACTCCTCGTCGGCGTCCTCACGCGTGTTGAACGCGTGATGGGCCATCATCTCGAACGCCATGGTGTGCCGACCGGTCTTCCCGACGTTATCGATGTCCTGCATCCGGATGCAGGGCTGTGAGATGGTGAGCGGATTCGCCGGCGGCGGCGTCTGTCCGGACGTGACAAGCGGCTGGAAGTCGTAGATAGACGCCTGTGTCAGGAGTACGTCGTCGCGCCAGCGGTTCGCCGCCACCGGGTAGGGGTCGATCCGCTCGTGGTCGTGCTCTTCGAAGAAGGAGAGGAACGCTTCACGCATCTCAGACAGCGAGTGCGGCTCCGGGAACCCCGGATCGTCGATGAAGCTGTAGTCCGCACAGGGCGGCTCGCCGCAGTGTTCTCGCTCGTGGTCGCGGGTCCAGAAGTGCGCGCCACAGGAGGGGCACTCCTTACGCTCGAACCCTTCCTCTTCGAAGTACTCGAGCCGGTACTCCGCTTCGAGATCGCTCATTACAGCAACGTGGCCCGTGTTGGTGCAAAAGGGTTCCGGGGTGGCTGCGGGCTGTCTCCGAGTCCGAAACGGCCTTACGCCGCGGGCCCGCCTCTCCGGCATATGGTCGAGAACGTCGTCTATCCCGCGTACTTCGACGCCGAACGGTCGCGGTCGGCGGGCCGTCGCGTCCCGATGGATCTGGCGGTCGAAGATCCGACCGTCGACGAGATCGCGAAGGCAGTCCAGCAGATCGGCTACGACGCGGCGATCGAACGCGATAAGACCTACTCCCGCGAGTTCGAACCCCGCGGAATGGTGATCGTTCGTGGGACCGAGGACACGGCCAAAAACGACCTCGTGCAGGCGATCGCCGCCTACCTCGGGGTCATCCGAGAGTAGCGATGCGACGAGTGGGCACCGTCGTCCGTACCGCCGGCGGGCTGGCGATAGCTCGCGCCGAGGCGGGCGAAGAGCCGCCGCGGATCGGCTCGTCCGTCGTCGACGAGTCGCTCTCGACGGTCGGCCGCGTGGTCGACGTGTTCGGACCCGTCGACCGCCCCTACGTGGCGGTGACGCCGAACGACGGCGTCGGACTCGCGTCGCTCGTCGGCGGGAAGATGTACGCACGCTGAAGCGGACCGCGGCCGAACACGCCGGCTACGCCGGGTTCGGATCGTCCGATCGTTCCTCGTCGCCCCGGAGCACGTCGAAGTCGGCGAGCGTCTTCGTCGTGCGGGCGAGCCGCTCCGCGACGAGCAGCTTCTCCGTCCGCTCCAGCCGCGCCCAGTCGAATCCCTCGGGCGGCGACTCCTCGAAGGCCCGGAACTGCCGGAAGGCCGCCTCGTTGACGAACCGCTCGAAGGAGCCGCAGTTCGGACACGTCACGGAGAGGTGGGAGGTGTCGAACGCGCGGTCCACCGTGTGGTCGAGACAGGAGAGACAGCGGTATGCGCGAGATCGGCTCACACGTCACCTGTGGGGCCGCGGGCGCTAATACCTGCGGGTAGCGGAGCGATCTGAGGGGAAGACACAAAAAGAGAAAAGCGAATAAAGCGGTCTCGCGTCCGTCAGAAGACGGCCGACGCCGCCGCCTCGGCGGTCTCGATGACCGGACCGAAGCCGGGAAGCAGAAGCACCGTCGCGACCGCGGCGAACACGACCGCGGCGTACAGCGCCGTCGGCCGCACGTCGATCGCGTCGAGCGCGCTCTGTGAGTCCGGATCGTCGATGAACAGCGCCTTCACGACCCGACTGTAGTAGTACAGCGAGATCACGCTGTTCACCGCACCGAGCGCCGCGAGCCACAGGAAGCCGTTGTCGATGGCGGCCTGGAACAGGAAGTACTTCGAGAAGAACCCGGCGAACGGCGGGAGCCCCGCGAGCGAGAACATGAACACGGCCATCGCGGTCGACGCGACGGGCGCGCGCTGCGCGAGCCCCGCGTAGTCCGCGAACGTCCGACCGACGCCCCACCGCTCCGCCATCGCGACGAAGAGGAACGCGCCGGTGTTCATGAACCCGTAGACGAGCAGGTGCGCCATCGCCGCGCCCATCACGGTCCCGTTGGCCGGGCCGCCGGCCGAGAGTGCCGCGAGACCGATGAGCGCGTATCCGGCGTGGCCGATGGAGGAGTACGCCAGCATCCGTTTGACCTCCTCTTGAACGGCCGCCGCGAAGTTCCCGAGCGTCATCGTCACGGCCGCGAGAATCCCGAACGCGAGCACCCAGTCGATGTTCGCGGCGACGGACGCGCCGATCGGGAACGCCTCCGTGAACAGCTGGAACGCCACCACGAAGCCGGCGGCCTTCGAGGCCGACGAGAGGAACGCGCTCACGGGTGCGGGCGCGCCCTCGTACGCCTCGGGTGCCCAGAAGTGGAACGGGACCGAGGCGGTCTTGAACGCCACGCCGCCGATGATCATCACGATCCCGATGCCGGCGACCCCGGCGAGTTCGTCGATCGAGCCGAACGCTTCGGCCACGTCACCGAACAGCAGCGACCCGGTCGCCGCGTACACGAGCGAGATGCCGAACAGGAATATCGCCGACGAGAGCGCACCTACGAGGAAGTACTTCATCCCCGCTTCGACACTCCCGCGGTTCTGTTTCAGGAACGCCACGAGTACGTACGACGGCAGCGACACCATCTCCAAGGCGACGAAGACGACCGCGAGCGAGTTGGCGACCGCGAGAAGCGCCATCCCCGTCGTCGCGAACAGCGCGAGCGAGTAGAACGCCGCGGGGTTCGAGTGGTCGTGGAAGTAGTCGTGGGCGGCGACGACGACGAGCGCCGTCACCGACGTGAAGATGGCGATGAAAAACAGCGCCATCGTGTCCACCGCTATCGTGTCTGCGAACAGGTGAACCGCGCCCGTGTCGACGCCAACCGTCCCGGAGACGACGAGCCACGCGGTCGCCGCGAGCGCGCCCAGCGAACCGAGCGCGCTGACGACCGCCATCGAGGTGTTCGACCGATCGTCCGGCCGAACAGTATCGACCAACAGCAGCACGAGTCCGGTGAGTGCCAACAGCAGCACCGGGAGCAGTGCCGTCACCGCAGTCGGCGCGTTAACCATCGACCGTCACCCCCTCGACCACGGGCAGCGCAGCGTCACGGATCATCTCGAAGAAGATGTCGGGTGCGACACCGAGCACGATGATCGCCACCAGCAGCACCGCGAGGGGGGCGACGTCGTGGAACGGTGCAGGGCCGACCTCGTAGTCGGTCTCGAGGTGGAACGGCCCGAACAGCGTGCTCTGCATCGCCGACAGCAGGTAGCCGGCGACGATGACGATACCGAACATCGCGAGCGCGGTGAACACGGGTGCGTACGGGAGCGCTGGCGCGGCAAAGGAGCCCACGAAGATGAAGAACTCACCGGCGAAGCCGGCCATCAGAGGCAGTCCCATGTAGCCGAACGCCCCGGCGACCAGGATGCCGACCGTGATCGGCATCCGGTCGGCCATCCCGGCCATGTCGCCGACCATCCGCGTGTGCGTCGCGTTGTACACGACCCCGACGGCCATGAACATCAATCCGGAGATGAGGCCGTGCGCGACCATCTGGAAGGTCGCGCCGCCCACACCGTACTCCGTGAACACGACGAGCCCGAGGATGACGTACCCCATCGACGAGACGGAGGAGTACGCGACGATGCGCTTGAGATCCTTCTGTGCCAGCGCCAGCATCGCGCCGTAGATGACGCTGATGACGGCGATGGCGGCGATCGGGACCGCCAAGGCGGACGCCTGCTCCGGAAGCATCGTGAAGTTGAACCGGAGCAGCGCGTACGTCCCCATCTTCAGGAGGACGCCGGCGAGCAGCACCGACACCGGCGTCGGCGCTTCGACGTGGGCGTCCGGGAGCCACGTGTGCACCGGGACGATGGGAACTTTCACCGCGAACCCGAGGAACATCGCGAGGAACGCGACTAGTGCCATCCGTTCGGGCGAGATGCCGAACCACGTGGAGAGATCACCGGCCGCGATGGCCTGCGTGATCTCCGGGAGAGCGAACGAGCCCACCGAGTCGCCGAGCGCGAACACCAGCGACATGAACCCGATGAACATCAGGAGCGACGCCGCGTTCGTGTACACGAAGAACTTGATCGCGGCGTACTTCCGGCGCGGACCGCCCCAGATGCCGATGAGGAAGTACATCGGCACGAGGACGGCCTCCCAGAAGATGAACCACAGGAAGAAGTCCAGCGCCGTGAACACGCCGAGGAGGTTGGCCTCCATGAACAGCATGAGCCCGTAAAACTGACTCTGTCGGGAGTCGATCGGTGTCCACGCGCTCACGATCGCGAGCGGCACGAGGAACGTGGTGAGGACCACGAGCGGGAGGCTGATCCCGTCGAGGCCGACGAACCACGAGACCGACCGACCGCCCACTTCGAGCCACTCGACCTGCGTCTGGAAGGCGATATCTCCGCCTGTGAGCGCGTTTCCGGAGCCGTCGAATTCGGACCAGAGGTACAGCGATCCCGCGAACGGGAGCAGACTGAGCGCGAACGCCAGCTTGCCGGCCCACTCGTTAGGTGCGAGGAGGACGACGAGCGCGCTCACGAACGCGACCGCGATGAGCGCTTCGAGTATCACAGGAACCACCCCCCGGTCACGCCGAGGACCAGAACGAGAGCGACCAGCCCCAGCGTCAACAGCGCCGCGTACTGAGAGACGACGCCGCTCTGGAGCCGACGGATCCGGTTCCCGCCGAAGAGGCTCACCGACGAGACGCCGTTGACGACGCCGTCGACGATCCCCTGATCGAAGACGTTGGCCGCGCCGGCCACGTCTTCGGTACGATACGCGAGCCATACCTGCAGTTCGTCGAGGTAGTAGTTGTTGTACAGCACGTCTTTGATCCCGCCGAGCTTCGCCGTGTGTTCCGTCGGCGACGGAACGCCGTAGAGCCGCCACGCGAGCCCGAGGCCGGTCAGCGCCAGCCCGAGGGAGACCGCCGCGCCGACGAGGACCGTGCCGACTTCCCCACCGACGATGTACTGGCTACTGTACGGGCCGAGGTCGGCGTAGTGGTGCGAGGAGAGCCCCTCGATACCTCCCCACTCGTTGTCGAGCCACCGGTGAAGGACGTCGATCCCCTCGATGCCGAGCACCTTCTGGACCGGTACCATGTTGATGACGCCGGTGACGACCGCGAGCGACCCGAGCACCGTCAGGGGGCCCTTCACGTTCCAGCGGACGGATTCGGGGTCGCGAGCGGTGTCGCTGCGCGGCTCGCCGTGGAAGGTCAAAAAGACCATCCGGAACGTGTAGAAGGCGGTGACGGGGACCGCGAGCAGCCCCATCAGGTAGCCGCCGAACAACAGCGGCTCGCCGGGCGCGTGGACGAGCGCCTCGTAGAGGATCTCGTCTTTCGACCAGAAGCCGGCGAACGGGAAGATCCCCGCGAGCGCCAGCGAGCCGGCTAGGAAGGTGTAGTAGGTAACGGGGAGCTTCGATTTCAGCCCGCCCATGTCCCACATGTCCTCGTTGTGGTGCATCGCGATGATGACCGAGCCCGCGCCCAAGAAGAGCAGGGCCTTGAAGAACGCGTGAGTGGTCAGGTGGAAGACGGCGGCCACGTACCCGCCCGCGCCGAGCGCGAGCATCATGTACCCGTACTGCGAGATGGTGGAGTACGCGAGCACCTGCTTCAGTTCGTCTTTCACCACGCCCATCGTCGCCGCGAACAGCGCGGTGAAGCCGCCGATGAAGGCGATGACCGCGAGCGCGGTCGGCGACAGCGCGTAGAAGCCGTACATGCGGGCGACGAGATAGACGCCGGCCGCGACCATCGTCGCGGCGTGGATCAGCGCGGAGACGGGCGTCGGGCCCTCCATCGCATCGGGGAGCCACGTGTGCAGCGGGAACTGCGCCGACTTCCCGACGACCCCACCTAACACGAGCAGCCCGACGATCGTGAACCACGTGTCGAGCGCGAGCCCGCCGGGCGTCCACGCGACCTCACCGGCCTCCGCGAGCGCCGGGAACGATTCCGGTCCGGCGAACTGGGCGGTGCCGAACGTCGCGAGCACCGCCACGACGCCGATCAGGAAGAAGTAGTCGCCGAAGCGGGTGACTAAGAACGCCTTCTTCGCCGCCGAGGGCGGCCCCGGCTCCCGGAAGTGGAAGCCGATGAGCAGGTACGAGCAGAGTCCGACCAGCTCGAAGAACATGAACGCCATGAGCAGGTTGTCGGCGACGACGAATCCGAGCATCGACGCCGTGAACAGCCCGAGCCCCGCGTAGTACCGGGGGAGGCCCGTCTCGCCTTCGTCGTTCATGTAGCCGAGCGAGAACACGTGGACCAGAAGCGCCACGAGCGTCACGATGACGAGCATGAGCGCCGACAGCGGGTCGATCAGGATACCGAACGAGAGTTCGATGTCCGTCGGACCGATACCGCCCGCATCAGCCCACGTGTAGAGCGTGCGGTTCGCCGCCTGTCCTCCCGCCACGGTAGCGAGCACCCACAGCGAGAGCAGGAACGACCCCGCCGTCGCCGCGATGCCGCCGAAGGCACCGCCCTTCGGGAGGTACCTGCCCGCCCCGAGCGCGACGAGGAACGAGAAGAACGGGAGGAGCACGATCGCCGGAACGTATGAGAACACGTCTATCATGTTACCACCTCATCTCCGTTGGAACGGTGACGTCTGTGACGCCGAAGTTGCGGTACAACACCAGGATGATGCCGATGCCGATGGCGACCTCGGCGGCGGCGAGCGCGATGACGAACAGCGCGAACACCTGTCCGGTGAGGTCACCGTAGTACAGCGCGAACGCGACGAAGTTGATGTTCGCGGCGTTCATCATGAGCTCGACGCTCATGAGGAAATACAGCGCGGACCGACGTGTGAGCACGCCGAACAGCCCGATACAGAACACCGTGGCCGCCAGCAACAGGTACCACGACGGCGGGATGGACGCGGCGACGGCGGTCACTGCCGGTCACCTCCGTCGCGGCCGCCGTCGGTGAACGCCTGTCCGACCGCTGCGACGATCGAGCCGTCTTCCTCGCGTTTCGCCAGATACACCGCACCGTCGACGGCGACGTCGAGGGCGACGGCGGCGATCAGGAAGGTGGCGAGGAACCCCTCCGCGGGGACCGTCGCCACGTCGTACTCGCCGAGGTCGAACAGGGCGTATCCGATGTTGTGAACGATCGACGCGTCGGCGGGGAACCCGGAAACCGCCCCGAACTCGGCCGAGAGGGCCGTGATGGCCATCAGGACGAACAGGGATCCGACCGCGACGACGGGGACGATCCGGCTTCCGTCTCCGGAACTCGAATCGCTCACGCGCTATTCACCTCCGTTTCCGTGTCCGATCGCGTGAGCATCACGGCGAACGTGACCAATATCAGAACCCCGCCCACGTAGACGAGGATCTGCATGGCGGCGATGAACTCCGCCTGTAACATCACGTAGTGCACCGCGACGCTCGTCAGGGCACCGCCCAGAAGCAACGCGGCGTGGAACACGTCGCGCGCCAGGACGACCCCGAGACTGAACGCCAGCGTGACCGCGGCGAACAGCCCGAACGCGATGGTAGCATAAACCATTGTGTGTGTCTCCTATGAGAGTGCCTTTGAAGATTTCGAGACGCGCCCGTTACTGGTAGTCGACCTCGCCGTCTCCCTCCCCGATCCACGCGCCGCGATCGGGGTTGCGGGATTCCAGCGGGTCGATCCCCTTGTACCACGGGACGTTCTTGAGCTGTTCTTTGTTGAACACGAAGTCATCTTTCGTGTCTGCGGTGAACTCGAAGTTCTGGGTCAACAGGATGGCGTCGACGGGACAGACCTCCTCACAGAGCCGGCAGTAGATACACTGCCCGATGTGGAGGTTGTACTGCTCGCCGTTACGCTGGTCGTCCTGAACGATCTGGATCGTATCGTTCGGACAGACGTTCTCGCACTGCCGACACCAGATACACCGCTCTTGGCTGAACTTGTGAACGCCGCGGAACCGCGGGCTCACCTCGGGAGCGTCCTCCGGGTATTCCACCGTGAAGGTCGTCCCGTCCAGCGCGTGTTTCATCGTCGTCGCCATGGATTTCATGAGTCCGATCATATCAGGCGATCACCCCCACGATTACGGCCGTGAGCACCAAGTTCGCGAACGACAGCACCAGCATTCCCTTCCAGCCGATCTCTATCAGCTGGTCGATACGGACGCGCGGCAGCGCCGCGCGGGCCCACTGCGTGAACAGGAAGAAGCCCCAGATCTTCACCACGAACCAGATGAAGCCGATGCTCTCCGGACCGGGCCCGGAGGCACCACCGAGGAACGTCACGGCGAGGATCGCCCCGCCGAGGAAGATGTGGACGAACTCTCCAAGGTAGAAGAGGACGAAGTACGCCGAGGAGTACTCGGTCTGGTATCCGGCGACGATCTCGGTGGGTGCCTCCGGAATGTCGAACGGGTTCCGCCCGATCTCCGCCATGTTCGCCGTGAGGAACAGCACGAACGCGAACGGGTTCACGAACGCGTACCACGACGGGATCGAGACCCCGGCTATCGTGACGAGCGTTTCCGTCTGCGCGCCGACGATACCGCTCATCTGGAGCGTGCCGGCGAAGATCACGACCGACATCGCCGTGACGATGAGCGGGATCTCGTACGCGAGGTTCTGTGCGACCGCCCGGAGTCCGCCGAGCAGCGAGTACTTGTTATTCGACGCGTAGCCGGCCATCACCAGCGATATCGATGCGATAGATGCGAACGCGAACACCAGCGCGAACCCGACTTCGGGGTCGGCGAGGTGGAAGTTGATCGGGCCGAGCCGTCCCATCGGGATCACGGCGAACCCGAGCAGCGCGGACGCCGGCAGGATGATCGGCGCGATGTCCCACGACGGGCGGTCGACGCCCTCGGGAACGATCAGCTCCTTCGCGAGCAGCTGGACCGCGGACGCCGGGATGATGAGAAGCCCGAACGGCCCGACGCGGTTGACCGCGATCCGGTCGGTGAACGCCGCCGTGATCTTCCGTTTCGCCCACGGGCCCGCGACGCCCGTGAACGCGAGGACGATGTTCCCGACGACCGCCGCGGCGATGAGCGCCGCGACGACCTCGCCGAGCACGCCCGGTAGCCCGAACGTCTCTACGAGCCACTCGGGGAACAGCTGTGCGGGTGCCGTCCCCATCAGCGGTCCACCTCCCCGAGCACGATATCGAGGCTCCCGAGCGCCGCGATGACGTCGGGGATGTACTCGCCGTTCGCCATCTCAGGCAGCGTCTGCAGGTTCGAGAAGCACGGCGACCGGATCTTGAACCGCGCTGGCTTGTCTGTCCCGTCGGCGCGGATGTAGATGCCGAGTTCGCCCTTCGCGCCCTCTACGGAGCGGTAGATCTCGGTGTCGTCGTCGGGACGCAGCGTGCGCGGTACGTTCGCTTGGATGTTCCGTTCGTCTTCCGGCCAGTCCTCGAGCAGGTCGACGCACTGCTCGATGATCTTCGCCGACTCCTCGACTTCACGCATCCGGACGAGCAGGCGGCTGAAGTTGTCACAGCCGTCCTCGGTCACGACGTCCCAGTCGAGTTCGTCGTAGTAGCCGTACGGGTCGTCGCGCCGCAGGTCGTAGTCGATCCCGGACCCGCGAGCGACCGGCCCGGTCGCGCCGTAGTTCTTCGCGACCTCGGGCGGCAGAATCCCCGTGTCGATCGTCCGCATCTGGAAGATCTCGTTCGACGTGACGAGGTTGTGGTACTCCTCGACAGACTCGGGGAGCTGGTCGAGGAAGTCGCGCGTCTTCGAGAAGAACTCCTCGCGCGGCTCCGGCAGGTCCCAGACGACCCCGCCGAGCCGGAAGTAGTTGAACATCAGCCGCTGGCCCGTCAGGTCCTCCAAGAGGTCCTGCACGCGCTCGCGGTCGTTGATGGCGTACATGAACGTCGCCGTGAAGTCGCCGTTCACGTCGAGTGCGAACGTGGCGAGCGCGAGCATGTGCGCCGCGATGCGGCACATCTCCGCGCCCATCGTCCGGATCACCTGCGCGTACTCTGGTACCTCGATGTCCGCGAGGTCTTCGGCCGCGCGCGCGTACGCCCACTCGTTGAGCAGCCCCGCCGAGATGTAGTCCCAGCGGTCCGGGTACGGCATGATCTGGTGACGATAGGTCCCCGACTGGGCCATCTGCTCTTCGCTGCGGTGGAGGTAGCCGATATCGGGCTCGACGTCGACGACCTGCTCGCCGTCGAGCACCGTCTTCAGATGGAGCACGCCGTGCGTCGCCGGGTGATGCGGCCCGATGTTGAGGAACATCGTGTCGGACTCGTCGTCCCTGTGGTGTTCCTGGAGCGGGTTCGCGTGTTCCGGGAGCGTGGCTATCTGGGGACGGTCCCTGTCGTAGTCCATCGACAGCGGGTGTCCCTGCCACGTCTCGGGCAGCAGGATCCGCCGGAGATCGGGGTGCTCGTCGTACTCGATGCCGATCAGGTCGTACGCCTCCCGCTCGTGCCAGTCGGCGGTGCGGAAGACTGGTTCGCCCGTCTCCGAGACGGGATCGTCTTTGTCGGCGGGCACGACGACGCTCACCTCTTGGGTGGGGTCATCGAACTTCTTCAGGTGATATATCGACTCGTAGCGGTTCTCGTACTCCTGGGCGGTGACCACGGAGAGGTGATCGTACCCGGCCTGCTCTTTCAGGATCGAAAGCGTTTCCTGGACCGTGTCCGGGCGAATGACGAACCCGGGCGCGTTCAGGTGGTCGTCTCGGTCGACGACGAGGTCGCCGAGCAGGGCTTCGAGTTCGTCCGGCGTCTGCGCCGGGACTCCGTCGTCGACGGTGTCTGGTCGTTCGAGGCTCATGGCGAATCAGCGAAGTTGTACCGCATGACGAGTTCGTCGTCGTCGATCTGGTCGGCGAGCTTGTCGACGAGCTCGTCGCGTTCGAGGTCCGAGAACTCCTCCAGCTCGTACGGCTTGACCGTCACCGGCGAGGCCTCGCCGTTGGCGACGCGCTCTTGCAGCTTCACGACCCCGTAGACGAGCGCCTCGGGGCGAGGCGGACAGCCCGGGACGTGGATGTCGATCGGGATGACCTCCTCTGCGCCCTTGATCACGTTGTACCCCTCCTGGAACGGGCCGCCGGAGATGGTACACGAGCCCATGCCGACGACGAACTTCGGCTCGGGCATCTGGTCGTAGACGCGTTTCATCCGCGGAGCGAACTTCGAGACGATCGTCCCGGGGACGATCATCACGTCGGCCTGTCGCGGGGAGGCGCGGGGAACGCCCGAGCCGAACCGGTCGAGGTCGTGTTTCACCGCGTAGGTGTGCATCATCTCGATGCTACAGCAGGCGATCCCGAACTGTAGCATGAACATCGAGGATCCCCGACACCAGTTCAGGAACTTGTCGAACTTGGTGAGGATGAAAGGCGAGGAGCCGAACGCCTCCCGGAGTCGGGAGTTGAACCGGTCGCCCTGCCCGGTCATTCGTGCGTCGCGGGTCTCGGTTACGACTTGCGATTCGTCGGTGATGAAAGGTTGATCGCTGCTCATTTGGTGAGGTCACGCTCCGTCTTTCTGCTGGTCGCGCGCGGGCTCCGGGCCCAACTGATGGCCCCGGACCGCCACGCCCAGACGAGCCCGATGGCGAGGATGCCGACGAACGCCAGCATCGGCCACAGGAGGGCGGTCATCGGGACGCCGGCCTGTATCGCCGGACGGTAGATGACGGCCCACGGGAACAGCAACACGGTCTCGATGTCGAACACGACGAACAACAACGCAACCATGTAATACTGGATGTTGAACCGGATCCGCGTCGTGCCCGTCGGCGTCTCGCCGGACTCGTAGGTGGTACTTTTACCGGTCTCAGGCACGCTCGGACGGAGCAACGCCGACACGCTCATCATCCCGAGTGGGATGAGCAGGCCGACGGCCGCCAAGGCGCCGATCGCTATCCAATCGCTCATATAGGTCTCCGTAACGTGCGAGGATTTGGACCGCCCCCTCATAAGCGTTGAGACTTGTGTGCCCGCGGGCGTGCGGGCCGGTATCTCCCGTTCACGGTCGCGAGCGGGGTCGAAGCGGCGAGCAGCTTCGATTCGAAGCCGGCGTTATCGCTCGCGGAACCCGTCGATACCGAGGTCGTGGAGGTCGGCGGAGACGTCGGCGACGCCGCCCTGTAAGTCCTCGTGGTACGCGACCAGTCGCTCTTCGATCGCGTCGTGCTCGCGCGCGAGCACCTGCGCGGCAGAGAGTCCGGCGTTGAACGATTTCCCGGCGTCGACGGCGACGATCGGGGCGCCGGTGGGCATCCCGATGACGGAGTCGACGGACTTCTCTTGGACGGGCACTCCGATCACGGGGATCGGGTACGCGATGGAGGCGGTCATGTTCGGGAGGTCGGCTGACTTCCCGCCCGCGCCGGCGACGATCACGTCGAGGCCGCGGTCGGTCGCCGTCTCCCCGTAGGCGTACATGAGGTCGGGGGTGCGGTGTGCGGACACGACGTAGCTCTCGTAGGTGAACCGGGCGTCCGGCGCGTCGTGGAAGTCGGTCTGTTCAGCGAACCCCAGTTCGTCGAGCGCGTCGTACGCGCCCTCCATCGTCGGGAGGTCGGAATCGGAACCCATGATGATCCCGACGTCCGGCGTCGTCTCGGGGCCGGCGTCGGCGTTCGCTTCCGCGTCGAGACGGTCGATGAGGTCCTGCACCGTGGTCATGGAGCGTGGTTCGACGGCGGTCGGTAAGGAAGTGCCGAATGCGGCGCGGTCACTCGAACCGCCCCAGACGGAACAGGTCGATGGCGTGGTCGGTGTCGCCGTCGACGGCGAGGTCCGCGAGCACCTCGCCGACGGCACTCGCGAACTTGAATCCGTGGCCGGAGAACCCGGCCCCGACCGTCACCTGCGGCGCGTCCGAGAGCCGGTCGAGGATGAAGTGGTCGTCGGGAGTGTTCGTGAACAGACAGGTGGCGAGCCGCACCGTCGGGCCGCCGCCGAACCTACTCTCCTGTGAACGTCAGTCCGTCACGAAGCTCTCGCGCCCGCGAGAGCAGGGCGTCGCGGTCGGCCTCGTCGTCCGCTTCCGCGTCGGCGTCCCGGTCCGTCGCCGTCAGGTGCCCCATTTTCCGGAGCGGGCGCACGTCGTCTTTGCCGTACCAGTGGAGGTCGGCATCGGGCGCGGCGAGCACGCCGTCGACGCCGCGAAGGGTCGCGGGTCGCGTCTCGTCTGTATCGCCGAGGACGTTCGCAGTGACGGCGGGCGCGACGAGATCGGTCGGGCCGAGCGGCCAGCCGAGGACGGCGCGGACGTGGTTCTCGAACTGCGAGGTGCGCGCCCCTTCGATCGTCCAGTGACCGGAGTTGTGCGGGCGCGGCGCGATCTCGTTGACCAGCACTTCGCCCTCTCGGGTCTCGAACAGCTCGATCCCGTAAACGCCCCGCCCGTCGAGTAACTCGAGCACGTCGCGGGCGACCGCCTCCGCCTCGGCGATCACCGGGTCGTCGCTCCGAGCCGGCACGACGCTCTCGCGGAGGATCTCCTCGCGGTGAACCGTCTCGGTGACGGGATACGTTCGCGTCTCGCCGTCCGCCCCCTTCAGCCCCATCACGGCGATCTCCCGTTCGAAGTCGAGGAATTCCTCGGCCATCGCGTCGCCGCTGACCTCCGCCAGCGCGTCGGCGGCCTCGTCGGGCGATTCGACCGGGACGTTCCCCCGTCCGTCGTACCCCCCCTCGCGAGCCTTCAGCATCACGCCGCCGAACTCCTCGACGACGCGTTCGAGTCCCTCCGCCGTGGCGACCGCGACGAACTCGGGGACGGGGATACCGGCGTCCGCCAGGGCCTCTTTCTGGACCAGTTTGTCCTGTATGGTCCGGAGTGTGTCGGGATCGGGCTGGACGGGCACGTCGTGCTTCTCGCTCGCTTCGGCCAGCACGTCCGGGTCAGCCAGTTCGATCTCGAACGTGAGCGCGTCGACGCGGCTCGCGAGTTCGTAGACCGCGTCCGCGTCGTCGAAGTCAGCGACGATTTGGTCGCTGACGACGGGGCTCGCCGGACAGTCAGGCGTCGGGTCCAACACGACGACGTCGACGCCGAGGCGGGCGACCGCCTCGCCCATCATCCGACCCAGCTGTCCGCCGCCGACGATACCGAGCGTCGGTCCCGGCAGAGTGATCGACATACACCCTCGCGTACCGAACGTTACTGCATAAATATTCTCACATCGGGCGGAGTAATACGCACAGATGTGCATATACGAGGCGGGGCGCCCGGACTCACCACCGGCCGTGCCCGCGGCTCCGGAACGGGTATCTGTCCGGGCGCGTCTCGGTGATGTATGGACACCGCAAAGCGTCTCTACGACCGCGGCGACGAGTGGGTTCGGGGACTCTCTCGCGGGCGCTACGCGGCCCTGTTGGGCGCGTCAGCGGCCGGTGGGGTCCTCGTCGTCGGCGTGCTGTTGAGCGGAGAGGTTCTCCTCGCCCGAGCCCTGACGATGGCGCTCGTCATGTTCGGGCTTGAGTACGCGTTCGGGGCGTTTCAGCCGTCGGAAGACGCGTGAGGGGCCGCTACAGATCGACGGCGGCGAGGTCGCTTTCGGCGTCCGCGACGAACTCGTTGTACGCGTCGACGAATCCGCGGAACGGTTCGGCGTACTCGCGGACGTCGAGCGCTGACGGGGCCTCGTACTGTGAGATCAGATAGAGGCCGCCGGAGCCGCCGACCCGGAGGTACGACACCGTTCCCTCGTCCCACTTCAGTTCCCACCGATCGCCGTCGACGCGGGCGGTGAAGGTCCCGTAGTCGTCGCCCTCGTACCGGTAGATCTCGCCGGCCATCACCGAGCAGGCGCCCCGGATCGCGTCGAGGACGCGGTCGCGCTCGGCGACGAGGCCGGCGGTCGAGGCGGGCTCGGGGAACTCCGCCGACACGTCGTCGAGGACGCCGGACAGCGACGCGACGTGGTCGTTCCACGCGGAGACCGCGTTCGGGTAGTCAGCGAGCGCGGTCGCGAGGGCTCCGGGGTCCGGCGGCTGCTTCGTCGAGACCACGTACACGTCGGAGCCGGAGGTCGGCGAGAACAGGAGGAACTCGAGTTCGCCGGCCTCGTGTTTGAACGTCCACTCCCCGCCGGACGTCGAAAGCGCCTGTCGGCCGTAGTCGCCGCCCTGAAGCCGCGCGAGTTGGTACGCGATCCGTCCCGCGTGATCGCGGACGGCGGCGACGAGTTCGTCCCGCCGGTCGGCGACCGCGTCCGCGTCGCGCACGTCGAGATCGAGGCCGAGTTCGGCGTGGCTTGTCACGGTCGACCTGTGCGCCACAGCCGCTTAACCGGGTCGGATCGGCGTCGGGCCCGGGGGTCGACGGCAGGCGCGGGAGTCGGCGGCGACGGTTGGCCGCACGGTCCTCCGCCGCGCGAGGGTCGAGCGCGCCCTCCGCGACTCACGCTATCGACTCCCGGATCTCGCGGAGCCGCGCGGGCTCGTCGATCCCCGACCGCACCACTACCGCGAACACCTCGTCGCCGTCCGGAACAGGTGCGTCACCGCTCAGGATCGCGCCCGAACCGGTCTCATCGGACAGCCAGCGTCGACCGTCGGCGATCGCCTCGCGGTTGAGCCACGGGGGCGGTCCGCCCACCACGAGCAGCGTCCGGTCGGCCCGCCCGTCGGGAACCTCGACTGTGCCCTTCCCGCGGACCGCCTTCCGGATCGTCGTCTCGATCGCCGACACCGCCGCGCTCGCGTCCACCGTCGCGGGCTCCCCGGAACCGAACAGACCCAGTCCGAACCGGGACCCCGTCTCGGGGGGGTCGACCGCCTGCGTCGCGTACCCGATCGACGCGACCTCTCCGTCGCCCCCGACCGCCCGCGCCACGTCGCTCGCGTCGAGCACCTGCTGCGGCGTCGACTCGGCGTCGTCGGACTCGCCCGCGCCGAACAGCGCCGCGGCGCGCTCGACGACGACGCCGTTCAGTCGATCCCGCGCGCCGGCGAGTTCTTCCCCGGGGCGAAGCCACGCGTCGTTGTCGAACGGGAACACCGCCGCACAGCGATCTGAGAGCGCATCGAGCGTCCGTGCCGCGTTCTTCTCGGCCAGCGGTCGCTCGGGCGGTCGTTCCTCGGGTGCCGCCGCTCCCGCCCTCGCCGGGTCGATCGCGGTCGGCTCCGACTCCGCCGGCGTCGGGAGGAGTCCGAGCGCGTACACGGGCGTGTCGTAGAGCCGCGACAGCTCTTCCGCGAGCGCGGGGGCTACCCCGGCACCCGCCCCGCCGCCGAGCCCGACGACGAGCAGGAACGCCTCCGCCATCGACGGGCGTTGGTCGTCCATCGCTCGCCCGAGTTCGCTGGCGTGTGCGTCTCCCAGTCGGCGAGCCGCGTGGAGGTCGCCGTCGAGCCCGTCGCCGCCCGCGGCGTCGCCGAAGCAGTACTGCCGCGACTCGCCCAGCGACCGGAGCGCGTCGAGCGCGGCCGCATCGGTGTCGAACGCGTTGACGCCGTGGAGGAACCTGTCTTCGTCGTGGTCGGCCACGAGTCGGTCGACGATCCGGCCTCCGGCACCGCCGAGGCCAATGACGTGTACACGCATATGTCACACCGCTCGTCGAGTGGCGGTATATCTCTTTTCACGGGACGCGAGCGCGTTCGGGTTGTCGGTGTCGACGCGGCGCTCGGGGCTCAGAACTCGTTGAGGCGACGCTGTCCGGCCGACACGACTCGCCTCTGTTCGTCCCCGTCGTCTCGCTCCCCGCCGAGCAGGCGTATCAGGGCCGTGTCGGCGAACGTGAGCGCCAGCACGAGGATGATCGGCGCGAGGAACAGCCCGTGGAAGCCGAACACGACGGGGCCGAAGATGTACGCGAGCATGAGCAGTCCGACGTGAGTCGTCTTCCCGCTGAAGTACGGGCGGAGGACGATGTCGGGGATCGTGTCGACCACGACCGCGGCGACGACGAGGAACCCGGCGACGTACACGAGCAGCGAGAGTTCCTCGGAGAGGACCGGTTCGATCGCGGTTATCGCCGCCAGCGGCACGTAGACAATCTTCATTCCGATCACCGGGATCAGGCTCGCAATTCCGGTGAGCGCCCCGGCGAGCGCCGGATACGGTATCTCGGCAGGAGCCGGAGCGATCACGTTGTACCCGGTGTAAGTCACGACCGCAATGATCGAGATGGCGATGACGTTGAGCAGGTTCCCGTACAACACCGCCTCGAGTTCCTCGTCGGCGGCTTCGAGGTACTCGCGGACGACCGCATCGTCGTCGAACGTGAGCAGCCACTCGTGGAACTTCGAGCCGTCGAGAAGCAGGTAGTACGTGACGACGACGGTGATGAGGAGGTTGAGTGCGAGCCCCGAGAGCGTGCTCGCGAGCAGCGGCGCCTGCTCGGAGACGAACTCGATGAGCGGATCGAACTGCCCCGAGCGGTACGCGGCGACGATCCCGTCGAACGTCGGGTCGGAGAGCGCGGCGAGGTCGGCGACCCACGAGTTCTCCGGGCCAACGGTCTCGGCGACCGGGTACCGATCGATGAACCGGCGGGCCTCGATCAACACCAACAGCACCGTGTACCCCAACAGCCCGATCAGCGGCACGCCGATGAGCGACAGCGACAGGACCGCCCGAGCGCGGGCGGGGAGCCGGAAGCGAGCGAGCTTCCGGAACAGCCGACGGGTGGAGTAGTACAGGAACACCGCGACGGTGAGCGGCGCGACGAACCGGTAGCCGATGAAGCCGACGAGGAGGGCGATGACGAGACCGAAGAGTGCGATGACGAACCGCTTTTCGTCCATGGCCGCTCATCTCCGCGACTCGACATAAACTATGGGGGCTCGCGACCCACCGAGTGCGACGAACCCGCCCGGCGGTCAGTCTCCCGACGCGTCGCCGCCCGCGCCGGTCTCTCTCTCATCGCCGGTGTCGTCCGCGTTCTCGCCGCCGTCCGCGTTCTCGCCGCCGTCCGCGCTCTCGCCGCCGTCCGCGCTCTCGTTCGTCACTCGTTCGTCTGCGTCGGCTCCACCGTCTCCCACCGCGCCGCGCGTTCCGTCTGCACCGTCCGCGGTGGTTGCGGCCGTCGATGACTGTGCCGTCGATGACTGCGCCGCCGGCCGATCGGCCAGCGCTCGTTCGTAGCGCGTCACCTGCTCGCGGTGCAACGAGAGGATCATGTCCGCGAGCACGCCGAACACGAGCAGTTGGATCCCCAGGATGGCCGCGCCGACCGCGCCGATGGCGACGATCTGGTGGGCCTCACCGTGCACGAACCATCGGTAGAGGACGTACGCGGTCAGTACCCCACCGGTTCCCGTCGAGACGGCACCGAGGCTCCCGAAGTAGAAAAGCGGGTTGTTCGTCTTCGCCTTCCGGTACAGTTCGATGATGATCACGCCGCCGTCGCGGATCGGATGGAGATTCGTCGCGGAGCCGCCCGGCCGCTCGCGGTAGGTGATCGGGACGACGGTCACTCGAACTCGGTTTTTGACGCACTCGACCGCCATCTCGGTCTCGATACCGAACCCGTCGGCGGTGAGGTGGAGCCGCAGGAACGACTCGCGGGTGAACGCGCGGTACCCCGAGAGGATATCGCGGTACCGCTCGCCGTGGATGGCGCGGAACGCGGCGTTGATCAGCCGGTTCCCGATCCGGTTCAGCCGCGTCATCGCCCCCGGACGCATGTCCGCGAACCGGTTCCCGATGACGTGGTCTGCGTCGCCGGTGAAGAGGGGGTCGAGCATCGCCTCGACGTCGTCGGCGTCGTACGTCGCGTCCGCATCGGCCATCACGACGTAGGGGGCGTCGATGTGGTCGCGGACCGCCTCGCGAACGGCTTGTCCCTTGCCGCGTCCCGACTGTTCGACCACGCGCGCACCGGCCTCTGAGGCGGCCGATCGCGTCCCGTCCGTCGATCCGCCGTCGATCACGAGGACCTCATCGAGCCCGACCGCGCGGAACTCCTCGACGACGCGCGCGACCGTCTCGACCTCGTCCATCGTGGGCAACAGGACGCAGACGTCGTCGAAGTCGCTCATTAGCGAGGTGATGTCGGGGGAGTCGCTAAACTCTGTCCCTCCGTCGCGGCGCTCGGACGCGATCACCGAAGCGTCCGGGCGCTGTGCGTCGTGGTTCCGGTCTTCTCGGGGTTCCGGGCGCGGACGGTTCTGCGGCCACCCATACGCTCATGTACCCGACGATAGATCGTCACTATATGTCACGCCCATCAGACGAACTCACCGACGAGCTGCTCAGCGCGGCGCGAACGGCCATCGGCGACGAACTCCGTAGCCTGACGTACTTCACCGAAGACGACGTCGAACAGCTGTATCTCCGCAGTGACCTGAGTCAGACCGCCGATCTCATCGGGTTCGCGGAGAACGAGCGGCAGGGGTTTCACTCGCAGTCCATGTACGCCAACACGCAGCTCGGCGACTACCGGTTCACCGTGCGGGTGTTCGAGAACGGATACCTCACGCGGGTGATCGCCGGCGATCACGGCGTGTGGGTGACGACCGACTCGATGGAGATGGACCGCTTCGAGGAACTCGCGAGCGCGCTAGCGTCGATCCTGCGGTCGTTCGATCCGGCCTGACGCCCCCGAACGCGGTTTTTCTCACCCGAAGTGGCTCCGGAACTCCGGAACCAACTCGTCGGCGTCGACCGGCTTCGTCACGTAGCCGTCGGCACCGGCTTTCACCGCCTCCATCATCTTCTCCTGTTGGTCGACGCTCGTGCACATCACGACCACCGCGTCGGGCCAGCGGTCCGTGATCGCCGCCGTCGCTTCGATCCCGGTCATCTCCGGCATGACGACGTCCATCGACACCGCGTCGGGCTCGTACGCCTCGAACAGTTCCACCGCCTCCGCGCCGTTTTCGGCCTCGCCGACGACCTCGAAGGGCCCCTCCAACGCGTCCCGAACCACGGTCCGCTGGAAGGCCGAATCGTCGACGACGAGCACCCGCTCACTCATGCCCGTGAATCGTCGCGTGAGCGGCATAAAGCGCGCGGATCCGCACACGGGTACCGACCGACACGGCGGGTACCGGCCGACGGCGACACAGATCGCACCGACGGCGACCGATCACGGCGGTACCGCCGACGTCGACCGATCACGGCGACACCGCCGACCCGGTGACGACAGCTCACAATCGGCGAAACTGATCAGACGAGTGAGCCTCGGCGCGCTCGGGATCGATCGGTCACTCTATCTCGGCGCATGGCCGCACAATACCTTGTATATTCGACAAAGCGTATAATGAACATAGGAACAAGGTTAAGGTGTATCCCGCGGTACGAACGAGCATGGAAACGCGGAAGGTCCAACGGCTGGGTCCGTCGACGCTGGCGATGACCCTCCCTGCCGAGTGGGCGAAGGAACACGGCGTCAACAAGGGCGACGAGGTGTCGTTGCGGATGGGGGGAAAGGGAACGCTCACCGTGCTTCCCGAGTCGGTGAGCACGGAGGAGTCCGAGGCCGTCATCAACGCCGACGGGCTCGACGCGCAGTCGTTAGAGCGAGCCATAGTCGCGCAGTACGTGCTCGGGCGGCGCGTCATCCACGTCCGGAGCGAGGGGACGCTCGACAGCGAACACATCAACGCGGTGTACAAAGCCGAGACGCAGCTGATGGGGCTGGGCGTCATCGAGGAGACTCCCGAGGACATCTCCATCCGGTGTTCCGTCGACCCGGAGGACTTCACCCTCGACAACCTGCTCGAACGGCTGGAGAACACGGGGTCGACGATGCGCGGCGAGGCCGTCAAGGCGCTCGCGCACGGTAACCCCGACCTCGCCCAGCGCGCTCTCAACCGCGAGCGGCAGGCGAACAAGATATTCGTGCTCCTCCTGCGGCTGATATTCACCGCGTACCAGAACCCGAACCTCGCGCGCGCGGTCGGATTGGAAGAGGGCTTCCCGCTCATCGGCTACCGCTCCGTCGCGAAGAATCTCGAACTCACGGCCGACAACGCGGAGGACATCGCCGACATCGTGATGGAAGCGGACGGCCACACGCTCGATGTCGACAGCGCGACGATGCGACAGATCCGGGAGTTCACGGATCAGGTGGACGAGCTGACGGCGGTCGCCGTCCGCGCCGTCGTCGAGCGCGACTACGACCTCACCGTCGAGTGCCGCGAGCTGTTCGCCCGGTTGGAGGACCGCGAACAGGAGATACTCGCCGAACTCCCGAGCGACCTCGACAACGACACGCTGCTCATGACTCGCGAGGTGCTCGTTAGCCTCCAGCACACCGCCGAGTACGCGATGCGAAACGCCGAGATCGCAGCGAATCTCGCGCTCAACGAGGCCTCCGACCACGTCGAGATCATCTGACTGTCCGCTCCGGGTTCGCATGAACTAAGTAGTCGCCCGCGAAGCGACAGCGTATGAGCGAAGCATCCATCGAGTCTGACAAGGGGATCGGCGTGGCGCTCGCGCTGGGCGCCGTCGCGCTCGTCGGGAGTGTCGCCATGTTCGGCGCGCCGTCGCAGATCGGTCGCGCGTGGGGATTCGCCGCGGCGTTCGTGTTCGCGCTCTGTGCCGTCCTCGCCGTCCAACTGTACCAGTAACGACCGCCGACGAGAAACGGTTAAACCCGTCACGCCCCTACCTCCGGCGATGAACGAGTACACCGAGGAAGAACAGCGGATCCTCGCGTACCTCACCGACAGCGTCACCCGCGGCGAGCGGTACGTTCGCTCAAAGACGATCGCGGACGCGATCGGACTCACCGCGAAGCAGGTCGGGTCTCGGCTTCCCCGACTCGCCGAGAAGTCGGACGACGTGGATATCGAGAAGTGGGGCCGAGCCCGGTCGACGACGTGGCGCGTGACTCAGGGCTGAGCCGGTCTAGGTCGACACCCCGTGACGAGACGCGCGTGTTTTTAACCCCCGTGGTGCCAAAGGCGGGTATGACAGTCCGAGTCTCTCGGACGTTCGAGTTCGACGCGCCCGCCGAAGACGTGTGGGCGTTCATCTCGGACGCCGAGAAGCGCGCGGGTGCGATAAGCGTGGTCGATACGTTCGACCTACACGACGACGGAAGCGCGACGTGGCACGTCGCCCTCCCTATCCCGGTGATCCGGTCGACGATCGCGGTGGAAACCGAGGAGGTTGCACGCGATCCCCCGCACCGAGTGAAGTTCGTCGGGAAATCGCGCGCCTTCCGCGTCACCGGCGAACACGAGATCACGGAGACCGACGGCGGCTGTCGACTGGCGAACGAGTTCGTCGTCGACGGACGGCTTCCCGGCGTCGAGTCCTTCTTTGAACGCAACTTCGACGCGGAACTCGACAACTTGGAGGACGCGCTCCGCGCGTCGCTTGGATCGACCGCATGAGAGTCGCGTGCGTGCAGCTCGGCGTCAAGGGGGGAGCCGTCTCGACGAACGTCGATCGCGCGCTCGATCGCGTTCGAACGGCCGCCGTGGCGGGTGCGGACGTCGTCGTCCTGCCGGAACTGTTCGACGTCGGGTACTTCGCGTTCGACTCGTACGCACGCGTCGCGGAGAGCCTCGCCGGCGAGCGGCTTTCGAAGTTCGCCGCGGTGGCGGCCGACGAGGGGGTTCACGTGCTCGCGGGGACGGTCGTCGAGGACCTCGCGGCCTCCGCGGCCGACGGAATCGACGTGCCCGCCACCGACGGGATCGCGAACACGGCCGTCCTGTTCGACCGCGCCGGCGACCGCCGGCTCGTCTACCGGAAGCGTCACCTGTTCGGATACGGCTCCGAGGAGACGGACCGCATGGTCCCCGGCGAGTCGACGCCAGTCGTCGAGATCGACGGCGTCCGCGTCGGGGTGACCACCTGTTACGACCTGCGGTTTCCGGAACAGTTCCGAGAACTGACCGACGCGGGCGTCGACTGCGTTCTCGTCCCGAGCGCGTGGCCGTACCCCCGCATAGAGCACTGGCGAACTCTCGGTCGAGCGCGCGCGATCGAGAATCTCGCGTACGTGGCGGCGGTGAACGGGAGCGGCGAGTTCGGCGAGGACGCACTCTGCGGACGGACGACCGTGTACGACCCGTGGGGAACGACGCTGGCGTCAGCAGGAGACGAACCAACGACACTGACTGCCGACGTCGATCCGGACCGCGTCGCGGCCGTTCGTGAGGAGTTTCCGGCGCTCCGCGACCGGCGCTAACGGCGGCGTCCCTCCGACTGCGATCACCGACGACGCCCGCTCGACTGTCGGACGAACCGGCGCTCGTCGACCGCCTCATTTATACCGGAGAACACCTAACTGGTACTTGCCGGAGTCCGACGCTTTTCTCGTTGGAGTTCGGCGACAAACCACGCGCCCGTCTCGACCGCTCGGGCGGCGACACCGCAGACAGCCCGGGGGTCCGCTGTCCGGCCGCCGCCCGCCCGCCCGCCTCTCACCGCTCCACTCGCCTTTCGCCCACTCCCTTCGCCGTTTCTCCGCTATTATTCGCCGGCTTACCGCTTCTGTTTCGTCTCTTCGGCCCAGTTTTCCCCTTCGACGAAGAGGTACGTCACCCACAGTATCAAAATCAATACTTGGAGCGATACGTTCTTACATCGGAGTTGGGAGGTGTGAAACGCCGCGGACGAAGCCGGCCGGCCCCATCCCACCGCTGGACGGGCCGGTCGGTCACTCGCTTCCACCGTCCGTCGTCCGTCGGCTCACGGCGTCGGGTCAATCCGCTCCCACACCGTACCCGACCCGTTTCACGGCACCCGAGCACAACCCCTGTCATCGACGTTCGCGGTGCCGATCCCCCCACTTTCCGCGATTCCGCTCTGAGCGATGTCCAGCGGTCGCGCGGTCCGTACCCGACGCGGTCGCACGAGCGACCTACCCGGACCGACACCTACCGACGGATCCCGAGTGAAACGCAAGGACGAAACCCCCGCGTCTCGAACCGACGCTCGAATGTTCCCCCGCGAGTACCGCGGCGTCGCCTTCGTCGTCGGGCTGTTTCTCGTCGTGCAGATCGGGGCGCTCGCACTCGTCCCCGAGTTCGTCGAGAGCGGCTATCAGGCGGTCGAGAACCCCGACGACCCGACGAACAGTCTCGTGTATATCCTCGCGATCCTCACCATGACGGGGCTGATGCTCGCCGCGTTCCGGTACGACTTCGATCAGGCGATCCGGCTCCTGATCGTCGGCGTCTCGGCGTGGCTCTCGTGGTACGTCTTCTCCGCCGTCCTCTCGCCCGTCGCAGCCGCCGTGCCCGCCCTCGCGGTCGGGGTCGCGCTGCTCGTCTACCCCGAGTGGTACGTGATCGACACCGCCGGCGTGTTGATGGGTGCGGGCGCGGCGGGGCTGTTCGGCATCTCGTTCGGCCTGTTGCCGGCGCTGGTCCTGCTCTCGCTTCTCGCGGTCTACGACGCCAT
This sequence comes from Halorubrum pallidum, assembly GCF_055380345.1. Taxonomy (NCBI): domain Archaea; kingdom Methanobacteriati; phylum Methanobacteriota; class Halobacteria; order Halobacteriales; family Haloferacaceae; genus Halorubrum; species Halorubrum pallidum. The sequence goes on along the minus strand of NZ_AP043945.1, from coordinate 2,207,327 downwards.
TTCTGTGTACGGCACGGAGCACATGCTGTCGCTCGCGGAGGGCGTGATGGACCTGAACATCCCCGTCGTGCTCGTGATCCCGCTGTCGCTGTCGTACTCGCTTCTCGACGACGGGGCCGACGAGTCGGGCGAGACCGGTGACGCCGACCAGAACGAAACCGCCGGTGACGACACCGACGAATCCGACGACGCAGACGATGCCGACGGTCAGGACACTGACGGCGACGTAGGAGACCCGACGCCGATCGAGGACCGCGACGCGTTCTTCATCGGGCTCGGTGACGCCGTGATCCCGACGGTGTTGGTCGCGAGCGCGGCGACGTTCTCGCCGGCGGCGAACTTCGCGGCGCCGTTCGGGGGTGTGAACCTCCCGGCGCTGCTCGCGATGGTCGGACAGCTCGCGGGGCTGCTCGTCCTGATGAGTTGGGTGATCAAGGGACGTCCCCACGCCGGACTGCCGCTGTTGAACGGCGGGGCCATCGGCGGATACCTGATCGGGTCCGTCGCCGCTGGCGTGCCGCTGATCGAGGCTCTCGGTCTCGTCGGGCTCGTCTGAGCCACGGTCCGCCACCACGTCGATGTCGCCGTCGACCGACGAGGAGACACGCGGACGCGCTCCGGCCTCGGTTTCGCCTCGACACGAACGTGCCCGAAGGCGAGACAGCAAACTCACGTGGACCGTGCGTCGGTACCCGAAGCAGAACTTCCATGGTGTAGATAGTGTCAGATTCATTCCCGCCGTAAACGGTGGGTCTCTCTCCTCGCAGAAAGATAGACGACCGACAAGTCGACACCGATCGCCTCCACCCGTCGCCGAGCGTCGCCTGCAGGGTCGTGACACGCGTTCGTCAGAATCATATATTAAAGAAAAAATAGAATTAGATAAAATACTCAGAAAAAATACTGTTTACGCACGTATTTACTTTTGATCTAATATTGCACAAAAACACAATAATTGGGGGATTAAAATTTTTAAATAGTATATTACTGGACTATCGGACTATTTCACACAGAATAAACGTCGAAAATATATGGACGGATACACATTTTGTAGTAATATCATAAACATATCACATCAATATTTTTTATATCATTAGAAATATTATATATTGTTGGGATGGATCGTCGAGACCACTGGGACTGACGCGTTGAGGATAATTGACTGTGCAGTGCTTCCGAACAACACCTTCCCGGTCTGCGATCGACGCTTCGGGCTCACGACGATGTACCTGGCGTCCTGCTCGTCGGCGTATCGGACGATCTCTTCAGCGGGTCCACCGACGAGGCCGATCGTCTCGTACGGAACGTCGACGTCGGTGACCGCCTCGGCGGCCATCTCGCTGGCCGCCGCGCGAATCTCGGCCATATCCTTCGGCTCTTCGGCCTGCGCGCTGGTGATACCCAGATCGAGGAACTCCGACCGGGTCAGGGCGTGGGCCACGTGAACGGTGTCGTCGAACGCCGCTGCGAGTTCTGCCGCCTCGTCGACGACGTACGATGCTCTCTCGGACCGATCGACGGCTGCAACGATCGTCATGCTTCCACGTTCCGTGCCGGGTGTAATATAGCTTTGGCGGCTGCGGTACGGTTCCACTGCATACCGAACGCACCGTCGTATACGATTTCATCGATGTTGAAATAACGGGGCGATCTCAATGGAATCATTACAAACGTATGGGTGTAATTTTACGGGCAATTACGCAGATATACGCTATACTTTCCACCAATACTGAAAAGAACACTTCTCGTTCAGGGTGCGTGTGTATCACGCCCCGTCGTGGGTCCCAGCGGCTACATGGCTCGTCGAGGATCGAGAAACGTGTCCACACGCGTCACACACTCGCAAGCGAGATGAACTTCGGATGCTCGCTAACGGGGTGAGCGCGGATGTATCTCCACATCTGCGGCGTACGACGAGAAAACCCGGACGATCACTTCGGCGTGGCGGGCGCTACTCGCGGAGCGCCCGCACCGCCGGCAGGAGGACCGTCCCCACGCTCAACAGGAGGATGACGAGCGCGATGGGACTCGTAAGGAAAATCTCCGGTGAGCCGTTCGACAGCTCTAGAGACCGGCGCAGGTTCTCCTCGGCGATGGGGGCGAGGATCAGCCCGAGGACCATCGGTGCGAGCGGATATCCGCGGAGGCGCATCGCGTAGCCGAGCACGCCGGACCCCAGCATGATCCACGCGTCGAAGAGGTTCCCCCGAAGGGCGATCGCACCGATCACACAGAGCAGCAGGATGATCGGCCAGAGGAACTGCTTGGGAATGTTGATGAGCCGCGCCCAGTAGCTGGCACCGAGCAGTCCGAAGACGAGGATGAACACGTAAATGAGCAGAAATCCGACGAAGATCGTGTACAGTAGCTCCGGCTCGTCTTGATACAGTCCGGGGCCGGGATTGACGTCGTGGACCAACAGGGCACCGATGAGGATCGCGGAGACGGAGTCACCGGGAATCCCGAGCGTCAGCGTCGGGATCAGGGCTCCGCCGGTACTCGCGTTGTTCCCCGACTCGGCGGCGGCGACGCCCCGGACGTTGCCCTCGCCGAACGCGGGCATCGCGTCTTTGATCCACCGCGTCGCCTCGTTGTAGGTGATGAACGCGGCGATGTCGCCACCGGCGCCCGGAATCGCTCCGATCAGCGATCCGAGAACGCCGCCTCCGGCGCTCACGGGAAGGATCGCCTTCAGATCGGACGCCGACGGGAGGGGTCCAGAGACGTCCTGGTCGACCCGCTCTCTGTCGGCTTCGATCCCCTGCGCGTACTTCCGGAACCCCTCGGCGATGCCGAACAGCCCGATCATCACCGCGATGAACTCGACGCCGGTGAGCAGCGCCGGGAGGTCGAACGTGAACCGGTGATATCCGGTAATGGGATCGATTCCGACCGTCGCGATCAGCATCCCGAGCAGCCCCGAGACCATTCCCTTCGTGACCGAATCGCCGCTCACGCTAGCGATGATCGTCAGGCCGAACACGGCGAGCGCAAAGAACTCGGGGGACCGGAAGTTCTGTGCGGCGTCGGCGATGATCGGCGAGAAGAACATCAGCGCCAAAACGCTGATGAAACCGCCGATGAACGAGGCGACCGTGGCAACGCGGATCGCTCGTCCCGCTTCTCCCTGCTGTGACAGCGGATACCCGTCGAAGATCGTCGCTGCCGCCGACGGAGTGCCCGGTGTCCGAATGAGGATCGCCGGGATCGACCCCGCGTAGACCGCGCCGCCGTAGATTCCGAGGAGCAGCATCATTCCGTTGGCGGGATCGAGCGTGAACGTGAACGACAGCAGCACCGCGATCGTCATCGTCGCGGTCATCCCTGGAATCGATCCCATCAGGATCCCGAGGAGGATACCGAGAATCATCAGGCCGATCGCGATAGGATCGGTCGCGTTGAGCGCCCCCTGAACGATGTACTGGACCGTCATCAGAGCCCCACCACCAGTGGCACTTGCGGCAGCAGTCGGGACACCGGAACGATCGCCTCGGGGAGTCGAACGAGGAAGACTCGCCCGAAGATGTAAAACAGCAGCGTCGGTACGCCGAGTGAGAGCGCGAGGAGGAGCGGAGGAGATCGGATCTCAGAGTAGTACAACAGGACGGCGAGGAACAGCATCGATCCGACCCAGAATCCCAGAATCGGCATCGAGACGATGTACGCGACGAGGAGACCGAACACGACCGCAGGTGGCCGCACGTCGACGTCGCTCACTTCGAGCTCCGTTTCGGACCCGTTCAGCATGTCCGCGACCGCAAAGACGATGATCCCGACCGACGTGACGATCGGGAACAGGCTCGGTCCGAACAGACTGTCGTCGGGGAATCTGCTCGTCGCGAAAATGACCGTGAGCGAGACGAGGACGAACCCGACCGACAGCGGGTTCGATACGAGCGTCCCCACGGAGATTCGGTCGATAACGTCTGCGATCCGTTGTCTTACCATGTGTACTTCTCACTCGATACACAGGGAAGATGGTTGTATAAAGCTACTGGAACCTTCTACGCGGACGAGAGGCGGTCGAGACGGTCGAACGGGGGCTCGCAGGTGCGTTCATCACATCGGCTGGCGACGAAACGATCCGTCGTCTCGAACAGCGATCGAAACGCTCCCAGACTACCCCGATCTGAGAAGATCCGGCAGATTTAATCACCGACCCCGAAGTGTATTGAGACGACTATGAGCGCCAGTAACGTAGTCGACGGTATCGACCAGATCCAGTTCGAACACGTCCGCGTGTTCGTGCTCGAGGACGTGCCGGAGCCGGGATCGATCACGCTCGTCGACACCGCCTTCGACGAGAACGGCGCGGAACTCGTCGAGGTGCTTGAGACGCGATACGGGGATGTCGATCGCGTGATACTCACGCACGGCGACCACGGACACCACGGCGGGCTCTCGCACGTCGTGGAGGCGTTCTCGCCCGAGATCGCGATGCCGGCCGACGAGACGAAGCTATACGACCACCTTGAGGAGGCGGGGCTCGACATCGAGCCAGATGTTGCTTACGAGGACGGCGACGTCCTCGACGGAAACATCCGCGTGATTCAGGTTCCCGGCCACACGGAGGCCACGTCGGCGCTGCTGCTCGAAGACCGAGACATCCTGATCTCCGGCGACGTCCTCGACGGCTCGGATCGTGGGGGACTCCCCGCGGGCTACCTGCTTCCGCCGCCGGCGCTGTTCAACGACAGTCACAGAGACGCGGAGCTGAACCTCTACGCGCTGCTCGGACACGAGTTCGACACGCTGTTGGTTTTCCACGGTTCACACGTCTTCGAGAACCCGAAGGAGAAACTCGACGACTACCTCGTCGAGCGCGAGTGGAACGAGTGGGATCCCCGAACGGACTGACTCGGCTTCGATTTCAGCCTCGGGTTCGATTTTATCTCCGGGTTCGATTTCAGTCCCGTCCGGCCTCTTGATCGAGCGATCCGCCTCCCACCGTCAGCGCCGTCCGTCTCATCTGGACCGCCGCGTACGACGGGGGCTGTCGACCACGGGTCCGACGTCGTCGCACGGGCTGGACCTACTCTCGTAGTACCGAGACGTCGAACACCGGCTTGCACGTCTCGCCCGCCAGGAACGTCTCGAACGCCTCCTCCGCGTCGGTGAGGGTGAACCGGTCGTCGAGGAACGTCTCGTGGTCGACGTCGCCGCTTGCGATCAGTCGGAACGCGCGGTCGAAATCGCGGTACAGCGCGCTGTAGGAACACTGCAGGTCGACCTCCGCGCGGACGAGCGGCGTGGTCGGAACCGTCGTCTCGCCCGCCTGTCCGATCAGAACGATCTGCCCGCCCTTCCGGACCGCGTCCGCGGCCATCGGCAGTCCAGAGGGGTGACCGGTCGTATCGAAGACGACGTCGTACCCGATGCCGTCCGTTTCCTCCGCCCAGTACGCCTCCACGTCGGTCTCCTCGATGTCCACCGTGTCGTATCCGAGTTCCGCCGCGAGTGGAAGCCGGTAGCTCGTGTCCCTACTGACCCCGGCGACGGTGACCGTCGCGCCCTGCGCGTCCGCGACCTGTGCAGTGAGGAGTCCGATCGGCCCCGGTCCGGCGACGAGGACGCGGTCACCGGCACCGACGCGAGAATTCTCGATGACCGCGCGCGTGCAGACCGCGGTCGGCTCCGCGAGGGCGGCATGCCGCGGATCAACGCCGTCCGGAACGAGCTGTAACGAGTCGGCCGGGGCCGTGATGTAGCCGGCGTACGCGCCGTCCCGATCGATACCGGTCAGCTCGATGTCCTGACAGAGGTTCTCCGTGCCGGTCTGACACTGGAAGCACTCATCGCACCCGCGGATCGGTCGTTCCACGACGCGCTGGCCGGGGGTGAGCCGCGTGACCGCGTCGCCCACCTCGACGACAGTCCCCGTGTACTCGTGACCGATTATCGTCGGTACCGACATTCGTTCGAACGCTGATTTGAACTGGTATATCCCGGCGTCGCTCCCGCAGAGTCCCGCGTACTCGACCTCGATGAGCGCCTCATCCGCCGCCGGTTCCGGGCGGTCGACGTCGACGAGTTCCATACTTCCAGCGTCGCGGCTCGTTTTCGCAAGTCCTCGCATATCGGTTGCTGGGTGGGTGTGTGTTATAACGTTTCGGTCTCGTGTGCTCCGCGGCGTCGATGCGGCGTGTCTCGCGCCGACGTGTCTCGCGCGCTGCAGATGGAATCAATCCAAATACTTATTATACATGGTCGAAAATGGGAGATTCGCATGCCAAGAGATATCAGCAGCCGAAGCGCATCGAGCAGACGGACCTTCCTGAAAGGAGCCGGCGTCACTGGGCTTGCGGCGACTGCGGGCTGTCTCGATCAGCTCAGTGGAGGGCAGTCGTGGCCGTCTCGTCCCGTGGAGATCGTCTCACCGTGGGCGGCCGGGGGCGGGGCGGACCGGACGAGTCGTGCGGTCGCGGATGCGGCCGAGAACTACACCGAGGTCTCCTGGAACGTCAGCAACCAGACGGGCGGGTCGGGTTCGGTCGGGATGAACGCTGCCGCCAACGCCGACGCCGACGGTCACACGATCGGCTGTACGGCACCGGAGATCGCGCTGTTCGAGCACCTCGACATCGCCGATCTCAGCCCCGACGACATCACGCCGATCATGCAGTACACCGAGTTCCCCGCGACGCTGCTCGTCAACGAGAACTCCGAGTTCGGCTCCGTCGACGACTGGATCTCCTACGGACAGGACAACACGATCCAGATGGCGAACTCCGGGTTCGGATCCTCTTGGCACATGGCCGCCGCGGGGATCGCCAGCGAGGCCGGCGTGCAGGTCGAACACATCTCGTACGAGGGTGCCGCGCCCGCCATGAACGCCGTCGCGAACGGTGAGGTCGACGCCACCGCGGTGGGGGCCGCGGAGGCGGCACCGCAGGTGCAGGACGGCCAACTCGAGGCGCTCGGCGTCGCCTTCAGCGAGCCGGTCGACGCGCTGCCCGACGTACCGACGCTGGCCGACGAGGGACTCGACATCGAGATCGGGTCCTGGTTGGCGCACTTCGCACCCACCGGCATCTCAGACGAGGTCCAGCAGAGTCTCCTCGACACGTATCAGTCGGTGTACGAAGACGAGGGATTCGTCGAGTTCATGGAGGACAACGGGTTCATCAGAACGCGGCGGACCGGCGACGAGCTGAGTACGTTCCTCGACGACCAGTACGAGTTCTACGGGGACCTCGTCGAAGAACTCGGCATCGACGAGGAGTAGTTCACTCGTTCCGTCTGTGACCGGAACGAGACGGGCCCGATTTTCACCGATATCGAATGTAACGACGACGGAAACCGTTCCTCGCAGAGGGAACGCCCCCCGACGAGGAACCAGCGGCGACGGGGGACGACGCGCCACCGATGAATTTATCTGTCGAGTCGACTTCGCCGAGAACGTGCACACCATCGAACACGATATCGAGCGACCAGATCGGCGTATCGTCGACGCGTTCGAGGAGGTTCCGAGCACGATCGTCTCTGACGTGACGGGGAACGTCGGCCTCACGATGGACGCCGGAATGAAGCCCGCCGGCGACGACGTTGAGATGGCGGGGACGGCCGTGACGGTCAAAGCGGCTCCGGGAGACAACCTGATCATCCACAAGGCGATCACGATGGCCGAGCCGGGTGACGTGCTCGTCATCGACTGTGACGGGTACACCGATGTTGGTCACGTGGGAGAGCTTATGTGCGGGACCTGCAAGGCGAACGGACTCGCCGGACTCGTCATCGACGGCGGATATCGAGACAGTCGTGAACTCGCCGAGATGGACTTCCCCGTCTACGGCCGCGGCGTGAATCCGCAGGGACCGCTCAAGCAGGATCCGGGATCGGTGAACGTCACCATCTCGGTCGGCGGCGTGAGCGTCGATCCCGGTGACATTCTGGTCGGTGACGATGACGGTATCGCGGTCATTCCCGGCGACGGAGCCGAGCGGGTGCTCGACCTCGCACGCGAGAAGATGGACGCAGAAGACGCCACGCGCGAAGCCATCCAGTCGGGCGAGTACCTCCTCGACCTCAAGGGGTACGACAAACTGCTCGACGACCTCGAGGTCGTCGGTCCGGAGGACTCGATCCAGTAGCGACGCGACGGAGTCACGCCGAGCCGACTTCGCCGCCCGACGGCCGAACCACCCGGCCGACGAAGCGACGAGTGACGGAGAATCCACTCCGCGTTCGCAGCGGCGCTCAGTACACGCGTGCTGGTAGCCTACCGATCGCTCTCGCTCGCTTCCGCCGCCTGATATCCGTGTTTCGGGTTATGCTGGCGGACCGTCCCACTCGCCGCCGTCGTCGCGCGGCTCGTAGCCCAACACGGCCTGTGCGTGCTCGATATCGAACCAGCGAGCGGCGTTTCCGCTCACGGCGTAGAACGCGTCGTAGGTGACGTCGTCGTCTTCGAGACAGCACTCGAGTAAGTGCGCGAAGTCGCGCTGAGAGGTCCACGAGGCCTTCAGACGACTCACCATCTCCTCGTACTCTTCGCTTCCGCGCTCCCACGACCCGGTTTGGGATTGGTCCCACACCTCGTCGTCGTCGACGCGGTGTTCGTCCCCGCGATCCACGCCGCGCTCCGCGTCTCCGTAGGGGTGGTCGTACTCGGCGGTTCGGACGCTCGAAATACGGAGGGAGTACACCTGTTCCGGCGCGCCCTCTCGACGCGCGTGGACGCGACAGATGTGCTCGCCGAACATCTTCGACGCGCCGTAGTACCCGTCGGGCTTCGGAAGCGTCTCGTGGGTGAGCCGGAGCGGATCGTGCTCGCTCGGGTAGTCTTCCTCGTAGAGTTCGGGGGCGTGATCCTCCTCGTAGAGTCCCATCACGCGCTGTGAAGACGCGTAAATGAGCGTTTCGACGCCCGCGTCTTCCATCGCTTTGAGGACGTTGTACGTCCCGAGGACGTTCGGATCGATGATGTCCTCGAACTCAGCGCCGGCGTCGGACTGCGCGGCGAGATGGATGACCGCGTCCTGCCCGTCGAACGCCGGACGCATCGCCTCGTAGTCGGCGATATCCGCGACGTGCGTCTCGTAGTCTGGGTGGTCGCTTCGGTTGAGATACGTGAACTCGTACCGATCGTCGTCCGCGAGATGATTGAGGATCGCCTCCCCGGCTTCGCCATACGGACCCGTCACAAGGACATGTTGGGCGTCCATCGCTAATTGCCGCTCGTCCGTCAACTTACATAATTCTTTGCATCAGACGCGACGATTTCGGACCTATCGGCCGCCCCACGAGCGCGTCTGAATCTGTCTCTCCGAGTTTCACTATCGTTGGAATATATTTGGTAAATATTCGTTATGATTACAGTGGTACGAGTGTAATACTATGCTCGGATCGGCTGAGCGAGACGCAGTTTGCGTGGTGGATACAAGGCGATCTCCGGCGATATCCAACAATGTGAAAACAGATGACGCGCTCGGCAGACCGATGAACTTTTTTGATCGCTCGAACGCCTGCGAATATGGATCGGAAACGAGCGTGGACAGTCGCGGTGTTCTCGTTCATCTTCGCCGACGCGGTGGCAGTACAGGCGCGCGGTCCGATACTCGCGAGCCTCGGAGCGGAGTTTGGCGCGTCGGCGGCCGCGCTCGGACTCGTCGCGCCGGCGGGGACCGCGGGGTTCCTCGTGGCGGTCGTGGTCACCGGGACGCTCGCCGGCCGACTGCGAATGCGGCCGACGCTGCTCGCCGGGGCGGCCTGCACCGTCGTCGCGCTCGTCGCGATGAGCGCCGCCCCGACCTACGCCGTCTTTCTGCTCGCGCTGTTCGGACAGGGGACGGCGGCGGGCGCGTTCCGCGGACTCGACCGCGTCGTGTTGAGCCACCTCCACGCCGACCGACGCGCGCGGATGTACACGGTCTACACGCTCGTGTGGGCCGTCGGTGCCGTCCTCACACCGCAACTCGTCAGCGTCGTCCTCGCTATCGCCGAGTGGCGGACGCTGTTCCTCGTCGTCGCCGTCGCGTTCCTCCCCGCGACGCTGCTGGCCGCGAAATACGATCTCCCGGCGATAGACGCGGAGCGATCGGTCTCGCGATCCGACCTGATCGCGCTGCTTCGCCGGCCGGCCGTCCTCGGTAGCTGTCTCGGGATGGTCCTCACGGGAGCGCTCGAGGGCGTTCTCTTCACGTGGCTCGTCTACTACGCCGAGACGTTCTACCCGACGGTAACTGCGAACGCGTTGCTCTCCGTCTATCTCCTCGCGTACATTCCAGCGCGCCTCGGCTGTGCGACGGCCATCGAACGCGTTCCGCACCTGTCGCTCTTGCTGGCGGCGCTCGTTCCCGCGATCCCGGCGCTCGCAATCGCGTTCTCGGGTGTGACCGGGCCGGTGCTCTTCGTGACGGTCTTCGTCGCCGGCGCGGCTATCTCGACCGGGTTCCCGGTGCTCTCCGCGTACGCCGTCGAGTCGGCGCCCGAGTACAGCGGGCCGCTCAACGCGGTGACGAACGGTTCGACGTACGTCGGTCTCGCCGCCGCACCGGCGGTCGTCGGCGTGCTTGCGGAGCCATACGGGATCGGCCTCGCAATCCAGGTGACGGTCGTCGCTCTCGCTATCGCGTTCGTGCTCGCCATCGGGGGACTGTGGCGATGGACCGGCACGGCTGGAGTCCCACAGAAAACATAACTACCAGAATTATATATGGTTTGTAAATCATATATTACGCGACTTCATCGTTCTGGTGATCCCGATGGGTGAACAGTAGCCACCGCGTGACTCCGATACAGGAGCCTCACGAATCGCTCAGTACGGCAGTTAGGTTTCAGCTCTCAGTCACCGAGATCGCATATTCGTAGTCGCGTGAATTCCGATCACCAATCGTTTCCCTAATGCTGAAACCGTATTCGTAGGTGCCGATTTCGGCATCAGGAGCGATATGAACCGGCACATCTACCGTCACGCGTGTACAGTCATCCCATATCCAAATTGGCGGACACGAATCAAGTTGAGAATCTATTGCTGGTGAAGTGTCGACATCTCCAAATCTGACTGGTGCATCTGTGGTACCACATGAATACAACCGTGAGTCGAACGAGAATCCTGTGATGCCGTCTACCTGTATCTCGAAAATATCCGAGTCACCCGGTGTGAGTTCCAATTCCTCCACTTGGACATCCGGTGGCCAGCTTTCCTCTCCTGTACAAGACGGATTACTGCCAAGGCATCCGCCCAAAACTACAGATGCCGTTGGCACGGTTCCGGCGAGGAATTGACGCCTGATCACTCATTAAGGACACGTGAGTGAGAATAAGTGTTTTCCGGTGGGACAGATTTCAAACCGAATCGATTCTCAGTGACCGTACTCAGTGAGCACCCCTCAGCGACCGACCGTTTCAGAAAAGACCAGCTAGATCATTTCAAATATAGATTACTTTTACATTATTGTCGCCTTTATTATGGTTTCACACGTCGACATCTGCGCTCTCATTGCCGAAGTTTAAGCTCAATGATGTTCTTTTTGTTCAGCAGTTCGGGACCGATCTCGGTCTCGATCCGATCCGGATCCATGCGGCTGATCGGACCGCTGACGCTTATCGCGCCGATCGCGTCGTCGAGTTCGGAGACCACGGCCGTACCCACCGCGCAGACGCCCTCGAAGTGCTCTTCGCGGTTGATCGAGTAGCCTCGCTCGCGGATCTCGTCGAGTTCGTCGCGGAGGCGGTCCGGGTCGGTGATCGTCGACTCGGTCACAGACACGAGTTCCTGCTCCGCCAGCGTTCGATCGACGTCGTCGGGAGGCATCTCGGCGAGGATGGCCTTCCCCGTCGCCGTCGAGTGGATACGGAAGTGATCGCCGAGCGGGGCCTGATCGTCGACGGAGTTCGGGCTCTGTGATTTATACAGCTGGACGGAGTGGCCGTTCTCTTCGACGGCGACGTTCGCGTGCTCGCCCGTCTTCTCTCGCAAGTCGTCGAGTTCGGGCTTCGCCGCCTGATACAGCGCCGTCTCGTCGCGGAGCCGACCGCCGACGCGTAGAAATCCCAGACTACACCGGTACTCGCCCGACTGCTTGACGACGAATCCGGTCTCAACGAGCGTGGAGAGATGCACGTGAGCCGTACTCACCGGCATATCGAGGCTTTCTGCGGTCTCCGAGAGCGTCGCGCCACCGGTCTCGTCGAGGAAGTCGACGATGTCGAACGCGTGGCGGACACTCTTGATCTGACGCGACCCCGATCCGGTCGATTCCGACCCGCTCGGCTTCGGCATACCCCGATCGTTTCGGGTCGTTGTACTAATACCTGCGCGTCCGTTTCAACGAGAGTGAAAACGATGGCGGCGACGAGCGCTCGTCGGGGGTCGATATCACGTGCGAGACAGTGAACGTTTTTAGCTCTCGGATGATAGCGTGTCGCATGAACTTCGATACGTTCGCGCTCGCGGCCACCACGAACGATCTGACACGTGAGCCGGCGGCGCGCGGTCTCGCGGATGTCGTGGAGTTTCGGATGGACAAGGCGGACGACCCGCTCGAACAGCTCGACGACTACGACGGAGAGCTGCCGCTCATCGCGACGAACCGAACCCGCTGGTTCGGCGGCCAAGCGGTCGACACGGGACGGCTCGATCGGCTCTCCGCGGCGTCGCGCTCGGACCACGTCGAGGTCGTCGACGTCGAACTGGAGACGGCGCGGGGCATGGAGTGGGTGCTGGACGAGTTCCGTGACAACGCCGTCGACTGTATCGTCTCGCACCACACGTTCGAGGACACGCCCGAACGAGAGGTTCTCGACGCGATATTCCGCCAGTGCGGAGAGTACGGCGACATCGCCAAAGTGGCGACGTTCCCGCGAAAACACACCGACGTACTCCGACTGCTTCGATCGATCAACGTCGCGACGAAGAAGGGTATCGACGTGGCCGGTATCTCGATGTCGCGGATCGGGAGCCACTCGCGTGCGGTCGCCCCGATATACGGTTCCAAGCTGGGATACGCGCCGCTCGCCGACGACGAGAGCGACTACGCGCCGGGGCAGATCCCCCTAGAACGGCTCCGAACGCTGATCGACGACCTCACCGAAGACAGCGAGATCCAGAGCGCCGCCGCACCTGCCGACGACCGCCCCGAGCAGCGACAGCCCGCGGAACACTAATCCGGGACCGAGCGCGGGTACCGCCGGATGGTCCGCGAGAACTTCGCACACTACTGGTTCCGAGCGAGCCGTTTCGGGATTCTTATGGTCGTACCGCGTAACCCGCCACTAATGTGTACACGTAGCCTGCGCGGGGGCGGTCTGCGATGAACGAAGAGGAGGACGCGGTCAACGCCTACATGATCCGACTCGAACTCGTCGACGAGCCGGGTGAACTTCTCCGGGCGTTACAACCGATAAGCGAGAGCGGCGGGAACCTGCTGTCGATTTTCCACGAGCGCGGGAACATCACGCCGCGCGGACACATCCCCGTCGAGGTGGATATCGAGGCGACGGCCTCGCAGTACGAGTCGATAGTCGAGGTGCTCCAAGAAGAGGGGATAAACGTGATCCAGGCGGGCGCAGAGCGGTACAGCGAATCGGTCGTCTGTATTCTCTCGGGCCACATCGTCGACACCGATCTCTCCGACACGCTCTCGCGGATCCAAGAGGCGTCGAACGCCACCGTGACTGATGTCTCGCTTTCCGCCCCCGAGGGAACGCGGAACACTTCCAGCGCCAAACTCCGGCTCGCCGTCGAAGAGGGCGGGGTTCGAGAGGCCGTCGCGAGCATCCGCGCGATCGCCGACGAGAAAGATCTCCACCTGATCGAGTCGCTGACGCGGGGGGAGCAGTGAGACTCGCGATCGTCGGCGCGGGCGTCGTCGGCCGTGCCGTCGCCGAACTCGCGCCCGATCGCGGTCACGAGATCGTCGCGGTCGCGGACTCGTCGAGCGCGGTCGTCGCCGACGCTCCGGGAACGTCTGTCGACGTCGACGCCGCGCTCTCCCGCAAGGCCGAGCGGGGCGTCGTCGGGGATGCCGATCCGGCGGACGCGCTCGAAGCGGAGTACGACGCGCTGGTGGAGGCGACGCCGACGACGCTCGGTGACGCCGAGCCCGGGTTTTCACACGTCACGACGGCGCTGGAGCGTGATCGCCACGCCGTGCTCGCGAACAAGGGACCGGCCGCGGAGCGGTTCGGCGACCTGCGCGCGGCCGAAGCCGACAGCGCGGGTGAGGTCCGCTTCGAGGCGACCGTCGGCGGTGCGATGCCGGTTCTCTCGACGATCGAGGACCACGGACCGACACACGTCACGGCCGTTCGGGGGGTGCTCAACGGGACGGCGAACTTCGTCCTCTCGCGGATGGCCGCGGAGGGACTCGACTACGAGCACGTGCTCGCGGAGGCGCAGGACCTGGGCGTCGCGGAGGCGGACCCCTCGTTCGACGTGGACGGCACCGACGCGGCACTCAAGTGCGTCATCCTCGCCAATGTGCTCTCGTTCGGCGCGGCCGACGACCCCGACGACGCCCGCGAGTTCACCCTCGACGACGCCGCGGTCGAGGGGATCCGCAACGTCGCCGGGGCGTCTCTCGATCTCGCCGGAGAGGACGGGTTGACCGTCCGGCTCATCGGCGAGGTCGCCGACGGCTCGGTCCGGGTCGCGCCGCGGCTCGTGAAGCGCGACTCGCCGCTCGCCGTCTCCGGCACGACGAACGCCGCACAGATCGAGACGGCGTCGGCCGGGAGGCTCACCGTGTCCGGCCGCGGTGCGGGAGGCGATGAGACCGCGAGCGCGGTGTTGATGGACCTCAACCGGCTCCGGTGATACGCCGTCGGCGCGTCCAGCGGTCGCCGCTTTGCAAACGGGTCAGTCGACTCGACCGACGGTGACGTCGAACGGGACGCACTCGACGCGTTCGTACTCGCCCGCCCGCATCGCGTCCACGACCGCACGGCCCATTTCCCGCCACCGTCCGCGGAGGTCGTCGTAGGCGCTCTCCGAGGTCGCCGCGACCAGTTCGTCGCGGTGGTCGGCGAGCCCCGCGCCGGAGGCCTTCCGCGCCGCCGACGTCAACGCGACGTCCGCGTACGGCGGCGCGGTCCGCTTCTCGTGGACGTATCGCCGGGTCCGAACGTCACGGAGTCCCGCCTCGGCGAACGCCTCGCGGACGCGACCGCCGAGCGCCACGTCGGTGCCGACGCCGTCGACGTACGCTTCCCGCGCCTCGCGCTCCAGTCGCTCCTCGGCCGGAACCGTCGATTCCACCGTCACGTCCGCGTTGTCCGGTTCGATCGCAGCCACGAGATCGGATGACACTCGCGCGAACTCCCGGACCGCCGCGGCCGGATCGGGGAGATTGATCAGGAGCGCCTGACAGACGGCGAGATCGACGTCGTCGTCGGTACACGGGAGTCGCGTCGCGTCGCCGGCGAGGTACGCGACACGCCCCTCGGTCGCTTCGCGAGCGACGCCGAGGAGAGCGCGGTCGGCGTCGGCCCCGATCACGGTCGAATCCGGCGACGACTCGTCGGCGAGCACGCGAGTCAACTCCCCGGTGCCACAGCCGACGTCGAGGACGCGCCGACGGGTCGGCAACTCGAGGTCCTCGAGCGGCTCGCGGTCGTCGTCCCACATCCCACGTCGGGTGTGTTCGAGGTACTCGGCGGAGAAACGTCGCACGGGAGCGCGTTTGCCCCACGAAGAAATAAGCGTGCGGAAACGGGGTCGGTCCGGCTCGGTCCGTCAGCTCTCGTCGTCTGTCGCGTCGTCTCTCACTCCGACGAGGTCGGCGAGCATGGCGGCGGTGACGCCGGCGCAGTATCCGACGAACGCGCCGCTCACGCCGACGAGCGCGAACGAGACCGTGACGCCTCCGAGCGGCGAGTCCGCTGCGCCGACGCCGGGCACGCCGAGGACCGTACCGACGAGAACCAGCGCGGCGAACACGACCGCGGGGACCACGCCGACCGCGAGACACGCGGGGCCGCCACAGCGCGCGTAGGCCCCGGTCGCCGCGATCGGGGCCGGCGCGTAGAACACGAGTAGGGGGACGAGCCGGTCGGTCAGCGCGGCCGCCGTCTGCAGGTCCGCGAGGTCAGCGACGACGGTTCCCGCGAGCGCGAGGGCCACGACGGCAGCGAACCCGCCGACCATCGTGACGGCCAGCCGCCGTCGCCGTCCGATGAGGAGCGCCTCCGTGGTGGTCATACCCACGGATCAGCGCCCATGACACATAAAACCGCGTCGGACGCGGCGTTCGGCCGCTCTCTCACTCCGCCCGTAGATCGCGGACGCGGTCGATGTTCCACGCGAAGCTCTTGCCGCCTTCGGTCGGAGTCTCCAGCGCGAGCGGCACGTCGACTAGGTCCGGGTGGTTGAGGAACCGCTCCATCCCGGCCTCGCCGATCTCGCCTTCTCCGATGTGCGCGTGTTCGTCCTTGTGGGTGCCGCAGGCGTGTTTCGAGTCGTTGAGATGGACGTACCGGAGGTGGTCGAGACCGACCACGTCGTCGAACTCGGCGATCGTCCGATCGACAGCCTCGGGCGTCGAGAGGTCGTAGCCCGCGGCGAACATGTGGGCGGTGTCGAGACAGACGTCGATGTCGGTCTCGGTGCGGTCGATGACCCCCGCGAGGTGCTCGAACTCGCCGCCGAGTTTCGTCCCCGCGCCCGCGTCGCTCTCGATCAGGATCGTGACGCCGTCTGGCACGTCGATCTCGTCTATCACCGACGCCGCGTTGTCGAGGCCGCCCTCAACGCCCGCGCCCGTGTGCGCGCCGAGGTGGACGTTGACGTACGGAATCGACAGCGTCGCCGCCGCGTCGACCTCCTTTTGCATCGAGTCGAGCGACTTCTCGCGGAGCCCCTCTTTCGGCGTACAGAGGTTCACGAGGTACGACGTGTGGATGACCCACGGGCCCGCCAGTTCGCGTTTCGTTCCCTCGCGAAACCGCTCGGCCTCCTCGTCACCGATGTTCGGGTCCTGCCACACCTGCGGGGAGTGGGTGAATATCTGTCCGCAGTTGCCGCCGACTTCGAGCTGGTTCGCGACCGCGTTGTCCACGCCGCCCGCGATGGAGACGTGTGCGCCGACCTTGAGACTCATACGGACTCCACGCCGCCGTCGGAAAAAGCCCCTTCGGAACCCGGACGGCCGCTCCTCGTCGGTCACTCCTCTCTCTCGCTTCCGGGACGCGTCCTGACCCACTCCGGATCGCGGTACTTCGCTTCCGCGAGATCGGCCGCGCGACGGAGTTCCGCGTCCGTCCACGAGCCGTCGCGGTCGATGTCGATGTATTCGTCGGTTCCGCCCGCCTCGTCGGTCCCGGCCGTCACCCACGCGGTGAGCGCGTCCGCGACCGCGTTCACGGCGTCGCCGCGGGCGGCGTCGGTGAGTTCGTCCATGCCGACGACCCGGTTCCGAAACTCCGTCTCCGTGACGGGCGGGTCCGCGAAGGCACCGAGGTGTCGCTCCGCGTCGACCGAGAACGTGAGCGAACCGTGTTGGATCACGGCGTCGCGTTTCCGGTACTGGGCGTTGCCGGCGATCTTCCGTGGCTCCGCCGCGCCCGACCCGCCCGCCACCACGTCGTGTGCGGGGTGGAGATCCCGGAGGTAACACGCGGGGTGATACAGCTCCGGGGTCGCCTCGTCGGCGTAGTCGGCGTCGACGCCGAGCCGCGCGAACGCGTCGAGGATCGGCTCGCAGAGCAGGTGATAACAGTCGAGCAGCTCGCCCGGAACGACGCTCGCCGGGACCGCGATCGAGTAGGCGACGTCGCCGTGTGCGTCGTGGTAGATCCCGCCGCCGCCGGTCTGCCGTCTGGTCACGTCGATCCCCTCGTGCTCGCAGAACGCCCAGTCGACCGTCGACGGGTCCTGTCGGTAGCCGAGGGTGAGACAGCTCGGGTCCCACCGATACGTTCGGACCGTGGCGGGGCCGCCCGCGGCGGCCGTCTCGGCGGCGACCTCGTCGAGCGCCATCTGCATCGGACCCGGACGCGCCTCCTCGGCTATCAGCCGCCAATCGACGGCCGGTGCGGTCATGTCGACACCGACGCCGTCCGCTCCGATAGCCGTTTCGCTCGACGCGCCGACGACGCGGAGTGACTGCTCACCGATACGCGTCGAACTCCTCGCCGAAGACGAGGAAGTAGCCGGTCCCGACGACGCCGATCGCGGCCGCGATCGCGAATGCGACCTCTGGGCTCGCGAACTCCCAGAGATAGCCGCCGAGCGCGGCGCTCGGGATGACGATCGTGTTCCGCAGGAGGTAGTACGTCCCGGTGACGCGCCCGCCGGCCCCGCGCTCGGCGGGCCCGACGATCAGCGCCTTGTGTGAGGGGAGCCCCGCGAAGCGGAGCCCGGAGAACGCGAACACGAGGACCATCACCCACGGGAGCGGCAACACCGGTGTGAGAACTTCCGGTCCACCGATGAGCGCGATCGGAAAGAGCGCGTACACGGCGAATCCCAGCGCGACGATCGGCTTGAGCCCGACGCGTTCGGCGGCCTTCGAGGCCGGGGCCATCGAGAGGAGCGCGACCAGCATCTCGACGCCGAGCAGGTATCCGAAGAAGGCCGCAGGCGAGAGGTCGACGCCGTACGAGACGCCGGCCAGCGCGACCGTGGTCTCGAACCCGACCTCGTAGAACTGCGTGATCACCAATACGAAGAAGACGTAGACCATCCCGTTCGCGAACCTGACGAGTGTATCGCCAACCAAGAGCGGACGGAGCGGTTCTGGCATTTCCCGCAGGTCCCGCGTGATCTGCGCTACCCCCGCGAAGGAGTCTCCGATCGAATCCGCTCCGGCGTCGTACAAGAGGTGCTGGGCGACCGTCCCGACGACGCCGAAGACGACGGCGACGGCGAGCACGTACTGAAAACTCATCGTGAAATCCGGGTGGAAACCGATGAGCACGGCCGCGATCACCGGCCCGATGAGGAATGCCGTCCGGCGGAACGTCTCAGTACTGGCGAAACCGGCGGCCAACCGTGAAGGGTCGGTCGCTTGCTTGACGACTGCAAACGTCGCTCCCAAACCGAACGACTTCCATCCCTGTGCGAACAGGAGGCCGACGAAGATCCAGATCCACGGCTGGACCGTGACGCCCGCAACGGTGATCACGCCGATATTCGGCGCGACCAACCAGATCCCGAACCCGAGCGTCGAAATCAACCCGAATAGGGTCAGTGCATACCGCGATCCGATCCGATCCGAAATCGCTCCGCCCGGGTACGGGAACACCGCCGAGACGATGTTGCCCACCGTCCCGAACAGACCGACGACGAACCCCGACGCGCCGAGCGCGACGATGTACTCGGGGAGGAACCGATTGGTCATCTGGAACCCCAGACTGAACGCGAACATCGCCAGCGACAACACCAGTACGTCCCGTTCGAGCGCGAAGAATCGCCGAAACGCATCTAACGGTCCCGATTCGTCCGTCTCGTCCGCAGGTCGTTGTCGGCTCATGATCGGAATCTCGGATTCCGGGGCACCGTCGGTGAAGTAGGTACCGTTGCTTGCGCGGCAGGGACTATTGAGATACCGGTTCCATCAGTCGTCCGAACTGAGAGCCCTGCTCGGAGAGGATATGATTGGAGAGTCACTGCTCACCATCATGCCTAAACGATCTGTCCGCTCGTAGCCATTTTTCACACGACGGTATCAAGTTCTCGTATCTCGAACCGCGCACCGCCATTACGCCCTTCAAGTACAGAAATCGTCCCATTGTGGGCTTCAGCGATCTTATCGACGATAGTAAGACCGAACCCGGTTCCGTCTTCAGATGTCGTATATCCATGCTCGAAGATGTCATCCCGTTTATCCTCCGGTATTCCTGACCCATCATCTTCGACGTAAAATCCGTTGCCGTCGATCGCTCCGACAGTAACAGTCACGGACTCACCACCGTGTTCGACAGCATTTCGAAAGAGGTTCTCGAGGAGTTGCTGGATTCGATTGCGGTCTCCGCCAAAACGCCCGTCTTCAGTAATATTCAATGTTGCCTGCTTTGTTTCCGCCGTTTCCCAAGCCTCGGCCGCGACACGCTCTACGCTGATCGGTTCCTTCTCATCAATTGATTCGCCCTGCTGTGCTAGTGTTAGCAACTCGTCGATGAGTGAATCCATCCGTTTGAGTGCCTGCTCAACCTTTTCTAGCGCTTTGAGTTCGCCCGCTTCCTGCTGTGCAAGTTCGGTATATCCTTCTGCGACGGAGAGGGGATTTCGCAGATCGTGCGAGACAACACTCGTGAACATTTCCAGCCGGTCGTTTTGCTCACTGAGTTCCTGTTCACGTGCTCGTAACCTCTGCTCGCGATCGACTCGCTCTAGTGACGTACTGATATTATCGCCCAAGATCTGTGCGAGGGTGTAATCCTCGTCATCAAATTCACCACCTTCTGTATCTCCAATTATGAGAACGCCATACTCAGATAGGGGGATGATCATCTCCGCTGTAATCGGCGTCTGAGGATTTTGAATGGTCTCTAGTTGAGTAATATCGGCAACTCTCATCGGTTGACCGGATTTGTAGGCCTGCCACGCTGCTGATTCCCCGGGTTTTAATGTACTAATTTCATCGAAAAGTTCGTTCGCTGTTTCACTTGATTCGACCGGCTCAAGCGTTCCTTCTTGCTCGAAGAACACCGTGGAAATCGGCAGTCCGAGAATATTTGAGACTGCTTGGATGCCTCGCTGGGCGACTTCCTCTGGCGTCTCAGCCGAAATCAGCTCTCTCGTCGCGCTGTGAAGCGCATTTACCCGTTTGGTGTGGCGTTTTGACTCCGTGATATCGGTGTAGACTGCATATCCGTGAGTCGCCGTACTTCCAGTATCAATCGGGAGTGCTTGCAGACGAAAGATCCGGGTGTCGCCATCTGCGGTTGTTCTCGTGACTTCCGTTTCAAATTGCTCGCCTGCCCGAGCACGTCGATTGTATCGTCAGCGATTACGACATCCGTCTTTAGTTAGGAGACGAACCGCATGACAGCGGCGGCGTATCGAGGTATGTTTGCGGAAGGAACGAGGAGGCAACGAGTGTGTACCACGAAACCTCCTCATCTCGGATTATGCGTCGGCTCACTACGCTTTTTCCATCTGAGTTCCTCGAAGAGCACGCCGAGGAACTCGGCGTGGTCGAACGTGATCTGCCTTGTTTTGCCGCCTAGTGACGACGTTCTCAGACGCTCTTACTGTAATATTCCGTTAGATTAACCCGGAAATGGACGCCGTCTGGCGATATGGCATCGCTCAGACGGCTTGCTTGGATGTGTCGAGATCTTGCCAAACAGCATGTTGATGATCCGGACGTACCCGCCGCGCCGGACGGCGCGGACGGGTACGCCGAGTGGGTGCAGATCGCGTTGATCCTGTACCGCGTCGAACTGGAGAAGAGTCTCCGTGAGACCGAAGACTACCTCAACGAAATGCCCGGCGTCCTCGCCGTGTTTGATCTTGACGACGCACCGCACTACAGCTCGTTTTGTCGGTGGGAAAAGGAGTACCGAATGCGTGAACTCCGCCGCCTGCTCCGCGCTTCGGCGGAGCAGGCGGGCTGGAGTGGTGAAGCCGCAATTGACGCAAGCGGCTTTCAACGCGATCAAACCAGCTACCACTACCGCGACCGCGCAGACTTCTCGTTTCAGTCGATGAAGACGACGATTTTGATCGACGTGAATTCGCTAGCGATCAAGGACGTTCATTTCACGACGCAGAAGGCATGGGACGGTCATATTGGGATGCAGGTCTTCCGCCGGAACGCGGAAGACCTGCGCGTGTTATCTGCCGACGCAAACTACTCATGGAGCGATCTCCGTGAGGAGTGTCGCTCCAACTCAACGCGACCACTGATCAAGCACAGAGAGCAAACACCGCTACAGAAGGCTCACAACGCCCGGATGAATGAGGATTACAACCAGCGCTGGATGAGTGAAACGGGCTTCTCGCAGTTGAAGGAAGACGACGGCGAGAAGCTACGCTCCCGGAGCTGGCACGGCCAGTTCCGGGAGCTCACGCGGAAGTGCATCATCCATAACCTAACGCAGGCGGCGAGTTAGGGCTCGCCGCCTGCTCCCCCTTCTCCGGACATATTTGGGAGAGGCATCGCCATCGTCATCTGATCAAGGGAGTAAGATGGCATAGTTTTGACTCTTCGAGCAACACCGTCAGCGGCAGCTACTACATCTTCTGAGTGTAAGAACCGTGCTTTAACGCCGTGAAACCGTGAGTTACCGACCCTACCCCGACGCTGTCTTGCGTTCAACAAGGCAAGTCGAGTTCAAGCGCGGGCCGTACGAGGGGACGCGCTCGCTGGATACGAAGCGGTTCCGCGTCGTCGGCGTCCGCAACGAGGACGCCGACGACTACCATCTGTACGTGACGAATCTGTCGAGAGAGGAGTTCTTTCCGGCAGACCTAGCGCAGATCTACCGGTGTCGGTGGGAAGTTGAGTTGCTGTTCCGTGAGTTGAAGACGCAGTACGACCTGGACGAGTTCGACACGAGCAACGAGCACGTGGTGAAGATCTTACTGTACGCAGCGCTGCTGTCACTGCTTGTGAGCCGTGATTTGTTGGATCTGGTCACCGAGCAGGCTGACGATGAGCTCGTGTTTCCACCGGAGCGCTGGGCGGCGACCTTCCGGTCGCACGCCCAGCTCATCCTCCACGACCTCGGTGAGCACCTCGGTTATTCGCCACCGCCGCTGTTGGAGCGGCTGATCAAGGACGCACAGAAGATCCACAAGCAACGACCGATCTTACAAGAGACGCTCGCTACCGCTACGCAACCGAGGTGTGAGTCTTAACTAAAGACGAATGACTCCCACGCTTCCGTCTCTGCAACTCGATTGTAGAGTTCCTCCCAACGGGCGCTCGGCTGGAATAGGTACTGGAGCCCAGTTGGTGATTCGAACCACTCTTCGTCGCCTTCCTCAGATGAGTAGCCCATTGCGACGAGGAGTGGGGTATCTCCTAGTGATGGTGGATCACCGACGACCGTTTGCTGATTCTCTAGGACGCCGATCTCGCGCATAACTGACCGCAGTCCTTCGCACCATCTCTCTGTCGTTGAGTCCGCATAGTCGAACGGTGTCTCGTCAGTGTATTCGAACTGATTCAGAATAGATGTGAGTGTCTCGTTAGAGAAGTCAAGAGGTTCGGGAAAGTCCTCAGCAAGGCGTCGGGCATATTCGTGAACGGCATATCGAACGAGCGCGTCATCGGCGACCAGATAGAGGTAGAGCACTTGGGCTTTGTCTCGCGATGACGAACAGATATCCAAGACGGCGGGAAGTTCACTTGGATTAGGGAGGGTGGCAGGTGCGTTTTTGAATCGTGATGAGAGAACGCGGTATATCTTCTGGGAACTCCCTTTCGTACTGCGGTTCGCACGTCGTTCCTCAAACCAGATTTCCTTGACCTGGTTCCAGTTCCCGTGTTCACGGTACAACCGAGCGATCTCTTCTGCTCGGTCAGGTAGGAGGCCGCACATGGTCAAATCCATGTTGACCTCTTCGGGAGAGAATGTGCGGGAAAGAGACGGCGGTCCGTTATCGCCGTCCGGTAGAGTGTTCATACGATGGTGGAGTCAACCAACCCACTTTACTATTTGTCATTGTTGGATATTCACTCCGCGTTAGTCAGAATACGCATAGAGGAACCAATAAAAATGAAGTGAGAGCGATATCTTGAGGACTGTATTCGATGACCTCTACGCTCCTAACTGGTTCTCAGCATGCACATTTAGAGAAGGCGGCTTTTGAACGGGCTGCGGAGATTGCCGAGAATTCACTTGGGAGTGTTCTCTACATCACCCGGAACGACGCTCGTCGAAGTGAAGTTGAGGACAATTGGGCTACGACACACGACCCTCTCAGTCTTCGTGCCGAGACGCTCGACGCAGTCGTTCGGGAGTGGTACGAGCATCTCCACGGTCCGGTCCAACCGCTCTCCGGGCAGCTGAACCGTCGACTCGCGGAGTACGCGCTTGACCGAACAACAGCCGAGACAGATGGTGCTCTTGCTGGCGAACCGGCCTCTGCCGCCCTCGCTGATTCGTTCAGCAGTCGCTTCTCACTCTTCGACGACGCCGGCGTCGGTACCGCTGACGCGCTCGTAGCGGAGTTCGAGGGCTCCGCTCTCGATGACCGTATCGCGAAAGCCACTGTCGACGCGTACCGACACTACCTGGATCTCCACGGAGACTACGTTGATGAGTGGGTCTGTACCCGGGGAGAAATGTTCGACGCCGTGGCGACGGCGGAGCAATCACTATCGGCGTTCTCCCCGGAACTGGATGTCGTCATCCTTTCCGGGTATCACGAGTTCCGCCCCGTCGAACGCCGCCTCATCGAACGCCTCGTTGACGAACTTCCAATGATCGCGCTGCTGCCGCTCCACCAGGATGGCCGGAGTGGAGTCGACGCCGTTGCGGAGGACGCCTTGGATGTGTACGAAGCACTTGACTTTGAGACAGTAGAACTCGACCCCGTCGACGAGTCAGGGCAGGCCTTCGGAACGATCACTGAAGCGCTCTATCGCCCGGACCCCGACACCGTCCCTTCTCCAGACGCTCTGCGATGGCGTGAACTCCCGACGCCCGAGCGCGAGATTCGCTTCGTCGCTCGCGAGCTCCGGACTGAGTTGGCCAATGGTCGCGAGCCCGACGACCTGGCTGTCGTCGTCCCGGGGACCGAGGCCTATTCGGGGTACGTCGAGGACACGTTCGATACGTTCGACATCCCGCACGTCACGACAGCCGCATCACAGCTGAACCGGACGTTTACCGGGAGCGTCGTTCACGATCTACTAAACCTGGCCGAACCTGACCCGCGTGCTGAGGATCTCACATCCTTGTTGGCGAATCCGCTGGTCGACATCGTAGACTCCGACCAAGCCAACGCCGTCACAGCAGCTGCTCGTCGGCGCGACACGGTTTCCGTATCGCCCTTGCTCGACGACGTCGACGGCGAGGTCGCGTCACTGGTTGAGGAGCTGCTGGCCACGCTGGAGACGCTCCGAACGGGCGACGTCGAGGACGCAACCGAGACGCTCCGCCGGCTGTTGGACGCCAGGTTCGACTTAGAAACAGCGACGGAAGACTACGCTAGCGGCGCCGAGCAAGCCGTCGAACAGCGGGCCTACGGCCTCGTGGACGAGGTAATCTCCTCGTTTGAGTCGCTGGCGGCGGTCAATAGTGGCCTCTCTCCGCTGGCACTGTTCACCCGTGCGTTCGACGGCGTGCCGATCCGGGTTCCGCAGCGCGCTGCTGGCGGCTACGTCGAAGTGATGGGGTTGCTCGACGCCCGGATGCGGTCGTTCGAAAAGGTGTTCCTCGTGGGCCTGACCAGTGAGCACTTCCCGGTGACGCCGGAGCGACCGGCCTTCTTCGAGGAGATGACCGACGCTCACCCACGGTTCGACACCGGCGACGAGCGCCTCCGTGGCCGCTATCTCTTCGCGACGCTCCTTGCGAACGTTGACGAGCTCACGATCACCACACCGGAGACAGGCGACGACGAATCCGCCGTCGTCCGGTCACCGGTCCTCGACGAACTCCAGCGCGTGACTGGCATCGACCCCGAAGACGGCGTCGACGACCGCGTGGGCTCCCGCGAAGACCTCCAGCGGCGCGTCGCTGCAACGGACGACCGGCGTGGGGCAGTCAGCCGCGCCGGCGACCGAGGTGACCTCTCCCCCGAGCAGACCAAGCGCACTGATCGAGGACTCCACTGTGCGGACAACAGGGGAACGGCTGGCCTCTCCGAACACGATGGCGTGTTAGAACCCGAGACAGTCGATGAGGTATACCCTCCGTCGGAGCGGGAACCCTACAGCGCGAGTCGAATCGAGCGATACGTCGAGTGTGGGTTCAAGTTCTACGCCGACAAGGTACTCGGAATCGAAGACCCCGACGACGTCGAAGTTGTCCCCACACCCCTCGAAACCGGGTCGTACGTCCACGATGTCCTCGAACGGTTCTTCGCGGATCTCCAGGACGAGACTGAGGATGGTGTCAATCTCGCTGAGTTCGACCGGGACGACCTGGCGACGCACCTTCGCGAGATCGCTGTCGAGGAACTCCGGGATGCTGACTTCGAGTACGACGGCCTCTTCTACGAACGGTGGAAAGCGGAGTTGTTCGCGGGTCTTGGCGACGATGAGACTGCCCCGTATGAGGCCGGGAGCAAGCCCCACGACGCACCGGAACAAGGATTGTTCGCCACGTTCCTCGACAACGAACTCTCGCGGGACGGCGCTGACCGCCCACACTTGTTCGAGGCCCCGTTCGGCGAGGGACTTCCCGACTCGGATGCTGGGCCGTTCACAGTTGAGCGACCGGACGGCTCGACTGTCTCGATTCGGGGATACATCGACCGCGTTGACGTGAGCCGGGACGGTGAGCAACCGACGCTCACGCTGTACGACTACAAGACTGGTCGAGCACCGTATATGACGAAGACGACCGGCGGCACGAAGTTCCAGCTCCCCATCTATCTACTCGCTGCCGCCGAGGTTGTCGATGGTGACCTATTCGAGCAGGGCTCGCTCTCAGCGACGTACTACCAGGTGCGACCACCCAACGATCTCAAGGTTCCACGCGGTGTCGAATCGAAGTTCGATTCAGAGGTCGACCTTCGTCGCTTCTTGAACAACGTCGTTCCGGAGTGGCTGGGCCAGATTGACGAGGCGATTGGCAACGGACGGTTCCACACGACGCTCCTGTCGGCCCGTGGTGCGAACTGCCGATACTGTGACTATCGACGTGCGTGCGATGTCCGCCACCACCGCAAGCGGGAGTTCGTCGACGAGGTTCACGAGGACGACGCTGCGTACGTTCCGCTCCGTGTTCGCGACGACGAGGACATCGAGGCGGTGATGAGCGATGACTGAGGAATCCGAGGAGATTCAGCTCACGGAGGAACAGGAGGACGCGCTCGTCCAAGGCCGGAACGTCGCGATCACTGCTGGTGCTGGGACGGGGAAGACGACAACGCTCACCGAGCGGTACGTGACGATCCTGGCCGAAACCCCGTCGCTCACGCCGGAGAACATCGTCACGATCACCTTCACGCGAAAGGCGGCTGCCGAACTAACCGAGCGCGTTCGGGAGGAGGTGTACGATCGGCTCGAGGCTGTCGACTCACCAGAGGCCTACAACCGCTGGCGAAACGTCCTCGACGACCTGGAGGACGGCTACGTCCACACCATTCACGCGTTCTGTACGCGGCTCTTGCGAGAACGAGCCGTCGAGGCTCCGGTGCCGCTCGGTTTCGACGTGCTCGACGAAGACGGCGCCGCGACACTCCAGCGCGAAGTCGTGACGGAGTTCCTCGAACGCAATCAGGACGATGACGATGTTGCGCTCCTTGCCCAGCTCTGGGGTCGCGACCAGTTGGTCGATGTACTCGCTGGATTACTCGACGAGCGCCCCCAGAGCGAATCCGTCCTCGAGGCGTGGCGTGACGCCGACGTCGACGACTACGTCGATATCTGCTGGGAGGTCGTTTGTGATCTCGACGTCGCCGACGCCCGACAGACGCTGTATGCGGACGGACTCCTTGAGCAGCTACGAACGGTCGCGAACCGCGTCGACCGTGAGGACACTATCGCCGACGAGGACGGTCTTCGAGCTTACCAGATCTTCACCGAGGTCGCGACGACACTCTCGGACGACCCGGAGGAAAGCGATCCTCGCGACTGTCAGCGGGCAATCCTCGAGCTCTACGAGGCCTGTGAGAAGAAGAACGGTGGCCTGTACAGCAGTTCGGGGTACGTCGTCGGTGACCGGGACGATTGGGGTGAGTACGGTGACGTCTACGACGACCTGAAAGACGCCATCGACACGGTCATCGATGCCGTCGAACCGCACGCAGATGCGGTCGAGACGACACCCGGTGAGCTCGAAGCAAACAGCGCCCATTACGCGCTGGCTCTGATGCGGGTCTTCGATGACGTCCTCGCCGCCTACGCCGACCAGAAGGAGCGTCGCGATACGCTCGACTTCCCCGACGTGATCGAGACTACACTCGAGTTCCTGCGAACGAACGATGCCGTCACGGAGCGGCTTCAAGACCAGTTTGCGGCCGTGATGGTCGACGAGTTCCAGGACACGGACCCGCGCCAGTGGGAGTTAGTCAAGCTCCTCACGGGCGTCGACGAGCAGACTGCGTCGAACGTCTTCCTGGTCGGCGATGAGAAACAGAGCATCTACGGATTCCGTGGGGCCGACGTGACGACGTTCGGGGATGCGCGCAGAGAACTCCAGACCGTCAACGAGGCCCGCGGGGTCGACGACGTCCCTGACAGCGAGGCCGAGAGTCCGACCGCGCTCGAACTCTCTGGGAACTTCCGGACGCTGGACGAGCCGCTGTCGTTCCTGAATGAGCTCTTCGAGTACCTGTTCCAACCGGAGGGGGATACCCACAAACCCTACGAAGCGCCACCACAGACGCTGACCACACAGCGCGACCGAGTCGAAGACATCGAGGGACTCACCGGCAGCGTCGAGTATCTCGCTGTGCCCGACGACGCCGACACGGCGGCGGAACTCTTCGGCGACGACCATCCGGTCGCCGAAGGTGCGCTGGACCACACCATCGAGGCCGAGGCGCAAGCACTCGCTGCTCGACTGACCCACCTGTTCGACGATCCGCCGACAGTCCAAGACCCCGACACGGGTGATCATCGCGACGCTACGCCGGACGACACGGCAATCCTCCTCCGCCGGCGAACCCATTTGGATCGGTATCAGCGCGCCCTCGAGGAGTACGACATCCCCTACACTGTCGTCGGTGGCGTCGGGTTCTACGATACGCCTGAGGTCCAGGCGCTCACGAACCTGCTTCGAGTACTCGGTGATCCACAGGACGACGTCTCCCTCTACGGGGTGCTTCGGTCGCCGCTGTTCGGATTCGCGGATGATCGCCTCGCACCGGCGGTCGCAGAGGCTGATTCAGTGTGGGACGCGCTCGCCGAGACGGACGATCCACAGCTCGCGGACGCGTTCGACCTCCTCACGACGTGGCGGACCCTCAGCGGCTGTGCGACGCCGTCCGAAGATGGCGTCCTCCCGTGGAACCGCCTGCTGTCCCGGGTGATCGACGACACCGGGTATCTGGCAAGTGTGAGTGCAGATGAACGCGGTCAACAGGCCGTCGCGAACGTCGAGAAGTTCCGCGACCAGGTCCGTACTTGGAGCGAGAATGGTGTTCACACAGCTGCCGGGTTGCTCCACCGGATCGACCGCCAAGCCGAGATCGACCCTCGTGAGGGGGAGGCAGATATTCCGGGTGACGCCGAGGGCGTCCGGATTATGACAATCCATTCCGCGAAGGGACTCGAGTTCCCGATCGTCACGGTCCCCGATATCGGGAGTGATCTCAACTTCGGTCGGTCCGTCGACGACCATGGCTACGTTCGACTCGTGGACGGAACTGATGACGCGCCGCCGGTCCCGGCGGTTGGTGGGCCGAATCCGGGCGATGCGTTCTCCATCGAGAAGACGGCCGTCCACGAGTACGCCGACCGACGGTCGCGTCCACAGGAGCGGGCGGAGTCGAAACGCCTCCTCTACGTAGCGTGTACACGAACGCGTGATCATCTCCTTCTCTGCGGCACGCACGACATCGATGTCGACGAGTCTGGTACAATCGAACTCGGCGAGCCTACAGCCTTCGACGACGCAGACCGGTGGCGCGACTGGTTACAGCCAGCCCTCCTCGACGGAGCACTCGTCGCCGAGGCGGTTCGTGACGGACAGGCCCGTGGTGAGATAGATGGAGCCAGCTATACTGTTCGCAGGCCGCCGCGCCCAGTAGACTGGTACACCGACGACGACGCTGTTGATTCAGCGCCGGAGATCTCGATTCCTTCACCGCCGTCGTTATCGCCGGCGAAACGGATCGCGGCTACGACCCTCGTGAATGCGGTGGCGGATGCGTCTCCAGACGGTCACAGTTACTCTCAGCGTGAGGAGTCGGCCGGCCTGAGTCCAACGACGTTTGGGACGGTCGTCCACCGGATCAACGAACTTCGTCCACCGAGAGACGAGTGGACCACCCTGATCCGTCGTTTGAGTCGGATGGCTGGTGAGGAGCCGTCAGAATCGGACCTCCGTGATGCTGTCAATCACGCTGCTGATGCAGTCGAATTTGTTGATCGCATCGAGTCTGATACCGAGCTTCAGGAGGTTTACGACGAGTACTCTGTTGTCGCTCGAATCGATGAGTCGCGGATTGTCGGTGACATTGACCGGCTGCTCGTCACGCCGGACGCATTCCACATTATCGACTACAAGACCAACGACCTCTCAGCTACGACATCGGATGAGCTCGCGGAACACTATCGACCTCAGATGCTCGCGTACGCTCTTGCCCTCATCCAACATGATCGGAATCGTGACGTACGAGCGTCACTCCGGTTTACTGACGAGGGGATAGAGGAGCGGTTCCATTGGGTGTCGGATCAGATGACGGAGATGGAATCTGAACTACGGTCAATGGTGGATTTGGTGGATTGAGCCTCTGTTTTTGCCAATTCACCCACCTTGCGATAGGTCAGGACAAGCTCTTGGTGGCACCCTTCGAGAAACGAATAGAACGAACGAAACGAACGCAACGAGAGTATTTCGAGTAATGAATGAATTTACTGGAACGAGCCGAACCGACGCTGGAACATAGTGTTCGGTGAACGAAACGAGCAAAACGAGAGAAACGAACAATATGATGAAAATGAACGAAACCCCATCAACGAGTGGAACGAACAGTTGGTTTTAACATCGTAGTAATCCTCTCACCGAGTGAAACACCCTCACCGAACGCACCGAACTAAACGACCAAAACGAACGAAACGAACATAACGAGAGTAACGAAGATAATGACCGACACCAATACCGCACGAATCACGGTGGCGAATCAGAAGGGAGGCGCGGGGAAAACAACGGACGTCATTCATACTGGCGGCGCACTTTCCGCCCGAGGCCACGACGTCCTCCTGGTCGATATCGATTATCACGGCGGGCTTACCTGCTCGCTCGGCTACAACGATCTGTACTACGATACCGACCGTACGACGCTGTTCGACGTCCTCGACTTCGACCAGATGGAGTCGGTGAACGACACCATCGTCGAGCACGAGGAATTCGACATCCTTCCCGCCAGCGAGAAGCTCGCGAACAACAAGAACATCCAGACGCTGCTTGAGGCGCCGAAGAGTCGCGAGCGGCTGGAGATGACACTCGACGAGCTCGACAAGGACTACGACTACATCATCGTCGACACACCGCCATCCCTGAACGTCCTCACCGACAACGCCCTGGTCGCGACCGGCAACGTCGTCATCCCCGTCATTCCCGAGAAGCTCAACGCCAACAGCCTCCAGATTTTCGCGAAGCAGCTGAGTTCCCTCGAACAGGCGTACGGAGACATCAATCGGCTCGCCATCGTCTGTAACCGTGTCGAGCAGAACGCCGAGCACCGCGACACCATCGAGGAGATCAAGTCGGCGTACTCCCTCCCAGTGTTCGAGATTCCGAAGCGGACCGACCTCTCTCAGTCGATTGGCGAGGGGGTGTCCGTCTTCGGCTTCGGCAAAGAGAACCAGCGCGTCGAGGATGCACGCGACTTGTTCAACGAGATCGCCGACCTGTTCGACGAGACGTTTGAGAAGACCGCACCCGAGGAGGTGGAAGCATGAGCGACGGCTGGGGCGATGCTTCCGGCATCGAGGGCAACTACGAAGAGGAGGACGATGAGGTCGATTCCAGCGAAACGAGTGAAGTGAGTGAAACGGTGGAAACCAGTTCATCGACCGAAACGACCGAATCGATCTCAACGAGTGAAACGAACGAAACGAGTAAAACGAAGACGAACATCAAGGACGAGTGGAACGGGCGGACGATCTACATTCCCGACGATGTCCTCGACGAGATGGAGGATACCTACCTCGAGTCCCAGCTGAAGCTCCGCAAGGCGGGCCAGGACGAGTTCAAGAAGAACCGTCATTTCTACCCGCTACTCGTCCAGTTCGGTGTTGAGGCGCTCTCTGAGGCGGATGCCGAGGAAATCCAAGCTCGGCTTTCGGAACTCGGCGACTAATGACCTCGCGCAGAGCGAGGTCCGGCAGAAGTTGAGACTGGTTGTCTCAATGCATACGGCTTTGAGGCGGATCAATCCCGGAATCTGTCAATTCATCTGCGTCCGTCGTAGGCGCTATTCAGGTAATACGCTCGGCGGAAGGTTTTCCTTTACCGCTGTCACCGCCTTGCCCGGCGTGTCAAGGTCGAGTCCCGGCACTGTGTACACAGGCCGATCGACCATCGATTCGAGTACGTCGGGGTTCGTCCGCTCGGCGAGCGTTTCGCCAGCGTAATCGTTAAGGACCACACCGCACACGTCAAGGCCGCGCCGTTCGAGAGCCTTGACGGTCAGCGCGCTGTGATTGAGCGTGCCGAGTCCCGAGCGTGCGACTACGAGCGTCGGTAATCCTAGATCGGCGGCTAGGTCGACGACCTCCTTCCCCTCAGCGAGCGGCACCCGGAGACCACCAATCCCTTCGACGACACCCGGGTCGGCAGCCTCTAGTTCGCTCCGACAACCCTGTAGGATCTCGTCATAAGAGAGGGCAGCATCTTCTATGTCTGCGGCAACTGCCGGGGCAAGCGCGGGTTCGAGATAGCGCAGGCAGACACTGGCGTCCTCGCTTCCCGCGGCTTCGGCGACGAAGCCAGCGTCGTCGTCCGGTGGAAAGCCAGTCTGTGCGGGCTTGATACCGACTGCATCGCGGCCGCGGTCGCGGAGCCAGCCCACGAGGCCAGCAGTGATGACAGTCTTGCCGACACCTGTCCCGGTGCCAAGCACGAAGAAACTCATCGCAGCCCCACCTCCTCGCCGGCGGCCTCGAACGCGTCGAGACAGCGGTCGAGTTGCTCGCGCGTGTGTGCGGCTGTGGGAGCGACGCGCAGCCGTGACATCCCCACGGGAACGGTCGGCGGGCGGATGGCAGGGGCGAGCACCCCGCGGTCCCGGAGCGCTTCATCGAGCGCAACCGCATCCTCCCGGTCTCCGACCAGCACGGGCAGGATGTGGGTCTCACCGAGCACCCTGAAGCCGAGGTCTTCAAACCCCGACCGGAGGTAATCGGCGTGATCCTGGAGCGTCTGGGGGCGGTCCGTCTCCCGTGCGATACGTAGCGCCTCCTGTGCGGCACCCGCCGCAGGCGGGGAGAGCCCGGTCGAGAAGACGAACGAACGGGCCGCATTCGCCAGGTACTCGATGAGCATCTCATTCCCGGCGACGAACCCGCCCTGGGCACCAAGCGCCTTCGAGAGGGTCCCCAACTGGACATGAACCCGATCTTCGAGTCCCAGCTGACCGACCATGCCGCCGTCGTACACGCCCGTCGCGTGGGCTTCGTCGACCATCACCCACGCGCCGTGGCGCTCGGTGGCCGAACATATCATTCTGAGTGGAGCGATGTCGCCATCCATGCTGAATACCGAATCTGTCACGACCAGCCAGGATTCCTCCCCATCTGCTTCGCGGGCACGGCGGTCCATGGTCGTCCGGAGGTCGCTGGCGTCACAGTGGTCGTACACCTCGATATCGGCGCCGGAGAGCCGGCAGCCGTCGATGATGGAGGCATGGTTGAGTTCGTCGGAGAAGATCGCGTCGGGGGCGAGCGCCGTAATCGTCCCGATGTTGGCGGCGTACCCCGAGGAGAACGCCAGCGCACGCTCGGTTTCTTTCGATTTGACCAGTGCGTGTTCGAGCTCGCGGTGAGCGGATGTATCGCCCACGACGAGCCGGCTGGCGCCCGCGCCAGTGCCGACTTCATGGGCTGTCCGTGCGGCTGCCTCGGCCAGTCTGGCGTCTCCCGCGAGTCCGAGGTAGTCGTTGGCTGCGAACACCAGCATTTCCTCGGCATCGGCGTCGAAGGCCGGTACGTCGGCACCGGGGTCGGGCACCCGGCGAGCCCTCGGCTCGACACGGTCGACAGGAGCGAGGTCGCGACGGAGCCCACGTTCTTCCCGGGACTGGAGGCGTGCTTCGAGGTCGAACCCTCGATCCATCTGCTGCTGCACGGTTCAAAACCCGGGCATGAGCTCGGCAGGCCCGTAGACGCCGTAATCGCCGGTCCAGTTGCGGCGGACGGCAGCCTTCAGGTAGCCGAGTGCAGGGCCGTTCACGTTGGCTTCCATGCTCGTGTCGTCATCGAGTTCGAACGTGTTGGTACCGACCTCACCATCGAACGTGCGACCTGTGACTTTGACGGTCGTCGTTGTGGGCTTCTCGTCGTTGCGGAGGTCAAGGACGCCGCCGACGGTCACGTCCTCAGCGTCGCAGATCCCCGCCCGTTCGAGAAGCACGTCGTCGGCGTGCTCCATGTCGTTGAACTCGATGACACCGTCGTGGGCGTCGACGATTTCCTCGATCTCCTCGTCCGGAAGGGCGCGTGCCGACTCGATGTCGTAGTCGGGGAGGTGGGCGATGTCCTCGCGCACGGTGCCACGGTTGTCCTCGTAGCCGGACTTGAGGCCGACGCCCCACCAGATTTCGACCGCCTCGACATCGACGAACGACTGGGCGGCGAGTGCCGCCGCGCCCGTGAGGAAGCCGGGCGTCGCGCCCGCACCGCAGACGAACGTGATGCCTGACTCTTTGAGTTGTTCCTCGCGGTCATCGAGCATGCCGATGACGCGCGAACGCTTGAGCACGTCGACGAGGACGCCCTCGTAGCCCGCGTTCGCGAAGCGCTCGGCGACGTTGGGGATGAAGTCGTGTTCGAGGTTCGGCAGCGCGATGAGTACCGCGTCGACGGCCTCGTGTTCAGCGATGATGTCCTCGATAGGCGTCTCCGTCGGCACTGCCTGTGCGGAGGCAACGACGCCCTTGTCGTCGCCGTGTTCCTTGATGCCGCCACCGCCGACTTCGGCGGCAGTCCCGCCGTCGGAAGCGATGTTCCCCTCGGTCGCGGCCAGCAGTTCGTCCACGTCGAGGCCGTCGTGGTCGACGGCGACCCCGTGGCGGTCGCAAGCTGCGATGGGAGTGAGTTCGTCTTTGTCCGCGGAAACTTCGAGTGCGCGACGCCCGATACCACCAGTGCCGAGAACGGCGAAATTGATGTCGGTCATAGCTGTTGCTGTATCTCTGTGTTAGTCATCAGACGGTTCCGCCTTGCTCGTGGCCGTCCCGACCGCCGTGTCCGCGGGGTCGGCCGAGTCGTCGCCACGGGATTTTACTTCTTCCGGGTCGAAATCGTTGACCTCGGTATTGGGCTCCATGCCAGCCTGCTCTATCATCTCGATATCGTCGCCGGGCGACTGGCCCTCGGTGGTGAGGTAATTCCCGGTGAGGATGCCATCCGCACCGGCCTCGAAGGGGAGGTGTTGTTCGTCCTCAGCGAAGTTGACCTCGCGGCCGCCGGTGAGTCGCACTCTCGCGTGCGGGTGAAGCAGTCGGTAGACCGCGATGGTCTTGACGGTCTCCGTCGTGGAGATGAGTGCTTCCTCCCGGTCGTCGAACATCGTCCCGGCGACCGGGTTGAGGATGTTGACAGGGAGCGAGGAGACGCTGAGATCCTGGAGCGCGATGGCCGCGTCCACGCGGTCGGTGGGCGATTCGCCCATGCCCAGGATGACTCCGGCACAGAGGTCCATGCCGGCTTCCTTGGCGACTTCGAGCGTCTTCACGCGGTCTTCGAAGTCATGGGTCCCGACGATTTCGGGGAAGAAACGCGGCGAGGTTTCGATGTTATGGTTGTAGTGATTAAGTCCTTCGTCCGCGAGAATCGCGGCCTCTTCCTCGGTGAGAATCCCGAGGGATGCGTCGACTTCGACGTCGGTTTCGTCTCGTACTAAGCGGATTGCGCGGATGACGTCGTCCCACTCGTCGGGGCGTTTTTCCTTGGAGACGCCTTTCTCGGCGACGACGATACCAAAGCGCTGGGCGCCGTCGCGTTCGGCCTGCTTGGCCGCCTTGAGGATTTCTTCGGGGTCGAGAAAGCCGTAGGTGTCGATACCAGTGTCGAAGTGGACTGACTGCGCACAGAACCCACAGTCCTCTGCACAGTTGCCCGCCTTCGCGTTCACGATAGAACACGCGTCGACAGTGTCGTCGCCAAGCTGGGAGCGGACGTAATCCGCCCCCTCGGCGAGTGGCTCGACCGGCTGGGCCATCAGCGCGAGTCCATCCCGGCGGTCGAGCGTCTCGCCGTCGAGTACGCGGGCGACAGCGTCATCGACGGTGCGATACCCTGTCTCGTAAACCACACTATCCAACTCAGTTGACGAGAGTATAATTCTTGGGCTTCCATTTACGGCAGTGTTCAGATAAGGATGAAGGGTGAGGCGGAGCGAGGTTGAGGCGGTTGATCTTGCGGAGACAGTGAGTGAGTGCTGGCAGACCATTCCAACAGCCGATACGACGCTGGTCACCGACACAGAGCAAACGATTCAGTCTGATGCGAGTCGGCTCCGACAAGTAGTGGAGAATTTGATTCGGAATGCGGTCGAATACGGGAGTGCGGACGTGACCGTGACGATTGGTGAGTTGGAGGACGGCTTCAACGTGGCTGCCGATGGGCCGAGTATCCCTGAAGACGTGGGTGAGCAGGTGTTTGAATTGGAGGACTCAACCAACGGTGAGGGCCTGGGCTGCATATCGTCAAGCAGTTCGTTGACGCTCACGGGTGGAAGATCACCGTGACCGACAGCGACGAGGGAGACGCACGATTCGAAATCACTAGTGGCCAGACTGATAGATAGACGCTCTGAGTTGGTCACACTACAATAGTTGAAATAGACCGAGAAAAATCGCTAAGTACAGGATACAAACTCAACGCGACCGTTGATCAGGCACAGAGAACAGACCCCGTTGCAGAAGGCGCACAATGCCCGACTATAACATCAAGAGCTTCGTCAAACAGTGAATTCCAACGCCTTACAGCGATTCAACACAGCCATGTCAACCGATAAGGCCCTCGTCGACTCGGTAGACCGAGCCATTGACTGCAGAAGCGGCATCGCTCACGAGGAACTCGGCGACGTCCGCGACATCTTCCGGCTCTGAGACAGGGACATCATCCGTATCGTGGAGGTTATGCTCCGCGTAGAGATCCGTGTCGACGTAGCCGGGAGCTACCGCGTTCACCCGGATAGACCGATCGCCGAGTTCCTGAGCGACGGCGCGAGTGAACCCGATCATTCCGGCCTTACTCGCGGCATAATTCGCCTGTCCTGCCCAACCACGGAGCCCAGCGACGCTAGCCACATTGACGACGCGGCCGCCGTCACCTCTGAGCATGCGGCGCGTCGCTTCGCGCGTGCAGTAGAAAGTTCCCGTCAGGTTCGTCTCGATGACCGAACCCCATTGCTCAGGATCCATCCGAACCACCAGTCCGTTATCCATCTGTCCCGCATTGTTGACGAGAACCGTCGGCCGCCCGAATGTCTCGGTGATTCGGTCGAACGCCTCACAGACAGCCTCAAGATCCCCGACATCGAACCGTTCGACGTCAGTCGGTGGGTCGTATGCGGTAAGGGCAGATTCCGTCTCGGTGGCCGCTTCCGTGTCCTCGTGGTACGTGGCGACTGTCGCTGCACCAAGACTGGCGAAGCGCTCGGCGACAGCACGGCCGATGCCACGGGTACCGCCGGTTACGACGGCAACGTCACCCGCGAACTTACCGGTCGGCTCGGAATCGTCAGCCATCGTCGGTCACCTCCACTCGCGAGGAAAGATTCTCGATGGCGTCGGGCGTGTCGAGCGCGACGACCTCCGCCTCGGGGGCGATCCGTTCGACCAGGCTTGCGAGTGATTCTGCTGGCGGAAAGACGACGAAACGCTCGACGCCTTCCTCACGCAATCGCCCGACGACGCCGTGCCAGTCGACTGCCGACGTCACCTGTGCAGCGAGGTCACGCCGGGCTACTTCGGGGTCGGTGTAGATGCGTCGCGAGACGTCCGAAACGACGGGTATCGAGGCGGGTGTGAGGTCGACAGACGCCATCACCTGGTCGACGTCGTCGACCGCGCTCGCCATAACTGGAGAGTGGAAGGCTGCGGCAACGTCCAGTTCCCGGAACCGAGCTCGTGTTCTCGCGTCGAGTTCCTCGCGAACGGCGGCGACACCCGCACAGGTACCGCTGATGACGGTCTGTTGCGGACCGTTGTACAGTCCGACGCCGACGCCGTTGCAGGACGCACATACTGCCGCGACGTCGTCGGGGTCTGCAAGCAACACCGCGAGCATCGTGCCAGGACCGGCCTCCTGCCCCGCAGCTGCGAGCAACTCCCCGCGTCGCCGGACGAGTCGCACGCCATCCGCCGGGGAGAGTGTGTCCGCGACGGCGAGCGCGGTGAAGTGTCCGAGACTATGGCCGGCGACGTAGTCCGGAGTCACGCCCGTGCGCGCGACAACTCCCTCATAAACAGCTACACCCAGGCCGAATAGCGCGGGCTGGGCGTTGTGGGTCTCGCGGAGTGTTGCCACCTCCGTGTCCGCGTCGGCACAG
Organism: Halorubrum pallidum; assembly: GCF_055380345.1. NCBI lineage: Archaea > Methanobacteriati > Methanobacteriota > Halobacteria > Halobacteriales > Haloferacaceae > Halorubrum > Halorubrum pallidum. The sequence goes on along the minus strand of NZ_AP043945.1, from coordinate 2,168,873 downwards.
AGGGCCACGAGGTCGTCGTCAAGCACATCGGAGAGCGCGTCCAGTTGTGTCCGCGTCTCGGACCACGCCTCGTAGAACGCTTCGCCCATGCCTGGCTGCTGGCTTCCCTGCCCTGGGAAAACGAACGCCGTCGTCACGAGTCTCCCCCCTGTTCAGCGGTAGGTTCCGCTCGCCTCGAAGCGGAAGCGTCGACAGTCGGGCCAACCACAACCACGTGGGCGAGGGCACGGTCACACGTGACGTCGTGGCTCATACACACCGATAGGTCCGCCCGCGAGGTATCGATGCCGGCCGCCCGGAGGCGGTCCGTCAGCGCTTCTGATGCCTGGTTGCTCAGTACGAGGCGTGGGCCCGTTGGTTCGCGCTCAACGCCGATTTCGGTAGTCGGAACCTTTGGGACCGCTTCACCGAGTGTTTTCAAGAACGATTCCTTGGCCGCCCACCGGGCGGCGTAGTGCTGGGGTGGGTTCGCCTGCGCGTCACAGTAGCAACGCTCAGCGGGAGTGAACGCACGCTCGGCGAACGAACGATCGAACTCGTCGAGGAGGGCTGTGATGCGTTCGGTCGAGACGATATCGGTCCCACTGAGTACTCTCCAGCCCACACCGGAATCTAGTTCGTCGAGACTCGCCGTCGAGTCTGCATTCCGTGGATCGATCGTATTGGTCATGGGTCTTCGAAGATGAGAGCGCCGTTTGAACCGCCGAAGCCTGCGGACGTACTGACGACCGTCTCAACGGCCGCTTCGGTTGGCGTCGTGACGACTGGGAGTTGACAGTCCGGATCCGGCGTATTATAGTTGATAGTCGGTGGGAGCGTTTGCTTTGCGACGGTCTGAGCTGTGACCACGGCTTCGATCGCGCCCGCGGCCCCGAGAGCGTGTCCGAGTTGACTTTTGACACTTGTAGTCGGTGGCGCACTGTCGAAGATGTCGTTCAGCGCGTTCGCTTCCGCGGCGTCGCCGATCGGCGTGCTAGTAGCGTGGGCGTTGACGTGATCGACCGCACTGTGTGATAAGTTGGCCGATTCGAGGGCCCGTTCGACACATCGTCCGAGTCCGACGCCGTTCACAGCCGGTTTCGTCGGGTGGTGTGCATCGGCAGTCATGGCCTCACCGGATACCGTCGCATACCTGGTCGCTCCCCGTTCACGGGCACGCGATTCGGCTTCGAGGACGAGTATCCCCGCCCCCTCGCCGAGGACGAACCCGTCACGGTCGGCATCGAACGGCCGGCTTGCATCCTCTGGGACGTCCGTCCGCGTGCTCAGGGCACGCATCGCCTCGAACCCCCCGACGCCAAGCGGAGTAAGTGGGGACTCGGCACCACCGGCAAGCATCACGTCGGCGCGTCCGTGCTGGATATCTCGGACCGCGTCCACGATCGAATGCGTGCCGGCAGCGCAGGCAGCCGCCTGCGCCCGCGTTGGGCCGCGAGCGTCGACGGCCATGCTCAGATGCCCGGCCACCATGTTCGGCAGATAGGTCAGGAGGAAGCGGGACGCGGGTCGACCATCGGCAGTCGCGGCTGTCTCGGCCTCCGGCAAACCGGCGAGGGCACAGGCGACGCTCGTGCCGACTCGCGTCGCCTCCCAGTTCGGCGCCGACGGGTCGTATCCGGCGTCTGCAAGCGCCTCCGCCGCGGCGGCCATGCCGTACTCCGCAGCCCGGCCGACCGACCGCTCATCAACGGTGTTCGGGTCGGTCGGATTACCGGATATCTCACAGGCTATCTCCGTGCGAAGCCCGGCAGTCCCGGGATCGAATCGCTGGATACGTCCGGCACCGCTCTCACCAGCAATCAGGCCCTCCCACGTATCCGGTGCGGACGTACCGAGAGGAGTTACCGCGCCGACGCCAGTAACCACGACGCGTCGATCCATCACTCGGTGTGGTTCTCGACGTATTCCTTGAATGCGCCGACGGTCCCGAGTTCGGCGAGGTCGTCGTCAGGAATGTGGACGCCCAGCGTGGCTTCAACGGCTTCGGCTAGTTCCACTATGTCGAGGGATTCGGCGTCGAGGTCCTCTTCGAACGACGTTTCATCGTCGAAGGCGTCGGCATCGAGTTGAAGGCGGTCACTTACGATCTCGTCAACCGCTGTACCGATGTTGTCTGACATGGTCGATATTCCCGCTCAATCCCTCAAAACAGTTGTGACATCAGGGATGCAGGATGAGCTTTCCCACACTCTCCCGTTCCTGAAGCCGTTTGTGGGCACGGGTAGCGGCTTCGAGTGGGAAGGTTTCCTCGACCACAGGTTCGACATCGCCATCGGCGACCGCCTCGACGACGTCGAGGACGGCCGAGAGCGCTCGGTCAGGGTTCCGCTTTAGCGCCTCCTCGAGATGGTAGCCGAGGACGGATTTATTCTGGAAGAACAGACGCGGCGTCGCGACCGTCGGGACCCGTCCGCTTGCCATACCGAAAGAGACGACACGTCCGCCCGGCGCGAGAGCCTCAACGGCATCGGTGAAGACACGCCCGCCAACACCGTCCAGAACGAGGTCGACATCCCTCACCGAGGTCTCGATGTCGTCGTAATCGATAGCTCGGTCCGCGCCACGCCGACGGACGAACTCTCGCTTCGTTTCGGTACTCGCCGCGCCGACCACAGTGGCGTCAGTAGCGTCGGCGAACTGGACGGCTGCAGTCCCAACACCGCCCGCAGCCGCAGTTACTAACACTCGCTCGCTAGCGGTCAAGTTGCCCCACTCGAACAAGGTATTGTGAGCGGTCAGGAACTGTACTGGGAGCGACGCAGCGGCCGGGAATGAGAGATCGGCCGGAACCGGTATCGTCGCATCCGCTGGCGCGACGGCCTTCTCGGCGTACCCGCCCTGTGAAACGAGCGCGGTCACACGCTCGCCGACCGCGAGGTCGACTTCGCTGCCGGTCGATTCGACGACACCAGCCACTTCCAATCCGGGCCGATATGGAGGGGTTGGCCCATCAGGGTAGTTTCCGCGCCGCTTCTCTACGTCGGCGAAGTTGACACCCGCAGCGCGGACGTCGATCCGAACTTCACCTTCGCTGGGATGAGGAACCGCTTCCTCGGCCGTGGAGAGGGCATCGGGGTCCCCGTGTTCCGTGACACGGACTGCGCTCATCGTTTCCCGCGTCATGCTGCCTCCACCGCGCCGACCTCTTTGAGACGTTGGTCCCGTTCCTCCTCGACCTGCTCGAGCAGCTGTTCTCGGCCCGATTCCGTAACCATCCGGTCGATGGTAGCCTCGACGAACGGGAGTAGTTCGTCGATCGTCTCGACGACGACGGCCGTGTCCACCCCAGCGTCGAGCAAGTCCTGGACCCTCCGCACCCCGAACGTGACGTGGCGGGCTTCGTCCTGCTGGAGACGCTGGAACCCGCTCGTGAGCGCGGGCAACGCTAGTCCATCGCTCGATTCTTCGCTGTATCGCTCGTCGACCCACTCGTAGGCCGTCTGTGCAAGGACGCCCTCGACTACCAGATGGTAGTGGCTGTACGCGCGGGCCCGCATTTCAGGGTCAGCAGTCGTCAGCAATCGTGCCATCGCGTCGGATGTCCGGCGAAGCAGCGTCTTGTGGGGCTCTGCGTGCCAGCGGTCGGCCGTGGGATCGGTTCGGGCGACGCCGCGTTCGTCCTCTACCTGGTGAATCACCGTCTCCCAGTACTGTTCGAGGAACTCTGCGTGTCGGGCCTCATCGTACAATTGCGTCGCAACAAACCGCTGATCGGCGGGATCATTAAGGACGACGGCAAGTGGTGCGAGGTCTTCCGTCACTTCTTGCTCGCTAGCGCCGAATTGGGCGAGAAAGCCACGTAGGCGAGTGAATTCGACCCGGCCGAGTTCAGTCATGGTACGGAGATCCCGTTCAAAGTCGATGTTGTTAGGGTCCCAGTGTGTTGCCATCGCCAGACGGGCAGACCGGCGCGATTGTTCATCTGTGGTAGTGTTGGGTCCGCGACTTGGGCGCTCCTCCGTCATGTATCTGCCATTGGAAACCGTCGCAAAAGGTGCTACGGAGCAGATATGGAGACAGCTGACGCTACCTGTTGCTCTCCGAACCCATCACAGTTGGTCATCCTCATGAAGTAGGTCGTCGACGGGACATAAGGAGCGATCATCGTCGAGTGCAAGTACACGGACACGGTCGGACGACCGGTCGTCCAGAAACTGCACTCGGCGATCGCGACGTTTGGCTTCGATGGTTCCAGCGGGGAATAGTCGTCACCCCAGGTCGGTTCACCAACCTCGCCGAGACGCGAATCGAGATATCTACGATGGGCTCGAAAACGAGTGACAACTCCAGTTCTAACTTTCTGACTGGGCCGGGAGATCGACGTCGAAGCTTATTTCTTCGACGAGATCTCAGATACGCTGTTCGACTTTGTCGTTGAGGATAGACGAGGTCTTGTGCGTGTCTGATTCCGTGTCTCGTAGTGGCTTCAACTCCTGAGTCTCGTCGAACCGTCTTTCGACGTATCGCTCGGCGGGCGTACGTTGAGTGGCCAGCGTATGATTCGACACCACTGTACGATCGAACGTCGCTCGCGGGACTGGAATCAGATGTTCGGACGATCTCGGAAACGTGGTTCAGACATGAAAGTCACGACTCGGTCGAGCAGTTCGTCTGTTCGCTGCCGCTCGCCTACTTCAGATTCGAGGCCCACGACCGCTACACGGAGTCGACGCGCTACGAGATGAACACCCTCTTTCGAGTGTTCGTGCTGAAAGAACTCCATGGATGGGACCACGAGACGGCACTCGTCGAATTCCTCGAGTGCCACCCTGAACTTCGCGAGCAACTCGAGCTCGATAGAATTCCGAATCAGTCGACGCTGTGGCGCAGCTGGCACGAGCGCTTCACGGGTGAGTTGCGTGAGACGGTTGAGACAGCCGCCCGGACAATCCTGATCAATGCCCAGAACGCGGGTGTAAGCGTTCCGCGTGACCCAAAACGGACGCTCCCCCAACGAGGTAACGACACCGATGAGTCCGACCTAGACGGTCAGACTGTACTGGAACAGGCGGAAGCGATCACAGATCACATCAGCCGCGTCGTTTTCCCGGCGTTCTCATTGGACCGTGGTGAGGGTTGTGAGATCCATGAGAACGCCTACTGGGACTTACAGACCTATCTCGGTCTCCGCGAGAACTTGGCTGCCAACGAGGGGGCTCGGAGCTTCATTTGCGAGTCAACGCGTGATCGGAAACCACTCGGGCACGCCCATCGCGAGCATATTCGTGACCTCTCGATCGCGGAGATTCGCGAGATGTACCGCCAAGCAGTGAAACGTCTACTGGATGAAGTCGCGGAGACAGAGCAGTTCTTTCGAGCGGGAATCATCGCGATCGATATCACGGAAGCTGACCCGTTCACGGGTGACCGAAGTGGGCACAAGGACGAGATTCTCGGAACGAAAGAGAACACCGACGAGTACGCCTACCAGTGGGCGACAGTCCAGCTGGTCGGTAATGCTGTCCCACTTGTGCTCGATGCGCGGCCAGTTCGACGAGGTAAGTCACGCAAGGAAATCGTTGAGGACTTGCTGGATTCGGCTGAAGGGCTCGTCCACGTCGATAACGTCCTGATGGACCGGGAGTTCGACAGCCAGCACGTTCTGGAGATGATCAGCCAGCGTGGACTGTCCTACGTCGTTCCGAAACGGATGCAGACCAGCGAGAAAGCTCAGGCGAAGCGGTTACTCCAACAGAGCCAGGACCGGTACGAGACCGACCGCAAACTCCATCTCGGGAAGAACGAATGGCACGAGACGACGCTGATCTACCGACGCAAAGAGAACTCTGAACACGACGATCACCGGCAGTACTCGGTGTTCATGTCCAACCGTGGCAGTGGATTCCTCAGCGAGTATGGGTATCGCTGGGAGATTGAGAGCGGTTATCGGTCGATCAAGCGATTCATGGCTGCGACAACCTCGACCGATTTCGGACTGCGGTTCTTCTACTTCGTGTTTGCGTGTCTTCTCTACTCGATTTGGCGAGCGGTCGATCTACTCGTCCAAGTCGAGTTGACGGGTGAGTACGAACACTCACCCATTGTGACGGCCGACAATACGCTTACGCTGCTGAAGAAGGAGACCGGAATTGGATAGGGAGGTACTCTGTCCGGGGCAAAGCGGATTCCTGAGTGGCAACGCTGTCGTGAATCTTGGAAATTCACCGTTCTAGTTGGTAGTACTACACGAGAAGACCAACGAGAGAAGATTCGAAGTAGCTTCGCCTCGAGAATTTGGTCGAAACCACGCATTACAGCCCCTCTAAACCCGCCGTAGTCTCAACTTCCGGGGTCCGGCAGTAGTTGAGACGCGTCGTCTCAATGCATATGGAAGCCTGGCGCAGTTCATAAATAGTATGAAGGCGTAGTTTGGGATAGGACGATGGCACGAATTACCGGCTCCTATCCAGACGACCTCGACCTCCTCATCGAGGGTGCTGTCGAGGCTGGTGTGTTCGGGGGCAAGAGCGATGCGTTGCGAGAGTTCGTGCGTAAATACTTCGAGGACCACGAAAACGAACGCATTGCGGCTGCAGTCGCCCTCTACGAACGGGAACGAATTACGCTCGGTGATGCTGCGAGACTTGCCGACGTCGACCGTTGGACGATGCGTGATATCCTCCGTGAGCACGGCGTCGAACTCCGTCTCGGACTCGTCGACGAAGACGACGCAGCCTACGAGGTAGAGGCAGCAAGCGAACTCGAATTCGATGACGAGGACTCGGACGACGAGGAGTCACGCGCGAAATGACAGGTGACGATATCCCACCCAACCCGAGCGCTCTGAACACGACCGTCCTCTCGAATTTTGCGTACATTGACCAGCTGTGGGTGGTTGCAGGACTCTCTGGGATCTGTACGGTTCCAGTCGTTCGCGAGGAACTCGAAGACGGGGTCGACGACCACCCGTATCTTCAGTCAGCACTCGATACACTCGACGATGAGATCCCAGTCGCGACGATTTCGGACACCGTCGCAAACAGAGAGGCTGTTGTTGGTGGCCATCTCGATCCCGGCGAGGCCCAAGCGTTCGCCTTGGCGGACGCAGCGGACGGCCGCCTACTGACCGACGACGGGGATGCCCGGTCGTTTGCGAAAGATCAGGGCGTGACCGTTGTCGGATCCGTCGGAGTTCTGTTGGCTGCAATCGACGCTGGGAAGATCGATGAAGCGACTGCTGACGAGTGGCTGTCGACGTGGATCGATGAAATCGGGTACTACGTCCCGTATCGAACGATTTCGGAATATCGATGAGGAACTCGCTCGAAGTTCGAAACGCCTGATTAGTGTGACCGTAAACACGTCTATTACCAATGAGTGAAGCCGACAGACGATTGTCAGACGAGAGCGAACAACGGTTTCTGGATCTCTATGCCCATCTGTTGGTGTACGTCAACGAACGGTTCGATGTCATCGAAGGGATCGAAACAGTCGCTGATCTGGAACAGCACTACACTGACGAGCTTCTCCCACTCCGAAATACGCTGTACAACGAGTCAACGACGGACCTGATAGAGGACTTCGTTGAACAGAATCCTCCCGAACTGTCAGAAGCTGATCTCGAACAGGTCGCAGCGTGGACTGATTTCGTCGCCGGAGAGTTCGTCGCCGTTCGCTATCGAGCGGACGATGCGATCTTTCTCGATTGGACAGAACCGCCGAAAGCATACGCAGTCCGGCCGGCTCGGCTGCCGTTCACCGAAGTGTGGGACGAATCTGCACTTCCAGTCCCGGTTTCGAGTGTCGTCCTATTGCCGTTCGAGGACCAGATCGTCTACGATGGATGGATCGGTGTCAAGAACATCATATTCGGGGGCTCGCTCAGTACCGACATCGACGACGAATACGAGGAGGCCAAACATCGTTTCGGCATAATCGACTCGCTTCCAGTACCCGAGGAAGACGAAAAGACGGACGCCGAGGAGTTGCGCTTCTATATGAAGAACAAGCGTAATCGGGAGCGATACGCGTCGGAGATCGAGCAGTTGCGGGAGAGAACCGACGAACTGGAGTGGATTTACCATCAGGAGACGGGGAAGGCTCGAGCTCGAAGCTTGGGTCGAGAACTGCGCGAGTTGGGACTTAACGAAGCCTATGTGGCGATCTACGACGATCGGATCATCACTAGTGCGCCCTCCGAATCTGAGGTTCACGAGCTACTCGAAGAGATTATGCCCGCTGGGAAGGTTGATCACCCCTATATCTACCACTTCGATCCCTGAACGAGAGTCCACAGCCTACGACTGGAGTTGCGTGACAGTCGATGCGATTTCGCTTTTGGACGGTTCGCTTGAGAACTCGAACACTCTGTCTCCGACACCGAAGGCGTATCTCTGGTAGGAGACATCGACGTGAATCCAGCATTCGACATCGCTGTCTGTCGCCTCATACTCGGCTTTACCTGTATTCTGTCCGTGCTTCAGCACATCGAACAGGTACTCTTCGATACGTGGCGAATTCGTGATTCGCAAGAGATGGTCGGCAGCGACGTTGTCCAACACGTCTGCTGGGGTTCCGTATCCTTGGCCGACGAGATAGAACTCGCCGTCGTACTCGTGTGACTCGATCTGAACACGGAGTGCGTACGTCTCAGCCATATCGGTAGTTCCGGAGAGACACGTATCAGACTGTCTGTTACGGAGACTGCCCACCGATGGCCGCGTTGTGAACAAGATTTAGTCTGAATGGGCCACAACCACAGTATATGTCTTTCACCGCCAGCTGGCACACGCTTCTCGAAGAACTCGATGACCTTCCTGAAAGTGCGACGCTCATCACGCCGCTCTCCCATCACCGATTTCGTATTACTGACGTACAGGACGCTCGCGTCATTATCCATTTCGAAGACAGGGATGAGACGCGGCCGCTCCAGCGAGACCAGTTCGAAACGCTCTATCGGCGAATCGAGGACGCCCCCGACGGGTTTGATCTTGATCGTCTCCCGGCAGATGCCGATCCGTATCCTGCGGTGTGGAGTGTCCATCCACGATTCGAGGTTGATGAGGATGCTGGTGTCATCACTCAATCAGAGATCGCGACGGCGACGCAGGTAGTCAACGCGGAACAGGAACCCACGGACGAGGACCGAATTGAACCCGACGGACTGGCTGTCTATTCGGACGCGCTCCTCCTCATTGATGCACTCGAACGTCACGAAGTGACTGATCTCCCTGAATTGGACACAGATGCGCTGGTGAATCTCTACACACTGCTCTCGGATGTCCAGCGAGATGCGAACGACTTCCGCCAGGAGGTCGCAGATGTCCTCCTCGCTCGACTCCATCACGACCGTCCGGTCTCTGGGCAGTATGGCTCTGTCCAGCGGACGAGTCGCCGCAATCGCTCGCTCAAAGACGACGAGGAGGTGTTAGATCGCCTTGGAAACGCTGGTATCGACCGTGAACGTGTGCTGAGCGTCGACCGCTCGAAAGTCGATGAAGCACTCGAAGTGACCACACTCTCTGAATCGGATGTCTACAACATCGAGGAAAGCGAGTACGTCCGGAAGGCAGAGGTCGATGAAGACGTGAAAGAATCTCGGCTCCAGGGGTTGAAAGACCGTCTCGCCGCCAGTGATGACGACGAAGCTGAACAACTTCGAGACGAGATCGAAGACCTAGAGCAGCGTATCGACGACCTCACGAGCTTCCGCACGGGTACGGAGATGCAAGGATGACTGCCTACCGCTTTCGCGTCAAATTCGATCCGGACCCGACATCGCTGTGGCGAGATATCATCGTCGGGGCAGACAGGACGATCGCCGAGTTTCAGTCGGCGATCAACCCCGCATTCGGACTCGATCAGGGTCATCTCTGGTTTGTTGGGGACGATGAGAATTACTGGGACAGCGCAGTCAAATACCAGTGCTTACAGGAGTATGAGGAATCACTTGGTGGCGATCCGGTATTACGCACCGAGCGGATCGAGAACGCGGGTGATGTGACGATCGGTGAAATGACTCGTCAGCTCGGTCTCGAACAGTACGACCGCATCTGCTATCTCTACGACTACGGCGACGAGTGGCGCTTCTACGCTATCCTGAAAGAGATTCTCAGCGAGGAACCGAGTGACACAGAGCCAACAGTCGTGAAAGAGAAAGGCGATCCGATCGACGACCAGTACGAGCCGTCGGGGGCCGATGAGAGCGGCCCTCTTCTGCCTGATCCGCTGTATTCTGTACTTCCAGAAACCGCTGTGCCCGTTGCGGACCTCCGTGAACTGGAGGAGCACGAGGATATCGTCCACGTCATTCCGTTGCTCAGCATCGAAACCGGGTTCGGAGCAGTCTGTGAGCGGTTCGCGATTCAGTTCAAGGAGACAGGATACGTCCTCGAAAATTTTCAGCCGGGGTGGCAGATCGTCGAGGAAGTCGATGGAGCAAACAAGCCCGAAGAAGAACTCCTCGCCGCGCTTGCGGACGCAGTTCGCGAGTGGCACGCTGAGATCGCGGAGATCTCGGGAGCGATGACGGGACAGCACTTCGGCGAGGAAACTGTCAAAGCGATGCACGTCGAACTGGAAGCCGAACTCGAACGCAAAGGGTACGGCCACCTGTTGTAGTAGTCGTCTAGCCCTCTGTTGATCTGGACGAATTCTTGTGCGTGTCCTACTGACTATCCCGTAGTGGCTTCGACTCCTGTCTCTCGTCGCACGGTCTTTCGAAGCATCGCTCGACAATCGTACGTCGAGTGGCCGGCGTATGATTCGACACCACTGTATGACCGAACGTCGCTCGCGGGACTGGAATCAGATGTTCGGACGATTTCGGAGACGTGGTTCAGCCACGAGAGCCACAACTCGGTCGAAAAATTCGTCTGTTCGCTGCCGCTCGCTTACTTCAAATTCGAGACCCATGACCGCTATGCGGGATCGACGAGCTACGAGATGGACACCCTCTTTCGAGTGTTCATGTTGAAAGAACTCCACGGATGGAACCACGAGACAGCACTCGTCGGATTCCTCGAGTGCCACCCTGAATTGCGTGAGCAACTCGGACTCGAGAGCGTTCCGAATCAGTCGACGCTCTGGCGTAGCTGGCACGAGCGCTTCACGGGTGAGTTACGCGAGACGGTTGAGACGGCTGCCCAGACGGCCCTGATCAATGCCCAAAACGCGGGTGTGAGCGTTCCGCGTGACCCGGACAGGACGCTCCCTCAGCGAGGAGACAGTACCGGAGACTCCGATCCGGACGAGCAGACCGTGCTGGAACAGGCGGGAACGATCACGGATCACGTCAGTCGCGTTGTCTTCCCGGCGTTCTCGATGGATCGCGGAGAGGGTTGTGAGATCCACGAGAATGCCTACTGGGACTTACAGACCTATCTCGGCCTCCGCGAGAACTTAGCTGCCAATGAGGGGGCTCGGAGCTTCATTTACGAGTCGACGCGTAGTCGGACACCTCTGGGGCACGTCCATCGTGATCAGATTCGTGACCTCTCGATAGCGGAGATTCGTGAGATGTACCGTCAGGCCGTGAAACGGCTACTGGATGAAGTCTCGGAGACAGAGCAGTTCTTCCGAGTCGGAATCGTGGCCATCGACATCACTGAAGCTGAGCCCTTCACCGGTGATAGAACAGGTCACGAGGATGAGATCATCGGGACAAAAGAGAAGACCGACGAATACGCCTATCAGTGGGCGACCGTCCAGTTGGTCGGGAACGCTGTTCCACTCGTGCTTGATGCTCGTCCCGTGCGGAAAGGCGAATCACGCAAAGAAATCGTCGAGGACTTGCTCGATTCGGCTGAGGACCTCGTTCACGTCGATAACGTGCTGATGGACCGGGAGTTCGATAGCCAGCACGTTCTGGAGATGATCAGCCAGCGTGGGCTCTCTTACGTCGTTCCGAAGCGGATGCAGGCTAGTGAGCAAGCTCAGGCCAAGCGGTTGCTCCAGCGCGACCAAGACCGCTACGAAACCGACCGGAAGTTGCATTTAGGGAAGAACAAGTGGCACGAGACGACGCTGATCTACCGACGGAAAGAGGACTCAGAACACGACGACCACCGACAGTACTCGGTGTTCATGACGAATAGAGGGAGTGGACATCTCACGGAGTACGGGTATCGGTGGGAGATCGAGAGCGGCTACAGGTCTATCAAGCGGTTTATGGCCGCCACCACGTCGAAGGACTTCGGACTGCGGTTCTTCTACTTCGCGTTCGCGTGTCTGCTGTACTCGATCTGGCGAGCCGTGGATCTGCTCGTCCAGGTTGAGCTGACCGGTGAATACGGACATTCGCCGATCGTGACGGCCGACAATACGCTGACGCTGCTGAAGAAAGAGACAGGGATCGGATAACAGGTCCTCGCTCTGGGGCAGCGCAGATATCTGAGTGGCAACGCTATCGAGACTCTCGGGAGAACGACGATATAGTTGCTACTGCGACAGGAGTATGCGAACGAAGGGTGATCTGAAGCAGTTTCTGCTTACTGATTCGGCTGAGACCACGCATCACAGCCCCGCTAAACCCACTGTAGTCTAACTTCCACCGAATATAATAAATATAGCGATATACGATATACAATTTCTTGTAGTGCGGAATTTCGACGCTATGAGCCTCCAGATACTCGATTTCTCCCGATGAGACGAATACAGCAAGTGATCTTGATTACTCTGATAATCACGACCAGTTTGAAGTACCCCGACGCCGTCGGTGAAGCACGAATGCTGCAACCCCCTCACAACGGCGCTTCCCCCGGGTAGAGCCGACAAGACCGGGCTCCGAGTTTGCTCTGACTCTCCTCAGCCGGGGTCGAGGCGATGGCGAAGAAACGCACTCGATATAGAACTAATGACCTCAACCTATATTAAGACAAAGCGCGAACGGTGTTGTATGTCCGAAGACGAACCGAACTCCGAGGGCCTAATGGAACGCCAAACCACGGGCGAAGACCGCGTGAGGATGACCGCCCGGCAGCTTTCGGAGCCTCAGACGGCCAACTGGATCGCCTCGGAAGCGGGCTGGTCACACGAGCCGACCAAACGCGTCCTCGATCGGCTCGTCGACGATGGCATCCTCCACCGGGACGAAAGCGGTACTCACACCACGTATTACCCAGATTATCGCCGCCAAGCGATGCAGGAGGCGATGCGGCTTCGAGACAGCGGGCACACTGTCGAGGAGCTTACGGACCGTCTCGCCGATATGAAGACGCAGATTCGCGACTGGGAGGGCGAATTCGGCGTCGAGTCACCGAATCAGCTTCGCGGAACGCTCGCTGACGAGTCCCTTGACGGTGACGAGGAAGACCGTCGCCGTGAGATTGCCCGCGAGTGGGAGCACCTTCAGCGTCGTATCCAGATCGTTGGCTTTGCCATCCGCGAATGGGACTTCCTCGCTCCGACGACAGAGTCTGCCGAGGCCAGCAGCTAACGGATGTCGGTCCCGCATCCAGGTGGTGACCCGAACGCGAACCTCTACGCCCAATTGAAGCGGGACGTCCTCGACCGTGTCCCCCAGATCACGGCCGTCGAGTACGTTCCTGACGATATCGAGGCCAAGCAGCTGCGGGCGGTTTTTGATCCAGCCCGCCTTAATCCCCCAACGGGCCCTGATTCGCCGGAACTGACCGTCAAGTGGTATCGACAGGACCCTCACGACTGGTTCCGTATCAACTACACCGATCCGAACACGGGCTTTCACGCCGGCTGGCACCAGGACGAGGACCATCCCGATCTCGGACGGGCGCATTTCCAGTACTCTGCCGCCAATACGGAGGACCGCTGGGGGATCACATTTGAATACGAGACTCCTTCCCTGATCCTCTGGGAAATCGTCGAAACGCTCTTCGAGGACGTCCGTCCGACTTACCAGTACGCGAACGAGGAACGATGACACCTCGAGAACGCACTAATCAGTCACTCGCGAGTTCCTTCGAGCGCTACCTCCAGGACAAGGGGAAAGGCCGCGGCGGCGACGGTGGGAACTATCGACGTAACGCTGCACGCGAGCTTGAACGGTTCGCCGAGTGGGCCGCCGGCGACCGCGGCGCCGACGACTGGACCGGGATCGTCTCCGACGACGTCGACCGCAAACCGACCTTCGACGATCTCGACGAACGCGTGTTCCGGGAGTACGCCCGACATCTCGGTGGAGATCGGGGACTCAAGCAGAACACGGTACAAACCTATTACCGCTATATCTCTGCCTGGTGTGGGTGGTGTGTCAACGAAGGGTATCTCGAGGCGCATTACGCGCAGCGGGCGAGTGCGATGGCACCGTTACCGGAGGACGACGGCCGCAAGCCCGGCGACCAGCAGGCCTGGACGTCTGAACAGCGCCACGCTCTCACCCGCCACGTCGACGAACGGGCCCGCGACGCTGTCGAGGCGTACACGACACTCCCAGAGGATACTGACCCCCTCGACAAGCAGCGAGCGCGCTACGTAGCGCTGAAGGCGACTCGTGACCGGGCTCTGGTGTTCGTCCTCGCGTACACCGCTGTCCGCGTTGGCGAACTCCTCCGAGATCCAAACGACCCGCGCCGGCGCGGCGTCCGCTGGGAGGATCTCTCCCTCGACGACGGGAGTATGGACGTCTACCGGAAGAAACAGCAGTGGGACGCCGCGAGTCTCCCCGATCCAGTGATTTCTCCGCTGCGAAGCTATCGCCAGCTGATGGACCCGCCGACGGAGCAGTGGCCGGTGTTTCCGACGTTCGACCAACGGACGCTCGCAGAGCTCGTCCAGGATGACCTCGCCGATCGAGGGGAACGCCCAGAAGCAATCACTGAACGCCGTGCGGAGTACGCTCGCGACCTGCTGCTGGCGCTTGATCAGGACATTCGGCCTCCATCGATCACGACGGACGGCGCACGGTCGATTCTCCAACGGCTCTCAGAGGCTGCAGAGATCGACATCGACCATCCGAAACACGACTATCTCGCGCCCCACGGTGGTCGACGTGGAATGGGCGAGGTGCTAGTCCGCGCGTTCGGGTACACTGTTGCGGCTCGCTATCTCGATAACTCGGAGGAGATGGTTCGTGAACGGTATTCGCATATTGAAGCCGGTGAATTGGGTGATGTCGCAACTGAAGCACTCGAACAGATCGATTGACGCAAGCGTTTATACGGGAGGAGAACCTAGATTAGGTTAACCAATGAGCCTTGACCAAGCGGTTGACGAAGCGCTCGCGACGTACAATATGTCGCGCAGCGAAGAGGCCGAGGAAACGGGCCGAACAGTCGCCACGCTTCAAGACTAGTAGAACCGCTTAGTTGAGGTCTCGGATTTTTTCGGCGAATTCTGCTTTCGAGAGGCCAGACGTCTCTTTTAGCTCCGGATAGCCGGCACGTTCGACAGCCTCCTCAACAAACGTTACCCAGAGATCTTCGTGCTTCTCCGCGTAGGCGATTTTCGCCTCACTTGGGTACATATCCAACTCGTATTCAGTCAGATCGATCTCGACTGCGTGTTTTCGCTCAAGCGTCCGCGCACCGAAGCTATACAGGTGCTTGAAGAGGACGTTCTTCCGTCGAACGGTCAACAGTCGCTTCGATTCGTTGATGTACTCGTTCACCCACTCTCGCCAGTCGTAGGATTCTGGATCGGTCTCTACAGAGGTTTCCGGCATAGCGAAATCCGGATTCAGTCGCCGGAGGTAGAACTGAATCAGCGCAACAGCGGTTCGATGGTTGGCATTTGGAAGCGCGTGCTTGAGGATCAGGTTCGAGGCGAGTCGGCCCGCTACGTCTGTTGCTGATCCTTCCCACGACGTCCGGTCGAGAACGTCCGGCAGTGCATCGACGTCGATATTCTTGTACGCCTCAACGGGAGTTCCCTCTTCTTCTTCGTTCTGAGCGATAAGTGCGCGGTAAATCTCGAGAAGACGAACGATGATGGTACTGTTGTCGGCACTCATCTCTGAGAGCGACTCGTTCAGGTTAAAATCAATCTCTTGAACAGGCCCACCGCCGACGCGGGATGTGTAGATGACGTAGAACGGTTCGTCGATATCGTATTTCTGGACCTTCACAGCGACGTCGTCGCCGTAGTCGACGATCTTCGAGACGATTTTGGCAGGAGCTGGATGGACGAAGTCAAGGGAGAACTGCTTGTCGCCGGGGTGGTGGTAGTAGACGTGGCCCATCTGCGTGCGTATTACTACTCATCTGTGCTTCTTAATCAAGTTCACGAGCGAGATTCTCTTCGAAAAGTCGGTGGACTGCTTTTTTATACTGCTAAGCATGCCGAATACCTATTTCTCCAGTTATGGCCGTCCGTGGTCTGAATTCAGGTGTCTCATTCGTGCGTCTCTCGACGTTGTTCATGTTCATCGTGAGTCAGTTCTCCGCGGGCGTAGGCGAGAAGGGGCTCCTCGACGACGGAAACGGCGAGGTTGTAGAGCTCGAGTAAGCGAGCTGATTCTCATTCTTAACCAACAGATGCCCAACTTTCTCAGTGGATGTTGGTTAAGACTTTTTCTACTAGGTCAACAAGTGATTTGGTTATAATTTATCGGATAAATTTGCACCACTTGGCAGCCAGAAAGCATTTATTCCTCATCCAGCTACCGTGCCAATATGTACCGGGACTCAGCCGGTGCATACCCATACCCGCATGTATGATTACGAGGTCAGTCACCATCGAGGACATCGATGACCTGTACCTGATGTGGAACGACCACATCAACGCCTCCGCCCTCTATCTCCGCGCCCTCCGCGAGGAAATGGAAGTCCGCGGTGTTGACCCCGATGAGCTCCGCGACCTCCTCGAACGGGCCCGCGAGCAGGGCTACACCCTCGAAGAGATCGCAGAGGACACCAACCGATTCGACGACCTCCAGTCGCTCGTCGAAGAGCAGCAGAACCAGCCAACGGCTGGAGACGCCACCGATGATTGACCCGCTATGTCACAGGACCAGACTCCCTCCGACCCTGAGCGTAGCACTGACACCGAGTCACCGCTGACTGGGAAAATCCCTCGGCAGGCAGCGCTCACCATCGTCCTCCTGAGCCTGTTTGCCGTTCAACCGGTTGCAGCCCAGAGTAACGCGGTCTGTAGCGCAGACAACCTCCCGAGTATGATTGAGGGGTTCTTCCAGCTGACCACCGCGCTGGGGATCGTCGGCCTCGCAATCGTTTGGCAGGCTGACTCCCTTATCGAGATGTTCACCCTCAATCCCGAGCAGAAGAAGGGGCTCAAGCGCCACAAGCGTTCGGCGATGAAGTCCGCGGTCGTCCTCGTCGTCCTCGGCCCGCTCTACACCGTCGCCGGGTCAATGATGGGCCTCCCGCTGGCGCAGTGCGTCGACCTCGTCCCCTGGTAAGCACTCCACAGCACCGTTGCGAGCCCTATGAACCACCGAGAGCTCTCCGTGCTCATGGCCGGCTTGCTCGCGACGAGCCTAGTCACGGGTATCGTCGCCGCTGACCCGCCACGACCAGGTACGGAGGGGAATGGGCTCACGGAAAACGAGTCGGCAACGCTGTGGTCACGTGATGCGGACAACTACATCAGCCAGGAGGAGTACCGCCAGCGCTACGGCGAGGACCGCTCCGCCGTCCATCAGGTCGCCAACGGGACGGACGTTACGTTCAAACGGCCGCCCGCGACCGCGGCGACGTGGACGCGGAACGACTTCGAGGACCTCGACGCCGCCGGCCCAGATACGTCCGTGCATCCGCCGCACGCGGACCTCGAGGAGGGCGTCTTCATCGAAGATGCTCACGCGACGATCTTCGCGGTCCAGCCCTCTACTCGTGGCCACCTCGAGTCCGGTGAAACCCCACTCTACATCGCGCCGAATGGGACGATGCGCGGGTTCGTTGATTACCGCGTTCGCGTCCCCAACGGGAGTTCCTCCGGCAACACGACTATCTCGTGGTCGCTCACGGAGCACGAGATCGAAGAAGTCCGGTTGAAGAAGGACGGCGAGACCATCGCCGAGCGTGACGGAGCCCATACGCCTGTCCTCGACTACCAGATCGAGGACGACTGGAGTGCGAATCTCACGCTGGAAGCGGAGATTAGCGTCCGGCTGAAGAAAACCGTCAGGACCGACCTGGGTGACCGGACGGACGTCGACGTCACCTATCGGACGGAATCACACAACGTCTCCGATTCGATCGCCGTCGAGATCTACGACCTCTCGGCGTACCCCTACTACGCCGAGTATCCGAACGGCGAAGCCGGCGTGGCCATCTTCCAGTCGCGGCCGTGGCAAGGTCTTCGGCGCACCGGGCTCCTACGAGGTCGACTGGTGGAGTCCAGCACCTGGGGAGGACTGGGAACCGGTCGAACGTGGTGAATTCGACGACGTAGAGGAACCAGACGAGGTATCACATCTCGCGTAGCGGATTGCAATCCCGCAACGACTGCGTGGTGTTGTTCCTGCGCCGGCGATGGGTGCCGGCGCACACGCGCCGGCGAGTATCGATGTCGACACGGAGTCAACTCCGATTCGTCCAACGAGTCGAACAGATTGGTGAGACAGATGGCAGTGCCGACCGCGTCGCGCAGGTGTACCGGCATTCGGATGGCTACCCGGGGAGCGTCCTCCGGGATCTCATACAGCTGAAAGGGCTTCTCGATGCGACCCGTGCGGAGCGCGGACCGGGGTACACAGCGGCGACGTTCATGTTCCTCGACAAGCTCTCGACGGTCGACCTCTATCTGGATGGCGACCTAGAGCGAACGATCGACGCGACTCAGCCAGCGGATCTCCTCAAGCCGGCCAATATGGAACACCTCGACCAGCCATTGTTCCTGCTTGGCCACGGCGTCGAGGATCCAGCTGACGGCATTCACGGCGACGAGGAGTATCTCTACGTCGTGGAACTCCCGACGGAGAACCCGTTCGACGAGCCGACTGAGTGGACAGTCGAAGTGAGCGGTCGCTCTGCATTCCCCCGCTGGGACGGCCCGACCGACGAGGCTTTCGAACGGGCAAACTGGCAATTCCGCGGACCTCTCGAGGACGCACTCAGAGACGTCGTCACCGAATAGGAGATTCGTCAACCTAAATCCAAAAACGTATTTATACGGGTGAGTGTTAAGGTATACATGGATGATTTCAAAGGCCGGACTCGCCGTGATTGACGCGCTGAGTACCGGTCGCGAGGCGACGCCAGTAGACCTCGCAACGGAAACCGGGTATTCACAGGCACACATCTACGAGGTGCTCGATGACTTGCTGGACGCGGGGCTCTTGGTCGAACGCCGTGGGCCCAACAACCAGCGGCAAGTCCGTGTCGCGGACCACCCGGTCATTGAAGCATACCGGACGTTGCAGTCGGAACTCAGCCACGTTGAATGGGCCGACCTCCTCTCGCCTGCTACCCTCCAGGTGTGCTGGTTTCTTGACGAGCCCCGCCGAGTATCCGAGATTGCAGAGCGACTCGAGATTACTCGACAAGGCGTTCATAAGGCGCTGTCGCCGCTCAAACATCGGGCGATGCTGTCCCCGTCCGGCCCCGAGTATGCGGTGAGTGAGGACCTCGTGCCACTGCTGGCATTCGCGCAGGCCGTCGTGACCCACGAACACCGATCACGAGCACGGGAGATCGCGCCGAGTGCGACTGTCGAGTGGTGCGATCCGAAACGCGCACTCGTCCGCGTGCAGACCACCGAGGATACGGACACGCTCCTAGACAGACCTGATTGGCAGGTCACTGGACTCGGTCGATTCGAGGAGTACGGGCTACAGTTCTTCCTCGCGGGCGAACCCGCGTTCTGGTATGCACCCGACGAGGAACTCACGCCCGCCGACGTAGTGTGTCACACCCTCGTCCGCAATAGTGAATCCCGTCGCGTTAGCTATGCAATGCTGTTGATCGAAAAGTTGGACATCGACCAAGAGACGCTCACAGACACTGCAACGTGGTACGATCTGGAATCCACGATCGCTGCGATGTACCAGGCACTGCAGGAAGGGGTTGAGGACTCGGACGAGTTCCCTGTCGTCCTTCCAAGTGAATCAGAATTTATGGCGCTCAAAGAGCAGTACGGAGTCGCATGACTGTATTCAAGGGTGGCGAAGCGATCAAAGATTTCCTCGAAGAGTTCGACAGTTGGCTGTCGGAGTCCGTGACGGTGTATCTCCTCGGCGGATCTGCGATGACAGTGCGGGGATTGAAAGACCAGACCGAAGATATCGATCTCGCAGTGGGTGTGGTGTCCGAGTTCGAGCACGTCCACCAGACGCTCACGTCTGAAGGATTCACGGTTGTCGATGAACCTACGGAGTCGTTCGAGGGCGTCGGAAAAACCGTCGAACTACATCACGAAGATCGTGGTTTTCGGATCGATCTCTTCGAACGGCAGATCGTCGGGAAAGTCTGGATCACCGACCGGATGCATGACCGGGCCGAAGAGCTCTGGACCGGGCGTTGCGTAACCGCGTTCATCCTCTCGGATGAGGACATGTTCCTGCTGAAGGCAGTCTCCGGCGGTGACCTCGGGAGTGGCCGTCGACGCGATATCGAAGATATGCGGAAATACGCCCAGCGTGGGCTGGACTACGAATCGATTCTGGCCGAGATCGACGAACAGCGGCCATTCAACACCGGATCCACGGAAGCACAGCAGATCCATGACCGTTCACATCCGCTGTTCGCGATCGAGACAGCGGTAAACTCGCTCTCGGGGCTCCCAAACACGTTTACCTCCCGTATCGAAGAATTTGCGACGGAATTCGAGATCGAATACACCATTCTGAGAGCAGTGGACGATGGGATCGACGACATCGATACGATCCGAGAGCGAGTACTCTCGGATGTGCGAGTGCTTTCAGACGACCAAGAAGACGCCGTCGCTGACGCGATTGACCGACTGGTCACCAAGCAGATTCTCGAGCGCGACGGCGAGACGGTTCGACGCCGGTGAGCTGGCACTTCGTCCGCAGTTGTTGTTTGTCGCCCCCCGAGGGGTGCGGGGGTGTTCGAAGGAGCCTCCGCGGACCAACCGATGAGTGGAATCAGCGACCCACAATCGCACGTACA
This sequence comes from Halorubrum pallidum, assembly GCF_055380345.1. NCBI lineage: Archaea > Methanobacteriati > Methanobacteriota > Halobacteria > Halobacteriales > Haloferacaceae > Halorubrum > Halorubrum pallidum. The sequence goes on along the minus strand of NZ_AP043945.1, from coordinate 2,147,928 downwards.
GTCACGAACCTCGGATGATTGCGATGTCGTCTACGTCGGCTACCGTCGTCAAGGCCGCGTTATCGTGGAGAAACGACCCGACCAAGAACAGCTGACACCGGAGCGAAGTCTTGAACTAGTAAATCACAGTCCAAGCGGATTCGAGGTTGGGTATTGTGGCAGCGGGCCGGCCCAACTCGCGCTCGCACTCTTGCTCGATTACACCGACGACGAGGACGTCGCCCTCGCGGAGTACATGGAATTCAAGGCCAAGGTCGTGAGCCAACTGGAGTGTACAGAACCCGACAGCTGCTGGCGGCTTACCGGGCGCGAGATTGATGCAGCCCTTCGCGAGCTAGCTGACGAACCGGTCGCACCGTCCGCCTGAAATCGATTCCAGAGAGCAACCCATGTCAGAACACTCGCAGCAGTCTCGCACGAACGCTGAATCGACAGAGAACAACGAGCGACAGACACGGACCGAGTACGTCGAGCGAAGCGACGTCGGCGTCTCCCTCACGGTGAAGCTCAAACGCGGAACCGGAACTCGAGATCAGGACGAGGTGATCGCGAAAGCGAAAGGCAAGACGCTCGAAGACGCCCGCGAGGATATGGAGACCCTCCGCAAGTATATCCACGACCTCGCCGAAGACGCCCGCCAGATCCAACCAAGAGACGACGACGAGTAGCGGGCCGATGCTGTTTCTCGTCGCCCCAGGAAGCACGGAGGCGACCAAGAGTGAGCGACACAGAAGAGCAAGACTCAGATTCGAGCGACCTATCCCCGGAACAGCGCCTCGACCCACCGAATACACGGCTCATCAACGCCGGTATCACGACGATCAACGACATGGAGACGCTGCGAGCATGCGTTGCCTACGAGAACACCCACCAGCAACGCGTCCAGATCCTTCGCCGGCTCGAAGACCGGGCCAGCGAGCTTCGGTCAGACGATACCTGACGGGACGCTCGCGGGCTGTTTGTCGGCGCCGTCACGGGTGGAGGCTCGAGATAGATGAGCGATCGACCCGAGATCGAGATTCAACGACAGACCGCATTCGGTGACGATGGCCAACTCGAAGTGACCGAAACGAGCGTCGAGACCTCACTCGAGGATTTCGGCGCTGACGTGGATCATCGCGACCGCGATTCGCGTCTCGATCGGCCCGAAGCGAGTGAGTTCGGTGTCGACGATCGACCCGAAGCTGAGCAACCATCCGAGGGCGATCAGTCGACGCTCTTCGCAGATACGGACGAGGATCAACAGACCCTCGCTGGCGACGATGCAGCCGCTCGCTGCCTTTTCGAAGAATAGACTTGCCTCTATCGAGTGGTTGTCTGATGGATTGTTATAGTCTGAACTATAATAATGGCTGTGTTGAATCGCTGTAAGGCGTAGAGATTCACTGTTTGACGAAGCGCTTGATGTTATAGACGACACACATCAGCGCGATCTCGCGGAACTCACGAAACCATGACCGCGCTCGCACGGCGAAGCCGAGCGAGCGCTTCACAGCCGAGTTCACAGTTTCGGTCATAGAGCGCTGATTGTAGCGGTTATCGTCGATTCTAGCGTTGTGGGCGTGATCGTACGAAGCGAAGATACGGTGCTTGATCAGCGGTCTGATCCCGATCTCACGTAATCCTTCACGAAGCGATTGCTTGTCATAGCCTTTATCGGCCGCGAGAGACCGCAGATCGCCCGCGTTCCGGCGGGCGATCTGCTCAGCAAGGTCTGCGTCGCTTCCTTCCCGATTCGTTGAGCAGTGAACGTCAAGGACGGCTTGAGACGCTGTATCGACGAGTTTTGTGACTTTGAGTTTTTGAACGCGGTAGCTGATTCGCTGGCAGTAGTGGCGGCTCGCTGGTGAGCGGTCGTAGAACGTGGCGTCAATCGCGGCGTGTTCAGAGAGATCGTGCAGCTGCGCCGACTGGCGCAGCAGCACTCGACAGACGCTCATGCTGATCCGATCGAACGCCTTACACAACGTGGACGGTGCGGGGAGATCGGCCGCGTTGAGGCCGATCTCCCCGGTTATTTGTGGCATCTCTTTGAGCAGGTCGATCGTCATGCGGTACGATGAATCGAGGTAAATCCGCAGACAGTGAAGGGAAACGAGTGCATAGTCGGCGAATCCGCCGCCACCGTCCGGGGCGGCGGATTCGCCTCCATCGCCAGTAACTCTTTGAGCAACCGGCACAACTTCCCCGATGAAGCGGGAGATTTGCGTCATAGACAACCGCATTCTCCCGCTTCAGCTCCTTTGATTTAGCGGCCTATCTCGCTGCTGTATGGCGATTCAACACAGCCCGACACTTCGACCAGGGGCTTCTTCACGCCCTTTACTGCCGCCAACGATCGGCGGTTTGCCGGTGACAACACCCGGTGTTGTCTCACCTTCTTGCATCGAGTACGCGTCCATCAACCACGCCATAGTTTGTGGATCCGTTCCCATATCAGGCGCGGGAATATCCTGATTGGGGCCGATGGCATCACGAAGTTCCTGCGCGAACCGACGAGTGAGCCGCTCCTTTTCGTCCGAACTCAGGTCCTTTGGATTGACAGCGACGCCGCCTTTGGCCCCGCCGAAGGGCAGGTCCATAACGGCACACTTCCAGGTCATCCACATACCGAGTCCGACACACTCGTCTCGGGTGACGTGCGGGTGGTACCGAAGCCCACCCTTGTACGGACCTCTGACGCTGTCATGTTGGGCTCGATAGCCCGTGAACACTTCGACAGTTCCGTCGTCCCGCTTGATGGGGATCGTCACCTCGTGAACCTTTTTCGGGTGTTTGAGACGCTCGACGACGTTCGGATCAATGTCGAGGTGATCGGCAGCTTGGTACAGCTGGCGACGGGCCGTTTCGAGCGCAGATTCCGACTCGATCGATGATTCCGCCTCGTCGCCTGACTCGTCGCGGGTAGTATCGGCTTTGGAGGCCATAGTCATTCGAGCGGCATTTGACGGTTTCGCATCGATCCACTACAGTCGGGACACTGGTCGGGGCTGGTCTCTGCGATGATGATTTTTCCACACTCGAAGCACTCGTATGTGGTTTCTTCGTCTGTTTCAGGGTCGATATCTTTCATAGTGAGTTCACGAGTGCCAGCACACAGACCAGGGCACTCTACATACGGATAATAAGTGTATAAGGGAATATTGGGCTGTTGATTAACAAATGCCTTGTTTTGCCGCCTAGTGACGACGTTCTCAGACGCTCTTACTGTAATATTCCGTTAGATTAACCCGGAAATGGACGCCGTCTGGCGATATGGCATCGCTCAGACGGCTTGCTTGGATGTGTCGAGATCTTGCCAAACAGCATGTTGATGATCCGGACGTACCCGCCGCGCCGGACGGCGCGGACGGGTACGCCGAGTGGGTGCAGATCGCGTTGATCCTGTACCGCGTCGAACTGGAGAAGAGTCTCCGTGAGACCGAAGACTACCTCAACGAAATGCCCGGCGTCCTCGCCGTGTTTGATCTTGACGACGCACCGCACTACAGCTCGTTTTGTCGGTGGGAAAAGGAGTACCGAATGCGTGAACTCCGCCGCCTGCTCCGCGCTTCGGCGGAGCAGGCGGGCTGGAGTGGTGAAGCCGCAATTGACGCAAGCGGCTTTCAACGCGATCAAACCAGCTACCACTACCGCGACCGCGCAGACTTCTCGTTTCAGTCGATGAAGACGACGATTTTGATCGACGTGAATTCGCTAGCGATCAAGGACGTTCATTTCACGACGCAGAAGGCATGGGACGGTCATATTGGGATGCAGGTCTTCCGCCGGAACGCGGAAGACCTGCGCGTGTTATCTGCCGACGCAAACTACTCATGGAGCGATCTCCGTGAGGAGTGTCGCTCCAACTCAACGCGACCACTGATCAAGCACAGAGAGCAAACACCGCTACAGAAGGCTCACAACGCCCGGATGAATGAGGATTACAACCAGCGCTGGATGAGTGAAACGGGCTTCTCGCAGTTGAAGGAAGACGACGGCGAGAAGCTACGCTCCCGGAGCTGGCACGGCCAGTTCCGGGAGCTCACGCGGAAGTGCATCATCCATAACCTAACGCAGGCGGCGAGTTAGGGCTCGCCGCCTGCTCCCCCTTCTCCGGACATATTTGGGAGAGGCATCGCCATCGTCATCTGATCAAGGGAGTAAGATGGCATAGTTTTGACTCTTCGAGCAACACCGTCAGCGGCAGCTACTACATCTTCTGAGTGTAAGAACCGTGCTTTAACGCCGTGAAACCGTGAGTTACCGACCCTACCCCGACGCTGTCTTGCGTTCAACAAGGCATTAACAAACCATCTCAATGATCCATAGTTTGTTATTCAACCGTCTTAACAGAAGCAGCGAGAGGGAGGTTGTTCTCTTCAAAAATCGTCGCAAACAGTTTGCGCTGGACGGTCCGAGCGTGTGTATAGAATGCGGGCGGAGAAATTCCTAACGTCGCTGCAACGTCTTCCCCGGTGCTCTCGCGTGGTGATTCGAAATACCCACTGTAGTATGCGGTTTGGATCACCTCGAGTTGTCGCTCGGTTAGCTTGTCGAGGAACTTCGAATAGAGATCGTGTGCAGCGGTCTGGTCGAGTGTCTGTTTGGAACGGAGTTCGACAGTGGAAAACGTCTCGCGAACGAGTTGCGTGATCGTTCGGACGTCGATACTGTCCGGGATATCGATGACGAGTGTCGTCGTGATCGGATCAGCCGTCGCTTCACGAAACACGGCGCCATGATCGGCCAGTTCTAAGGCGAGAAACGGCTGTGTAAGCCGGAGTCGTAGAACGCCGCCTTCATCCTCGGTGCTGATCGTCTGGACATCACCGATAGCAACCAACTGCGAGGCGGCTTCTACGACGTCTTCCAGCGATGCGTTTTTAACGGTGACGAACACATAACTCCCCTCTCTGGATTGCTGGACTCCCCCCTGGTACGAGAGAGTACACCCAGCGTCCTTCGCAAGTCGTGAGAGGACGAATACCGGATCATCGATGGTGAACTCGACACGCGTCATCGATGTCGTAAGTAGCGCATTTTTCCGCTCGATCGCACTAAGAGCAGACGCAATTGTTTCGCCGAGTTCGGCCAAGACGGCTTTCGTCGTGTCGCCGAACGCATCTTGGGTCGGCGCGTAGACCGTCAGGACGCCGTGCGTGAGGTCGTTGTACACGAGGGGAATGCTCAATACCATCCGTCTTTAGCTAAGCGAAGAACCGCGTGACAGCAGCGGCTTATCGAGGCTACTTTTCGGAAGGAATGAGGAGGTGTCGAGTGTGTACAACGAGACCTCCTCATCGAGAATCTTGCGTCGTCTCACTACACTGTTTCCCTCTGAGTTCCTTGAAGAGCACGCCGAGGAACTCGGCGTGGTCGAACGGGAGGGGAAGCTTCAGATTCCCGTCCTCGTGTGGGCGCTTGTGTTCGGCTTCGCCGCAGGCGAGAGCCGAACACTCGCTGGATTTAGACGCAGCTACAACTCTACAGCCGATGAGACGATCTCTCCCGGTGGCTTCTATCACCGGTTGACACCGTCACTTGCAGAGTATCTCCGCGACCTCGTCGAGCGTGGTCTCGACGAGGTCGCTGTTCCCGACGCTGTTGACGCTGATATCAACCGATTCAGGGACGTGATGATCGCTGATGGAACGGTGTTGCGGTTGCACGAGTTCCTTTCCGACGAGTTCCAAGCTCGCCACGAGGAGCAGGCTGGAGCGAAGCTCCACCTGCTCCACAATGCCACCGACCAGACGATTGAACGAATCGATGTGACCGATGAAAAAGCGCACGACAGCACGCTGTTCAAGACGGGATCGTGGCTGCATGGACGGCTGGTTTTGTTCGACCTAGCGTACTTCAAGTACCGCCGCTTTGCGCTGATCGACGAGAACGACGGCTACTTCGTGAGCCGGTTGAAGCAGAACGCGAATCCGGTGATAACAGAGGAACTACGGGAATGGCGCGGCCGCGCCATTCCCTTGGAAGGGGAGAATATCCACGACGTGGTCGGTGATCTCTCGCGGGAGTACATTGACGTAGAGGTCGAAGCGGAGTTCAAGCGGGGTCAGTACGAGGGAACACGGTCGCTAGACACGAAGCGGTTCCGCGTCGTCGGCGTCCGGGACGAGGACGCCGACGACTACCATCTGTATATCACAAATCTACCGAGAGAAGAGTTTCTCCCAGCAGATCTAGGGACGCTGTATCGGTGTCGATGGGAGGTAGAAACGCTGTTTCGTGAGTTGAAGACGCAATACGAACTAGATGAGTTCGACACGAGCAACCCTGTTGTGGTGGAGATTTTGCTGTATGCGGCGTTGCTGTCGCTGCTAGTGAGCCGTGAGTTGTTGGATCTGGTCACCGAGCAGGCTGACGACGAGATTGTGTTTCCACCGGAACGCTGGGCGGCGACCTTCCGGTCGCACGCCCAGCTTGTTCTCCACGAACTCGGTGAGTACCTCGGCTACTCACCACCACCGTTGCTGGAGCGGCTCATCGAGGATGCTCAGAAGATCCATCAACAACGACCGATCTTACAAGAGACGCTCGCTACCGCTACACAACCGAGGTGTGAGTCTTAGCTAAAGACGAATGCTGGCGGTCGATTATCTAGCGATTGATGCGGTCGCTGGTGGTTATAATAATGTGCAAACTGCAAACACCAGCGACGAACGCTCGACCGACTGCCCACCCACGAATTATGGAAGCGGTCGATCCTCATTTTGAGTGTCTGAAACCACTTTTCGATCAGGTTTCGGTCGATATAATCACGCCGACCGCCCAGTCCTAATCGAGCAAGGGCAGTCTGGTATCCGAAGCCATCGACGAGAAACACGGCCTCGGAGAGGTCGTGTTTCTCGGAGAGCCCATGCAGAAACGCAGCAGCTGGATCGGTACCGTGAGATCCGAACAGATCGACACCCAAAATCAACTTGGTGTCGAGGTCTATTGCAGCATACAACCAAGACCACTCGCCATTGATTTTGACAGCGGTCTCGTCTACAGCGACCCGCTTCGGCTTCGCCTCAGGCGGGTCGGGAACGCTGTCAGCAACTCGATGTACCCACTGAAAGATTGCCTGATGAGAGCGTTGTACGCCGAATAATCGCAGAATTGCTTGTGTCTCTCTAAGCGAACAGCCGGTCGCGTGGAGTCGGACGGCGAACGCCCTGACGGGCGTGGCCGTCCGCTCTCGCTCCCAACATTCAAGATTTGCCGTGTCCAACGTCTCCCTGAGCAGTTCTGGCGACAGCATCAACAACTCAAACCACGAACTGCTCGCTTCTCAAACTGGCTTAACTAGACAGTGCCGTTTGAGTTGGATCACTAACCGAACGGGTGTCTCAGCCAGGATTTGAAGCGGGTCGAGTTCATTGATTCGGTTGAAATCCTGCATTCTGACCATCCTATAACCCGTGTAGCCTCAACTTCTCCCCGCGAAACAGTAGTTGAGACTGGTCGTCTCAATGCATAGGATGTTCTCTTTGGGTCCTCAAACAATCAACTCCTCTCGGATTCAATAGAACCGTAGGCGGAGATAATCTCAGTCAGAAGAGATGATGGTCAATACTCTCCACCCCGTTACCGACATGCCACGTCCGAGATTCTACTCTAACCCCTTGACTGCGTCTGAAACTTCATCAGCGTATTCGGCGGTTGTGTTGAGATACGCTGTCGCTCCAGTATCAGACGAGAAATAGACGGGAATACCAGTCTCTCGCAATTGACGAGCTAACTGGAGCAACTCAAGCGTCTCCGGCTGCCAGTAAACCCACCCGTCGGGTCCGGTCATCGTCACGGCGAGGAGGTTGAGTGAATCGCGCTCTGCACGCTCGAACGCCGATTCGAAATCTCCGCTCTGAATTGCATCACGCATCTCGGCCAATTCGCTGTGGATGTGTGCAAGCCGGCCGCGAAAGAGATGTGACCGTGGTGTCTCCATATGAGCACGAGAAGTTCGCTTGTATTCCGGCACGACTCCAACGATTATTCGAATATCCTCCTCAAAACTGTCAGATATCCGTTCCCCGACGCAGTCTTCCGCGTGTTCGCTCGTACGCAGATGTGAGAAGCCCCCAGTTACGCTCCGAGCAGCAGATGTGGATCCACGCCGAGCCACCCTCGAGAGCTCCTTGCGCGGAAGATCGAGACCGGCTGCTTCCGTCGCTGCAAGGGCGAGGGCAGCGAACGCTGAGGCTGACGCACCAAGACCGATGTTCGACTCGAAGTTGTTCTCGGAGATAACCCGGGCGTGGCTATCGATACCAGAACGATCCCTGACAAGGTCAAGGACGGTCGTCACCCGTTCGAACCCCTCATCGTCGATTGGGGACCCGTCGACGCGACATGTGTCGGCCTCGTACCCGAACGCTACAGTCGTCCACGTCTCCGAGGGCGCAGTGCAGACTGAAATCGAATCGTGGTACGGGATATTCAGGGGTGGGTCCCTCTGGCCGTGATACTTGATCAGCCCTTGGATTGGGTGGGCACGCGCGCTGGCCTTCATATTCACAGCTCTCCGCTAGTCAGAGACGCTACGTGTCTGCGACATCCACGACCTCATAGCTGAGATTCTGATCCCGGAGTTTGTCGGTGTGTGCCGAGAGCAGATCTGTCGAAGAGAGGAGCAGTATGTCGAGTCCCCTCGCAGCCGCTTCTTGAACAGCAGCCGTGCTTCCGAAACGGATGTCGGGCTCGAGATCTGCTGCCTCCGCGACGGCGATAGCTTCGACTCCACCAACCGCTATCAGGTCGTGCCTTTCGGCCATCTCAGCGATTCTATTGGAATCCACCGCCGAACTTCCACCGTTCTGCACCCGTGGGATCGAGACGATAGTCACCGAACCCAAGTCGTAATCGACGACCCCGTCGAAATTCGTAATCCCAACATCCTGCCCTGCCTCCGCGTTCGTTACTGCAACTGCAGTTGCGCTCCCGGTCCCACCAGACATAGCCCGTAGAACACCGTCCTGCATCGTCAGTGAGACGGTCTCTCCTTCACTGATTTCCGTCGTCGCGATCGCAGTTTCGATCTCGACCTGTCCGATGACGTCTTCAGAAACGTGTTCGATGAAGTGGCGCAGCTCATCGGTCTGTGAAATCAGCCAGTCGACCCCTTCTTTGGTTACTTCGTATCGGCCACGGCCGTGCTTGTTGACGTATCCGTGTTCAACCAGGTCTTGGAGGTAATCGCTCACAGCCTGGGCAGTGACCCCGATGGCATCGGCTATCTCTTGTTGGTTTACCGCGGGTTGTCGTTCTGCGATCTGGACGAGGATTTGATACCGCGTGGCGTTTCGTTTGCTCTGGAGAACGCCGAATTTCTCGGGATCGGCCGCGTTCTTCGGCATTATCTCTTCTCTGGACTACGAACTAAAGTAACTTTGGCTTAGAACGCCTGAGGTTGGGTAAAAATACCTTCTACGGCGAATTACCCAACTTAGATTTCTCTAAATCAACCACAATTGTTTTACGCCTCAGGATAGTTGTGTTCGGCGATGGCACACGTATCGCTCCCACACGATGCGAAGGCCGGCCCGACGAAACCGGAGGTCAGGGCCGTCCTTCTCAGCAAACTCGACCTCGGGCCGACCAACCACTTCGCAGAGGTCGGTTCGTGTACCGGCGCCGTCACGATCAAGGCGGCACGGCGCGCGGGTCGGGTCACTGCAATCGAACGAAAAGCAGAACGGATCGAAACCACCAGAAAAAATCTCGCTGCCAACGACGTGACCGGGGACGTTGACCTTCGGGAAGCCGAAGCTCCCGAGGGGTTACCCGGCGACGCAGACGTCCTGTTCATCGGCGGCAGTCGGAACTACGAGGCAGTCCTCGACCACGCCGTCGAAACCGAGGTTGACCGTATCGTGATGAACGTTTCGCGGCTCGAAGTCGCTGGCGCCGCCACCGAGGCGTTCCGTGAACGGGACCTCCTAGAAGAGGTCGTCCAGTTGCAAGTGAGTCACGGGTACGAACTCGCCGGCGCGACGAGTTTCGATGCCGACAACCCGGTGTACATGCTGGTGGGCGGGACCGATGCGGTCGCGACAGACGGGAGACAGCGATGACTCTCTACGGTATCGGACTCGGCCCCGGCGACGCCGACCTCGTAACCGTACGGGGACGTCGCGTCCTCGAAGCGGCGGACGTCGTCTACTCGCCGGGACGCCTCTCCCGATCGGTCGCGACCGAGCACGTCCCCACAGACCGAATCGGTGACGTCGACTTTCCGATGACTCGCGACGAGGACGAACTCCGGCGAGCGTGGCGCGAGGCCGCCGACAGGATCGCACCGCGTGCTCGCGACGGAACTGTGGCGTTCGTCACGCTCGGCGATCCGAACGTCTATTCGACGTTCGGGCACTTGCGGCGGACGCTCTCCGCGTTTCACGCTGATGTCGATATCGAGGTCGTTCCCGGAGTGAGCGCCGTAACGGCCTTTACCACGGCTCTCGGCGTCGAGATCTCTTCCGGGGCGAGTCTCGGGCTTCACGAGGCCGCTCGTGGTGCAGCACCTACCGGACCAGACCGGCTGATTCTGTTCAAGGTCACCGACGTCCCGACGACCCACGAACAGCTCGTCGAGGCGGGCTATGACGTGGTGTACGGCCGCCGACTGTACATGGAGCAAGGCGAGACGGTCGTGACGGATGATCCCGGAACGCTGAACGAACGCGACTACTATACGCTGGCCTACGCAGAGAAACGCGGTCTCGATTCGGAGCCAGCGACTGCGGCCTTCGAAGAGACCGAATCGGAGAGCGACTCTGGCACCGGAGCGAGAGTGAAGACCGATGGCGGGGCGCAGCCCGCTTCAGAGCCTTGGTCTGGGGATGAATCTCGGAGTGATACCGTGTCGATGGAGCGAGCCGAAGGTGAAGCCTGCGGCGACGAAGTCCCAGAGGTCCCGCCGCGATGACCGACCCGCAAGACGCTATCGACGCGGCGACGGCCACCCGAGCGGCGGAGCGGGACCCTCGCATCGAGGAGCGAACTGCTGGCGAGAGACAGGAGGGCATCCCGTTCATCGGTGCCGGTCCCGGCGACCCAGGGCTCCTCACTGTCACCGGTAAAGAGCTGGTCGAGGCGGCAGATCTCGTCGTCCACGCCGGATCGCTGGTCAACAGCGAACTTCTCGACGAATACTGTGCGGACGCCGAGCAGGTGTCGAGCATCGGTAAAGACCTGGAGGAGTTGGTGCCGCTGATGCGGGACGCCTACGAGGCGGGGCAGACAGTCGTCCGTCTCCACAGCGGCGACCCGGCCATCTACGGAGCAGCCTTGGAGCAGATGGACGCTCTGGAACACGAGGGAGTTCCAACCTACATCGTTCCGGGCGTAACCTCGGCGTTCGCAGCCAGTGCGACGCTCCGAACCCAGCTCACGCTGAACGGCGTGGCCAACCACGTCGCGTTCACTCGTCCTCAGGGGAAGACGCTCGACCCGGAAGACGACCACATCGGCGAGTTCGTCGAGATGGGCGACGTGACGACTTGCATCTACCTCGGCACCCACGCGGTCGGCGAGACGATGGATCGCCTCCTCGAAGACGGCCACGACCCGGAGACGCCGGTTGCCGTCGTCTATCACGCCTCGTGGCCGGACGAAGAGATCATCGAGGGGACCATCGGAACGATCGGCGAGCGACTGGAGGCAGCCGGCTACCGTGCGTCCGCGCTTGTCGTCATCGGCGACGCGGCGCGAAAAGCGGGATACGAGCGTTCCTACCTGTACGGTGACTGGGCGAACCGCAGTTCCACCGAGAGCGAAGCAGACGACTGACACATGAGTACTGACACCAACGACGCGGATTCGGACGAATCGAGCGGTCACTGTTCCACACCGGACTCGGATGGTGAGGTGGCCGAGGAAATCGCGATCATCAGCTTCGAACGAAAACTCGACACCGCTCGCGAGATCGAGGCGGGAATCGGCGACGCCTACGAGCGCGTGGACATCATCGAGTACCACGGCGACGTGTTCGCGGAACACTGGGGCGAGTACGATTGCTTCGTCGGGCTAATGGCCTCGGGTATCGCGATGCGCAAGACTGCACCGCTCCTCGATGACAAGTGGGACGATCCCGCTATCGTCGTCGTCGACGAGGCGCTCACGTGGGCAATCCCGATCACGGGTGGCCACCACGGTGCGAATCAGGTCGCCCACGATCTCTCACAACTGGGCGCAGTCCCAGCGATGACGACCGCGAGCGAGGCTGCGGGCAAGCAGGGCGTCGAGAGCAAGGCGAAGGCGCTGGACACCCACGTCGTCAACGGCGATTCGACGGTCGCGACAAACCTCGCCGTGTTGAACGATGAACTCGGTCCGGTGGCCCGTCTCGACGGCCCCCGAGCGGTCCTCGTCGGCGACGACGTGACCGTTCTCAAGCGTAACGCCGAGGACGGCGTCGTCCTCGGGACCGGCACCGTCTCGGGGGTGAAGAGAGCGCAGGTACTCGATGCCTGGGAGGCTGTCCTCGACGATTTGGGTCTGGGGTTCTCGGACGTGGAGTTCGTCGCGACCGGCACTCGAAAGGAGGGTGAAGAAGGACTCTACGAGGCAGCCCAGGAGGTCGGTGCGGGGGTCGTCCTCTTAGAGAAAGAAACACTGGAGGAGTTCGAGGGGCCCTCACCCTCGCGGTCGAAGGAACTCATCGGCTGGCCGGGAATCGCCGAAGCGTCGGCTATCGCCGGTGGTCGCGAGCACGACCTCGCCCGGAAGAAAGAGCGGTTCGACGACGCCGTGACCGTCGCGGTGGGGCGGTAACATGGATGGCAAAGATGCTCCCGCCGACGCGATGGGGACCCTCTACGTCGTTGGTATCGGTCCTGGACTGCCCCACGCGATGACACAGCGGGCCAAGGACGTCATCACCACCGCCGATTGCGTCGTCGCGTCGAACCTCTATCAAGAGTTCCTCCGGCGCGACGGAACGCTCCCCCCAGAAAACGCCGAGGTGGAAGCAGCACCTGATGGAGGGACGACGACGGGAGACGAGTCCGGTACCGTCCTCGAACGGCCAGGGGGTACCCGCCAGACCCTCATCCGCTCGACGATGGGAAAACAGGTCGAACTGGCCCGTGAGGCGTTCCAGCGCGTCCGGGCGGGCGAAGCTGTCGCCCACGTCTCTGGCGGCGATCCGAACGTCTACGGTAAGAGCGACCTCCTGTACACGATGGCCGAGGCGGACGAGGCGTACGACGTTCCCATCGAGGTGGTCCCCGGTGTGACGGCGGCGCTCGGCGGCGCGGCGAACCTCGGCGCACCGCTGTCGAACGACTTCTGTACGGTCTCGCTGTCCGACAAGTGGCGCGGATGGGACGAAATCGAAGAGAAGCTTCGAGCCGCAGCGATCAGCGGCTTCGTCATCGTCCTCTACAACTGCTGGCGGGATTACCAGCGGGCCATCGACGTGGTTCGAGAGGAACGCGCTGACGACGTGCCGGTCGGCATCTTCAACGACGCCGGCCGCGGCGACGCAGGTCGAAATCTGGACGACGAGACACACACCATCACCACCCTCGGCGAGGCGAACGACTACGACGACGAGGTCGGTGGGATGGGAACGTCCATTCTGATCGGCAATCACGAGACGACGGTCTGGGAGAACGACTACGGCAACCACCTCGTCACCCCGCGCGGCGGGCGTGACGTCGACGACTTCTGACAATGAGCACTGACGATACCACCACTGAGACGAGCACAGACACCGAAACCAGCTGTGGCGCGAGTGACGATTCGAACGCGGCTGAAACTGCGACTGACACCGAATCCGGTTCGAAATGCGGCGCTTCGACCTCGGACGCCGAGGCCGACGGTGGCGTCACGAACGCAGCCGGAACGGCGACAGACGCTGACGAGAGCACGTCGACGTGTGGCGGGTCCACGTCGTCGTCCAGTTCCGGGTGCGGCAGTTCGAAGAAGTCGGCAACCGACGAGAAGGTTGGGTCGACCGTCGACGACTTCGAGGCGGACCCCGGACGACTCATCGCAGTTGGCTTGGGTCCCGGACAGCCGGAAGGGATGACCCAGCGTGCCCACGGGGCGCTGCTCGACGCAGAGCATATCGTCGGATACACCACGTACGTCGAACTCCTGCCAGAGGAGGTCACGGAGTCGGCAGAGGAACTGTACGACACGCCGATGTGTGGCGAGGTGTCTCGCACGGAGGAAGCGATCGACCGCGCGCTCGCAGGGAACGACGTCGCCATCATCGGGAGCGGCGATCCGAACGTCTACGCACTGGCCGGTCTGACGCTAGAGATCCTCGAGTCGAAGGGCGCGACCGCGAGCATGGTCGACTTCGAGGTCGTTCCAGGTGTCCCCGCTGCCCAGTCCTGCGGCGCGCGGTTGGGCGCGCCGCTCGTGAACGACACGGTCAGTCTCTCTCTGTCGGATCACCTGACATCGATGCCGACCATCGAGTCACGGCTCCACGCGGCAGCTAAGGAGGGTTTCACCATCGCAATCTACAACCCTTGGAGCCGCAAGCGCCGAGAGAACTTCCAGAAGTGTTGTGAGATCCTCTTAGAGCACCGCGCACCGGACACGCCTGTCGGGGTCGTCCACGGGGCGGGCCGCGACGATGAGGAGGTCGAGATCGTCGAACTCGGCGATCTCGAGGAGCTCGGCGAGACGGACCTCATCGACATGACGACGACGATCCTCGTCGGAAACGAGGAGACGTACGTCTGGGACGACCGGATGGTGACGCCACGGGGATACGAGTCCAAGTATGACTACTGAGTATCAGGTTCGGCTCGACCGTAGTGTCTGTGATGGCGTGTTCGCTTGTCTCGTCCGAGACGACCGCTTCGTCGAGGCGTCGGACGGGTTGGCGACCATCGACGGGGGCGACGACGGTAATCCTCAGGAGCGAGACGTGAACGGAGAACAGCTCGTGACGTTCACCGACGAGCGGCTGTCGGCGGCCGAACAGGCGGCTCGCGCCTGCCCGGTCGACGCGATAGAGGTGCTGACGGAGGAAGACGATGAGTGACGCGAACCGACAGTCCACGACGCCCGACCCGGTCGAGGACCTGCTCACCTCGACATCGGCCACGGCGTACTTCTGGGGACGGGTGGCCGGCGATGGCGACCTGACCCAAGACTGTGTGACCGTTCGGACAGAAGACCAGATGTCGGCCGACGCGCTTGCGGCGGTCGCCGGTGCCGGTCGAACGGATCACGACCATCGCATCGCCGCCCGTGAGTCGGCGCACGACGCCTCTATCGTCCGGTTCGAAGACGAGTACCAGTTACAGGTGTTCGGGATGCTGGCCGACCGCGCAAGTGCTGCGCTTGGACTTCCCATCGACGAACAGCCGGGTGGATATCGGTTCGACACGTTCTCAGAGCACCGTCCACAGCTTGTTCGTGGATTACTCGAGGCCTGTGGAACCGTCTGTTTCCGTGAGTCCTCGGGGTCGGTCGGTGTCTCGTTCGTCCACGACGACCAAGCCCTGCTTCGGACGGTTCAGTCCCTCCTCGCCGCCGCCGACCCCTACGTTCCGGCCGACGACCTCTCCGAGACGTCCTCCGGTGGCTACTGGTTCGGTCTGGGCGACGATGCGGACACGGCGGCGTTTGCACGGTGGGTATACGCCGGCAGCGACGGGTCGGGACTGTACTCGACGGAGCGGCGGCAGAAACTCCGCCGGAGCATCGAACGTGCAACGGGTAGCGAGGTGGGCGGACTCTCCCGATGACCACGAACGCGAAAGCGACCTCCATCGGGCTCGACGACGAAGCGGTGCTGCTGGTCGGACACGGGTCTCGCCGCGAGAAGTCGAACGAACAGGTTCGCACGCTCGCCGCCGACCTAGAAGGACGACTCGGCGTGCCGGTCGACGCCGGGTTCCTCGAACTCGCGAAACCGTCGATTCCCGACGCCATCGCAGGCCTCGCCTCGAGTGTTTCGCGAATCACCGTCGTCCAGTTGTCGCTCTTTGCAGCCAGTCACGTCAAGAACGACGTGCCACTGGCAGTCCAGAACGCCCGCTCGGAACACCCTGGGATCACACTCCACAACGGTGCACATCTCGGGGTACATCCCGCACTCGTGGACCTCCTCGACGAACGGGCCGCAGCTGTGGAAGCGGAGCTGGGAATCGACCGTGACGAAGCAGACGTCGCGGTCGTCCTCTGTGCCCGTGGCTCCAGTGACCCGGACGCGAACAGTGACGCACACAAACTCGCCCGGTTACTGTACGAGGGGCGCTCTTTCGCCCGTGTCGAAACCTCGTTCATCGGTGTTACCGCCCCCCGCCTCGAGGAGACACTCCACACAGTGGCGAAAACCCGTCCGGACGCCGTGGTCGTGCTTCCGTACATGCTCGGCGACGGCGTACTCACCGGACGTATCCGCAACGGTGCCGCCGAGTTCGACGACGAATACCCGTACGTCGACGCCGCGGCCGGCGACCCGCTCGGGACCGACACCCGAATTCTGGACGTACTCGGTGATCGCTGGCAGGAAGCCCGGACGGACAGCGTGGACATGTCCTGTGACAGCTGCAAATACAAGGTGGAACTCGACGCGTACGAGGAGGACGTCGGCGGAGCGAGAGCGATGCTGCGGGCGCTGACACATCAGGAGTCTCACGCAGACCGCGACGACGTCGACGCCCAGCCTCACGCGCACGACGCACCGGAGAAACACGTCGCGGTCTGTACGAATCAGACCTGTGCCGCCGACGGTTCACCGGCCGTTCTGGAACGGTTGAGACAGGAGGCCCGGGACTCCGACGCCTGTGACGCCCGAATCACGCGTTCGTCGTGTCTCGGCCGCTGTGGCGACGGCCCTATGGTCGCCGTCTATCCCGACGGTGTCTGGTACGGGGATATCGACCAGACCGACGCGGAGCGAATCGTTTCGTCCCATCTCGACCGGGACCGTATCGTCTCGAATCTCGTCGATCAAACGCTGTAACCACAACCATGAGCTGCTACGAAATCGAAGCCCTACGACTCGGATTGATGAACGTGCTCGGAACCGAAGACCGGAGCGCACGCGAACACGCGGAGACCGAACTAGAGGGTCATCTGGATGGGCCGATCGAGGCCCTGGCAAACGCGGAGACCGTTTCGGAGATCGAGCGTCACCTCGATGCGGCGCTCGTCGACCTCGAGGAGGAAATCGCCGCCACCGATTCAGATGACCCGGAGTACGGCTACATGCGTGGCCGACTCGTGGCCGTCCGCGACGCGGAGCGCGCCATCCATCGACTGACCGACCAAGGTGAGAGTGTCCTGAGCGGGTTGGGTGAGGCACACGACGTCCTCCACGAGACCTTCCCCGTCGATGAGTGACGCACTGCAACAGCGAACGGTCGGACTCGGTGACGTACCGCCCGCTCGGTCTCGGCACGCGGGCAGACGGTCGGCAGTCACGTTGCTCGAGGAGCTGGTGGTCACTGGAACGGCCACCGGCGACGTGGTCGCTCACGACCGAACGACC
This sequence comes from Halorubrum pallidum, assembly GCF_055380345.1. Lineage (NCBI taxonomy): Archaea > Methanobacteriati > Methanobacteriota > Halobacteria > Halobacteriales > Haloferacaceae > Halorubrum > Halorubrum pallidum. The sequence continues at coordinate 2,130,485 of NZ_AP043945.1, read as the reverse complement.
CTCGACGAACGATGGCGCGGAGGAACGGAAACTGAGATGACGTCTGTCGTAGCAGCGGCGCCGTTCGGCGACGGTGTCGCGGTCGGCGAGCGAAGCACCGAGGGAACAATCCGAGTCTACGACCAGGAGACCGGCGACCTTCGGTGGCAGTACGCCACAGCGACGGACCTCGGAGCTCCACAGAGATCGTCTCGGTTCTTCCTTCCCTTCGTCGCAGATATCGAGACGGATGGAGACCGGTTGTACGTTGCGTCCCGTCGCTACGAGCGCGACGGCGAACGAAGTGAGCCGTCGGGACGAGTGAGCGGGGAGGCGGAGCCGACCCGTGAGCAAGAACGAACCGCGAGCAGCGACGGTGACTGTCGGTCGTTCACCAGTGTCGTCTACGCGTTCGACGAGGCGGGCGATATCGTCTGGGCGCACGATACCGACGCCTCTCCGATCAGTCTCGATGTCGACCATCGCCGCCTAGCCGTTGCGTACAATCGCTGTCCCGGTACCCACCAACACGGCTTGGTCGTCCTCGATGCCGAAACGGGCGCCGTGCGATACGAGTGGGACCCCGGTTCCGACGGCCAGCGACGCGTCGGTGACGTTTCACTCGTCGAAGACGGGGTTGTGGTTGCCAGCCACGGCGACTACTGTGGCTACCGTCTCCGCGACGGGGGTGCCGAACAGTGGTTTGTCGACCTTGGGACACCAACTGAGGTCGACGACGAAACGCTGTACGCCTATCCAAACCATGTGCACGCGACAGAGCACGGTGTGGTCTTCGTCACGGGGAACACGTATTCGACGGAAGGTCGCGAGACGACGTCGCTGCATCCCTGTGAGCACACTGCCCTCGGCTACACGCCGGACGGTGAGCGCGCTTGGACGGCCTCGGTCGGCGGCTTCGCGGGGGAACTCGGCGTCGACGGCGGGCGCGTGGCCGTACCCGGGGCCCAACACTTCCGGACGCGCGAGGCCGACGTCCACGGGCTCCGCCTGTTCGACGCGGCGACCGGCCCCGAGACGAGCCTCGAAACCGACGGCGTCGTTACGGCTGTCGCGCTCGATGGCGACGCGTTCGCCGCCGTGGAGGAGCCCGTCGTCTACCACGACGAGGGGACGGAGCGGGGGACCTATCGGCTACACCTTGGAACGCCCCGTGACTGTTAGTCATCGGAGGTGGGCTCCGGCCGTGAGTCAGCCTCCGGTGTCTTGGCGGGGTCCCATCGACCGTCGTGAACCAATTCGTCTCGGGCGATGCGGTCGCGCCAGCCCTCTCGTTGGAGCACCGGTTCGTCGGGGAAGCCGTCCTCGGGATAGCCGACGCAGAGATAGGCGACGGGTCGAACGTGGTGCGGAATGTTCAGGACGTCCCGGAGTTCGTGGGGGTAGAGGAAGGAAACCCATCCGACACCGACTCCCTCCGCGCGAGCGGCCAGCCAGAGGTTCTGGACCGCGAGACACGTGGAGTAGACGTCCATCTCCTGCATCGTGTTCCGCCCGAGGACGTGCGGTGCGTCGCGGGTCGGGTCGCAGGTGACACAGACGTTCACCGGTGCGTCGGTGATTCCTTCCAGTTTCAGCTCGCCGAACTCCGAGCGTCGGGGTTCCCGGTACCCCTCTCGGGCGGCGGCGATCGCCCGTTCGGCGATCTCCGCGACTGAGACTTTCGTCGCGTCGTCCTCGATAACGATGAAGTCCCACGGCTGGGAGAACCCGACGCTCGGTGCGTGGTGTGCTGCGCCCAGAACCCGCTTTAGTACCGCCTCGGGGACGGGCGCGTCGCGGAACCGCCTGATATCTCGGCGTGCGTAGATGGCGCTGTAGACGGCTTCCCGTTCGTCCGCTCCAAATTCAACCATACTTGAGATACTGAATAGGTGTTTGTATATCGGTTGGGAAATCGCCCCGATTGACATCTCATCGAGGAACGTCGCCGAGTTCCTGTGAGCGACCGAACTTTTTCAATGCCGTCAACCAATCACAAACCTGTGGTTTACGAGACCGATAACACGACGATAGCCGACGCCGTCGAGCGGGTACTGGCGGGCGAGCGATTGGATCGCCGTGACGGGCTAGCACTCATCGCACAGCCGGTCGGGGAGCTCGCGGCCGCCGCCGACTACGTCCGCGCGCAGTTCGGTGACGACACGGTCGACGCCTGCTCGATCGTGAACGCGAAAGCGGGCAACTGTGCGGAGGACTGTGGCTTCTGTGCCCAGTCCGTCCACTTCGACGCCGGCATCGAGACGTACGGGTTTCTCAACCCCGAAGAGATACTCGAAGCGGCGAAACGGGCCGAGCGCGACGGTTCCCAGCGCTTCGGCATCGTCGTCGCCGAGAAAGGCGTCTCCAAAGAACGACGACCCGACGAGTGGCAGGAGGTGCTCCGGGCCATCCGCCTCGTTCGCGACGAGACCAACGTCGAGGTGGACGCATCGCTCGGCATCCTCACGGAGACAGAAGCCCAGATTCTCGCCAACGAGGGGATCAACCACTACAATCACAACATCGAGACCTCTCCCCGGTTCTTCCCGGAGATCGTTGGGACCCACTCCTTCGAGGACCGTGTCGAGACCCTGGAGATCGCCAAAGCGGTCGGAATGGACCTCTGTGCCGGCGTTATCCTCGGCATGGGTGAGACGCCGACGGACCGCGTGGACGCCGCTATCGCCCTGCAGGAGATCGGTGTCTCCTCGCTCCCGGTGAACGTCCTCAACCCGATCGAGGGGACGTCGCTGGGCGACCGACTCGGTGAAGACGCGGCAATCTCCACCGACGAGATCATCAGAACCATCGCAGTCTATCGGTTGCTCCACCCCCACGCGCGGGTGCGGCTCACGGGCGGTCGCGAGGTCAACCTCGAGACGGACGAACAGCACCTGCCGTTCGAGGCGGGAGCCGACGGCATCCTGACTGGCGACTACCTCACCACGTCGGGGCAGTCCCCCGGTGACGACATCGAGGTGATGGAGCGGGCCGGGATGGAGCCGAACATGGCCGTCAACGAGTTCGATACGGAGGCCGTCAAGGCGCGGACGACACGGGAACGCAGGACGATAAAAACGGCAGCAGAACCGGCGATAAGCAACGCGGAACTAGAGGAGTAACATGCACGAAAGCAACTTCGCAGTGCTCGGTACCGGCGGTATCGGTCGACGAATGCTCGAGGTCTCGACGGAGAAGGCGGGGCTGACGCCCGTCGCAGCGTGTGACCGTCACGGAGTCGCCATCGACCACGACGGCCTCGACGTGGACGAGTTGCTTGCGGCGACGGAAGGGAACGTTGCGAGCGACCCCGAGGGGCGCGACGTGACCACGGACGGCGGGTCGGCGTCCACCCGAGGTAGTGGCGTCAAGCAGACCGGCGAGGACGCTGGCGTCGTCGCGTCCGCACAGGCGACCGCCACGGAGACGCCGATCGACGACGTCATCGCAGAGAGCGACCGGATCGACGCGGTGCTCATCGCGCTCCCGAACTTCGAACACGACTTCATCCCGCGGGTGGCCGACCGCTTCGCGGACGCGGACTACTCCGGTGTCCTCGTCGACGTGCTCAAACGCTCCCGAGTCATCGGGATGCTCGACGAGCGCGCGGATACCTTCCGAGAGCGAGGGATCACGTTTGTCTGCGGTGCCGGTGCCACGCCTGGCTTGCTCACCGGCGCAGCGGCCATCGCGGCCCAGTCGTTCGTTGAGGTCGAGGCGGTCGATATCTGGTGGGGTGTCGGACTCAAATCCGGTTACGAGGACAACCGCGGCACCGTCCGCGAGGACATCGCCCATCTGCCGGGGTACGATATCGAGGACGCCCACAAGATGAGCGACGAGGAGATCGCGGCGGTCATCGACGAGCACGACGGCGTCATCGAGTTCCGGGACATGGAGCACGCCGACGACGTACTCCTAGAGCGCGCTGGCATCTGCGACGCCGCGGATGTAACGGTCGGCGGTATCCTTGACGTGACCGCCGACGAGAAGCCCACGACGACGACCGTGCGTGTCACGGGTCGGACGTTCGACGGGGAGACGGCGACGAACACCTTCCAGCTCGGCGATGATACGAGCATGGAGGCCAACGTCAACGGGCCAGCCCTGGGCTACATGAAAGCGGCCCTCCGCCGTAATCGCGCTGGCGAGTACGGGGTGTTCGGTCCCGCCGAGCTGATGCCGGGGTTCTAGAGATGCGCCGCGAATCGGACCTTGGTTTGGATGCCGACGCGGGCCGGAGCCGAGGACACGGGTTCGACCTCGCGCCCCGGCTCGCTGCGCGGGAGCGACGGGGGCTCAGGCGGAACCTCACTCCGGCCGAACGGGTCGCCGCGCGCACCCGCGTGGCTCCCGATCCGAAGGGGGGAGTACCCGACTTCGATAGCCGGGAGCAACTGGTGTTCGCCGCGAACGACTACCTCGGCCTCGCAGCTAACGAGCGCGTACAGGCGGCGGCAGCCGATGCGTCCCGCCAGACCGGGACCGGTGCCGGTGCGAGTCGGCTCGTGACCGGTGACACACGAACACATCGCGCCCTCGAACGCGAGATCGCCGAGACGAAGGAGACGGCGCGCGCGCTCGTTTTCTCGTCGGGGTACGCGACGAACCTCGGGGTGCTCTCGGCACTGGCTCCGGACCTCGTCTTCTCCGACGAACTGAACCACGCAAGCATCATCGACGGCTGTCGCCTCGCCGACACGGAGACGCAGGTGTACGACCACTGCGACCCCAACGATCTCCGTGCGATGCTCGACCGACGCGCCCACGAGGCGACCGGGGACGAATCGTGGCTGGTCGTCACTGACTCCGTATTTAGCATGGATGGTGACGTGGCTCCCCTCGAGGAGCTCTGTGCCGCCGCCGAAGAGTACGGCGCGTGGCTGATGGTCGACGAGGCGCACGCGACCGGCCTATACGAGGCAGGCGGCGGTATCGTCCAGCGCGAGGGGCTCGCCGACCGCGTCCACGTGCAGATGGGGACGCTTTCGAAGGCGCTCGCGAGCCAAGGCGGGTACGTCGCTGGCAGTGAGATGTTGATCGAGCATCTGCTCAACACCGCCCGCTCATTCATCTTCTCCACGGGTCTCACACCGCCGGCCGCGGCGGCCGCCCACAAAGCGTTCCAGATCGCTCGCGATGGCGACTGGCCGGCGCGGCTCTGGGCGAACGTCGAGCGACTGCGCGACGGACTCGAGGAACTGGGGTACGAGGTGTGGGGCGAGACCCAGATCCTGCCCGTTGTTGTCGGCGAGCGGGAGACCACAATGACACTCGCCGAGCGGCTCCGCGAGCGAAACATCATCGCGCCGGGGATTCGACCGCCGACGGTCTCCGAGGGGACCAGCCGTATCCGGGTGGCACCGATGGCGACGCACACGGACGAGGAGATCGACCGCTGTCTGGCGGCCTTCCGCGATGCTGGCCGTGCTCTCGATCTGCTATGACCGAGGATTTTGCGGTCGTTGGGACGGACACAGGCGTCGGCAAGACCATCGTCACCGCAGGACTGGTCGGGAATCTCCGCGAGGCCGGTGTCGTCGCTCGCGCTGTCAAACCCTGCCAGACCGGCTTCCCCCCGGACGACGACGCGGGGTTCGTCGCCGAAGTCTGTGGGACGTCCGCTGCCGCAACCTGTCTCCGCCGCCTGGAGGAACCGCTGGCTCCCCAAGTTGCTGCCGAAAAAGCAGGCCGCACCCTCTCCTATGGGACGCTACTGACGGACTGTGAACGGGCGCTGGCCGACGCGGCGTGTGGCGTCCTCGAGGGCGTCGGTGGACTCCGAGTGCCACTGGCCGAGGGACGGGAGGTAATCGACCTCGTGGCCGACCTCAAGCTCCCCGCCGTGGTTGTCGCCCGGTCGGTGTTGGGGACACTGAATCACACGGCGCTGACCGTCGACGCGCTTCACGAGCGCGGGATCCCGGTCCACAGTGTCGTTCTCAACGAGTACGAGGAGGCCACCGTTGCCGAACGGACGAATCCAGCCATGCTCGAACGAATGCTTGACGTGCCGGTCGAGACGCTCCCACCACTGGACCTGACGGACCCAACGGCCGTTGTCAGTGGTACGGCGGAACTCCTTTCGGAGTCGCTGATCGGGGACGCCGGATAGCGTAGCGGCCCGGGCCGCCAAACCGGTTGCTCCACGGCCCGGCGACCGGAATCAGTCGTCCGCGTGCGACTCCGGTGTGAACGTGACCCCATCAATTTCGATTTTTTCGGGAATGCGACTGGTGTCGTGTGTCCCTACCGGCGGGAGGTTCACGTCGGCAGCGACCGAGACGGACAAGTCCGTTTCGTCGTCGATTGCGGACATCTCGCCATCTGCGTTACGGGCGTCCTGGTCGATACGCATCGAGCAGAACTCGACGCCACACATCGAGCAGAACCGTGCGTCCTTGTAGTTGTCACCCGGCAACGTCTGGTCGTGATATGCTTGTGCTCGTTCCGAGTCGAGAGCGAGTTCGAACTGACGGCGCCAGTCGAACTCGTACCGCGCCTCAGAGAGCGCATCGTCCCAGTCCCGCGCGCCGGGGAGACCAGTCGCGACGTCCGCCGCGTGCGCCGCGATTCGATACGCTGCGAGGCCGTCACGAACGTCGTCTTTGTCCGGCAGACCGAGGTGCTCTTTGGGCGTGACGTAACAGAGCATCGCTGCACCCGCACGGGCGGCTTCCGTCGCGCCGATTGCGCTGGTGATGTGGTCGTATCCCGGCGCAACGTCCGTGACGAGTGGGCCGAGCACATAGAACGGTGCGCCGTCACAGACTTCCTGCTGCCGCTCGACGTTGTCCTCGATTTCGTCCATCGGAACGTGCCCAGGTCCTTCGACCATCACCTGCACACCGTGCTCCCACGCGGTCCGCGTAAGTTCCCCGAGTGTTTCGAGTTCGGCGAACTGCGCTTCGTCGCTGGCGTCGGCTAGACAGCCAGGGCGGAACCCGTCGCCGAGCGAAAACGTCACGTCGTGCTCGGCGAAGATGTCACAGATTTCCTCGAACTTCGTGTACAGTGGGTTCTGCATCCCATTTTCTTCGATCCACTGGGCCAAGATAGACCCTCCTCGCGAGACGATACCCGTCTTGCGACCATCCGTCAGCGGCAGGTGCTCCATGAGTACACCCGCGTGGATGGTCATGTAGTCGACCCCCTGTTCAGCCTGCTTTTCGATAATGTCGAGAAGGAGTTCGTGCGTGATATCGGCAGGACTTTCGGCCTGCTTGATGGCCTCGTAAATCGGGACCGTTCCGATGGGAACGGGTGAATGTTCGACGTTGGCTTCACGAATCTCGTCGAGGTCGTCGCCCGTCGAGAGATCCATCACCGTGTCGGCACCGTAGTGGACTGCTGTGTGGAGCTTCTGAAGCTCCCCCTGAAGGGTGCTGGTCGTGTCGCTGTTCCCGATGTTGGCGTTGACTTTCGTGGAGAACTCTTTCCCGATGATCATCGGGTCGAGTGACTCGTGAGCGTTGTTATTCGGAATCACTGCCTGGCCGTCCGCAACCTGCTTACGGACGAACTCTGGCTTCCGATTTTCCCGTTCTGCCACGCGTCGCATGGCAGCGGTTATCTTTCCGGACTTGGCGTGCTGAAGTTGGGTTCGTGCCACGTATTACATAGTAGTACTACTAAGTTATAAATCTCGGGTAGAAGGAGCAACGACCCCTGTCGAAAGTGTAGAAATATCGTCGATTATCGTTCTCGATTTGACCACAACATACGGAGAAAGCTTGCGAGGCGTAGGTCAGGGTTCGGCCGTCTTTTCGTCGTTGCTCTCGTGCTCATCGTCTATCTCGACGCCCAGCCGTGAGCCGTCGACGCCGAACTCGTCTTCGAGTAGTTTCGGCACCTCCGTGGGGCTCACATCCGAATACCACCGATTGCGTGGATGAATCACGATTGCCGTTCCCTCGGCGCTACACAGTCCGAGACAGCTCGTCTCTGCGACGTGGACGCGCGACCAGAAGATATCCTGCCTTGTTGAACGCAAGACAGCGTCGGGGTAGGGTCGGTAACTCACGGTTTCACGGCGTTAAAGCACGGTTCTTACACTCAGAAGATGTAGTAGCTGCCGCTGACGGTGTTGCTCGAAGAGTCAAAACTATGCCATCTTACTCCCTTGATCAGATGACGATGGCGATGCCTCTCCCAAATATGTCCGGAGAAGGGGGAGCAGGCGGCGAGCCCTAACTCGCCGCCTGCGTTAGGTTATGGATGATGCACTTCCGCGTGAGCTCCCGGAACTGGCCGTGCCAGCTCCGGGAGCGTAGCTTCTCGCCGTCGTCTTCCTTCAACTGCGAGAAGCCCGTTTCACTCATCCAGCGCTGGTTGTAATCCTCATTCATCCGGGCGTTGTGAGCCTTCTGTAGCGGTGTTTGCTCTCTGTGCTTGATCAGTGGTCGCGTTGAGTTGGAGCGACACTCCTCACGGAGATCGCTCCATGAGTAGTTTGCGTCGGCAGATAACACGCGCAGGTCTTCCGCGTTCCGGCGGAAGACCTGCATCCCAATATGACCGTCCCATGCCTTCTGCGTCGTGAAATGAACGTCCTTGATCGCTAGCGAATTCACGTCGATCAAAATCGTCGTCTTCATCGACTGAAACGAGAAGTCTGCGCGGTCGCGGTAGTGGTAGCTGGTTTGATCGCGTTGAAAGCCGCTTGCGTCAATTGCGGCTTCACCACTCCAGCCCGCCTGCTCCGCCGAAGCGCGGAGCAGGCGGCGGAGTTCACGCATTCGGTACTCCTTTTCCCACCGACAAAACGAGCTGTAGTGCGGTGCGTCGTCAAGATCAAACACGGCGAGGACGCCGGGCATTTCGTTGAGGTAGTCTTCGGTCTCACGGAGACTCTTCTCCAGTTCGACGCGGTACAGGATCAACGCGATCTGCACCCACTCGGCGTACCCGTCCGCGCCGTCCGGCGCGGCGGGTACGTCCGGATCATCAACATGCTGTTTGGCAAGGTCTCGACACATCCAAGCAAGCCGTCTGAGCGATGCCATATCGCCAGACGGCGTCCATTTCCGGGTTAATCTGGCGGAATATTACAGTAAGAGCGTCCCAGACCGTCGTCACTAGGCGGCAAAACAAGGCATGCTAACATCAAATATCCCAACAAACGCATGATCGTTCATTTCATGCAGCCCCATATGCCGTATTTAGGGAGCAAGGCGGACGAACTCCGTCGTCGCGTCGAAGACGAGGGGCTTGTTGTTAGGTCTCGAGATCCGAAAAAAATAGAGAAATACGATACTGACGAGGCAAATGTGGTCAGTGGGCTAGATGGGGGGTTTAGAGAGGGATACATCAGTGAATCGGAACTTCGACAGATCTATATTGAAAATCTAGAAATCGTACTGGAACACGTCGAAGAACTACTCAAAGAGATCGACGGAAAAGTCGTCATAACCTCAGATCACGGCGAACATCTCGGGGAAAACGGGTTAGCTGGACATTTCAAATACAAATATACAGAGGAACTCCGGATCGTTCCATGGTTAGTTATTGACAACATCCGTCTTTAGTTAGGAGACGAACCGCGTGACAGTGGCGGCTTATCGAGGCTACTTTTCGGAAGGAATGAGGAGGTGTCGAGTGTGCACAACGAAACCTCCTCATCACGGATTATGCGTCGGCTCACTACACTGTTTCCCTCCGAATTCCTCGAAGAGCACGCCGAGGAACTCGGCGTGGTCGAACGCGACCGCAAGCTCCAGATTCCCGTCTTCGTCTGGGCATTCGTGTTCGGCTTCGCCGCAGGCGAACGCCGAACACTCGCAGGGTTTCGACGCAGCTACAACTCCACAGCTGACGAGCCGATCTCACCGGGTGGGTTCTATCAGCGGTTGACGCCGACGCTCGCGGAGTACTTCCGCGACCTCGTCGAGCACGGTCTCGACGAGGTCGCTGTTCCCGACACTGTTGACGTTGACATCGACCGATTCAGTGATGTAATGATCGCTGATGGAACGGTGTTGCGGTTACACGAGTTTCTCGCTGATCAGTTCGAAGCCCGCCACGAGGAGCAGGCTGGAGCGAAGCTCCACCTGCTCCACAATGCCACTGAACAGACGATTGAACGGATCGACGTTACCGACGAGAAAGCACACGACAGCACGCTGTTCAAGACAGGGTCGTGGCTTGAGAACCGCCTCGTATTGTTCGACCTCGCGTACTTCAAGTACCGACGGTTTGCGCGGATCGACGAGAACGGCGGCTCCTTCGTGAGCCGGCTGAAACAGAACGCGAATCCGGTGATTACGGATGAATTACGGGAATGGCGCGGCCGCGCCATTCCCTTGGAGGGCAAGCAACTCCGTGATGTGCTCGACGATCTCGACCGGACGTACATCGATGTGGAAGTCGAAGTCGAGTTCAAGCGCGGGCCGTACAACGGGACGCGGTCGCTGGATACGAAGCGGTTCCGCGTCGTCGGCGTCCGCGACGAGGACGCCGACGACTACCATCTATACGTGACAAATCTGTCGCGAGAGGAGTTCTTTCCGGCGGATTTAGCGCAGATCTACCGGTGTCGGTGGGAAGTGGAGTTGCTGTTCCGTGAGTTGAAGACGCAGTACGACCTGGACGAGTTCGACACGAGCAACGAGCACGTGGTGAAGATCTTGCTGTACGCAGCGTTGCTGTCACTGCTTGTGAGCCGTGATCTGTTGGATCTGGTCACCGAGCAGGCGGATGATGAGCTCGTGTTTCCACCGGAACGCTGGGCGGCGACCTTCCGGTCGCACGCCCAGCTCATCCTCCACGAACTCGGTGAGCACCTCGGTTATTCGCCACCGCCGCTGTTGGAGCGGCTGATCGAGGACGCACAGAAGATCCACAAGCAACGACCGATCTTACAAGAGACGCTCGCTACCGCTACACAACCGAGGTGTGAGTCTTAACTAAAGACGAATGGTTATTGACAACGGTTCGCGACCAGTAATAACCGAAGAAGAACCAGTTACTTCAGCGACTGTGAGTCAAGCGGATATCGAAGAGAGGCTGAAAAACCTCGGATACAAAGAATAAAGCGATTCTCTAAACTCTACTGTGGTTCGTTCTCTGAGAAGTCAGTCGATTCTAATTACTCGTCGAACTGGGCTGCAGTTTCACGAAGTCCCGTTTCAAGGTCGACAGTGGGACTGTAGCCGAGCATCGACTCGGCTTTCGAGATTGAAGCCTGCGAGTGGCGCACGTCACCCGGCCGTGGATCGTCGTGTTTCGGATGGAGAGCAGTGCCAAGCACCTCGTTTATCGTCTTGACGAGTTCGTTGATTGTGATTCGGCTGCCCCCAGCGATATTGAAGATTTCGCCAGCACAGTCGGCGGTCGCTGCCGCGAGGTTGGCCGCCATGACATCGTCGACATAGACAAAATCCCGTGACTGTTCGCCGTCGCCGTAGATCACTGGCTGCTGGCCGTCGATCATCAACTGGATAAACTGGGGAATAACTGCTGCATACTCCCCCTCAGGATTTTGTCGGGGACCGAAGACGTTGAAATAGCGGAGCGCAATGGCATCGAGTTCGTATTGCTCGGCATACTGCAAGGCGAGCTGTTCGGTGTACCGTTTCGAGAGCGCATACGGCGACTCTGGTGCTGTCGGCGCCTCCTCTGAAACTGGGACCTCATTATCAGAACCATAGACGGCGGCTGACGAGGCGAGTATCACCCGACAGACACCTTCGTCACGGGCAGCTTCAAGCAGTTTTGCCGTCCCTGTACAGTTGACATCGGTTGTCCGTGCCGGGTGTTCGATACTTTCTGGCACCGAGATGGCCGCCGCATGATGAAACACCACGTCCACGCCTTCGATGGCTGTTTCTAGTGCGGCCTCATCCCGCAGATCACCCTCAACCAGCTCAAAAGACTCGCCAGCACTCGACAGATTTGACCGTGTTCCCGTGGAGAAATCATCCAATCCCGTGACCTTCCACCCCTCATCGAGAAGAGTGTCGACCAAATGAGACCCGATAAATCCGGCAGCACCAGTGACAAGCGCAGATCGCATAGCAGTATTTGGTGGTGACGGCCTATTGAAGACGTTGTTCTCGTCCGTGACACCTATTCCAGACTGTCTGTCCGTATCTCTCCGAGCGTTTCACAGATACGACTCGTTGCGTCGGTGGCGAAATACTGCTCACGGTCAAATTCCTTGGAATCATTGTCTAGCGCTGATACAAGTTGGTCAACTGATGAGACAAGCGTCGCTACCCCATCGTCAAGCAGCCGTTGAAGCGTCTCACCTTCCTCACAGTCGTAGAGATAGGTCTCTAGCCCGAACTGTAACCCCTCGTAGAGTGCCGTTGAATATACCCCAATTTGACCGCTGGCCTCGGCAAACAGACGATATAGTGCCGGCTCCGACGTATCGATCACCTCGATATCCGTGTCGACGAGCCATGGATACTCGCTGCGCCACCGATCGTACTCCCCGGGATGGAGTTTGTAGACGACTTCAGAGCTAATCTCCGGGTGTTGATTGACGGCAACTGCGAACTTCGAGAGCTGTTTTCCGATTGTACCCTGTGAAATAAACAGGAGACGATCGGTGGTCTCGACATCGTCGTAGGTGTGGGCCGCCTGTTCGAGATACGGATAACCGACTGGGATAACACGCTCCTTCGGTATGGGAAATTCGGCTGCGTCCGTCCAAAATTCGCCGAATGTGAGCAGGTAATCCGGAAATGTCTCTTTGGTCCGTGGACTAGGATAGGCGTAGCCGAAGTGATTCGGATAAATGACGCCGTGCTGGAGTTCAACGACTGGTACGTCCTGCTGTTGGCAGACTTCAATAAATGTTTCTCGACCGTAGCTGGCGATAATGACCACCAGTTCAGGGTCAACTTGGTCAATAAGTCGTCGGTAGAACGGGAGTGTCGTCCGCCGGTCGTACAACTCCGCGTGTGCCATCGAGAGGAGGTTGATACTCGCATCGAACCGCTCTCGAATCTCGTCATGGGCAGTTTCTAGTTGCTGACGTTCGGGCGCTGGAATAGTTGGTTCGTTGAACCCGAGTAGCTGCTGCAGTTCTCTACCAACAGTTATTAAATCGAGATAACGGAGGTTCTTGGTTCGGGCCGGTCTCCGGTGAGTCAGAAAGTACGGCTCTTCGAAATGGACGTAGTCGTAGTCACAGGCTTCGTGGACCGGATCACAGTAGAGGTCCCACCAGTAGCCGTCCTCGCGCTGTTTACGTCGTCGCGTGCCGAGATAGAGAATATCATGTTCGCCGGCGAAATACGGATTATTCCGAACGAGGTTTCTGAGGAACAGTCCAGCTCCTTTGCTATACTGCCGCCACGCCGTGGTGTTGTCACCATGGGCGACCCCCCTACCATTTTGTTGTTTGATCTGTTTAAAAACTGGAAGCCGAAGCCGCTCCCAGACCGGAACACCGTCTATTCGAATATCAAAAAGGGAGTGATCGAGTTCGAATGACTCGAAGTTGGCGGCGACAGTGTTCATTATATATATCTCGAACCAGCAGCTGGATAAATCGTTTCGTCTTTGACTGTCTTGTTGTCTATAGTTCTGCCGTCTGTTCTCGCCCCGGCGCCCACGACGCTCTGTTATCAAGCTCCGCGAGCACAAAGTATAATATTTGCAGTTGAATATGGGTACTTATTAACCGCAGTACTAGGGCTCGGATCTTTCAGTGGCGCGTTCGAAGCACCGTCCGGACGGTGGTAGACAGACTCCCGGTCGACATCACCGGCGCTGTCAAGCCACTTGACGAGATGGCCTTCGATGAGCTACTGTCGTCGTTTGATGCTGACACCGTGTTCGTTCACGTCGGGCTGAGTGATGTGAATGCGGCTGTCGACGGCAACCCCTACACGTTTCTCTACGACACACTTATTGACAACTTCGAGAGCGTGTTAGCTCCTGGGTTTACGCCATCGTTTCGAAGCTGTGGCGTCTACCACAAGCAGTTCTCCAAACCAGAGTACGGGATGTTTTCGAAACTGTTTGGGGCGGATGCCGAGTATCGGACTAACGACGCCATTCATTCGATACTCGTTGACGGGAATTACCGGTTCGACAATTGTGACCACCACGATAGCTTCGGTCCATCAGGATGCTGGCAGCAGCTTGAGGAAGATAACGTGCTGTACCTCAACATCGGTACTGACGATTTCCTGGCCACACAGCTCCATTATCTCGAAGTCGCGCTTGATCTCCCCTATGTCACCACGCCTGAACACGATGGTGTCGTCTACTACGACGTCGACGACTACGAGGAGATTACCCAATCGAACTACGGCTACGAATACGACTACTGGTTGGAGACGTTTCCGAACTGGTCGAAGATCAGACGCTACCTCGAGTCAACAAACGCGGTAACCGACCATTCGACAGGCGGACTCACGATCTACTCATTCAAAGCTCGCGATATTCGTGAGGCGCTCGAACCGAAACTTGCCGACGATCCTTACTATTTGGTCACCTAGAACGCTGAGCAATCAGATCAGCTGTCTGTTCCAGAACCTTATAACAACGAAACGCCTATCGGTAGTCAGAATATTCGATGATCGTCTTCAGCTTTGATCGCGATAGCACGGTCGACGTCAACCCGATCGACTCGTCTCAGTCTGTAGTGCCGCTCGACTGGATTCAGTATCTCGCCCACGAAACTGATCACGTTGTCTGGGCGCACGGAAATCAAGATTTGAAGCGCGAGGCCGTCATTCCCGGGAAACAGGAACTCGTTGATGCCTACACTGAGCGCTGGGGTAGCCCCGTAGCTCACGTTAACGACAGGAGATACAAACATATGGAAACCCAACTGGAGGTTGAAAGCGACAACCAACCGCCGGATCCAGATGTCACCACGGCCGCAGCCGAATATCTGAAAGGCGGCGATCTACATAAGCATCAAATTCTCCGGCTGCTTCGGTCTATCTATCCAGACGCGGAAAAATACGTTTGTGTCGATAACCAGTATCTGGGTTACGTGGACGGCTGGGAATATCATCTCCCACACGGGTTCGTCGAAGAATACGCCTCGCTCGCTGCTGATGTTGAGGCCGCTGACATAGATATGGACGCCGTTCAGCAGTCGAGACCCTCGGCGCCCACCACGAAGCGACGGCGGTCGGTTGCACTTCTCCGACAACTTGGACGGTACGTACCACAATCGGTCAAAGAGATGGTTGACATCACACCCGACAACCGGATTCCGATTCGACTGCGACGCAAATAATAATCACTTTCGAGATATCCATGCAGGTTACACGCTTCGATACCAATCCGATCATTGAAACTTCCGAGGACATCGGTGACATCGTCAATTATCCTTCTGTCATTGAGGCCCCATCGTGGATCGATGATCCACTCGGGGAATACTATTGTTACTTTTCACATAAAAATGGCAAATATATTCGGCTTGCATATGCGAATTCGGTCACGGGACCGTGGAAACTCTATTCGCCAGGGACACTTCGACTTGAAGAGACACCCTTCGTCGGCCACATAGCCTCACCGAACGTCCACGTCGACGATGATAACGAACTGATTCGGCTCTACTACCATGGCGAAACACGAATTAGAGACCTCATTGCGACTGACAGACAGAACACTGACTATCGGCGGGACCATTATAACTACCGAGCACGCTCGCTTCCCCACCGCGTCCTCTTCGAGACCGGCCGATATCTTGTCAACACTGTGGAAACCAAACGCGCTGCCAAGCGATCTCAGCAACAGGAAGCGACAGAATCCACTAGCCAATCGATACAGACTGATACGTCGGTTCTCTCTTCGCTCGTCGAGAACGCACCGTATAAACGATGTCTTCGTGGGAGTCGGCTGATTCCACCTGCTGTTCAAGAGACGAGACAAGCGATTTCGACTGACGGTCTGTCGTTTTCGGCTGATTCACCGATTCTCGGTCCCTCATGGTTCGCGGTGTTCAAGTATGACGATCGCTACTTTGCAATGGCTCGGGACGGCTACGTGTACGAATCCAGTGGACCAGACACGCCGTTTAGGCGCTGTCGGGATTTGTTTAGTGGTCATCGCCATTTCGGTGTTCACGTCTCGGGTGACGAATTGGAAGTCTACTACTCTCGAACGACCGAGAGCCCGGAGTGTATTCTGCGAACACGTATTGCGCTGGCTCCGACTGTCGGCGAATGGGAGATCGGGGAGACGACGACGGTTATCTGTCCAGAGACGACGTACGAGGGCGTCGATATCGATCCCGAACTGTCGAACCAACGGAACCCATGGGAGCGCAGGCAGGAGCTTCGAGACCCCAATGTGTTCGTTGATGACGGTACCAAATACCTGTTTTATGTCGTCGGTGGCGAATCTGGAATCGCTGTTGCCGAGTTGACAGAGTAACACTGACACCCGAGACGTACCGCCCGAAGCGGATTCAGTCCCGGTTCCGTATCATATCACGCAGGTCCGTTTCGGTGTACTGTCGGACGATCTCCCACGTTTCACGGTTGTGATCGTAGTTATCAGCCGCGTGGATCAGTAGGTTCGCCTCTGGAGAGTCAGGATCGAGCCGAGGTGTGAACTTCTCCCGCACGCGCTCTTTCATTTTAATCATCTCGTTGGAGAACCCCTCTCTGATCCGGGGATTGGGTACTTCCACCCCACCGATGGTGATGACCTTCTCGTAAGGGGCCATACAGTCGAGTTTCGTCTGGATGTGTTTGGGGTCGAGATCGTCTTGTGATTCGTACAGTGCCCAAATAAACGATTCGAAGGCCTCCTCGCTCAACTCGAGTGTGGTTGTGAAATGAACACGTTTCTCTGCTTGGAGTTGTGAGAGGATCTCCTCTCGGTACTGCTGGGCTGGCGGCCACAGCATGAACGGGAACATCGCGTTAGACTGGTACAGTAGTTCGGCGAACCGCGTCTCGATCTGCTGGCGGTGTTCATGCGAAAAACCAACCGAGTTGAACCACTCACGGGAGCACGCTCCTTGTGTGGTGCCCGACTGAATTCTCACCGGTACCGATTCTGGCGTCCGGGCGAACGCACATGCGAGTGCGTTTGCATCAAGAATCGATGAATCGTAGCCGATTGTAACTGGTTCATTGCCCCATGTCTCAAGATACTGTTCGATGTCTGCACGCAGTGTAGTTCCGGTTTTCTCTGCGAACTTGGAGACGACTGCCGGAATCTCGTCACCTGCGCGCAGTGTTTCGACAGCAAGCAGTCGAACGACGATATCCATCCGAGTGAACGTCTCACCATCGTACTGTTTTTCAAAGAGCTTTGCTGTGGGATATCGAAGTTCTAGTTCTCGATCAACGAGGGTGCCGAGTTTTACTTTCCGACGAAACCCACTGTACCGGTCCAAGAGACCAGTTGGCTCTGTGAGTCTGACGAGCCGAACCCCACGGCTGAGAGTCGTTCGAATACCGTCTTCTCGAAGTGACCGGACTGCTTTTCCGGGAAGAGTCGTCGGCTGGCCGCTGTAATCTGACCTTCCTCGTGGCAGTGATCCATGCCAGCGAAGGTATGTGATTCCATGGCCGAGTGTCGTCAGCAGACCATCTTCTTGGAGTGAGTGCACCCCGCGGTGAACGAGATGACTGAGATCAACTGTATAGTCGTCGACTTCCAATGTCTGATCCCAACTATCAGTTTGGGATTTATATGCTTCGAGGAGTTCGATATCTTCAATATCTTTCTCCCACTGCCGGATTTTTTTGTGGGAGTACTCGATCTCCGGACGGATGATCTTGAAGCCCCCTACGACATCGTGATATCGGTCGTCCGAGAGAATCTCTTCGTCAGAGATGCCAATGTGTTCGTACTTGTTTGGAGCCGTTTCGATCCCCTCAAACTCCGTGACATCTATGCTTTCTCGGATAGATGGTGCAAAACAGACATCCAAGTCGCCATTTTCACGCAGATCGACTGCAGCCAGCGATGCACTGCCAACGAGACAGAACTCCTCTGCCGAGAGATCGTACCGGTCGATTAATACCTCTAGCGAATCGATCCAGTTGATGGTTGAGAGTGTTCCCGGCATATGATTTTTGAAAACTCGCTATTCAATCTACCTAATAATTACGTTCGATATACGACAGTGTCCTGTAGAAATCAATGAGACGCCAAATTCGGGAACTCGGTCGTCGCTCGAAGCGGGCTATCGAGTATGGACTTGCCCGAATTCCGGGGGTTAAACGAGTCTACTGGCGATACGCGCCTGTCTACTATCGGTGGAAACTTCGTGAACAGATCGGCCACGATACCCCTCTCGATCCTATTAGGGTCCTCTCGGTAAATCCGGATCAAATCATCCGGTTTACTGGTCGGACGGATGCTGCTGGCTACCGGTATCAGGACCTCGGGACGGTGATGGAAGGAGAGTGGGATACTCAGCCAACACAACTGATCGAGGACACGGTTATCTACCGTTCGTTCGTCGACCGATATAGACGGGACCAGCCGTGGGAAGAGACTGAACTGTTCGCCAAACTGTTGTCTGGAGATCTCACGAAAGTCGATATGAATACGGAATCCGCCGAGACGCTTCGCGAAGAATTGGAACGGTATGATGACCTGTATCAGATGCTCCAACAGACACAATATAAGACACAGCAAGAACTCCGTCGGGAGACAGGTATTCGGTTCGACAACCGAGTCGGGCTACTAGATCGGCTCACAGATGAGATTACGGTTGATGTGGGTCGAGATGGCGAACTCCTCTTTGTCGATGGTCGCCATCGGCTTTGTCTGGCGAAGCTGCTGGGTTTGTCTACGATTCCGGCTGTGGTACTTGTCCGACATGCGGAATGGTTACCGAAGCGTGAGGCCGCGCTGAATAATGGGACACACGAACACCGTGATCATCCCGACATCGCTCCATATTTGCGATCGACCTGACAGCGTCGCCGGGGTGTTCGGGCTCAGGAGCCGGTCAATCACGGTCTTTTTATCAGTAATTCGCTTCAACAGTGATATCTCAATGTCACAGCCGTCGATCTCGATTATTATTCCAGTCTACAACGACCCTGAGGGGGTGAGACAAACAGTTGATTCTCTGATCGCCCACACCGACTCGACCGCGGAGATCATCCTAGTTGACAATGACTCCACTGATCGGACTCCTGAGACTGCCGCCGAATACGCAGAGAAACACGATCATGTCTTACTCGTGGTTGAACGAGAGATCCAGTCCTCCTACGCAGCCCGAAACACTGGTATCGAACACGCCACGAGTGACCTCATCTGCTTCCTCGACGCCGATCAAACGGTCACCGATGGGTGGCTCGAAACCGCCCTAGAGACGATCGACGAGCGGGATGCCCACTATCTCGCGCCGAATGTTCACCTCGTCGAACCAGATAACCCTACGCTTGCAGGACGTTACAATACCAGTACGGGGTTCCCAATTGCGGACTTCCTTGAGCGCCATCACTACGCTCCGACCAGCTGCCTCTTTGTCACTCGAGAACTACTCGAGGATGTCGGCACCTTCGACGAACGGCTTATTTCGGGCGGCGACAAGGAGTTCGGTAACCGCGTCCACGATACGGGTTACGAACTCCACTACGCACCCGAGATCGTCGTCCACCATCCGGCGCGTAACTCGCTCCGCGCACTTGCAAAGCGCAGCCTTCGGATCGGCGGCGGACACTGCCAACTCCAGCAGTATTATCCCGATCGATATGGTCGCGTCGGGATTCCCCCAAGACCGAGCGGAATTCATGGAGATCAGATCCGAACTCCGGACACAGAACAGCCAAACCACGAGAGCTC
Organism: Halorubrum pallidum; assembly: GCF_055380345.1. Classification (NCBI taxonomy): domain Archaea; kingdom Methanobacteriati; phylum Methanobacteriota; class Halobacteria; order Halobacteriales; family Haloferacaceae; genus Halorubrum; species Halorubrum pallidum. The sequence goes on along the minus strand of NZ_AP043945.1, from coordinate 2,110,772 downwards.
GAGAGGATTCGAGCGAATACTGTTTACTATGCTCGCGCTCGGAATGACTGCGACCCGCGGGATCGGATATTATAAGGAATATCTAAGATGGATCGCACGCCGGATTTCCGGCACATAACTACTCCTCGAACGCTTTTCGGGATTCGGTATCAACTTCCCAGGTTCCGTCTTCCTCACCGCGTAGCAAGCGTAACGAGGCGATAACGAGCGAAATGTTTGAGTCGAACACTGCATATAGCGGCTGTGTTGGACCGAGCGCATCACGCTGACCCATAAAAACGAACCCCGCAAGCGCGATGAGCGTGCTTACACCACCCACTCCGAGCCAAGAGAACCCCATCATAATAGTCCCGACAATGAGTACCAGCATGAGCCATGGAGCGATGATCATGAACCACCAGTTGAACGGAAGGACGACCCGTCCGTACCACCCGTATCCACCGAGCATGTCTCGGGAACGCACGAGCATTTGAATAAGGCCCATTGCACGACGATCCTTTCGCTGCCGACGTCCACGTATATCGGAAACGCCGGATTCAGTAAACTCCATTTCTGGATCAAGGACAACCCGTTTGCCTTGTCTACGGAGATTCACACCGAGTTCAGTATCATCTGCCAATGAATTGGGGTGGATCGGCTCGAAATCCTCACGACGGAATGCGAAGCACGGTCCATGGACGATGAACGTTGAGTCAAGGTATGATTCCAACGCCTGATTACGTGCCTGAAGATTCCGATAGTCAGTCTCGACTTGACTCTCGCCGAGTACTTTCGTCTGTTGACCCATGACACCACCGATATCGGAATCGTGGAGTGCCGCGACTGCGTGCTGTATGGTCTTATTGTCGATCCGAGAATCACAATCGGTTCGAAATATCACATCCCCCTCAGCAGCATCGACACCTAGATTTACCGCAGTTGCCACCCCTCGGCGTTCGGACTCAGTTATCACTCGAATGCTGAGTGATTCATGCTTATTTGCGAATTTTTGAGCTATTTCCGCAGTGTCGTCCGTACTCGAATCAACGACGATGATTTCGAACTGGTCCACGGGGTACTCAATGTTGGCGAGCTCCTCGAGCTTCGACACCACGATCGACTCTTCGTTGTATGTGGGCAGAACTACACTCACGGACTCCGCTTTGAAAGATTTGTTTGCCGGGCAATCAGTCGGTTGGATGAGAGCGTACCATACCAGATAGACGACATATGGGGCAACGACGAGGAGGGCAAAAAAAAGGAGTATCGATACAAGCACTCTCTATGATCTACTTTGGGCTAATAAATGATTTCCGAAGCGTGTCAACTTTAGTCAAATCACAACGGTCGTGGCTATGTAAGGCTGAAAAGTGAGCCAGAAATAGCTTGCAACCGATCTATGAAAACCTACGAACCTTATGACTCGTAGTGTTTAGCAACTGAACGACTGTTATTTGTTTTGGTATTTCTTCATAGATCTAAGACAACATCAAGAAAATACTCTAAAAAGAAAAGATGGCCGCTGTTTAGTAATAGTATTACTCGCGTCAGTCCAGAGACCATCGAAACGCCGTTACAAGCCTTCGACATCTGGTGGATTCGGTTGGTTTAACACATGAGAATATTTACTCTGAGCAGTCAGTGACAGAGACGATTTCAATTCGAAAATCTATATGTAGCTGCGTTATAACGGGATTATAGATTGATGCATTCAAGACAGCGTCTGTTTATAATTTTGTTTATAATCATTTTGCTATTCCCGTTGGGTTCCATATATGCTTCAGTTGATTATAGATCATACCCAGAGAAATCAGAAATCATTACTGATCCAGTCACTAATACAGGTGAGACAGTGTTAATATTCGCAGATGTTCTAGCGACTAACGAGGATCAAAATAGTTTGTATATTCGACTCGAGGATGATCGGGTCGTGGATATCAACTCAAATGGGATGTCGAAATCAGAATACAGACAGAATATAACGGTTCAGATAAATAACACCAGTATCTTTGGCAATATTGAAAAGGGATCTTATATCCAAATATATGGAGACCTCCGCGACGAATCAACTGTCATAGATGCGGAAGTAGTGGTCGTTGATTATCAAGACTCATCTGACTATAATTATATGTACGGCATATCCCTTCTTGGAGCGTTCTTCGCTATTCTATACTTTTTCAAGCACTGGCGTATCAATTTGCGTGTTGGGTGTTTTCAACCACGAGGTCGAAACGATGGCTGAATGGCTCACTCACGTTTTGCTCGCTTACGCTACGTTTCGAATTCTTAGTTGGTATGTCGAATGGCTCGATAGTCAGTGGATATCAGTAGGAATGGTCGGTGCTATTCTTCCAGATCTGAGTCGCTTGAACTTAGTTATCTCATCAGACATAATATCCTATTTTATCGGATCAGAGTTTGACTGGTTTGGAATTCATACTGCGGGAGGAATTATCCTGCTATCCGGCATTGGAGCGCTTCTATTTCGTGACGCGTTAGAACAGCAGAAGGCATTTATTATGCTATTGAGCGGGTCAATATCACATATCCTAGTGGACCTGCCACAACGGTACGCTGATGGAAAGATGATATTAGACATGTACGCCTTTCCGCTTCCCCTGCCTCGACCGGTAACTCCCGGATGGTACGTCACACCAGATCGGTGGGTCGTACTTGTGGCGTTCGTTACAGCGATAGTCGTATTTTTCGCTGATCAACATCGAAAAAGTGTCAAATGATAAAAATATTACGCACGATCTACCCTTGAATTTCACTACTCACACACTGTTCCAACGTCACACAAACTAGTCATCAAGTGTTGGGTCGATCTCGCTGTCCATCCTCCTGTGTAGCGCACAAATTCCATGAAATTGTATTGTTCAGTTTATAATTCCAAACAGCTTTGCTCAGATATAACCACGACACTATCTTTGGGTTTGACAAACCAGACTACTAATATTTATTATAACCATGATGTTGCGTCTTGTTCCAGAGAGATCACAGTGATATCAACGAAGCAGCCACTGTCGCGGTCGTTTTCAGACATGAATTACATTGGAATAGAACCATTTTATCTTTCAATCGTTATCTGAACACCGCCAGACGGAGGTCAAAAGCCTTATGCGCATTTTACCAGTCATTGTGCATAATGAGCGGAAATCGCACCTCCGATCAGGAGGATATGTCGATACTCGATTACTTCGAGTCCTACTACCACGTCCCGGCCCTCGTCGGGGCGCTCGCGTTCATGCTGTGGACACGCCTCCAATCGTACGGCAGTTTCGTCCAAAACGGCGAGGTGTACTTCCGCGGCAACGACCCGTGGTATCACCTTCGCGAGACAAACTATCTTCTCGAAAATTGGCCGAACACGCTCCCGTTCGATGTCTGGACGGGCTTCCCGATTGGAAGTCAAGTCGGTCAGTTCGGTACTCTCTGGGACCACATCATGGCGATCAGTATCTGGATCGCCAGCCCGATCATGGGCAGTCCTGAGGAAGTCATGCTTATCATGGCTCCTCTCGCCGGCACGCTCGTCGCGATCCCGACCTACTTCATCGCGCGGCGGTTCGTCGACCGCTTCGCTGCCATCGCCGGCGTCGCCGTCCTCGCGCTGCTCCCGGGTACCTTCTTCAGCTACTCACTCGTCGGCTTCCCAGACCACAGCGCGGCCGAGGTGCTCTTCCAGAGCCTCGCCGTCCTCGCGTTCCTCGTCGCCTTCGCGGTCGCCGAACGCGAGGCACCCGTCTGGGAACTCCTCGTCGATCGAGATTGGATCGCTCTCAAGCGACCCACGCTGTATGCGGTCGCCGCGGGTGTCGCACTCGGTCTCTACCTCTGGACGTGGCCCCCGGCCGTTCTCATGGTCGGATTCACGGGTGTGTACCTCGCAGTGAAGCTCGTAAGCGACACCTTCCACGGCCGGAGTCCCGAGCCGATCGCCTTCGCTGGCTCACTCGCACTTGGCGTCACCGGTCTAATGCAGTTGATTCCGCTCGACACGTTCTCGTTCTCGGCCAGTCAGTATTCTCTCCTCCAAGTCGTCCTCCCGCTCGGCGTCGCTGTCGGCGCAGTGTTCCTCGCGTGGCTCGCTCGCCAGTGGGAGTCACGCGATCTCGACACTACGACTTACCCGCCCGCCGTTGCTGGACTCATCCTTGCGTCGGCAGGAGTCGTCTGGCTTGCACTCCCCTCGTTGTGGTCTACGCTCACCCGCAACCTCCTCAACTTCGTCGGCTTCAGCGCCCGCGCAACCTTCCGCACCATCGGCGAAGGCCAACCACCACTACAAAACGCCTCCTTCGCCGACTTCGTTCTCTCGCAGTACGGCCTCGCGTTCTTCCTCGCGCTCGCGGCGGTCCTCTACATCATCGCGCGTCCCCTCTACCGCTCTGAGGACACCAACCACACGCTCTACATTCCGGCCGCGCTCGCGGTCGTCGGCTCCGTCTACGCAGTCCCCCAACTCTACGACACCATCGGCGGCGTCGTCGGCGTGAGCTGGCAGGTGATCGGGCTCGCGCTCGCCGCCGCCCTGCTCGTCGGCGCGACGTTCCTCGTCGAGTACGACGCCGAAGAACTCTACTTCGTCGTGTGGGCGGCGTTCATCGGGAGCGCCGCGTTCACCCAGACCCGGTTTAATTACTATCTCGCCGTCATCGTCGCGGTTGGCGCGGCGTACTTCCTGCAGATCACGCTAGACGCGATCGACCTCACCTCGCTCGCGGCGCTCCGCGATATCGAGGGCTGGCAGGTGATGACCGCGCTCGCGGTGATCGCCATCCTGATCGTGCCGCTCGTCGGCGTCGCGACCCCGGTCTGGACCGCCGGCAACTCCACCGGGCCCGGCAGCGTCGTCGAGTGGGACGACAGCCTCCAGTGGATGAACGACGAGACGCCCACGCCGGGCGAACTCGAGGGCGCGGACAACCCGATGGAGCTGTACGGCACCTACGAGCGCCCCGAGGACGGCGACTTCGAGTACCCCGACGGGGCGTACGGCGTGCAGTCGTGGTGGGACTACGGCCACTGGATCACCACGCGCGCAGAGCGCATTCCGAACGCCAACCCGTTCCAGCAGAACGCGGACGAAGCGGCGAACTACCTGCTCGCCCCCAGTGAGGAAGAGGCCCGCGAGGTGCTCGCGAGCCAGAGCACCGAGGGCGAACACACCCGCTACGTGATGGTCGACCGACAGATGGCGTCGCCGAACTCCAAGTTCAACGCCCCGGTCACCTTCTACGAGGGCAACGAGACGACGGAGGACTTCAACCGCGTCCTCTACCAGCAGACGGAGCAGGGCGGGTTCCAGACGCTGATGCAGGTGAACACCCAGCGCTACCACGAGAGCCAGATGATTCGCCTGTACGAACACCACGGCAGCGCGGTCGAGCCGCGGCCGGTCGTCGTCGACTGGGATCAGCAGGCGGCCCAGACCGCGGGCGGCGACCGGATCGACGTCTCCGTCGCGCCGCAGAACACGAGCGCGACCGTTCGCCAGTTCGACACCATGGAGGAGGCCCGCGCGTTCGTCGAAGAGGACGGCAGCGCGCAGGTCGGCGGTATCGGCGGCGTCCCCTCCGAGCGCGTCGAGGCGCTCGAACACCACCGGCTCGTTCACGCCACGGAGTCGCAGGGGCAGTCGCCCTCGGCGCTGCAGGTGAGCGTCCTCCAGCAGCTCGGCGTCGACCTCCAGAGCGCGCTCGGCGAGAACGCGCTGCGGGCGTTCCAGGACGACTGGGTGAAGACGTTCGAGCGCGTCCCCGGCGCGACGGTCGAGGGCTCGGGCGCGGAGCCCGGCCAGGAGGTCGAAGCGACCGTCCAGATGGAGAAGGCCTCCGGACGGACGTTCACGTACACGCAGTACGCGACCGCGGACGACAGCGGGAACTTCGAGCTGACGGTGCCGTACTCGACGACGGGCTACGACGAGTTCGGCCCCGAGAACGGTTACACGAACACGAGCGTTCGCGCGACGGGTCCGTACCAGGTCTCGACCGGCCTCTCGATCGACAACGGCACGCCCAGCGCGCTCACCGGCACGGTGAACGTGACCGAAGGGCAGGTCGTCGGCGCAGATGACGCGGCCGCCACCGTCGAACTCGAAGAGACGACGCTCGGCGGGAGCGAGGACGGTAGCGACGGCGGCAGCGACACCGAGGACGGATCGAGCGACGAGACCACCGGCGACGACGCGAACACGACGAGCGCGGTGACTGCGAGCGACGCGCTCGCCGTCGACACGCCCACCGACTCCGGGCTCGTGGCCGCGTAACACGGAGCCCCGCCGTACCGTCCACCCGTTTTATGACATTTCCGCCTGTACTGCATGAGTATCTCGTCGTACGAATTCGTCTCGCACGAGTCGCACCCTGCACCCCACACGACCGTGGTAGCACATGAGTGACCGTCGCGACTGGGCCGTGCTGTACCTGAAGGGGATCGCGATGGGCAGCGCCGACGCGGTCCCCGGCGTCTCCGGCGGCACCATCGCGCTGATCGTCGGGATCTACGAGCGGCTGATCGCGGCGGTCACCGCGGTCGATCCGGACCGGATCCGGCGCGTGCTCGCGGGCGTCCGCCCCGCGAACCTCCCCGACGCGCGCGCGGCGTTCCGCGAGGTCGACGGCGGGTTCCTGCTCGTGCTCGGAGCCGGCATCGCCACCGCGGTTGTGGTCGTGTTGAGCGGCGTCGACTACCTGCTCGCCACGCGCCCGGTCGCCACCTACGGCTTCTTCTTCGGGCTGATCGCGGCGTCTGCAGTCGTCTTGCTCGGCGACGTCGCGCTCGACACGCCGCGGCGGAAGGCGGCCGCGCTCGCCGGATTTGCGCTCGCCTTCCTCGCTTCCGGTGCGGCCGCGACGTCGCTCGGGAGCCCGCTCCCGCTCGTGTTCGTCGCCGGTGCGGTCGCGGTCAGCGCGATGGTGCTCCCGGGGATCTCCGGCTCGCTCCTGTTGGTCGTGCTCGGGCAGTACGAGTACATGTCTGGGACGGTGAGCCGGGCGATCGACGGACTCGCCGCGCTCGCGCTCGGGAACGGGAGCGACGCGCTCGTCGAGACGCTGCCACCTGTTGTGACGTTCCTCGCCGGCGGCGTCGTCGGCCTCTTTACGGTCGCACACGCCGTGCGCTACGCCCTGAAGCGCGCGCGCGCCGCGACGCTCGCCTTCCTCGTCAGCCTCGTCGTCGGCGCGCTGCGCGCCCCCGTCGTCGAGGTGTCGGTCCGGCTGACCGAGAGCGGCGAGTCGTGGCGGGCCGCCGCGCCGCGGTTCGCGCTCGCCGCGCTCGCGGGCGCGACGCTGGTGCTCGTCTTGGACCGGTACTCGGCGACGATCGAGTACTGACAATCGAACTCCTACGCTGAAACAGCCGGTCGATGAAGACTGCGAAATGATCGCTGAGAACCTCTCAGTTTGAGACCACCTGACTACGCACTCGCGGGGGCGCTGTCGGCATCGCCGTTATCGATGAGCGGGTAGTCGATGTGGACTTCGATGCGGTCGAATGGGACGATCGGTTGTATCGCGCCGCTGGGGCCGCCCGCTTCAAGCGTCAGGATACCCAGTACTTCCAACTGCTTCAGGTCAGAGTGGACGTCGGATACGTCTCGCTCGACGAGCCGCGCCGCTTCGCGCATGCTTTCGGGAGCTTCCTCAGCGATCGCTCGGATGAGTTCGAGGCGGAGCGGGGTGAGACTGTCGACGAAGTCATCGTAGGTTCCGAACTGGAGCGTCGCTTTTCCGTCCTGGTCGTCGAGATCGTCGGCCTCGACGTCTTGGACGAACTGGAGTGCGTCCTGACGGGTCTGTTCTCGGTCGCCGACGGTGATGTGGAGTGTGGTCATGGTTGGGATGGGGTGGGTCGGAGGGTGTTCGATCAGTGTGGCCGGGGCGGGTCGCCGCCGACAGCGTCCCAGTACTCGTCCGCGCTCGCCCAGAACTCGACGAGCAGCTCCTCTATTCCGGGGAACCCGACGCCGTCGAGATCGCCGGCTGCGGTGTGATGCTCGTGCCCCTTCGTGTCCTCGTGGGAGTTGTCGTACCGGACGAGCGTGAGATCGTCGAGGGTGCCCAGATGGAGCGTGTACTTCCAACCCGAGGGGTACGTCTCGGTGTCGTCAGTCGGCCGAAGCACGACGTTCTCGACGAGGCCGGCTTCGACGTGCGTGTATTGGAAGAACGGCTCTGGGGGCATCCCTTACGTGTTGGGACACCCCCCAACGCCATAAGCGTTGGGCAGAAGTCCAACACCGAACAGAAACGCCGCTCGTCGGCGACATCTTCAGTGGATGTTAGTTGTTTGTTGGTTATTTGTTTCAGGAAATACACACCTGAAAGAGATCGGAATCTTCGAGATCGATACTGTTTCTGGCGGACCAACACAAATTCTTCCAAGTCACGAGTTCCTGGATGCGATCGAGAAAGAGCCACCCAAATCTTCGCTTCGGCAGTCCGATCGATAACTAGCGCCATCACTGCTCTACGAGCGCATTGAGATCCAACTGTTGGCAGATGCTAGTGTACAGCAACTCACCGCAATGTCTAAGTCATTATCTAGATAATGATTATTTAGATAATGACCTTTCACGATAGGGTAGACGAACTCGACGCGCTCGAATCCGCCTTCGAGTCGCCGGGTCACGCGTTCCACGTCGTGTACGGCCGCCGCCGCGTCGGGAAATCCGAACTGCTGAAACGGTTCTGTGCCGACCGGCCGCACGTGTACTTCCTCGCGGCACAGGAGGCGGAAGAGCGCCAGCGCGAGAAGTTCACAGAACGGGTCGCCGCTCACTTCGACGACCGTGTGCCACGCGTCGAGGGGTGGGACGACGCCTTCGCGTATCTCGGGGAGAAACTCACTGACGAGCGACTCGTCGTCGTGATCGACGAGTTCCCGTATCTCGTTGAAGGAAACGACTCGATTCCGTCGTATCTCCAGTCGTTCGTCGACGAGCAACTATCGGACACCGAATCGATGCTGGTTCTGTGTGGCTCCAGCGTGAGCACGATGGAGTCGACAGTTTTGGGCCACGAGAGCCCGCTGTACGGCCGCCGCACGGGCCAGATCGATCTCGAACCGTTCTCGTTCACCGAGGCTCGCGAGGTGATCGACTACGACTTCGAGGACACAGTTCGATCGTACGCGATCACGGGCGGGACACCGATGTATCTCCTGCAGTTCGACTACACGCAGTCGCTTGCAACGAACGTCCGAGAGCAGATTCTGACGCCGTCAGCGGTGTTGTACAACGAGCCGGAGTTTCTGCTGCGGACCGAACTCCGAAATCCCGCCCGGTACCTGAGCATCCTCGAAGCGATCGCGACGGGCCACACGACGCCCAACGAGATCGCGGGCGCGACGGGGATCGACTCGGGGCCGCTCTCGAAGTACCTCCAGACGCTCCGTCGGCTCAGACTCGTCGACCGAGAGGTTCCCGTGACAGCCTCCGCCAAACAGTCCAAGCGATCGCGATACGGCGTCGCCGACGAGTTCTTGCGGTTCTGGTTCCGGTTCGTCGAGCCGAACCGCTCCAGTATTCACGAGGTGCCCGGTGTCGTGTACGAGGGAACGATCGAGCCGGCGCTCCCCGATCACGTCTCCCGAACCTTCGAGCGAGTCTGTCGGGAGACGGTCTGGGAGGCGGTTCGCAGCGGCGTACTCGATCCGTATTCGGAGGTCGGTCGGTGGTGGTACGGAGAAGACGAGATCGACATCGTCGGACTCCATTCGGCCGACGATCGGATCCTCCTCGCGGAGTGTAAGTGGACGGCAGAGCCTGTTGGACACGCACTCGTCGACTCGCTCCGTGCGACGGCCGACCACGTTCGCTGGGGGACACCCGACCGCTCCGAGCGGTTCGCGCTCTTCTCGAGGAGTGGCTTCACTGACGGACTGCGAGCCGAACTCGGCGACGACTGGTCGCTGTTCGGTCCCGAAGCGATATCGACACTGGTGTCGGCTGAACTGTCCAATCCCGACCGATGACGGAAAACGACTCGCTCCCTGCTGGTGTCCAAACGCTATTACTCGTCACTGGCCAACCCGAACCGTGACGACCACCAACCGCGAGTGGGTCCTCGCCGAGCGACCATCCGGCGAACCCGACCTGGACTGTTTCGAACTGCGCGAGACGGACGTGCCCTCCCCCGACCCCGGTGACCTCCTCGTTCGCACCCGGTATCTCTCGGTCGACCCGTACATGCGCGGCCGGATGCGCGACGCGGAGTCGTACGCCGAACCGTGGGCCGTCGGCGACGCCCTCCGTGGCGGCGTCGTCGCCGAAGTGATCGAGAGCGAGAGCGACGCCTACGACGCGGGCGACCTCGTCACCGGCGAGGGGACGTGGAGCGACTACACCACGCTCGCCGCCGCCGATGTCGCGCCGGTCGATCCGAGGGTCGCCGACCTCGAAGCGTACCTCGGCGTCCTCGGAATGCCCGGCCGGACGGCGTACTTCGGGCTCCTCGAAGTCGGCGAGCCCAAACCCGGAGACACCGTCGTCGTGTCGGGCGCGGCGGGCGCGGTCGGCTCCGTCGTCGGGCAGATCGCCAAACGTAACGGCTGTCGCGTAGTCGGGTTCGCGGGCACGGACGAGAAGATCGACTGGCTCACCGAGGAGTTGGGCTTCGACGCCGCGATCAACTACACAACCACGGACGACTACCGCGACGCGCTCGACTCGGCCGCGCCCGAGGGCGTCGACGTCTACTTCGACAACGTCGGCGGCCCGATCACCGACGCCGTCTTCACGCAACTGAACCTCGACGCGCGCGTCGCGGTCTGCGGGCAGATATCCCACTACAACGACGAGGAGGTGCCGACGGGGCCGCGGAAGCTCCCACAGATCATCGCGCCGCGCGCGAAAGTCCAGGGACTCCTCGTGAGCGACTTCGCGACCCGGTTCGAGGAGGCGAGCGAGCGGCTCGGCGAGTGGGTCGCCGCCGGCGAGTTGGAGCATCGCGAGACGGTCGTCGAGGGGTTAGAAAACGCGCCCGACGCCTTCCTCGGGCTCTTCGCCGGCGACAACATCGGCAAGCAGGTGGTGCGGGTGGCCGCCGACTCCGGCGACGAGTGAGTCCGAGGTTCGGGCCAGCACTGTGAGACGTGATCGCCGACAGAACACTTTTCACCGATACCACGCCTCAGTATAGGTAATGGCAACCACTTCGGAGAACGATCGCGGCGGCGGAGTGGTGTTTACGTACGAAGAGGATCTCGTGACGGCACGGGATACGGAGTCGGGAGTTGCCGCGTCAGGCACGTCGAAGCCGGCTGCACTCTCTCGGCTCGCGGACGCGTTGACCCTCCAGGCGGGCGGTGGAGAGCCGATCGACGACGAAGAGGCGTTTCTCGAGGAAATTGGCGTGGACGCCGACGAGATCGACGACGCCGGCGAACCGCCGTGGGAATAGCCCTCCCGGATGGTCTATGCGAACTTCGCCGGTCGAGAGATTGTGAAAGCGCTTCGAGCGATGCGATATCGACCGGTCGGCCGTGAAGGGAGTCACGTCAAACTTCGATACGAACATCCAGAGACAGACGAGATCCGCGTGGTGAGCGTCCCGCTGACGGACAGCGATCATATATCTCAGGACACGTACCGGTCGATCGCCGGTCAGTGCGATGCCGACGATTTCGAGTCGTGGTGTCAGTGGATCGACGAACACCGCTGACCGATATTCGAGGGACGGTCGTCGACGGCTTGGAGAACGCGCCAGATGCCTTCCTCGGGCTCTTCGCGGGCGACAACATTGGTAAGCAGGTGGTGCAGGTGGCCGGCGGCTCCGCCGACGAGTGACGCCGCGGTTCCCGACCGCTCCGGTGGGTTCAAATCGGCGCGCGGAGAACAGCCGGTCGATGCAGACGCGTAGGAGCCTGCTTGCCGCGGGCGGTGCCGGTGTCGCGGGACTCGCGGGGTGTTCGGCCGCCCCCTCGGAATCGAGCGGGACCGGTGCCAGCGAGGCGGGCGAGACCGGAGGCGACACCGCCGACGGCGACGAGACCCGAATCGGGTTCGTCGGCGACCTGATGCTGGGCCGGAGCGTCACCGATCGGTGGGTCGCCGGCGAGAATATCGATTCGACGGGCGTGTGGGGGTCGACGCTCCCGCGACTGGAGGCGCTCGACGGACTCGTCGGCAACCTGGAGTGTTGCGTCTCCGACCGGGGCGAGCGGTGGCCGGACAAGACGTACTACTTTCGCGCGCCGCCCGCGTTCGCGGTACCCGCGTTGGAGGCCGCCGGCGCGTCGTTCGTCTCGCTCGCGAACAACCACATTCTCGACTACCGCGAACAGGCCCTGCGCGACACGAAAACGCACCTGTCAGACGCGGACATCGCGCACGCCGGCGCGGGAACGAACCGAGAGACGGCGCTCGAACCCGCGGTGTTCGAGGCGGGAGACGTTCGGGTCGCGGCGTTCGGCCTCACGGACCAGTCCGCGGCGTTCGGGGCGACGGACGACGATCCCGGGACGGCGTACGCGACGCTCGACCCGGGCCGACCCGGGACGCGCGCGCTCGTCGACGACGTCCTCGACCGGATCGGCGCGCTGGAGCCGGATCTGGTCGTCGCCTCGCTGCACTGGGGACCGAACTGGGAGACCGAACCGCGGGCCGTCCACGAGCGGTTCGGCCGGTTCCTCGTCGACCGCGGCGTCGACGTCGTCCACGGCCACAGCGCACACGTGCTGCAGGGCGTCGAGGTGTACGACGACTCTCCGATCATCTACGACGCCGGTGACTTCGTGGACGACTACGTCGATTACATCGACCGCGAGGGCGTCCACAACAAACGCAGCGCGTTGTTCGAACTGACCGTGCGCGACGGCGACCTCCACGAGATCGAGGTCGTCCCGATCCGTATCGTCGACGAGGCGGCGACACTCGCCGAGGGCGAGGTCGCGACGTGGGTCCGCGACACCGTCGCCGAGCGATCGCGGCCCTACGGGACACCTGTCGAGCGCGACGACGGTCGGCTGACGATCCCGCTCGGAGGAGATTGACATCTTCCGGTGTCTGAAGGCGCCGGAATCGCGATCACAGATGAGAGATCATACAGAACAAAGATTACACCGGCACGGACGCAACAGCAAATCGAATGGCTGACTCATTCTGGTATCCCTCCGTCGACGATGTCTGCACCATCCATGATGACATCGTGTCGGAGTATTCTGACACACATACCGGAATCCAGAACTCCGGCGATATCGAGTTCGCTCTGCACTACATCGAAGCGGGTCGCTTTGGGACAGCACCAGATACGGTTCACGAGAAGGTGTACCATCTGCTTCGACTGCTGGTTGCGAATCACCCGTTCGTGGACGCAAACAAGCGTACTGCGCTCAACACGGCGGTCGTGTTCTACTACCTCAACGGATACCGCTTCGAATACGACGACGAGATCAGGTCGATTCTCAAGCAATTCGGTACTGACGAAGCCGCCGTCGATGAAGCTGCAGTCATCGAATACCTTCGCTCACATACCAAGGCGATCGACCTCCCCGGCGCAATCGAGGAATGGCGTGAGGATCTCATCAGGTTCGGGGTGGACGAACTGACCGGTGACTCGTCGGACCCGAACGATTAACGGCGCTCGGGACGACAGGTGAGATATGGCGACCGAGGACAGAGTGGAATCCAGCTCCCCGCTCGACGAAGTGATGGAAGATATCCGACGGGAACTAGTCCGCCGAGTCGCGGCGGGCGATCGAGACGCGAACCGAGACATCTACGACGCGCTCGAAAACGAGTGAGGTCAACGGCTTCAGCTTTCTAGCTGTCGGACGTTGAATAGTCTGTTTCCTCGGTAGCAAGTGCTGACTATACTCTCTGTATTCAGAGCCCGTACTGCTCGCGGACGACGCCGTCGAGCCCGCGATCTTCGAGTAGGTCGAGCGGGGCGAGCATGTCGAGTTGGATGACGCCCGGCAGCCGACCGATCTGGACGCCGCCGGTGAACGTACACCGCGCCCGGATCTCGCCTTCGCTCATCTCCAACAACTGGCCGGCGCGGTCGAAGGCGTTCTGCGTCGCGTCGTTGACGGTCGCCCCCGAACCGACCACCTGAATCGGGGCCATCTCCGACTCCACGTCGACGCCGTGTTGCGCGCCGAGGTCGTCGCCGGCCGCCACCTCCTCGTCGCTGTAGGGCTTGCTGATGAAGGGGAGATCCTCCTCGTTCGGCAGCAGGACGGGGCCGTCGAGTTCCAGTCCCTCGATCACCTCGACGTCGAACGTGACGGTCCCGCTCACGTCCGTGGTGTGCAAGGAGAGTTCGCCGTCGCCCTGATTCGCGTGGAGATCTCCGACGTACACTCCACCGCCGTCGACGTCGACCGGACAGATCAGCGTCGCGCCCGCGCGCACCTCGGGGATGTCCATGTGGCCGTCCGTCCGCTTTTCTAAGTCCGCCTCGGTCTCGACGCCGTAGTCGTGGTCCGCGCCGATCAGGCTCTGGCCGAAGTCGCCCGCGTTGTGCGAGTCCGGCATCGTCACCGACGGCGTCGTGCCGATGTTGCCGATGAACGGTCGGAGGCGACCGAGCGTGCCCGGCATCCCGTCGGGCTCGTACAGCAGGATCGGATGCTGGCGGGCGTTCTCGGGGATGTCCATCACCTCGGCGGCGTCGAGCGCCAGCTCGTGTGCCCCGTCTTTGTCGAGGGTGATCCCGACGGCATTCTCGTGGTCGAACGCGACGGTGTACCCGTACTCGAATCCGAACGAGGAGGCGTTCGCGCCGCACTCGGCACAGCGGATCGCGTCCTCACCGGTGCCCTCGACGACCGAGTCGGGCCACGCCGTCCCGCACTCGGGACAGCGGTGGTCGACGAACGGGTCGTCCTCGAAAGCCCCCTCGCGCTCCGCCATCGATCCCGTGCTCGTCGCCATGCTCGTCACCTCGACGTCGCGGATGTGGATGGCGACGGCGTCGCCGACCGACGCGCCCTCGACCCGGATCGGTCGCGTCACTTCGTGTCCGCCGCGGAACGACGGCGTCACCATCGGCCCCCAACACCCCGGCGGCGTGTACGTCGTGACCGTGCCCCCGTCCGCGACCGTCCCGGCCCACTCCTGATCGGGCCCGACCAGCCCGAGCGTGTACCGATCGACGTACAGCTCCTCTTGAACGCCTTGCTGTGACATACCATGATACTGTACGCAGCTCATCGGAATAACCCTAGCGCTCGCGGAACAGAGCGTGGCTGCGGAACTGGATCGGCGTGGTCGTCTGTTCGTGGCCGAGGGAGCTAGAATTCCACAGAGCTAGTCAGACGTTTCGAATCCTCGGCGGGGACTCACCGATACTCCGAGATGGTTCGATACGGAACGTAGTAGCCGATATCATCAATCCACATCGACAACCACTCGTCAGCTGTCGAATCCTCTATCTGTCCGGCATCGATCGCGGCCAACAGGATACCAACCGATCCGACAACAGTCACGCCTTGGTCTTTCGCAAACGACCGGGCATCACCGTCGTCTGTCAGCAATCGACCGTGGTGTGCGTCCGCCACGGCGAACGCTTGTGCCTCTCCGGGATCGAGATGATCCCTGACGACTGACTCTCGATTTGCGATCGTATCCGAAATCGTCGCGACAGGAATCTCGACCTCGAGTGTATCGAGTGCTCGCTGGAGGTATCGATGGGTCTCAACGCTCCTCTTGAACGACTGGAACTGCGCAGATTCCAGAGAGCCCTGCAACTACCCACAGCTGGTCAATGTACGCGAAATTTGAGAGGACAGTCGTGTTCAGGACGCTTGGGTTGGATGGAGTGTCGCCACCTGTCATTTCGACTGAGACGTCGTATCATCTGACCCTTCAGCATCGAATTCGAGTTCCCTCGCTGCCTCTACCTCGTAGGTTGCGTCGTCTTCGTCAACGAGTCCGAGGCGGAGTTCGACGCCGTGTTCGCGGAGGAGATCGCGCATCGTCCAGCGGTCGACATCAGCGAGTCTCGCGGCATCACCGAGCGTGATCCGTTCGCGTTCGTAGAGGGTGACTGCGGCTGCGATACGCTCGTTTTCGTGGTCATCGAAGTATTCACGGACGAACTCTCGCAATGCATCGCTCTTCCCTCTAAACACCCCAGCCTCGACGGCCCCTTCGATGAGGAGATCGAGGTCGTCTGGATACGAGCCAGTGATTCGTGCCATCGTTTCACCTGAAACTACGTATTCATACTATTTATGAACTTCGGCAAATAGGCACGTACACGAGAGGATCGATCGGCTTCATCCCCACCCTGAGGGGCGAGGCATTCGCCTCGAATTCCCCGAAACTACTGCAGGTGCGAGCGAGAAGAGATGACCCAAACAGTACTCTTCAAAGTCGATCACTGACGGAGATACTGTACTACAAGTACTCACCGAGCAGCGGCTCGACGCGCTTGCGAGTGTCGTCGGGGATCGCCTCGGTCGGCGTGTTGACGGTTCCGTCGAGGGCGGTGTGCGCGGCACAGTCGTGGTCTTCGGGAAGCGTCCGGACCGCCTCCTCGACGGCGGCTTTGATCGCCGTCTGGTTCTTCTCGGCGTTTTCGAGGACCTCCGCGAGCGTCACCTCGCTGTCCTCCTTCCAGACGTCGTAGTCGGTGACGCCCGCGATAGTCGCGTACGCGATCTCCGCCTCGCGTGCGAGCTTCGCCTCCGGGACTGCGGTCATGCCGACCAGATCCCACCCCTGACTCCTGTAGAACTCCGATTCGGCGCGCGTCGAGTACTGCGGCCCCTCGATGCAGACGTAGGTACCGCCCTTCACCACGTCGGTGTCGGAGGGTGTGGTCGATTCCGCGGCCGCGGTCAGGTGATCGACCAGTTCGGGGCTGTACGGGTCCGCGAAGGGCTGGTGGACGACGACGCCGTCGCCGTAAAACGAGAGATCGCGGCGCTTGGTCCGGTCGTAGATCTGGTCGGGGACGACGAGCGTGCCGGGCTCTAGTTCCTCTCTCAGGCTTCCCACCGCGTTCGACGCGAAGACGTGGGTGACGCCGGCCCGCTTCAAGGCGTACATGTTCGCGCGGTACGGCAGGTCCGTGGGGGAGACGCCGTGGTCCGAGCCGTGTCGCGGGAGGAACGCGACCTCGCGACCGGTGTCCGCGAACTCGCCGATCGCGATCGCGTCGCTCGGCTCGCCGTAGGGCGTGTCGTACTCGACCTCGCGCACGTCGGAGAGCGGCAGCGCCTCGTAGATTCCGCTGCCACCGATGAAGCCGATGGTGCTCATGGCGAGAGTGCGGGCGCTCGCTACTTATACAGACTGAACCGGGGTGGCGGGACTGCTCGCGGCGACGACCCGCCGACAGCGCGGCCTACAGCAGCCACCGAACGGCCACGAGTGCGAGCGCGCTCACGACGAGTAAGTGGACCAAGACGGCCCCGACCGCCGCACCACCGACCTCGCGCATCTCCCGCAGCCGGATCGAGAGACCGAGGCCGACGAACGCCAGCGTGAACAGCGCGTCCGAGACGCGGCCGATAGAGTCGAGCGCGGCCGGCGAGAGGACCCCGCTGTTGGCGACCGCGGCGATCACGAGGAAGCCGAGCAGGAACTTCGGGAACTCCGCCCACAGCCGTCGCACGTCGGGGTCCGCGGCCGAGCGCGCCGCGTACGTCAGCGAGTACGCGATCGCGACGAGGCCGAGCAGGGAGTTGCGCGCGAGCTTCGTCACGGTCGCCCACTGCCCCGCCTCCGGCGAGTGCGCGAAGCCGGCGGCCGCCACCGGTCCAGTCGAGAACATGCTCACGCCCGCCCAGACGCCGAACTGACGGCTCGTCAGGTCGAGCCACTCGCCGGCGAGCGGGAACGCGACGAGCGTGACGGCGTCGAAGAGCAGGACGGTCGCGGCCGCGAAGGTGATCGCAGACCCCCGCGCCTCGAGCACGCGACCGATCGCCACGACCGCGGAGACGCCACAGATGCTCGCGCCCGCGGCCAGGAGCGAGGGCGTCGCCCCGTCGAGCCGGAACAGCACCCGGGCGATCGCCTCCGCGAGCAGGAGCCCGCCCGCGACCGCGACGACGACGAGGCCGAGGACGGTCGGGCCCGCCGCGAGGAACTCCTCGATGACGACAGCCGCGCCGAGCAGGACGATCCCGGTCTCTAAAAAGAGTTTGTCGACGCTCACACCTGGCTCGGCCACCGTCGGCGTGCCGACCGTATTACCCACGATCGCACCGACGCCGACGGCGACGACGAGCGGTTGGAGCCCGTCGACCGCGCCGGCGACGACGTTCGCGAGCAGCGCGCCGGCGACGAGCAACGCGAATCCGGGTACGTACGGCCGGGCCGCGGCGACGGCGGAGGTCACGACGTATCGCATCACAGCGAGCCAACCGCGAACTGGATCGCGAGGTGAGCGGCGACGATACCCAACCCGAGCAGTAGCGCCTGCCAGCCGCGATCGAGCGCGGTCCAGCGATTGACGAGCGGTGACTCAGTTCGGTCCGCGGCGGACGGTCCGGCGTCCGATGTCATTGTGTGTCCGTCATCACGGCACTACTTACCGATATCGCTCGCGGCACGAACTCGGGATCGAAACGAGAGAACGAGTGCGTTCGAAGTCAGTCGCTGGCTTCGGCGGCGATAGGGTCGTCGTCGGTGGACGATCCGTCGACCTCGGATCCGGAAGAAGTTGCCTCTTCATTGTCGTCAACTCGAGGGAAGTTCTCGATCGTCGCGTCGCGGAAGGCCGCCTCGTCGAACGCGTACTCTCCGTCGAAGAATTCGAGCACGGTCTCCACGTCGGTCATCGCGGTCTTCAGCGCGGTCGACGCCCCGGGAGAGGGCGTGATGTTGAACAGGATGCCGTCGCCTTCGATCTTCGCTTCGCCCATGTCGAGTTCCTTGGTCTCGGTGTCGACGATCTGCGGGCGCACACCGCCGTACCCCTTCGCGCGCTGGATGTCGTCCGCCTCCACGGTCGGCACGACCTTCTGCACGTGCGGGAGGAACGCGCGCTTGCCGAGTTCGGGGACGTCGTACACGAGGTTCCGCATCACGTAGGGGAACAGGATGCGATCAGAGAGGATGTTGGCGTAGCTCAGGAACGACGAGACGTTGAGCCCGAACACGTCGGCGAAGTCGCTCACGGTCGAGATCTCGCCGCGTTCGAGCGCGGGCACGAGCTTCGCGGTCGGTCCGAACCGGGTGACCCCGTCGTCGTGAACGTCCGCGTCGCCGTGGACCGCGGCGAATGGGAGCTTCTTCATCTGTAACGTGTACACCTTCCCGTTCAGCAGGTCGTCGGCGAGGAAGAAGCTGCCCGCGACCGGGAGCAGCGACATGTCCTCGCCGTAGCCCATCTCCTTCGCGAACTGGAGGCTGTGAGAGCCGGCGGTGACGACGACGGCGCCGGCCGCGAACTCGCCGTCGTCGGTCTCGACGGTGAACCCCTCATCGCCCTCGTCGACGTTCGTCACCTCGGTACCGAGGTGGACGGAGACACCCTCTTCGGTGCGGGCGGCGTCGACGAACGACTGCGCGACCGCGCCGTAGTCGACGACGTACCCGTCGGGCGTCTGGAGCGCCTTGAGTTCGGTCTCGGAGTCGCGCCCCTCGACGACCTTCGGCTCCAGCTCCTCGATCTCATCGCGGCCGATCTCGCGGAGCTTCGGGAAGAGGTCGCCGAACCCCTCCTCACGGTACCGCTGCTCCAGCTTGTCGACCTCCCCGTCGCCGACGCCAAGCACCATCTTGCTCCGCTTGCTGTGCATCTCGCGGTCGGGGTCGGTCCCTTCGAGGTACCCCGCGAGCAGCTCCGCCCCCTCTTTGACCTCCTCGGCCTTCTCGAGGGTGTAGTTCGTCTCGATGTCCCCGAAGTGCAGCGTCTGGGAGTTGTTCGTCCGGTGAGAGTTGACCGCCGCGATCTCCCGCTCCTTTTCGATCAGGGTCACGTCGTCCACGTCGGTGAACTTCGCCACCGTGTACAGAAGCGACGCGCCGCTTATCCCCCCGCCGACGATTAGTAGATCTGTGTTTTCGGACATGCGTGGTGAAAGCTCTCACGTGTCGAGACGGACTCCCCCGTTAACCATTTTACCATCTCTGCGCGGAATCTGGCCGTAGAAGCCCTACAAACGTCGTTTAAGACATACGACGATCGTCGAACTACTATCGCTACGTTTCCTCACGCGTCCCGAGCGATCCGGTACCGCTCGCGGAGTCGCTCGAACAGGTCGCGGCCGGTCTCGGTCCGGATCCGGGGCTCGGACGTCGCGAAGAACTCATCGAGGTCGGCGTACTCGCGGAACGCGTCCGGGTCGCCGGCGGCGGGATCGTATCGGTCATCACGCTCGTAGATCACGGCCTGTAGACAGACGTCGAGGATGTCGCACTCCTTGACGAGGACCGCCTCCGGCGACTCGCGGGCCTCGTAGGCCTCCCACGCGTCGCGGACGCGGTCGGGGAGCGGTCCGGCGAGGTCGGTCATCACCTCGCGCTCTGCGGCCGCTTTGGCAGCCGGTTCCGGTGAATCGGCCGTGGAATCGGCGCGTGTCGCCACGTCGCCCGTCTCCGCCTCGGCGACGTCGTGGACCACCGCGAGCCGGAGGGCGCGGTCGAGGTCGACGCCGGGGAGGTCAGCGCGGAACCGGTCGCCGAGCGCCACCACGAGGTAGGCGACGCCCCACGTGTGAGCGGCGACCGACTCGGGGTCTTCCACGCCGCGGAGCTGCCACCCCGTGCGACGCTCGTCTTTGAGCGCGTAGGCGTCACAGAGCGCGTCGAGCGCGGGATCGAGGTCCGGATCGTCGTCCGTGGACATCGAGATGTGCGGACGGCTACTCGACGAGCGTCAGCGCGTCGCCGTCGGTCCGGGCGGCCACGTCCCGGCGGACCATCTCGTCGACAACCTCTTCGAGGCGGTCGGGTTGAGCGACCTCCATCTCGATGCGCCCGATGCCGTGGTACTCCTCCAGGTAGTGACGAATCGCTTCTCGGTCGAAGACGGTCTGGTCGGCGCGCTCCATCGCGCCCTCAGTGAGGTCGATCATGTCCTCGACGAAGTTCCACGGGTAGACGACCCACGTCCACTGTTCGAGCCGTTCGCCGACGAAGTCGGGCTGGAACTCGGAGGTCCCCAGAAGCTGGAGCGTGGCGGTGCGCACGTCGCCCGCGTCGCGGTCTTCGACGTACTCCTCCGCCCGGCGGATCGACCCGCCCGTGTCCGCGATGTCGTCGATGATCAGGACGTTCTTCCCCTCGACGGAGCCCTCAGGCATCGGGTAGCGGATCTGCGGCTCGTCGGTCTTCTCCGCGGCCCCGACGTAGTGTTCCATCTTGAGGCTCGTCAGGTCGTCGAGCCCGAGGAAATCGCAGATACACCGCCCCGCGAACCAGCCGCCGCGCGCCAACGCGACGACGACGTCCGGATCGAAGTCCGCGCGCTTCACCGCGTTCGAGACGTTGCGGCAGAGCCCGTAGATGTACTCCCAGTTGGTGAGGGTGCAGTCGAAGTCGTCCGGGAGGTCGCTCATACGGCCGTTCGTCCCACCCGCGCGCTGATAAGGGTTTAGCAACGCTCCCAGAGCGGTCCCGACACGATTTAGGTGACCCGCTCACAACGGGTCGGTAATGAGTACGCAGGCCGCAACGGCGGAGCGGACGGTCGTGATCGGGCTGGAGGTCCACGTCCAGCTCGAGACCGACACGAAGATCTTCTGCGGCTGCTCGACGGAGCCCGGAGACGACGAGAAGCCGAACACGCGCACCTGTCCGACCTGCCTCGGTCTCCCGGGCGCGCTGCCGGTCCTCAACGAGGGCGCCGTCGAGGCCGCGGTGAAGATCGGCAAGGCGATAGACGCCGACATCCCCGAGACGACGACGTTCCACCGGAAGAACTACTACTACCCCGATCTGCCGAAGAACTTCCAGCTCACCCAGTACGACGCCCCGATCTGCCAGTCCGGCGAGTTGGAGGTGCGCGTCGACGACGAGACGCGCGCCATCGGGATCACTCGCGCCCATCTGGAGGAGGACCCCGGCAGCATCCAGCACGCCGGCGGTTCCATCGAGAACGCCACCCACACGCTGGTGAACTACAACCGCGCGGGCACGCCGCTCATGGAGATCGTCACCGAGCCCGACTTCCGGTCGCCCGCCGAGACGCGGGCGTTCCTCGCGAAGCTGGAGGAAGTGCTGGAGTATCTGGGCGTCTTCGACCCCACCCGCGACGGGAGCCTCCGCGTCGACGCCAACGTCTCCTTAGTTCCCGAGGGCGACGTCGCCGCCGACGGAACCATCACCGAGGAGGCGCTCGCCGAGGCCAACCGCGCCGAGGTGAAGAACATCTCCAGTCACAAGGGCGCAGAGCAGGCGCTCGCATACGAGGTCACTCGCCAGGAGAACGTGCTTCGCCGCGGCCGCGAGATCGAACAGGAGACCCGTCACTGGGACGAGGCGCGCGGCGTCACCGTCTCGATGCGCTCGAAGGAGGCGGAGAAGGACTACCGCTACTTCCGGGAGGCCGACCTCCCCGCGCTTGCGGTGTCGGACTGGAAAGACCGGATTCCGATCCCGGAGCTTCCCGACGCCCGCCGCGAGCGCTTCCGCGAGGAGTACGGCCTCGACCGCGAGGCGGCCTCGAAACTCACCTCCACGAAGGAGGTCGCGGACTTCTTCGAGGACGTCGCGACCGAGTTCGACCCCGAACTCGCGGCGACGTGGGTCGCCGACAACCTGCTCGGCGAACTCAACTACCGCGAGATGGCGATCACGGACGTAGAGGGACGGCTCGACGAGTTCACGCGGCTGATCGAGCTGGTCGCCGCGGAGGAGCTAACGGTGAAAAACGCCGAGGAGGTCGTCCTCCGTCAGATGCTCGACGAGGGCGACGACCCCGACACCGTCATCGACCGCGAGGGGCTCGGAAAGGCCGAGAGCGACGAGGTCGAGCGCGCGGTCGAGACCGCCATCGACGAGAACCCCGACGCCGTCGCCGACTACCACGAGGGCGACGAGGGGGCGATCAACTTCCTCGTCGGCCAGGTGATGCAGTCGACCGGCGGCAGCGCCGACCCCGGACAGGTGAACGGGCTGCTCCGCGAGGAGTTGGACGGGTAACCGTCGTGTTCAGCAGCGCCGAGGCGCGCGGCCGATGAATGTACGCGTACAGGTAGTCGGCGGAGAGGCCGACGAGTTCGACCTCTCAGACGACGCCACCTACGACGACTTGATCCGCGCCGCCGGCTACCATCCCCAAGAGGCGTCCGCGCTCGTCGACGGCTCGCCCGTCCCCGGCGACCGAGTCGTCGACGCCGACGAGGTCAAACTCCTCCGGCTGATCAAGGGCGGCTCGACGGCTCCGGGCGTGTGAGCGACAGTGCCGCGACGAGATCCGCCAGACGGTTTCACTGTGGAACCCGCCACCCCTGACGACCGGCTCGATATCCTCCGCGTGCTCGACGCCGCGATGTTGGAGACCGATGCCGAGACCGTCGCCGCCGCGATCGACGCCGGCGCTGCGCTGGTGGCGCGCTTCGATCGAACGGACGCGGTCGTCGGCGCGCTGGTCGCGGTGCGACCAGATTCTGACCGACTCCACGTTGACGCCGTCGCAGTCCGCCGACCGCGTCGCGGGCGCGGAATAGGAACCGCGCTCGTCGCGACCGCAGTTCGGCAGGCTGATCGAGATCCGGTGATCGACGTCGTCACCGCCGAGTTCGACGCCGACCTGGCGGAGTTCTACCGCGGCCTCGGGTTCGATGTCGTCTCCGTGGGAGACGGCGAGGAGGCCGGTCGGCTGCGTGGCAGTCGGCGAGTCGGCGATGGCTCTCGTAACTGATCGGTCCCCGCCCCGTCGCCGCTCACGCGCGGACGACGAGGACGGACAGATCGGAGAAGGCGGTGTCGTCGGGGGCGTCCCCGCCGGCCCCGTCAGCGAGGGTGCCGAGGTCGGTGTGCGTGATCTGTTCGTCGGGGTGGGTCAGCCGCTCGCAGACGATCGCCTTCAGAGCCCGGTCGGCGCCGCCGTCGACGAGGTCGGCCGCGACGTCCTCGGGCATCCAGTCGTACGGCCGTGGGATCACGATCAGGTGGCGGTCGCCGACGGCCCGCCGGAGACGCGCGAGGGCGGGCGAGAGGTCGCCCCTGACGTGGAGCGTCTCGAAGACCGAGTCTTCGAGCGGGGTGCGGGCGCGGCTCGCGGCCATCTGCACCGAGGAGATCCCGGGGACGACGCGGACCGGCGCGTCGACCGCGGCCTCCACCTTCCCGAGGAACTGGTAGCCGGAGTGGTTCGGGTCGCCCATGAGCACGGCGACGCCGCGCGCGCCGTCGGCGACGCGGGCGGCGAACCGGCCGAGCGCCTCGGGCTCGTCCCGGTACCCGCAGGTGATCAGCTCCGCGTCGGTCTCGTCGGCGACGAAGTCGACCACGGTCTCGAAGCCGACGACGACGTCCGCGTTCCGGAGCAACCGCCCCGCGCGCCGCGTCAGGAACTCGGTGTTGCCGGGACCGATCCCGACGGCGTGGACCTGCGGATCGGTCTCGGGATCGCCTCGAGACGGCTCGGGCGCCGCGCTCGACGCCTCGGCCGGCGCGTCGGGGAGATCGGGGACGGCGGGGTCGTCACCGGTCACGGCCCTGCTTCCCCTTCGTCTCGCGGCTCCGCGTCCTCGCCGCTCGACCGTTTGGAGGCCTCTACGGAGGCCTCCCCCTCGCCGTCTCGCGGCTCCGCGTCCTCGCCGCTCGACCGTTTGGAGGCCTCTACGGAGGCCTCCCCCTCGCGGGCGTCGCTGGCGACGTGGACGAGTTCGTTCGTCAGCCCGGCCGCGAGGCCGCTGCCGCCGCGACGACCCACGTTTGTCACGGCGGGCACGCCGTGTGCGGCGCAGACTTCGCGGAGTCGCTCGCGCGAGTCCGCGGCCTTCACGAAGCCGACCGGGGTGGCGACGACGACCGCCGGCCGCGTGCCGTCTTCGATGCAGTCCGCGAGCGCGAGCGCGGCGGTCGGCGCGTTTCCGACGACGGCGATAGCCCCGTCGTAGACACCCTCGCGGTCGAGTTCGAGCACTGCCGCCGCGGTCCGGGTCATCCCGGTCTCGGCGGCCAGCTCCGCGCCGTTCCCGATCGCCTTGCGCACCGGACAGTCGTGGCCGCGGCCGGTGATCCCGGCTTTCACCATCGTGATGTCCGTCACGATCGGCCGCTCGTCGAGCACCGCTCTCGCGCCCGCGCGCACCGGCTCGCTCCTGTCCGCGCCGGTGAAGCGGACGAGGTGCTGGAACTCCGGGTCGCCGGTCGCGTGGACCGACTTCGCGCGCAGGCGGTCCGCGAGCGTCTCCTGTGGAACCAGCTCGTGGACGCGGTCCATGCTGGTCTCGGCGATGTCCATCGCCGCCTCCGTCGTCGCCCCGAGGTCGGCGTACGCCTCGCGGTCGCCGGAGTCGTCGTCCGGTTCGGGTGTCGTTGCCGTCGCGTCTGGTGTCTCTGGTGTGTCGCTCATGATGAGATGATGGTGGTCGGAATGAGGTGATGGTGGTCAGATCAGTCGTCGTCGCCGGCGCGGCCCGCGAGCGCGTCCGCGTCGCCCCGCGATTCGCGCTCCTCGATCGCCCCCTCGGCGCGGAGGTTCAGGTCGCGCAGGCGCTCTTCCGTCTCCGCGTCGGCGTCCCACAGCCCGCGGTCGATCGCTTCCGTCAGCGTGTCGGTGATCGAGTCGAGCGCCCACGGGTTCACGTCCGAGAGCCACTCGCGGCGGTCCCCGTCGAAGGCGTACGCGTCCGCGACGGCCTCCCAGAGCGTGTCGCTCACGACGCCGGTGGTGGCGTCCCAGCCGAGGACCACGTCGACCGTCGTGGAGAGATCGCCGGCCCCCTTGTAGCCGTGCTCCTCCATCGAGCCGAGCCAGCGCGGGTTCAGGACGCGCGAGCGCAGCGCCTTGCGGACCTTCTCCTCGTTGGTGTAGACGCGCACGTCGTCGGGATCTGAGGAGTCGCCGACGTAGGAAGCGGGCTCTTCGCCGGCGTGTTCCGTGACCGCGGTGATGAACCCGCCGTGGAACGCGTACCAGTCGGAGGAGTCGAACTCGTCCTGCTCGTCGGTGTCCTCGATCTTCACGGTCGCCTCGACGCCGGAGAGCCGGCGCTCGAAGGCGTCGTGCGCCTCGCTCACGCGGCCGCGCTTGCCGAGGGCGTAGCCGCCCCACTGGGTGTACACGTCCGCGAGGTCGGAGCGGTCCTCCCACTCGCCCTCGTCGACTGCCTTGTTCGTCCCCGCGCCGTAGCCGCCGGGCGTCGTCGTGAACACCCGGTGTCTCGCGGCCGACTCGGGGTCGTCGACCCCCGCGGCGGCGAGGTCCTCGGTCTCCGCTTCGACGTGTTTTTTGATGTAGTTCATCGCGTGGGGCTCGTCGAGGTCGACCACGGCGTCGACGGCGTCGTGGATCACGCCCGCGGCCGCGGGGAAGGCGTCGCGGAAGAGCCCGGAGACGCGCGTCGTCACGTCGATCCGGGGGCGGTCAAGCTCCTCCAGCGGGATCGGATCCACGTCCTCGACGCGGCCGGCGTCGGACCACACCGGCTCGACGCCCATCAGCGCGAGCACCTGCGCGATCGTCTCGCCGCGCGTCCGGACCGTCGGCGTCCCCCACGCGACGACGCCGACCTCCTCCGGGTACTCGCCCTCATCATCTACGTGGCGGTCGAGCATTCCCTCGGCGACCTCCCTGCCCACGTCCCACGCGGCGCGGGCCGGCACCTTCCGCGGGTCCAGCGTGTAGAAGTTCCGGCCGGAGGGGAGGAGATCGACGCCGCCGCGTGTGGGCGCGCCGCTCCCGCCCGGCGGGACGTACTCGCCGGCGAGCGCGTCCGCGACGTTGCCGACCTCGGCGCGCGCGCCGCCGACGCGCGGGGCGGCCTCCTCACATATGTACGAAAGCGCCTCGCGGAGGTCGTCGTGCGCGCCCGAGGTCGCTCGCGCGTCGCCGATCGTGTCGACGTCGACGACGAGCAGGTTCATGTTCACCTCGTCGTCCGGGCCCGCCTCCCGCTCGGACTCTGGCACGTCGAAGCCGCACTCGGCGAGCGTCGCCACGAGGTCACAGCTCACCTCGTGGACGCGGTCGGCTGCCGCCGAGTAGGTCATGCCCAACTCCTCGTCGTACGCGCCGGGCTGCTCGCGCATTTGATCGTAGTCGACGCCGAGGACGCCCGCGACCGACTCACGGAGGCTCGGTGCTCCGGGATTCTCAAGCCGGGTGAGCGCGACGAGGTACTCCACCAGCCGGTCGCCCGCCGGCGGCTCGCCGAGCGTGTGCAGCCCCATCCGGATCTGCGTTGTCTTCACGTCGGTGAGGTACGCGTGGATCCGCTCGACCAAGGTGTCGATGTCGAGGATTTCGCCCGCTACTTCGCCCTCAGCGAGCGTCGATCCGGCCTCGTCGGGACCGCGCACGTCGGCTTTCTCGTCGATATCTCCCGCGACTCCCAGCTCGACCGCCAGGTCCAGTTCGTCGACCGCCTCGCGGATCCGACGTTTGAGCCGCTCGCCGTCGTCGGGGCGCGCGTCCGTCGTGCCGGCCTCGCGGTACTGGTCGGCAAGCTCCTCCAGTTCCGCGAGGTCGTCGTAGGTCCCGGCGTTCGCCATCGGCGGAGTGAGGTGGTCGACGACGGCGGCGTACGACCGACGCTTCGCCTGCGTCCCCTCGCCGGGGTTGTTTATCACGTAGGGGTAGACGTTCGGGAGGTCAGAGATTAGCTGGTCCGGCGCGGACGACGCGTCCAGCCCGACGGTCTTGCCCGGGAGCCACTCCAGCGAGCCGTGAGTGCCCATGTGGACGACCGCGTCGGCGTCGAACGCTTCCCGGAGCCAGCCGTAGAAGGCGACGTAGTCGTGGGGCGGTTGGAGGTCGGAGTCGTGGTACACCTTCGAGGGGTCCATCCCGAACCCGCGGGGGGGTTGGACCGTGACGAGGACGTTCCCGAACTCGACTCCCGGGATCGCGAACGGGCGATCGGGCGGGTCGCCCCACTCCGTCAGGACGGCCTCACGGAACTCGTCGTCGAGCGCCGCGAACCGCTCCCGGTAGGTCGCGGGGCTCACGGTGTCGACGCTGAGGTCCCGAACGTCCTCGGGAGCGACCCAGCGGTCGTCGAGGGTGAGCTGGGCGGTGAGCGCGTCGATGAGCGCCGCGCCGTCGCGTGGGGGAGTCTCTGCACCGTCCCCGCCAAGGTCGTACCCGCGCTCGTCCAGCTCCCCGAGGAGGTTCGCCGTGCTCTCGGGGGTGTCGAGCCCGAACGCCGTGCCGATGCCGTCGTCGCTCGGCGGGTAGTTGTGGAGGACGACTGCCACGCGCGCCTCGTCGTTCGGGCGGTGTCGGAGCCGCGCCCAGTTGACCGCCAGCGACGCGACGTGATCGATCCGGTCGTCGATCGGGTAGTGCTGTTTGGGGGCCGAACCGATCCCCGCCGCGTCGTCCGTGCGCTCCTTCCCCGAGACGGGGTGGGTGATCACGTTGCCGTCGAACTCCGGTAAGGCGATCGAAAGGGCCAGTTCGAACCCCATCACGCCCGTGTCGCTGGCCTCGTAGCGCGACCGCGACCGCATCGTCGTCACCGTCTGGAGAACGGGGACGCCCAGACGGTCTAAGAACACCTCCTCGGCGCTCGCCCCCTCGTCGTTGGCGTCGCGGCCGCGCTCGTCCATCGACAGCGCGAACATGAACGACGAGCACATCGCGTCGACCACGGGCTCGCCGTCGTCGAGCAGCCACTCGTCGGTGACGCGCTCTGCGTCCCAGCCGTCCTCGTCGCCCGCGGGGTTACAGAATATCGGGAGCGCGTCGACGCCCCGCGCCTCCAGCGCGCGCACCTGGGCGTCGACGTACCGCGTGTTCTCGTGGGTCCAGTGCGACTCGTAGAACCACACGCCGACGGTCGGCGTGTCGGGGTCGAACGTCGCGACCAGTTCCCCGTACTCCGCCCCCGGGTGATCGGGGTGGTAGACGCCCTCGGACGGCAGCGCGACCGGGTCGTCGTACGCGTACCCCTCCGGCGGCGCGTCGGCCGGCGCGCCGTACGTGTCGGCGAGATATCGCAGGAGGTTCGCGAGGTTGGCGACGCCGCCTCGCTCCAGATAGGCGCGAGCGCGCTCGGCGACCGCGTCGTCGGCCGTCGTGTCCTCGGCGGCGAACGCGTCCCCGGTCGCCTTCACGACGACGGGGATCCCCGCCTCGCGGAGCCGAGCCGTCGCCCGCTCGTAGCCCGGCATGCTGTCGGTTCCGCCGTGGAGCCACAGCACGACCGCCGCCGCGTCAGCCTCGGTCACCGCCGAGAGGAAGTCGTCCACGTCGGCCGGGTCGTCGAGGTCGCCCTTCGAGCGCGCGAGCAGATCGATGTCCGTCTCGTCCGCCGCGGCGGCCACGGACCCGAGTTCGTTCTCCGTCGCCGTGTAGAGTCCGAGTGTCGTCATAAGGTTTGTAAATCCTCGTTGCTGTAAGTCAACTGTGCTTGATGAAGGCAGCGACAAAAACCCACCGACGCCGACCGCCGAGTTCGACGACGTGGTCGGACAGACCGAACTGAAGCGGGCGCTTGCGGCCGTCGGCGCGAACGACGAACTCTCCGGCGCGCTCGTCCGCGGCGAGAAGGGGACCGGCAAGTCGACGCTCGCTCGCGCGCTCGCGTCGTGTCTCCCCGAGCGACGCGTCGTCGCCGACTGCCGGTACGGCTGCCCGCCCGGCGACCCGGACCGACAGTGTCCGACGTGTCGCCGGCGGGCGACCCTTCCGGTCGACACCCGGCCGGCACCGTTCGTCACGCTGCCGCTCGGGGCGACCCGCGAGGCGGTCGTCGGGTCGCTGTCGGTGGCGGACGCGCTCGACGGCGACGCGGCGTTCGACCCGGGGGTGCTCGCGCGCGCGAACCGCGGCGTCCTCTACGTTGACGAGGTGAACCTCCTCGACGACCACCTCGTCGACGTGGTGCTCGACGCGGCCGCGTCGGGCGTGAACACGGTGGAGCGCGACGGCGTCTCGCTGACCCACCCCGCCGAGTTCACGCTGATCGGGACGATGAACCCGGAGGAGGGGGCGCTCAGGCCGCAGCTTCGCGACCGATTCGACCTCGCCGTCGACGTGACCGGCCTCGACGCCACGGCGGACCGGATGGCGGTGGTCGACCGGGCGCTCGGCCGCGACGGCGGCGCGAGTCGGGAGGGCGACGCCGGGCGCGACGCGGACGGCGTGACGGCCGGCGATCCGCCGTTCGACGATCCGGCCGCGGCGATCGCCGACGCCCGCGAGCGCCTCGGGTCGGTGACGCTCCCCGACTCGTTCGTCCGCGACATCGTCGAGCTATGCCGCGACGCCGGCGTCGACGGTCACCGGGCGGACATCGCGGCCGCGCGCTGCGCCCGCACCCTCGCCGCGCTCGACGGCCGGAGTCGCGTGATCGAGGGCGACGTTCGCGAGGCGGCGTCGCTGGCGCTTCCGCACCGCCTGCGCACCGATCCGTTCGAGGAGTCGGCCGACGCTGAGGAACTGATCGACGACCACCTCGACGGCGACGACCCGGAACCGAGCGACCCGGACGCCGATGGCGATGATGGAACAGCAGACGGCGAGTACGATGAGCGCGGAGGCGACGTCGGCGACGGGAGCGGAGACGACGCGGCCGATGGAAGCAGAGACGACGCGGTCGATGAACACAAACCCGATGCGTCCGGCCGGCGGGGAGACGGAGACTCCACCGAAGACGGCGACGGCACCGGTTCAGAGACCGATCGCGGAGACGCCGGTGCGGAGGTCGACGCCGGCGACGGCGAGAGGGAAACCGATCGCGGCGATACCGGCGGCAGCGGGTGCGGCGAGTCCGCCGAAGCGACCGGCGGGAACGCCGAGGGCGACGGCGACAACGAGTCGACGGTCGGCGAGCCTTCGGGCTCGAACGGCGGGCCCGAAGCCGAGACCGAGGAGGCGACGCCGCTGGTGCCGGGGGCAGACCGGGTCGGCGTCGGCGACGCGGTCGCGCCCGAGATGGAGAAACCCGACGCCGACTCGACGGTCGCGGGCGACGGCGACGGGCGGTCGAGCGCGGCTCCCTCGACGCGCGGGACCGGTCCGCGAGTCCGAACCGAGCGAGCGACTCCCGCCGACCGGATCGACGCCGGCGCGTCGGTCCGCGCGTCGGCCGAGCGCGGGGGGCGGGCGGTCGAGGAACGCGACCTCCGGCGGTCCGTCCGCGCCGGCGACGCAGAGACGCTCGTCTGCTTTGCCGTCGACGCCTCCGCCTCGATGCGCGGACCGATGCGGGCGGCGAAGGGCGCGGCGGTCGACCTGCTCCGCGACTCCTACGAGCACCGCGACGCCGTCGCGCTGGTGGCGTTCGCCGGCGACGACGCCGGTGTCTTGCTCCCGCCGACGGACGACGTGGGACGGGCGGCGCGCCACCTGAAGGACCTACCGACGGGCGATCGCACGCCGCTCTCGGCGGGAGTGGACGCCGCGGCGGACGCGATCTCGCGCGCCGACGCCGACGTGGCGCTCGCGATCGTCGTCACCGACGGCGGTGCCAACGGCGCGGAGCGGCCCACCGCGGCCGTCAGAGAGGCCGGCGGCCGGCTCCGCGAGGTCGCCGACCGGACGCTCGTCGTCGACGCCGGCGACGCCGAGGGCGTCGTCCCGACGCTCCTCGATTCGACGGGCGGCGAGCGCGTCCCGCTGTCGTCGCTGTCGGCCGAGCGGGTCGACCGGGAACTCGGTGGAACGGCGGAAAAATAGGTCGCGGAGCGGAGACCGTCGCCGACAGAACGGTGCGATGGCTTCCGGTGTTCACCGTCGCCAGCGGTGGAGCCGGTATGCGCCGCGTTCGTCGGCGTCGCCGTCGTGGTACGCGACCGGTTCCTCGACCGCGGCGATCGCGCCCGCATCGAGCGCGACTGCGGTCGAGACGCCGTCGGTGTCCGCGGACGCCGCCGCTCCGGTTTCGAGATCAACCACGGACACGCCGTGGACCGCTGGGTCGCGGTCGCGGAAGTGCTGTGCCGTCGGCACCGCCAGCGCGGCGTCCGTGCCCGCGACGTGGTGGGCGAAGCCGCCCACGTCGGCGTGCCAGCGTTCCGCGCCCGAGAGGTCGACGCCGACGACGGTGTGCTCTGCGGGATGGCGGGCGACCGTCTCGCGGCCCGCCTCGGGGAAGGTGTTGCCGACGACGAACGCGACGCCCGCGGAGCCGGCGTGGACGTGGTTCGGATAGGCGTACACTCGGTCCGTCGACGTGTCGTCGGTCGACTCGCTCGGGTCGGACGCTCCGTCGCGCACCTCTCGATCGACGGGCGTCCCGAGGTCGAGCGACGCCTGGACCGTTCCGTCGCGACCGAGCAGGTAGCCGCGGTAGTCCGCATGGCTCGCGACCGCGTAGCCGTCCGGAGTGAGCGCGATGTCGCCGACGGGTCTGGTCGCGTCGGCATCGCCGCCGGCGTCCGGCGCGCGACGGGGATCCCACCGGAGCCTGACCTCGCCCGACGCGGGGTCGAGCGCGACCAGCCCGTCGTCGTGGGCGTCCGGCTCGGGACAGCGGTTGTACGCCACGGCGACCCGATCGCCGTCGGCCACCACCGCGATCGGCGAGGCGGCGGCCGCGTACCGCCACGCGACGGTTCCGTCCGGGTCGAGCGCGTACACGACGCTCTCGAAGTGCCGCGCGCTCGCGTCGCCGTCGGTCCCCCGTCGCTCGTACCGCCGCGCGGCCGCGTACGCCCGGTCGCCGTGCGTCTCGATCGCGGCGACGAACGGGTACCAGAAGCGCGTCTCTTTCGCGGGCGGTCCCACGTCGTCCGCCGCCACCAGCCGCCAGCGCTCGGAGCCGTCGGCGTCGACGAGGCGCACGAGGCCGCGCTCGCCCCGAGTGCCGGCGAGGACCCCGCCGTCGAACGGCGTCAGCGCGACGACCGGCTCGTCGCCGGAGAGTCGCCAGCGCTCGGAGCCGAGCCGAACGCCGCGAGTCGCGTCGGAGGGAGAGCCGTCGGTGCGGTCGAACGCCCGGATGTCCCCGTCGGCGGTCCCGACGACGACCGAACCGTCGGTCAGCGCGACCGCGGAGCGGCGTCCTCGCTGGCGCGAACCACCGGGGTCGACGTCGCCCAGCGGAGCGGCGGCGTGCGCGTCGAGCGCGGCGTCGATCCGCGAATCGCTCGCTCCGGGGTCGTCGTCGGCCCCCTCACTCCTCGACGGGGAAGGCATCGTGGAGATCGTGGTGGGTCTCGCCCAGTCCGTCGAGCAGGTCGGTGCCGTGGGTCGCGAGGCGAGCGAGGCTCCGCTCGGCGTCGCGGACGGCGACGAGCCGGCCGCGGACGTAGTCGGCCTCCGGGTCGTCGGCCTCAAGCGTCGCGACCTCCTCCTCCAAGTCGACGAGCGCGGCGTCGAGGTGGCGGCGGAGTTCGTCGAGCGTTTCGGCGGTCGCGAGCCCCTCGATGGGGCCGCTCAGTTCACCGTCCAGTTCCTTCTCGGCGTGTTCGCGCGCGGCGCGGTCGTCGGTGCCGAGGACGTTCATCAGACCGAGTCGCAGCGCTTCGAGTTCGTGGCAGCTCATGTTACTGTAGGGTGTCGTGGACCAGATCGGAGACGATGCGCTCGCGGTCGAGATGCGAGGAGACGATGCGGTCCGCGTCGGACTCGTCGACGCCGCCGTACCAGACGCCGTCGGGGTAGACGGCCACCATCGGGCCGTCGCCGCACTGGTCGAGACAGGAGGTTCGCGTGACGCGCGCGTCGCAGGCGTCGGAGTCGCGGACGGCCTGACGGAGCCGCTCCAACACCGCGGGCGAACCGGCGGCCGCGCAGGTCTGGTTCGTGCAGACAGCGACGTGGTTGGCGGGCGCGTCGTGGGCGTGCGGGTCGTCGTCGACGTCCTCGCGGTCGGCGTGGGCTGCGCCGTGGGTGAGTGCGCGCAGCATTGCGCGGGCGCCGCCCTCGTCGGCCTCGTAGCCGTCGAGTTCCACCTTGTACTTGCAGGTGTCACAGGACATCTCGACGCTGCCGGTGCGGGCCTCCTGCCACCGATCCGAGAGCACGTCGAGCAGCCGCGGGTCCGTCCCGAGGGGTTCGCCCGGAGCCGCGTCGACGTAGGGGTACTCCGCGTCGAACGACTCCGCGCCCTCCTTGATCCGTCCGGTGAGCACGCCGTCGCCGAGCATGTACGGGAGGACGACGACCGCGTCCGGCCGCGCGCGGGCGACGCGGTGGAGCGTCTCGTCGAGCGTCGGGTCGGTGACCCCGATGAACGTGGCGCGCGCGTCGGCGAACTCGCGGCCCTCGTACAGCAGCCGCGCGAGCTTGTGCACGTCGGCGTTGGCGTCGGGGTCGGAGGAGCCGCGGGCGCACAGCACGACCACGACCTCGTCGTCCGCGCGGTCGACGCCCAACTCTCTCTCGACGGCCGCCGCGCGGTCGTCGAGCAGGTCGAGCAGCGCGGGGTGGACGCCGAGGTGCGACCCGTTTTCGATCTCCACGTCGGGGTGTTCGGCCCGCGCACGCTTCACGGCGAGGGGAACGTCGTTTTTCACGTGGCTCGCCGCGAAAAGCGAGAGGTGGACGACCGAGACGCGCGAGACGGTCCCCGCGAGCCCCGAGATCGCCTCGTCGATGGCCGGAGACGCGAGTTCGAGGAACGCGGCGTCGACCGGGATCCCCAGTCGAGATTCGAGGTCGGCCGCGAGCGCCCGCACCTGCTCGTTCGACTTCTCCCGACGGGAGCCGTGCCCGACGAGCAGCACCGCTTCGTCCGAGATCGCGGCGGGCGTGAGAGCGGCGTCGCTGCTCATGCGCGCTCCTCCCCCTCGCGGACGCGCTCGATGCTCTTCCGAGTCTTGGTCCGTCGCTGCGGCGCGAACAGCCCGGAGTCGCCGCTCCCCTCGTAGAGCCATTCGCCGAGGGCGGGGCCGGCGTCGTCGGCGACGCCGAACCAGTAACCGCTCGACGAGGACTCGTTGAGGTCGCCGTACGGGGCCTCGACCGGCGCGGCGTCGAGGTGACTGCGAACGGTCGCGAGCAGCGCCTCGTCGTCGTGGACGACCGAGATGCCCACCGCGTTCGCGTCCGACTTGTAACACACCGTCCCGCACCCCTCGACGATTCCGCGGAGCAGCTGGCGGCGGTGGTCGGCGAGAGCGGAAAAGCGGTAGCCCCCGTCTCCGTCAGAGGCGTCGCCACCGGACGCGCCTCCACTGATCGGGAGCCCGAACGCGGCGGCCGCCCGCCGGGCCGCGGGCGTCTCGACGGCGACGACGTACTCGTCGCTCGTGCGGGTCACGTCGGTGTCGTGGGCGTACTCGCGCTCGGTCACCTCGCGCTCGCGGTCGACGTCGCGCGCGCCGAACAACGCCGCGACCCGCGTCGCCGCCGGCGCGTCGCCGACTCGGACCTGCACCTCGTCACCGGCGACCGCGCCGTCGGCGGCCACGCGGCCCCACAGGTACGCCGCCTCGGGCGTCGCGTCGAGGAGGTCGTCCGGCGCGTTCGGCAGCGGGTCGCCGGTCCAGTCCGCACGATCGCTCATTCGTCGTCCCCCTCCGCGACCGTGATCGCGTCGAGCGGGCACGCGGCGGCCGCCTGCTCCGCGTCCGCGATCCGGTCGTCGGCGAACGTCGCCGTCACGTTCGCGGCCGTCCGCTCGACCGCCTCGGCGGCGTCGGCGTCGATCCCCGCGAGTCCGTCGTCGTCCTCCACGAACCGGGGGTCGCGGACCAGACACGCGAACACGCCGTCGCAGGCGTCGCGGTCGACCGTCACCGTGTAGCGCTCACTCATCTCAGTAGTCGTACTTGGTCTCGTAGCCGCGCGGGGTGACCATCCGGTCGTCCCACACGTACGTGTCCTCGTTGCCGACGACGACGGTCGTCGTCATGTCCACGAGGTCGGTCTCGCCGTACGCCTCCAGTTCGCCGAGCGTCGTGATCTCCATGGTCTCGTCGTCTCGGCCGGCCCCGTGAACGATGCCGACGGGCGTGTCGTCCGCGCGGTGCTCTCGCAGGATCTCACAGGCCGTCTCCCAGTTCTCGCGGCGCTTGCGGCTCCACGGGTTGTAGACGGTGATCGTGAACCCCTCGTCGGCGACGGCGTGGAGCCGAGACTCGATCTCCTCCATGGGCGTGAGGTGGTCCGACAGCGACACCGACACGGAGTCGTTCACGAGCGGCGCGCCGAGCCGGGCCCCGCAGGACTGCGCCGCGGGGACGCCGGGAACGACCTCGAAGTCGACCATCGAGGCGGTCGCCCCCTTCGATTCGAGGATCTCCAGTGCGAGCCCCGACAGCGCGTACACGTTGGGATCGCCGGAGCCGACGATCGCCACGTCGTTGCCGGCGAGCGCGCGGTCGATCGCCTCCTCGGTGCGGGAGACCTCGCCGCACATCGGCGTGTCGTACAACTCGTCTGCCTCCTCGGTGATCTCGTCGGGGATGAGGTCGATGTAGGTGGTGTAGCCGACGATGTGCTCGGCGTCCGAAAGCGCCGCCTTCGCCCGCGCGGTCATCCCCTCGGCGTGGCCGGGTCCGAGCCCGACGGCGACGAGCCGCCCGGGGTCGGCGTCGAACTCGTCCACGGTCGCCTCGACCTTCTTCTTCGTGTCGCTCGACGCGCCGCCGCAGGCGCTCGCGTCGGCGGAGTCCGCGGAGTCGCTCGCGGTCGACGACGCGCCGCAGGCCGATTCCGACGATGGGGTCGCGTCCGCCTCTGCCGCCTCCGCGGCCGCTCCGCCGTCGGTCGCCGCGCCGCACGCGCTCGTCTCGGTGTTGTCTCCCGTGCTGTCCGCCTCGTCCGTCGAACCGCCGCAGGTGGTGTCGCTCATGGTGTGTGGTGTCTCAGAAGTCCTCCACGTCACGCCCGCCGCGCGGGGTGACGAGGTAGTCGCGGTAGTCGTTCTCCCAGACCTCGGTCTCGTGGGTGCCGACGAGGATGGAGGTGCCCATCCCGCCGACCTCCTCGTCGTGCTCGGTCGCCTCGCCGAGCGTCGTCAGGGTGTACGTCTCGCCGTCGACGTTGCGGCCGGCGTCGCCCCGGCCGGCGTCGTTGACGATGGCGACGGGCACGTCGTCGTGGCGCTCCTCGCGGAGCACCTCGATCGCCCGCTCGTAGTCGCGCCAGCAGTTGTACAAGACGATCACGAAGTCGGCGATCGCCGCCGCGCGGAGCTTCTCTTCGATCTCCGCCCAGCCGCGCCACTTGTCCGACAGCGAGACCGTACAGAAGTCGTTCGACAGCGGCGCGCCGAGCGTCGCCGCGCCGCCGAGCGCCGCGGTGACGCCGGGAACGATCTCGACGGGCACGTCGGTCGCCGCCTCTGCCTCGGCCATCGTGAACAGCAGGTCCGACTTCCCGTACACGTTCGGGTCGCCGCCGGAGACGTGCGCCACGTCTTGGCCGTCGCGGACGCGCTCGAACGCCTCGCGGGCCAACTCGACCTGCTTGCCCATCGACGAGCGGACGAGTTCCTGGTCGGCCGCCGCCTGTTCTTCCTCGGGCGGGAGCGTCCCGTCATCGCGGAGGAACGCCTGATACAGGTTCGAGGCGATCACGCAGTCGGCGTTCTCGATGACGCGGCGAGCGCGCTCGGTCATCTCGCCCGGCAGCCCCGGACCGATGCCGACGACGTACAGCGTACCGTACCCCTCGGGCGCGTCGCCCGCGGGGTCGCCGCCGGCGGCCGAACGGGAGTCGGGAAGGGTTCCCGTCTCCGCGTCGCCGCTCATCTCCCCACCGCCACGGTGACGCTGTCCTCGTAGCCGATCTTCTCGACGACGAGTTCGTGGTCGCGGCCGCCGGCGATGGCCGACGCCTCGGAGATGCCGGGCCACCCGATCAGCTCCTTCGAGCGCGACGGCGTCGGGCCCTCGAACTCCTCTAAGGTCTCCTTCTCGAAGCTCACGACGCCGAGATCGCGGTTCTCGGCCGCCTCCAACAGGCCGGACTCCTCCTCCTTGCGGGTGCCGGTGGCGACGAACTCCACGTCCTCGAAGTCGGCGTCGGCCTCGTCGAGCGCGTGCGACCACGCCGCATCGAACTGCTCCGCGGTCGCGCCCGACACCGATCCCGTCCCGAGGACGACCCCCTCGTCGGGGCCGCTGTTCCGTTTGAGGACCGTCACGTCGTCGCCGACGAGCACCGCGCGCGGCCCGTCGAGCCGCGCGACGGGGCCGAGCTCGTCGTCGAGGACGGCGAGGTTCGTCGCGACCGTCGAGTCGCCGTTGACGACGTGGGCGTCGAGCGCCTTCGCGCGCTCCTCCACGCCCTGCTTGCCCGCGGCCTCGCTGGCGGTCGTCATCGCCGGCACCGCGCCGAGCGAGGCGAGGTCGTCTGCGACCTGGTTCGCGCCGTGGTGTCCGCCCGTGAGCGGGATCGCCCACGTCAGCTCCTCGTCGACGACGACCACCGCGGGGTCGTCCCACTTGTCGTCGAGAAGCGGCGCGGTCTTGCGCATCGCGATGCCGCTTGCCATCAGCCCGCAGAACACGTCGTACTCGCCCCAGTGCTCGGCGAAGACGTCGCCGTGGTACTCCAGCAGGTCGATCCGGTCGTAGCGGTCGGCCAGCCCCGCTTTGATCTCCTCTGCGGTGTCGCGCTTGCGCTCGAAGGTGACGATCCCGAGCGTCTCGGCCACCTCGCCGTCGGAGTCCGCCGTCGAGCAGTGCCCGCCGCCGGAGTCGGAGTCGTTCACGTCGTTCGATTCTGTCGCCGTATCGTCGTCCGTGCTCATTGCGCAGATTCCTCCGTGATCGCGTCAGTGTCGTCGCCGTCTCGCGTACTCTCCTCCGCGTCTCGCTCCGGTTCCTCGTCCGTGGAGTCGCCCCCGCCGATTCCGTCTCGCGCCCCCTCGACCTCGCCGTTGGCCCAGTCGCCGTAGAGGTAGGAGCGCTCGTAGCCGCCGCCGGTGACCGCCTCGCCGATGACCACGAGCGCGGAGGCGCGGTAGCCAGCCTCCTCGACCGCGTCGGCGATGTCGCCAACCGTCCCGCTTATCACGTCCTCGTCGGGCCACGAGGCGTGGTACACGACCGCGACGGGCGTGTCCGGGTCGACGCCGTCGTCCAGCAGACGGTCCATCGTCTCGCGGACCGCGTGGGTGCCGAGGTAGATGCAGGTCGTCACGTCGCCCATCCGGACGAACTCCGAGATGTGGTCCTCCTCCGGGCTCAGGGTCTTCCCCTGCGGTCGGGTGAACGCGACGTGGTTGGCCACCTCGTTGAGCGTCAGTTGAGTGTCGAGCGTCGCGCTCGCGGCGAACGCCGAGGTGACGCCCGAGACGAAGTACGTGGAGATCCCCTCGGATTCGAGCGCGTCCATCTGCTCTAGGGCGGCCCCGTAGATCGACGGGTCGCCGGAGTGCAGCCGGACGACCGTTCGCCCCGCTTCGTGGGCGTCCCGCATCAGGGGGATCAGCTCTTCGAGGTCCTTCCCGACGGAGTTCACCTGCTCGGCGTGGGCACAGAAGGCGTCGAGCAGCTCGCTGTTCACCAGCGACCCCGCGTGGACGACGAGGTCTGCCTCTTCGAGGAGCGCTCGTCCGCGCACCGTGAGGAGTCCGGGGTCACCGGGACCCGCGCCGACGAACGGAATTCCCTCTCGGTCCGACAGCACCTCGGTCGCGGGGTCTGGGGGCGCGTCGCTCACGCGTCTCCCACCTCCGCGAATGCCGCGGTCGCCGGATCCTCGCCGGCGTCGGGGCGGCGAGCGTACGCGAG
Organism: Halorubrum pallidum; assembly: GCF_055380345.1. NCBI lineage: Archaea > Methanobacteriati > Methanobacteriota > Halobacteria > Halobacteriales > Haloferacaceae > Halorubrum > Halorubrum pallidum. Next base: position 2,071,126 of record NZ_AP043945.1, on the reverse strand, counting down.
CGTGTAGTAGTCGCGGTCGGCGACCGCCTCCGGGTCGTCGGTGACCACGGTGTCGCCCTGCTCCATGAACAGCCGGCGGCCGTACGTCACGTCGTAGCCGGCCGCCACGAGCCCCTCGTGGGTCGCCGGCGCGTCGGTCACCTTGAACAGCACCATCCGGTCGGGGCCCGTCGGCGACTTCCCTGCGTCGGCCTCGCGGAGCGCCAGCCCCGCGCCGGCCTCCACCTCGACGCCGAGGGCGGTCGTGAACGCGGTCGTCGCCGAGACGCCCGGCACCGTCTCGACCGCCACGTCCGGGTGGAAGGCGTCGAGTGTCCGCCGGAGATGGCCGAACGTCGAGTAGACGTTCGGGTCGCCGAGGGTGACGAACGCCGCGTCGCCGTCGCGGGCAACGGGTGCGACCGCGTCGGCGGCCTCGCGCCACGCCCGCCGGAGCTCGTCGGGGTCGCGCGTCATCGGGAAGTCGAGGTCGCCCAGCCGCGACTCGGGTACGTGTTCGACGGCGACGGAGCGCGAGAGCCGCCCCGGCGTGTAGACGGTGTCAGCCGACTCCAAGACGCGCTTCCCCCGGAGCGTGATCAGGTCGGCGGCCCCCGGGCCGAGGCCGACGCCGTACAGGGTCACGCGCCACCTCCGGCGCTCGGCGCGTCAGCCGTCGATTCGGCCCCTCCGCCCGAACCGTCTCCGACCCCACCCGTGATCACGTACACCGGGTTGTCCGAGTCGAAGCTCGTCGCGCCGGCAAGTTCGTACCCGTGGCTCGCCTGGAACTGGACGACCTCGTCGAGGATATCCCGATCGCGGAACGCCTCAACCGCGCGCCCGGCGACCTCCAGCCGCGAGACGTTCATCACGACGCGAGAGACGCCCGTCTCGACCGCCCGGTCGAGCACCGCCTCGAAGTTTCGCGACCCGCCGAGAAACAGCGCGTCCGCGTCGTCGGGGAGGCCGTCCGGAGCCTCGGCCTCGACCAGGTCCACGTCCGCGTCGAGGGGAGCGTTCGCCGCGAGGTTCTTCTCCGTCACTGCCAGTCGGTCGGGCTTGCGTTCGAGCGCGGTGACGCGACCCGCGCGGCGAGCCGCTTCGATCGTCACCGCGCCGGTGCACGAGCCGACCTCGACGAAGTGGTCCTCGGGAGTGAGTCCCAGCTTCGAGACGGTCACGGCTCGGATCTCGGGCTTCGTCGGGCCCGCTTTCGCGTCGTGGGGGAGGCGTGTCGACGGCGTTCGAGGCATCGGTTCCACGAGAGGAAGCCCGCGTAATAACAATTTGGATTGTTCTAAGAAAAGTTATATTGAATTACGGCTCACGGACCGGTCGGTACGCGGTGGGGGCTGAAACGCTCGGCCGTCGTCGACGGCTCGCGTCGGCGGCGGGAGGGCCGGTCAGTCGGCGTCGGTCGGGGGCGCAGTCGGCCCGCGTCCGAGGTCCGTCGCGTCGGGGCCGAACACGTCCGCCATGAGTTCCGGAACGTCCGCGGGCGTCACCTCGGTGAACCACCGCCCGCGGGGGTGGACCGCGACCGCGGCCCCGTCGGCGCTACACAGCCCGAGACAGCTTGTCTCGGCGACGTACACGCGCGACCAGAACACGTCGCGGTCGCGGAGCCACGACCGCACCGCGTCGACGACCCCGTCGGCGTCGGCCTCCGCACAGGCGGCGTACTCCGAGTCGCGGGCGTTCGTGCAGACCAGCACGTGGTCGGTGAAACCGGCGTCGCGGACCGCCGCGCTCTCCTCGTTCACGGGCTCCCCGCGGGCGCGTCGTCCGCGAATCCGGTGCCGGTCAGTCCCGCGTCCGCGCCGCCGCCGTCGTGGAACCGCGCGTGCGCCCCGGCCAGCACCAGCCAGGTGAGCGCCTGTCCGAACACGACGAGCCCGGCCAGTCCGTTCGCGAGCGCCGTCGACATCCCGCCCGGGACGGGAACGGCCGGCACGCCGACGAGAGCGACCGCGCCGGCGACGAGCAGCGCCCACGGGAGGAGACCGCCGACGACGGCCGTGACCCGGCCACGCTCGTCGCAGAGCCGGTCGTAGGCGTACATGCCGGCGACGGAGGCGCCTGCGCCCGCCGCGACGGCCCCGCAGTAGAGCAGCGTCGCCGCGTTCGGGTCCAGCGACCGCGCGACGCCGGGCGGCGCGGGCGGGAAGACGAGCCACGGCGCGACGGAGGCCGTCAGGAAACCCGCGCCGCCGAAGACGTAGCTCCGGACCGCGCCGGTGCCCGGGACGATCGGTTCGAGGACGTAGAAGGCGATACCGAACCCCGCGACGCCGAGGAACACGCCCCAGAGCACGCCGGAGAGCACGCTCACACCGTTCGACACGACCGCCGGGAGGCCGCCGTCGGCGTGGTCGTGGCCGCCGGCGTCGGTGTGACCGCCATCGGAGCCAGCGCCGGCGTGGTCGTGGCCGCCCGTATCGGCCGCGTCCCCGTCGTGTTGGATCTGCGCGCGCTCCTCCGCGAACGCCACGAGCGGGTTCGCCACGAGCGCCACGAGGAGCCCGAACGCGACGCCGGCGACGAGGCCGGCCTTGACGCCGTTCACCACGTAGGCGGCGATCATCTCAGTGGCAGACGACGCCCGCCGCGTGCCGGAAGTTGTGCATCGCCTCGTGTGCCGTCGGCTCCTGGAACATGACGAGGGTGAAGCCGAGCGCCGCCACCGCGATGAGGACGGACAGCACCTGCGTGGGCGTGAGCGTCGTTCGCGCGAGCGCCAGCCGATCGTGTACCGTGTTCGCCGTCATTGACAATCTGATTTGTACGAGAGAAAGCGCACTTGTAAATCTTTCCGAGTCACGCGGGCTCGGCGAACCGGCCGCCGACTCGTCCCGCCCGTTCGACGTACCTTTCCGGATCCGCGACGTGTGCTCCCGTATGAACGCGAATTCGCCGGCGAACCGAGATCTGACCACGGCACGGAGAGGGGTGACGTGCCGATGAGCGGGAAAGACGACTACTACAATCGATCGAAACAGCAGGGGTACCGGAGCCGGGCCTCCTACAAGCTGAAACAGCTCGACGAGGAGGCCGACCTCTTCGAGCGCGGCGACACCGTCGTCGACCTGGGCGCCGCGCCGGGCGGGTGGCTGCAGGTCGCGGCCGAGGAGGTCGGCGAGTCGGGCACCGTCGTCGGCGTCGACCTCCAGCGCATCGACGAGTTCGACGAGCACGACGTGGAGACGATCCGCGGCGACATGACGGAAGAGCGCACCCGCCACTACCTGCGGGAGGCGGTCGGTGAGGGCGGCGCGGACGCGGTCGTCTCCGACATGGCCCCGAACATGACCGGCGAGTACGGGCTCGACCACGCCCGGTCGGTCCACCTCGCGCGGCAGGCGTTCGACGTGGCCGAGGAGCTGCTCGCGCCCGGCGGCGACTTCGTCGTGAAGGTGTTCCAGGGCGACGATCTGGACGCGTTCCGCGAGGAGGTGCGCGCGGAGTTCCAGTACCTCCGAACCGTCTCGCCGCCCGCCTCGCGGGACTCCTCCTCGGAGGTGTACCTCGTCGCCAAGGGACTGAACACGGCTCCCGTCGCGGCCGGCGACCGGCTGGAAGTGACCGTCGAGGAGCTGGGCGACGAGGGCGACGGGATCGCCTACGTCGAGGGGTACTCGCTGTTCGTCGGCGACGCCGTCGTCGGCGAGACGCTGACCGTCGAGGTCGTCGACGCCAAGCCTCGGTTCGGGTTCGCAGAGCGCGTGCGCGAGGAGAGCGAACGCGAGGACGAAGTCGACGAGGCGTAGCGACCCGTGAAACGCGACGCCGGAGTATTCGGGTCGCTGTCGGTCGTCGGCCTGTTGAGCCTCTGTTGTCTCGGTATCGGCGGTATTGCGGGGGCAGCGGCCATCGCGGGCGGCGGCGCGTCGACGACCGCGATCGCGACCGGCGCGACCACGGCCCGCGGCGCGCTGATCTCGGGGGTCGTCACGTTCGGGACCGTGCTCGTCGTCGGACTCGTCGTCAGGCGGCGGCTGCGCCGCACCGAGGGTCCCGAACCGGAGTGACGCTCAGGCCGCGGTCTCGCGTCGGACCCACTCGCGGAGCGTGAACCGGTCGTAGTCGGTCTCGGCGACGACCGTCCAGTCCTCGTCGTCCCACGCGGGGTAGACGGTGTCGCCCTGGTACGCGCCCTCGACGTGACTCAGGATCATCCGATCGAGGTTGGGCTGGAACAGCTCGTAGATCGCGCCGCCGCCGAGCACGTAGACGAAGTCGTCGGTCGCGTCGGCTCCGCGGGACTCGATCGACGGATCCGGCGGTACCTCCGTCCCGGTGACGGTCGGGTCGGCCTCGACCGGCTCGGACTCGACCGCCCCGCTGACGACCGGGTCGGCCTCGGCCGCGACCGGATCTGCTTCGGTCGCCGCCGGGTCGGGTTCGCCGGGCGTCCCGCGATCGCCCCCGCCGACGAGGTCGCGCGCCAGCGCGACAGCGGACTCGACGTCGTTCGCGACGACCGCGGTCGGCACGTCCACGGAGCCGACGCTCCGGCTCACGACGATCTGGCGGCTGCCGGGGAGGTCGTCGCGCATCGAGTCGAAGGTGCGACGGCCCAGGATGACCGGCGAGCCCGCGACGCGCTCGCGGTACTGTCGCACGTCGGCCTCGATGTGGGGCCACGGCACCTCGCCCTCGCGTCCGATGGTGCGGTTCTCCGCGAGCGCCGCGACGCTGACCAGTTGCACGGGGGTCCGTACGGGACCGACAGTCAAAAACCCGCGCGTCGGGCGCGCCCGCCCGTTCAGCCGTCGAGCCCGAGCAGGTCGAACGGGTAGCCGTTGTCGTTGTCGTCGGCCTGCGCGTAGACGACGCGGGCGGCCGCCACGTCCTGGATCGCGAGGCCGGTCGAGTCGAAGACGGTGACGCCGCGCACGCCGTCGTCCGCGTTCGCGTCCGGTACACCGCCGGCTCCGGCTCGCCCGGCGCGCCGGCCCACGACGATCTCGCCGAGTTCGCCGTAGATGTCGTCGTCGGTGAGGACGCCGGCGGCGTACGGGACGTTGATCTCGCCGGAGTGGGTGCACTGCTCGCGGTCGTCGATGACGATCGTGGCCTCGGTGAGCAGGTAGTCGTCGAGTTCGTGTTTGCCGGCGGCGTCGGCCCCCATCGCGTTGACGTGTGTGTGATCGCCCACGTCGTCGGGGCCGACGATCGGATCTTCGACGGGGGTCACCGTCGAGAGCACGTCGCAGTGGCCGGCCTCCGAGACGGAGCCGCCCCGAACGTCGAACCGGTCCTCGAAGGCGTCGACGAAGGCCGCGACGCGCTCCGCGTCGAGGTCGCTGACCACGACCTCCTCGATATCTCGCACCTCGGCGATCGCCTCCAGTTGGGTGTACGACTGGACGCCCGCGCCGACGATCCCCAGACTGGTCGCGTCGGGGACCGCGAGGTGGTCGGTGGCGACCGCCGCGGCCGCGCCCGTGCGCTTCATCGTGAGCGTCGTGCCGTCGAGGATCGCCAGCGGGAACGCGGTCTCGGGGTCCGAGTAGATCATCGTCCCCATCACGGTCGGGAGATCGTGGTCGGCGGGGTTGTCCGGGTGCGCGTTCACCCACTTGATCCCCGCAGCGTCCCACCCGCCGCCGTCGGCCGTCTCCTCGGCGGTGTCCGCCTCGCGCACGTCGAGGTACGCGGGCATCGAGCGGAAGTCGCCGTCGTACTCCGGCAGGTCGATGTACGACTTCGCCGGCATGATCGCGTCGCCGCGCTCGTAGGCCGCGAACGCGCCGCGGACCGCGTCGATCACGCGGTCCATGCGGGCGTTCTCGTCGACGGCGTCGGCGTTGAGAAGCAGGGTCTGCATGTCGCAATCTTTGCCGGTGAGACACTTGAACCCTGCTGGATCGACGCCGGACTGCGAGGCGGTCGGCATGGCTGACTGCGAGGCGGTCGGCATGGCTGACTGCGAGGCGGTCGGCATGGCTGACTGCGAGGCTGACAGCGAGGTGGGCGGCGCGACTGACTAGGCTGCGGTGGCGCGCGCCTGTGAGCGCCCGGTGGGCGCGAACAGCGCCGCGCGAGGGAGTCGCGAACGGAGTGAGCGACGAGGTTGGGGAGGCGTGAGGTGCTGTGCGGAGCGGTCGGGCGGGAACACGATTATACCGACTCACGCTCCACGGTACCACATGGACCTCTCGCTCGATGCGACGCAGCTCGATCGCTACTCCAGACACATCATCATGGACGAGGTCGGTCCGGAGGGGCAAAAGCGCCTCCTCGACGGGCGCGCGCTCGTGCTCGGCGCGGGCGGGCTCGGCGCGCCGGTCGTCCAGTACCTCGCGGCCGCCGGCGTCGGCACGCTCGGAATCGTCGACGACGACGTGGTCGAGCGCTCGAACCTCCAGCGGCAAGTGATCCACGGCGAGAGCGACATCGGCGAGCCCAAAGTCGAATCGGCGGCCAGATACGTCGACCGACTCAACCCCGACATCGACGTGGAGACGCACGAGACGCGTCTCGACGAGACGAACGCCCGCGAACTGATTGGCGAGTACGACGTCGTCGTCGACTGCGCGGACAACTTCCGCACGCGGTACGTCGTCAACGACGCCGCTCGGATCGAGGGGGTTCCCGTGGCTCATGGTGCGATATACAAGTTCGAAGGGCAGGCGACCACACTCGTCCCCGACGGGCCCTGCTACCGGTGTCTGTTCCCGGAGCCGCCGGAGCCGGGGACGGTTCCCGACTGCGCGGCGACCGGGGTGCTCGGCGTCCTGCCGGGCACCGTCGGGTGCATCCAAGCGACCGAGGCGGTCAAGCTCCTCCTCGACGCCGGCGAGCCGCTCACCGGTCGCCTCCTGTTTTACGACGCGATGGAGATGTCCTTCGAGACGGTCTCGTATCAGCGGAACCCCGACTGTCCGGTGTGCGGTGATGACGGCATCGAGACGATAACGGGGATCGACTACGCCGGCGGCTGTCGGGTCGACGCCGACTGAGGCGGCCGCGCCGCGTCACAGCGAGCGCCCGGTCATCGTCGGCCCGGCGGTCGCGTCCGATCCCTCGCCGACGAACCCGGAGCGGACGCACCACCGACAGTAGCGGAACGCCGGCCGATTCTCCGCGCCGCAGTGGCGACAGACAACGGTCTCGCCGTCGGCGTCGAGCGGCGGCGGATCGCCCTCCGGTCGCTCCGCGGGGGCGGTTCCGACGCCCGCCTTCGGCCGAGAGGCCGCTCCGCGCTCGACGGCGGTCGACCCCGTCCGCTCACCGCCGAGAACCGCGTCAGATCCCGGACTGCGTCGGACCAGGAACCACGCGGTCACGAGGGTGAGCGCGAGCGTCCCGACGAACACCACGGCGATCGGCACGAGAGAGTCACCCGTCATGTGGTGTGTGTTAGCAGGCCAGTAGTAAATGCACATCGGTGGTTCTGCCCGGCGGGGAGCGGAACCGACGGCGAGTCGGTTCGGGAGCACGCGCGGGACGAACGGCGACCGCCGACGCGGTCGAAGGGGCGCAGGCGGCGGCAGTCCCGGGTACTCTTTGTGGCTCCCGTCAAACCGGCGAACGCATGAAAGAGACAGTCCACACCGACGACGCGCCCGCGGCAGTCGGCGCGTACAGCCAGGCGACGACCACGGGCGAGTTGGCGTTCACGGCCGGACAGATCCCGCTCACGCCGGAGGGGGAGCTGCTCGACGACGCACCGATCGCCGCGCAGACCGAACAGGCGCTCGACAACCTCGTCGCCGTGTTGGCGGAGGCGGGCGCGTCGCCCGAGGACGTGCTCAAGACGACCGTCTTCCTCGCCGACATCGACGACTTCGAGGCGATGAACGAGACGTACGCGACGTACTTCGAGGAGTCGCCGCCGGCCCGGTCGGCGGTGCAGGCGGGCGCGCTCCCCAAGGGCGTCGGCGTCGAGATCGAGGCGGTCGCCCTCGTCGAGTAGATGGGCGACGGAGACGGACCGGTCATCGACGCTCGCGCGAAGTCCGCCGCCCTGTGGGGGCTCGTCGGGGGACTCTCGTTCCTCGCGCTCGCGCAGGGATATCGGCTCGTAGCCGGGAGCGATCTCCCCGTCTCGTTCGCCGGAGCGGTCGCTATCGCGACGGGGATCGCCGTCGCGTCGGGCGGGATCGCGTACGTCACCGAACACCGACTCCGCGCGAAAAGAAGGACTTAACAGTCCCACCGAGTTATCCGGATACGGGCCAGGATGGCCGAGTGGTAAGGCGCACGCCTGGAAAGCGTGTTCCCATCCGGGATCGGGGGTTCAAATCCCTCTCCTGGCGTTTTGCTGTCGCAACAACGAGCGAGGAGCGACAGCGACGAGCGAGTACTGCGATAGCGAAGCGCCGCAGATTTGAACCTATCAGTCATCGACCGCCCCACCGAAACGGGTGTTCTCACAGCTGTGCTCCTGTCGCGAGCCGCAGCACTGTAGCGACTATTCCAGCGGTGTCGAGGCGAAAAGACAAATCCCCGACATAAGACTCATATGTGTGGGAAGTGTTATCACGGATGACGATGCCAGACACGAAAGCAGGCCGCGAGCGGAAGGGGAAAAACAAGCGCCGACAGTTGGAGAGTCGGCTCAACCGACGCGAACTCGACGCGGACGACGAACCGCCGGAGCCGACGGCTGACGGGGCCGATACCGAGTACCTCGCGAGCGACGGTGACTCGGCTCGGTGATCTCGCGGCCGAACTTCTTTTCGCTCCACGTTCGATGACGATCGCGGCGTCGTGAGCGTTCTCGCTTCGCGCGCGTGCTCAGAACAGAGACCGGATGGAGGAGAGACCGGATAGAGGAATCGCGGTCTACCGCGAGACAAGTATATAAACGGCACACGATAGCCGGTTCGAACCCGTCAGAGTGTTGTGCTAACTATTCGCATGTATATTGCGAAGAACCGACACTGTCCGGTGGTTTCACCCGTAGCTCGCGTCCGATGTCTGGAATCGCCGAGATACTGATCAACGAAATGTTTATATAGAATCACAATCAATCAAACGCTGTATGAGCCAGCGAATGCAGCAGGGTCAGCCGATGATCATCATGGGCGACGACGCCCAGCGCGTCAAGGACAAGGACGCACAGGAGTACAACATCTCCGCGGCGCGCGGCGTCGCCGAGTCCGTACGCTCGACGCTCGGGCCGAAAGGGATGGACAAGATGCTCGTCGACTCGATGGGCGACGTGACCATCACGAACGACGGCGTCACCATCCTGCAGACGATGGACATCGACAACCCGACCGCCGAGATGATCGTCGAGGTCGCCGAGACCCAAGAGGACGAGGCCGGCGACGGCACGACGAGCGCGGTCGCCATCGCGGGCGAACTGTTGAAGAACGCCGAGGACCTCCTCGAACAGGACATCCATCCGACCGCGGTCATCAAGGGATTCAACCTCGCGAGCGAGTACGCCCGCGACCAGGTCGACGAGATCGCCACCCCGGTCGATCCCGACGACACGGCGACGCTCAAGAACGTCGCCGAGACGTCGATGACGGGCAAGGGCGCGGAACTCGACAAGGTCACGCTCGCTGACCTCGTCGTCCGCGCGATCCAGGGCGTCACCGTCGAGGCCGACGACGGCTCGCACGTCGTCGACCTCGCGAACCTCAACATCGAGACGCGGACCGGGCGCGCCGCCGGTGAGTCCCGGTTGCTCTCCGGCGCGGTCATCGACAAGGACCCCGTCCACGAGGACATGCCGACCGACTTCGAGGACGCGAACGTCCTCCTCCTCAACGACCCGATCGAAGTCGAAGAGGCCGACGTGGACACCTCCGTCAACGTCGACTCTCCCGACCAGCTCCAGAAGTTCCTCGATCAGGAGGAGAAACAGCTGCGCGAGAAGGTCGACCGGATCGTCGAGAGCGGCGCGGACGTCGTCTTCTGTCAGAAGGGGATCGACGACCTCGCTCAGCACTACCTCGCGAAGGAGGGAATCTTAGCGATTCGTCGGACGAAGAAGTCCGACCTCGCCTTCCTGAAGAACGTGCTCGACGCCCCCATCGTCACCGACCTCGACTCGCTGTCCGCCGAGGACCTCGCGATCGGCTCGGTCGAGCGCGACACGGAAGAAGAGCTGTTCTACGTCGAGGGCGAGGACGCCCACGGCGTCACGCTGCTTTTGTACGGCACCACGGAGCACGTCGTCGACGAACTCGAACGCGGAATCAACGACGCGATCGACGTGGTCGCGACGACCGTCTCCGACGGACGCACGCTCCCCGGCGGCGGTGCCATCGAGGTCGAACTCGCTCGCCGGCTGCGCGACTACGCCGACTCCGTCGAGGGGCGCGAGCAACTCGCCGTCGAGGCGTTCGCCGACTCGCTCGAACTGATTCCGCGCGTGCTCGCCGAGAACGCCGGACTCGACGCGATCGACCTGTTGGTCGACCTGCGCGCGGCTCACGAGAGCGGCGACGCACACGCCGGACTGAACGTCTTCTCCGGCGAAGTCGAGGACACGGCCGAAGCCGGCGTCGTCGAGACGGCGCACGCCAAAGAGCAGGCGATCGCCTCCGCCGCCGAGGCCGCGAACCTCGTGTTGAAAATCGACGACATCATCTCGGCGGGCGACCTCTCGACCGCCGGCGACGACGACGAGGGCGGCGCGCCCGCCGGCGGCATGGGCGGTATGGGCGGTATGGGCGGCGCTATGTGAAATCTGTCGGAGACAGATTTCCATAGGCCGTCAGGCTCCGTCTGACGCAGCCGATGTAAGCGAGGTTCCGTCAGGAGCCTCACTTTTGACGGCGAATCGCAATTCGAACACACGCACGCTCCCACCCCGTTTTCCACGCGCGCTAGTTCGACAGCCGCCGCGCTCGTCGGCGGGAGGCGGTCACAGCAGGTCGAGCAGCGCCGCACGCCGGCGGTCCAAATCGAACGCGGCGTCCGCGGCGTCGAGCCGGCCGAGGAACGCGAACACGTCCGCCCCGGCGCGCTCCGCGTGTTCGATCAGCGTCTCGACCGACTCGCGTTCGAGCGCGAGCGACTCCAGATGGCCGCAGACGAGCGCGAGCGCGACGCCGGCCTCGCCGCTCGGGAAGGCCGGATCGACCGCGCCGAAGTCGGCGTCTCCGGTCGAAGCCACGTCGCTGGCGGGGACGTCGACTTCGGCGGCCGACGTCGTCCGCAGACAACGCGTGCAGATCGCCGTCTCCGCCGCCGGCGCGTGCTCGCGGATCGACGAGGGAACCGCGAACGCGACGACCGCGGCGCCACAGTGAGGACACGTCATGGTCGGCGGTAGGGCGGGGACGTCCATAAGCGGACCTACGGGCGACGCCGGCGTGGCCGGGGCGAATCCGCATCTTCTAGACGCTCCGGTCGCATTCGTGGCCTATGTTCGAGAAGACCACGTGGATCAAGCTCCCGCGAAACGTGCTCGTGGGTCACGACGTCCTCAACGACCTCGGCGAGGCGGTCGGCGACCTGTACCTCACGGGTCGCCCGCTGATCGTGACGAGCCCCACGCCGAACGAGATCGCCGGCGACCGGGTGCGCGCCCAGTTCGACGACCCCGCGACGGCCGTGGTCGAAGACGCCTCCTTCGACGCGGTGGAGAAACTCACCGCGACCGCGGAGGCGATCGATCCCGGCTACCTGATCGCGTTGGGGGGCGGCAAGCCGATCGACATCGCGAAGATGGCCGCTGACCACCTCGACGTCGGGTTCGTCTCCGTCCCCACGGTCGCCTCCCACGACGGGATCGTCTCCGGGCGCTCGTCGATCCCCGAGGGCGACACGCGCCACTCGGTCGCCGCCGATCCTCCGCTGGCCGTCGTCGCGGACACGACGCTGCTCGCGGAGGCCCCGTGGCGGCTCACCACCGCGGGCTGTGCGGACATCATCTCCAACTACACCGCGGTGAAAGACTGGCGACTCGCCCGGCGGCTCCGGAACGTCGAGTACAGCGAGTACGCGGGCGCGCTCTCGGAGATGACCGCGGAGCTGCTCGTCGAGAACGCGGACATGATCCGCCCCGGATTAGAGGAGTCGTCGTGGGTAGTCGTGAAAGCGCTCGTCTCCTCCGGCGTCGCGATGTCGATCGCGGGATCCTCGCGGCCCGCCTCCGGGGCCGAACACCTCATCTCACACCAGCTCGACCGGATAGCTCCCGACAAGGCGCTCCACGGCCACCAGGTCGGCGTCGCCTCGGTCCTGACCGAGTACCTCCACAGCGGCGAGGACGGCCGGTGGGCGGCGATCCGCGACGCGCTCTCCGAGTTGGACGCGCCGACGACCGCCGCCGAACTCGGAGTCGACGACGCGGAGCTGATAGCCGCGCTGACCAGCGCTCACGAGATCCGCGACCGGTACACGATCCTCCAGGGCGGGATCAACGAGGAGGCGGCGATCGAGGTCGCGTCCGCGACGGGCGTCATCGACGGGTGAGACTTGCCGCGGACCGGCGTCCGCGACGGGCGTCATCGGCGGTCGGCGACGGCCGCCGCCGACCCTCGAAAGCAAGTTAACCGTCCCGCGACAACCCCGCGTATGTCCACCGCGACCCTCCGCGACCGGGCCAGAGACCGAGCAGGCGCGATCACCCTGCTCCTCACCGCCGTCGGCTACGGGGCCGTCGGCGGGGTGTTTCTCGTCCCCGATTTTCAGGCGCTGTTTCCCACGCTGACAAAGGCGACCGTCGATCTCCTCGCACACGCGATTGCCGCGGTCAACACGATAACGGTTTGTACCCTCTCGCTCGGCTGGTACTGGATCCGCAACGACGAGGTGAAAAAACACGCCGCGGCGATGACGACGTCGTTCGCGCTCATCCTGTTGTTCCTCGGGATGTACCTCCCCAAGGTCGCCGGCGGCGGAACGAAGCTGTTCGTCGGTCCAGACCCGGCGTACTACGCGTACCTGGTCATGCTCGCTGTCCACATCGTCCTCTCTGTCGTCTCCGTTCCCGTCGTCCTCTACGCCATCGTCCTCGGACTCACGCACACCGAGCGCGAACTCCGAAACCAGACGCCGCACCGACGCGTCGGGCGGATCGCGGCGAGCGCGTGGCTGCTCTCTCTCGTCCTCGGCGTCGTCACCTACCTCCTCTTGAACCACGTGTACGACTCGACGTTCGAGGCGGCTGAGGCCGCCGCGGTGCTCCTCCCGGCTCTCCCGGGACCGTAGCCGGGCAGAGCGCGGCCCGTCGGCGGCCGTGCCGCCACCGAAACGCTTGAGCGCTCGCCGACGCACCCACACGCATGACCGACTGGATCGGCGACACGTTCACGAGCGACGTCGGTTGGGCCCACCTCGAGACCCTCGTTAATATCGGAAACCGCATGGCCGGCTCCGACGGCGAGCGCGAGGCGCTGGAACGCACGCGCGACGCGCTCGACGCTGTCGGCGCGCGAGACGCCCGCATCGAACCGTTCGACGTGCAAGGGTGGGAGCGCGGCGACAGCGCGATCCGACTGGTCGAGGGCGACGAGGCGACCACCGACTGCGAGAATCCCACCGTCGCGAGCGGCCCGAACCAGTGTGTCGCGCTCCCCCGGAGCCCGGCTTCCGAGGCGGCCGGCGAGTTCGTCGACCTCGACTACGGCGTCCCCGAGGACTTCGAGGCCGCTGGCGACCTCGACGGGGCGGTGGTGATGGTCTCGTCCGATACGCCCGACTCGCTCGACCGGTTCGTCCACCGGCGCGAGAAGTACTATCGCGCCGTCGAGGCGGGGGCGTCCGCGTTCGTCTTCGCGAACCACGTCGAGGGGACGCTTCCGCCGACTGGAAGCGTGGGCACCCCTGACGCGCCGATCGGCGACATCCCCGCGGTCGGGGTGAGCAAGGAGGCCGGCTCGCGCCTCGCGCGCCGGTACGAGGGCGACGAACTCGCCGTCGCCGTCGACTGTACGACTCCCGAGGCGGAGAGCGGCACCGTCGCCGCCGAGATCGGTCCCGACACCGACGAGTATCTGATCGTCTCCTCGCACGTCGACGCTCACGACCTCGCGGAGGGCGCGATGGACAACGGCGCGGGAACGGCGACGGTGGTCGAGGTCGCCCGCGCGCTCGCCGCCCGCGAGGACGACCTCGACACGCGCGTCCGATTCGTCGGGTTCGGAGCGGAGGAAGTCGGGCTGGTCGGGTCCTCACGGTTCGCGGCCACCGTCGATCCGGAGCGAGTCAAGGCCGTCGTCAACGTCGACAGCAACGTGTTCGGTCGCACGCTGCGGCTCGATCACCACGGGTTCGACGGGCTCGAAGCGGCCGCCGATCGCGTGGCGGACCGGTTCGATCACCCCGTGTCTCTCGGTGCCGAACTCGTTCCGCACAGCGATCACTGGCCGTTCGTCGAGCGGGGGATCCCCGGGTACATGGTCTCCGGTGAGACGGCGGGTCGCGGTCGCGGCTGGGGCCATACCGGCGCGGACACGCTCGACAAGCTCGAATCGCGGAACCTCCGTGAGCAGGCGATCTTGGTGACCGAACTCGTGGTCGAACTCGCCGACGCGACCGTGGACACGGAGCGGCGCGACCGCGAGATGATCGCGGCGGCGCTGGAAGCGGAGGGGAAGGCGACCGGCATGAAGCTCACGGGCGGCTGGCCGTTCTGACCGCCGCCCGGGTTTCGCACTGTCCCGCCGCGAACCGGGAGGTTTTCACGCGCCCCGAGCACACCTCCGAACATGGACGCGTCGGAACGCCGCGTCGCGGTCGTCGGAGACGGCGACCGAGCGACGGAGCTTCGCGGGGTCATCGGCGACATCGCCGACCGCACCAGAGGGGATCGGTCGACCGCGACGAACGCCCCCGCGCCGACCGACGACGCCGCTGTCATCGTCGCCGTCGGCTCCGAGGCGCTCCGAGAGACCGTCGTCTCCGCGCCGAGCGGGACGGTGATCCCGGTCGGACGTGATCGACTCGCGCTCGATATCGATCGAGTGAAGCGAGTCCTTCGGCGGTTCCTCGGCGGATCAGCCCCCGGAGATCCCGCGTCGCGAGACTCCTCACATGCCGCTGGCGACGCTGATATCGCCGCCACGCTCGAACCGATCGACGGCGTCTGTCGGACCTCACATCCCGTTCTCACCGTGGACGGCGCGTCGTCGTCGACGCGAGCCGCGTTCGATATCGCGCTCGTCACCGACGCTCCCGCTCGCATATCCGAGTTCGCGGTCGGATTCGACAGCGGAACGGCGGAGACGTTTCGCGCGGACGGCGTCGTGGTCGCCACACCGCTCGGCAGCGGCAGGTACGCGAACGCTGCCGGCGGATCGGTCGTGGAGCCCGGTGGCGGACTCTCCGTCGCGCCGATCGCACCGTTCAGAACCCAGACCGACTCGTGGATCGCCGCCACCGGGCTGAGGGTGACGATCGAACGCGAGGGCGAGCCGGTTGCGCTCGTCGTCGACGGGACGAGCCGCGGTCTCGTCGAACCGAACCGTCCGCTCGCGATCGAGGCGGTCGATCGGATCGATATTGCGGTGGCGACACCCCGATCCGAGCGCGACGATCGGAAACACTCTAATAACTCGTAACCGGATATGTCGGTATGGACCCACTGCAGTTCCTCATTCCCCTCGGCTGGCTGTCCGCCGTTGGACCGGTGCTGCCGTACGCGATCTTCACGATGGCCGTCGCGAACATCGTGACGCGCCATCTCGCCCACAGGCGGCACGTCGAACACGGGACTGACGGCGACAGCGTCGATCCGTACACGCCGCACGTGTTCACGAATATCGGACTCGTCCTGTTGGGCGTTCTGTTCGCTATCGACTCGCCCGTCAGCGGCGTCATCGTCTCCGTGATCATCATCACGATGGTGATAGCCGACCTGTTCGAACTGGAGGCGCGCAACGTCGAGGCGCGAAACGACATGACGATCGAAGCGCCGAAAAGCGCTATCGCCGCGTCCGGACTCCTGTTGGTGTACGCCTCCTACTACGCGCTGTTCTTCCTCGTCGAGGGGATCTGGAACCAGTACATCGTCGCGTAGGGGCGTCCCCCTCGACGGAAGCGTCGGAGCGACCTCTCCGACGGCCGATCTCGCGGCCGTCGTCTGATCGACTGCAGTGTTGCGTACCGTTTGTCGCGTTCGGTGTCGGCGCGGCTCGAACTGTCGCGCGAGGCTCGTTTCTCGGCTTCCTCAGTTCGGCGGGCAGACAGAACGATACGACCGTCGGCGTTGCTCTCGGTGCATTCACGCGGTGAGAAGAGATATCACGCGATGATGAGAGGCACGACGAGCGCATCGATATCTGCTCACGAAGGGTTGCACGCAGCGCGCCACGATGACGGCGAAAAACAGCGGGATGCCCGGATCGACAATTAGTTCGTCCGACCGTACGCCTCAGTTCGCGGCCTCGGCGTCGCCGTCGTCGTTCAGCGACTTCCGGAGTTCGCGGCTCACTGGAATGAGCACCCAGAACACGACCGGACCCACAATCATGAGCCAGAAGGCGACGTCGCCGGCGAGGAGTGCCACTTGCCCGTAGGCGGTGTTGACTCCCTCTGCCGGGTTGACCAGCTGGACGATCTCGTAGTACGACGGCGTCCGGTACCATCCGCCGAAGGTGAACCAGGCGAGCGCCCCGAGCGCGAACAGGGTGAACCCCTTGATGAACTCGTCTGCCATTACCTCATGATTCGTCGGACGTGTCTTGAGACTTTCCCATCCCGCGTCCGCGGAATCGCGTCCCCAAGACGTACACTGCCGTTCCGCCCACGATGAACCCGATTCCGGCGATCGCGAGCACCGCGACGAGCACGTCGTCCGACGGGAGGACGCCGGCGCTGTCAAGAAGGTAGATGATCACGGTCCGGACCACGCTCAACTGAAGCGTCGCCGCGTCGATGAGCGTGAACCCGACGATGTACGCGAGGGCCGCGGCCAGCGTCGAGAAGACGGTGACGGCCTTGTAGAGCCGAAACGGGACGACGACCTCGCGGCCGGCGGGGCCCTCTCGAGGACCGGTCGGTTCGTTTCGCGGGTCGTCTGAATCGTCCGCAGCGACGGGGTCACCCGTCTCGTCGAACGCCTGCGGATCGTCATCGGCGGCTGATGGGGATGAGGACATGAACGGTGATGGAAACGGCGAGAGAACGGCTACGACTACTTCGGCGGCCGCAGCATGTAGTACCGCCGGTTCAGGTCGTACATGTACCCTTCACGCATCGTCTTCAAGGCCGCGTAGGTGATAATGCCGCCCACCGGTGGAAGCAGGAACGTGAGCGTGAACAGCAGGTCGAGCCCGATCGGGAAGAAGTTCTGGATCGCGAGGGCGGCGAGCGTGAACGAGAGGATGACGCCCGTGACGCCGACGGCGCTCCAGAACGGCTGTTCGACGGGCCGCCGCGCGCTCCCCTTGTTGAGGAACGGAACGAGCGTGATGGCGGCGAAGATGACGCCGTGCGCGATGATCCCGAGGAACTCGTTGCCGAGGAGGATGTTCCCGCCGAGCACCGCGAGTTCGGGGTTCATCGGGTTGAGCTTCAGCAGTCCGAACGACCAGTAGAGGTACCAGTCGGGGAGGATGACCGACGGCGTCGAGCCGGCGTTCGCCGGCGACCCGAAGTGGACCGGCAACACGGCCGCGACGAGCACGATGATCCCGATGAAGAAGCTCGTGATCGCGAGGTTCCGAAGCGTCTCGTGGGGCCAGGCCGGGAACCCGAGCACGTCGCGCTCGACGTAGGTGGACTCAGCTCGAAGGTCCTCGTCTTCGCGGCGCGAGCGCTCGAAGTACTGGTAGGTGAGCTGTGCGAGTCCCTGTGAGCGCTCCTTGCGCTCGGACCAGGTCGGCGTCTCGTCGTCCGGCGGAACCGTCGCCGGCGGGCCGCCGTCGGTGCGCGCTTCGCCGTCGGTGCCTCCGTCAGTCATGGGAGTGTGTTCGTCGGTCATTGGATTAGTGCGGCTCCGCGATGCCCTGCACCCAGACGATACCGACGTGGAGCGCGATGAGGCCGGTCACCACGAACGGCAGCACGAAGACGTGCAGGATGTACATTCTCACGAGCGTCGCTTGGCCGAGCGTGAACCCACCGAAGACGAGCTGTGCGGCCCACTCGCCCACGATGGGAGTCGCAAGCGCCATCTCGACGCCGATCTGTGCCGCCCAGTACGACAGCTGCTTCCACGGGAGGACGTATCCGGAGAACCCGAAGAACAGCGTCAACGCGATGAGGACGACGCCGAGCACCCAGTTGACCTCACGGGGCTCCTTGTATGCCCCGGTGAAGTACACGCGGAGCATGTGAAGGAACACGGCCGCCGTCATGAACTGAGCGGCCCACTTGTGGATAGACCGGAGCATGAAGCCGAACTGAACGTCGGTCATGATCAGCACGAGCGAGTCGTACGCGGCCGTCGGATCGCCCTGTGCCGCCGCGCCGGCGGTCGACGGGGAGTAGTAGAACCCCAACAGCGCGCCGGTGATCGCCGCGACGAGATACGCGATGATAGAGAGCGAGCCGAGCGAGTAAAGCGGGTACCAGTACCAGAACTTGTTATCGAGGTCGTACTGTTCGGTGTGGCTCTTCGGCATCTGGAGGTTCGCGCGGTAGTACATCGTCTCCAGCAGCTCGAGGTAGTCGACGATGCGGAGCCGCTTGTCCAGCCAGATGAGCGTGGTCAAAAACGCGGTCTCGATGACCGTCAGATCCTGCTTTTTGAGCCACGCGTTGTGGTCCATCTCATCTTGTTTCTTGAGACTCATTGGGGGATCACTTCTTGTAGTAGGGGTACACGGCGCGTTTGAGCATCTCCATCGCGCTGCCGGTCTCGACCGTCACGCCGTCTTTTTCGTCCTCGCGGACGTACAGGTCCTCCCACTTGCGGCGGCGCTTCTTCACGATCATCACATCGGGGAGGAACTCCTTGCGGTACAACATGAGAACGAACGCGAGGTCGATGAATATCATCGCCAGCAGCGCGCCGACGAACATGTTGCCGAACTCCGTCGAGGCCCACGCGGACATGAGCCCGAAGACGAAAAGCGAGACCAGCACGACCTCGATGATAGTTAAGAGGACGATTGCGATGGCGGCAGCGGTGCTCTCTCTGGCGGGCTCATACCGGTGGATGTCGCCATAGGATGACTCGTTGGAACTCATCTGGCACCCCCGTGGCCGGTGTGAGCGGACTCACCGTACTTCAGCTGGTAGAAGGTGAACACGAACGTGAGCCCGACGCCGAAAATCGCGGCGAGGCCGACCCAGTGCGGGTGGAGCACGATACCGACGTAAGCGATATCTTCGGGCCAACCGTCGGACGCGCCGCCGACCTCGACGGTGGAAACGTCCTCGCCGACGGCGATACCGGCGTGCATTCCGGTCGAGGTGTGCGGGACGCAGTGGTAGTGAGTGATGCCGGCGTCTTCTTCTGTCACCTCGTACTCGTAGGTGGTCCCCTCCTCGCCGACCGGATCGCCGCTGTCGAGGCTCGCCGGGCCGCCGTCCTCGACGGTCTGGACGTTGTGTGCCCCGCCGCTACCCGTCCACTCCCAGGTGATCGTGGTGCCCGTGTCGACCCACAGCTGCGTGGGATCGAACGCGAGGCCACCGTCGCCGGCACCGACTTGGACGGTCACTTCGTCCTGGCCGCGGGCGTCGACGTACGACCCGAGGTTCCCACTCGTGACACCGCTCGGCCACTCCGGTTGCACTTCCTGTGCGGCGGCCGATCCGGTTGCCCCAGCCCCGGCCGCGACCGCGGCGGTCGCACCGCCGGCCGTCCGCACGAATTCCCGCCTTTTCATACAGGTTCACTCAGGACGGGGTGCGCTTAAACCCACCGACTGAACCCGTAGACGGGGAAGGGTTTACACGCCCTGTAGCCGTTGATATCGCCGGTTCACTCCTCCAGTTCGTCTTCGATTACGACACCCTCATCGACCGGTACGAAGTCGGGGCGTTCCTTCGCCTCCCGGAGGGCCCGAAGCCGGTCGCGGTACTCCTCGGATCGGAACCGATCGGAGAGCCGCGCGTTCGCCACTATCAGGAACAGGAACGCGCCGACGATCAGAAACAGAATCCCCATCGCCGGGGCGACGATCGTGTCGAGATCGGTCGCGACGGTGGCGACGAGCAGCGCCGCACCGGCGAGGACCTGCACGGCCGCGATGACCTGTATCAGCAGGTTCCCGAACTCGCCGGTTCCCTCCGGGACCGTGTCCGGGTGGGGGAGCGACCAGTCGTCCGGCGGCGTCGGCACCTCGTACGACTCCATCGCCGCCAGCGCGACGATCGGCTCGACGTCTCTGAGGACCGTCCCCTGCCCGATCACCTCGCCCGTCGGTCGGATGATCGCGTACCCCTCGTCCGAGTACACGAGGAGCCGCTCCTCGTCGTCGGCGCGGACGCGCTCTAGCACGCCGAACACCTCCCGCCGAGCGATGCGGGACTTCAGCTCGTCTGCGGCTCGGTCGAGGAGTCGGTCTCCCGTGATCCACGTGTCGGGATCGAAGGCGGCGTCCCACTCGTCGGCACTCATCTGCGCCATGTCCGACGGACCGAAGTCGTCGAAGTCGTACTCGGATTCGACTCGCTCGCGGAGTTCGTCGAGTTCGTCGGCGGATCCGCTGCGGTCGTCGGCGGACCCGTCGGGGACCCGATCTCCCTCCGATCGAGCGTCTCCCTCGTGTTGAGAGCCTCGCTCCGATCGAGGCGCGGCGTCCGATCCCGTCGAGGTGTCCTCCATCGTCTCGGTCGTACGGGCTCCGGACGCTAACTGTTTTCGTCCGCGGCCCGTCGATCGAGGAGTTTTACGCGCCGGAGACCGTACCGGTCGACGATGGTTGATTCGTCGGTCGTCGCGGCGATCGCCGGGCTGTCCGTGACGGCGAGCCTCCCGTTTCTCCTCTACGGGGCGTGGATCATGATCGACGCCGAGGTCGTGACGTGGAACGTCCTCACGCACCACCTGCGGTACATCGGCGTCGGGCTCGCGCTGACCACCGTCCCGGTCGTCGGATGGATGATTCCCCGGCTCTTCCGGCGACTGACGGGGCTCGCCGTGATTCACGCGTTCTTCGGCCTCCAGGCGTACGCGCTGCTGGCGTTCGCGCTCACCGGAATCGTCCGCATCCTGCAGGCGAAGCGGAACGCCGACGCCTACGGGAACCCCGACGTCGACATCGACGAGATCCACGAGGACATGGGACACTGGCGGTCGCGGCTCCGCGTCGGCGTCGCCGGGTTCATGCTGCTCTGGCTCTGCGCGTGGGTCACCGGGATCTACCGGTTCTACGCGATCCACGTCGCCCCGGCGATGGGGTGGTGACCACGGTGAGGTGGCGACCACGGTAGTGGTGAGTCGGTCGCGGCGACCGACAGCTTCAATCCCGGTTTGCCCCTACGGTACCCATCGTGGCAGTCACCTTCGATCTGTTCGGGACGCTCGTCGACGTCGCGTACCCGTCCGACCCGGCAGAGGTCGTCGCGCGCGAGTTGGAGTCGCGCGGCGTGGACGTGCCCGACGACTGGCACGTCGCGTACGGCGAGCGACACGTGGACGCGCCCGCCGGTGCCGAGGTCCCGCTCCCGGCGCACGTCGCGCACGCGCTCGAGTCCCGCGGCGTCGACGCCGGCGGAACCGCCGTCCGACACGCCGTGGTCGCGGCGTTCGATCCGGACGTGACGCGACGCGACGGGGCGCGAGCCGCCGTCCGCGACGTGAGCGAACAGGGACCGGTCGGCCTGCTCTCGAACTGCGCCGTCCCCGAGCTGGTTCCGAAGACGCTGATCCGCGCCGGGCTCCGCGGCGAGTTCGACGCGGTCACGACGAGCATCGGCTGCGGCTGGCGAAAGCCCCACGCGAAGGCGTTCGAAGCCGCCGCCGAGGCCCTCGGCGTCGCGCCCGAGACCCTGACCCACGTCGGCGACGATCCCCAGACCGACGGCGGCGTCGTCGACGTCGGTGGCCGCTTCGTCGACGTGACGGAGACGCCGCTGTCGGCCGTCGCGAGCGAACTCGAAGCCCAACAGTGATCCCGATACTCGGCTCTCAGCAGTCGTCCTCGCGGTCGAGCCGCTCTCTCCACACCTCGTCGATCCGTCTCTCCGCGAGCAGCTTTTCCAGATGCGCGACGACCGTCGCGCGGGCGAGATCCTCGACGCCCGATAGGTCCTTCTCGTAGGCGGTCTCGAGGACGGCGTCGACGTCGCGTGCACCTCCCTCTATCGCGCCGAGAACCGACCGTTCCCGAGCCAGGCGATGATCGATCAGGCGCTGGCAGGCGGCTGCCGGATCGCCGATCGGCGGGCCGTGTCCCGGCCACAGCCGATCGAAGTCGGCGTCACGGACGCGTCTCAGGCTCGCGAGGTACTCGCCGAGGTCACCGTCGGGCGCCCCCACGACGACGCTTCCCTCCGCAACGGCGAGATCGCCGCAGATCAGGTCGCGGCGCTCGGTGGCGTCGTCGTCGACCTCGCCGTCACCGGTTCCGCCGCCTCCGCTGGCGACCGCGAACGCGAGGTGGTCCGCGGCGTGACCTGGAGTCTCGACCGCGCGGACGGCGGTCTCGCCGATCCGGTCGCCGTCGCGGACGGTCTCGTCCGGTTCGATCCCCGTCGCGTCCGCGAGCCGGTCGGGGTAGTCCGCGTGCGCGACGACCGGTGCGTCCGTCAGTTCGGCGTACGCGGCGACAGCGCCCACGTGATCCGGATGGACGTGGGTGACCGCGATCGCGTCGATCGCGTGCGGCGTCTCCGCGTCGACCGCGTGCGGCGTTCCCGCATCGCGCCCCTCGACACCGGTCCCGCCCGCGTCACCGACACTGACGGCGTCGCCGACGCCGACGGCCGCGTCCAGCGCGTCCGTGCGAGCCGCGGGATCCACGAGAACGCCGCCAACGAGGTATGCGTTCGTCGTCCCGCCGGGCGCGCGAGTGTCGACCGGGATCTCGACGCGGGTGACCTCGGGGGGCTCCGTCGGCGTCGGTCTCGTCGATCCCTCGCGGTTCCCCGTCATCGTCTCAGTCGCCGCGGCCGATAGAAGAGGTGTCTCGCCGGTCGAGAAGCGACCGCGCGGCCGGACCGGGTCCCGCCCCCGATCGCTCGCGACCGGGGATCGACACGTCGAGATCGCCGACGACGGCGAACCGCGAGAGGTCGCTGACGCCGGCGTCGACCTCCTCGACCGACTCGTACGGGCGACCGACGACGACATCGCCCGCCGTGCTCCGGTTGATCCCGGGGATCGCGGTCAGCTCGTCCATCGACGCGGCGTTGACGTCGAGCGGATAGGGAACGCCCGTGACCGATCGGTAGCCGTGGTCGGTGATCGCCACGTCGATCGCGGCCCCCAGCTCGCGCTCGCCGGGGACGGCGACGAGCAGCGCGTAGGTGCCGAGCTGACGTCCGAACGTCTTCCCGTCCTGATGGTACTCCAAGTGGACGTCGGGAAGGACCGTTCCCGGCGGCACGACCCGGTCGAGCATCGGGTTGTCGATGGTCTCGCGCACTTCCCGCTTGTACGACTGAAACTGGTCTCTGTGTTCCTGTGCGATCTCCGCGCCCGTCTCGGCCATCTCGGTGCCCGCGAACGCCATCACCTGTCGGACGTTGATCCGGCGGAGCATCAGCCCCTCGTCGTAGACCGTCTGGAGGAACCGCTTGTTGTGCTCGTAGGTCTCCGGCCGCTCGCCCGCGAGCCCGTGAACGAGGTTGATACCGGGGAGGAGCTTCGGCAGTCGCGGCGAGGCGTCCGGTCCCGTGGAGGGACCGACGAGCCGCTCCGGGTCGCCCGGCGTCGACCCGGACGCGTCGCCCGGCCGCCAGCCCCCCTCCTCGTTGACGACGCGGACCGCCTCCAGGCACTCCTCCGCCGTGACGAGCAGGTTGTTCTGCTCTTGGACGACCGGGTCGGCGGACTCCAACCCGAACGCCGCCGTGTCGCCCGGGGTGTTGTGCTCGGCGATGACGCGGATCGCCTCGCGGGAGGCCTCGGGGTACTCCGTGATCGTCACCGGGTTCATGTTGTCGAGGTGGAGCGTCCGGAGGTCGGGAGCCACCTCGCGGATGCCGCCGTACAGCTCCCGTAAGGCGTCCGGGTTCGGTGCTTCGCCGTCGCCGCCGAACGCGAGGATGTCGGCCTGCCGGCCGAGCCGGAAGTGTCTGACTCCCCTATCGGAGAGCGCGTCGACCTCGTCGACGACCGAGCGGGCGTCGCGGAACGCCGGGCTCCCGTACAGCGGCTCCGTGCAGAACGAACACCGGTAGGCGCAGCCGCGGGAGGTCTCCATCTCGCAGATGAGGTAGTCGGGGTGGTTGGGGTGCTGCTCGACGACGAACGCCCCCTTCCGGGCCCAGCGGTCGACCTCCTCGTTGCTTCGCATCCGGTTGCCGTATCCCTCTAGTCCCTCGCGGACGAGGTCGTAGGCGGCGGCCTCCACGTCGCCCATCGCGACGAAGTCGTAGTCGAGGTCGTCGCGCTCGGTCTCGGTCGCACCGGCGTTCTCCTCGCCGACGCCGAACCGCACGGGCCCGCCGAGCAGCGTGACGCCCTCCGCCGTCCACCCGAGTTCTCGCACCTCGTCCGGTTCGGCCGGCGTCCCGCCGACGTAGCTGCCCGGCACGGTCATCCCGCCGACGTAGACGAACAGGTCCGCGCCGGCGACGTCGGCGTGTTTGCTCCGGTCGTCGCGGAGCTCGTCGATGGTGTGATAGGTGATCTGCGACTCGGGCACGCCGGCGTCGACGAGCGCGCCGGCCGTGTACCGCGGGTACGTCGAGACGTACGGCGGGACGCCGAAGTGCGCCGGCTCGTCGACGTAGCCGTCGACGATGGTGACGGAGAGGTCGGCCGGGTCGGGCGGGAGGGAGCCGCGACCGGCCGCGGACGGATCGGTCATGTTGCCCGACCGTAGTCGGCCAAGACGGGAAAAGCGTGCGGAACGTGCGGCGCAGACGCCGGAGCGGGCACCACCGCCCGATCGGTTCAGACCAATCGGAGAGAACGGGCGGTCGTGCCAGCCGACTCGCCCTCCCGTCGCCAGCGACTCGTCCGGTACGTCGTGATCGGTACGGTCGTCTGCTATGGCGCGGTCCGGGGTTTCCGTGCGGCGTCTCCGTCGGCGTCGCCCTCGTCGCGCTCGCGGAGCGCACCGCCGTCCCCGCTCGCCTCCGAGGTGTGTCGAACCACTAACTATTAACGCGGCGATTGAGAACGGTCGAGACATGTCCGACGCTCCGGCCGAACTGGGTGTCCTCGCCGTCGGGACTGACCCGGCGGTCGTCGGCCGCGACGTGAGCGCCCTCGAAGACCGGGGTTGCGAGGTGCACGTCGAGACCGTGACGACGACGTCGGCGGGGCTCGAACGGGTCCGCTCGGCGTCGATCGACTGCGTCGTCTCCGACCACGGCCCGCCCGAGTGGGACGGGATCGAGTTCCTCGAACGCGTGCGAGACGCCGCGCCGGACGTGCCGTTCGTACTCTACACGGCCGACGGGTCCGAAGCGCTCGCCAGCGACGCCGTCTCCGCCGGCGTCACGGCGTACGTGCCGCGAGGCCACACCACCGAAACCGCGGACGGTGACGGCCGGGACCGCGGTGACAACGTCGACGGCGACCGCTCCGCCGACGCGGACGCGCTCGCGGAGGCGATTCGGTCGGCCGTCGCGAGAACGCGTCGGAGCGATCGAGACGGCGTCGGCCCCGAGGCGGGCTCGGACGCCGCGGAGCGCCACGCCGATCACGCCCGTCGGCTGGAGACGCTCATCAGCAACCTCCCTGGGTTCGTCTACCGGTGTCGGAACGAGCCGGGGTGGCCGATGGAGATCGTGAAGGGGGAAAGCGAGTCTATCAGCGGCTACACAACGGAGGAACTCGCGAACGACGAGGTCGTCTGGGGCGAGGACGTCATCCACCCCGACGACGCCGACCGAATTTGGGAGGTCGTCCAAGAAGCGATCGGCGCCGGCACCGAGTTCGAGGTCACCTACCGCATCCGCACGGAGGACGGCTCGATCAAGTGGGTGTGGGAGCGGGGACAGCTCGTCACCCCCGAGGACGACGACCGGTCCGTGTTGGAGGGGTTCATCACCGATATCACCGAACGGAAACGGTACGAAGAGGAGTTAGAACGGCGGAACCGGGAACTCGAACGCTTCGCGAGTATCGTCTCGCACGACCTCCGGAACCCGCTGAACGTGGCGTCCGGTCGCGTCGAACTCGCCCGCGAGGAGGTCGACAGCGAGCACCTCGATCGGGCCGCCGACGCTCACGAGCACATGGAGTCGCTCATAGAGGACCTCCTGACACTCGCGCGGAGCGGCGAGCGGATAACGGAGACGGAGCCGGTGTCGCTGTCGGCGGTCGTCAGACAGGCGTGGCGGAACGTCGCCACGGGGGACGCGACGCTGGTGGTCGACGTCGACCGAACCGTCGAGGCGGACCCAAGACGCCTCGCACAGCTCGTCGAGAACCTCGTGCGAAACGCCGTCGAACACGGCGGCGACGACGCGACGGTGACCGTCGGCGAACTCGGCGGAGCCGCTGCCGACGAAGGCGCCGAGAGCGAGGGGGGCGTCACCGGTCGCCGCGGGTTCTACGTCGAAGACGACGGTCCGGGGATCCCGGAGGACCACCGCGACGACGTGTTCGAGATGGGCTTCTCCACCGAGGAGGACGGCACGGGGTTCGGACTCCCGATCGTGGCGCAGATCGCCGAAGCGCACGGCTGGGAGGTCGAGGCCTCGTCCGGGACCGACGGTGGTGCCCGGATAGCGGTGACTGACGTCGAGTGGGTCTGAACCGCTGGTTCTCCGGGTGTCGATGTAGATCCGGCCGGTCCGGTGGCGTCCTCGCGAGGCGCGTGCGAGTCGGTTCCCGTCGGTTCCGCCGCCACGTCGTTTAAGCCGCCGCCGGTCCAACGGTATCACATATGCCATCGACTATGGAGGTCGCGTGCGAGTCGGACGACTGCGAACTCGACATGTTCGAGAATCACTACACCTACGACGTCCCGGACGACCACTCTGTCGCGGACCTCTCGTGTCCCTACTGCGGCGGAAGCGACCTCGCGGAAATCGAGGTGTGACCCGTGGGCGGACTCGTCGAGGCCGGGCGGTCCGCGTTCCGGCGGGCCCTCGAACGCGTCGGGCGGGGCTGGAGCAAGATGCAGGAGCGTCGCCCGCTCTCGTACGACCTCCTCGAGAGCGACGACTCGTATCTCGTCGTCTTCGACGCCCCGGGCGTGCGAGGCGAGGACCTGAACGTCACGTTCCTCGATCACACCGTCGAGGTCACGCTCGACCGGTTCCGCGACTTCTATGACGGCTACGAACTGCTGTTCCCCGGCCGCGGCGTCTCGCTGTCCGGCACCGCGGAGCTGCCGGCCGACGCGAACGTGACGCCGCAGGGAGCGAACGCGACGCTGGCGCGGAACGGGACGCTTCACGTAGAGATCCCCAAGTCCGACGCCGCACGCGACGTGACGGTCGTCGAAGAGGACGCGGCAGACGACGATCCGGCCGACGACCCCAACTGACCGGCCCCGGGACCGCCTCGGCCCGCCGCAGTCGACCCATCTCACCGCGGCCGTTCCCGATCGGCGCGTCGTTCCGCGGTCACGCTTCATCCTCACCGCATCGTTCCGCGCTCGCCCCATCTCGGCGTTCGACGGTCATCCCCTCGACTATCTCGAACGTCTCGTCCCCGTCGAACCGCCCGGGATCGAGGGCGTCGATCCACGGACCGTCGCGTTTCGGTTCACGGTCGCCACATCCCGGTTCGTGAGTGCTGTGCCCCGCCCGTGCGTCGGAGAGCGACGCCAGCACGCCCTCAGCGACGTGTTCACCGATAGCGGGCGCGCGCATGAACCCGTGTCCCTGCCAGCCGGCGGCGACGAAGACACCGTCGAGGCCGTCGACCGGGCCGACAAGCGGGTCGCCGTCCGGCGTCGCCGTACAGAGGCCGGCCCACGCGCGAGCCACCGGCGGTCCGCCCTCGTCGATCGCGGGGTCGCTGACCCGCTCGCGGAGCGTCTCCGAGACCGATTCGACGAACCAGTCGTCGGCCGCGCGGTCGTACCCGTTCGGGTCGGCCGCCACCGGTTCCGTGCCGTCTCCGGCGAGGAGTCCCGTCGGGTGCGGGCGGAGGTAGACGCCGGCGGTCGCGTCGTAGACCATCGGTCCGTCGTACGGGACGGCGGCCGCGAGCGCCTGCACGCGATAGGGCACGACCGGCAGGCCGACGCCGACGTCGGCGAACAGCTCCGAGGTGTGCGCGCCGACGGCGACGACGACCGCGTCGAACGCGCGACTGCACCGACTCGGGTCGGATCCAGTGTCGGTCTCGGGAGTCGGTCGGAGCGTCGGCCGGTCGCCGACGCGAGACAGTCTCACCGCGGTCTCCGTCTCGACGTCGACACCCTCGCGAGAGGCCCGATCCCCCATCGCGGCCACGTAGCTCGCGGGGTCACACCATCCGGCGTTTTCGGCGACCACCGCGGCGGCGAGGTCATCCGCGGCGATCGGGAAGCGGTCGCCGAGCGTCGCGGGGTCGACGCGCGTCACGTCGCGGTCGTGCGCGCGCATCCGCTCGACCATGGCGGGCACGGCGTCGGCGTCCGCGTCGCCCTCGCGGACCGCGATGACGTACGGGTTGGGCGTGAACTCGAATCCGGGCAACGACCGGTCGAACGCCCGAAACCGCGCCATCGACCGCGCGGCGAGCGCGGCGTCGAAATCCTCGGCGTAGGCGTCGTACAGCACGCCGGCTGCGCGCCCGGTGCTCCCGCTCCCGAGGTCGCCGCGGTCGTACAGGGTCACGTCCGCGCCGCGGGCGGCGAGGTCGGTCGCGGCGGTGACGCCGACCGCGCCGCCGCCGACGACCGCGACCGCCGGGGGCTCGTCTCGGTGGATCACGCCTCGGCAGAGCACGGGCGTCACCGAAAAGACACCGGCGTCACCCCCGATGGAACTCCCTTCTCACTCGGGCTCGCGGTTGCTGCAGATCGAGCCGGTGACGTGCTTGCCGCAGATCGAGCCGGTGACGTGCTTGCCGCAGATCGAGCCGGTGACGTGCGTGTCCCCGGCCACGTTATGGGCGTAGAGCCCCTCGTTCGAGTATGAACCAACTCGTCGACGGCGAGTGGCGCACGGACGCCTACGAGACCACGAACGAGGAGGGGGCCTTCGAGCGAGGAGAGACGACGTTCCGGAACTGGATCGCGGGCAGCGACGTGCCGGACCACGTCGACGCCGAGCCGGACGAGCGGTTCCAGCCGGAAGCGGGACGGTACCACCTGTACGTCTCGTACGCCTGCCCGTGGGCGCACCGAACGCTGCTCGCGCGGTCGCTGCTCGGACTCGAAGACGCTATCGACGTGAGCGTGGTGGACCCGTGGCGCGGCGAGGGTGGCTGGCAGTTCTCCCCCGAGAAGGACGGCTGCACGCCCGACCAGCTCCACGACAGCGACTACCTCCGCGAACTGTACGTCGAGGCCGACCCCGACGCCACCTGTCGCGTGACCGTGCCCGTGCTGTGGGACACGGAGGAGGAGACGATCGTCAACAACGAGTCCAGAGAGGTGCTCCGGATGCTCTCGACCGCGTTCGACGACCTCGGCAACGGCGTCTCGCTGCTGCCGGACGACGAGTCGGTCGCGAGCGACGGCGAGGTGACCGTCGCCGACGTGGACGAGGTGATCACGGAGATCTACGAGCCGATCAATAACGGTGTCTACCGCGCCGGTTTCGCCACATCACAGACCGCCTACGACGAGGCGATAGACGACCTCTTCGAGGCGTTAGACTACTGGAACGACCAGCTGTCGGAGCAGCGCTACCTCGTCGGCGACTCGCTCACCGAGGCGGACATCTGTATGTTCACCACGCTGATCCGGTTCGACCAAGTGTACCACACCCACTTCATGTGCAACCGGAAGTTCATCCACCAGTACGAGCATCTCTGGCCGTACCTGCGCGACCTCTACCAGACGCCGGGGGTCGCAGAGACGGTGAACATGGACCACATCAAAGAGCACTACTACACGACCCACCCGGACGTGACCCCGTCCGGCATCATCGCGCGCGGCCCGGACCTCGATTTCGACGCGCCCCACGACCGAGACCGGCTCGGTGGCGACGCGCCGAACCCGCACACCGCGGACTGAGGCGAGACTGCGCGGAAGCGGTCGCCGTGGACGCGACTCGAACGCCCCGTCCATGCATCGCGTCCCGGAGCCGAGCGACGCCCAACGGGTTCAAGTACGCGGTTCCCCGACCGGTGCCTACGATGGAGCCGCCGAACATCGAACGGCTGGACGAACAAACCGTTCAGCGGATCGCGGCCGGCGAGGTCGTCGAGCGCCCGGCGAGCGTCGTGAAAGAACTCGTCGAGAACAGCCTCGACGCGGGCGCGAGCCGGATCGCCGTCGCCGTCGAATCCGGCGGCACCGAGGGGATCCGCGTCCGCGACGACGGCGTCGGGATCCCCGCCGACCAGTTGGAGGCGGCGGTCGCGGAACACGCCACCTCGAAGATCGGCGATATCGACGACCTCGACCGCGGCGTCGCCACGCTCGGCTTCCGCGGCGAGGCGCTGTACACCGTCGGAGCCGTCTCGCGGCTCACAGTCCGCTCCCGACCGCCGGACGCCGACGCCGGGGCGGAGATACCGGTCGAGGGCGGCGAGGTCGGTGAGGTTCGCCCCGCCGGGTGCCCCGCGGGCACGTCCATCGAGGTCGAGGACCTGTTTTATAACACGCCCGCGCGGAAGAAGTTCCTCAAGCGGACGGCGACCGAGTTCGACCACGTCAACACCGTCGTGACGAGCTACGCGCTCGCGAACCCCGACGTCTCCGTCTCGCTGGAACACGACGGCCGCGAGACGTTTGCCACCGAGGGGAACGGCGACCTTCGGTCGGCCGTGCTCGCCGTGTACGGTCGCGAGGTCGCCGAGTCGATGGTCGACGTCGAGTGGACGCCGGACGACGACGCTTCCCCCGTCGAGCGCGTGACCGGGCTCGTCTCGCACCCGGAGACGACGCGGTCGACCCGCGAGTACCTCTCGACGTACGTCAACGACCGGTACGTGACCGCGAGCGCCCTCCGCGAGGCGACGCTCGAGGCGTACGGCGGCCAGCTCGCGCCCGACCGGTACCCGTTCGCGGTGCTGTTCGTGACGGTTCCGCCCGGCGACGTCGACGTGAACGTCCATCCCCGAAAGCTCGAAGTCCGGTTCGACGAGGAGCCGGCGGTGCGGTCGGCCGTCGAGACCGCCGTCGAGTCGGCGCTCCTCGATCACGGGCTGATCCGATCGACCGCTCCCCGCGGGCAGTCCGCGCCGGACGAGACGGCGGTCCGTCCGGAGTCGTCCGACCACGCCGCCGTCGGCGGCGCCGGAACCGAACACGAGCGGGCGGCGCGCGAGAACCGCGAGGAGGCCACGAGCGCGAACGGAACCGAACGCGAGTCGGGCGGGGCCGGGCGCGAGGAGACCGACGATCGGACCGGCGGAGCCGCCGAACTCGACCCCACCGACGCGGACGCGTGGGCGGTCGACGACATCGACGGAACCGGATCTCCGGACAGCGGCGACGACCGACGGTCAGAGGCGACCGCGAGTGTCGACCACGAGACGACTGACCGAAAAGTCGGAGCTGGATCCGACGAAGGGACGGCGACGACAGATCCGACGAGGGATTCACCGACGACAGATCCGACGACGGAGACCGCAGCGGCGGAGTCAGACGGTGAACCGTCGGCGACCGCGGACGACACCGCGACGGCGTCGGCTCCGACCGATCGCCCGTCTCCCCGGACCGAGCGGTCAGAGTCGGGCGAAGGGAACCTCACGGAGGCGAGTCCGTCCGTCGCCGACGCCGGATCGGCTCTCGACCTCGCCTCGACGCCCGGCGGCGACGCCTCGTCGATGCCGACGGATCAGTCGACGCTCGGCGGCGGGACGACGGCCGAGGAGCGGCGCTACGACTCGCTGCCCCCGTTGCGGGTGCTCGGCCAGCTTCACGAGACGTACGTGGTCGCGGAGACGCCCGAGGGGCTCGTGCTGATCGACCAACACGCCGCCGACGAGCGCGTGAACTACGAGCGACTCCGCGAGACGTTCGCTGACGGCGCGGACGCGCAGGCGCTCGCCGAACCGGTCCGCGTCGAACTGACGGCGCGGGAGGCGGCGCTGTTCGCGGAGTTCGCGGACGACCTCGCCGAGATAGGGTTCCGCGCCGAACGCGCGGGCGACCGCGAGGTCGTCGTGGAGGCGGTGCCCGCGGTCTTCGACGCCGCGCTCGACCCCGATCTCCTGTGCGACGTGCTCTCGTCGCTCGTCGGCGAGGCGACCGACGGCGACGAGCCCGTCGCGGACGTGGTCGACGAACTGCTCGCGGACTTGGCGTGTTACCCCTCGGTCACCGGTAACACCTCGCTGACGGAGGGGCGTGTCGTCGACCTGCTCGATCGGCTCGACGCGTGCGAGAACCCCTATGCGTGCCCGCACGGGCGGCCGGTGATAATTCGATTCGACCGCGAGGAGATCGGCTCCCGGTTCGAGCGCGACTACCCCGGACACGCCGGACGCCGCGCGGAGTGAGTCGCGTCGGCGGTTGGCGTGTTCACCCGCCCGTAGAGAGGTACGTTTTAGTCGACCGCCGTGAACCGACGGATATGGAACGCGTAGCGATCATCGGCGCGTCGATGACCCGGTTCGGGCAGCGTGACGCGTGGGTGCGAGAACTGTTGGCGGAGGCGGGCGCGGCCGCGCTCGACGACGCCGGGGTCGACGGCGACGACCTCGATCACCTGTACGTCTCGAACATGGCGAGCGGCGAGTTCGAGGGACAGACGGGCGTCTCGAACGCGCTGGCTCACGACTTGGCCGCAACGCCGGCGTACACCGCCCGAATCGACCAGACCTCCGCCTCCGGTGGGGCCGGCGTGTACGGGGCGTGGCAGTCGGTCGCGTCCGGCGCGAGCGATCTCACGCTGCTCGTCGGCGGCGAGAAGATGACGCACCGATCCACCTCGGAAGCGACCGACGTGATCGCGTCGCTCACGCATCCGGTTGAGTACAAACACGGCGTCACGCTCCCTTCCTTCGCGGGGATGACGGCGCGGCTCTACCTCGACGAGTACGACGCGCCCCGCGAGAGCCTCGGCAAGGTCGCCGTGAAGAACCACCGGAACGGCGTGGACAACCCCCACGCCCAGTTCCAGAAGGAGGTCGACCTCGACACGGTGCTCGACTCACCGATCGTCGCCGACCCCCTGCGACTCTACGACTTCTGTCCGATCACGGACGGCTCCGCGGCGCTCGTATTCTGTCCAGAGTCCGTCGCCGAGGAGTACGTTCCCGCGGACGAGTACGCCGTCGTCTCGGGCATCGGTGGCGCGACCGACACGCACGTCGTCCACGAGCGCGTCGACCCGACGACGATGGGCGGCGTCGTCGACTCCTCTGCGACCGCCTACGAGATGGCCGGGATCGGACCGGACGACGTCGACGTCGCGGAGCTACACGACATGTTCACGATCTTGGAGTTCCTCCAGAGCGAGGACCTCGGCTTCTTCGAGAAGGGCGAGGGATGGAAGGCGGTCGAGGAGGGCGTCACCGATCGGGACGGCGACCTCCCGATCAACACCTCCGGGGGGCTCAAATCGAAGGGACATCCGCTCGGGGCCAGCGGCGTCGCACAAGTGTACGAGATATTCGAGCAGGTCACCGGAGACGCCGGTCCGCGGCAGGTCGAGGCCGACACGGGGCTCGCCTGCAACGTCGGCGGGTTCGGAAACTGCGTGACCACCGCGATTCTGGAGGGCAACCAATGACCGACGAGGAGACACGGACCGACGGCGGCGAGGAGACGGACGAGAAACCGACCTTCGAGGCCGCCGAGTACGCGGACGGGACTGTCACGTACCCGCCCCACACCGTGAGTCCGAACGGCGCGGAACGGACGGGATCGATCGATCTCCGCGGCCGCGAGGCGCGGGTCGTCACGTGGACGACCTCAACGGCGACGCCGCCGGGCGTCCGCGAGCCGAACACGCTCGCGATAGTCGAGTTCGAGATGGGCGACGGATACGACGGACCGCCGGTCCGCGCGCTCGGGCAGATCGCGACGCCCGGCGACGGGTCGGACGACGACGCCGAACCGTTCGACGTCGACATCGGCGATCACGTCGAGCCGGTCCATGCGGACGACCTCCGTGACCCCGGCGCGGGGATCCGTGAGCCGGACAGCCAGGAGTGGGACGGGTTCCGGTTCCGACCGATCGACGAGTAGCGCCGCTCGCTTTTTCCGGTCACACCTGTCTGAACTCTCCGAGTCGCGTCCCATCGAGCAGGTACGCGTCCCCGGTCGGGAGCGCGTCGGGGAGGAACGGCGCGAGGAACGACTGGCCGTCGACGTTGACCCACGTCCCGCCGGAGCGCTCGTTGAACGCCGGGAAGACGACGAGTTCCGGTGGCTCTCCCGAAGCGGTCGAATCGTCACCTCCGCCGTCGACGAACGCGTTCGGGTCGATCGCTCCCCGGAGCCACGCGCGCTCGACGCGCGAGCCGCCGACCGCGTCTTCGAGTCTGACCTGCGGGTGCTCGTGACCCATACAGACCACGTCGGCGTCGAGGAGCTTCGGGTCTGGCCACGTGTGGCCGTGTACGAGGGCGACACCGCCGTCTCCGGTCACCCTGTCGGCGCCGGCCACGCCGCCCTTCGGCCCGATCACGTCGACGCGGTCGGCGAACGCCTCCGCGACGCCCGCGTCGTGGTTCCCCTCGACGAGCGTCATCGGGACGCGGTCGGTGACCGCCCGGATCAGGGCCGCTAACTCCTCGCGCTCGTCGCCGTCGGGCGCGCCGATCCGGTGTGCGAGGTCGCCGAGGACGACGAGCCGGTCCGCGTCGGTCTCGGCGATGAGGTCACAGAGCCCTTCGCGGCGCTCGTCCGCACGGGAACTCAGTTCGACGCCGCGCTCGTACCTGAGTCCCACTTCGATGCCGGCGTGGACGTCGGCGACGAGCAGTGCGCGTTCCCCGCCGAGGTCGGCGACGGCGGCCGGCTCGCCGACAACCGGCTCGACGCGAGCCATCAGATCGGCTTGAGAACCCCGTCGCCGGGCTCGTAACACTTCCCGCCCATCAGCGCGTCCTGGATGGCGTCCTCGACCGCGCCCGGTTCGACGCCGTGCTCGTCGGCGACGCGCTCGACGACCGCCTCGCGGGGAGCCCCGTCGCCGTCGTCGAGGTCTCCCATCGCCGCGACCGCCGCGGCTTCGAGATCGACCTCGTCGCCGTCGGCGTCCGCCTCCGGGCCGCCGGCGGTCGCGGACTCGGCGGAGTCGGCCTCGACGGAGTCGGTCCCGGTCTCGTCGTCCGTCGTCGACGAGGGATCGTCGACCGGCTCCTCGGCGAGTTCCTCCGGGTCGGGCACGTCGATGTCGGCCTCGCCGGGATCGTCGACCTCGGTCCCGGTCGCGAAGTCGGTTCCGAACTCGGACTCGATCTCCTCGCGCTCCTCGTCGTCGAGCTGGTACATGTCGTCTGCGTCGGGGTCCGCGGTCGCGTCCCCGTCGCTGTCGGGGTCCGATCCGTCCCCGTCGCTGTCGGGGTCCGATCCGTCCCCGGCGTCGAAATCGCCGAGCCCGGCGTCGTCTGGATCGACGGAGTCGGCGGTTTCGGCGGCGTCAGAATCGGCGTCGGCGGCATCGATCACCGCGTCCGGGTCGCCCCCGCCGGAGTGAGGATCGGATCCACCGGCCGAACCGGAGTCCGACGCGGACGGTTCGTCGGTCACCGGACCGGTCGATACGCCGGTGTCCGCGATCGGTTCGGCGTCGCCCTCGTCGTCGGACGGTTCCGACTCGGGGCTTACGTCCTCGTCCGGAGTCGGGTCGTCTCCGGTCGGTTCGGACGACGCCTCGACCGTTACGTCGGTGTCCGGAAGCGGACCGATCGCCGTCGCGTCTCCCTCGTCGGGGTCGACATCGAGGGGGCGAACCTCGTCGCGGTCGCCCGCGATCATCTCGAGCGCGTCGACCGCGAGTCGGCGGACGGCCTCGACGTAGGCGGTCGTGGTGTCATAGTGAGCGATCGCTCGCGGGATCCCGTCCGCCAGCGCCGCCGGTGCGCCGCCCGCCTCCAGCCCGGCGCGGAGTTCCTCGCCGCGGAGGTCGGAGTCGAGGGCCATCTCGAACACCGCGAGCCGGTCGAGCGTCGCCTCCGCGGCGGAGACGACCCACCGGTCGCGGGTGTCGGCGTCGACCTCGCTGAGGCTCTCCGGTCGAACCGAGGTGAACACGCGGTCCGAGTCCTCGGGCTCGAAGGTTCGCGCCTTTCCGGTGAGCGCGACGAACGCCGGCGGGTCGGCGCGCTCCAAGAAGGTCTGTGCCTCCGGCTGATACTGGCCGGCGTAGGTGACGAACGCGCCGGTGGGGTCGACGACGCGCCCGCGGCGCGTCTCGTCGTTGACGCGCTCGACCTCGGTGAGCACGCCAGCGACGAACAGCCGGTTCACGCGCGCCCCCGTCGGCGTGACCACGTAGTTCGGGGCGCGCTCCTCGTCGCTCTCGGAGTACGAGAGCGAGGCGTCGTCGAACTCGGCGGCGAACACGCGTCGTGCGACCTCGCGCGTTCCCGGGCCGTCGGCGCTCATTCGCCCACCTCCGCGAGCGCGGCGCGGGCGGCGTCCGCCGGGTCGTCGTCCGCGACCGTGAACTCCGTCGCGTCGAGCGTGGCCCCGTACTCATCCACGGAGAGGTTCCCGCGGACGCGATAGGCCAGTCCGACCACCGAGTCGGCGATGGCGTCGGACACGACCGACTTGTCCATCGCGTCCTGTGCCGCCGACAGCGCGTCGTCGAGTCCACCGCCGTACACCTCGGCGGTCAACTCGTCGTCGAGGACGACGGTGACCGTGTCGGTGCCGTCGTCGAGGATCGCCTTCACGCGCAGGTCGTCGTCGCCGTCGACGGCGCCGTGGCTCCGACACTGGCCGTTCTGGACGACGCGGCCGCACTCCGGGCAGCGCTCGATGAGCCCGGAGCCGTCCCGGATTTCGAGGACGTTGCCGACGACCTCGACGTCGAACATGCCGCCGGAGTCGACCGCGTCGGAGACGGAGAGCCGCGGGGCGTCGGTCGCGACCGAGACGGGATCGGGGAGCGGCGTCACCGTCGAGAACTCGGTGAGATTGATCGAGGGGACGCCGCGGAACTCGCGGACGTACACGTCCTCGATCCGGAGGTCGGCGCCGACCTCGATCTCGGATCGCGGCTGCCAGTCGGTGAAGGGGAGCTTCGCTGTCTCGTCGCCGACGACGCCCTCGACGATCTCCGTCTCGCCGTCGCGTCCGGAGATCGTCTTCTCGTCGGCCTCCAGCACGCGGACCTCGACGTTGCGGCCGCGGTCGCCCGCCCGGATGTCGACGAGGGACCGGTCACCGCCGACCTCGCGGTCGACCTCGACCGACTCCTCGGCGATCGCGACGGTGGTGGAGTCGTTGAGGTTGAGTTCCGGCTCGCCGTCCCACTCGCGGACGCCGGCGTTGCCGATCGTCAGCGAGTCGCCCGGCTCGAAGCCGAAGTCCTGCCACGCGGTGTAGGAGACGACACCGGTCTCGTCGGCGAGTTCCCCCTCGCGGATCGTGAGGTCGTCGCCCTGGTAGCGGATGGTGCGCGTCCCCTGCGTGAGCACCCGAACGGTGACCGTCACGCCGTCGTGGTCGGTCGTGATCTCGTCGACGTCGACCGCGTCTGGCGTCGGGGCCGATCCGCCGTCTCCGCCGCCGTGTTTCCGACGGACGCTCTGTTTCGCCTCGTCTATCGGGACGCTGTACTCCAGTAAGTTCTGCAGGTCGGCTTTGACCTCCTCTTTGTCGACGCCGAGGTCGGAGGCGAGTTCCTCGGCATGGCTGTTGACATCCATCGCCCCGAGGTTCGGCGCGACCGCACAAAAGGATTCACCACGGAGAGGAGTCGCACGCCGACACGCGAAGACTCAAACCACTCGACGGCGAACCCCGAGCCACGAAGGTGATCACGTGGGGTACGTTTCGACAGCCGCAAGCGTCGTCCGAGACCTCCGGAGCGAGGGACGCGGCAGGATACTCGTCGTCGTCGCGTTCGGCTGGTTCCTCTCTATCAGCGTCCGGATGGTCTACCCGGCGCTTCTGCCGTACATCCGCGAGACGTACGGACTCACGCTGACGACCGCCGGCCTCCTGTTGACCGTGCTGTGGACCGCGTACGCGCTCGGACAGCTTCCCGCCGGAATCCTCGGTGACTGGCTTGGCGACCGCCCGCTACTCGTCGCCAGTCAACTGCTCGCCGCGGCGATGCTCGCGCTCGTCGTCATCGCCGATTCGGCGGCGGTGTTGTACGCGGCGACGGCGCTGTTCGGCGGCGCGACGGCGCTGTATGGGGTCTCCCGGTTCACGGTCTTGGAGACAGTGTACTCGGACAATCTCGGCACGGCGACGGGCGTCACGATGGCCGCCGGTGACGTCGGGAACGCCGTGATGCCGCCGGCGGCGGGGTTCATCGCGGCCGCACTGACGTGGCAGTACGGGTTCGGCGTCGCCGTGCCGCTCTTCCTCGTCGCGGCGGTCGGACTGTGGCTCGTGCTCCCGCGGCCGACCGCGACGGAACCCTCGCTGCGCGACGCCATCCCCGTCGAGGACGTGATCGCGACGCTGTCTCGACCGGCGGTCCGACGAGGGACGCTGCTGCTCGTGTTGTGGGCGGTCATCATTCAGGCGTTCATGGGGTTTTACCCGACGTATCTGATCGAACAGAAGGCGGTCCCGAGACGGACGGCGACGGTCCTGTTCGGGTTCTTCTTCTCGCTCGGGATGGTGTGGAAACCGATCGCGGGACGGGCGTACGACCGGATCGGAATCCGCCGGCCGCTGCTGGTGATCGCCGGCGCGGCCGGCGCGGCGTTCGTCGCGCTCCCGCTCGTCGAGGGGATCCGGGCGTTCATCCCCGTGACCGTTCTCGCGAGCGGGCTCCTCGGGTTCGAGACGGTCGTGGTGTCCGACCTCACGAACCGGCTTCCGGACGGGACGCGGGGAACGAGCCTCGGCGCGCTTCGGACGGTCTACCTCGCGTTCGGCGCGGCCAGTCCGGCCGTGTTCGGCGCGGTCGCGGACGCCGGGTACTTCGACGAGGCGTTCTTCGCGGTCGCCGTCGTTGCCGGCGGCGTCGCGGTCGTGGCGCTGCGCGTGGACGGCGACTGACTTCCGGTCTCCGAACGGTTGCACTCGCACGCCGCGGACGGGGCGACACACGGGCGCGCCGCGACCACGTCCGGCCGAGTTCCAGTAATGCGGCCGGTAGGGCTAAACCGCCGCCGTCCACAACGTGAGACATGGACGAGATAGACATCGACGCGCGCGTCACGGGCGACCGTACCGTCATCGACGTGA
This sequence comes from Halorubrum pallidum, assembly GCF_055380345.1. Classification (NCBI taxonomy): domain Archaea; kingdom Methanobacteriati; phylum Methanobacteriota; class Halobacteria; order Halobacteriales; family Haloferacaceae; genus Halorubrum; species Halorubrum pallidum. The sequence goes on along the minus strand of NZ_AP043945.1, from coordinate 2,031,824 downwards.
CCGGAACCCGCGACGTCGCCGTCGTCGTCCGATCGACGGGGGGCGAACGGATCTACCTTCCGCCCGAGGGCTTCGACGAGCCGGTGTCGGAGTCGCCGTACACCTCGCCGTATCAGGGCGGAAGCGGAATCGACGGGGAGGAGAGTCCGTACGGCGGCACCGCGAGCAGCACTCGCGGCGTGGTCGAGACCGTAGACGGGTTCCGGATCACGCACCCGGAGGCCGCGACCGCGTTCGACGTGTTCCGAGGCGGCGAGTAGTCGGCAACACGATCGCGATACCCTTACGCCACGTCCTCGTACACCGCCAGCGTGTCCTCGGCGACCGCCGACCACTCGCGGCGCTCGTACGCCGGCGGTTCCTCGCGGTCGAGCGCGGTGATGAGCCCCTCCACGATCGACTCCGAGTCCGTCTGGACCTCGACGAGACAGCCGTCGGGGAGCACCTCCGCGACGCCGGACGGGGTCGCGACGACCTGCGTGCCCGCCTCCAGCGCCTCGGTGATCGTGATCCCGAACGGTTCCGCGAAGGACGGCGAGACGAACGCGTCGGCGGCGGCGTAGTAGTCGCCGAGTTCCTCCTCGGGGACGTACCCGACGAACTCGACGCGGTCGTCGATGTCCAGCAGTTCGGCGAACCGCTTCAGCTGCTCGGTCTGGTGGCCGGACCCGCCGACGACGAGCGTGGTGTCGCGTCCGTGGAGCTTCTTCATCGCGTACAGCAGGTGCGATATCCCCTTCTGGTCCGTGTGACGACCCACGAAAAACAGCATCTCGCCGTCGATCCCGAGGTCCGCGCGGACGTCTTTCCCGGAGAACGTCGGCGTGGAAAAGCCGTTGTACACGACGCGGGCGTCGGCATCGTACAGCTCGCGGATGTCCCCGCGGACGATCTCGCTGACGGCGATGTTCGTATCGGCCGCGTTCGCGAGCCGGCGCTCCGTCTCGACCTCGCGTTTCGGCGGGTCGATGTTGCGGTCGCTCGCGAGCGAGTGGAACGACGACACCCACGTCGCGTCCGACGCGCGGGCGGCCTGTCTGCCGGGCGCGTAGCCGAACCAGTCGTGCGTGTGGATCACGTCGCGGTCGGACGCGAGTTCGGCGAACCGGTCGCTGAGTCGCTCCACCCGGGTGGCGACGTCGCCCTCGCCCGTCTCGACCGGTTCGAGCCCCGGCTCGTCGTCCGGCGCGAACTCCGCGGGCAACACCAGGGTGGCGTCGACCCCGAGGTCGTCGCGGAGCCCGGCGAACAGTTCACCGACGTGGACGTCGAGGCCGCCGGTGATGTTCGGCGGATACCCCCATCCCAACATGAGTACGCTCGGCGGCATATCCACTCGTTTCGTGAGTCACCACTTAGGTATGCCCCTCGTTCGCTCGACAAGATGGCGAAACCGACGCCGCGACGCGGTCCGGAGTCCGGACCGGTCAGGCCGCCCGCACCGCGTCGCGAAGCGCCGCCGTCTGGTCCGTGATCGAGTCGGCCGCCTCGCCGACCAGATCGAGCGGGTCGCCGGACTCGGATTTCACCGTCAACACCGGCTCCGTCTGTCCGCCGGACTGCTCGGGGTTCACGTCGTAAGTCGCGGCCGCGACGTCCTCGGTCTCCAACAGGACGCCCTTCAGCACGTTCATGAAGGTGTGATCCTCACCGGCGACTTCGATGCGGAGTTCCGTGTCGGTCTTTTCGATGACCCGCAGTTCCATGCTCGAAACCTCGGGCGAGCGGCGTTTCAAGGTTTCGTCTCTCGGATCGCGGCGGTTGTGGGACGCCCTCTCGGGGCCTCCGCTGGGTCCGAACACCGATGCGAGCGGTCCGATACGGCGAGGAAAGCGCGGCCGCTGGCGAAGGGAAATAAACGGAGAACGTCGGAAGGCGGCGTCGACTACTCGTCGGCGTCGACCGCGACTTCGTCGGCGTCGACGTCGACGGCGGCCTCCTCCTCGGCGGCGACCTCGGACGGTCGCGCCTCAAGGGTCAGCTTCTGGACCTCGACGCGGCGCAGCGGGTAGATAGTCTTCGCCTCGCCGTAGACGGCCGACGAGAGATTCCCGTCGACGATCGCGTCGACGAACGATTCGAAGGTCCGGTCGTCGGCGGCCGCGTGGACCTTGTCGATCATGACTCGGCGGATGGCCTTCTCCTGGGACCGGTCGGCCTTCTTCGTCGTCAGCGCGACGGGCTGGACGCGGATCCGGTAGTCGTCGGTCGTCAACACGGTGATCGACGCCTCGACCTTCGAGGCTCCGCGACGCACGAGCGAGCGCAGGTAATCGCGCGTCAACTCGTATTTGATGAACTCGGTGTACGCCGTGTCGCTGCCGACGTCGGTGATCTTGAAGGTCAGCTTCGTGTTGTTCGCGCCGGAGTCGCCGGTGAGTTCGCCGAGCGTCGTCGTGATCGTGCGGCCGACGACCTGCTGGGGCTCCTCGGCGAGGGTCTCGCCGATCTCCTGTCGGTCGAACTGTTCGGGCGCGAGTACGCTGTACCAGCGCTTCTGTTCTCTGCTCTTGGATACGGATCGTTCGCTCATGTGTTGGATGTGTCTTCGGTGTCTGCGGCGTTCGTGCCGTCTTCGGTGTCTGTCTCTGCGTGTGAATCGCCGGCGGCGAGGTGCGCTCGCGCGCGTTCGGCGATCCGGTCTGCGACGTGCAGGTTCACGACGTAGTCGTCCGCGGTCGCGTTGAGCCCGCCGGTCTTCGCTCGCTCGATCTCGCAGGTGATCGCGTCGCCGTCGACCCGCGTCGTCATCGACTCGGTGTCGTCGGGCGCGAGCGCGGCCGCGACGAGCGCGGCGTCGTCGTGCGTCGTCCGGACGGTCGCCGTCCGGGTCGACGCGGCCGCGGTGCGGTCCGCGTCGGTGCGCGCGGCGTCGGTGGACTCGAACCCCGTCATAGCGCCTCCCTGAGCGCGGCGAGCGCGCCCGTGATGTCGGCGTCGGTCTCGGTTCCGGCGGCGTCCGCACCGTCGACCGCGATCCCGCCGCGATCGGCGGTCCCCCAGCCGACGGCGGCGAGATCGGTCGCGACCGATCGACAGGCGTCTCCCAGTCCCGTCGACTCCGTCGCGGCGACCGCGAGCCGACCGCTCGACTCGTCGACCGCGACGGCCACCGGTTCGGGCGACCGGAAGTCGCGGAGCAGCCGGGCGACGGTCGGGAGGACGGCGCGCGTCGCACCGGGGCCGTCGTCCGCCGTCTCGACCGTCCCGACGCGGGCGACGACGCAGCCGTCGTACCGGCCGATCGTCGCGGTGTCCAGCGCACGGTGTGCCGCGAGTCCGTGCGCCCGCCACGCGTCGAGCGCCGCGGTCCGAACGCCGTCGTTCGGGTCGGCGTCGAGCGCGAGCGCGATCCCCGTGCCGGGGGCCTCGCGGGCGAGCGCGTCGAGCACGTCGGCGTAGCCGCCGACGGTCTCGACCGGTGCCGCGTCGCCGACCGTCGCGTACGGGCGGAGCGCGCGCTCGACCGCCGAGGCCGACCGGGCGGTCGCGCCCTCGGCGTCGACGACGTCGACGGCGACGAGCGACGCAAGTCTCTGGTGGGCGTCCTCGTCCGTCTCGGCCGGGAGGCCGAGGTCGGCGAGGGCCGAACGGGACCCCTCCGGATCGCCGGAGTACGGCGTCCGCACGAGTGTCGAGGCCGCGAGATCGTCCGCGAACTCCGCAGTCGGAACCGCGATCCCCGGACGTCGTTCGACCAGACCGTTCCGTTCGGCCGCGTCGAGGGCGTCACCCGACCCGTCCGTACCGGGAACGGAGCCGGCGGCGGTCACGCCCGCGAGCGCGACGACCGGGTCGGGATCGACGCCCAGCCGACGGGCGACGGCGAACGCGTCCGCGCTCGCCGGCCGGGCCGTCCCCGGTATCGCGCGGGATCCACGGTCGGTTCCGAGGGTTACCGCGACGCCGTCGTCGATATCGTCGACGACGGGATCGCGAGAGACGCGGACCTGAAACGGCGTACCGGTCGCTCGGAGCGCCCTGGCGAGCAGCCCGGCGGCTGCGAGCGCGTCGCCGTCGTCGGTCGCGACGAGCCGGACGAACGGCGCGTCGGCGAGGACGCCGGCGAGGGCGTCGGGGGCGGGCGCGGCGGATGTCGCTTCGGTCATGGTCGGACTGTGTCGTGTCTGCGCGTCTGTCGGTGCGTTCGTGTGTTCGGCGGCGGAGCTACTCGTCGGCGAGCAGCTCGGCGGCGCGCTCGTAGGTGTACGTGAACTCCTCGTCGATCTCGTCGCCGCGGTAGTAGTTCGCGAGACGGCGGATCTTCGACTCCGTGTTCTGGAGCGCGCGCTTGTTCTGGTAGTCCTGTCCGTTCTCGCTCATGTGCTCGCGCAGGCGGACGGCCTGCTCCATCAGGTTGCGGAGGTCCTCGGGGTACTCCGAGCCGGCGTCGTGCTCTTCGAGGATCTCGGTGAGCTTCTTGCCGGTCGCCAGCTTCACGTCGGGGACCGGGACGCCCTTGACGCCCTCGTCACGGAGTTTGAGTCCGATGACGCTGGGGTCGTGGCCCTGCTCCGCCAGTTCGACGACGCGGGACTCGATGTCCTCGGCGTCGACGTCGCTCCACTCCGGGTTCTCGTCCGTCGCCGGCTTGTCCGAACCGGACGAACCGCGACGGCGCGTGTGCATTCGTGCCATTGTTTTGAAATTGGAACGGCACAACCACAACGTGACCGCGACTCCGCGCGACGCGGCTACCGGGTACTCGCGGCTGCGAGCGCCCTGACAGACCGGTCCGCGCTCGCGGATCGGTCCGGGCCGCGACGCCGGAAGCGTCGGTGCACTGCCACATTCCCAAGCCGCGGGCGAAGAGGCCCCGGCGCGTCGGATCTGCGGCTGTGCTGTTCCCGTTCGTCCGGTCGCCGCCGAGGTTCTTAAGGGTGTTCGTGTGGCTCGGCCGCGGCACAGAAACGAGGATTTAGGTGGATCGTCTGGCACAGAGCGTGTGGGAGAGACACATGATCAACCCACCCGACGACGATTCGACGGATCGAACCGACGACGCCCCGCCGGACGACGCCCCGCTAGACGACGCATCACCGAGCGGCGAGCCGCGAGGCGACAGATCGCGTGACGTCGAACCGAGGCGCAGCGGAGACGGAGTCGAGACGAGCACCGACGCCGGCGGTCGCGGAGACGAGCCAATCGCGGTCGCGGACGGCGGATTCTCGGACGACCCGGACGCCGCGGTCGGACCGCGGATCTCCTTTTACGGCGGGAAGTGGGCCAGCACGATCCCGCTCGCCGTCTTCATCCTCTGGGCGATCTTCCAGAGCGGCGTGCTCGGCATCGGCGACACCAACGGCCTCGTGATCGGCGCGCTGCTCGGAACGATCCTCGGGATGTTCTTCGTGCGCGGCGACTGGAAGGCGTACGCGAACACCATCTTCGAGGGTATGACCCAGCGCGTCGCGGCGACGGCGATCGTCGCGTGGCTGTGGGCCGGCATGTTCGCAGAGACCCTGCAGGTCGGCGGGTTCGTCGAGGGACTCATCTACGCCGCCGACGCGTTGAACGTCGGCGCGGCGACGTTTCCGGCGGCCGCGTTCGTCCTCTGTGGCCTGCTCGCGACGGGCATCGGCACGGGATACGGCGCGACCGTCGCGTTCGTGACGCTGTTTTTCCCCGCCGGCGTCCTCATCGGTGCGAACCCCGTCCTGCTGTTCGCCGCGATCCTGTCGGGGGCCGTCTTCGGCGACAACCTCGCGCCTGTGAGCGACACCACGATCGTGAGCGCGGTGACGCAGGACGCCGACATCGGCGGCGTCGTCGCCTCGCGGTTCAAGTACGCGATCCTCGCCGCGGTGCCGGCATTCGTCGCGTACCTCGTAATGGGGTCGGTGCTCTCCGGCGCGAGCCTCGAGGGCGCAGCCGCGCTCCGCGAGTCCGCGACTGCGCCCGGACTGGTTCATCTGATCTCAATGGGCGTGGTCATCGCGACCGCGGTCGCCGGCCGGCACATCGTCGAGGCGATCTCGTGGGGACTGATCGTCGCGATCGCGTTCAACCTCGCGTTCGGGCTCTCTTCCGTGTCCGACATCCTCGTGTTCACGGTGACCGAGGAGGGGGCGTTCACCTCGCTCCCGTTCGTCGCGGTCGGTGAGACCGCCGGCGTGGGCGGGAGCCTCTACGCCGGCGCGATCGGATTTTTCCCGCTCATCGTCCTCACCCTCCTGATCGTCGGGATGGCGCGGATCATGATCCGCGGCGGCGGGTTCAAGGCGATCTTGGAGTTCCTGTTGAACTCGGTCGCGACGACCGTCCGCCGCGCCGAGGTGACGATGGTGCTCGGCACCGCCGCGATCAACGGCATGATCACGATCAACACCGCCGCCGAGATCGCGATCGCGCCGTACATCGCACGGATCGGCGAGAAGTTCAACATCAACGGGTACCGACGGGCGAACATCTTGGACGCCAACACGTCGGCGCTCGGCTACATCTTCCCGTGGGCCGGCGGCGTTCTCGTCGGGTACCAGGTGATGGTCGGCCCGAACGGACTCGGCGCGGAGTACGGCCCCGAGATGGTCGTCAACCCGATACAGGCCGTGCCGTACGTCTTCCACGGCTGGTTCCTCGTGATCGTCTTCCTGATCGCGGCGGTGACCGGCTTCGGGCGGGAGTACATCCCCGACCGGACCTCTGAGGAGGTGTCGCGCGCATGAGCGTCTTCGACAAGTTCCTCGCCGGCTGGTCGTTCCGGAGTTCGACGCCCGACTACGAGCCGGGCGAGACGATCGAGGTGATGGTGACCGGCCGCGAGGGCGAGACGGCGGTCGCCCGCATCGGCGACTCGACGCTGCAGATTGAGGAGGCCCCGGCCGACGCGGTGGACACCCGCGTGCTCGTCGACGTCGAGACGTGGGACGCGGGCGAGCGGCGCGGAACGGGTACCTACCGCAAGACGGTGGGTGAGAGCGCGTTCTGACCGTCGGATCCACCTGATCGCCTCGGCCGGTGGCCGCACGCCGGCCGCCGCGGACCGAGGCGCTTTTTAAGTCGACCCGCGAACGCAAGCGCGTGCTATCGGTCGAGCTGCACGCGCACTCGGCGCTCTCGTACGACGGGCGTGACCCGGTCGAGCTCCTGCTCGAGCAGGCGGCGGGAGTCGGCCTCGACGCGCTCGCCGTCACGGACCACGACGAGATCGACGCCAGCATCGAGGCGGCCGAGAAGGCCGCCGACTACGGGCTCGTCGGTATCGTCGGGATGGAGGTGACCTGCGCCGCGGGTCACGTCCTCGCGTTCGGCATCGACGAGCGCGTCGAGAGCGGCCTCCCCTTCGACGAGACGCTCGACCGGATCCGCGAGCTGGGCGGGATCGCGGTCGTCCCCCACCCCTTCCAGAAGTCCCGCCACGGCGTCGCCGCTCACATCACCGACGAGCAGCTGGCGAGCGCGGACGCCCTCGAAGTGTACAACTCCCGGCTGTTCACGGGGCGCTCGAACCGACAGGCCGAGACGTTCGCGATACGCAACGGACTGCCGATGACCGCCGGCAGCGACGCGCACATCTCCGAGATGGTCGGGCAGGCGGTGACCGAAGTCGCCGCCGAGGAACGGTCCGCCGACGCGGTCCTCGACGCGATCCGCGACGGTCGGACCAGCGTCGTCGGGAAACGAACGCCGTGGCGCGTCTCGCTCCGTCAGTTCGGCGGCGGCGCGAAGCGGAGAGCCCTCCGCGCGCTCCGGGAGCTTCGCTGACCGAGATGACGCGATCACCCGCGCTCCGCGGCGCGTCGGCCGACCGCGTTCGCGCCGCCCTCCGGACTCGCGATCCGCTTCCCGGCGGGCGCGGCTTCGCGGGACGCCTCACCGACCCGCCCGACCGGTCCGGGCCCGTCCTCGTCCGCGACGTGCTCGGACGAGAGCCGCTGTTCGTCGAACGTGACGCGACGGCTCCGGACCTCGATTCCGACCCGACAACAGACCAGAGTTCGACCGCCACTGACCGCGACCCGACCGCACCGGGCAACTGGAGCGCCGACAGCGCCGACCTCGACGATCCGGCGTCGGTCCCCGCCGGCAGCGTCGTGTCGTCGGGCGGCGTCGAACGCGTCTGGACGCTCCCCGACGACGGGCCCGTCGATCCCGCCGTCGGACAGGCCGCAGTCACCGACGCGCTCGACGGCGTCCTCGGTGATCTCGCCGGGGGAGGCGACGACGGCGGCGGTTCGGGCAACGAGAGCGGGACCGCCGACCTCGCCGTGGCGTTCTCCGGCGGCGTCGACTCCGGCGTCGTCGCCGCGGCGGTGCCGGACGCTCCCCGGTACGTCGCCGGCTTCGAGGGGTGTCACGATGTCGCGGCCGCGCGCGAGGCGGCCGCCGAGACGGGTCGCGAAACCGACCTCCGCGTCGTCGAGATCACCCACGGGGAACTGGTCCGCGCGGTCCGCGCGGTCGCCAGCGCGACGGGCCGACGGAACCCGATGGACGTCGCCATCGCGGTCCCGCTGTACCTCGTCGCCGAGGCGGTCGCCGACGACGGGTTCGATCGGATCGCGGTCGGACAGGGCGCAGACGAGCTGTTCGGCGGCTACAGCAAGGTCGAAGAGCCCGCACAGGACCACCGCGTCGACGCGGACACTGTCCGAGGGGCGCGGACCGAAACCGTCCGCACGCTGCCGGACCAGCTCGAACGGGACGTGCTCGCGGTTCGGGCGGCCGGAGCGGAGCCGGTCGCCCCTTTTCTCGACGACCGGATCGTCGACGCCGCGCTCGCGCTGCCGGGATCGCTGCTTTCGGCCGACGGCGAGCGCAAAATCGCTCTGCGCCGCGCGGCGGCGGGACGCGTCCCCGAGTCGGTCCGAACGGCCGACAAGAAGGCGGTCCAGTACGGGACGTACGTCTCGCGCGAACTCGACCGGCTCGCGCGACGGGCGGGGTTCAAGCGTCGCATGGACGACCACGTCGGGCGATATCTCGACGAGCTGTTGAGCGACGGCTGAGCGTCTCGATTGAAAAACGGCCCGTGAGGGCCGGTGCTGACCAAGCCACCGTATGGAGTACCAGTCCTACGGCCGACGCCCGATCGATCGGGCGTCTGGTGTGAGATAGCAGCGGTCGTTATAAAATACGGGCAGTAGTGACAAATATAGCTACCCTACGAGCCCAAATGCTGACGATCGGGCTGTCCTTTCTCTGGTTCTTCCCGAACGATCCGATCCGCGACCCGGAGCACCGTCGGAACCCCACGTGTATCAGGCAGGGAATCGGAGCGGTCCAGTGACCGCGGCGATCGTCGTCGACGGGTCGACGGTCGCTCGAAGGCCGTCGACCCGGATCTGGGACGCCCGACGGGACCCGGGTCGCCTGCCGCGGTTCGAGACGCCCGAGGGGGCCGGATCACCTGACCAGATACGGATCGCTGCCGGCGATGAAGCGACCGAGATCGCTCTCCCGGCGGAAGTCGGTCGACTGGAGCTCTCGGAGCGAGTCGACGAGCCGATCCCCGTCGCCGTCCGCCCACTCGGCGGGGTCTCTGATCGGGACGACGAGCCAGCCGGACCCGAGGATCTCCTCGGCGTGGAGCGTTTCCATGTCGATGTCGGTCTTCCACGCCCGCGCAGTGTACTCCCGGAGGACGTGGTCGGTCGCGCGCGCGCCCACCGGAAGCAGAACGTGGGCCGCGATCGCTCGGAGCTCCGCGTCGAAGAACCGCTCCATGTCGGCGTAGGCGTCCTCGCTCGGCGTCCCCGTCGTCGCACACATGTGGAGGTACGAGAAGAACGAACGCTCGGATCGGATCGGCGCCTCGCCGGCCGCTGACGCGGCGTCCGAATCGAATCCCGCGATCAGCCCGGCGTCAGTCAACGCCGACAGAAAGGCGTCCGACCACGGCTCACCGGTGAACGGGACGCCGGCCTCGACGCCGCCGTGGACGCCGGGGTGGTCGCCGACGACGTGAAAGTCCGCGTTGGCGTCGCCGTAGCCGGGGACGTACGTCTGACAGTCGGGCCGCATCCCGAACGGATTGCGGGTCCGGTCCGTAACGTTCTGCACGCGAACCGATAGGTGCGCGCCCGGATATATCCCGTTCGGTCTGCGGTCGCCGCGGCCGATCCGGACTGCCCTTGCTAACGGCGGCGGGTGCCGATATCGGCCCGACACCACGAGCCGTACGGGGCGTGAAGTGAGGCGCACGAGTCGGTGGTAATTCACATAACTTATGGAAACGAGCGTGGTTCACACGGCCTGTGATATGAAGGCCGCGGCCGACCGACCGAATCGTTTCGAAATTCATATACGATTTTTCGAAAACGCACGACTGCGTCGGGTTCAAGACGACGCGCGCCACGGAAAGTATATATACACCCCGATGCTCGGGTCGGTGAAGACTAATGTTCGACCGCATCCGTTCGGCGGCCCTCTTCGGGCTGCACCAGGCGACTGTCGCCATCGGCATCTCGCTGTTCCCGGTTGCCGTCTTCGCGCGCAACCGACTCGGCATCAACGTCCCCATCGGCCGGCTCGTCGAGACCACCGGCTCCGCGTACGAGAACGCCGACAGGTAAACTCACGAGCCTCGGCGTGCCGCTGCGACGGACTGTCCGGTCCGATCTGCGGCCGGTCCGGTCGCAGCGGACTCATAGTCCCGTCGGAACCGGTGGTCGGTCCCCGAAGGGTTGCCTTTATCAGCGCGCCGGGCCAACGAGAGCGTAATGCGACCACCGACTGGCGATCTCTCCAGCAGCCCGGTCGACGAGTTGGGCCGCGACCAGCCCGTCTTCGGACCGGAGATCGGCGAGTTCGAACACAGCGAACGCCGCGCGGCGCAGGCCGACGGCGAGGGCGAGATGAAGACGGGTACGACCACCGTCGGCATCCGCACCCCCGACGGCGTCGTGATGGCGACCGACATGCGCGCCTCCATGGGCGGCATGGTCTCCTCGAAGGACGTCCAGAAGGTCGAGGAAGTCCACCCCCGGGGCGCTCTCACTATCGCCGGCTCCGTCTCCGCCGCGCAGAACCTCATCTCCACGCTCAAGGCCGAAACGAGCCTCTACGAGACTCGTCGCGGCAAGGACATGTCGATGGAGGCGCTCTCGACGCTCACCGGCAACCTCCTGCGGACGGGCGCATTCTTCATCGTCCAGCCGATCCTCGGCGGCGTCGACGACGACGGCGCCCACATCTACTCCATCGACGCCCTCGGCGGGACGACCGAAGAGGAGTACACCGTCACGGGCTCGGGCTCGCAGTACGCCCTCGGTGTCTTAGAACAGGAGTACCACGACGACGTCACCGTCGACGAGGCGAAGACCATCGCCGCGAAGGCGATCCAGTCCGCCGTCGAGCGCGACCTCGCGTCCGGCAACGGGATCAACGTCGCCGTCGTCACCGACGAGGGAGTCGACATCACCCGCTACAAGGACTTCGACGCGCTGCTGTAAGCGCGGTCCCTGTCGGACCGCTGTTTTGCTGTCTTCGACCGGACCGCGCGTCGGCGCGGTGCCCGGTCAGGCTCGCTGCTCCGTGGCTTCGTCGGGCGGCGACCGGATCCCGTCGCCCCAGTAGAACCGCGGACCGAGAAGCAGGTAGCCACACGAGAGGAACAGCAGCGCGAACGCGAACCCCTCTCCGATCCACGGCGGGAGACGCGCCGTCGCCACGTGCGCGAGCGGGGTGACGATCACGGCGACCTGCACGACGCCCATGACGAGCGCGTCCTGCGCGTGGAGGTCGGGATAGGTGATAGTCGACCCCATCAGCACGGCGAAGGCCGCGGTGGCCGCGACGAGCAGCGCGGGCGCGGTGTACCCGGCGATGACCCCGGCGGCGAGCACCGTCGCGGCGAGCGTGGTCGGCACGCCGATCGTCTCGCGGCTGCCGCTGTCGTAGGCCGTGTACATCCCGAGGCGAGCGACCGCGGCCGAGACGAACAGCCCCGCCGTTGCGAGACCGACGGCGACGAACAGCGGATCGGTCGCGAACGACCGCGCGTCGAGGACGAGGAACGCGACCAGTCCGGCGGGGGCGACGCCGAACGAGGCCACGTCGGCCAGTGAGTCGAGGTACGGCCCGGCGTCCGTCGAGCCGCGGTGTCTGGCCACGACGCCGTCGAGCCCGTCGGCGACGGCGGCGAGAAGGATCAGCCGGGCCGCGAGCGTGGCGTCGACGGTCGCGGCCACGACGGCGAGAAATCCCACCGCCGCGTTCGCCACCGTCACCGCGTCCGCGAGCCCCAGCCGCCCGACGAACCGCAGGTGCATACCGGATCGGTCGACGAGCCGGGGTTTAGGGTTTATTATCGCGGGTCGGATAGCGACCGACTCAGATCACCGTCGCGACCGACGGAGCGATCGACGCGGCCGAAGTATTAAGCGTCCAATGGCCTAACCGTCGGTATGGGCCCGATTACCCTCCAATCCGGTCTCGGCTTTGGGCTGGTGAGCGTCGGTCTGCTCTTCTTGTTGCTGGCGATCATCACCCTGTGGCAGTCGGTCGAGATCGTCGACGCCTACGAGAAGAAGACGCTCACGGTCTTCGGCGAGTATCGGAAGCTGCTCGAACCGGGAATCAACCTCATCCCGCCGTTCGTCTCCCGCACGTACCCGTTCGACATGCGGACGCAGACGCTCGACGTTCCCCGCCAAGAGGCGATCACGCGTGACAACTCGCCGGTGACCGCGGACGCGGTCGTCTACATCAAGGTGATGGACGCGAAGAAGGCGTTCTTAGAGGTCGACGACTACAAGAAGGCCGTCTCGAACCTCGCACAGACCACTCTCCGCGCGGTCCTCGGCGACATGGAACTCGACGACACGCTGAACAAGCGCCAGGAGATCAACGCGAAGATCCGCAAGGAGTTGGACGAGCCGACCGACGAGTGGGGGATCCGCGTCGAGAGCGTGGAGGTCCGCGAGGTCAACCCCTCGAAGGACGTCCAGCAGGCGATGGAACAGCAGACGTCCGCGGAGCGCCGCCGGCGCGCGATGATCCTCGAAGCCCAGGGGGAACGGCGCTCGGCGGTCGAGCAGGCGGAGGGTGACAAGCAGTCGAACATCATCCGCGCGCAGGGTGAAAAACAGTCGCAGATCCTCGAAGCGCAGGGGGACGCGATCTCCACCGTGCTCCGCGCCCGCTCGGCCGAGTCGATGGGCGAGCGCGCCATCATCGAGCGGGGCATGGAGACCCTAGAAGAGATCGGCAAAGGCGAGTCCACCACGTTCGTCCTCCCGCAGGAACTCACGAGTCTCGTGGGTCGCTACGGCAAGGCCCTGTCCGGATCCGACGTCCAACAGATGGACGGGCTCGAAGGCAAGGAGTTCGACGAGGAGACGCGCACCATGCTCGGACTCGACGACATCGACGAGATCCTCGGACAGATAGAGGAGTCCGCGGAGATGGACGTCGAGGAGCTAGAGAAGGAGGCGGAGGCGGTGAAAGCCGGCGACGCGGGCGCGAACATCAGATCGGCCGACGAGGTCATCCAAGAGATGGACGAGGAGGGCGCGGACGCCGAGGTCGAACGCGAGCCCGAGTCCTGACGCGGAGATGTCTCGGGGGCTCCCCCCGAGCGAAGTGCTTTTGCGCCGTCGACGACTATCAGAGGCCGTGACAGACGATTTCGACGGACGGAAGCGAGAGACGCTCCGGCGGTTCGCCGCCATCGGAGCCGCCGCTCCGTTCGTCGGAAGCGCGAGCGCAGATGCCGGGGACGACAACGAGACCCGGGAGGCGATCCGGGGATACGTCCCGACGACGCCCGGCGCGCACTTCTCGAAGCTCCGCGACGACCTCAAACTTGGCACCGGCGAGGCCCAGTACCACCTACGGACGCTGGCGGACGCCGGGGAGATCGAGTCGGCGAAAGACGCCGACTATCGCCGGTACTTCCCGGCAGAGCGCTTCGACGACCTCGACAAGCGGGCGCTCGGCTACCTCCGACGGGAGACCGCGCGCGGACTGATCCTCGCGCTGTTGCGCGATCCGGACGCGGCCGGTGCGGACCTGGCAGCGACACTCGACGTGTCGCGTCCGACGGTGAGCGCGACCGCGGCCGCGCTCGAAGACGCCGGCCTCCTCGATCGGACCGACGGGTACGCGCTGACCGAACCCGAGCGGCTGCTCACGCTCGTGGTCCGGTACGCCGACTCCTTCGACGCGGACGCGGTCGCGTTCGCCGACGAGGCCGCCGATCTCGTCGCGTACGACCCGTAGTCAGCCCGTTACCATCCAGGTCGTTCCCGAGGAGTACCCCCACTTCTCCACGTCGATGTCGGCGGCGTCGGCGACCGGCCCCATGTTCGCGCCGACCTCCTTCGCCGAGAGGCCGAGATCGTCGGCGATCAGCCGCGATTTGAAGTACGTCCGGTCGTCGGCGTTCTCCCGAAGGTACCGCAGGATGCGCGTCTGCTTCGCGGAGAGGCCTGTAGACTCGATCGCGGCCGCGTCGGGATGTACCGTGCTCATACCTGACAGTAGTCGGCTCACCACATAAGGCGGTTGGTAGAGCGAGTTAACACCTCGCTGTCGTGCGGTTTTGGGAGGTTGTCGCTCGTGCTCGGGCGGCCCAGCGGGGCGTTTCGGTACGATCCGTGAACGGCGGGTGCGTTCGCGAGTCAGATCAGTACAGGTCGGAACCGAACGGGCCGAGCGCGCCGGCGATCGTCTCCGCGTGGCCGACCGGTTGCTCACTCACCCCGGACGGAACGGGGACCGGTTCGATGGCGTCCGCGTCGAACACCGTTCGACGGCGAGTCGCTTCACCAGATTGCCGCTGCCCACGCCGACCCGTAGCCCCTGGCTGTCTCGGAGGTCCGTCACGGGCGGTCTCTCTCCGAATCCGGAACCACGTCGGGATGGAACGTCCGCGCCAGCCGCTCGATCCCGTCGATCAGGGCCGGGCTCGGCTGGTTCAGAAGCGAGTCGTCGATCACGTGGACCGGCGCGTCGACGCTCCAGTCGCGCCCGGCGATACTCGCGGGGTCGACCCGCTCGCCGTGTCCGCAGACGTGGACGACGACGTGATCCGGGTCGGCCGCGGCGACGGCGTCGATATCGATCTCGCGCGAGCGCTCGCCCGCGTCGACGAAGGGGTACCGGCCGCCGGCGGCGTGAACGGCGTCGGGCACCCAGTTGCCGGCGGCCATCGGCGGGTCGGACCACTCCTCGCAGTAGACGGTCGGGCGCGGTCGGTCGGCGACCGCCTCCGCGACGCGTTCGAGCCGCTCGCGGGCCGCGGACGCGAGCCGCTCGCCGGCCCCGGGTCGTCCCACGTCGTCGCCGCGGGCCGCGAACGTCGCCACGACCGCGTCGAGGTCGGCCGGCGCGCGGTGGCAGACCGGGAGTCCACGGTCGCGGCACGCCTCGGCGAGTTCGGCCTGCAAGCCGTCGCTCGTGAGGACCGCGTCGGGGTCGAGGGCGGCGACTCGGTCGAGGTCGGGATTCAGCCACCCACCGACCGCCTCGGGCGTCGTCTCGGCCGCTTCCGGCAGGTCGCAGTGACGGGTGACGCCGACGAGCCGGTCGGCGGCACCGATCGCCGCGACGGTCGCCGTCGCGCTGGGCGCGAGCGAGACGACGCGGAGTTCGGACATGGTCGGGGGTCTGCGCGCGAACGGTGCAAGCGTTTCGATCGCCGAAAACACGTGATAGATCGTGTGCTTTTGTCGAGTTTTCGGCGACACGTTCCGGTCGTTTTAAGTTCGGTTCTGCCGTTTATCGGGCAAGATCGCTCTCGGGCAGTGTTCAGTTACCGGGAGAGGGTTACGCCATGAGTGAACGATTACACACACGGGGGAGTCGCTCCCGAACGGAGACGGAAGACGAATCGGAACGCACCGACGAGACGCTGAGCTGTCCCGAGTGCGACGGGAACGTCATCAACGACGAGGAGCACGGGGAGAGCGTCTGTGCCGACTGTGGGCTCGTCGTTGAGGCCGACTCGGTCGACCGCGGGCCGGAGTGGCGCGCGTTCGACTCCCGCGAGAAAGACGAGAAGAGCCGTGTCGGAGCCCCGACGACCAACACGATGCACGACAAGGGGCTCTCCACGAACATCGACTGGCGCGACAAGGACGCGTACGGCCGCTCGCTCGGCGCGCGCCAGCGCCAGAAGATGCAGCGGCTCCGCAAGTGGAACGAGCGGTTCCGCACGCGCGACTCGAAAGAGCGCAATCTGAAACAGGCGCTCGGAGAGATCGACCGCATGGCGTCGGCGCAGGGGCTCCCGGACAACGTCCGTGAGACAGCCTCCGTCATCTACCGCCGCGCGCTCGACGAGGACCTCCTGCCGGGTCGCTCCATCGAGGGCGTCTCCACCTCCTGCGTGTACGCCGCCGCCCGGATGGCCGGCGTCCCGCGCAGCCTCGACGAGATCGCCGACGTCTCCCGCGTCGAGAAGGCGGAGATCGCCCGCACCTACCGCTACGTCGTCCGCGAACTCAAGCTCGAAGTGAAGCCCGCGGACCCCGAGCAGTACGTCCCCCGGTTCGCCTCCGACCTCGAACTGAGCGAGGAGTCCGAGATGCGCGCGAAGAGCCTCCTGCGCAACGCGAAGGAGAAGGGCGTCCACTCGGGCAAGTCGCCGGTCGGTCTCGCCGCGGCCGCCGTCTACGCCGCTGCGCTGCTCACCAACGAGAAGACGACGCAGGCGGCCGTCTCGGACGTCGCCGACATCAGCGAAGTCACGATCCGGAACCGCTACCACGAGCTGTTAGAGGCCGAAGACGGCCTCGTCGCCTGATCAGTCGCTGATCTGGCCCGTTTCTCGCCCCGTCACACCATGTCGCCGCGCACCGACGCGCCCTCCTGTTCGGCCCGTTGCGCGGCGAGCGTCTCGGCGGCCGCGCTCGCGACGTCCTCGTCCGCACCGAGCATCCCCAGCGCGTTGGCGAGCGTCGGCATCGCCAGATCGGCCGCACGCAGCCGGTCGAACGCCTCCTCGTCGCGGGTGCCGTCGACCCACAGACAGACCCCTCGGGGATCGAGCACCTCCTCGTAGGCGTCGCGAGCCAGCGCGCCCTTCAGCCGCTGGCGCACGTTGTCCTCGAAGCTCGCGTTACACACTTCGAGGTGGATCGGCTCGTCGACGTCGCCGGGCGAAGACCGGTTTTCCGAGAGACTCTGTCCCTCGCTGTCGACGAGCTCGGCCGCCAGACACTTCTCGGGGGCCGCGTACCCGTTGTCGCTCGCACGGATTTGGTCCGGATTCGCCTCGGCCCACTCCGCGCTGACGGAGGTCCCGACTCCCTTGACGCCGTACTCCGCCTCGAAGTCGGCGGCCGCCTCGGCGTCCCCGCCCATGATCACGTCTTTCGTGAGGTAGACGTCGAGCCGCTCGATCGGGTCGAGCCCGAGCGCCACGTCCCCGAACGCCCAGACCTCCCGGACGGGCACGGGCATCGGCTCGCGCTCGACGCGGTCGACGAGCGCCTCCAGTCTGTCGACGGCTCGGTCTCGTTCCATCGAATCACGGTAGACGGTCGCCGGGCAAACCCGTTACGCTCGGCGTCGGACGTAGATCGCGTCGAAGGACAACTTCTCGTCGCGGGCGTCGGCATCTACCCGTCTAGAAACGCCAGCAGATCGTCGAGCGAGCGCGCGTTGAGAACGTCTGCGGTCTCGGCCCACCCCCGTCGAGCCGTGTGGACACCGTACCGGACGTTGTCGAACTCGCGGGGCGCGTGCGCGTCGGTGTTGACGGCGATCGTCGCGCCCGCCTCGACCGCCGCGCGCACGAATCCGCCGTCGGCGTCGAGCCGGGCGGGGTTCGCGTTCACCTCGATCGCGGTGCCTGCTGACGCGGCCGCCTCCGCAACCGCCTCGACGTCCGGGTCGAGTCCCGGCCGCTCGTTGATGAGCCGCCCGGTTGGGTGGCCGAGCACGTCGACGTGCGGGTGGTCGACAGCGCTGACCAGTCGCTCGGTGGCGCTCTCGGTGTCCTGTCCGAGCCCCGAGTGCGGCGAGGCGACGACCAGGTCGAGGTCGGCGAGCGTCTCGTCGCTCGTCGCGAGGTCGCCGTCGGCGTCGATGTTGGCCTCGATCCCGTGGAGCACCTCGATCGCGTCCTCGACTTCGCCGGCCGCCGCCGCGACCGCGTCGGCCTGTTCCGCGATCGCCGCCTCGTCGAGACCGACGCCGCCGACCATCCCGGGGCCGGTCGCGTGGTCGGTGACGACGTGGTAGTCGTAGCCGCGTTCGGCGGCGGCCGCGACCATCTCCTCGATCGCGAACCCGCCGTCGGACCAATCGGTGTGCGTGTGGAGGTCGCCGCGGATGTCACCGGGCGCAACGAGGTCCGGGAGTCGCCCCTCGGCGGCGGCCGCGACCTCGCCGGTGTCCTCGCGGAGTTCGGGCGGCACGGATTCGAGATCGAGCGCCTCGTACACGCCGTCTTCGGTCCCGCCCGCGACGCGCTCGCCGACGCGGGTGGCGGTCGCCTCGGCGGAGCCGTCGTCCGTCTCGATCGATTCGTCCGCATCGTCGACGTCGCGCACGTCGAAGAGACCGTACTCGTTGAGCTTCAGCCCGCGCTCGATCGCTCGGTTCCGGACCGCGACGTTGTGCGCGCGCGATCCGGTGAAGTACTGCAGCGCCGCGCCGAACTCGTCTGGGTCGACGATCCGGAGGTCGACGCGGGTGCCGTCCGCGCGGACGCTCGCCTTTCCCGTGCCCGCCTCGATCGTGTCGTCGGCGTCGGGCCACGCGGTGAACGCCTCGACGATCGGATCGCGCGCGTCGCTCGCGACGAGTAGGTCGATATCCCCGATAGTCGCCTTCCAGCGGCGGATCGACCCGCACACCTCGACGACCTCGACCCCGTCGAGCGCGGTGAGGTACGACAGCGCCGCGTCAGCGACGGGACGAGCGTCACCGAGGCGAGTCCGCTCGCGCGACTCGCGAGCGAACGGAATGTTGTCGAGGATGTTCTGTTCCGTCGTCGCGCCGAATCCCGACACTTCCTGAATCTCGCCCGCCTCCGCCGCCGCTTCGAGTTCGTCGAGCGTCGTAATTCCCAGCGCCTCGTACAGCGATCCGACCGTCTTCGGACCGACCCCCTCGACCGCGGTCAGCGCCGCCATGTCGACCGGCAGCGTCTCGCGGAGTTCCTCCAGCTCCTCGATCGATCCGGTCTCGACGTACTCGACGATCTTCGCGGCGATGGCGTCGCCCACGCGGTCGATCTCACCGACCGCGTCCTCGCCCTCCTCGGCGAGCGCTTCGACGGCCGCGGGATGGTCGCGAACGTTCTCGGCGGCGCGACGGTACGCGGTCGGCTTGTACTCCACGCCGGTCGCTTCGAGCAAGTCGGCGAACTCGTCGAGGCGGTCGGCGACCTCGTCGTTCCGGCTCATTGGCCGTCCGTTCGGCCGCACGGTACTTATACCGCAGCGTGGATCCGCAGCGGGCCCCACACCGCGCCGGCCGGTCACTCCGCGATTTCGACGGTGACCGCGTCGCGCTCGACGGCGAGTTTGAACGTCGGAACGGTACGGTAGACGACTTCGACCACGTTCTTGCGTTCGAGGCTGCGGAGCGCCCGGCGCACCGCGTCGACGTCGGGATCGGCGTCGAACGCGTCGCGGACGGCGTTGAGCACGGCGACGACGGACTGCGAGCGCTCGTCGGGACCGGCGACCACCTGAAACACCTGCGCCTCCAGCTCCGGAACGCGGATCGTCTCGGGGGCGCCGCCCTTCGCGACCGCGTCGGCCTCGATACCGGGCTCGACGTCAACGAGGTCGTTCGCTTCGGCGGTCGACCGGATCAGGCTGTCGTCGTCGCGGTAGTAGTACTCCTTGAGGTGGTTCTCGAGATACTGGTGGACCTCGCTGCCGCTCTCGAGCCCCCACGCCTCCTGTAGCTCGCCGTTCTTCGTCGGCTGCAGCCGGACCACGTCGGCGAGCCGGCTCAGCTCCTCGTCGGTGAGGCTCATCGCTCCTCGACCGCGCTCGCCGCGCGGATGATCGCCTCCTCGCCGAACGCCGGACCGACGAGCTGGAGCCCGACCGGGAGCCCGTCCGCCTCGCCCGCGGGCACCGAGACAGCGGGGAGGTTCGCGAGGTTGACGGGGGTGGTGTTCGCGTCGGCGAGGTACATCCGCAGCGGGTCCTCGAGGCTCTCACCCAGCTCGAAGGGGAGCACCGGCATCGTCGGCGACGCGATCACGTCGACGTCCTCGAAGGCGTCCTCGAAGTCCTGCCGGACCCACGCGCGGGCGTCTTGGGCCTTCTCGTAGTACTTGTCGTGATAGCCCGCAGAGAGCGCGTACGTTCCGAGCAGGATCCGGCGTTTGACCTCGGGGCCGAACGCCTCGCGGGTCTCCGCGAACGACTCGTTCCAGTTCCCGTCGCTCTCGCTCCGGTGACCGTAGCGCACGCCGTCGAACCGCGCGAGGTTCGAGGAGGCCTCTGCCATCGCGATCACGTAGTACGCCTGTACCGCGTGTTCGACCGAGGGCAGCGAAATTTCGGTCGTCTCCGCGCCCCGCGCCTCCAGGTCGTCGATCGCCGCCTCGACCGTCTCGACGACGCGCTCGTCCGCGCCGTCGAACAGCTCCGTCGGGACGCCCACGGAGAGTCCGTCCACGTCGCCGTCGGCGGCCGCGGCGTAGCTCGCGTCGGGGTCGGCGCCGTCGACCTCCTCGAGGTCGCGGGTCGTCCCGTCGTTCGGGTCCGCACCGGCGATGACGTCGAGCGCGGCGGCGGCCTCCTCGACCGTGTCCGCGATCGGGCCGATCTGTTCGAGCGAGTTCGCGTACGCGACGAGCCCGTACCGCGAGACGAGACCGTACGTCGGCTTGATCCCGACGACGCCGCAGAAGGCGGCCGGACAGCGGACCGACCCGCCGGTGTCGGAGCCGAGCGCGAGGTCCGCCTCGCCCGCCGCGACTGCGGCCGCGGAGCCGCCGGAGGAGCCGCCCGGGACGCGCTCGGGGTCGACGGGGTTTCGCGTGGGGCCGAACGCGGAGGTCTCGGTGGTCGTCCCCATCCCGAACTCGTCCATGTTCGTCTTGCCGACGACCGTCGCCCCGGCCTCGGCCAGGCGGTCGACGACCGTCGCGGAGTACGGCGGGACGTAGTCGGCGAGCATCTCGGAGCCGCAGGTCGTCCGGATCCCCGCGGTCGAGATGTTGTCCTTGACGGCGACGGTCGCGTCCGCGAGCGGTCCCTCGGCGTCGCCCTCGATCGTCTCCTCGGTGATGAACAGGTTGAGATCGGCCGACATCTACGACACCTTCGGTCCCACGAAGAACCCGTCTTCCGTCTCTTCGGCGTTCGACAGCGCCTCCTCCTGCGTGAGGCCCTCCTCGATCTCGTCGGGGCGCATCACGTTGATCAGGTCCTCCTCGCGGTCCGTCTCGGGGACCTCGTCGAGGGCCTCGAAGGAGTCGAGGATGTCGCCGAACTGGTCGACGAACGTCTCCACCTCGTCGTCGTCGAGGCGCACGCGGGCCAGTTCCGCGACGTGACGGACCGCATCGGCGTCGACGGACGCGGCGGACGCGGCGTCGTCGCCGCCCCCGTCGTCCGTCGACTCGGACGTATCACTCATACGTCGAGGTGTCCCGGACCGGGAGTAAGGGTTTCGGAACTCCGCACGACCGCCGACACGCGGGCGACCGGTATCGGAGGGTACATTTCGCCGCGCCGAAAAGGCCGGTTCATGTGTCGGGGTTGGCGATGGATTGTCGGCGTCGGGAGACGGAGCGTCGGTGTCGGAGAACAACTCGGTAGCGGTCGGGAGCAGCTCGGCGACCCGGCGGAGCGAGCACGGCCATGAACTGGCGGTACCGCCACACCGTGCTGGCGCTCTGCATGCTCGCCTTTTTCGTGACGTACTTCGCCCGGCTGGCGATAAGCCCGGTCGTCCCCTTCATCGTCGACGACTTCGCGGTGTCGAACACCGCCATCGGGGCGGCGCTGTCTGGCATGTGGCTCGCGTACGGCGTCTCGCAGTTCCCGAGCGGTATCCTCGCGGACCGGTACGGCGAGCGCCGGGTGATCCTCGTTGCCGTCGGCGGCTCGGCGGCGATGAGCGCACTTCTCGCGTTCGCGCCGGTGTTCCCCGTGTTCGTGCTCGTGGCCGTCCTCCTCGGCCTCGCCGCGGGGCTCCACTACGCGGTCGCGACGACGCTTCTCTCGCGGACGTTCGACGAACTCGGAACCGCGGTCGGCCTCCACTCGGTCGGCGGGCCGCTCGCCGGACTGACCGCCCCCGTCGCCGCCGCGTGGGTTGGCGTTCGGTACGGGTGGCGGCCGGCGGTGGCGCTCGCGGCGGTCGTCGGCGTGCCCGTCTTCGTGCTGTTCGTCCGGGGCGTCCGTCCGACCGAGCCCCGCCGGCCCGACCAGCCGATGCGCGATCGACTCAAGCTCGCACCGCTCGTCGAGTTGCTCTCGCGCCCGGAGATACTCCTGCCGCTGTTCGTCGCGATGATCGGCACGTACGTCGTCCAGGGCGTCATGTCCTTTCTCCCGACGTTTCTCGTCGCGTTCCGTGACTACTCGCCGGGGACCGCCGCCGCGATATTCTCCGCGTTCTTCGTCGTCCGGACGGTCGCGCAGATCGGCACCGGGAAGGTGGCAGATCGGTTCGGCCGCGACACCGGAATCGGGATCTCGATCGGTGCCGGCGCGGTCGGTGCCGCCGGATTCGTCGCCGTCCCCGGCGTCGGCGGTGTCGCGCTCGGCGTCGCGGGTGCCGGCCTCGGCTCCAGTTTCTTCTCGGCCATCGACCCGCGGTTCATGGACGCGCTGAGCGACACCGAGCGGGGTGCGGGGTTCGGGCTCGTTCGCACCGTTTACACGGTCGTCGGCTCGACGGGCTCGTTCGGCGTCGGGCTGGCCGCGGACCTGTTCGGCTGGGGCGTCTCCTTCGCGCTGCTCTCCGGACTGTACGTGATCGCGCTCGCGGTGTTGGTCGGGAACAAACTGCTCGGAACGGGGTACTGACCCGCGGCGAACGATCGGATTTCGGTTCGAACGGGCCTGTTGAAAGTTCATTCTTCGAACACAAAACGGGATGAAACAGCCGGTCGCTGAAGAGTGCGAATTGTGCGGTTGGTCTGCCAACGGAATCGATAAGTTGCACAAAAGTGGGAAAAGCTTTAGTAATTTGACAAGCAAGCCATGTGTATGTTAAGATCAGACAATGTCTCAATCATCGAATACTGATTCCGGACACGATCCTCCGCTGGAGCATATCCAACAGTTGTGGAACATAACCAACGATTCGGATACGAATTTTTCTACGAAGGTTGATCGCCCATCCGTCTTTAGTTAGGAGACGAACCGCGTGACAGTGGCGGCTTATCGAGGCTACTTTTCGGAAGGAATGAGGAGGTGTCGAGTGTGCACAACGAAACCTCCTCATCACGGATTATGCGTCGGCTCACTACACTGTTTCCCTCCGAATTCCTCGAAGAGCACGCCGAGGAACTCGGCGTGGTCGAACGCGACCGCAAGCTCCAGATTCCCGTCTTCGTCTGGGCATTCGTGTTCGGCTTCGCCGCAGGCGAACGCCGAACACTCGCAGGGTTTCGACGCAGCTACAACTCCACAGCTGACGAGCCGATCTCACCGGGTGGGTTCTATCAGCGGTTGACGCCGACGCTCGCGGAGTACTTCCGCGACCTCGTCGAGCACGGTCTCGACGAGGTCGCTGTTCCCGACACTGTTGACGTTGACATCGACCGATTCAGTGATGTAATGATCGCTGATGGAACGGTGTTGCGGTTACACGAGTTTCTCGCTGATCAGTTCGAAGCCCGCCACGAGGAGCAGGCTGGAGCGAAGCTCCACCTGCTCCACAATGCCACTGAACAGACGATTGAACGGATCGACGTTACCGACGAGAAAGCACACGACAGCACGCTGTTCAAGACAGGGTCGTGGCTTGAGAACCGCCTCGTATTGTTCGACCTCGCGTACTTCAAGTACCGACGGTTTGCGCGGATCGACGAGAACGGCGGCTCCTTCGTGAGCCGGCTGAAACAGAACGCGAATCCGGTGATTACGGATGAATTACGGGAATGGCGCGGCCGCGCCATTCCCTTGGAGGGCAAGCAACTCCGTGATGTGCTCGACGATCTCGACCGGACGTACATCGATGTGGAAGTCGAAGTCGAGTTCAAGCGCGGGCCGTACAACGGGACGCGGTCGCTGGATACGAAGCGGTTCCGCGTCGTCGGCGTCCGCGACGAGGACGCCGACGACTACCATCTATACGTGACAAATCTGTCGCGAGAGGAGTTCTTTCCGGCGGATTTAGCGCAGATCTACCGGTGTCGGTGGGAAGTGGAGTTGCTGTTCCGTGAGTTGAAGACGCAGTACGACCTGGACGAGTTCGACACGAGCAACGAGCACGTGGTGAAGATCTTGCTGTACGCAGCGTTGCTGTCACTGCTTGTGAGCCGTGATCTGTTGGATCTGGTCACCGAGCAGGCGGATGATGAGCTCGTGTTTCCACCGGAACGCTGGGCGGCGACCTTCCGGTCGCACGCCCAGCTCATCCTCCACGAACTCGGTGAGCACCTCGGTTATTCGCCACCGCCGCTGTTGGAGCGGCTGATCGAGGACGCACAGAAGATCCACAAGCAACGACCGATCTTACAAGAGACGCTCGCTACCGCTACACAACCGAGGTGTGAGTCTTAACTAAAGACGAATGGTTGATCGCCTATTTGAGTTAGAGACAGACCGGCTTGAATTACCATATGGATTCCTCAGTCGGGTTGAGGTAGCTACCGAGACGCAAACAATCGAACTCGCAAGGGGCGATCACGAGTTATTGCAGGCAGATGAATCGGTGCCGCTTTCCGAGTCGTACTGTCGGAAAACGATTCAACAGCCAAATGGGATCTTTCATATCAATAACGCTGAGCAAGAGGGATTTGTCACAGATCCCGCATATCGTCGGTTTGAACTCGGAACCTATCTCGGTGGAAAGATCGAATTCGAGGACGAAACCTATGGGACATTCTGTTTTGCGAGTTCTGAGCCCAGAGAGGATCCAATCACCGAACGCGAACAGATCCTCATCGATATGTTGTCCACGTGGGCAAGTAATGAACTCCACCATCGGCGTATTCAAAACCGGTACAAACGAGATATGGAACAGATTGAGGAAATGACCGGGATCGTATCGCACGATCTCCGGAATCCGTTGGCTATCGCTCAGGGGCAGGTCGAATTATTGAGTGGCTCGATTCAGGAATCCGTCTCGAAAATCGACAAGGCTCACAAGCGGATGGATACGCTTATCGAAGATATTCTCACCTTTACTCGGATTGATGAATCGGTAGAGAACCCAGCACCGGTCAGCTTGAAATCGTGCGTTGATGATGCGTGGGAAGGTATCCAGACCAGCGACGCTACTCTTACAATAGCATTTGAGGATACGACGATTCGTGCCGACGAACCGCGTCTCAAGCGACTGTTTGAAAACCTGTTTCGCAACGCCGTCGAACACGGTGGGGAGTCAGTTTCCATCGAAGTGGGGGTCACAGAAAACGGACTGTATGTCGCCGATGATGGGCCAGGAATCCCAGCATCCGAGCGTGAGCTTGTGTTCGAAGCCGGTTATTCGGGAACGACGGAGAATACAGGCTTCGGACTCAGTATTGTCCACAGAGTCGCGGATGCACACGGGTGGAAAATATTCATCACTGATAGTACAACTGGGGGTGCACGATTCGAGATAACTGGAGTTCAAACCGAATGATCGGTTTTCCGTCTGTATTGACCGCACACAGATCAGATATATTACTTGATTCGCATTCCAACAGAGCCGTTCGAGCGTGAGCCGCGTCGGGACGGTCGGATAAGCGGACGCGGTAGCGACTACAACAGGTCGTTCGCGACCAGCCGGTCGACCGCCTCGCGGAGCCGCTCCGCGCTGGCGGCGTAGGAGATGCGCGCGTATCCCGGTGCGTTGAACGCGCTGCCCGGGACGCACGCGACCGAGGCCTCCTCGATCGCGGCCTCACACCACGCCTGGTCGTCCTCGTCGACGGGGAGCATCATGTAGAACGCGCCGTCGCCGACGTCCACGTCGATCCCGTGTTCGCCGAACAGGTCGACGAGGAGGTCGCGCCGGTCGGCGAACGCCCGTCGCATCTCCGCGACGGACTCGTCGGTGTTCTCCAAGGCCTCGACGCCGGCGTGCTGGACGAAATTGACCGCACACGAGACGGAGTGCGAGTGGAGTTTGCCGGCCTCGCCGACGAAGTCGCCCTTCGCGTGGATGTAGCCGAGCCGCCAGCCGGTCATCGAGTACGCCTTCGAGAAGCCGTTGACCGTGATCGTGCGGTCGGCCATGCCGTCGAGGCTCGCGAGCGAGACGTGCTCCGCGTCGTAGACGATCCGCTCGTAGATCTCGTCTGAGATCACGGCGATGTCGTGTTCGACGGCGAGGTCGCGGACGCCCTCTAGGGCGGTCTCTGAGAAGACGGCACCGGTGGGGTTCGACGGGGAGTTGACGACGAGCAGCTCGGTGTCGTCGGAGACCGTTTCGGCGAGTTCGTCGAGGGCGGGCTCCAACTGGAACCCGTGCGGGGCCAGGTCGACGCGCGAGAGGTCGCCGCCGGCGAGCTTCGTCATCGCCTCGTAGGAGACCCACGCCGGATCGAGGAGGACGACCTCGTCGCCAGCGTCTATCAGCGTCTGGAACGTCTCGTACAGGGCCTGCTTGCCGCCCGGAGTGACGATCACCTCGTCGGCGTCGGCATCGATGCCGGTCCCGCGGAGCTTATCCGCGATCGCCTCCTTGAGCGGTGGGATGCCGTTCGAGGACGTGTAGCCGGTGTGGCCGGCATCGAGGGCCGCCTTGCCGGCCTCGACGATGTTCTCCGGGGTGTCGAAGTCGGGCTCGCCGACCGAGAGGTCGACGATGTCGGCCCCCTCGGCCTCCTTTTCGGCGGCGAGGTTCGATATCGCCAGCGTCGCGCTGGGTTCTACGCGTTCGATGCGGTCCGAGAAGTCGTATGCGTCGGTCATTGTCGTGTGTGGAGTCGGCACGTCGGTCTGTCAGTCGAGTTCCGCTGCGAGGTCGAGCGCGGCGTCGGCCGCGTCCGCGCCCTTGTCGATCCGCTCGCGCGCCTCCGCGCCGGACATTCCCGGGCCGCTCACGCCGAACGTGACGGGGGTGTCGCGGTCGAGGCTCACCTGCGTGAGCGTCTCGGCGGTCGCGTTCGCGATGACGCGGTCGTGGTCGGTGTCGCCGGTGACGATGGCTCCGACGACGGCGACGGCGTCGACGTCGTCGCGTCGAGCGAGTCTGTCGGCGGCCAGCGGGCTGTCGTACGCTCCCGGCACGGACAGTTCGTCGACGACGACCGCGTCGCGCTCGGCCGCCGCTTCGCGGGCGGCCTCGGCCATCGGCTCCGTGACGGAGTCGTTGAACCGAGCCACCACCAGTCCCAGCGAGACCATACCCGTCGGTCACACGGGAGGCGGCAAAGGTCTACCGTTCGACCGCCGGACGGTACCCGTCGAGAGACGCCACCGGCCCGTCGTCCGGTCACGCCCCGTCGGCGCGATCACGCCACGTCGTCCCGTCGCGATCCGCCAACAGCGAGACGTGAACGACCAGGAATGCCAGCGCGTACCCGAGGAAGTGGACGTACACGTTGACCCGCGGTCCGGTGGCCGAAACGGTCGGAAACCCGATGAACGGGTACGCGAAGAGCACGACGACCGCGACGGCGACCAGTTCACCGCATCCCGGACATCCGAGGATCCGCCGAACGGTCCCTCGCAGCGGTTCGCGCCCGTCGCCGCTCCGGGCGAGAACGGCGTCTCGCCCGCGAAGCCCGCCTCGACCGCGGACCATCTCGTGTCCGTACGGAAGCGCGAACACGGCGCTTGCGACGCCGACACCGGCCGAGACGGTCGAGACGGGAAGCGCGATGACCGCGATGTACGCGATCGAGACGAAAAAATGCCCGGGCGCGTACCGGCGCCACGCGACGTCGAACTGCTCGTCGAGCGCGACCGGGAGGATGACCGCGATGTAGCCGAAGAAGGCCATGTTGACGCCGGAGAATCCGTATCCGATCGCGTTCCGCGGAACCGCGAGGTTCAGCCCGGAGAGGACGAACGGGAACGCGAGTACGAACGTGGCCGCCGCCGCGAAAAAGAGCCGCCGCCGTCCGGCCAGCAGGCTCAGTCCGTACGCGACCGCCGCCAGCAACGCGAATCCGACGACGTTCCCGACGAGGTGCGGCACCGTCAGGTGGACGTAGTGGGCGGTGAATGCCGTGCGAAGCGTCGGTTCGGTGTACGAGAACGCAGCCGCTCGCTTCACCGGCTCGGGCAGCGTGAACACGGCGATTAGCACGGCAGGTACGACGAGCAGCGCCACCGCGTCGGCGACGGACCGAGCGACCGGTGCCTCCGGTACCAGCGGTCTGAACCGGCCGGTCTCGGTCCGTCCGTGTGTCGATCTCCCGCCGTCCGTTGCTGTCACGGGAGAGCCGACGGGTGCGATCGGTTTAGCTGTTCGTCGCAAATTATCGAACCTGATGTCTATTGTGGGCCCGTTCACTCAGATACGGACTCAGACGGTATCTATCGTCGTATCGGCTTTTTGGCGACAACTGGATAACACCCGAAAATATCGACACAGAAAATGGGGACAGCGATGTCCTCAGCGGAACGGGTTTTTGTCTTTGGACTGCCGTCGGCGACGAATTACGACCGCGGCGGCGGCGACGACGACTATGGCGACCAGTCCGCCGATGGCCGGGAGGCCGAGACCGGCCGGCTCCTCGGTCGGGTCGTCACTGCCCGCTTCGCCGTCCGTCGAACCGTCATCGCCGTCTCCGGCGGATTCGACGACGAGGTCGGCGGTGGCGGTGTCGGTCTCGCCGGCGTCGTTGGTGACGGTGAGTTCGACCGCGTACTCGCCGGCTTCTCCGACCGTTGCGGTCGCGGTTTCGCCGGAGATCGATTCACCGGCGACAGACCAGTCGTACGCGACGATCTCGCCGTGTTCAGCTGTCGAGCCGCTCCCGTCGAGCGTGACTTCCTCACCGGCGGCCACCGTACCGGGGTCGACCGCTGCGGCCGCCTCCGGTTCGCTCACCGCGTTCACCGCGAAGTACGAGAACCCGGGCGTTTCGGCTTCGAGGACCACGCCGTCCGCGGTTTCCTCCGCGACGGTCGTGTCGAGCGACTCCCACTCTCCCTCGTTCAGCCGGGTGACCCGCAGTTCGTCCGCTGACGCGTCCGTCTCGTCGAGCCGGGCGGCCGAGACCTGCATGCGGATCGTCGCGGATGTGTCGGTCGCATCGTCGGGGACGGTTATCTCCGAGACCTGCACCGCGGTGCCCGGCGACGGTGTGACGTCGGACGGCTCAGACGTCTGTGTCGTCACGTCGACGGACCCCTGCACGTCGGCGTTCTCGAAGGCGATCGACTCCACCGGCGCACCGGTGTCGAACGTCGCCTGCGCGCCCTCGCCGCCGTCGGCGGCCTCGATCGACGCCTCGGCGCTCTGAACGACCGAATCGTCGGTCGTCTCCGTGTCGCTCTCGCTGACTGGAGCCGCACCACCGCCACCACCGCCGCCACCGCCGCCACCGCTCGCACCATCACTTCCATCGCTGCCATCACTTTCGTCGCTGCCGTCACTTCCGTCGCTGCCATCGCTCCCGTCGGTCGCGACACCCTCGAAGGAGAGACTCACCTCACGTACGTCGCCTTCCTCCCACGTGATGGTCGTATCGGCGGTCACGTCACCGACACGGAACTCGACGGTGTCGCCGGAGTCGGGCTCCTCAACGGTGAGTTTCTCTTCGAACGGGCCGGACCCGCCGAACGACCCCGCCTCCTCGACGGTGATCGTGTCGTAGATGGAGCCGTCGACGACCGCCTCAATCTCCGTGCCGGGTTCGGCGTCGTCGCCGTTGACCGTCACGTCGCCGTAGTAGGACGCCGGAACGGCCTCCTGTCCCGCGGCGAGTCCGGGGACCGCGGCGGTCGCGACGAGCACGGCGAGGAGGACGGTCACCCCGGCGGTGAGCAGTCGGTCCGGTGAGGTCTCGATGGCTCGCGCTGTGAGTCCGCGGACGGTCGCTGACGCGCGTCGGAGCGTGCGCCGTTCGGTGTCTGTCGATCGCGTTGTGCGGTTCGAGGGTGTGGGATCTGTCATCGGTTGGAGTTCGTGTGTTCGTTCGTTCGGGCTATTCCTCGGGCGACGTCGCCGACAGCCGACCGGATGCCGCGACCCGCGTGCTGCGGGCCGCGGGCGGTCCGTCGCGGTATCAGTTCCGGCGGACCCAGACGACCGCCGCGGCCGCGAGCAGCGCGAGAACCACGAGCAACGCGATCGCCGTGGTTCCGAGCCCCGCGGGCTCGTCGGTCGCATCGCCACCGTCCGTTCCGTCACCGCCGTCCGTGCCGTCGCCGCCGTCAGCGGCGGATTCGACGACGAGGTCGGCGGTGGCGGTGTCGGTCTCGCCGGCGTCGTTGGTGACGGTGAGTTCGACCGCGTACTCGCCGGCCTCTCCGACCGTCGCGGTCGCGGTTTCGCCGGAGAGCGATTCACCGGCGACAGACCAATCGTACGCGACGATCTCACCGTACTCGTCGGTCGAGCCGCTCCCGTCGAGCGTGATTTCCTCACCGGCGGCCACCGTGCCGGGGTCGACCGCTGCGGCCGCATCCGGCTCGCTCACCGCGTTCACCGCGAACACGGAGAATCCGGGCGTCTCGGCTTCGAGGACGACGCCGTCATCCGTCTCCTCGCTCACCGTGGTGTCGAGGGTCTCCCACTCCCCCTCGTTCAGCCGGACCGCGGTGAGTTCGCTCGACTCGGCGCCGATCGCATCGAGGCGGCCCGCAGAGACGCTGAACTCGATCGTCGCCGACCGGTCCGTCGCGTCGTCGGGGACCGATATTTCCTGGACTGTGACCGCCGCGCCCGGCGGGTTCACGTCCGCCGAGTCGGGGTCGACGTCAGCGACTGCGACCTCGCCGACCCGATCCGTCGCGTCGAAGGCGATGGACCCAACGTTCGAGACCGAATCGAACGTCGCGATCCGCTGATTCGCCTCGAAGTCGGCCGAGGGCGTCACCGTCTCGGTCTCGACCGCGTCGAGTTCGAGCGAGTCGGCAGGTTCCGCACCCAAGACGCCACCGCCTCCGCCGCCACCACCGCTGGTGGAAACGGAATCGTCGGTCTCGTCAGTGTCGTCGTCACCGGACGGATCGACGGACAGTTCGACCGTGTCTGTCCTCGTTTCGCCGCCGGCCTCGTACGACGCCTCGATGGTAGTCGTCCCGGCCGCCTGCGCGGTAACTGTGTCCCCGCTGATCGTCGCGACCGTCGTGTTGCTGCTCGTGACGGTCGCGCTCTCGGTCACCTCGCTTCCAGAGCCGTCGGTGAACGCCGAACTCACGGTGACGGTCGCCGTCTCACCGACGACGATCGTGTCGTCGGTCGCTCCCGATAGCGAGAGGGAGACATCGGACAGCGCGGCGTCGGTGATAGTGACCGGAGTAGACGACTGCGCGAGCGTCGACTCGCCGTCGACGAGCGCCACGGTCGCTTGACCGGAGCCAGTCTCGCTGGGCGTCCAGGTCAGTGTTCCGTTCGTCGTGTCGGATCCACTCACAGTCACTTCGGTCGAATCGACCGTCGTCCCGTCGAAGTCCCGCAGTTCGGTTGTCACGGTGTCCTCGCGGTCACCGGTGTTTTCGACGGGCGCCTCGACGGACAGCACGTCGCCGAGTGGAACCGTCTCCGGCGCCGCTTGCGGCGTTCCGAGTTCGAACGCTGCCGGGTCGTCGACGTCGACAGTGTTCTCAGTCTCCTCGTCTAGACTCGCGACGGTGAGCGAGACCGATTCGCCGTCGGCCGCGCTCGTACTGTCCGAGAGCGTGACAGTTCCGGACTCGCTCCCGTTCAGTCCGAGCGGTTGGCTGTCGACGATGGTCCCGTCACCATCCCGGAGTGCGACGCGTTGCCGGTCGGCCCCGGATCCGGTGTTCTCGATCGTCGGTTCGACGGTGAACGTCTCACCGCGAACGACCGATCCCGGGAGGTCGCTCTCGTCGACGGTGAACGTCGACGCCCTACGGCTGTCGAGCGGATCTCCGTCGTCAACGACGCTGCGTGCGATCCAGTCTGACCCCTCGACCGGATCTCCGCCGCCCCACCAGTTGTCGGTGGCGTCAACGTAGCTGTCGTCGGAGAAGAGGCTCACGCTGTTGGATTCGAGCGTACTGTTGGTGACCGTCACGCTCGGGTTATCGTCGATGTCGCTCGCGTTCGCCTCATCGGGAACATCACCGGGCACCTCCGTCACGCGGACCCCGTAGTCGGCGCTGTTCCGAACGGTCGCACCATCGACCACGGTGCCCGCGGCGAGCAGTTCGATCCCCGTCGCCGAGTTCAGAACCTCCGCGCCGACGATCTCGTTGTCACCGCTCTCGACGCGGATCCCGGTGTCGATCGCGTCGGTCACGCGAGCGAAGTCGACGGCGGTCTCGTTGTTGCCCGCGAGCCGGATTCCGACTTCAGTGTCGGAGACCTCGACACCTGTCAGGGCGTTCGTGCCGGCGGTCTCATCGACGCCAGTCGTCCAGTTCGCCGCCTGAACAGACGTGAGCGTCGCGTCGTCGGCTGCGATCTCGACGGCCGTGCCGTTTCCGTCGCCCTCGAACGTCAGCCCGTCGAGGGTGACGTCCTCGCCGACGATCCGCACCGCGGTCTCGTCGGTTCGGCTCGGCTGGCGGATCACCGGCGAGTCGACCGGACTGTCGGCCTCGACGGTGATTCCCGACGGGATCTCGATCGCGTTTCGAGCCTGATACTCACCCGGACGAACGGTCACGGTGTCTGCGGTGTCGTCTGCCTCCGCGGCGTCGACACCGCTCGCGACGCCCTCGAAGTCGATGGCCACCGTCCGAGTGACCGTGTCGTCTGCGAACTCTTCGCTGCCGAAGCCGACCGTTGCCTCGCGATCGAACGTCCCCGCCAGCGGTTCGGCGGGCGGCGTGACCGCGAGACCGACTTCGGCTTCCGCGCCGGGGTCGAGCGATTCGCCCTCCTCGACCGACTCGGAGGCGTTGAGCCCGACCGAGTCGTTTGCGACCGTGCCGTCCTCGTACGCGAGCGTGACCGTCTCGTTGCCGTCGAGAGGCTGGTCGCCCGCATTCCGGACGGTGATGGTCGCGGTCAGCGGATCGTCCTGTGTGGCCGTCTCGTCGATCGCGACCTCGGTCAGTTCCGGCGTCGGCGGGTCCGGCCCGGTGACGGTGAGCGTCCCCTCCTCGGTCTGGTCGTCTGTCTCAGACGCGACCACGTAGGTCACGTCCGTCGATTCTTCATCGTTGAGGGTGAGATCGAGTTCGCTAACGTCGAACTCGAAGGAAACCTCTCTGGCGGTTCCGTTACCGTCGATAGAGAGGCTCTCGTTCGTCGCTGATACCGCGTCGCCCGCGGTGAAGGTGACGTTCTGCGTGCCGTCGCGGTCGCCGATGTTCGTCACGGTGGCGTTCACCGTCACGTTCGCGTCATCCGTGTTGAGCACCTCGTCGGCGTTGGCCTCGAGACCGTCGACGCGGAAGTACGCGTCGTCGGGTTCGGGTCGGACGGTCACGCCGCGGTCGACGCGGTCCTCGGGCGTGACGACCGAGACATCCGCGGTCTCGGTCTCTCCCTCTGTGACGGTCCGATCGAGTTCGCTCGTCAGTTCGACCGTCTCGGTCGCGCCGCCCGCGACGTCGACCGTCGTCGTGTCGGCGAGGCTCCCGTCGATCGAGAGCCGGACGCGACGGTCCTCGAGATCGCCGTCGCCGACGTTCTCGGCCGCGACGGAGACGGTGACGTTCTCATCGGTCGTCACCGGATCGGTGATCGAACGAACGGAGATGTCGAGTTCACCCGGCTCGCCAACGTCGACGGTCGACTCCGACACGTCGTCGTCCGTGACACCCTGGACCGCGAGTTCGCCCGCTGATTCGGGCGAGAGTTCGAACTGTTCCGTCGTCTGTTCGCCGGAAGCGAGTTCGACGTCGGTCGAGGCGACCTCCTGCCCGTCGGCCAGCAGACGGACGTCGGTGGCGTTGCCCGCGTCGCCGCCGTCGTTCGTGACCGTGACCCCCGCGGTCACCGTGTCGCCCGCGATCGCACTCTCGTCGACCGTGAGATCGGCCGTGAACTCGGCGTTCTCGCGCACGTCGACTTCCTGGGTGGATTCGTCGTCGGGCGTGGAGACGGTCACGTCGCTCACCGATCCCGCGTCGGCCGACGTCGGGGTGTAGGTGACTGATTCGGTGACCGGCGAGTCGTCTTCGGAGAGATTCAGGTCGGTCGTTTCGAGCGTCGTGCCACCAAACTCAAACGTCACGGGCTTCTCGGCGGTGACGCCGCCGGTGTTATTGATCGTCGCCTCGATGTCGATCGTCTCTCCCTGATCGACTGACGAGGCAACGCTCACGTCCTCCACGGCGAAGTTTGCGGGCTGACCGATCGCGACGCGATCGGTGTCCGCGTTCATCTCCTCGGTGGCGTCGTTCGCGACCTCGGCTTCGAGGAGATAGTCGCCCTCCTCGAAGTCGCTGGCGTTGATCGAGAAGCCGCTGTCGCCTTCCGGCTCAATAACAGTCGTGGATCCGCCTGAGCCGATCGAACTGAAGTCGATCGTGTCCTGTTCGGTGCCGTTGAAGAACACCGTGACGTTGCCGGATCCCGACTGTTCGCCGACATTCTCGACGTCGATCGTCGGGGCGAACTCGTCCTCGCTCAGATCCTCCGTTACGTTGGTCGGTTCGTCGATCGACACCGCGAACTGTGCCTGCGACGTGACATCGAGCGGCGTCTCGTCTGTCGTGTCCGGTTCGTCGTCGTCGCCGCGCTTGGCTTCGGCCCCGACCGTCACCTCGGGCGCGTCACCGAGTTCGACATCGTAAGTGACGTTGTACGTCTGCGTGCCGTCCGATCTGTCGAAGTCTCGAGTGGCGAACTCATCGCCGTTCACGGTGAACGTCACATTCCCACTTACATCTCCGCCGAGGTTCTCGACCGTCGCGTCGACTCGCACCGATTCGGTTTCACCGGCCTCGGGTTCGGTCACGGACGACTCGTTCAGCCCGTCGATCGTCACGTCGAGGAACGGACTTCTCTCGCCGACGTCGGCAGTGACGGTCTCCGTGTCGTCGCCGGTGGCGATCTCGTAAGTGAGTTCGCTGCCGGCATCACCATCGGTCGTCTCCACAGACGGGTCGAAGTCCTCACTTTCGCCGGGTGCGAGAGAGAATTCCCGAGATGCAACTTCATTGTTCGCGTCGCCG
Source organism: Halorubrum pallidum (assembly GCF_055380345.1). Classification (NCBI taxonomy): domain Archaea; kingdom Methanobacteriati; phylum Methanobacteriota; class Halobacteria; order Halobacteriales; family Haloferacaceae; genus Halorubrum; species Halorubrum pallidum. The sequence goes on along the minus strand of NZ_AP043945.1, from coordinate 1,996,578 downwards.
GTGATGTTCGTGAGATTCACCTTGCGATCCACCACGCCCGCCTCGCCGACGTTCTCGATCTCGGCGACGACCGAGACGTTCTGATTGGCGACGGGCGACAGCGTCGACTCGTCGTCGATCACGTCGACCTCGAGAGTGCCCGGTCGCAGGACCGAGACTGTCCGCGTCGCGATATCGTCGTCGGTCGTCGCGGTCAGCGTCGTGTCGCCCGCGTCGGCCGCAGTGAGCGTGCGGTTGAACTCGATTTCTTCACTGGCACCCCCGTCGAGTTCGACCGCGCGGTCGACGAGCGTCTCGTCGCCGAAGGAGACGGAGACGTTCTGCTCGTCGGTCACTTCGCCGACGTTCTCGACCGTGACGCTTCCGTTGAGATGCCTTGTTGAACGCAAGACAGCGTCGGGGTAGGGTCGGTAACTCACGGTTTCACGGCGTTAAAGCACGGTTCTTACACTCAGAAGATGTAGTAGCTGCCGCTGACGGTGTTGCTCGAAGAGTCAAAACTATGCCATCTTACTCCCTTGATCAGATGACGATGGCGATGCCTCTCCCAAATATGTCCGGAGAAGGGGGAGCAGGCGGCGAGCCCTAACTCGCCGCCTGCGTTAGGTTATGGATGATGCACTTCCGCGTGAGCTCCCGGAACTGGCCGTGCCAGCTCCGGGAGCGTAGCTTCTCGCCGTCGTCTTCCTTCAACTGCGAGAAGCCCGTTTCACTCATCCAGCGCTGGTTGTAATCCTCATTCATCCGGGCGTTGTGAGCCTTCTGTAGCGGTGTTTGCTCTCTGTGCTTGATCAGTGGTCGCGTTGAGTTGGAGCGACACTCCTCACGGAGATCGCTCCATGAGTAGTTTGCGTCGGCAGATAACACGCGCAGGTCTTCCGCGTTCCGGCGGAAGACCTGCATCCCAATATGACCGTCCCATGCCTTCTGCGTCGTGAAATGAACGTCCTTGATCGCTAGCGAATTCACGTCGATCAAAATCGTCGTCTTCATCGACTGAAACGAGAAGTCTGCGCGGTCGCGGTAGTGGTAGCTGGTTTGATCGCGTTGAAAGCCGCTTGCGTCAATTGCGGCTTCACCACTCCAGCCCGCCTGCTCCGCCGAAGCGCGGAGCAGGCGGCGGAGTTCACGCATTCGGTACTCCTTTTCCCACCGACAAAACGAGCTGTAGTGCGGTGCGTCGTCAAGATCAAACACGGCGAGGACGCCGGGCATTTCGTTGAGGTAGTCTTCGGTCTCACGGAGACTCTTCTCCAGTTCGACGCGGTACAGGATCAACGCGATCTGCACCCACTCGGCGTACCCGTCCGCGCCGTCCGGCGCGGCGGGTACGTCCGGATCATCAACATGCTGTTTGGCAAGATCTCGACACATCCAAGCAAGCCGTCTGAGCGATGCCATATCGCCAGACGGCGTCCATTTCCGGGTTAATCTAACGGAATATTACAGTAAGAGCGTCTGAGAACGTCGTCACTAGGCGGCAAAACAAGGCACGTTGAGATCGTCTTCGGTCGGATCGTATTCGTCGCCGTCCGCCGGCGCGTCGAGGCCGAGTGCGACGGTGACGTTCGACGGATCTTGGAGACCGACAGTTCGCTCGGTGGACTCCTCGTCGGTCGCGAGCGTGAGCGTGATCTGATCGCCGTCGCTCTCGCGAGTCGGGACCGAGAGCACCTCGGTGGTCGTCTCGTTGGTGTCGAGATTCAGCGTCCGGCTCGCACGCGGTTCGTCCTCATCCGCTGCGGTGACGGTGAGTTCGTCCGCACCCGCGGTGCCGGTGTTCTCAATCGAGACGGTGATCTCAGCGTCGTCGCCTCTCGGGACCGACTCGTCGGCGTCCTCGACATCAAACTCGTAGATCGGATCGAGACCGCCGGCCCGGAGGTCGACGCGCTGCACGTCGCCGGGCGAATACTCCACGCTGGACGGATCGGTCCGCGTGACAGGCTCGCCGTTTACGCGGAACTCGATTGGTGCCCCGCTCTCGGGGACATCCTCGGCGGCGACTTCCAGTTTCGGATCGAATATCTCGGGGCCGCCGTACTGCCCCGTCTCGTTGATCGTCAGGGTGTCGACGATCTCGCCATTGACGACGGCCGAGACGTTCGTCCCGTTCGGCGCGGGTTCACCGTCGACCTCGACAGCCCCGTAATAGGACGCTGGCTCGGCGGCGTCCGGGCTATCCGGTTCGTCTTGCGCGGCTACCGACCCCGGAACGGCCACCATGGAGGTGACCATGAGGACCGCGACCAGCACCGCTGCGATGCGTTGTCCGTGCATCGTCCTACTCGTCCTCGTCGACCTGATCGGCTAGCTCATCGGGGTACTGACCCGCTGGGTACAGCACTTCGCCTTCGTACTGGAACGGCGTCTGACCCGAGCCATAGCCGGGCGAGATCGAACCGCTACCGTCGACGTAGACCCAGGTGCCGTCGAAGGCACCGTACGTGCTCTCGGTTGCGACACCGGGTTGATCCGGCCGCTCTTGGAGCCACTGAGTCGAACTGATGCTTCCCGTCCCACCGAGTGCGTAGTCGATGTTGTTCGGATCGTCTGCCGCACCGGTCGCGACGAGGTTCCAACCGTTTTCGACTTGCACCTCGGTCGGAACGCCGGACTCATCGTCCGGGACCGCGTCGACCGGGATGACGACATCCTCATCGATTCCTTCGTCGTCGGTTGTGATCACGATCACCTCGCCCGCGGTGGGCGTGAACTCGCCGTCGACGCTCTGGTAGCCTGTGCCGGATTCGTACGTGAACGCGTTACCGGTGACGTTAAGATCGTCGAACACCTCGGCGGCAGTCTCGTCCGGCGGCGCGGAGAAGCCGACCGCAAGCGCGCGCGTGCCGTCGCTTTCGAGTTCGAGAACAGAGCCGTACTCGCGGATGCTGGACGGCGACTCGGGATCGACGTTATCGATCGAGGTTGTCAAGACCGGGTCGTACACGATATCGCCGTTGCCCTCGATGAATTCTACGCCACCGATGTTCTCCCACCGGTTGAGCCGCATGTCGAGAGCACCGCTGTCCGTCTTGTGTTCGATGGTATCCACTTTAGCGAAGTTATTGTATTTGACATCTTGGTCAGCAGCTGCCGCTTGGTCTTCGATACCGAATCCAACACCGTCGAGATCGTCCGCTTCACCACTCGCTTTGAGTTCGTTCAGATAGATGCTGGCAGAGGAACCATCACCACGAGTGACAGTTGCGAAGCTGTAGCCGGAACTAGTGGCAGAGATGTTGTTTCCGATGATGTCGGCAGAACCATTTGCACTCGCCGTGCCGATACTCACACCAACAGCGCCGTCACCGGACCCGTCCATGACATTCACTGAGACATTACTTTCAGAAACAACGACATCATCGGCAGTAATCTCAATACCCACAGCCTCTAAGTAGCTATCTGCATTACCCTGAGCGTTGACAGTTGCGTCTTCGACAGAAGCGTTGTTTCCACCAACGTTGATAGCGTTGTTTTCGTCGACAGGATTGGGGAACACGTCACCGATCGACGTGTTAACTTGGACATCAGAAAGTGTAGTCTCTGATGCACTTAGTGCGACGGAACCGTTGATCGTCGTGCCGTCACCTGCACCCTGAATTGTGACGTTGGATGTGTCGACACTCACCGATTCGTTATAAACTCCAGATTCAACCGCAATCGTGTCATTTGACTCAACAGTACTGGTAGCCGCGTCGATCGAACTGTAGATGCCGACATCCGTCAAGACGACTCGATCGAAGTCATTCTGACCTTGGTTGCGGACATCTTCGAGAGTAGTCGAGTTCGGGAGGTCTTCGATGTGGTAGCGGTCGTTGTTCTCGAACGTCGAGTCCGTGATGGTCACGTCCGTTGGTCCATCCGGTTCACCGCTATAATCGACGCCGGGTTCCCCGAACCGAAGTCCGTTTGCGGAGTCCTCGACAGTAACGTTGTCGATCGTGACGCCATCGAGCGTCGCTGGAGTGTCACTGTATGATCCATCATCACGCTGTTTGATTGCGATAGCAGAATGGATCGAAGAATATTCCCCAGCTCCGGAGGGAATCGGGTTGGCTGACCCCACAACCCCCTCCTCTACACGTTTAACAACAGTATCTTCAATCGTAACATTCTCGTAATCGTTGTATTTCAGGTTGATATCGATACCATTGTTTGCGTTATTGGTAGGGCCGCTGTCGAGAATACCATCGACATGAATATTCTTGAGTGTCGCATTCGAGGCTCGTTCTAGGTAGACTCCTTTAAACGTATTATTGACCACGTGGAAGTTCTCTATGTGGAGATTGTCCACCTTATCGGGGCTACTCTCAGATGCAGAAGTTGAGAAACCAATTGTAGCCCCTCTAGTGCCTTGTTGAACGCAAGACAGCGTCGGGGTAGGGTCGGTAACTCACGGTTTCACGGCGTTAAAGCACGGTTCTTACACTCAGAAGATGTAGTAGCTGCCGCTGACGGTGTTGCTCGAAGAGTCAAAACTATGCCATCTTACTCCCTTGATCAGATGACGATGGCGATGCCTCTCCCAAATATGTCCGGAGAAGGGGGAGCAGGCGGCGAGCCCTAACTCGCCGCCTGCGTTAGGTTATGGATGATGCACTTCCGCGTGAGCTCCCGGAACTGGCCGTGCCAGCTCCGGGAGCGTAGCTTCTCGCCGTCGTCTTCCTTCAACTGCGAGAAGCCCGTTTCACTCATCCAGCGCTGGTTGTAATCCTCATTCATCCGGGCGTTGTGAGCCTTCTGTAGCGGTGTTTGCTCTCTGTGCTTGATCAGTGGTCGCGTTGAGTTGGAGCGACACTCCTCACGGAGATCGCTCCATGAGTAGTTTGCGTCGGCAGATAACACGCGCAGGTCTTCCGCGTTCCGGCGGAAGACCTGCATCCCAATATGACCGTCCCATGCCTTCTGCGTCGTGAAATGAACGTCCTTGATCGCTAGCGAATTCACGTCGATCAAAATCGTCGTCTTCATCGACTGAAACGAGAAGTCTGCGCGGTCGCGGTAGTGGTAGCTGGTTTGATCGCGTTGAAAGCCGCTTGCGTCAATTGCGGCTTCACCACTCCAGCCCGCCTGCTCCGCCGAAGCGCGGAGCAGGCGGCGGAGTTCACGCATTCGGTACTCCTTTTCCCACCGACAAAACGAGCTGTAGTGCGGTGCGTCGTCAAGATCAAACACGGCGAGGACGCCGGGCATTTCGTTGAGGTAGTCTTCGGTCTCACGGAGACTCTTCTCCAGTTCGACGCGGTACAGGATCAACGCGATCTGCACCCACTCGGCGTACCCGTCCGCGCCGTCCGGCGCGGCGGGTACGTCCGGATCATCAACATGCTGTTTGGCAAGATCTCGACACATCCAAGCAAGCCGTCTGAGCGATGCCATATCGCCAGACGGCGTCCATTTCCGGGTTAATCTAACGGAATATTACAGTAAGAGCGTCTGAGAACGTCGTCACTAGGCGGCAAAACAAGGCACCCTCTAGTCATGACGTTTTCAATACGGAGTCCATCGCCCTCACCGGAATTCGGAACCCGAAGTGCTAGACCACCACCAGAATCAATCTGTAAATCGCGAATTGTGACGTTGGTAGCATTAATTTCTGGATAATTCGCGTCGGGTCCGATCACCGTATTCTCCATACCGGATCCATCAATCGTTAGATTATCTGCAGTGATCTCGAAACCACCAGTATAATTTCCTCCCCCAAGCTCAACAGTTTGTTCTTCGTCTGCGCTTTCCTCTACAAACCCATCAAGAATTGGTTGAATATCTGGTCCAACGACATCGTCCTCATAACGGACAGCGCCGTCGAATTCACCGTTATCTTCGATAAACGTCGACGGAATCGGTCCTTCGGTCTCTTCTCCTACTTCGTTCCCGTTGTTGATTGCGTGATATGCGTTATTACCCTTGGCCAGATCGGAATCCGGATTCAAGAAATCGTTGTCCGTAATCGAGATTCCGTCTGTGCGGACGTTATTGAAGTCAAAACTCGCTAAGTCGTTGTCTTCATCATGCCTTGTTGAACGCAAGACAGCGTCGGGGTAGGGTCGGTAACTCACGGTTTCACGGCGTTAAAGCACGGTTCTTACACTCAGAAGATGTAGTAGCTGCCGCTGACGGTGTTGCTCGAAGAGTCAAAACTATGCCATCTTACTCCCTTGATCAGATGACGATGGCGATGCCTCTCCCAAATATGTCCGGAGAAGGGGGAGCAGGCGGCGAGCCCTAACTCGCCGCCTGCGTTAGGTTATGGATGATGCACTTCCGCGTGAGCTCCCGGAACTGGCCGTGCCAGCTCCGGGAGCGTAGCTTCTCGCCGTCGTCTTCCTTCAACTGCGAGAAGCCCGTTTCACTCATCCAGCGCTGGTTGTAATCCTCATTCATCCGGGCGTTGTGAGCCTTCTGTAGCGGTGTTTGCTCTCTGTGCTTGATCAGTGGTCGCGTTGAGTTGGAGCGACACTCCTCACGGAGATCGCTCCATGAGTAGTTTGCGTCGGCAGATAACACGCGCAGGCATTCGTCTTTAGTTAAGACTCACACCTCGGTTGTGTAGCGGTAGCGAGCGTCTCTTGTAAGATCGGTCGTTGCTTGTGGATCTTCTGTGCGTCCTCGATCAGCCGCTCCAACAGCGGCGGTGGCGAATAACCGAGGTGCTCACCGAGTTCGTGGAGGATGAGCTGGGCGTGCGACCGGAAGGTCGCCGCCCAGCGTTCCGGTGGAAACACGAGCTCATCATCCGCCTGCTCGGTGACCAGATCCAACAGATCACGGCTCACAAGCAGTGACAGCAACGCTGCGTACAGCAAGATCTTCACCACGTGCTCGTTGCTCGTGTCGAACTCGTCCAGGTCGTACTGCGTCTTCAACTCACGGAACAGCAACTCCACTTCCCACCGACACCGGTAGATCTGCGCTAAATCCGCCGGAAAGAACTCCTCTCGCGACAGATTTGTCACGTATAGATGGTAGTCGTCGGCGTCCTCGTCGCGGACGCCGACGACGCGGAACCGCTTCGTATCCAGCGACCGCGTCCCGTTGTACGGCCCGCGCTTGAACTCGACTTCGACTTCCACATCGATGTACGTCCGGTCGAGATCGTCGAGCACATCACGGAGTTGCTTGCCCTCCAAGGGAATGGCGCGGCCGCGCCATTCCCGTAATTCATCCGTAATCACCGGATTCGCGTTCTGTTTCAGCCGGCTCACGAAGGAGCCGCCGTTCTCGTCGATCCGCGCAAACCGTCGGTACTTGAAGTACGCGAGGTCGAACAATACGAGGCGGTTCTCAAGCCACGACCCTGTCTTGAACAGCGTGCTGTCGTGTGCTTTCTCGTCGGTAACGTCGATCCGTTCAATCGTCTGTTCAGTGGCATTGTGGAGCAGGTGGAGCTTCGCTCCAGCCTGCTCCTCGTGGCGGGCTTCGAACTGATCAGCGAGAAACTCGTGTAACCGCAACACCGTTCCATCAGCGATCATTACATCACTGAATCGGTCGATGTCAACGTCAACAGTGTCGGGAACAGCGACCTCGTCGAGACCGTGCTCGACGAGGTCGCGGAAGTACTCCGCGAGCGTCGGCGTCAACCGCTGATAGAACCCACCCGGTGAGATCGGCTCGTCAGCTGTGGAGTTGTAGCTGCGTCGAAACCCTGCGAGTGTTCGGCGTTCGCCTGCGGCGAAGCCGAACACGAATGCCCAGACGAAGACGGGAATCTGGAGCTTGCGGTCGCGTTCGACCACGCCGAGTTCCTCGGCGTGCTCTTCGAGGAATTCGGAGGGAAACAGTGTAGTGAGCCGACGCATAATCCGTGATGAGGAGGTTTCGTTGTGCACACTCGACACCTCCTCATTCCTTCCGAAAAGTAGCCTCGATAAGCCGCCACTGTCACGCGGTTCGTCTCCTAACTAAAGACGGATGCACGCGCAGGTCTTCCGCGTTCCGGCGGAAGACCTGCATCCCAATATGACCGTCCCATGCCTTCTGCGTCGTGAAATGAACGTCCTTGATCGCTAGCGAATTCACGTCGATCAAAATCGTCGTCTTCATCGACTGAAACGAGAAGTCTGCGCGGTCGCGGTAGTGGTAGCTGGTTTGATCGCGTTGAAAGCCGCTTGCGTCAATTGCGGCTTCACCACTCCAGCCCGCCTGCTCCGCCGAAGCGCGGAGCAGGCGGCGGAGTTCACGCATTCGGTACTCCTTTTCCCACCGACAAAACGAGCTGTAGTGCGGTGCGTCGTCAAGATCAAACACGGCGAGGACGCCGGGCATTTCGTTGAGGTAGTCTTCGGTCTCACGGAGACTCTTCTCCAGTTCGACGCGGTACAGGATCAACGCGATCTGCACCCACTCGGCGTACCCGTCCGCGCCGTCCGGCGCGGCGGGTACGTCCGGATCATCAACATGCTGTTTGGCAAGATCTCGACACATCCAAGCAAGCCGTCTGAGCGATGCCATATCGCCAGACGGCGTCCATTTCCGGGTTAATCTAACGGAATATTACAGTAAGAGCGTCTGAGAACGTCGTCACTAGGCGGCAAAACAAGGCACTTCATCACCAAAAATGTAAACCCCGACACCGTTCCCGTCAAGAGTATTTCCGGTTACGTCGATCTCATCACCGAGAGCCGCGGCGCCGTCCCGTTCCGAAAAACCGACACCGACACCGTTGTTATTGAGTTTGTTACTTGAGATGGTGAGATCCTGAACGGTATCCTCGGAGGTCTGCGTTGCTGTCGCGATACCGACAGGGAACCCGTTGACGTTGTTGCCAGTGAGAGTAACGCCCGTGACGTTGTTCTCAACCGGATCTCCGTTCGAATCTTGGTCAGTGACGAGTATTCCGTTATCCGTCTGATCGTTGTTGTTGGTACTGTTGATTACATTATCACTAACTTCAACACTGGAAGCCGCGACCCGAACACCTTGAGCTACGGTCGAACTCTCGCCGCCGCGTTCGATTGTGAGGCCCCGAATAGTGACGCCTTCAGCATCAGCGGCGAACGCAGGGGTCCCGTTGTCGGCTTCGTACGTGATTGTAGTGTTGGAGCGGTCTCCCGCAGATTCAACGGTGAGGCCGGTCGCCCCGGAACCGTCAATTACAACCGAGTTCGAGAGAGTATACTCGCCCTCTTCGATCTGTACCGTATCGATGCTATCGTTTTGGGTTGCGTTGTCAATCCCTTCTTGAATTCTATCGCTAGATGATACAATAACTGTATCATCATCGACATTCAGTGCCGCCGCACTCCCCGCCAAACCACCAACACCCGCAGCGACCATCGAAACCACCATGATCGCTGCGAACAGCACTGCTTGTGCTCTCTTCCGGCGCGATGCTCCCGTCATCGCGCATCACTCCCGTTCCGTCGGGAACGCTGTCGCTGTACCCCTGTCTCGTACCGCCGATTGTGTGCTGTCATCGTTGATCGAACTACCAGCGGCGTGACCGCGACCGGATATCCCCCCGGATGTCCGGCACAGTCGAACCGTCCGCCGCCGATACATGACAGTCAGTTAGCTACTATAATATGAAACTACCGGCGGTGGGGAATCTCGGGGACTGCGAGAAGGTAATCATTGATTTCAGAACCTGTACCGCTAACGGAGGTGTCAGACACCCTTCGACGTGATTACATGTGACTAAAGCATAAAATTAATCTGAAACTACCTTCGGGCGAGTCCGATCGGATCGAGCGGTCGTGGCGGTTCAATCGAAGGAAAATCCACAACGAAGATTCATATACATTTCATGCGAGGTGCGACAGACGGACGTATGACACCCCGTGGCGTGGGATCCCACCATACGGAACGGTCGGCGTCTCGCGGTGGTCCGTCGCCGACGGGCCGCTCGCGCGCGGTCGAAGAATCAAATGCCACGCCGTGTGTCAGTCACGGTGTAACCGGGAGGAAGTTTCTCACAGCGTCCGCCACTCGGTAGGCGTCGGATACCGAACGCGACACTCCCGGTCCCCGTCGATGCGCCGCGTCTCGACCACTCGATCGAAGATGGGCACGAACTGCTCTATCGTCTGCTCGTCGTGTGCGCCAGCGTCGATGCCGACGACGACGGGGTGGCCGGCCGCCGCGGACTTCTGGACCACGATGTGGAGGAACCGAAACACGCTGGAGGCGTCGGCGTACATCAAAAGCGGTGAGACCGTGTCGATCCCGACCACGATCGACTCCCCGTCGTCGTGCGCCTCCACGCACTCGGTGAACTTCGTACCGATAGAGGTGAGATTGCTTGGGTGTTGCGCGTACTTCGTCTCGGCGTCGTCCGGCGGCGACTTCCCGAGCGCGTTCGTCACACAGTCGACGACGACGGGGGAGGCCACCTCGCTCTCGACGGTGTCCTCCGCGTCTGCGGCGGCCATCCGGCAGTGCGTCGAACGCACGCTCTCCGCCGGTTCGCGCGTCGAGACGACGATCGGTGTCTCCGACCACTCGTGCAGCGTCCGATGGATCAGTTGCCGCCGCCCCGACAACACCGGACCTGCGACGAGCACCGACTCTGCCTCACCGACGAGTGAATCCATCAACAAAAATGAATTTCATGCGTGGTAACTAAACCTTTCCGTGGCGGTCCGACGGTGCCGCGAGTACTGTTCGGCAGCGGTGTGCGATGCTGCCGTGGTCGTTCAGGTGCGCTTATGTATCCCCCGTTCCGACACGCCGGTATGGACGATCACTCCGAGCCCGATCCGAACAAGCGCGTGACCGCCCCGATGCAGGAGTTCGGCAGCCACGAGGTCGGCATCGGCGCGGCCGTCACTCTCGTCGGCCTGCTGATCGCGTACGTGCTCCCCTTCCTGTTCACGTTCTGATCGAAGTGCACCGCTCGCGTGCCTGTCGTCTAGACTGGCGTAGAGAACTGTAACCGGCGTTTTCTGTGCGTCTAGATCGCCGTTATCGCGGGTACCACGCCAGCGGGTGGTCGGCCGACAGTTCCAGCGTGACGGGCTCGTCAAGGTCGAACTCCTCGACGTGGTTGTGCAGGCAGTGGACCGCGTCGCCGGAGTCGAGTTCGACTCGATAGACGAACGAGGGCCCGACGTACTGGCGGGAGACGATGACCCCATCGGCCATCTCCGCGCTCGCGGGGGTCGCCCGGAGGTCGTCCGGGCGGACGAGCACGTCGACCGGTGCGCCGTCGTAGACGGTGTCGTACCCCTCCAGCGTGACGGCGTCGAACCGACCGATCTCCGTCTCGACATTCCCGTCGCGGAGGTGGCCCTGCAGGAACGACGCGCGGCCGAGGAAAGAGGCGACGAACTTCGATTCGGGGCGCTCGAAGACCTCTTCCGGGCGGCCGACCTGTTCGATCTGCCCGTCGTTCATCACGGCGACGCGGTCGGAGATGGAGAGCGCCTCCTCTTGATCGTGGGTGACGGAGACCGCGGTGACGCCGGCTTCTTTCAGAATGCGGCGGACCTCCTCGCGCATCTCCACGCGCAGTCGCACGTCGAGGTTCGAGAACGGCTCGTCGAGCAGGAGGACTTCGGGCTCGGGGGCGAGCGAGCGCGCGAGCGCGACGCGCTGCTTCTGTCCGCCGGAGAGCTGGTCCGGCGTCTTCTCGCCGTGGTCGGGCATCTCGACGAGTTCGAGCAGTTCGTCGACGCGCGCCTCGGTCGCCGACGCGTCCGCGCCCTCCAGTCCGAACGCGATGTTCTCGCGGACGGTGAGATGCGGGAACAAAGCGAAGTTCTGGAAGACGATACCGACGTCGCGCTCTTCGGGCGGCACGAGCGCTCCGTCGCCGGCGACGGTCTCGTCGGCGAGGACGACGCGGCCGTCGGTCGGCTCCTCCAACCCCGCGATCGTGCGGAGCGTCGTCGTCTTCCCGCAGCCCGAGGGACCGAGAAAGGTGAGCAGTTCGCCGGGACGGACGTCGAGTGAGACGCCGTCAACAGCGGTCTCCGAGCCGAAATCCTTTCGCACGTCCGACAGCGACAACACCGGTTCGGACGACTGCGTGGTCGCCGGGCGCGTCGCGTCCGACGATCCACTCGCCTCCTCGCGTTCCCCGTCCGACCGTGTCGTTCCGACTGATTGCGTTTGAGCCATCGGTGTGGCGGGCACCGGAGCGACCGGTGTCCCGTGAGTGCCCCTACGTATTTTAGGAAGCCCTAAAAGCGTATCGCTCGGTCTCTCTCGTCGAAAATACCACCGCCCGAGGCGTCGTCGCGGTCGGCGGGATCCGATTCGAGACGATCGGAGACCGACTCAGGCGAGTTCGCGTCCGATGACGCCGCGGTGGTCGCGGATCGCGTCGGCGTCGAGCGTGACGGACTCCTCGCCGACGGCGAGTGACAGCGTCCCGTCCGTCGTCACGTCGCCGAGCCGGAGAACCGGAACCTCGCCCGCGATGTCGGCTACCGCGTCGGGGTCGGTCGTCTGGACGACGAGTCGCCCGGGCGTCTCCTCGAAGGCCGCGACGCGGTCCGGGAGCGCCGCGTCGGCACCCGCGTCGTCGGTCACCATCTCAGCGAGCGCGACCGCGATCCCGCCGTCGCTCACGTCGTGGGTCGCGAGCGTCGCGTCGTGACGCGCGATCGCCGCGAGCGACGCGACGAGGTCGTCGATCCCTTCGCCGTCACCGGGCTCACCGGCATCGTCACCGGGCTCGCCCGGCAGCGACGGGAACCGGTCTGTACCTCCGGTTTGTGCGAGGTACTCGGACCCGCCGAGCGCGTCGCCGCCCGCGCCGATCAACAGCAGTTCGGAGGCGTCCGCGCGGTCCGCGTCGAGCGCCGCAGGCGGTGCGTCGTAGCCCCGCTTGGTACCGATCAGCGCGAGGGTCGGCGTCGGTGGAATCGGTCCCTCGACGCTGTCGTTGTACAGCGAAACGTTCCCGCCGACGACCGGGGTGCCGAGGTCCGCGCAGGCGTCCGCGAGGCCGTCGACGATCCCCTCGAACCCGCCGTACACGTCCGGCTTCTCCGGATTGCCGCCGTTGAGACAGTCGACCGCGGCGAGCGGGACCGCGCCCTTCGCGGCGAGGTTGGTCGCGTTTTCCAACGCGACGGCGCGAGCACCCTCGTACGGCGCGGTTTGCGTCCAGTTCGGGTTCGCGCCCGAAGAGAGCGCGAGCCCGACGCCCTCGTCGCCAGCGGCGGTCTCGCCGTCGGCCGCCGCCTCGCGGATCGCCATGATCGCGGCGTCGTCGCCGGGCGTCAGCGCGGTCCGCGTGCCGACCTCGTGGTCGTACTGGCGGTACACCCAGCGCTTGCTCGCGGTCGAGGGAGCGGCGAGCACCGATTCGACCGCCTCGTCGAGCGCGGGGGCCGGATCGGGGAAGTCCCGATCGGGTTGGACGGGAGCCTCGCTCGGGAGGTCGTTCATCGGCGCGCCGTCGGCGAGGTACTCGGCGTCGACGTCGACAACGGTCTCGCTCTCGGGGTCGTCCGCGTCGCCTGCGAACTCACAGACGTAGTTCCCGTCGGTCACCTCGCCGATGACCGAACAGCCGAGGTCGAACCGCTCTGCGAGTTCCGCGACGCGCTCGACGTCGTCGGGGACGACCTCATAGCACATCCGCTCTTGGCTCTCGGCGAGGAGGATCTCCATCGGGTTCATGTCCGGTTCGCGCTGGTGGACCTCGTCGAGGTCGATCCGCGCGCCAAGCCCGCCCTTCGCGACAAGTTCGGAGGACGCGCCGCCGAGGCCGGCCGCGCCGAGGTCACGGGCGGAGACGACTAGTTTCTCGTCGACGAGCGCCTCGTTGCACTCGATCAGCCGCTTTTCGGCGTAGGGGTCGCCGACCTGCACTGCGGGGCGGTCCTCCGTCTCGGCGTCCTCCGCGAGGTCCTCGCTCGCGAACGACGCGCCGCCTAACCCGTCACGTCCGGTGCCGTTGCCGACGAGCACCAGCTTGTTCCCCGGCTTCTGTGCGGTGGCCGTGACGAGCCGGTCCTCGTTCGTGAGCCCGACGCAGGCGACGTTGACGAGGGGGTTCCCCTCGTAGCCGCCGTGGAATCCGACGCTGCCGCCGACCGTGGGGACGCCGATGCAGTTGCCGTAGTGGGAGATCCCCTCGACGACGCCCTCGAAGAGGTACCGCGAGCGCTCGCGGTCGAAGCCGCCGAAGTACAGCGAGTCGAGTAAGGCGATCGGGTACGCGCCCATCGACATGGTGTCTCGGACGATGCCGCCGACGCCCGTGGCGGCTCCGTCGAACGGGTCGACGAAGGAGGGGTGGTTGTGGCTCTCGACGCCGAAGGTGACGTATTGGTCGCCGTAGTCGTCGGGGTCGCGCTCGGGAGCGGGCGTGTCCGCGGCATCCGGCTCGGGCAGGGCGAGGACGGCGGCGTCGTCACCGGGACCGACGACGACCTGGTCGCCCTCACTGTCGAACGCCGACAGCAACGGCCGCGAGGAGCGGTACGCGCAGTGCTCGCTCCAGAGGTTCTCGAACAGCGCGACCTCGGCCGCCGTCGGCTCCCGGCCGAGCTCCGCGACGACGAGCTCGTGGTCCGGCTCGGACAGACTCATTCACTTACGTGGTTATCGAGCCCGTTCTAATGCTTTTCTATGTGCACGTTCGTGTGGTATCCGGCGCGATCGCCGAGAATCGCGAGCCCGACGGGAGAACGTGACCGCGGCGAGCAACGCGACACCGTCGTCGCCGGATCACACCACGAAGACGGCGACGGCGTACACTCCGGCGGCGGCCGGGACCGCGACGGCGACCGCCTTCAGATTCAGCCGGACCGCGCGCTTTCGGTCGGCCGCCAGCGCCGCCCCGTCGGCCACCTCGGTCGTCCCGTCACCGACGTCGAAGACGCCGATGCCGGCGAATCCGATACAGAACCGCTCGCGGTACTGGATGACGCCGAGCGCAGCCCCGTAGAAGGGAAACACGGACGCGAGCAGCACCCACCGGGGCCACGACAGCGCGAGCGTGGCACCGACGAGGGCGACGGCCGCGACGAGCGACGCGACCCCGAGCAGGAGCCGCCGCCGCTGCTGTGCCGGTCCGATGTTACAGACCCCGGGTTGATAGCGCATACCGATCCGGTGGGACTCCGCGAACAAAAGCGCATCCGGATCCGACGCGTCGTGGCGACGCGACCGGTCTCGACCGATCGCTGACCCTTTTGTACTCGCCCGCGGAGGCTCCGGCATGCACACCGCAGCGACCGCGGCGACCGCGCCGGCGGGGAGCGCCGTGACGACCGCGAGAGGGTGGTCGGCGTGACCGACCTAGTGACGTTCGGCGAGACGATGCTCCGCCTGTCGCCACCGCGCGGCGAGCGGCTGGAGACGACGGAGACGTTCGACGTGCAGGCCGGCGGCGCGGAGAGCAACGTCGCCGTCGGCGCGGCGCGACTCGGTGCCGACGCGGTCTGGCTCTCGAAGCTCCCCGACTCACCGCTCGGTCGACGAGTCGTCTCGGAGCTACGGAGCCACGGCGTCCGCACCGGCGTCGCGTGGGCCGATCCCGAGGCGAGCCGCGTCGGGACCTACTACCTCGAACACGGCGGCGAGCCGCGCGGAACGAACGTGATCTACGACCGCGCGGACGCCGCGATCACGACCGTCGGTCCCGAAGAGCTACCGACCGGCGCGCTGGAGTCGGCCTCGAGGTTTCACACCACGGGGATCACTCCGGCGCTCTCAGAGCGCACCGCGGCGACGACGGCAGCCCTTCTCCGCGCCGCGGGCGAGGCCGGCACGACCCGGTCGTTCGACCTGAACTACCGCGCGAAGCTCTGGGACCCGGAGACCGCCCGCGCCGCTTACGAGGACCTGTTCGAGCACGTGGACACGCTGTTCGTCCCGCGTCGAGACGCGCGGCGGGTGTTAGACCGCGAGGGCGATGCCGTCACCATCGCCAACGGACTCGCAACCGATTTTGACTTCGAGACGGTTGTCGTCACCCGCGGCACGGAGGGTGCGGTCGCGTTGCGCGACGGCGCGGTGCACGAACAGGGCGTCTTCGACGCCGACACCTTCGACGCGATCGGCACCGGCGACGCGTTCGTCGCCGGCTTCCTCGCCAAGCGGATAGCGGGCGGAAGCGTCGCCGACGCGCTGGAGTGGGCCGCCGCGGCCGCCGCGCTGAAGCGCACGATCGGCGGCGACGTCGCCGTCATCTCTCCGGACGACGTCGCCGGCGTAGTCGACGGTGCGGCCGGTATCGATCGATAGAGCGGTTCGGCGGCTTACAGCCTACTCGTCGAGAACTGTCGATCCGCGACCGATCCGCGTCTGATAGGCGCGAGCGTCGATACCGGCCTCGGCGAAGGCGTCGAGCATCGCGGCAGCGACGCCGCGTCGGTCGCGGTCGCGACAGACCGCGAGAATCGCCGGGCCCGCGCCGCTCACCGTGACGCCCGCGGCCCCGGCGTCGAAGGCGGCGGCCCGCACGTCGTCATAGCCAGTGATCAGCCGGGCGCGTTCGGGGGTGACCACCGGGTCGCTCATCCCGGCCCCGACGAGGTCGGGGTCGGACCGACACATCCCGACGGCGAGCGTGGCCGCGTTGCCGACGGTCTCCACGAGGTCGTCCATCGAGGCGGTCTCGGGAATCACCCGGCGCGCGTCCCGCGTCGAGACCGCCACGTCGGGGAGACAGACGACAAGGGGGACCGCGGCGTCGACCGCGTGGGTCGCCTCCCGCGTCGTCACCGTGAACCCGCCGAGGATCGAGGGGGCGACGTTGTCCGAGTGCGCGACGCCGGAGACGACCGCCTCCCCCTCGGCGGCGATCGGCACGAGTTCCGACCGAGAGAGCCCGCGGTCGTACAGCCGGTTGAGCGCGACGGCCGCGCCGGCGGCGCTGGCGGCCGAAGAGCCGAGACCGGACGCCGGGCGGACGCCCTTGTCGATGTGGATGCGCGCCGGGGCGTCGAGGGCCTCGACGACCGCGCCGACCGTGTTCTTCTCGGGGTCTTCCGGGATGTACTGCGCGCCGACACCCGTGACCTCGATCGTCGTCTCCGCCGCCTTCTCGACGGTAACGACGTCGGCCGGCCGCGTGAGCGCCGCCCCGAACACGTCGAACCCGCTGCCGAGGTTCGCGCTCGTGGCGGGTGCTCGTACCGTGACCATGGCGACCAGTTTCGCTCGGGGTGCAAAAAGGAGCAGGATCGACCGGCGGACCGCGAACGGAACGCGGCTCCGATCAGCGGCCGCTCATCGTCCACAACAGCGCGCCGACGAGGACCAGTGGAATGCCGGCGAGGACGTACACTTGCGGCATCGTCGTGAACGGGGCGACCATGAAGATCAGCCCGAACCCGGCGAAGATCGACGCGAACACCTTCTGGGACTTCAGCGGCACGGCTCCCAGAAGCGAGACGATGAACCCGAGCAGTATGACGTGCCCGAGGTGGTAGTCGAGCAGGAACGTGTCGATGGCCAGCGGCGAGAGCATTCTTGTCCGAAGGTGTGAGAGATTCGCGCATTAAAGTTCCGTTTCGCGCGGGACGGCTCCGACCGACGCCCGCGATCCGCCGGAGGACTCACCGCCTGTTTATAAGTTCCGGGGGTGAGACGAGCGACCGTGCGACTCGTTCAGGTCATGATTCCGGCGGGGAAGCGCGCGGCCGTCGTCCGCGCGCTCGACGACGAGGGAGTGGACTACGTCGTCACCGACGAGACGAGCGGACGCGAGTACACCGCGGTCGCGACGTTCCCCCTGCCGACCGCGGCCGTCGAACCCGTTCTCGAACGGCTCCGCGAGGCGGGGATCGACGAGCGAACCTACACCGTGATCGTCGCGGCCGAGACGGTGATATCCCGGCGGTTCGAGGCGCTAGAAGAGGAGTACGCCGAAGAGTCGGACCACGGCGGCGACCGCATCTCCCGCGAGGAGCTACAGACGAAGGCTGACGACCTCGCATCCGGACTCGGAACGTACGTCTTGATGACGGTCATCTCGGCAGTGATCGCGACTGCCGGGCTCCTGCTGGACTCTCCGGCGACCGTCGTCGGGTCGATGGTGATCGCCCCGCTCATCGGTCCCGCGATGTCGGCCGCGATCGGCACCGTCGTCGACGACGAAGACACCTTCCGGCGCGGCGTGCGAATGCAGATTCTCGGCGTCGTCGTGGCGGTCGTCGCCGCGACCGTGTTCGCCTTCTCCGTTCGCTCGCTCGCCTTCGTCCCGCCCGGCCTCGATCCGCTCGAACTCGCGGAGGTGTCGGAGCGCGTCGCGCCGAACGTCCTCGTGCTCGTCGTGGCGATCGGTGCCGGGATCGCGGGGATCGTCTCGCTCATGACCGGCGTCTCGGCGACGCTCGTCGGCGTCATGATCGCGGTCGCGTTGATCCCGCCCGCGGCCGCGGTGGGTATCGGCATCGCCTTCGGCATTCCTCGACTCGTGCTCGGCTCAGGCGTGATCGTTGCCGTCAACGTGCTCTCGATCAACCTCTCCGCGCTCGTCGTGCTCTGGTACGAGGGGTACAGACCCCAGCGCTGGTTCCGCGAGGACGACGCCCGCGCCGCGTTCCTCAAGCGCGCCGCCGTCCTCGTCGCAGCCATCGCGATCCTCTCGGTGTTCCTCGGCGGCGTCACCTACGAGTCGTACGTGGCGTCGACGACTGAAGCCGACATCCGATCCGCGACCGGCGAGGAGCTTGCGGCGCTGGACTCCGAGCTGGAGCTGCTCGAACTGGACGTCGAACGGGGCGGGACGATCCCGCCGCTCGACACCGAGCGCGTGACCGTCACCGTCGGCGCGCCGCCTGGAGGCACCGTCGACGGCGTGGCGGCCGCGCTCGACGACCGGATCGAGGCGACGATCGACGGTGAGGTCCGCGTGGAGGTCCGCTTCGTAACGGTCGCACGGGCCTGAGGGGACTGAGACCCCCCGCAGCGGACAACAAGACGAGCGTGGTGAAATATGTCCACTTGTTGTAAAACGCGCCGTTATCAGATGTATAAGAACCTAATTGGACAGTTTCGGCGCGTATGCCGAAAGAGGAACTACTTTTTATCGCGGCTCCAGTGGTAGGGTAGTGACCGATTCAACGCGACCGGACGACGATTCGATGCGCGAGGTCGTCGAGCGCTCTCGCAGCGGCGCGCCGGCGGTCGGCGAGGCCGTCCGGGACCGGTTCTCCTCCGACGAGGTGTTCCAGCGGATCATCGCCGCCGCCGACGAGGAGGTGACTTCCGGTAGCCGCGAACTCTTCTTCAGCGGCGTCGCAGCGGGATTGGCGCTCACGATCACGTTCCTGTTGTACGCGTCGCTGACGGCCGCGACCGACAGTGACCCCCTCCTGAGCGTCCTGCTGTATCCGCTCGGCTTCATCTACATCATCATCGGCGGGTACCAACTGTACACCGAGAACACGCTGCCGCCGGTGGCGTTGACCCTGGAGCGACTCGCAAGCATTCCGACGCTTCTCCGACACTGGGGGATCGTGCTGGCGGGGAATTTCACCGGGGGAGCGTTCGGCGCGCTCGTCCTCTCGTACGGCGGCGTGTTCTCGGGAGACACCGTCGATTCGGCGATATACATCTCTACCGGCGGATTCGACGTCGGCTTCTGGCCGCTGTTTTTCAAGGCGGCCGTCGCGGGGCTGATCGTCGCCGGCGTCGTCTGGGTCGGGTTCGCATCCACGAACTCAGTCACCCGGCTGCTCGTCGTCTACCTGGCGTTCCTCGCAATTCCACTGGGAAATCTCTACCACGTCGTCATCTCGTTCACCGAGGTATCGTACCTGTTCTTCGCCAAGCAGATCGGCGTGTACGGCGGCGACCTGAATCTGTTCGCGGGCCTGGGTGACTTCGTCCTCCCCGTGCTGCTCGGCAACACCATCGGCGGCGTCGTCTTGGTGACGATCGTGAACTACTTCCAGACCAGCGAAGAGCGCCTCGAAGAGGCGCGCTTCGAGGGGATGACCCGCCGGCTCACCGTGCCAGAGTGGGTGCTCGGCCGCGCGGCCGGGCGGTCGTACGTCCCGATCTTGGACGCCACGGAGGCGACGCTGTTCGCCAACGAGGGCCACCGGATCATGGTGCCGATCACGAACCCGCGGACCGACGGGCAGATCGTCGAACTCGCGAGCCAGATTGCGAGCGATCGGGAGGACGGGCTCGTCCACATCGTTCACGTCGTGCAGGCCCCGGAGCGCATGTCTCTTTCGAGGGACGCCGGTCGGATCGCAGACGTCTCCGAGGAGGGGATGGAGGGGCTCAAAGCGACGGCCGAGGGGTACGACGTCGACGTCTCCACCTCGACCGTCGTCACGCACCGCTCGTTCGAGGAGGTGTTCAACATGGCCCGCCGCACCCGCCCTGACGCCGTGTTGATGGGCTGGGGAGACGACCAGCTGTGGAGCGCAGCCCGTGCGGAGCGCCCCATCGACGAACTCACGAACCAGCTCCCCTGTGACTTCCTCATCCTGAACGACCACGAGCTCGACACCTCGCGGATCCTGCTGCCGACCTCCGGCGGTCCCGACTCGACGCTCGGAGCGGAGGTCGCGAGCGTCCTCTCGCGGACCGCCGGCGCGGAGGTGACGCTGTTACACGTCGTCGACAGCCCCGAGAAGCGAGATGAGGGCGAGGGGTTCCTCGCCGCGTGGGCCAGAGAGAACGGGCTCGCCGACGCCGCGCAAGTCGTCGACGACACCGGCGACGTCGAAGAGGCGATCGTCAACGAATCGACGGACAACACGCTCGTGATACTCGGTGCGACGGAGGAGGGAATGCTCTCGCGGCTCGTCTCCAACTCGCTTCACCTCGATATCACCAGCGACGTCGACTGCTCGATCCTGCTCGCGGAGCGCCCGAGCCGGCGCTCGATCCGCGAGCGGCTGTTCGGCTCCGGCCGGCGAGATGCGACCCCCGTGCTCGACGGCGTCGAACGCGACCACGAGAAATCTAACGGGGCCGACCTCACGGGCGCGGACGACGCCGACGACCCCCGTCCCGGCGAGTCCGGCGACGGCCGCGGGTCCGCGGTCGACAAGAGCCCCGAGACGGGTGACGTGCGGAGCGAAGACGACGGATCGGTGCACAGGGAGATACCCACCGGCGACGAGGCCGCCCGCGACGAGCCGAGCGATCCGGACGCGGCGATCGGCCGGCCGCCGGAGCGGGCTGTTGTCACCGATCACGACGACGAAGAGGACGAGGCCGACGACGACGCGTCACACGAGTCGGCGATCATCACCGATCACGACGACGATGAAGATGCTGACGACGACGAAAGCGCAGACGACGGCGACAAGGCGGATGACGAGGCTGACCCCGACGACGCTGACGACGGCGAAGATGACGAAACCGGTGCCGATAGCGGGCGAGGAGCGCGAGACTGACGGCGGTAGAATGGGTGACTGCGGCCGTACCGACCGGTAGCACAAGCGGTTCTTTGTGCCATCGGCGGCTTCTTGCCCGCGAACGACGTGCCGTCTTGTATGGACAGACGACTCACCGTGATCGTCGGCGTGACGCTGCTCGTCGCGCTGGCGGGTTGTTCGGGACTTGCGGGATCGACCGGCGGCCCCGGGAACGGGGCCGGCGACCAAGCGATGCTCGACGGGAGCATCGACGTGGCTGCGGACGGCGAGGCCACGGCTCGACCCGACCGCGCGACGATCCGCGTGGCGGTCACCGCGTCGGGATCGGACGCACAGACGGTCCGCGACGACCTCGACGCCGCTGACGACTCGCTGCGTACGGGGCTGACGGAGTGGGGACTCACCGAAGAGGACATTCGGACCGTTCGCTACGACGTCAGCGAGACGTACGAATCGCGAGAGAACCCCGACCGAGAGGAGTTCCAGGGAGTCCACCAGTACGCGATCGAACTCGACGACGTGGACGCGGTCGGCGAGGTCATCGACGTCTCGATCGACTCCGGGGCGGACGAGGTGCAACAGATCCAGTTCGGACTGAGCGACGAGCGCGAGTCCGAGGTTCGCGAGCGGGCCCTCCAGAACGCGATGACGAACGCCCGCGCCGACGCCGACGTCCTCGCGAACGCCAGCGACCTGACCATCGACGGCGTCCACGCCGTCTCGACAAGCGGGTCGGGCGTGTCGCCGTACCGAGTCGCAGACGCCGCGGCGATGGCCGAGGGCGACGACGGCGGCGCGTCGACCGGCATCGAGACCGGCGACGTGAGCGTTCGGGTGTCGGTCAACGTCGTCTACGAGGTGCAGTGACCGATAGTGTATCGCGGGCGCGACGAGAACGCGCGTGTGGCGTGAGCACACGTTTCGGACCCACGCGGCTTTTCGGACGCACACGATTCATACGTCTTCACGCCCTACCGGAGGGTATGTCCGAAACGCGCGAGACGGCGACGCTCGGCGGCGGGTGCTTCTGGTGTACGGAGGCGGCGCTCGAACTGCTCGCCGGCGTCGAGTCGGTCACGTCCGGATACGCCGGCGGCCACGTCGACGACCCGACCTACGAGGCGGTCTGTTCGGGGAGCACCGGCCACGCCGAGGTGGTCCAGGTCGTGTTCGATCCGACGGTGATCGGCTACGACGACGTGTTGGAGGCGTTCTTCGAGATACACGATCCGACACAACTCAACCGACAGGGACCGGACGTCGGTAGCCAGTACCGATCTATCGTGCTCTACCACGACGAGACGCAGCGGGAGGTCGCCGAAGCGTACGTCGACGCGCTCGATTCGGCGTACGACGGCGACGTCGTCACCGAGATCGAACCGCTGGAGACGTTCTACCGCGCCGAGGAGCATCACCAGGACTACTTCGCGAAAAATCCCGACGACGCCTACTGCACCTTCCACGCGAAGCCCAAGATGGAGAAGGTCCGCGAGAAGTTCGAGGCGACGATAACGGAGTAGCCGTTTCTGCGGCGACGGTTGCGATCTGGAGATTCATCGAACTGCTGAGAACTGTGACAGAGCGACCAGTAGGTATAATTCGCTCCTCATCAGAGTGAGTCGGACCGGCGGATATCGTGATGATCCGGAACGCACTCGCGCGGTTCTCGAACGTACTCCTCGTGCTCGGAGCCGCCGGCGTCGGCGTCCTCGCCCCGCAGCTGTCGCCGTATCTCAACCCGCTCGTCACGCCGCTCGTCGTCTTCCTCGTGTTCACGTCGCTCCGCGGAGTCCGGTTCGCGGCGATCGACTACTCGTCGTACGCCGCGATTGTCGGCCTCTCGCTCGGTCTCTCGTACGTCGCGCTGCCGCTCGCGGGCATGCGGCTCGTCGAAGTCGCGCTCTCGGACGCGGCCGTGATCGGGTTCGCGATCGCGCTTTCGGTCCCGACGACCGCCGGGAGCGCCATAATCTGGACGCGGCTCTCGCGCGGCGACGTGCAGCTGGCGACGATCAGCTCGATCGCGTCGCTGCTCGTCGCGCCCGCGGCGACCCCGCTCGTGCTCACTCGGCTCGTCGGTTCGCGGATCGCCGTCCCCACCGCGTCCATCCTCGTCGACCTCGCGGTGATCGTCGGCGGCGGGGTGCTGCTCACCGTGGCCGTTCCGACCGATACGCTGTCGAACGGGACGGTCGAGCGAGCCTCGACGCTCGCGATACTCCTCCTGATCTACACGGCCGTCGCCGGCGTCGGTGTCTTCGAGATCGACGGGACGGCGCTGCTCGCCGTCGTCGGCGTCGCAGTCCTTCTCTTTTCTCTCGGCGCTGCGCTCACCGCCGGCTGTCAACGCGCGTTCGACATCGGACGGGATCGGGCGTTCTCGCTGTTTTTCACCACTAATCTCAAGAACCTCGGGATCGCGCTTCTGGTCTCGTTGCCGTTCGCCGACCCGCTCGTCACGGCGTCTATCATCGTCTACTACGTCGTCCAGCAGACCGGCGGGGCCGTGCTCGCGGACGCGACGTGAGCCTCCGCGCGCGCCGATTTCGCCAACGCCGCCGATCTCGTCGGTTCTGTCGACGCCGCCGATCTCGTCGATTCTGTCGACCCGCCTGCACTGTCGCCTCAGTCGGCGACGGCGGGAGACGGCGACAGCCGGTCGGCGTCGGCGAGCAGCGCGACCGTCGCGAGCCGGATCGCGTGCGGCCAGCCGAGCGGCGTCGCGCTGTCGGACGTCCCGTCGTCGAAGACCTGCTCGGGGAGGTATCCCGTCGGCGCACAGAGCGATCCGCCCGGCGAGACGCGGGCGAGCAGCTCGCGCGCACGAGCGAACATCTCGTCCGCCCGCGGATCGTCGTGGTCGTCGAGCAGCACGGCGAGTTCGGCGCAGGCGTTCGCGCCCCACGCGGTCGAGACAGTCCACACCTTCTCCGAGCGCTGCCCTGCGCGCCGCCAGCCGTCGCCCTCGTAGCGTATCAGCCCCGACACACCGTCCGTCTCGCGGGCGAGCCCGTTGACCACGCTCTCGACGTGTGTAACCAGCCGGTCGAGCCGGTCGTCGTCGATCTCCCGAACGGCGTCGAACGAGCGGTGCGCGCTCGCCAGCGCCAGCGTCGACGAGTCGAGCCGATCGTCGATATCGCCTTGATCCGTCTCACGCAGCGCGTAACAGCCCCGATCAGGGACCCACAGGTCGTCGAGCGCGTCGAACACTCTCTCGGCCTGCGCGCCGGCGTGGGCGGCGAGGTCGTCCGGCAGGTCCGAATGGAGCGCATTCGCATCGAGAGCTTCCGCGTCGAGCGCTCCCGCGCCGAGCCCGTCGCCGTGGCGCGCGAGTTCGCTGTACGCTTCGAGGAACGTCGCCGCGGTGTGGCCGAACCGGCCGGTCGAGTCCTCCCACGCGTTCTGACAGGCGACGGGGCGGCCGTCAGACGCGAGCGTCTCGTCGAGACCCGCGAGCGCGGCGACGAGAGACCGCCCCGAGTCGCGCGCGTCGCGACCGACCACGGCGCGGTCGGCGTTGACCGCGACGGCGCGCGCGACTGCGTCCGCAAAATCGGCGGTGACGGCTTCGCCCACGCGCCCGCGGACGCCGCTCGTGCCGAACAGCGACTGTCGGTCTGCCGGTGGGTCGGAGTGGTCGCCGGGTAGCCGGTCTCCCGAGCTGCCGTGTTCGTTCCTCATCGAGGTCCAGATGAGCGGCGGCGGGGAAAGGTAGTCACCGCGTACCCCGTCCCCGACGGGTGAGAAGGCGAGTTTGTAGCTGCGTAACAAAGGGGAACCGACCGGAACGGCCGGACATGCTACCCGAGTACCATATCGGCGGGGTGACGGCGAGCCGCCGCAGCACCACGACGGACGACACCGAGCACCCGCGACGCTCCGAGAACCGATGACCGCCCCCACGGAGATTCGCCACGCGCGAGTGGTGACACCGGACCGCGTCATCGACGACGGACACGTCGTCGTCTCGGGCGGTCGCATCGCCCGCGTCGGCCCGACACCGAAACACTCGATCGAGATCGGCGAGACGATCGACGCCGACGGACGTGTCCTTATGCCAGGGCTCGTCGACCTCCACGGCGACGACATCGAACACCACCGGTCGCCGCGGTCGGGCGCGCAGACCGACGTCCGAACCGCGGTGACGACGGCCGACCGATCGAACCTCCTCGCGGGCGTGACGACGAAGTACCACGCGGTGGCGTTCGAAGACGCCCCCGACGATGGACGATCGCTCGACGACGC
Organism: Halorubrum pallidum; assembly: GCF_055380345.1. Classification (NCBI taxonomy): domain Archaea; kingdom Methanobacteriati; phylum Methanobacteriota; class Halobacteria; order Halobacteriales; family Haloferacaceae; genus Halorubrum; species Halorubrum pallidum. The sequence goes on along the minus strand of NZ_AP043945.1, from coordinate 1,971,073 downwards.
GACGGCGATTGCCGCCGAACTCGCGGACGAGTCGTACACGCTCGTCGACAACCGGCTCCACGCCCGATGCGAACTGACCGGCGGGAGCGTGCGGGCGGTCGAACAGATCGCAGCCGATGTCGATCTGCTCTCGGTGATGCACCACGCGCCGGGCGACGGACAGTACGACCGCGACGGGTTCGAACGCCACTACGTCGAGGACCGGAACTGGCCCGCCCACGCGGTCGACGAGATCGCGGCGAAACGCGAATCGCTCGACGCGTCGACGCGGACCGAGCGAATCGTTCGGCTCCGTGAGATCGGGCGGCGCGCGGGCGTTCCGTTCGCCTCGCACGACGACGAGTCCGCGGCGGCGGTCGAGGAGATGGCGGCCTGCGGAGTTGCGGTCAGCGAGTATCCCGTCACGCTCGACGCGGCCGTTCGGGCCGACGAACTCGGGCTCACCACGGTCATGGGTGCCCCGAACCTCATTCGCGGCGGGAGCCTCTGGGACAACCTCAGTGTGAGGGCGGCGATCGACCGCGGCGTCGTCGACGTGCTCTGTGCCGACTACCACCCGCCGTCGCTGCTGGCGGCACCGTTCGTTGATACGGGCGAGCCGCTCGCGACGCGGGTAAATCGCGTCACCCGAAACCCCGCCGACGTGGTCGGCCTCACCGATCGCGGGCGGATCGCGGTCGACGCTCGCGCGGACCTCATCGTCGTCGACCCGAACCCGGTCCCGACGGTCGAGCGAGTCCTCGTCGGCGGAACCGACGTCATGCGCTCCGGAGAGCCGCGGGACACCCCCGTTCGACCGCTACCCCCGATGGGGTCGTAGCGACGGTAGCGACACCCAACGCACGTCGCGGGGTGGAAATCCGCGGCGTAGTCGGCATATACTCAACCGGCGTGGAGTCGAGTCCGAAGTATGGCAGACACCACGGGTTCGACCGACATTAACAGGCGCTGTGCGAGATGTGGCGAAGCGGTGAGCCGACGGTTCGTCCGCGTGTTCGGGGCGTCAAACCGCGTCTACGGGTGTCTCGACTGTCTGACTAGACAGCGGTTGAGCAACGGGGACGCGGCGAGGCCCGACGACGCCGACGCCATCGGCTCCGGCTGGAAGTAACTCTCGGGGAGCGAGTGCGTCTGAGGGGCACAGACCGCAAGAGGACGGGCCGGTACCCTCACCGGTCGCGGGTCACGATCTCGCCCGGCTCGGTGTGGACTCCGGGGGACAGCGTGACGCCGGCGTTGATCCCCGTCTGGATCCCCGTTTTCACGCCCGGTCCGAGCACGGTGCCGAACTTCCGACGACCCGTTGAGACCCGGTCGCCCTTCACGCGGAGTGCGACGGGCTCGTCGTCGTGTCTGAGGTTGGCGACGTCGGTACCGGCGCCCAAGTTCACCCCGCACCCGAGCACGCTGTCGCCGACGTACGAGAGGTGCCCGATCGCGGTCCCGCTCATCACGACGCTGTTTTTGATCTCGACGGCGTGGCCGATGTGTACGTCCGCGTCGATCAGGGTCGCACCGCGGAGGTAGGCGTTCGGCCCGACGGTCGCGCCCGCTCGCACTCGAACCGGGCCGTCGACGACAACTCCGGGACCGACCGTGGCTCCCGGCTCGATGACGGCGTCGCCCCGCACCGTCGCGTCGGGGTGGACGCCGGACGACTCCGTTCGGTCCGCCGCCGCTCCCTCGGGACCGGCGAGACGCACGTCGCCGCCGTCCGCGGTCGCCGACACGCCGGCCGCCTCGCCCGGAAGTCGTCGCTCGTTCGCCTCCAGCAGCTCCCACGGGCGGCCCACGTCCATCCACTCGTCGAACGCGACGACGCCGAGCTCGTGTCGTTCGACGACCCGGTCCAGCACGTCCGTCAGCTCCCGCTCGCCGCGGTCGCTCTCCGGCACGTCGAGGAGGTCGATGACGTCCGCGGGGAACGTGTACGCGCCGGCGTTGACGAGGTCCGACGGCGGGTCCGACGGCTTCTCTCTCACCTCCGAGACGACGCCGTCGTCGGTCACCAGCACGCCGTAGGCGGAGGGGTTCGAGACGCGGACGCTCCCCACCTGCGGCGCCGAATCGAACAGGCGCGACAGGTCGTCCGCGTCGTACAGCGAGTCGCCGTTCAACACGGCGAAGTCGCCGTCAAGCAAGTCGGCCGCGACCGCCAACGCATCGGCCGTTCCGCGTTGACGCGGCTGTTCGGCGTATCGCACGGGGACGCCGGCGTACCGCGAACCAAAGTACTCGCGGATCCGGTCGCCGCCGTATCCGACGGTGAAGAGTAGCTCGTCGGTGCCGGCCGCGACTGCGGCGTCGGCGACGTGCGCGACGAGCGGCCGATCGGCCACCGGCAACAGTGGCTTCGGCATCGTGTGCGTGAGCGGCCCCATTCGCGTCCCTCGCCCCGCTGCGAGAATGACTGCTTGCATACCCGAACACGTCGCCCGCGTCCGGGCTTTAGTATACGCTCGCTACTCCGACGCGGTCGGCTTCTGCACCTCGGAGACGACGACGTCCCAGTCGGGATGTTCCGTGCCGTTTCGGCACTCCCAGCCGCCCTCGATGTCGATATCTTCCTCGTGAGCGCGGCGAAGAAGCGACCGCAGATCCGCACGGAACTCCGCCTCGGTCGACGGTGCCTCGTCGTCCGCCGTCATGCGGCCATCGAGCCACCGGTCTCGCGGTGCCCGTTGTCGGCGTCGGACGCCCGCGCCGCGATCACTTCGGTGTCGGTCACGGCGACCGCGTGTCCTTCGAAGGTGAATTCGACGCGAACGTCGCCGTCGGCCGCGGTCGATCCGGCGAGCAGTTCGTCGAGCGCCTCGGCGTCGATCGAGTAGTACAGCTGGTCCATCTCAGTCGGATCGGTGTCTAAGACCGCCGCAACCGTCGCGACGACGGCCATACTGGCCGACGTCTCTGCCTCGTCGTACCGTGCGAGGTACGTCTCCGACTCGGGACGGAAGGAGAACGAATCGAGGGGGATCCCGGTTTCTCTGGTAGACATACAGTCACCTAACCGTCTGCGTTGGTTCAATTGTACTACTGATAGTACAGTAGGTATTTATACTGGGGAGGGGGTTCGGGCGGCACGCGGTCTACCGAGCGTGCAGTGGGGGGTGGCAACCGCCGGTCACGGCGTGATCAGCGTCTTCGCGATCAGTCGCCGGTGGCCGCGTCTGAGCCGCGACGACAGCGACTGTTGAGAGATTCCGAGTTCCGCCGCGACGTCCTCCAGTGACGCCGTTCGCGGCGAGTCGAAGTACCCCTGTTCGTACGCCAACACGAGCGCCTCCCGCTGGGTGTCAGTTAGTTCGTATCCGTCTCCCTGGACCGGCAACAGCGAGTGTACCGCGGTGATCTCGATGGGAATGTCGTGATCTTGGCAGTCGGTCCGAAACTCGCCGATCTGATCGCGACTCTCTCCGCGGACCTCGAATTGCCAGCCCTCCTTGGTTCCCACCCCGGAGAGCACGACGATGTTGGCGTGCGCGAGTGCGTTTAACACCCCGTAGTAGTCGTCGTTCCACTCCGCCCGCATGAGGTACTCGCCGTCGACGTCGTCGATGAGCTTGATACTGACGACCCCTCGGTGCGCCTCGAACGCGGCCTCGATGTCCGAGGCGTGTGCGCCGCGAACCCAGAAGTACGGGATGATGAGCGACTCGTCCGGGATGAGCCGCTCCAGTTCCACCGTCACCCCCGGAAGGTTCTCGAACACGGTTCCCAGCGGAAACTCGTCCGCGGGACTCGTGAACTGCATGACAGTGGCCATAGCGGTCGATCGGCCCGGACGGATATAACCGCCGAGGGTGGTGTGCCATGTCAGGGCCGCCGCCACGAGACGTGCCCACATCCCGCTATCACCAAACCCTGATATACCAAGCTTCGTTTCTTTATACGGGGATCGAGAACGGAATCCCGGAGCCAATTGATGAGTGTAATTGTGGAGTTCCGTGTCTCGTCTGACGATTTCGAACTCGGTCAGATCCTCTCTGTCGAAGGAGGCTCCACCATCGAACTCGAACGGCTCGTCCCGCTCGGGGACGTCAGCGTCCCCCTCTTTTGGGTCCACAGCACCGCACGCGATACGTTCCTCGAAGCGGTCCAGAACCACCCGAGCGTCGGCGACGCTCGGGTGGTTGATGTCTTCGAAGACCGCACGCTCTTCACGCTGCAGTGGGACGCGAACCAGGACCAACTCATCAACGCCGTGCGGGAGAACGAGGGGCAGATTTCGAGTGCCGTCGGGACGGCGAGCACGTGGAAAATGGAGATCCGGTTCCCCACCCACGAGCTGTTGAGCGCGTTCTCGGCGGACGCGGAGGGCGCAGGAATCTCGCTGGAGGTGACCCGCGTGTACAACCCCTCGGAGCCGGACGTACAACCGTGGTACGGGCTCGGAACCCCAACACGAGGCTCTCACGCTCGCGATCAAGATGGGCTACTACGAGATCCCGCGCGGCTGCACGACCAAGGAACTCGCCGACGAACTGGAGATTTCGGATCAGGCCGTCACCGAACGCCTCCGGCGCGCCATCGTGGCGCTCGTCACCTACACGCTTCCGATCGGTGAGGAAGACCAGTGACGGCGCGGCGGAGCGCGTGACCGCCTGTTCGGTATCCGCTCGTTGAGCTACACCGTCCCAGTAGCACGCATCCCGCCAATCGAATTCTCTATCGCAGTATGTGATTTATCACTCGCCGAACGCGCGAATACTCTCGAACGAGCCGTCGGCGATGGCGGCGGCGATCTCACCGATGTCGGCGTCGGGGACCTCGTGCGGGTACTTCCGGGCGAAGTAGCGGTGGAGGTTCTCCACGTCGCGTTCGAGGAACTCGCGCGCGTTCTCGTGATCGACGCTCACGGCCTGCGGCCAGTCGAAGATCGTCACGCCGCTCTCGGCGATGGCGACGTTGTGTTCGGACGCGTCCGCGTGGATCCACCCGAGGTCGTAAGCGGTCTGGAGTTCGCGGAGCACCAGATCGAGGACGCCGACGGCCTGCTCGGGGTCGAGCGTCGCGCGGGCGAGCTCGACGCCCTCGAACTTGTCCATCACGATGGCGTGGCGGTTCTGATCGACCGGGCGCGGCACCGAGACGTCCGGGTACAGCGACTCCATCGCCTCGTACTCGCGTTCGGACGCCTTGCGCGCGGTGTACATCCACGAGACGTGGTCGCGGTCGGCGGTGTACTCGCGCTCGCGGTTCACCTCCCGGAAGTTGGTGTACCCCTCCCGGTGATACTTCAGCGCGAGCGGCGTGAACGACTGGACCTCGTACACGTCACCCTCTTTGCCGAGCCCGAGCGGCGACCCCACGCCGTCTATGGTCTCGCGCTCGGCGAACGTCCGAAGCGCCAGCGCGTCGTATCCTTCGAAGGTGAGCTGGTACCCCTCGTACTGGATCGTCTTCCGTTGGATCAGCTCGCGGTCGAGACACCGGTCGATCCGGTAGTCGACCTCCTCGCGCGTCAGACTGGCGTACTCGGGGAGCTTGTCGCGACGGACCCACTCCGAAAAGCGCATTCCCTGCTCGACGCCCGAGAGGAGATAGAAGTCCTCGGCGTCGAGTTCCGCCATGTCGCTGGCGACGTTTCGAACCATACGAACCCGTACACCGGCGATTCCTAAAAGGGACGCGCGTTCGGCAGACGCCGTGGTAAATGATATACTGCGATATCAAATTGTGTCGCTGTGGTTGCCCAGTCATTCGTGAGTCCCTTCGAGGCTAATCTCGGACAAGAGGAAAGCCGCGGTGGCGACGGCGAGAACTATCGACGTAACGCTGCACGCCAATTCGATCGGTTCTCCAGCGATCAAGCGATACAGAGATCGACATCGGCCATCCGAAACTCGATGATGTGGCCACGAAGCACGAACAGATCGATTGACGTACGCGTTTATCCTGTTCGTGTCGAAGTGTGAATCGTCTCGAGGGTAAGTCCAAGCACATTCGCCTTGCCCACTGACAATATCAACATTGATATTTTAGGCGGAAGCTATTTTTGTTGATTTAAGAAAGTGGGGTACATTAAACACGATATTCCCACCAGGACACCTCCGAACTATTTGGGATTCATTTTCCTATCCGGGGTTTTCCCACCACATATTGGGATACAATCGAGAACCAGCACATAATACACTGTATTTAGACGATAAAAATAATAATGAAATACTCGGATCTGCTTTCCAAGGTTAGTATTCTCTTCCTCGAAGAAAACGACGTTCAACGAGATTTGTTTTCACAGTGGATAACAACTGTCTCGACGAAGATGGCCACGGAGCCAGAGGATGTTTTTCACGAATTCGATTCAAGTGTTATCTTAGTGATCATTTCTCAAACGGCGCTTAACGACGAGGAGTCCAAAATTCAGAAGTATATTTTGACACGGAGCCCTTCCTGTCAGATGGTGTTAATCACTTCGTCAGCAGTAGACGAGACGTTCTATGAACAGGAGTATGATGTGACGATCACACGGCCCATTTCTAAACAAGAGTTCACAACCTTGGTTGAAAAACGCCTACGGTATGGGATCTATAGCGCGCTTATCGAGGAATTCTACGCGTTGAATTCTCGGTTGCTTACGCTTGAACAAGGTGATTCTGATGGGGATGATAAGTTCAAGAAAACGATTCAAGATCGCATCCAGAAAGTGGAGAGGCCGATCCAGCATCCGTCTTTAGTTAGGAGACGAACCGCGTGACAGTGGCGGCTTATCGAGGCTACTTTTCGGAAGGAATGAGGAGGTGTCGAGTGTGCACAACGAAACCTCCTCATCACGGATTATGCGTCGGCTCACTACACTGTTTCCCTCCGAATTCCTCGAAGAGCACGCCGAGGAACTCGGCGTGGTCGAACGCGACCGCAAGCTCCAGATTCCCGTCTTCGTCTGGGCATTCGTGTTCGGCTTCGCCGCAGGCGAACGCCGAACACTCGCAGGGTTTCGACGCAGCTACAACTCCACAGCTGACGAGCCGATCTCACCGGGTGGGTTCTATCAGCGGTTGACGCCGACGCTCGCGGAGTACTTCCGCGACCTCGTCGAGCACGGTCTCGACGAGGTCGCTGTTCCCGACACTGTTGACGTTGACATCGACCGATTCAGTGATGTAATGATCGCTGATGGAACGGTGTTGCGGTTACACGAGTTTCTCGCTGATCAGTTCGAAGCCCGCCACGAGGAGCAGGCTGGAGCGAAGCTCCACCTGCTCCACAATGCCACTGAACAGACGATTGAACGGATCGACGTTACCGACGAGAAAGCACACGACAGCACGCTGTTCAAGACAGGGTCGTGGCTTGAGAACCGCCTCGTATTGTTCGACCTCGCGTACTTCAAGTACCGACGGTTTGCGCGGATCGACGAGAACGGCGGCTCCTTCGTGAGCCGGCTGAAACAGAACGCGAATCCGGTGATTACGGATGAATTACGGGAATGGCGCGGCCGCGCCATTCCCTTGGAGGGCAAGCAACTCCGTGATGTGCTCGACGATCTCGACCGGACGTACATCGATGTGGAAGTCGAAGTCGAGTTGCCTTGTTTTGCCGCCTAGTGACGACGGTCTGGGACGCTCTTACTGTAATATTCCGCCAGATTAACCCGGAAATGGACGCCGTCTGGCGATATGGCATCGCTCAGACGGCTTGCTTGGATGTGTCGAGACCTTGCCAAACAGCATGTTGATGATCCGGACGTACCCGCCGCGCCGGACGGCGCGGACGGGTACGCCGAGTGGGTGCAGATCGCGTTGATCCTGTACCGCGTCGAACTGGAGAAGAGTCTCCGTGAGACCGAAGACTACCTCAACGAAATGCCCGGCGTCCTCGCCGTGTTTGATCTTGACGACGCACCGCACTACAGCTCGTTTTGTCGGTGGGAAAAGGAGTACCGAATGCGTGAACTCCGCCGCCTGCTCCGCGCTTCGGCGGAGCAGGCGGGCTGGAGTGGTGAAGCCGCAATTGACGCAAGCGGCTTTCAACGCGATCAAACCAGCTACCACTACCGCGACCGCGCAGACTTCTCGTTTCAGTCGATGAAGACGACGATTTTGATCGACGTGAATTCGCTAGCGATCAAGGACGTTCATTTCACGACGCAGAAGGCATGGGACGGTCATATTGGGATGCAGGTCTTCCGCCGGAACGCGGAAGACCTGCGCGTGTTATCTGCCGACGCAAACTACTCATGGAGCGATCTCCGTGAGGAGTGTCGCTTGCCTTGTTTTGCCGCCTAGTGACGACGGTCTGGGACGCTCTTACTGTAATATTCCGCCAGATTAACCCGGAAATGGACGCCGTCTGGCGATATGGCATCGCTCAGACGGCTTGCTTGGATGTGTCGAGACCTTGCCAAACAGCATGTTGATGATCCGGACGTACCCGCCGCGCCGGACGGCGCGGACGGGTACGCCGAGTGGGTGCAGATCGCGTTGATCCTGTACCGCGTCGAACTGGAGAAGAGTCTCCGTGAGACCGAAGACTACCTCAACGAAATGCCCGGCGTCCTCGCCGTGTTTGATCTTGACGACGCACCGCACTACAGCTCGTTTTGTCGGTGGGAAAAGGAGTACCGAATGCGTGAACTCCGCCGCCTGCTCCGCGCTTCGGCGGAGCAGGCGGGCTGGAGTGGTGAAGCCGCAATTGACGCAAGCGGCTTTCAACGCGATCAAACCAGCTACCACTACCGCGACCGCGCAGACTTCTCGTTTCAGTCGATGAAGACGACGATTTTGATCGACGTGAATTCGCTAGCGATCAAGGACGTTCATTTCACGACGCAGAAGGCATGGGACGGTCATATTGGGATGCAGGTCTTCCGCCGGAACGCGGAAGACCTGCGCGTGTTATCTGCCGACGCAAACTACTCATGGAGCGATCTCCGTGAGGAGTGTCGCTCCAACTCAACGCGACCACTGATCAAGCACAGAGAGCAAACACCGCTACAGAAGGCTCACAACGCCCGGATGAATGAGGATTACAACCAGCGCTGGATGAGTGAAACGGGCTTCTCGCAGTTGAAGGAAGACGACGGCGAGAAGCTACGCTCCCGGAGCTGGCACGGCCAGTTCCGGGAGCTCACGCGGAAGTGCATCATCCATAACCTAACGCAGGCGGCGAGTTAGGGCTCGCCGCCTGCTCCCCCTTCTCCGGACATATTTGGGAGAGGCATCGCCATCGTCATCTGATCAAGGGAGTAAGATGGCATAGTTTTGACTCTTCGAGCAACACCGTCAGCGGCAGCTACTACATCTTCTGAGTGTAAGAACCGTGCTTTAACGCCGTGAAACCGTGAGTTACCGACCCTACCCCGACGCTGTCTTGCGTTCAACAAGGCATTGCTCCATCAACTTCCTCGACGATCTGCCATCCTTGCTGGAAATTTTCGAGGACGTATCCTGTCTCCTCGAACTGAATCGCGAATCGTTCACAGACTGCTCCGAACCCGGTTTCGATGCTAAGTAACGGAATGACGTGGACGATATCCTCGTTCTCCTCCAGTTCACGGAGGTCCGCAACGGGCACAGCGGTTTCTGGAAGTACAGAATACAGCGGATCAGGCAGAAGAGGGCCGCTCTCATCGATTCCCGGAGGATCGTACTGGTCGTTGATCGGGTCGCCCTTCTCGTTCACGACCGCTGGCTCTATGTCACTCGACTCATCGCTGAGAACCTCTTTCAGGATGCCGTAGAAGCGCCACTCGTCGCCGTAGTCGTAGAGATAGCAGATGCGGTCGTACTGTTCGAGACCGAGCTGACGAGTCATCTCACCGATCGTCACATCACCCGCGTTCTCGATCCGCTCGGTACGTAATACCGGATCGCCACCAAGTGATTCCTCATACTCCTGCTGGCACTGGTATTTGACTGCGCTGTCCCAGTAGTCCTCGTCGTCGCCGACAAACCAGAGATGGCCCTGATCGAGCCCGAATACGGGGTTGATCGCCGACTGAAACTCAGCGATCGTTCTGTCTGCGCCGCCGACGATATCTCGCCACAGAGATGTCGGATCGGGGTCGAACTTGACGCGAAAGCGGTAGGCAGTCATCCTTGCATCTCCGTACCCGTGCGGAAGCTCGTGAGGTCGTCGATACGCTGCTCTAGGTCTTCGATCTCGTCTCGAAGTTGTTCAGCTTCGTCGTCATCACTGGCGGCGAGACGGTCTTTCAACCCCTGGAGCCGAGATTCTTTCACGTCTTCATCGACCTCTGCCTTCCGGACGTACTCGCTTTCCTCGATGTTGTAGACATCCGATTCAGAGAGTGTGGTCACTTCGAGTGCTTCATCGACTTTCGAGCGGTCGACGCTCAGCACACGTTCACGGTCGATACCAGCGTTTCCAAGGCGATCTAACACCTCCTCGTCGTCTTTGAGCGAGCGATTGCGGCGACTCGTCCGCTGGACAGAGCCATACTGCCCAGAGACCGGACGGTCGTGATGGAGTCGAGCGAGGAGGACATCTGCGACCTCCTGGCGGAAGTCGTTCGCATCTCGCTGGACATCCGAGAGCAGTGTGTAGAGATTCACCAGCGCATCTGTGTCCAATTCAGGGAGATCAGTCACTTCGTGACGTTCGAGTGCATCAATGAGGAGGAGCGCGTCCGAATAGACAGCCAGTCCGTCGGGTTCAATTCGGTCCTCGTCCGTGGGTTCCTGTTCCGCGTTGACTACCTGCGTCGCCGTCGCGATCTCTGATTGAGTGATGACACCAGCATCCTCATCAACCTCGAATCGTGGATGGACACTCCACACCGCAGGATACGGATCGGCATCTGCCGGGAGACGATCAAGATCAAACCCGTCGGGGGCGTCCTCGATTCGCCGATAGAGCGTTTCGAACTGGTCTCGCTGGAGCGGCCGCGTCTCATCCCTGTCTTCGAAATGGATAATGACGCGAGCGTCCTGTACGTCAGTAATACGAAATCGGTGATGGGAGAGCGGCGTGATGAGCGTCGCACTTTCAGGAAGGTCATCGAGTTCTTCGAGAAGCGTGTGCCAGCTGGCGGTGAAAGACATATACTGTGGTTGTGGCCCATTCAGACTAAATCTTGTTCACAACGCGGCCATCGGTGGGCAGTCTCCGTAACAGACAGTCTGATACGTGTCTCTCCGGAACTACCGATATGGCTGAGACGTACGCACTCCGTGTTCAGATCGAGTCACACGAGTACGACGGCGAGTTCTATCTCGTCGGCCAAGGATACGGAACCCCAGCAGACGTGTTGGACAACGTCGCTGCCGACCATCTCTTGCGAATCACGAATTCGCCACGTATCGAAGAGTACCTGTTCGATGTGCTGAAGCACGGACAGAATACAGGTAAAGCCGAGTATGAGGCGACAGACAGCGATGTCGAATGCTGGATTCACGTCGATGTCTCCTACCAGAGATACGCCTTCGGTGTCGGAGACAGAGTGTTCGAGTTCTCAAGCGAACCGTCCAAAAGCGAAATCGCATCGACTGTCACGCAACTCCAGTCGTAGGCTGTGGACTCTCGTTCAGGGATCGAAGTGGTAGATATAGGGGTGATCAACCTTCCCAGCGGGCATAATCTCTTCGAGTAGCTCGTGAACCTCAGATTCGGAGGGCGCACTAGTGATGATCCGATCGTCGTAGATCGCCACATAGGCTTCGTTAAGTCCCAACTCGCGCAGTTCTCGACCCAAGCTTCGAGCTCGAGCCTTCCCCGTCTCCTGATGGTAAATCCACTCCAGTTCGTCGGTTCTCTCCCGCAACTGCTCGATCTCCGACGCGTATCGCTCCCGATTACGCTTGTTCTTCATATAGAAGCGCAACTCCTCGGCGTCCGTCTTTTCGTCTTCCTCGGGTACTGGAAGCGAGTCGATTATGCCGAAACGATGTTTGGCCTCCTCGTATTCGTCGTCGATGTCGGTACTGAGCGAGCCCCCGAATATGATGTTCTTGACACCGATCCATCCATCGTAGACGATCTGGTCCTCGAACGGCAATAGGACGACACTCGAAACCGGGACTGGAAGTGCAGATTCGTCCCACACTTCGGTGAACGGCAGCCGAGCCGGCCGGACTGCGTATGCTTTCGGCGGTTCTGTCCAATCGAGAAAGATCGCATCGTCCGCTCGATAGCGAACGGCGACGAACTCTCCGGCGACGAAATCAGTCCACGCTGCGACCTGTTCGAGATCAGCTTCTGACAGTTCGGGAGGATTCTGTTCAACGAAGTCCTCTATCAGGTCCGTCGTTGACTCGTTGTACAGCGTATTTCGGAGTGGGAGAAGCTCGTCAGTGTAGTGCTGTTCCAGATCAGCGACTGTTTCGATCCCTTCGATGACATCGAACCGTTCGTTGACGTACACCAACAGATGGGCATAGAGATCCAGAAACCGTTGTTCGCTCTCGTCTGACAATCGTCTGTCGGCTTCACTCATTGGTAATAGACGTGTTTACGGTCACACTAATCAGGCGTTTCGAACTTCGAGCGAGTTCCTCATCGATATTCCGAAATCGTTCGATACGGGACGTAGTACCCGATTTCATCGATCCACGTCGACAGCCACTCGTCAGCAGTCGCTTCATCGATCTTCCCAGCGTCGATTGCAGCCAACAGAACTCCGACGGATCCGACAACGGTCACGCCCTGATCTTTCGCAAACGACCGGGCATCCCCGTCGTCGGTCAGTAGGCGGCCGTCCGCTGCGTCCGCCAAGGCGAACGCTTGGGCCTCGCCGGGATCGAGATGGCCACCAACAACAGCCTCTCTGTTTGCGACGGTGTCCGAAATCGTCGCGACTGGGATCTCATCGTCGAGTGTATCGAGTGCTGACTGAAGATACGGGTGGTCGTCGACCCCGTCTTCGAGTTCCTCGCGAACGACTGGAACCGTACAGATCCCAGAGAGTCCTGCAACCACCCACAGCTGGTCAATGTACGCAAAATTCGAGAGGACGGTCGTGTTCAGAGCGCTCGGGTTGGGTGGGATATCGTCACCTGTCATTTCGCGCGTGACTCCTCGTCGTCCGAGTCCTCGTCATCGAATTCGAGTTCGCTTGCTGCCTCTACCTCGTAGGCTGCGTCGTCTTCGTCGACGAGTCCGAGACGGAGTTCGACGCCGTGCTCACGGAGGATATCACGCATCGTCCAACGGTCGACGTCGGCAAGTCTCGCAGCATCACCGAGCGTAATTCGTTCCCGTTCGTAGAGGGCGACTGCAGCCGCAATGCGTTCGTTTTCGTGGTCCTCGAAGTATTTACGCACGAACTCTCGCAACGCATCGCTCTTGCCCCCGAACACACCAGCCTCGACAGCACCCTCGATGAGGAGGTCGAGGTCGTCTGGATAGGAGCCGGTAATTCGTGCCATCGTCCTATCCCAAACTACGCCTTCATACTATTTATGAACTGCGCCAGGCTTCCATATGCATTGAGACGACGCGTCTCAACTACTGTATTCGGTTGGAAGTTCACAATCTCGGAAGGTGGGTTTGATGCGTGCCTTCTATTCAAGTACAAAGCGATCGAATCAAATATTGGTAGCTGATATTCTCCTGTGTAAATCTTTGAAAATATTGTCCGAGCACATACGACAATATAATTCTGGTCGTTTGGCATCGACGCGATTGACGATGACTTGGTCTGAGGGTACGCTGCTGACTACGTAATCGACTTCAACCCCGCCCTTGGTACGCCTATGTGCTCGCGACCGCGGATCGTGCTGATGGGGCACTATAGTCGGTGTAAATGTTGACTACGACGCGATCAATGCCGAGGACGGCACCTGTATCTCTATTGAACGGTTCCGATCGGGCGGCGTATAGGTCTCGTCTCGGCAATTCTCTCCCTCTAGACTTCTACAGTTGCGACCACTCGTCGAACATTCTTTACTACACCCATACTTTAATTAGGTTACATAGAGCGTGTCATAGAATCCATCTCATAGCTTCTTGCAGCCCGGATCGTTTCCTCGCTCGTAGTTGGTGATTGCGACGACGAGTCGTAGGCACAGCGCAACGTACACCTCTGTTCGTGCGTGGACGCGGCCTCGGGCGCGGACGTGCCCGAGGCCGCAGTCCTTGACTGCATCGTTAGTTCGTTCAACACCTGTCCGGCAGTTGTACGTCTCGTCCAAGATGGATTGCTTGAGCTGAACGTCCTCACTGTGTTCGGTGATGCGGTTTTCGACCCTGTACTCGATATCGAGTGGATCGTCGGTGTTTCGCGGGTTGTAAGGAGCGATTGGCACGACCCCTGCGGCCAGCAGATGGTCGTGCCAATCGAGGATATCGTACGCGCTGTCTCCAAGCATCCAGATCGGTATCTCGACGGCGAGCGCGTCACGCGTGACGCGCATCGCCGTCTGTTGATCCGCTTGTTTGCGCTGTGTGAACTCCGCTGCTATCGGGATCTTTGCGCCGGTCGAGACGATTGTACAGCCGAAGCCGTAGTAGTGCTCCTCGGCTGTTGAATCGTAGTTCCACGAGGCAGCGTCGTTGTACTGGATCGCTTCGACGTGGGTTGAATCGATCGAGTACGTGGAGTCGAGCAGGCCGCGAGCGGCGGCCTGCTCGACGAGCCTGTCAAAGACATCGTCAACAACGTGTTCGAGGTCGGTGAGAAACCGGTCAATCGTGTCTCGTGAGGGCGGTTTGTCGAGGCCGCAGTAGTACCAGACGAGACCGTGCTTGAGCTCTCGTGCGACCGGACGTGTGCCGTAGATATTCTTGTAGTAACAGTGCAGAAAGCCGCGAAAGAGATCCGGTGGCTGGTGAACTCGTGTTCGCCCCCGCTTCGAGGGGGCGAACACGTCGTACTCCAAGAGAAACTCAAACTCAAGATGTTCGAACAGCGGTACTGTCTCGGTAGCCGCTGCATTCAAGAAGTCGTCTACCGAAGCTACGTCTTGCAGGGTTGCGCTTGTGTTGGACACACTTTCCGCACCCTGCGGCTTCGTATGTGGCGCTTTCTATGACACGCTCACACCGGCATTCGCTCTGTTCGTCCATGACTCAACACAGTTCACGAAGCGACGTTTGGGAAGTACCGACAGTCACAGCAGACTGATGAAACACCGTACCGAAGACGTCCAAGAGAACGGCTTTTCCGACCATGTGCTGGTCTGTACGAACGACCGAGACTCGGAGTATGCCTGCTGTGCGGAGGCGAATGGACGCGACGTGTACGAGACGGTGAAATCGTGGCTGCGTGAACGGGATATCTTGCCTTGTTTTGCCGCCTAGTGACGACGTTCTCAGACGCTCTTACTGTAATATTCCGTTAGATTAACCCGGAAATGGACGCCGTCTGGCGATATGGCATCGCTCAGACGGCTTGCTTGGATGTGTCGAGATCTTGCCAAACAGCATGTTGATGATCCGGTGCCTTGTTTTGCCGCCTAGTGACGACGTTCTCAGACGCTCTTACTGTAATATTCCGTTAGATTAACCCGGAAATGGACGCCGTCTGGCGATATGGCATCGCTCAGACGGCTTGCTTGGATGTGTCGAGATCTTGCCAAACAGCATGTTGATGATCCGGACGTACCCGCCGCGCCGGACGGCGCGGACGGGTACGCCGAGTGGGTGCAGATCGCGTTGATCCTGTACCGCGTCGAACTGGAGAAGAGTCTCCGTGAGACCGAAGACTACCTCAACGAAATGCCCGGCGTCCTCGCCGTGTTTGATCTTGACGACGCACCGCACTACAGCTCGTTTTGTCGGTGGGAAAAGGAGTACCGAATGCGTGAACTCCGCCGCCTGCTCCGCGCTTCGGCGGAGCAGGCGGGCTGGAGTGGTGAAGCCGCAATTGACGCAAGCGGCTTTCAACGCGATCAAACCAGCTACCACTACCGCGACCGCGCAGACTTCTCGTTTCAGTCGATGAAGACGACGATTTTGATCGACGTGAATTCGCTAGCGATCAAGGACGTTCATTTCACGACGCAGAAGGCATGGGACGGTCATATTGGGATGCAGGTCTTCCGCCGGAACGCGGAAGACCTGCGCGTGTTATCTGCCGACGCAAACTACTCATGGAGCGATCTCCGTGAGGAGTGTCGCTCCAACTCAACGCGACCACTGATCAAGCACAGAGAGCAAACACCGCTACAGAAGGCTCACAACGCCCGGATGAATGAGGATTACAACCAGCGCTGGATGAGTGAAACGGGCTTCTCGCAGTTGAAGGAAGACGACGGCGAGAAGCTACGCTCCCGGAGCTGGCACGGCCAGTTCCGGGAGCTCACGCGGAAGTGCATCATCCATAACCTAACGCAGGCGGCGAGTTAGGGCTCGCCGCCTGCTCCCCCTTCTCCGGACATATTTGGGAGAGGCATCGCCATCGTCATCTGATCAAGGGAGTAAGATGGCATAGTTTTGACTCTTCGAGCAACACCGTCAGCGGCAGCTACTACATCTTCTGAGTGTAAGAACCGTGCTTTAACGCCGTGAAACCGTGAGTTACCGACCCTACCCCGACGCTGTCTTGCGTTCAACAAGGCATGTTAGCATCTACTGCGGCACCGACGACCGTACTCGGTGCCAATCCCTCCATCGTCGAGTGTTTGACCTCCATGTCGGGAACGGAATCGTCTTCGTCAGTAAAAATCAGATCGTGGAACGATTCGCTCCCAATCCGTGCGCCATACCCGTTTGCGGTGACATAAACCGTATCGTGGTGTGTTCGATTCGCAAAGTGAGCAGTACAGAACTCTTCGCTGTGAGAGCCCTTTGAGTTGATTGCGGTCAACTCTCCATCGATATCAACCGTTTCAGAAAATATATCATACCGACAGGCATCAAGAATAATCAATACATCCCAGTCTTGCTCCATCACGTCGACAACAGGCCCATGAGTCCGCTGAAACAACCGTTTGCGAGGATAGTTCAGGAGCCGCTTTCTGATAACATTTTTTGACTCAGCAGTAATATACTTTGACCCTTTCACAGCGAGCGACGCAGGACCCTCTTCTTTTAGCACGCGGTACCCGCTACGTATTAACCGCATATAGTATCCTGTAAAAGCCTATAGTTTATAAGTTTATATTATACTCGTCGACTGCACCGGTCTGACAGTATTCAGAATGTCGGGATATATAAAATACTTCGATCATCCCAGAAACGATACATTATCTGTCAATCCGTATCTGAATACCGCTAGGAGAGTCACGGTGAGAAAGACTTAACCAGTCGCCAAATAGCACGACAAAAAAGATGGGTGAGAAGGTTCTCTCAGTAATTCCTGCCCGAAAAGGATCAAAGGGAATCCCGAGAAAAAACGTTCGAGAGTTCGGTGACCGGCCGCTGGTCGGCCACGCAATCGAGACCTGTCGGGAGTCCGAACTGATAGATACGGTCGCCGTGACTACTGACAGCCAAGAGATCGCACAGATCGGTCGACGGTTCGATGCGGATGTCGTCATCGACCGACCGAAACAGTTGGCAGCCGATGAGGTTCCTCTTGCCCCAGTCATCGAACATGCGTTCGCCGAAGTCGACGGCGAGTTTGACTACGTACTCTGCCACCAGCCAACGGTCCCACTGATTCGACCGGTGTCGGTCGATAGCGGGATCCGGGCGGGGATCCAGCAAACTGCCGACAGCGTTGTCTTCGTCGTTGACAGTACTCACCACTACTGGAAACAGACTGATGATGGTTTCGAGGCGGTGTCATCGGATCGTGAGAACCGACAGCTGATGGAGCCAATTTACGGAGAAATTGGGGTTTTTCTCTCTCACCGAGACCTCGTCACTAGGGGCAAACGGATTGGCGGGAGTATAGAATTTCATACTGTTGACCACTGGGAAGGAATCGATATCGACACCTACGCCGACTGGCAGACCGCAGAGAGTCATCGGAGTCGCAAACAACTCGTCTACCGAGTCACAGGCAACGATCAGAACGGAACGGGCCACATTTACCGTGGTATTACCCTTGCCGATCACCTATTTGAGCACGATATTGTTTTTGCGGTGGAACCAAATGACAACATCGCAATCGACATGCTCGAAGGTAGTAACTACGACTACCAAGTGTTTGACGACAATGCGTCCTTTGTAAATTTCATTGAGGAGACATCACCGTTTGTCGTCGTCAACGATATTCTCGATACCACTGCAGACTACGTCACAGCGCTCCGGGCCGCAGGAAGTCGCGTCGTGAACTTCGAGGATCTCGGTGATGGTACCGAACATGCCGACGCAGTCATCAATGCGCTGTATGAACATTCGAATCCACCGGAGAACCACTACTACGGATTTAAATACTTCTGTCTCCGCGGGGAGTTCCGGTATGCAACCCAGAAATCTGAAATATCCTCAGTCGACCGAATTATGATCTCATTTGGCGGCATCGACGAAAACAATCTGACCGCACGGACGCTACAGGCACTCGCCGAGCTAGACGATCAACTGTATGTTGATGTCGTGTTGGGACTCGGCTATGCAGATCCTGAGCAGCTTGATCCTATTGTTGAAGCACTTCCCGACAATCTGCAGGTCGAGATCAACCAACAGGTACAGTCGATGGCTCAACGGATGGAGCAGGCCGATCTCCTGATCACCTCTAACGGTCGTACGTTGTACGAAGCCGGCTCGCTCAATCTACCGGTGCTCTCGATTGCCCAGAACGCTCGGGAACAGAAACACCCCTACGCATTCGTATCCAGGGGTGTTCTTTCACTTGGACAGGCAGCGTATGTCTCTGAGGAGATGATCCGAACTGCCGTAACCGACTACATAACGGACGAAACAAGACGAGAAACAATGCGCACAGCACTTGCAGACCACGACATTGCGAACGGGATCGAGCGGATCAAACAGATCGTATTTGACGAGACACATGAAAATCGCTGACACGAGCGTCATCGACAGCTCACAGCCGTATCTGATCGCCGAGATCGGCGTCAACTACTTTGACATCGCCGAAAAACGCGATATTCTTCCGCTCGAAGCCGCCAAGGAAATGGTCGCAGAGGCCGCCGAGGCTGGCGTCGATGCGGTGAAGTTCCAGTCATACACTGCTGAACGGCTCGCGTCGAAACACTCTCCGGCCTACTGGGATACCGACGAGGAGACAACTGAATCACAGTACGAACTGTTCGAGCAGTACGACAAATTCAGCGCCGCAGAGTTTGAGGAGATTGCTGCGTGGATCGACGACAACTACGATGTCGATTTTATGTCGACACCGTTCGATTTCCACGCCGTCGACTATCTCGAAGAACTAGTCCCGGCCTACAAAATCGCGAGTGCGGATCTGACGAACCACCCACTGCTGCGGGTAATTGCACGGAAGGGAAAACCGATCCTATTGTCCACGGGCGCGAGCACGGTTGGTGAGATCGATGACGCAATTCGCGTGATCGAAGACGAAGCACCGGATCCAGAGCTCTGTCTGCTCCACTGTATTCTCCAGTATCCAACTGACGAGGCAAACGCCAACCTCGGAATGATCGACCATCTCGCAGAGATCTATCCAGAGTATCCCGTCGGCTACTCGGATCACGTACCGCCGGACGAAGGAATGATCACGCTACTCAACGCCGTCGTCCACGGTGCAGACATCATCGAGAAACACTTCACTCTCGACAAAACGCTTGCAGGGAACGACCACTACCACGCGATGGAACCCGACGACATCCGGACGTTTCGCGAGAATGTGGCCCTCATGTCGACGACGACGGGCGCATCGCGGAAAGAACCTATTGAAGACGAAGCTGATAGCCGGAAACACGCACGGCGGAGCCTCGTTGCAGCGACCGACATCGCCGACGGGGAGCGAATCGACAGGGAGCAGATCGCGATCAAACGACCGGGAACGGGTATCGCACCGGAGCATCTGGATGTCGTTGTTGGTCGAGAAGCGCGTTCGGATATCGCTGCCGACGAGATCATCCAGTGGGATCTCGTCTGACTTACTGTTTAGTCCGAACCGAACCACTGTCGAGATCGTTGTCAATCGAGATTACAGGGAACCCCTGTTGGTCGGTGGCTGCTTCCCATGCAGCTTCATATTCGCCCAACGAGTAAGTTCCATCGAACAGACGGTCCGTCTCTATCTCTGACAGTAACTGGATTGTACCGCCCATCTCAGCGGTGTCGTCGGTGTCGACGTTGATAATCGTCTTGCTCGCCAGCAGGTCGGAGGCAAGCGGCAGCGGATCGTACTGAGCCGCCAACAACAACAGCACGGCACTGGAGGCCGTCTGTTCACAGAGCGTTCGGACAGTCTCTTGGCTCCCGGTGGTATCGACGATCAGGTCGTACTCCAAGAGCCCTGTGGAGGATGATCTGTTGACTGGAAGCTGATCGAGGTGGTCAACACTGTAACCTTCGCGATGAAGAAGTTGCACAACCACCTCTGCAGCCGGATTATCCCCAACAACAATACAGTGAGCCGAGGGTGACAGGAGTTTTCCGGCACGGTCGATGCCTTTTCGCAGCCGCCCAACCATACCGGCCAAGGCTCCGTCTTTCGGCTCGGTATCCAGAGAGTAGACATGATCCGACGGAATCGCAAGGAACCGGGAGTAGGCACCGTCATCGGTATCCTGTCCCAGTTTGATCGGATCGAGACAGTCGGTGTCGGAGCCACCGCTACAGGCCGTACAGATTCCACAGTCGAACTCTGTGTCGCCGACCACAACATCCCCGATTTCGACCGATTTGACATTTGCTCCAATATCGATCACTGTACCGACGTAATTCCGGCCAGGAACGACTGGATACTGTTCGATATTAGTTCCTTCCAGACTGCTGTCAGCGGGTGAGACACCAATATAATCGGTCCGGACCAACACGTCGTTGGGTTTGATCTCCGGCAGCGGTGCCTGTTCAAGAGTGGTAGTTCCCTGCTCGTCGACTATCACACGTTCGTTGGCTTCAGGATAGAAATATTCAAACCGATCTGAATTGAGCTCTCGATCGGTTGTGAGTCCGTCGACAGTTCCCATATGCTGACAGTACCGGAATCGGCCGATCTCGACCAGTGTCTGGATATCGAACTGTCCCCCTCGAACGGCCGCAACCACGTCACCGAGGATGTCAAGTGGAATTTTCTTGTATTCGTGCCACCGATCCGACTCGCCTTTGATACCGATCTCGACATCAGCAGCTGCCTCCCGCTTGAACCGGTTGTACACTTGCGTCCACGTCTCGTCGTGGATATGGTAGATGCAGGCATCCGGATCGTAGACGACGACATACCCCTGATCCATGAACTGTTTGGCCCACTCGATGTCCTCGTGACCCGTGAGATACTCGTCGAATGGGTGTTCCTCCCACAGCTTTTTGCGGATCACAGAACTCGCATTGTTTGCAAAGTAGTCGGGTGGCGTCTGGCGTTTTGGCTCCTCGCCAAACAGTTCGTTAAACAGTCGCCGCTCGGAGAACTTGTTCTGCTCGGCTCCGATCTGATTGCTGTAGGTCATTGCCACCTCCTCGTCGTCGAACTTCTTGACCATTGATCCGAGCCACCGGTCGTCAGTCGGAATTGCATGTGCGGAGAGAAACGAAACGAACTCGCCGTCGGCTACCTTACAGCCAGCGTTACAGGAGTGACCAAAGGTAAAATCGTGTGGTGCAACGAACTCGACCTTATCAACGTACTGGTCGGCAATTTCGAGTGTCCCGTCTGTCGATCCCGAGTCGACGAGAATAATCTCGAAGTCCTGATAGGATTGCTCAGAGATGGCCTCCAGCACGTCACCAATGTGTTCGGCCTCGTTGAATGAGCGAACGACAATACTCGTTTCGGGCATTCGTTACAAAGCGTATTTTGTTCTAGTACGTATCCTTGTCGAATCGACGATTAAACCAAAACCTACACTGGTCGAAACCGAAGCAGAATCCGGACTCGTACTGTCGGTGAAGGGATGAGTACAGAACATCCGCTGATTTAAATACTTGAAAACCTACGGAATTATCAACAATGGGCACATACAATCTGGGTTCTGTATATACTGCGATACGCAATCCGAAAAAAGCGGGTCGCTATCTGAATCGGTTTCTGAACGCAAAACTTCTCAAACAGAAGTACGGAACTGGGTTCGATCTGCTAGCTGAAGACTGGGATAACCTCATTATCCTGGATGGCTGTCGGTACGATATTTTCGACCAATACAACACGTTCGAAGGGACGACAAGGCCGGTCATCTCGAAAGGCGCACACAGTTTCGAGTTTATGAAGAACACCTTCGACGGAAAACAACTCCACGATACGGCCTACGTAACGGCAAATCCGTGGTCCGAGGAGCTTCCGGACGACACGTTTTTTCTCACTCGGCGAACATATACGGATCATAACAAGGGTGGCGAAGCAAGACTTCCCGAAGATGTCGCAGATTTAACGATCAAAACGTTCGAGGAGTATCCAAACAAGCGATACATCGTTCATTTCATGCAGCCGAACAATCCGTATGTGGGTTCGAAGGCCGAGCAGCTACGGGCGGATCTGCTGGCGAATCAAAACGTTCTCTGTACGGAGCTCCACACACCCGGCGAGTCCGACAGATCGAACGTCGTCGACGAGGTGCCAAACCTCAGACGGGCCCTGAAAAAAGGCTATATTACGCAGGAACAGATGTTTGAGGTCTACATCGAAAATCTCGGAATCGTCACTGATCACGCGAAACGAGTTATCAACGAGTTAGATGGGAAAACAGCCATCACTGCGGATCACGGTGATATGTTCGGCGAACGGCTTGCGCCACTCTACATCCGGGAGTATTCACACTGGGAAAACGTGTATTCGAAACAGCTTCGAACGGTTCCGTGGCACGTCCAGGAGTCCGAAACCCGACGGGAGATCGAGACCGGCCGTCCACAGGGGAAAGAATCGATGGGCGACTCCGATGTCGAGGAGCACCTGAAAAGTATGGGATATCTTCAGTGACGGGCGACAAACGGACGATGAAATCGCTCAGACATCAGTTTCGAACGTTCGTAGGTAAATCAGCGTTTGTGCGACGAGTGCATGCGGTTTCCCTTCGAAAGTACGCCCACCTCTATCGACGGATACGGTCGACTGATCGAACCGACGCCTACCAGCAGCTAGTGAATACGGAGCGGCAGCTCAGAGACGATGAGATATCCGACGAGGGATTGTTCACCGGGACTGCTCGACTGAAGCCACACCCTGAGGCAGCGAATCCGGTGCTCACGCGGGACGACATCACCGACGCCTCGGCAACGTTCGTCGCGGATCCGTTTGTCGTCTACAATCGCGGTGTATACGATATGTTCTTCGAAATTAAAGACAGTGGCGGAGAAGTCTATATCGGTCATGCGTTCAGTGAAGACGGTCTCAAATACGAGTATAATCAAACGGTACTCGCCCCGGAGGTCGCACAACACACCTATCCACACGTGTTCCGGTACGACGGTGAGTGGATAATGGTTCCCTCTCCAGGAGCCAATGTCAATGGACAGTTCAGAGTGTACGTCGCCGATGATTATCCAACCGAGTGGCGGCTTGTCGCAACACCGATTCCGGATCGGGTTCGACAGGATCCAACGCCGATTCTCTGGGACGGGACATGGTATCTCATCTATCAAGATACAGATTCTATGGACATCGTGCTGGCATATGCCGATTCGCTAACCGATTCAGGGTGGCAAACACACCCAGCGAGTCCGATCTTTCGGAACGATAGAGATGCAATCGAGCAGTGTTCAATTGGTGGCGCTGAGATGGTTCCGTCCGGTCGGCCGGTCTACCACGACGATAGCGTGGATATTTTTTATAGATCTCACATTAATACGGAGCTGTATCAGTACCGGATCACAGAACTATCGACGGAGCGATTCAAGCAACAGGAGGTCGGTGAGCGACCCGTCTTCGCGAAAATCGATCGACAACAGTGGAACAGACGGTTCATGCACACGCTAAACCCTGTCTACCCATGGCGTTGCAGCGATGACATCATTGCAGTCGACGGGTTGGAAGCCGACAACTACAGATACAGTATTGGAATCTACACCACCGACACAAGTATCGACTCGCCGAACAGCGCCCAGCAAAATCAGTGAGCGTCGCTTTTCCAGTCAGTTGAAAGTGACTCGATTAGTGCACGGTACTCGTAGGGAACGTCGAACGGCTCTCGGCCACCGTAGATCATTAGTCGGTACAGTTCATGAATGTTCGCTTCGGACTGTTCAGGGGCATTTCCCCGGTGTAGATCCCGGAGTATGTCGACCGTTTCAGCGTTCGTAGTCGGCTGATGTCCGGCATTCGATCTATCAAACGCAGTATTATTCGAGTGGAGATACGATGGATAGAGATGATGCTTCTCCTGAAGGAACGCTTCGATCCCGATACTCGATCCGAAATTTATCACGGCATCGGACTCCTTAATCAGAGAGACAGACGGAATGTCCGCGATGATCTCCGTATTGGAGTTTGTTTCCATACTGCTGTACATATCACTCGGTAAGCTGTCTCCGCGTGTGTGTTCCTTAATAATGAGATGGACCCACTCCTCAGTCGCGAGCTCCGAGAGTAGCTGTAGTGTCTGGCCTTTGTCGACGTGGTACTTCCAGTGTGGAAGCATGAACACGACAGTGAGTTTGTCGTCGGTCTCCACTGCCGGTTCGTAGGCGTCGTAGAATTCCTCATTGATCGCTTGCCACTCCGGATAGTATCTGGCACTGCCGATCAGATAATGATTGTCCGGACGGACACCAAAGAACGTGTTCGACTCCTTGTGGAACTCGCTTTGCTCGACGTAGGCGTCATATCCGTTTCGAGAGGCCATGATCCGGTCGCCGTTCTCTGCGGCGTTCGTCCTGACATCCTTGATATCGATATGAGTGTAGATGTGGGCCCCGTGTGGGACAGAAATCCTCGGAATTCCGAGTTTCGTCGCTGCGTGATAGAACTCGGCGTGACTCGTCCGTTGTGGGGGCCCCCACTCGAAAATGCAGGCAGTCGGGTTGACCTCACGAAGCGCAGGCACAGCATATCGATTCGAGAGACGCGTCTTTTGGAGCAGTCGACGGAGATACTGATAGACGTAGCTCGCGGGTTCGGTATCGTTCTCGCCGAGCCGGAACATCGGCTTTCCCCATGAAAGACCGAGGACATCATCTATAGTTCGGAGTTCAAAATTGTCGTACTGCTGAAGAAATTGGAGCCGAGGATCGCTCTCGCCGGGATAAGTCGAATCAAGTAATATAGCGACGACATCGTCAGCCTGTTCGAGACACTCCCACATGATCGGCGAGATGTGATCGATGTCATTGAAATGACGAAGGAAAAAAACCGGATTCATACATACTCCTGTAACGAGCACCCTATTTCAATAGTGTGATTCGCGTATAGGAAGTGTTCCGTCGACTCGCCCCGTCTCAGAGTTGCGATCGAGAGGATATACAAACGAACAACATTATGCCGACCGATGACGGTCGTTCCCACATGAACCTTGGACGAATTAAAAAAGGGCTTTCGAATCCAAGACTTGTGGCTCGTTTTTTGCGAGAGCAAGGTGGAAACGCCCTTTTGCGGTGGATTTTTGACGACAGCGGCGTTCGTGTGCTCGATCAGGAGTGGGATACACTGGTTATTCTCGACTGCGGTCGATACGATATCTTTGCTGAACTGGAGCCGTCGTCCGGGACCCTCAGAAAGAAGCGCTCAGCGGGCTCCGTGACTGCGGATTTTCTCAAACGCAATTTCAGTGGCCGTCGCGCTCACGACGTGGTATATTTATCTGCAAATCCACAGGTAGCAAACCATAGAGAACATCTCGACGTTCATAAAGTAATCGGGATGTGGCACGACGACAAACGCGAAAAGCAAGGACAGGAAAACCGGCGTGGGTTGACTGATCCAGAGCCAGTTGTCGACCGGGCAATCGAGCTCCACGAGGAGTATCCGAACAAACGTCATATCGTGCATCTCCTGCCGCCGCACGTACCACACATATTCAAAGACGGCGCGGAGCTCCCGACCGATTCACCGTACCGCAACTACGAGGCAGCCCGAGCAGGGGAAGTCGACGCCTCGGAGATGCGGGACATCTACAGTGAAAACTACGAGTACGTGATCGATGCAATTCAGCCGCTCATAGACGAGATCGACGGCAAGATCGTCGTCACCGCCGACCACGGCGAACTGCTTGGCGAAGGAATGCCACGCTGGATGAAGCACCTCCACAATCGCTGGGGAAACCAGTGGTGGAAGTACGACTTCGGCCATTACGGTGATATCGATGTGCCCGAGTTGGTCGACGTGCCGTGGCTCGAACTGCCGGTCGAGACACGCCGGGAGACCGTCTCGGAGCCACCTGTTACTGACGAGTACGAAACGGAGAGTATCCGATCTCAGCTTGAAGCATTGGGTTATCGGTGACCGAACACGGAAGTGTTCTATCAATACGGTACAGCCGTGGAGTTCAGTGCTGGGAAGACGTACGGATGTAGTTGGATAGCGACACAGTCTGTTTCGTAGCTCTCACATTGCTAGCGAACGTAAGCGACAGCAACGGCGTTGCTCGGAGTCGAAATGAAGGACATGAGGAACACCCCAACCATCGGCTGAACCGGAAGAAACAGTCCACGTTGACGAAAGGTACTGTCAGGACTGTGAACGTGTGCTCACTGATCCTGCTAACTACACCTCATGAACGGTTATCGACATCCCACATCCAGTCCAAATGACCGTTGTTGAGCACAAACTTGGACGAATGCGTGTGCAGAAACGAGGTTACTACTGAACATCCTGACTGTCCAAGACGAGACGGGTAAGCCCTAACCGATCTTGGAAAGTTTCACGAACGCCTACTAAACCGCCAGTAAGCGAAGTTATTTGACATACATGACGATTTGACATCGCTCGATGAGGGCGATCCATTAGCCGCCCGCTTCTCATAGTCTGTAGCCTCAAGTCGAACGACTGCTTGCAACCGTGGCTCTCTTGGCATCGTGGAATATAAAACGACAGGCTGATGCCGTACCTCTGATCTTTTCAACACCGTAGAAAGTATACCAAGCACTCAAACATATTCTTAATGCTGTACTCTGAAACCAATGATGTACTTTTGAGGAGCGAATCACAAATTCTATATCCTCTTCTTTATATGAACGGACTGTGCCACCGTTGAACGAACTTTATAATAAATACGAAGGCGAGCGAATCTTTCTCCTTGGAAACGGCCCAAGTTTGCAGGACACTCCACTCGAAAAGATCGACAACGAGTATACGATGGGTATGAAGAGAGTCAACGATATTTACGACCAGACGTCTTGGCGACCCTCATTTTATTTTAACCCAAGAGAAGATCTACCTGATAAAGAAGAGAGATTCATTGGGCAGAACATAAAGGATGGGATAGCCTGTTTTATAAATAAAGAAACATTTCACAAGTTTGGAGAACACGACAACGTCTACTATATCGATCGGAAGGAGTGGAAACGAGAACCAGTCACAAGCATAGCGGGGAACGATATCCATTCAAAAGATTTCACCGAGTTAGAGAAGGAATCAATTGAAGAGAGCTATAGATACTGGTCAGATGATCCTGCTGAATTCTTGTATACGTACAATTCAATGTTTGCTGCCATTCAATTGGCTGTGTACTTCGGATTCGATGAGATCTATCTCCTTGGTTGTGATCTCGGATACGACTATCACGATCCACACATGATATTCGATACTGGAGTAGATCCAATGGACTACTCAACCGGACCGAAGGACTTCTTGACACGAATCCCTGCCTTCCTCAAAGGATGTCTGAAGGAACGTGTTGTTCTCAGATCAATGGCAAATGCGATTGCATTTTTGCTCTTCCTTACACCGCTGGCAGGTATGTACATCCGATTTACACAGTCTATTTTGAACAGCGGTGATCCTAATCATTTTTCATCGACGTATCGAGTTATGCCCAAAGACAATAGGTACGCTAACGAAGAAATACGAAGGAGCCACATCGTTGTAAAGAAGATTCTCGAAGATCTTAACATCGATATTTACAATGCGACCGTTGGCGGTGAACTTGAAGTGTACGAGCGGGTTGACATCGAAGAGATCCTCTAATCTACCCTGTCGGTAATTGGATAGCAGTTCTATGTCGAGACGATTTCGTATCAATCTCATAGACCGCTCTCTAATGCAGAGATAACTGTATCACTGGGGAGTCGCAGATCGACGGAATCTGTCGATTCCGTGATCCTCACCGATGATAGTTCGCTACTCCGCCACAGCTGGTAATCAAAGAGCTTGAGAACCGATTTCTACGATGCCAGATCCTGGCACAACAACGAGAGATCAAACCACTTGAGCTCGCCTCAAGCGGTACGAAAACCCAAGCACACCACCCAGTAAACAGGGTGCTACGGCTAAATCACCTAGCAGTGACGGCCAAGACGGGGACGAAGCCGAAGAACCTCAAGAAGACAACACTGGCGGCGACCCATCACCTATACGTAGCAAAGGTCACGAGGGAATTACTCGACCGCCACCTAAACCAGAAGAAACTATTCGGGTTGACCAAGGGTACTGTCCAGCTGTGAGCAACACCTCAATAACCCTGATAGCTACGTTTCACGAACTGTTATCGATGTCCCGCTTCCCATTCCAACCACTGTCGTAGACGAACTCGGCAAACACCACTGTTCCCATGGAAACGAGGTCGTTGTTGAACATCCTGACTGTCCCGAAAAGGGTAATTTGGGCCAAGTATCATGGCCTAAACCGCTCTCGATCGGTTTCATCAACGACTTCCGAACCGCAAACAGGTCGAGCTGTTTGACTGGGAGCTCGACCTCCCACCGGACGATCTACAACTTGACCAAGCGGGTCGCAGACCGGCTGTGATCCGCATACAATGACGTCAAAGAAAAGATTCAGGAGATTTAGGTCGTCTACTGTGACGAAACAGGCATTCTGGTTGACGGAGAGTAACGCTGGGCGTGAACATTTGTTACTGATGAAGAAGTGCTGTTCTGGATGGATGAAAGCCGTGGAAGTCAGGTCTTAGAGGACTCGACGTGGGCCGCGTCGAGGCTCTCGGCAAGGTATTCAAGAAGGACCGATTCAATATTTTGCTCGGTAATGAACTCGGCAAGCGTGATCAGCTGTATCGTTTTGTCGGCGTCGATGTTAACATGCCTTGTTGAACGCAAGACAGCGTCGGGGTAGGGTCGGTAACTCACGGTTTCACGGCGTTAAAGCACGGTTCTTACACTCAGAAGATGTAGTAGCTGCCGCTGACGGTGTTGCTCGAAGAGTCAAAACTATGCCATCTTACTCCCTTGATCAGATGACGATGGCGATGCCTCTCCCAAATATGTCCGGAGAAGGGGGAGCAGGCGGCGAGCCCTAACTCGCCGCCTGCGTTAGGTTATGGATGATGCACTTCCGCGTGAGCTCCCGGAACTGGCCGTGCCAGCTCCGGGAGCGTAGCTTCTCGCCGTCGTCTTCCTTCAACTGCGAGAAGCCCGTTTCACTCATCCAGCGCTGGTTGTAATCCTCATTCATCCGGGCGTTGTGAGCCTTCTGTAGCGGTGTTTGCTCTCTGTGCTTGATCAGTGGTCGCGTTGAGTTGGAGCGACACTCCTCACGGAGATCGCTCCATGAGTAGTTTGCGTCGGCAGATAACACGCGCAGGTCTTCCGCGTTCCGGCGGAAGACCTGCATCCCAATATGACCGTCCCATGCCTTCTGCGTCGTGAAATGAACGTCCTTGATCGCTAGCGAATTCACGTCGATCAAAATCGTCGTCTTCATCGACTGAAACGAGAAGTCTGCGCGGTCGCGGTAGTGGTAGCTGGTTTGATCGCGTTGAAAGCCGCTTGCGTCAATTGCGGCTTCACCACTCCAGCCCGCCTGCTCCGCCGAAGCGCGGAGCAGGCGGCGGAGTTCACGCATTCGGTACTCCTTTTCCCACCGACAAAACGAGCTGTAGTGCGGTGCGTCGTCAAGATCAAACACGGCGAGGACGCCGGGCATTTCGTTGAGGTAGTCTTCGGTCTCACGGAGACTCTTCTCCAGTTCGACGCGGTACAGGATCAACGCGATCTGCACCCACTCGGCGTACCCGTCCGCGCCGTCCGGCGCGGCGGGTACGTCCGGATCATCAACATGCTGTTTGGCAAGATCTCGACACATCCAAGCAAGCCGTCTGAGCGATGCCATATCGCCAGACGGCGTCCATTTCCGGGTTAATCTAACGGAATATTACAGTAAGAGCGTCTGAGAACGTCGTCACTAGGCGGCAAAACAAGGCATGTTAACAGCTAACCGCACATTAATCGTGGCGCGCATGAGACATCTCCCGGGGAAGACACTAGAGGGTCCCTTCGTAGGGAGTCAGCTGCTACTGAACTCTAGAAGGCTTTGTGACACGATCAAGAATCGTACGCCGAAGTTGATCCCGACGACACCGATATGATCGAAACCGTCGGGCTAATTGATGAACTAACTGACAACCCGGAAACGAAAGAAGCCCTATTAGACGAAGTAGCTGATCGAGTCGCTGATCGGATCGCCGACAACGGATAGCTGGTCAAATCAGGTTAGCGGACTCATCGACTTCCATCTCCGGAACGACATTTTGATTGGAAAATATTCATTTGTAACCAAGCGCTTCTAAACGTTCTAATTCCTCGTCCGTAATTTGTCTTCTGTCGTCTATTTCCGTCTTGCTGGACACAGTATTATTTTCAAGAAAATGAGCAGTTTGAGTCCACAACTTATTCTTCATATCCTTAGAAATATCATCACTTCTCTCATTATAGTTCCCATTCCGAACCTCCTTTATTATATAGTATTCAGTGAAGTCTGGGTCAGAAATAACTCCGTTATTAATCGGCCTTTGTGGCTTTTCAATTTTAAAATGATAAATAGCCTTAATACCCTTGATTTCTACCGAAATCCGGTACCAATCAGCGTGCCTTGTTGAACGCAAGACTGCGTCGGGGTAGGGTCGATAACTCACGGTTTCACGATGTCAGAGACTGGTTCTTACACTCAGAAGATGTAGTAGCCGCCGCTGGCGGTGGTCGTCAAAGGGTCAAAACTATGGTATCTTACTTCCTTGATCAGGTGACGACGGCGATGCCTCTCCCAAATACGTCCGGAGAAGGGAGAGCAGGCGGCGAGCCCTAACTCGCCGCCTGCGTCAGGTTATGGATGATGCACTTCCGCGTGAGCTCCCGGAACTGGCCGTGCCAGCTCCGGGAGCGGAGCTTCTCGCCGTCGTCTTCCTTCAACTGCGAGAAGCCGGTTTCACTCATCCAGCGCTGGTTGTAATCCTCGTTCATCCGGGCGTTGTGAGCCTTCTGTAGCGGTGTTTGCTCTCTGTGCTTGATCAGTGGTCGCGTTGAGTTGGAGCGACACTCCTCACGGAGTTCGCTCCATGAGTAGTTCGCGTCGGCAGATAACACACGCAGGTCTTCCGCGTTCCGGCGGAAGACCTGCATCCCAATGTGGCCGTCCCACGCCTTCTGCGTCGTGAAATGAACGTCCTTGATCGCTAGCGAATTCACGTCGATCAAGATCGTCGTCTTCATCGACTGAAACGAGAAGTCTGCGCGATCGCGGTAGTGGTAGCTGGTTTGGTCGCGTTGAAAGCCGCTTGCGTCAATTGCGGCTTCACCACTCCAGCCCGCCTGCTCCGCCGAAGTGCGGAGCAGGCGGCGGAGTTCACGCATCCGATACTCGTTTTCCCACCGACAAAACGAACTGTAGTGCGGTGCGTCGTCGAGATCAAACACGGCGAGGACGCCGGGCATCTCGTTGAGGTAGTCTTCGGTCTCACGGAGACTCTTTTCGAGTTCGACGCGATACAGGATCAACGCGATCTGTACCCACTCAGCGTACCCGTCCGCGCCGTCCGGCGCGGCGGGTACGTCCGGATCATCAACATGCTGTTTGGCAAGATCTCGACACATCCAAGCAAGCCGTCTGAGCGATGCCATATCGCCAGACGGCGTCCATTTCCGGGTTAATCTGGCGGAATATTACAGTAAAAGCGTCCCAGACCGTCGTCACTAGGCGGCAAAACAAGGCAAATCAGCGGCAAGTCTTTCAGTAATCCGCTGTGTTGATTTTTCTTTTTCTTGAAGCGGAATCCCTTGCACATTCGGTGATATATCTGCATTTATCGATTTAGCGATAGTCGGGAACAAATCAATCGTATCTACTTCATCAGGAATATCCCACGTTTCGCCTTCTGGTGGTTTAATCAACATGAACGGGCGGATGTTTTGATCATATAAACTACCATGAGTACCATAGGCCCTTTCACAGAATTCCTCTCCGTGATCACCAGTGATAATTATATATGATTCTTGGTAAATGTCTTTATGCTTCAGATGCTCTATAAATCTGTCAAGTTGATTTGCAGTATATTCAACTGACCTTTTATAGTACTGCTTGATTTGTTCAATTCGTTCAATTCCAAATTTTTCACGTCGTTTTTCAAAAGTACTAGGATCTATCTTTTCACCATCACTGAGCGGGCCCACAGGATGAATAGAATCACCCCAACTATGATACCATTCATCATATTCCTTGATTAGTTCCAGATCGACATTTTCGATCTCGTCATCCGGAAGTGGAGGCAAATATGGAAAATGAGGATCAAATAAATGGGTGAAATAAAATAAGTTCTTTGACCCGGACATCGTATCTTCATCCACCCATTTAATCAACTCATTTATATTATCTCTTGCGTCGTTTTTACGATTTAACCAATCACTCATTTCCTTCGTATGATACCGGTGAAATCCACGACCAAATCCATATTTTGGCCGTAAAGCCGAATGACTAACAATGGCGGAACACTTGTATTGGTTTTCCATCAGTACTTCTGGAAGAGTAGTTAGGGAGCTGTTGATGGGTCGATTGTTTTCTAGTAGATTACTATTCACGTAATGGTGATCAGCAGGATGGAACCCAGTAAACATTGAAGCATGAGAGGAAGGAGTCCAAGTCCCTTGTGTACGCGGTTCTTCTGGAACGACACCATTATCAACTGTATCAATAAGCGGCTTCATCAAATCACGACAATAGAAAGGAAGACTATCAATTGAAAAGAAAAAAATTGGAGTTGCAGATTTATAATTTGGGCTGGGAACCCCAAGAGATAACGAATTATCCGATTCGGACTTCCCCTTAGAAAACGCAGTTATTTGCGCTTTTTCGGTTGATTCTTCAAGATCAATAGCGATTGGCATGTAGGCCTGTGAACTATTCCCCGAGACAAAATTGAAACTCTTTTTATTCTCTTCCCCAGAAGATGAATTATACGATATTTCAACAATGAAATCATCTAAACCTGTTTTTTGATATAAACCTAAATCAATGCTATCAAAATCATTCGGTGGCGTGATTTCTGTTTTAGCAGCGCCTGAAAGGATGTTATAGTATGGTTCTTCTCCAACATCAGGTGTAGCTAAAAGAGGACTGCTACTTTGTTCAATCCAGCTAGGTATAGATACATCAGAACTGATGCTATTCGAATTGTCTACTGTGTGATCATAAGTATACTTGATTATTTTGCTAAAGTCCCTATTATACAGGCATTTAATTCCTTCATAGAAAATCGATTTGTCCATATCAATTAACATATGGCCAATTTAAAAAACATTAACGGTGTGTATTTAATCTCAGTCTTAATATCATGTAATAAAACATTCAAACTAGAATCAACAGTAGCACATATTACAACTACCGAGGATTTCATCTCCACCAATTTTGTGGCGCTAAGAATTGAACGTCCCCGTCGTGCGTACAGTATGCGATGCTGGTTCGCTATCGACGAAGACATCGACGAACCATTTGTATCGTCGATCGAAGCTGTCGGATCAATCAACGAACTGCTCCAACAATCAACGAAAACAGCAATGAGCTGTGACCTCTCAACTGAGAGCACTAAAGGCAAAATCTAGAAAACTTTGCGACGCAACCAACTCAATACAGCAGTAGTCAGGTTCGTTTCTGTGCGAGAAGGAGCCCCTGTCTCGTGGATTCCTCTACCAGTATTATTTCCCAGTTCGGATCATTCAGTAGTGTTGCACCGACAACGAAGTTCTTCATCGATTTCGGGAAGAAGATATCGTGGAATGCAGCGATTCCGCCGGGGTTGATATGCGACTTCAGTTGTTTCCACTCCACCATCGAAGACACCTCACCGGAATCAAACCATATCAAATCCCACCCGTTGCCCATGTTCGTCAGGTCTTCTATTACATTTGTCTGCTCGACATCACCTAACATCTCCACGAGTTCGTCGAATGAATCTGTACCTTTCACGTAGTAATTAAGGAATTTTTTCGGAAAGCGGAGTTTCTCATCGGAGACGATGACATCCGAAGCCGACCACGCCCGACGAGAAACCAGACTCCTGTTGAGATCCACGTGTCTGGCAGGACAGCCCGCTGCTCTCGCGAACTGGTCCAGATCTGATGCAATTGCTGTCACAGGGATATCTGCGTACTCTGTGTGGGAGTTCGCATAGAACTGTCTGAGCTCTTCGGGGTCGATGCTCACACCCTCTTTGGTCTGCACGTGGTCCGTGATTGCCCGTTCGTGACGGGTGCCCGCGATCCATCGGTCAAACCGGTCGAAATCTGCGTCGATAGACGTTACACTCGCTCCAGTCCGCTCAGAAAAATCCGCCCAGATAGCTGTTGAGAGACCCGCACCGATTTCGAGCACTGACTCACATCCAAGGTAGTTCGCGAGATCACACACTTTCAGATACGTTCTGAACGCCGTGCGGTCCTGATCGTTCAGTTTGAGGTCGCCGAAAACCGTTTCACGGATGCTGTGGTGAACGTCCGTCTGTGGTTGCCAGTCCCCTGAATCACGGTAAATAGACGCTCCACGACTACGTATGTATCTGTGATAGTTGGAGAGAAACTTGGTGCGGTACACCCACTGGAAGTAGGTCGGTATCTTGGACGGATCTCGAACAGCTTTCTGTATTTTTTGTATCATATCTGGTGGGTCGAGTTATTCCGGTTTCTTTGCTTTGAGGTGATTTTTCGACTCGTCAGTGAATTTTTCACATTCGAAACCGAGTTCTTCGAGGAGTCTTATCACGGAGCCTTCGACATCCTCTTGTGGCGCAAGCGTCGGATGAAGTTCACAGTAAACGAGACGGCAGTCTTCACTTTCTAGGTTGGTTCGCAGCCCCTCTAGAACGTTCAACTCCATACCTTCAGTGTCAATTTTGATTACTGTCGGTCGAGGCAGCTCCTGTTCGGTGATGTACTGATCACCGTTGACAGTCTCTATTTTGATTCCATCTGCGTTGTTACCCAACCGTGCTCGGGGCTCACTCGTCTCCCCGATCGTTTCGGTCCCATTTTTGTCAGACAATGCAATCTGACAGGCTCGGATGTCGGCGTCGATCGCGTCGACGACCTCACAGAGTTGTTGGTGAGACATAGGATGTGGCTCGAAAGCGACGACATCACTGTCGGGAGCAGCCGTGGCTGCAGTAACAGCGTGCCAGCCATGGTACGCACCTACATCATAGAAGACATCGTCCGGGCGCATCTCCGCCATCATATCCTCCAGTATATGAATCTCTCCGAGGTGATAGAAACGGTCATGTTGCCAGTCCGTTTTAATAGGGTAGGTCACTTTGACCCCAGAAATGTTGTGTGTGATCGTCGCGGGCCCGTACCGCTTATGAAGGTCAAGATACAGAGACCGAACTCTGTCGAACAACCGAGAGATGGTATCGTGAATTCCCAGCCATTCCGTGACTGGCATCAACAACCGCTTGTACAGAGATATTGTTGCGTTAATCATGACACGAGCAGTGTGTACTCAGAATTAAATAGGGAGATAAGTATTACTTTGGCGTTTCGTACTGCACTCTGCATTCTGGTCAAGCGTAGCCGAGAGCTTCCAGTTGCTGTTCGACCTCGTCAGCAGCAAATCGCTCCGATTCGACAGGGGGTTCGGATGTCACTTCTCGACGATCGCCTTGCTCAACGACGAGCCATGGAACGTCCCGGAGTTCGGGTCGGGCGACACGGAAGTGACCGTAGGTCTTCGCCCTCCACGTTTCCGACTCGGCCAACCGGACCGTTTCTCCGAGGAACTCGCCGTGATCGGCCGTCACTACCGTTTTCCCGGAGAGGACAGCTAACAATTCTTCCACGTGTTTCAACACGATATCGATATTCTCTCTGTACGCCGTTTTGAGCGTTTCGTCGCTTATATCGATGGCACCGTTGTTCATAATCTGAGAGACTGTGAGATTGAGATTTCCGTTTGCTCCTCGGCCCATTTTCACCGTCAGATCGCCGCGCGATTCGTGTAGATTACTATATGTTTCTGCTCCCGTTTCACCAAGATAGGGGGTGTGTGGTGTCATGAAATGGACCACGAGTCGCTTGTCGGGGAAGTTCTCATAGGCCTGTTTTGCCCTCTCAACGACATCTTCGGGCCTCACTGCCCTGCTGTTGGGGGGAAACCCCTCGTAGGCTGGCGGTTCAAGCGGTTCGACAGGGACGGTAAACATTGCGTGAAAGGTCTCCTCGTCCAATTTCGCCGTGTGCGGATTGCCGGTGACGTAGACAGTGTCGTGAAGCCGTTT
Source organism: Halorubrum pallidum (assembly GCF_055380345.1). Lineage (NCBI taxonomy): Archaea > Methanobacteriati > Methanobacteriota > Halobacteria > Halobacteriales > Haloferacaceae > Halorubrum > Halorubrum pallidum. Next base: position 1,934,558 of record NZ_AP043945.1, on the reverse strand, counting down.
GCTCTGGAAATTCTCCTCCATAAACTCGATACTCTGTGACCCTCTCGAGATACGCGACTGGAGGGATCCATCGAGATCAGACTGTCGAGCAAATTCGTCGTATCGACACGCATCGAGAATAATGAGAGTATCCCAGTCTTCCTCGATAAAATCAGTTCCTGGACCGTACCGGTGGTTGAAAAGCAACCGGCGTCCGTATTCGGGGATTGGATAGAATCTCTGGGCATGTCGATGAGCTTCGTCTAGAAATTTCGCAGGGTTCCGGACCGCCTGTATGAAATTTGAAAGATTATACTGCTCTGGGACGAGAGCCATACTCCACTGATAGCCTATGCCTATATATACATTTCTGTCCAGTTAGTTCTGTATTCAGTTGTATTTATTTGTACTCGTTGAAAAGCGGATCATCTTCTATCATCTCGTTTACTTTCTCGTGATCTTCCGGAGTATCAACCGCATACACGTTTCGCTCAGTCTCAGCCAGCCGAACGCCGTAGCCGTTTTCGAGCAGTCGCAGCATATCGATCGACTCGATCTTTTCGAGTGTCGTCTCCTCCATCGAGGTGAACTCGAAGAGGAACTCCCGTTCGAACGGAATTACACACACCTGTTTGTAGGCATCAATCTCATTGAACACAGCATCGTGGAGGTTCGGAATCGGCTCACGGGAGAAGTACAGTGCATCCCAGTTGTCGTCGACGACGACCTTGACGTTGTTTGGATCCCGAAAGGACTCTTCGGTCTCGATACTCTTGGCGAGATTCGTACACCGCACCTCATCTTCCTCGATGATCGGTTTGACCGCGTCATCAATCATCTCGGGGTAGACGAGTGGTTCGTCGCCCTGCATGACGATCACGATATCGCTGTCAAGACCTTCAGCGGCTTCAGCAACCCGGTCTGTCGCTCGGGGATGTTGACCGGTCATGATCGCCTCGCCACCGAACGACTCGACCTCCTCACGAATCTCCTCGTCGGGCGTCGCAACGTAGGTGTTGTCGACCGACTCGCTCATCTCGGTCCGGCGATAGACGTGTTCGATCATCGTCAGCCCGTGGATGTCACAGAGCGGTTTGCCCGGATACCGAGTCGACCCCATTCGGGCCGGAATGACTGCGTCGATTTGCATATCAGAGGGTACCGAGAGCCGATACTTACGAGTGTCGTTCGAAACGTCGATCGGCAGAGAAGAGAACAGTCGGCTACTCGCGGTACTGGTAGACTTCCTGATTGACGATGTTATGTAACGGTTTCCCCTTCAGCACCCGTTCAAGTTCCTCCCGAACGATCCGGATCTTGTTTTGCTTCGCGTCGGGAGAACCCCCTGCATGGTGTGGCGAACAGACGATATTTTCCGAGCCGAGCACTGGCGAGTCGGTCGGCGGCTCCTCCTCATAGACATCGAGTCCCGCTGCACGAATTTCGCCACTTTCGACCGCATCGACGAGTGCGTCTTCATCAACGAGCGGTCCCCGAGCGACATTGACCAAGATCGCGGTCTCTTTCATTTGTACGAACTCATCGTTTGAAAACAGGTGATGTGTTTCCTTATTGAGTGGGGCGTGAAGCACGATGCAGTCCGAGCGCTCAAGCATCTCCTCAAAGGACACTTTCTTGACATCCAACTGTTCGAAAATGTCGTCATCAAGCAGTGGATCGAACGCGATCACATCCATCCCGAGACCACGAGCCATCGGGACCGCCCGACGGCCGATGCGACCGAGGCCCACGATGCCGTAGGTACCGCCCTGAATCGGATGGATCACACGGTTGGAACCCCAGCCAGACTGCTCGCGGAGACCGCGGTCACCGTTGACCACGTCGTGGCTGGCCGCCAGTGCAAGCGCGATCCCGTGGCTGGCGACATCGGCCGATCCGTAGTCTGGTGCGTTCGAGACTGGAATCCCACGGACGGTCGCCGCCTGAACGTCGATGTTGTCGTAGCCCGCACCCTGTCGGATGATGAGTTTGACGTCATCGGTGGCTTCCAGCACACGGTCGGAGATCGGGGCGATAAATGTGATAATTACATCAGCATCCCGGCAGGCCTCGATGGTCGCCTCTTCAGTTGTACACTCCGCATACACGATCTCATCTTCGGTCGGATCGATGGCATCGCCATACAGATCGTCGATTTCGTCGAGAAGCCCTTCATATGGGTTCGGTTCTGGAAACGGACGGTCTGTCACTACGACACGCATAGGGTAGCATATCAACGCTCATAATAAATACACTGTCATTCGGATATATTCAGATACCCCACCGGTTCGATACTCATTCGTCTTTAGTTAAGACTCACACCTCGGTTGTGTAGCGGTAGCGAGCGTCTCTTGTAAGATCGGTCGTTGCTTGTGGATCTTCTGTGCGTCCTCGATCAGCCGCTCCAACAGCGGCGGTGGCGAATAACCGAGGTGCTCACCGAGTTCGTGGAGGATGAGCTGGGCGTGCGACCGGAAGGTCGCCGCCCAGCGTTCCGGTGGAAACACGAGCTCATCATCCGCCTGCTCGGTGACCAGATCCAACAGATCACGGCTCACAAGCAGTGACAGCAACGCTGCGTACAGCAAGATCTTCACCACGTGCTCGTTGCTCGTGTCGAACTCGTCCAGGTCGTACTGCGTCTTCAACTCACGGAACAGCAACTCCACTTCCCACCGACACCGGTAGATCTGCGCTAAATCCGCCGGAAAGAACTCCTCTCGCGACAGATTTGTCACGTATAGATGGTAGTCGTCGGCGTCCTCGTCGCGGACGCCGACGACGCGGAACCGCTTCGTATCCAGCGACCGCGTCCCGTTGTACGGCCCGCGCTTGAACTCGACTTCGACTTCCACATCGATGTACGTCCGGTCGAGATCGTCGAGCACATCACGGAGTTGCTTGCCCTCCAAGGGAATGGCGCGGCCGCGCCATTCCCGTAATTCATCCGTAATCACCGGATTCGCGTTCTGTTTCAGCCGGCTCACGAAGGAGCCGCCGTTCTCGTCGATCCGCGCAAACCGTCGGTACTTGAAGTACGCGAGGTCGAACAATACGAGGCGGTTCTCAAGCCACGACCCTGTCTTGAACAGCGTGCTGTCGTGTGCTTTCTCGTCGGTAACGTCGATCCGTTCAATCGTCTGTTCAGTGGCATTGTGGAGCAGGTGGAGCTTCGCTCCAGCCTGCTCCTCGTGGCGGGCTTCGAACTGATCAGCGAGAAACTCGTGTAACCGCAACACCGTTCCATCAGCGATCATTACATCACTGAATCGGTCGATGTCAACGTCAACAGTGTCGGGAACAGCGACCTCGTCGAGACCGTGCTCGACGAGGTCGCGGAAGTACTCCGCGAGCGTCGGCGTCAACCGCTGATAGAACCCACCCGGTGAGATCGGCTCGTCAGCTGTGGAGTTGTAGCTGCGTCGAAACCCTGCGAGTGTTCGGCGTTCGCCTGCGGCGAAGCCGAACACGAATGCCCAGACGAAGACGGGAATCTGGAGCTTGCGGTCGCGTTCGACCACGCCGAGTTCCTCGGCGTGCTCTTCGAGGAATTCGGAGGGAAACAGTGTAGTGAGCCGACGCATAATCCGTGATGAGGAGGTTTCGTTGTGCACACTCGACACCTCCTCATTCCTTCCGAAAAGTAGCCTCGATAAGCCGCCACTGTCACGCGGTTCGTCTCCTAACTAAAGACGGATGGTTCGATACTATACTACGATTAGACAGAGGTCTCAATCGTCTAAAGAAAGTCCGTGATCGTTCAGATAGAGGTCGTCTTGGAGCACGGAGGTTCGACCACCGTCGACAACGAGGCTCTCACCGGTCACAAAACCCGAGAGTTCGCTAACCAGATACAGCACGGCATTCCCAACATCCTCGGGATTTCCGATCCGGCCCAGTGGGTGAACTCGGTCGAGATATGCTAACTCCTCGTCGGTCAACGACTCTGTGATCCGTTCGACCTTCGTCCAACCGGGGTTTACGCTGTTGACTCGAATTCCATCGATACCCCAAGCAACCGCCATTGACTGGGTCATGTTGTCGATTCCTGCTTTGACGACATTGTACGGAAACTTTTTAGGCTGTGTCTGAAGCGAGTGGTTCGAACTCACATTAACGACCGCTGCATAGTCGCTCTCAACGAGGTAGGGGTAAGCGTATTTCGCCGCAAGCCAGTACGCTCGAAGATCAGTGTCAATGATCGCATCCCAAGTTTCAATATCCACCTCATCAGGAGCCGTATCTGTCTCGAAGCCAGCATTATTTACGAGAATATCGAGCCCTCCGAACTCCGCGACAGTTGTCTCGATGAGTGCCTGTATGTCGTCCGGAGTCCGCATATCAGTCTGTATGAACTTCGCGGTTCCGCCCGCCGAAGTAATTGAGTCGACGACTTCCGTACCGTCAGACTCTGTTCTCCCACTGACAACGACTGAAGCACCTGCTTCGGCCAACCGTTTTGCAACTGCTTCACCGATACCACGCGTACTGCCAGTTACAATCGCTACAGTACCTGCAATTGAAAGTATGTTCTGTGACATTATTTATTCCAACTCTTCGGCGGGTTCTTCGGTTGCTTGTTGAACTGCCGCAGTGCTCTGTTTGGCGGGGGTCCCCCCGGGTGCAGAGAGGGTTTCGATTGCCAAGTGTATTTGTGGAACATCGCCTGTCCATCTCCGTTCACAACAGTATACTCGTGCTCAGTGTTGACTCTAAGAACATCAGAAACAATATCGCCAACCGTGTTTCCCGTTGTCGTTGTCGCCCTTTTGAGATTAAACGTATGCATTGGATTGTCCGGTGCTGCTCCGGGTGGATGTTCGATAGACTGACATATTTTGGCCACGCAGTCGGACACACGAAAGTATGACATTTCTTGTTTTCTGTTGGCCTTTATCGGAGTATCTGTGATTTTCATACATTCTCAATCCGCGGAATATAAGCGTTTGTTGCGGTTTGTTAGGTGACTACTCTGGCCACATTTTATTACTAATATTTTGTGAGTTACGCCTGTGATTGGATCGTATACAATTCAGCGTAATCTCCCTCTTTTGCGAGCAGTTCCTGATGTGTCCCCGACTCGATTATTTCACCCTCGTCAACAGTATAGATCCGATCCGCGTTCTGTACCGTCGATAGCCGATGTGCAATTGCTATCATCCCGTAATCTCGATCCATCGCCTCGATCGACGCCTGCACTTCCTTCTCCAGACTGGAATCAAGATCACTCGTCGCCTCGTCTAACACGAGGAAGTCGGCGTCGGTCAACAGCGCTCGCGCCAGCGCAACCCGCTGTCGCTGCCCACCAGACAGGCGAACACCGTCATCGCCCAACTCGGAGTCGTATCCGTTCGGGAGATCGTCGACGAACTCGTCCACCTTTGCGATTTCACAGACGCGTTCCACTTCGTCGCGCGACGCGTTCCGGTTTCCAACCGTGACATTGCCCGTTAACGTGTCATTGAAAATAAACGGTTTTTGTCGGACTACCGCGATCCGGTCGCGCCACGCTCGCAGGTCGAACTCGTCGATCGACGTTCCGTTCGCCGTGATCCTGCCCTCATCTGGATCGTAGAACCGTGTCAGAAGCGAAACGATCGTCGATTTCCCAGCGCCGGATTGCCCGACGAACGCAACAAAATCGCCGCGATCAACGGAGAACGAAATTCCGTTGAGCACCTGCTCGTCGTCGGTGTACGAGAAACGCACGTCGTCGAAATCGATCGTCGAGACGCGACCGGGGTCAGCACCGCCGTCAGACTCACGCCGCCCGTCGAGTTCCTCCACGAACGTCTGTGTCCGAACGAGATGTGAGAGGTTCCCTTCGAGGCTATACACGTTGCTGTTCAGACGACTCACCAGCGGCGCGAGTCGGAACATGGCGAGGAAGAAGATACCGAGCGCGCCGAGCGCTAGCCCACTGTACGTGAAACCGACGTAGATGAGCGCGAACAGGGTTAGCGCCGCCGCGAGATCGTAAAAATTTTGAATAGCTGCTTTGTTACGTTGAAGGTCAATCGATGACTCTCGATACTTCCCGATCCACTCGTCGAAAACGTCGAATACCTCATCTGTGAGCCCGAACAGCTTCACGTCACGAATTCCCTGCGTCCCGGCCTGCACAGCTTCTTGGACACGCTCGTTCGATGTAGCGACACGAGATCCTACCGTGTAGGCGGGCTCGATGACTTCTCGCAGCAGGTAAGTAATCCCGCCGAGCAGCACCAGCGCGCCGAGTGCCATCCGCGGCGCGATGTAGAACATCACTGAGAGATACACGAGTGCGAGAAATGTCGTCTCAAGGGCTTCCACGCCAGACTTGATCACACGACCCGAGTACCGTGTTTCGGTGATGATCGCGTTCAGGATGTCGTCGGATCCCTCCTCGTCGAAGTAGCTCACTCGGGCGTCGAGCGCGGAATCGAACGCTCGCGTCCGAAGCATCTCTTCGTACGCCATCTGGACGATCGACCGTAGCCACGCCACGAGAAACGACGACGTGAACCGCACGGTCATTGCCAGCGCAACACCTATAATTAGGTACTCAAGCTGAAACGGAATCCCGACGAACTGGTACGCTCTGAGGAAAACCCCGAGAAACCCCTCGGCCTGCGTGATCGGTTCGTCTGCCTGTGCGACTTCGAGGATCGGCCAGATAAAGCTGAGACCGATCCCCTCCAAAAACGCGGTGGCCCCACCGAGAACCACGATCACGGCCATGATATTCGGTCGGAACTGGGCCACCCGACGCAACGCCTGGGCTTTCTCTTTCCACGTAATGTTCTCGCTGGCGTCCGTCATTCGAGTGCGCGACCCTTCCCGTGCTCGATTGATAAGATTGCTGTTTGGCGGAGCGAGGTATCCGAAGCGTGCTCACAAAGTATTTCCCGTCACCTCGACATCCACGAGCCATGCAAGCAGTCGTACTCGCCGCGGGCAAGGGCACGCGCCTCCGCCCACTCACCGACGACAAACCCAAAGTGCTCGTCGAGGTCAACGGCACACCCCTCATCGAGGACGTCTTCGACAATCTGATCGACGCGGGCGCGACCGAGCTGGTCGTCGTCGTCGGCTACAAGGCCGAACAGATCATCGACCGCTACGGCGACGCCTACCGCGACGTCCCCATCACGTACACGCACCAGCGCGAACAATTAGGACTCGCCCACGCCATCCTTCAGGCGGAGCCGCACGTCGACGGCGACTTCATGCTAATGCTCGGCGACAACGTGTTCCGCGGGAACCTCACCGACGTGACCAACCGCCAGCAGGAGGACCGCGCCGACGCCGCGTTCCTCGTCGAGGAGGTGCCCTACGAGGAGGCCTCCCGCTACGGCGTCTTGGACACCAACGAGTACGGCGAGGTCGTCGAAGTCGTCGAGAAGCCCGACGACCCGCCGAGCAACCTCGTGATGACCGGCTTCTACACGTTCACGCCGGCGATCTTCCACGCGTGTCACCTCGTGCAGCCCTCCGACCGCGGCGAGTACGAGCTCCCCGACGCGATCGATCTTCTCATCCAATCGGGCCGCACCATCGACGCGATCCGACTGGACGGCTGGCGGATCGACGTGGGGTATCCCGAGGATCGCGACCGCGCCGAAGAGCGGCTGGACAATGGCGATGTCGACGAAGAGTCGGAAGACGACGCTCTCGCGGAGACCTAGGTCCGCTATCTACTCCACGGTCACGCTCTTCGCCAGGTTCCGCGGCTTGTCGATCGGCCGACCCTTCTCGTTGGCGACATGATACGCGAACAGTTGCAGATACACATTGGCCACCAGCGGCTCGACGATCCCCACGTCCGGCACCTCGAACGCGGCGTCGAGCGTCCGGTACTCCTCGCCGGCCGACACGCACCCCAGCGCGGGCGCACCGCGCGTCTGCGCCTCGGTGACGTTGTTCATCGTCTCGTCGGCGCGCGCGCCGTCGGTCAACACGGCGAGCACGGGCGTGTCGGGCGTCACGAGCGCGAGCGGACCGTGTTTCAACTCGCCCGCGGCGAATCCCTCGGCGTGGTCGTACGAGATCTCTTTGAGCTTCAGCGCGCCCTCCAGCGCCACGGGCACGCCCAACGCTCGCCCGACAAAGAAGAACGCCTCGCTGTCTTGGTACTCGCGGGCGGCCTCGCGAACCGCTCCCTCCTCGTCTAACACCTGCTGGACCGCGCCCGGGAGTCCCTGCAGATCCTCCAACACCGAGCGCGCGTCGGCGGCTGCGAGTGCCCCGCGATCACGCCCGATCGCTACGCCGAGCATCGCGAGCGTCGCCACCTGCGAGGCGAACGTCTTCGTCGCCGCCACGCCGATCTCCGGGCCGGCCCGGATGAACGCCGTGTCGTCGACCTCGCGCGTCACCGTGCTTCCGAGGGTGTTTGTCACAGCGAACGTCCGCGCGCCCGCGGCGTTCGCGTGTCGAACTGCACCCAGCGTGTCGGCCGTCTCGCCGCTCTGCGTCACGGCGACGACCAGCGTCCGGTCGGGGGTGCGCCCGGCCCCGAACTCGTACTCGCTGGCGATCTCGACGGTCGCGCGCACTCCCGCGAGGTCCTCGAACAGCCGCGCCGCGTACCGGCCCGCGTAGTAGGAGGTGCCGCAGGCGACGATTCGGATCTCCTCCAGATCCGCGAGAAAGCCCGGCGGGAACGACACGTCCAGATCCACGTTTCCGCCATCCACGTCCAGCCGTCCGGCGAGGGTCTGGCGGAGCGCCGTGGGCTGCTCGTGGATCTCCTTGCGCATGTAGTGTTCGTACCCGCCCTTCTCGGCGGCGTCGGCCTCCCACGTCACCGTCTCGATCGGGCGGTCGACCGGCTCGCCGTCGGCGAATACCTCGACACCGCCAGACGACAGCGCCGCCACGTCGCCGTCTTCGAGATACGTCACGTCGCGGGTGTGCTCCAAGAAGGCCGTCACGTCGCTGGCGACGAACGACGCGTCCGCGCCGCGGCCCAACACGAGGGGGCTCCCGCGGCGCGCGACGACGATCCGGTCGTCCCCCCCGCGGACCGCACAGATCGCGTAGCTTCCTTCGAGCCGGTCTTCGACGCTCCGGACCGCACTGAGGAGGTCGTCATCCTCGTCCTCGCTCTCGTCACCGGTGCCACCGGCGAGCGCCTCCTCGATCAGGTGCGGGATGACTTCGGTGTCGGTGTCGCTGGTGAACGTGTGGTCGGCCAGCTCTCGCTTGAGTTCTTCGTGGTTCTCGACGATCCCGTTGTGCACGACCGCGACGTCTCCCGCACAGTCCGTGTGCGGGTGCGCGTTCGCGTCCGTCGGCGGCCCGTGCGTGCTCCAGCGCGTGTGACCCACGCCGTGGGTGGCGTCCGGCACGTCCGGAACGGTCAGCCCGTCGACCTCACCCGAGCGCTTGGCCACCGTGAGCCCGCTCGACTCGCCCACGAGCGCGACCCCCGCAGAGTCGTAGCCGCGGTACTCCAGGTTGCGGAGCCCCTCGTGGACGATCCCGCCCACGCCGTCGGCCGCACCGCCGTCGCCGGAGGCATCGCCGTTGCTGGCCGCGTCGTCGCCGCCTTCGGCGACACCGGTGCCGACGTAGCCGATGATTCCGCACACGATTACCCCCTCCGGACGACCGCACCGGACTCGATGCGCCCGTCGATCACGACCCCCGCATCGGTCCGAACGTCGTCGCCGACGACCGCGCCGTCGGTGAGCGTCGCACCGCCCCCGACGACCGCGTTGTCGCCGACCACGCCGCCGAGGTCGACGTCGTGGTGGACCGCGTCGCCGACGACGACGGTCGCGGACCCTCCGGCGATCGTCGCGTTCGGCCCGACCTGCGCGTTCCCGGCGACGATCGCGTCGCGGACGACGGCCCCGGCTCCGATCACGGCGTCTGAGAAGATCACCGCGTTCTCGACGACCGCCCCCGCCTCGATCGTCGCGTTGCTCCCGATCGCGGTGCCGCCGCCGATCGTGACGTTCGGGGCGACGTGGACGTTGCCCGCGAGCGCGACGTCGTCGGCGACCGCCACCGACCCTCCGACGCCGGGATCGCTCGTCGCCGTCCGCTCTGACTCGCCGATCAGCGCGGCGTTGACCGTGAGCAGGTCCCAGAGGTTCGACACGTCGAGCCAGCGGCCGTCGTACCTGACTGCGGTCAGCCCCTCTGTCGTCGCTCGTTCGGTGAGCGTCGTCGTGATCGCCAACTCGCCCGTCGCGTGCGTCTCGCGGATCGCGTCGAACACGATCGGCGAAAAGGCGTAGACGCCGGCGTTGATCAGGTTCGTCTCGACCGTCCCCTCGGGCTTCTCTTCGATTTCCGTCACGCGGTCGCCGTCGAGGTGTACCACGCCGTACTCGCGCGGGTGTTCCGCGGTCGTGACCGCCATCGCCGGGGATTCGTCGTCGCGTGCGAGGTCACGGACCCGTGAGACGATCGCAGGGTCGACGATTCGGTCACCGTTGAGCACCACGAATGGACCGTCAACGACCGGCTCGGCCTGTAACACGGCGTGGCCGGTCCCCAGTTGCGTGGGTTGTTCGACGTACTCGATCGTCACGTCCCAGTCGTCGCCGTCGCCGAAGTGGTTCCGGATGCGCTCCTGCCGGTAGCCGACGACGAGGACGATCCGATCCACGCCCGCCGCGGCGACGGCCTCGACGACGTGTTCCAACAGCGGCCGGTTCGCCACGGGCACCATCGGCTTCGGCCGCCGATTAGTCAGCGGTTCGAGCCGTTGACCCTCCCCCGCGGCGAGGATCACCGCGGTCACGGGTTCGTCGCTCATGCAACAGCCGTCGCCCGCCCGCGGTTTAAATCGCTCGCGGTCGGTCACCTTTCGGAAGCGATCGGCACGACGTCACCACAGTCACACTGCGCTGTAGTCACACGGCGCCGCCGCTACTCCGACAGCCGGTCCCGCGTCAGAACCTCTCCCGGATTTGTCGTCTCGCCCGCGCCAAGTTTGACGCCGGCGTTGATCGACGTGTTGATCCCGGTCTTCGCGCCGCCGCCGACGATCGCGCCGAGCTTCCGCCGGCCGGTGTCGACGGACTCGCCTTTCACCTGCAGGCGGACGTTCTCGTCGTCGTGCCGGAGGTTGGCGACGTTCGTCCCCGCACCGACGTTCACGCCGCGGCCGAGGACGCTGTCGCCGACGTACGAGAGGTGCCCGACCGACGCGTCGGCCATCAGCACCGAGTTCTTCACCTCGACCGAGTGCCCGACGTGGGCGTTCTGCCCCACCACGGTCGATCCGCGGACGTACGCGTTCGGTCCGACCTCCGCACCCGCACGGATCAGCGCCGGCCCCTCGACGTACGCCCCGGACTGGACCCTCGCCCCGGCCTCGACGACGACCGGCCCGTCGAGGTGAACGCCCTCCTCGACGGTGCCGTGGTTCTCGACGCCGCCGTCCAGGTCTCCGAGCGCCAGTTCGTTCGCCGCCAGAAGCTCCCACGGGCGGCCGACGTCGAGCCACGTGCCCTCGTAGGGCGCCACGTCGATCCGGTGTCCGTCGTCGAGCAGGAGTTCGATCGTCGTCGTGATCTCGTACTCGCCGCGCTCGCTCTCGGGGGTCCGGTCGATGTACTCGAACACCACGGGCTCGAACGCGTAGCAGCCGACGTTCGCGAGGGTCGTCGGCGGGTCGTCGGGCTTCTCGACGATGGTCGCGAGCGAGCCGTCCTCGGCGGTCGAGATGACGCCGTACGCCCGCGGGTCGGAGACTTCGGTCGCCGCGACGGCGGTGCCGTCCGCGTCGGCGAGCGCTCGCGGCAGCGACGGGTCGACGACCACGTCGCCGTTGAGCACGAGAAAGTCGTCGTCGACGACGGGTTCGGCCTGCGCCACGGCGTGGGCCGTCCCAAGTGCCTCCGCCTGCTCGACGTAGTGAACCGGATGACTCCGATACGCCTCGCCGACTGTCTCGCGAATTGCCTCACCGCGATAGCCGGTGACGACCACGAACTCGTCGACCACGTCGACTGCGGTGTCGAACACGCGTTCGAGCAGCGAGCGATCACCGACCGGGAGGAGCGGTTTCGGGCGACGGTCCGTCAGCGGTCGCATCCGAGTTCCGCGACCGGCCGCGAGCACGACTCCGTACATATCTGGAGCCGACGACGGGGCGGGGCTTATCGGCTGCGGTCGCGGGTAACAGACGGGAGCTGTTTTATCTCAGTGAAAATCGGGTGGATATCCGAGTCACGCGGCCGGTGGAACATCGTGTCGGAAACGGGTATCGGTGCTCATCGGAGAATCACCCGACGATGGTGGTGGTCACTGGAGGGCCAGCGAGCGAATTCCGTCCGGGAGAGAGAATACCATCGAAGACGGAGGCTACCGCAACCCGTCGTTCGCAACGACGGGCGGGATCTACGTCACGGACCGCACAAACGAATAGGAATGCAGCGCGCTCTTGTGTAGAACATTGTTGGTGGACTGCAGTCTTGCGATTTCGGTTTCGTGAATTAAATCGCGAGTCCACGGGAGAGGTGCTCAAAAATCAATTGGCGTCCCTACTCAACTAGCGGCGACTGTCTCAACGATCTCCTACAGCATGGCGTACTGCTATATATCATCCACTATCGGTCACATCCGATACTCCTCGATACAGACAACACGATGGTGGACGGGATCGGTATACCTGCCTATTATAAACCTGTTTAATAGGCTCTCGCTTGCACTTACCTGATGTCACGTGATTCGGGGCGTCAGGCGGACGCGGTATCACGCCGAAAGTATCTGCTCACGTCGGCCGCCGTCGGGGCGGCCGGCCTCGCCGGGTGCAGCGGGAACAGCGGTACCGGCGGCGACGGTGCCGACGACGAGAGCGGAAGTGACGAAAGCGGAAGTGACGAAAGCAGCAACACGATGGACTCCGGCTCGTCGGGTCCGTCAACGGTGACGGCCGAGGGGTCGTCGACCGTCTATCCCATCTCGAACAAGGGGAGTTCCTACTGGAACTCGAACTCGCCGGCGAGCGACGGCGAGTACTGGGGCTCGAACGACGACACGTCGGTCCCCGGCTGGGATCAGATCGAGACCGACCAGAACATCGCCGACTACTTCGCCGGCCTGTACGGCTTCGAGGCGACCGGCGAACGATCGAACCCACCGTTCGCGACCCGCGTCGCGCTGAGCCACTCGGGGACCGGCTGTGAGGCGGTTCGGGACGGGCTCGTCGACATCGGGAACTCCTCCGGGCCGATCACTGCCGAGCTCGACATCAGCGAGGACGAGCGCGACGAGAACTACGTCGACCACGTCGTCGGCCGCGACGGCCAGCCGGTGTTCGTCAGCCAGGCGATCTACGACGCCGGCGTCGAACAGCTCACCGGCGAGCAGATCCGCGGCATCTACCAGGGCGACATCACCAACTGGAGCGAGGTCGGCGGCCCGGATCAGGAGATCTACGTGGTCGGCCGCGCCGAGGGGTCCGGCACCGACACCTCGTTCCGGCTGAACATGCTCGGTGACGCCAACGCGCCGATGGACGTCGACACCCGCTTCGGCCAGAACCAGCAGGTCCAACAGGTCCTCCAAGACAACGACAACGCCATCGGCTACATGGCGCTGGCGTTCTCCGGGTCGGGCATCCAGGCGATCGCGATCGACTTCGAGGGCACCGTCTACCGCCCGGATCCCGACGCCGAGAACACCATCTTCGACTCGGAATACCCGCTGAACCGAGACCTGCACATGTACACCCGGATCAACGAGGAGACGCCCGAGGGCACGGACATGCGTGAGGCCGCGTTCCTCAACATGTTCCTGACCGACTTCGGCCAGCAGGTGTTCGTCGAGGACGTCAACTACATCACGCTGCCGACCTCGGACATCGAGGCCGAACGCGAGAAGCTCCCCGATCAGGCGTAACCCTGCGGTCGCAGGGACTCGCTTCGCGGCCCGACCCCAGTATATGTCACTCACTCCCCAAACTGATTGGCGCACGAGCATCGAACGACGGCTGACTAGGACGCGAGAGTTCGTCGACGAGACCGATCCCGAGGCGCTGGCAGTCGTCCTCGTGTCGATGGGGTCGCTTCTGGCCGCCTTCGTCGGGTTCCTACTCGCGTCGCCGTGGACGGCCGTTCCGTTCGGCTCGTTCCTGGCGGTTACCGGTTACGGCTGGGCGCGCCATCAGGCGCTCGTCGCCCGCGCGGTCACCTTCGCGATGACGACGGTGACGCTCGTCACGCTCGGGCTCATCGTCGTGTTCATCTTCGCTGAATCGATCCCGGCGTTCCAGTACGAGACTGCGAGCGTCTTCGGCGTTTCCGTGCCGGGAGCGGGAATGTTCGTCCAGACCCGTTGGGACGCCGTCTCGGATCCCGTCCGTTACTCGCTGCTTCCGATGATCCACGGGACGGTGATGGTGACGACCATCGCGACGCTCGTGGCGGCCCCGCTCGGCGTTGCCGCAGCGCTGTTCATCGCCGAGATCGCGCCGCCGCGGGTCCGCGAACTCGTCAAGCCGGGTATCGAGGTGCTGGCCGGCATCCCGTCGATCGTCTACGGGTTCATCGGCTTCACCGTGATCAACCCGTGGGCCAGCGGGGCGTTCGCCCTCAACGGCGGCTCGACGTACCTGTTCGTGGGAATGGTCGTCGGGCTGATGGCGCTGCCGACCGTCGTCTCCGTGGCCGAGGACGCGCTCACGAGCGTTCCCGACACGATGAAAGACGGCTCGCTCGCGCTCGGGGCGACCGACTGGCAGTCGATGACCTCGATCACGCTTCCCGCGGCGTTCTCGGGCGTCTCGGCGGCCGTCCTCCTCGGCGTCGGGCGGGCGATCGGTGAGACCATGGCCGCGACGGTGATGCTGGCCGGAATCCCCCGGATCAGCGAGCCGCTCGTGAACGTCTTCTACGGCTACGAGACGCTCACCTCACTCATTGCACGCGGCTACGGCAGCGCGAACGGCGTCCACGAGAGCGCGCTGTTTGCCGCCGGCGTCGTCCTGTTCGTCACCGTGTTGTGTCTGAGTATCGGCTCACAGTACATCGAGGCGCGGATGCGCCGCCGCCTCGGGGGTGTCGAATGAGCCGCGCCACCCGGACCGCGCTCGTCCGCGACGACCGCACGCTGTACGAGGCGTCCGCCGGCGTCGCCGTCGGACTCTCCGGGGTCGCGTTCGTCGCGGGCTTGGCGGCGCTGCTGGGCGTCGTCGCGATCGACGCCCCCGTCGCCGGAGTCGAGCTGTCTGTCGCGTTCGGCGTGGCCCTCGTCGCGCTCGGGACGTCGGTTATCGGCTTCGGCGCGGCCTCGCGGTTCGGGTACGTCGACGCGGCGCCCCAGCCCAGTGCGGGGCTTATCGCCGCGGCCGCGTTCACGGCGATCTGGCTCGCCGTGGGCGCGGCTGTGTCCGGAGCAATGGGACTCGGACTGGGCGGCCGTCTCGGCGTCGGATTGGTCTTTGGCGGAATTGCGTTCGCGATGACCGCGCTCCCCCGCGAAGATATCGGATCGACGGCTCCCGCGGGCGCACTCGCGGTTCTCTGTGGCCTCTCGCTCGTGGCCGGCGTCGTTGGCCCCGGCTGGGAACGCGCGCTCGTCGGGTACAACGCGACGCTGTTCGGCGACACGGCCGTCCCCGTGATCGTGCTGTTCGCCTCGTTAGTGAGCGGCTGGAGCGCCGCGAAGGCGTACGGCGGGTTCGGCGCTCGCGGGCGAAACGTCGGCGCGTACGTACTCGTCTACCTCGTTGTCGGCTCGATACTGGCCGTGCTGGTCGGCCTCGTCGCGTTCGTCACGGCGAAGGGTCTCCCCGGGCTGTTCAACGGGTTCGGAGTTGGGGGTGCAGGCCTCATCACGTGGCCGTTCCTCACCAACGGTGCGGGCCTGACAGCCGACATCGCCGGCGTGTTCCCCGCCCTCTTCGGAACGGTCTGGCTGGTTATCGGGGCCGTCCTCTTTGCCGTCCCGACCGGCGTCGGTGCGGCCGTGTTTCTCAGCGAATACGCCGAACAGGGCCGGTTTACGGGGGCCGTCGAGGTGGCGACTAACGGGCTCTGGAGCACGCCGAGCATCGTGTTCGGGCTGTTCGGCGCCGCCTTCCTGATCCCCCGCTTTGGCAACCAGAAGTCGCTGATAGCCGGGATGTTGACGCTCGGGTTCATGCTGCTGCCGTTGGTGTTGATCACGAGTCGGGAGGCGATACTCGCGGTGCCCGACGAGTACCGCGACGCCAGCGCGGCGCTCGGCGTCTCCAAGTGGCAGACGATCCGCAGCGTCGTCCTCCCCGCCGCGATCCCGGGAGTCACGACCGGCGTCATCCTCGGCGTCGGGCGCATCGCCGGCGAGACCGCCCCGATACTGTTAACGATGGGCGGCGGCGTCCTCCCGGCGAAATCGGCCGCCCCCGACGTGTTGGGGAGCTTCCGACTGAGCGCGTCGCCGCCGTTCGTTAGCAACCCCTCGTTGTTGGAGGCGACGAGCGCGCTCCCGTACCAGCTGTACGCGCTCATCACGGCGGGACTGAGCGGAAACATCCAGAACCCACAGGAGTACGCGTGGGGACTAGCGCTGACGCTGCTTCTCGTCGTGTTAGTCTTCTACGCGATCGGCATTACGACGCGCTACTACTTCAGACAGAAACTTCACCAATGAGTCAGACAGACACCGCAGAGACCACGGCGAACCGCACCGACGGCCAGGGAGTCTCAACGACTGCTGGCGAAACCGTTGAAGAGACACGTTCGGAGTGGACGAACTACGAGGCCGGCGGCGAGACGAAATTCGCGGTCGAGAATCTCGACGTTCACTACGGCGACGACCACGCACTAAAGGGCGTCTCGATGGACATCCCCGAGGAGAGTGTGACGGCGCTTATCGGCCCGTCCGGATGCGGAAAGTCGACGTTTCTCAGGTGTCTCAATCGGATGAATGACCGGATCCGCGCCGCCGACGTCGACGGGACGGTCGAGCTTGACGGCGAAGACGTCTACCAGGACGGCGTCGATCTCGTCGAGCTACGCAAGCGGGTCGGAATGGTGTTTCAGAGCCCCAACCCCTTCCCCAAGTCGATCCGTGAAAACGTCTCGTACGGACCGCGGAAACACGGCGACATCGAGACCGGGTTGCTCGCCCGACTCACCGGGCGCGCGGAGCCCCGCCGCGAGGAGGCGCTCGTCGAGCGGTCGCTCGAACGGGCCGCGCTGTGGAAGGAGGTGAACGACCGGCTGGACGACAACGCGCTCGGGTTGTCTGGCGGCCAGCAACAGCGCCTCTGTATCGCTCGGTGTCTCGCCGTCGATCCGGAGGTCATCCTGATGGACGAGCCGGCGTCGGCCCTTGACCCGATCGCCACCTCGAAGATCGAAGACCTCATCGAAGACCTCGCACAGGACTACACGGTTATCGTCGTCACCCACAGCATGCAACAGGCGGCCCGCGTCTCCGACCAGACCGCGGTGTTCCTGACCGGCGGCGAGCTCGTCGAGTACGACGACACGGAGAAGATCTTCGAGAACCCGGAGAGCCAGCGCGTCGAGGATTACATCAGCGGAAAGTTCGGGTGATCGTCGTGCCCCGAGAAGAGTATCGCGAGTCGCTGGACGAGCTGCGGGCCGACGTCGAGTCGATGGCGAAGACCGTGCTCGATCAGCTCTCGCAGGCGCTTGACGCACTCGAACGCGACGACCACGGATCGGCCCGCGAGGTGATCGACGGCGACGAGCGCGTCAACCAGCGATACCTCGACCTCGAGGGCGACTGCATCGACCTGATCGCGCTCCAACAGCCCGTCGCCTCGGACCTGCGCTTCGTCGCCGCGTCGTTCAAGATCCTCACCGATCTGGAGCGGATCGGTGACCTCGCGACGAATCTGGCCGGATATACGCTCGCCGGTAGCTCAGAAGTCATCTCCGAGGGCCGGATCCAAAACATCGGCGAGACCGCCTACAATCAGGTTCGAGAAGCTATCGACGCGTACGTCGACGCCGATCCCGAGACGTGTCGGGCGATCGCCGAACGTGACGACGAGCTCGACGCGTTGTGTCAGAACGCCAGCGAAGCCGTCGTCCGCGAGCTGATCGCCAGCGAGTCCGACCGCTGGGAGATCGAGCAGCTGCTCGATGACGTGTCGCGGATACTGCTCACGATCCGTGATCTCGAACGGGTCGGCGATCACGCCGTCAACATCGCTGCACGCACGCTTTACATGAACGACAGCGATCCCGAGCTGATCTACTGACGATGGAGACCAGAAAGTTGCAGGAGGTCGGCGGCGGCACCTTCACTGTCTCAATTCCGAAGGGGTGGGCAACCAATCACGGCTTCGAGGTCGGCATGGAGCTACACCTGTACACACATCGTGACGGATCGATCCTCATCCGATCGACGGACGCCGACCTCAGCTGTCTGGACGACGCAACGGTTGATGTTGACGGCGGCGGCACTGACGCTGTCAAGCGAGCCGTTCGAACGGCGCATGCGATTGGGTTCGAGACGATCACGCTGCGTCGGGTCGGCACGTTTTCCGATGCGGAGCGCAAAGCCGCCCGGTCGACTGTTCGAGATCTCATCGGGACGAACATTCTTAGCGAGTCAGACGCAGAGATTACGATCAGACACCTCTTGGACACCTCATCTGTCTCCGTCCGCCAGTCGATCGTGCAGCTGCAGTACGTGGTCGTCTCCCTTCTCCGCGACGCGACCGAGGCGTTCGTCGACGCCGCGAACGCACGTCCGAGCATTCGCGACCGCGCCGACGAGGCACGCCGCTCCGCGGAGATGGTCTCGCGACATTTCTCACGGTCGCTGGTCTCACACGCCGAACTCGATGCCTTGGATGTTTCTCGGCCTGATTTATTCACCTACTATGCGATCGCCTGTCACCTCGAAACGGTGTCCGATCAGGCCGTTCGAATTGCGCGCACCGGCGAAAAGGTCTCCGAGCCGCCCGCGGATACGGCAGCCACAGACGTGTGTTCCGTGGCCGACGACGTTGCGTGCGCCGTCGACGACGCGGTCACCGCTGTCCTTGAGAGCGATACTGAGAACGTCCACCAGGCGAGAGATCGGTGTGATGATGCCATAGACGGTATTGCGACGGTCGAAAACCGGCTGTACGACGGGTCGATGTCGGGAGAGATTCCCGCGGCAGTCGCGCTGTCGACCACACTCTGTCACCTACGGCGAACGGCTGAGTGCGGTCTATCTATAGCCGATGTTGCCGCGAGATCCGCGATCCGCGCCGATAATATCGATGGCTGACTGCCCGAGCTACCGTGAACGCACCACGGGGTCAAGCCCCGTGGCTTCCTACTTTTACGACGCGCTTTGCATCCACGACCCCTCGGTGAGGCGTTCACCGTCGACGTCGGTTTCGAGCCAGCGTTCGCTACGTCCCTTCGGAACGGTGTTCTGTCGTGATGGCTTCAACCTCGTCCCACGCAACCGGCGGTTCCATGCTGTCGAGCGCCTCGTCGAGCGCGGTCAACTGGTCGCCATACTGCGCGGTCCACTTGGGGTTGGCATGCGCAGTGAGTCGTTCGCCGACGGCTTCATGGCTGGTCTCAATCTCGTCGAGTCGGGGTTCGATCGCTGAAGGCGGCCGACTACTCTCACGCTCGGCCCACCTTCGAAGGGCCGCCGACTCCGCTCGGAGATCCACTATCATCAACGACACGACCCGGTGGCGGATCATCGCTGCGATCCACGTCTGTGCCTTCTCACTCTCGGAGTCGCCGTCGGCACCGGCAAGCGCTTCGGCGACGGTGTCAAGTTCGTTTATCGACTCTGCGACCGCTTCGACGTCATCTACGAGTTCATCGGCTCGTCTGTCAGCGTTGGTGAGCCACCCCTCGAACGATTCAAGCTCCAACTGAAGGTCATCGGCGGCTCGCTGGGTCTCGGTCGCAGCGTTTGTAACCCGCCTGATCCGTCGTGCGATCTCGTAGAGATCGCCGTCCGTTTTCATCGAAAGTATCTCTTGGATGGCCTCACCGAGAGTGTCCGCTCGGTCTTCGATAGCGTGGAGACGCTCCTCGAAGGAGGTGATGCGTGCCGACACGAGGTCCAAATCCGAGACCGGGACTGCCGTTTTCCGCGCGCTGTCCAGTTTTCCCGCGGCGAGTTCGACTCGTGTCTCCGCAGTCGTCACCACCATCGACGCGTTCGCCACTGCGTCGTCGACGGCCGACCGGCGGATCGTCCCGTCCTGCGCGAGGATCGCGAGGGTTTCTCGCATTTCGCTGACTCTTTCCTCGTCATCGGCGATGATGTCGGCCGCTCGTCCGACAGACAGTCCGTCGAGATCCGCTCGTTCGTCGTCGGATTTTACTTCAGTCATGGTTCCCGCCTCTCATGGTCGGTTGCCGATGAGCCGATGCGTTCTACTGGCCGTGTTCGCCGGGAAGGCGGTGGCTGCGACTGCTGTCGGTTGAATCCGAGAGCAGCGGGTACAACGGGTGACGTGGTCGGCAGGCTGTGCCCCACCGGTCGTATCTCGATCTGATCACTCGCCGTACGACGGTCACGCTCGCGCTCGGCGAGCGTCGCCGCCATCTGGATTCGACCCGTGGTCTGAACGCAGACGAACCCACCACAGTGGTCCGTCTGATCGCTCTCGTAGCTCACGATCCGTCATGCGGGAGGTGTCACTATAATCGTTACTTGGAACTGATATTGACTGCTATAGAGCAGTATCAGCGTCTCTTTAGCCTCTGGTGAACGGAGAGATGTCCAAAACACGGTGAGTGTCAGGGTGATTCCGTCGGTCTCGATATCCTCGTCGGGTTGAGACACTCGCTTCGTTCGCGAGGCTCCCGAGGTTGGCTGTGGCCCGTCATTCTCGCGCGCCGCCGGTCATCCCGAGCGACGCGATCGCTATCACGCCGATGACGAATACGAGCATCGCAAGGGCTGTTCGCGGTTCTCAACTGGGTCTCAGCGCGTGTCGAGGCGCTCCACGACGAGACGAAATCGCTCCGTCTAGCGTGTCTTTTCTGCGGCGCGGGCGACCAGATCTCGCGTCGTCTCGAACAGCGCGTCGGCGTCCGTCTCGTCGCGCGCCTCCGCCGTCAGCCGCACCAGCGGTTCGGTACCGCTCGCGCGCACGAGGAACCAGCCAGCGTCGGTCTCGACGCGGATCCCGTCCAGCGTCGAAATATCGGCGAACTCGTCACGTGCGATTTCGGCAACGCGGTCGACGACCGCTCGCTTCGATTCAGTACGCACGGAGTCTCTTCGGATCGGATACGTCGGGAGATCGTCGACCGCGGCGGCCAGCGACCCCTCGGATCCGACCAGCGCGGCCAGCGTGCAGGCCGCGAGCGGTCCGTCCGGACAGGGCGTCTGTTCGGGCCAGATCCACGCCCCGCTCGGCTCGCCGCCGAAGACGACGTCCGCCTGTGTGGTTTCAGCGGCGACGTACGCGTCGCCGACGGGGGTGTACGTCACGTCCGCGCCGACTTCGGCGAGCGTGTCGGCGACGAGCAGGCTGGTGTCGACCGGGACCGCCACGCGGTCGCCCTCGCCGGCCTCGCGGCGGGCGAACAGCGCGAGCAGGGCGTCGCCGGAGACGAACCGCCCGCGCTCGTCGATCGCCATCATCCGGTCCGCGTCGCCGTCGTGGACGACTCCGAAGTCGGCGTCCGTCGCTTCGACGACCGCGCAGGCGGTCTGACAGTTCTCGGCCGTGGGTTCGCTCGGCCGCCCGGGAAATCTCCCGTCCCGTTGAGCGTTGAGCGTCTCCACGTCGCAGCCGGCCGCGTGAAGTGCGTCGGCGGTGACTCGCCCCACGCCGTTCCCGAGGTCGACGACGACGGCGAGGTCGTCCGGGATCGCGACCGACTCCCGGAGCGCGCGCTCGTGGTGGCCCCGCGCCGCGTCACCCGTGCGGTGCTCGCCGAGTTCGTCCCACGCCCCGAGGTCGAACGCCTCCTCGCGGACGATGTCGGCGATCCGACCGTTCGCGTCCTCGCCGAACGCCCTCCCGTCGGCCGCCCAGAGCTTGATCCCGTTGTCGGGCGCCGGGTTGTGCGAGGCGGTGACGACGACGCCGGCGTCTGCGTCCTCGTCGACCACACTCCGCGCGACGGTCGGCGTCGGCTGGACCCCGATGTCGATCACGTCGCCGCCACACTCGGTGACGCCGGCCGAGAGGGCACGGAGCAGCGTGGCCCCGCTCTCGCGAGCGTCGCGGCCGACCACGACCGTGTCGGCACCGTCAGACGCCAGTGCTCGCCCGATGTCGAGCGCGAGATCGGCCGTGACCGTCTCTCCGACCGGTCCGCGCACGCCGCTGGTTCCGAACATACCACGGCTTCACCGCCGGGCGGAAAGACGGTTTGGGTCAGTCGTCTGTCTCCGCCGGTGTCGATTCAACGGCAGAAGGAGAGTCTCTGACAAGCCCACGACCTCAGTCGTGGGGCACTGATAGCGATCAACACCAACTACGGCATCGCCGACGTGCCCGAGGATTCTCTGGATTCGGGATCGACAGGCTCGGGATCACCTCGATGACTCCGCACGAAGGGTCCCGTCGTTGGCGTTTGAGAGAGACGGAGACAGTACGTTTCGTCTGTCTGCGACCGGGGCGTGGGTTGGGAGGTCGTCACTCGGCGTTCCCGAAACGAGTGAGCTGCGTCCGCCGTCGCACCCCCTGTGCCGAGACGCAGACAGTGCGTTTCGTCTGTCTTTCCGCCTACGGATGGCCGATCAACTGTGGTCGCAGCGGGATCGGTTGCGCGAATCCCGTCCGTTCCGTCTGGCACCCACGGCGCGAGAGAGACAGTGTGTTTCGTCTGTCTTTCCGCTGTCGATCGGACTCTGCGGTCGCCCCTCGTGCACATCAGTATGCGTACACACACCAGTGTGCGTACATGTGCGTGATGGACACGATAACTTGACGGGCCGATACGATAATCTGACGGGCCGACAACCATCTGCAGCGACGGGCGGTACACTGTGAGTCAGACGAGACAAACAAAAGCAGGTTTTATATATTATTGTAGTAACTCCAACGTACGTATGGCCGGTCCATTCAGCGACGTCGAGCGATCGATCTTCGTTTCGAAGGGGGTGCTCTCGGAGGACCATCAACCGGACCAGATCCTCGAACGCGACGAGGAGATCGACCAGTATCGCCACGCGCTCCAAGACGTCCTCTTCGGCCGTACTCCGCAGAACGTCATGCTGTACGGGAAAGCCGGGCTCGGAAAGACGGCCGTCACGACGTACATGATGGAGGCGCTTCAAGAGGAAGTCACGAAGCGATCGGACGCCGACGACCTCCACGTTCACGAGTTGAACTGCAACGGGAAGTCACTCTACACGGTCGTACGGACCCTCGTCAACGAGCTGCTCCCCGATCACGCGAGTGACTTTCCGAAGCGCGGACTCGGAACGGCCGACGCGTTCGAGGAACTCTACGCGCAACTCGACCGGATCGGCGGCACGCACCTCGTCGTCTTCGACGAGATCGATCACCTGGACGATGTCGACACGCTCCTTTATGAACTTCCTCGGGCGCGTTCGATAGGCCACATCACCGAGTCGAAGGTCGGCGTCATCGGGATCAGCAACAACTACACCTTCAGGCAGTCGTTGTCGCCGAAGGTGAAGGACACGCTCATGGAGACGGAGATCTCCTTCAGTCCGTACGACGCGAGCGAACTCCGGACCATTCTCGCCGACCGCGCCGATCGGGCGTTCGTCGCGGACGCGTGTGACGACTCGGCCATCGCGAGGGCGGCGGCGATCGCGGCAAAAGACCGCGGTAACGCCCGGCAGGCGATCGACCTCCTCCGCGTCGGCGGAGAGGTCGCCACGCGATGTGACGACGAGTGCGTCGACGACTCACACATCGTCAAAGCGCAGGAACTCGTCCAGCGAGGCCGACTGCGGAACCGCATTCGAGATCAGACGCAACACGCACAGCTTCTGCTCGAAACCGTTGCGTACATCGAACAGCAGGACGATTCGCCCGCCCGGTCGCGAACGATCAAAGATCGGTACGAATCGGTCGCCGACTCGCACGCCGTGGACCCTCTCACGACGCTCAAGAGCATCCAGAATCACCTCTCCGATCTGCACATGCTCGGATTCTTACAACGCCGGGACCGAAACCACGGCGAAGGCGGCGGACGATACTACGAGTACGAACTCGATCTCGACCCGCAGATCGTCCTCGACATCCGACGAGAGGCTGAATCGGAGCCCGCACCCTGAGATCCACTTCGAGACGCTGCACCACCGAGGCGCCCCACCTCTGAGACGCCCCACCTCTGAGACGCTCCACCTCCGGGACTCCCGACGTCTCTGGCACTCCCGCTATCAACCCCAAGACAGACGAAACGTACTCTCTCACTCCACGAAAGTCGCACGATCCAGACAGTACGTTTCGTCTGTCTTTCCGCAGGCACTCCCTTCGCGTGTCACCGTGCGGAGATCGCGGGGACCGAGGGTGAGTACGTTTCGTCTGTCTCGATGGTTCCACGTCGCGACGCTGTCCCGCTGTCGCGTTCCGAGGTTCGGGTCCGCCTCGACGACGGCTACACCGACCACGCGTCCACGGTCGCGGCGGCCTCGACATAGGCGCGGACGTACTCGTGACATGGCTCCGGCAGCGACCGGAACACGCGGAATGCGTCGTGTTGGTCGTCCGCCGTCAGTGCGTCATTGTCGTTGACGCCGTCGGTACCAACTCCCCCTACGACGTCGACGACGTACCCGTTCGCGAGGTAGTGCTTCGAGTCGACGCCGTCGACATCTGCAGTCTCGTACTGATGTTCGAACGCCCCGAGCGACTCGACGATCTCGACGTCGATCCCGAGTTCCTCGCTCGCGACTCGGTGGACCGCCTCGCGGCGCGTCTCGCCTTTCCGCACGCGACCGCCCGGCACGAACCAGTGGCCTTTCACGGGCTCGTTCGTCCGCCGGCCGAGGAGCACGCCGCCCTCGCGTCGAATGACGAGGTCGACCGAGACGATCGGGACGTTCGCGACGATCGTCCGCCAGTCTTCGTCGGGAATCCAGCCGTCGTCCATGCCCGAGTGAGAGGCTACAGAGAGATGGCTCTGTTGAAATCCTTCGCAAGTGATATATTTTGACGCGATTGCGGTCAGTACAGAACGTGTATACAACAAAGTGTTATACAAAATCGAGGTGAATACCTGACCCTTTAGAGTCAGGATGAATCCGACAACGCCTCCACAATCCACCATCGATGGCAGGGTCGGATATTCCACCGTTCTCAACCCGGACCTTTTAATGAAATACGAGTATAAATGATTATACAGTCGTTTCAGAATATTGGAAGTCCACCGCACCCACAAAGCGAAAATCCTCAACCACAGTCAGGTAGAGGGGTCGCTTGACCGCCACGGGTGGAGTGCCAGTAAACTCTGGAACGTCGCTAACTACCACACCCGGCAAGTCTGGGAGGAGACGGGTGAGATACCCGATCACGGCTCTCTCAAAGACGAGTTGAAAGGTCACACCAACTACAAGGGACTGCATTCGCAGTCCAGTCAGCGCGTTCTGGAGGAACTCGCTGAAGCCTTCAACTCGTGGTACGAAAAGAGGAAGTCTGACAATCGGGCGAATCCGCCCGGCTACCGCAAGGAAAACTACTACGACGACCACGGCAACCGCGTTCACGAAGAACACCCGCGTTCGACGGTGACGTGGAAGCAAAACGGCATCAAACACGATTCGAAGAACAACCGAGTCAGGCTCTCGAAGGGCGCGAATCACAAGGACCACCCGAAAGCGTGGGAATACATCCTTGTCGAATACGAAACCCGCCCCGGCGTCACGGTCGAGAACCTGCAACAGGTTCGTGCCGTCTACGACAACTCAAAAGGCCGGTGGGAACTACACCTCGTCTGCAAAGACGAAGTTGAGACACCCGACGCCCCTGGCACCGAGACAGCGGGAATCGACCTCGGTATCTGTAACTTCGCAGCAGTTGCGTACAGTACCGAGGAAGCCGACCTGTATCCCGGCAATCGCTTGAAACAGGACGGCTACTACTTTCCAAAAGAGATCGCCAAGTGCGACGACTCGGGTGGCGAAGAAGCCACTCGTCTACACGCGAAGTGGTCGGAGCGCCGCACCCACTTCTTTCATGGTCTCGCTAAGCATATCGTCGAGAACTGTGTCGAGCGGGGTGTTGGTCGTCTCAATGTCGGCGATTTAGAGGGCGTCCGCGAGGATGAAGATGGCCAAGCGAAAAACTGGGGAAAGCACGGCAACCTCGACCTGCACGGGTGGGCGTTCGACCGCTTCACCGATATCCTCGAATACAAGGCCAAGATCGAGGGCATCGAAGTTGTGGAAGTTTCAGAGCGCGACACGAGCAAGACGTGTTGCGTCTGTGGTAGGGAAGATGACAGCCAGCGCGTCGAACGCGGTCTGTACGTGTGCGAGACGTGTGATGCGGCGTTCAACGCTGATGTGAACCGGGCGGAGAACATCCGTCTCGACATGAACCAAAGTAACTCCGAGTCTTCTGGACAGTTGTCCGGGGATAGGAGTACCGGCTGGTTGGCACAGCCTGACGTCTACCTGTATGACTTGTCCAGCGGATTCCAACCGCAGGAACAAGTGGTAGACTGCAAACCGTAATATCCCAATCCAGCGGTACGGTACCGTGGGATTCCCGCGTCTTCAGGCGCGGGAGGATGTCAAGTATCGCGCGATTTGACCGAAACATACCCATCAGAGAAAACACTCACCTCGTAGCCGGCGTAATTGAAAATAACCTTCCCAAGTCCTCGGTCCTTGGCAAATAAGCTCTCCAAGGCGTCGGGGTCGATTACTTCATTGAGCGGGGGAGTAACTTCGAGAGGGTCAACGTCCTCTACTTCGGATACTCGTTTAACTACTTCATAGGTTACATTATCGGCGTGCGCCGTTGCAGCCTTTGATTGGACCATAGACCACTATAGACACTCACCCCTCTTGAACCTATTGGGTATTTGATAATTTCTAAAGCGACTTAAGAGGGGCTGGAAATTATCCAGTGTCTGCCTCATTCGTAAACTCTTCCCCGAAGTGGTTGTACGGGTTGGTTCGTTCCTGCTTCATCATCTCCATCCGTTCAATATCGACGCCGAGTGCATCCAACGCTTCAAGAGTATCCTCAATGTCTTCAGACGTCCGGCCCACGACTTCCATTGACAAGTTTTCATTGTTCGTCAATAGCTCACGGATGCTTATGACGCCGGACATCTCCATGATGTCGTCTAACATCTTCTCTCGGTCCTGTAGGGGAACTGTCGCGGTCACGAGGAGGTGGTGACCTAACCCCGTTTCACTGTACTTGATGATGGGATGATAACTGAGAATGACACCACGCTCCTCAAGACTGTTGATTCGATTAGCAACCGTACTGGACGAAACACCGACTTTCTCAGCCATGTCCTCGGTCGTATTACGTCGGGCATCCTGCTGAAGAAGGTACAGTATGGCTTTATCTACGTTGTCGAGTTCCTTGGAAACCATCTTTAGAACGTAGGGGTCACAACGGGAAATTGTTTTCCGCAGTACCCATCAGCTCACCTCCTTGAACTGGCCGTGCTGTTGGTAGTCAATACGCAGCCCACATCGACCGGCTGTTTCAGGTGAGAATCTGTCTGAAGAATAGGATCTCAACAGAGCCGAGAAATGTCAAGACGCCCAAAGAATTACTCCGATTCGATCAGAATCAGATAGTATGGACCGAAGAAAATTCGTTTCTGGCCCTCTAGTTGGTGGCGCAATCATCTCAGCCGGCTGTACTGGATTGTTGCCATGGAATCCGACTATTGACGGGGAGGAATTGACACTTTCACCCGGTGAGAAATCAATGATCACCATAGAGGTGACTGATATTGGCGGATTTTCGTTTCAACCAGCGCCAGAAGGGATAACGATCGTGACAACTCGATCTGAAATTGATGTGACACCGCCGCCGGATTCTGGAGGTGACTCAGATCCACCTCAATGGTTCTGGTCGTCACGTACCGACGTAACTGTCGAGGCCCCCATTGCCATTTCCGATTCCGTGGAACCCGGCGAGTACCAGTATGGAGTTACAGTCTGGCGAAAAAATCAGCATAGTGATGAAGTCCAAGCACGGTTTGATCTAACGATCACCAGTGACTGAGACAGAAGTCGCCCCAATTTTGTCTTCGCAATGAGCTGCTTCTAGGACCTGTATTGACCGCAGCCGGGGCAGAATACATTACCTGTTGAGGATTTCAACAGAGCCAGAGAGATAATACTGGTCACGTCGGACCCGCCGGACGCCCGACACCCGACACCTCGGTGCAGAAACGAGGAACGATGGGGGCGCCCGACCCACCTGCCTCGATGGGATCGAGGCGTCACAGCCGCTTCGAGACGTACGGTCCGTCTTGGTGGTAGCCGAGCTTACTCCGGTAGTACTCGCGCGCGCCGATCCCGGATATGATCGCGAGTTTCCGGTATCCCGCGTCGCGAGCGAGTTCCTCGGCGCGCTCTAAGAGGCGTTTTCCGTACCCCTTGTGTTGCCAGTCGCCGTCGCCGCCGATGGCGACTTCGCTCCCGTACACGTGCAGCTCGCGGAGCAGGGCGGCGTCGTCGAGTTCGGGTCGGACCGCGTCGCTCTCGGTTCCCGGCGCGCCGGGCTGGTCGGGCGAAAATGAGGGGAACCGCAGCCGACAGAAGCCGACGAGCAGGTCGCGGACGGGGTCCTCGAAAGAGATGAAGTGCTCCGTTCCGCCGCCGGCCTCGTAGGTCATCACGTCGAGTTCGACGTCGTCGGGATCGGGATCGGCGTCGTTGTGGCCGACCTCGCGGGCGCGGATGTCCCGCTGGACGATCCCCTTCTCTTCGGCGCGCTGGCTCGCGAGCTGCCGGAGGTTCGACTTCCAGACGCCGCCCTCGATGAAGTCCGCGGGGATGTCGCGCTGGACGCGCTGGAGACGGGTGTACTTGGGGATGCAGTCCATGGCCTCGGCGACGATGTCCGCGGCCTCCTCGTTCGAGAGCGGCTCGAAGTCGTCGCGACGCCAGCGGTCGTACACGCGGGTCCCCTCGACGACGAGCGTCGGGTAGATCTTCAGGTAGTCGGGCCGCCACGCCGGATCCTCGAACAGCTGCCGGAAGTCCTCGACGCACATCTCCGTCGTCATCCCCGGCTGGCCCGGCATCATGTGGAAGCCGACCTTGAACGCGGCGTCGCGCAGCCGGCGGTTCGCGTTGCGGGAGGCCTCGTTGCCGTGGCCGCGGTGCATCTCGCGGTTGATCCGCTCGTAGGTGGTCTGGACGCCCACCTCGACTTTCGTCCCGCCGAGATCGAGCATGCGGTCGATCTGTTCGGGGTCACACCAGTCGGGCTTCGTCTCGAAGGTGGTGCCGATGTTGCGGATCGCGTTCGTCTCGTTTTCCGCGATCACGTCTTCGAGGTACTCGAACTCGGTCTCCTCGGGGTCGGGTGCGAACGACTCGCCTTCGGCGGGCTCCGGTTCTGTGTCCAGATCATAGTCGTTCATCGCCTGCAGCGCACGCTTCACGAACCACTCCTGGTAGTCGTGCGAGCGTGCCGTCATCGTCCCGCCCATCAGGATGAGCTCGACCTTGTCGACCGGGTGGCCGATCTTCCGGAGCTGCTCAAGCCGGAGGGTGACCTGCCCGTACGGGTCGTAGTCGTTCTGCTCGCCGCGGGCGGCGGCGGGCTCGTGACCGGTGTACGACTGCGCCGAGGAGAACTCCGAGGCGGGGCCGCCGGGACAGTAGAGGCACTTCCCGTGGGGACACAGCTCCGGCGAGGTCATGATCGCCACGGGCGAGACGCCCGAGGCGGTCCGCACCGGTTTGCGCTGGACGACCTCGATCACGTCGTCGCGGGCCTCCGGCGGCGCGTGGTCGAGGATCGCGGTGTTCTTCGGGACCTTCGGCGAGGAGAACCGCGAGCAGGCGTCGAGCTTGGCGGACTCCAGGTCGTCGCGGTCGATCTCGCCGGCGAGGATGCGGTCGACGAGGTGTTCGCAGGCGCGGACGAACGCCTCCGGTTCGTCGCCGTCGCCCCCGGTGTCGTCGCCCTCACTCGCCGCGTCGGTACTCATTACGCGCTGATCGACGGGTTTCGGAGTTAAGGGTGTCGCACCGAGAGAACCGCCCGGTTTTAGACGACTCCTCGCGTATTCGGCCACGTGCTCCGGAAGGACCTCCTGCGCGTCTCGCGGGCCGGCGGCGGCTACCGGCCGCGCTTTACCGCCCGCGAACACCGGCCGCTCGCCGCGCGCGTGCTCGGGACGTTCGAGGCGCACGTCGGCGAGCGCCGCGGCGACCTCGACGACGCGCTGGAGGCGTTAGAGGCCGACGCCGCGGAGACCGGCGGCGACTTCAAGCTCGTCCGCGGGCTCGCGGCGCTCGTCGAACGCGCCTGCACCTTCGAGACGCGTGCACCGGTTCCCCCGCGTCGCGTCCGGCGGGCGACGTTCGAGGCCGCGGAGGCGGTCGGCGTCGCGAGCGAGGCGGAGCGCGAGACGGCGATCGACCGCGCCGCCGACGCCCTCGGGATCGATCCCGAGGACGTGGAGGCGTCGCTGTACGCCGACCGCGACGGCAACGAGATCCTCGTCGACGCCGACGTGCGCTGGGACCCCGATGCGCTGCTGGAGCAGTACGACCTCTCTCTGGCGCAGACGGCGCTTTTCGACGCCACCGAGGTCCGAATCCGGTCGAACGACCCGAAGCGGCTCGTCTCGGCGGTCAAACGCCTGCGGCTGATGTACGAGGTGGAACGGACCCCGCAGGGGCGAGAGCTGGTCGTCACCGGACCCGACGCGCTCTTCTCGCGCACGCGGCGGTACGGCACCTCGTTCGCGCGGCTGCTCCGCACCGTCGCCGGGGCCGCGGAGTGGGAACTGGAGGCGACGATTGACGACCGCGGCCGCGAGCGCACGCTGCGGCTCGACGCGGACGACGTGACCGTTCCCGGCGTCGAGCCGGTCGCAGAGCCCGACTTCGACAGCGGCGTCGAGGCCGACTTCGCCGGCCGGTTCCGCGCGCTCGACCTCGACTGGACGCTCGTGCGCGAGCCGGAACCGTTAGAAACCGGCACGAGCGTCATGATCCCGGACTTCGCGTTCGACTACGACCACGCCGATTTTCGATTGTTTTTCGAGGTGATGGGGTTTTGGACGCCCGAGTACGTCGAAAAGAAGCTCGGCCAGCTCGCGGACGTCGAGGACGTGGATCTGCTCGTCGCCGTCGACGAGAGCCTCGGCGTCGGCGAGGCGATCGCCGCGCGCGACCACCGCGTGGTCACCTACTCCGGGACCGTTCGCGTGAAGGACGTGGTCGACGTGCTCCGCGAGTACGAGGCCGAGTTCGTCGCCGCCGCCGCCGCCGACCTCCCCGACGCCCTCTCGCCCGATGCCGACGCGATCCGACTGGCCGATCTGGCGGCCGACCGGGGCGTCGGCGTCGAGGCGATCGCGGACAAGTCCTTCCCCGACCACGAACTCGTGGGGCGGACGCTGGTGCGTCCCGCGGTACTCGAAGAGGTGGCAGACGAGATCGACGCGGGGATGGCGCTGTCGGCCGCGGAAGCGGTCCTTGACGACCACGGCATCGACGACGCGAGCGCTGCCCTCTCGCGGCTCGGCTACCGCGTCGCGTGGGAGGGACTGGGCGGCGGGACGCTCCGCGAAAAGGACGCGTAGCAGCGTCTGCGAACGGCGGCACTCACCGTGACGGCGACATTCACCGCGACGGCGGCACTCACCGTGACGGCGACATTCACCTCGACGGCGGCACTCACCGTGACGGCGACATTCACCGCGACGGCGACACTCACCGCGACGGCAGGCCCTATTCGCTCTCAGACCGGGAGTTCGGCGTCCGGTTCGACCACGCGGTCGACCTCCTCGGGCGCGCGCCAGTCCGTGGTCCGCTCTAACAGTTGGACGACCATTCGACCGGTCGCGCCCCACACCGTGTAGCCGTCGACGTGGAAGAAGTGGATTCGGTGTCGGCCGTACGTCGGGTGGTCGCGCCGCTCCGACTCGTAGTTCGCGGGGTCGGTCAGTCCGCTCACGGGGAGGACGACCACCTCCGCGACCTCCGACTCGTCGGGGACGTACTCGCGGTCGGGCGCGACGCCGACGAACGGTCGAATTCGATACTCACTCGACGTGCGCGTGTCGTCGATCCGCCCCAGCACGTCGACTTCCTCGGGACGCATTCCGACCTCCTCGTTCGCCTCGCGCAGCGCGGTGTCGGTCAGCGTCCGGTCGAACGGCTCGCGGCCGCCCCCGGGAAAGCTCATCTGCCCGGGGTGCTCGCCGAGGTGGTCGGCGCGCTTGGTGAAAAGCAGGTGGGGCTCGTCCCGCGCGATGACCGGAGCCAGCACGGCCGCCTCGCGGCGCGCTCCGGCGATCGTCCCCGGCGTGTACCGACGCAGCCCCGACAGGTCCATGCTCGGTGGTAGGTCGCCGAACGGGGTTAACGTTTCTCCGTTTCCGGCGATATGGAACGGGTCGCCGCAGCCTCGCTCGACGTGATTCTCGTCCTTGCTCGTCACGGCTCCGCCGCCGTCAGCCGCGCCGCGGTCGGCCGGTCGGCTTCGGACGTTTTAAGCCCGCGACCGCCCCCTCTGTGCGTAATGAGCGACGACGATCAGGAGCTCGGGATCACCGAGTCCAAGTCACACAACACCGGCGAGTGGTACGCCGAGGTCGTACAGAAGGCGGGGCTCGCCGACTACGGCCCCGATGGGATGAGCGGGTTCATCGTCACCCGCCCGCGAGCGTACGCCCTCTGGGAGCGACTACAGGGCTTCCTCGACGCGAAATTCAAAGAGACCGGCGTCCAGAACGCCTACTTCCCCCTGTTCATCCCCGAGTCCTACCTCGAACGCGAGAAGGACATCGTCGAGGGGTTCGACCCCGAGGTCGCGTGGGTGACCGAAGCCGGCACCAACGAGCTTGAAGAGCGCCTCGCCGTCCGTCCGACCTCCGAGTCGATCATCACCCCGTACATCAGTCAGTGGGTCCGGAGCCACCGCGACCTCCCGCTGCGCGTGAACCAGTGGTGCTCGGTCGTGCGCTGGGAGGCCACGGAGACGAAGCCGTTCTTCCGCACGAAGGAGTTCCTCTGGCAGGAGGGTCACACCGCGCACGCGACCCGCGAGGACGCGTGGGACGAGACGATGACGCGGCTCGACCAGTACGAGTCCGTCTACGAGGACCTACTGGCGATTCCGGTATTGAAGGGACAAAAGCCCGCCCACGACAAGTTCCCCGGCGCGGACACGACGACGACCGTCGAGGCGCTGATGCCGGACGGCAAATCCGTTCAGGGCGCGACCTCACACCACCTCGGGCAGTCGTTCGCGGAGGCGTTCGACATCACGTACTCGGACGATACGGAAGAGAAGAGAACCGCCCACACCACCTCGTGGGGACTCTCGTGGCGCGCACTCGGCGCGCTTATCATGACTCACTCCGACGAGCAGGGGCTCGTCGTTCCCCCGACGGTCGCGCCAGAGCAGGTCGTCGTCGTCCCGATCTGGCAGGAGGACACCAAAGACGAGGTGCTGGCGTACGCCGAAGGCGTGGTCGACGACCTCGACGACGCGGGCGTCCGCGTCGAACTCGACGACCGCGACGAGCGCAACCCCGGGTTCAAGTTCAACGAACACGAGCTGAACGGCGTCCCGCTTCGGATCGAGATCGGCCCCCACGAGGTCGAAGACGACGAGCTCACGCTCGTCCACCGCCCCGACGGCGAGAGCGTCGTCGAAGATCGGATCGACGTCGCGGAGACCGTCCGCGACCACTTCGAGACGATCTACGCGAAGCTGTACGCGGCCGCCGAGGAGACGCTCGACGGCGCGGTGCGCGAGGCGGACGACCGCGCCGAGATACTCGGCACGCTCGGTCAACACGGCGGGTACGTGAAGACCCCGTGGTGCGGCGACGAAGACTGCGAGGAGCCGATCAAAGAGCCGATGGCCGCCGAGATCGTGATGGTTCCCTTCGAGGACGACGACCCGCTCGTCAACGGCGACCACGACGAGACCTGCGCGATCTGTGGCGACGACGCCGAGCGGACGGCGTACTTCGCGAAGTCGTACTAAGACGAACCTCACATCTCGGTGACCGCACGCCCGAACCCCACCGTCTTAATCCGCGTTTATCCGACTTAACGGAGTAGTGTTTATATACGGATCCGCCGCGTACCGGCAGGTGATGAATCGAGGGACCGCACCAGTCGTCGCCGTCGTCGTCGCCGTCGCGGTCGTCGGACTGATCGGCGTGGCAGCGGCCGGACCGGTCGGCGTCGCCGTTGCCCAAGACGACCCGGGAACGACCGAGACGGGTGGCGGAGACGACGCAACGACGGACACGAACGAGACGGCGGCCGGATCGGGTGCCGAGAGCGACGCCGCCGCAGACGTCAGCCCCGGTGAGCGCTTCTCGGGCGTGGTCGGTGTTCAGCAGGCCGAGATCGACGGCGAGGTGGCGTCCCGATCGTTCGAGGTCGCACTCGATCGGACCGACTCCGACGCCGAACGAGCCGCGATCGTCGCCGAGCGGCTGAACCGGACCGAAGAGCGCCTCGCGGCAATCGAGAGCCGCCAGCGGGAGCTTCGAGAGCGCCGCGACGCCGGCGAACTGAGCCAGGGAGCGTTCGCCGCGCGGATGGCCGAGACGAGCGCTCGGGCTGAGAGCGCGCGACGAGAGACCAACCGGAGCGCCGACGTCGCCGAGAGCCTCCCCGCGTCGGCTCGGGCTCAGCGCGGCCTCGACGAGGAGCGGGTGAACGCGGTTCGCGAGCGGGCGAGCGACCTGAGCGGTCCGGAGGTCGCCGCGATCGCCCGCGGAATCGCCGGCAACGAGACGGGAAGCCCCCTCGCCGCGGATCGACGCGGACCGCCCGACCGTCGCGGCCCCCCGGACCGGATCGCTAACGGCAGCGACAGCGACCGGGAGCGCCCCGGAGCAGCCGATCGATCGGACACCGGCCGACCCACTACCGCCGCCGGTCCAGCCAACGAGAGCGGTACCGTCGGCGGTGGAAACGGGACGAGCGCGACCGGCGCCGGTCCACCCGCCAGTGGCCCGGCGAACACGAGCGGAGGCGCGCGCGGTTCGGTCTCGAACGGCGCGTCCGCACCGACGAACGTGTCGGTCACTGACTCCTCCGGTCGCTCTTCCGACTCGGACGGGGCGAACGGTCACTCGCGGAACGGGTCCACAGACGACGAACCGGGGGATGGTGACGCCCCCGGAAACGACGGCGCAGAACGCGACAGTACCCCCGGAAACGGTAACTCGGACGGGACGGATGGCGAAGCAAGTCCCGGCGACGCTACCTCGGGCGGAACCGCAGGCGGCGGTGCCAGCCCCGGCGGCGACGGGGCGTCTGGCGGAAACAGACCAGCCGTCGGAGCCGTCGCCGCTGCCGGGTCTCACCTCCGGAACGCGTGGAGCTACGTCGCCGCGGCGTGACCGGATTGCTTCCGCGTCCGACGGCGGTCGTCCCGTCGATCCACGGGCTCGTGACCGGCAGTCGAAGCCGCCCAGATGAGAAACAATTTATTCGCCCCGCCTGAGTTCCTCTCTATGCAGCGAACGGCCCCGCTTCTCGTTTTCGCCGCAGTCGTCGTCGCCCTCGGGGTCGCGGCGAGCGGTACCGCGGGCGTGCCCGGAGACGCCGCTGGCACGTCCGGCGTCGCACCCGTCGGATTCGAGCAGACGGAGGTCGATCCGGACGACGTTCTGATCGAGGCGACGGTCGACGCCGACGGCAACGCGACTTGGGAGGTCCAGTATCGCGTGCGGCTGACGACCGACGAAGAGGAGCAGGCGTTCACCGAACTCCGCACGGACGTCGAGTCGAACACGACCGCGTACACCGATCGGTTCAGCGAACGGATGGCCTCGACCGCCGCCGCCGCCGAGAGCGCGACCGGTCGCGACATGGCGGTTTCGAACGTCACCGTGACCGCCGAGCGGCGCGAACTCCCGCAGTCGTACGGCGTTCTCACCTACCGGTTCGAGTGGCGGAACTTCGCGGCCGTCGACGGCGATCGGATCGTCGTCGGCGACGCCGTCGACGAGTTGTTCCTCGACGACGGGTCCTCGTTCGTCGTCTCGTGGCCGGAGGAGTATCGCGCGGTCGAAACCACGCCCGCGCCCACGGAGACCCGCGACGGATCCGTCGTCTGGCAGGGGCCGAGGGACTTCACCGAGGGCGAGCCTCGCGTCTCGCTCGAACCGACCGGAATCGCGGGCGGTACGGGCCTCTTACCGCTCCTCGGTGTCCTCGCTGTCGTCGTCCTCGTCGCGGTCGCCGCAGCGCTTCTCGCGCGGCGCAGTCGCTTCGGCGGTGACTTCGCCGTGCTCGGTCGCGGCGACGACGACGAAACGCCCGGATCCGCGGCCGAACGCGACGGGCCGATCGATTCGACTGCTCCGGCGGACGCGCCCGAGTCAGCCGAACCGGACCGCGAGTCAGACGACTCCAGTGGGTCCGACGGCGCTGCCGACGCGCCCCCGGTCGACGAGGAGCTGTTGAGTAACGAAGAGCAGGTGCTTCGGCTCCTCGAGGCCAACGGCGGCCGAATGAAACAAAAGCAGGTCGTCGAGGAACTCGACTGGACGGCGGCCAAGACCAGTCAGGTCGTGACCGGTCTCCGCGACGCCGACGACCTCGACGGATTCCGGCTGGGGCGCGAGAACGTCCTGTCGCTACCCGGCTACGAGGCGACCGGAGACGGCGAGGCGACGGACGGAGCGGAGACGGACGAAGCATCGACGGACGGCGCGGCGACCGACGATAAGAGTGTGAGCGATGACTCGACGGACGACACGGCAGGGGACGCGTGACCCGAACGGCTCACAGGTCGCGCGACCGCCCCAAGTGACGCAGTTCGCCGTCGCACGTCGGACACGTCCCGCCGGACTCACACCGGAACCCGCAATCAAAACACTCGTACAGTTCTTCGCCACCTGTGTTGCACTCTGGCCTCATATTATTCCAAATGATGCCGATATACATAGATAGTGCCCTATTATTGTTTAAAACATATAATCGGCTGTTTCAGTCGATCTGACGAACGATCGGATCGGCGGCGTCGTCCGGAGATTCGATCCGGAAGTCACCGTCGACACGAACTCCGTAACCCCTTAGCGGTCCGGCGGTCGATCAGGGACCGATGAACACCATCCACGTCGCCGGCGGCGTCGGCGTCGCCGACACGGCGATGGCCTCCTACGACGCCGCGCTCGCGGACGCTAACCTCCACAACTACAACCTCGTCGCCGTCTCATCCGTCGTTCCCGCGGAGGCGACCGTCGTCGCGGTCGAGGAGGCACCGGATCTCGGTCCCGCCGGCAACCGCCTCACCGTCGTGGAGGCCCGGCGGACAGTGGGGCCGAAAGACGAGGTCGACTTCCGGGAGGGCGGCCGCGCCGGCGCGGAGGACGCGGAGTCGAAGCGCGCGCCCCGTCGTCACCCCGACGTGGCGGCCGGTCTCGGGTGGGCGACCGGCCCCGGTCCCGGGCTCTTTTACGAGGTGACCGGCGAGGACAGCGAGGACGTTCGCACGCGGATCAGGTCGGGACTGGACGCGGGCGGCGACCTCCGCGACTGGGACCTGCCGGACCGAGAGTTCCACGTCGAGAGCGCGGCCGCCGAGCCGAACCGGTACACCACGGCCGTCGTGATCGCCGCGTACGGCGAGTCGGAGCCGATTCTCTCTGCGACAGACGAGTAACTTCGACCGCTCGGCGACGAACGAGTGGGAGCGAACCGGACCGGCTGGATCGAACCGGGCCGACTGGAGCGAACCGGACCAGATTGTTCGTTTCGCGACCTTTAGGCGACGCGAGCGGCGAGAGGCGAGTACCGATGACGGCCAACCAGATTCAGACGACGCACATCGGCAGCCTCCCGCGGCCGCCCGAACTCCTCGATCTCCTCACGAAGCGACAGGGCGGCGACCCCGTCGATGAGGACGACTGGGACGCGACCGTCGCGGACGCCACGCGTGACGTGGTCGACCGACAGGCCGAAGCGGGCGTCGACGTCGCCAACAACGGCGAACAGTCGCGCGTCTCGTTCAATTGGTACGTCGCAGACCGGCTCAGCGGCATCGAGGGGACACGCGAACAGGAGCTGTGGGCGGACCTCCAGGAGTTCCCGAGCTACGCCGAGGAGACGTTCAAGACCGACGTCATCGACCTCTCCGAACACCCAGTCGTGACCGGTCCCGTCGAATACACCGGCCGCGACGAGGCCGAGGCCGAACTGGCAGCGTTCCGCGACGCGCTCGACGCGGCCGGCGCGGACTTCGCGGACACGTTCGTCACAGCGGCGTCTCCGAGCGTCGTCACCGCCACGCACGTCGACGACCACTACGGCGACTACGAGGAGTACCTCTTCGCCGTCGCCGACGCCATGGCCGAGGAGTACGAGACCGTCGCCGACGCGGGATTCACGCTTCAGATCGACGCGCCGGAACTCCTGACGGTCGGCCACACGGCGGCGTACGCCGACGAGCCGCTCGCGGAGGTCAAGGGGGCCACGCGACTCCACGTACAGGCGCTCAACGAGGCGCTCTCGGGGATCCCCGAAGAGCAGGTCCGGCTCCACACCTGCTGGGGAAGCTACGAGGGCCCTCACCACCTCGACACGGATCTGGCGGACATGCTCCCGGAGATCTACGAGGCCGACATCTCCGGACTCAGCGTCGAGCAGGCGAACCCCCGCCACCAGCACGAGTACCGCGCGTTCGCCGAGCACCCGGTTCCGGACGGCTGGACGCTGATCCCCGGTGTCGTCGACGTGAAGACGAACATCATCGACCACCCGGAGACGATCGCGGACCGGTTGGAACGCGTCGCCGACGCGGTCGCTGACGGAACGCCGCTGGTCGCCGCGCCCGACTGCGGGTTCGGGACGCAGGCCGGGATCGGCATGGTCGATCCTGAGATCGCGTGGGCGAAGCTGGAGGCCCTAGACGAGGGGGCCGCGATCGCGACCGAGCGGATCTACGGCTAGCGTCGCCGACGCCTTTTTGAGTGGGCTCCGCGTACTCGGTGTGTCTTCGATGAACGGCAACAACCCGTATGCCGGGGCACCGGGCGTGACGAACGCGGGCGAACCCGCGGCCGTCGACCTCACCCCCGACCAAGAACGGCGTCTCCGGCGCGCGGTAGCCGGAATCGTCTCGCGAACCGAGTCGTATCTCCCGAACAGCTACGCCGTCGGCTCCGAGCTGTCCGTCGGGTCGAACGGACCGCAGGCGACCGTCGCCGTCAACCCGCCGGCCGGCCACCCGGTCTCGGCCGGGTTCACGCCCGATCCCGACGATCTGGACGCCGGGATCGCCGACGCCGACACCGACGAGGTCGCGCGTGGCCTCGCCGCGAGCGCCGCGATGCAGGTGATGGACGCCGTCGGCGACGTGACGCCGACCGCGAAGTAAATCCGGACTCTCCCGTCTCAGACCGACCGGTCGCCTTTCGGTTCGTCTGTGCTTAGTTCTCCTCCGCTCGTTTCCCCCTCCGATCCGGCCGCCGGATCCCCGATTTGCCCCCGATCGTCTACGGATCCCGGCGGTAATATAGTACCTTGGACGCGACCGTAGATGCCGAATATCTCCTCGTATCCGCGTTCGCTCGCGAGAATTGGAACGATCCCCTCCTCGTCGACGCGGTGCGTGTACACGTCGTCCTCCGCGAACACGGCACCGCGGGGGATCGACTCGAAGTTCGCGAAA
The DNA here is from genome assembly GCF_055380345.1 of Halorubrum pallidum. Taxonomy (NCBI): domain Archaea; kingdom Methanobacteriati; phylum Methanobacteriota; class Halobacteria; order Halobacteriales; family Haloferacaceae; genus Halorubrum; species Halorubrum pallidum. Next base: position 1,894,897 of record NZ_AP043945.1, on the reverse strand, counting down.
TGGACGTGCGGCTCGCCGCCGCCTTTCGGAACCTCCTCGTCACCAGCCACGACCGTCGTCTCCGTGAACGTCGGTGGCTCGTCGTCGAGCGCGCCGTGTGCTCGCAGGAACGCGAGACAGGCATCGTAGCCGAACTCGACGGCGTCCTCGCTCCCCTGTCGTCCGACCTCGATCGAGACGGCGTGCGGGACGACGGAGTCGAGCGTGGTCGACCGGAGGTTCCCCGAGTCGAGGACGTACTCGATCGGCATACCGGTCACGCTCCGGCGCACCGACGGCGTCAACTCGCTGTAGATCGCGAACGGCGGCGGAGCGCTGTGTGAGGTGTGGAGCGCGAGCACCGCGTCCATTCCGTCGAGCGCCGCCGCGAGCCGGGGCGCGAGCGCGCGCTCGTACTCGTCGCTCTCGCGGTCGCCCGGGAACGCTCGGTTCAGGTCCGTGTCCGTGTAGCGCGTCCCGGCCGCCAGCGCCGGGTCGTTGGCGACGATTAGTCGGACGCTACCGGTTCCCGTTCCCTCCTCGTCGAGCGTCGCAGCGAGTCGCCTGACGATCCGCTCGCCCGCGGGCTCGTCGCCGTGGATCCCGCCGACGATCGCGACGCGGGACGGTCCCGCTGACCCGCGTTCGATCGTTTCCATACGCCGAGTACGCGGCGCTCGCGTGAAAAGGTGCCCGTTCCGATCCCGACGATCGAACCGACGGCCCGACGCGCTGATCCATTTATCTGGTCTCCGAACGCACCCGATCGTATGGACTCGACCGATTCAGCGCTCCTCGGCGTCGCCGGCGTCGTCGCCGCGCTCGTGCTAGCGGCCGCGCTGGCGGCCGGCGTGCTGTTCGGATTCGACGAGTCGGTCGCCCGTCCGATCCGGCTGCTCGCGGTCGAACCGCTGTCGTGGATCGTCGTCGCCGCGCTGCTCGTCGCCGTCGTCGGCCACGCGTACATCGAGTGACCCTCGCCGTTCGCGTCAGCGCACGACGGTCACCGGGACCGGCGATCGGCGGAAAACCGTCTGAGCCACGTTGCCGACGAGCAGCCTATCGGCGAGCGACCCGCCGTGCGTCCCCATCACGATCGCGTCGAACGACTCGGCCCGGTCGAGAATTCGCCGTGCCGGCGGACCGACCTCGATCTCCCCGTCGACGGTCACGTCGTACTCGTCCGCGATCTCGCGAGCGCGGTCCAGCACGTCTGCCGCGAGTTCGCGAATCGTCTCCTCGCTGTTGTCGGCGAGGGCGATTCCCGTCGCCGCCCCCATCATCCGCGAGGGCTCGCCCACGACGTGTAAGACGGTTATCTGCGCGCCCTCGTGAACGTCGAGCGCGTACCGTAGCGCCCGCTCGGACAGCTCGGAGTCGTCCATCGGCACCAGCACGCGGTCGATCATACTTCGTGTACACGGGGTGACTAGATAAACGCTCGCGAGCCGTGACGAGCACTCTCGCCCGTGACTCGCCCCGCTACCTCCCGCTTTCGGTCTCGCGGATCACGCGGACGAGCACGTCTAGGGCCGCGTCTGCCGACTGCCGTTTCACCGCGGCGCGGTCGCCGTCGAACTGAAAGCGCTCGCTCCGGACGAACGAGGCCTCGGTCCCCCACGGCGCGGCGTGCGCGACGCCGACGTACACCAGTCCGACCGGCTTCTCCGCGGTTCCGCCGCCCGGTCCGGCGACGCCGGTCGTCGACACCGCCCACGTCGTCCCGGCGCGGTCGCGTGCGCCGGCCGCCATCTCCTCCGCCACGGCCGCACTCACCGCGCCCTCCGCGTCGAGCGACTCGCGAGACACGCCGAGCAGTTCGCGCTTCGCGTCGTACGCGTACGTGACGAACCCGCGGTCGAAGTACGCGCTCGCGCCCGGAACGTCCGTCACCTGCGACCCGACGAGCCCGCCGGTCAGCGATTCGGCGACCGCTAGCGTCTCCTCTCGTTCGGTGAGCAGGTCGCCGACCGCCGCCGCTCCGTCCGCGTCGCGTTCGGTCATATCGCTCCCTCGGCGCGACGGCCCTTGGGTTTACCCCTGCGGGGACGATACCCGCCGTATGACAGATCGCGGCCCCGGTGCCGTTCTCCGCTCGCTCGTCGACCGCGCCGTCGACGCGGACGGGGTGGCCGACAGCGCCGATGCGGGGAGCGACGACAGTCAGGTCGTCGTCGCAGAGCGGGATGGCGACCCGGACCCGGCGGACCTCCTCTCGACGGCCGTGAGCGGTGGGACAGCCGCGAGCGGCGGCGCGGAGGTGAGATTGGACGACGACTGCGGCGACTCCGAATCTGACGCAGCCGAGGGGAGATCGGGTTCGGCGTCGATCGTCGGCGTCGTCCCGCAGATCGAGATGTCGACGGTCCGGCGGCTGCGCGACGCGATCGACGGACCCGGCGCCGAACAGACGGTTCGGCTCGTGTTCACCGGGACCGCCGCCGCGCGGTTGTCGGGCGGATCGGGGGCCGTGCTCCGCTCCGCGCTCGCGCGCCACGGGATCGAGGCGGCGGTCCACGACGGCGACTCGCCGATCGCGGTGCTGCTCGTCGGCGAGCGTGCGGTCGTCGGACTGTTCGACGGCGACGGCCTCGCCGCGCTCCTCTGTTCGGACGCGCCCGCGATCCGGTCGTGGGCGGCCGGCGTCTACCGACGGTACGCCGCGGCCGTCGGCGACACCGACGGCGCGACGACCGACGACTCCTCGTAGCCGCCGCATCGCTTTTGGTCACACCGGGCGAAGGTCGGCTATGAAAGCCCTGCTGCTGTTGGCGACCGGAGTCGTCGGACTGATCGAAACCGTCGCCCCGCGCCCCGTCGTCCGCGGGTGGATCCGCGTCGCGTTTCGGAACCCCGGCGACGTCGAACCGCGCGAGTGGGTGTACGCCGCTGCTCGCGCCGAAGGCGCGGTCGTCGTCGCCGGCGCGCTCCTCGGACTGTACCGGCTCGCCGACGCGGACGACCTTGACGACCCACACGCAGACCGAGCCGCTTCCTCTGCGGATGTCTGAGCGATTCCGATTCGGGACGCTTCGCTCGGAGAGGAAGTGTCTCGCAGAAAGCGAGTCGGTCGAGATGGGATGATCCTACTCGACGATCGAATCTTCGAACTGTTAGCCTCCGACGGTGCAGCGACTTCGTGGGAGATAGGATTCGAATTTATAGGTACCGTGAGCCCCGGTCGAATCACCAAGCGCTGTAAGGTGTTGCTCGACGCCGGGCTCGTCGATCGCTACGAACGCGAGATCGTCGAGGAAGTAGTCAACGACAATTGAGTCGGGAGATCCATCTTCTGGTTGCCGGCATGGGTGTGGCTGAAGATATCGACAACAGCAGGAGAGTGGAACCTCACGCCGCTGCGGGCTCCTCACCAGAGTCGCTCACGGTAAGTTCGACATCGAGGCGGATGCGTTCGTACGGGAGGTACGGACGCTTCGAGCGGTCGTCGTCCTCGACGATGAACACGATCCCGTAGTCCGTCAGCAGCGTGACATCGTCGTGGACCGTCCTGTAGTCGCGATCGAGCGCCTCCGCGAGCGCGCTGATGCTCTCGGCGGCGCCGTCGGTGTCCATCAGTGTCTGGAGTAGTTCGATCCGTCGGTCGGTGAGGATCTTCCGCAGCTCGCCGACCGTCGCGAACGACACCACCGCGGGCTGTGGTTCGCCGGCGGCGGCCGCGTCGACCGCGGTGAGCGTGTCCTCGAACGCCTCGTCGAACGACTCGACGGTGATGCGAAGGACATCGGGGTGCGGCCGGTCGCGTGGGTCACTGTACTTGTCGGGCCAGCCGCCGTGGTCGGGTTCAGTCATTGGTGGTCTCCGTGTCCGCCAGCGTCGCGATTTCGTTCAGGAACCGAGTCACGTGAGCCGCGAGCCCGTGAAACTCGATCTCCGTGTCGTCGCCGAATCGAACGTGCCGGTGATGCCAACCGAGATCGTCGTCGTCATGCGCGTCGTCGTATCGGAGTAGTTCGCCGGTCTCGGGATGGTAGTACTGAAACCGGTAGAACCACCCGTCCGGATACTCCTCGTCGCGGATCGCGAATATCTCCACGCGTCCACCGGGGACGGCGCGGTTCAACTCGATCGGGTGGTGCTCCGGCATCCTGCTGTACTATAACCTATGACCCAATAGAACATAAGTTTACTCACGAATCCCGCATTCCGATCAGACGAGCGCTCGCTTCGCTCGCGCTGCGACTTCTCTACTTCAAATCGCTTCCGTCCGGTTCCTTCACCGCATCGCTGTCGCTCTGCGGTTCAGTGTACGGGCCGGGCGCGATTTGAACACGCGACCGACGGATTAAGAGTCCGTCGCTCTCCCTAACTGAGCTACCGGCCCTCATCGAAACGTATCGCAGTCGCGGTAAAAGGCCTTTTCATTCGTCGGTGGGGTATCTCGCGGGACGCGGCTCGACAGCCCGGAATTGCCACCGGCGGCGACGCTCGATTTTCGCCGCGTTCTCCGCCGTACCGACCGACGTGAACGGGTCGGTACGGCGTGAGAGAGAACACACTCGTTAAGTGTCGTCCCGCGGAAACACCGCCAATGAGTGGGTCATCCGGATCGGCGCGGACGCGGTATGCCATCCTCGGCTGTGGAAGCGTCGGGCACGCCGTCGCGGAGGAACTCACGGGTCGCGGCAAGGACGTGCTCATCCTCGATCGAGACGAGAGCCGCGTCGAGGCGCTCCGCGATCAGGATCTCAACGCTCGCGTACAGGATATCGCCGACCCCGACGTGGTCGACGAGCTGGCCGACCGCGACATCGTGTTGATCCTTGCAAGCGACGTCGAAGCGAACAAGGCGGCGGTCTCGGCGGTACGAGACACCGGCGGCGACCACTACGTGGTCGTTCGGGCGTCCGACCCGGTGAGCGAGGACGAACTCCGCGAGCGCGGCGCTGACGTGGTGATCAACCCCTCGACGGTGATCGCAGACAGCGCGCTCCAGTCGCTCGAAACCGGCGAACTGGAGTACATGGCCCGCCAGCTCGCAGAGATCATCGAGGCGGGCGACGGACGGATGGCGATCCTGACACACGACAACCCGGAACCGGACTCCATCGCGTCCGCGACCGCGCTACAGGCCATTGCGGACGCGTTCGGCGTCGAAGCGGACATCCTGTACACCGGTGACGTCGGCCATCAAGAGAACCGAGCCTTCGTCAATCTCCTCGGGATCGATCTCGTGGCGCGGTCGGAGGCTCCCGACCTCGCCGAGTACGGAACGATCGCCGCGGTCGACCTCGCGAAGTCCGCAGACGACGGGTTCGACTTCGACACCGAGATCGACGTCTACATCGATCACCTAGAGGCCGACGTGCCCTTCGACGCGCGGTTCGTCGACGTGCGCACGAACGTCTCCTCGACGTCGACGATCCTCACGAAATATCTCCAGGAGTTCGACCAGTCGCCGTCGGAGGCGGTCGCGACCGCGCTGTTGTACGGAATCCGCGCCGAGACGCTGGATTTCAAGCGAGACACGACGCCAGCGGACCTGACGGCGGCTGCGTATCTCCACCCGTTCGCGAACCACGACACGCTCGAACAGGTGGAGTCGCCGTCGATGAGCCCGGAGACGCTCGACGTGCTCGCCGAAGCGATTCAGAACCGCGAGGTACAGGGGAGCCACCTGTTCTCGACCGCGGGGTTCATCCGCGACCGCGAGGCGCTCGCGCAGGCCGCCCAGCACCTCCTCAACCTAGAGGGAATCACGACCACGGCCGTGTTGGGGATCGCGGACGACACCATCTACCTCGCGGCTCGGTCGAAGGATATCCGGCTGAACATCGGGAACGTCCTCGACGAGGCGTTCTCGGAGATGGGAGATGCCGCCGGGCACTCGACGCAGGGATCACTGGAGATACCGCTCGGGATCTTCACGGGTATCGAGGCGAGCGGGGACAACCGCGACACGCTACTCGAACTCACCGAGGAGGCCGTTCGACGGAAACTGTTCGACGCGCTCGGCGTCGAGGGCGGAAGCAGCGAGAGCGGCAACGGCTCGTAGGACAGATCCACCGGAACGGTCGCCCACGCCCCCGGTGTGACTGCCCCGTGGATGGCTCTGTCTCGGTGTCGCTCCGTGCAAAACAGTTCTCACTTGGAAAAATCACTCGCGCGCGGCGGATCGGTTTTGCCCGTTCGGACCCGAGTGAGACGCGCGAACCGACGCCCACCATGCACGTCCCAGCGGATCCGCCCGATACCTGTCCCGCCTGCGGCGACCCATACGAGTCCGTGTCGCGTCACGCCGACGGATTCGTCGTCAACCTGCTCGACAACGAGCGGTACCGCCGGGTGTGTTTCGACCCGATCGACGCCGAGGACGGCCCCGAACTCGACTGTTATCACCACACGCACGGGCAGGCTGACGGCCCGTCGAAATCCTAGAAGCCGTCGCCGTCGGTGATCGTCGTGTACGCGCCGATCAGCGCGCCGGAGAGATCGACGCCCGTCAGCGTCGCGCCCTCGTCGATCACGGAGTTGCGGATCGACGAGTCGGCGATTGTGGCGTCCGGGAAGACGACCGTCCGGTCGAGCGTCGAGTCGGTCACCGTCGCGCCGTCCATCACGTGGACTACGTCCCCGATCTCGGAGTCTTCGACCGTCGCGTCGTCCGCGACGAGACTCCCACCGTCGAGCGCGTACGCGACCGCGTCGAGGTAGCTGTCCGCGGTCCCGATGTCGAACCACGCGCCGTCGAACGTGAACGCGTGAACCGGGCCGCGCTCTTGGAGCCACTGCAGGAACCAGCCGGGCTCGTCCGGGTTGTTCCCGTCTTCGAGATACGTCGAGAGGTCGGGTAGCGTCTCGGCCGGGAACGCGTAACAGGCGATCGAGACGAGCGTCGTCTTCGGATCGTCGGGTTTCTCTTGGAAGTCGATCACCTCGTCGCCGTCGAGGTCGACGAGCCCGTACGACTTGGCGCGCTCGCGGTCGCCGACGTCGTAGGCGGCCAGCGTCGGCGTCCCCTTCTCCTCGAAGAAGTCGGCGAACTCGCCCAGATCGAAGCTGATCATGTTGTCACCGGCGACGACGATCAGGTCGTCGTCGACGTTCTCGCGGTCGACGAGCTGTTCGAGCGCGCCAACGACGCCGAACTTCTCGTCTTCCTCGACGGTCTCTTCGACCGAGAGCGTCGGCTTCTCGAAGGGGCTCTCGGCGAGGTACTCCGCGAACGTCTCGGCGAATCGCTCGTTCGTCGAGACGAACACCTCGTCGACGCGGTCGTCGGCCTCCAAGTCCTCGAATATCTCGTCGATGACGGTGTTTTCGCCGACCGGAAGGAACATCTTCGGTCGGTGGTGAGTGATGGGCCAGAGTCTGGTCGCGTATCCCCCCGCGAGTACGACGGCTTTCATGAAGGGCTCCTCTCACTGAAGCGGCATACTTCTTGTGCTACTGTCATTGTTCAGAAACACCGACGACGCCGGCTGTCAGTCGCTCAACCGGTCGGTATCGATGGCGACGCCGGGCGGGGTGACGACGAGGAAGCCACGGAAGTGCATCAGTTCGCCGTCCATATCCTTGATGTCTCGTGCGAAGCCGGCGGCGAGTTCGTTGAGGTCGCCGTCGATGGTCAACACGAGGGTGTTGCCGTAGTCGACGCTGCGTACCCACTCGTCGGGATCGGTGGTCCCGTCGAGGACGCCGAGGACGACGTCGCCGCTGGCCGCGAACGCCTCGTCCATCTGCGCTTCGGCGTCTCGAAGGTCGAGATCCCAGTCGGTCATACTACAGGGTCACGAGGCGACGGCAAAAACGTTCGGACCGTCGCGGTGTGGTTAAGTGCGTTCCGACCGGATCCGGCGTATGGAGTACACGCGACGGTCCCTGCTCGCGGGCGCTATCACTACCGGTGTCGTCGGCGCGGCCGGATGTCTTGGCGGCGACGGAAGTGACGGAAGCGACGGAAGTGGCGGAAGCGGCGACGGCGAGGCCGCTGTCGGCCTCGACACCGGCGAGTACGACTGCGACCTGACCGAGCCCGCCGACCCGGACCTCGAATACCGACCGACGCTCGGGGATCCGGAGGCCGACGTGCTCGTGCAGGCGTTCGAGGACTTCACGTGTCCTCACTGTGCGAGCTACAAGCTGGAGGAGTTCCCGACGATCCGCGAGGAGTACCTCGCGCCGGGCGACGTCCGGTATGAACACTGGGACTTCCCCATCCCGGTCAACGAGGCGTGGGCGGTCCCCGTCGCGAGTGCGGCCCGCGGCGTCGGTGCCCGCGGCGGTGACGAGGCGTTCTTCGACTTCTCGACGGCGGTCTACGAGTCCCAGGGAAGCTACAGCGGAGAAGCGATCGGCGCGGCCGCCGAGACCGCAGGAGGGGACCCCTGTGCGGCCATGGCCGACGCCGAGTTCACCGCCTACGAGTCGGCGTCGATGGCCGATCGCAGCGAGGGCGAGTCGATCGGCGTCTCCGGAACCCCGGCTATCTTCGTGAACGGCGACCCGGTCGAGGGATACGGCGCGGACGCTATCTCAGCCGCCATCGACGCCGCCCTCTCCGGCGACTGAGTCCCGGTTCACCCTGCTGGCTGTCCGGCCCGCGTTCTCGCCGACTATCCCTTACCGATCGGCACGGTCCGGCTCGCTCCCCGCGATCCGATCGCGTATCGCTCCCGTCGCCGCGGCCGCGTGGCGGGCGTCGCGGTGGCGCTCGTCGAATGCGACGCGCGCGCTAGCCGCGGCCTCTTTGTCGACCGCGAACGTCAGACCGTCGTACGCGACGTCCCAGAGTACCAGCGGTTCGGGCGGCGCTGGCCCGACGCCGAGTTCGCCGGGAATGGGATCGTCTGCGAGCAGCCGGTCGGCGTACGCGAGGTCTGCGGTACCGCGGCCGATTGCTCGGACTGCGGCCACGAGACGCCGGACGAGCGCCCGCGGGAAGCCGTCGGCCGACACGTCGATGACGAGCGCGTCTCCGTCCCGCGTCGCCGTCGCGTCGAGGTCGCGGACGGTCCCCGTCTCGTCGCTCGTCAGGTTGTGGAAGTCGTGCTCGCCGGAGAACCGTGCGAGCGCGTCGTGGACGCGCCCGTCGTCGATGCGGCCCGTGCCGGCGGATCGGTCGCCACCCGCACCCGACACTTCTTCGCTGTCACGTTCGACCGGCGCGTAGAGGTGATACCGGTAGGTCCGCCGAACCGCGTGATGGGTCGCGTGGAAGCCGTCCGGTGCGTCGGCGGCGGCCCACACCCGAATCGATCCGGGGAGATAGCCGTTGAACGCCCGTGGTGCGAGCCAGTCCGGAGCCGCGAACGCCACCGTCTGTGCCACCGCGGAGACCCCGGAGTCGGTTCGCCCTGCGGCGGCGTAACTCGGCGGCGTCGCGTGCGTCGGACCGCTGCCGCGGTCGAGGATATCGTGGTCCGCGAGCGCCCGCAACAGCGTCCCCTCGACCGTCGTCGCGTGGGGCTGACGTTGGAACCCCGCGTACTCGCGGCCGTCGTACGCGACCCGAAACGCGCGGACCGATCCCGACGTCTCCGGCGTGTCGCTCGCGCTCGCGGGCTCTGACCCGTCGGTCACGTCGCGTCGTCCGAGCGTCCGGCCTCCGACTCGTCCGACCCGCGGATCGGCACGGTGACCACCGGCACCGGAGAGACGCGGACCACTTTCTCCGTGACGCTCCCCAAGAGCACGCGCTGAAGCCCCGTGCGCGTGTGGCTCGGCATCACGACGAGATCGGCACCGCTGTCGTCTATCGCGTTCTCGATCACATCGAGCGGCTCGCCGCGGATGACGTTCCCGACGACCTCGACGCCCGCCGCCTCCAACTCGCCCGTGACGGCCTCGACGCGCGCTTCCGCCGCGTCCTCGACGCGCTCGGCGAACGCGCCGGCCTGCGGGCCTCGCAGCGTCTGTGCCACGGTGTCGATAGCGCTCACGACGTGTACGGTCGCGTCGTAGCGCTCGGCGAGGCTCGCCGCGTGCGGGACCGCGTCGTTCGCCTCTCCGCCCGGCGCGACCGGGAGCAGGATGACATCGTACATACGCGACAGTCGTCTCGCCGGACGCAAAACGATACCGGCCGTGCTCACGCTCACGGACGGGGAGAAGCCACGAGGTCGACCGCGGGCCACTGACGCGAATTCAGACGAGTTCGAATACACCTATGTAAATTGGTAAGAATAGAAAAATAACGAATATTTGTTAGTATCGAACCGGCCGATCGACGCCGTGTACCCAGGGTCCCCGCCGCCGATTGGACGGGGCGATTGCCACGGTCTGGACACCGTAACCGAGATACCCGTGCGAGCCGCGCTCTCGGCGCTATCGCCCTCGTCGTCGAGGAACGTCGTAGTGAGGCGATCAACGGGCTGGGTGGCCAGAGGCGATCAACGGGCTGGGTGGCCAGAAACGTTCGTCGGATCCTGCGGACAGCTGGCCGTCGGTCCGTCGGGTCGATCAGTTCATCCCCCTCGTCATCTGAACTGAGCTCTGTCCTCACCGATCCGTTTTCGGCCTTGTACGGGGCTGTTACGCGAGACGGTCGATCGTCGAGCCGACTCGACAGATGATGTCTCGGGGTAGACTGTGTGCTCCGACCAGCGTCTCGCTGGAGAGTGATTCTGCGAACCCAACTGCACACGCGACGCCGAGACGACTAGAAACATATAATAAAAAGATATTGTATCTAAAACATAGACATTTGGCGAATAGTGCAACCGCCTGTGGCTCAGCATCAATCGCGGTGGAACATCTCGCCTTATACGCTCTGACCGAGATCGTCTACCAGTCGATAGACCGGAGAGGTCGATCATCGATCATGGTGGAATTCACCGTTTCACCGTTCATTCGTTGTGTAGGCGCCGGGTGTTGTTACACCGCTATTTTTGTAAAGCCGGGGCACCAAGTGGGGCTATGACCGATACGTCGTCGCGGCCGAACAGCAAGGTTGCGCGGGTGATCGAGGCGTACGACTTGGCCGGACTGGGCGCGCAGTTGGAACGGCAGTGGACGGGGGCGGACGGCGACCGGACGAGCCTGCGCGACCTTGCGGACGTGTTCAACCGCCGCGTCTTGGAGGCGGCGATGCGCGACGCCGGCTCGTCGGCGGTGGAGAGCGACGTCGCGAGCGCGTACGCGGCGCTGACGGACGAAGAGACCGGGAGCGCAGACCGGATGCGCAAGCGGCGCGACCTAGAGCAGGCCGGCATCGACGTCGACGCGGTCCTCGACGACTTCGTCACGCATCAGGCCGTTCACACGTATCTCACGAGCTACCGCGAGGCGGAGCTTCCCGACCGGTCCGAGGGCCGCGTGGACCGAAAGCTGGAGACGTTAGAACGCCTGCAGGGTCGGACCGCCGCCGTCACGGAGTCGACCGTCGAGTCGCTCGTCGAAGCCGGCGAACTGACCGATCACGACTACGAGCTCCTGATCGACGTGCGCGCGATCTGTCCGGACTGCGGATCCGACTACGCGGTCAGCGACCTGCTTCGCTCCGGCGGCTGTGACTGCGGAGAACCGTAATCGTGTGAACTCGCCGAACTGCGCCGCGTTGTCGATCTGTGCGGAACCGTCGATCTGTAGCGAAGTACGCGCCATTTCCGCGGCTGGCGACGTGACAGTTCGTGATCTTGTATTTACATAACAATTATATCTATCGCGCCGGTACCACTCTGGTAATGGAGTCGACGATGCTTTCGGAGTCGCCCGTCCGCGTTCATGCGAGCAACGTGGGAGGGATAGACGAGACCGAAGTCGAGATTCAGCCGGGGGTGACGGTCCTCAGCGGCCGAAACGCCACCAACCGAACGTCGTTCTTACAAGCTCTCATGGCCGGGCTCGGCAGCACACGCCCGTCGTTGAAGGGTGACGCGGCCGAGGGACGAGTCGAACTCACGGTCGGCGGCGAGACGTACACGCGAACGCTCACCCGTCAGGGCGACACGGTCGCGTTCGGCGGCGACCCGTACCTCGCCGATCCGGAACTCGCCGACCTGTTCGCGTTCCTCCTCGAGAACAACGAGTCGCGTCGCGCTGTCGCCCGCGGTGACGACCTCCGCGAGATCATCATGCGACCGGTCGATACCGATCAGATCGAAGCGGAGATCCGGGAACTGGAGGCCGAAAAAGACGACATCGACGATCAGATCGCCGATCTGGACCAACTCGAATCCACCCTGCCAGACCTCGAGACGAGACGCGCCGAAATCGACGCCGAACTCGAGGAGGCCCGCGCGGATCTCGCGGACGCGCAGGCGGCCATCGACGAACTCGATGCGGACCTCGAGGAGAGCCGCTCTCGGAAGGAGGAACTCGAAGACGCGTTCCAACGGGTCCGCGAGGCCCGCTCCGAGGTCGAGGATCTCACGTTCGAGATCGAGACCGAAGAGTCCACGCTGGCGGAGCTTCGGTCGGAGCGCGCCGATCTGGAGGCGACCCTCGAGGACTCGGAGCCGCCCGAAGAGGATCCGGAACGGATCGACGGCCGAATTGAGGAGCTTCGTGAGCGGAAGCGCGCGCTCGACGAGACGCTGAACGAACTCGGGAGCGTCATCAGTTTCAACGAGGAGATGCTGGAAGGCGACGGGCTCGACGTCGCCTTCGATCGCCGCTCGAACGGCGACACTCCCGATTCGGAGTCGGCGTCCGTCACAGACGAACTGCTCGGCTCCGAGGAGGTCGTGTGCTGGACCTGCGGGTCCGAGGTGGAGCGCGACCACATCGACGACACCGTTGACGCACTTCGGGACCTCCGGGGCGACAGGCTGGAGGAGCGAAACGATCTCCGAGACCGCATCTCCGATCTCACGTCGAAGCGGTCGACCCTCCGACAGCGACGGGCCGAGCGGCGGCGAGCCGAGGAGCGCCTCGAAGCGGTCGAAACGGAGATCGAGGACGTGACGGACCGGATTGAATCGCTCGAAGCCGAGCGCGAGGCCGCCGAAGCCCGCGTCGAAGAGCGCGAGGCCGAGACGGAGGACGTCGGAGCCGGCGAGTACGACGAGGTGATCGAGCGTCACCGTGAGGCCAACGAACTGGAACTGCGGGTCGACCGGCTGGAGTCGGACCTAGCGGACGTCGACGCGGAGATCGCCGAGACGGAGTCGAAGCTCGACGAGCGCGAGACGCTCCGCGAGCGGCGCGAGGCGGCGGCCGACGAACTGACCGACCTCCGCACGCGCGTGGACCGGATCGAGGCCGACGCCGTCGACGCGTTCAACGAGCACATGGCCGCGGTGTTGGACGTGCTCGGGTACGACAACATCGATCGGATCTGGATCGAGCGACGCGAGACGGAGGTCCGCGAGGGGCGGCGCAAAGTCTCTCAGGCGCGGTTCGACCTCCACGTCGTGCGGTCGGGCGACGACGGGAGCGCCTACCGCGACACCGTCGACCACCTCTCCGAGAGCGAACGCGAGGTGACGGGGCTCGTGTTCGCCCTGGCGGGGTACCTCGTTCACGACGTGTACGAGACGCTCCCGTTCATGGTGTTGGACTCCTTGGAGGCGATCGACTCGGACCGCATCGCCGCGATGGTGGAGTACCTCCGCGAGTACGCCGGCTATCTCGTCGTCGCGCTGCTGCCCGAGGACGCGGCGGCGATCGACGGCGGCCACCACACGGTCGAGTCGATCTGACGGGGTCGACCCGGCCGGCGCGTCCACCCGACCGTCGAACCGATCTGCGGTTGTCGGTGCGAGTGTCGATCCGTCGACAGCTCACTCGTACCGCTTCGGATCGATGCCGGACAGCCGCATCGCGTTGCCCGTGACCCCGAGGCTCATCCCCATGTCGCCGACGACGACCGCCATGGCGACGCTCACCAGTCCGAGCGGCACCCCGAGCGCTAGCAGGAACTTCACGGCGAGGCTGGCCCAGACGTTCTGACGGATGACGCCGTTTGCGGTGTGCGAGAGCGCGTAGAGGTACGGGAGTTTCCCTACATCGTCGCCCATCAACGCGATATCCGCGGTTTCGAGCGCGGTGTCGGTGCCCGCGGCACCCATCGCGACGGCGACGTCGGCGGTCGCCATCGCCGGCGCGTCGTTGATTCCGTCACCGACCATCGCGACCGCCCCGTACTCCGCCCGGAGCGCCTCCACCGCGTCGACCTTGTCCTCGGGCAGCAGACCGGCGCGGTGCTCGTCGATGCCCGTGCGCTCTGCGACCGCCCGCGCCGTCCCCTCGTTGTCGCCCGTGAGCATGACGACGCGCTCGACGCCGAGGTCGCGCAGCCGAGAGACCACGCGGGCCGCCTCCGGTCGCACTTCGTCGGCGACGGCGATAGCACCGAGGAACGCGGACTCGGTACCGACGAGCACCACCGTCTTGCCCTCCCGCTCGACCGCAGTGAGCGTCTCCGCGTCGAAGGTACCGGTCCGGGCGACGCTCGGGTCCGCGCCGTCGCTCGTCGCCGCAGCACCCTCCGCCGCATCCGGATCGTCCCGCGCACCCGCCGTCGTCGCCTCGCCGGCGACCTCGCCGCCGTCCGTCGCCGCACGGCCCCGTGCGAGATCGAACCCGAGATCCTCGAACAGCGCCGGCTTGCCGACGTAGTACGTCTCTCCGTCGACGACGGCGCGGACGCCCCTGCCGGTGAGGCTCTCGAACTCGGTTGCCTCCGGTCGGTCCACTCCGACCGCACGTCCCAGCGTGTCGGCGTCGTCGCCGTCGACACCGTCACCGTCGGCGGACTCGGCTCGCGCGAGGATCGCGGCGGCGATCGGGTGCTCACTGCGTCGTTCCACGGCGGCGGCGTATCGGAGGAGCGTCGCCTTATCGGTCCCGTCGGCGGGGATCACGTCGGTGACGGCGAGTTCGCCGCGCGTGAGCGTTCCCGTCTTGTCGAACGCGACGACGTCGACGTCGCCCATCGCCTCCAAGTGGTTGCCGCCCTTGATCAGTACGCCGTTCTTCGCGGCGCTCGTGATCCCGGAGACGACGGAGACGGGCGTCGAGATGACGAACGCGCAAGGGCAGGCGATGACGAGCAGGGTGAGCCCGCGGACGAACCACGTCCCCCAGTCGCCGACGAAGGTGATCCCGTACCCCGCGACCGAGACCGCGATCGGGTCGGTGATGAAGAGCGGTGGGAGCGCGGCCGTCGCGAGCGCGAGGGCGACCACGACGGGCGTGTAGTAGCCCGCAAAGCGGTCGACGAACCGCTCCGTCTCCGTGCGCTTCGCCTGTGCTCCCTGCACCATCTCGATGATCCGCGCGAGCGTCGAGTCGCCCGCCGTCGAGGTCACCTCGACCTCGAGGTACCCCTCGGCCGTGATGCTTCCGGCGAACACCTCGTCGCCGGTCGCCTTGTCCACGGGAACGCTCTCGCCAGTGATCGGCGACTGGTCGACGGCGCTCTCGCCCTCGACGACCGTCCCGTCGAGCGGGATCTTCTCGCCCGGCCGGACGATCACGGTCTCGCCGACCGCGACCTCGCTCGCGGAGACGGTCACCTCGTCGCCCTCACGGCGAACGGTCGCCTCGTCGGGCGACAGCTCCATCAGCTCGCGTAGCGAGTCGCGGGCGCGGTCCATCGCGTAGTCCTCCAGCAGCTCCGCGACGCTGAAAAGCACCGCGAGCGTCGCGGCCTCGACGAAATATCCGATACCGGTGGCCGCGACGATGGCCGTCCCCATCAGCAGGTCGATGTCGAGACTCCGGTTGCGCGCGGAGTAGTAGCCGTCGCGGATCACCGGCACGCCGCTGGCCGCGACCGCACCGAGGAACAGCGCGTCCGCGACCGTGATCGGCGCGCCGAGGACGCTCGCGACCGGGACGTTCCGCCCGGTCGCGACGAACTCGAAGACGAGCCCGAGCGCGACGAGCGCGGCCCCGACCCACGTCTTCTTGGCGCGCGTGCTCGTCCAGACCTCGGTGGGCGGCGCGACGGCGACGCCGCCAGCTCGGTCGTCGTCTCGGCCCCCGCCCTCACCGTTGGGAGTCTCCCCATTTTCCCGTCCGTCGGGTTCGCTCGTCTCCCGCTGGCCGTCCGTCACCTCGTAGCCCGCGCCCTCTATCGCGGCGACCACGGCCGTTTCGTCGGTGCGATCGGCGTCGTACGCCACCGTCGCGGTCCCGGCCGTCGGGTTGAGGTCGACTCCGACCACCCCCTCGACGCGGTCGAGCGCGCCGTCGACCTTCCGAGCGCACGACGGGCAGTCCATCTCCGGGACGGCGAGGCGAGCGGTCAGCTCTCGCCGCCCGCCCCCGTCTGCGTCCGAGTCGTCTGTCATTACCCGACGGTACGAGCGACACCACGGTAAGTCTTTATTGGAATATTCCAACTCCGTCTCTCTCGTCGATCGTCACACGCCGGCCGCCGCGTCCGTCAGTCGCTCCTCGGCGACGTACCGCTTCGCCAGTTCCTCTTCGGCGCGGCGGAGCCGGTAGGTGAGCGTCGAGCGCGGGACGCCGAGGTGATCGGCGAGTTCACCGACGTCGGTCTCGCGGGGCGTCTCGTAGTAGCCGTGTTCGACGGCGGCGCGGAGGGCTGCCTCCTGCTCTGGCGAGAGACCGGTGCCGGCGCTACCGGTACCGTCGGAGCCGCCGGCGTCGGTCGCGGAGGTGCTCCCGGTCTTGAGCAGTTCCGTGGTGGCGCAGTCGCCGACGGCGGCGCGGAGCGCGTCGAAGAACGCGCCCACGTCGCCCGTTCCGGAGTGGATGAGGCGCCACGTGTAGTGGCGACTCTCGTGTCGCGTCTCGAAGAGGACGCCTTCGCCGAGGTGCTCGCGAGCGATGTGCGGGACCGACGCACACCGCGGCGTGCGCTCCCAGTCGGAGTACAACACGAGCGTGTCGCCGTCGCGGTCGAGCACGCGCGTGGTCTGGGTCGCGCCGCAGTCGTCGGTCGCGAGGCAGTCCGCGTAGTAGTCGGCGTCGCGGAAGGCCGTCTCCAGATCGTCGAGCGCGGCCGGCGTGCCGGTCGCATGGTCCACCCGCCAGAGCCGGTCTGCGGTGGCGTGGAGGGACAGCGACCGAACCCGCGCGTCGGGGTGTCCGGCGAGCGCGTCGGCCACCCGATTACACCCGGGGCGGTATTCCAGCGCAAAGACGAGTTCTCGCATGTGCGACGGTACGCGCCCACGGGCATAATACGTGTCGACGAACGCCCGTGGCCGTCGATCGACACGACGACGCATGTCCGGCAACTCGTTCGGATATAGGAAACCCTGATACCGTCGAATCGGCATGGGTCGACGTCGAATCGGCGTGAGGCGACGTCGAATCGGCGTGGGCTAGTTCCGGACACGTCTGAGCCCACACTGTAGCGGTACCGGCCTCACAACCCTTATACCCGTCTTACGCGAAGTACGCGCATGAAGGCGGCAAAAACGAAGTCGGTCGGGGCGACGGGGACCTCGATGCGGATACTGACCGAGATCGCCGAGGCCGACGGGGGCGTCCCGATGGCGGAGCTGGTCGACCGGCTGGACCTGGCCAAGAGCACGGTGTACAAGCACCTGATCACGCTCGAAGAGCACGGTCTCGTGGTCAACCACGACACCGGCTACCGGCTCGGTCTCCGCTGCCTGGAACTCGGCGGTGGCGCTCGTCAGTACGACGGCGTGTTCGACGTGGCGAAACCGGAACTCGACAAGCTGGCCGAGGAAACCGGCGAGCTGGCGAATCTGATGTTCGAAGAGCAGGGAATGGGCGTCTACGTCTACACCGCTCGCGGCGACCAAGCGATCAACTTCGACAGCCGGCTCGGTCGACGCGCGTACCTCCACACGACGGCGCTCGGGAAGGCGCTCCTGGCCAGCCTCTCCGACGACCACGTCGACGAGATCGTCGACCGACACGGGCTCCCCGCTCGCACCGACGAGACGATCACCACGCGCTCAGACCTGTTCGAGGAACTCACGCAGATCCGCACGGAGGAGTTCGCGTACAACGAGGAGGAGCGACTCGGCGGCGTCGGCTGCGTCGGAACACCGCTCGACACGGGCGATCGCCGCAACGCCGCGATCAGCATCATGACGCCGATCAGCCGTCTGCGACCCGAATCGGCGCGCCGCGAATACACCGAGATCCTCAACCAGACGGCGAACGTCATCGAAGTCACCCTCGCGCACGGGCAGTGACCGCCGTCCAGATTACAATTACAAAAGTAGTAATGTAAGAGACGCACCCGGTCAGCGAGCATATAGTTCGATCATACGAAACTCATCGATGATCTACTCTGGGAGCGGTCGTCGTCGTGTCGTGTCCGGGTGGGCACGGACGGCCTCGCAGGCGTCGGAACCAGTGTAGACACACATCGATCTAGACACACATCGGTCCGCGGCGACGCGGGACACACGATCGATGACACTCGCGCACGACCGCTGGAAGCGTGTGGGTTGGGGCGACGGGACACTCTCATCGCAGTCGTCAGTGACGGGATGTGGGGGACGAAGAGAGTGCGGCGACGGCGATCCGACGGCAGCGCGAGTTGGCAGTTCAGTTCGTAATGACGAAACCAGTCGGTACGTGGTCAGGCGACGCGGTTCCGCAGGGTCTCTCCTATCTGGTATCGCTCGACGTTCTCGCTGACGAGGTCGGCGATGTCGAGGTGATAGCGGTTGGTGGCGGAGCCCTTGTGCGGCGAGATGATCACCTCCTCGAAGTCCCAGAGCGGCGAGTCGTCGGGGAGGGGTTCAGTCTCGAACACGTCGAGGCCGGCACCGGCGATGGCGTCTCGTTCGAGGGCGTCGACGAGGGCGCGCTCGTCGACGAGGGGGCCTCGGGCGACGTTGACGAGGTAGGCGTCGTCGCGCATCACGTCGAACTCGTCGTCGCCGATCAACCCCTCCGTCTCGGGTGTGTGCGGGAGGGCGAGCGCGACGAACCGGGCGTCCGCGATCGCGTCGTGGAGGTCCGCGGGGTCGAATATCTCCGAGACCCCCGGGACGGACTCGTCGGAGCGACGAACGCCCACCACGTCCATGCCGAGCGCGTCGGCCCGCTCCGCGATCCCCTGTCCGATAGTGCCGAGCCCGACGACGCAGAGCCGCTCGTTCTCCACGGTGAAGGGTCGCTCGTAGTCGGGCGTGTACCAGTTCCCCTCGTTCTGGTTGTCGCGGTACACGTGGAGGAGCCGCGCGAGCGACACCATGTACCCGATCGCGACCTCGCTGACGGTGGTGTCGTGGATCCCGGTGCTGTTCGTGAGGGGAACGCCGGCGGCCTCGTACGCCTCGGTGTCGAACTCGTCGTACCCCGCCCGGATGCAGTGGACCCATCCCGCGTCGAGGAACTCCGGCTTCGGGACGTACGTGGCGACCGCGTCGGTCTCGTCGTACGACTCGCCGTCGCCGACCAGATCGACGGGGATGTCGAGGTGATCGAACGCCTCGACGAACGCTTCGGGCGGAATGACGTTCTCGACGGATTCGTGGACGTACAGGTGATCGAGTCGTGCTCGCTCGGACATGGAGGCAACGTCGTCACAGTGGGTTATCAGTCCTTCGGGAGCCGGCAACATACCGTGAGGCTCACGACGAGGTGTGCGATCGGTACCGAAACGGCCACGACAGACACCTTTATCATCCCCCGTGATCCAGTTCTGTATATCCGCAAGAGAGACTAGTGATGAACGTAACTGAAGCAATTGCACACGCGCTGAAAGAGGAGGGTGTAGAGTACGTATTCGGTTTCCCGAGCAACCCGCTGTTCGACACCGGGGCCGCAGAAGAGGCCGGGCTGCGAACGATCATTACCCGCCAAGAGCGGACGGCCGTCCACATGGCCGACGCGATCGGGCGACTCACGTCCGGCAACGAGGTCGTCGCGTTCGCCTGCCAGCACGGACCGGGGACGGAGAACTCCATCGGTGCCGTCGCGCAGGCGTACGGCGAGTCCGCGCCGCTCGTGGCGATCCCGGCGGGATACGACCGAGCCAAGACCGACGTGGATCCGAAGTTCAACTCGCTCGTGAGCTACCAGAGCGTGAGCAAGACCTGCGAGCAGCTCACCGACCCCGACGCGGTCGGCGAGACGTTCCGCCGGGCCTTCACTGCGGCGCGGAACGGCCGCCCGCGCCCCGCGGTCGTCGAAGTTCCGAAGGACGTCTTCTGGGAGGACGCCCCCGAGGACTTCGAGTACATCCCGTCGAGCGCCAACCGCGCCGGCGTCGACCCCGACGCCGTGCCGGCCGTCGCCGACGAGCTCGTCGACGCAGAGAACCCCGTCATCTTCGCCGGGCAGGGCGTCCACTACGCAGAGGCGTTCGAGGAGCTGAAAGAACTCGCCGAGACGCTCGAAGCCCCCGTCGCGACGAGCCTGAACGGCAAGAGTTCCTTCCCGGAGAGCCACCCGCTCTCGCTCGGTGCCGGCAGCAAGAGCGAGCCCGGACAGCTCGCGCAC
This sequence comes from Halorubrum pallidum, assembly GCF_055380345.1. Lineage (NCBI taxonomy): Archaea > Methanobacteriati > Methanobacteriota > Halobacteria > Halobacteriales > Haloferacaceae > Halorubrum > Halorubrum pallidum. The sequence continues at coordinate 1,874,605 of NZ_AP043945.1, read as the reverse complement.
TTCCTCGACGAGTGTGACGTCCTGTTCGGCGTCGGCTGCAGCTTCACCGAGACGGCCTACGGTATCACCGTCCCCGAGGGGAAGACCGTCATCCATTCGACGCTCGACCCCACCGACATCGACAAGGACGTCGACTCGGAGCTGGCGCTCGTGGGCGACGCGCAGATCGTCCTCGACGCGGTCGTCGACGCCGTCGACGAGCGCGTGGACGACGACCGCGGTCGCTTCGACGACGTCGCGGACGAGATCGCCGAGGTCAAAGCCGACTGGCTCGACGAGTGGGAGGGCAAACTCACGTCCGACGAGACCCCGATCAACCCCTACCGCGTGATCAACGAGATCACGAACGTGGTCGACCCCGAGGAGACGATCATCACGGCCGACGCCGGCAACCCGCGCGACTTCCTCGCGCCCTTCTACGAGACGGACGAACCGCTCTCGTACATCGGCTGGGGGAAGACGACGCAGCTCGGCTACGGGCTCGGGCTCGCGCTGGGCGCGAAGGTCCGGTTCCCGGAGAAGCTCTGTATCAACATCATGGGCGACGGTGCCATCGGGATGACCGGGCTGGACTTCGAGACGGCCGCCCGCGAGGACGCCCCGATATTGACCATCCACCTGAACAACTACGAGATGGCGTCGTACGACACCCCGTTCAGCGGCGACTTCGCCGACGTCGGCGAGGCGCTCGGCGGCTACGGCGAGCGCGTCGAGGACCCCGAAGAGGTCGCGCCGGCGCTCGAACGCGCCATCGAGAAGACCGAGGAGGGGACGCCCGCACTGCTCGAGTTCATCACCTCGAAGGAGACCGAACTCTCGCGTCCCGACCTCGACTGATCCGTCCGGGTAGTCGATGGCGGACTGATCCGCCTGGATAGTCGATGGCGGCCGCGGCTGTGAAATTTTTCGACCCTACCACCCGCGCGTTCCCCATAAATATATAAGCAGGTCTGACAACATGTCGGTATGACTCTGGAAGACGATTCACTGGAGTATCACGAGGCCGACCCGCCGGGAAAAATCGAGATCGCGACCACGAAACCGACGAACACGCAGCGTGACCTCTCGCTCGCGTATTCGCCCGGCGTAGCGGGTCCCTGCCGCAAGATCGCGGAGTCGCCGGAGAAGGCGTACGACTACACCGCGAAGGGGAACCTCGTCGGCGTCGTCTCGAACGGGTCGGCCGTCCTCGGTCTGGGTGACATCGGTGCCACGGCGTCGAAGCCCGTCATGGAGGGGAAAGGCGTGCTGTTCAAGCGGTTCGCCGACGTCGACGTGTTCGACATCGAACTCGACATCACGGACGTCGACGCCTTCTGTGAGACCGTCGCCGCGATGGAGCCGACCTTCGGCGGGATCAATCTCGAAGACATCAAGGCGCCCGAGTGCTTCGAGATCGAAGACCGGCTCCAAGACGAGATGGACATCCCCGTGTTCCACGACGACCAGCACGGCACCGCCATCATCAACGGTTCCGGGCTGATCAACGCGGCCGACATCGTCGACAAGGATCTCGGCGACATGAAGGTCGTGTTCTCCGGGGCCGGCGCGTCGGCGCTCGCGACCGCGCACTTTTACGTCTCGCTGGGCGTCGATCCCGACAACATCGTGCTCTGTGACTCGACCGGTATCATCACTGAGGAGCGAGCCGAGGCCGGCGACGTCAACGAGTACAAGCGGGTGTTCGCCCGGGACATCGAGGGCGGCGACCTCGCCGACGCGATGGAAGGCGCAGACGTGCTCGTCGGTCTCTCGGCCGGTGGCATCGTCTCGCAGGACATGGTCCGTTCGATGGCGGACGACCCGATCATCTTCGCGATGGCGAATCCGACCCCCGAGATCGGCTACGACGAAGGGAAGAACGCACGCGACGACACGGTGATCATGGCCACGGGCCGTTCGGACTACCCGAACCAGGTGAACAACGTCCTCGGGTTCCCGTTCATCTTCCGCGGCGCGCTCGACGTGCGCGCCTCGGAGATCAACGAGGAGATGAAAGTCGCCTGTGCCGAGGCGCTCGCGGAACTCGCCCGAAAGGACGTCCCCGACGCGGTGTTGAAGGCGTACGGCGACGAGCCGCTCCAGTTCGGTCCGGAGTACATCCTGCCGAAACCCGTCGACCCGCGCGTCCTCTTCGAGATCGCACCGGCCGTCGCCGAGGCGGCGATGGAGTCCGGCGCGGCGCGCGAGGAGGTCGACTTGGACGAGTACCGCAACGCCTTGGAGGCCCGCGTGGGCAAGTCCCGCGAGATGATGCGGATCGTCTTCAACAAGGCCAAACAGGACCCGAAACGCATCGCGCTCGCCGAGGGCGAAGACGAGAAGATGATCCGCGCGGCCTATCAGCTCTCCGAGCAGGGGATCGCAGAGCCCGTGCTGCTGGGCGATCAAGACGAGATCACGACGACGATCGACGATCTCGGACTCGACTACGAGCCGACGGTCAACGACCCGACGACGACCGAGTACGACGCCTACGCCGACCGGCTCCACGAACTCCGCAAGCGCAAGGGGATCACCCGGAGCGAGGCGGGCGAACTGGTCCGCACCAACACCAACTACCTCGGCAGCGTGATGGTCGACCAGAACGACGCGGACGCGCTGTTGACCGGACTGACGCATCACTACCCCTCGGCGCTCCGCCCGCCGCTCGAGGTCATCGGGACCGCGGACGACGCCGAGTACGTCTCCGGTGTCTACATGCTGACGATCGGAAACCGGGTCGTGTTCTTCGCGGACGTGACGGTGAACCGGGAGACGACCGCGGACGTGCTCGCCGAGACGACGCGACACACCGCGGACCTGGCGCGTCAGTTCAACGTCGACCCGCGGGCGGCGCTGCTCTCGTACTCCAACTTCGGGAGCGTCGAGGGGGCGGAGACGGAGGCGTCGCGGGACGCCGCGGCCATGCTCCGTGAGGACTCCGCGGTCGACTTCCCGGTCGACGGCGAGATGCAGGCCGACACGGCGCTCGTCGAGGAGATGCTCACCGACACCTACGAGTTCTCCGACCTCGACGAGCCCGCGAACGTCCTCGTGTTCCCGAACCTCGAATCCGGGAACATCGGGTACAAGCTGCTCCAGCGCCTCGGCGACGCCGAGGCGATCGGTCCGATGCTCGTCGGCATGGACGAGCCGGTCCACGTGCTCCAGCGCGGCGACGAGGTGAAAGACATCGTCAACCTCGCCGCCGTCGCCGTCGTCGACGCCCAGGAGCGCGAGTAGCCGGGCAGCGATCTACTACCCTGCGTTTGATCCACGATCCCGCGTTTGATCCACTACCCCGCGTTTTCGAACCGCCCTCACGCGCGTTCACGGGCAGTATTCGGTTTCCGTACGCGGCGGTCGCCGTCCGTCATGCAGCGTTCGTCCGATCGGCGAGGTCTGTTGACGCGTAACATTCATACCTCCGCCACACCGAGGGACGACAATACTACCGACACAAATGGCTTCCACAAACACACCTCCCGATCCATCTACAGATCCGCGAACGAACTACGATTACCGCAGCGAAGACGGCACCGACCCGGCGCTCGTTTCCGATCTCGACGGACTCGTCGACGGCGACGTACGATTCGACGAGTACTCGAAACAGATGTACGCGACGGACGCCTCGGCGTACGAAGTGACGCCCATCGGGGTCGTGTACCCGACCTCGACGGCGGACGTCGCGGCCGTGATGGAGCACTGCGCCGGAGAGGAGATTCCGGTACTGCCCCGCGGCGGGGGGACGAGCCTCGCCGGTCAGTCGGTCAACGAGGCGGTCGTCCTGGATTTCACACGGTACATGAGCGACGTGCTCGACGTCGATCCCGACGCTCGGCGGGCCCGAGCGATGACCGGGATCACGCTCGGCGAACTCAACCGGACGCTCGAACCGCACGACCTGAAGTTCGCCCCCGACCCGTCGACCGCCGACCGGAGCGCGCTCGGCGGCGCGATCGGGAACAACACGACCGGCGCGCACTCGCTGAAGTACGGCAAGACCGACGCCTACGTCGAGGAAGTCGAGGCGGTGTTGGCCGACGGGAGCGTCGAGACGTTCGGCGAGATCGCGGTGTCGGAGCTTCGCGAGGATGCGGACCCCGACGGTGAGCTCCTCGAACGGATCTACGCCGAGATCGTCCGCATCCTCGACGAGGAGGCCGACGAGATCGACGACCGGTACCCGGATCTCAAGCGGAACGTCTCGGGGTACAACCTCGACGTGCTGGTGGAGGAGTCCGACTCGGGGACGGTGAACCTCGCCAAGCTCCTCGTCGGCAGCGAGGGGACGCTGGCGATCGTCACCGAAGCCGAGATCAGCTTGGAGCCGATCCCGGAGACGAAAGGTGTCGGCCTGCTCACGTACCACAGCCTGATGGACGCGATGGAGGACGTGGGACCCATCCTCGAACACGACGCGGCGGCGGTCGAAGTGCTCGACGGCGTCCTCGTCGACCTCGCGCGCGACTTGGAGGAGTTCAAAGACGTCATCGGGCTGCTCCCGGACGAGACGGATTCGTTCCTGTTGATCGAGTTCTACGCCGACACCGAGGAGGAGGCCAAAGAGCGGGTCGACGACCTCCTCGACGACCGCGTCGGCGACCTGGCGTTCGACGGGATGGCGGCGTACGACGAGGAGACCCAAAAGAAGTTCTGGAAGATGCGGAAGGCCTCGACGCCGATATTACTCTCGCGGACCGGCGACGAGAAGCACATCGCGTTCATCGAGGACCTCGCGATCCCGCCAGAGCACCTCCCCGAGTACACGAAGGAGTTCAAACAGATCTTCGAGGACCACGACACGTTCGGGAGCTTCTACGCGCACGCCGGACCGGGCTGTATGCACGTCCGTCCGCTCATCAACACGAAGACGGCGGAGGGGACGGAGACGATGGAGTCCATCTCCGACGCCGCGACCGACCTCGCCGTGCGGCTCGGCGGGTCGGTGTCGGGCGAGCACGGCGACGGCCGCGCGCGGACCCAGTGGAACCGGAAGCTGTACGGCGACCGGCTGTGGAACGTGTTTCGGGACCTGAAGACGGCGTTCGACCCCGACTGGCTGCTCAATCCCGGAAGCGTCTGCGGGGACCACGACATGACGGAGAACCTCCGGTTCGGCGAGGAGTACGAGTTCGACGCCGGCTTCGAGCCCGCCCTGGAGTGGGAAAACGAGAACGGGTTCCAGGGGATGGCCGAGCTCTGTCACGGCTGCGGCGGCTGTCGCACCAGTCAGGACGGGGCCGGCGGCGTGATGTGTCCGACCTACCGGGCGTCACAAGAGGAGATCACGAGCACGCGCGGCCGGGCGAACCTCCTCCGTCAGGCGATGAGCGGCGACCTCGACGACGAGGAGCAGTTCGACACGGAGTTCATGCACGAGGTGTTAGACCTCTGTGTCGGCTGTAAGGGCTGTTCGATCGACTGCCCGAGCGAGGTGGACATGGCGAAGATGAAAGTCGAGGTCGAGAACGCTCATCACGAGAAACACGGCGCGGACCTCCGCTCGAAGCTGTTCGCCAACGTCGAGACGCTCTCGAAGTTGGGAAGCGCGACCGCACCCCTCTCGAACCTCGGGACCAAAATTCCGGGCGCGCGCGCGGTGATGGAGAAGACGCTCGGGATCGCCCGCGAGCGATCGCTCCCGACGTTCCACCGCGAGACGTTCGTCGACTGGTGGGCGGCCCGCGGCGGATCGGCGGTGAGCGAGGGGGCCGCGGAGCGCCGCGTCGTCCTCGTTCCCGACACGGTCACCAACTACAACAACCCCGACGCGGGGAAGGCGGCGGTCCGGGTGCTCGAAGCTGCGGGCGTCCACGTCGAGGTCGCGGAGGAGATCGCCGACAGCGGTCGGCCGGCCCACTCGAAGGGACTGTTGACTAAGGCGCGCGAAACCGCCGAAGCCAACGTCTCGGCGCTTACACCCCGCGTCGAAGACGGTCGCGACGTGGTCGTCGTCGAGCCCTCCGACGCCGTCATGTTCCAGTCGGACTACCTCGACCTGCTCTCGTCGGACGACGCGGCAGCGGTCGCCGCCAACACCTACGGCGTGTTGGAGTACGTCGACGTCAACCGACTCGACGAGGCGCTCGACGCCGACGGCGGCGCGGAGCGGCTCACGTACCACGGCCACTGCCACCAGAAGTCCGTGAAGAAGGACCACCACGCGGTCGGCGTGCTCCGCCGGACCGGATTCCGTGTGGACCCGCTCGACACGAGCTGCTGTGGGATGGCGGGAACGTTCGGCTACGAGGCCGAACACTACTCGATGAGTCAGGCGATCGGGTCGATGCTGTTCGATCGTATCGACGACAGCGACGGCGAGAGCGTCGTCGCGCCGGGCGCGTCCTGCCGGACGCAGATCGGCGACGAGTACGACGAGAAGCCGCCGCACCCGATCGAGAAGCTCGCCGACGCGCTCGCGTAGAGCGCGTCACGGCGAACGCGTCGATCCGAGAACACCGTTCGGTATGTAACTGAACGGTGAGCGGGACGGCTCGGTATAAATAAACGCGACTCTGGCAACTGCAGCCGCGCCGCTGATGACTTGTAACTGAGCGGCCGGACTTCGGAAGTGTCGTCGCGCGCGGTGCAATAGTACAGGCGGGCCGTCGCGGTTCCGCGGTCGCGATGTCATTTATAAACGAACGGCCGCAGACCGCGTCTCAGCCCTACTCGCCGCCGAACGCTCCGTCCGCGCGCCACTCGTCGAGCGTGGTCTGATCGCCGGCGACTTCGGCGAAGACGGACTCCGTGTGCTCGCCGAGCCGCGGCGCGGGCGAGCGCACGATGTCGTCGTGGTCGGGGAAGTTGACCGGGTGGCCCGGGAGGAGACACTCGCCCCAGTCGGGGTCGTCGTGTTCGACGACCAATTCGCGCGCGCGCGTCTGGTCGTAGTTGACGACGTCTTCCACGTCGTTGATCGGCCCGCACGGGAATCCGTAGTCGATGAGCCTGTCGAGCCAGTACTCGGTGGACTCCGTCTCGAACTCCTCTTGGATGATCCCGACGACGGTGTCGGCGTGCTCGAATCGATCGTCGTTCGTCGGATACTCGGCCAGTTCCTCGCGGCCGACGAGTTCGACGAAGTCGTCCCACCGGTCGTCGCTCGGAACGCCGGTGATGAGCGCGCCGTCTTCGGTCTCGAACCGCTGGTAGGGAACGAGCGTCTGATGGGAGGTCCCCTGCGGTCCGGGGACGGACCCGTCCATCGAGTAGGAGGTGAGGTACTCGTTCATCAGCGTCACGATAGAGTCGAACAGACCGACATCGAACTTGCCGGTGAACGACTCGGCGTCCGCGTCGCTGAGGTGTCCACGCTCGTAGAGCCGGGCGAGCAACCCGATGGCGGTGAACATCCCGGTCGTGAGGTCGCCGATCGCCTGTCCGACTTTGACCGGTTCGCCGCCCTCCGGTCCGGTGACGCTCATGATCCCGCCTTCCGCCTGTAGGATGAGGTCGAGGCCGGCCTGTTTCTTGCGCGGGCCGGTCTCGCCGTACCCCTTGATGCTGGCGTAGACGATCTCCGGGTTCCGCTCGGTCACGTCCTCGTAGCCGACGCCGAGTTTATCCGTGACGCCGTACCCGAAGTTCTCGATGAACACGTCGGCCTCCTCCAGAAGCGACAGCGCGGCCTCGGTGCCGGCGTCGGACTTGAGATCGAGCGTGACGGATCGTTTGTTCCGGTTGTTCGCCATGAAGTAGCCGGACTTCCCGTCGGGACCGACCCCCTGACTGCGGGCGGGGTCGCCCGTGCCCGGCCGTTCGATCTTCACGACGTCGGCTCCCATGTCGGCGAGCAGCGCGCCGCAGAAGGGGCCCGCGCGGTGGCCGGTCATCTCCACGACGGTGAGATCGGCGAGCGGTCCCCCCGTCATGCGTCGTTGAACTCGTCGACGAGCTGTTCCCGTTCGTCGGTCGCGAACTGCTCCCACCAGACGTCGGACTCGAACTCACGGTTCTCCTCGGCGCTCTCGGCGTCGACCGCGTAGTTGAACGCGCGCTTGGAGTTCTTCACCGCGGACCGACCCGTGTTCTGGATCGCGTCGACGATCTCGTCGACCGTCTCGTCGAGCTCCTCGCGCGGGACGGCGTGGTTGACGAGCCCGATCCGTTCGGCCTCGTCGGCCTCGATCATCCCGGCCGTGAAGACGAGTTCCTTCGCTTTCGCCTCGCCGACGAGTTCGACCGCGCGCCACGTGGAGTTGCCGGTCGGGATCTGTCCGATATCCGTCACCGGCACGCCGAATTTGGCGTCGTCGACCGAGATCCGCATGTCACAGTACATCGCGAAGATGAGCCCGCCGCCGACGCAGTAGCCGTTGACTTTCGCTATCACGGGCGCGTGACACTCGAACGGCTTGCGGTACATCTCGTAGAACAGTTCCTGGCGGTCCTTCTGTCGCGGATCGTGTTCCTCTGCCGTTCCCGCATATTGGGAGATGTCAGCACCCGCCGAGAACGCGTCGTCGCCTTCGCCCGTGATCACGACCACGTCGACGGACCGGTCGAGTTGAATCTCGTCGAACGCTCGGAGCAGATCCAGCATGACGGTGTCGTTGAGCGCGTTGTACACCTCGGGCCTGTGGAACTCGATCGTCGCCACGCCGTCCGTGACGTCGAGCGAGATACTCTCGTAGGCTGTCTCGCTTACCATGCACTTCCATACCATGAAGGTCGTAAAAAGGGTTGTGAGTCGCGACGGGAGGCGGGCAAAGCGTGACACGTACCAAAGTATTTACTACATGTGACCGAATTCCGAACGCATGTCGTACGAAATAGCGACGATACCAGGCGATGGTATCGGTCCGGAAGTCGTCGATGAAACCCTGCCACTGCTCCACGAAGCCGCGTCGAGACACGGTATCGACGTCGAGTTCACCGAGTACGATTGGGGAACGGAGCGATACCTCGACACGGGCGAGATGATGCCGGACGACGGGCTCGACCAGATCGTCGACGCGGATTCGATCCTGCTCGGCGCGGTCGGCCACCCGGACGTCCGTGACCACATCACGCTTCACGGCCTCCTCTTGCCGATCCGGAAGGGGTTCAACCAGCAGGTGTGCAAGCGTCCGTCGATCCTCTTCGAAGGCGTCGAGAGTCCGCTTCGCGGGTACGAGAGCGGCGACATCGATTTCGTCGTGTTCCGCGAGAACACCGAGGGTGAATACTCCGACGCGGGCGGACGTATCCACGAGGGGTTCGACCACGAGGTGGCCGTACAGAGCGCGGTACACACCCGAGAGGGGACGGAAACGATCGTCCGGGCGGCCTTCGAGGCGGCGACCGAGCGCGACGGACGCTTGGCGAGCATCACGAAGTCCAACGCGCAGGCGTTCAGTATGACGTTCTGGGACGACGTCGTCGAGGATGTCGCGCCGGACTATCCGGATGTCGAGGTCGAGTCCCTGCTCGTGGACGCGGCGAGCATGGATCTCGTTCGCCAACCGGAGGAGTTCGACGTGATCGTCGCCTCAAACCTGTTCGGTGACATCCTGACGGACATCGGTGCTATCGTCAGCGGCAGCATGGGGCTTGCCCCGTCCGGCAACATCAACGTCGACGACGAGTACCCCTCGATGTTCGAACCGGTCCACGGGAGCGCACCCGACATCGTCGGTCAGGGCGTCGCGAACCCGATGGCGACGGTGCTCTCCGCGGCCATGATGTTCGAAAACCTCGGCGAGGACGCCGTCAGTGACGCGCTCTGGAGCGCGGTCCGGGCGGTGCTCTCGGACGACGACGCTCCGGTGACGCCTGATCTCGGCGGCTCCGCCTCGACCGGCGAGGTCGTCGACGCGCTCGAAGAGCGGCTCTAAACGCCAATCTGCAGCGCGTCAGTCTGCCGTTTCGGACGCGTGTCGTCCGTTGTCACATTGGAGACGGGTCTGTTGTGACGAACTGTCGAGGTCACAGATCCGATCAGTGACGCGATCCGTATCCTCGTAGCACGCCCGCGAACACCGCGTCTAGCTGTCACGACGGCGATTTTGCCATCTAGCTGTCACAACGGTGCTTTCGTTTCGCTGTGACACGGATTCTGATCGGATCCACGATCGAACCAACCGGACTTACGGGTTCACGATCCGCTTGACGGCCTAGTCGGCGCGGATCGAGACGACGGGAACCTCGGAATCGAGCATCACGGTCTGGACCGTGCTGCCGAAGAGCGCCTTCCCGACGGGCGAGCGCTTGCGACCGGCGATGACGAGGTATCGGGCGTCGTTGGACTCCGCGTAGTTGACGACCTCGTCTGCCGGGTCGCCGAGGAGACCGACCGGCGACACGTCGACGGCGGACGATTCGTCGATCACCTCCTGTGCGATATCTTCGGCGATCTCGAGGATATCGTCGGTCGGAATAGTGTGACCGGTGTCGCTCACGCTCGTCCGTTCGAGGTCGATGAACTTCTGCCGTGTCAAGACGTGCACTACCTCGACGGGCTCGTCGAACGCCTCGCCGAGTTCGACTGCCTCTTCGACGATTGCCGGGGCCCGTTCTGACCGATCGACGGCTGCAACGATCACCATACAGCCTGTATTCAATCCTGTTATATAAAATATTCCACCCAGTCGCCTCCGTGACCGCCGCGGACGGTCCATTCGCGCGCGCGAATGAATTGACTACGCGTCACACCCGCATCAGACGAGCGGTGCCACACAACGTGATGCCCGCGTTCCCCGACCAGCCGCTCGCCGTGTTCACGTTGCTCGTCGAACTCGTGTAAGACAGCGGCAACGAGGGGAAACATTTATGATATTCCCATCTAATGTCATGGTTGGACACGGCAAAGGCAATCCCAAGAAGGCAGTTCCGGCCGATAAAACCAACTATCAAAACCACGTGACAAGATGACACAAGACATACCAGACGATACGGACGAATCGGGTTCAAACACGCGACGGCGGTTCCTGCAGGCGGTCGGTGCGACGTCGGCCGTTTCCCTCGCCGGCTGTTCCGGCAACGGTGGCGACGGCGGCGACGGTTCGGACGGAAGCGACGGTTCCGACGGTTCGGACGGAAGCGACGGTTCGGACGGCAGTGACGGCGGCGACGGAGGCGACGGATGGTCGCCGTCCGGAACCGTGCGCTACATCGTCCCGTACGACGAGGGTGGCGGAACGGACACGTACGCTCGCGGTATCCAGGAAGGGTTCCAGGAGGAACTCGGCGAGTCGCTGCAGATCGACAACATTCCGGGCGCCGGTGGCCTGAACGGCCTCGGTGAGCTGTACCGCGCAGACCCCGACGGACAGACCATCGCGGGCAACGCGGGCCCGCTCGAAGTCGCCCCGCAGCTGCTCAACGAGCCGAGCTTCGACATCCGCGATCTCACCGGACTCGGTGTGGTCGGGCAGTCGACGTGGACGCTCGTCGTGAACGAGGAGTACGAAGGCGAAGTCGAGAGCTTCGACGACGTTCTCGAGAAGTATGACAGCGGCGAGTGGTCGGAGATCGGCGTCCAGTCGTCCGGTAGCTCCCAGGACATTATCGTCCTGCTGTACAAGTACCAGTACGAAGACGAGGTCGGATGGAACTGGGAGAACCGCGTGCAGTACACCGGGACGGGACCGGTGGCACAGGCGGTCGCAAGCGGCGAGGTCCCGTGTGGTATCGGGACCGACGCCGGGACCCAGTCGGTCGTCAACACCGGCCGGATCTACCCCGTGACGACGTTCTACGGACCCGGTACCCAGGTCTACCCGGACATCGACTCCGTAACTGATCTCGGCTACCCGCAGATCGACTTCGTCGGCGGTGTCTGGCGTGGCATGTACGCGCCGCCGGAGACGCCGCAGGAGATCGTCGACTTCTACGCAGACACGCTGGAAGCTACGGTCGAGAACGAGGCGACCCAGGCGTGGAGCGACGAGACGGGGAACCCGGTCGTGTACGAAGGGCCAGACGTTGCCGAACAGAACTTCGAAGACGCCTTCTCGCAGTACGAAGAACTCGAGATTCTGGATCTGGTCAACGAGAACCAGCCCTGAACCGGTCGGCGATCCCAGCAGCGCGTCGTACTTAATTTATTTATACTTGGAGTTCCCCGGATGAGACACCACTGTCATGGTCAATTACTCAAAACAGCTTGAAAACATTACACCGGAACACGTACTGCTCGTAACGCTAATCGGGCTGTCCGTAGTATTTTACGTCGACCCGATACTCAAGGACTATCCCGACAACGCGACGATCTTCCCGCAGCTGATGGCACAGATCGTCGGTATCGGATCGTTCCTCCTGCTCATACAGAACTACCTTCCGGGACCGATCCAGCGGTTCGTCGGCGAGAGCGTCAGCATGACGGAATCGATTGAGGAGTCGAGCGCCGAGGATATCGAAGGAACCGTCGCGAATGCCGACCTAGAGGATGCAGATAGCGATGAGACCGCGGCCCAAGGAAAACCGGACCCGCTCCACGTGAAGTGGGGCGTGGACATCAACAACACCGTGATCATGATAGTCTTCTCAAGCGTGTACTTCGCGCTCGGATGGGCTGTCGGCTTCCTCTATGTCACTCCGCTTTTCGTCCTCGCGTACACCCTGTGGTTCCGGGTGAATCTGTACAAAAGCCTCATCCTCGCGGCGCTAGCAACGTTGATCGTGTACGGGTTCATCGTCTTCCTGCTCATGCCGTTCGATCAGGGAGCGTTGATATTCACGGGGGGACTCTAAATGGCGGTCGGAAGTCTCATTGAGGGCATTTCGATCGCGGCCAGTTGGCCCGTCATCGGCTGGATGGCCGCCGGTCTATTGGCTGGTATCGTACTGGGCGCGCTCCCGGGAATCGGTTCGCCCGTCGGAATGGCGATCGTACTTCCGCTCACCGTGCCACTCGAGGCGACGCCAGCGCTCATCCTCCTGATCTCCATTTACAGTGGTGCGATGTTCGGCGGGAGTATCGCGGCAATTTTGCTGAACGCGCCGGGAACTGAATCGGCAGCCGCGACGACGCTCGACGGCTATCCGATGGCGAAGAAGGGGCTCGCGAAGAACGCCCTCGCGATCGCGACGACCGCCTCCGCGCTGAACGGGTTCGTCGCCGCGATCCTGTTGGTCCTTATCTCACCGGTCCTCATCGAGGTAGTACTCTTATTCGGGTCGGTAGAGTACTTCCTGTTGGCGATACTTGGAATCTCGCTTATCACGATCGTCGCAGACGGATCGGTCATGAAGGGGATCGTGGCGGGCGCGTTCGGCTTCATGATCTCGACGATCGGCGTCGCGATCATGGCGCCGACTCCTCGCTACGCGTTCGGACAACTCGCGCTGTACGAGGGGCTCAACTTCGTCGCTGCCCTCATCGGCATGTTCGCCTTCGCGGAGATGATGAAACTCGCGGTCCAAGACCAGATCGCGGGGGACGCCGTCGGTATCACGGGGAGCATCACCGACGGGATCAAGACGGTGTTCCAGTACCCCAAGACGACGATCAAGGCAGGTATCATCGGGATGCTGATCGGCGCGGTCCCCGGCTCCGGCGCGACCACGTCGACGTTCGTCGCGTACGCCGAGGAGGCGCGCTCCTCGGCCGCCGACGGGATCTTCGGTGAGGGCGACCCGCGCGGGATCATCGCCCCCGAGGGCGCGAACAACCCGACCGTCAGTGGTTCGCTCGTCCCGACGCTCTCGTTCGGTATTCCCGGCAGCGGATCCACGGCGGTGCTTCTCGGCGGAATCCTGATGCACGGCCTCCAGCCCGGGCCGCAGCTGTTCGGCGAACAGCTCCACATCACGTACGCGATGTTCGTCTCGGTGTTCCTCGGCAACATCCTCATCCTCGCGGTCGGCTACTCGATCATTCCCTATGCGAGTGCGATCACGAAGATCGACACCGACATCATCATTCCGATGGTCATCGTGCTGTCGTTCATCGGGGCGTTCAGCCTCAACCGTAACTGGTTCGACGCCTTCGGTGTACTCGCGCTCGGAATCTTGGGCTACTACATGGTGAAGTACAATTACTCGGTGATCGCGTTCGTCCTCGGGATCGTTCTCGGGCCGATAGCCGAGGAGAACTTCTTCCGATCGTTACAGCTATCCGGCGGTGAGTACACAATCTTCGTGTCTCCAAGCCGGCCGCTCTCGCTCAGCATCTCGATCCTCATCATCGTGGTGCTGATCGGGCCGTTCGTCGGGCCATACGTGAGAGACGCGATAGACAACCTCCGGTAGCACGGCGCGAGCGGTATCGCTTCGGGGCAGTCGGCTCCGGGCATCTGACCGACTTCGGTTTTCTGATTCGACCGTACCGTGACACGCGGACGCCGTGTGGTGACGAGTCGAGGTCGGTCCGTGGTGGGGTACGATTTCTCGAAGCCGTACGTTTCACACTCCTTCTACGATCGGTGACGTCCCTGTATTGATTACAACCATAGAGAGAATCCGTCACCTGTTGCGGCCGTCACCAGACGAATCGTCCGCTGCTCGATCCCGTCACGACTTTTCGGCGTCTGTAACTATCCGGAACGTTAGTGAGTGACCAAACCGTCCAGTTGCCCGTCTGTAGAACGACAGTATCGCCACCGCTCGTATCTGCCGACAACTCATACATAGAACGTCGTTCTGCTCATAACGATATACAACAATCTGCTTTGTTGAATCCGATGACGGCGTCGGGGTCACTGTTTGAGAGCCTGTTCAAGGTTGTAGACTGCGGCGGTCACCACGAGTTCGCGGAACTCGCGGTACCAAGCGCGAGGGTGGACAGCGGGGCCGAATCGACGCTTGATGGCCGAAAAGGCGGTCTCGGCCATCCAGCGCTGGCCGTATAGCCCGCTGTCCAACCGTGCGTTGTGCGCGTGATCGTACGCAGCGAACAACCGATGACGCAGCAGGGGCCGGACGCCCTCTGATCGGAGGGCGTCCCGGAGAGATTGGTCGTCATAGCCTTTGTCACCGGCGAGACTCTCGATTTTCTCGGTGTTACGAAGGGCGACTCGACGGCCAGTTTGCGTGTCGTGAGGCCAGTGTGCCGAGCAGTGAATATCGAGAATGGCACACGAGTCTGTATCGACGAGCGCCGTCGTTTTGAGCGTGCGTATGTGGCGATCCGAGCGATGTTGGTAGTGTCTCGATGCCGTTTCGCGGTCGAAGAATGTGGCATCGATGGCACCGTGCGAGCCCGGATCGCAGATGTTCGCGGACTCACGAAGGAAGCCACGCCATATGGACATGGGCACCCTCTCAAACGACCGGTACAGCGTTGAGGGTGCGGGAAATGCCGTCCGCGACAGCTGTAACAGACCACGAACTCGATCCATTTCACTCGCCCAGTCCACGATTTCGCGGTACGTCGCATCCATGTGAACCCGCAAAAAGTGGAGCGTCACATGCTTCCAGCCGGGAAATCCGTGGCCAGTCGGATCACTTACCGCCGTTGGACTGGCGGCACAGCGCTTTTGAGCCAGCGACGCGGCTTGCTTAACGAAGCGGAAGAGTAGCTTGGACACATTCGACTCTTCCGCTTCGCTACTGCCTTCAGAGCGACGCTATCCCCTCGTCTTCTGCGGATTCAACAGAGCACAACAATCCATACAGACTCGACCACATCTGTATAAATCACGATCGACACGTAACGTTCTCGTACGACATCTCTGACGTATGTATATAATCAAGTGGCTTCGGTAGTAACTATTAACGAACACCAGAGGCGGACTGTCCGTAGTGTTACGGCGGTATCCGGCGCTATCGTGTGGCTGCCAAGTGACGCGATCGTAAACAACGATACGAATCCCACCGATCGCGTTTTCCACGTCTCCAAGGGCGGCGTGCGCTGTGATTCCGTGCGTAGCGTCCACACGGCACACGTCTTGACGCCGTCCACAGGTGGGACGAACAATACTTATATACATACTTGGTTGCTACCCTCGTACACACGATGACTGCCCAGCACCGGGACACCGGGATGCCAGATGCATCGCCGGCTCTCGACGACCCCCCGGCCATCGCCGGCGTCGGTATGACGGAGTTCGCGAGCGCAGACGACCGCTCCCTCATCGACCTCCTCCTCGCGGCCGCCGAACGCGCGCTCGCCGACGCCGAACGCGACGCGTCGGCGATCGATTCGGTCCACGTAGGAAACATGGCCGCAGAGGCGTTCAACGAGCGTTCCGGGCTCGCCAACGCGCTCACCGGAAGCCTCGGTCTGACCGATGTCACGGCTCGCCGGATCGAAAACACCAGTGCGAGCGGTGCGAGCGCCGTCCAGAGCGCGTTCGAGGCGGTCGCGGGCGGCCACAGCGCGTGTGCGCTGGCCGTCGGTGGCGAGAAGATGTCGAGTGCGGACACCGCGACGGCGACCGAAATCATCAGCCGGATCACGCACGACCGCGAGTACGAACAGGGCGTCACCTTACCGTCGTTCGGCGGTCTCGCGGCGGCCGCGTACCTCGACACGTACGACGCGGACCGACGCGACCTCGCGCGGATATCGGTGAAGAACCACGCCAATGCCGTTGAAAACGACTACGCGCAGTTCAGAAAACGGATCGACGTCGACGACGTGCTCGACTCGCCGGCGGTCGCCTCGCCCCTGCGGCTCTACGACTGCTGTCCGACGAGCGACGGTGCCGCCGCGGTGCTTATCACGGCCGAGCCGACGGCCGACGCGGTGACCGTGTCGGCCTGCGAGAGCGCGACGGGCACCCACGCGGTCGCCGACCGAACTGATCCACTCGAGATCGAGAGCGTCCGGATCGCCGGCGAGCACGCGTACGAGACCGCGGGATTCGGCCCGGGAGCGATCGACGTCGCGTGCATCCACGACGCGTTCAGCATCCTCGAATGGCTGGAGATGGAGGAACTGGGACTCGCGCCGGAGGGGGAGGCGTGGCGTCTCACCCGCGACGGGCAGACCGCACTCGATGGAGCGCTCCCCGTCAATCCCGGCGGCGGACTCAAAGCCCGGGGACACCCGCTGGGTGCCACCGGTGTCTCGCAGGTCGTCGAACTCGTCTGGCAGCTACGGGGCGACCTCCCCGACGCACGCGCGGTCGACGGCGCGGAACGCGGACTGGCCGTGAACGTCGCCGGATTCGGAAACAACGCCGTCTGCACCCTCTTGGAGGCGGACGCATGACACGGCTGCTGGAGTGTCGCGACTGCGGCCACCGCACCTACTACGAGAAGCGCCGCTGTCTGGAGTGCGGCGGGTCGGCGTTCGACCGCGTCGACGCGGGCCGCGGCGAGCTCCGTTCCGTGACGACGGTTCACGTCACGCCCGACGGCGTCCGCGAGCCGAACCGACTCGGCCTCGCGTCGTTCCCCGGCGGTGCGAACGTTATCGCACAGCTCGACGAGGACCTCGCTATCGGCGACGCGGTCCGGTTGGAGGGCGGTCACGACCTCCGCGTCACGGACGACGGGGCGCTGCGAGGGGCTCGTCTCGTCGCCGCGGAGTGACGCGGTTGCCTTGCCGTACTCCGGCTCTCCGACGCCGCTGAGGCGCGGTGAAAGGAATTCGTTCGAACTATTCTGTGTCGTACCGCGCGAGTTCCACGAGGTTCCCGTCCGGATCCCGAACGTACACCGACTCCATGCGGCCGCGAGCGCCGACCTTCTCGACGGGCCCGTGGACGATCGCCACTCCGTACTCGCGCAGTTCGCGCCGGAGTTCGTCGACGGCGTCGTCGACGAGCAGACAGAAATCGCCGCTTCCCGCCGTCGGCTCCGTCGCGTGAGGCGTGTACTCGTCGCCCGCCGGATGGAGGTTGATCTTCTGATCGCCGAACGACACCGCTCGTCGACCACCGTCGAAGGTATCCGGAGCCCCGCCGAGGACGGTCGCGTAGAAGTGGACCGCCCGTTCGACGTCTGTGACGGTCAACACGAGGTGGTCGAGCCCGCTGACATGCATGATGTATGCTTGGGAGACACAACCAAAAAGCCACCCATCGGAAATTCGGTTCGATCGCCGCCGATACCGCAACCCTTTGGTCACTGTTCGCATACTAGAGGGCATGCGCGCCGTTCGCTACCACGAGCACGGAGACGAGAGCGTATTGACGCTAGAAACCGTCGACAGGCCGGAACCCGGACCGGGAGAGGCACTGGTCGGGATCGAGGCCGCGAGCGTGAACCCGATCGACACGTACGTCCGCGAGGGGAACGTGCGTCCGCCTTCCGGGTTACCGCACGTCGGCGGGTCGGATCTCGCCGGTGTCGTCGAGTCCGTCGGTGAGGGCGTGACGGCGGTCGAGCCGGGAGACCGCGTGTTCGCGACGGGGCTCGGGCTGTTCTCGCCGGGCACGTACGCGGAGTACACGGTCGCGCCGGTCGAGCAACTCGCGCCGCTCTCGGAAGCCGTCTCGTTCGAGGAGGGCGCGGCCGCGGCGATGGCGTTTTCGACCGCCTGGCGCGCGCTCGTGACGCGCGGCGACCTCCGACTCGGCGACGTTGCGCTCGTTCACGGCGCGTCTGGTGGGGTCGGCCACGCTGCGGTACAGATCGCGGCGGCGGCGGGCGCGACCGTC
Source organism: Halorubrum pallidum (assembly GCF_055380345.1). Taxonomy (NCBI): domain Archaea; kingdom Methanobacteriati; phylum Methanobacteriota; class Halobacteria; order Halobacteriales; family Haloferacaceae; genus Halorubrum; species Halorubrum pallidum. The sequence continues at coordinate 1,856,147 of NZ_AP043945.1, read as the reverse complement.
GTCGGCACGGCCCGCGAGGGCGATCCCGCGGCGTTCGCGCGGTCGCTCGGGGCCGACGCGGTCGTCGACTATCGGAGCGATGATCTCGCCGGGGAAATCGACGCGGCGCTTGACGGCCGCGGCGTCGACGTGGTGTTCGAACCGCACGCCGACGCGCATCTCGACGCGAACCTCGACTGCCTCTCGCGCGGCGGGCGGATCGTCGTCATCGGCGAGGAGGGACCGATCACGCTGGACGGCGGCCTGCCGATGGCGGCAAAGCAGGCCGACGCGGACCTGCGATTCATGTCGATCGTGGCCTCGGCCGACGATCAGGCCGCGATCCTCGAACGAGTCGGCGATCGGCTCGCAGACGGTACGTTCTCCGTCGAAATCGACTCTATTTTCGGGCTCGACGCGGTCCCGGAGGCGCTCGACCGGCTGTCGGTCTCAGGTACGCTCGGAAAAGTGGTTCTCGACACGACACTCTGACCGGCCGCGCCTCTCAGGGCTCCGGAATCACGTCGTTTTCGACCAGTTCCTCGATGCGGTCGTCGTCGTAGCCGACCGCCTGAAGCACGCGGACGGTGTCTTCACCGAGCAGCGGCGGGGCCTTGTCGAACCCGGCGTCGGCATCCGAGTAGTTGAGCGGGTGTTCGATGACCGGAATTTCGCCGGCTGCGGGGTGGTCGATCGAGTCGACGACGCCACGAGCGTTCACCTGCTCGTTGTCGAGCGCCTCGTCGACGTCGAAGACGGGACCGACCGGGAGCCCGCGGTCCTCGGCGAGCAGTTTGACCCACTCGTCTGTCGTCTTCGTTTCGAGGACGCCGGACAGCTCCGTCTCCAGCTCGTCCATGTTGTTCACGCGTGCGGAGTTCGTCTCGAACCGGTCGTCCGTCGCGAGGTCCTCGCGGCCGATGCCGGCACAGAACTCCTCCCAGAGCTTCTGGTTGCCGCAGGCGACGTTGAGGTAGCCGTCCGCCGTCGAGTACATCTGGTAGGGTGCGAGTACCGGGTCTTTCGTGCCCATCCGCGAGGTCTCCTCGCCGACGAAGCTCTTGCCCGCCTGCTTCGTGAGCCACGGAAGCGCGGCGTCGAGCATCCCCAACTCGACGCGCTCGCCCTCGCCGGTCCGCTCGCGGTTGTACAGCGACGTGACGATGCCGAACGCCGACCACATCGCGGTGATCAGGTCAGTCTGCGGGAGCCCGACCTTCGCAGGCGGCGCGTCAGGATACCCGGTGACGTTCATCATGCCGCTCATTCCCTGGACGAGCAGGTCGTACCCCGGGCGGTCGCTCCACGGTCCCGTCTCGCCGAACGCCGAGATCGAGCAGTAGACGAGGTCGTCGTTGTGCTCTTGGAGCGTCTCGTAGTCGACGCCGAGCCGAGCGGCGGTCCCCGGACGGAAGTTCTCCACGACCACGTCGGCCTCGGCCACGAGGTCGTACAGCGCCTGAATCCCCTCGTCTTTCTTCAGATTCAGTTCGATGCTCTGCTTGCCGTAGTTGACCGTCCAGAAGTACGGCGACTCGCCCTCGTCGGCCGCGGCCCGTCCGGGGCCCTCGTAGTCGTCGACGTTGACGAACGGGGGTCCCGAGTACCGGCTGTCGTCGCCCACGCCGGGGCGCTCGACTTTGATCACTTCCGCGCCCTGATTGGCCAACATCATCGTCGCGAAGCCGCCGGTGACGAACGTAGTCAGGTCGACCACGACAATCTCCTCTAGTAAACGCCGTTGCTTGTCGTTTGAGCTCACATTCGATAGTTCGCAGACGACGTGATAAATGTTGGGAGCGGCGTTCGGAGCGCGTCTACACCCGCCGCAACGCGACCACGGTGAGCGCTCCGAGCCCGGCGACGCCACCGAGGACGGCGAACAGCACGGCGCTGGTCGAGTTCGTGAGAACGAACCCGGCGAGCGACGCGCCGAGCGCTCCCACGCCAAACATCGCGAGGTACGTGAACCCGTAGGAGAGCCCCTGTACGTCGTCCGGTGCCTCCTCAGCGACGACGACTTGGTAGACCGGTGCGGTCCCGTAGACGAAGAAGCCGAGCAGCAGACAGATACCGATGAGCGGGACGGTTCCCGCCTCGCGGACGATCGGGAACGCCAGCGCGAGCACGGCCAGCGCCGTGAAAAACCCGAGGAACGCCGTGAGGCTCGGGACGCGATCGGTCAGTCGACCGCCGACGTACTGACCGCCGATGCCGACGGTCAACAGCGCGGTGTACACGTACTGAGAGGGCTGGACGGTCCGCCCGAGCAGTTCGACGGGAGCCAGCGCGGGCGACTCGGCGAGCACGTCGGGGAGGAACGTCAACAGTCCGCGGTAGTACACCCCGTACAGTAGCACCGCGACGAACGCGACGGTGAACGCCGCGCCGAACAGCGCTCGAGAGGACGTGGCCATCTGGCGGAGTTCGCCGACGATCGACCCCGAGGTCTCCTCCGGGTCGTCTCCGTGCGGATCGGATTTATCGGCGTCAGTGGACGGCCCGTCTTCGTTCGCCGCCATACCGTCGTCGTCTCCGCCGACGTCGAACTCGATCTGCGTTCCGGCCACACCGACGAGCACCGCGACGACCGAGAGTACGCCGGCCGCGAGCCGCCAGTCGACGAACATCAGCATCAGCGCCGTGAGGAGCGGCCCGAACGCGGTCCCGACGTTTCCGCCCACGCCGTGGTACGCGAACACGGTCCCGCGGGCGTCGGCCGTCCGGCTGATGAGTGAGAGGCCCGCGGGGTGATAGACGCTCGCGAAACATCCCCACAACAGCACGGCGGCCCCGAGCGTGATCGGTCCCCGTGCGAGCGCGACGACCCCGAATCCGACTCCCATCCCGACGACGGCCGCCGAGATCAACCGCCGCGCGTCGAGGCGGTCAGAGAGCACACCGCTCACCGGCGCGCCGACGCCGATGACGCCGTATCCGACGCTCACAACCGCACCGATGACCGCGGCAGATACGCCGAACTCCGCCATCCAGAGGCCGACGAAGAGCGGAATCGAGAGTTCGTACGTGTGAAAAAGCCCGTGAGCGAGGGCGGTGAACTGCACGAGCGCGCGGTCGTTTTCGTTCATTGATCGAATGACCACCGAGCAAGTAAATAAAATTTAGGGCACCGTCAAGAAGTCCGGTGGCTCCGGCTTCGATATCTCGTCTCCGACTCTCCACCTCACCCTCGACTCACACCGAGTGTTCGATGTACAGTTCCAGCTCGTTCACCGCACCCAGGATCCGCTCCGGAAGCACCTCGGTGAACCGTTCGTCCGTGATGCGACTCGCCGGGCCGGCGACGCTCAGCGCGCCGATCACCTCGCCGTCGGCCGTGACGGGCGCGCCGACCGCGTGAACGCCCGCCGTCGTCTCCTGTCGGTTGAACGCGTACCCGCGGTCGCGGACCCGTTCGAGTTCGTCGAAGAGTTCTTCGCGGGTGACGCTGTCGCCGTGGACACCGTCGAGTCCGCGAGCGTCGACGATCGACTCGACGCGGTCTCGGTCGTAGTTCGCGAGGATCGCCTTTCCGGCCGCGCTCGTGTGGAGCGGTCCCCGCTTTCCCACGTGTGCTCCGGTCTGGACCGCGCTCTGACCCACTTCCGTGTAGAGGTACACGCGCTGGCCGTTCTCCTCGACGAGGAACTGCGCGCGCTCTCCTGTCTCGTCGGCGAGCGCGTCGACCTTTTCCTTGATCATCGGATACGCCGTTACGCGCCGCTGGATCTGCCCGCCGACGGTGAGGAACTGGAGGCCGAGCGAGTACACGTCGCCGTCGTGAACGACGTACCCGTGTTTCTTGAGCGTCGTGAGGTGTCGGTGAACCGTGCTCGGAGCTAATTCGAGATGCTCGGATAATTCGGCGATCGTCATTCCGTCCGAGCCGCGAAGCGATTCGACGACCTGTAGCGACGTCTCAGTCGTTTTTGCGACCGATTTGAGCGTGTTTTCCATACAACCGATACCACCGCATAACACTTAACTTCCCGGTAACTCGGAGAGTACGTAATAATTTTCCGAGATACCTGCGTGTGACGCCCACAATTCATCCATAATAACCCGCTGATCCGAATATGAAGAATATACTTGCCGAGACACTGGTCGCAGACGACGAGATATCCACTCGGCAACTCCCGGATCCGACACCAGTGCGGGCCCGACCGCCTGATCCGGAGGCTCATTACATAGATACGATTGTAATGGTCTCGTCGGTTTCACCGCCGCCTCTCACGAGCGTGTCGCGACCCGGTCGAACGCTGCGTGAACCACTGAGGTGCTCACGGTACGTTTCGATACACGGGATTACTCTCGGTGTAGTGAGAATCGTGTTTGACGGCTCACCGCGTGCGGCCGACGCGGTGTTCGATCGGGTCGATGACTTACTCGGGTACGACAAGCACCCTGAGATCGTTAACGTTGGTCCCGGTCGCCCCCGATATCAGGAGCGCGTCGCGTGCTTCGAGGAACGGGTACACGTCGTTGTCGGCGAGCGCGACGGTGGCCGCGCGCTCGTCTTCGCTGTCCGCGATCGTTTCGGCGGTGACGAGCGCTCCCGCGGCGTCCGTCGCGCCGTCGATGCCGTCGGTGTCGACCGCACCGAGGACGACGCTGTCGGGGAGATCGAGCGCAGCGCTCACTGCGAATTCCTGGTTCGGCCCTCCAGTCCCGTCACCTCGAACCGTCACCGTCGTCTCGCCGCCCGACAGGATCACCGCCGGCGGTTCGACCGGGTTTCCGGTGATCTGCGCCTCCTCCGCGAGCGCGACGTGCGTCTTCGCGGCCTCGCGAGCCTCGCCGCGGACCGATCGCGAGAGGATGAGCGACTCGTAGCCGGCGTCGTCGCACGAACTGGCCGCGGCCGAGAGCGCGGTGAATCCGTCGGCGAGGACGTGCACGGAGACGCGGTCGAGTGCCACCGACGCGGCGTCATCCGACTCCGTCTGATCGGTCTCGTTCGATTTCGATTCGAGATGCTCGATGACCACGCGCGGCGCGTCGACGTCGTAGTCGTCGAGGACGTCGAGGGCGTCACCGGCTGTCGTCGGATTCGGCGATACCGGTCCGCTCGCGACGACGGCTGGGTCGTCCGAGGTGACGTCGCTGAACACGAGGCCGATCGCCGTCGCCGGCGCGAGCGCGGCGGCCAGACCGCCGCCTTTCACGTCCGAGACGGCGCGCCGGACCGTGTTGATCGCCTCGATCGGTGCCCCGCTGCGGAGCAGCGAGTCGGTGAGATCGGAGAGCGCGTCGAGGCCGATGTCGTCGCTCGGGGCGGTGAGGAGGGCGCTGCCGCCGCCGGTGACCGCGACGAGCGCGAGCGTGTCCGCGTCGCACTCGCGGGCGCGGTCGAGGAGCCGGCGGGTACCGGTCACGTTCGACTCGCTCGGAAGCGGGTGGGTCCCCTCGATCATCTCGACGGCCCCCGCCGGAGCCGGGTCGTCCGTGACGACGATCCCGCCGTCGATGTGGTCTCCGAGTTGATCGTCCAGTGCGGCCGCGACCCGACCGGCGGCGTTACCGCCGCCGAACACGAGGATCTCGTCGTACGCCGAGAGGTCGACGGTCCGATCGGCGACCCGGAGCGTCTCACCGTCGAGCGTCACGTCTGCCGCGATCACCGACCGCGGGTGCGCCGCGTCGATGCCGGCCTCGAGCGCGTCGAGCGCGACGCGGCGAGGCGCGCTCGTCCCCCCGTGTCCGCCTCCTTCGGTGTCTCTGTCGTCGCCGACGTCGTCGCGGTCGAACATACGAGCCCTTCCGCGGGTCCCCTCATAAACGTTGACCCTCGTACGAGTGTCGCCGTCCGACGCGGCTGCGCCGTCTCCTTCGAACGAACGGCGGACGGAAGCCGGTGTCGCGGGTGCGTCCCCCCACGCTTATGTCGGCCGAGTCGGAGGCGTACGCATGGACACACTCGACGACCTCGTCGTGCCCGAGGCGACCGTCCTCGAAGCGTGCGGCGACACGCCGCTGCCGGAGTTCGGACTGATAGAGCGCGTCTGGGAGACCGATCCCGTTCCGGGCGACCGCGTCGAGTCGACCGCGGCCGAGGCGGTCGAGTCGCTCGACTTCGACGGCGTCCCCGAGGGAGGCGAGGTGGCCGTCGGAGCGGGCAGTCGCGGTATCGCCAACCTGCCGGCGATCGTGCGCGGCGTCGTCGGTGCGATCCGCGACGCGGGATACGACCCGTTCGTGTTTCCGGCGATGGGCAGCCACGGCGGCGCGACCGGCGAGGGACAACAGGAGATGCTCGAATCCCTCGGCGTCACGGAGGCCGCGATCGGCTGCGAGATACGGTCGAGCATGGAGGTGGTCCGCGTCGGCGAGACCGAAGACCGCGGCGTCCCCGTGTACGCGGACGCGAACGCCGCCGCGGCCGACGCGATCGTGCCCGTCAATCGGGTGAAGCCGCACACCGACTACGACGGACCCGTCGAGAGCGGCCTCTCGAAGATGCTCGTGATCGGCATGGGGAAACAGCGCGGCGCGAAGACCGCACACGAGTGGGCAATCGACTGGAGCTTCCGGAACATGATCCCGGAGATCACGGGGAAACTGCTCGACGAACTGCCGGTCGCGGGCGGCGTCGCTATCGTGGAAGACCAGTTCGACGACACGACGCTTATCGAGGGAGTCCCGCCGTCCGGCTTTCTGGACCGCGAGGCCGAGCTGCTGGAGCGCGCCTACGACCTCCTGCCGACCGTCCCGTTCGACGACGTGGACGTGCTGGTCCTCGACCGGCAGGGAAAAGACGTCAGCGGGCAGGGCATGGACACGAACGTGATCGGCCGACGACCGTTCGCGATCAACGAGCCCGCGCCCGACCTACCCGACATCAAGCGCATCTTCGTGCGGGGGCTGACAGAGACCACCCACGGGAACGCGATGGGGATGGGATCCGCGGACTTCGTCCACCGTGACCTCGCCGCCGAACTCGACAGTTCGACCTCGCTCATCAACGCGATCACGGCGAGCACGACGCGCGGGGTTCGGCTCCCGCCAGTCGTCGAAACCGATCGCGCCGGGCTCGTCGCGTCGCTGTCGACGGTCGGCGTCGTCGATCCGGACACGGTTCGGGTGCTCCGGGCCACGGACACGATGCGGCTCGACCGGCTGTACGCGTCGCCTGCGCTCGTCGACGCCGCCCGTGATCGCTCGGATCTGCGGGTCGTCGGCGAGCCGACGCCGATCGATTTCGACGGCGGGGCGTTCGCGGCACCGACCCCACACGAGACGAGCGACGCCGGTCGGTGAGCGGGCCGGTCCGCTCCGAGACGCTGTCCGGACCGATCGGCTGTGGCCCGACTCCTGAGAATATATCAGAACAAAATATAGATACAATATCTTATATTTTGGAGTATGATGCCTATGGCCGCAATCCGGACCCCGATTCGGTCAATCCGCCGTGCGGTCGCGACCGCTGGCCGTGACGGTTCCCGAACCGTCTGTGCGTGTGTGTCTGTATGACTGCTATCACGCCGTCGTGTCTGCGACGACAGTTCACGGGGCCGATTTGCCTGTATGGAAACGCTTTCCCACGCAACTCCGGATGTGTGAGGTGACATGGATCTAGCTATCGAGGGCAACGCGGCGCTCGTCACCGCGTCGTCGAGCGGACTCGGAAAGGCGTCGGCGAAGGCGCTCGCTCGCGAAGGGGCAAACGTCGTGATCAACGGGCGCGACGAGGACCGGCTCGACGACGCGCTCGACGAGATCGAGGCCGTCGCGTCGGGAGAGGTCGTCGCACAGCCCGGCGATCTGACGAATCCCGACGACATCGAGACGCTCGTCGAGACGACCGTCGACGAGTTCGGCACCATCGATCACCTCGTCACCAGCGCCGGTGGTCCGCCGTCGGGGGCGTTCCTCGACACTGACGACGACGACTGGGAGGACGCCTACGAGCTACTGGTGATGAGCGTCGTGCGGCTCGCGCGCGAGGCCCAGCCGTATCTCAGCGAAGGCGACGGCGGCACGATCGTCACCATCACGTCGAGCAGCGTCAAGGAAGCGATCGACAGTCTCGTGTTGTCGAACTCCGTCCGGATGGGCGTCATCGGCCTCGAAAAGACGCTCTCGAAGGAGTTCGCGCCCGAGGTGCGAGCGAACGCCGTCCTCCCCGGGTCACACGAGACCTCCCGGATCGAGAACCTCGTCAACGCCGCGCTCGAACGCGGCGAGTACGACACCTACGAGGAGGGGCTCGACGAGTGGGCACAGAATCCCCTCGAACGCGTCGGCGACCCGATGGAACTCGGCAACACCGTCGCGTTCCTCTCCTCGCCGAAGTCCGGATACGTCAACGGTGCCGCCCTGCCCATCGACGGCGGCTCGACGCAGTCGAACCTCTAGGAGGCGCGACCGCTCCGGACCGGGCGTCGCCCCGGACTGGCTTTTCACACCGGCCGCGAACGGTCGGAGACGATACGGCCGAACACCGGTCGAACCGTCCATCGAATGTTGTTACAAAAATCTTATTCTTCCACAAAATTATCAGATTTTATATTGTAATCGCCGATCACTCGAACGCGGCGTCGCGTTTCTCCAAGAACGCCTGCATCCCCTCGCGCTGATCGTGCGTGCCGAACAGCCCGGCACACGTGCGACGCTCCAAGGCGAGCCCCGTCGCCGCGGGGCCGTCACCGGCCGCGTTCAGCGCCTCCTTCGCGGCGCGAATCGCCGTCGCCGACTGCGACGCCAGCGTCTCCGCTAACTCGTCGACCCGGTCGTCGAGCGCGTCGTCGGCGACGACCTCGCCGACGAGCCCACACTCGGCAGCCGTATCGGCGTCGATCCGCTCGCCGAGGAAGATCAGGCGACGCGCCGTCTCGTCGCCGACGAGCGCGGGAAGCCGCTGGGTGCCGCCCCACCCCGGGATGATTCCGAGGTCGATCTCGGTCTGTCCGAAGACGGCGCTCTCGTCGGCGATTCGGAGATCACAGGCGAGCGCGAGTTCGCAGCCGCCCCCGAGCGCGTAGCCGTCGACCGCGGCGATCACGGGCGCGGGGAACGACTCGATCGCGTCGGCGACGCGGTGGCCGAGTTCGGCGTACGCCTGCGCCTCCGGCGTCGACAGGTCGACCATGTACGAGATGTCCGCGCCCGCGATAAACGCCTTCTCGCCCGCGCCGGCCAGCACGACCGCCCGCGCGTCGGCGGCCGCGGCCTCCGTGAGCCCCTCTTCGATCGCTTCGAGCGTGTCGACGGTGAGGGCGTTGAGCTGTTCCGGGCGGTCGACGGTGATCCTCGCCACGTCGTCGTCGATGTCGAGCGTGATCGTGTCCCACGTCATATCCGTCTCTCACGGAGGAGCGTGAAAACCGTTCGCCACCGGAGTCGCGGGGCGGCGAGGGTGCTCTCGACCGGCTCCCGCGTCGCACTCGTATCTCGTCTCGGAGCGAGTTCAGATCTCCTCGCGGCTGTCGATCTCGCTGTAGATGAACCACGCGGCCGTGTACGCGCCGATGAACAGCAGATAGCCGAACACGAGGCCGACGAGCTGTCGTGACCCGAGTCCGCCGGGGAGCGTCCGCCCGAGTATCGTCAGCGCGACGGCGAACACGACGAGCGAGAACAGTCCCGAGAGGGCGTACACGCCCAGGTCGGAGGTGAGTCGATTGCGCACGACTCGGTGAACGGAGTCGACCGATAAACAGTCACCGGTCGCTCGCCGACGGTCGTGTGAACCCCTTCACTGCGCTTTGCGGATTGCAACCCATATATGCCCCCGGGCACACGTGGGGGTATGAACGGGAACCGGTTCGGTCGGCTCTTCCAGCTGACCACCTACGGCGAGAGCCACGGCGACGCGATGGGCGTGACGGTCTCGGGCGTGCCCGCGGGCGTCGAGCTCAACGAAGAGGCGATTCAGGCGCAGCTCGACCGGCGAAAGCCGGGACAGTCGATGATCACGACCTCTCGGGGCGAGCCCGACGAGGTCGTCGTCAACTCCGGCGTGCAAGACGGCTACACCACCGGCACGCCAATCGGCATGGTGATCCAGAACAAGGACGCCCGCTCCGGCAAGTACGAACCGTACGTCACCGCGCCGCGCCCCTCGCACGGCGATTACACCTACTCCGCGAAGTTCGGTACGCGCAACTGGGGCGGCGGCGGGCGCTCCTCCGCGCGCGAGACCGTGAACTGGGTCGCCGCCGGCGCGGTCGCAGAACAGGTCCTCGACGCCTCCGAGTACGACGTGGAGATCAAAGCCCACGTCAACCGCATCGGCGACGTCGAGGCCGACGACGTGAGCTTCGATCAGATCCTCGCGGAGTCGGAAGCGAACGACGTGCGGTGTGCCGACCCCGAGGCGGCCGCCGAGATGCAGAAGCTGATCGAGGAGTACCAGGAGGCAGGCGACTCGATCGGCGGTTCCATCTACTTCGAGTGTCGGGGCGTCCCGCGTGGACTCGGCGCGCCGCGCTTCGACGGCTTCCCGTCCCGACTCGGACAGGCGATGTTCTCCATCCCCGCGACCACCGCCGTCGAGTTCGGTCTCGGGACGGAGTCTGTCGACGTGACCGGCAGCGACCGCAACGAGGACTGGACGTTCGACGACGGCGAGTCGTTCGAGCACGTCGAAAGCGAGGAAGGCGACCCCGTCCCAGTCGGCAACGACCACGGTGGGCTTCAGGGCGGGATCACGACGGGCGAGCCCATCTACGGCGAGGCGACGTGGCACGCGCCCACCTCGATCCCGAAAAAGCAGCGCTCCGCCGACTGGGAGACTGGCGAGGAGAAGGAGGTCCAAGTCGTCGGCCGCCACGACCCAGTGCTCCCGCCGCGGGCCGTTCCCGTCGTCGAAGCGATGCTGTACTGCACCGTGCTCGACTTCATGCTGCTCGCCGGCCGGATCAACCCCGACCGCGTCGACGGTCGCCCGGGCGAGTACGACACCGACTACCACCCGAGCAGTCCGGACAACGAGTAGCGACGGGCAGTCCGCGTCGCCCCGGCAGCGGTCGGCGTCACCGCCGACCGGGCACCCCTCTCGGCTACTCTTCTGCCGACCACTCGCAGGCGGTCCCCGCGGTCAGGTCGTTCTCCTCGACGTGTGCCGAGAGGCAGGCGTAGTTGCAGAAGTACGTTGGCGAACCGCAGTCGTCCTCGCAGTCGCGCACGCAGATCGGATCGTGGTCGAAGATCCGCGAGCCGCAGTAGGCGCACGTCTCGTCGGCCGCGGGCGTCGCCACAGTCGTGGACATGCGTGTCGCCACGCCTCGGGATGAGGAAAGCGTTTCGCGGCCGTACGCTCCTCAGATCGCGATGACCGCGTCGACGACGACGAGGAGTACGAACCCGACGAGAAAGGCCGCAGTCGCCGCGTCGGCGTGACCGTGGCCGTGCGAGGAGGGGATCAGCTCCCGGAACACGACCGCGAGCATCGCGCCCGCGGCGAACCCTGAAGCGACGGGGAACAGGCCGGTCGCGACCGAGACGAGCACGAAACCGAAGGCGGAGGCGACCACTTGCGGCACGACCCCGGAGAGCATCGTGTACCAGATCACGCGCAGGTTCGACATCCCGGTCTCCGCCATCGGCACCGCGAACGCGAACCCGTCGGGGACGTTCTGGAGCCCGATCACGACTGCCAGCACCAGGGCCACCTCCTCCAGTCCCGAGGCGAACGCGACGCCGATCGCCAGCCCCTCCGGCGCGTTGTGGAGGGTGATCGCGCCGCCGATGAGCAGCGCCTTCCGCAGCGTGGTCTCTCGGTCCGGATCCGCCGTGGTTCCATCGCCGGCGTCCACCGCGGCGGATGGGCCGCCCGCGTCGGGTGCGACGGCCGGATCGCCGACGCCCGCCGCGTCGCTCTCGGTCGCGCCCCCCTCGGGTCGCCACGCGCGGTACTGCGCGTGGAGGTGCGGGATCGCGTAGTTGCCGGCGAGGAGCCCCACGCCGCCGACGAGCAGGCCGGCCATCACCGCGACGAGCGTCCCCTCCTCCATTCCCGGGATGATCAGCCCGAAGACGCTGGCGGCGACCATCAGCCCGGCCGCGAGTCCGAGCGCGGCGTCGTAGACGCGGTGAGTGACGCGATCGCGCACGAACACGGGTAGCGCGCCGATCCCCGTCGCGACGCCTGCGACGCCGCTGACGGCAATCACGCCGGCGAGGTCGGTCATGTCCGCCGCTTGTGCGGCATCGGGTTTAAAACCGCTACCACGGCAACGACCCGTCCGCGTTACGTCTCGTCGCTCGCCGGCCGCGTCACGCCTCGACGATCCCGCGAAGGTCTCGGCCGTACGCGGCGACGGCGACGGCCGCGGTCGCGAGCGCGCCGACCGGGACCACGGTGAGCAGTCCCACCGTCGTCCCGACGCCGAATCGCAGCGCGAGACCGACCGACACCCAGAGCGACGCGCCCGCGGCGAGCGCGAGGAGTCCGCCGGTGACGCGTCGGTCCTCACGCCCGAGCGCGACCCCGGAGAGCGCGCTCCCCGCGGCGAGGAGGTGAAACCCTATCGCGAGCGGCCACGCGCGGATCGACGGCGGGAGCGACGAGAACGCCCGCGGCTGGTCGAGGAAGTAGCGCCACACCGGATAGCCGCCGACGCCGCCGGAACCGCCGATACCGCCGGCCGACCCGGTGGCGTTGAGGAATCCCCAGAGGCTCACGATCGTGAGGTCCTCGCCCGGAAGTACGGCCATCGGGACCGCGAGGAGGGTGACGGTGAAGAGCGCACCCGCGAGCGACCCGCGCGCACGGAGGCGACCGCCGACGGATCGGTCGGATCGCGACGAATCCGCGGTCATGTCCCCATTCAGGTGTCGGCGGATAAGTATGGTCCGGAGTGGACCCGCTTCGGGAGTTCGGTGCGGGGGCACACCGACTCCGCTCTCCCGCGAGACGCGCAACGCTCTTTGTCTCTGGGGGCGGCTCATCCGGTATGCGAGTCACCGTCGTCGGCAGCGGTTACGTCGGAACCACCCTCGCGGCCTGTCTCGCGGACGCGGGTCACGACGTGACTGCGGTCGACATCGACCCGGACGTGGTCGCGGCGCTAAACGACGGCCGCGCGGCGATCCACGAGCCGGGCCTCGACGACCTGCTGGCCGAACACGCGGGCGACCGCCTCCGGGCCACCGCCGAGTACGACGGCGTGCCCGACGCCGACGTGACGTTCCTGGCGATCGGCACCCCCTCGAATGAAGACGGCAGCATCGATCTCGCCGGACTCACCGCGGCCGCCGAGATGACCGGCGAGGCGATCGCGGAGGAGTCCGAAGGCGATCCCGATCGCGAGGCGACCGGGCGTCACCTCGTGGTGGTCAAGAGCACGGTCACGCCGCCGGGAGTCACCGAGATCGCAGCGGCGCTTCGCGCGGGAGCGGGCGACGCCGCCGATCGCGTCGAGTTGGCGACCAATCCCGAGTTCCTCCGTGAGGGCTCCGCAGTCGCCGACTTCCAACAGCCCGACAAACTCGTGTTCGGGGCCGAGTCCGCGTGGGCCGCCGACCGACTAGACGCTCTGTACGAACCGCTCGTGGCCGCGACCGACGGCGACGTGCCGATCGTCCGGACGGACCCCGAGACGGCCGTGATGATCAAGTACGCCAACAACGCCTTCCTCGCCGCGAAAATATCGCTCGTGAACGATCTCGGGAACATCTGCAAGCGGTTCGGGATCGACGCCTACGAGGTGGCCGACGCGATCGGACTCGACGACCGGATCGGAGCGAAGTTCCTGCGCTCGGGGGTCGGCTGGGGGGGGAGCTGCTTCCCCAAAGACGTCGACGCCATCCGCGCGGCGGCTCGCGAGGCGGGCTACGAGCCCGCGCTGCTCGACGCGGCCGTCACGGTGAACGACGGCCAGCCGGAGCGTATGCTCGACCTCCTCGACGACCGCGCGACCGTCGCCGGCGAGCGCGTCGCGGTGCTCGGGCTCGCGTTCAAACCCGGGACCGACGACGTGCGCAACTCCCGAGCGATTCCCGCTATCGACGGCTTGCGGGCTCGCGACGCCGACGTCGTCGGCTACGACCCCGTCGCGGGCGAGAACATGCGGGAGCACTTCGAAGCGGGGGAGATCGAGTACGCCGATTCGGCCGCGGCCGCGCTCGACGGGGCGGTCGCCGCGCTCGTCGTCACCGACTGGGACGAGTTCGCGGCGCTCGACGACGAGTTCGACGCGATGACGGCCGCACCGGGCTCGGACGATCCGGTCGTGGTCGACGGGCGGAGGGTGATCGAGCGCCGCGAGGGGATCGCGTACGAGGGGCTGACTTGGTAGGTCGTCGGAGGAGACGCATCGGTCGCTTCCCTCCGGTTTTATATATTAGCGTTCTGTGTCGCCACGTATGGCGGCCCTCCAATCGCTGCGTCCCGCAGTCGGTGGCATCGCTCGCAACCCGATACTCGTCGTCGTCGCGGCGCTGTTCGCCGTCGCACAGCTTCCGAGCCTTTTCGTGCCGCCCTCGCGGCCGGTGCTCTCTTTCGCCGTCTCGATCACGATGTTCGGGGTGTTCGTCCTCCTCCTCCCCTTCGCGCAGGGCGGCTTCCTGGGTATGGCCGACGAGGCGGTCGCCGGGCGGACTCGGCTCGGAACCTTCGTCAGCGTCGGGAAGGAACACTACGTCTCCCTGCTGCTCGGATACCTCGTGCTCCTCGCGTTGAACTTCGCGTTCGGCTTCCTCGCCTTCTTCGGAGGCATGGCCGTCCTCCTCGGTGGCGCGTACACCTCGACGGGGAGCGCGGAGGCCGGGAACACGGTGTCGACGGGGGCGGGCGCGGGCGGTGCCGCGACGGGAACGGGCGGATTCGGTGCCGACCCCGCCGTCCTCGCCGCCGCTGCGCTCGTCGGAGTCGGACTCCTGCTCGTGTACTTCCTCGTGACGTTCTTCGTGCAGTTTTACGCGCACGCGGTCGTCCTCGATGGGACCGATCTGGTCGCCGGGTTCCGCCGCAGCGCCGGACTCGTCCGGCACAATCTGCTCGGCGTCTTCGGGTACACCGTGCTCCTCCTCGTCGGCGGGACCGTCTTCGGCGGCATCGCCGCGGTCTCGTCGACCGTCGCGGCGCTGGCGTTCGGCGGCGGGACGCCGGGCAGCCCGGTGGCCGAGCTGCTCCCGACGCTGTCGCCCGTGATCGCCGTCGTCGGCGTCTTGGTGTATCTCGTCGTCGTCGGGCTCATCGGGGCGTTCTACGGGACCTACTCGGTCGCGTTCTACCGGTCGATCTCGGAATCGGGGTAGCGGTCGCGTCGGTGCGAACGGGACGGTCTGGCGAGACCGGACGCTTGACCGCCGACAGCGACGCGACGGGTATCGGACTCGCTCGCGCCGGCTACGCCAGTAGGCTCTCGCCGTCGAGCGCGTCGTCGACGTCGACGTCCATGAGATCGAGGATCGTCGGCGTCACGTCGAAGAGGTTCGCGTCCGCGATATCGAGGTCGGACTCGGTCGCGTACAGAAGCGAGTTCTCGAACTTGTGCATCCCGTTACGAGGGCCTTCGGTGAAGACGGCCGGTTTCCCGGAGAAGCCAGACTTGAGGTCGAAGCCGTCAGCGGGAATGACGACGAGGTCGGGCGCGATCCCGTCGTGGTCGCCGTCGAAGACGGTCTCGCCTTTCACGATCCGCTTGCAGACCCGTCGGCCGTCCGGCCCGGTGAGCGACTCGAGATCGTCGATGAGTTCCTCGCGCGTCGCCTCGTACTCGGACTGGGGGACCGATCCGTTCGGCTCGCGTCCCTCCAGATTGAGGTAAAACCGGCCGGGGATCAGGGAGTAGGCGCGGGCGTCGTCGCCGATGTCCGCGAGCGCGTCGTGGTCGTCGCCGTCGTAGGTGAGCCACCCCTCCTCGGCGAGGAACTGGTTGCAGTTCACCTCCCACTCGAGTCGAGTGAAGCCGTGGTCGGAGGCGACGAGCAGGGTGGTATCGTCGTCGAGCGAGTCGCGGATTTCGCCGATGTACTCGTCGAGCGTCCGGTAGAACTCCAGGAACTCTGCTTTGTACTCGCCGTCGGTCGCGTAGTCGCCGAACAGGAAGTGGTTCACCCGGTCGGTGCTCATGAAGACGCCGAAAAACAGGTCCCAGTCGTCCTCGGCGAGGTAGTGCGAGAAGGCCTCGTAGCGGGCGTCGAGGGTCTCGTGAGCGTTCTCGATGAACGCCGTCTTGTCGTCGTCGTGCCCGAGTTTGGCGTTGACGTCGATCCGGTAGCCGAGCCCGTCGAGTACCTCGCGGACGGACTCGTCGCTCGACGCGGACTCGAGGTCGGGCGAGAGGAATCCGGACACCTGTCGCTGGATCCGCGTCGAGGGAGGGAACGTGACCGGGACGTTGAGCACGGTCGCGTCGCGACCCGCGTCGGTGACGCGGTCCCACAGTCGGGTGGCCTTCACGTGTTGCCCCATCGGTACGTACGTTTCGTAGGAGTCGACCTCACGGTCTTGAAAGCCGTACACCCCCGTTTCGCCGGGGTTGACGCCGGTTGTGAGGCTGGGCCAGCACGCGCTCGACTCCGGCGGAACGATGCTCTCCAATCGCCCCGCCGAGCCCGTCTCGGCGATGTCAGTCAGGTTCTCGAAGACGTCGGGGTGATCCTCGACGAGGTCGAGCGGTACGCCGTCGATCCCGAGGAAGACGACCCGCTCGTCGTCGTCGCCCCGGATCCGATCGAACAGTCCCATACTCGAAACTCCGCTTCCGCCGACATATCGCTTGTGTTCTGGCGATTCACGCCGCGTCGCCGGCGATCCGGCAGTAACGGCCGGAGACTCGGAGCAGCAGCGAACGCCGCCGCCGACCCGGAGCCGTGGCGACTCCCGCCGTCGTCACAGTCGAGTGGCAATCGCGGCCGATTCAGAAGGCCTATTCACCTCGGCGGAGAGATATACGGCGTATGAGCGATGACTTCCCGGCGAGCGTCGACGTCGACTACGCGGACGGCGAGGGTGAGGACCCGTCTGACTACCCGTCTCTGCAGCACAAAATCGAGAAGGCGATCGAGGTCACGCGCCGCGGGTTAGAGCAGTACGACAACCCGGCCGTGATGTGGACGGGCGGGAAGGACTCCACGCTGACGCTGTACTTCATCAACCAAGTGGCCGAGGAGTACGGCTACGAGAAGCCGACCGCGGTGTTCATCGACCACTACCAACACTTCGACGACATCACGGACTTCGTCGAGCACTGGGCCGACGAGTGGGATATCGAGCTGGTGTACGCGCGCAACGACGACGTGGGCGCGTACGTCGACGAGCACGGGTTAGAGCCGGGCGACGACATTCCCGTCGACGCGCTCTCCGAGCACAACCAGCACCACATCCGCGAGATTCTGGAGTTCGAGGAGGAGACGTTCCCGTTCCTGCTCGACACCTATGTGGGCAACCACCTGCTGAAGACGGTCGCGCTCAACGACGCTTTAGAAGAGTACGACATCGACGGCGTGATCTCGGGAGTTCGCTGGGACGAACAGGAGGCCCGCGCCGACGAGACGTTCTTCTCGCCGCGACACGACCCCGACCTGTTCCCGCCGCACGACCGCATCCAGCCCATCCTGCAGTTCGCCGAGGCCGACGTGTGGGAGGCGTTCTGGGGGTACGTGGTGCCGGACACCGTCGAGGCGTTCCCGGACGAGGGGTACGTCCCGCAGGCCGACGACGACCTGCCGGAGGGCGTCACGCAGGAAGACATCCCTATCTCGCCGAAGTACTTCGCCGGGTTCCGCTCGCTCGGCAGCGAAGTCAGCACGGAGAAGACGACCGAGGAGCCCGCGTGGCTCCAGAACCTCGAAGACACGACCGAACGCGCCGGCCGCGCCCAGGACAAAGAAGACCTGATGGAGCGCCTGCGCGACCTCGGCTACATGTAACTTCGCGATCGAGTCGAGACACGTCACCGGTGGGCGGGACCGGCCACGACCGCCGACGTGACCGCCCCTGACGGATCCGATCCGGTGGCTTCACTTACGGTCCCGCCGACCGCGGGATATGAACAAACGCGGCCACGTTCTCAACGCCCTCTTGCTCGCGCTCGGACTCGGAGTCGTTATCGAACCCGGACTCGACGCGGCCACGGTACGGACCACCGCCCAGATCACCGTTCCGATCGTGTTGGGCGCGCTGTTCCCCGACGTCGACACCGCCTTCGGTCGCCACCGCAAAACGCTCCACAGCCTGCCCGTCCTCGGGATTTTCCTCGCGTATCCGCTCGTCTTCGGGAACCTCCAGTACGTCTGGATCGGCGTGGTGACACACTACGTGCTCGACGTGGTCGGGAGCAGGCGCGGCATCGCGCTGTTCCACCCGCTGTCGGACGCGGAGTACGGACTGCCGTCGGGCGTGACGACGAGCAGCAAGTACGCCGACCTCGTCACCGTGATCGTCACCGCGGTCGAACTCGCGATCTTCTGGGCGCTCCACACCTACGTGGTCACCCTCGATCTCGATCTGTCGGCCGCCTCCGAGGCCGCGGCCGGGCTCGGACTCTGATCGATCGAATCGGTCCATCGGTCGAAGTGGCTCCCCAGTCGAAGTGACTCCCCAGTCGAAGTAACTCACCGACGACGAGCGTTCCGGGTCGCCCAACCTACCTCATTTCGGGCGGTAATCGGACAGCGTGCCGGAGTAGACGCTCACGTCGGTGAACCGTCCCTCGTAGGCGACGTTCGTCGGGAGCGTCGGCTCGTCTCCGGACAGGAACAGTCGGTCGAGTTTCTCCCACGTGTTCTCGTACGCGAGGTGCGCGAACTCGACGAACCCGCGGAGCTGATGTGCCGCTCCGCCGCGGTGCACCACCGTCCGCGACAGCCCGGTGCGGAAGGCGTCGACGATATCGTCAACGCCGTCGAGGGCCGCCTCGAACTCGGTCCACGCCTCGCCGACAGTGCCGCGCAGGTGGGCGTACGACGAGCCGAACCCCGGCTGGCCCGTCGCCTCTGCGATCCGCCGAGTTCGCGCGTTCTGATGCGGGAGCAGCTTCGTGTTGTACGTCTCCACCGCGGCGAGCCTGTCGGCGTGGGCGGCGATCTCCGGCCGGGTGAGCGAGATGGTCGCGAACCCGGGATGCGGAACGAGCACGGCCGCGTCCTGTCTCTCGAACTCGGCCATCGCCGCCTCGAAGGTGATGTAATCGGGGACGGGCTCGGATAAGCCGATCGCGAGGACGTGTCGGCGGTTCCCCCAGTCGCCGGTGAACACCTCCCTCGCGGGAACGACGGTGAGGTCGTCGTCGGAGTACCGAGCCGCGCGGTCTCGGATCGTCGGCAGGCGGGTGAAGTGCGGCGCGTACACGAGCGCGTCGATCCCTCGCTCCTTCGCGAGGGTCGCGACGTCGTCGTCGAGCACCTTCACGTGTGCGTCGACGCGCGTTCTCGGTCTGGTCACGAGTGAAGGATGAGTATCACCGAGCAAAGGCGTATCGTTCGACGGCCATCCGATGCCGACCGCGCCGCGGTCGCGTCCGCCGCCGACGAGGGCGGTAGCCAGCCGTCGGGGGAAACGGTTAATCCCCCTCGGCGGCGACCACATGGGTATGCCCCGCTGGACGTGCGGCATCGACGGCTGCGACGCCGCCTTCGACGACGTGGAATCGGCCATCGTCCACCAGACGAACGGCCACCAGCGCCACGAGTGTAAGGTGTGCGGAACGATCGTCCCCGACGGCTACTTCGCGATCCGACACGTGTTCGACGAGCACACCCGCGCCGAGTTCGTCCGAGCGTACGACGCCGATTCCGCTGCCGTCCGCCGCCGCGAGGAGATCAAACGCGAC
This sequence comes from Halorubrum pallidum, assembly GCF_055380345.1. NCBI lineage: Archaea > Methanobacteriati > Methanobacteriota > Halobacteria > Halobacteriales > Haloferacaceae > Halorubrum > Halorubrum pallidum. The sequence continues at coordinate 1,836,447 of NZ_AP043945.1, read as the reverse complement.
ATCGAAGGAGAGGCCGATCTCCAGAGCGTCATCGAGCAGTTGGACCACACGAAGTGAGTCGACCCGTTTCCGACGCTCACAGCACCCGCTTTCCGAACGCGCTCGCCGCGAGTTCCGTCGCGAGCGCAGCCGTCTCGTTGTGCTGATCGAGCGTGGGATTCACCTCGACGAGTTCCATCGACCGGAGGGAATCCGTCTCGTCGACGATCTCCATCGCGCTGTGGGCCTCTCGGTAGGTGACGCCGCCGCGGACGGGCGTCCCCACTCCGGGAGCCTCGTTGGGGTCGAGCCAGTCGAGATCGAGGCTGACGTGGACCCCGTCGACGCCCGCGGCGGCCGTCGCCATCGCCTCCTCGGCGACGTCCGTGATCCCTCGTTCGTCGATGTCGGACATCGTGTAAACCGAGAACTCGCGCTCGCGGAGGAGGTCAGCCTCCGCGCCGTCGACGGAGCGCAGCCCGACGAGCGCGACGTTCTCCGGCGAGAGGCGGGGCGCGTTCGCCCACTCGATGTCGGCGAACGCGCCGATCCCGAGCGCGGCCGCGAGCGGCATCCCGTGAACGTTCCCCGAGGGCGTTGTCTCCGGCGTGTTGAGGTCGGCGTGAGCGTCGAACCACACCGCGCCGATATCGGCGTCTCGCGCCGATCCGACGAGCGAACCGATCGCGATCGAGTGGTCGCCGCCGAGCGCGAGCGGCACGTTTCCGGCGGCGAGCGTTTCGCTCACCTCCTCGGCGAGGCGGCTGCAGACGTCCGCCGTCTCGCGAAGGAACTTCGCGTTCCACTCGCTCGGGGCGTCCGCGTCCGGGTCTCGCTCCTCTGCGCGCGGAACCGCGAGATCCCCGGCGTCGACCGGTTCGACCCCCGCGCTCGCCAACTGGTCGGCGAGTCCGGCGTACCGGATGGCGGACGGTCCCATGTCGACGCCGCGTCGGTTCGCGCCGTAGTCGGTCGGCGCGCCGATGATCCTGACTGTAGACATACCCACACGCGGGACGTGCCGCCGCTTGAATGGCCGGGTTCGACGGGCGAAACGAGGTCGCCGAGAGCGCGATCGTCGACGTGGCGACCGTCGAGTCCGGTCTCACCGAACCGCCCATCGTTTTCATTCTGCGCGCCGAACTCGGAGTATGAGCGATTCCGGAGGGAGTTCCGCCGACCCCGGTCCCGCCGAGTTCGACCCGACCGATATCGATCCGTCGACTATCACCCCGATAGCGGGGCTGATCGTCGTCGCGTTCACCGGGGCCGTGATCGGACTCGTCGGGGCCGCGGCGTCGCTGTTCGCCGCTGACCTCGGACTGGCGCTCGTCGGCGTCGGCGTCGTGGTCGCGCTGTCGAGTCCGATCGCGTACCTCCGGCTCCGCAGACGGCGGAAACGCTAGTGCAGCGTACGGGTTTTTATAACGGGGTTCCATCGCATTTAAGCGGGACCGACCTGTATTCGCTCGTATGTCATCGATCGAACTCACGTCGAGTCAGAAGAGCATCCTCTCGGCTCTCATCAACCTGTACGGGGAACAGGAAGACGCCGTCAAGGGCGAAGCGATCGCCGAGGAGGTCGACCGTAACCCTGGGACGATCCGCAACCAGATGCAGAGCCTGAAAGCCCTCCAGCTGGTCGAGGGTGTACCGGGACCGAAAGGCGGCTACAAGCCCACTTCGAACGCGTACGAGGCGCTCGACATCCAGCGGATGGACGAGCCCGCAGACGTACCGATCTTCCACGAGGGCGAGGAGCTGACCGGCGTCAACGTCGACGGGATCGACCTCTCCAGCGTCCACCACCCGGAGCTGTGTCGCGCCGAGATCCACGTGCAGGGATCCGTCCGCGAGTTCCACGACGGCGACTCCGTCACCGTCGGCCCGACGCCGCTCTCGAAGCTCGTCATCGACGGCACCGTCGACGGGAAAGACGACACGGCGAATATCCTCATCCTCCGCATCGACGACATGCGCGCGCCGGACGAGCCCGCCGAACACTGATCGCGGAGCGAGACATCTCCCTGCCGAACGCGACTCCAAGTTCATCGACCGCACGCGTGTGAGCACGCGTTGAGACCCTCTCGTTTCGGCAGTTCCAGACGCACAGCGCATGCTCGTCGTTCGCCGACGAACCCGTCGCTCGTCCGCTTCCGTGAACGCACACGCCGCAAAAAGTCGGCCCGCGTCGCGCGGTCTGCCGCTCGCGTTATTTCCTTCCGATCACATGTCGCCGAACGCGCTGACGCCGCGTCCGGTCGAGGAGACCTTGGCGATCCAGCGCGTGGCGATGGCCTTCTTGAGGAGCTTCGCGGGCGTGCCGCCGAACGTCTTTATCGGCATCCCCATCACGTCGTGTGCGACGGCCTCCTCGCCGACGGAGATGACGGTGCCTTTGTCCTCGTGGGTCCACGACTTGAGGGGCGCGCCGCGGGCGGCGCGCGCGAGGTTCTCGCCGGCGACCTCTGCGGCCTGCCAGGCGGCCTGCGCGGTCGGCGGGGCCACGTCGTCGTCGCCCTGCTCGACTAACGCGGTGTCGCCGATGGCGAACACGCGGTCGTCGCTGGTGGTGAAATCGGAGCCGGCGTGGACGCGGTGTGACCGCTCGTCCTTCTCGACGTCGACGTCTTCGATCTCCGGCTGCCCGGTGATGCCGCCGGTCCAGATCAGCACGTCGTACCCCAGTTCCTCGGGCTCTTCGTCCTCGCCGCCGCCGAGGTAGACGGCGTCCTCGTCGGCCTTCGAGATGAAGTCGCCGGTGAGGATCTCGATGTCGGCGTCTTCGATCCGCTGACGGAGAGCGCCCTGGATCTGCGGGTCGTTGCCGGGGAAGATCTCGTCGAGTCCCTCGACCAGTTTGATCTCTATCGGCGCGCGGTGTTTATCGCGGTACTCGGCGATCTCGCCGGCGGTCTGGATGCCCGAGAGACCCGCACCGCCGACGATGACTTCGACCGGATCGGAACGCGTCGCCTCCGCGGCGGCCGAGCGGACGTCCTCGTGGATCGCCTTCGCGTCGTCGAGGCCCTTCAGCTGGTGGGCGTTCTCTTCTAGTCCCTCGATGCCGAAGAAGGCCGTCGTCGAGCCGACGGCCAGGAGGAGGTAATCGTAGTCGACCGTCGTTCCGTCGTCGGTTTCGACGACGCGCTCGTCGACGTCGACGTCGACGACGCGGCCCTGCACGAACTCCGACTCGGGCGATTTGATCTCGTCGACCGGGATCGAGATCTTGTCTTCGACCGCAGGGGTGCGGATCGCGCGGTGGACCTCGTGGAGCACGAGGTGGTAGTCGTGTTCCGAGATCCACGTGAGTTCGGCCTCGCCCTCGCCGACCTCGTCCTCGAACGCCTTCACCGCGCCTGCGCCGGCGTACCCGGACCCGACGACGACGATCTGTGTAGTCATGCCCGCCAGTCCGGCGCGCGCGGGTAAAGTCGCTTTGGAACGGTCGCGATTCGATCGACTACAGCGAAAGTCCGGCGTGCCAGCGGTCCGCGCCGGCCTCGCGTTTGACCGCGTCCATGCGCGCGAGGAGTTTCACCGCGAGACTCGCGGTCTCGGCCGCGCGCGACTCGCCCTCGGTCCGGAACTCGCCGGTGATCCGGTTGGCGTAGACGGAGCAGACCGCGCCCGCGCGGAGCCCGTAGACGCTCGCGATAGTGAGGATCGCCGACGCCTCCATCTCGATGTTCTTCACGTTCGCGTCCCGCAGCTCCGCGACCAGCGTGTCCGAGCCGGCCGCCTCGAACCCCTCGAAGCCGGGGCGGCCCTGTCCGGCGTAAAAGGAATCGGCACTCATCGTGACGCCGGTGTGATACTCGTGCCCGAGCCGCTCGGCGGCGGCGACGAGCGCGGAGACGACCTCGCCGTCGGCCGCGGCCGGGTAGTCCTCCCGGACGTACTCGTCGCTCGTCCCCTCCTGTCTGACCGCGCCGGTCGTGATAACGAGGTCTCCGACCTCCATGCCCGGCTGGATCGCGCCGCACGAGCCGACGCGAACGAAGGTATCGACGCCGACGCGCGCGAGTTCCTCGACGGCGATGGCGGCGGAGGGCGAGCCGATCCCGGTGGACGTCACGGATATCGATGTGCCGTCGTAGCTGCCGGTCGCGGTGCGGTACTCGCGGTGGCGTGCGACCTCCTCGGCCTCGTCCCACAGCGCGGTTATCTTGTCGACGCGTTCGGGGTTGCCCGGGAGGAGGACGGCGTCGGCGACGTCGTCCGGTCCCACCTCGACGTGGTACTGCACCTCGTCGGCGGGATCGTCGCTGTCGCCGGTCGCGTCCGCGGCGGTCTCGTCGGTCATGTCCTCGACCTTCGGAGAGGCGTTTAAAAGCAGTTCCGCCTCGCATGGCGACTGAAACGGCTGGTTGGGATTGGTACGCGATCGGTCGCGGCTCGTCACGGCTCGTCGCCGGAGCGCTGATCTCTCGTCTGTCAGGCCTCCCGCGCGTCGTCGAGCGTTCCCTCGTGTATCGTGTTCGGCAGCAGCTCGCCGAGGGCGTACTCGCTGGTCTCGCCGTCGCCCTCGTCACAGACGACGACGAGGTCGGCGGCGGCGAACTCGGTGAGCGTCTGTCGGCACATCCCGCAGGGCGTGACGCCGTCGCGAACCCCGGAGGAGACGGCGATCCGATCGAACTCTCGGTGGCCGTTCTTCACCGCCTCCGCGACGGCGACCTCCTCGGCGTGGAGGCTGTTGGAGTAGTTGGCGTTCTCGATGTTACAGCCCGTATACACGGCGCCGTCGGCGGTCCGAAGCGCGGCACCGACGCGGTACTCTGAGTACGGGACGTGCGCGTCGCGGAGCGCGTCGCGGGCGGCCGCGATCAGGTCGTCCATGTGGTGGTGAGTCGGGCGGTACGGCGATAACTCTGCCGTCCGTCGGCGGACGGGAGCCGATCGAGTAGGTCACCGGCTCGCGAGCCCCAACGCCTGTATCGTCGGGAGTTCCCAGCCGTACGCGACCGCGGCCAGCCGCGTCCCGACGGTCACCGCCGCACACGCCGCGGCGGCGGTGCTCCCCGGAAGCCCGGCGGCTGCCACGAGCCAGTACGCCCCGCCGCCCAACACCGCGCAGCTCGCGTAGAAGTCGTCGAAGAGGATGAACGGGGACCGGTCGAGGAGGATATCGGCGAACGCGCCGCCGCCGACCGCGTTGATCGTCGCGACGGCGACGACGCCAAACGCCGACACGCCAGCGCCGGTCGCGACGATCGCCCCGGTCGTGGCGAACGCGCCGAGGCCGATCGCGTCCGAGACGACCGTTATCGGATGGGTGTCCGGCGACGCGAGCACGACGCGCAGTGCGACCGCGAAGCCGACGCCGAGCAGTCCGATCCCGATCTCGATCGGCGACTGCAACGCCAGCGGCACGCGCGTCACGAGGAGGTCGCGCGTGACGCCCCCGACGAACGCCATGGCGAGCCCGACGACCGCGACGCCGAACAGGTCGAACTCCTCGCGGATCGCCTTGGTCGATCCGACGAGCGCGAACGCGATCAGGCCGATCGTGTTCATCACGGCGAACGGGTCGCCGAACAGCACCGCGGTGAGATCCGTCGTCACTGGCCGTAGCTCCGGGGACCGGCGTATTGAAGGCTGTGTTCGGCGTCGGCGGGGACGGTCGGCTGTCGCGACCCCGCCCGCCTCACCGACCGGTGTCGTACTTGTAGGTGGCCGAGTCGGGGTCGATCCCGAAGTCCTCCGGCGACTCCACCGCGTCGTCGTCCGCGGTGTCTGCCGGCTCGGCGGCCTTGAACGCCTCCCGGAACCGGTCCGGCATCTCGAAGTCCTCGACCGGGAGTCGCAGGCCGACGACCCCGCCGCCGAGGAACTCCCGCTTCTCCGTCAGCCGGTCGGAGAGCGCGGGCGGGAGTTCGTCGGTGTCGACGCGCTCGAAGCCGAACTGCGTCAGGTACTCGGGCTGGTCGGTGAGCACGTACACCGTCTCGAACCCCTCGGCGTCGGCGGTGTCGACGAGCCGCTCGACCACGTGCGCGCCGACGCCGCGGCCGCGCCACTCGGGGAGCACGCCGATACCCGTGAGTTCGATCCGGTCCGCCTCGTCGTCGTCACCGCGGTGGAGCCGGAGTCGACCGAACCCCGCGCGGTCGCCCGAGTCCTGATCGACCGCGATCACGTAGTCCCGCGATCGGAAGGCCACGTCGTCGAGTCCGAGCCGCTCGATCGCGTCCAGTAACCACGCCTCGTCACGGTTCTTGGCGTCGCGGACGTACATACTCGAACGTATGCGGGATGACGTAAAAACGGTTCCCCGCGCCGGCCCGCGCCGATCGGTACTTAAATTCCCTGGCCCATCAGGTGGCTGCGTAACACGTCCGGTGTCTTGAGTCCCGCGTCGCTGTTGACGAGGACGACCGTCTCCGTTCCGTCGAAGAACCCGTCCTCGGCGAGCGCCCACGCGCCGGCGGGCGCGGCACCGCCGGTCGCGCCCATCTCCATCACCTCGTTCTGGGCGACCGCCACCGCGCTCGCGAGCACATCCTCGTCTTCGACGGCGACCGCCGTCCCGCCGCTCTCCCGGACCGCCTCGACCGCGGCCGCCCCGCCAGCCGGGTCGGCGATCTCCAGCTCGCCGCAGATCGTGTCGGGCGTCTCCCACGGTTCCGGCTCGTCGAGGTCGCGCTCGATCGCGGCCGCGATCGGCGCGCAGCCGGCCGCCTGCGCGGCGACTATCTTCGGGACTCCGTCGATCGCGCCGACCCGCTCCAGCTCGCGGAATCCCTTGTACACGCCGGCGAGAACCTCGCCGGTACCGGTCGGGACGACGACGACGTCGGGGGCCTCGCCGAGGTCCGCGACGAGTTCGAACGCGAGCGTCTTCACCCCGTCGTGGCGGTACGGCGTCGCGAACTCGCCGAGGTCGGTGTACTCCGTCTCCAGCTGGTCGTCGACCGCCCCTGCGGCGTCCGGGAACCGCCCGCCGACCACGCGCATGTCGCCGCCGTGGACGTTCGTCATCGCCTTGTTCGAGAACGCGCAGCGCGAGGGGACGAACGCGTACGACCGGAGATCCGCTCGGCCCGCGTACGCCGCCATCGACTGCCCGGCGTTCCCGGGGCTCGCGCACGCGAGCGGCTCCACGTCCGCGCCCGCTGCCGCCCGCCCCGCGACGGCGGTGAGCGCGACGGAGAGCCCGCGGTCGAGCACGGTGCCGGTGGGATTCCGTCCCTCGTCTTTGACGTACACCGCGCCGACGTCGAGCTCGTCGGCGAGCCGCTCGGTCGGTACGAGCGGCGTCGCTCCCTCGCCCGCCGAGAGCGCCTCGTCGGCCGGGAACGGGAGCAGGGCGTCGAAGCGCCAGTGGCCGCGACCGACTCCGTCGGGGCCGTCGCGCGCCGCCGCCAGCAGCGTCTCGGGGTCGACCGCGTCATAGTCGTAGGCGGGGTCGAGCCCCCGCGCCTGCTCGTCGTCCGGAACGGTCGTCGGGTCGGCCGTCTCGTGGACGCGTCCCGACGCGCGGCTCTCCAGCCCGCGGAACGCGCTCGTGGTCTCGGTCGGCTCCGTCGGATCCATACGCGCCCTTTCCACGGCGTCGACTAATCGCTTCCCTCTCGGCGGTGCGGCGCCGCGGGGACGCCCCCGGCCGGAACCGCGCGAGCGCGGTCGAGACTCCGCTCGGTGCGTCGCCCCTGACGGACGCACCTTTTAGGTCGTCGGGCGTCCCGAACTCGGTATGATAGACCGGCTGCTCGGTCGCGCCGAGCTCAAAGAGCGGATCGCGGAGCTCGAAGAGGCGAACCGCCACCTCGAACGCCGCGCCGAGGCCGAAGAGGAGCGGCGCTCCGACGCCGTCGCCGACCGCCAGCGCGCCGAAGAGCGCGTCAACGAACTCGAACACCGGATCGAATCGCTGGAAGAGCGGTTGGAGCGAACCGGCGGAGACGAGGCCGCCGTCGACTTCCGGCGCGTGAGCGACGCTCGCGGCGCGCGCCTCGACGACGCGCTCGACCGGCTCCGCGCGGTGGAAAGCGACGACCGCGAGGGGCTCCTCACGGCGTTCGTCCCCGACGGTAACGCCGTCCCGGAGAGCGTCTCAGACTGGTTCGGGGACCGGACCGCGCTGGTGCGGCGGGCCGCCCCGGCCGTGGTGCTCGCCGACGACACGGGCGCGGTGAGCGCCGCGATCACGCCGCCCATCGAGCCGGCGGCCTTCGACCGGTGGGACGACCGGTTCCGGCTGGAACCGCCGTGGTTCCGACCGACCGGGCGAGTCGTCTTCGCGGTGGTCCGCTCCGACACCTTCGGGCTCGGCGTGTACGAGGACGGCGAGCGCGTCGACTTCGAGGGGTTCACCTCCGAGGTGAAGTCGGCACACTCGAAGGGAGGGTTCTCTCAGGGTCGGTTCGAGCGCCGCCGCGAAGGTCAGATCGACGAGCACCTCGACGACGCGACCGACGCGATCGCGGCGCACGCGGACGGGAGTGCAAACGGCGCACGCGACGTCGACCGAGTCGTCGTCGTCGGCGAACGAAGCGTCCTCGGTCGGGTCCGCGAGCACGCCGACGTCACCGACGTCTCCGACGCGACGGGAAGTCCGAAAGAGGCTCTCGAAGACGCGTTCCGCGATTTCTGGACCGCGCGGGTCCACGCGATCTGAACGCGTTTGGCGGGAAAAGGACGCTCCGGGCGGGTGAGAAGGCGCGTTTAGCGAGTCAGAAGGGCGCGTCGGGGCCCTCGTCGGTGCCGTCACCACGAGTGTCGTCGTCGGTGTCCTCGCTCGACGTGGCGACGAGTTCGCCGCCGCTTCCCTCCCAGGCCTCGATCCCGCCGCGGAGGCTCTCGACGCGCGCGTCCTGCGCGTCGGCGTAGCTCCCGATCAGCCGTGCGGCCTGCTGGCTGGCGATCCCGTGGGGACAGACGGTGACGATACGCGATGCGCCCGCGAGCTCCGCGATCCGGGTCGACAGCTCCGGGAAGGGGAGACACTCGCTGCCGGGGATGTGTCCCCGGTCGAACGCCCGCCGGTCGCGGATGTCGACTATCCGGGTCTCCCGCCGCTCGGCCTCGGGCAGCGAGGCGAGGTCGTCGGGGTCGATCTCGGCAACCATCAGGGGAGCGGACAGAGGCTCGCCGTGACCACGGCGCGCTCATCGGTCTCGTTTCGGAGCCCGTGTGCGACGCCGCGTTCGTTCGAGACCACCGCGGGGGCCGCGAGTGGTTCGGCGTCGTCACCCCGGATCACGGTCGGTTCTCCTTCGATCACGTGGAAGACGTTCGTCGCGTCGGCATGTTCGTGCGGGTCGATCGCGGCGTCTGGGCCGAGGACGAACGCCTTCACGAGCACGTCGTCGGTGACGACCAACTCGGCCGTCTGGACCGCGCCCGGCTCCGGACGCAAGTCGTCGACGGCGTCGGCGTATCGGTCAAGCGTCATGGCCGTCAGTCTGCGGCGACGACACCTAAATCATTCGCGCGCGCCGGGCGGCAGCGGGTCGGCGTGGTCGGCGATCGCCTCGGCGACGCGGTGCGGCTCCTCGTGGACGACCCAGTGGGTCGCCGTCTCCAGCGTGAGGAGCCGGCCGTCGGCGCAGTGCTCGACGCTCCGCCCAGCCATCCGTCTAGCGAGAAACCGGTCGTTCGCGCCCCAGATCACGAGCGTCGGGACCTCGACCGCGGTCCGTTCGGGCGAGGGGCGCTCGCGGGCGATCGCCCGGTACCAGTTCACCATCGCCTCGAACGCGCCGTCGCGGCCCCACGCCCGGCGGTACCGCCTGAAGTCCTCGTCGTCGAAGGTACCGGGCGAACTCGACTCGCGGAGACCGCGCACGGCGAGCCGCCAGTTCCCGGCGCGGGCGACGGCCTCGGGCACCCTCGGAAGCTGGAACGCGAGGACGTACCAGCTCTTGAGCCGCTGGTCCCACGAGCCGCGAAGCTCGCGCTCGAAGACGGTCGGGTGCGGGACGTTGACCGCGACGAACTCCGAGACGCGCTCGGCGTGGTGGAGCGCGATCCACCACCCGACGGCTGCGCCCCAGTCGTGGCCGGCGACCGCCGCGGTCTCGCGCCCGTACGCGTCAATGAGTCCGACGATGTCTCGGGCGAGTTCACCGATCCGGTACTGGCGAACGGTGGGCGGCTTCTCGGAGCAGTTGTACCCGCGCTGGTCCGGGACGACGACTCGGTAGCCCGCGTTCGCGAGCGTCGCGAGCGTCTCGTGCCACCCGTACCAGAACTCGGGGAACCCGTGCAGCAAGACGAGGAGCTTCCCGTCTTCGGGCCCGGCCTCGACGGCGTGAAGCCGGACGCCGTTCGTCTCCACAGCGCGCGACTCGCCGGGGACCCCGTCCGGAATCTCGTCCCGCGGGACCGCCTCGTCGAGGGCGTCGACGCCGCCGACGCGGGAGTCGTCGCCGACGCGGGAGTCTTCGCCCCCGTCGCTCGGTTCGGTTCCGGGTTTTCGCATACCCGATCGTCGGCCGCCAGCGGCAAATAGCTACGTTCGGCCCCGGACCGTCCCCGTCCGTGCAATCGAAATCCTCAAGCCGCTGGCAGCCGCTCCTCCGGGTAGACCAGCGATTCTGACGCTCGGCCCGGATGGGGAGGGGACGCCGCCCGCCGCGGTGGAAACAGACCGCGACGGATCGGTACGAGACGGATCGGAGGAGATCGAACGCGCCTGGCGTAGATCGGACCGGCTCAGCCGGCCGTTCGAACCGGATCGACTCAGATCCGCGGACGCTCATTCGGATCGCCCGATGTCTCGGCGGCGTCGGAACGCGCAGATCGCACATCATGGCATCGAACACGTCATCACCGGACGGGACAGCACCGGACGAAACGAACGGCTCGGTACCCGACGCCACCTCCGACGACGCGCGATCGGAGTCGGAAACTGCGCCCACGGAAGCGCCCGGATCGGAACCGGCCACGACGGACATCTCGAACGTTCTGCTCGTCACGATCGACTCGCTCCGGTCGGACGCGATCGCGCCGTACGACCCCGATCGCCACTCACCGGTTTTACAGAGCCTCGCCGACGGCGGCACCGTGTTCGACCACGCCTTCGCGACCGGCAACTGGACGCCCTTCTCGTTCCCCTCAATACTCGCTTCCGAGCCCGTCTTCGCACGCAACGGCGACATCGGCGTCCGGGGTGCCGAGACGCTCGCGTCGGTGCTCTCCGACGCCGGGTTCGCGACCGGGGGCTTCAACGCCGCGAACGGATTTCTCACCTCTCACTGGGGGTATCCGGAGGGGTTCGACGAGTTCGAGCCGTTCGTCACGAGCGTCGGCTCCAGTCGGTACAGCCGGTACCTCGCGGCGCACCCGACCGTCGAGGCGTGGATCCAACTCGCGACCTCGCCGATTCGGCGGCTCGGATCGAAGCTCCGCGGCGACAGCGACGACCGCCCGTTCCTCGACGCCTCTCGGATGTTCGACGTGGAAGACGCCGCGACGGAGTTCATCGACGACACCGATGACCAGTTCTTCCTGTGGGTCCACTACATGGACACCCACACGCCGTACGTGCCCGCGCCGCGGTACATCCGAGAGGTGTCCGACGGGCTCGTGGGGACACACCGCATGCTGCACGCGCACACCCGGACGAGCCTCGGCTGGGAGGTCGGCGAGCGAACGCTCAGCGAGCTGCGGACGCTGTATCAGGCGACGGTGCGACAGGTCGACGCCAGCGTCGGGCGGTTGCTCGACGCCCTCGACGCGGCCGGCATCGCCGACGAGACCGCGATTGTCGTCGCGGGCGACCACGGCGAGGAGTTCCAAGAACACGGCCACCTCGCACACTACCCCAAGCTGTACGACGAGCTGATCTCCGTCCCCCTCATCGTGAACGCCCCCGGTGCGGACGGCGGGCGGCGCGTCACGGAGCACGTCGGGCTCGACGCCATCCCGCCGACCGTGGCCGACCTCTTGGACGTCGACGCGCCGGCCGACTGGCGCGGCGAGTCGGTCGCGCCGAGCGTCCGCGGCGAGGGAGACCCCGACGGCGACCCGGTCGTCTCTGTGACGGTGCGGGGCGAGGAGGTGACCGAACAGCCGATCCCGCGGTCGATGGCCGACGGCGACCTACTCGTCAGCGTGCGCGACGCCGAGTGGACGTACATCGAGAACGTAGACGAGGACACGGTAGAGCTGTATCACCGACCGTCCGACCCCACACAGCAGACGGACCTGTCCACCGATCCGAGCGACGAACAGCGGGCAGTCATCGAGCGCTTCGCGCCGGTCGCCGCCGAACACGCCGCGGAACTCCGGGACCGCGAGGCGGAGGCCGCGGCGGCGGGCGACGACGGAGACGAGGTCGACGCCGACCTCGAGGCCCGACTCGGGGCGCTCGGGTATCGGTGATGTTACGGGCGATCCTCCGCGACCTCACGAGCGGACCGATCGCCGTCCAACTCCGTCGGTTCGTCGTCGTCGGCGCGGTCACGGCCGGCATCCAGATGGCCCTCCTGTGGGCGTTCGTCGACGCCGGGGGACTGAACTACCTGATCGGTGCGACGATCGCCATCGAGATCACGATCGTGTTGTCGTACGTGTTCAACAACGCGTGGACGTTTCGGGCGAGCCAGAACACGGGGGCCTCCGAGTACCTCACCGGGCTTCTCAAGACCAACCTCGTGCGCGGCACCGCGATCCCAATCCAGCTCGCCGTGCTCTTCGCGCTCGTCGAGTGGGCCGGAATCATGTATCTCTTCGGGAACGCCGTCGCCATCCTCGTCAGCGGAATCTACCGCTTCGTCCTCGATTCCCTCTGGACGTGGGGATAACGCCCCGTACCGTCTCGGTGCGCGGCACGCACGTTTACGAGTCTGGTGGCCGTACGAGACTGCATGTCGGACTCGACCGCGGACTTCGATCCGGAAGCGCCGGAGGAGCGCGAGGTGGCGGGCGAGGCGGCGGGCGATCGCTCCGATTTCCTCGCGCTCATGGGGCACACGTACCGCGGCGAACTGGGACGGACGACGTCGTGGCGGACCCGGATCGATCGGACGACGAACTGGGCCGTCGTGTTGGTGGCGACGCTTCTCACCTGGGCCTTCTCGGGAGGCTCGCGGCCGCACTACGTCCTGCTCGTCGGGGTCGCGATGGTGACCGTGTTCCTGGGAATCGAGGCCCGCCGCTACCGCGTGTACGACATCTGGCGCTCTCGAGTGCGGCTGCTCGAAGAGAACGTGTTCGCGAACGCGCTGGATCCAGAGGGCGTCAAGCAGCGCAACTGGCGCGAACTTCTCAGCGAGGACCTCCGCGAGCCGACGGTGAAAACGCCCCTGATCGAGGCGGTGTCGCGCCGGCTTCAGCGCGTCTACTTCGCGCTGATCTCCGTGCTGATCGGGTCGTGGGTCGTCAGGCTGACGGTGTTCGCGGAGTCGTCGACCGGTGTGGTCGAGACGGCGACGGTGGGACAGCTGTCGGGCGGCGTCGTTCTCGCGAGCGTCGCGTTGTACTACGCCGTCGCGCTCGGGCTCACGTTCTGGCCGGGACGCCGGCGAGCCAAGGGAGAACTGCAGTCGCGCTCCGGCAGAGACGAGTGGAAGTGACCGCTAGCGAGAGGATCCGTCGGCCGACGGGACGGTCCGGTCGGACCGGTCAAAACGGGAGCCGCGGTTCGAGGCGCGCGACGAGGTCCCGCACGGTCTCCTGTTTGTAATAGCCGATGACGGAGGCGAGGACGACGAGCGCGATGAGCACGAGCGCCAATCGGAACCGCCCGACTGCCAGTTGACCGCCGGCGTACACGGTGATCACGTACGCCGGCAGGCGGCCGACGCTGATGACGGCGATGAACGTCCGGAGCCGCCACTTGGTGAGTCCGCTCAGGAAACAGATCGCGTCGTCGGGGAGTCCGGGGATCACGACGAACGCGAACAGCCCAGGGAGTCCCACGGTGTCGACGAAGCCGTCGAACCGGTCGATCACGTCCTCGTGGAGCACGTCCTCGACGAACGAACGGCCGTAGCGCTTGGCGAGCGAGAAGGCGACGGCGCTGCCGATCAGGACGCCGGTGAGGCTGTAGACGGTGCCCGCGACGGGACCGAAGAGGTACCCCGCGACGAGCGCGACGACCTGCCCCGGGATCGGAGCGACGACAACCTGGAGCGCCTGTATCAGGATAAATACGAGCGGGGCGAGCACCCCGAACTGACGGAGCCACGTGCGGAGCGCCTCTTGGTTTGTGAGGAACGTCGCGTACTCGCGGACGAACAGGTAGAGGGCGAGGAACCCGACCGCGACTCCGATCAGCGCGAGGAGTCCTCGACGACGGTCCGACGCCGAGGCGAAGAGTTGCATCCACGGTACCCACCGTCACGGGTCGTCTTGAAACTTGCCAAACGGAGAGTGGTGAACAGGTAGATCGCGACCGCGTGGTGGCAGATCGCGACCGCGTGGTAGCAGTATCACACCCGCCGCGTGCGGAAGGTACAAGCCGCTCGTCGCCCAACCATGTCCCATGTCATCGCCGCTCGCGGACGAGCCGGTTGAACCGCCCGAGGAGGGAGCCGAACCGCTGTCCGAGTCGGCGCGCGCCGAGTATCTCGACGCGCTCGGCGACGCGTGGGAGGTCGTCGACGGCCACCACCTCGAAGCGACGTACGAGTTCGACGACTTCGCGGCGGCGCTCGCGTTCACGAACGAGATCGGCGAACTCGCCGAGGCGGAGTGGCACCACCCCGACATCCACCTCTCGTGGGGGGAAGTCGGCGTCGAGATGTGGAGCCACGACATCGACGGGCTCGCCAAGTCCGACTTCGTGATGGCGGCGCGGATGGATCGGATATACGCGGACGAGTGACCTCGGCGGCGCACACGCCGTCGCTGTCGCGTCCGGCCGCGGCATATGAGAGCGGTGACAACGGACGGGTTTAAAACCCTCCCGGCGAAACTGGAGTGCAATGAGTGCGAACGTCTTTCTGGTCCCGATCGATCCAGAGAACTTCGATCGAACGGTCCGGTCCGCGGTCGATCTCACTGAGTACGACGACCACCCCGACGCTCTGAACGACGTCGACGAAGTCCGCCTGTGGGCCGTCGACGACGACAGCGGCAACGGTTCGACGTTCGATCGGATGGAGTCCGGCGACCTCCTGTTGTTCTACCACGACGACGAGTACGTCGCGACCGGCCGCGTCGGCACGACGTTCGCGGACGACGACCGCTGGGTCAGCGGCACGTTCTGGACCGCGTTCCCGACGACCCGCGTGTACACCGTCACCGACTTCGCGTCCGTTGCCGCCCCCAAGCGCGCCGTCAACGCGCTATTCGACTACTCCAAGTCGTACACCCCCGGATTCATGCGCGTCGCGGACAGCCGGGTGACCGCGGATCTCTCGTCGATCGAATCAGCGATAGACCACTACACGAAGCGGAACGCGTAACGCGAGTCGTCCACGACCGCGGCTCGATTCTTCGAGCGTTCACACCGCCTCGAACAGCGCCTCGTAGGCCGACGCGTACGCCGACGCCACTCTGTTCGGATCGCCGTGTTCCTCGCCGCCGAGCGCCGGCAGGTCGACGGTCGCGAGCGCATCGATCATCTCCGTCACCGCCCCCGTGTGCTCCTCGCGCGTCCCCTCGCGAGGACTCCCCGACGCCACAGCCCGGGCCTTCGCGTATCGGTCCCCGGCGAAGATTCTCGCTCGGCCGGGATCGACGACCGCGACCGCGTCGGGGGCGGGCCCGTCGAGCGGGAGGGGGCCGGCGATGTCCGCGTACGACTCGACGACGACGGGGACGCCGTCCGCTGCGGTCGCCGCGACCCGCTCCGCGAGGCGATCGAAGGCCGGGAGGTACGCGGCCGCCATCACGTCGTTGAACTCGGCCACGCTCTCGACGCGGGTCGCGTCCGCGATCGGGAGCCGGTTCGCGAGTCCGTCCGGGAGGAGTCCCGCCGACTCGGCGGCCCCGTTGACGACGAACTGGGAGTCCGCCTCGCGCGGGGCGCCGTCTGGTGTACGGTCGGTCGCCGCGGGCTCGGTCACCCGGTCGCAGAGGAACGTGCGGTCGGCGTCGCCGAGCATCCCGGTCCGTCCGGGCGTCGGCCGCCACAGCCGGTGGACCGGGTTGATCGATTCGGGCGTGATCACGGCGGGACCGTCCGCGAGCGGTCGCGTGCTCGCGGCGGCGAGCCGGCGGGCGTCTTTCCCGTAGAGCCGCCCTGACTCCGTGGCGATCCGGTAGTCGTCGTGATCGAACCAGTGATCGTTGCCGGCGCGGGGCTTGACGCCGACGGCGTCGCCGACTCGGTCGGCGAGCGCGCGCACGAGGCCGGTCGAGAACGTCGTCTTGCCCGCGTCGACGCGCGCACCGCCCGCGACGAGCAGTATCGGCGCGCCGTCGGTTCGCTCCCCGTTCACGACCCGGCGGACGCGTCGTCGTCTGTCATCGATCCGGAAGACGACTCGGCGGCGACCGGATCGAGGCCGTAGTACCCGGGACCGTCCTCGGCCAGCGGCTCGGCGATCACCATGTCGTCGGCGTGGCTCATCACCCACGGGATCGCCCAGTCGATCAGCACCGCTTCGGTGTCCGGGTCGACGTCGGCGTCCGGCTCCAGCCCTTGGAGGAGCCGGCCGATCTCCGGAATCGTATACATGAGGTCGGGATCGAACAGCTCCGCGGGCTCGTAGAACTCACACGGGAACGTCTCTTCGAACGACTCCTTCGGTTCGGGCATGCGCGGGGTTACGCCCGCGGCGCCGTAAACGGTGCCGATACGTCGGCGGCGAGCCACGAGCCGCGTGCGCCGCGTCAGAAGATGTTCGCCTGATCGTACACGGAGATGCCGCCGTCCGTGATGTCATACGGCTTCGTCTCTCGGGAGTGGTTCGCGTCGCGGATCTTCTGAATCTCGACCGCGAGGCGGGTCTCGCGGGAGTCCGATCCCCGGACGTACTGCAACACGAACACCGCGTCGGTCAGGTACTCGACGATACCGTGGCGGGAGGCGTACGGCGACTCCTCGCTCGCCTCGGAGGTGAGAAGCGTCGTCACGCCGGCCTCCTTCAGCGACCGGGTGAACCCGAACACCTCAGATCGGCGCTTCGACGGGTGATCGTACATCATCTCCAGCAGGGACACGGAGTCGAGCACCAGCCGATCGGCGTCGAACTTGGCGATGAGCCTGGTGAGGTCGTTCCGGATGGACGCGAGCGAGTTTGCCATCTCGATCGGGTCGATGGCGACGACCGCGAGCCGGCCGTCGTCCGCGTGCTCCTCGAAGGACCACCCCTTCTCGGCCGCCGTCGACAGGATCGACTCGCGAGTCTGTTCGAGGGTGATGTACACCCCCTTGCCGTCGGCCTCGAGCGTCTCGTTGAGAAACTGGAGCGCAAACGTCGTCTTTCCGGTTCCCGCACCCCCGATCACCGAGATCAGTGACCGGGCCGGAACCCCGCCGAGGATCATCTCGTCGAGTCCCTCGATCCCCACGTCGACCCGCGGGATCGCCGACTCGAACTCGTCCGGGTCAACGTCGAACTCCGCGGGATCGGACGCGTCTCTCGCACCCGAGCTGCTCCTCTCGCCCGGTCCGCCCGCACCGCCTTCGCCGTCATCGAAGTTCGCGAATCCGAACTCGTCGTCCGGCGAGGGTGCAGTCCCCCTGTACCCGCCGAACGGGTCCGCATCTTCCTCCTCGTCTCCGTCCGCCTTCTGCACCCCGCCGAACGGGTCCGCGTCTCCCCCCTCGTCTCCGTCCGCCTTCCGGACTCCGCCGAACGGATCGTCTTCGCCTTTCGGACCCCCTCTGTCCGCGTCGCGATCGGACGTCCCCTCAGACCGGGTTTCACCGCCGTCGCTGTCAGATCCCCCGTCTCCGGCGTCGGCGGGATCGTCGTCGCTGTCGGACTCTCCGTCGAGATCGCGGAGCGCGCGCTCGAACCAGTCGTCCTCCTCGCTCATCGTTCCAGTCGGCCGTGAGGGGTCGACATGTGACGAGCAACGAGGGCGGGCGGCTTGAAACTTTCCGGGAACGCCGAGTCATCCGACGAGTCGGTACGCGACGGGGAGTGAGCCGCAGCGGCGAGCGATGTCCGCACCCTTTTGTCCGCTCGGGGGAATAGGTGGCGCATGGATGTGGGCATCGTGGCGCGAAAGGGGAGCGAGCGGGCGGTCGCGGTCGCCGCCGATCTCAGAGACGCGGTCGCCGCGACCGGGGCGTCCGTCTGGGTCGACACGGAGACCGCGGACGCGCTCGGGACGGGGACCGGTCGGTCGGTCGAGGCGCTCGCCGACTGTGATCTCGCCGTCGCCGTCGGCGGCGACGGGACGTTCCTCTTCGCCGCGCGCAACGCCGGCGACACGCCGATCGTCGGGATCAACCTCGGCGAGGTGGGGTTCCTCAACGCGGTGTCCCCCTCGAACGCCACCGAGGCGGTCCTCGACGAGGTAGCGGCGTTCGGCCGGGACGAGATGGACGTTCGCGAGGTGCCGCGGCTCGCCGCCCGGTCGGGCGGCTGGACCTCGGTTCCCGCGGCGAACGAGATCGTGGTCCAGGGCGAACGCCGCGGACCGGGAGCCGGGATCGACTACGCCGTCCACGTCGACGGCGCTCGGTACTCGGGCGGCCACGCGGACGGCCTCCTCGTCGCCACGCCGACCGGCTCGACCGCCTACAACCTCTCCGAGCGGGGCCCGCTCGTCCACCCGAGCGTGAGCGGCCTCGTCGTCACCGAGATGGTCGCCGACGAGGGGATGCCGCCGCTCGTGACCGACATCGATTCGACGGTCACCGTGTCGGTGGAAGGCGTCGACGAGACCGTCGTCGTCAGCGACGGCCGAAACGCGACCGCCCTCGACGCGCCCGCCGAGGTGACCGTCGAGCGGACGACCCCACCGATGCGGATCGCGGGGCCGCCGTCGGACTTCTTCGAGGCGCTCGGCAAGCTCTCGTGAGCCCGGCGAGCGAGCCACAAAGCGTTTATCGTCCGGACGGAGACCACACCTCGTGACTCGTCGGTCCGCCGTCGCCGGATACGCTCTCGCCACCGTCGCGGTCGCGGCCGCCGTCGCCGTCGCGTGGATCGCGTCGCCGTCGGCGGTCACCGGACCGCTGACCCGGCTGGCGGACCGACCGCTGTGGTTCGCCGTCGCGCTCGTGGGCCTCGCCGCGGTCCGACCGGTTCTAGCGTGGCCGACGACGCTGCTCTCGGCCGCGGCCGGCTTCGGCTACGGGTGGCTCGGTGTGCCGGTCGGCGTCGCGCTCGTGACGGCGACCGCGCTGCCGCCGTACGGGCTCTCTCGCACCGGCTGGACGAGCGCCCCCGGCGGCGGTCGCGTGGCGGGCGCGATCGCCCGCGTCTGTGACGCCGGCGAGAATCTCACCGCGGTCGCGGGGAGCGTGCGCACAGTGGCCGCGGCGCGGTTGCTTCCGCTGCCCTCCGACGCCGTCTCACTGGGTGCCGGCGTCTCTGGCGTGCCGCTCCGCCCCTTCCTGCTCGGCACCGCGATCGGCGAACTGCCGTGGGTGCTCCTCGGCGTCGCCGTCGGAGCCTCGCTTGACCGGCTGGCCGCCGGCGACCTCTCGGTCGTCGATCCGGCCGCGCTCGTCGCGATGGCGAGCGTGGGAGTGCTGCTGCTCGCCGGTCCGGTGTATCGAACGCTCAACGAAGAGCCCGCGGCGACGGCGTAACCGTCGCGAGCGTGACGACCGCGCGTCGAACTGGCGGGTCGTCGCGGGTCTGATGGGACGGTCGACCGTCTGACGCAGCGGCCTGCGTCTCGGTCGAACCGAATCGTGTGCCTCCGATCGGGACCGATGCGAGCGTGCATTCCCCCGGTCCCCAGATCCCGGGACCGCTCCCAGCCCTAACCCCGAAGCCGCTCTCGAACCGGGCCACGCGGTGGCCCGAACGAACGCGACTTCAACGGGGGACCGAGGGTTTGCACGCCGTTCCCGCTAGCTCCGTACCGTTGTCGTTAGCTGTCTCCGTCGTCGCCGTCGGTCTCGTCGCCGTAGGAGACTTCGATCCCGCTCGGCACGGGACGGAGGAGGTACGAGCCGGTGCCGCGGCGGACGGGCGCGAAGTCCGCGGTAAAGCCCGTCCGCGTGTTCTCGCGCACCTCGAACTGTTGGTTGAACGTGAGCGGGGCGCTCCCCGGCCGATCGACGGTCGCCTCGTCGCCGCCGGAGAGCGTCCCCTCCACGTTCGAGACGTCGAGCTGGAGGAACTGGTAGGTGCCGACCGACAGCTCTCGCTCGTCGATGAGCTGCGTCTCGCCGCCCTGTAGCCGGACGAGATCCGCCTCCTGCGGCTCGTCGAACTCCAGGTACTCGCGGCCGGACGGTTCGGTTCCGTCGCCTCCGTCGTCCGTCTGATTCTCGTTTCCGTCGTCTGTACTGTCCGCGTCGTCACCACTCGCGTCGTCGGTCTGGGTTCCGGAAGCGCCGCTTTCCGCCCCCTCGGGACCGAGCCAGATCCCCTCGATGGTGACCACGAGCGACTCGAAGTCGCCGATGTCCGCCGGTTGGTCGGTCACTCGGGTCGCTAACGTCCCGGTCGCCGTACCGACACAGCCGGCGAGGCCGACGGTCGCGAGCGCGGCGGCACCGGTAGTCTGCAGATAGCGTCGCCTTCCGAGCGCGCAGTCGGTGGATCGGTCGGACACGCTAGGATCCTCCGTTCTCGGGAGCCGCGTCGCCGGCAACGTCGCTCACGGCGTCACCGAGAGTGTCGATGTCGCCGGAGAGGAAGTCGGTGACGTCCCCGAGGATATCACCGACGAAGTCGGGAGCCGGACTCGGCAGTTCGCTCGGCGGGCCGGCGTCCGCGCTCTCCGCCACTCCGTCCCCGGGCCCGTCGTTGGAAGCGAGCCCGTCGTCGGGGCCGGGTGCTGCGGAGACGGCACCGGCCGCCACACCGGCTCCGATCAGCACCGTCACGACGAGCGCCGCGATCAGCGTCGTTCGGTCAGCGTTCATGGGTGCCTCCAGATCGGAGCGCTACCGACTTCAATACCGTAATCCGTTCAACCGATTTTCGCCCAGTTAACTCGGTTTATCGGCTCGGAAGCGGGTCATCGCGGCGAACTCGCGGATCGGACACGAGTGGATTCCCTGCGGTCGCGTCGAACGCAGAGCGTCCCGTCGACGATCGCGCCGATCCCCGCTTCGCACGTCCCCCGGTTCGTGTGGCACGCCGACCGGGCGGGCGTTCGGCGTCGTCCCGTACGACCTGCTCGTCGAGTGAGCCGAAACCCTCGGATCGGCCGAGATATCCCCACTCCGGGAGCGCGGTCGAGAGACAAGCGCTAAACCCACGGCGGCGGTGCGAACGGGTATGAAACAGGCGATCGTCGCTCGGACGGACATCGGCATGGGCCAGGGGAAACTCGCCGCCCAGGTCGCGCACGCGTCGCTGTCGGCGTACCAGGACGCCGGCAGACGCGCCCGCAAGAAGTGGCAGGGAGAGGGACAGAAGAAGGTCGTGCTCAAGGGTGACTCCGAGAGTCAGCTGTTCGCGCTGGCCGACAAGGCCGACACGGAGGGACTACCGTACGCGATCGTCCGCGACGCCGGCCACACGCAACTGGAGCCCGGAACCGTCACCGCGCTCGCGGTCGGGCCGGGCCGGGACGAACTGGTCGACCGCGTGACCGGCGACCTCTCGCTGTACTGACCGATGGAGGACCAGCACTCGGGCGACGACGCCTCGTCGATCGACCGCCGCGAGGGCCACCCGATCGAGCGCGCGGTCGGCATGGACTACTACGTCAGCGCCGGAGACGGGATCGGGGGGCGGCTCCGCGAGTCGCCAGACGACTTCCGCGTGCGGGAACTGGAGGCGTTCGAGCCGGAGCCGCTCGACGCCGACCCCGGAAGCTATCCCGAACTCGTGGTCCGGGTCACCCTCCGCAACTGGGACACGAACGACTTCGCGCGACGCGTCTCCAACGCGCTTCAGATCAGTCGCGAACGGGTCTCGTGGGCGGGGACGAAGGACAAGCGCGCCGTCACGACCCAGTTGTTCACGCTCCGCGGCGTCGACCCTGCGGACCTCCCCGAGATTCGCGGCGCGGAGATCGACGTCCTCGGACGCGCCGGCCGCGGGCTCACCTTCGGCGATCTCGCCGGCAACGCCTTCGATATCCGCGTCGCCGACGCGGTCGAAGACGCCCCCGAACGAGTGACTGACGTGGTTCGGGAACTCCGGGCGTTCGCGGACGGCGACGGGCACGACGGCGCGGGCACCGAAGCCGACGCCACGGCGGGGTCGCCTGACGACGACGCGCTCGTCGACGGCGCGTCCGTCGGCGTCCCCAACTACTTCGGCCAGCAGCGGTTCGGAAGCAGGCGACCCGTCACTCACCGCGTCGGACTCGCGATCGTTCGGAACGACCCGCGCGAGGCGGTCCGGCTGTACGCCGGAAACCCGGCTCCGGCGGAGCCGGACGACACGCGAGCCGCTCGCGGTCGAGTCGACGCCGCGTTCGGCGTCGGCGACGCGGGGGGCGACGCAACCGGCGAGACTTCGAACGAGACCGATGCCAGCGGGGAGATCGCGAGCGGAACCGATGGCGGAGACGACAGAGCCGAGGACACGGGCGACGGAGACTGGGCGGCCTGTCTCGATGAAATCCCGCGGAAGCTCCGGTTCGAGCGCTCGATGATCCACCGGCTCGCGGACCGGGACGTCTCCCCCGACGCTCCGCGCGATCACGGCGACTGGTGGCACGCGCTGGAGGCCGTCCCGTCGAACCTCCAGCGGCTGTTCGTCAACGCCGCGCAGTCGGCCCTGTTCAACCGGATCGTGAGCGAGCGTCTCCGGCGGGGGATACCCTTCGACCGCCCCGTCGCCGGCGACGTGGTCTGTTTCGCCGACCTCGACGCCCCCGACGAGCTGTACGCGCCCGACGCGGACCGGCTCCAGCGCGTCGACGCCGACCGCGTGTCCGTGGTCACCCGACACTGCGAACGCGGGCGGGCGTTCGTCACCGCGCCCCTCGTCGGCACCGACACCGAACTCGGCGACGGAGAGCCCGGAGCGATCGAGCACGAGGTGCTCGACGACGCCGGCATCGAACCCGCTGACTTCGACCTGCCGGGGGACTTCGACTCGGCCGGGACGCGGCGGGCGGTCCTCCTCCGCTCCGACCTCGACGTGACGATGGACGACGGCGACCCGCGGTTCGCGTTCGCGCTCCCGAGCGGGTCGTACGCGACCGTGCTGCTCCGCGAGTTCACGAAGGCCGGCCCGCTCGACGAGTGAGACCGGGCACTCCCGCCCGGCGCTGTGCCGGCGGATCGATCGAGAGCGCGTCCGACGTACGAGCAACATCGATCCATGGATTCGCATCGAATGAAGATCTGCGTGCCGCAAACGAACACGGTTCTGTGGCCCGTTCCGAGTCGTTTTTGTGCGCGAGTCCGCAATCGACGGCATGACTCGGATCGTCGTCATCGACCTCCACGGCCAGTTCACGCACCTCGAACGGCGCGCGCTCCGCGACCTCGGCGTCGACACCGAGATCGTCTCGGCCGACGCGCCGGCCGAGGAGGTGGACGCCGACGGGATCGTCCTCTCCGGCGGCCCCGACATGGACCGCGTCGGCAACGCGCCCGACTACCTCGACCTCGACGTGCCCGTCTTCGGGATCTGTCTCGGGATGCAGCTGATCGCGACGGAGCGGGGCGGCGCGGTCGGCGGCGGCGACTACGGCGGGTACGCCGACGTCGACGTGGAGATCGTTGACGACGGGGACCCGCTCGTGGGATCGCTCGCGCCCGAGACCCGAGTATGGGCCTCACACGCCGACGAGGTGAAGGAACTGCCCGACGGATTCGTCCGGACCGCCACCTCCGACGTCTGTGGCATCGAGGCGATGGCGGACGTCGAATCGGATCACTACGGCGTTCAGTGGCATCCCGAGGTCGCTCACACCGAGCGCGGCGAAGAGGTCTTCGAGAACTTCGTGGCTATCTGCGGGTCGGAGTAGCGCGCACGCCGCGTCCGGTCCGTCGAGGGCGACCGCCTCGGAATTAGCGCATCAGGCGTCGGCACGGGCCGCGTCTCTCCTCCGCACCGTCAACACCGGTACGTCGCTGTGACGCACGACCCGCTCGGCGACGGAGCCGGCGGAGAGAAATCGCCCGATTCCGGTCCGGCCGTGCGTCCCCATCACGATCAGATCGACGCCGTACTCGCCCGCGGCCTCGAGGATCTCCTCGTGTGCTCGACCGCGCCGGAGGTGGCGCTCGACGGGGACGTTCCGCTCACCGCCGGCTTCGGCGACCGCGTCGAGCGCGCGTTCGCCGCGGGCCTCCTCGCGCTCGACGACCGTGTCCCACTCGGTGGCTCCCGCGACCGATTCGTCGACGACGAACAGCGCGTGCAGCCGCGCGTCGGCGAGGACGGCGAGGTTGCAGGCGTGATCGACGGCGGCGTCGCTCCCGGGACTCCCGTCGGTCGGACAGCAGATCGCGTCGTACATTCACGCGCTCCGCGCCGAGCGAACGATCTGGGTCGGGCGGTCGCGTTCCGCGGGCGTCACAACCGGTATCGGTGGACGTGTTCGGTGCCGCAGCTCGGACACTCCCGGCGGTACTCGACGGTCGCACCCGTGGTCGCCGCCTCCCATTCCCCCTCGTCGTCGACGCGTCCGCACTCCTCACAGACGTGCGGACGTCCGTCGAGGCGCGCCCGGAGGCGATCGAAGGCCGAGGTTCCGCCGTAGCTTGATGACATGTGATACCAGTACACAATGACACGATTAATAATTAACGGTGGTGAGACACACGATAGCCGCCGCTCACGGTCAGTCGTCTACCGGGAGGCAATCGACCGCGGCCGTCGGTCCGCGACGGCCGGGTCACCCCGAACGGCTCACTCCGCGAAGAGTCGGTCGACCGCCTCGCCGGCGGTCTCAGCGGCTTCGCGGGCGACCGCGTCGGGGTCGGGGTCGGCATCGTCGGGCACGTTGAGGTACACGTCGACGTCGAGGACGCCCTCCTCGAACGTGACGGTGACGTCGAGGTCGGTCACCGTCGACTGGTCGTAGTGTTTGAAGACGACCCCCTCGGCCGCCTCGGCCGCGGCGTTGACGACGGCCGCGTCGCTCGGATCGTCGGCCGAACGCTCACCGCTCGATTCGTCGCTCATCGCCGCTTACGCGCCGCCAGCGCCCGGACCGCCCGGACCCATGGGGCCGCCGCCAGCGCCGCCCTGGAGCATCTGCTGAAGTTCGCCCTGCAGGTCGTCGAACTGCTCTTCGACGCGCTCCTCCTGTTTCTGGAGCTGCTCGACGCGCACTTCGAGCGAGTCGACCTTGTTCTCGAGGTCCGCGCGGGCGGACTCGTAGTCGGTCTCGACGAGGACTTCGCCGATCTCGCGGTACATTCCGGCGTCCTCGTCGACGTCCTCGAGAGCGTCGAGCGCGGTCTTCGACTCGTTGAGCGCCGACTGCGCCTGCTCTTTCTGCTCGGCGACCTGCTGTGCGGTCTCTTGAAGCTCCTGTAGCTCCTCGATCTTCTCCTGTGCCTCGGGCGGCATGTTCCCTTGCATAGGCGGAACGTGGCGGCCCGGACGGAAAAACCCCCGACTTCTCTACCGACGAAGGATATCGGCTCTAGAGGACGTGAGGCGGAGTTTGAGGGGCGAATTGGGTGTGGGTAGAAGTGGCTCAGTCCCGTTCTGCGTAATTACTGGGATCGTCACCACTGGGTTCGTCATCACCGGGGACATCACCGCTGAGGTCGGTATCACTCGGCGGTGACACCGACCCGTGTTGCGCCCGCGACGTACTGACCCGCTCTGCGACCGCGACGAGCCGCGACCAGCTGTTGATCCCGGCGCGGAGCGCGACGAGGTCGTCGGCGACGACGCGGACCCGAACCGCGTCGCCGTCGCGGTCGACCGTCGCGGCCGAGCGGTCGTCGTCGATCTCGCCGATCTCAGGCGCGAGCGCGTCGCCGACGAGTCGAGCGCGTCGCTCGGAGCGATAGGTGAACGAGAGAATCGCTTCGTGCGGGCGGGCCATCGAGGAGGTCGTCACGGTCGCAGCGGGTCCGCCGCCTACTCGACGGTGACTTCCTTCACGTCGCCGCCGCGCTCCTTCAGGAGGACGCGGTGGCCACAGTACGGACAGCGCACGCCGCCGTACTCGTCGAGAGTGACGTCGCGCTTACAGCGGGAGCACTTGTAACTCATCTACCTACTCCTCGTCGGCGAGTGCGGCGCGGATGGACCGCCGAACGGTGCGGCCACCGGGCGTCTCGGGGCGGTAGGCCCCGCCGGTGAACGTCTCGCCCGTCTCCTCGTTGACCCAGATACCCGTGCCCTTGCGCGTGACGTCGTCGCCGTCGACGGTCGCGTTGCGCATCTCCTCTTCGATGTCCTGAACCCGCTTGCGGGAGACTCGGCCGTAGCGAGCGCCGAATCGGCCCGCACTCCCGGTGCTTCGTGCCTTGTCCTCAGCCATAGTGAGTGCGACTACCGCCAGCGCGGGTAAAAAGGCTACGAGTTGGGGACGTGGGGCGACACTCAAGCAGATTCGAGCGCCGGTCCCGCCGGCCGGGAAGACGCCGGTCGCGGCGTCGACCGTAACGACTATTACAACTTAGTAATATCACTTAGTTGTATGCACGGATACGACGGCTTCGCGGACGTGAGCGAGACGGACGTAACGCAAGCGATCGGCACCGAGTGGACCGACGGCTTCCTCGATTTCACCGAGTCGGAGGTCATCATCCTCGGCGGCGGCCCGTCCGGGTTGATGGCCGCGAAAGAGCTGGCCGAGCGGGGCGTGAAGGTGATGGTAGTCGAGAAGAACAACTACCTCGGCGGCGGGTTCTGGCTCGGTGGCTTCCTGATGAACACCGTGACGGTCCGCGACCCGGCACAGGAGGTCTTAGAGGACCTCGACGTCGACTACGAGCCGGTCGAGGACGTCGACGGACTCTACACGGCGGCCGGTCCCGAGGCCTGTTCGGGACTCATCAAGGCGGCCTGCGACGCCGGCGCGCGCGTCCAGAACATGACGGAGTTCACGGACCTCGTGATCCGCGAGGACCACGAGGTCGGAGGGATCGTGATGAACTGGACGCCGGTGCACGCGCTCCCGCGCGAGATCACCTGCGTCGATCCCATCGCGGTCGAGTCCGACCTCGTGATCGACGCGACCGGCCACGACGCGGTCGCTATCAGCAAACTCGACGAGCGCGGCGTGCTCTCCGCGCCCGGGATCGAACACGCGAAGGAACACAACACCGGGATGGACCAGACCGACGACGGGCAGTACGGCGCGCCCGGTCACGACTCGCCCGGCCACGACTCGATGTGGGTCGGCGAGAGCGAGGACGCCGTCGTCGAGCACACCGGCGTCGTCCACGACGGCCTGATCGCCTCGGGGATGGCGGTCGCGACCGCTCACGGGCTCCCGCGGATGGGGCCGACCTTCGGCGCGATGCTCGTCTCCGGCAAGAAGGCCGCTCAGAGCGCCCTCGACGAGCTCGGCGTCAACGAGCCCGAGGTCAGCCTCTCCGCGGGAAGCGAGCCGGCTCCCGCTGACGACTGATCCGCCACCTGTCGAGGACGCAGCCGGGAGCGCGGTCTCGGCGACGTCGCCGGAGAGGCCGGAGCTCGGTGACCTTTCGGCGGCCGTTTCATCGAACGGCGATTCGGAGAAAGCGGTTGATCGACTCAGTTCTCGCGGCGGGCGAACGCGAGGTTTCCGGAGACGTTCTTGATGTAGGCTTTGACCGTCTCACCCTCCTGTGCGCCGGGGACGAAGACCGTGTACTCGCCGCGCTCTGCGACCCCGTCGCCCTTGCGGCCGGTGCCGACGATCTCGAGTTCGTACGTCTTGCCCGACTCGATGGCCTCCTCCTGCCGACTTGTGTTCTGCGTGTTCTGTTTCGCGACCGGTCGGAACGCCCCGCAGGCCTCACAGCGGAGCATGGGCGTGCGGTTTTCGGTCTCCAGCCGCGTGTCGGGGAGTCCACACTCCGAACAGGTGACGAACGACTCGATGTACGAGTCGATCGCGGCCTGGAAGTCGCGCTCGCGGAAGTTCCCGCTGTAGCGGGCGCGGCCGTCCTCGTACTGTCCGGCGGTACCGAGCTCCTGCTGGATCTTCGAGTGGACGTGCTCGGGGTCGCGGCTCAACGCGTCCGCGATGGCAGAGAGGTTCGTCAGACGCGTGAACGCGCCGTCCTTCTGCGCCTCCGGGTCGGGCACCGACAGCCGCTCGTCGGACCCGCCCAGATCCGGCACTTCCTCCATCGCGCGGTCGAGGCTCGATTCGTAGTCCATACGCGAGTGGACGACCGCGCGACGGAAATCGCTTCCGGGTTCGGAGCGAGGACGAACGCCGGGTACCCAAAAGAACACGGGAGCGACACGACGGTGACGGGCCCGAACGCATCGCTTCGAGCGTGGCGTTCGTCTTCGAATCTTCTCCGGGCTATCTCGTCAACGCTGTTCACGCCTCGCTGCGCTCGGCGTTCACGGCCGTCGACAGAAGATAGCGGGAGGTAGATTTGAACTACCGATCTCCGGGTTATGAGCCCGGCGGAATCTCCTGGCTATCCCATCCCGCTATCGTAGCAAACTCGCGTGCGACTGTTAAGGGTTCTGATCCCGTCGCCCGTGTGCGATTCGTCCACGATACGTTTATATATCGAATCGCGAGCCGAAGAGCACCTCACCCGGCGTCCCCGCCGTCTCACTCGTCGTCGTCCGCGGCGGCCGCGTACCGGCGGCGGAACCAGATCGTCGCGATACTCCCGACCGCGAACGTCAGTGGAAGGACGGCCTCGGCCGGGTCACCGGAGAGCAGTCGCGGGGCCGTTATCCCCGCCATCAATGCGAACAACAGTCCCAACAGCCCCGCGATCGGCTCCAGGTATCCGTCGGTGATCGGCGTCCGACCGGAGTCGTCGCTCATACCGTGTCCGTCGTCGCCGATCCGGTAAAACCCCACGGCGACAGACGGGAATTGACGGTTGCCGTCCCTCCCGACTTGCAGCGGCCGCAAACACTATCATGAATCATAAATAGTGATAGATCGATGCGAAAACCGTTACTCACGACGGACTTTCTCGATCGGGCGAGACGACACTACGCTGACGAGGAGGCCGTGCTCGCGGTCGACGGAACGCGGTACACGTACGCCGAACTCGGCGGCCGCGCAGACCGATTTTCTGCCGCGCTACGGGACAGGGGAATCGAGAAGGGCGACCGCGTCGCGGTGTTGGATCCCAACACGCACTACCACCTCGAAGCCGCGTACGGGGCGATGCAAGTCGGCGCGGTCCACACGCCGCTCAACTACCGGCTCACGCCCGACGACTTCGCGTACATGCTCTCCGATGCGGGCGTCGACGCGATCTACGCCGACGCCGAGTACGCGGCGAACGTCGAGGCCGTCCGCGAGGAAGTTCCCACGGAGACGTTCCTCACGAACGACGCCGACGCGGTCGAGGGCGACTGGGAGTCGTTCGACGAGGCGCTCGCGGACGCGGACCCGGACGGCTACGACCGGCCGGAGATGGACGAGGACGACGTGATCACGATCAACTACACCTCTGGAACCACGGGCGACCGAAGGGCGTCTGTCGCACCCACCGCGCCGAGACGCTGCACGCGTATCTCATCACCGTCCACCAGGAGATCACCGACGACGACGTCTACCTCTGGACGCTCCCGATGTTCCACGTCAACGGCTGGGGGCACATCTACGCGATCACGGGGATGGGCGCACGGCACGTCTGCACCCGCGGCGTCGACGTCGCGGACGCGTTCGATCGGATCCGCACCGAGGACGTGTCGTACTTCTGTGCGGCACCGACCGTTCTCAACATGCTCGGCGACCATCACGCCGAGCACGGCGGGGCGACGACCGGCGAGAACCCGGTACGGGTCGCGACCGCCGGTGCCGCTCCGCCTGAGGCGACGATCCGAACCGTCGAATCGGAGTTCGGCTGGGAACTCAAACACGTGTACGGCGCGACGGAGACCGGGCCGCTCGTGACGTCGGACGCCAAACGACACTACGAGAGCGACTCGGACGACCGGTTCGCGGTGAAGAAGACACAGGGGATCGGCTATCTGGGTACCGACGTTCGGGTCGTCGACGAGAACGGCGACGACGTGGCCCCCGACGGAGAGACGATAGGCGAGGTCGTCGTCCGCGGCAACCAGGTGATGGACCGCTATTGGGAGAAGCCCGAGGCCACCGCGGCGGCGTTCTCAGAGCGACTCGAGGGGTACTACCACATGGGCGATCTGGCCGTTATCGACGAGGACGGGTTCATCTCCATTCAAGATCGGAAAAAGGACATCATCATCTCCGGCGGCGAGAACATCTCCTCCATCGAGCTGGAGGACACGCTCTTCGAACACGATGTCGTCGCCGACGTGGCGGTCATCCCCGCGCCCGACGAGCGGTGGGGCGAGACCCCGAAGGCGTTCGTCGTCCCCGAGAACGGCGATCTCGACGACCCGGGCGCGACGACCGAGGAACTCACGGCGTTCGTCCGCGAGCGCGTCGCCGACTACAAGACGCCCGGCGAGGTCGAGTTCGTCGCGGAGCTACCGACGACCGCGACGGGGAAGATCCAGAAGTACGAGCTGCGCGAGCGAGAGTGGGACGACCAAGACCGGATGGTCGGGGAGGGGTAGCTACTCCTCGCCGAGCAGGCTCTCGACGAGTTCCTCCGGGTCGAACAGGGTGATATCGTCGTACCCCTGTCCGGTACCGAGAAAGAGGATCGGCTTCCCGGTGACGTACGCCACGGAGATGGCAGCGCCGCCGGAGGAGTCGGCGTCTGCCTTCGTGAGGATCGCGCCGTCGATCTCGGCGGCGTCGTTGAACTCCTTCGCGCGGTTGACCGCGTCCTGCCCGGCGACGGCCTCGTCGACGAACAGCGTCATGTCGGGGTCGACGACGCGGTCGATCTTCTCCAGTTGCGCCATCAGGTCGTCGCTCGTGTGAAGCCGGCCGGCCGTGTCGCCGAGGACGACGTCGACGTCGTTGGCCTCGGCGTACTCGACGCCGTCGTAGATGACGGCCGCGGGGTCGCCGCCCTGGTCGTGGGCGATCAGCTCGCGGTCCAGTCGGTCGGCGTGCTCTGCGATCTGTTCGTTCGCGCCGGCCCGGTAGGTGTCGCCGTTGGCGAGCACCGAAGAGTAGCCCCGCTCGTCGAGCCACTCGGAGAGCTTCGCGATGCTCGTCGTCTTCCCGACGCCGTTGACGCCGGTGAAGACGATGGTGACGGGTTTCTCGGCCTCGGCGATCCGCTCTTCGAAGTCGAACTGACCGACGGCGATCACGTCGAGAAGGGCGTCGTGAAGCGCCGACTCCACGAGTTCTCCCGTCGTATCTACCTGTTTGCGCGACTCACCGAGCATCGTCTCGCGGACGGTGTCGAGGATTTGCTCCGCGACGCTCATCTCCACGTCGCTCTCTAAGAGAGCCATTTCGAGGTCCCACAGCGGCTCTTCGAGGTCCTCCTCCTCGATGATGATCCGGCCGGTCGCGAACGCCTTCGCGCGCTGGAACGTGCTCGGGTCGGCGTCGCCCGCGTCGTCGCCGGCGTCTGTCTCAGGGGTCACGACGGAATCGCCGGCTCCGTCCGCGTCGCTGTCAGCGGCCGGAGCGTCCGCGGAGGACGCGGCGTCGCTCTCGTCCGCGTCTGCGTCGTCGCGCTCGTCGGACCCATCGACGTCGGCGTTCTCCTCGACGTCTTTCCGGAACCCGGAGAGCTTGTCTTTCAGTCCGTCGAACACGGTTCGTCGTTACTCCTCGTCGTCTGCCGCCTGCTGCAGCTGCTCCATCTGTTGTTGCTGCTGTTGTTGCATCTGCTGTTGCATCTGCTGGGCCTGCTGTTCGAGTTCGTCGCTCTCGGATTCGAGTTCGTCGATCTCCGCCTGCGTCTCCTCGATCCGGTCGTCGAGCGACTCCTGCTTACGGCGGAGCACGTCGACTGCGTCGGTCTGGTTCTGCTCCGCGGAGTAGTTGCCGCCGAGCGAGACGATGATCTCGTCGATATCCTGGACCTCTGCGCGGACGTACGCGCCGCCGCCGAGCGGGACCTGCACCGTCGCGCCCGTCTCGAGCGTCTCGATCGCCTCGACCGCGTCGTCGATGTCGGTCTTCTCTTCTCGGTAGTCGGCGATCTCGGATTCGAGCGCCTCGATCTCCTCGTCGAGCGCCTGCAGTTCCTGCGAGAGCTGCTGGAGCTGCTGTTGACCGCCGCCCATCATGCCGCGGACACCTCCTCGATCTCGATCTGCGAGCGCTTGCGGTTGTGCTGGCTCCCGACCGTCGTGTATACGCGCTCGCGAGCGAGCGACTCGTTTTCCGCTTCGATCTCCTTCGTGAACGGCTGGTCGCCGTCTCGACTCTGGAACCGTCCACTCACCGTGTAGGTACTCATGTTCACCGATCCGGCAGGGACAGGGAAGTATCTTCCTAAAACCGGAGACGCGACAGAGACACCGAAACCGACACAGAGGCCCCTCTCAGGCACTCACGAGGCGCGTGTGGAGAGAACCGCTCTGGCCGGGAGATGACCGAAACGGTCAGTCGATGAATCCGAGAGTCTCTTCGATCCGACCGAGCTCCGGCCCAGTCGTCTCCTCGCCGACGACGTAGCCGCGGTCGTTGGCGACGAGTCCCGAGCCGATGAGCGGTGCGCCGTAGTTGATCGTTCCCAGGTCGGCGCGCACGTCGAGCGCGTCCTCGACCGCCTGCAGCTCGGACTCGGTCGACTGGGGGTGACAGAGCACGCCGGTGTTGTTCGCGACAGCGGCGGTGCCGACGGTCCGGACGTCGCCGAGGTCGCCGCGGACCACGGGTACGTCGAGCGTGTCCCTGATCGCTACGACCGCCTCGCGTGAGAGGTCCGGGTGAACGTACGCGCCGTAGTCGTTCGCGAGGATCACGTTCCCGGCGGCGTTGATCTCGCCGGGGAGTTCCGCGACCGCGCGGTCGGCGGCCTCGGCGATCCGCGAGCGTTCGCGGTCGGTCGCGCGCGGCGAGACGAGGACGCCGCTCTCGTTTCCGACCGCAAGCGAACCGACCGTGTTGGCTCCGCCGACGGTCGTACGGAGGGGGTCGGCCCCGAGTTCCTCGCCGAGCGCGTCGGCGAGTTCCTCGTCGGCGTCCGGTCTGACCAACAAGAGGTCGTCGGCGACGCGGGCGAACACTCCGACGTACGACGAGCCGGTGAAAGTCGCCCGTAACACGCTATTCGGCGTACTCGGCTTCGACGACGGGCTCGCCGTCCTCGACGAACCGGGCCGAGCGGACGCGGATCTTGCTCGGCGGGTTCTGTCGACCGTTGGCCCAGACGGCCTCGTTGACCGACGTGTCGAGCACGACGTCTTCCTCGTCGACGGAGAAGTGTTTCGCGAGGTGCTCGCGGACGATCTTCATGGCGAAGTCGGCGCGCTCCTGTACGGGCTTGTCCTTGGCGTCGCGGAGCGGGACGGTGACGACACGCTCCTCGAAATCACTCGTCGACATTTACTCGTCCAGGTCGTTTCGACGCCAGTTGCGCCGCTTGGGGTTTCGCGTGACGTTCATGTCGGTCTTCATCATGACCCACGCGGGGACGCGGGTGTTCTGGCGCTCCGCCTTCGCCAGACGCTTCTTTTGAGCCTTCGATTTGTCTCCCATAGTGCTCCCCAGTTCCCGCGGGGCGCATAAAACCCCTTCCATACCGCGTCGATCGGGGGCGTCACGTCGCCGCCCCGGGCTGGCGGCTCACAGCGCGCGACGTCGTTCTCTCGCGCCGCGCGACGGCGAGATTCACACCGTCCGCTCGCAGATCCCGCGATAGAGCTGTCGGCACCGCTCCAGCACGTCGATCCCGACGCTCTCCGCGTCGGTGTGCGCCTCACCGGGCTCGGCGGCTCCACCGACGAGACACGCCGTGCCCGCGTCGGCGAGCCAGCCGGCGTCGGTCGCGTGCGGCTTCACGACGTGGTCCGGCGCGTCGAGGCCGCGGTCGTCGTGCACCTCGCGGGCGACGGCGAGCGCGGCGTCAGCGAACTCAGCGTCGTCGCAGGCCATCGGCGGGAGGTCCTGATCGACTCTCCACTCCACGTCGGACACGGCCTCCTCGACTCGCCCGAGGTCGGCCCGGTCGCCCGGGACCGTCCGCTCGTCGATCGTGACGGTACAGCGCTCCGGGATCACGTTCCACGTCTCGCCGCCCTCCACGACCGTCACCGCGAGCGAGCCCGTGACCGACTCGCCGAAGACGGTCGCGGCCGGCGCGGCCAGATCGCGGACGACGTCGATCGCGTCGCTCGCCAGATAGACCGCGTTCTCCCCGGCCTCCGGCTCCGAGGCGTGCGCCGCGGTCCCGCGGGCGACGAGCGTCGACGCTCGACGACCCTTGTGCGCGACGGCGACGTCGGTGACGCCCGGCGCGGAGTACCCCGTCGACCCCTCGGCGACGACCGCGCGGTCCGGGGCGAACCCCTCGTCTATCGCGTGTCGCGCGCCCGTTCCGCCCGCCTCTTCCCCGACGAACGAGGCGAACGCCAGCGTCCGACCCGCCGGCGGGATCGCGTCTCGGAACGCCAGCATGCAGCCCGCGAGCGCGCCCTTCATGTCCGCCGTGCCGCGGCCGCAGAGCCGTCCGTCGCGTCGCTCGACGACGTACTCGCCCTCGTCCGTCGTCTGCCGATCGGCGGGCGGAACCACGTCGTGGTGCCCGACGAGCGCGAGCGTGTCGCCGTCCGACGCGTCGGTCTGTCCCGGTGGTTCCCTGTACGCGAGCACGTTTCCGACGGCGTCGCGCTCGACGAGCGCGTCCGTCTCCTCGCGGAGCCACGCCTCGATCGCGTCGCCGGCGGCGGTCTCGTCCACGTGCGAGGGTATCGCGACCAGTCGCTCGGCCAGGTCGACGAGTTCGCTCATTCGCGTTCGGTCTCCGACTCGGTTTCACGGTCGGCCTCCGTCGCGGATTCGCCGTCGGTCTCCGATTCCGCCTCCTTCCGGGCGCGGTCGGCAGCCAGTTCCCTGTCGATGTCGTCTTCCACGTATCCCATCGACTCCACGGTGACCACGTTGCCGCCGCCGGGATCGACCACCATCACCTCCTCGCCCTCCTCGATCGTCCCTTCGATGGCGCGGGCGGAGTAGTACGGGTTGAACCCCCCCTCCGAGAGTTTCACTTCGCCGCCCGCGGTCGTGACCGCCTCGGTGACGGTGCCGGTCTTCCCCTTCAGCGAGTCGCTGTCGCTCGTCTGCTGTTGGCCCTTGCCGCCGTACAAGTCGAACTCGTGGTAGCCGTAGAAGGCGGCGGTACCGAAGGCGAGCGTCAAAAGCGCCATGAGGAGCGTGAGCCCCGCCCCCGCGACGCCGACGGCCGCGAGGAGGAGCCCGCCGAGTCCGGCCCCGATGAGCGCGATACCGACGACGATGAAGTTCGCCCCCGGCGCGACCGCTTCCGCCATCGAGAGCAACAGCCCCGCCGTCAACAACAGGAGAGGGAGAGTCTCCGGGGCCAGCAATCCCGACTGCGCGAGCACGTCCATGTCCGGACGTACGGCTGCGTCGGTATAAGTGGTGGTGCGGCTGTCTGGCCGGGTGACAGCGCGCGGTGAGGGGGTGCGCGGTGAGGGAGTGGCGATACCGGACTCGATCGCGGCGTCAGAAGCCGAACACGAAGATGCCGACGGTGAGCGCGACACCGAGCGCGACGAAGACGGCGTGTTCGGCTTCGATCGATCCGGGTTCGATTGGCTCGTCCGCTGGCGTGTGCGTGTCCTCGGTGACGCCGTCAGGCCCGACCTCGTCGACGGAGAACCGCCACTGGCTCTCGTCCGCGTCCGCTTCCCCACTACTGTCGTCGCGCGTCTCGTTCGCGCGGCTCCGAACGTCGTCGTCTCGGTCCTCGCTGCTCATACGTGAGGTACGCGGGTCGACGCTAAAGGACTGGCGGGAGGTGCGGTGACGTTCGCTTCCACGCGCTCCGGGTTCCCTACCGATTCTGCGCGGCCGCGATCACGTCGCCGTCGTAGACGACGCCGCGCTCGCCGTCGACGGTGATCGTCGTGCCGTCGGCGACGCGGTCCGGCAGTGTCGCGCCCGAGACCATCGGCACGCCGAGTTCGCGAGCGACCACCGCCGGGTAGCCGGTCATCCCCTCGCGGGCGTCGATGATACCGGCGAGCGCGTCGAGATCGCCGCTGAACTCGTCTTCGAATCCGGGACCGAGCGCGACGATCGACCCGTCGGGGACCCCGTCGAGGTCGCCGTCGTCGACGCGGTACACGGGGCCAGCCGCGTGCCCGGTGACCACCGCTTTCCCGGTCACCAGCGTCTCGGCCGCGACGTGGACCTTGAGCGTGTTCGTCGTGTTCGTTCCCTCGAACTCGGTCAACATTCCAGAGAGGACGACGAGCGTGTCGCCAGACTCGGCACCGCCGGTGTCGAGCGCGGCGTCGACCGCGTTATCGAGGATAGTCTCCATGTCGTGAGCGTACTCGGTCAACACCGGGCGAACACCCCACGAGAGCGCGAGCTGGCGTCGGACGCGGTCGTTCGGCGTGGTCGCAACCACGGGGACCCCGGGTCGGAACATCGCGGTCTTACGCGCCGTGAAGCCGGACTCCGAGACCGCGACGACCGTCGACGCGCCGATGTCGCGCGCGAGGTAGCGGGCGGACCGCGCCAGCGCCTCGGTTCGCGAGCCCTCGTCAGCCGTCGGCACGCGCTGTTCGCGCGTCTCCGCGTACTCGTCGCTGGCCTCGACCCGCCGGACGATCCGGTCCATCGTCTCGACCACGTTGACCGGGGCGTCGCCGATAGCGGTCTCGCCCGAGAGCATCACCGCGTCCGTCCCGTCGAGGACCGCGTTCGCGACGTCCGACGCCTCGGCACGGGTCGGCCGCCGCGAGGCGACCATCGAGTCGAGCATCTCGGTCGCGGTGATCACGGGGACGCCGTCGTTGACGCACGTCCGGATGATCCGCTTTTGGATCACGGGCACGTCTTCGAGCGGGCACTCCACGCCGAGATCACCGCGGGCGACCATCACGCCGTCGGCGGCGTCGACGATTCCCTCGAGGTTCTCGACCGCACCCGCGCGTTCGATCTTGGCGACGATCGGGATGTCGCCGCCGCCGCGCGCCTCCAGCTCGTCTGCGATCTCGTACACGTCGTCACCGTTGCGCACGAACGAGGCCGCGACGAAGTCGGCGTCCGTCCGCGCCGCGAGGTCGAGTTCGGCCTCGTCTTCGGGCGTGATCAGGTCGACGTCGATGGCGACGCCGGGGAGGTTCACGCCCTTCCGAGAGCCGAGCTTTCCCCCGGAGACGACGTCGGCGACGACGGCCTCGCCGTCGACGCGCTCGACGCGGCACTCGATCCGGCCGTCGTCGAGAAGGACCGTATCTCCCGGCCCCGCGGCCGCGATCGAGTGGGTGAGCCCGACGCGGTCAGGGGTAGCGTCGTCCCCCTCGACGAACGTCACCGTAGAGCCCTCGGCGATCGAGATCGGCTCGTCGATCTCGGCGGTTCGGACCTCCGGACCCTTCAGGTCGACCATCACCGCGAGCGGGTCGTCGATCTCGCCGTCCACGGCGCGGGCACGCTCGATCACGGTCTCGCGGTGGTCAGTCGTCCCGTGGCTGGCGTTCAATCGGACGACGGACATCCCCGCCGCGGCGAGGTCGCGGATCGTGTCCCGGTCGTCCGAGGCGGGACCGATCGTACAGACGATCTTGGCGTTTCGCATACCGCTCGGTTCGGCGCAGCTCGGGAAAAAGCCACACGGTTGCGTCGGGTCCGAGTGAACGTTCGTGACAGACCGTGACAGAGTACGCCGCGACGGCCGAAACTCATCAGGCGCCGTCGCCGGCGTCGAACGTCCCGTCTCGAATCGCCGCCTCCGCGGCCGCGAGCGCCTCGTCCGCGTCGAAGCCCTCGACTACCGCCCGTAACTCCGCGTCGTCCGCGTCGGCGAGGTAGCGAGCGTGCGCCGTGACGTTCGGCACGGCTCGGATCAGGTTGTCGATGATCGGCACGCTCGCGGTTCGCGGCGACCGGCTCCCGGGGTTGAGATCGATCACGATCTCGGTCTTGCCCATCGCGTCGAGCGCCGCCGCGCGGTCGCCGTCTTCCAAGGGGACGACGACGACGTCCGCCGCCTCGATCCCGTCGGCGTCGACGATACCGCGGGCGTGTGACAGTCCGGGGATCTCGCCGTCACCGGTGAGTCCCTTCACCGCCTCCGCGCCGTGGTCGCGGAGGTGACCGGCGATCCGCCGGACCCGATCGTCGGTGTGATTGAAGAGGTTCACTTCCAGGTCGGCGTCGACCGCCTCGGCGAGTTCGACCGTCTCCGCCGGCGCGAGCGCCGCGACGTTCCCGTTCACCGAGATCACCGGGCGGTTCGCGGCGAGGAGCGCGGCGGCGGCGGCGCGAGCGGCGTTGTCCGCGCTCTGAAGCGTTCGCTCGCCGAGGAGGTAATCGAACGCTTCTCCCCGTCCCTGCGCGATGAGCCCCTGTTTCGAGGTGATGCCCTTCTCGACGCCCGCCTCGATCCGGTGACGCGTCACGAGCGACGCGTATCGCGGGTGATCCTCGGGAACGTCCGTCTCGCTCATGCCCGTCGTTGTCGGCGTGTCGATTAAAGCGCCGCGTTCCCGGCCGACGCGGACGCCGCTACCGGAGCAAAAGTTAATGTGATACGACACGAACAGTCGACGATGTCAGACCGTACCGGCACGTACACGGTGGTGGAACCGTGCAACGACCACGGAACGACGACGCTCCGCGAGCACCCGCGGAACAGCACCGTTCACGTCGTCGAATACGGGGACTCGGAGGTGGAGTCCGCGCTCTCCGATCTCGACGCCGGTACGGTCGTCAGGGTCGAACTCGAACGCGAGGGCCGCCGCGGGAACGCGTGGCGCGCCGAGGCGGCGCGGCCGGTGAGCGCGGATCCCGCCTGAAGACCGCCGTCGGGAGGCGACTGAGCCCTCGCCGCACGCCGCCCGGCGTTACGAGTCGGTGCCGGGGAGCGCGACGACCGGCACGTCGGCGTTCGTCACGAGTTTGAGCGACAGATCTCCGGAGAGTAACTGCATGATCCGGTTGCCGCCGCGCGAGCGGTAGACGATCGCCGTCGCGTCGACCGCGTCGGCGGCCGCGAAGATCTCCGCGGCCACGTCGCGGCCGTATGCCGTGTGGTCGTCGGCGTCCGGAAACACCGTTCGGACGGCGGCGTACGACTCCTCGGCCAGCGTCTCCGACTGCTCGACGGGCGTCTTGTCCGGGACGCCCTCGCCCTTCTCGACGACGTGGAGCGCAGTCACACGCGCCGGGCCGTACGGTTCGAGCGACCGCGCGGTCGCCAGCGCGTCGTCCTCGTTGGCGACCGGGAGCAGGACGTGGCCGAGCAGGTCCGCGTCGCCAGTGGGAGGCGCGTCGTCGCGGTCGGCCGTGTCGCCGGCATCGTCGGGATCGGTCATACCGCGACTTCGACGCCCCGGCTTAAGAAGGTGGGCGGAGGTGAGTCGAGCGCCGGCGCCCGCTCACCGGTCGTCGATCCCGGCGACGAACAGCGCGAGCACCGGGACGATCTCCAGTCGACCGATCCACATCAGCCCGATCATCACTATCTTCGTCGTGTTCGGCAGGAACTCGTAGCTCCCGAAGGGGCCGAGCGGCCCGAGCCCCGGCCCGATGTTCCCGATAGTCGCGAGCGAGGCGGCGAACGCCTCGGTCCCGGTGAGCGCCTCGCCCACGCGCGCCGTATCCAGTTCGATGAACACGGCGGCGAGTGCGAAGATGAGGACGTACAACAGCGTGAACACGAATATACCGCGGATCACGCCCTCGTCGACGACCTCGCCACCGAGCCGAACCGGCTTGACCACGTCCGGGTTCGCCGTCGTGTACAGCTCGCGGTACAGCGCCTTCACCACGATCAACCACCGGATCACCTTGATCCCGCCGCCGGTCGACCCCGCTGACCCGCCGACGAACATCACGAAGAGCAGGAAAAAGCGGGTCTGTTGGTCCCACTGCGCGAAATCAGCGGTGGCGAACCCCGTCGAGTTCATCAGCGAGGCGACCTGGAAGACGCCCTGTCTGAGCGCGTTCTCGGTCACGCCCCCCGTTATCCCGCCGATCTCCGTGGCCGGCGCGCCGCCGGCGAACAGCCCGACCGCGAGCACGCCCGCGAACGCGGTCACCAGTCCGAGGTACGTCCGGAACTCGGTGTTCTCGAGCATCCGACGCGGCTCGTCGCGCAGGAGGTACCAGAACAGCGCGAAGTTCACGCCCGCGATCACCATGAACGGGACGAAGACCCACTGCACGATGGGCGAGAACGCCGCGATGCTCTCCGCCTGCGGCGAGAAGCCGCCGGTCGGCAGCGTCGAGAGACCGTGAGCGATCGCGTTGTACAGATTCATCTCCGGAGCGAGCGGCGTGAGTCCCAACCCGAACAGGATCGCGATCAACACGACCGTGAACCCGGCGTAGATGAGCCAGAGCGCGCGCGCCGTCTCGGCGATCCGCGGCGTGAGCTTCTGGAGTCCCGGTCCCGGAGCCTCCGATTTCATCAGCTGTGCGCCGTTGACCGCGAGTTGCGGTAAGATTGCGACCATCAGCACGATGATCCCCATCCCGCCGAGCCACTGCGTGAGCTGCCGCCACAACAACAGAGCGTGTGAATGTCGATCGAAGCTGATCTCCGCGGTCGCCGTCGCGCCCGTCGTCGTGAATCCGGACATCGACTCGAACAGGGCGTTGATCGGGTGACCGAGCGCCGATCCCGTCCCGTACCCCGCGATGACGTACGGTATCGCACCGACTACCGCCGCCATGAGCCACGCGAGCGAGACGACGGCGAGCGCGTCCCGCGGGCTGAGATCCGGCTCGTCGTCGAGCCGTTCGAGCCCGGCGCCGATCGCGACCGCGACTCCCATGGAAATCGCGAACGTGGCGACGTCCTCGCGGTAGATCAGCGCCACGACGAGCGGCACGCTCATCGACGCCGAGAGGTACTTCACGATGCTCCCGGTGTAGCTGAGCGTCGCCCGCGCGTCGACAGTTCGTGTCACGTGTTCGTCGCTCCCCCGTCGATATCCGTCGTAGCTCTCCGGTGAGGCAAGAACCCGTCGATACCACCGGTGGCGTCACGACGTCCAGAACGATTTCGTGAACAACACCAACACCGGGATGATCTCGATCCGTCCGATCCACATCAAGACGATCATGGCGGCCCGCGTCGAGACGGGAAACGAGGCGTACGTGCCGTACGGTCCCGCCGCACCGAAGGCGGGACCGATGTTGAGGAACGTCGACGCGGCCGCGCCCATCGCCTCGAACTCGTTCACCGGGGCGCCGACCCGTTCGGCGTCGACGACGACGAACACAGTGAACAGGAAGAATATCACGACACTCAACAGGACGTACGCGTAGATGTCTCGAATCGTCTCCTCGTCGACCGGCGTG
Organism: Halorubrum pallidum; assembly: GCF_055380345.1. Classification (NCBI taxonomy): domain Archaea; kingdom Methanobacteriati; phylum Methanobacteriota; class Halobacteria; order Halobacteriales; family Haloferacaceae; genus Halorubrum; species Halorubrum pallidum. The sequence goes on along the minus strand of NZ_AP043945.1, from coordinate 1,795,056 downwards.
CCGGAGTTGCGGACCGGTCGGACCGACTCGGGGTGAATGCTCGTGAACAGGTCGCGTTTGAACGCCTTCAGGGCGACCATCCAGCGCAGGGACTTGATCGAACACGTCGTCGACCCGACCATCCCGCCGAGGAACATCCCCATGAACAGCATGTGTTTCGCGCCTGGTGCCCACAGATCGAAGTCGGCGCTCGCGTACCCGGTCGTCGTCACCATCGAGACGACGTTGAACACGGCGTGACGGACGGTCGCCTCGTCGCCGAGGGCGGTGCCGGGATCGAACCCGAGAACGAGGGCGACGATCGCCGCGAACACGGCCATCGAACCGAGGTAGAAGTGGAACTCGTCGTTTCTCAACAGGCGCATCGGATCGCCGTTGATCGCGAAGTACAGCAGCACGAAGCTCGTCGACCCGACGATCATGAACGGAATGACGGCCCACTGGATCGCGGGGTGAAACGCCCCGACTGAGAGCGGCTCCGGCGAGAATCCCGCGGTCGACACCGACGTGAACGCGTGTGCGATCGCGTTGTACAGGTCCATCTGCGGGTCGACCGCGAGTCCGAGAGCGAAGTAGGTGGCGGCGGCCAGAAGCGTCAGTCCGACGTAGAGCCCCCAGATGAGCCGAGCGGTCTGGCTTATCTTCGGCGTGAGCTTGCTCACGTCCCGCGTCTGCGTCTCGGACTCCATCAGCTGTGCGCCACCGACGCCGATCTCAGAGAGCACGGCCGTCGCCAGGACGAGGATTCCGAGCCCCCCGAGCCACTGGAGCACCTGCCGCCACATCATCACGCCCCGAGGGTGAACGTCGAAGTCGACGAGCACCGTCGCACCCGTCGTCGTCAGCCCGCTCATCGACTCGAACATGGCGTTCACGGGGTTCGCGAGGACGCCAGTTCCGGCGACGAAAAAGGGGATCGCGCCGACCGCAGCCACCAAGAACCAGATCGACGCGACCGCCAGAAACGCCTCGCGCGGGCCGAGGTCGGCCTCGTGGTCGCGCAGGGATCGGAATCCCGCGCCGGCGGCGAGGGCGACGCCGACGGCGACGAGGAACGGGACCGCCGACTCCCGGTAGTAGAGAGCGACCAAGAGCGGAAACGCGAGCGGTACGGTCAGATACGTGAGGACGTCACCGATGAGACCCGCGCTCGCCCGCCATCGCACCCTGATCCGCGTCCGTTGCGTCATCGGTCAGGCCATCGAGGCGAGTTCCGTGGTGAACGCGGTCTCAACGAGCACGATGACGTGGTCCCCCGGCTGGAGGACGGTGTCTCCCCGGGGCGTGACGTGTCGTCCGTCACGGACGATCGCGCCGATGACGAACTTGGCGTCGATCTCCGCAACCAGTTCGCGGATCGGGCGACCGACGAGAGAGCACCCCTCGTCGAGTTCGAGTTCCAGGACCTCCGCCTGGTCGTTCTCGAGGACGGCGATGTTCTCGGCGACGCTCTCGAAGGTGAACCGTATGATCTCCTCCGCGGTCACCGTCCGCGGATTGATCGCCACGTCGATGCCGATCTCCTCGAAGACGGTGACGTAGTCGGCGCTGTCGACCACGCTCACGACGCGGTCGACGCCGAGACGCTTGGCCAACACCGCAGCCAGCAGGTTGCGCTCGTCGGAGTCGAGCGCGGTGACGACGATGTCGGCCTCGTCGACGTGCTCGCGCGACAGGAACTCCGTGTCCGTCGCGTCGTGTTCCATCACGACGGTGTCCGGAAGCTGCTCTGCGATCCACCGCGCGCGCTCTCCGTCCTGTTCGATGAGCCGCGAGGGAAGGCCGCGCTCTTCGAGAACCCGTGCGGTCTGATAGCCGATCTCACTACCGCCGACGATGACGATCTCGTCGGTGTCGTTCGGGGTGGTGGTCGGTGCGATGTCGTTCGCGAACGCCTGAACGCTCTCGGGACTCCCGACGACGACCGCCCGGTCGCCCGGACAGATCCGCGTGTCGCCGCGGGGGATCTCTATTTCTCCGTCGCGGAAGATGCCGACGAAGGTTAGCGATTCGAAGCGGTCGGCCTCTGCGACCGTCTGGTCGGCCACCGGGCTCTCCGCGTCGATCTCGAACTCGGCCATCTGAACCAGACCGCCCGAAAACGGATCGACGTCGATCGCAGCCGGCAGGCCGATGACACGGACGATGTTCTCCGCGGTAAGGAGATCCGTACAGACGAGAAAATCGACGCCGAAGGCGGTCTCGTCGCGCTCCCACGTCTTCAGGTACGACGTGCTTTTCACCCGGGCTATCGTGAAGGAGTCACCGAAGGTTTTCGCGGTTCCACAGGCGACGAGGTTCGTCCGGTCGTCGTCCGTGCAGGCGATGAGCATGTCGGCGTCGGCGACGTCGGCCCGTTCTTGAACCGACGAGTCGGTGCCGTCGCCCGTGATCGTGAGCACGTCGTACTGGTACTTGAGATCCTCCGTGCGGTCGGCGTCGCAGTCGATGACGACGACGTCGTGGTCCGACGCCAGGCTGGCCGCGGTGCTCGTCCCGACCTCGCCGGCCCCGATGATGACCACGTGCATGCCAGAGACGAGTTACCCGAGACTCAAGTTCGTTACTATCGGTGCCACCCCGATACGACGCGGAGCGAACTCGATCAGTTCCCGCCGAACGCGCTCGGCTCCTCCCACGAGTTCCGTCCCGAGACGGTGCGCTGCGGGAACGGGATCGAGATGCCCTCCTCGTCGAATCGCTCTTTGACCGATTTCACGTAATCGGCTCGAGCCTTCACGAAGTCCGCGCGAGAAGGGTCGTCGATCCAGATCCGCGACTGCAGCCCGACGTACGAGTCCGCGAGTTCTGTCAGCCGCACCGACGGGGCGGGGTCGTCCAGAATGGCCTCGCTCCGTTCGGCCTCCTCGACGATGATCTCGGTCGCCTTGTCGATGTCGTCTTCGTAATCGATGCCGAAGACGAACTTCAGTCGGAGCGTCTTCTTCGCGACGGGGTTTTTGATAACGTCGCCCGTGAGCACGTGGTTCGGTACCGTCAGAAGCTCGTTGTCGAACGTCCTGACGCGAGTGACCCGTAGCGAGATGTCTTCGACGACGCCCGAGTTCCCCTGCCACTCGATCCAGTCGCCGATTCGGAACGGCTTGTCGGTGAAGATGAACACGCCCGCGACGAAGTTCTTGAGCACGTCCTGCAGCGCGAACCCGATAGCGAGCGTCGCCGCCGCCCCGATCGTCGCCAGCGACTGCAGGAAGTCGCCGTAGCCGGCCGCACCGAACGCGATCGTTATCCCGGCGAAGAACACGACGAAGGCCAGAAGCTTCTGGATCGGCTTCCGCGCGTGGTCGTCGAGACCGCGGCGGTCGAACACCCGCACTGACAGCGGTATGATCGCGATCTTAAACGCCACGTACACGGCTGCGAGCACGCCGAAGAACGTTATTGCGTCAACGGCCGTGGCCGTGAACGGGCCGAAGTACGGATTCAACGCGCCGCTGATCGCGACGACGGGCTCCGTCGAAGCCGCAGCGGCCATCAGTGGAGCACCGCCGTGTTTCCGCGCGTCTCGATCAGGTCCGCGTCGACCGCGTCGGCCAGTTCGGACGCGAGCTCGTCCGTCGTCGTCCCGCCCCGAGCGGCGCGGAGGAACTTCACCTTGACGAGCGTGCGGTCGTCGAGTTGGTCTGCGAGTTCGTCGACGACCGCGTCGACGCCGTGTTTCCCGACCCAGACGGTGACGTCGAGGTCGTGTGCGTCCTTTCGAAGCTGTTGATCGCTCATACGGACGGCACACGCCCGCGCCCATTGAAGCTTGAGGTTCGAGCCGGAGGTACTTGAGGTTCGAGCCGGAGGTACTTGAGGTTCGAGCCGGAGGTACTTGAGGTTCGAGCCGGAGGTACTTGAGGTTCGAGCCGGAGGTACTTGAGGTTCGAGCCGGAGGTACTTGAGGTTCGAGCCGGAGGTACTTGAGGTTCGAGCCGGAGGTACTTGAGGTTCGAGCCGGAGGTACTTGAGGTTCGAGCCGGAGGTACTTGAGGTTCGAGCCGGAGGTACTTGAGGTTCGAGCCGGAGGTACTTGAGGTTCGAGCCGGAGGTACTTGAGGTTCGAGCCGGAGGTACTTGAGGTTCGAGCCGGAGGTACTTGAGGTTCGAGCCGGAGGTACTTGAGGTTCGAGCCGGAGGTACTTGAGGTTCGAGCCGGAGGTACTTGAGGTTCGAGCCGGAGGTACTTGAGGTTCGAGCCGGAGGTACTTGAGGTTCGAGCCGGAGGTACTTGAGGTTCGAGCCGGAGGTACGACGATCGGGAGCCGCAATACGCCGCCGACTCCTCAGCGGCTGGTGACGCCGTCGGAGTCCATCCGCGAGACCTCCTCTTCGAGCCATTCGCACAGCCACTTCACGCGTTTTATTCGCCGGTGTGCGATGCTCTCGGCGCTGTCGGAGACGACGCGTTCGGTGTGATCGTGTGCCCGCTGCAGGACGCGATCGACCATCTTCGCGGCGTCCATGTGCGTGCGAGACTCGTATCCCATCCGCAACAGCATCAGGACGGCACCGTTCGCGCCCACTTTGTCGAGCACGTCGGCTTCGATCAGACACCGGCTCTCCAGGGGGACGTCGTCGAGGTCGCCCGTGTACGAGTGGTCGACGACCGCGCCGCACACCTCGTCGACGAACGACTCCGGGTAGTTGCCGCGGCTCGTGAGGTACTCGCGGGCGACGCGTGCGCCGGCCTCGGCGTGGACGTCTTGGTCGACCTCCAACTTCGCCACGTCGTGGAACACCGCCGCGACGCGGACCACGTCGACGTCGGCCTCCTCGGATTCGGCGATCTCGGTCGCGAGATCGACGACGTTGAGGATGTGGTTGAACCGGTAGTCGGCCGAGTGCCACGGGTACCACCGCATACGACCGCCGTCCTCCTCGCTTTCGACGCTGGCTGCGAGGTAGTCTCTCACAAACGCCTTCATCTCCTCGAAGTCCTCGTCGCTCACCTCCGTCTCCTTAATCTCGACGCCCACGGGGACCACCTCGAACGAAAAGCTCATGATTCATTACCGTAACCGAGGAGCGTTTCGTTCTTAGGCGTTACGACGGTGCCACGACGGCGGCCCGCCCGCTATTATCTCGGAAAAAGTTAGTCGAACTCGACCTCGACGACGTTCTCGCTCACGTGGAGATAGGTGATCGGGTTCTGTCCGGTACCGCCGGTGATCGTGATTTCCATCTCGGCGAGATCTGTGTCGTACTCAAGTTGCGGATTTCCGCGAGTTTCGAGTGAGTTCGTTACGAACGCACCTCGAAGCGTGGGATTTCCCCTTGTCTCTACGTCTGCGTTCGGCGCGTAAACGATCGCCTCGATCGTCGGGTTTCCATCGCCGCCGCTACCGTCGAGAAACCCTTCGGCGACGTAGAACTGTGTCCGATCGGCGTCGATCGAATCTTCTTCGGTGCCGACAAACGGATCTCCCTGAAGGTCCAGTGAACCGTTGATGTAGTAGGTGACACTGTTGTCGCTGTCATCGACAATGGTGAGATTATTACTTCCAATATTGAAATCGCCATCGACGACGACTGTGACATCTCCATCTGTCGTGTCGAAATCAAGATCGTCGTTGACAGTTGGATCGTTATCAAAGTAGTATGTCCCAGGACCGATTGTACCACATCCATCAAATCCGTCCGTATTCACACAGGATTCGTCGCTGTTGTCGTTGTCATCTGACGCCAATTCAACCATATCTGCAATGTGTGCATTTGGGGAGGGTACGGTCACGTCTTCTTTGTACTGAGTTTCGCTCAATTCCTTATCTGATCCACCTTTATGGCTGTATCCTCCTACGGTGGTCACAGACAATGGTCGGTCGAACGTCACCTCGTCCGGCACGACCAAGCGTGCGACGGTCGTTTGGTTGGCGTCGTACTTGGTCACCGAGCCGTCGGCGCGCTGGCTGAAGAACTCGTACCAGCCCTCGTAGTAGTCGCTCTGGACCTCCACGACGACGGTCCCGTTTTCGAGCGGGTTCCGCGTGGCGGTGACCGCGTCCGGATCGCCCGCGGACCGGCTGACGGTTCCGGTTCCGCGCTGCGGCGTTTGCTCCGTTCCGGTCAGCCGCACGATCGGGAACGTGAGCGTGGTCCCTCGGTAGTGGTACTCCGGCGGCGAGATCATCCGTCCGTAGCCGTTCGAAGACGTCCAGACGCCTCCGCCCTGGAGCGCGACGGTGCGCTCCTCCCCGACGTACTCCAGCGTGCCTATCGAGTCGTTGTACACCGTCGTCTCTCCGTCGGTGCCGTTTTCGATCCGCACCTCGACGTGCCCCGCGCTCTCGTTCAGCCGGAGCTGTCCGCCGTCGACGGATCCGAGGTCGAACCGCCGTGCGTCCGTCTCGCCGAGCGCGACGAGGCTGGACTGCGAGGAGAGCTGCGACATCCCGTTTTCCACGCCCGACGATCGGGCTTCGTCGGTGATGAGTCCGAGCGCGACGCTCCCCGTCGCCACCGTGGCCGTCACGGCGGCGACGGTGATCCCCAGCAGGAGCACGACGCCGATCACCTCGCTCTGGCCGCGCTCGCTGCGGTTCATACGGACACGTCCGTCGCCAACGCATTTAAAATATCACCGCCAGTCCTCAGCGTTGATACGCGGGAGGAGGCGAACCGGTGGCAGCATCGAAGGCGAACCGGTGGCAGCATCGAGGGAGACGCGCTCGTGAGCGGCGAGCGCGTCAGTCGGAGAACGCACCGTCACCCGTCGGCGTTTCCGAAACGCCAGTCACGAGGTTATTAAACGCGGCCGCCGACGGTTCGGACGTATGTGGCGTCCCGGTCCCGGGAGCGAGAAGGCGCGGTTCCGGCGAGCCGCGGCGGTGAACGTCCTCGGGAACGTGGCCAAGATCCTCGTCGAGGGCGCGGCCGGTCTCACCTTCGGGAGCGTCGCGCTCGTCGCCGACGCCGCCCACTCGGTCGCGGACCTCGTCGCGAGCGCCGTCGTCCTCGTCTGGGGGGGCGCGCGGTACGACGACCCGGACGAGACCCATCCGCACGGTCACCAGCGGATCGAACCGCTGACTGCTCTGTTCGTCGGTGCGACGATCGTGATCCTCGGGCTCCTCCTGTTACGCGAGTCGGTCTCGGGGCTTCTCGGTCCCGCGGACGTCGCTGCGAGCCCGATCTTGGTCGCAGCGCTGCTGTTCGCGGTGGCCGACATGTACCTCCTCTACTGGTACACCGAGCGCGTGAACGCGTCGCTGGGATCCACGGCGCTGACCGCTCTCTCGGCCGACTGTCTCAACGACATCTACACGACGATCGCGGCGCTGGTCGGCATCTTCGGCGTCTTCCTCGGATTTCCGGTTCTCGACCCGATCGCCGGGGCGCTCGTCAGCCTCCTCGTCGTGTATCAGGGGATCGAGATCGGTCGCGAGAACGTGACGTACCTGGTCGGTGCCGCGCCGCCGGACGCCGACCGCGACCGCGTCATCGCGGCGCTGCACGACCACGCGGCGGTCGAAGGCGTCCACGACCTCACCGTGTACTACGACGGGACCGACCTGGAGGTCGAAGTCCACGTCGAAGTCGATGGGTCGATGACGCTCCGAGAGGCACACGACGTCGAGACCGAACTCGTCAGAGGGCTCCGCGCGCTCGACGACGTGGGCGACGTCCACGTCCACCTCGACCCGTCCGGACTCGGAGAATGGAAAGACGCCGAGGAGTCGACGGTCGGACCGCCGAGCGGACCGTCCGGCGGCGGTCCGTTTTAACCCTAGACGGTCCACCGAGTCGCCCGTCCGCCGTACCGCCTTTGTCCGTCGAGCACCGACGATCGGTATGGCCGCTCCTCGCTGGCTGGAGATGACGTGGCGCGACGGGCTGTTCTGCCACTGGGCGGTCGACCCCGCCGTCGTCGAGGAGACGCTGCCGCCGGGGCTCTCGGTCGCGGCGTACGACGGCGACGCCTACCTCGGCGTCGTCGCGTTCGTGATGGACGACATCCGCCCGCGGGGGTCGCCGATCGGGCTCTCGTTTCCGGAGTTGAACCTCCGAACCTACGTCGAGGGACCTGCGGGACCGGGAGTCTACTTCTACAATCTGGACGCCGACGATCGGCTCGGCGTCGCGGTCGCGCGGCGGCTGTTCGCGCTGCCGTACTACCTGGCGGAGATGACGGCGCGCCGCGACGGCGAGACGATTCGGTTCACCAGCCGTCGGGTCCACCGCGACGCCCCGCCCGCCCGTTTCGACGCGACCTATGGACCGACGGGGGACGCGTACGTGCCGGACCCGGACTCGCGCGACGCCTTCCTCGTCGAGAACTACCGGTTTTACGCGGCCGGCCGAGAACTGTACGTCGGCGAGATCGCTCACGAGCCGTGGACGCTTCGCGACGCGACCGTCGAGCGACGAGCGAACACGCTGTTCGCGGCGAACGGCTTCGAGCGCCCCGACGGCGAGCCGATCGCACACGTCGCCGACCCGATCGACGTGACGGCCGACCGCATCCGTCCGGTCTGATCGGAGACGCACACCCGCGAACGGTCGCGAACGGCCGCGAACGGCCGCGGGCCGCACCGCTTCGCGCCGCCGCGTACCGACGGCCGGGACTTATAATCCGTCGTCGACAACCCTGGGGTATGACTCTCCGACGCGCGACGGGGGCGGACCGATGACCGCTCAGTCGCTTCATTCCCGCATACGGATCGTGTGGATCCTCCGCGCTGCGCTCCTCGCCGTGTTACTCTCCCTCCCGTTCGCCGCCGCGGCGTATCTGGGGTACCTGCCCAGGTGGTCGCCGGTCGCGGCTGGCGGGGTCGCGCTCGTCGTCGGCGTCGCACACGCCGTGTTGAAGTACCGTCGATGGAGCTACGAGATCCGCGAGGACGCGCTGTACCTCGACCGCGGCGTGATCACGCAGGTCCGGACCACCGTCCCGCTGGTGCGGATCCAGCACGTCGACTCGCGCCGCGGCCCCGTCGAACGCGGCGTCGGTCTCGCATCCTGTGTGGTGTACACCGCCGGTTCACGGGGGGCAGACGTGCGTATTCCGGGACTGACGCCCGACGGAGCGAGCGACCTCCGCGAGGAACTGAAGCGGCTCGCGATCCGCGCCGACGGGGAGGACGCGGTGTGAAGCTCGCGCCCCAGTCGATCCCGTACCGCGCGCTTCAGAAGGTATCGGGATTCGTCGTCGTCGCCTTCTTCGTCGTGAACAGCAACGACTGGGGGCTCCCGCTCGCGATCGGAGTCGCCGGTGCGATGCTCCTCGCCGCCTTCAGCTACGAGACGGCGTACTACCGCCGGTTCGATTACGAACTCACCGCCGACACGCTCGACATCGCTTCGGGTGTGATCTCGCGTCGGGAGCGAGAGATCCCCTACCGACGGATCCAGAACGTCGACGTGAGCCAGAGCGTGATCCAGCGGGCGATCGGGATCGCGGCCGTCGACCTGGAGACGGCCGGCGGATCGAGCACCGAGGGATCGATCCGGTTCGTCACCCCGGACGAGGCGACGAGAATCCGGCGCGAAGTCCAGCGTCGCAAGAGCGGATCGGGCGACAAACGCGGCGCGGGCGCTGACGCCGACGGAACCGCCACCACCGGTACGGCCGACGCGGCGGTCGAGAACGCCGAGGCGGAGCTGTTCGCCATTTCGCCGAAAGAGCTGGCGCTCGTCGGCGCGTTGTCGTTCGACGGCCGCCTGATCGGCCTGTTGGCGTTCCTGAGCTCTGGATCGTTCCCCGTGCTCTCGGGGTTCCTCCCGGAGGCCGACGCCGCGGCGCTTACCGCGACCGCGCTCGTCGCCGTCGGCGGACTGTTCCTCGTGTCGTGGGTGCTCGGCGCGGGCGTCGCGTTCTCGAACTACTACGGCTTCCGACTCTCTCGCGCCGGCGACGAACTGCGGTACGAGCGCGGTCTCTTTCGCCGGTACAGCGGGTCGATACCGACGGAGAAGGTCCAGACGCTCACGATCTCGGACAACCCGGCGAAGCGCGCGCTCGGCTACGCGAGCCTCTCCATCGAGACCGCCGGCTACGCGCCGGGACAGAGCGGCGATCAGGGGAGCCAGTCGGCGGTCCCGATCGCCGCGACAGAGCGCGTCTACCGTCTCGCGCGCGAGGTGGAGTCGTTCGGCGATCCGAGCTTCGAGCGGCCACCGAAGCGGATCCGCTGGCGGTACGTGGTCCGGTACGCGATGGCGGTCGGAGTTCTCACCGGAATCGCGTTCGCTATCGACTGGTATCTTGCCGCTGACCTGCCGTGGTTCGGTCCCCTCGCCCTCCTCCTCGCCGTGCCGCCCGCCGCCCACCTCAAGTGGAAACACCGCGGCTACTGGGTCGGAGAGGACCACCTTCTCACGCGGAACGGGTTCTGGAGCCGCACGGTGGCCGTCGTCCCGTACTACCGGATCCAGAACGTCATCGACAGTCGCACCGTGTTCCAGCGCCGGTGGGGCGTGGCGACGATCGTCGCCGACACTGCCGGGTCAAGTTCACTCACCGGTGACGAGGCCGCCGCCATCGATATCGCGGTCGACGAGGCAAGCGACCTCCGTGAGACGCTTCGCGAGCGGCTCCACGCGGCCGTGGCGGCGCGCCGGCGTGGGCGAAGCGGGTTCGAGTGGATCGAACGTGAACGCGGAGACGAGAAGCCCGGAAGCGACGCGGGCACAGACGCTGGCGCGGGCACGGGCAACGGGGACACCGACAGCGATGCAGTCACGGACAACGAGAACACCGAAGGTGATGCAGTCACAGACAACGAGAACGCCGACGGTGATGTCGTCGGAGACGCCACGGACGCCGCCGCCGAGCCTCCGGACGACGGCGTGATCCGACCCGACTTCGCGGGGAGCGATCGCGATTATTCCGAGCCGGCAGAGCGCGTCGACACCGGCGACTACGCGGTCGATCGGTTCCCGTCGGACGCCGACGTGGCACACCGGAACGAGAGCGACAACGACCGCGACACCGGCGACGACGCTGGCGGCACCGATGGCGATGCTCCCAGCGACGCCGACGACAGTAGCGACGCCGACGACAGTAGCGACGCCGACGACAGTAGCGACGCCGACGACAGTAGCGACGCCGACGACAGTAGCGACGCCGACGACAGTAGCGACGCCGACGACAGTAGCGACGCCGACGACAGTAGCGACGACAGCAACACCGACCACGACGGGCCCGGCCGGTAACTGTCAGAACCTCCCGCTGAACGACCCGACGGCGGCCTACTCGTCGAGCAGCCGCTGGGCGATCGTGTTCCGCAGCACTTCGCTCGTCCCCTCGTATATCTCGGAGAGCTTCGCGTCCCGGTAGAAGCGCTCTGCCGGGAAATCCTTCGTGTAGCCGTAGCCGCCGTGGATCTGAATCCCCTCGTTGGCGACTTCGCGGGCGATCTCCGAGGCGTACAGCTTCGCCTGTGCGGCCTCCTTCACGAACGACTCGTCGCGCATCTTCAGGTCAGCCGCCTCGTGCATCAACAGCTCCGCGGCGCGTGCTTTCGTGTCCATGTCGGCGAGTTTGTGCTGGATCGCTTGGAAGTCGGCGATCGGTCTGTCGAACTGCTCGCGCTCTTTCGCGTACGAGGTCGCCTCGTCGAGCGCGGCACGGGCGATGCCGACGGAGCGTGCGGCGATGGTGATACGGCCCCCGTTCAGCGTCTGCAGCGCCTGCACGAATCCCTCGCCCTCCTCGCCGAGGAGCCGGCGTTCGGGGAGCCACATGTCGTCGAATCGCAGCTCAGCGGTGGGACATCCCTTGTCGCCGAGCTTCTCCTCCGTCCCCTCAACGACGAAACCCTCGTCTGCGTCGGGGCGGACGACGAACGCGGAGATCCCGTCTCGGCCGGCGTCCGGGTCCGTCTTCGCGAAGAGGACAACCGTGTCGGCGACGGAGCCGTTCGAGATCCACAGCTTCCCGCCGTTCACGACGTAGCCGTCGCCGTCGCGCTCCGCCGTCGTAGACATGGAGGACACGTCCGACCCGGATTCCGCCTCCGAGAGCGCGAACGCGCCGATGTCGTCGCCCGCAGCGAGCGACGTGAGGTACTTCTCTTTCTGAGGCCCGTCGCCGAACTCGTATATTGTGGTTCCGGCGAGAGAGGTGTGAGCGGCGACGACAGTTCCGAGTCCGCCGGAGCCGCGGGCGATCTCCGCGAGCCCGAGCACGTAGCTGTGGTAATCGAGGCCCGCTCCGCCGTACTCCACGGGAAACGGCATTCCCATGAGTCCGAGGTCGGCCATTTCACTCACCAGATCCGCGGGGAACTCGTCGGTCGCGTCGATCTCGGCGGCCCGCGGGACGACCTCCTCGTCGACGAACGACGCGACGGTGTCGCGGATCTGCCGCTGCTCCGCGGAGAACGTGAACTCCATGGCGATCGCTTCCCGCACGCCGACTTAGCCGTTTCTACACGGTTGTTCACGGGACTCCGTCAGACGCCGGCTCATCGAGCGGGAGACTCGCCAGCTATCCGGCGGTGTGACGGGCCGCCCGTCCGACGGGCACCCGCTGCGCCGTTCCACGAGGCTTTTTATGCGTTGTGACGTAAGAACGCATACCTGAATGAGCGGACGAGCACACGGCCCGGTCGAACCCGACCTCTCGTGGTGTCACGAGGCGGTTCAGGGCGTCTCCCGAACTTTCGCGCTGACCGTCGATGTGTTGGAGGAGCCGATGGCCTCGCAGATCTGTGTGGGGTATCTCCTCTGTCGGGTCGCCGACACCGTCGAGGACGCGGGACACATCCCGCCTGCCGCCCAGAGCGACGTTCTGCGGACGTACCGCCGCGCGATCGACCCCGACAGCGACGTCGACATCGCGGCCTTCCGCGAGGCGGTCGACGAGTGGCTTCCGGCCCCCGACGACCGCAACGACGACTGGGAGGTCGTCGCCGAAGCCCCGACGATCGTGGCGACGTTCGAGGAACTCGACCCAGAGGCTCGCGCCGCGATCGTTCCCCCCGTCGTCGAGATGGTCGACGGGATGGCGATGTTCGTAGACCGCCACGCCACCGAGGGCGGGCTCCGTATCGACGACCGCGACGAGCTAGAGCAGTACTGCTACTACGCCGCCGGCACCGTCGGCAATCTCATCACGAATCTCCTCACCCGCGGCGACGTCACCGAGGACCGCGCGCGGCGACTCCGCGACACCGCCGAGGAGTTCGGCCTCCTCCTGCAGCTCGTGAACGTCTCGAAGGACGTGTACGACGACTACACCGAGGAGAACAACGTCTACCTCCCCGCGGAGTGGCTCGCCGACGAGGGGGTCGACCAAGAGCGGGTCGTCCACCCGGCGAACAGGGAGTCGTCCGCCCGCGTCGTCGACCGGACCGCCGACTTCGCTCGCTCGTTCCTCGACGACGCGCAGGCGTACTTGGAGACGATGCCGCTCTCGAACGGGAACACGATGGAGGCGTGGACGGTTCCGTATCTGCTGGCCGTGGGAACCCTCCGCGAACTCAGTTCCCGCCCGGAAGACGCCCTCACCGAAACCGGCGTGAAGATATCCAGACAGGAGGTGTTCGCCGTGATGTCAGTCGCCGGCGAAGTGGGCCGTGACTCGCTGGCCGACCTCCGGAAGACGATCGCCCGAACCCCGTTTCACAGGGCTATCGAACCGGCGGACTGACCAGCCGTAACCCCCGTCCATTCTGCGGTTCGTTTCGGCGCGAACTCTCACAGCCGCGAGCGCGCTCGCGGCACCGACGGTACGCTGACGCCGACCGTGTCCGCGAGCGCCTCTGCCGCGCTCAACAGCCACTCCGCGCGTTCGATTCGTGAGTCGAGATCGCCCGGGCCGATCCGATAGGCCTCGACGAGTTCCTCTGCGGTCGCGCCGCCGATCCACTCGTCGAGGATGCGAGCCGTCTTCACCGACTCCAACCACTCCTCGAAGTCGCCCGTCTCGTGCATTCCCGTAGTCAACGCCCCGGCATTCGCTCGTGCGAACCGGTACATCTCTGCGCGTTCCTCGTTGCCGAGGTAGGTGTCTTGCATGTCCGGCGTGTCGCAGATCAGTTCGAAGGCGGTGAGCGTCCTCGCGTCCGACATGGCCGCGGCGGTCCGGAGGCCGTCGACGATCCGCTCGCCCGTCTCCGGTCGCACGTACTGCTTCGAGGTCGTCTCGCCGACCGGCGTGGCGACCAGTCGGTAGTCGCCGACGCCGCCCGCGGTCTCCCGACGTACCATCTCGGCCGAGACAAGATCGTCGACGGCGGCCGCGACCGCGTCCGCCAGCCCGCCGGCACCCGCCTCGCGAGCGTAGAACGTCCCCTCGAACACGTCAAGGATCTCCGATTCGGTCTCGGCGAATCCGGTCGCGATCGCCGAGAGGACGTGCGTCCGCAGCGAGGCCGGATCCGCGAGCGTCGATTCGACGGCCTCCGGCTCGCCCTCGATATACCGCTCGACGAGGTCGTCTCTGGTGTCCGGATCCCCGACGAGTACGGCCTCGCCGTGTGGATCGAGCCCGGGGCGGCCGGCTCGTCCGCACATCTGGTGTACTTCGAGAGTCGGAAGCCATTCCATCGCCGACCCGGAGTAGCGTTTCTGATCGCGAACGACCACGCGCCGCGCCGGGACGTTGACTCCCGCCGCGAGCGTCGGTGTGGCACAGATACAGGCCAGTTTGCGGTCTCGGAACGCAGATTCGACCACGGCGCGGTGACCGGACCGCAGACCGGCGTGGTGGAACGCGACGCCCGACCGGAGGCAGTCGGCGAGCTGGCGGCCGGTCACCGTGCCATCGACCGCGGCGGCCTCGTCGCCGACAGCGGCCGCGGTCGCCTCGATCCCCATCCGCTCTGCGAGCCCGTCCGCGGCGAGCCGCTGTGCCAGCGACGCCGCCTCCGCCCGCGACCGCACGAACGCGAGACACTGCCCTCCCTCGTCGACCGTGTCGCCGACGAGCGCGGCCGTGACGTCGGTGTCGGCGTGGTCGCCGCGTCCGCCCTCGCGAGCGGATTCATCGATCGGGACCTCGCGGGCCGTTCCGTCGTCGAATGCGATCGACTCGCCGACGGCCACACCGGTACGGAGGTCGACCGGTCGCCAGTCGGACTCGACGAGAGTCGCGTCCAGCCACGCCGCGATCGCCTCCGGATTGTCGACGGTCGCCGAGAGCGCGACGACCTGTATGTCCGGATTCTTCCGACGGAGCGTCGCGAGCGTCACTTCGAGAGTCGGCCCGCGACGTTCCGCATCGAGGAGGTGGACCTCGTCGACGACCACGCACGCCAGTTCGTCGACCCACGACGCGCCGTTCCGGATCGCTGAGTCGACCTTCTCGCTCGTCGCCACGACGATGTCGTTGCCCGCGAGATCCCCTTCCGACGCTGCGAAGTCACCGGTAGAGATACCGACGTCGAGTCCGGGCAGCGCCGCGAACGACTCGTACTTCTCGCGGGCGAGCGCGCGGAGCGGACAGACGTACAACCCCGGACCATCCGCCGTCAACAGGCCGAGCTGTGCGATGAAGGTCTTTCCGGAGGCGGTCGGGATTGCGGCGACGACGTTCGATCCTTCACAGACCCCGGCGTCGACAGCCGCCGCTTGCGGCGGGTACAGCTCTCGGATCCCCCGCTCGACGAAGTGGTCGGTGTGCGACGCCGAAAGCGGGAGATCCCGAACACGCATTGGATCGCTGATTCGGCGGCGTCGTATTTAAACAGTCGCCGCAGATATCTGTCTCCGCGAGACGCCGTCTCGCCGCCAGAAATCACCGACTTTCGTTCGACCGTTCACTCTTCTACGTCGAACTCGGAGAACAGCCGCTCGAAATCGTCGTCTTCGGTCACCGCTTCCAGTGAATTGTCCGCCTTTGCTCGGAGCTCTTCGATCCGCTCCGTCAGATTCTGGTACTCCTCGTTGTCGGCCAGCTCCGTGGCGCTCTTTTCGGTTTCTAGTATCGCTTTCTTCGAGGTCAACGAGAACAGTTCCTGAACGTCCGTGTCGTACTCGCCGCGGCGCAACAGCCCGTCGACAGTCTCGCGGAGGGTGTCGCTCGTGACCGGCTTCACGAGGTAGTCGTCGAACCCCATCTTCAGGATATCGAAGTCCGGCTCGACAGCCGTAACCATCGCGACGCGGCAGTCGATACCGCGCTCTCTGACGGCCGAGAGCACCTCGTCGCCGGAGAGCCCGGGCATTCGTCTATCGAGCAGGATCGCGTCCACGTCGTCGTCGGCCTCGTCGATCTGGTCGAGCGCCTCCTGTCCACCGTACGCGGTCAAGACGCGGTACTCGTCGCCGAGCCACGCGGCGTACAGGTCGGCCAAGTCGGGTTCGTCCTCGACCACGAGGACGAGCGGCGGTTGCTCACTCATGATTGACCGGAGCGACGAGGTGTTCGCTCACAGGATTCGTCTCTGCGCGGACTATATTAAAATACCTTTTCTGGTCTGCGTCGCCGCTTTCGCCTCCCGGCGTCCGGCGGGATCGGTCCCCGCCCGGCTCACTCGTTCGGGCTGTAGTTCGGGGCCTCGTCGGTGATCATCACGTCGTGCGGATGGCCCTCGGTCTGGCCGGCGCTGGAGACGCGAACGAACTCGGCCCGCTCGTGGAGCCCGGGGACGGTCTCCGCGCCCACGTATCCCATCCCTGAGCGCATGCCGCCGGTGAGCTGGTGAAGCTCGGAGGCGAGGCTGCCCTTGTACGGCGTCGCGGCCTCGACGCCCTCCGGGACGAACTCCTCGTCCTCGCTTTCCTCTTTGAGGTAGCGGTCGCCGCCGCCGGACTTCATCGCGCCGACGGAGCCCATCCCGCGGTACTGCTTGTACTTTTTCCCCTGCATCGTGATGACGCGCCCCGGTGCCTCGTCGGTACCGGCGAAGTACGAACCGAGCATGACCGCGTTCGCGCCCGCGGCGAGCGCCTTGATGGCGTCGCCGGAGTAGCGAATTCCACCGTCGGCGATAACCGGAACGTCGTGTTCGGAGGCGACATCCGCGACCTCGGACACGGCCGTCATCTGCGGCATCCCCGCACCGCTCACGACGCGCGTCGTACAGATCGACCCCGGTCCGATACCAACCTTCAGTCCGTCGGCGAAGTCGATCGCGGCCTCGGCGGCCTCGCGCGTCCCGACGTTCCCGACGACGACGTCGGCGTCGACCGTCTCTTTGATCGCTCTCGCCGAGTCGAGCACGTTGAGGTTGTGGGCGTGCGCGCAGTCGATGAAGATAACGTCGACGTCGGCCTCGTCGGCCGCGACCGCGCGCTCCTCCTCGAACGGACCGACGGCGACGCCGGCGAGCAGTCGTCCGTCGTCGTCGCGGGCCGCCTCCTCGTGTTCGCGCCGCTGTAAGATTCCCTGCATCGTGACGAGCCCGACGAGCCTGTCGTCGTCGACTATCGGGACGCGCTCGATCTTGTGATCGTACATCAGCTCCAGCGCCTCGCGGGCGTCGACATCCTCTGGCGCGGTGATGACCTCGTCGGTCATCGCCTCGCGGACCGCGTCGTCCTCACCGACCTCCAAGTACGGACGGATGTCAGTCCCCGAGATGATCCCGAGCACGGTGTCGTCGTCGTCGATGACCGGCGCGCCGGAGACTCCCTCTTTCTCCATCAGCTCATCGGCCTCGCGGACGGTGTTGTCGGGCGAGACGGTCACGACGTCCTCGCGTCGAATGACGAGTTCGTGGGCGCGCTTGATGCGCTCGACCTCCGCGGCCGTCTCCTCGACGGTCATGTTGCGGTGGAGGACGCCGAGCCCGCCCTCGCGGGCCATCGCGATCGCGAGATCGCTCTCGGTGACGGTGTCCATCGCCGCCGAGAGGACCGGGACGGTGATTTCGACGTTCTTCGAGACGCGCGCGGAGAGGTCGGCGTCGTCGGGCTCGACTCGGCTCTCTTTGGGTCGAAGAAGCACGTCGTCGAACGTCAGCGCCTCTGGAACGTCAAGCTTCACAGAGAATTGGCCAGAATCTGTCGCCATATAAACCGTCGTGAGCCCCCGATAAAAAGCGTTGCGAGTCAGCACAGACGTGCACGTCGTTGTCATCCAAACTCACAAATGATACACAAATGTGGATCAACGAGCGCACGATCGTGAATCCACCGCTCGTGGCCTCGAACGTATCGGCCATGTATCGGCCGAGCGCTGCTCCGGCGTGGTTCCGTCGCCGTAACCGGGGATTTTTAGGCGTATCCATATGTTCTATATAAAGAACGTCCACACATCCGCAATCGTGTGCGGGTACATATCACACAACCTTTAACGCGACCGAAACGCGTATACCGTGTATGGACTCCGACAGTCCCGTGACCACGCGCACCGCCGGCCGGCCGATCTGTGATCTCGGCATCGGCTTTACAGCCGGCAATACGCGCAAATGGTTTACAGGGGCTCGTCGGGCCGCTCGCGGATTCGACTCCGTTTGCCGGGCCCTCGGCTATCGCGGGTCGTCCGCTTCCCACCGCCACCCCCCCGGTCAGGGATATCTGCCCTGAATGAGCGTCTCACGTCATCCTGTCGCCCTCCGCCTAGAGCGGAGAGTCGGCAGCGCGACGAAGCTGCTCGCGACCGTGATGGTGCTCCCGCTCGTCGACGGGATCTTCCCGGCCCTCGTCGTCGCCGGCGTCATGGGGACGGCGACCGGCATCGTCGAGACCGGAATCCTGATATTCGGCGGATCGGCGACCGCGGCCGTGATACTCGCCGAGATGGACGGGGACCGCAAGCAGATGGTCTCGTCGGTGCTGTTGATCGGCGCGGTCATCGTTCCGCTCGCCGCGGTCGAGGCCGCGTTCGCACCCACCTTTCGGGGATTCCTGAACCTCCCCGTCTTCGAGCGGTTCGCCGGACTCGTTATCCTCACGATCGCAGCCAAGACGGCGAGTTCCGAGATCGGCGAACACCTGCCGAGCCCCGGCGTCATCATCGCGCTCGGACTCGTCGCGAGCTTCGAGCCCGCCGGCTTCGCGATCGAGACCTCGCCGGAGTACGTGGTCAACGGGGCCGCCGCGGCCGGCGTCGGCGTCGCGTTCGCGCTGACGATCGCGGTTTTGTCCCCGCATCTCCGCGGTCGCGTCGATATCGACCGATTCCGGTTCGGGTCCGCGGTCGCGCTCGGCGTGCTCGCGTTACCGATCCTGCTCGGTCCGTTCGACCTCATGCAGACCGACGCGCCGATCGCGCTCGCCGTGCTCGCCGTGACCGCCCTGTTCGCGTACGATCCGAACGCCGGCCCGTCCGCGGAGCCCGGTGCCGACCCCGACCGGCCGGGAGACGCGCCAGCGAACGGTGCGTCGCCCGACGGAGATGCGTCCGCGTCCGACGATGCGATTGCGGACAGCGACGACGCGGACGGGTTGGAGCCGACGGATCCGCCGCTCGACGCCCCGCCGGCCGAACCCGGACACATCGTCGACGACGACGTGGCGGTCCTCGCGAACGGCGGCGAGCCGTCGGAGACCGACGAGGAGTCCGACGGAACGGATCCGTTCGCGGAGGACGATTCGCGCGCGCCCTGGCTGTAGGTCGACGGTCGGAGCGGAGGGCCGCTACTCGGCCGTCCGATCTGCGCGTGTCGCCGGTGTTTAGGTGCTCCGTCGCGTACGCCGGGTATGTCAAACCGCGTCGTGCAGGGGCGGATGGTGACGCCCGAGAAGCTGGCGGAGCTAGTCGAAGGCGAGTCGGTGTTAGAGGCGGAATCCATCACGGACGCCGACCGCGACTGCCCGGAGTGCGGCGGCGACGTCATCTCGGTCGGATACATGCCGAGCGTGACCGAGTTCATAACCGGGTTCAAGTGCCAGGAGTGTGACTGGAGCGACGACGATCGGGAGTGACGGCCGAGACGATCGGCACGTTCGCCGACGGGGATTCGTCGCGCTCGCGTCCCTCGATCGGCCGCGATCGAAACCCCTTTATCCGCGTTTCGGCAAGCAACTGATGCGAGATCACGCGTGGGGCTGTGGCCAAGCCAGGCATGGCGACTGACTCCAGAGGCCCGCGCCCGGGACGACACTCCAGACTGATATACCGAGCGGCCGACTGATCATCGGTCGCGTTGACGACCCTCTGGAGTTCCGAGGCGCACCGGAGATATCAGTCGATCGGGGGTTCAAATCCCTCCGGCCCCACTATCTCGCTTTCTACTCATCGAGAGATATCTGTGAATCTCAACAGCTACTGAGTAGTGAAAAGAGGTGAGACAAGTGAGTTGTCTCGGCTGATAAGCGTATGCACCCTCGGTCTACGGTCAATTATCGAACCGCACCGACCACTCGATGAACTTCTCGAAGCCGAAGAAGACGGTCACAAAGACGACCGCGAAGACGAACCATCGGACCACGTCGAACTGGCCGGTGAACGCCAAGACGTTGAAGATGTACGAGATGGACGCGCCGACGAACCCAGCTACGTACAGTCGCCTTCGGGGATCCATAGTGTATCGTACAAACGTCGAGAATATAACACTACTGCTCGCTCCACACGATTCACCGCTTAAAGCGGCAGCACGTCGCCGTCGTCGGACTGATTTTCGTCGTCGGTCGTATTGTCCCCGTCACTCGTCGTTTCGTCGTCCGTCGTGTCGGTCGTCGAGTCGTCGCTGGTGCTGCCGGAATCGCTGTCGCTGGTGTCGTCCCCGCCGTCAGTGGTGTCTCCGCTGTCGTCGGATTCGCCGTCCTCACTGGTCTCGGAGTCGTCACCGCCTGCGTCGTCCGTGTCGGAATCGCGCACGTCCTCGCCCTCGTCGAACATGTCCGTTTTCATCGTCTCCTCGTAGGTGAGTTCGTCCATCGGGACGGTGATCTCGTCGCCGGACGGGAGTTCGATCACGGCGTAAAACTCGATTCGGAGGTCGCTCACTTGATGGCCGTTGACCTCCTCGTCGAGGTGGGTCACCCACCACTCGTCGAGCCGCTGGTTCTCCAGAGCGGCGGTGAGACCGATCGTCTCGGTGCTGTACGAGGAGATGGCGTACTCCTCGTCGGTCTGACCGCCTCCCATCTCGACGCCGTTCATGGTGACATCGTAGCCGATCTCCGAGATAACGTACGGTTCGAGGTTGGGGTTGTACACGACGAACTCCATGTCGATCGGCGTCTCGGCCTCGCTCACCGACCCCCACTGTCCCCGCGTCTCGTTGACGTAGAGGACCGGGTCGTCGGTCAGTGCGCTGTCTGCGTTCACCGGCCGCGTCTCCTCGGAGTTGAACGCGCCGAGGATGTCGGTCTGGACTTCACGCTCTCGGGTGAAATCCACGCCCCGTCCGAGCCGCTCCGAGGTGACGGTCGCGTCGATACCCACCGTCGTCTGCTCTCCGTTCCGAACGTGACTGACCCACCACGACGGAATCGCGTCGTTTCGGAGGGCGGTGTCGAGTTCCAGCGTGGAGTTTCCGGTCCCGAGTTGCACTCCCTCCCGGCCGCCCTGAGCCATCTCGATTCCGTTCATCGAGACCGTGTAGTCCACGGACACGCCGTCGAGTCCGACTCCGACGGGATTCGGATTCGAGACGACCAGATCCGTCTCGATCGCGGTCGTCTCGTTCGTGACGTCTCCGAACGTGTTGTCGATCGTCGCGACGCTCGGCACACCGAGAACGCCGACGGCAAATGCTCCGCCGACGGCGGCGACGACGATGAGGAGCCCGACGAGACCGGTCCTGATCTTCGAACTCGTGAGCGCGGACACGATGCTGCCCGGGTTCATACCCGCTCAAATCGACCGGCGCCTAAAACCGTACCGTCTCGGGCGGTCTGATCACAGCACGTCGCCGATCCGCACGGGCTCGCCGTCGAGCTCGGGACTTTCGGCGACGATCTGCAGGACCTCGTGGTCGGTGACGTCGCGGTACCCCTTGCCGGTCGCCTCCTCGATCAGGTCCTTCTCCAGTTCGAACTCGGTTCCCTGGTAAACGACATTGACGCCGTCTCTGGTGAACGTGAGGTCGGTGCTCATGGCGTGGTGTACTCTTCGACCGAATAAAAGGGACGTGACACGTGGTGCGGCGCTTCGGAACCGATATGTCGAATGTATCTCGGCTCGGACGAGTGTGCCGAATGCAGTCCGACGAACTACTCGTCGTCCGCGTCGTCTTTCATCTCCGAGAGACGACCGACGAGGTCGTCGGTTGACGCGCCGCCCTCGATGGAGACCTCGCCGTCGTGGTCGTTTTCGTGGACGTTGACCGCGCCGTCGTCGTCAGTGTCGACGTCCTGGTCTTTCTGTTCGCTCTCGTCGTACGATCCGAATCCCATACGTCACAGTTCTTCGCGACCCTGAAAAGGATGGTGACCCTGTGGTACCTCGAGAGTGAACACCACGCAGACGTGTTCCGCGATTGCCCGTCTTCGTCGCTGTCCCACGCCGTCCGACGTCCGTCTGACGTCCCCCACGGTTTATACGGGCGGAGAGAGTTCTCCCGGTGTGTCGCTGCGAGGAGGCGGTCCAGTAGACGAACTCGCGGTCCCGTCGGAGACCACCGTCGAGGAACACGACCTCGTCACCGACGGCGACGTGCTCGTCGGGAGTCAGTCGACGGTGGAGTTCGGGCTTCGCGGACGCAACGTCGCACTCGGGGAGCGCGTGAGCGTCGGGAGCGACATCGAGGCGGAAGGCGACTGCCGGCTCGACACCTGGTGTTCCGTCGACGGAAACGTGCTCGTCGGCGAGGACGCGTACATCGGCGAGCGGGTGACCGTCACCGGCCGGTTGATGGTCTCCGGTGACCTCGACATCGGCGACGACGTGACGATCGAGGACGGGTTCGAGGCGAACGGGTGGATCGTCATCCGGAACCCCGTTCCCACGCTCGTCTTCTACTTCATCGTCCTCTCACAGCTCCTGCGGATCGGCGAGACCGACGCGGCGGACGAGCTCGCGACGGCGCTCGCCGACGGCGACGACGTTCGCGATCCGCTTCTCGTTCCGCGCGGTGCCGAGATATCGGACGACGCGTGGCGCGTCTCCACGCCGGCAACCGTCGGAGACGACTGTCGGCTTCACGGGAACATCCGTGCCGAGTCGATCCGCATCGGCGAGCGAAACGAGGTGTTCGGTTCCCTGCGCGCACGCGATGACATCGGAGTCGGGACGGACACGGTCATCCACGGCGACGTCACCTCCCGGGGCGGGACGGTCACCGTCGAGGCCGGCGCGCGGGTGCTCGGAGACGTTTCCGCCGGAGACCTGACCGTACACGAGGACGCCGAGATAGACGGCACGCTCCGCGCCCGCGGCGAAATGAAGCTCGTCCAAGAGATCGATCGGGAGCGGTCGAGCGGTCCGTCGGGCGAGCCGGGCGACGCAGAGACGAGTGACTCGGGAGCGGGCGACGCGGAGACGGGTAGTGGGGCCGGATCTGAGAACGACGGGCGCGCTGGCGAAAGCGATGTCGAGAGCGACGGTGACGACCGTGACGCGGACGAGTCGACGCCGACGACCACCGAGGACACGGAATCGGCGGCGGACGCCGACGCGGAAGCGACGTAACCGAGCACCGGGCGAAAGAGCGCGCCGCGGCTACCGACTGACTTACAGCTCTAGCTCGCGGATCGACACGTGTCCCTCGCCGTCGTCGACGTGGCCGATCACGCGCCCGTCGGTCGCCGCGGCCAGCGCGTCGGCGTCGTCGGCGTCGACGGCGGCGACGAAGCCGGTTCCCATGTTGAACGTCCGGTGCATCTCCTCGTCCGTGACGTTCCCTTCCGACTGAACGAACTCGAAGACAGGCTGGGGATCGAAGGGGTCGGTGACGACGTACCGGTTGTCGCCGAGCCGTTCGAGGTTCGTCCAGCCGCCGCCGGTGATGTGGGCGGCGCCGTGAACGCCGTGGTCGCGCATCGGGTCGAGCAGGTCGGTGTAGATTCTGGTGGGTTCGAGCAGCGCCTCGCCGAGGGTGTCGTACCCGTCGAACGGACAGGGGTCGTCGTACGCGTGCTCGCGCGTCGCGGCTTCGCGAGCGAGCGTGAGTCCGTTCGAGTGGATACCGGAGGAACGCCAGCCGACGAGGGCGTCTCCCGGCCGTGCGGAGCCGTCGAACACCCCGTCTTTCGGCGCGAGTCCGGCGCAGGTGCCAGCCAAGTCGAGCCCTTTGATCACGTCCGGCATCACCGCGGTCTCTCCCCCGACGAGCGCCATGTCAGCCAACTCTGCGCCGCGAGAGAGCCCCTCACCGACCTGCTCGGCGAAGCGCTCGTCGGGCTCTTCGACCGCGAGGTAGTCGACGAAGGCGACGGGCCGCACGCCGGCGGCGACGAGGTCGTTGACGTTCATGGCGATGCAGTCGATCCCGATCGTCGAGTAGTCGCCGAGCGCCTCGGCGACGAGCAGTTTCGTCCCGACGCCGTCGGTCGCGAGCGCGAGGTAGCGGTCGCCGATGTCGAGTAGCCCGGCGTAGTCACTGTCGGTCCCCTCTCCCGCTTCGCCGACGCCGACGCCGCCGCCGACAGCGCCGACCAGCGCCGCGGTCGCGGCCTCGCTCGCGTCGATGTCGACGCCGGCGTCGGCGTAGGTGAGTTCGTCGTCGGCTGCGGTGTCGTCTTTGTCCGGATCGTCGCCCTCGGTCATGTGTGTCGAGGGACGCCCGCGGAGCAAAAGCGCACCGTTCCCGACGGGAGCGAGACGTCCACGAGACGCGCGCGAGATGCGGCCGTGGCGCAGCGGCTCAGAACGGCCCGCCGAAACCGAGTCCGCCGACGAACACCAGTCCGACGGCGAGCAGGACGGAGGGAACGAACGCGACGACCCAGACCGGCTTGCTCCACCCGATCACGGTCTTCCCGTCGAGGGGACCGTAGGGGATCAGGTTGAACGCGGCGAGGAAGACGTTGATCGCCACCCCGCGCGCGCCGATGAGCGAGAGGATCGGGCTTCCGAGGGCGCCGCCGGCGGCCATCGCCGGGAGGAAGACGAGCGCCAGAAGGAGGTTCACGACCGGTCCTGCGAGCGCGATGTGGCCGTGCTCGCGCGGTGTCAGCCGTCCGCGGTGGTGGACCGCGCCGGGCGCGGCGAAGATGAACCCCAGAAGCGAACTCATCACGGCGAGAAACAGCATGCTGGTATCAGCGCGGAACTCGGCGACCTGATCGTAGCGAACCGCGACGACCTTGTGCGCCAGCTCGTGGAGGAGGAACGCGACACCCGCGGTCGAGAGCGCGACCGCGAGCGGCGCGACCACGCCCGCGTCGACGATCCGTCCGAGTCCGGCCGACCCGCCGGCGAAGAAGAACATGAACGCGACGCCGAGCGCGAGCCACGCCACGAGCAGGTCGCGCAGTTCGGTTCCGCTAAAGTACAGCCCGGCGATCCGCCGGCCCTGTGGAGTGCCGCTCATGTTCCCCCCGTGACCGCGTTCCCGATCAGTTCGGCACCGCGTCTGGCGCCCTCGATCATCAGCCGGCTCACCTCGTCGACGCCGCCCACCTCCGCGCCGAACATCGCGGGGATGACGTACACGGCGAAGAGGAAGCTCGCGACGATGCTGCCGACGTTCGTCATCGCGACGATAATGATGAGCCGGAAGAGAGGCACGTCGAGCATCGCCGAGACGAGGTCGCTCGGCGAGAGAGACTCGTCCGAGAGCAGGTCGTTGAGCGTCCCGATGTCACCGACGTTCACCGTCAGGCTCCGGAGTTCGACGTAGCCGGTGAACCAGCCCGGGGCGAGCATCGGGTTGATCGAGGTCATCCACGCGACGGCACCACCGACGCCGGCGGACAGCCAGCGCGCGCCGGCGATCTTGGCGAACGCGAACGCGAAGACGCCGTTGATCAGGAACCACGCGCCGAACAGCCGGAAGAGGAAGGCATTCTCGACGCCGGCGAGCGCGAGCAGGACGAAGAAGGCCACGAACCCGATCGTGATCCCGTACCCGACAAGCTTCTTCCACGGGAAGCCCCGGCCGCCTTCGCGGCCGACGAGGTCCGCCATCGGCGGGAGCGTCGACGGGTCCGCGAGGTACCCTTCGATCCCGGCCCGGTGCCCCGCGCCGACGACAGCGACCACGTCGTGGCCTGCGTCGCGGAGGGCGACGAGCCGGTGGGCGATGAACGCGTCGCGCTCGTCGATGAGCGCCTCCGCGCCGCCCGGCGAGAACTGGCGGAACTCCTCCATCATCATGGTCACCACGTCGGCGTCGGTGAGGTCCTCGACGTCGAGCCCCTCGATCCCGTCGTGTTCCGAATCGCTTCCGCCGCGTCCGGACAGACTGAGCAACCCCGCCACGACAACGCCGAGCGTGAGCCCGAACGCGATCCCGAGGCCGAGGCTACCGATCGCGGTCACGGTGAACCCGCCGAGATACGTCGCAACGAACCCGTCCGCGAGGCCGAGCGCCGCGACGGCGATCCCCGACCCGACGCCGAGCGCGCTCGCCGCGTAGAGCCGCCCGTCCGGCGAGAGACCGACCTTTCCGACCTGATCGACGGCGACGCCGACCGCCACCGCGACGAGCACCCCGCCGGTGACGCTCGTTAACAGCGCGTCTGAGATCCCGAGCGCGCCGCCGAACAGGCCGATGATCGGCCCGGCGAGGAGCCCGACGAACAGCCCGACGACGACGCCGACGATCCGAGGGTCTGTGATACCGAACGCCAACCCGCCGACCATTCGGAGCTTCTCCGTGATCGACATCCGCGCCCAGAACCGCTGGATCGTCGTCTGGATGTCGCGATCGACGAGCGCAACGTCGATCCCGAGCCCCTCCGCGACGTCTATCGCCGCGCGCATGTCGGCACCCGGTTCGATGTCGAAGCGGTCGCCGAGTTGCGTCTGCACGTACGACAACATCCAGTACGCGAGAAACTGGAAGACGGTGTTCCCCTTCAACAGATCGCCGGCGTCCAGGTCGTCCGGCGTCTCGCCCTGCATCTGGCGGTATCGCCCCTCGTCGAGTTCGACGGCGACGACGTCGGGGCGCTCTCGCTCGATCGTCTCTTCGACCTCGTCGACGGAGCGCTCGGAGACGTGGGCGGTCCCGACGACCGTCACCGAACCCGCCGACTCCCCGGACGGAGCCGCGGCCGATCCCGACACCGGATCGGTCGACGGATCCGGCGACGCGTCTGCCGGGGAGTCGCTCGCCGTCGGGGCCGACGGGTGACCCTCGGCGTCCCCTGGCGTCTCTGTCATTGCCCCGTCCTTCTCCGTCACCGCGTTTAGGGTTTGTGAGTCGGTAGTGGGGCGGAGTCGGCGCGGTCGCTCCGTCACCGATCCAACAAATTTGTATTCTCACGGGGGAAGGTGTGCGTATGTCCCGGCTGTTGCCCTCCCTGCCGGACCGGACCCCGGACGACCGGAAGCCGCGCGTGGTCGGCGTCAACGATGAGGATGCGGACGCTCTCATCGCCGCGCTCGGCTCTGAGACCGCCCGCGAGATCCTCACGCGACTCCACGACGACCCGGCGACGAAATCGGAACTCGCGGCCGCCGTCGACACCTCGCTCCAGAACGTCCAGTATCACCTCGGGAAACTCGACGACGCCGACCTCGTCGACGTGGTCGACACGACCTACTCAGAGAAGGGCCGAGAGATGGACGTGTACGCCGCCGCCGACGAGCCGCTCGTGCTGTTCGCCGGCGGAGGCGAGTCGTCGAGTGGGATCAAGACCGCGCTCACGCGCCTGTTCGGCGGCTACGGGATCATCGGACTGGCGGCGTTCGCGGTACAGCGCGTTCTCTCCGTGGCAGGCCCGACCGTGCGCGTGTCGAGGACGACGTCGGGTGGCGACGGCGCGGGGACGGCCGGAACCGACGGCGGCGATGCGGGTGCGACGGACGGTGACGACGGCGGGGGAGCAGCCGACGGCCCGTCGATAGAAAGCGAAACCGGATCCGGTGGCGGGGACGGAATCGACGGGACCGTCGAGTACGTCGCCGACCCGCTCGCGGACTACGCGGTCTCGGCTCTGGAGCCCGGCGTCGTCTTCTTCGCCGGTGCCGCGCTCGTGTTCACCGTCGCGTGGGCGTACTGGTACTGGAGTGCGAACCGATGAGGTGTACTGGAGTGTGAACCGCGGAGGCCGGAGTGAACGCGACCGCCCGTCGCCGTGGGATAGGTATTCATGTCGTCGCCACGACGATCCGGTATGCCACACGAAGCCGAGGTCGTCGGCGTCGGGACCGGTTCCGCGCCCGGCGGCGACGTACCGGCGGTCATCCTCTCCGTTCGCGGTGACTACCTCCCGATCTTCGTCAGCGCCGATCAGGCGCAGTCGATCGGGACGGCGCTGGAGGGCGAGCCGTTCGACCGACCGCTCACTCACGACCTCCTCGTGGACGTCCTCACCGAGTTCGGCGGCGCGATAGACCGCGTCCGGATCGACGATCTCCGCGACGGGACGTTCTACGCCAAGGTCGACGCCGAACGCTACGAGGACGGCGAGCCGGAGCGGTTCGTCTTCGACGCCCGCCCCTCCGACGCGCTCGCGCTCGCCGTCCGGATCGACTGCCCTATCGTCGTCTCCGACCCGGTGATCGACGAGGCGGGCCGTCCGTCCGATTCCGTGCAGTTCGACGACGGCTCTCACGACGGACGCTGAGACGCCGGACGCGAAGTCCGGAGATTCAAGTCGCGGCCAGACCGACCCGACGCATGGACGAGACGGGAACCGACCCCGGGACCGCGACGGTCGCCGAGTCGTACACGGAGATGACGGAGATGCTGCTGCCGAACGACACGAACAACCTCGGGCGCGCGCTCGGTGGCGCGGTCCTCCACTGGATGGACATCTGTGGGGGGATAGCGGGGATGCGATTTTCGAGCCGAGAGGTCGTCACTGCCTCGATGGACCACGTGGACTTCATCGGGCCGATCGAGATGGGCGAGGTGGCCGTGATCGAGGGATACGTGTTCAACACCGGCCGCACCAGTCTCGACGTGAAAGTCGACGTGCACGCCGAAGACCCCCTCAAGGGCGAGGAGCGGCCGACGACGACATCGTTTTTCACGTTCGTCGCGCTCGGCGACGACGGCAGTCCGACGCACGTGCCAGACGTGACCGCGCCGACGCCGGAAGAGCAGGCGCTACGCGACGACGCGATAGAGGGACGACGCGAGCAGCTCCGCGCGGTGACCGAACGCTACGACCTGTGAGCCGCCCGCGGCGAGCCGCGGTCACTCTTCAGGCTCACTCCCGGCGACGACATCGACGCGCCCGCCGAGTCCCGGCGTGACCGACGCGTGCGCGTCGCGGACCAGTGCCGCGGGGTCCGTCTCCGCCTCGGAACCGTCTCCGAGCGCAGCGAGGTGGTCCGGGCAGTCGCAGTCGGACGACCCGAACCCGCCGACCGGTCCCGGAGGCAACTGCGCCGCGACCGCACACTCCGCGTCGACGCCGACGCTGCGGACGACGCGGTCGATCCGCGCGTCATCGCGGGTGAGCAGGTAGTCGACGTGCCAGTGGCGCACGTCGTGGTCCCCCCGCGCGGTCCGGCGGTGGCGGTCGACGCGGGCGAACCCGCCCGCGCCGAGCGCGCTCCCCGTGTACGCGTACGTACCGGCGGGGAGTCGGTGCTCGCCGAGCGCGCCGACCTCGATCGTCGCCGGACTCGAAAGATCGACGAGGAGCGTGTACGTCCCGCCGTCGTCGGGGTCGGCGCGCTCTCCGTCCGATCCCCCGCTCACGACAGCGCCTCCGGCGGCTCGCTCGCGGCCGGTCGGAGGTCGTCGACGCGGTCGCTCGCCTCGTCAGTGAGGGGATAGGTGTCGTGGACGTCGTCGGGGTCGCGGCCGCGGCCCGAGAGGGTGCCGACCGCGCCGGCGATCCGGTCGTAGTTGTCGCGGACGAGCCCGCCGACGATACCGGGTGTTCCCGCGCGCGCGGCGAGTTCCTCTGCGGCGGCGCGACCGGCGTACACCCGTCGCTCCGTCGGGTCGACGAGCACCATCGCGAAGGGCCGCGATCCGAACTGCGCGTCGAGGAACGGGCCGACCGGATCGGCCGCCCACGGCACCGCGACGACGCCGTCCAGCCGCCGGAGCGCCAGCGCCGCGACGGAGCAGTACGGACAGTCGCCGTCGAAGATCAACACCGGCGCGTCCGAGTCGGTGGTCATGCGGAAACGTACGGGGCGAACCGGCTTAAACGGCCGGTCGGAGCGGTGTGAAATCGCGCGGAAGAAGTCAGTGCGAGTGGCCGAGCGCGTCTTCGAGCGACTGTCCGAACCGCTCTTCGAACAGGTCCGCCGCGGTCTCTTCCATCTCCGCGATGTCGTCCGGGACCTCGCCTTCGCTGTGGTGGACGATGACGTGGGCCTGCTGAGCCATCGCCTGCACGACGACGTCACTGACGACTCGCGTCGACTCCTCGCCCTGTTCGCTGAGCACGTCGACGAGGCCCGCGGGCAGTTCGAACGACTCTTCGTTGCCGTCGGGACCGGTGAGCGTGTAGGATTCCGTCTCTCCCATACCACTCCCTCGCGGTCGTGACATAAGGGTCTGTGGAAAGGGACCCGTCGAGCCGATCAGCCGTGTGTGGAGATCGCCGTCACCGAGAAGCCGGAGGCGGCGATGCTAACCAGATAGACGGCGATCGCCGTGACGACGATCGATCCGCCGGAGGGGAGCCCGAGGCCGAGAGAGACGGCGAACCCGCCGATGACCGACAACTGTCCGACTATCACGGAGAGGTACATCGTCTCCCGGAAGCTCCTCGCGAGCTGTGAGGCGGCCGCGACGGGGACGACGAGCATCGCCGCGACGAGGATGACGCCGAGCACCTGCATCGCGCCGACGACGACGACGGCCGTCAACACCACGAGGAGCGTGTTGTAGCCGGTCACGTTCAGCTGTGCGACCCGCGCCGCCTGTTCGTCGAAGGTGATGAAGAGCAGCTGTTTGTACGTCAGCGCGACGCCCGCGACGACGAGGACGGACAGCGCGCTCATGAGCCGCGCACCCTCCACCGTGACCACCGCGAGGTTGCCGAACAGGTATCCCTCGATGTTGATCGCTGTGAGGCCGCGGCCGTAGCTCACGATCAGCGTCCCGACGGCGAAGCTCCCGCTGAGCATGATCGCGATGGGCACGTCGCCGTACGCGTCGGTGTGGGCCGTGAGCCACTGGACCGCCACCGCGCCGAGGACGGCGACGACGAGCGCGACGAGGAGGAGCGACCCGTCCCAGCCGGTCGACGCGTTGACGAGGATGCCGATCGCGACGCCCGCGAACGCCGTGTGCGCGAGCGTCTCGCCGATCAACGCCATCTCCCGGTGGACGAGGAAGGAGCCGACGAGCGGCGCGACGACGCCCACGAGAACGCCCGTCGCCATCGACTGCCACATGACGGGATGGCGGAACACGTTCGTTCCGAGGGTCGCGTCCATCCCGCGTCCGACCGACCGAAACGCGGCGTACAGATCGCTCGCGACCGGGAGTTCCTGTGCCCAGTAGAGAAGCACGAATCCGAGCATCACGAGCGCGAGCGCCGCAGTGCAGCCGATCCCGACGAGTTCGGCGGTGCGACGCCGACTCCGCGTCGGAGGCGAGACGGTCGCGGTCGGATCGTCGCCGTCGACGGTCCGGTCGCTCTCGGTGGGGGCGTCTCCGCCGTCGTCACGGGAGTTGTCGCCGGCCATCAGTGATGGTGGTGGACGACCTGTCCGGTCGCGCCGTACGCCTCCGCGAGCGCGTCGCTCTCGACGAACGACTCGGTGTCGCCGTGGTGGTAGATCTCGGTGTTGATACAGGCGATGCGACTCGCTCGGTCGGTGACGACGCCGATGTCGTGCTCGATGAGGATGATGGTGATCCCGTCGTCGTTGAGGTCGTCGAGCAGGGCGTAGAAGGCGTCTCGCGACTCCGCGTCGACGCCGACGGTCGGCTCGTCGAGCGCGAGGAGGTCGGCGTCGCTCGCGAGCGCCCGAGCGATGTACGCCCGCTGTTTCTGTCCGCCCGACAGCTCCGTGAGCAGGCGGTCCGAGAGGTCACGGATCCCGACCGTCGCGAGCGCGTCGTCGACGGCGGCCCGGTCGGCGTCGGTGAGGCGACCGAACCCGGCGTGCGCGAACCGCCCCATCGTGACGCACTCGCGGACCGTGACCGGCATGGCCCCGCCGCGGCTCGTCGCCTTCTGTGAGACGTAGCCGATGCGGCCGCCGTCGTCGAACTCGTCGACCGGCCGACCGAACAGCGAGACCGACCCCTCGTCGGGGATGTGGAGCCCCAACATGAGGTGCAACAGCGTGGTCTTTCCGGAGCCGTTCGGTCCCACGAGACCGAGGAAATCGCCCCGTTCGACCGTTAGGGAGACGTCTCTCACGGCGACGGTGTCGCCGTAGGAGAACGTCACGCCGTCCAGATCGACGATTGCGGTCACTGCGTGTGACGTACCTGCGTCGGCCGCACGTTTAGCTCTTTTACTCCACGCGCCGTTGGCCCCGAGCCGACGCACGCGACGCGAGGCGGGACGCGGAACGGGAGTCGATCGCACGAGGGTCGATCGCACGAGGGCCGGTCGCGACGACGGCTCACTGCGTGACCACGGCTCACTGTGCGCCGAACGCCCGCTCGAAGGCGGGGAGGTTGATCTCCGTCATCTGTTCGAGGTAGCCGTAGCCGGCCTCGTTCCACTCGCGAGTCGTGCCGCCGGCCGGCGAGACCGCCGCCATCTCCGTCGCGTCGCTGTTCTCGACGACCGTCTCCGCGAGGGTGGTCGAGCCGAACCGGTCGTAGAGGATCGTGTCGATCCCCTCACGGTCGACGATCTCGATGGTGTCTGCGATCTCGGACTGGGTCGGTTCGTTCTGGGGCGAGACGCCGACCGGCGAGTGGAGCCGGAAGCCGTAGCGGTCCTCCAGGTACTGAAACGAGTTGTGGCCGGCGATGACCGCCACGTCGCGCTCGGCGGTCTCGACGAGCGACTCGAAGGCGGCGTCGATCTCGTCGAGTTCCGCGGTGTAGGCCTCGGCGTTGTCGGCGTAGACCTCGGCGTTGTCGGGGTCGGCGTCGCCGAGACCGGCGGCGATCGTCTCGACGATCGCGGTCGATCTGACCGGGTCGACCCAGACGTGCGGGTCGGACTGGCGATCGCCGTCGCTGTTGTCACCCTCGTCGTGGTCGTCCGTCGACTCCGTGCGCTCCCCCTCGTCGTGGCCGTGATCCCACGCGAGCAGATCCCCCTCCAGCCCGGCCAACCCGTCTATCACCGCGACGGAGTCGTAGTCAGCGTCGAGCGTCGACGCGAGGTCCTGTGCCCACGCGAACTCGGGGTGGTCGAGGTAGACGAACGCGTCGGTCGCCGCGACGTCGGCGGCGAGCGTCCCGCCGGGCTCCCAGCCGTGACCGAGTCGACCGACCTCGACCGGGTCCTCGAAGGCGGCGCGGTCGCCGGCGATCCGGTTCGTCCAGTCAGTGAGCGTGAAGAACGCGGTGTAGCCGCCGGCGAACGTTTCGGTACCGCCGCCGTCCGTATCGCCGGAACCGCCCCGACCGGCGTCCGAACAGCCCGCGAGCGACGCGGCCGCTCCGGCGGCCACCAGCCCCGATCCGCGCTTCAGAACCGACCGCCGTGAGTGCTCCATACCGGATCGAAGAACGGGTTAACAGAAAAGAATTGTTATTTCACAAAATAGAGTTAATAAATGGGGGATCACATCGCTCGACTCACTCCGTGAGGTCGACGACGGTCGCTTCGGTGCGGTCGGCGAGCGTCTCCGGATCGATCGCGAACACCGCACTCGGGGTCCCCGCAGCGCCGTAGACGGTATCGTACTCCGTGAGCGTCGGATCGAAGACGGTCGGAATCGCCGTGTCGTGACACAGCGGCGGGACGCCGCCGATGCTCCAGCCGACGAACTCCCGGATCTGGTCCGGATCCGCCATCGACGCCGACGACGCGCCGAATCTCTCCGCGACCGCGTCGAGGTCGAGCCGGTTCGCGCCGCTCGTGATGGCGGCGACCAGTCCGTCTTCGGGCCCGTCAGGGGACAGCGACACGACGATGGTGGAGGCGATCGCCGCCGCGTCACAGCCGACGGCGTCGGCCGCCGCGGCCGCGGTCTTCGTCCCCGCGTCGAACTCCAACACGTCGATGTCGACGTCGTACCGGTTCCGTGCCCTGTCAGCGAACTCGGCCGCGCGCTCGTGCATGGAGAATGATGTGAAACGGGAGCCGGCATCAACCCCTCGACTACGGCATCCGTGTCGGCTGGCGGCCGCGCGTTCCAGCCGGTCTCGACCGTCGTCTCTCAGCGCGTCCGAATGTCGTCTTTGTCCTTGAGCACGCGCGCGTCGCCCTCGCCGGAGGTGACCTCGTTGACGAGGTCGTACAGGTCGTTTTGGAGCCCCGCCGGGAACGTGAGCACGCCCACCCACGAGCCGTCGTTCTGCCACTCCTCGCGTTCGAGATCGCCGAACTCGCGGATCTGGGCCTGTCCGGAGCCCGCGTAGTCGGCCGGGAGCTGGACCGCCATCGTCACCTCCTCGAACCGAATCGGGATCACGGGGCGCAGCGCGTCGAGAGCGTCGTCGACTTGGTTCTCCACCGGTTCCATCGGGTCCACTTGGAACCCCGCCTCCTCCAGCGCCCGCTCGATCCGATCCGGGGGGTGCGGAGAGTCGTCCATCTGCGGGTTGACCGCGTTGCGCGTGATGGTGGTGACGAGCTGGTTGTGCTTCCGTTCGACCATCTCCTCGCGCTGTTCCGCCGTGATCTGGATCTCCCCGCGCTCGACGACCTCGGGGATGATCTCTAGGGGGACGGTCGTGCCGAAGACGGTTTTTAGATCCTCTTCCGCCGGCCTATCGCCGCGAGAGGCGTTTTCGAAGACGTCCTCGGCGGCGATGACGTCCTCCAAGTCACCGTCGAACTCGCCGCGTTTCATCGCCAGCGCGGCGTCCGGGTCGATCAGAACCTCGAACCGTTCACCGTGCGACTCCAGTCGGGCCGTCACGGCCTCGTCGAGCGATATCATACCGCCACTATCACCCCCGTCGTGAAAAATCCTCCCGCGGCGCGTCGCCGCCGTCGCCGAAGCGGAGATCGGCGTCGCGCGTCCGGCGGAGATCCGACCCTCGCTGATCCGGCGGGTCAGTTCTCCGCGGACGGGCGCTCGTCCGTCCACTCGTCGCGACACGGCTGCGAACAGAAGTGTCGGTGAGTCACGTCGCCGCCATCGACCCACGTGACGGTTCGTCGGCCGACGCCGAGGGCCGGCCCCCCACACGAGACGCAACGCGGCGCGGACTCCTCGTCGACGTCCCCCTCGAGATCGGAAGTCGGATCTACCATTGGCGGTGAGAGTGGCTCCGGGCACTTGAATCCGCGAAGGGCGGCAGTTCTGGCCGGGGTGTTCACTCGAGAGCCGGCGTCGACCGCAGCTGTCTGCAGGCCGGACCGGGGAAGGCCCGCGACCCCCGACGCCGGCAGGTTGAAACCGTTCCGCACCAACTCCCGTACATGAGCGTCGAACAGGCGGCTGTCGACGAAGGGGACTCGGTCGAGCAGCTCGGACGCGAACTGGGCGAACGGATCGCACAGACGCCCGAGTACGAGCGCTTCGAGGACGCGAGAGAGGCGGTGCAACGCGACGAGGACGTCCAAGCGAAGATCGACGAGTTCGAGCAGATCCGCTCGGAGTTCATGCACGCCCGAGAGACGGGACAGGCGACGAACAGCGGCCTCCAGCGGGTACAGGAGGCACAGGACGAACTCCACTCGATGCCCGTAATGAGCGAGTTCCTCGACGCGCAAGAAGAACTGACGGACACGCTCGAAGCGGTCAACGAGGCGATCTCCGACCCGCTCGCCGTCGACTTCGGTGGCGAGGCGGGCGGCTGCTGTCAGGACTGATAGGGATCACAGTCACCGACGGCTACGGTCTGTACTTCTTATATCGGATGCCGACTCACGCCCCGCCGTGATAGCTGTGGCCGGCGGGAAGGGCGGAAGCGGAAAGACGACCACGACCGTCGGGCTCGCGCGGGCGCTGTCCCGGCGTGGGGCGTCCGTCGTCGCGGCCGACGCCGACTGGGACCTCCCGAACCTGGCGGGGCTGGCAGCGGAGACGAGATCGGAGGAACCGCCGCGGTCGACCACCTCGTCGTCCGCCGCTCAGCCAACGATCACCGAGGCGCCCAGTGCGGACGGTCAGATCCGTCCGAATCGTTCGAGACCGGTCGTTCTCGCGCCTCCGAGGTCGCCGGACGGTGTCCGCGCCGACGCCGCGTTCGCGTCGCTCGACGCCGCGGTGCCCCCGACGATGCCGACGCTCCTCGACTGTCCGGTCGGCGCGTCGCCTGACGTCGCCGCACCGCTTCGTGCGGCGGACCGGTGTCTCCTCGTGACGCCGCTCCGTCGGCCCGCGCTCCGCGACGCGGTCAAAACGGCGGCGATCGCGCGTCGGCTCGGCTGTCCACCGATCGGCGTCGTCGCCGTGCGAGCCGCGTCGGTTCCGGAGGGCGTCGGCGACCTCTTCGACTGTCCGGTCCTCGGACGCATTCCCCAAGCGAACGCGGAGCCGCTCTCGGACCCGGCGGTGCAGTCGGGGTACGACGACCTCGCGCGGCGGCTCGTTCGGCGTGACATCGCCTCGGACTGGCGCGTCGCGTGAGCGCGCGTTCGGAGGGCGACGCGGTGGGTCACCGACAGAGCCAAAGCCCCGGAGCGGGCAGCGATCGTATGGAGACGCTTCCGACCGGGATCTCGGTGCTGGACAGGGAGTTCGGCGGCGGGCTCCCGAGCGGTAGTGTCGTCGTCCTGACGGCGGATCCCGCGAGTCAGTCGGAACTGATCATCGATCGGCTCTCTCGCGTTCGGGAGTGCCGGTATCTCACGACCGTTCGTTCACCGGAGGCCGTGGAGGACGGGCTGACGCGTGACACGGGATCTACGGGGGACGAAGAGGAGGGCGTCGTCGTAAGCGCCGTCGACGAGGCGGATCCGATCGAAGACGCGCTCGCGGTCGCCGATGGCCTCCCGGAGCGGGGAACCCTCGTGGTCGATTCCGTCGGCCCGTTCGAGGCCGGTGACCGGAACAGCTATCGCGCATTCCTCAACGGCGTCCGTCGGCGGGTCGTCGATGCGGGCGGAATCGCCGTGTTACACGCGCTGAAGGGGAAGACGGACGGGCGTAACCGGACCGTGACGGAGCAGATCGCCGACATCGTCTTCGACCTCCGAACCACGGTGACGGGCACGGAGATCGCGAACCGGCTCATCGTGCCGAAGTTCCGCGGGGGCGCGGCCCTCGAAGAGCCGCTGAAACTGAAACTCACCGATTCGGTCACCGTGGACACGAGCCGAGATATCGCTTGAAGCGGCGTCTCGGTCGCCGTCAGTTGTCACGCGACCCTGTCGAACTTCCGGCAGCACGCGACCCCGTCGAACCTCCGACAGTCACACGACCGCGCTGACGACGAGAACGACGGCTCCGGCCGCGACCGCCGCTATCGCCCAGTTGCGCGGGCGGTCGAGCGATCCGTACGGGCCGCCCTTCCGCGAGAAGAGGTACGTCGCGTAGACGGCGAGCGGCGCGAGCGTCGGGAGCGTCGCGAGGTCGGCGACGCCGACGACGCCGGACAGCAGCGCGAGAGCGACGGTCGTCGCCCCGGCACTCGCGGCGACGAGGACGTCTTCGCGGGCGCGTTCGAGTTCCATGTCACTCAGTGGGTGAACCGGCGTTCAAAAGGAATCGGTTCGAGACACGGACGACGGCGTTACGCGTCGTCGATCTCGTCTGCGATCTCGTCGGCGTCGACGTCGACGTCTTCGAGCGCCTCCTCGATGTCGCCGGCATCGGCTCCGCCCATGCCGCCCATCATGCCGCCGAGTCCGCCCATGCCGCCGCCCTCGATGACCTCCTCGACGACGACGCGGTCGAGGTCCAGACGGCTCATCAGATCCTGTGCGATCTGCTGTTTCTGGAACATCCACTGCTGGTTCATCTGCATCGCCTGCGTCGCCGTCACGTAGAGGACGTCCTTCTCGACCTCCTCTGTCTCGACGACTTCCTCGCCGTCGTCGTCTTCGGTGACGCTCTCTTCCTCCTCGGTGACCGTCTCGATGCGGACCTCGGGCGCGTCCTGCAGGTACATGCCGAGCATGCCGGCCGCCTGCTGTTCGCGATCGTCGATCGCTTCGAGGATCTCGTACTCGTACTCGAGGTCCTCGCCGGCGAGCGGGTGGTTGAAGTCGACGCGCGCGCGGCCGCCGATGATCGTTTCGAGGTAGCCCTGCTGGCCGTCGATCTGGACCTGCGCGCCGGGGTAGCGGCTGTCCTCGGGGATCTTGTCGGCCTTCACCGTCTCGACCTCGTCGGGGTCGTACGCGCCGAAGGCGTCGTCGGCGGGGACGTCGACGGTCCCTTCGTCACCGACTGACGCGCCCTCGAACTCCTCCTCGACGGCCGGGAACACGTGGCCGGCACCGAGCGCGATGACGCGCGGCTCGAACTCGTGTTCGTCCGTGTCGATCTCCGCCTCCTCGGCGATCGACTCGTCGGTGGTGTCGATGACGCGGTCGTCGTCCGCGGTTCGGATAGTGTACGCGACTCGTACGAAATCGCCGTCTTCCAGTCCGGCGGTCTCGGTCTCGGCGTCGGCGTCCTCGGCCGCGTCCGCTTGCTCCTGATCGCTCATACCCGCAAGGTCACCTGTTACACCCTTAAGGCGCACGGTTCGACCCGGCGACGCCGGTGTTCGCGTCCTTCCCTCTGCCGTGGGGGCTGTACGCGGGAGAAGCGACCTCGGGAGACGGAGCCCGCTCCCGCGGCGCTTAACACCGCCCCCGCCGGACGCACGGGCATGTACGAGGTCGAGATCAAGGTGCCGGCGGACGTCGACACCGTTAGGGAGCGACTGCGTCGAGCCGACGCCGACCGCGTCGACGCTCGCCGCCAGCGCGACGTGTACTACGACGCCCCGCACCGCGACTTCGCCCGGACCGACGAGGCGCTTCGACTCCGTCGAGAGACGCCGCTTTCGGCGTCGCGAGCCGGGGCGACTGGGTCCGGTTCGGATAGCGAGGAAGACGCCACCGAGACGACGAAACTGACCTACAAGGGCCCGCTCGTCGACGAGGAATCGAAGACTCGCGTCGAACACGAGACGGGCGTCGACGACGACGAGGCCGCCGCGGGAATCTTCGCCGGGCTCGGATTCGAGCCCGCAGCGACCGTCGAGAAACGCCGCGAGTTCTGGCGGTTCGAGGGGTACACGGTCACGCTCGACCGCGTCGACGGCCTCGGCGAGTTCGTCGAGATCGAACGCGAGGTCGAAACCGAGTCCGCCGTCGCGTCGGCGCGTGACGCGGCGTTCGACGTGCTCGCCACGCTCGGGCTCGACGGCGCCGAACAGGTCAGAACCTCGTACCTCGGTCTGCTGCTGGCGGAGGAGTGAACCGACGGCGTCTGTGGCACCTCACTGGTCGGCGTCGTCCGCGCGGCCGCCGTCGTCCGCGCGGCCGCCGTCAACGCCTTCCCGGTCGCCGTCCGCGAGAGATCGCTTCTTCGAGAGCACCGTCCGGTCGAACGCACAGACGAGGGTGTCGTCGCCGTCATCGACGGTGAACGCCTCGACCCGCATGGTGACGATCCCGCGCTCGCCGTCGCTCGTCTCGCTCGCGTCCGTCACGGTCGAGCGCGCGCGGAGCGTGTCGCCGTGGAACACCGGGTTCGGATGCTCGACGTCGTCGTACGAGAGGTTCGCGACGATCGTCCCGTCGGTCGTCTCCGGGATGGACAGCCCGACCGCGAGCGACATGGTGTACAGCCCGTTGACCACGCGCTCGCCGAACTGCGTGTCGCCGGCGAAGTCGGCGTCGAGGTGGAGCGGCTGTCGGTTCATCGTCATGTCGCAGAACCGCTGGTTGTCGCTCTCGCTCACCGTTCGTCGAGTCGCGTGCTCGATCGTCTCGCCGACCGTGAACTCCTCGTAGTAGCGTCCGGGCATAGAGGATAATCTCGCTCCGCGTGCAAATCGGTACCGTTCGTCGGGGTATCGGGTCGCCACCGCGTCGATGCGTGTCGGGTCGCCATCGTGTCGATGCGTGTCGGGTCGCCATCGCGTCGATTTATGTCCGTGCGAAGCGATCTCCCGGCATGCCTCGACGAAGTCTCCTGTTTTCTCCCGGAGACCGTCCGGATCTCATGCGAAAGGCGCCGGATTCGGACGCGGACGTGATCTGCTTCGACCTCGAAGACGCCGTCGCCCCCGCACGGAAAGACGAGGCGCGAAGCGCTGTCTCCTCGGTGCTCGCGGACCCCTCGTTCGCTCCCGACGCGGAGGTGTGCGTGCGGCTGACGGCGACGGACCCGGACGCGGATCTCGACGCGGTGGGAGGTACGACCGCGCGAACCGGCGGCGGCGAACGCGACTCCCCGATCGACGCGGTCATGCTCCCGAAAGTCGAGTCGGCCGCGCGCGTCGACGCCGTCGCGACGCTGTGTGCGGAACGCGGGATCGAGTCGGCGGTGTTCGCGCTCGTCGAGACCGCGGCCGGCGTGCTCTCCGCACGCGAGATCGCCGCCGCCGCGCCGACGACGGCGCTCGCCTTCGGCGCCGAGGACCTCGCGGCCGATATCGGCGCGAGCCGTACCGACGAGGGGACGGAAGTCCTGTACGCCCGCGAGCACGTCGTGCTCGCGGCGAGCGCCGGCGGAGTCGACGCGCTCGATACGGTGTACACCGACTTCGAGGACACCGAGGGGCTCCGACGGGACGCCGAGTTCGCGTTCTCGCTGGGTTACGACGGGAAGCTGGCGATCCACCCGGCGCAGATACAACCGATAATGGAGGCGTTCACGCCCGACGGCGAGGACGTCGAGTGGGCGAAGGCGGTGCTCGACGCCCGCGACGAGGCGGACGAACGAGACCGCGGCACGTTTCGAGTCGACGGAGAGATGATCGACGCGCCGCTCATCGCGCGGGCAGAGAAGATCCTCGAACGGGCGGCGGACACGGATCGGTGAGTGCGTCCCAGTGAGTTCCCTGTTGTCACCGACCGCGAGTGACGAAGTCGCGGATTTCTCGGAGTCCGTCCCGCGGCGTATCGCCGCTACACGTTTTGGGCTGTTCGCCACAACTAAATCTACCGCCGGGAGACGTGACCGTATGCCTGACCAGGCCAACCCATTCGAGAGCTTACAAGAACAGGTGGACGACGCCGCCGCGTCGCTCGACGCGCCGCCGGGCGTCATCGAGCGCCTGAAGAACCCCGAGCGGGTGCTGGAGACGAACCTGACGTTCGAACTCGACGACGGGTCACTCGAGACGGTACGGGCGTATCGGTCGCAGTACAACGGTGACAGAGGACCGTACAAGGGCGGCATCCGGTATCATCCGAACGTCACCCGCGACGAGGTGAAAGCGCTCTCCGGGTGGATGGCCTACAAGTGTGCGATCGTCGGGATCCCGTACGGCGGCGGGAAAGGCGGCATCGCGATCGACCCGGCCGACTACTCAGAGGCCGAACTGGAGCGGCTGACGCGCGCGTTCGCGACGGAACTTCGACCGCTCATCGGCGAGGACCGCGACATTCCCGCGCCGGACGTCAACACCGGCCAGCGGGAGATGAACTGGATCAAAGACACCTACGAGACGCTGGAGAACACCACCGCGCCGGGCGTCATCACCGGGAAGGCGCTCGACTCCGGCGGCAGCGAGGGACGCGTCGAGGCGACCGGGCGCTCGGTCGCGCTGTCCGCCCGCGAGGCGTTCGACTGGCTCGACCGCGACCTCGACGGCGCGACGGTCGCCGTGCAGGGATACGGGAACGCGGGGTCCGTCGCCGCGGCGCTGCTCGCCGACCTCGGTGCTCGAATCGTCGCCGTCTCCGACTCCTCCGGAGGGGTCTACGATTCGGACGGCTTCGATCCGAGCGACGTGAAGGCCCACAAGGCCGACACCGGATCCGTGTCCGGGTACGGCGACACCGAGGCGATCACGAACGACGAGTTGCTCACGCTCGACGTCGACGTGTTGGTCCCGGCGGCCCTCGAGAACGCGATCGACGAGTCCCTCGCTCGCGAGGTCGACGCCCACCTGATCGTCGAGGCGGCCAACGGCCCGCTCACGCCCGACGCGGACGACGTACTCACTGACAGCGGTATTCACGTCATCCCGGACATCCTCGCGAACGCGGGCGGCGTCACCGTCTCGTACTTCGAGTGGGTACAGAACCGCCAGCGATTCAGCTGGACGGAAGAGCGTGTCAACGAGGAGCTCGAACGCGTGATAGTCGAGGCGTTCGACGACCTCGTCGACGCCTACGAGTCGAACGACGCGGCGAACCTCCGGACCGCCGCGTACATAGTCGCCATCGAGCGGATCGTGAGCGCGTACGATCAGGCGGGCAGTTGGCCCTAGGCCGGTCGCACGCACCACGCGGGTCTCGCGGTCACTCCAGCCGAGCGTTTCGAACCGTCAGGTGTCCCCGGTCGCCCTCCCAGACCGCGTCCGTCTCCATCGCTATCCGGCGGTCCATGTGCGGCCCGTCGACGACGTACGTCTCGAACTCGCCGCCCTCCCCGAGCGGGTGGACGCCGTACTCCGCGCGGAGGTCGAGCAGTTCGTCGAGCGCGCCCGCGTCGTAGCGTCGCCCGAGCCAGGACTCGTCGAGTCCGTACGCCGCGACCTGCACGATCCGGATATCGAAGCCCGCGTCGAACATCGCCTCGGCGAGGTCGACGGGGTCTTCCCGCCACAGCGGCGCGAACAGATCGATCCCGAGCCGATCGCACATCTCCCGGATCCGACTCGTCTGAAATTCGCTTTCGACCGCGCCGGCGGTGACTCCGGCGAGGTCGAACTCGCCGTCCGCGGCCGTCTCGCGGAGCGCCGCCTCCATCGGCTCCAGTTCGGCGTCGCCCTGTGCGCCCGCGTCGTCCACGTCGTCCGCGCCGAAGTCCTCCGGAGAGACCTCGACGAGGTCGACGCCGACGCTCTCTGCCGCGAGTCCGGCGAGCTCGGTCGCCGGCGTGTGGTACATGTACGAGTCGCCCGCGGGATGGACCGTCAGGAGCCGCGAAACGTCGAGATCCTCTTGGAGGGCGCGATACAGCGCCCACGAGGAGTCTTTCCCGCCCGAAAACAGGCTCACCCAGTCGCTCATGCGTGACCACGGCGGGAGAGGCATAAAGCGGCGACGGTCCGTCCGCGCCGGCGACGGCGGGCACGCCGTTCACTCCGAGTCGTCCGGGTCGATCACGTCGTCATCGACCCGGCCGAGACTGTCCGCGAGTCGAGAGTCGCGGGGGACCGCCTCGAAGAACGCGCCGGACCCGAACGGGGCGTCGGCGTTGATCGAGACGAATCCGAGGTCGGACGGCTCGCCGTCGAGACCCGTGAGAAACGCGACGGTTCGGACGGCAGGCACGTCGTCGACGCGGCCGGAAACGTCGACGGACGCGTACAACCCCCTGTGAGTCGCGACGTGATAGACGCACGCGGGGGTCGGCGCGAAACACAGGAGGAAGTGCGCGCCCGGTTCGGTGCGCCGGAGTTTCGGGCGGATCGCGTGGGTCGAATCCGCGTGGAAGTACCGCTCCATCCGCCGGTACTGTCGGAGCACCTCGTTCGCGCCGGTCGCGCGTCGCACCGCCGCGTCCCCTTTAAGTTCGACGACGTGATCGACGCGCTCCGGCGTGCGGAGACGAACGTACACGTCGGCGACCCCGCGACGACCGTCGGCGTCGTACGGCTCTTCCAACCGGATCTCGGGATCCTCATAGACCGCCGTGTAGTGGTCGACGACGCGCGTCGCTAGTTCGTCCTCCCGCATGAACGGACGGG
Source organism: Halorubrum pallidum (assembly GCF_055380345.1). Lineage (NCBI taxonomy): Archaea > Methanobacteriati > Methanobacteriota > Halobacteria > Halobacteriales > Haloferacaceae > Halorubrum > Halorubrum pallidum. The sequence goes on along the minus strand of NZ_AP043945.1, from coordinate 1,751,407 downwards.
CGTACCGCCGTCGAATAAACCCGCCGCTATAAACGGACAGCGCGGTCCCGAGTCCGGATAACAGTCAAGGGGTTTGTATGCTCTCGTCCCCTATTGATCGGCGATGCCCGAGAGACTATCCAGACGACGGTACGTCGCCGGAACCGGAGCCGTACTGACGCTCGGCACCCTCGCCGGGTGCTCCGGCGGCGGTGGTGACGGTGGCGACGGAGAGAGCGGATCCGACGGGGGATCGGGCGCGGAGGCGCTTGACGACGTTCCGAGCGCGATAGACGAGTACCTCTCCGACGCGCGCCTTTACGAGGGGACCATCCTCGATTACACGGGCGAAGACGAAGTGACCGTCAGCGTCGGCGCGGGGGAAGTCGGATACGCGTTCGACCCCGCGGCGATCCGCATCGACGCGGGAACGACCGTCGTCTGGGAGTGGAGCGGTCAGGGCGGCGCACACAACGTCCAGTCTGCGGACGACTCCGACACCGACTTCGACAGCGGCAGCGCGGTGACCGAGGAGGGGACCACCTTCGAGCAGACGTTCGAGAGCGCCGGCGTCCAACTGTACTACTGTCTGCCACACCAGACGAGCGGGATGCTCGGCGGAATCGACGTCGTCGAGGGGTGAGGGCTCGAACGCCAGTCGGTCGAGAATCGAACGAGATCACCGCACGCACCGCGCTCCGTCCGGCGGAGCGTTAGGGGAGGTGAGACCACCGAACGTCGACGATCCGGTCGTGCTCGCTCGTGACGGTCGAACGGGCGAGGTGGTCGTTGGCGTTGATGCCTGCGTCGGCCAGTCGCGAGAGCGCCTCCTCCAGGGTTCGATCCGACCGAGTGATCGACGAGTCGCGAACGTACGGCGCGTCGATCGGCTCCGAACGGTCGTTCTCCGTCTGTATCTGATCGGTGAGATCGCGTCCGATCGCGTGTGGTGGCTGGTGGAATCGCCAATCGCCGATCCGCAAGAAGAGCCAGACGTCGCCGTGTATGGAGTGGTATTCCCCGGTGACGTGGGAGGGATCGTGGGCGACGACACGAGCGATCACGTCCGTCTTCGTCCGATACAGCGCGTCCTTGCGCGCGGAACGGACGTTGCTCTCGGTGACGTCGCCGCGGTCATACGCGGCGGTCGCCTCGTCTGCGAGTTGCTTTGCGGCCTTGTTGACGACGTACAGCGATTCCAGCAGATCGTCCGTCGGTTCGAGCGCGTCCACGGTGTGGTCCGGTCGGAGGTCTGTGACCGACGGGTGGTCGGTGCGTCGCGTAAATATGCGTTTCGGGGCGCGTTTTCGGTCCGCATCTGACGGAGGCAGGAAGCGATCGACACCGCCGAGACGGGTCTCGGATGGTTAATTCTTTAAGCACACGGACGAAGGGGAATCCAAGCAATGTCGTCCGATTCCCTCAAACTGTACTCGGCGATATACGTCGCGCTCCTGATCGCGGCGGCGCTGAACTTCGTTCTCTTCGAGGCCGACTTCCTCAACTTCACGTACGCGCAGGCGCTCGGCGGGACGCTGGTGATCGCGACGGTGAAGACGCTCCTCATCGTCGCGTACTTCCAACACCTCCGGTGGGAGAACCGCTCTCTGACCTACGTGATGACGCTCGCGCTCGCACTCACGATGCTCCTGATGGCGGCGGCGACGTACTCCATCTCGTAGTCGGCGTCTTGTGCGGTGTGAGTCGTTCGCAAACGCGGAGATTCCCGAACGAGAGATTTGACACGTTCGGGCGTGTTTTTTGTAGTCGCGGGAGAATGTCGCATCATGGAACTGCGAGCTGCGACGACCGACGACATCGATGCCATCCGACAGGTCGCCCGTGAGTCACTCGTTGCCTCCTACGAGCACGCGGTCGACCGAGCGCTCCTCGAAGAGGCGGTCGACGAGTGGTACGACCCGTCCGACCTCGACGACGACATCGACGACGACGAGACGGTGTGTCCCGTCGCCGTCGTTGACGGCGAGGTGGTCGGGTTCGCCGAGAGCTACGTGATCGGTCGGCGCGAACGAGTCGGCGAAATCGACTGGCTGCACGTCCATCCGGACCACCGCGGGTCGGGGATCGGCTCCGCGCTGTTGGCGTTCGTCGAGTCGGAACTCAAAGATGCGGACGTCGACCGCATCGAGGCGCGCGTGCTCGCCACCAACGAGGCTGGTACCGTGTTCTACGAGTCAGAGGGATACGAACTGGTTGACGAACGTGCCGTCGAGATCGGTCAAGAAACCTTCGAGGAGCGAGGCTACCGGAAACAGCTCAGCAGGCTGACCGGCATCTCCGAGGGCGTCGTCGAGACGGACGACGGCGAGCGCCTCTACGTCGCCTTCGACGAGAGCGAGCGTGGATCGCTCGCGCCGTTTTATGTCGCGTACACCGACCCGGACAGAGAACAGCGGTACGGCTACTTCTGTGGCGACTGCGAGGGGACGAACATCGCTATCGACACGATGGACCGGATGGAGTGTGCAGACTGCGGGAACCGCCGCAAACCCTCCCGGTGGGACGCGGCGTACTGACACGTCGCCCGTATCGCAGGTTCCGCCGGCGTGAACTCTTCTCGGCGTCCTCTCGTCGGCGATTTCGTCTTGAGGCCGCGTCGCTGGCGGCCCGTCACCGAGGTGTTCCGCAGCTACTCACCGTTGTGCGGACCGTCACCGCGCCATCGGCGGTACAGTAGATACGCGATCCCGAGACCGAGTCCCCACGATCCGACCCCGAGCACCGCGAACGCGACGCCCCACAGGAACTCACCGGTCGGAACTCCGAACATACCGCCTCTCGGCGTTTGCGCCACATAAACGCACCGAGCACTCGCCGCGTCCGAGTGACTCTCCCAGCACGAGTCGCGTTTCGCGAGACACGCTAGCGAACTGCAGAACGGAGATCGGCACCGACGTTCGAAGGGGCGATCCCCTCAGAAGAGGTAGAACAGCGGGAAGATGAACACCCAGACGATGTCGACGAAGTGCCAATAGAGTCCGAAGTACTCGATCGGGCGTTCGTCTTCCATGTAATGGCCCTGATACGCCCTGTAGAACAGGAAGATGGCGATCAGGAGACCACCGACAACGTGAATCCCGTGGAGTCCCGTCGTCACGTAGTAGATCGACGCCTGGATCGGGTCACCGTGGGAGTTCTGTGCGATGGTGACGCCCACGTCGAATATCTCGTGGTGCCACTCCCACAGCTTGATCGCCAAGAAGGCGAATCCGAGCGCGATGGTCGCTCCGAGCGACGCGAGCAGCCCCTGCCGGCTCTTCCGGTGGGCCGCTACCAGCGCGAGGATGACGGTGAACGACGAGGTGAGCAGCACGAACGTGTTGATCAGCCCCGGCAGCGACTCGGTCAGCGGCGACCACGTGCGCCAGCCGGCGTTGTAGCGGACGAAGATCGCCGCCGACAGGAACGCGCCGAAGACGATCACGTCGGACGCGAGGAAGAACCACATGCCCAGTTTGACCTTCTCGACGCCGTTGAACGGCCACCGCTCAGCGAACTCGGTGGGCGGCGCGTAGAAGTCTTCGAGCCCCCACTTCACTCCGCTCCCGATGAGACCTACGAGCCCCACGACGGTGAGGATCGGGTAGACGGGGTTGGAGATGGTCACGGTCGTCGACGCGAGCGACTCGCCGAGTTCGAAGACGACGTTGTCGTGGAACCCGGAGAGTCCGAGGAACAGCACCCCGAGCGCGAACGAGAGCGCGAGCGGCCAGATGCTCGCGTGGCTCGGGTGTTTGTCCCAGTACGGATACTCGTTGATGTGCGCCGAGTGACTGTCGCCGCCGTCCGTGGCGACGTCGCCGCTGTCGTCGGTTTTCACTGCCGGGCCGCCGTCGGGCACGTAGTCTTTGACGAACTCCAGTTTCCCGGACGCGTACGAGGGGCGGTTCGACCAGTTTTCAAGCGGCGGCGGCGACGGTACCGCCCACTCCGCGGTCCGTGAGTAGTCCCACGGATTGGGGCCGGCGTCGGGGCCGGAGACGAACGACTTCGCGAAGTTGTAGAACATGATGAAAAAGGAGAACCCGAGCAGGAACGCGCCGATCGTCCCGATCTGGTGGTAAATCTGGAACGCGGGGTTGTACTCGAAGACGCGGCGGGGAGTCTCCCAGCCGAGGAACATCGAGAAGTACACCGCGTTGAACCCGATGAAGAACAGCACGAAGTGGATCTTTCCGAGGAGTTCGTCGTACATCTTCCCGGTCATCTTCGGGAACCAGTAGTACGCCGCGCCGAACAGCGCCGTCGCGCCCCCGAACATCACGTAGTGGAAGTGCGCGACCACCCAGTAGGTGCCGCGGAATTCGTAGTCGAGCACGATAGCGCCGAGGAAGACGCCGGTGATACCTCCGAGGATGAACAGCAGCAGTGCGCCGAAAGCGAAGAGGAACGGCGTCGTGAATTGAATCCGCCCCTTGATCAGCGTGTAGATGAGCGAGAAGACGACCAGATCGAAGGGGAGTGAGATGCCGATGGTCGTCGCCATCATCAACGTCTTGATCTCGAGATTGATCGTCGTCAGGAACATGTGGTGCATCCACACGAGGAACGACTGGACCGAGATCAGGCAGATTGAGATGATCACCCACTTCCGGCCGACGAGCCGACGTCCAGAGAACGTCTGGAACAGCTCTAACATCGCTCCGAGCGCCGGGAAGAAGACGATGTACACTTCCGGGTGACCGAAGAACCAGAACAGGTGGCCCCACAGGAGAGATCCTCCCTCAGTCGCGGAGAAGTAGACGCTCCCGAGCACGCGGTCGGACGCGAGGATGAGGCCGACGGCGAGCAGCGCCGCGAACGCGAACAGCATCATCCACACCGTCGCCAGCATCGACCAGGTGAACATCGGCATATCCATGATACCCATCCCCTCTGCGCGGGAGTGATGGATCGAGGTGAGGAAGTTCACCGTCGACGCGGTGACACCGATGACGAACATCGCGAGCGCGAGCACCGCGCCGGTCGATCCGATGCTCGGCGTGTACATCGGTATGTTGAGCGGTGCGTACATCGTCCAGCCGGCGTTCAGTGTGCCGCCCTGGAAGAAGCTGATCCCGAGGAGGATACCCGAGAACAGATACATCCAGTACGAGAGCGCGTTCAGTCGCGGGAACGCGAGGTCGTCCGCGCCGATCTGTAACGGCACGAAGTAGTTCGCGAATCCGAACCCGAACGGCGAGAGGAACCAGAACACCATTATCAGCCCGTGGGCGGTGACCGCTTCGTTGTACGCGAGCCCGGAGAGCACCTGATTCGCCGGGTCCCACAGCTGCACTCGGATGAGCAGCGCGAGAACGCCACCGAAGAGCAGGAAGAACAGGGCCGTGATCGTGTACAGGATTCCGATGTCCTTGTGGTTCGTCGTAACGAGCCACCGTTTCACCGACGTCGTCGGCGGAAGCTCACTCATGCGGGGACACCTCCGGCGGCAGCGCCGCCGATGTTGGAACTGTTCTCGGTGCCGTTTTCACTCCCGGTTCCCGCGTACCACTCTTCCCACTCGTCTTGCGGAATCACGGTTATCTGTCCCTTCATCGCAGAGTGCCCCGAGCCGCAGAGTTCGAAGCACTCGACCATGTACGTCGCTTCGCCGCCCTGCGCTTCGACCTCCTCAGAACTCACGGAGAACCAGTTGCTACTGGTCTCTCCGGGGATAGCGTCCGATTTTATTCGCAACTCTGAGGAGCCGAAGTTGTGCCACACGTCTCTAGACGTCACCTCGATGTCGATCCGCTGGTCGGCCGGAACGATCATCTCGCCGGTCTCGGTGTGGCCGTTCGGATACTCGTACTCCCAGCCGAACTGGTACCCCTCGACGAGGATCTCGATGTCGCCCTCGTCGCCAGTGTCCGGTCCCTCTTCGACGTAGAGGAGGATCCCGTACGCGTACACGACGAGACTGATGACGACGATGGCACTCAGACCGAAGGAGAGGAAGAGTTTCTTTGCTTTCGGACCGCCCTGTCCCGTCGGAAGCTCGCCGACGACCGGCGCGTCGAAGTCGTCTTTCGGCTCCCCGCCGTCGTCGCGGTACTTGTACACGTTCCACAGCGTGTACGAGATGACAATCGTACCGATAAGGGTGCCCAGCGCGAGGAAGACGAAGAAGATCTCGTCGAACACCTCCGCCTGTGCGCGCCAGCCGGTTCCCTGTTGCAGTATCACTGTATCTATCATGTTCGTCTGTCTGCTCTTGTACCCTCCTTGGCGATGGCACACTTAGCTCTTGTGTAGCAAGTCGGAGGCCCTCTCGTCTCGCGTTTGATATCTCGTGTGACGCGTCGGTGAGAGACGTCCGCCGCTCCCGAAACCGAACGTGTCGAAGGCTATTTGTACGCGCGAACGGACGGAACAACAACGAACTCACCATGGTCTCACTCACGCTTTTGAGCACGGCACTGATGGGGCTGCTCGTCGTGGCCACGTTCGTCGCCGTGGCCCGGATCGGCGCGCAACGAACGGCCCCCGGAGCGGACGAACAAGATCGGTACGCCGCGGTCACCGAAACGCTGAGCGACATCGCCGGGACGCCGGTCGTCTGGGCGATCGGATTCATCACCGTCACCGTCGGTATGGGTGCGGTGACGCTGCTCGCCGTCGGCAATTTCGGAATTCCAGAGGCGCTCGCCGGCACCCTCCTCTCGCTTGTGTACGCCGCCGTCGGACTGCTCTTGGTCGGATTCGTCTTCCTCGGCGCATACTTCGGCGCCCGCGGCCGTGGGCTCGGAAACGCACACGGAGTTGCGGCCGGGTCGTTCGCGACCGGGCTGGTGTTCCTCGTCGTCATCTCGATTCAGCTTCTCGTCGGTATCGTCGGCTGACTGCGGGACGCCACCGGCCGCAGCCGGTGGAGGCAGATCGACGGACACTTCGCGCCGATCGAGCGGCGTCGTGTCGTCGGATTCCCATCGAGACCCCGGTGTCTCGACACGATGGTTCCGGATCCGGAACGAACGGCTATGGGTGAGGACTCACGTGACGGCCACGCCGTTCCGCGCGAGGTAGTCGCTCGCCGCCTTGATTTCGACGGGGCTACCGATGATACGAGAGCACCCGTTCGATTCGACAACGGTCACGGTGAAGCGCTCGTGAATCCGGTCGCGAAGACCGTCGAGCGCGTGACACGGAAGGACGATCTGCGTGCTGTCACGGAGGCTCGACGGATCGGGCATTCGGTGTACAGGCAGATCAGACGGAGCGAATATAACTGTGTCGAAGCGTCGACACGATGGGCGACACCGATTGACGCGATCGGTCGAGACGACCGCTGCCACGTGGGCGACCCGCAGTCCGGCAGTCAGAAAGAACACCTTTAACGAGCCGAGCGGCCGACGGTACACCAATGGGACTGGAGGAAGAGATCGAGGACCTCCGCGAGGAGATCGCCGGGACGCCCTACAACAAGTCCACCGAGGCACACATCGGGCGACTGAAGGCGAAACTCGCGGAGAAAAAGGAGAAACTGGAAAACCAGTCCTCCGCCGGCGGCGGACACGGCTACGCCGTCGAGAAGCACGGCGACGCCACGGTCGCGCTCGTCGGGTTCCCGAGCGTTGGCAAATCGACGCTCATCAACGCCCTCACCAACGCCGACAGCGAGGTCGGTTCCTACGAGTTCACGACGCTCGACGTCAATCCGGGGATGCTGATGTACCGCGGTGCGAACATCCAGATCCTCGACGTGCCGGGGCTGATCGAAGGGGCGGCGGGCGGACGCGGGGGCGGGAAGGAGGTGCTCTCCGTCGTCCGAACCGCGGACCTGGTCGTGTACGTCCTCTCCGTCTTCGAGATCGAACAGTACGACCGTCTGAGCGAGGAGCTGTACAACACGAACATCCGGCTCGACACCGAGCCGCCGAACATCAACATTCGGAAGACGCACAAAGACGGCATCGGGGTGACGATGAGCGACGACGTGAGCCTCGCCGAGGACACCGTCAAGCAGGTGCTCCGCGAGTACGGCTACGTCAACGCCAAGGTGACGATCCCCCACGACCTCACGATCGACGAACTCGTCGACGCCGTGATGGACAACCGAGAGTACCTCCCCTCGATGGTCACCGTGAACAAGGCCGACCTCATCGACAAGGACTACCTCCCGACGGTCAAGCGGGAACTCCGCGAGCGCGACCTCGATCCCGACGACGTCATCTTCATCTCGGCCGAGGAGAACCTCGGGTTAGACGGGCTCAAAGAACGACTCTGGGAGGAACTCGGGCTCATTCGGATCTACATGGACAAGCCCGGTCGCGGCGTCGATTACGAGGAACCGCTGGTCCTCTTCGAGGGCGACACCGTCGGCGACGCCTGCGAGAAGATCGGCGGCGAATTCGACGAGCGATTCAAGTTCGCGCGCGTCTCGGGACCGAGCGCCAAACACGACGACCAGCAGGTCGGAAAGGGCCACGAACTGGCCGACGAGGACGTGCTTCGGATCGTCGCGCGAAAGTGACGCCCGGCACTACGGCAGTAACAGAAAAATAAACACCAGATAGCCGGCGACGAGGACGGCGCCGTCGAGTCGGGAAACTCGCTCGTGGCGGTACATCAACCCGACGACCAGTCCGGTGAACGCGAGGAGCGCGGGAAGCTCGAACTCGCGCACGCCGGGGCTCACGCTGATCGGCGTGACGAGCGCGACGATACCGATGACGGCGAGCACGTTGTAGATGTTCGATCCGACGACGTTGCCGACGCTGAATTCCGCTTCTCCACGGATGGCGGCGACGACGCTCGCAGCCAGTTCCGGCAGTGAAGTGCCGAGCGCAAGCACCGTGAGTCCGATGAACAGGTCGGAGAAGCCGGCGGCTGCCAGCAGCGACTGCCCGCCGGTGATGAGCCAGCGGGACCCGAGGACGAGCGCGACGAGCCCGCCGGCGACCGCGGCGACGTCTCGCAGCCTCGCGTCGGGCATCACCTCGCGCTCGGCGTCCGTGATCGTCGATTGCGTCTCGCGGATTCGACGCATGATCACGGCGGTGAACGCGACGAGCGTCGCGAGGAGCACGATCCCGTCGAGCGCGCCGATACGCCCGTCCCAGCCCAGTCCGGCGAGCAACAGCGCGGCGAGCACCATGAACGGGACGTGTCGCCGCAACACGGTGTCCGAGATGTCCAGCGGACGGATCAGCGCGGAGACCCCGAGCACGAGTCCGATGTTCGCGACGTTCGAACCGACGATCGCTCCCAGTCCCGTGTCCGTCGACACCGTGATAGCCCCCAGAAGCGAGACGAACAGCTCTGGGGTGGTGGTCGCGAACGCGACGACGGTGACGCCGACGGTCGACGCCTTCAGGCCGAGCGCCAACGCGAGGTCACTCGCACCCCGAACGAGCAGCTCAGCACCGATGTACAGGAGAGCGGCACCGCCGGCGAGCAACAGGAGTTCGATCAGCGGCGGGCCGGGTGACACGGCTCTGCGTTCTCGGCGATGTTCAAAAAGCGTCGCGGTTCCGGTTCTGATCTCGGGATGACGGGTCCGTTTCCGAAGGCGAGTCGACTTACACCCGCGTCGCGCGGAACTGTCTGTGTTTCACGCCGATGGCGAACGCGACGGCTCCGAACACGAGCATCGAGGGCACGACCATCATCAGCGTCGTCTGGAGCGGCATCATCCCGGCTCCGATCAGGCCGCCGGCTCCGATCGCGACGATCAGTATCAGCAGCGCGGCCGCGCGTGGCAGGTCGAAGTCCATACGCCCGGTACGGCCTGCGCGACCCTAAGCGTTCGGCCAGTGTCTCCCATGTTTCCGTATCGCAGAGGGACACAGAACCGAGTCGGCGCCGACACACGGTGGCGCTCAGGCTTCGATGATCCCATCTCCGTCGCCGTCGTCCGCTGGCAGCCGGAGATCGATCTCCGCGGAGACCGCGGCCGTCCCACCGATACAGACATCGTCGTCGTCGAGACGGGTCCGGACATGCCCCGGCCGATCGAGAAAGTGTCCCTGTTCGAACCGCAGTTCGTCGGGGAACTCGCCGTCGAAGGCTTCTACGGCCCGGAGATACCCGGTGACGGCACCGCTCGCGGTTCCCGTCACCGGGTCTTCGTCGATCCCGACCGCCGGCGCGAACGCTCGCCCGTGCACGGTCGACTCGGCCTCCAGCGTGTCGAAGGTGAACGCGTACACGCCCGCCACGTCGAACTCGTCCGAGAGGGCCTCGATCGCGGTCGCGTCCGGGTCGGCCTCGCCGAGTCGCTGAAGGAAGTTCACGGGAACGACGAGCCACGGGAGTCCCGTCGACGCGACGGCGGGTGGAAGATCTGCACCGATGTCGGCGAGCGCCGCCGGGTCGACGCCGAGCGCGTCTCCGAGGCAGTTCGCGTCGAGCCGATCCGGGCTGATCACGTCGACGGTCGGGGGGTTCTGTCGCATCCAGACCGTTCCGTCATCGTCGATCCGAACAGCGAGATCGCCGGCGTTCGTCCGGACGGTTCGCTCGCCCGCGTCGACCGTACCATCCGCGTACAGCGCGGCGTAGCTCGCGACGGTCGCGTGGCCGCACAGATCCACCTCGGCCGAGGGAGTGAAATAGCGGATCCGCTCGTCGATCTCCGCACCGTCCCCCTCGTCGCTCTCGTCGGCCGCAGAGAGAAACGCGGTCTCGGAGGCGCCGAACTCCGCGGCGATCTGCGCCATGCGATCGTCGCTCAGCCCCGTCGCCTCCGGCACGACCCCGGCGACGTTCCCGGCCAGCGGTTCGTCCGTGAATGCGTCGACGAACAGCGCGCGTCGCGTCTCCATGGAGGCATCTCGACGGCCGACCTGAAAAGGGTCCCGAGGAACGGTCGAACGGAGCCCATCGACAGCTGTCGGCGTCGGCGACCGATGTGAACCCTTTTGCCCTCCACGACGGATGAGATGGTATGGGCCTCTTCGACCGGCTGCGAGGGAACGACACCCCGCGAGTGGCGTTCCTCGGGATCGACGGCCTCCCGCACGGTCTCATCGCAGACAATCCGGACACGTTCCCGACGCTGTCGGCGATAGCCAACGACGGCGACGGTGGACAGATCGACAGCACCGTACCGCCCGATTCGAGCGCGTGCTGGCCGGTACTCACAAGCGGCGTCAACCCCGGTGAGACCGGTGTGTACGGGTTTCAAGACCGCGAGATCGGCTCGTACGACACGTACGTTCCGATGGGTCGTGACGTGCAGGCAACCCGGGTGTGGGACCGTGCCACCGAATCCGGGCTCGACGCGACGGTGATGAACGTCCCGGTCACCTTCCCGCCACAGCGAACGGTCCAGCGGATGGTCTCCGGCTACCTTTCGCCCGATATCGACGCGGCCGCCCACCCCGACGAACTCCGAAAGCATCTCTCGGAGAGCGGCTACCGACTCTCCGTCAACGCGAAGCTCGGGCACAGAGCCGATAAGACCGACTTCATCGAGCACGCCCGCGAGACCCTCGATGCTCGCTACGAGGCCTTCTCACACTACCTCGGCGAGGACGACTGGGACCTGTTCTTCGGCGTGTTCACCGCCCCAGACCGTATGAACCACTTCCTGTGGAGTGACTACGCCGACGGCGGACCGTATCGCGACGACTTCCTCTCGTTTTACGCCACGCTCGACGACTACATCGGCACGATCCGCGAGCGGCTCCCGGACGACGTCACCCTCGTTGTCGGGTCCACACACGGGTTTACGCGACTGCGCTATGACGTGTACTGCAACGAGTGGCTCGAACGGGAGGGGTGGCTCTCGTACGCGAGCGACGCGCACGACTCGCTCGCCGACATCGACGGTGACGCCCGAGCGTACTCGCTCGTTCCCGGCCGATTCTACCTCAACCTAGAGGGTCGCGAACCGACGGGAGCCGTTCCCGAGTCCGAATACGAGACGGTCCGCGCCGAACTTCAATCGGCGCTCAAGGCGTGGGAGGGCCCGAACGGAAAGCCCGTCGCGAAGCGCGTCGTCGAGCGGGAGACCGTGTTTCGCGGCGACCACGACGAGATCGCGCCCGACCTCGTCGTCATCCCGAACGAAGGGTTCGACCTCAAATCCGGCTTCCGCCCTCACGACGACATGTTCGATCCCGACGGCCCGCGGACGGGCATGCACACGTTCGAGGACGCCGGACTGTTCATCGACCATCCGGACGCGAAAGTCGAAGACGCGGACCTACTCGACATCGCGCCGACCCTCCTCCGACTGCTCAACGTCGAGTACGGTCGAACGGACCTCGACGGGGCGAGCCTCGTCTAGCGAACCGGTCTTCTTGGGGTCGGACTTGGTTTGAAGTGTACCGACGCGCACCCTCAGCTATGGAACACACGCCTGACGGAACTCCCGTCGGCGTCGACGATCCGTACGCGGTCGCCGGCGTCTGCGATCATCTCACCGACGACGGTCGCTGTCGCTTCGCGTTGGCTCGACCGGGGGACGATCCCACGTTTGCCGCGGACAGACGTACGGACGGCTACGCGTGTCACGTCGGCGCAGACGGGGACTGGAAGGCCTGCTCGCACTACCGATCGACGACCGACGGGCGAGAGTGCCGACGGTGCGGACTGGCGGAGCATCGACTGTCACACGACGACGCACGTCCGCTCGTCGAAGAACACCATCTGTCGTACGGACACGGTCGGCCCAACGGAGACGCGCCGGCGGGAGACGAAAACAATTCGGACGACGCAGATGTCGGACCTCACGAGATCACCGTCGCACTCTGCCGCTGGTGTCACACGAAGGTCCACCGTTCGTTCGCGCGGATCGACGACGACGCGAGCCCGGATACCGAGGCGATCGCGGAACTGGAGGGTCGTCGAAGCAAGACTCGGTCGGAGTCGGCCTTCGAGACAGCGGGCGAGCGTCGCAGCCGGAGCGCCCGAGATGACGGAACGGACGGCTGAACGCGAACTCAGAGAACCGTACCAGACTCCCGACAGAACCCAGATGGCGGCTGTGAGCGGATCTTACAGAGAACCAAGGAGAATCCCCGCTTCAGAGCGGGGGTGAATCCGTCACTCGTCCGGTTTCGGACGGATCAGGTTTGCGAGGGAGACGAGCAGTCCGAGGAACCATCCGAGCGGGATCGAGATCCCGACCCACATCAGGACGTATCCCAGTCCGGGGATGCCCCACTGCGCGCCGAACGTCTCTAGGTCGAACGCCTCGCGGAGCGTCTCGTTGATCCCGCCGACGGCGAGGAACGTGTCGAGTATCCACCGCGCGAGTTCGTAGCTCGGATCGAGCACGATGTCGGAAATAGCCGGGGTAAGCAGTGCGGCGACGACCGGCGGGAGGAAGATCGCGGTCATCGCGAATGGGTACGCGAGGAGGACGCTCACGTACCGCCCGCCTACCTTCGAGAAGCCGGCAGCGAGCCCGGCGGAGATGACGGCGACGACGCTTGCACCTCCGATCCCAAGCATCACGTCGGTCGGGAGCTGTAGGTGTGCGATGAGCGTGAGCGAGCCCCAGACTACCGCAGCAACGAGGACCGCGCCGGCAACGCCGAACCGGGCGACTGCGGAATCGAGTTTCGCAGCGTAGTATCGCGTGGCGAACCCGACGAGCAGGAGGGGGTACGCGATCGCGACGAGCGGTGCACCGAGGATGGCCCAGAGATTATATCCGATGGTCTGTGTGGTCGTCTCCGGCTTCCACTTTCCCAGCACCGTGCTCGGATCCAGTTGTCTGGGGAAGACAACTTCCATCCACGTCTCGTGGAGACGGACCACGTCAAGGAGGAGCGCTTCCACCAGTCCTGTTTGTCCTCGGCGTTCCATTTGGAACACCTCGCACACGGGACACCGTGAACTTTGTGCCTTCGCCCGGCCATGAGACGTTGACGTGAAGTGACCGTCCGAACAATCGAGTCGGTTATTTCTGTCGGGCGAAGCTTTCTCATCCGTAACTGATATATAAATTATCGCGCCGAGTTGAACTATCCCGCGACGTGAGACTTCGGTTACGTAGTGGGCTCGTGATGTCGTGCCAATTTTCGGCACAAGAGTCCCTTAGCTGCAGGTCCGGTCGCTGTGGACGAACACGATGGACCGGACAAGTTCACCTCGGTACGTGCCGCTTGCTATAGCAGCAGTGTTGGTTATGATTGTGGCAGTTGGATTCATTGGTGTCGGAGAGGTCTCAGCTGAATCAGACTATTCGTATAGTACAGAAATAAACAAAACGGGTGATCCTGAAAATGTATATCCATATAGTGATTCCCAAAATACCACTAATATATCTATTAAGTATGATGTGGTCGATGAAAATAGTGAGATCAAATTGTATATCGACATATCTGAATTAGATTTGGAAAATGTTAATCTCTCAGATGCAAGAATTTCTGAAATCTATATGTCTGGAGGTAATGTAACACGAATTAATGATACGAGTGAAGAGGATACACGAGTGTTGTCAATTACACTAGAACCAGATAGTATCTCTGGTGAAATTAAAATACAAAAAATTGGGATCTCCGGAATCAACTCTTCCAGAGTAACTGGAGTTAATCAGATACAATATCATCTGGGAGTAACGAGCAATGACAGTAGTTATCAGACGATCTCGGAAAGCGGTAATACATATACTTCGTCTAAATTTAAGATAGCAGCTGGCTCATTAAGCGTAGTTGATCAGGCTACAGGCTCAACATATTTTTCAAGCAGTACCAGAACGAAGCCGGGCGTCACAATAAGTAACCCAGACGCAAATGTTGATTCTACGATAATAATAACTCGTGGAACAAAACAAATGAGAATTGAAGGAGCGGAATCATATTCTGCAAGCTACTTAGATGGATCACGAAATATAACATTAGAATCTAATTTTGGTGGAGTAATGAACGCCTTCTTGATTCCAACAGAGAATGTTGAAATTATTGAACAAGATGGCAGTGAGTATCTTGCGGAATCATCAATAAACTCCGCGCTACATTATGATGATTTTCATAGTTTCTTAGGTAGTGTCAGATTTAATAATCAAACATTCGAATCAAAAATAGAATCTGAAATAATCATTGCAGAATCTGAACTTAGAGATGGGCAAGACGAAAATACACCATATATTATTTCCCTTCATCCAGTAACAACCACTGGGAAAATAAAACACGACATAATCTATGGCTATTCAGATGTTCTTACAGGCGTAAACAACAATAGCAAGTTATACATTAGAAACAAAACTGGAAAAAATAACACTATTTGGCATAGTAATCAGTTTGCGGCAAGTATCCGACTGGCAAGAGGATACTCTGAAGGCAGCAATATTGAATTAACTGATACACAAATTCTATCTAATACTGATGTACATTCGGGATTTGTTGAAAATGGTGTTTCAGATGGGAGCATAATCTCAGTATTAGAAGAATTTGATCGGAACAAAAATGGTAATTTAGCTACAGACAACTATTTCTCGGCAAACTATTCAAATAGCACTATATATGGCGGTCAGACCATCGGGTTTGATACTGAAACAGAAACTTCAGAAAATATTGAATTAAATAGAATTGATGGTAATAATTCCTCAATTATAACTAGTTTGGGAACCCATATAAATAATTCAACAAATGTTGCATTTAACACATCTAATCTGGAATCTGGTGAATATTACTTAACTGGTGGCGAATTTGAACCAAGCACCACTTTCGAAATTGTCGAATATTCCGAACAATTTGTGAATATAAGTAGTGCGAATGACGGTATCTCTCTTGGAGGCAATTTTCGCTCTTTTATTCACCATAACACTCCTCATATTAATGTCTCATTTTTAGACGTAGAATCCAATTCTACTGTCGCAACTGTCGAACTCGCAACTCCCAACGAGGGCGTGACACCGGTACAATTCAACACCTACGCCGCGAGAAACGCATCTCTGAGCGACGAACTGGTCACCGTTGGTCCGGGGGCGACGGTCGAGTCTGTGGACGTGGCAGCGGACAACGAATCTTTCTCATCGGGGGCATACGAGATCGCGGTTCGGTCCGAGTACGATGCGGTCACGACGACAAACGAGACCCGAATAACGCTTCAGAACCGTTCGACTGAGGAGATAACGGCGTACACAACCGACCAGTTCGGCCCCTCTGAGTTCAACTCCGTCAGCGCGATCAGAGAGGCGATCGACACCGAGGCGATAGCGTCATCGTCGTCGATCCGGGCGACCGATACGGTCGTATACGCGGTGAACGCGTCGGGGCTCGCCGGACTACCGGCCGCGAGAAACGCTCCTCTCAGGACCGGCCGCGACCTTGCGGCACTCGGCGGCCTCCAGTTCGGTGTGACGCCGACCGAACCGTCACTCGCGACGGCCGCGACGACTGACAACATCGGAATCACGCCCGAGAATTCGTCCGTGTATCTCGACGATCACGGCCTATACCTCGTCGCCGAGGGTAACGAGGCGCTCGGAGTCGACGACGCGCCAGCAGACGGGGAATCGTTTACCGCCGCGTTCCGCGTCACAGACGATACCTTGCGGGACGCCACGAGCGATCCGGACGACGACCACGTCGTCTCGACGACGCTGACGTTCGAGATCGAGGACGACGATACGCGGAGCGACGGCGATGACGAATCTGTCGGAGGAAGCGCCGGAGCGGGTGGTGGCGGTGGAGGTAGTGCTGGTGGGGGAGGCGGAGGAGGCAGTGGGGGCGGAGGCGGTGGAGGCGGTGGCCTATCAGGAGGGAGTAGTGGCGCAGCGGGCATCGACAGTGGAAGCGGCGGCAGCACGCTGTCGGCCGGCCGGAGCGACGCGTGGCCGTCCGACGGAGTCACCGAGGGTGACCTTCCCTCTCGAAACGGGATCCGGTTTGGCACTCGCCCAGCGGCGGATATGCTGACAGCGTCGATGTCGCCTCCACTGACGGCTTCGCTCGTCATGTCGGAGACTGAATCCGGGATCCTCACCGAGAGGGGACAATCGCGTTCCGACGCCGTCGTGGACGGTCAAGGTGGGATGGTGACCGGCGGCGACGTGGCACCGAAGTCCGGCAGGACGACCGACCCGACGAGACGCACCGCGACGCCGACTTACGAGAACGCACCGATTCGGGCGACAGCGGAAGATGTTCCGGGATTCGGCCCGCTCGCGGCAGTCGTCGCGTTCGTCTTGGCAGGCGTATTCGCAGTGCGCCGACGGTGATTTGGAACGCATTTGGGACGTGAGTGCCTCGGTCTATTCGGTCTGCAACGCTCCCGTGTAGTGACTGACGTCATCCGAGACAGCGGTATCCTTTTGCTGGATCGGTGCGTTCTCTCAGGTATGAGCGTCACCATCACGCCGCCGCGAAAGCGCGAGTGCGAGCTGTGCGGCCGCGAGGAGCGGTGGGACGACGATCTCGATGGCTGGCAGATTGCCGGTGAAACCGGCAACGTGTACTGCATCCACGAGTGGGATATCAACGGATCGTTCACTCCGCTAGAGAAATCAAACCTGTCATAGTTGCGATCGGAGATGGTTCGCTGACATCGACGGTGAAGTGAAATGGTGACAGGGGTATCTGACGCGTGTGAGAATCGATTGGTTGCATTGCTGATCTCTGATCGGTGTTCGTCTCGACAGTTTTCATTCCGGAATCGATGTCCTCTTTGGAATTATTTGTAGATAGTATATCCGTAAATACTTGGGATATATTCACTTTTCTGCCGGGATATTCATCAATCGCCTTTTGTTGAGTATAGTATAATACCCTGATGGATTATTACATTATATTCCCTAATGTGTGTACAATGATTCCTACACCTATCAGGGTCATATCTTTAACCGACACTCTGTGAGTAGAGGACATGACCGAGCCACGTAGTAATACCCGGGGGGTGTCCGATGCGGATCCCGCGGGCCACACTGGGGGACTCGCGGCAGTATCGGACAACCGATCGAACTGCGGTATCGGCGGTATCGTCGACTTGGAGGGAACGCCGAATCACGAAACCGTCACCGACGCGATCGAGCTGTTGGAGAATCTCGAACACCGGGGAACGACCGGTGCAGAGAAGAACACGGGTGACGGTGCCGGTATCATGGTCGCGCGTCCGGACGCGTTCTTCCGTGAGGTGGTCGACGCGAACCTCCCCGAAGAGTACGCAGTCGGATCGGTGTTCATGCCGACCGAACCGAGCGTGCAGGCCGAAATCCACGACATCATCGCGGAGGTGTTCTCCGTCTACGGGCTGGAGGTGCTCGCGTGGCGCTCCGTTCCGACCGACAACGCGGACCTCGGCGAGACCGCGCTCGACTCGGAACCGGAGGTCGCACAGCTGTTCGCCGCTCCGGTCGAAGGCGCGGGTCTCGCGGAACGGTTCACGGACGAAACGGATCGAGACGAGGATGTCGACCCCGAGATACTCGGCTTCGACCGCGCGCTGTATGCCGCCCGCCGCGAGATCGAGAACGCCGTCTCCGACGTCGACGGTGCCGGACGCTTCTACGTCTGCTCGCTCGACCGCCAACGCGTCGTGTACAAGGGGCTGTTGAAGGGATCTCAACTCGCCGGCTACTACCCCGACCTCACGGACGAGCGCTTCGCGAGTCACGTGGCGCTGGTCCACGCGCGGTTCTCGACGAACACGCTCGGCGCGTGGCACCTCGCGCACCCGTACCGAAACATCGTCCACAATGGGGAGTTCAACACGATCCGCGGGAACGTCAACTGGATGCGCGCCCGCGAGAACGACTTGGATCACCCGGCGTTCGGGGCGGAACTCGACACGATCAAGCCGGTGATCGACGATCCCAATCAGTCCGACACCGCGAGCGTCGACAACGCGGTCGAACTGCTCTTGCAGGCCGGCCGCGACCTGCCGCACACCCTCCGGATGCTCATTCCCGAGGCGTTCCGCGACGACGACCTGATGGACGCAGCTCGTACGGAATTCTACGACTATCACGCCTCGCTCGTCGAGCCGTGGGACGGTCCCGCCCTGGTCATCGGGTTCGACGGAGACCGCGTCGCCGGCGTCCTCGACCGGAACGGGCTCCGCCCCTGCCGGTACGAGGTCACCGAGGACGACAGGCTGATCGTCGGCAGCGAGGTCGGAGCGCTCCCCACCGACCCCTCGGAGGTGACCCGTCGCGGGCGGCTCCAACCCGGCGAGATCTTCGTCGCCGACCCGGAAGAAGGACGGATCGTCCCGGACGACGAGGTGTTCGACGAACTCACGGACGAGAAGTACGGCGAGTGGGTCGACGAGCGACAGGTCGACCTCGACGCCGTGGCCGCCTCCGTCGACACCGACGGCGACGGCCGCGGAGCGACTCATTCCGACGATAGCACCGACGACGCCGGTGTGAAACCCACCGTTCGCGCTCATCAGGCGGCGTTCGGCTACACGACAGACTCGCTGAACCACCTGGTCGAGCCCATGGCGGAGAAGGGGAAGGATCCGGTCGGATCGATGGGAGACGACACGCCGCTTTCGGTGCTCACGGACGTCGACCGTCCGCTTTTCACCTACTTCAAACAGCTGTTCGCGCAGGTGTCGAACCCGCCGATCGACTACATTCGCGAGGAACTCGTCACTTCGCTGGAAACTCGGATGGGCAACCAGCGGAACCTGCTCGACGAGACGCCCGATCACGCCCAACAGATCGTCTCCGACTCGCCGATACTCACCGACGCCGAGACGGCCGCACTGAAGAACCTCTCCGGTGAACCTCTCGACGACGACGGCGACGGTCCCGCGTTCACGTCGACGGTCGTCGACACAACTTACGGCCGCGACGGCTCGCTCGTCGACGCCGTGACTCGTATTCGGGAGGACGCCGCCGCGGCGATTCGCTCGGGCGCGGACGTCGTCGTCCTCTCTGACCGCGCCGTCGGACCGGACCGGCTCGCGGTGCCGAGTCTGCTGGCGACCGGCGCGGTGCACCACCATCTGGTCCGGAACGGCCTCCGAAACCGGGCGGCGGTCGTCGTCGAGTCCGGCGAACCGCACGAGGTCCATCACATCGCGACGCTCGTCGGCTACGGCGCGGACGCGATCGACCCGTACCTCGCGTACGAGTCCATCGCCGACGTCGTCGCCGGGCCGGACGGTGCCGACGAGGAGGAATCGCTCGCGGCCTATCGCGGCGCGTTAGAGGACGGCCTCTTGAAGACGATGGCGAAGATGGGCATCTCGACGATGGAGTCGTATCAGGGCGCCCAGATATTCGAGGCGGTCGGACTTGACTCGGCGTTCATCGCCGAGTACTTCGAGGGGACCGAGATCCGCACCGAAGGGATCGGAATCGAGCAGATCGAAGACGACCTCCGGACTCGCCACGCGATGGCGTTCGGTGCCGATCCGGAACTGGAGACCATCGGCGAGTACGAACACCGCTCGTCGGGCGTGAAACACGGCTGGAACCCGCAGACGGTCGGCACGCTCCAGCAGGCGGTCCGCGGGGGCGACTACGAGCAGTACCGGGAGTTCGCGGAGCTGGTGAACGATCAGAGCGAGAAGCTGCAGTCGCTCCGCGGGCTCCTCGAGTTCGAGTCAGACCGCGATCCGGTTCCAGTCGAGGAGGTCGAGCCGGTCGAGTCGATCGTCGAGCGCTTCTCGACGGCCGCGATGAGTCTCGGGAGCATCTCGCCGGAGGCGCACGAGAACAACGCCATGGCGATGAACCGTCTCGGCGCGAAATCGAACACCGGCGAAGGCGGCGAACCGCCTGAGCGCTTCGACACTGAAAAGGAGTGTAACGTCAAGCAGGTCGCCTCCGGCCGCTTCGGCGTCACCTCCGAGTACCTCGCGAGCGCCGACGAGTTGCAGATCAAGATGGCCCAGGGGTCGAAGCCGGGCGAGGGGGGGCACCTCCCGGGTGAGAAGGTCAACGAGATGATCGCGCACGTCCGGTGTTCCACGCCGGGCGTCGGGCTCATCTCGCCACCCCCGCAACACGATATCTACTCGATCGAGGACCTCAAACAGCTCATCTTCGACCTGAAGGCCGCGAACCCAGAGGCCGACGTCAACGTGAAGCTCGTCTCCGAGGCCGGAATCGGCACCATCGCTGCCGGCGTCGCGAAGGCGAACGCCGACGTGGTCCACATCTCGGGTCACGACGGCGGGACCGGTGCCTCTCCGAAGACGTCGATCAAGAACGCGGGGCTTCCGTGGGAGCTCGGACTCGCCGAGGCGAACCAGATGCTCCGCGCGACCGGCCTCCGCGACCGAATTCGTGTGACGGCCGACGGCGGGCTCAAGACCGGCCGCGACGTCGCCGTCGCGGCCGCGCTCGGTGCCGAAGAGTACGTGTTCGGCACGGCCTCGCTCGTCACCTCCGGCTGCGTGATGGCCCGTCAGTGTCACGAGAACACCTGTCCGGTCGGCGTCGCGACCCAGCGCGAGGATCTCCGAAAGCGGTTCCCCGGCCAGCCGGACCACGTCATCAACTACATGACGTTCATCGCGCAGGAACTCCGCGAGATCATGGCCGAACTCGGATACACCGACGTGGAGGAGTTCATCGGGCGGCCGGATCTGTTGACCCAGCGCGAGACCGACCACGAGAAGGCGAAGCACCTCGATCTCTCTGCGGTCATCGCCGACCCCGCGGGCGACGCGCGGACGAAGACCCGCGAACAGACGGACGCCGAGATCGAGGCGCTGCTCGACTGGGACCTCATCGACGAGGCGGCACCGGCCATCGAGGACGGCGCGCCCGTCGCGCTCACCCGCGACGTCGAGAACGTCGACCGGGCGATCGGGGCGACGCTCTCGAACCGTGTCGTCTCCGCCCACGGCGGCGAGGGGCTCCCGGACGACACGATCTCGTGTCGGTTCGACGGCTACGCGGGACAGAGCTTCGGCGCGTTCCTCGCGCCGGGCATCACGCTGGAACTGACCGGTGCCGCGAACGACTACGTCGGCAAGGGGCTCTCGGGCGGCCGCCTCGTGATCAACACGCCCGAGAAGGCGGGCTACGACCCGACCGAGAACGTCGTCGCCGGGAACGTCTGTCTGTACGGGGCCACCTCCGGCGAGGTGTACGTCAACGGCGTCGCCGGCGAGCGGTTCGGCGTCCGCAACTCAGGCGTCAAAGCCGTCGTCGAAGGCGTCGGCGACCACGGCTGTGAGTACATGACCGGCGGGGTCGTCGCCGTGCTCGGCGACACCGGGCGGAACTTCGCGGCCGGGATGTCCGGCGGCGTCGCCTACGTGTACGACCCCGACGATCGGTTCGCCGACCGCGTGAACAGAGGGATGATCTCGGTCTCGCGGACGCTCGACGAGTCGGACGAACAGATGCTCCGTCGGCTCGTGGAGAATCACCGAGCGTACACCGGAAGCGACCGCGCGGCCGAACTGCTCAACGACTGGAGCGCGGCCCTCGACGACTTCGTCCGTGTCTTCCCGGACGCCTACGCCGACGTCATCGCGGAGGGCAGAGGCGAAGACGTGCGCGAGGAACCACCGGAGCCGGCCGACGCCGTGCCCGGTTCGGCGGCCGACGCGACCGGACAGGCGTCGAGCGACGACTGAGCCGTCGACGGGTCACCGAACCGGATGACGCGGACGCACGAGCGGACCGTCGGGGTCGTCGGCATCGACGCTCGCGACCACGTCGAAGACGTCTGCTAACAGCTCCTCGGTGACCACTTTCGTCGGCGGGCCCCAGTCGTACACCGCGCCATCCTGCATCGCGATGAGGTTGTCCGCGAAGCGGGCGGCCTGTGCGATGTCGTGGAGCACGAGCGCGACGGTCACGTCTGCCTCTTCGTTCAGTTCGCGGATGACTTCCATCACGCGGAGTTGGTGGTGCAAGTCGAGGTACGTCGTCGGCTCGTCCAAGAGGAGTACGTCGGTGTCCTGTGCGAGCGTCATCGCGATCCACGCGAGCTGTTTTTGCCCGCCGGAGAGGTCGCTCACGGGCGCGTCGCGCAGGTGGTCGATCCCCGCGAGACCGATCGCTCGGTCGACCGCCTCGTCGTCCGCCTCGGTCACCGCGTCGAAGAAGCCGCGATGGGGGTACCGCCCGTGGTAGACCAGGTCTTCGACCGTCGCGGAGCCCGGGGCGTCGTTCTCCTGTGAGAGCAGGCCGACCTCGCGGGCGAATTCTTTCGGACCGTGGCTCGCGAGATCCTCGCCATCGAGAAGGACCCGTCCCGCGTCCGGTTCCAACTGCTTCGCCAGCGCCTTCAACAGCGTCGATTTCCCGGAGCCGTTCGGACCGACGAGCGCGGTCACCTCGCCCGCGGGCACGTCGATCCGATCGGTCTCGACGACCGGCTCGTCGGTCGTCGGATAGCCGAGCGAGAGGTCCTCGCCGTGAAGGGCGGCGGCGTCGGTGGCATTGGACTCGTCGACGAGGTCGTCGGTATCGTCGCCAGCGTCGTCGGCGTGTGACTCGGACATACTCACAGGTCCCCCAGCTGGTCCTGTCGGCGCATCAGGTACAGGAAGTACGGGCCGCCGACCAGTCCGGTGACGATACCGACGGGGATCTGGACGGGGTCCATCGCGAGCCGCGCGCCGACGTCGGCACCGACGAGGAGCGCCGGACCGACGAACGCGCAGCCGACTATCAACTGACGGTAGTCCGAGCCGACGAGCGTCCGCACCATGTGCGGGACGATGAGTCCGACGAATCCGACGATGCCCGCGACGGCGATGGCGGCCGCGGCCGCGAGGATGGCGACGCCCGAGAGTGCGAAGCGGACGCGCTCGACCGACATGCCGAGCGACCGCGCGGTGCGCTCGCCGAGCAGGAGCACGTTGAGCTGTCGCGATCCGGCGAGTGCGAAGCCGAGGGCGAGGACGGTCCACGGGAGCGCCAGCCGGACCTGCTCCCAGTCGGTGCCGGTGAGCGATCCGGTCGTCCAGGCGATGGCCGACTGGACGACGCCGAGGTCGTCGGCGAAGAAGAACAGCCCCGTCTGGAGCGACTGGAAGAC
Organism: Halorubrum pallidum; assembly: GCF_055380345.1. Taxonomy (NCBI): domain Archaea; kingdom Methanobacteriati; phylum Methanobacteriota; class Halobacteria; order Halobacteriales; family Haloferacaceae; genus Halorubrum; species Halorubrum pallidum. The sequence continues at coordinate 1,727,570 of NZ_AP043945.1, read as the reverse complement.
GGTGCCGACGATCACGCCGGCGAGCACAAGCCGCACGGGCGACGTCCCGCCCTTCCACGCGATGGCGTACACGACCAGGAACGCGACGGTGCCGCCGAGCGCGGCGAATATCGGGAGGAACGCGCTCATGCCCGAGAAAACCACGAGCGTGAGCAGGATGGCGAGCCCCGCCCCCGAAGAGACGCCGAGGATGTACGGGCTCGCGAGTTCGTTGCGCGTCACCGCCTGAAAGATCGCTCCCGAAATCGCGAGGTTGGCTCCCACGAGCACCGCGACGAGCACCCGCGGCAGCCGAACGGTCCAGACGATGAGCGTCGGATGGGCGAGCGCCACGTCGGTCGCCCACCCGAACTGCGCCGCGAGGAGGCCGCCGAGCGTCTCGCCGAGGAAGAATTCCGCGAGCAGTCCGGGGTGCCCCCACACCGCCGGGTCGACGACGGCGCGCCACGCCTCCACGGCGGTCATCGAGTACGTCCCGAAGCTTACCTGGATCAGGCCGCCGATGCCGACGACGGCGAGGCTCGCGACCACGACCGGAACGAGCGTCCCGTCGACCCCCGAAAATAGCGACGCCAGCCGATCACGAGCCGGTCTCGCCCGGGCGGTCTCGACGTGGTCGGTCGCGTCCGAGTCGGCGGGAGATCCGCCCGACCCGCTCGGCGAACCCGAGGGAGACTCAGACATCGCCGCGAATCACCTCGGCGACGCGGTCTCTGTCGAACAGCCGCTCGTCTTCGGGAATCTCCGGGTACGGTCCGCCCGCGTACTCGGACCACTCGCCGAACTGATCGGGGAACAGCTGCTTCGCGGTCATCTCGCTCTGGAACAGGGTGATTATCGGGCCCTGCATCGGGACACCGGAGGCGTAGACCCTCCCTTCGGCGACCGCCGTGATCTCGGACCCGATCGGGTGCTCGGAAAGCGCCTCGCGCGCGTCCGAAACCGAGTAGTGCGAGGCGAGCCCGTACGGGTGCAAGAGCACGTCGGGGTCGAACGTCAACATCGCCTCGTAGTCGTACGTGGTCTCGAAGGTGATCTCCTCGCCGGCGAAGGCGTCTTCGACGCCGAACGGCCGGACGTGAGCGGTCGCGTACCCCGACGCGTTCGCCGCGGTCGGATAGAACGTCCCGTCGATGAAGATGGCCATCGCGACCGTCGGCCGGTCGTCGGCGGGCGGAAGATCGGCTTCGATCGTCGCCAAGAGGTCCTCGTAGACGGCCGCGAGCGCCTCGTACCTCGCGTCGGCGCGGAAGACCGCGGCGACGCGTTCCGCGACCTCCCAGACGGTGTAGTACGCGTACGCATCTTCCCACGCGGCCGGCGGGTCGCCGTGTCTGCGGCTGTAGTTGTTGCCGAACCACGGGCCGACGGCGTCGCCGATCGCCTCCACGTCGTCGCGCGCCCACCCGTCGAAGGAGGTGACGAGCGCCGGGTCGATCAGGTGGAGGTCCGAGTCGAGTTCGTACAACAGCTCGGAGTCGACGTTCACTCCCGCGTTTCCCGAGTTGAGCTGCGCGAGTCCGTCCCAGTCCGGATCGACGCCGTCGAGACGCTCGTAGTAGGCCGACAGCGACTCTCCGCCGACCGCTGCGTCGAACCCGAGGGAGGTGATCGCGTCGGCGTTGCCGTACGCGACCGCGATATCGGCCGAGAGCAGGTCGTAGACCGCGACGCGCTCCGGAACCGACTCGAAGCTCACGTCACCCACCGGTGCGAGCGACGCGGTCCACGCGTCGGCGGTGTCACCTCCCGCGTCGTCGCCGTCACTCGTGCCGCCGTCGGGCGCGTCGACGGCCGAGTCGGACGCGTTCGACGATCCGACCGACGGTTCGTCGCTGGCGTCGCCGGCACAACCGGCAAGCAGTCCGGTCGCGGCGGCCGCACCGGTTCCCGCGACGAGGAGCCGGCGGCGCGTCGGCGTCCGCTCGGACGGGTCGTCGCTCACGACTCCCCCGCGACGATCGCCGCCAGTTCGTCGCGGTCGAACAGTTCGCCGGAGAACGTATCGGGGAATATCTCGGTGGCGGCGCGTTCGAGAGAGAACAGGTGCTGAATGGGGCCCTGGTAGATGGGGCCGCCGCGGAACACCCGATCGTTCTGCACGGCGGTCAGCTCGCTCGCCACCTCGTGATCGCGCATGAACGCGAGGACGGTGTCGGCGAACTCGTCGGCGGTCTTGTCTTCGTGGCCGCGAACGAGTATCACGTCGGGGTCGACCTCCAGCATGGTCTCGTAATCGATCCGCCCGCGGTCGGTCGTGGAGAGCCCGCTGATTCCCGTGTCCGCGAGCGCGTCGGCGATCCCGAGGTCGCGGAACTGCTTTTTGTTCGTACCCCGATCGGAGAGGCGGTACGGAGAGAACCGCTCCGGCTCGTCGCCGTCGCCGAACGTGAGGAGGGCGTTCGGCCGCCGATCGGCCGGCGGGAGATCGGCGTGGATCGCGGCGATCACGTCGTCGTGAAACGCGCGGAACGCCTCGTAGCGCTCGCGTTCTTTGAAGACCTCGGCGACGGTCTCGAAGGCCTCATACAGGGTGTAATAGCGGTAGTCGTGCCACGCGTCGGTCCGACGGAAAACGGTGTTTCCGAGGAACGGAGCCACGTTGGTCGCGACTTCGTCGACGGCGTCTGCTTCCAGCCCGAACGCCGAGTTGTTGATCAGCCACTGCGGGTCCGTGAGATGGACGTCAGCGTCCAGTTCGTAGTAGATCTCGGTGTCGATACCGCCCTCGCCGAGCACTTCGGTGAGTCCCTCTGTATCGACGGAGACGCCGGGGAGTTCGTCGTACGCGTCGACGTGGTAGCGCGGCACGTTACCGACGGCCACGAGCCCGTCTCCGTGGCCGAGCGCGACGCCCATATCGGCGTACCCCGGGAAGTAGGTGAGCCAGCGCTCGGGGACGGCGCGGAACGCGACCTCACCGACGGGCTCCATGGAGACCGTGTGCGTGATCGCAACGGAACCGTCGCCGGTGTCTCCGCTTTCACCAGTTTGGCCGCTACCGGCCGAACAGCCCGCGATCGACGCCGTCAGGGCCCCTGCACTGGTCGTGAGTACACTGCGTCTCGATACGCGATCGTAGATCATATTGTTTTGGCCACCCTAAACGAATAAAGTCCCGTCGATTTTTAGGCCGGCCTAAGTATGGATCGCACGGTGCGGATCCGCGCTCGTGACGGGCGGATTTAACAGCGTGCGCCACCAGTCTGGAGTGTGGACGAACTCGTCGTGCGGACGACCGTGTACGCCGATCCACACGAGGTGTACGAGTTCCTGCTCGATTTTCCGCGGTACGTCCACTACACGGAGTACCTCCGTGACGTGCGGACCACGGCGGGCGACGGAGGTCCGGGAACCCGCTACGCGCTGACGTTCGCGTGGTGGAAGCTCACGTACACCGCCCACTCGGAGGTGACCGATGTCGAACCGCCGGAGCGGATCGATTGGCAGATCACGAAGGACATCGACGCTGGCGGCTGCTGGCGCGTCACGCCGAGCGAGGAATCCTGCGTGGTCGCGCTCGAAGTCGAGTTCGATCCCGACTCGGCCAGCGCCGACGCGCTCGACTTGCCCCGACTCGTCTCGTTCGACTGGGTGCTCAAGAAAGCGATCCCGCTCATCCGCACTGAGGCCGAGCGCGTCGTCCAGCGCGCCGTTCGGGATCTGGAGGGTTCGACCCGTGACGTGGACCTCGAGGTGTACGTGGACTCCGAACGGATCTGATCCGGGCGGCTGGAGAGTTTCGACCCTGAATGGAACGGTCTGCGCGTCATCACCGAGTCGAAGGCCTTAATATATTCACCGGGGAACGAACGAGTGCGTACGAGGGCTCGTAGATCAGTGGTAGATCATCCCCCTGGCACGGGGAAGGCCCGGGGTTCAAATCCCCGCGAGTCCACTCACTTCGTTCGTTCCCTCGCGTGGTCCCGTTCGCTCCGCTCACGGGACCCCCGCGAGTCCATTCCGATTCCTCCGCCGTACCGATTGTTCCTAAACGCGTAGTAGACTCCCTCTACCGCGTAGTAACAGCAAAAACCCGATCCGGGACCCTCCCCCCAGAGAATGGATTTGCTTCGGGGTCCGAAGGCGGGTCGCCGCAGTCGTACGATTCTCTAAGGTGAGAGCCGATGACCGCGTCCGAGGATGCGGTTCTCGACCCGGTCTGCTGCGAGTTTTGTGGACTTCCGATCGACGAGGGAGAGCGCGAGCAGTGTCCCGCACTCGATGACGGGAGGTGTCGGCCGTGATCCGCCTCGACCGCAGCTCCCACACCGAGCGAGAGTGCTGCCGGCGTCAGCGTCGATGCGAACTCCACGCTCCGCGTCGAGATTGAGATGGTGAACGACCTCGACTGGCATATCGACGCGCGGATCGTCGGCGGCTCACGCCGTCTTGTCAGCGCTGTCGAGCCAGGGCACGTCAGGCACGCCAACCTCATCCGACTCATCCGGATCGAGGCCCCACTCCTCCAGGTCCTCGTTGGTGATGATCTTGCCGGCTTCGCCAGTGTGGACAGCGACCGCCTCGTCGAGCATCTCCAGTGCCTCCTCCCGAGTATCGCCGCACGAGACGACGCCGAAATCCTCGTCGATCGCCGACCAACCGCCCTCGTCCTCCTCGATCAGGCGGATCTCGCGGCCAGTGCTCATGGAGGGTAGGAGTAGTCAACCCGGAATAAGCGTTCTGTCGCTCCTCGAACTCGCCGTTAGTCGCCGAGCACGCCGCCTATCGCCCCGGCCAGTGCCGAGTCGACGGCGAGTAGGAGGGTCACGAAGAGCCCCACGACGAGGACGCCGGCTCCGCCGAGCAGGCTCCCGACCGGTCCGCCGACGAGTCCGACGAGCCCGCCGAGCACCGCCAGCGTCAGCGTGACAACGACCCCGCCGACCGAGCCCGCGAGCAGGCCGTGCCACAGGCCGGACCCGAGTCCGCCGCCGGCGACATAGCCGGCCACGAATCCCCCGATCAACCCCGCTCCGACGTGACCGACGATCGGAGCGAACGTCGCGAGCAGCCCGGCGACGATCATCACGACGAACCCGTAGCCGACCGCGCGCCAGTTGGTCATACAGTCACTCCACGGGGCGAGCACAAAAGCCTCTCGCGGTCCGGCGGCCGGCGCGTCAACGCTCTCCGGGCTCACCGCCGACGTCGACAGCGACGCCTCGACGACGGTTTATGACGGTTCGACTCGGAGGGGCGGTATGCACTCCGGACGGAGCACCCCGCCGACGAGCGTGCGAACCGGCTCCGTCCCGACGTCGCGTGACGGGACCACCGAAGCCGAGGCGCGGCCACCGACACGGTCGTGTGGGAACCGGTCAGGCACGACCGGCTCCGTTCTGTTGCCCTCGGAATTGCCGCCGTTATCGCTGCCGTGATCGCCGCCGCGTCCGACGAGGGGGCGGCCGGGCTGCCTCTGACCCTCCTGACTGCATCCGTCAGCCTCCTGTTTCTCGCGCTCGCGGCGCGGCTGTGACTCAAGTACCGCCACCGCGTATCACGAGTATGGACAGACGGAGGCTGGTGAGGGAGCTGGCGGATACGTTCGGTGGAACTCCGGAAGCGAGGCGAACCGTCGCCCGCGCGGCGATCGATCTCGCTGACTCCGAGCAACCCTCCCGTGATCGCGGACACGCACTCACCGCCTCCGAGGTGATCGCGAACCTCGAGGACGCTCCAGACGGGATGTCGCTCGTCGATCGCTGGAACTGGTGGATCGGGGCACTCGACGTCGCGTACGGCGGCTACAGCTACTTTGCGGTCCGCGTCGTCACAGATGACGACGGCGCGTCTCATCGATAGTCGGGACGACCGACTTGCCGGAGTTCCCACCGCCGTGAGACCGCTTCGATGCGACCACTTTCAGTTTCACTCCGCGGATGGCTCGCTTATAGGGGCACTGCGGCCGTCACAAGAGATATGAGCGCGAGCAGCCATCATCGACCGCGGTACGCGACGGCGACGCGAGTGGATGTCACCGATTGTCAAACGGATCGGATCGTCGACCGGCTCCGAGCCAATCGCGTTCGCGGGAGCGAGGTCCACCTTGAGCGGCGCGGCGGGCGAACGTTTCTCGTGACGACGCCGACGGCGTAGATCCGACGGGCGAGACGGCGAGCAGAAACCGACGGCGCTGTGCCGCCGTAGCGACTTCCTTTTGGAACTGGACTCGGATTCAGTCGTCTGCCGTCATCGGTGCCTGAACGGAGCCCCCGTCGGCGAGGAGGCTGTCGAATCCCACACCGAGGACCTCGTTCGTCCGCGCGACGGACTCCGAACGGGACACGTCCGTCGCGATAGTTCGGATCGCGTCGACGTTCTCGGGGACCACGTCGGCCTCCTGATGGACGTTCTGGAACAGATACAGGTCTCGCCCCTCGACGCTCACCGATTTCTCCCAGACGCAGTTCTCCCAGATATCGCCTCGCGGACGCCCCAGATCGGAGGCGTAGTCTTTGAGCGTTCCGGCACCGTCGATCCCGGCTTGCTCGGGTATCTGGAACACACGAGACTGCTCTGAAAGCAGGTCTCGGACGGCCTCGGCCGATGTTTCCGTGTCGAGAGTGACGTTGACGCTGTGGGTGTGCATCGCGGTCATGGGTGCTTTGAGGGCGGCGGTGTCGATGTCGATGTCTGGCAGAATCTCGTTGACGTCCGGCCCGTGGTGTGACGGAATCGTCGTTGGGTCCGGGATCACGTCGTTTATCGGACCGCGGTCGGTCTCGCTCGGGTCACCCCCACGTCGGACGAGCGTGACGCGTGATTTTTCGACACCGAACTCCTCGTCGAGCGGCGCGAGAATGCGTGACAGCCCGGTGGAATTACAGGACACGACGCGAAGAGAGTCGGCACCGACGACCTCGTCGCCGCTCGCGCGGGCGTTGAACGAGGCGTCGGCGATGTCCGCGTCCTCGCCACCCTGGTACACGGCGGGAGTGTCGTGTGCCTCGTAGACGGGCTGGTTCCGCTCTCCGATCCCCGACGGGGCACAGTCGACTATCACGTCGACCGCGTCGAGCAGGTTTGCGAGCGTCCCCGAGACGGTGAGCCCGGCCGCCTCGAACTCGTCGACGCGATCGTCTATCGCGGCGTACAGATCGTACCCCCGTCGGATCGCCGCTTCCGCACCGTAGTCGGGGCTCGTTTTCGTCACGCCGACGAGTTCCATGTCGGGTTGGGCCGCGACCGCGTCTGCGACCCGCTTGCCGATCGTGCCGTACCCGTTGACGCCCACGCGTGTCATACCTCCTATTCGAGCGCGGCCCCGCATAATGTTTTCGAGAACCGCAAATTGAAATTAACTACGCCGTGAGTAATCCGTCAGTTAATTCGACGCCGATCTGCAGCGGACGTAAACAATTCAATTTCGAAATCGAGTATTGTCTAGTGTTCGCCACCGGTTCCGCGCCGGTCCGAGTCGAGGTCGATGTCGAGGTCGTCGAGCAGTGCCTCCGCCTCCGCTCGCTTCTCTTGGTGATCTTCGAGGAACTCGCGCATGAGTTCGGCGGCCTGCTCCTTGCAGCCGCCACAGAGTCGCTCGCCGTTGACGCACTCGGAGTACACCTCCTTCGTCAGCTCGTCGTCGTCGCCTGCGAGGAGGTAGGCGTACAGCTCGTATACGGGGCACTCGTCGGCCTCGCCGCCGAGTTCGCGCTGTTCGGCGGCGGTGTCTCGTCCTCCTGTGGTCGCCGCCCGGACCTTCTCGTAGCCCTCGTCGGGGTCGTCCAGAAGCGAGATATGACTCGCCGGGACCGACGAGGACATCTTCCCGCCGGTGAGCCCGGTCATGAACCGGTGGTAGATGGAGGAGGGCTGCCGGAAGCCGAATCCGCCGTGGTCGATCTCGATCTCGCGCGCCAGCGACTCGGCCTCGCTCCGGGTGAGATCGAACGCGTCGACGTGGCCCTCGAAGACGCGCTTCTCGCCGTCGACGGCCTCGATCAGCGCCTCGAACGCCTCGTCGGTGGCGTTGCGGTCGAAAAAGCGGACGCGGGGACGGAGCGGTTCCTTACCGCCCGCGCGGAGTTTGTCGAGGGTACCGGCTTTCGCGTCGCTGACTGATTCCGGCGGCTCGTACTCCGCGAGCCACGCGGCGGCGTCCTCACAGCGAACGTCGGCCCCGCCGTCGTCTACCTCGGCGTCGCTGCCGTCCGCGAGCGCGTCGTAGGCGGCCCGGACCAGCTGTCGCTCGTCGTCGTCGAGTTCGAAACTCGCGAACGCCTCGGTCACCTTGAAGTAGCGCACGCGAGTCGCCAGGTCGCGAGTGAGCCGGACGTGCGGGTCCTGGTCGGGGCCGACCGGGATCACGGTCGGCTTCGGCTCGTCGACGAGCTGGGGGTAGAGGATGTCGGCGGTCTGCGTGACGACGCTCTGCATGTGCGAGATGTTCGTCTCGCCGTCGAAGCCGTATATCGCCTCGAACTCCGAGAAGTTCGCCTTCGAGCCGAGTTCGAACCCCAGATCTTGGACCGCGCGGTTGTCCGACTGACGGTAGAGTTCTCCGTCCTCGGCGTCGAATCCGAGCGCCAGGAGCGACAACAGGTAGTTGCGGGCGTGCTCGTCGATCTCGTCCCACGACATCCCTCGCGCGGAGTGCGCCTCCAGATCGGCGATCAGTCCGAAGGCGTCCGCGCCCTGCTTTTGATGCCAGATGATCTCATCGAACACGAGCTTGTGGCCGATGTGCGGATCGCCCGTGGGCATGAACCCCGACAGCGCCGCGAACGGCTCGTCGTTCGCCATCGCCTCCGCGACCGCGTCGTACTCGCGGTGTCCGAAGATGACGCCGCGGCGCATCAGGTAGTGCGGGTCGATCACGTCGCCGGCGACGTCGTCGAACGCCTCGATGCCGAACTCCGCGAACAGGTCCGCGTAGTCGCCGACCGACGCCGAGCCCCACGGATCGAGCGCGACGTCCTCGGTCGGCTCGCCGTCCGCGCGCTCGGTTCCGCCGTCACCGCGGGTGTCCTCGTCCATACGTCCCCTCCCGTCGGTCGACGCAAAAACCGTTCGTTTGCGAGAGACCGCTCGACGAGGGGATCGACGGCTCACGAGCGCAGCGCCGTGATCTGCGCGGCGACCCGAGCGGCCGTCACCGCACAGACCGCCCACCATCCGCACGCGAGAACTACCGCAGCGACGATGGACCACTCGCGGGCGACGCCCCAGAACGGGTATAGCGCCGCCGGGTCCACGGCCCCCGAACCGATCTCCGCCACCAAGTCGTCGGTTACCCCCATCGCAGCGGTTCCGGCGATGTCGCCGCGAAGTGCGACGACCGCAAGCGGGACGAGGCCGATGAGCGGCGGGACCGTCCCCCCCAACAGGACGAGCACACACCCCACTGTCCGCCCGAAACGACCGAAGCGTCCGAGCGCACCGCCGGCCGTCCGGTTCCCCGAGCGCGTCCGCCGGGACGGTTTCGGGCGGTGATCGGACGCCTCCGATCGGTTCGATTCACCTCGCCGGTTACCGTCGGCTCCCCCTCGTGACCGTCGCGCCCGCGGGTGGCACCCCCGCCGACTCCGATCGGCCGTCGGCTCCCGACCGGTCGTGCGTTGCTGGCCCACCGCCCGCCGCCGGCCGATCGCCCGTCGTCCGTCGGTGCCCCGTTGCCGTCGCATGGCGACCGTGGCCGCGGCATCGCCCCTAAACGTGCGGACCGGCGAGTCGTGACTTCCCGTTGCAGACGGGCGGTCAGTGACGACCGTCGGCGGCCAGTGAGGCAGTGCGACGCGTGTCCTTTTATAAGATCGTCTCGTACCTCGCGTGTGATCCCTCGGAAGCCGAACTATCGGACGCTCCGACTCCTGTGTGCGAACGGAGCCGGCATGGTCGGATTCCTTCTCGCGTACGTCGTCGGTCGGGACTTCGTGCTCGCGCTCGTCGCGGGTGGCGTCGTCGCCGCAGTCGGATACGCCGCCTCTAGCGTCGTGGTCTCGTACGCCGGCGGGTGATCCGAGCGGGCTCGAGTCCGGACGTATCGCCGTCGGGGAGATATATGCGAACGATTATCATTTCGAGTCTCATAGACACTATCGAATGACGGAACGAGACGAGGGGGTGTCGGTGGGAGACATGTCGGCGTCAAGCGCCACGATCGACGTCCTCGTGGTGGCCGCTGACGTGGACGCGGCAGACGCGACCGCGACGGCGATCGGCCGACGCGACGATCGGTTCGCGGTCACGGCGGTGGCGGGCCCGGACGAGGCGTTGCACGCGCTCGACTGCGAGCCGTTCGAGTGCGTCGTCAGCAGGTACGACCTCTCAGAAGGCCACGGGGTAGACCTGCTCGACGCGGTCCGCGACCGACACGGCGACGTGCCGTTCGTACTTCTCGTCGAGGACGGATCGGCGACCGTCGCGAGCGAGGCCGTCTCTGCCGGGGTCGACGAGTACGTTCCGAAGGGGGGATTCTCGGACCCGTTCGAAACGCTCGCGTCTCGAATCGACGACGCCGTGTCACGAGCACGCACCGAGCAACGGCTCGCCGACCACCTCGATCGGATGACGGACGCCTTCTGCGGGCTGGACGACGACTGGCGGCTGACGTATCTCAACGACCACGCGACAGACCTCCTCGACCGAGACGCGGAAGAACTCCTCGGCCGGCGGATCTGGGACTGTTTTCGGGGGCTCGACGGGACGGCGCTCGAATCGGAACTCCGCTCCGCGATGGTGACGGGAGAGCCGACGACCGTCGAGTACCACGCCGACCTGATCGACGCGGATCTCGAGATCGACCTGTACCCCTCCGTGACCGGTCTGTCGGCGTATTTTCGGGATATAACCGAGCGGAAAGAGCGCGAACGAGAGCTGCGGGAGCTGTCCGACCGCCTCCGGCTCGCCGTCGAGGGCGCCGACGTCGGCGTCTGGGACTGGGACCTCCGTACAGACGAGGTGCGGTTCGACGACCGGTGGGCGGAGATGTTGGATCACGATCCGTCGGAGATCACGTTCGACCTCTCGGAGTGGGAGGACCGCGTCCACCCCGACGACCTCGATTCCGTGTGGGCGGCGCTTGAGGCGCATTTCGACGGGGAGACCGAGTACTACCAGTTCGATCACCGGTTGCGCTCGAATCACGGTGACTGGCTGTGGATCCGCGATCGCGGACGGGTCGTCGAGCGCGACGACGACGGGGAGCCGGTGCGCGCCGTCGGAATCCACCTCGACGTGACCGAGGAGAAGGCACGCGAACGCGCGCTGGAACGGTATCGACGACTGATAGACGAGCTTCCCGAAGGCGTCTGTGAGTACGACGCGGACGGGAGGTTCACCGTGGTCAACGACTACGTCGCGTCGACCCACGGCGTGTCCCCCGTGGAACTCACCGGCCGACCGAGCCCGCTGGTGGACCGAATACGCGAGACGGCGGACGGGGATCCGTTCACCGAACTCGTCGAGGGGGCCCGCGAAACCCTGTCGGGAACGGTCGAACTCGACCTCCCGGACCGATCGGGAGCGATCGTGGACTTCGAGCTGCAGCGCCTCCTCATCGACGGCGAGTTCGACGGGGTTCTCGGCATCTCCCGCGACGTGACCGACGAGCGCCGCCGCCAGCGGCGGCTCGAACGGACCTCGGCGCGGCTTGAGGCGCTGTATGAGGGCTCTCCAGACATGATAGACATCCACGACGAAGCGGGGCAGATCGTCGACGCGAACCGGGCGATGCTCGCCGAACTCAGCTACGGCCGCGAGGACATCGTCGAACTCGCGGTCTGGGACATAGACGAACAGATGGACCGAACGGAGGCGTTCGATGTCTGGGACGGGCTGGAGACCGGCGAGACGGTCCGGCTGGAGACGACGTTTCGCCGGGCCGACGGCACGTCGCTCCCCGTCGAAGTTCACGTCCGCCGCATCGACGTGCAGGGGGAGTCGCGGTTCCTCGCCAGCAGCCGCGACATCTCCGATCGGAAGGCGTACGAACGGCGGATCGAACGAGAGAACGAACGCCTGAATGAGTTCGCCAGTATCGTCTCACACGACCTCCGTAACCCGCTCAACGTTCTCTCCGGGTACCTGCACCTCGCCATGGAGACAGGTAACGACGACTACTACGAGCGGTGCGAGCGCGCGCTCGACGAGATGGAACGGCTGATCGAGGACGTGCTCACGCTCGCGCGACAGGGCGACGCGGTCGACGACGTGGAGGCGATCGATCTCCGCGAGCTGGCGACCCGCTACGCCGAAGACGAATTCAGTCCGGTCGACGTCCCCGACGGGTCGACAGACGGAGACGTCGCTCTCCCGGACGGGGTCTCGACGGACGGCGAACCCGACGCCGGATCCGGCGTGTCGATAGATGTCGCGGTCGAGGCCGACCAAGCGCTGTTCGCGGACGCCGGTCGACTCAAACGACTCCTCGGGAACTTGCTGCGGAACGCGGCCGAACACGGCGGGTCCCGAGTCGTCATCGACGACCTCCCGGACGGATTTTACGTCGCCGACGACGGACCGGGGATCCCCGACGACCGTCTCGACGCCGTGTTCGAGAGCGGGTACTCGACATCGGAGACGGGAACCGGATTCGGGCTCGCGATCGTCGAGAGCATCGCCGAGGCGCACGGGTGGGAGGTGACGCTGACGGCATCGGAGTCGGGCGGCGCTCGGTTCGAGTTCACCGGCGTGGATCGACCGTAGTCTCGTCCGCAAAAACGGGAGTGCAGGGCGCGTCCGACGTTCAGAACGCGTTCGGGTAGACGCTGATGTCCGCGTGGAGTCCCTCTCGCAGGGCGCTGTGGACGTGACAGATCCCCTCGGCGCGCTCGGCGACGTCGGCGGCCGTCTCGTCGTCGAGGTCGGCCTCGACGTGGACGTCGAACGCGATGGCCTCGAGATCGTCGTCGTCGTCGAGGTCGGCGCTGGCGTCGATCTGTACCTTTCCGAGGTCGTCTTCGCCCCGCTGGCTGCCCCCGACGCGGAATGCGGGGAGATAACAGGAGGCGTACGTCGCGACGAGCGCAGCGTTCGGGTTTGGCCCCGTCTCGTCGGTCGCGTCGATCTGCAAGTCGAAGTCTCCGACCTGGCTCGTGCAGGCGTACCCGTCCTCGGAGACGGTGGTGGTCTCGATGTCTGCCATAGTCGGGTTAGCGTTCGGTCGCGGCCGAATAAAGGTTGCCGACATCGGCACGAGGCGGCGTCCCATCTCGGGCGTCGTCGCGTCCCTTCCGTTACCCCCACGGCTTTTTGCGTGGCGCGCCTCGATCCGACGATGGCTCCCCAGATCCGAAACGCGAGCGACACGTTCGAGTTCGACGACGGCGCGACCGTCAACCGCCTCGGTTTCGGCGCGATGCGACTCACCGGCGCGGACATCGTCGGCGCCCCCGACGACGAGGCGGCGGCGAAGCGCGTCCTCCGGCGCGCGGTCGAGTCGGGCGTCGACTTCGTCGATACCGCGGATTCCTACGGTCCGGGCGTCTCCGAGCGGCTGATCGGCGAGGAGATCGCCGACGATTCCGACGTGCTCGTGGCGTCGAAAGCCGGGCTGCTCCGCAACCGCGAGGGCGACTGGCTCCCCCGCGGCGATCCCGACTTCCTCAAAAACCAGGTGCTGTGCAGTCTCGACCGGCTCGGCGTCGACACGATCGATCTGTATCAGTACCACCGCCCCGACCCCGACGCCGACTTCGAGGCGTCCGTTCACGCCTTCGCCGAAATGAAAGACGCCGGCCAGATCGACCGGATCGGCCTCTCGAACGTTTCCGTCGAGCAGCTTGAGACCGCGCTCGACATCGTCGACGTCGCCACCGTGCAGAACCGCTACGACGTGGGGAACCGCGACGAGGAGGCCGTCCTTCGGGCCTGCGAGAGCCGCGGGATCGGGTTCATCCCGTGGGGACCGATGTACGCGGTCGACGAAGACGAGGCCGGATCCGTGCTCGACTCGGTCGCCGAGCGACGCGACGCGACTCCACACCAAGTCGCGCTCACGTGGCTGCTCCGGCGCTCCGAGGTGACGCTGCCGATCCCCGGCACCTCCAGCGTCGATCACCTCGACTCGAACCTCGAAGCCGCGCGGCTGGAACTGACGGACGAGGACCTGAGAGAACTGAACGACATCGATCCGCGGTAGGTCGGACCCTCTCGGACTACTCGTCGAACGGATTCGTCAGTTCGACCGTCTCCTCGCGGTCGGGGCCGACGCCGACTGCGTACACCGGCGTCTCGATCTCGTCGGCGACGAACGCGAGGTACTCTCGGGCCGCCTCGGGCAGCGCGTCGTACCCCTCCTCGGCGACCGCGGCCGAGTCGAACGCGTCCCACGTGTCGAGCGTCTCGTAGACCGGTTCACAGCGCTCCCACCGGTCGGTCGTCGTGGGTACCGTGTCCAGTTCGTCCCCGTCGAGCTCGTAGGCCGTACACACCTTCAGCTCGTCGAGCCCGGCGAGCACGTCCACGTGGTTGACGGCGACGCCCGTGAACCCGGAGACGCGCGCGGCGTGGCGGAGCATGGGGAGGTCGAGCCAGCCGATCCGCCGCGGGCGGCCGGTGACCGTCCCGAACTCGCCGCCCTTCTCGCGGATGTCGTCGGCGAGCGCCTCCTCGTCGGCGTCGCCGTCGAGTTCGGTCGGGAGCGGTCCGGAGCCGACCCGCGAGAGGTACGCCTTTACAATGCCGACGACCTCGCCGTCTCCGACCGTGGTGACGCCGAGTCCGGAGCCGACGGCCGCCCCGCCCGCAGTCGGGTTCGACGAGGTGACGAACGGGTAGTTGCCGTGATCGACGTCGATGTGGGTCCCCTGTGCGCCCTCGAAGAGGATCTCATCGCCGGCGGCGTGGCGTCGATTGAGGAAATCCGAGCAGTTGACCGTCATCCCCTCGTCGTCGAGCCGCTCACCGATGCGTTTGAACTCCTCGTGGAGTGCGTCGACGTCGAACGCCTCGGCGCGATCGTCACTAGAGAGGTCGAGCCCGTACACGTCCTCGACGACTGCGCGCTTCTGCGGTACGGCGTACGCCAGCTTCTCGCGGAGCACGTCGGGGTCGAGCAGGTCGGCGACGCGGATTCCCCGGCGGCCGGCCTTGTCCTCGTAGGTGGGGCCGATGCCGCGACCGGTCGTGCCGACCTCGTCGCCGGCGTCGTCGTCGGCTTTGACCTCCTCTTCGATCCCGTCCAGCACGCGGTGGTACGGCATGATGACGTGCGCGCGCCGGGCCACCCGCACGTCGGGGTCGAGCCCGCGCTCGCGCAGGTCGTCGATCTCGGTGAACAGCGTCCGCGGATTGACGACACAGCCGTTTCCGAGGATGCCGACCGTCCCCCGGACCGCGCCGCTCGGTACGAGCGAAAGCTTGTACTCCGTGCCGCCCTCGACGACGGTGTGGCCGGCGTTGTCGCCGCCCTGATAACGGACTACGACGTCCGCGTCCCCTCCCCACCGGTCGACGAGCGCGCCCTTGCCCTCGTCACCCAGCTGGGAGCCGACGATGGTGAGTGTCATACGACCGCTGTGTTCCCTGCGGGGGGTAAAACCGATTACGGTCCACGGACGAAAACGAGGCACGAACGTGGATCGCTCGCGCCGTTCGATCGAAGTTCTGTGGCTGTTCGTGTACGAATCCCGTCGCTGTCGCGTCCACCGCGCTCGACGCACCTCTCGACGCGTCGCGGAGATTCTGCGGTCGACGACGGGTATCCGCCCTCATTTGCGTCGTCTCATACGCGCTTTGTGGTTCCGCGATCGAACACGTTAACTCCCCCCACGTCAAACGGCGGATCGAGCGATTGGGCGCGGCTCCCGACAGCAACTTTTAAACGGGGGCATGACAAGTTAACATGTGCCATGATAGATCGACTAGAGAAGGAGGTAGACATGCTGGAACGACACCTCCAGGTCCTGCGAATGGTCATCGAAAACGAACCGATCGGCATCGTCAAGATGTCGAACGAGACGGGCTACCCGCACCACAAGGTTCGCTACTCGCTCCGCGTGCTCGAAGAGGAGAACCTCATCGAACCGTCCAGTCAGGGCGCGATCACGACCGAACGGACCCACGAGTTCGTCGATGAACTCGACGAGAAGCTCGACGAGACGGTCGAGAAGCTCGGCTCCATGCGTATCGACGACGCCGCCGAACTGGAAAACTGAACTGACTGTCGCGTACTGTCCCGATTGCTGCGTCACCACGAATTTCGCCTCCGTCTCCAATTTCGATTCTGCGCCACTCAGAGGTCGGGAACCGTCATGTGGAAGCCGCCGTCGCGGGCCTCGACGAGACAGAGGTGATACCCTCGCTTGCGCGAGAGCTTCACGAAGCTCGCCCGCTTCGACCGGCTGAACAGCCCGCCGCCGACGGCGTCGCTCGCCGTCTCTAACGCGCCCGGCTCGAAGAAGCTCTCCGTCACCGCGAACGCCGCCGCGAACGAGTCGTTCGACTCCGCGATGTCTCGACCGTTCGAGACGAGCGACTCCAGCGTCCCCTCCGCGGTCGGGTCGCGGCTGTCGTTGAGGTCGGCGACGAAGAGCGGATTGCCCATCCGATCGCGCAAGACGAGGTCGAACGGTCGCTGTTCGCGGGTCTCTTCTCCGCCCTCGCGGATCGCAATCGACGCCGAGCCGCCGATCTCGGCGCGGTCGATCTCGGGGAGCGCGTCGTACAGGTCGCGGAGCACACTCTGGCTGCCGGTCTCGCTCACCTCAAACGGGAGATCCTCGACGAGCCACCGCGTGAACCCGTACTCGATGGTATCCCGCAGGAACTCCTCGTAGGGCCGACCCTCGACGGCGAGCCCGTCGGTCTCGAAGCTCGTGTGGTGTTCGATCCGGAGGTTCTCCCGGAGTGCGTCCCGTTCGACCGCGCCGTCGTGTGCGTCTTCGAGCGTCGCTCCGCCCTTTGAGTCGTATCGGACGAAGAGGTTCGTCCCCTCGCGGGCCTCGGCCGCCGTCAGGCTCCGATCGCTCTCCGGGAGCCGGTCGCGCACGGACGACAGCTCCTCGCGGAGCCGGTCGCGCTCCTCACGGAGCGTCGACATCTCGGATTCGAGCCTGTCGATCTCGTCGGCGAACTCGTCCCGTTCGCCCGCGATCTCATCTCGCTCTGCCGCGAGCCTGTCGCGTTCCGCCTCCAGCGACTCTCGGGCCTCGTTCGCCGTTTCGAGTGCCGACTCGAGTTCGTCGATCCGCGCCGTCGACCGCTCCGCTGACTGTCCGGCCGATCCGCGGCTCGACGAGCGCTGTGCCACCGCGGCGCGGTTCGAACTCCTCTGCTCTGTCGACCGCGGCTCGACGGATCTCTCCTGATCGCCGTTCGTCGCGCCCGACTCGCGCCCGCGGTTCGGTGGCGGGCTCGCCTGCTCCGGGTCGAGCGCCGGGATCGACTTCTGCTCGCGCCACTGTTCCTCCTCTGAGAAGACGTCTTCGTCTCCCGGCGAGGTGGATTCGCCGGTATCCGACGCGGTCCGGTCGCCGCGGTCCGGTTCGGTCTCGGATCGGTCCGGTTCGGTCTCGGATCGGTCCGGTTCGGTCTCGGATCGGTCCGGACGCCGTGCCGGTTCCGAATCAGAGGCCGCCGCACCACGGGGCGAGTCTTCGGTTCGGTCGGAGTCGCTCTCGGGACCGTCGCGGGTGCCATCGGTGTCGGCGGCGGTGTCAGCATCGTCGCCGCCGTCGTCGGTGCCCACGTCCGCGTCTGCGTCCGCCGTCGCGTCGCCGTCAGACGGGTCGGGGACGACGGGATCGGGGGTCGAGCCGTCCGAGTCCGCCGCTGATCGCCCGGCCGCGTCGTCGTCGTCCGACCGCCCTTCACTCGACCCGCTCGGTTCCCCTCCGGCCGCCGCCGATCCGGACGCCGTCGCCTCGTCGTCTGGCGCGTCGTCTGTCGGGCCGGCTGCCGTCTCGTCCGACGCGTCGTCGCCGGTCGGCAGGTCCCGGACGTCGAGATCGACCTCGTAGACGGTGTATATCCCCACCTCGTCGTCGGCCAGCGCGAAGGCGTCGTCGCCGGTTTCGAGCCGGCGCGAGTTGCCCACGTACGCCGCGGCCATCGACTCCCCGGCGGTGTAGGTGACGTAGTAGTCGCCCGAGAGCACGTTCTCCGACAGTTCGACGTAGCCGGTGAAACCGCCCTGTGAGAGCTTGCGGTCGGCCTCCGAGAGCGACGTGTCGTTCGTGTAGTACTGCGCCCGCGGCTCGCCGCCCCGCTCCTGCATGGCAAACAGGACCGGCAGAACCTCGTGAGGTGCCTCGTAGACGGTCCCGGACGCGTCCGCGAATCCGTCGAGATCGCCGTCAGCGACGCCGACCACGCGGCCCTCGAACACGAACAGCCACGCCATGCCGTCGGTCGCCGCGCCGGAGAACCCCTGATCGACGAGACGCGCCAGTCCGGCGAATCCGTCCGAGAACTCGCGGGCGTCCCATTCGGTGATCTCCGCTCTTCGCTGTGCGTCCATTCTTGGACGTACGTCGCCCGCTGTGACCCATATAGCTTCCGGACCGTGAGACGCTCGTCTGACACCTGATCGCGGTGGACCACCCCGCAGGCGCTACGCGTCGGTCACGGTCGCGATCGCCTCCCGGCCGAGGTCGACCACGTCGCGCTGGAGGTCGCCCGCCGCCAGTTCCTCGGCGGTGTACCAGCGCCAGCCGTCGGCGTCGACCTCGCCGTCGCCGCGCGGTGCGATCTCCCGCGAGTCGACGCGAGCGAAGTAGAGATGATCGACGTGCTGGTGTCCCACGGACCCGTCCTCGTGGACGTTGATGTCGTGGAGCATCAGGTGCGCGGGCTCCGGGATCCCGCGGGTGTTGGGTCCCGCGACTGACGACTCGGTCGCGACCAGGTCGGCCGCGAGCCCCGTCTCTTCGCGCACCTCTCGCAGCGCGGCCTCGTGCGGCAGTTCGTCGCGGTCGACGTGCCCGCCGGGCGGAAGCCGAACGCCGAGCCGCTCGTGTTCGTGGAGCGCGGTGGCACCGTCGTTGACGACGTACGTCGTCGCCGTGAAGTGGCGCGTGGTTTCCATACGCCGGCTTGGTCGGACGACCCTTCGCGGTTTCGGCTCGACCTCGACCCGTGCGAAGACCTTTGTCGCCACTGCGTGAGAGCCAGTCCATGCCACCGATCAACGCGGCGGACGTTCCATGGGCCGAGTCGACCGACGGCCCGGAAACGTGGAAGCGAAAACGGCTCGGGGACGCGGCCGGCGGCGAACGGCTCGGCTGTAGCCTCTACGAGCTGCCGCCCGGCGAGCGCTCGTGGCCGTACCACTATCACGCGGCGAACGAGGAGGCGCTGTACGTCCTCGCGGGCGAGGGCCGTCTTCGACTCGCCGGCGAGAGCCATCTGCTACGGCCGGACGACTACGTCGCGCTCCCGGCCGGGGAGTCGGGCGCACACCGCGTGATCAACGACGGCGACGCGCCGCTTCGGTACCTCGCCGTCTCGACGATGCGGGAACCGGACGTAACCGTGTATCCCGACTCCGAGAAGTTCGGCGTGTACGTCGGCGCGCCGCCGGGCGGTCGGAGAGCGCGCACGCTAGAGGGATACTACCCGATCGACGCAAACACGGACTACTGGGACGGCGAGGAGTGAGCCGAGCGGTGACACGAGACGAGAGGGCGTGAAACGACCGGACGGGCTCACCGCTCAGTTCAGCGCGACGCCGTCTTCGGCCTCCAGAAGCTCGTGGTAGCGGTTCCGGATGGTGACCTCGCTGATGTTCGCCACGTTGCTGACGTCGCTTTGAGTCACCTTCTCGTTGACCAGGAGGGAGGCGGCGTACACGGCGGCGGCGGCGAGACCGACCGGGGACTTCCCCGAGTGGATACCCTCCGCCTTCGCGGTTTCGAGCAGCGAGCGGGCTCGGCGCTCGGCCTCGTCGGAGAGCCCGAGGTCGGAGGCGAACCGCGGCACGTAGCTCTCGGGGTCGGCGGGCTGGATCTCCAGTTTCAGTTCGCGGACGACGTAGCGGTAGGTGCGGGCGATCTCGTCTTTCTCGACCCGCGAGACGGCCGCGATCTCGTCGAGGCTGCGCGGCGTGCCGGCCTGCCGTGCGGCGGCGTACAGCGACGCGGTCGAGACGCCCTCGATGGAGCGGCCGGGAAGTAGGTCCTCGTCGAGCGCGCGGCGGTAGATGACGGAGGCCGTCTCGCGGACGTTATCGGGGAGTCCGAGCGCGCTGGCCATGCGGTCGATCTCGCCGAGCGCCTGCTTGAGGTTGCGCTCTTTCGAGTCGCGCGTGCGGAACCGCTCGTTCCACGTGCGGAGCCGCTGCATCTTCTCGCGCTGGCGGCTCGACAGCGACTTCCCGTAGGCGTCTTTGTCCTGCCAGCCGATGTTCGTCGAGAGCCCCTTGTCGTGCATCATGTTCGTCGTCGGAGCTCCGACCCGCGACTTGTTGTCCTTCTCTTTGGAGTCGAACGCGCGCCACTCCGGCCCGCGGTCGATCTCGTCTTCCTCGACGACGAGCCCGCAGTCGACACACACCGTCTCGCCGTGTTCCGTGTCGGTCGCGAGCTGGCCGCCACACTCCGGGCAGCGTAGCTCCTCGTCGGCCGATTCGGTTTCCGACTCGTCGCGTACCTGCTCCGTCGTATACGTTCGAACGTTTTCGCTCATTGGGTTGTGTCAGGTGGAGGGAACGAGGGGACCGAGAAGCGCGTCTCGGTTGGTTGTCCTCACACGTGGATACGGCTCCGAGACACGTAAACCTTTGGCCAATTCTTCACCTCCGATAACACGCCGTAGAACACGCCGAACGACTCGTTTATGCCGATTTTTTGTGCGCCAAACAGTCGGTATACACCGACCGTCGATCGCGGGACGCGAGCCGGAGTGTAGTATATATGCGTTTCGCGATTTCGAGGCGCGTCTGACGCTCCCCCGAGGCCCGGCAGGGCAACCGATTTTACCCTCGGCCGAGCACCGGGCGTATGAACCGCACGCGACTCGACGCCCGCCTCGCAGACCTCGACACGGACGGATATCTGCTCGACGCCGACCAAGACGACGCCAACCAGCTGTACCTCTCTGGGTTCACCGGTCCCGACCCGTTCGTGACGCTGTACGTCGACGGGGCCGTCCACCTTCTCGTATCGGGGCTGGAGTACGGCCGCGCGCGGTCCGAATCGGCGGCCGACACGGTCGAGCGTCACGCCGACTACGACTACGAGTACGGCGGCCGCGAGGCGCGCGCCGACATGTACGCCGCCTTCGTCCGCGACAAGGGCGCGGAATCGGTGTCGATGCCGCCGCGCGCGCCCGTCGGCACCGCGGACGCGCTCCGCGACCGCGGGATCGACGTCGCCGTCGACGGCGACGACCGGCTCGGCGACGTCCGCGCGGTGAAGACCGACGAGGAGGTCGACGCGATCCGAGAGGCCCAGCGCGCCAACGAGGCGGCGATGCGGGCCGCGGAGGACCTCCTCGCCGAGGCGGACGTGGCGGGTGATGACGCTCCCGCCGCCGGCGGCGAGGCTGGGACGCTCCTCCACGAGGGAGAGCCTCTCACGAGCGAGCGCGTCGCCGAGGAGATAGAGGTGACGCTGCTCCGCCACGGCTGTGCGCTCGACGAGACGATCGTCGCCGGCGGCGCGCAGGCGGCCGACCCCCACGACCGCGGCTCCGGCCCGCTTCGCGCGAACGAGGCGATCATCGTCGACGTCTTCCCGCGATCGAAGGCGACGAAGTACAACGCGGACATGACCCGGACGTTCTGCGTCGGCGAGCCGCCGGCTGCGCTCCGCGAGTGGTACGACCTCACCGAGCGCGCGCTCGCGGCCGCGCTCGACGCCGTCGAACCCGGTGCCACCGGAGCGGACGTGCACGCCGCGGCCTGCGAGGTGTACGAGGAAGCCGGCGAGCCGACGTTCCGAACCGATCCCGAGACGGAGACCGGGTTCATCCACTCGACGGGCCACGGGATCGGTCTCGACGTTCACGAGTCCCCTCGGCTCGCGAGCGGCGGCGGCGAGCTGGAGTCCGGCCACATTATCACCGTCGAACCCGGCCTCTACGACCCCGACGTGGGCGGCGTCCGGATCGAGGACCTCGTCGTCGTCACAGACGACGGGTACGAGAACTGCACCGACTACCCGATCGAGTTCGTCGTCTGACCGGCCCGTCGAGGCGGCCCATTGCCGGGACAGGCGATCGGACGCGCCGCCGAGACCCGGCTCCGCCGGCCGCGATCGGAACCGGTTTTCGGCGGGCCGTCGCACGTCGACCGTGAACTGGCGGTACAAACACACGGCGCTCGCGCTCTGTACGCTCGCGTTCACCGCGACGATGGTCGCACGGCTGGTCATCAGCCCGCTCGTTCCGGACATCACGTCGCGGTTCGGCGTGACGAACGCGACCGTCGGGCTCGCGCTCTCGGGGATGTGGCTCGCGTACGCGTTCGCGCAGTTCCCCTCCGGTCTCCTCGGGGACCGCTACGGCGAGCGGCGAGTCATCCTGACGGCCGTCGGTGCCACCGCCGTCGCCTCGGTGCTGATCGCGGTCGCGCCGTCGGTCCACGTGTTCGCGCTGTTCACCGTGGTGCTCGGCGCGGGAGCGGGCCTCCACTACTCGGTGGCGACCACCTTCCTCACGCGCCAGTTCGACGACATCGGACGCGCCATCGGGGTTCACGTCGCCGGGGGACCGATAGCCGGGCTCGCCGCGCCACCCCTCGCCGCCCTCGTCGGGTCTCGGTACGGCTGGCGAGCGGGGATCCTCCTCGGAGCCGCCGTCGCCGTGCCGGTGTTCGCGCTGTTCGCGTGGCGGGTCCATCCCACGCCGGCGGTCCGTCCCGACCAGTCCGTCGGTGACCGGATCGCGCTCGGCCCCCTCCGCGAACTCCTCTCGCGGCCGTCGATCCGGTACACGACCGCGCTCGCGACGATGGGCGCGTTCTCGTGGCAGGCCACCGCCTCCTTCCTCCCGACGTTCCTCGAAGTGGGGGCCGGGCTGTCGGCGGCGCTGTCGGCGCTTCTGTTCTCGCTGTACTTCGTCGTCCACGGGGGAACGCAGCCGGTGACGGGGTCGCTGTCGGACCGGACCGGCCGCGACGCGACCGCGATGGTGACGATGGGGTCCGGCGTCGTCGGCTACGGGCTGCTCGTCGCGACCGCGCGCTTCGGCCTCGGACTCCCCACGACGGTCGTCGCGGTCGGCTTCGTCGGCGTCGCGATGTCGTGGGGGGCACCGGTCCAGTCGCGGTTCATGGATCTCCTTTCGGACGCCGAACGCGGCGCGGGGTTCGGACTCGTCAGGACCGTCTACATGACGCTCGGCGCGTCCGGCAGCGTCGTCGTCGGATTCGTCTCCGACGCCGCCGGATGGGCGCTCGCGTTCGGCTTGCTCGCCTGTGTGATGGCGCTCGCGTTGAGCGCGCTCGTGGTGAACCGACTGCTCGGCGGGCGGTACTGATGGAGACGGAGACGCCGCATGGGGCCCTGTGAGCCCTAGAGCGTGTCGTCTTCGAGGCTGCCGGGATCCTGTGCGGTGTCGAACATGTTGTTCTCCGCGCCGTCGAGCATCTCGTCGCGGGGGTCGTCGTCGACGACGCTCACGTTGTACGCCTCGATGCCCGAGGCGATGAGATCCTCCGCGGCCTGCTCTTCGGAGACGAACTCCTGATCTGCGAGCTGTTGGAACTCCGCGTAGACGTCGTCCGAGAGATTGAGTTCGAAGGTGGGCATATCCCCCCGTTCCGGCCGGATACCTTTAAATATTCCCTCGGCGGGGGATGTCACAGACCTCGCCACGCGCCGAGGAACCGCTGGACGGCCGTCAGGTGTCCAACGGCGGCGAACAGCGCGAGCAGGAGGCCGACGACGGAGTGGTTCGCGACGATCGGTGCGGGGTATATCGCGGCGACGAGCCCGACGACCCCCATCAGCGCGAGGCGATCGGCGCGGCCGAGCAGGCCGCCGTACTCGCGGCCGATGCCGACCGCCTGTATCTGGGTCCCCATGTACGAGGTCATCAGGACGCCGGTCACGGCCAGGAATCCCAACGCGTAGGCGTCGACGCCCGCGGTGAACCCCGCGATGATCGCGATGTCGGCGTAGCGGTCGAGCGCGTGATCGAGGAGGTCGCCGCCGTCGGAGGCGACGTCGAGCCGGCGCGCGAGCGCGCCGTCGACGAGGTCGAGCCACCCGTTGAGGAAAACGCAGACGGCACCGGCGACGTAGAACGTCTCGGTCCCGACCGCGAACGCGCCGCCGGCGGCCATCGCGACGACGAACGCGAGGACGCTCACCTGATCGGGCGAGAGACCCAACTTCGCGGCCGCGGTCACCCACGGGCCGAGCAGCCGGTCCGCGACCGATCGGTACCGATCGAGCGTCATCTGTCGGCCGGCCCCCCGGGCTCGAGGTACTCCATGAAGTCCACGGTGCCCGCGCTCGGCTCGCGGTCGCCCTCCGCGACCGCGCGGACCGCCGCGGCGACGGACTCCGGATCGGCGTCGGTCGTGTCGATCTCGTAGACGGACTCCGCGCCGTGTTCGGCGACAGCCTCCGAGAGGACCACGTCGAGCGCCTCGCTCTCGGCGTTCTCTTCTGCGGTCGCCGCCGACTCGCCGCGCTCGCGGAGCCGGGATTCGATCGTCTCGGGGTGACAGCGCAACACGACGACGCGGTCGGCGTCGAACCGGTGTGCCAGGTGGGAGTCGAGCACGCCGGACCAGTTGCCGAGGTGCTCGCGGACCGCCTCGATGTCGGCGACGAGCGTGTCGCGCTCGGCGTCGCGCTCGGTCCACAGGTCGTCGTCGCCTTTGATCCGGTCGTTGAGGTGGGTCACGTCGTACTCGTCGTCGAGCAGCGCCGTCGCCGTCGACTTTCCGGTACCCGGGGTACCGGTGACGGCGACGCGGTCGACCGGGCCGCGGTCGCCGTCGGTATCCCCATCGGCACCCTCGTCCGCGGAGTCGTCTCCGCTCACGCGCGAACACCGAGGTCGAGATCGGCGAGGATCTGGTTGAGCGTCTCGACCGCCTCGCGCGTCTCCGCGCGGGTGCCCGTCGAGATCCGGACGTGTTCGGGGAGCCCGAACGAGGTGCAGTCGCGGACGATCACGCCGCGCTCCTGTGCCGCGTCGGCGACGCGCTCGGCGTCGCCGACGCGCGAGAGCACGAAGTTCCCCGCGGAGTCGACGGTCGGCGCGTCGAGTTCGGCAGCGATGTACTCGCGCGCCCACCGCGCCGTGTCGACCGACTCGGCGACGTGCTCCTCGTCGTCGAGCGCGGCGATAGCGGCCCGGCACGCCAGTTCGCTCGCGGCGAACGGCGTGTTGACGCGGGCGTACGCCTCGCCCCATTCCTCGGGGACGACGGAGTAGCCGATGCGGAGCCCGGCGAGCCCGTACGCCTTCGAGAACGTGCGGAGTACGGCCACGTCGTCGCGCTCGTCGACGAGCGGGATCGCGCTGTCGGTCTCGGCGAACTCCCCGTACGCCTCGTCGACGACGACGAGCGTCTCCGGCGCGGTCGCGTCCGCGACGGTCTCGATCGCCGCGAGCGACATCGTCGACCCCGTGGGGTTGTGCGGCGAGGTGACGTAGACGATCCGCTCGCCGCCGTAGGCGGAGAGGACGGTCTCCGCGTCTTGGGCGAACCCGTCGGCCGGGTCCAGCTCGTACTCCGCGACCTCGCCGTGGTGATACCGCGCGGACATCGCGTAGTAGGCGAAGCCCGGACTCGGGACGAGCACCTCGTCTCCGGGCGACAGCGTCGCCCGCGAGAGGTAGTCGATGGAGCCGTCCGCACCCGGCGAGACCCACACCTGCTCGGGCGCGACGTCCCACTTCTCGGCGAGCTTGGCGGTCAGGTCCGTGTGCGACGACTTCGGGTACTGGTGGACGCGGTCGGCGTGTTCGCGGATCGCCTCGACAGCCGCCGGGCTCGGACCGTGCGGATTCTCGTTGGAGGAGAGCTTGATCAGGTCGTCGGGGTCGAGCCCGCGGTCGCGGGCCACCTCCTCGACGCCCCGGCCGGGCACGTACGGCGAGTGATCGGAGAGATCCCGTGGGTGCATGGGGACGTATCCGGGCGGGCCGCTCTTAAGGATGGCCGAACGAGTCAGGCGGGACGGTCCGTCGTCGCCGCCGGAACGCGTGTCTACCGCCACTCCGAGCGCGGAACGCAGTCGGACTCGCTGACCGTGATCCAGCGGGTCGTCCGGTCGTCGGGGTCGCGCTCTCGCTCGAAGAACGTCACCTCTCCGTCGGCGTCGGCGTCGTCGGTCCGCTTGCAGACGAGCTCCGGAGGCTCGGCACGCACGCGCGTCGGTGACGTGGACATACGTACCAATTTGATCGGGATCGCATAATAACTGTTGGTTTCAGACCGAACAAACGAGAACAACGACGAATTCTCTCCGATATCACTACTACGCCTCGAGTACCATATCGGTTCTTTTCGGTGGGCTACAGCCGGACCGGAACGCCGCGTTCGTCGAGGTACGCCTTCGTCTCCTCGATCGAGTAGTCGCCGAAGTGGAAGATCGAGGCGGCGAGGCCGGCGTCGGCGTTCGCCTCGGTGAACACCTCGTACATGTCCTCGGGGCCGCCGCAGCCCGAGGAGGCGATGAGAGGGGTCGAGACGGCCTCGCCGACCGCCTTCATGAGGGGGATGTCGTAGCCGTCCTTCGTCCCGTCCATGTCGATGGAGTTGACGAAGAGCTCGCCCGCGCCGCGCTCCTCGGCCTCCGTCGCCCACGAGACGGCGTCGACGCCGGTTCCCTCGCGGCCGCCTTTCTTCGTGCACTCGAACCACACCGTCTCGCCGTCGTCGTCCTCGTAGAAGTGCTCGCCGGCGTCGTCGTACCGCCGCCGCGCGTCGACGGAGATGACGATACACTGAGAGCCGAACGCCGCCGCGCCCTCCTCGATGAGTTCGGGACGCTCTAAGGCGCCGGTGGTGATCGAGACCTTGTCCGCGCCGGCCCGCAGCGTCTCCCTGATGTCGGCTTTCGTCCGAATGCCGCCGCCGACCGTCAGCGGGATGAAACACTCGTCGGCGACCGCGTTCACCACGTCGAGCATCGTCTCTCGCCCCTCCGCGCTCGCGGTGATGTCGAGGAAGACGAACTCGTCCGCACCCGCGGCGTTGTACTTCTTCGCCAACTCGACCGGGTCGCCGGTGTACTCCAGGTTCTCGAAGTTGACGCCCGTGTACACCGCCGCGTTTCCGTCGTCGTCGAGGTCGACGTCGATGCAGGGGATGATACGCTTCGTGAGTCCCATCTGTTGGCGGACGTTGACGACGCCCGGGGTTAAATGCGCGGGGACCGCCGGCCGCGGCTCGCGAAGGGAATCGCCGGCCGTCGTCGGCCTCGTCAGCGGTCGGCGTCGCGGATGTCGTACCGCGCGACGGCGCGGTCGGCGCGAGTCGAGATTCCGTTCGGGTTGCGGGTCGGGCTCCGGTCGCGACGGCGGGCGACGAGTCCGTCGGAACCCCCCCCGGTGAGTCCGACGAGCACGTCTCGACCGGTGGCGGCCCATCGCGACGGAGTCGACTCGCCGCGCACGACCTCGCGTGCGACGGTGACCGCGTCCGTCAGCGCGTGTGAGCCCGCTCGCGCGAGCACGGTCGGACGCACCCCGTAATTCTTACAGAGCCGGTACGAGAGCGCGCGGTACTTCCACCCCCACTCGCGGGCCGTCCGTCCCCCGTCGGCGGCCGTCGGACTCGGTAGCCGCTCGACCGCCGCGAGGTCCTCGCGCCACGCCACGTCGCGGTCCATCCGCGCGAGTCGGTGCGCGGCGTCGCGAGCGCCGCCGGTGCGTAGGTACTCGTCGAAGCCGTCGAGATCGCGGAGTGTCTCGCTCCGGAAGACGACGTTACCGCTCTCGAAGTACGTCACGTCGCGTCCCGCGATTGTCCGCCGTTCGGGGGCGTCCGTCGGCTTCGCGGGAGCGTCGGGTGACTCCGCGGCGTCGGCGGAGGCGCTCTCCTCCCCGCCCGTGGTGATCGCCGTCGCGTCGGACGCCATCGCGTCCGCGGCCACCGGCGTCACCGGCCCCGTCACCACGTCGGCCTCGTCGAGCCCGCTGTGAACGCCGTCGATCCAGGACTCGCCGATCCGGTGATCGTAATCCACGACGGCGATCGCGTCGCCGGTAGCGACTTCGACACCCGCGTTGCGGGCGACGTTGACCGTTCGATCGGATATCTCGACCAGCACGTCGACGTCGTCTCGATCGCGTACCATCCCGGTGGTGCCGTCCGCCGAGGGACCGTTGGCGACGATCACCTCCGCCTCGGGCGCGTGTGCCGCCAGCGCGTCGAGGCAGCCGGCTAACCGATCCCGACCGTTGAGGGTCGGTACGACGACCGAGAGATCCATACCAGCCGTTGTCGGGCGGAGAATAAAAAGGGCTCCGTGCGAGGCCGTCGGAACCGGTCCCTCGCGGTAAGCGACAGCGCGTCCGTGTGGGAGCGTTTAGACGGTGAGGTAGTACACCTGCTTGCGTGCGTCCTTGAAGCTGTACCGAGAGTCGACGAGACCTTCCTCTTCGAGCCGGTTAAGCGCGTACCGGACGGTCCGGTCGGGCAGGAGCGACTCCTCGGCGAGTCCGCCCTGCGAGAGCGGTGCGTCGCCCTCCAGAACCTTCGCGACCAGCTTGGCACTGGGCGGGAGTTCACGAAGGCGGTCGCGATACTCGGACTCCGAAAGGCGGTCCTGGTCGGCGGTCTCCGCGTGACTGGTACTCATGTCTTTTATGAGGAGTCTACCTAGTGGTAAAGGTTAGCTACATATAGGGGAATTCGATTGGAATAATATAATGTGTTAATATCACCTCTCAGCACAGAAACAATCATGAACGATTAATATAGTATTCGGGGAGCGGTGATCTCCAACGACGCAGGTACCACGGGACCCGCGAATCGTCGCTCGCATCCAGTACGGTTTTGTCGGTCGGGGATTCAGTACGGACAACGTGAAGGGACAGGACTGGTACCAAGCCGACGAGGTCGCAGAAGAGTACGAGGACGTGCGATTCTCCGGTGGCGGTGAACTCATCGACCGGCGCGAGAAAGCGGCGGTTCTCTCCGCTCTCGGGCCGATCGAGGAGGGTCACCGCGTGCTGGAGGTCGCCTGCGGCACCGGGCGGTTCACGACGATGCTCGCGGACCGCGGGGCCGACATCGTGGGCCTCGACATCTCTCGGGAGATGCTCGAACAGGGCCGCGCGAAGGCCGCGAAGGGCGGTCTCTCCGACACCGTCGAGTTCGTTCGCGGCGACGCCTCCCGGCTCCCGTTTCCGGACGACTACTTCGATACGGTGGTCGCGATGCGGTTTTTCCACCTGATGGACGACCCCGCGCCGTTTCTCGCGGAACTGTGTCGGGTCAGCGCCGATCAGGTGTTTTTCGACACGTTCAACGGCCGGAGCCTCCGGACGCTGTACACGTGGCTGCTTCCGATGGGGTCACGGCTCTACTCGGAGGGACAGGTCGCCGCCATGCTGCGCGAGGCGGGACTCACGCTCGCCGACGAGTCGCACGACTTCGTGCTCCCGTACGGCTTCTACCGCGAACTCCCCGGCCCCATCGCGAAGCCGTTCCGAGCCCTCGACACGCTCGTCGGCAACACCATCCCCGGCGATTACATCGCATCGGTGTCCTACTGGGACGCGAGAGTCCCGCTCGGGGGGGGTCGAGAAGAGAACGGTTTGGCGGACGACGGCGCGGCAGACGCCGACAGCTGACTGTCCGCCGCTCGCCGACCGGCTTGCGAGCCGATCGATCACCGCTACACCGCGTCGTCGACGACTTCACCGACCGCGAAGTTCGATTTCACTTCCGTCACCTCGATTTTCACGCGCTCGCCGACTTCCGTGTCAGGAACGATGATGACGTACCCCCGCTCGACTCTGGCGATTCCGTCGCCCTGCTTACCGAGGTCTTCGATCTCGACGTACCGCATCTCGCCGGGCTCGACTGGCGGCTGCGGGCCGTCATCCGATCGAGACGCAGAGATATCGGTACCGCCGTCGCGGTCGGCCGCCGCGGCGGTCTCGTCGGATTCGGACCGAGAGATGAGCGCGACGCGGTACGTCTCGCCCGGCTCCAGCGACCCGGTCTCGACCTCGCGACGCGGCACGTCGACCACGTACTCGCCGTCTTCCTCGCGAACGTCGGCGCTGAACAGACAGAGGAGCTTCTCCGAAATTTCCATAGTAGACTCCATCGGAACGTCGAGACGGACCAGTATAGATGTACCGCTGGCGACGCGTTTCGTCTCCCCGAGGCGCCGCTGTGTCCGACCCGATACAATCGCGTATGAATGGCGGACAAGCGGGGTGGCCCGGCGTTCCGCCACGGGGTGTCCCGGTTGCCTTCTCCACCCCGCGACCCGACGAGCGACGGGCGTTCGGCGGTGGGCTGCTCGCTTCCGCGCCTGACCCGGTGTCGCCGACGAACCGCGACGGACCGCTCCTGCGAGCGGGCGCCACGGACCGCTGTCCCCGGCGGACGAGGCTTCCACGTTGGCTCTCGGGGCCCGTGCCGGTCTGACCGGACGCGCCCGCTGTTCGGTCCCCGCTAAAGACTACCTCACGGGTGATGAGCGGGGCCTAACCGCCCGACCTAGTCCACTTCTGGCTACACGGCTCCACCTTAAGGGCCTTTCGTTCGGCGGATATCTCGAGGTGTCCGGTGGAGATCGGCGAACGGCTACGCCAACAGTTCGCGGGCGTACGCCGCGGCGGCCACCGGTATCGGAACGGAGAGCGCGACGACGGCTCGCGCGTGCCACACCAGCCAGAGGTTGTCCCGGAACAGGGTGCTGGGCTCGATGGCGAGCGCCCACGCCGCCGCGCTTGCGGTGGTCGCGACCCCGAGCATCACTGCGACCCCGGCGAGCGTTCCCGGATCGAGGTTCCCCCGCTCGACGGACCCAACGACGACCGCACTCACGAGCGCGAACAGCACGATCCCGGCACCGCCGACGGTCCCGGACGCGTAGTAGGCGGCGAGCTGCTCTGCGGAGCCCGATCCCGACAGGATCGCGTACGGCGCGGCGAGCGCGAGCACGGTGGCGACGGCGGCGGCGATCGCCGTTCTGCGGGCGATTGCTCGAAGATCCATGTCGAACGGTCCGGTCGGCACGGCGGTAAAAGGTCCGGATCGGCCTCGCGATCGTCGTCCGCGACCCGCACCGTTTTGCGTCGGCGGCGCGGATCGCCGCGCATGAGCCTCGACGTCGAACCACCGGACCCGCCAGAACTCGCCGCCGTCGACCCGAACGAGTACGAGGACGCTGAGGTCTCGGGCGGCGAGTACCGTCGCGACGAACTGGAGGCGTTCCTCCGCGAGGGCGCGTGGGACGCGGCGTTCGATGAGTGGGCCGTCGGCAGCGACATGGACGAGTCGGACTGGCGGATCGCGCTCGACCTCGAGTTGGTCTCCCGGTTCGACTTCTTCTGGGACGACTTCGCCGACCGCGTCGGCTACCACGCGCCCGGGATCCCCGAAGACTGGAAGGAGCGCGACCTCCATCCCGACCTCGACTCGTGGGGAACGGTCTCCGCGATCAACGCCGGGCTCACGGAACTCGGACAGATCGTCTGTGAGACACTCAAAGCGGACTACATCGACTGGGAAGCGGAGTTCGACGCGCCCGACGATCTGCCGGATTTCGGCGAGTGACCGCGACGCGTCGAGGGTTTTCTCCCGTCTAGTGTCCCCAGAGGTTCCCGTCGGGGTCGTATCGCGCGTCCATGATCCGGTCCCACTGCGCGTCCGAGAGCGCGAGATCCGTCGCCGCGACGTTCTCCGCGAGTTGGTCCGGGGTACGCGCGCCGACGATGGGGACGCACGTGAACTCGTCCCACTCGGTGAGCCACGCGAGCGCGACCTGCGCCGGCGTCGCGTCGAGTTCGTCCGCGACCTCGCGGACCGCGTCGAGCACCTTCCAGCCGCGCTCGGAGAGGTAGAAGCGCTCGAACCGGTCGTCGAGGCTCGCGCGCGAGCCGTCCGGCGCGATCACCTGCTCGGGGTCGTCCGGATCCGCACGCTCGTATTTCCCGGTGAGGAACCCGCCGGCTAGCGGGGAGTACGGACAGACGGCGATGTCCTGGTCGATACAGACGTCGAGGTACTCTTGGACATCCTCGTAGTACCCGGCGTGGTGGAGCGGCTGGACCACGTCGAAGTCCGCGTAGCCGTTGACGTCTGCGGTCCACAGCGCCTTGGTCAGCTGCCACGCCGCCATCGTCGACGCCCCCAAGTGATGGACTTTCCCCGCCGAAACCAGCTCGTCGAGGGTGCGCATCGTCTCCTCGATCGGCGTCTCCTCGTCGAAGCGGTGAATGTAGTAGACGTCGAGGTAGTCGGTGTCGAGCCGGTCGAGGGTCCCGTCGACCTGCGCCCGAATGTGCTTGCGCCCCAGTCCGGAGTCGTTCGGTCCCGGTTCACCGCGCCCGTCGAACGGGAAGTACACCTTCGAGGCGATCACGTAGTCCTCGCGCTCGCGCTCTCCGAGCCACTCGCCGATGTACTTCTCGCTTTTGCCGTTCGGCGTCCCGTACACGTTCGCCGTGTCGATGAAGTTGATCCCGTGGTCCGCCGCCGCGTCGAGGAGTTCGTGGGCCTCCTCGCGGCCGGTCTCCACGACGCCGTTCGTCTCGCGACCGAACCGCCACGTTCCGAAGCAGAGTTCGGAGACGGACAGTCCCGTGTTTCCGAGCCGTCGATAGTCCATACACGAGGCTCACGTCCGCGAGTTATAAATCGTGGCGACAGCGGCGGACGTCACGGTTATCATGTGGGGCGCGGTAGCGTGTACATGGAGTACGAATCCATCTCGACCGTGACGGTCGACTCGTACAGCACGCTCGTAGATATCGGGTCACAGGAAGCGGTGCTCGAAGCCCACGTCGACGGACTGGAGGACGCGGAGGCCGTCTCGCAACTGTGGCGTGCGCAGTATCTCCAGTACTCGATGATCGCGAACGACATCGACGCTTACGAGCCGTTCTGGGACCTCATCGGCCAAGGGCTCCGCTACGCCCTCGAAGCGAACGGGTACGACGTACCAGAGGATACCCGCGACGAGATCCGACGCGTCGTGTACGAGGAGGAACTGTCCATCTTCGACGACGTCAAAGAAGGAATAGAACGGGTCACCGACGCGGGCTATGAAGTGTACATCATCTCGAACGGCTCCCCCGAGATGTTGGACCACTTGGTCGCGGCCGCCGACATCGGCGACATCGTGACCGACGCGATCAGTGCACACGAGGTTGAGACGTACAAGCCGGACGCGGCGATCTACGAACACGCGGCCGAGCGGACGGACACCCCCATCGAGGAGGTGCTGCACGCCTCCGGCGGCGGGATGCGCGACGTGTGGGGCGCGAAACACGCCGGAATGTCGACGGCTTGGGTCTCCCGCCCCGGAAAGGAACTCCCGACCGAAGAGCTGGGTCCCGAACCGGACATCGTCATCGAGGACTTCCACGATCTGGCCGACCGACTGGAGTAACTCTCGATCGCGGGCACGGGTGTCGGGGGCGACGGCGCTGTTTTTATACCCGCGATGCGTGACCGTTCGCACATGACGACGCTCGACGACGCGGCGGTCTTGGTGACTGGCGCGAGCTCGGGGATCGGGGAAGCGACCGCACACGCGCTCGCGGAGCGCGGCGCGAACGTCGCCCTGCTGGCCCGTCGCGAAGCGGAGCTCGAATCGATCGCCGATCAACTGGAGGAGACGTACGACGCACGGACTCTCGTCGTTCCCGGAGACATCCGGGATCCGGCGACCTCGGCGGCCGCGATCGAGGCCGTCGTCGAGGCGTTCGGCGGCCTCGACGTGGTCGTCTCAAACGCCGGGATCGGCCGCGGCGGCGACGTGGAGACGATGACGGACGAGGCGTACACGGCGATGCAGGAGACCAACGTCGACGGGACGTTCTTTCTCACACGAGAGGCGATCCCGCACCTGAAAACGAGCGAGGGATCGCTCGTCGTCGTCGGGAGCTTCGCCGGGAAGTTCCCCCGTCCGTTCAATCCCGTCTACGCCGCGACCAAGTGGTGGGTGCGCGGGTTCGCCCACAGCGTCGCGGCACAGGTCGGCGACGAGGGCGTCGCCGTGAGCGTGATCAACCCCTCGGAGGTCCGCACCGAATTCGGGAGCGAAGACGGCGAGCCCTTCGAGGAGCGGTTCGAACCGGGATCCGTGACGGAGCCCGAAGAGATAGCCGATGCGATCGCCTTCGCGGCGTCGCGTCCGGGGTCGACCGCCCAGGAGATCGACCTCTACCGCCGGGATAAGTACGCGGACACGCTGCGATAACTCACTCCCGAATCGGTGCGCCACACTCCGGACAGGCGTCTCGATCACACGAGACGGCCAGATCGCACTCGGGGCAGAACCGTCGGTCGCAGGCAGAGTCGCCCATGCTCGAATCGAACGCGTTTCACCGATAAATAGTTCAGGTCGGGCGGCCCGAATCGCGCGCTCGGAGCGGGCTACTCCTCGTGTCCCTGTGCGGCGAGCGCGTCCTCCAGTGCGGCCAGCACGTACTCGACGTTCTTCGGGCGCGCGGAGTGACCCATACAGCCGATCCGCCAGATGTCGCCGGCGAGGTCACCGAGCCCGGACGCGATCTCCAAGTCGTACTCGGCGAGCAGGTGATCGATGACCGCGGCGTCGTCGACGCCGTCGGGGACCCGCACGGCGTTCAGGCTCGGGAGCCAGTACTCGTCGGGGGCGTTCATCTCCAAGCCGAGTTCCCGTAACCCCGACTTCAACTCGCCGGCGACCTCGCGATGACGCGTCCACCGCGCCTCGATGCCTTCCTCGGCGACCAGTCGGAGCGCCTCGCGGAGCGCGTACACGTTCGTGATCGGCGCGGTGTGGTGATACGAGCGCTCGTCGCCCCAGTATCCCTCAAGCAGCGTGAGGTCGAGATACCACGACTTGGGCGGCTCCTCGCGGTCGAGCACCTTGTCCATCGCGCGGTCGTTGAGCGTGAGCGGGCTCGCGCCGGGGGGACACGAGAGGCACTTCTGCGGGCCGGCGTAGGCGACGTCGACGTCCCAGTCGTCGACCCGCAGTTCGACGCCGCCCAGAGACGTGACGGAGTCGGCGACCACCAGCGCGTCGTGTGCGTGTGCGATGTCGGTCAGTTCCGGAACGTTCGGCTGGAGCACCCCCGTCGAGGTCTCGGCGTGGACGAACCCGAACACGTCCGGCTGGTGCTCGTCGAACGCGCGCTCGACGTCGACGGGGTCGAGCGGTTCTCCCCACGGCGCGTCGACCGTGACCACCGTGCCACCTGCGCGCTCGGCCATCGACCGCATCCGGCCGCCGAAGTAGCCGTTCGTCGGAACCAACATCGTGTCACCGGGTTCGACGAGGTTTCCGATCGCGGCCTCCATCGACGCCGACCCGGTGCCGGATACGGGGATCGTCCACCGGTTGTCCGTCCGGAACGTGTACCGGAGCAGCTCCTGTACCTCGTCCATGATTTCGATGAACGCCGGATCGAGGTGGCCGACGAGCGGCGTGCTCATCGCCCGAAGCACCCGCGGATGGACGTCGCTCGGGCCGGGCCCCATCAGCGTTCGGTCCGGCGGCGTCAGCTCGTCGACCGCGGGCGCGGCCTCGATCGAGCGGTCGATCTGCGGCGTTTCGCTCATACCGGATCTCGCGGCGGTGACCGTCAAAAGTTCAGCGGAACGAGCGTTCGTGTGCCACGCCGGACCACGGGAGAGAGGCGAGACGGCGCTACGCCGCGTCGACGAAGTCCGGCTCCGTCCGCTTCCCGTCGCGCTCGTCGACGAGGTGATCGACGAAGGTGTCGAGGTCGACGTCGCCGCGCTGATTCTCGAAGCGGTCGCGCACGGAGACGGTTCCCGCCTCCTGCTCGTCGTCGCCGACGATCACCATGTACGGGAGCCGGTCGTCGTGACCCGCGCGGATCTTGCGGCCGACCGTCCAATCGCGGTCCTCGACTTCGACGCGGAATCCGGCGTCCTCCAGCTCGTTTTTCACGCGGTGAGCGTACCCCAACGTCCCGTCGGAGACGGGGAGGATGCGGACCTGCTCGGGCGCGAGCCACAGCGGGAAGTCGCCGTCGAAGTGCTCGATGAGCACCATGAAGAACCGCTCGTAGCTGCCGTACAGCGCCCGGTGGATCATCACCGGCTGGTGCTCCTCGTTGTCCTCGCCGGTGTAGGTGAGATCGAACCGCTCGGGCATGTTGAAGTCGAGCTGGACGGTCGGACCGTCCCAGACGCGACCCAGGGCGTCCTCGAAGCCGAAGTCGATCTTCGGACCGTAGAAGGCGCCGTCTCCCGGCTCGACGTCGTAGTCGTAGCCGCCCGACTCCAACACGTCGCGGAGTTGGTCTTCCGCCGACTCCCAGATCTCGTCGCCGCCGACGAATTTGTCCGGACGCGTCGCCAGCGCGACCTCGACCTCCAGATCGAGCGTCTCGACGACCTCGAAGATCATCTCGATCACCGACTCGATCTCCTGACGGATCTGATCGGGACGGGCGAACAGGTGGCCGTCGTCGATGGTGAACGACCACACCCGAGAGAGCCCGGAGAGTTCGCCGCGCTGCTCCTTGCGATAGACCTTCCCGTTCTCGAAGTAGCGCTGCGGGAGATCGCGGTACGACCACGACTGCTGGTCGAAGATGGTCGCGTGGCCCGGACAGTTCATCGGCTTGAGGCCGTACTCCTCGTCGTTCACGTCGAGGAGGAACATGTCGTCTTTGTAGTTCTCGTAGTGGCCCGACTGCTTCCACAGTTCTGTCCGGAACACGTGCGGCGTCTCGACCTCCTCGTAGCCGTGCTCGCGGTTCAGTTCGTTCGCGAAGTTCGACAGCTCGCGGAGCACCGTCTTTCCCGGCGGGTGATACAACGGGAGCCCCGGACCGGTCACCGTCGGGATCGAAAAGAGATTCATCTCTTGGCCGATCTTCCGGTGGTCGCGCTCTTTGGCCTGCTCGCGCATCTCCAAGTGCTCTTCGAGGGCCGACTGGGAGGCGAACGCCGTACCGTACACCCGCGTGAGGGTATCGTTGTCCTCGTCGCCGCGCCAGTAGGCGGCCGACACCTCCAGTAAGGCGGCCGCGCCGATCTCGCCGGTCGACTCGACGTGCGGCCCCTGACAGAGGTCCCGCCAGCCGTCCTGCACGTAGAAGGTGACCTCCTCGTCGTCGGCCTCCTCTCCGAGGATCTGCCGCTTGTACTCGTTGTCGGCGTAGATATCCATGGCATCCTCGCGGGACCGCACCTCGCGCTCGATGTCGTAGTCGGCCGCGATGATCTCGTCCATCTCGGCTTCGATCGCGTCGAGGTCGTTCTCGTCGAGGTCGACGTCGGTCACGTCGTAGTAGAATCCCTCGTCGGTCGGTGGACCGATGGTGAGCGTCGCCTCGGGGTGGAGCCGCTGGAGCGCCTGTGCGAACACGTGGGCGGCGGAGTGGCGGAGCACCGTGAGGTACTCGTCGGACTGGTCCGTGACGATCTCGATCTGCGCGCCGTCGTGAACCGCGGCGTGCTTTTCGACGAGCTCGCCGTCGATCTTCCCCGCCACGGTGTCGCGGCCGAGTCCGGGGCCGATCTCGTAGGCGACGTCTTCGACGGTCGCTCCGGCCGGAACGTCGAGTTCTGATCCGTCCGGGAGGACGACCGTCACCGCGGCCGCTTCGTCGGCCTCCGCATCGGTCTCGCTCATATCTCTCCGAAGCCGGACGAGCGGCATAAGTGTGTTCGATCCGCGGTTCCGTCCGGTCGATCGCGGCGCGATATCCGTCTTTCGATCAGCCCCGCAACCGCTCGTGTTCGACTTTCATACAGCGGTCCTGCACCACGTCGATCCCGTCGGACTCCGCCTCGGCCGCGGCCTCGTCGTGGCTGATTCCGAGCTGAAGCCAGAGCGTGCCGGCGTCGCCCCGTGTCGCGTGGCGATCGCGGACGGCGGTGACGACGTCCGGAACCTCCTCGCTCGGACGGAACACGTCGACGACGTCGATCTCGACCTCGACGTCTGCGAGCGCGTCGTACGCGGTCTCGCCCAGAACCTCGTCGGCGTACGGGTTCACCGGAATCACGCGATAACCCCGTCGCTGGAGGTACGCCGGAACGTCGTGGGCGGCTTTACCGGGCGTCGTCGAACAGCCGACGACGGCGATCGTGTCGGCATCGAACACGCGGTCTAGAGCGTCGTCGTCAGTGATCGGCATACCACGGGATACGCGCCGGCGAACCGTAAATCATCCCCCGTCTCGATCCGTCGATCTGACAACCGAACCGCGTCTCAGGCCAATCGGATCTCGGCCTCGTCGTCCTCCGAGAGCGTGATGACGCCGTCGAAGAGCTGTTTGATCGTGTTCATCGCTTGTTCGTCGTGCGCGGTAGAGTCGATGCTGAACAGGCCGAGTCCGTTCACGCTCTGGATCCGCCCGGTGAACACGTGGAGAAACCGGAACACGGTCTGTAAGTCCGAGTACATCAACAGCGTCGACAGCGAGTGGACCATCACCCGGTTTCGGTCGATGCCGCGGTCGCCGAATGCCTGTAGAAACTCGGAGAGTTTGATACCGATGCCCGTCATGTCGACCGGCGACGACGCGTATTTGATCCGATCTGACTCCCCCGGGTCGCTGACGCCCTGTTGGCGGGTCACGCAGTCGACGACGGCGACAGGTTTGCCTTCGTAGGGCGTCCGCTTCGCGTAATCTTTCAGGACGCGCTCTCCCCCGTCTTTCGTCGTGACGATGATGGCACCGTCGCCGTGGTCCGTTCCGTCTGCCAGCATGTCGAGCATCAGCGACCGCTTGCCGCTCAACGGTGGTCCCGTCAAAAGGAGATTCGTGCCGAGTTCCACCTCCTCTTCGAAGTGCGGCCTGAGGTCATACATGGTGGTACCTCGGGGACAGCTGCAGAAATTCGGGCCGCTCGTTCGGCTGTGACGCCGTACGACCAATACACATCTAGCTACAGAAACAATACCCAGTACGAATAATATTCTTTTTGATCGCCTGCTGTGGCCGGAGCTGTCGATACCGCTCGTCTCGGATCCACGCAAAATCGCGGGACTTAACACCACCACAGAAAATACCAGACGTACGGGCGCTTAGCTCAGTCTGGATAGAGTGCTTGGCTTCGGACCAAGCTGTCGCGGGTTCAAATCCTGCAGCGCCCATGGTTTTGCGATACCCACACGAGAGAGTAACGAGACGCGAGGAGTCTCGGGCCACTTGGCTCCCAGCGGTTCATTCGTCCGACGGTTCCGCGCCGTTCGAATCGGTTTCTGCGATCCGCCGGATCCGCTCGACGCCGCCGATCTCCTCGATGACGTTGACGACGGATTCGGGAACGAGCGTCTCCCAGTCGCGGCCGTGGATCATGCGCTCGCGGAGTTCGGTCCCCTCCAGCACGTCGCGGCGGAACATCGGTGACTGACGGACTTCGACGCCGGCCTCCTCGAACAGTCGAACGACGAGGGGGTTGTTCGAGTAGGCAACGTCGAACCGCGGGGTCATGCTCTGAACGTGGCTCACCCACACGGAGTTCCGGTCGAGATCCTCGATGGGGACGACGTAGGTCGTGACCGGGAGATCTTCGACCGCCTTCGTCACCATCATCACGCGCTCACCGGCCGTGAACGGGTTCCGGGTGGTGTGGGAGTCGCCGGCGGAACCGATCCCCAAGACGAGTTCGTCGACCTCCGCCGCGATCTCCTCGACCATGTGGTGGTGGCCGTCGTGAAACGGCTGATACCGTCCGATATAGAACCCGCGCATGGATCGATATACTGCGGCCCTTGTTTATAAACCCCGTGAGAACACGTTGTACGCGTTTTCGGGCTCAAAAACGCACTAACGTGGCGATCTACTGATTCCATTCTATCGACCGGCGGGGAGAAAGTATATCAGTTGCCGACTCTTCGTTTTCCGTAGCGACACTCGATTCTATGAGCAACGAAAAGGACACGAACGACCCGACAACCGGGGACGACGAGGGACGGGAAGACACCGATTCCGTGCCCTCAGATCCGACGGGGAACGGCGACGACGCCCCGCGGAACCCCGGTGACTCCGGGTCAGCGCCGGACGACTCCGCCGAGTCGACGAGCGGCGACTCCGGTGACGACTCGGAGGAGGTCTGGGACGACACGGTCGTCATCGAAAACGATCCGAGTACCGACGGCGTCGGGGCAGGACAAGAGGAATCAAACGGGGCTGCCGCCGACGACACCGAACCGAGCGAAGGCGGCGGCATCGACGAGCTCGGCAGCACGGTCGAGGTCGAGGGTGCCGAGATCGACGATGACCCCGACGAGGACGACCTGTTGGGCGGGCTCAATATCGACACGACGGCGGAACTTGAGATCCCCGACCGCCTCGTCGATCAGGTGATCGGACAGGAGCACGCCCGCGACGTGATCATCAAGGCGGCCAAACAGCGCCGCCACGTGATGATGATCGGCTCGCCCGGGACGGGGAAGTCGATGCTCGCGAAGGCGATGTCCGAGCTGCTCCCGAAAGAGGAGTTACAGGACGTCCTCGTCTATCACAACCCGGAGGACGGCAACAAGCCGAAGGTCCGGACGGTCCCGGCCGGGAAGGGCGACCAGATCGTGGAAGCGCACCGTGAGGAGGCGCGCAAGCGCAACCAGATGCGGTCGCTTCTCATGTGGATCATCATCGCCGTCGTGTTGGGCTACGCGCTCATCATCGTCGGCCAGATCCTCGTCGGCATCATCGCGGCCGGGGTCGTCTACCTCGTCTTCCGCTACCTGAACCGCGGCTCCGACGCGATGATCCCGAATCTGCTCGTGAACAACGGGGACACGCAGACCGCGCCGTTCCGCGACTCGACGGGTGCACACGCCGGCGCGCTGCTCGGCGACGTTCGCCACGACCCGTTCCAGTCCGGCGGGATGGAGACGCCGAGCCACGATCGCGTCGAGGCCGGTGCGATCCACAAGGCGAACAAGGGCGTGCTGTTCATCGACGAGATCAACACGCTCGATATTCGGAGCCAGCAGCACCTCATGACAGCGATCCAAGAGGGCGAGTTCTCGATCACGGGCCAGTCCGAGCGCTCCTCGGGCGCGATGGTCCAGACCGAGCCCGTCCCGACCGACTTCGTCATGATCGCGGCGGGGAACCTCGACGCGATGGAGAACATGCACCCGGCGCTGCGCTCGCGGATCAAGGGGTACGGCTACGAGGTGTACATGGAGGACACCATCGAGGACACCCCGGAGATGCGACGGAAGTACGTCCGCTTCATCGCCCAAGAGGTCGCGAAGGACGGTCGCCTACCGGAGTTCACGGCCGAGGCCGTCGAGGAGGTCATCCTCGAAGCCAAGCGCCGCTCCGGCCGGAAGGGCCACCTCACCCTCCTGTTCCGCAACCTCGGCGGGCTCGTCCGTGTCGCCGGCGATATCGCCCGCGGCGAGGACGCCGAGTTGACCACCCGCGAGCACGTGCTGTCCGCGAAGGGGCGCTCGCGCTCCATCGAACAGCAGCTCGCGGACGACTTCATCGAGCGCCGGAAGGACTACGAGCTGCAGGTCTCCGACGGCTACGTCGTCGGCCGCGTCAACGGCCTCGCGGTGATGGGTGAAGACTCCGGAATCATGCTCCCGGTGATGGCAGAGGTCGCGCCCTCGCAGGGGCCCGGCGAGGTCATCGCCACGGGTCAGTTGAAGGAGATGGCACAGGAGTCGGTCTCGAACGTCTCCGCGATCATCAAGAAGTTCTCCGACGAAAACATCTCGGAGATGGACATCCACATCCAGTTCGTGCAGGCGGGCCAGCAGGGCGTCGACGGCGACTCCGCGTCGATCACGGTCGCGACCGCCGTGATAAGCGCGCTGGAGGACGTCGGCGTCGATCAGAGCCTCGCGATGACCGGGTCGCTGTCGGTGCGGGGAGACGTGCTTCCCGTCGGCGGCGTCACCCACAAGATCGAGGCGGCCGCGAAGGCCGGCTGCACTCGGGTCATCATCCCCGCGGCCAACGAGCAGGACGTGATGATCGAAGACGAGTACGAGGACATGATTGAGATCATCCCGGTGAGCCACATCAGCGAGGTCCTCGACATCGCCTTGGAGGGCGAAGCCGAGAAGGACTCGCTCGTCTCTCGACTCAAGTCGATCACCGGCTCGGCGCTCAAGGAGGGCAACGTCTCTGGCCCCTCCAGTCCGAGTCCGCAGTGACGAGGTAGCGCCTCCCTTTTTAACCCACGAGGGCCTTACTCTCGCCGATGAGCGGCAAACCGACCGTCGACGAGTACATGACCCGCGACGTCGAGACGGTGAGTCCGGACGAGACCGTCGGGACGGTCGCGCGCCGTATGGCCGAGAGCGACGGACACAACGGGTTCCCGGTCACGCAGGGTCGGACCGTCGAGGGGTTCGTCTCGGCCGCCGACCTCCTCTTGGCCGATGACGACGCGCCCGTGTTCACGGTGATGTCCGACGACCTCATCGTCGCGCACCCGAACATGAAGGTGACCGACGCCGCCCGCGTCATCCTCCGGTCCGGTATCCAGCGGCTTCCCGTGGTCGACGACGCCGACAACCTCGTGGGGATCATCTCAAACACGGATGTCGTCCGATCGCAGATCGAGCGAGCGACGCCGAGCAAGGTGGGGAAGCTGATGCGCACGCTCGAACAGATCCACGGCGTCGCGCTCACGGAAGAGCGTCGCGAGGTGCGGCTCACCGACCTGACGCCGACGCAGGCGCGGGTGTACGCCGACGAACTCGAGGGACGAAAGTACGAACTGGAACGCGGGCTCGCGGAACCCCTCGTCGTCATCGACAACGACGGAACGTTGCACCTCGCCGACGGCCATCATCGAGTGATGGCCGCTCACGAGAACGGGATCGAGACGATGGACGCGTACGTCATCGTCCCGAACGTGCGGATCGATCTCGGAATGGCCAAAACCGCGAAAAAAGAGGGTCTCGACGACATCACAGACATCGAGATCGTCGACTACGCTCGCCACCCGCTCGTGGAGACGACGAAACGACTCCAGTAGACGGATGCCCCGACGCCGCGGAGTCTGACACGCAACGCCCGAACAGCGGCCGGTGAGAGCCGACGGTAGGTTTTTGTCGTCTCGGAGAGAACGATATGGTATGAAAGCCAGAGTCAAAAGCGCGATGTCGAGGGCGAAGTGCGCGGCCATCGGCGCGGCAGTCGGAGCCGCGGTCGGCGGACTGGTGAGTCGCAACGCGGCGAGCACCGGTGGGGCTCTCGGCGGTCTCGCCGGCGCGACGCTGGCGGACGTTCGGTCCGACCCGGACGGACTGTTCGCTGCGCTCAGGTCCGACGAGGCCGACGAAGTCGACGCAGACGCCGCGGCTGAGTAGCGCACCCGACAGTCGTCGGTACCGCCGCTCATTTTTTGTGCCTGACGGGCCGCTCGTATCGACGGACGTGGCAGTCAGCGAGTCTCGGAGCCCTACTGTGTCTCTGAGGCGCCTTCGTCGGTTCCGTCTCTTTCGTCGGTTCCGTCGCTTTCGTGTTCGTCCGTCCCATTACTTCCGTCCTCGCGTCCGCGACCAGCGAGTCCGACGAGGTGTCCGATCTCCGGGAGGAGTATCTCGTTGACGCCGAGTCTGACCGCGTTCTCGGAGCCGGGAAGACAGAACACCGGCGTTCCTTCGGTGATTCCTGCGGTGGCCCGCGACCCGATCGTCCGCGTGCCGATCTCCTCGTACGAGAGCCGGCGGAACAGTTCCCCGAACCCGGAGAGCGTCTTCGCGAAGAGCGGTCGGACCGCTTCCGGGGTCACGTCGTCGGGGGTGACGCCGGTCCCACCGGTGGTGACGACGGCGTCTGTGTCCTTTCGGCGGGCAAGCCGATCGACCGTTCCCTGCACGCTGTCGTACTCGTCCGGGACGAGTTCGCGAACGACGACCTCGTGGCCGGCCTCTTCAAACGCCGTCACGACGTACTCGCCGGAGGTGTCGCCCGAATCGAGCGATCTGGACGAGGAGACGGTCATCACCGCGATCGACACGGTCTCGACGTCGTGGTCGTGATGGTCGTCGTGGTCGTGATCGTCGTCGTGGTCGTGATCGTCGTCGTGGTCGTGATCGTCGTCGTGGTCGTGATCGTCGTCGTGGTGACCGTGGGAGCCGCTGTCGCTCATATCACACGGTTCGCCGCGGACGCCCAAAACACCCCGCGTATCGGCGGGCAGTGTTCCGCGAAGAACCCCGCTCGGCTACGGCCAGTCGTCGCGCGAGGGCGACTCGGCCGGCTCCTCATCGGGATCGTCGTTCGTCAGGGTC
Source organism: Halorubrum pallidum (assembly GCF_055380345.1). Taxonomy (NCBI): domain Archaea; kingdom Methanobacteriati; phylum Methanobacteriota; class Halobacteria; order Halobacteriales; family Haloferacaceae; genus Halorubrum; species Halorubrum pallidum. Next base: position 1,683,342 of record NZ_AP043945.1, on the reverse strand, counting down.
CATCCCGCCGCCTCCGCGGCGGTCTCGACGTGGAGGAACTCCCACCCGGTCGACTCGGCGAGCGCCTCGTCCTCCTCGTCGACGCCGACGAACACGTGCCGGTCAGTGTCGAACTGCTGGGCGATGTTCTCCAGACTCTCTTCGACGCCGCGGGGCCCGGAAAAGAAATCCTGACGCACGCGGTGCTTGCGGGTGAAATTCGTGACGACGTACGTGGGTTTCTCGCTGACGACCCCGACGTACTCCGTCCACTGTCGGGCGTTGTTGAACACGGCGTTCGGGTCCGCGAGGACCTTCAGCGCCTCTAGTTCGAACGCCAGCGTCATGTCCGTAGATCCGCCACTGTCCATGGTCCGAGTTTCTCGCGGCGGGCGAAAACAACTTCGCTTCGGCGGTCAGCGCGCGCGGATCTGGTAGTAGTCCGTGAACTTCACCACGTCGCCGTCGTCGAGATCGCCGAGAGCTTGCCCGGTCTGCGGTCGACCGGCCAGCTCTCTGACCGCGACCTGTGCGTCTTCGTCGAGTTCGTCGAAGTGGCGAACCCGCGTATCGTCCGGAATGAGGCCGACGCGTCGGATCCGGATCCGTTTGTCTGTATTGCACATTGTCACACGCTAACACACATCATAGATGGTGATAAATATTTCGCCGACAGATCGGTTCGCGCGCCCGCAGTCACGGATCGCCGTCGATCACACCGGCCGCGGGAGTGTGACGATCACAACCGTCCCCCTCGGATCTGCGTCCTCGACCCGTGCCGACCCGCCCGACTGCTGGACGACCCAGTAGACGAGCCACAGGCCGAGACCGCTCCCGTGGTACAGGGCGTCGACGGCTTCGCCCGTCTCAAGCACCTCTCGGTTCATCTCGGACAGTCCCGGTCCGTCGTCGGTGACGACGATCTCAACCGCGTCCTCGGTCGTCTGGACCGTGGCCTCGACGGTCGGCGCGTCCCGGTCGTGATGGACGACCGCATTCCGGAACAGTTCGTCGACGGCGCGGCTGAGCCACGTCGTCGCCGACGCGGTCGCCGGCCCGTCCGGAGTCGACACCGACACCGACGCCTCGGGGAACTCGCTCGCGACCGCCTCTGCAATTTCCTCGACGATACGCGTGACGTCGAGGGGTTCAGTCTCCGGCGGATCGCTCAACACCTCGGTGATGTGATGCGCCTTTTCGCTCGTCGACAGCAGCGCAGCGGCCCGGTCGACCACGTCGTCGGCCGCGTTCGCGACCGCCGGATCGTCCCACTCGGCGAGTTGTTTCGCCCGCCCGCGAACCACCGTCATCGCGTTCCGGAGGTTGTGCTGAAGCACGCGATCGACGACGCGGAGTTGGTGAGCGCGGTTCTCGGAGTCCGTTACGTCCCGCAGCACGCCGACGACGCCGTCGACCGAGGAAGCTCCGTCTTCTGCGTGCCCTAGCGGATAGTATCGGGCGTCGAAGCGCCGCGTTCCCCGAGCCGGATGGGTTCGCGTCGTGCGGTACTCGACCGTCTGCCCCGAGAGGGCTCGTCGGACCTGACGGTTCACGTCGGGGTACTGCTCGTCGTCGACGACATCTGCGAGGGTGAGATCGGAGATGTCCATCTCCGCGCCGATCCCGTGATACGACCGGTACTGCTCGTTCGCGAACAGGAACTGTCCGTTGCGGTCGATAGCTGCGATTAGGTCGGTCGCCCCCTCGACGGCACGCTCGTACCGCGTCAGGTCGGTTTCACGGCGCTTGAGTTCGGTGACGTCGTGACAGATCGCGAACGTCCCCGTCAGTTCGCCGTCGCCGTCGTAGTACGGGTACCGTTGGGTTCTGAACGTCGCGTCTCGGCCGCTCTCAGGGAACGTCGGCGACACCTCGTACTCTGCGGGCCCTTCGGTCTCCAGAACCTCTCGGCGTCGATCGGCGATCTCGACGGCCGTCTCCTCGTCCATGAAGGCAGTCTCGTCTGCCCCGTACAGGTCTTCGCGAGGCACGCCGGCGAACTCGCTCACCGCCTCGTTAAGCAGGACGAACTCGCCGTCGCGGTTCTGCAACAGGATCGGGTCGGCGAGCCGTTCGACGACATCTCGGTACTGCTTCAATCGACCTTCCGCCGCCTTCCGATCCGTGATATCCGTCTGGATGGCGACGAATCGAGAAACGCCTCCGTCGCCGTCGAACACCGGCGCGATTGTCTGGTGGGCGTGGTACAGCGTGCCGTCTTTCTTCCGATCGACGATCTCCTCTTCCCACACACCGCCCGATCGGATCGTCTCCCACAGAGAGTCGAAGTAGTCGGGCGGCATCTCATCGGAGTTGAGGATCGCCGGCGTCTCTCCCACGGCTTCCTCTGGCTCGTAGCCGGTGTGTTCGCTAAACGCGGGGTTGACGTACTCGATTGTGCCGTCGGTGTCTGTGACGTAGATCGCGTGTCCGGCGTGTTCGATCAGGTTTCGGTACGTCCGGAAATCGCGACCTCGGTCGGGATCGGTACACTCGCGAAAGACCCCGGTGTACACGGGTCCGTCTCCGGGGTCGTGTTCGTGAAACCGCGCCGAAAACGACTGTACCGTGCCGTCGCTCGCTCCGAGCGGGATCGCAACGTCTCCCCCATCAACGAGCCGAGGAGGAGTCGCGAGCCGTTCGCGGAGCGAGCGTGCCCGGGGAACATCTTCAGGAATCAGCGATCCCAGACGCCGACCGAGGAGGTCCGACGCGTCGTACCCCAGAGTTCGTTCTGCGGCCGGATTCGCGTACGTCACCGCACCGTCCGCATCGACCGAGAGGATCGGATCTGTGCTCCCTTCGAGAAACGACGTACAGAATCCCTCGCTTGGAGACTCTGATCGGTCGTCAGGAGCGCCGCGAGACATGGTATACAGCGGATACGTCGTCCGAACGGGAAAAGGTACCTGACCGACGCCGTGCTACTGTTCGGTCGTCGGTGCGAGGTCGTCGACGGAGAATCCGGGCTCCATGAGCAGATCCGTCTGTCCACTCACGTCGCGCCCCTCACGCATCAACTGCTTGAACGCCGACTGCGGTGAGAGGTCACCGATGAGAACGCCGCCGACGACCTTGCCGTCCTTGAGCGCCACGCGCCGCCACTCGTTGTCGTCGGTCGTCGCCTCGGCCGACTCGTCACCGAGCGTCGGGTGACCGAAGGAGAGGAACGGGAAGTCGAAGTGGGTGATCGAGTACGAGGAGACCCACTCGAACTCCTCGGAGCCGTACTCGACCATGTTTCGAGCGGCGATCGTCCCCTGTTCCTTGGCCGACCCCCACGAGCCGTTCTTCGCCTGTTCGCCGAGGATGAGATCGTTGAACGTAGTGATGTCGCCGGCCGCGAACACGTTGTCGACGGTGGTGCGCATGTGCTCGTCGACGACGATCCCGTTTTCGGTCCCGATCGGTGTCGACTCGACGAGTTCGGTGTTGAAGTTGAGTCCGATGGCGACGCCGGCGAAGTCACACTCGTAGCGCTCGCCGTTCGGATCGACGGCCGCCTCGACGTGCCCGTTTTCGTCGGTCTCGAAGCGGTCTACGCCGGAGTCGAAGACGGGTTCGACGCCCCGCTCCCGCATCGCGTCATGCATGATGTCCGCGCCCTCCTTCGAAAGGGCGTAGCGCCACCACGCGTCCCCACGCATGAGGTACTTCGCCTCTACGTCCTGTGCACCGCAGATGGCGGCGAAGTCGATGCCGAGCAGTCCGGCACCGACGATGACCGCCTGCTCCGCGTCTTCGACGCTCTCTTTGATGTTCCGGGCGTCCTGGAACGTCCAGAAGTGGTGAATCCCATCGGCGTCGGCGTTCTCGACGGGGAGCTGTTGGGGCGTTCCGCCGACGGCCAAAAGGAGCGAGTCGTACTCGAACGTCTCGCCCTCGTGGGTGTGGACGGCGTCCGCTTCCACGTCGATATCGACGACGACGGTGTTGAGTCGAAGGTCGACGTCGTGGTCGTCGTACCAGGACTCTTGGTGAATCGAGATCGGCGCTTCGGGGAGTTTGCCCTTCGCGTACTCCTTGATCAGAATCCGGTTGTAGAGGGACTCTCCCTCGTCGGTGAGAACCGTGATCTCGGCGTCGGGCGCTTCCTCGCGGAGCGTCTCGGCCGCGGACGCACCCGCGATACCGTCGCCGATGATCACGTACGAATCACTCATACGCGGGCGTTCGGATTCATGGTTAATGTGGGTTGTCATCCGCGCTGGCAGCCGTGACACACCACCGCTCACGCGGTGGTCGACGAAACGATTGGTCAGTTCGACGCCGCCGACACGCTCGGAGAATCACGGAGACGAGCGTCGAGTCGGAGACGCAGCCGGGATTCGGCTCGCAGACGCCACAGATTCAAGACCGTCGCGTCCCAACGGACGGTATGAAGATCCGGCAGAACATCCGTCACTGGGCGGCGAAAAAGGCGTTGACGACGCCGGTGATCGGTGACGTCGCGAACGACAAGCTCGTCGACCTCCACACGAGCATCTTCCTCAACAAGGCCGACGAGGACCGCCGGGAGGAGCGCCGCGACCACCTCGACGGGTTCTTCGACGCGACGATGGTCGCGTACGTGGCGGCCTTGGAGACGGGATTCACCGAGGCCGAAGCCCGCGAGATCACGCACGTGCAGGCCAACTTCGACTTCTTCAACCACGGCTGGACGGAGATGATGGAGATACCGGCCGACGAGTTGGAGGCTCACTACCGGCGCTACGAGGAGTTCTTCACCGACCACGAGATCACGATCGACGACCCGCTCGGCGCGTTTCGGCCGGCTGCCGGCGTCCCGGAGGCCCCGGAGACCCCGGAGCGGCTCGAAACCGCGGAGTACGAGAACGCGCTCGCCGGCTTCGCGGACGACGTGTACGTCGAGACCGACGAGGGCGAGACCGTCGTCGGCGGTGAAACCGAAGAGCCGGACGAGGTCGACCCGAGCGCCGCACCGGGGCTCGACGAGGACGAAGCGAGCGCCTGACTGTAGCCCGCGCTCCCGGCTGCGGCCACGTTTATATCGCGGCAGCGAGACGGAACGGGTATGAACCGCGGCCAGTCGTTTCTCCTGTTGCTCATCGGCTCCGTCGCGATTTTGACGATATTCGTCATCCTCCCGTTCGTCGAGTACGTCATCGCGTCGGCTATCCTCGCGTATATCCTCTTTCCGTTCCACGTCCGCCTCTCGCGGTGGCTCCGATCGCTCCTGTCGCGCCGGATTCGAGCCTCGCTCGCGCGTCGGCTCGGGAACATGCTCTCCGCGCTGGGACTCATTCTCACCGCCATCGTGTCGGTCATCCTTCCGGTCGCGTACATCTCGTGGGTGTTCGCCCGTGACTTAGCCGACATCGCGCGGGGAAACTCCGACATCGACGTGGTCGCGATCGAAGCCGAGATCGAGACGTTGACCGGACAAGAGATCGACGTCGGCGAACTGCTCACGATGGGCGGTCAACTCCTCATCGATTCGCTGTTCGGCGGAGTGAGCGGGATCGTCACGACCGGGCTCCGCGCGTCTGTCGGACTCTCTCTGGCGCTGTTTCTCGTTTACTACACGCTCATCGACGGACCGATGTTCGTGCGCTGGCTTCGCTCGACGAGCCCGCTGCCACAGCACGTCACGTCCGATCTCGTCGACCGCGTCGACTCGATGACTCGCGGAGTCGTGATCGGTCACATCGTCGTGGCGCTGTTACAGGCGGTCGTCGCCGGCATCGGACTCTGGGCCGCCGGGATCCCGGACGTCGTCTTCTGGACGTTCGTCATGGCCGTGCTCGCGCTCGTTCCGCTCGTCGGCGCGTTCTTCGTCTGGGGGCCGGCAGCGGCGTACCTCGTCGCTATCGACCAAGTGACCGCGGGCGTGTTCCTCGCCGTGTACGGTGTGCTCGTCATCGCCATGGTCGACAACTACGCGCGGCCGCTCGTCATCGACCAGCAGGCGCACCTCAACCCGGCGGTCATCCTGCTCGGGGTGTTCGGCGGGATCTACTCCATCGGCTTCACCGGGCTGTTCGTCGGCCCGATCGTCATCGGCGTGCTCGCCGCGACGCTCGAAACGTTCCGCGAGGACTACGACGCAATCTGACGGTTCCCGAGCGGTGTCCGCTTCGAGACCGCTCGTCGCACGGCCGGTCGGGAAATAGAACGCGGTGTCGAGGTGGACGGCTCGCTCTCCGCGACCGCGGCTACTCGTCGCCCTGCGCGTCGACGATCACGACCTCGCCGTCCTCGACGGTGACGTTGATGAGCGTCTTCACGTTGTAGTCGGTGTCGTCGAGTTCGTTCTCGCCCGCCTTCTTGATCACGGCGACGACGTCGACGACGTCCGCGCCGACCTCGTCGGTGAGCGCGTCTAAGATAGCCTTCATCGTGCCGCCGGTCGAGAGCACGTCGTCTAAGACGAGCACGCGGTCGCCCTCCTCGACGTCGTTGATGTACATCTCCGATTCGGAGTATCCGGTCTCCTGAAACAGCGGTACCTCGCCGTCGAGGCCGTACTGGCGCTTACGGATGACGACGAGCGGGATGTCGGTCATGAGAGAGAGCGCAGTGGAGATGTGAATTCCCATCGCGGCGGGCGTGACGATCTTGTCGACGTTCTCCAGCTCCGCCTTCCGGATGATCCGGATGACGATCTCCCGGAGCAGCTCCGGTTCGAGCATCGGAACGCCGTCGCTGATCGGGTGGACGAAGTACTGGTACTCGCCTTTCTCGATGATCGGCGCGTCGAGGAGCGACTGCCGCAACTGGTCCATGTCGCGGGTACTCGGGGCGGTTAATAAAGCGTGGCGATTAGTCGCCCTCGTGGGAGGCGATGGCAGGCATCGACGCGAGAGCGATCGGCGGTCCGTTCAGTCGTCGGCTCCGGCCGATTCGACGTCTGGTCCGGTTCCGGGCGACGATCGGTCCGACAGCAGCGGCGTGCCGTCGGCCCGCGGGCCGAGTCGCGGCCCGTGCGGACCGTCCCCGGGATCGATCCGCCGCCGAGTCCGGTAGTCCGTCGAGCGCTCCACCGGCGTCCGACCGATCGCCGTGATCATCTCGACGTAGTCGTCGAACGAGCGGTGCTCGCCGTACTCGCCGCCGGCCCGCTTCGTGATCTCCTCGGAGAGGATCGTCCCCATGAAGTCGTCGGCACCGCAGTTGAGCAGCTTGAGTCCGTGAGCGTCGCCGGATTTTACCCACGACGCCTGTACGTGGTCGACGTTGTCGAGGAACAGGCGCGCGACTGCGACGAGCAGTTCGTCTTCGGCTCGCGACGCCCCGCCGTCGACGACGCCGTGCCGGTAGAGTGGCGTGTTCTGATGGATGAACGAGAGGGGAACGAACTCGGTGATACCCCCCGTCCGGTCCTGCAGATCGCGGATCACCTGCAGGTGCTCGGCGCGGTGTTCGACCGTCTCGACGTGGCCGTACATCATCGTCGAAGTCACGTCGAGGCCGGCCGCCACCGCCCCCTCTATCGCCGCCACCCAGTCGTCGGTGCCGATTTTCCCCGGACAGATCACGTCGCGGACCTCGTCGACGAGGATCTCCGCGGCGGTGCCCGGCGCGGAGTCGAGCCCTGCGGCGGAGAGTTCGCGGTAGACGCTCTCGTAGGTCCACTCGGTGCCCCGCTTCGCGTGGTACGCCTCTTCCGGCGTCATCGAGTGGACGTGGATCCCCCCGACGGACATCGCCTCGATCTGTTCGAGGTAGGTTCCGGGGTCGGTGGCGTATCGATCCGGGGGCTTGTAGTTCACCTCGCTCGCGGGATCGTCGTGTGCGGCGAGGATCTCGTGGTGTTCCTCGTTCAGCGCCAGCGCGGGGTGGAGGCCGGAGACTGAACACACCTCGTAGACGCCCATGTCGAGTGCGTCCTCGACGATCGTCCTCGACTCCGCTGGAGTCTTGGTGAAGCCTTGGTGCTCCGCGTCGCTGTCGGCCTCGAAGGCGTGTGCGGTGTCCTTGAAGTTACAGAACAGACAGCCCGTGTTGCAGGCGGTGGTGACGTTGTTGTTGAGGTTCGCGACGAACGTCACCTCGTCGCCCACTTCCTCGCGTCGACGCCGGTCGGCGGCCTCCAACACGGCCTCTTTGCGAACCGGGTCGATCCCGTCTCGGTCCGTCCCCGTCGCGAGCAGTTCGACCGCATCGTCGACCGCGAGCCGCGTTCCGTCTCGGGCCTTCGCGAGCGCGTTCTCGAACGACTGGTCGGTCGCGGGGACGGCGAAGTCGAAATCGCCGTCGATGGCGGCGGCTCCGCGGTTGTCGCCGCCGGTCGTCGCATCGGAGTCGCCCGCCGAAGTCATCCCGTAACCGTCCCGGCCCCACGAATAAAAAGCGGGCGGTCACGGTACCCCCGCGGACCGAGGCGAGAGCCGCCGCCGGCGGCGGGCGTCGCTGTTGCCGCCGCGCAGGCGACGAGCGAGCGTGGTCGACGTGGCTCGTGGCCTCAACCGGAGATCACGCCAGATCGCGGTCCTCGTCGGCGTGCGCGCGGACCCACAGTTCGCCGATTCGCGAGAGCGTCGTCCGGTAGGATTTCCCGCGCTCCTCGCGCTCGATGTACCCCTTTCCGCCGGGGCCGAGGCGGTCGACGTTGTATATCACCTTCGAGCGGAACGAGTCGGTGTACTCCTCGTTGAGGTCGTCCGCCAACGTCTCGGCCAGTTCTGAGACGGACGCGAACTCCCCGTGCTCGCCAAGCGTGAACAAGACGAGTTCCTCGAAGGGTTTGACGTTCTGGAAGGAGGCGACGGGTAGCTCGATGACGTGGCTGTCGCCGATGCGCTTCGCCCCGATTGTCGTGCCGCGCTCGTCGAACTCGGAGAGCAGGTCCGTCGTCGTCGCGAGCCGGTCCGCGATGCGGTCGGCGTCGACGCCGCTGCCCCCGACAGCGTCGTCCGCGTTGTCCGTACTCTCGACGCTCCCCCCACCGTCGCCGTCCGCCAGTTCCTGAAGCAGATCGCGGTTCGCCCGCAACTCCTCAGCGAGTTCGGTTTCGAGGTACTTCTCGGGGGCGGTGTAGTAGGTGTGGATCCGGTCGCGGTCGTCCTGTCTCTCGACCATGATCGAATGGGCGGCGGTCGCGAACGCGAACGAGACCGGACGCGGCATCGAACAGAGGTTCACCCACACCTCTCGGTCGTCGCCGCTCTCGCCGTCTGCGATCGCGTCGCCGTCGTCAGCGATGCTCGCGTCATCCGAATCCGCACCGCCATCAAGCTCCGCGTTGATCAGGTCGAAGGCGCGTTCGAAGGCGGCGTCGTAGTCGTACACGTCGGTCAGTCGCTCGCGGACGGTCTCCGCGCCGAGCAGGTTTGTGAAGTCCTGTTCGAGCTTCCGCGCGATGTTCCGCGAGTACTCGACGTTGGCCTCGCTGCCGACCGTCCCCTCCAAGAGGATCACCCGGTCGACGTCGAACTGGTCCCGGATGAGCGGGGCGATCATGCGGTCGTAATCGAAGCCGACCGGCACGACGTGTGTCTGCATACGGAGACGGAGGGGACGCATTTAAATAAAGCCGGCTCTGTCGAACGCCGTTCTAGCTGAGACCGTCAGGTTCGGATGCGGCGCCATTTCGGATCGAAAGTCGCCGTCGGCAGATGAGCACGGCGAGTGGTGACTCGGTCCCGAGACGGTTCCTCGCAACCCAACGACTAAGTCGTCTACCCGCTAAACCGAATCGTATTCACAGAGAGATCGCTGTGTGTGGCACTCGGCTCCGGTGGGCGGCGATGCTCCTCGTGGGCGTCGCACTCCTCGGAGCCGTCACGGCTGCGCCGGCTACCGCCGCGGCCCCAGAGGTCACCTTCGTCGAGTCCACAATCGAGACTGACACGACCTGGACGCCCGAAGACGGACCGTACCGGGTCATCCGATCCGTCGAAATCGAACCGGGCGCGACGCTCACGATCGAACCAGGTACGGACGTGCAGCTCGCGGAGGGCGTTACGCTCACCGTCAGCGGCTCGCTACGGGCCGGCGGTACGGCAGCCCGTCCGGTGACGATCGGACGGACTGCGGGGGCGGAACCGGACCGACGGTGGGAGAGCATCCGCTACAACGGGACGGACAACTCGCGGCTCGCGCTTCGAAACACCACGCTGCGGGGAGGAACCACCGGAATCGCCGCCGCGAGCGGAGCTGGTGAAGTCCGCCTCACCGACTCGACGCTCCGGGACTTCACGGCGGCGGGCGTCGGCGTCACAGACGCGACGCCGACGGCACCGAAGATCGCCCTCGTAGAGTCGACGATCCGCGATGTCACCGGACACGCGATCGACGTGACCCCGTCGAACGGGGTGACGGAACGCGTCGAACTCACCGCTTCCAACCCGACGCGGACCGAAACGACGCGGAACACGCTCGCGCTCGATCCGGGCGCCGGCGTTTCGACGGACACGCTCCGGCTACGGTACCCCGCCGGTAGCTCAGTTCAGAACGTCAGTGCCGACACGCTCGACCGGATCGGGCTCGACGAGGACCGCGACGGTGACGTCGACCGGTCGCTCAGTGAGGCGGTCACCGGCGTTACGGTCGATGGAAGACAGGTCGATATTTCGCTCTCGCGAACGGTCCGGATCTCCAGTCGTGACCGGCTCCTCGTCGAGTACGGCGGCGTCGTAAACCCGCGCACTCGAGGCGTCTATCCCGTCGACGTGAGCCTCCTCGACGGCGGAGTGCCACAGCTCTCCGACGGCGCTCGGGCGGCATACGTCGTCGGTGAGGACACGGTACCCGCGGCGTCCCAGTCGACGGCGTCGACGCGCGTCAGCGGCCTCACTGTCGCCGGTTCGACGATCCGGGACGTCGAGGGCGCAGGCGTCTTCGCCGCCGCCGACACGGTCACGGGCGTTCGGATCGCCGGGACGCGGATGGCGGACGTCGGAGGAGACGGTATCGCCGTGCGGGCCGACCAGAGTGAACTCCACGTCCGCGACACCGACCTCACCGTCACCGACGCGGGCGTGGAAGTCGCCGCCCGCACGCAGACGTCGGTCCGTGCGATCGGAAATCGGATAACCCAGTCGACGAGCGGGATTCGGATCCGACAGTCAGAGCGGCGCGAGCGCGTCTCGACGCACGTGACGCTTCGGTCGAACACCTTCGCGGACAACGCCCGAAGCGGCGTCGACGTCCGTTCGACGACGAGTCAGGGTGAACTCCGCATTGTGAACAACACCGCTCGTGGGAACGGACAGGACGGACTGCACCTGGGCACTTGGGCCGTCCGTACGGGCCGGATCGCAGGGAACGACGTGCGCGGAAACGGCGACGACGGGATCGCGATCGAGAGCAGCGTCGTGAGCGACTTCGTGGTGTCGGACAACGACGTCGTCGCGAGCGACGCCGCGGGGATCGCCGTCCGAACGCGGGGGGGAGCCCACAACCTCTCGATCGTCGAGAACACCGTCGCCGACAGCGGGGGACACGGCGTCGTCGTGACGACCGATCTGCTTGTCAACGCCGTCGAGGTCGCGGACAACCGCCTCGCGAATAACGGCGGCGCCGGGCTCCTCGCGTCGAGTCCGGTCACCCACAACGGGACGCTCGACGTGACCGAGAACGTCGTCGCCGCGAACGCGTACGGGATCGTGACTCGCGGCGTGATCGACGTCACGGTCCAGCGCAACGACATCGTGTTCAACACGAACGCCCACGTCGACCCGGTCGCGATCGACGACGTCGCCCCCGGTACGGGCGTCTACGTGGCCGAGGGCGACCGGGGAGCGATCCTCGACGACAACGGGTCCGTGGCACAGCTCGAAGACCGCGTCGCGGACTCGACACTGCGTCGCCAGATCACATTCGCGCGGCTCTGGGGTGGCGACGCCGTCGTCGTGCTTCGGACCGACGGCGTCAGTCACACCCGGGCGGCGGAGTCGGGTGCGCTCGACATCCGGCGCGTCACCGACGCGCTCCCGAGCGCCATCGGGCTCACCGACGCCGAGTCCACGGACACGGGTATCGAGATCGTCGACAACGACATCTACGGCCAGCAGCGCGGCCTGACAGTCGACGTTGAGCCGCTTATCGCCGCGAACGTCTCCGCCCGGTTCGTGACCGACGCGGTCCGTACCGTCGACGCGGAGTCGAACTACTGGGGGGCCGACACCGGCCCCTACCACGGATCGATCCTCCCGGAGGGGGACGGCGACAGCGTCGTGACCGCGGCCGGCTGGGTCGACTTTGTCCCGTTCAGCGAGACCCCGAGCGGTCAGCGCTACGTCCGCCCGACGCCGCGACTCGACGCGCCCGAGCGCGTGGCCCCCGCGACCCGGTTTGAGGTTTCGGGCGCGAACTCGACGGTCGATACGGGACGAGTCGGACGGTATCACTTCCGCACTAACGGGGTGGGGACGCCGCCCCAGTCGACGGCGACGCGCCAGATAGAGATGCCCGACGAACGCCTCACGGTGGAACTCGGAGTCGAGACTACCCTCGGTATCGACGGCGCGGAGACGGCGACGGCCGTGGTCGAGACGTCGCCGTCCGAGTCGGCTCCTCCCGACGCATCCACGCCGGAATCAGAGACACTGCTCTCGGCGCTCGGGTCGCCGTTGGGAGTTCTCGGTGCCATCAGCTACCTCCTAGCGTTGTTGCTCGGCGGCCACGGGATGATCCGGACGCTCGCGAGACAGCGCCCCGCGCTCGACGGCCGGCGGGTTCAGGCGCTCGCGCTCGCCGGCGTGGCGATCTGGCTCGCTGCTGGTGCGCTCGGATCGCCGCCTCTCGTGACGCTTGGGATCGTAGCGGCGCTGCTCTGGGCGGGACTCACCGGGATATCCTATCTCGCGGTGCGTCGGCTCGCACTGTAAGCGTCGAGTTCTATCAACCAGAAAGGTGCCGCGAGCGTCGACTGCTGTCCGTTGAGTTAACTCAACACGAACACGAACAGCGCGACGCCGGCCGCGACGGTCAAGAAGAGGACGCTTCGACCGATTCCGGTGCGTATCTCGGTGTCGACGCCGGCTCGCGCGAGCGCCTCTCGCGGGTTCATCGCAGTCCACTCGATCATGCCGACGAGTTCCATCACCGCGCGGTCGACGGCGGCCCACAGTTCGGTGACCCCCCAGATCGACGCGCGCCCGAGGTAGAACATCGCCGGATACGTCACCGCGTCGACGTCGGGCATGCGGTGGGCGAGCCAGCCGAGCGGCCGCTTCAGTGTAAAGAAGCCGACGAAGCCGGCGACCAGCAGCGCAGCGCTCTCGATGAGGTGACTCTGGCTGTACGGCTTGAAGTACACCTCGTCGCTCAAGATGAGGTCTGTGAACGGCATCACCTCGATCAGCTGGGTGTAGAAGACCCCGAAGTAGATGCACGCGCCCGCAGCGAGCACCATCCCGGCCGTCTGGAACGGCGTGGCGTCCCTCGGCGACAGCGTCGCCGAGCCGTGGAAGAACACGTAGTAGCCGAGTTTGATGAACGACATGAACGTTCCCACGCCGCCGAGCACGAGCAACCACCAGAGCAGGCCGCTGTCCAGAAGCAGCGTGACGTTGTGGACCTCGTGGGCGGAGTCGAGCACCATTCCCTTCGAGATGAATCCGTTGAACCCGGGCACGGCCGTAATCGAGGCCGCACCGACGAGGTACACGAGGAACGTGACCGGCATCTCGCGCCAGAGTCCGCCCATGTCGCGGATGTCTTCGACGCCGGTCCGGTAGATCACGACGCCGACGGCCATGAACAGCAGGCTCTTGTAGAGCACGTTGTTGAACAGGTGTGCGAACCCGCCGGTGATCGCGAACTCGCCGACGTACGTCGCGAGCCCGAATCCGGCGAGCATGTAACCGAGCTGCGCCTGAATGTGGTACGACAGCAAGCGGCGCGGATCGTACTGGAGCAGCGCGAAGAAGGCCCCGTAGACGGCCATGATCCCACCGAGGTACGCTAACCACATACCGCCCTCGGGGAACGCGCGGTACATCACGTACGCCGCGGTCTTCGTCGTGAACACCGAGAGGAACACCGACGCCGCGACGTGCGGGCGCGGGTAGGTGTCCGGCAGCCACGTGTGCAGGAAGATGAACCCGCAGTTGATCCCGATGCCGATCGCCGCGAGCAGCGTCGCGGCGGGGTGGATCCCGGTCGTCGCCGAGAACAGGAACGTCTCGGCGTTGGCGAAGTGAACGACGACCGCGCCGAGCAGGAACGTCCCGCCGATCCCGTGGAACAGCGCGTAGCGGTAGCCCGCCCGCACCGCTGCGCCCCCGTACTGCCACACCAGCAGGGTACTGGTGACTGCCATCAGCTCCCAGAAGAAGATCAGGGTGAGCCAGTCGCCGGCGTAGATCGTTCCCACGGTCGAGGAGACGTAGATCAGCGCGAACGCGGTCACCCACGTGGGCGCCTCCGTGCCGTACGCGTACAGCACCGCCGCCGTCGCGAGGAAGCCGACGACGACGCCCATCAGCAGCGAGAACTGGTCGACGTTGAAGAAGACGACGTCGAAGCCGAACAGCTGCGTCGCGAGGTGCGCGCCGGTGCCGCCGTCGCCGAGCAGCACGGCTTGGACGAACGTGAACGCCGTCGCCAGCGCGGCCGCGGCGTGTCCCGCGCGACGCGGGAGCGCGAGCACCGCGAGCGCGGCGAACGCGAGCAGCACGTACGGCGGGATCACCGTCAGGAGGTCGGCGGTCATGGCCGCGCCACCTCCTCGGGGAGCCGCGTGTCGACGATGAGTTCGATCAGCTCCAGAAAGCCCATCTCGTAGGGGATCACGCCGAGTAACACCGCGAGACTCATCGCGGTGAGGATCGGTCCGAGCGTGAACCACGTCGACTCGCGGCCGAGGAGGGCCGCGACGCCGTCGATCCGGTCCCAGCCGCCCGGCGGCGGTCCACCGTGGTGACCGTGGTCGTCGTGGTCGGCTTCATCGTCGCCGTGATCGGCCCCGTGACTGTCGTCTGCGGTGTCATCGACGCGAGTTTCGTCGGCGGAGTCGTCAGCGCGAGTCTCGTCGTCCGTCTCGTCGCGCTCGGCCGCGTCGCCGTCTGCGACCCGTCCCACGCCGAACGGCACGTCGACGTCAGAGGGGCGCTGATCGACCGCGTAATCTCCCGTGTCGACGCGCTCGGCCGGCTCGGAGAAGTCGCGCTCGCTCGTGTCGAAGTCCGGCCGGACGACGCCCTCCTCGTCCGTGGGGAGGTCGTCCATCTCCGCGTCGGGGATGTCGGAGTCGTCGGGGACGCCGGCGTCGTCGGCCGACGCCCCGTCGTCGCTTCCCGCGCGGTCGACGACCTCGTCGACAGCCTCGGGGTCGGCGTCCTCGTCTTCGTCCGCGTCGTCCTCGTCTTCCGGGCGGCCGCCGTCGGTGGCCGCGTCGTCGGCTGCGCGTCCCCCGCCGGTGGCCGCGTCGTCCGCTGTGCGGCCACCATCCGTCGCCGTCAGCGTCGACCGCGACTCCCCGCCCATCCGGAAGTCGACGAGCGGCTTCGCGTCGTGGGCGTCTTCGGATTCGAAGAAGGCAGTGTAGATCACCGGCCAGAAGTACGCGATGTTGAGCACGCCGGAGAGCAGCAGCGCTCCGACGAGGTAGTAGGCGACCGGCGTCAGTTCCATTCCCATCCGGATCCCGCCGATCAGCATGTAGTACTTACTGACGAAGCCGGCGAGAAGCGGGATTCCGGCCATCCCGAGCGAGGCGACGGTGAAGGCCCCCATCGTCAGGGGCATCCGCTTGCCGATCCCCGCCATCTCCGAGATGTAGTCGGTGTGTGTCGACACGTGGATGTTCCCCGCACAGAAGAACAGGGTGAGCTTCATGAACGCGTGCGCCGGGATGTGCAAGAGCGCGCCGACGAGCCCGTACCAGCCGAACAGTCCGAGCCCGAGGATGATGTAGCTGAGTTGGCTCACCGTCGAGTACGCGAGCCGCTGTTTCAGGTGGTCCTTGCGCAGGGCGATGAAACTCGCCGCGGTCAGCGTGACCGCGCCGATGGTCGAGAGCACGAGCCCGGCGGAGAAGCCGAGCGGTAAGGAGAGGTCGAAGACCAGTTCGGGACCGAACACGTCGAGGACGACGCGCGAGACCCCGAACGCCCCGGACTTGACGACCGCGACCGCGTGGAGTAGGCCGGAGACGGGCGTCGGCGCGACCATCGCCTCGGGCAGCCACTGGTGGAGCGGCATGATGCCGGCCTTCACGCCGAACCCGACGGCCAAGAGGAAGAAGGCGAGCATCGCGAGGCCGGGGTCGGCGTTCGCGAGTTCCTCGATGCCGCCGGCGGTGAAGGAGACGTTGCCGGCGATGAGATAGACGAGAGCGGTGCCGGCGAGCACGAACACGCCGCCACCGAACATCGTGTACGCGAGGTACTTCCGACCCGCCGAGCGCGCCTCGTCGGTCTCGTCGTGTGCGACGAGCGGGTACGTCGCGATCGACAGCAGTTCGTAGAACACGAAGATCGTCACGAGGTTGCCCGCGAACGCGATCCCCATCGTCGCAGACAGCGAGACGGCGAACGCGGCGAAGTATCGCGTCTGGTTCGTCTCGTCGTTACCGCGCATGTAGCCGATGCTGTAAAACGAGGTGACGATCCACAGCCCGCTGGCGAGGAACGCGAACAGCATCCCGAGCGCGTCGGCGCGCAGGACGAACTCGATGCCGCCGGGTAAGAACGCTCCGAGCGACCACTCGAAGACCGCTCCGTCGAGGACGGCCGGCAGCATCGAGGCGACGATCCCGAACTTCGCGAACGCCGCCGCGATCGTCCACCCCTCGCGGACGTTCGGCGAACGGTACGACGCGACGACAAAGAATGCCGCGACGAACGAGACGAGGACAGCCAGTAGGGGTCGTAGATCCTGAATTGGAACGTCAGTCATGCGAACACCTCCGTGAGGAACGGATCGAACCACTCCGCGAGACCGAAGCCGGCGAAGCCGAGCGCGACCGCGACGAGCGTCGCGGCGACGAGCGCTGCGAGCGACGCGGAGGGCACACGGTCCGGCACGCCCGGCACCGTCGGGGCACCGTCGACGGGCGAGACGGGTCGCGGACCCGCGGTTTCGCGTGCGTCGCCGTCACTGCGGCCGGCGGCGTCGCCCTCGTTTTTCCCCCCGTCGGCGACGGCGGGCTCGCCGTGGTCGCCGGGCAGTCCGACGCCGGCGAAGTAGAACCGCTCTAGCAGCCGGGCGACGTACGACAGCGTGAACAGCGTGCTGACGAAGATCACGGCCGCGATGCCGATGCCGGCCGCGCCGCCGCCGCCGAGGCTCGACTCGACCGCGCCGACGCCGATGTACCACTTACCGAGGAACCCCACCGACGGCGGGATTCCGACGAGCGCGAGAGCGAGCACGGCGATCGACCCGGCGGTGAACGGCGCCGCTCTGGCGACGCTCGCGAGGTCCTCCAACCGGCGGGCTCCGTAGCCGAACGCGAGCAGACCGACGCCGAGGAACAGCCCGAACTTGAGCAGACCGTGTCCGATGAGGTGGACGGCCGCGCCGAGCAGCGCGGTCTCGTTGGCGAGCGCGATGGCCGCCACGATCATCCCGAACTGCGCCACCGAGGAGTACGCGAACATCCGCTTGAGGTCGGACTGCATCGCCGCGAGGACCGACCCCGCGAGGATCGACGCGCCGGAGACCACGAGCATCGCGGTCGTGATCGCGTCGCTCGCCGCGAGGAACTCGACGGTGAACACGGTGTAGCTCACGCGGATCAGTGCGTACGCGCTCGCCGTCGATACGAGCGCCGCGACGATCGCCGTGACTGCGTCCGGCGCGCGCTGATAGGCGTCCGGCTGCCACGCGTGAATCGGGAACACCGCGATCTTCAGCCCGAGCCCGGCGACGATGAGCGCGTAGCTCGCTCGAACGAGGGGGTCGCCGTATCCCACCTGTGCGAGCTGCGCCTGCATGTCGAGCATGTTCAGCGTCCCCGTCGCGAGGAACGCGTAGCCGACGCCGAGTAAGTACAGCGAGGCACCGACGGTCCCCACGACGAGGTACTTGAGCGAGGCGTACGCGCTCGCTCCGGACCGGTCGGCCGCGATGAGCGCGTACGTCGAGATCCCGACGATCTCCAAGAACACGAACATGTTGAACAGGTCGCCCGTGAGCGTCATGCCAGTCAGTCCCCCCACGAGAAGCAGGTACCCGCTGTAGAATGGGTTCCCGTGGGGCCCCGCGACGCGCACGAACGCGAGCGTCGCGAGCGAGACGGCGGCGACCAGCGCGAGCACCGCCGCCGACAGCGGGTCGGCGACGAGTTCGATACCGATCGGCGGCGGGTAGCTCCCGAGCGCGTGCGATATCCGACCGCCCGCGGCGACGCTCGCGACGACAGCGGCGGTGATTCCCGCGAGCGCGGTCGTCGCGAGCGCCGCGACCGGCCAACCGACGTCGTCGTACCGGAGCCCCAAGGCGATCGGTAGCGTCGCCGCCACGAGCGGCACCGCGATGGCGATCGGGAGGAGCACGTCAGTCATCCGACTCACCTCCGCCGACGTCCGTCCGAGCGCTCTCGGATCGAGATCCGAGATCCGGGCCGTCGGGGATCGACCCCTCGTCGCGGAGCAGTTCGCGGAGGACGTCGGTTCGGAGCGTCCCGTACTCGTCGTAAATCCGGATACAGAGCGCGAGCCCCACCGCGGTGAGGCTCACGCCGACGACGATGGCGGTCAGTACGATCACGTGCGGGAGCGGGCTGACGTATGTCCCCGTCTCTGCGCCGCCGGACGGAACGATCGGGATCGCGCCGCCCTCCACGTATCCCGACGTGATGAAGAGCAGGAAGATGGCGGTCTGGAACAGATTCAGTCCGACGATCTTCTTCACGAGGTTGGGATTCGCTATCATCATGTAGAGTCCGATACACAACAGCAGCGCGAACGCGACGTACGCGTGTCTGGTCGTCAGAATCTCGACGGGACCGGTCGCCGTCGCGGCGACGGTCGCAGACGAGACCGCACCGAGTGCCGTCTCGCCCGTCATGCGTCACCCCCGTGGGGCTCGCGGCCGCCGTCAGCAACCGCGGCCGGCGACGCGGTCCCGTCTTCGGGTCCGTCGCCGTCATCGCGTTCGGCGTCCTCGTCGGCCGCGTCCGAGTCCGCCGGATCGTCCGGTTCGAACCCGTCGCCGTCGAGGGCGAAGCCGTTGGCGAGCAGGAAGAACAGCCCCATCAACACGCCGGCGACGAGGGGAGCGATCCCGAGGATCTCGACCCCCTCCAGCCCGTACTTGATCGGGATCGGTAGCAGGTCGTACTGGAGGAACGCGCCGCCGAGGGCGACCGGAACGAGCCCGATGCCGGCGAACGCGAGCGCACCGCCCACCGCGAGCGCGACGACGACCGTGTTCGCGAGCCAAGTACGGGTCGATTCGATACCGAACGCGAACGCGATCATGAACACGACCGCGGCCATGATCGCGCCGCCCTGGAACCCGCCGCCCGGCGAGCCGCCGCCGTGGAAGGTGACGAACAGCCCGTAGGTGAACGCGAACGGGGCGACGATCTTCACGGTCGGCATGATAACCTGACTCTCCGTGTAGGGGGTTCCCTGCCGCGTTTCGGAGTCGAGTCGACCGGACCGATCGACCGCCCGGTGCGGCGGGAGATCGTCCGCGTCGCGGTCGGCGTCGCTCATGCGAACACCTCCCGTTGGAGGACGATCAGGGCGGCGATCCCGCCGGCGAAGACGACGATCGCCTCGCCGAAGGTGTCGAACCCGCGGAACGCCGCCAACACGCCCATCACGGTGTTCTCGACGTGGACCTGCGCGTACGTCTCGGAGAGGTACCACTGGCTCACGTCCGGGTCCGACCACACGGGCGCGTCCGGCGAGCCGATTGCCGGAATCGACCCCATCGTGAGCAACAGCCCGGCGAACAGGAACCCGGCCGCGCCGGCCGCGGGGTAATTCACCGATTCGAAGGCGGCCTCGTGGTCGATCCGCGTCGTCTTCGCGAGCGTCAACAACAACAGCACGGTCGTCACGCCGGCGGAGATCGCGGCCTCCGTCAGCGCCACGTCCGGCGCGCGGTAGAACGTGTACAGCGCCGCCATCCCGAGGCTGTACGCCCCGAAGATGATGACGGCCGCGAGCACGTCTCGCGCGAACGCTGTCGCCAACGCCGTGAGCACGACGAACGCGAGCAGGCTCGCCTCGATGGCCGTGACCTGTGCCACGACGCCCGCCGTGACACCGCTTGCCCCCGTCATCGTCGCTCGTCCCCCTCGGTCCACGGAACGACTCCCTCCTCGAAGGCGGCCCGAGCGATCCCGTGGGCCGCCGTCGGGTTCGTCACGAAGATGAAGAACAGCAGGAGCACGCTCTTGAAGCCCGCGCCCTCCCAGCCGACGGTGAGCGCGACGGCCGCCAGTCCGAACCCCGCGCCGAGCGTGTCGGCCTGCGAGGCGGTGTGCGCCCGCGAGTACACGTCCGGCAGTCGGAGCACGCCCGTCATCGAGACGAACGAGAAGAACAGCCCGAGCAGGACGAAGACGACGATCAGCCCCACCCGAGCGGTCTCGATCGCGTCGATCACAACACACCACCCCGTTCGACCGTGAACTTCGAGATGGCGATCGCCATCAGGAAGTTCAACAGCGCGTACACTAAGGCGACGTCGAGGAACGTCGGCTCGTCCAGCGCCGCGGCCAACAGTCCGAGGATGACGACGGTGTTCGTTCCGAGGACGTTCACCGCCAGCACGCGGTCCTGCATCGTCGGGCCCTTCACCGCCCGATAGAGCATGCCGATCGCGAGCACGGCGAAGCCGGCCGCCGCGTATAAGAGCACGTCGCCGACGGTGTAACCGGCGACGACCGTCGCGTCGACGAGCGTCATCGGTCGGTCACCTCCGCGGCGTCCCCCGCCGACTCGTCGGTCGGGGTCGAACTCCGATCGCCCACCGCCACCGGTGTCTCACCCGTTTCCGCACCGCCGTCGGTCGCGGCGATCGGGAGGTCTTCGGTCGCGTCCGGCCCCTGCAATATCGCGCAGTCGTCGCGCTCTCGGGGCGTCGGGAGTCGGGCGGACGACCGCCCGTAGTAGACGAACCGGGTCCACCGCTCCAGGGACCCGTCGAAGAGCCCGTCGCGGGCCCACGGGATCAGCGAGTGGACGTAGAGGTCGCTGTCGCGGGCGCGGACCGTCAGGGTCCCCGGCGTCAGCGTGATCGAGTTCGCCAGCGTCATCAGCGGGAGCCCGCTCCCCACGATCACCCGCATCCGGTTCATCGTCGGATCGATCGGGAGTCGCGGGTCCAGTATCACCCGCGCGACGACGAGGTTCGCCATCACGATCTCATAGAGCAACACGGGAACGTAGATCGCGCCGCGAACCAGTCGCAGCGGCGTCCGCGGTAGCGCGGGATCCGCATCGAAGCTTATCCGCGAGAGGGTGATCGAGACGATCGCCGCGCTCGCGACGCCGGTCACCCAATCGAACCAGTACAGCGGATCGCCGAGCACGAAGTAGAACGCCAGCGAGAGGCCGAACATCGCGGCGAATCGAATCCCCGTCGCCTCGCTCCGGAGACGCTCGCGCCGCGTCGGTCGGGTCACGGGAGCGGTCTCGACGGTCAACTCCGTGTTCGACAGCGCGAACTCGAGCGGCTGGAGCAGGGTCGTGTTGCCGACGGGCGTGTACTCCGGATCCAACAGCACGGAGTCCACGTCGTTGTTCGCGGCGTACTCGGCCAACACGCGGACGTAGTCGTCCGGTCCGAAGAGGTAGTCGTCGGACCCGATGAGGTCGGTCACGATAGCGACGTCCGCCCCCTCGGCGTCCGAGTCTGCCAGGTCCGCCTCCGCCCACGCCGACACGCGTTCGAGGACGCGTTCGGCCGCGGCCGTTCGATCCTCGCTCTCCGGATCGCCGTCGCGCCACGAGGCGATCTCTACGAAGTGCACCGCCGAGAAGTCGCCGTCTGCCGCGGTCTCGATCGCGTGTGCGACCGTCGCGCGGAGGGTCGGCGTCCGTTCGACGGGCACGACGACCGCACCCGGCCGTTCGTCTCCGCTCGTCGCCCCGGAACCGCTCCCGGCGGCGGATCCCGACGGTACGTCAGGATCGGCCGAATCCGACTCGTCACCGGTGTCAGCCACCCACCACACCTCCGGCGGATCTGGGGATGACGGTCTCTGTGTGCATCGGTGTCTCTACCCGGATCCTTTTCCTACCGCCTCAAAACAGTTTGTATCCCAGCGGATATGGGCACGGCGGGACCCCGCGACCGGTCGACCCCCGTCTGACGTCCGCCGCGGACCGCCGCTCGTGGTCGTGTCCTCGCTCACTCGCTCCTGTCGAGAACGTCGGCGAGCCGGTCCGCGATCCGCCCCGCGACTGCGTCTTTCGAGCCGATGACTTCCTCGGGGTCCGTGCCGCTCTCGGCGACGAGGAGAACGCGCGTCTCGTCGTCGCCCATCACGCTCGCGTCGTTGGCGACGACGAACGCGAGGCCGACGCGGTCGCGGATCCGCTCCGCCTCCGCGATCATCGCCGCGTCGTCGCCGGCCGTCTCGGCTTTGAACCCGACGATTGGGAGGTCCGGGTACGCCTCGCGGACCGAGTCGATCAGCTTCGGTGTCGGCTCCAGATCGACCGACAGCGGCGATCCCGATCGGATCTTCTCGTCGACCGCGTCGGCGGTGAAATCCGAGATCGCGGCCGCGGATATCAGGGCGTCCGCCGTCGCCGCGGTCCGTCGACACGCCTGCATCATCTCGTCTGCGGTCTCGACGGCGACCACGTCGGCGTACGGCACGTCTGGTCCATCCTGAACGAGGGTGACCCGCGCGCCGCGGACGTACAACGCGCGAGCGACCGCGCGGCCGGTCTTGCCCGAAGCCCGGTTCGTTAAGATTCGGATCGGGTCGATGCGCTCTTTCGTCGCGCCGGCGGTGACGACGACGCGCGTCCCGGAGAGCGTCTGCGGCGTCGTCGCGCGGGCGAGCGCCGTGACGATCGCCGCCTCGTCCGCGATCTTCGCTTTCCCCTCTTCGATCCGAGGGTCGACGAGGTCCACGCCCCACGACTCCAACCGGTCGAGCGCGTCGAGCACGCCCGGGTGATCGTACATCGGCTCGTGCATCGCCGGGACCATCACGACCGGCACGTCCGCGCCGAGCGCGGTCGTCGCGCAGGTCGTGACCGGCGTGTCGTCGATCGCGGACGCGACCTTTCCCGCGGTGTTCGCGGTCGCCGGCGCGAGACAGAGGACGTCGGCCCAGCCGTCCCGACCACAGAGCTCGACGTGTTCGACGTCGCCGGTTATCTCGGTGACGACGGGCCCGTCCGTCGCGAAGTCGACCGCCCACGGATGGACGATGTTCGTCGCCGCCGGAGACATCACGGCGCGGACGCTCGCGCCCTGTCGGCGGAGTTCGTGTGCGAGTTCGACTACTTTCACAGCCGCGATGCTTCCGGAAACGCCGAGCGCGACGTTGACGCCCGCAAGCATCGACGGTGACCCCTCGGACATTATCGGACGGGTTTCGCCCGCGACGGCTTATAGGATGGCGTTGCGGTGGACGAAATAAGAATAAGACAGCGTTGCGGTGGGCGGATCGCTCACTGCGCGCCGGAGCGACGGGGCTCAGGCAGATTCGTTCGTCGAGTCGTTTGTCGAATCGTTCGTCGCCGGCTGTTGCGGTTCGGGGAACTCATCGGCCGCGAGCAACGCGCTCACCGATCCGGCGTCAAGCACGCTCAGAACTGCCGCGGCATCTCCGGAAACGAGAACGGCGCCCGCCTGAGCGTTCGTCTGACTGACGGTCAGGCCCTCGGTGTCGCTCGCGTACGACTCGACCGTCGAGGCGGCCTCGGTGAGGAGGTCGAGTTGGGTCTCTCGGATCTCGGCTTGCGCCTCCGTCTGAGAGAGGTTCCCGTCTTGGAGGCGCTGTTGGATGTCCGTCTGTGCGGCTTGGAGGTCCGACTGGATGTCGAGGGCGACGGTCGCGCTCGCGTCGTCCCCGCTGCCGTCACCGGAGGACTCACCGTCACTCGTTTGGGTCGACCCGTCGGAGTCTGTACCATCGGATTCGAGCGAGCTACAGCCGGCGAGCGAGAGCGTCGATCCGGTCGCCGCGGCCGCCAACACGCGTCGTCGTGGGGTCCCAACCATGGCTCCGCTCGTGGGGCAGTACACTTGTCGCTTCCGTCCGAGAGGCGCGGTTCACCTCCTCGTGGTGTCGTCGAAACCCGACGATGCGTGGGGTACTCGCGATCTGAACCGGTGTCGGGACGCGTCCGCTCGCGCGGCGCTCAGATACCGAACGTCGCGCGGAGCATGTCTCGGCTGCCGGGCCCGAGTCCGACCGCCAGCACGGTGATGAGAAGCATCAGCGTGTACCGCGGCGACTCCTCGAACATCTCGCCGTTGAACACCCAGACGACGAACGTCGCGGCCGCAAGCTTCACCAGCAGGAACGGCCAGGCGTCACCGGTGACGGCGACGACCGAGTCGGGGAGCAGCCGTCCGGTCCAGTCGACGATGAGGGCGTTGACCACGTGTTTCGGGACGAGGTTCGGCGTTCCCGTGAGCGCGGGCATCCAGTTGAGTCCGATGACGTTGGCGACGCCGTCGACCGCGTGCCCCCAGATGATCAGTATCCCCGCGAACCCGGTTCCTCGCCTGACCGTCGGCTCGTATCGGGTCGCGAGCGCCCACGTCACGGCCGTCGCGAGCGTCGCGATGACGAGCGTCGACACGAGGACGACGGGATAGAAATCGACGTAGTCCGTGGCCGCTGCGAGGTACGAGAGGTACCCGAGCGCGAGAGCGAGCGCTCCGACGCCCATCCCGAACAGCGGTCGCGCGTAGTCGTCGACTATCTCCCGCCCGGCGAGCCCGTACGCGGTGACGACGCACGCGAGCGTCGCGCCGAACACGGTGAAGTAGATGAACGGACTGATCAGGAACGCGCTCGCCGGAAACGGAATGAGCGGCTCGACGCCCGCGTCCATCGCCGCGATACCGGCGTCCTCGACCGTCCGGAGCGCTCCGCCGAGCAGCATGAACGGGAACAGCGCGTAAAAGAAGCGCAGTTCGTTACCGATGTCGAGCCGCCGGAGCAGGAACACGACGCCGACCAGCATTCCCAACAGGACGATCACGTAGCTCACGGTCGAAACCGTCGTGTATCCCGGGGAGGCGACGACCGCGCCGGCGTCGACGGCCTCCGCACAGGCGGCCGAACCGTCGAGGAGGGTCGTCCCGCCGGCGTCGCGAACGGCGCACTGTGCACCCTGCCCGTCGGCCGCGACCGGTCCCCAGAAGTACCGCCAGAGGAAGCGGTCGTACACGACTCGCGGGAACGCGATCGATCCGATCGCGAGAACGGCGGTGACGAGAACGACCACGGCCCCCCACGCCCGTTCCGACGACAGCTCGACGCGCCCTCCGTCCGTACTCATGCTCCCCGATGAGAGCCTCCCCGAGTTGAGCGTTCCGGTCCACCAACACCGACCCGACCGTCCCTACACCGGCGGCCCGTCCTCCTCGTAGTCGGTTTCGAGGATAATCATCGTCTGTGAACGCGAGAACCCGTCCACCTCCGCTATCCGATCGAACATCAGCTCTCGGAGGCTGTCGGTGTCGGCGGCGACGACGCGGAGGAGCACGTCCCACTCGCCGGTCGTCAGGTGAACCTCTCGGATCTCGTCGACGTCGCGGAGCTTGTCGAGTGCGTTCTCCTCGCGCCCCTGTTCGACCCGGAGCCCGACGAACGCGCTCACGCCGTAGCCGACGGCCTTGGGATCCACCGCGGCGTGATACCCCTCGATGACGCCCGCGTCTTCCATGCGGCCCACCCGATCGTGGACGGTCGCACTGGACATGTCGATCCGGCGCGCGACCTCGGAGAACGGGGTTCGTGCGTCCGCCTGGAGGATACGGAGAATGGCGCGGTCCGTCTCGTCGAGTTCCATGCACGTGATACGACTCTACTGGACTTGTCCCTTCCGACGCCGACAGGGAACGTACTACACCATCGATTTCGCCCGCGAACGCGGGTCAGACCTCGTCGTTCGCGTCACGTCGGCACTCGTCGTTCGCGTCGCGTCGGCAGTGAGGTCCTAGACAACGCATCGCACGGCAGTACGTGACTCCGCCGTATTCAAATATCCGCGCCAAGTCCACTCCGTATGGACGATATCGACGACCAGTACGCGCCCGCCGACGTCGAGTCGGCGGTCGACGAGTACTGGGACGACGCGGACGCCTACGAGGCGGCGAAAGAGGCGCACGCCGACGACCCGCCGTTCTTCTTCGTCGACGGGCCGCCGTACACCTCCGGGCAGATGCACCTCGGGACGGCGTGGAACAAGACGCTGAAAGACGCCGTCATCCGCCACAAGCGGATGACTGGCCACCGCGTCACCGACCGACCGGGCTACGACATGCACGGGCTCCCGATCGAGGTGAAAGTCGAGGAGGAACTCGGCTTCGAGAACAAGCGGGACATCGAGGAGTACGGGATGGAGTCGTTCATCGAGAAGTGCAAGGAGTTCGCCCTGCGCAACCGGGCGGCGATGGACGAGGACTTCCAGTCGATCGGCGTGTGGATGGACTGGGATGACCCCTACGAGACGATCGACCCCGAGTACATGGAGGCCGCGTGGTGGGCGTTTTCGAACGTCGCCGACAACGGGCTCGTCGAGCAGGGGAAACGCTCAATCTCGCAGTGCCCGCGCTGTGAGACCGGTCTCGCCAACAACGAGGTCGAGTACGAGGACGTCGAGGACCCGTCGATCTACGTGAAGTTCTCCCTGTCCGACCGGGAGGGGAGCCTCGTTGTCTGGACGACGACGCCGTGGACGATCCCCGCGAACACCTTCGTCGCCGTCGACGAGGACCTCACCTACAACGCGGTCCGCGCCGAGAAGAACGGCGAGGAGGAACTGCTCTACGTCGCCGGCGAGTGCGTCGAGGACGTCCTCCAGGAGGGGCGCTACGAGGACTACGAGATCGAGGCGGAACTGTCGGGAAGCGACCTCGTCGGCTGGGCGTACGACCACCCGCTCGCCGACCGCGTCGCCGAGTACCCCGACTTCGACGGGGCGGGTGAGGTGTACGCCGCCGACTACGTGGAGGCCGATCGCACCGGACTCGTCCACTCCGCGCCGGGCCACGGGGAGGAGGACTTCCACCGCGGTACCGAACTGGGCCTCGAGATTTTCTGTCCCGTCGGGCCGAACGGGGAGTTCACCGAGGCCGCCGGCGAGTACGCCGGCCGGTTCGTGCGCGACGCCAACGACGCGATCATCGACGACCTCGTCGCCGACGGACGCATGCTCGCACACGGGACCATCGAGCACAGCTACGGCCACTGCTGGCGGTGTGACACGGGTATCATCCAACTCGTCACCGACCAGTGGTTCATCTCGATCACGGACGTCAAGGAGGACCTCCTCGACAACATGGAGGAGTCGGAGTGGCACCCGCAGTGGGCGCGCGACAACCGCTTCCGCGACTTCATCGAAGACGCCCCCGACTGGAACGTCTCTCGCCAGCGGTACTGGGGTATTCCGATCCCGATCTGGGTGCCAGAAGACGCCGACCCGGACGACCTCGACGGTGACATGATCGTGATCGGCACTCGCGAGGAGCTGGCGGACCGGGTCGAGGAGGACGTCGATCCCGAGTCCATCGACCTCCACCGGCCCTCGGTTGACGACCTGACGATCGTCGAGGATGGCACCGCGTACCGCCGCGTCGAGGACGTGTTCGACGTCTGGCTCGACTCCTCCGTGGCCACGTGGGGCACGCTCGGGTACCCGAGTGACACCGAAGCGCACGACGAACTGTGGCCCGCCGACCTGATCATCGAGGCGCACGACCAGACCCGCGGGTGGTTCTGGTCGCAACTGGGCATGGGGACCGCCGCGGTCGGCGAGATCCCATACGAGAAGGTTATCATGCACGGATTCGCCAACGACGAGGACGGTCGCAAGATGTCCAAGTCCGTCGGCAACATCGTCACGCCCGAGGAGGCGATCGACCGTGCCGGTCGCGACCCGCTTCGGACCTACCTGCTCAGTCACGACCAACAGGGCGTCGACCTCGCGTTCGAGTGGGACGGTCTCGGGGAGATCCAGGGGAAACTCAACATCCTCTGGAACGTGTTCCGGTTCCCGCTGGAGTACATGGAACTCGACGGCTACGATCCCGCCGCGGCCGACCTCGACGACGGGGATCTCGAACTCGTCGACGAGTGGGTGCTCTCGCGGCTCCAATCGGTCGAGACGGAGGTCACGGACGCGTGGGCAGACTACCGCGTCAGCGACGCCGTCAACGCCGTGATCGAGTTCGTCACGCAGGACGTGTCGCGGTTCTACGTGAAGGCCGTCCGCGACCGGATGTGGGAGGAGGCCGACTCGGCCTCGAAACGCGGCGCGTACGCGACCCTCGCGACCGTCCTCGACGAGGTGATCCGGCTGCTCGCGCCGATCGCCCCCTACCTCACCGAGCGGATGTACCAGACGCTCGACGGGGAGGCGACCACGGTCCACCAGTTGGCGTACCCCGCGCCCGACGACGCGCTCCGCGACCCGGACCTCGAACGCGACGTGGCTGTCCTCCGAGACGTCGAGGAGGCCGCGGCCAACGCCCGCCAGCAGGCCGGCCGCAAGCTCCGGTGGCCCGTGCCGCGCGTCGTCGTCGAGACCGGAGACGACGAGGTCGCCGCCGCCGTCGAGCGGCTCGTGGACCTCATCGCGGACCGCGTCAACGCCCGCGAGGTGACCGTCACCGACGCCTTCGATGAGCTGGTCGAGACCGCAGAGCCGCAGATGGGCGAGATAGGCCCGGCCTTCGGTGGCGACGCGCAGAAGGTGATGAACGCGGTCCGAGGGGCGCCCCGAGAGGCCGTCGAGTCCGGTGACGTGGTCGTCGACGGCGAACCGATCGACCTCGACGACGCGATGGTCGAGTACGTCGCCGAGCCTCCGGAAGACGTCACCGGGACCGACTTCGACGGCGGCTCCGTCTACGTCGACACGTCGCTGACACCCGACATCGAGTCGGAGGGGTACGCTCGGGACGTGATCCGCCGGATTCAGGAGATGCGGAAGGAACTCGACCTCGACGTCGAAGCGCGGATCCGCGTCGGCGTGCTCGTCGGCGACGACCGCGTCGCCGGCTTCGTCGACGAACACGCGGATCTGATAGCCGGCGAGGTCCGCGCCGACGCGTGGCTCGACGATCCGAGCGCCGCGGGAGACGGAGGGCTCGTCGAGGAGTGGGACGTGGAAGGCGTTACGGTCACGATCGGAATCGAGCCGATCGCGTAGAGGATCGAGAGACGACGGCGGTGACGTCGAATCGAACGAACGCGCGCCCCTCGTCC
Organism: Halorubrum pallidum; assembly: GCF_055380345.1. Lineage (NCBI taxonomy): Archaea > Methanobacteriati > Methanobacteriota > Halobacteria > Halobacteriales > Haloferacaceae > Halorubrum > Halorubrum pallidum. Next base: position 1,654,079 of record NZ_AP043945.1, on the reverse strand, counting down.
GTGCGACCGCCGCCGATCGTCCGTTCTTCTACCGATTCCGTGAGGGATATTGACATCCCGAAACATATACGTGATCGCTTTCCCCATGGCTAGGTATGCATGTCCGGGCGGCCCGGCCCGACGACGCGGAGGCGCTGCGAACGGCCGTCTCGCGAGCGCGCGAGGCGACCGTCTTCGACGATATCGGAGCACCACTGCTCGACGTGTCTGCCGCCGGCGTGCGCGAAGCCGCCGCGGAGGCAGAGTGGTCGTTCCTGATGGAGGGCGACGACGGTCCCGTGGGCGTCGCCATCGCGCATCCCGACGTCCAGGGGTCGGAAGCGGAGCTGCTCGCGCTGTGGGTCCATCCGAACCACGCCGGAGAGGGTGTCGCCCCCGAACTGCTCTCGCGAGTCGCCTCCTCGGTGGGCGATCGCGACGTCGATACGCTCCGCGCGAGCGTCCCCGCCGATAGTCCCGGTGCACAGGAGTTCTTCAGCGCTCACGGCTTCGAGCCGTGTGATACGCGACGCGGCCCCGCTGGCGACGAGACGATCGTCGCCGTCGACGTGAACACGCTTCTGTGAGGTCACTCGGAGGCCAGTGCCGTCGGAGTTTGCCGGCGGGCGTCGGCCGCGGACCTCTGTGTCGGCCCGGCGACCGGTCTCTTCGCGACGCTCGCGTGTCGGTCGGCCCGGCTGACCGCCTCGTTATCTGAATCCCATCGCTTCGATCTGCTCTTGGTACCGGTTGCGAATGGTGACCTCGGTCACTTGCGCCACATCCGCCACCTCGCGCTGGGTCTTCTTCTCGTTACAGAGCAGCGACGCGGCGTAGATGGCGGCGGCGGCGAAGCCTGTGGGCGACTTCCCCGAGAGCAGCCCCTGTTCGGCGGAGACATCGATTATCTCCGTCGCCTTCGACTGGACCTCCTCCGAGAGCTGGAGCGAGGAGGCGAATCGAGGGACGAACTGCTTGGGGTCGACCGGCTTCAGTTCCAATCCGAGTTCCTGGGAGATGTATCGGTAGGTCCGCCCGATCTCCTTCTGTGGCACCCGAGACACGTCGGCGACTTCGTCGAGGCTCCGCGGAATGCCCTCTTGCCGACAGGCGGCGTAGAGTGCGGCGGTGGAGACGCCTTCGATGGAGCGGCCGCGGATGAGGTCCTCGTTGAGCGCGCGGCGATAGATGACTGAGGCGACCTCGCGGACCGAGCGCGGGACGCCGAGCGCCGAGGCCATCCGGTCGATCTCAGAGAGCGCGAACTGGAGGTTCCGCTCGCCTGCGTCCTTCGTCCGGATCCGTTCTTGCCACTTCCGGAGCCGATGCATCTGAGACCGCTTCTCCGAGGAGAGCGATCGACCGTACGCGTCCTTGTCCTTCCAGTCGATCGTCGTCGTCAGCCCCTTGTCGTGCATCGTTTCCGTGATCGGAGCGCCGACGCGCGATTTCGACTGCCGCTCCGAGTGGTTGAACGCCCGCCACTCCGGGCCGCGGTCGATGTTCCGTTCGTCGAGCACCAGCCCGCAGTCCTCACAGACGAGTTCCTGATCGGCGTCGGTGACGATCTCGGTCGAGTCACACTCCGGACACGAAAGCGTCTCCTCGTCCGACTCTCGCTCCGTTTCTCGCTCCTGTTGGCGCTGGCGGCTCGGACGTTCCATTATAAGGTTTCTGGTTATTGCCGCATTTAAGTCTTTGTCCGGTCGGCCGATCGCACGTCACCGTGACGCCGACGGCAACGCGATTCAACCGGCCGACTGCACCGCTGCGACACCGGTTTCGATCCCCGGAGTCGGCGGGGACCTATTCGGCGAACGGCCACGCGGTCCGAGCGACGAACACGAAACGTGACCGCCGCCGGCGGTCGGGACCGTTGCCGGCGGTCGGAATCGTCGCAGCTGGCTGACGGCCCGGTTCGCCGTCCGTCCGCGCCGGGGTCGGAGCGGCGTTCGCGGTCCGACGGGAACCTCCGAGGGCGCGAGTCGTCTCTTCTGGTATTAACGAACTGTTTTATATTTCATCCCCGTTCGTCGCGGTATGCACGCGACGCGATCCGACGGCGTCGATTCCGGTGAGGTCCGCTCGGACATCTGTGGGCACGATACGCGGGCCGAGAGGATCAGACAGAGCCGTCGTGTCCGTCCCGTCGATTCGGACGAACCGTAACAGATGGCATCGAAACGCTCACTCGCCGCCAAGTTGGGCGTCGTCACGGGCTTCGAGAACCCGCAGGCGGCACTCGAACAGTACCCGACGCCGCCCGAGTTGGCCGCACACGTCGTTCACCTCGCCGATCTCCACGGCGACGTCGACGGGCGGACCGTCCTCGATCTCGGCACCGGCACGGGGATGCTCGCGCTGGCGGCGGCTCTCCGCGGGCCCGCGCGCGTCTTCGGCGTCGAACTCGACCGCGCCGCGCTGGCGACCGCGACCCAGAACGAGCGTCGCGTCGCCGCGAGCGCCCCCATCCACTGGGTGCAGGCCGACGCGACGCGGCTCCCGCTTTCGGTTCCGGACCCCGTCACCGTCGTGATGAACCCGCCGTTCGGCGCACAGGACGGGAACCGCAACGCGGACCGCGGCTTCCTTTCGACGGCCGGCCGCGTCGCGGACGTCTCCTACTCGCTTCACAACGCCGGAAGTCAGGAGTTCGTCGACGCGTTCGTCTCCGACGAGGGCGGCGAGGTGACGCACGCGTTCGCGGCCGACTTCGCGATCGACGCCCAGTTCGACCACCACACCGAGGCGTCCCGCGACATCGACGCCGAGGTGTACCGGATCGAGTGGACCTGACGGATCGGCCGTCGATCGCGGCGCGTCCCGCCTCTACTGTCGCCCCTCGTAGCGCTCCTCCCTGGCGATCTGTACCCGCGTCTCGCCCCGTTCGGCGTACACTCGAGTCTCCTCTCGGACGAACGAGACCCCCCGTACCGTCACCGACTCGTTTGCTCCCGGCACGGGCGCGGCCTCGGTCGCCCCCTCGTGTTCGACCTGCAGTTCGAACCCGCGATCGACGGGGGCGAGGGTGACGTTCCGGCCGTCGATCCGGCCGTCGACGCGCGCGGGATCGCTGGTGAACAGCGTCGAGCGCGTCTCGTTTCTGACGGCGTCGACCCGGTACGCCGGGGTGCCGTCGGTCGTGACCCACCCCGTCCGCTGGACCCAGACGGTCGCTCGTCGGCCCGTCCCGCCCACGTCGACGGCGCGGTACCCCCAGAACGCCATGTTCCCGCGAGAGACCGCGGTGGTCCAGATCTCCCGGTCGGGGTTCGCGACGATCACCCCCGAGGTGTTCACCGACGTCGACCGGCCGAACGCCTCGACGTCGACGACGCTCACGAGCCGGTTCTCGACGTTCTCCGCGTAGGTGATCTGGTATCCCTCGACTTCGATCGGATCGCCCGGAAGCTCCCCGTCGTCGACGGTCACGAGGTTCGGGGGGATTCCCGGTCCGGCGACGGCGGCGAGCGCGGCGACGAGACAGAGCGTCCCGACGGCGGCCGGCGTCGCCGACCGAACCGCGTCTCGAACCGTCTCGGGGCGGGAGACGGCTCGGTCCGGCCACAGCGGCTCGTCGCGGCCGGCGACGGCGACCGCGACGACGCCCGCGAGCACGGCGAGCAGCCCGATCCCCAGCGCGCGGTACAGCTCGAACTGCTCGTTTCCGAGGTACCAGTACACCGCCCAGAGGCGGCGTGACGCGCCGAAAAGCAGGATTCCCCCGAACGCGGCGAGCGCGGCGGTCCCCGAACGCCCGTCGTCGTGAGAACCAGCGTCGGTGCCGACGCCGGTCCCCCGCTCGCGTCGCCGGCGGACGAGCCACACCGCGGCGAGCGCGCCGACGATAAGGCCGAGCGCGTGGCCCTGTACGGCGACGTTTGCCCACCCCGGCGGGCCGTACGAGCCGCTCGCTTCGCCGGTCGCCACCGGGCTCCGAAGCGTCCAGTAGGCGACGTTCGCGAGCGTCGGTCCGGTCAGCGCCGCCAGCGTCCGGACCGGGTAGTGGACCAGGGCGAACCCCCAGAGCGCGAAGACGGCCGTCGAGAACCCGATCACCGGCCCCAGCACGAACAGCGACGAGAGGACCGCGAACCCGAGGATCGCCGCCGGTACCACGACGAACGCGCGGACGTACGGGTGCGAGACGAGCGCGCGGTCGCCGGCCGACTCGTCGAGGAGGTTCTCCTCGATCGAGGCGGTGCGACGGAGGTCGCGTCCGCCCGGAGCGTGGCCGTAGGCGTACTCGGCGACGCCGCCCGCGACGAGCGCGGACAGGAGGTTTCCGGAGAGATGACCCAGACCGGAGTGCGCGAGTCCGGCCCACAGGAGCCCCTCGGGGTAGAAGTACGACCACGACCGAAACGGGATCACGACGGGCCGGTACGGGTTCCCGATCCCGCTCTGGACGAACAGGTAGACCGCGAGGACGACCGCGAGCGAGACGAGCGTCCCCCACGGGACGCCGTAGAGGAGCCGCGACCGCAGTGCTCGCGTCCACGCGCCGTCGGGGCGGTCGACCGCGTAGACGGCGAGCACCGCGCCGGCGACGAGCGCGGCACCGACCGCGAGGTGCGCGGCGTCCGACAACAGCACCCCAGTCACCATGTCGTACAGCAAACGGCCGTCCGCATATCAATCCGCGGGTGAGGCTCCGATCCGCCCCACACGTCGCCGGCGGCGGACTCCACCCGCCGACTCAATCGCGCACGGCGCGCGGCTCGCCGTCTTCGACGACCACGTCGAGCCCGTGGTCGTGGACGAACGCGGCGGTGTAGTCGGGGACGACCCGCTGGGCCGCGAACCGCGCGCGCAACACGGGGAGGGCGTCGAGGAGGTCGTCGCCGTCGACCATCGACGGGGACGGTTCGACGAACTCGACGTCGAGGTCGGCGTCGCGCCCGCGCGCCGCCAGCGTCGGGAGGCTCGGGGGCGCGAACGCCCCGTCGAAGTCAATCGGCTCCGTGAACCCCGCGTAGTAGGTCCGCCCGCGAGTGGAGGGTCCGAGCACGACCTCGTTCGTCCGGAGCTTCATCGCGGCCGAGTCGACGAGAGTCCGCGAGAGCAGCGGCGCGCTCGGCGTGACGACCGCGACGGAGTCCGCGTTCTCCTCGCGCAGCAGGTGCGTGACGGTGTTGCCGGCGCGCGCGCCGAACGACGATCCGACCTGCCGCTCGAACCGAGCGTCTCCGGTGCCGCCGAGAGTGTCGGCGACCAGTGTGCGGAGTTCGGCCTCCGGAGTCGTGTCGGTGCGATACTCGGCGGGGAGGTCGTCGTCGACGGGATAGTTGACGAGGAGGTCGCCGCCGGAACGGTCGACTGCGAGCACGGCGTCGCGGAACAGCGACTCGTACAGTTCGGCGGCCTCGGCGGCCGACAGCGGCGTCGACTCCGCGATCCCGGTCGCGACGAGCCCCTCGCGGGGCGGTTTCGCCAGCACGACGACGACGGTCATGTCTCGAACCGAGTCGCCCGCGCGCCTTCAACTCGCCGCTTCGGTTGCGGAGGCGCGGTCCGAACGCGCGGCGGTCCGCCTCAGGAGAAGTCGCGCCGCATCGCGATCTCGAACCACGGACACAGTCGGAGCTGTCGGTACAGCGCCGGGTTCTCGTGGAGGTGATCGTAATCGACCCACAGCATGCCGCCGATCTCCTCGTCGTCGGGGTCGAGTTCGGCGTCTTCGAGGGTGACCTTCAACACTGCACAGACCTCCCACTCGACGCCCTCGTTGGGGTAATAGCGCTTGTACTCGAACTTGTCCGTCATCCGGAGGTCGTCGTACTGATCGGGCGTGATACCCAGTTCCTCTTCGAGCCGCTGTGCGGTCGCGTCTTCCTGTGACTGTCCCTCGACGGGATGGGAGGCGACCGTTCCGTCCCAGTGGCCGTCCCAGAGCCGCTTCGTCGGCGCGCGCTGTGCGAGCAGGATGCGCCCGTCGGTGTCGTACACGAGGCAGGTGAACGCGCGGTGCCGGATCCCGTCGCCGGTGTGAGCGTCGAGCCGGTTCACCGTCCCCTGCTCGACGTCGTCGGGGTCGACGGCGATCACGTCCTGGCGTGCGTTCTCGTGGCCGGCGTCGGTGACGTCGCCGCCGGTGGCCGTCCCGCCCGCGTCGTCGGCGTCGGTGGCGGCCGCACCGGTGTCGTCGCGTGTGGCTCCGCCGACGGCGTCGTCGGCGTCCCCTACGTCCTCGAAGCTCATGCTACACCGGTCTCTCACCAGGGATAATAAGCGTTCGATACGCCGGTCAGTGACCGAGCGGACGTTCGGTTCTTTCGGACGGGCGAAGTCCGACGCGCTTAACCGCGTCCCGCGGCTATCTCGCGCGGATGAGTGATCCGGCGCTCGACGTCGTCGAGTTCGTGTTGACGACGCACCTCTACACCGAGAACCGCGATCTCGACGAAAACGACCTGCCACCCAGGTTCCGTCAGGTGTTCTGGTCCGACGACGCGGCCGAGGACGCGCCGGGCGGCGTCGAGCGACCGCTGAAGGCGACCGACGGGGTGACTCGAACCGCTACCGGAGTCGACCGACCGTGGGAAGCCGTCTCGGAGCTGCTGTTCACCCAGCGCACCGACTTCTCCGGCGAGATATCGCTGACCCAGCCCGAGATGGCGCTTGAGTGGTACGTCGACCGCGCGGACGACGACCGGATCGGGGCCAACCCGACGATCGTCGCCGCTCTCGCCGACGCGGACGACCTCGACGCGCCGGTGACCCACGAGGAGTCCCGGGACAACGTCCGCCCGGTCCAGGCCGATCGCGTCTGGATCGACGCCCTGCTCGACGAGTACTTCGACGAGGAAGAGGACGCCGAGATGCTCGACCTCGTCAACGTCCGCGCGCCCGAAGAGATCGAGACGACGCTCGCGGACCTCGTGCTCACCGGCGATCAGGAGGGGGAGATCCAGAAGATCGTGAAAGCGATCGAACACCGCGAGTACCTCGCGAGCATCGGGCTCCGCGAGATCGGCAAGCTGCTGTTCGTCGGCCCGCCGGGAACCGGGAAGACGACGGTCTCTCGCGCGCTCGCACACGAACTCGGGCTCCCGTTCGTCGAGGTCAAACTCTCGATGATCACGAGCCAGTACCTCGGCGAGACGGCGAAAAACGTCGAGAAGACCTTCGAGGTTGCGAAGCGTCTCTCACCGTGTATCCTCTTCATCGACGAGTTCGACTCCGTCGCGAAGACCCGCCGCTCGGACGAACACGCCGCGTTGAAGCGCGCCGTCAACACCCTGCTCAAGTCGATCGACGAGGTGTCGCTGATCCGCGACGAGGTCCTCCTCATCGGCGCGACCAACCACCCCGATCAGCTCGACGCGGCCGCGTGGCGGCGGTTCGACGAGATCGTCAACTTCCCCAAGCCCGATCGCGACATGCGCGCCGACATCCTCCGCGTCGTCACCCGCGAGATGGAGATCGCCGACTTCGACCCGGCGGAGGTCGCGGACCGGACGAGCGGACTCACGGGATCGGACCTCCGGATGGTGCTCCGCGAGGCCGTCCTCGGTGCGCTCACCGAAGACCGGATGACGATCACTCAAGCGGACGTGATGGCGGCCGTCGAGGACTTCGAGGAGCGCGATAATCTCAAGAATATGGACATGATCGACGGCGAGGGCGCGGAGGTGCTCGGTGAGACGGGCTCCGACGGACAGGAGCACACGCACGACGAGTCGGGCGACGACGGCGTGCACGACCACGACCACGCCGCGCACGGTCCTTCACAGGACTGAAACCACCGACGAGACAGTTTCCGGCGGTGTCCTCGCCGTCGGCGGTTGTTTATGGGCGATGGCGACGGGATCCCGAGCACGAGACCGCTGACAGTGCCGTCTGCGGCGCCAACAGCTTTTCACCGCCTACTGCCGTTCTCGTTTAAAACCCCTCCGAAAGCATACATCCGTTCGTATTCGAATCGTCCCATGAAGCGCAGAGCGCTTTTGGCACACAGCGGGATTCTCACCGGTTTCAGCGGGTGTCTGAGCCGAGGCGTGGAACCAGCTGACAACACCGCCGACACGACGGCACCGAATCGTACTGCGTCCGGTAATTCAACAGTCGACGACACTGAAACGGATCGCGACCAGCCCTCGTACGTGATCACCGTCTCGAGAGAGGACGTCGAACAGCCCGACAACGGCTGTCGCTTCGAGGATCTCCCTGAGGGAGCACAAGAGGAAATCGAAAATGCGATAGGGAATCTGAACGCCGATTCCGACGATAGCGGGAGCCACGACGTGTACGAGAGACCACGACTGCTAGACACGGAGTGTTACGCTGCGTATATCGAATACGACGGCGGGTACTACTGGACCTCGATAGACGCGGTCGGCGGGTGATCGGCTCCGTACCCCACGTACCTGCCACCGACGGCGCCGAACCGCTCCTCAGGCGAATGTGTCGACGACCGTGCCGGTGTCCTCACCGGTGGTGTAGTAGTAGCCGTCCTCCTCGGTGAGTGTTCCCCAATCGGCCCAGCTTCCCTCGTAGTTGCGAACGTCCTCGAAGTCGAACTGGTCGAGAACGAACCACCCGACAGACGCTCGGATGGCGGTCTGACAGTAGGCGATCGTCGTCTCGTCCGCCGAGAGGCCGGCGTCGTCGATCCACAGCGTCTCAAGCTCTTCTGGCGACCGCAGACGTCCCTCCTCGCTGTCGATGCTCTGGACGAAGTTGAGGTTCGTCGCGCCGGTGACGTGGCCGAACCGGTCGAGGTCCCCCCGTTGGTCTTCCCCCCAGTACTCCGCCGGCGAGCGCATGTCGAGGATCGGGACTGCGGCACCGTCCTCGTCGACGTTCTCTGCGACGAACTCGCGAGTCGCCACCACGCCGGTGTCGAGTTCCGGCTCGTAGGTCGCTTCCCGTGGTTCGGGCGACGAACTCGTCGTCTCCTCGCTCGCGGCGTCCCAGACGGTGAACCCGCCGTCGAGCAGGCTCACCCGCCCCTCGTGGCCGAGGGCGTTGAGCGTGTAGATGGCGTACGTCTCCCAGAGGTCCGAGTCGGCACCGTACACCACCACGTCGTCGTCGGGCTCGATCCCCGCCTCCGAGAGCGTCCACGCGATCGCCTCGGGCGAGGCCTCGAACCCGTCCGGCGTCTCCTCGGCGTAGCTGTCGAGCATCTCGGAGTTCGGGAAGTGGTACGCGCCGGGGATACGGCTCTCGTCGAACGCCTCCCCGTCGCGGACGTCGAGCAGGCGTACGTCCCCCAGATGCTCCGAAAGCCACTGGCTATCGACGACGGCGTCGAACTCCGCCGCCGCGGGCGTCGTGTACGCCGCCGGCCGGTCGTCGCCGCTCGAGCCGAGACAGCCGGACGTCGCCGCGATCGCCGCGCCCGCCGAAGCCAATACCGCCCGTCTGGAGGTCCGCGTCTGTCGGTCCTGCATTCGGACAGCGATAGCGGCGCGGCGGGCATAACCCTGTTATTCGAGGTCCGTCTTACCGCCGCGCGTGACGGAACCGGCGTCCCCGTCGTCGGCACCGGCCAGTCTTGCGAGCACCGGGGCGGTCACGGCTCCTCCGTAACGCCCGCGACGGTGTATCCGAACCCCCGGTCGACGATCCGCGGGTCGAGCCCCGCGTCCGCGAGGTCGTCGGAGAGTTCGCTCGGAGACCGGAACCGGGACGCCATCCCGACCGCGTGTTCGGCGGCGACGAGTCCCCTGCCGAGCGGATGAGTCGGGTCGAACTCGCGGATCACGATCACGCCGCCCGGCGCGAGGACGCGGGCGGCCTCGCGAAGCGCCGCGTCGTGGTCCGGCAGGTGATGGAAGGCGTCGACGACCGTTATCGCATCGACGCTCGCGTCACGGAACGGAAGCCGACCGGCGTCGCCGCCGACGGCCGAAAGGCCTCTCGCGTCGCGAGCGCGCGAGAGCATCTCGTGAGAGGCGTCGACGACGATGATTTCGGGACCGGATAACGCGGCCGCGGCTCGTCCGGATCCGCCGCCGACGTCGAGCAGGCGGTCGATCGATCGCGTCGCGTGGTCGAGTCCGGCCCCCAGCGCCTCGCCGTTCGCCGGCGGCATCGCGAGGTCGTACAGCGGAGCCAACCGATCGAAGAACCGAACGTCGCCCAATCCGTACATATCGGCGTTCGGTGTCGAACCACTGTAAATCGTCCCCCGTGTCCCGCCGCATATATACGGGCGAGCCGTACCGATCGCCATGGAGTTCGCGCTCGTGGGCACGTCCGGGTCGGACGCCACGCTGCGGCTCGACTACCGGGCGTTCGCGTACGCCGGGAAGTTCGTCCTCGGCGAGCCGGGGAAGGCGGTGTTGCGGACGCCGGACGGCTCTCCGGCGGTACCGGGGTGGGAGCCGGACGAGCCGCTGGCACCGGCCGTCGACGAGAGCGCGTTCGACGACGACGTAGTCGCGGCCGTCTCGTTCTCGCCGGACCGCACCGATCCGGACTGCTGTCGTATCCGGTACGTCACCGTTCACGTCGCGCGGCGCGGCGAGGGGCTCGGCCCGCGACTGATCGATCGGACCGTCGAACGGCTCTCGAGAGCGGGCTACGACCGGGTGAAGATTGCGGTCAACAACCCGTTCGCGTACGCGGCGCTATATAAGAGCGGCTTCGCGTACACGGGCGAACAGACCGGGATCGCGGAGTTGGAACTGGCCCGGCCGGTCGACGCGTCGGCCGACGAGGATACAGAACGCTACCGGGCGGGACTCCGAGCGTTTCGCGAGGACGACCGCGACCTCGACCCGGTCGAGGAGGAGTTCATCGCTGACCGGCTGGAGTGCGGGTGACCAGAGCGGTTCTCGCGGCTCACCTCGGCGATCTCTCTCACTTCGTTCGAGAAATGTGCCGGCCGGGATCCCCGCGAGCGCAGCGAGCGGGGGTACGGGCGGCGCACGACCGTAGGGAGTGCGCCGGCCGGGATTGTGAACCAGAGCAAGACGGTCCTGCTCGCTCACTTCGTTCGCTGCGCGGGCTGCGACTTCCGGGGTTCAAATTCCTCTTGGCGATTATGTCTCTCACGTTCGTTCGAGACAGTAATGCGCCGGCCGGGACTCCCGCGAACGCAGTGAGTGGGAGTACGGGCGGCGCACGACCGTAGGGAGTGCGCCGGCCGGGATTTGAACCCGGGCCATGAGCTTGGAAGGCTCAGGTCCTACCACTAGACCACCGGCGCGCGTCTACACGTAGGCAGAACTGTTTTGATAAACGTTCCGTGTTCCCGACGGCGATGGCGCTCGCGTCCCAAATCGCATATAAAACACCATAGTATCGCGGGGCGTTCCAACGCTCTTAGAACGGTTTTCAGACGCGTAGAACCGTTCTCGGCATCTTTAGGGATAGGTCCTCTACGTACACCCGTGAGGTGACGACCATGTCATATCAATCGAGCAATCCCCTGGCCGAGGACGTCGAGTTCGCCCTGGACGGTCCGTGGGTGGCGTACTGGATCGCGTTCCTGCGCGTCGTCACCGGCTGGTGGTTCTTCCACGCGGGCATCACCAAGCTCATCGAGGACGGGCTCTCATACACCTACGGGACCGCGTACATGCAGGAGATGTCGGGCACGGCGCTCGGCGGGATCCCGGTCTGGATGGGGAACAACCTCGCGTGGCTCATCGAGCCGGGCGTGCCCCTGTTCGAGACCCTGATCGGACTCGCGCTGATCGCCGGCGCGTTCACCCGTTTCGCCGCCTTCGGCGGGGTCATCTTCATGGTCCTGTTCTGGGTCGGCAACGCGGGCTTCGGCAACGGCCTCGTCAACAGTGACTTCATGGGCCTGCTGTTGTTCATGACGATGATCGTGCTCGCGGCGGGCCGGTACTACGGGCTCGACGCGGTCATCGAGAAACTCGATGTCGTCGAACGACATCCCAAGCTGCGATACCTGCTCGGCTGAGAGGTGACTACCAATGACGAACATCGATATCATCGACAGAGCGGCGATGGTGCTGAGCGCGGGACTCATGCTGCTCGGCATCGTCGGCATGGGGATCGTCGAGATCCTCGCCGGCCAGCCGTACAGCCCAGTCCCGATGACCGACGAGGCGGGCGAGGTCGTGGCGACCCCGCTCATCTCCCCGCAGATTCGGACCGGCGTCGTGCTGGCCGGGGTCGCGGTACTCGGGGTGTACGCGGCCTACAAGATCGTCGTTCCGGTCCCCGAAGACGGACGGAGCGGCCACGAGACCGTCGCGGACTGAATCCGTCGCTACTCTTCTGTGCTCCCGTTCCGAACGCCGTCCTCCCCGCTCTCGTCCGAGTCGTTCACACCGGTATCGGACCGGTCGTCGACGCCATCGACCGCCGTCGACCCGCGAGCGACGCCGCCGTCGGCGCTCACCGCGCCGCCGGCGTCGCCTCCGACCTCCGGGTTGCCGTCGTTCTTGGCGTCCGATTCCGCGCCGACATCGCTCGTGTCGTCCGAATCCGCGTCGACACCGCCTCCGACCTCCGGGTTGCTGTCGTTCCCGGCGTCCGAATCTGCGGCGGTCGCGCCGAAGGTGAACTCCGACTCCGCGCCGCCGCTGTCGGCGTCGACCGCGACCTCGAACCCCTGAGTCATCCGTCGTAGGTCTCGCGCACGTTCGGTCAGGTCTCGCGCCTGAGCGGAGACCTCGCCGAGCGTCGCGGCCTGTTCCTCGGCGGTCGACGCGACCGTCGTCGCCTCGGCGGTCGTCTGCTGGCTCACGCCAGCCAGATCGTCGACCGCCCCGGTCACCTCGCTGACCGATGACGCCTGTGCGTCCATCGCACCGGAGATCTCTTGGACGCCGTCGTCGGCCGCCGCCACTCGTTCTGCGACCTCGTTCAGCGCGTCCTCTGCCTGCTCGACCGTCTCGACGCCGTCGTCGATTCCCTCGCGGATCGCGGTCATCTCGGCGACGGTCGCGTCGGTGCGCTCGCGAAGCTCGTCGATCAGCGCCTCGACTTCTGCCGCCGACTCCTGGGTCTCCTCGGCGAGCGATTTCACCTCCTCGGCGACCACGGCGAATCCGGAACCGGCCTCGCCGGCACGGGCGGCCTCGATGCTTGCGTTCAGCGCCAGCAGATTGGTCTGGTCGGCGATCTCCGAGATGGTCTCGACGATCTCGTCGACCTCCTCCATCTCCGCTTCCAGCCGCGAGATCGTCTCGGCGGCGGACTCGGAACGCTCCTCGATCTCGTGGAGTTCTCCGGTCGCGCTGACGGTGGCCTCACGGCCCTCTTCGGCGGCCTCGCTCGCGCGCTGTGAGGTGTGTGCGACCTCCTCCGACGACGACGCGACCTCCTCGACGATCGCGGACATGTCCTCCATCTCGCCTGCCACGTCGGAGAGGCGTCGGCTCTGGCGCTCCGCACCCGCGGAGATCTCGTCGACCGCGTCGCTCGTCTCCCGACCCGCCGCCGCGACGTCGTCCGCGCCGTCGGAGACCGCCTCGCTCTCCTCGGCGACCGTCTCGGCGAAGGCGTCGACCTCGGCTATCGCCGTCTCCAACTCGTCCATCGCGCCGTTGAATCCGTCGGCGATCTCCCGGAGTGCCTCCGGGTCGTCATCGTCGGCGTCGAGACGGGCCGTGAGGTCGCCGTCTGCGCAGTCGTCCATCGTCTCGCCGAACGCCGCGGCTCGAGCCTTTAGTTGGTCGGCGAACGCCTCGCTTTCGGCCTTCGCCGTCTCGGCGCGCTCTCGTTGTGTCTCGGCCGACCGGATCTGTTCGCGCAGAGAGTCTCGCATGGTCGAGAACGCGCCGTACAGGTCGCCAAACTCGTCCCGGCGTTCCGTGTCGAAGGTCACGTCGAGATCTCCGGATTCGAGCGTCCGGGCCTTCCTGGTGAGCCGGTTCAGCTCAGTGACGGTCCCGCGACCGAGCGTCGCGCCGAACAGCCCGAGTCCGACGATCGCGACCCCGACGATCAACAGGAGGTTCCGGCCGATCATCCCGGAGAGCGCGTACGCCTCGGAGAGCGGAACGTGGACCGCGACGTCCCACTCCGCCGACTGGACCGGCGCGTACGCGACGAAGTACTCGGTGTCTTCGGCGAACTCGAACGTCGTAGACGGCACGTGGCCCACATCGGACTTCTCGACTATCGCCGTCTGCATCTCGTCGGCGTACCGCTCGCCTGCGACGCCGTCGCGGTCGCTCGCGCCGATCGTCCCGTCGGACTCGACGAGCGCGGTGAACGACCCCTCCGTCGGCTGACGTAGGTCGCCGATCACCGACGCGAGCGACACCTCCATCACGAGGTAGTTGCGTCCCGGCGTGTGCGCGACGTACGATACGTACCGCTCTCCGTCGATCTCGTAGGTCGGCGACGTGTAGGTGTCCGTTCCCACCAGGAGGTCGTCGGCCATCCAGCCCTGACCGACGACCGTGGAACCTCGCACCCTGTCGGTCGAGGCGACCAGCCTCCCGTCCGTTCGCTCGACGAAGTGGAGAGCCACGACGTCGTCCGCCTGCCACGAGAGGTGCGACGTGAGGTAACTCTCCGCTTCCTCGGGCGATCTCGTGGCTCCGAGCGACTCACTTTCTGCGAGGTCGCGAGCGGTCGTTCGGTGCTCGCTCGTCCACACGTCGAGCTCGGTGCCGCTCAGTTCCGCGACCGCCGTGTAGTCCTGCTGAGCGCTCGCTTCGAGACTGTCAGTCGTCTGCGCGTAGGTGACCGCACCGACGGCTCCGATCGCCGCGACGATGAGGAGCACGACGACCGCGAACTTCGCGAGGTAACTCCGGGTGATCACGTCGGGACTCACGCGGCGGAGGAGACGACGGAGAGGATTCGAACTCATTGCTTCTTCGGGCGCGACAAAGCGTAATTAATGCTTACCCTTCGGTATCTATATTGATAATCAAGGGGCACCGTCCGTCACGACGGCGTAGCAGTTCCCGCTGGAGACGGTCGATTCGACGACCGACAGCCGGCTTTCCGCGAGATCGACCTCGAATTCATCGGGTGCGTAGACGTGGTAATACCGCGGAACCGTCTCGCCGCCCGGCAGCGTCCAGTCGACGGTCGTGTCGAACCCCGACTCGCGCTCGAACCGGTCGTGTGCCGTGCTCCACGCGCTCACCAGCGCAGTCCCGTCGGCGTCGAGGACGCGAGCCAGTTCGTCGAGGCTGCGAATGCGGGCGTCCCGAGTGGGCAGGTGGTGGAGAGTCGCGACGTACACCGCGAGACCGATCGCGTCGTCGGCGACCGGGAGCGCTGCGGCGTCGCCGTGGACGAACGACGCGATGTCATCGAACTCTCGATCTCGCGCGCGCTCGACGGCCTCGCGGAGGAGTCCGCGGCTGATGTCCACGCCGAGGACGGAACGGGAGCACCCGGCGAGCACCTCCGTGTGCCGGCCGTTACCACAGCCGACGTCGAGCGCGACCGCCGCCGAGCGGTCCGCGAGGAACGACTCGACCTCCGGCCACGCGTGCTCTCGGGTCTTCGAGAAGTGAGCGGCGATGCGGTCGTAGGTCGCCTGCGGATCCATACGGACGTGTCGGTACCCGACGGTATAGGTCCGGTGACAGCGGCCGCGAGTGACGTGTGAGTCGATACGACAACCGGCGGACGATGCGACAACCAGCGCGACGACACGACAACCGGTACGACGACCGGCGCGACGACGCCAACGAACGGATCAGGTGAGACCGATCAGCAGGAACGCGACGAGCGTCAGCGCGAGCAGCACGACGACGTGTTTGACCCCGTCGCGAACGGACCCCTCGCCGAGCTGTCCGGCGACCAGTCCCGAGCAGACCGCCTGCACCGCGGCCGCGTGGAAGAACAGCTGCTCGTAGGCGAACCCGTCGATGTCGCCGAGACCGTCCGTGATCCCCGACGGGCCGCCCGGGAGACCGCCGCCCGCGTCGGCTCCGCCGCTCGGGACCGCAGCCGCCTCGACCGCGGGGATGAACGACACCGAGAGCGCCGCGATGATCCCGAGGAAGACGAAGAAAGAGACGTAGATCACGACGAGGTACGTGAGCATCACCTGCCGGCGCTCGCGGCGAAGCGACCACGTCGCGCGCGCTTCGTCGGCGGCGATCCGGAGCACTGGACCGATGTCACCGCTCGCGTACATCGCGTTGGTGACGAGCGTGATCGCCCGCGAGACCATCGGCGATCGGACGCGCCGCTCCAGCCGCCACAGCGCGGTCGCGACGTCCGCTCCCCAGTCGATGTCGCGTCGCGTCCGCTGTAGATCGGCCGTCAGCGCCTCCAGGTTCGAATCGGCCACGCGGCGGATGCCGCCGACGACCGAGGTGCCAGCCTCGTTGACGCTGGCGAGTCGATCGAGGAGGTCGGGAACCGCCGCTTCCCGCCGCCGAACGCGGCGCTTCCCGACCTCGTAGACCAGCGCGTACGCCCCGAGGACGGCGGCGGTCGCGACGACGAGCGGCGTGTCGAACTGGTCGACCACCTCGACGGGCGTTCCGCCGGTCACCGGAAACACCGCGGCGAGGAGGGCGACGACCGCCGGCGGCACGGCGACGAAAAGCACCGTGTGCGGCTCGTCGAGAACCCCCGAGATCGGCGCTCTGACCCACTCTCGAACCCGACCGAGACTGTCGTACACGCGGAGCCGGTCGCGGCTCGCGGCCCACGGATCGGCCGAGTCGTCGCCGGTCAGACCGCCGGCGACCGCGTCCGGAGCGCGAACTGTTGAACCGCCGTCGGCCTGTACCGTGGCCGACCGATGCAGCGCCGCGTCGTCGTCGTCCGCCTCCTCGCTCTCGGCCGCGTCGGAGACGGTGGCGGTCCCGCTGCCGCCGACGCCCTGTGCCACGCTGTCGACGTAGACGACGAAGCCGAACGTCGCGAGCGGGAGCCCGACGTACACGATCACGCGGAGCAGCGGGAGCGTGTTCTGTAACACGAGCCCAATGACGACGAGGATCGTGATGAAAAACAGCGGACCGGCGACGAGTGCCGTGACGTACGCCTCCGCGAACGTCGCGAGCAGTTCGAGGTACTGCTCCTGTTTCGACTCGGCCTCCTCCTGATACCGATCGTATTGGTCGCTGAGGAACGTCGAGATCGGCTGGCCGGTGCCGAGCACCGACGCGAGGTTCTCGGCGAAGTCGGCGAGATCGTCGCTCGGCGTCCGCCGGGAGGTCCGCTGGAGCGCGGTCAGCGCGTCGGTCCCGAACGCGTTCATGTCGCGGACCGCGATCGAAAGCTCCGTCGCGGCCTCGCCGTAGACCGCCTCGTTCTCCGCGAGCGTGTCCATCACCCGCGGGAAGGCCATGCCCGACCGCGAGAGCGCGTACATGAACGCGACGGTCCGCGGGAGCGTGGCGTCGATCTCCGTCGAACGCGTGTGAGCGCGCTGGCGCAACAGCTCCCAGCGGCCGTAATACGTTCCCGCCGCGAGCGCGGTCCCGACAGTCGCCGAGGCGAGCGCCAAGAGGAGGAACAGCCGCGGCAGCCCCAGCCCGGTGAGCCCCGCGAGCCCGGCGAGAACCGAGAGCGCCTCGGGCAGCGCCCCGCGCAGCGTCTCCTCTCCGACCTCCAGCATCGAGAGGAGCCCGCCGACTGCGTACACGCCGACGACGCTGCCCGCGACGCCGAGGACGGCGGCGTACAGGAGCGTCTTGGAGGCGTACACGCGATGCGTTCCCTCGACGTGCGCCGCGCGAAGCCGGTCGCGCTGGTGCCGGCGGCGCTCGACGTCGCGGGCGACCGCGTCGCCGAACACCAGCAGCGCGAGCCGCGTGACGAACAGGTCCGCGCGCCGGCTGACCGTCGGGAGCAGCACGCCGGCACACAACGCGACCGCGACGGCGAGCGGGAGGAAGGCGATCATTTCCGTCCGACACCGTCGTCGTCGACGGCGTCGGTTCGGCGGTTGCCGTCTCGCGCATCCTCGCCCGTCGCGCTCCCGCCGGGGCCGGCCCCCGTCTCGCCGGCGCGCGATTCGAGCCGGTCCATCACGCGCTCCGGGTCCGCGTAGTACTCGTTGACCAAGGCGGTGAACGTCCGGTAGTCGGTCACGTCGAGGCCGCGGAGGAGTTCGAGGAAGCGCTCGCGACGCTCGATCTCGCGGAGGAGGTCCGAGCGAGACCAGCCGCGCTCGTCGGCGATCTCGTCCATGAGCGACGAGTCGTTCCGCCGGAACTCGTCGTCGCTCGCGCGCCACTCGAACGCCGAGGAGTAGTCGAGTTCGCCGGTACGCTGGTCGATACCGCCGATCTCGCCGATCGTCTTCGCACGGCGGACGCGCTGGTCGCCCGACCGCGTCAGCGTCTGGATCGAGAGGATGTCGAGCGACTGGACCATCGCGCGCGGCACGTTGATAGGCTCGTTCTCCAGCCGGTTTATCACCGTCTCGATCGAGTCGGCGTGCATCGTCGAGAACGTCGTGTGACCCGTGTTCATCGCCTGAAACAGGGTGATGGCTTCGTCACCACGCACCTCGCCGACGATGATGTACTCCGGGCGGTGGCGCAGCGCGGAGCGGAGCAGATCGTACATGTCGATGTCAGTGCCCTCGTAGCGACGCTCGCGGGTGATAGAAGAGAGCCAGTTGTCGTGGTACAAGGAGAGTTCGCGCGTGTCCTCGATGGTGAGCACCTTCGCGCGCGGCGGGACGAACATCGACACCGCGTTCATCGAGGTGGTCTTCCCGGAGGCGGTGCCGCCGGCGAAGATGAGGCTCTTGTTGTGCTCGATACACAGCCAGAAGTACGCCATCTGCTCGATCGAGAAGGTGCCGTACTCCACGAGGTCGATCGGCGTGAACGGGTCCTCGGCGTACTGGCGGATCGTGAACGCGGAGCCGCGCGGCGTCACCTCCTCGCCGAGCGCGAGCTCCGCGCGCGAGCCGTCCGGCAGCGTCGTCTCCACGATCGGGTCGCCGACGGAGACGTGCCGACCGGACTGCTGGGCGAGCCGGATCACGTAGCTGTCGAGTTCCCGTTCGCCGAAGGAGACGTTCGTCTCGACGTCGGTGTACTCGTCGTGGTAGACGAAAATCGGCAGGTCGTAGCCGTCACACGAGACGTCCTCGACGTGGCGGTCGTTGAGGAGGGGATCGACCCGGCCGTAGCCGCGGAAGTCGCGGTAGAGGTAGTACGCGAGGGCGTGAAAGGTGTCCATCCCGGCGTCGACGCCGTAGCTTTCGAGCAGTGACTCCAGTTCCTCGCGGAGCGTCGCCGCGTCGGCCTTGCCGGTCCCCTCGCGGTGGAGGAGCGGATCGCGGATGTCGTCGACGACGCGGTCGAGGAGGTCGCGCTCGAACCCGTCCAAATCCGGTTCGACCGCGTAGTACCGGTGTTCGCTGTCCGCGTCGTCGTACGTGATGACGACGTACGCGTACGGGGCGTTCACCCAGTAGCGGTCGACCTCGCGTTCGCCGTCGGGGAGCCTAAAGGAGGCGAGCGGACCGTCCTCGCCCGGCCGGAACGGGCGAACGTCGATGTCCACGCCCCGAAGCGTCTCCCACACGCGCGAGAGCCGTCGCCGGAGGTCGTCGACGCTGTTTCCGGAATCGGTCGCCCCCGTGTCACTCGCCATCTCGTTACCGGCCGTATGCGCCGGGGCGATTTAAATTCCCCTCGGCGAGTACGCGGATGAGACCGGTTCGACGCGACCGACGCCGACGTCGCCCGTCAAGTTGATACGGGACGACCGCAAAGAATCGACCAGGCAATGCGGCGTGACTACTTCGAGCTGACCGTCGAGGGCGTCGACGACGCCCGGGCGACGCCCCTGGTCCGCATCGACTTCCGCGGACCAGACGGGCTGTTGCGCGACCGCCTCTCCGACAGCGACGGCGATCTGCTCGCCGCGGGCGACATCGACGTCGCGTACCGCCTCCGCGAGCCGCTCGGAACGGCCGACGATCCGGACGGCGTCGTCGCCGTGACGAACCGATACACCGGGGACTTCGTCCTCGAACTCAACGAGACCGCCACGGACGTCCTCCCGTTCATCCACGCCGCGCGCGACTCGGCGGGCGACGAGGACGCCCACTACCGCGTCGAGATCGACGTCGACGGCGAGCGGCTCGTCGCCTACGACAAGGACACCTTCCTCGTGTACGATCACGAGGGGAACCTCCTACGGAACGAGAGCCTGATTCCCTCCGGCGTCGAACTCTGATTTCTGAGCGTTCACAGCCGCTGATCTCCCCGGCGCTCACAGACTGACGTTGTCGGCGACGAACCGCACCGCGTCGCCGGGGCGCATGTCGAACGCGCCGTCGCCGCGGCCGTCGTTCACGTCGCACTCGACGTAGCCGTGGCTCCCGACGGTGACGAGTCGCTCGCCGGAGTCGACCGCACCGAACGTCTCCACGACCGGCGTGAGGTCGCCGTCGACGCGGACCCAGTCGCGGTCTCGAACGAGCGCGCCGGGGACGTTGGTTATCACGTTCCCGAACCGGTCGATCGCGAGCACCTCGCCGTCGACGCCGGTCACGTCGCCGCCGTCGTCGCGCTCGACGCTCGGCTCCGGAAAGACGAGGTCGACCGGATCGGCCGCGGCCGTGAGGTCGGCCATCCCCGCGAGCGCGTCGTCGATCGCCAAGGGGGTCGCTCCGTCGGGGGCGTCCCCGGATTCGTCTACGACCGCCTCGTGGACGCGCGCCGCGGTCGGAGCGAACACGTCGCGGCCGTGAAACGTCGCGCTCTCAGGGTCCTCAGCGGCGATCGACCAGACGTCGACGTCCGTCTCGTCCGCCGCCAGCGCCCGCGACGGCGGCAGCGCGAGCCCGTTGTCCGGGGCGACGATGACGTGTGACCCCGCCCTGATGACGAGGGCGTCTCGTCCGGTTCCGACGCCGGGGTCGACCACGGCGCAGTGGACCGCGGGCGGGAACTCCGGGAGGACGAACCGGAGCCAGAACGCGGCCGCGCGCGGGTCCCCGCGAGGCAGGTCGTGGGCGACGTCGATCAGTTCTGCGCTCGTGTGCCGGCGGATCACTCCCTTCATCGCGGCGGGATACGGCGAACCGAAATCGGAGGTGAGCGTGATCACACGCGATCCGCGGTCGGCGGACGCTTAAAGGGGACGGGAGACGAATCCGTCTCGGCGCGCGGTGGATCGCGATACGAGGGGCGACCGCGGAGGTGCGGCGCCGTCGATCTCCGGAGAGCGTGACGAGCGTCTCGGGGCGTGAACTCCCCTCTCACACGACGTGGTCGTCGACGGTCTTCGGGACGATCTCGGCGTCGACGAGCGGAGCGACGTTGATCGCGACGCCGTGTTTTCGGTTCGGGCGGTAGCCGGCGGTCGTGATCTCGGCGCGGGCGCGGGCGGCCCAGTCGCCCCGCTCGGCCGCGGCGAGATCCTCGCAGGCGTCGCCGATCTCGGCGGCCAGATCAACGTACGACCCGAGATCGCTCGCGAGGTCGGCGATCAGACGTCGACGACCGGAACCGGTGCCGGTGTCGACGCCGTCACTTCCGTCGCCGTGGGCGACGCCGTTACTTCCGTCGCCGTGAGCGACGCCGTCACTTCCGTCGCCGTGGGCGACGCCGTCACTTCCGTCGCCGTGGGCGACGCTGTCTCCGATCATCGTCTGGTCGGAGTCGGAGCGGGTGTCGATCTCGTCGGCGAGGCCGTCGTAGTAGTAGGTCGGAAACAGGATCCCGTTGCTCGCGTAGTGGTCGGAACCGACGAGGTCGTCGTAGTAGTCGAACAGGTCGTACAGGTGTGCGTCGACGGGCTCTGTGCCGTCGGCGGCGTAGGCTCTGCAGGCGGCTTCGAGGTCGTCGAGGGCGTCGAGCCACTCCTCGCGGTTGTCTTCGACGGTCTCGTAAAACGAGGGGCTGAACAGGTCGGTCATGTCGACGTCGTCGCGAGCGGCGAGCGAATCGAGGGCGTCCAGACGATCGGCGGTGCGGTCGCGGAACTCGGCGACTCGCTCCGCGGTCGCGGCGGCGGTCTCCTGTGCCTCCGCGGGCCAGTCGCGCGGGGTGGGTTCGGCGAGGTCGCCGAAGCGGTCTTCGAGGACGGCGATCTGTTCGAGGCCGCTCTCACAGCGGGTGTACGTCTCGGCGGCGGCGGCCTGCTCGCTCGTCGGGAGTGATTCGTCGTTGCGGCGGCGGTTGGCCGCCGACCGGCGTTCGCGGAGGAGGGCCTTCCGCGGTTCGAGGTAGCGGTTCGAGAGGCGGTCGAACAGCCCGTCGTCGAGCTGGTGGTAGTCGAGCAGGCAGGCGAACCCCTCGCCGGTGGGATCGGAGACGAGCCTGGTCGACGTGAGCCGCCACAAGATCGGGGTTCGGTCGAACGTCGAGACGTGGTAGTCGAACAGGTCGTCTTCGAGCCACGCGCGGAGGTTCGGATAGGCCTCCTCGTCGGGGGAACGCGAGCCGAGGACGCGATCTGCTTCGATGAGTCGATCATCTGCATCTTCTCCGAATGATTGCTCGAATTGGTTGATTATTTCATCGAGAAGGTTATTTTCTGAATTAACATCACTGATTGGAATGACTCCATCTGAGTTCTCCTGAAGAGCAACTAAGGTGAAGTGATGAATCAAATCTTTCACCATCTCTTCAAATTCTTCAGAATTTTCGGTTATCTCGACAGCTTCACCAACTATCCGATCTTCTGGATCTTCTACAGTTCGAAGCCATATCTCTTGTCTAATCTGATCTTGAACAGTTGATGGGACGTTCAGTGTTTCAAATATTTCACTATCAATCTCATGAGCAAGATTCTCGATCTGCTCCCGTCGACTGCGCTCGCTATTTTCTGCTTGTTGAGCTAATTCAGTGAGAGTATTTTTTGCCACGCCAGTCTGGAATAACTCGCCTGGTTCTATTGAAACTAATTTGGCATGTTCGTGTGTAGAATACCAGAAGTCATTATTCTTAGAATTTGGTAACAATTCTGGACCGATATAGTAAGGACTGTTTATATCATGTACACGCTGCTGAATGAATAATTCATACTGTTCTTGAACTTTCTTTTCTAATTCTTCACTCTTTTCTAATTGTCTAAACCAAGGTAAGCGGCCGATATATCCTGATTCCCACCGGCGTTCTGGAGTCAAACATAGCATTAAACCATGGAACAGATCCGAATTTAATGCACCGAGTAGCAACCACGGTGACAGGCCATCTTCAGCGAATAGCATATTGCTTGCATGACCAAAGACTCCCCCCTTCGGATAGTAACCAAATCGACGACCAGTTCGCTTTATATATGCCCAAGTAAGCCCTTCTCTCTCATAATATTTTGAATTCTGGAATCGGGCACTAGAATTTCTTGCAATTCTTTTTCCATTTTGCTCCCAATTTATCATTTCATCTACCTGTGGTAGTACCCAAACGTCACCTCCCGCATTGGTAAATGGGCGCGAACCAGATTCGGTTAATTCCCAATGTTTTCGAACATATCTCTGGTTATTTCCCGTCTGCATTCCGACCTTCACATCGCTAACACCAGTTCCCTCAATTCCTGGTACACTTGGATCGATCTTTAGATTAGTATTATGTAACTCGCGAGCTTTTGAAGGGAGAGAATAGCAGATCGGTGTTCCAGGAATCTGTTGGAATTCATCGAGAGACACTCGAAAGACACGCTTGATATCTTCCTCTACCGAATTAAAAGCAGAATTGAGATATATTTTCTCTTTATCTTCCTTATTTATGTCATGGAGACGAATGAACGTACCATCTGTTTCTTTTTGACTTCCTTTTCGAACAATCGTGCCTGCTGTCCCTACTGTCGCATTGTCTAAGACACCATAGCCGAACTCGGCGAGAAAGTCGAACGAACCTCCTTCCCCGACAAAATCAGATCGAAATGATTCGAGGGTTTGATTAAAAAGAAATGAACGTGGAACTAGCATACCAACACGACCATCTTCTTTTATAGATCTAATGCACGATTCGAAGAAATTCACATAATATTCCGGCATATATTCATACGCTCTTCTGTAGGAGATTGTTGATACTGCTGAGCTGTCGCTGTGGAGTCGAAGAGGACAAGGACACCGCGTCAGCGGTGTCCGACACGAATGATTCCGCTGGATGTGTTTGGGTCGGAATCGGTCGCAGCGGACCTGTTACAGCAGGTTCGCTGGCGTGACGGGGTTTCTTGTCCTCGCTGCCGTTCTGACCGAACGGTCAGAAACGGCAGCTACGGGCACTTTCAGCGGTATCTCTGTAAGGATTGCGGCCGCACGTTCAACGATAAGACCGGCACAATCTTCGCTCACTCGAAGATCGCACTCCGCAAGTGGCTGTTTTCGATCTACGCGTTTTTGCGGTTTAACACGAGTCTCAGACAGTTACAGTGCGAAATCGACGTCACCTACAAAACGATTCACAGGCGTGTCGAGCGCTTCAGCGAAGCGCTCGACGCGCCGTCACTCGATCTCCGTGGCCCGGTTGAAATTGACGAGTTCTACGTCTCTGCCGGCTTGAAAGGCCGCGAGCGCGACCGCTGGTCGCGCTCTCGCGGCCTCTCTCGACGCGGACGCGGAACGTATGATCAAGACAAACCGCCCGTGTTCGTCCTCGTGGATCGTGGCACCGAGCAACGGTACGTTGTGCCGGCGAAATCCGCAGACGAATCGGCGATCCGGCTCCTGCTGGCTGACCGCCAGCAGGAGCCTCTCACGGTCTATACCGACGGATTTTGCGCGTACGATCCGCTTGATGAAGATGAGCAATTCGACCGCGAATACGTCGTTCACGGAGACGGTGAGTACGCCGACGAGACGGTCCACGTGAACACCTGCGAGAGCCACGCGTCGCTGGCGCGACGATGGCTCTCGCCGCATCGAGGCATCTCAAAAGATCGCCTCACACAGTATCTCCGAGCGTTCCAACTCAGACGAGAACTCTACCGCAAACCCGGACGAGAAGCGCTCAAACACGCCGTCAAAGCAACTCTCTGAAATCAACAATGTGCTACACAAGAGCGTATTCATAATTATTTTCAACATATTCAGTTACTGCCTTTGGCATTCTCCCCCGCGAGCCGTACGGCGGGTTCATAAGCGCAACATCGTAGTCCTGCGTCAGGACGACGAGGAGGGTCAGGAAGCTCCGCAGGTTCTGCTCGCCGAAGGAGTCGTCGGTGCGCTCCTCGACGGCGGCTTCGAGTCGGCGCAGGAACTCGTTGAGCGTCTTCGGGGCGTCGCTGTCCCAGCCCATCACGTCCGCCTGCCCGCTCTCGAACTCGCTTTTTAGGGCCCCTTGCACGTCGAGTAAGCTGCCGAGCGCCTCCGTCGTCTGGAACTCCTCGATCACGTCGTCCAGCGCCTCCCGCAAGTCCGTCCCCTCGCCCGTGATATCGTCGAGCACGTCGATCGCCTCCTCCACCTCTGCGACGCGCGCGTCCGCGACCACGACCCCCAGGTTCGGCATCGCGAAGCCGTCGTCGCGGTCCGCCTCGGCCGCCGCCCGGGTTCGCGCCTTCAGGTAGAGGTTGAACGCCGCGAGCTGACACGAGCGGAGGTCGATGTCGACCCCGTAGAGGTTGTGTTCGAGGATCTTCGCGGGGATCTCGGCGCGGTCGAGTTCCGTCTCCGCCCACCAGATCCGTTCGAGGATGTCGAACGCGTACAGCAGGAAATGGCCGCTTCCGCAGGCGGGGTCGATGACGCGGAGTTCGCGGGGGTGGTCGAAGTCGGGCGCGTCCCGTGTGCCGTCGTCCGGAATCAGATACGTACAGAGGTCCGCGACGCGCGGCGCGTCCTCCGGCGTGACCGCTCGCGACTTCCGGTCGTCGGGGTCGAGCGCCCCCGGCTCCGGCACGGTGTGCTCGGCGTCAGCAGCTTCGAGATACAGCTTCCCGAGCGAGTTGTCGGCGAGCATGCGCACGACCCAGTGCGGTGTGTAAAACTGGTTCGCGGGCCCCACGTCACCGGCGTCGAGCGCGTTCTTCGCGTCCAGCGCCTCGACTACCGGCCGGTTGTAATACTCGTACACCCAGCCGAGCACGTCGTCGGCGCGCCACACCGCGTCGGGCACCGAATCCAGCGCGCCGCACAGGTCCTCGAAGGTGTCGTCGTCCGGGTCGATCTGGCCGTACGCGGCGTCCCGGTCGAACAGGATCTCGATCTCGTCGGCGAGGTCGTCGCAGGCGTCACGGTACGCCGCGAGGATGGCCTCGTCCTCCAGGAGGAACTCCTCGTGGACCAGCGTCTCCGCCGCGGGCGTCAGCCCGTCGTCCGTGAACACGGTCACCTCCTCGGCGATGAACCCCCGCACCTCCATACACCGGAGCGCGGCCAGTCGATTGACGATCGTGTACCCGACCCCCGTGACGTACTGCTCGAACGCGTCTTCCCACGACGCGCCGTCGACCGCCTCCAAATCGATCGCCTCCGCGAGGCGGCGCGCCTCCGCGTCGAGGTCGCCGTCCTTGTCGAGGGCGTCGCGCCCGGTCGGCTCCGTGTCGAGCCCGCGCTGCGTGAGCTGGTAGCGCACGTTGTCCTCGACGCGCTCGCGCATCTCGGCGACGACGGCTTCGAGGTGTTCGCGCTCCGCGTTGTCCAACTGCGCCTGCTGCTGATCGAGAGAGGATCCTGACATGCGTGACTGCGGATACCCCTACCGAGCCGGACGACCGACTTGAAGGTTGGTGACCCCCCGTGCGCTCGGGGCGTCGGACACGGTCGCGACGCCCCGACGCGGGCTGCACTCCCGACTCGCCGCCGTCGACGGACTCCGATCGACGCTCCCGCGACGGGACGCGGCGAGCGGTGATCCCGTGGAGTCGAACTCGCCGTTCCCGTTCCGCGGGGGCGACCGCGATATTGAAACGCCTGAGGCACGCAGTACGGATATGCACCGCAGACGGTTCCTCCGACGGACCGGCGCTGTCGCGGGCGCCGGCGCGTCGGCGGGGCTCGCCGGCTGCGCCGGCGTCGGGGGCGAACCGGGATACGACGTGGGGATGCTGGCCTCCGCGTTCCGGCCGACGGAGGTGACGATCGGCGTCGGCGAGACCGTCGTCTGGGAGAACACGAGCGCGCGGAGCCACACGGTCACCGCCTACGAGGGCGCGATCCCCGACGACGCCGAATACTTCGCGTCCGGCGGCTACGAGAGCGAGGAGGCGGCCCGAGAGGCGTGGTCGAGCGACTTCGGCGGACGGTTGGAGAGCGGAGACCGCTTCGCCCACACCTTCGAGGTGCCCGGGCAGTACGGCTACGTGTGTCTCCCGCACGAGACCGGCGGGATGGTCGGGACCGTCGTCGTGGAGGAGTGACCCGTGGCCCTCTCGGCGCTCCTCGGAGTCGACGTCCTCCTGTTCCTCGCCGTCGGCGTTCTCGGCGGAGCCCACTGTATCGGGATGTGCGGCCCGCTCGTCACCGTCTACGCCGGGCGAATGAGCGGGGGGTCGGGCGGCCGCACCGACGGGGGCGCGACCGGCGGGACGGGAAACGCCGGGCAGACCGACGCCGGCACCGCGTCCGGCCGGCGCGAGAGCCACCTCACCACCTACGAGGTCCGCCAGCACGCCCTGTTCAACCTCGGGCGTGCGGCGAGTTACACCCTCATCGGCGCGGCGCTCGGTGCGCTCGGCGGCGCGGTGCTCGTCACGACCGCGACGCTCACGGGCGCGGCGGGGGCGGTCCGCGGCGTCGTCGGCCTCGGCGTCGGCGCGGCCGTCGTCGCCGTCGGCGTTCGCTACGCGCTCGGCGGCGCGACCGGCGGAGTCCACCTCCCGGGGCTCGACCGCGTCACCGGCTGGCTCACGGGGCGCGTCGATCGACTGGCGAACGGCCCCGGGATCGTGGGGCTCGGGGCGCTCCACGGGCTGTTGCCCTGCCCGATCCTCTACCCCGCGTACCTCTACGCGTTCGCGAGCGGGTCGGCGACGAGCGGCGCGCTGGCGCTCGCGGCGCTCGGGGTCGGCACGATGCCCGCGGTGTTCCTCTACGGGACGCTCATCGAGAGTGTCGACGCGGTTCACCGCAGACGGGTCCACCGGCTTCTCGGGCTCGCGTTCATCGCGCTCGGCTACGTGCTGTTCGCGCACGGACTGATGGCCGTCGGCGTCCACGTCCCGCACCCGAGCCTCCCGTTCTGGAACCCTCTCGACGTCGCCGCCGCGGGCGGTCACGGAGGGGCCTGAGATGAGCGCGACGCCCCCGAACGAGATCGACGGGAGCGACGCCTCAGACGAAGCCGGTTGTGCCCTCTGTGATCTCCCGACCGACGGCGTCGACGTCGCCGACGAGGACGGGAACCGGTTCTGTTGTGCCGGCTGTCGAGACGTGTACGCGGCGCTCGGCGACGTCGACGCGGACGCCGAGGACGTGCGCTCACGGCGGTCCGAGAACGCCGAGGAGAGCGGCACCGCGCCCGGCGACACGAGCGACCGTGACGCCGCGGTCCCCGCCGATCACGAGGCGACGTTCTTGGAGGTCGACGGGATGCACTGTGCGACCTGCGAGGCGTTCATCGAGACGGTCGCGACGAACACCGAGGGCGTGAGCGCCGCGAGCGCGAGCTACGTCACGGACACGGTGCGGATCGACCACGACCCGGACGCGGTCTCCACCGACGACCTCTCCGAGGCGGTGAGCGGGCTCGGCTACGGTGCGTACCCCCGCGACGACGCCTTCGAGCGCCGCCGGGCGGACAACATGGCGACGGCGCGGCTCGCGGTCGGAGTGCTCGTCGGCATGGCGATCATGCTCCAGTACGTCGTCATCATCTATCCCACCTACTTCGCGTTCCCCTTCTACGACGAGCGCACGCTCGCGTACCTCGACGCGGCGATGTCCTCGACGTCGGGAACGTACTTCTTCATCGTCATCGCCGTGCTGACGACGATCGTGCTGTTCGTGACGGGCAAGCCGATACTCAGGGGCGCGTACGTCAGCGCGAAGACGCGCTCGCCGAACATGGATCTCCTCGTCGCGCTCGCGGCGGTCAGCGCGTACGTCTACAGCACGCTGGCGGTGATATTCGTCGAATCGCCCTCCGTCTACTACGACGTGACCGTGGCGATCATCGTTATCGTCACGGTCGGGAACCGCTACGAGGACGCGATCAAGTCTCGCGCGACGGAGCTGCTCTCGGATCTCACCGCCGTGCAGGTCGATTCGGCGCGGCGGGTCGCGCGGGGCGGGACCGACGGCGACGACGGCGCGACGGAGGAGGTCGCCATCGACGCCCTCGACCCCGGCGACCGCGTGCTCGTGCGCGCCGGCGAGCGGATTCCGGTCGACGGCGACGTCGCCGCGGGCGACGCCGCGGTCGACGAGTCGGTGGTCACCGGCGAGTCGATGCCGGTCAGGAAGACGGCTGGCGACGCCGTCGTCGGCGGCTCGGTCGTCGCCGACGGCTCGTTGACGGTCGCCGTCGGCGCGGACGCGACCTCCAGTCTCGACCGCGTCTCCGAGTTAGTCTGGGATCTCCAGAGCGGGAACCACGGCGTCCAGAAGCTCGCGGACCGGCTCGCGACGATCTTCGTCCCCGCGGTCCTGACGATCGCCGTCGTCGCCGCCGCGGTCAACCTCGCGCTCGGCAACGGCGTGACGCGGGCGATGCTCGTCGGGCTCACGGTGCTCATCGTCTCGTGTCCGTGCGCGCTCGGGCTCGCGACACCGCTCGCGGTGGCGGCGGGAGTTCGCGACGCCCTGGAGCGGAACATCGTGATCTTCGACGACACCGTCTTCGAGCGCGTCCGCGACGCCGACACCGTCGTCTTCGACAAGACGGGGACGCTGACGACCGGGGAGATGCGCGTGACCGAGCGAGACCTCGACGACGACCTCCTCCGGCTCGCGGCCGCGCTCGAGGATCGGTCGTCGCACCCGGTCGGACAGGCGATCGCCGCGGCGCGCTCGGCGGGCGACGCGGGCGACGGCGCGGGGACCTCGGGGTCCGACGAGGGCGGCTCGACCCCCGCGGTCGCGGACGGGGGAACGACCGCCGACGAGGAGACGACCGGAGAGGAGACGGGCGACGGCCGGTCCGGAGAGACGACGCCCATCGACGGGTCGCCTTCGCCCGAGGTCGTCGACTTCGAGAGCCACGCCCGCGGCGTCTCGGGCGTCGTCGACGGGACGCCGGTCGTCGTCGGCCACCCCGACCTCTTCGACGAGCGGGGGTGGGCGGTGTCCGACCGGATCCGCGAGGCGGTCGCCGACGCCCGCGACGTGGGGCGCGTCCCGGTCGCCGTCGGCCGCGACGGCGCGGCGGAGGGGACCGTCGTCGTCGGAGACGAACTGCGCGAGGGGTGGGAGGAGACGGTGACCGCGCTCGACGACGCCGGCGTCGACGTGGTCGTGCTCACGGGCGACGACGAGCGCGCGGCGACCGTGTTCCGCGAGCACGACGCGGTCTCGACGGTGTTCGCGGGTGTCCCGCCGGAGGGGAAAGCCGAGACTGTCACGCGGCTGAAGGCGGGCGGGCTCACCGTCATGGTGGGCGACGGGACCAACGACGCGCCGGCGCTCGCGGCGGCCGACCTCGGGATCGCGCTCGGCGGCGGCACCGCGATGGCGGTCGACGCCGCCGACGTGGCGATCGTCGACGACGACCTCGGCTCCGTGGCGACCGTCTTCGAACTCGCGCGCGCGGCCGGTCGGCGGGTGAAGGGCAACATCGGCTGGGCGTTCCTGTACAACGCGGTCGCGATCCCGCTCGCGGCGCTCGGGCTGCTCAACCCGCTCTTCGCCGCGGTCGCGATGGGGCTGTCCAGCCTGCTCGTCGTGACGAACTCCTCGCGGGCGCTGCTGTCCGACGAGGAGTGAAGGAGGCGCGAGGGCTCCGCGCCGTCGGCGGGGTCTCAAGCGAGTCCCGGTCGCACCCGCCCGTACCGCAAGCGATTTTCGGCTCACGCGAGTACACACGTCCGATGACAGACCAACAGCAACAGCCCGCGGCACCGCTCCGGAACGGGATGCCGGTCCTCGGCATCGGGACGTGGCAGAACGAGGACCCCGCACAGTGTACCGAGTCGGTGGCGACCGCGCTGGAGACGGGATACCGCCACGTCGACACCGCACAGGCGTACGGCAATGAGGCGGCCGTCGGCAAGGGGATCGCGACCGCCGACGTCGACCGCGAGGACGTCTTCCTCGCCACGAAGGTATGGATCGACCAGCTCGCGCCCGAGGACGTCGCCGCCTCGACCCGCGAGAGCCTCCAGAAGCTCGCCGTCGACAGCGTCGACCTGCTGTACGTCCACTGGCCGGCCGGCGCGTACGACCCCGAGGAGACGCTGCCCGCGTTCGCCGAGCTGCGCGACGACGGCCTCATCGACCGGATCGGCGTCTCGAACTTCGAGCCCGAGCACCTCGACGCGGCGACCGACGTGCTCGGCGAGGAGCCGTTCGCGAACCAGGTCGAGATGCACCCGCTCCTCCGACAGGAGGAGCTCCGCGAGTACGCCGACGGCGGCGACGTCGAACTCGTCGCGTACTCGCCGCTGGCCCGCGGCGCGGTCTTCGACAACCCGACGGTGACCGACATCGCCGAGAGACACGACGTCAGCGCGGCGCAGGTCAGTCTCGCGTGGCTCCGCGAGAAGGGCGTGACCGCCATCCCGAAGGCGACGAGCGTGGACCACATCCGCGACAACTTCGCGAGCCTCGACGTCGACCTCGCGGACGAGGACGTCGCGGCGATCGACGCGATCGAGGCCCGCGACCGCCGCGTCGACCCCGACTTCGGCCCGGACTGGGACTGAAAGTAGCGGCCGCTTTTCACGACCGGTTTCGATACGTACCCGCCGACTCCCGCCACCGCTGGGAGGCCAGATGGCCCCTCAGTTCACCCGCGTTCCGTCGGGACGCTTCTGTCCTTCGGAGTCGTGGACGACGACTCCCGCCGCGTCGGTCGGCTCGTAGCTGTCGCGGACCCCGATCGCTTCCTCCAGCTCCCGTACCGCTCGCTCTTTGAGGGCGGCCGCCAGCTCCTCGGCGTCCTCCCGCGAGATGTCCCTCCCGAGGCCCTCACATTCGTGCGCCCGAACCATCCCCTCCCGTTTGACGACGCCGCCCATCGGTTCGGTGGTTCCGAGGCCATCCTCCTCCCCGTCGTCACCGCGCCCGTCGCCGCCGACGCTGAACGGGTAGGTCTGACAGATCAGCGGTCGCGAGTCGTGGACGGCACACGCTCCCTGTCCGTCGGTCTCCTCGTAGAAGGTGCAGTCGCCGCAGTCGTCCGTCGCGAGCGCCCACTCGAACGTCTCGCCGGTCGGTTCGCCGTCGTCGCCCTCGGAGAGTCCGAACGGCATCGGCCGGGCCACGTCGCGCCAGTCGTACGCCTCGTCGAACGCGTCCTCGGCGGCGTCCGCGAGCGCGCGGATCTCGTCCGGGAAGACGGTGGCCGTGTGGGGCTCGCGGTCGCCGCCGCGGTCGCCTCTACTGTCGCCGCGGTCGCCCCTACTGTCGCCGGATTCTCCCGCGTCGCGGTCGCTTCCATCCCCCTGACGCTCGCCGACGCCCTCGCCGGCCGGTGCGCCGCCCGGCTCGTCGGGGGCGTATCCCGTACAGCAGCCGCCACAGCGCGTGCACTCGAAGCCGATATCCTCGATCGCGTCGGCCAGCTCGTCGGGGTCGAGACCGCGGGCCCGCGCGAGTTCGGCTTCGAGCGATTCCATGGAGACGGATTGTGACGCGGTCGGGTTAACGTCGTCGTCCGCGCGGCTGTCGAGCCGTCCCCTCGTCACGGCGATCACGGCGGTCGCCACACCGCTCACAGTCGGTGCGAAGAAGCGAAGTGCGCGCGAACCCTACGGCCTCGCCGTGAAGGAGTACGAGCGCAAGGGGCTCCTCGAACGCGTCAACCGCGAGGCCGCGACGGTGGGCGCGGAGATCCCCGAGGAGATCGAGGTTCAGGGCGAACCGATCGAACTGCGATCGTTCGTCTTCGAGATCAAGCGGCGCGACTCGGTGCCGCAGGGCGAGCGCGACCGCGTCGAGCGGGCGAAGCGGAACCTCCGACGCGAGCGGCTCGAACGGCTGGAGCCGATCGAAGAGAACGAGGTGAGCTACGACGAGGGCGAGGCGCTCGCGGCCTCGATAATCGGCATCGACCGCGCGCTGGACGCGCTCGAGGGACTCGACGCCCCCGATCCGGAGACGGAAGCGAAACGACAGGAGACGGCCGACCGCAAGCGCTGGATGAGTTTCCTGAAGAAGGCCCTCGGCCACGAGGAGGCCGGCGGCGGCCGGACTCGGTTCTGAGAGCGCGTCGCGGTCGCCGAGCGATTCAGCCGGCCGGCTCGAACCGTAACCGGTAGTCGTAGTACCGCCCCGCGTGCCGAACCGTTCCCGCGCCCGACTCCGTTCCCGCGCCGTCCGACTCGATGTTGCCGTCGAGGTACGGACGCTCGTGGAGCGCGCGCAACACGGCCGCGTACGCCTCCGAGTACGGGTGTGACTCCTCGTACCCGCCGTGGCTCGCCGACTCGATCACTTCCCGAGCGTCGGGCGAGAGGTCGCCCTCGGCGATCCGCGCGCCGACCTCGCGCGCTCGGAGGATCGCCTCCATTCGCTCCGGTGACTCCGCGATCACCGTTCCCGTGGCGCGGTACACCGGCTCGTAGAACCGCTCGCGGGCGACCTCGATCCGGTAGACGGTGTCTCGGACGGCCACGCGGTCCGGTCCGTCGTCGGCCAGCACGGAACTCGCGTCGATCGCGTCCGGGCGGCGGTAGACGTAGCCGCCGCGCTCGACCAGTCCGATCGGTACGCCGCCCCCGTTGCCGCGGGCCCGCGCGGCGAAGTGCGCGATCTCGACGGCGCGCCGGTCGCCCGGCGGAAGGGCGTCCGCCTCGACGGCGCCCGCGGTGTCTGAGGGCTCCGACTCGGCCGCGTCGCCGTCGGCGTCGTACAGCCGGAGCACCGGGCGGGTCGTCTCCGCCTCGTCGACCACGACGGATCCGAGGCGGTAGTACGTCCCGTCGTGGACGGCGTACCGGGGATCGTCGGTCGTCGAGAAGAACGGCTTCCGGTACTGGGTGGTGTAGTGCTCTCCGTCTCGCACGGCCGCGAACGCAGCGGTGTCCCACGTCGGTTCGGTCTCGGTCGGGTCGTCGACGAACCGATCGCGAAGCGTCTCTCCCACCGCGTCGAGGGTCAGCCGCAGAACGCGGTCGGCGTCGCCCGTGTCGTCACCTCCCAGCGGTCCCCCGAGACAGCCGGCGGTGGCGCCGATCACCGCCGCGACTCCGCCGGCCAGCACTCGGCGTCTGGAGGGCGTTCGCTCGTGCATACCTCCCGTTCGTCCGCCCCGCATAAAGGTGTCAGCGAGGCGTAAACGATCGTTTGCGCCTCCGAAGCGAGATCGCGGGTGCGTCGAGCGCGGTGGCGGGTACAGCGCGGCGACGCGTACAGCGCGGCGACCGAACCTTACCGCCCGCTGACGCGCGACTCGACGAACGCGACCACGTCGGCGAGTTCCTGCTGTCCGATCCCGTGGCCGCCGGGATAGCTGCCGCGCGTCACGTCGGCACCGATCGCCTCGAACCGGTCGGCCGCGGCCGACGAGCGCGACTCCGAGATCACGCGGTCGCCCGCGCCGGCACCGACGAACACCGGCTTGCCCTCGATCCCCGCCGGGTCGAGGTCGGCGTGCGAGTCGGCGAGATAGCCGTGAAGCGCGACGACCCACGCGTAGCGGTCCGGGTCCTCCAAGAGCAGCGAGAGGCTCGTGATCGCGCCTTGGCTGAAGCCGAGCAGCCCGACGCGGTCGGCGTCGATGTCGTAGGCGTCGACCGCGGCGTCGACGCTCTCGACGACGAGATCGAGGCTCCGCCGGAAGTCGTCGACGTCCGGCTGGCTCGATTCGAGGCCGCCCGCAGAGAGGTCGAGTTCGTACCACGTGTACCCGCCCTGCAGCGGGTCCGGTGCCCGCAGGCTCACGACGTGGAGGTCGTCCGGGAGGTGTCTCGCGACCGGCAACAGGTCCTCCTCGTCGGCTCCGCGGCCGTGGAGCACGAAGACGGCCGGGGCGTTGGCGGGGTCTGCGTCGGGTGCGACGTGGACGTGTTCGAGCGGAACGTCGGCGTGAGTGTCGGACATACACCCACGTTCGTGGGCTCGGGGTTTCGGTCTGTCGTCCCCGGCAGCGGCTCGGCTCGATCGCGGAGCCGACGACGGACCGGCGCGTCGACCGCGGGCCCGGGGGTTCGGTTCTGTCATCATCGACCGTCTTTCACGGCGTCGAACGCGCGGTTTAACCGTCCAGCCGCACAATTCGCTCGACATGAGCGGCTCCACGGAGGGCGACCTCACGAAAACGGGGATGGCCCTGAAACACGACCGCGAGTGGGACTACGAACTCGACCGAATATTGGAGGCGATAGAGGAGCGGAACGCCTCCAAGGTCGGACTCCAGTTCCCCGAGGGACTCAAGCGACGCGGCCCGAAGGTGGCCGACGACCTCCGCGAGGTCGCGCCCGACGACGTGACGTTCATGCTGTCGGGTCAGCCGTGTTACGGCGCCTGCGACCTCGACACGTACCTGATGCGCCGGACCGACGTGTTCGTCCACTTCGGGCACACGCCGATGAAGGAGTCCGACAGCATCGTCTACGTCCCCCTCTTCTCGAACGTCGACCCGTTCCCGATCATGGAGGACGCGCTCGCGGAGGAGTTGACACCCCCGGAGGAGGACGCCGACGTGGGGCTCGTCACGACCGCCCAGCACATGAATCGCTTCGAGGAGATGACCGACTGGCTGGAGGAGCGCGGCTACGAGGTCCACACCCGCCGCGGCGACGACCGGCTCACGAAGGAGGGACAGGTGCTCGGCTGCAACTACGCCTCCGCCGACATCGACGCGGAGCAGGTGTTGTACGTCGGCGGCGGGAAGTTCCATCCCGTCGGGCTCGCCATGGAGCACCCCGACAAGCGCGTGATCATCGCCGATCCGGTCAACAACGTCGTGAAGGTCGCCGAACACGATCAGTTCCTCAAGCAGCGCTACGCCTCGGTCCACAAGGCGATGGACGCCGAGAAGTGGGGCGTCATCTTCTGTACGAAGATCGGACAGGGCCGCTGGGAAACGGCCCAAGAGATCGTCGAGAACAACGACAACGCCTACCTCATCACCATGGATGAGGTGACGCCGGACCGCCTGCGCAACTTCGACATGGACGCGTTCGTCAACACCGGCTGTCCGCGGATCACGACCGACGACGGCCCGCGCTTCCACAAGCCCATGCTGACGCCCGGCGAGTACGAGGCCGCGATCGGCGAGAAGCCGCTCGATTCGATCGAGTTCGACACGTTCCACGACACCTGGTAGTCGCCGCCGTCTGCGGAACCCGGTAGTCGTCGCTCGTGGTGACAAGGTTCTTCAAACCCGTCCGCCACAGTGCGGACGATGCCCTCCACACCGCTTTCGACGCCGATAGATGGGATCGCCCCGGGACCAACGAACCCGACCGAGCCGCTCGAGTTCGCCGTCGCCGCCGGGATCTCTTTCGTGATCGAACTCGCCGTCGTCGGCATCCTCGGCGCGATCGTGATCGCCGTCGCGCCGGACTTCACCGACGAGGGATCGGAGTACGTCCGCGGCGAGCCAGTCATGGCGTTCGTCTACGGATTCGGGGCGTACCTCGCGATCGCGGCCGCAGCGATCCTGCTTGCCATCACGATCATCGGACTCATCGTCGTCGTTCCCGGTCTGATCGCGCTCGCGATCGTCGGCGTCGCGACGACCACCGTGGGCGTCGTCGCGCTCGGGCGGTGGATCGGCGCCGCGTTCGACATCGACGATGGGTTGGGCGCGGCGCTCGTCGTCGGCGCGCTCGCGTGGGCGCTCTTGGGACTCGTCCCGATCCTCGGCGGACTCGTGACCGGCGCGATCAACGCGATGGGATTCGGCTACCTCGTCGCCTACCTCCTCGACGACCGCGACGCCGGCGACCGGGTCGCGTCCGGGATCGACGGATCGCCGGGCGGCGGATCCGGAGGGAACCGAACCCCCCACGACCACGCCGTCGAGAGCGACGGTCGAGACGAGCCCGACGACCGGTTCCAGAATATCGCCGCGGCCGAGCGAGACGCCGACGATGCGGACGCCGACTCGACCGCCGGCGACACGGATGCCGACGATGCAGACGACGACCCCGCGTGGCGCTGACGGAGAGGGTTCCCGGTACCCTCAGCGCGACGGCGAAGCGTTCGGGGCCGCGCCGCCGGAGCGGACACCTCGGCGTCGGGGCTCTGTCGGACCGATTCGGTGCGTGTGTCACCCCGACACCGTCGAATCGCTCCGTTTCACGCAATAGTTATACGGCACGGACTGAGCGATGGGTACACGAGCCCTCCGATGTCATCGCCCAGTAACTCGATCGCCGTCGCCCTGATCGCGAGGCCGTCCGAACGGGCGGCGGAGATAGAGACGTCGCTGGAGCGTGCGGACGGGCGGTTCGTCGTCGAATCGGTTGCCGAAGTCGACGCGGCACGTGAGGTGCTTCGGGAGTCGACGATCGACTGTCTGGTCGTCGCCGGCGGTCCCGGAGAAGCGGCCGGCGTGTCGATCGTCGAGACGATCCGCGACCGTCACCCGACCCTTCCGATCGTGTTCGCCCCCGCCGAGCCGCTCGAACCGGACGCCGTCGCCGAGGCGTTCGAGGCGGGCGCGACCGATGTCGTGCGGGCGTGCGGCGACTCGGACCGGACTCCCGTGCTCGTTCATCGGATATCGAACGCCGTCGAGTCCGCCCGCGCCGTCGCCGAGGCCGAACGACAGCGACAGCGACTCGACGCGTTCGTCCGCGGGGTGTCACACGACCTCAGAAATCCCCTCAACGTCGCACAGGGGCGGCTCGAACTGGCACAGAGCGACTGCGACTCCGACCACCTCGACCACGCGACGGCCGCGGTCGATCGAACGCTCGAACTGATCGCTGACTTGCTGACCCTCGCGAAACAGGGCGAGAAGCCGCGGGAACTCGAACCGGTCGACCTGTCGACCCTCGCCGACGACTGCTGGGCGAACGTCGAGACCGCCGACGCGACGCTCGTGGTCGACTCCGACCGCCGGATCTTAGCGGATCCGAGCCGACTGAAACAGCTGTTAGAGAACCTGTTCCGCAACGCGGTCGATCACGGCGGCGACGACGTGACGGTCTACGTCGGCGACATCTCGCCTATGTACACGACGACCCGGGCAGAGACCGTCCTGCCGTCGGGCTTTTTCGTCGAAGACGACGGTCCGGGAATTCCGCCCGAGGATCGCAAGCGCGTGTTCAAGGTCGGATACACGACCGAAGAGAGCGGCACGGGATTCGGTCTCAACATCGTCAAGGAGGTGGCAAGCGCCCACGGCTGGGAGATCGCCGTCTCCGAGGGCGCGAGGGGAGGCGCCCGATTCGAGATAACGGGCGTCGAGAGCGACGAGTGACCGAACGCGACGAGTGACGGAAACCGACACCTGATCGGACCGACGAGCGATCACGAGGGTTCAGTTCGTCTCCGCCGCTCTCTCAGCGTAGTCGACCGCCGCGGCCGGCGAGTCGACGGCCGCGACTCCCTCGACCGCGTGCGTGTCGAGCCCCGCAACCGGCCGTCCGTGCGCGAGTGCGAGTCCGATCTCGGAGAGGGTCCCCGGCCCGCCGTCGACCGCGATCGCCGCGTCGCCGTTCAACACGACCAACGCGTTGCGCGCGTGGCCCATCCCCGTCGCGATCGGCGTGGTGACGTGGTCGTTCGCGTCCGCGCGTCTGGCGGTCGGGAGGATCCCGATCGTCTCCCCGCCGGCCTCGCGAGCGCCGCGGCAGACCGCCTCCATGACACCGCCGAGGCCGCCACAGACCACCACGTGTCCCCGATCTGCGAGCCGCTCGCCGAGTGCTTCGGCGACCGCCGCGGTCTCCGCCCCGATCGAACTCCCGCCGATGACGCTCACGCGCATACGCTACCCACGCCACGAGGGGTGTAAAACCGGTCGCCCGCGTGTCTCGTCGCCGATAATCCGACTGAAACGCTTATCCCTCTCGGCCGTCGACGTGATGTATGACGTACGATACCGTCGTGTTCGACAACGACGGTGTCCTCGTGGGCCGCACGCGATTCGACGTGCTCCGGGACGCGACCCGGGATGCGTTCGTCGAGTGCGGCGTCGAGGAGCCCGATTCGGATGACGTAGAGCGGATGACTATCGGCGCGACCCCCGGAAGCGTGGGGACCGTCTGTCAGACGTACGATCTCGATCCGGGGTCGTTCTGGCGGACTCGCGACGACGTGGTCTCGAAGGCCCAACAGCACGAGGCGCGCGCGGGTCGGAAGACTCCGTACGACGACCTCGACGAGCTTTCCGATCTCGATGTGGAGATGGGGATCGTCTCCTCCAACCAACAGGCGACCGTCGACTTCCTCGTCGACCACTTCGAGGGGTTCGAGCGGTTCGGTGCCGCGTACGGCCGCGAGCCGACGATCCACTCGCTGCAGCTCCGCAAGCCGAACCCCCACTACATCGAACAGGCGCTCGGGGACCTCGACGCGGACGACGCGCTGTTCGTCGGGGACAACGAGTCCGACGTTCGGGCCGCCGAGAACGCCGGGATCGACTCGGCGTTCATCCGTCGGCCGCACCGCCGCGACTGGGACCTGAACGTCTGGCCGACTTGGGAGATCGAGGAACTCTCGGACCTCCACGACATCGTCGGGTGAGGCTTTCGGAAGCCGCGCGGACCGATCTCTCGGCCGTGGACGGCGACCACGAGCGACCGCAACGCTCGGGCCGCGACCGCCGATGAAGCGTTTAAATCCGATGCCGCGTAACCCGTCTCCGTGACCGACTCGCCGCCGTGGGCCGACATCTTCGGCCACCCCGAGCCCTATCCTGAGCAGGCCGACGGCATCGACGCCGCTATCGACGCCGCCTCCGACGGCGGCTTCCTCGCCTTGGAGGGCGCGTGCGGGACCGGCAAGACGATGCTCGCGCTCACGGCCGGCCTCGACCGCGTCCGCGATCCGGACTCCGCGTTCGAGCGCGTGCTCGTCCTCACCAGCGTCAAACAGCAACTTCGCCAGTTCGAGACGGATCTGGAGGCGGTGAACGAGAATCTCCCCGACGGTTACGATCCGGTCTCCGGGCTCACGCTCGTCGGGAAGGCGGACGTCTGCCCGTACGCGCGACAGAACCGCGCCGGAATCGACCGCGAGACCGTCTACGAGCGCTGTGAGGGACTCCGCGAACGCACCCGCAACCTCGTCGGCGACGGCGGGGCCACGACGACCTCGAACCTCGTGCGCGAGGCGCGGAGTCAGCAGGTCGGGCTCATGGATTCGGGCTCGTCAGGCGGTTCGTCGACCGGCGGTTCGGACGCCGGCGACTACCTCAGCGTCGACGGCGAGCCGACCCCGTACCGCCCCGACACGGAGGAGTACGAGGGGACCGAGTTCTGTCCCTTCTACGCCGGATTCCTCGACGACCTCCCCGAAGACGGCGACCCCGCCGAGGCGGTGCCCTTCGACGTGACGGAGGTGGGTCACGTCGACGCGGACAAACTCGTTCGACTCGCCGCGAGCCACGGCTCGTGCCCGCACTCGATCATGGGGGCGCTCGTGCCCGAGGTCGAGGTCGTCATCGGCAACTACTACCACTAAGTCTTAGATCTACTAGTAAAACCTACGACCTCTGCTTGTGGCTGGAGTTTACTAATTTGGCAAAGTTTGAACGATAGTCCATCAAGCCAAATAGAGCAGCTTTGTTGAAACCCTTAGAATAAGATACATTCTATCTCGATTCCGGTCAGTACAGACAAGTCACGGACCGATCGTTTTCGTAAAATCGCTTATAGTCGGCCAAGAACGCCGTATTAGGTAAATTGACTCACGCACATCGAACATAATAGTTGGATCGTTGGATGTCATCCTGTTCGATTTAGAGTCGACCAATACTTCTATGACAGGCTCGCTAGTTTAACGCCCACGTATGCTCGTTTCAGATGAATACATTATTGAACGGGTTGAGATTGATGAACGTGAATTAGATCGAGACCCTGCGGGTGTACAGCTGCGATATAATCAAACGGAGCCGGGCATCATCAGAGATGGCGTCGATGGAATCGCCGTAATTGATGAGAGTGACGAGCAGTACCGAGTTGATTTCTGGGGCTATGCCTTCGGCCGGTTGTACGTTAAATCTGAGGGCGTGGAAGAGATCGGCCAGAAACTCACCAGCAACGATGGTGAAATCCCCTCGTGGATACTTGACTCCGAAACCGTCAACGCTGACGACCCGCCATGGTGGGTTCCTGAGTCAGTTGCTATCGAACCGACCGTGACCTGTAATAACTGTACAGAAACTGTCTCTGCCCAAGAGGGCCTCACCCCACGGAATCTCCCCCCAAGCATAGATGGGCCCGTGGTCTGTCAAACGTGTTGGGACCGGCAGTAGTTGGTTATTACAAATAGCGGTACATTGAGTCAATCCCCATCGACTCCAGCGGTTTTTCCTACAGTAATTCTGGAGTAGAATAGAACTAATGACTGTTTTGTGAGTTCGTTGTTGTAGTGTTCATATGGTGAAATTCCCACCGGGGGAACGACAGGAAGTCTGTGCTATTTGTGAACAGGAATTTGAGGGCTATGACCCCGAATTTGCGGGTAACTACGCGAATATGGTATGCGACGAGTGCGATGAGAAAGCGGTCACGAAACACGGATCAGAAGAGCGAACGCGGCCAGCCAGCGAAACGTGGGGCAACCCAGTGTATATTGATGGACAAAAGTGCTGGCGGCGGTACCGATTCGGCGGGTACATAACACGACTCGATGAACACGACTGTGATTCCGTTGAGGAGTTTCATCAGCAGCACCGGCCAGATTGGGAATAACTGGCTCTGTTGAAATCCTCAACCAGTGATATGTTCTTAGAGCCGTGCTGAATACAGAGGTTCAATTCAGCACAGAAAATTCGTTCTGTTCATTCCCGCCTAAGGGCCGTCACATCAATTCTAACCATCACCACCCATACATTCTATCGGGAGCCGATAGCAGTCACAACGCCGAGAACACGGATGCGATGAAAGATAATAGAGTCAGCGTTAACGACAGCTTGACTCCGTTGAAGCCCTCTCAGCGTTTAAATATACTATCTAGAATCAGGCAAAGCAAAATTCCACCGACTAATTTTGCAAAGTCGCCGTGGCTGTACTCGTCCTTCCGCCACTTGTGGTACAGCCAGATAGGGCCAAATATGACACCCAAGATAGCGACTTGTCGAAAGCTTAGCCTTTTTTTGATTTTCTTAGCAGTGGTATATATTACTGGACCAACGTATCGTGCTCCTCGATAGACGAACCGCTTACTTGTTCTTCCGACACGGATAGCTGCTCGGGAAATGCTCGAAGCTGCTTTCCGGACACTTTTCGAGGCAACCGACCGAACTCGGCTGAAACACCATTGAGTAACGTCCCCGCCACTCGGTGAAGTGTAGTCCGACCCTGTAGTGAGTTCGACTCCTGCTTCCGACGCAAGCTGATGGGCGGCATCAGAGAATCCCCCCTTATTGAAGACTCTCACATCCGCGTCTGAGTTTTCATGGAGAGTAATATACCGATTTAGGTCGTGAACGCTCATCGACCTCTCCCAGTTTTTCACCTCGTAATATAACCGGCGTTCTCCTGACTCTACGATGAGATCCTTCCCACCATCTCCAGTCTGAGGCGTTCGAGTAACTGTGGCAGAGGGGTTTTTTATACGAAGATCTCGCGCGAGCTCTTTTTCCTTGGCTACACCTTTCGCTAAGCTGGAAGACGGTTCACCCGTCTCTGTGTCTAATATGGACATCATTTGTCCAGCGTTGCGCCAAGGAGCGATATGTTCCTATTTGACCAGTTCTAGGCTGGCATTAGACCGAGGATTGGCGCTCCTAGCAGCTTATGCTGTGGGGTACAACTTAAATCTTGAGCTCATACCGTCTGCTCTTTTGCCAGGTAGGGGGAAACACTGATCAAACAAGAGTGAGCAATTACTGGCGAGACAAGATGAGCGACGATGAACCAACTGGTGCCGGAGACGAAGAACAATCTGTTGTGACACCCGATCCTGTTGGATGGGCAGAGGATGCGCCGGGAAAAAAAGTTGTCCACCGGCATGGCACAACTTCAATTGATCATGTAGACATCAGAAATGCGGCACACATGTCGTATTTAGATTATCTCCACGACAGAGCATCCGCAATCAACGACGAGATTCAGAACGCCATTGCCGAACAGCACAATGAGCCCTCAACAACTACCACCACCAGTCAAATCGGATTCAAATTAGTCGAATCACACGCGCTCACTCTTACGTATTTTGAGGGAGTATGTTTCCAATTTCTTCGATGGGCATGGGAAATGGATCACGAACTAGTCGGCTATGTGCAAGACGAAATGCGAGGTGACTTTCCAGATGGGTCTCCCAATGATTGGGACAAAGAAGCAAGGAAATCACTATCACACGCCATGTCTCCGCTAGATTGGATAAAAGTGTTAGAGAGGTTAGATCCATCTACAAAATCTTTTGATGCATTACATAATGTGAAGAATCGGAGAGGGGCATATGTTCACAGTCCAGGTACTGCTTTACAGTTTCTGAAGAGTAGCGACTCATATCCCGGGAAACAATTAGAAAACATGGATGTTGATGTCCCTGAAGCGGTTCAGGAACAACAAGAGGGGGAGTCTTTGGTGCAAATTGTTACAGACTGCCAAAACGCACTTCAAGAGATAACAGAGATAGTGGACAAACACTTCCCCATTGACGAAGAGATCTACCGCGCCCTCAGAGATGACACGTGACTTCAAATAGAAGTTCGAGAGAACTCACCAATGATACATCTTAAACCCCACTGATAAATACGATTTGAAGGCGAATTTGTTCTGACTGCTCTGTTGAATAGCGACCTCTGAGCAACGATCAAGCGACACCGAATTTGAAACCATGCAGCTCATCAACTTGTGAACCGGGTCACGTTTGGATTGCCCACCCAATCATCGTTACTCACACTCTTCTGCAGGAGACCGCTGATACAGTCATCGCTGGCTGAGTGGGAACGGGGATTGGGTTTCATAGCACCTCTACTGTGGACTCACAATTCAATTCATATAGCCACACATCGCAAGACAACAGTCCGTCAACAATATGTTACACAAGAGCGCAGCTATTCAGCTATCTGTTTCCCACCGGTGTTCGCATTTTTCGCATACAAACTTTGGAGAGGTGTTATTCTCTATATCCAAAGTGGCACCTACTCCGCTACAATTAGGACAAGAAAGAGGTATAATTGTACTAGTGACTAAACTGAGTTTGTTACGAACTTTGCTTAGTTCACTCTGAGCTGATCTTCGTTCTGATTTCTCACTACGAATTGTGTCGATAGTTTCTTCCGAAGCACCTGGATCATCTGAAAAGTTGAATCCACAATGTCTACAAGTCCATCCATCACCCGTTGAAGACATCATTGACCCGCACTCATCACAATGTTCCATGTGACAAATAACCGAGCAAACGAATAAAATTGTTTGGGTATGAATAGTATTCTTATTCTCATTACGCAAGCGCGTTCTATCGGCTAATTCGGCTGTAAACTCACGAAAGAAATAACATGGTAACTCTTCTATGACACCCT
Source organism: Halorubrum pallidum (assembly GCF_055380345.1). Lineage (NCBI taxonomy): Archaea > Methanobacteriati > Methanobacteriota > Halobacteria > Halobacteriales > Haloferacaceae > Halorubrum > Halorubrum pallidum. Next base: position 1,609,629 of record NZ_AP043945.1, on the reverse strand, counting down.
AATGGTAGGATAGGCCATCTCTCTGCGGTATTGGAAGGATACGGCAGTAGTGAGAGGTTCGTCAACTAGCGCCTATTAGTAACTATACGTGGGAGTTAACGAACTTACTAGTCGAAAAAGAACGACCGCTCAGAAGACACGACTCGGACGCAATACCGCCGGTAGGTACCGGGGCAAATTTAATCCGACGGCTGAATTCGTCGCCGTAGTCAAGATCCGGTAAGGCACTTCTCAGGGAAACAATTTCTCCTGATAGACTGTTTGTATACTGGTTGCAGGATACCGTACCGCAGTTGGTACGAACAGTTAAAAACGCGGTCTCTATTTAGGTTATCTCGTATAGCCTTGTTCAGCAAGGAAGTCATAGTTCCGCCGTCCACATATGATTCCGTCCGATTTTATATTTGATTCCGCATTCTGTTCTAGGATCTCTTGTGAGGAGAATACTACGCCGTAGTGATGCTCGAACTCCGGCGTTGGGTCAACGATTTTCTCGCCATCAAGCATCGCCCAGGCGTGTTCAACCACAGTATCAGGACGGAACGATGGAGACGCATATCCTTCAGTGTATCTGAGGTGATGATCGTATAACGACAGGTTGAGAGCGTTTCTGAAGCACTCTTTCCCACGAGGCTGGATTGCTCGAATCGCATCTTCGATCAATGCTTGTTCATCCTGTGTCATATCCGCTGAAACCGTGATTTGACTGCCTGCAAGTGAAATCTGCTTGAGGTCAGATTCAATTACAGTCCCATGGTCCGTTACGTATTCATGAGGTGGTGATATATCTGCGAGTTCCTCGACGTGTTGTTTTACAGGGTTCATCCCCAGCAAAATAACAGCCTTTCGCTTAAAAACCTCATGAGAAATTGGCGGGTGATCGACGAGACAGTCAGTTGCTCAGTGTACTGACTCTATCCGCAGCAAACATACTCTGGCTAGGGCGAGCCAGTGTATTTCCGGTAGTTGTTTCGGATAGTGACTTCGGATATTTCTGCTGCACGAGCGATGTCCTCTTGAGTTATCGAATAGTTATCTGACTGTTTCATCGCCACGTAGAACGCCGCAGCAACCTCTGAGATTGGATTCGAACCCCCGCCATGCTCTTCTTGTGTTAGTAATTCACATACTGAATTACGAAGGCTGGTATCGTCTGTTACTCCCAAGTGCCGGGCGATGTAGGGCACATAATCGACCGGGTCAACAATAAGATCGGAAACGTCCAGCGTTTCTGAGAGACTGGTCTCTTTCATTATTCGTTGGAACTTATTTCGAATCGAGGTCGGATCCTCTTCGACTGTATCAGCAATATCCGCGAGCGGTCTCGGCGTCCCTGCTTCGATTGCAGCGATACGCAGAGCTGCTCCTACCGAGCTCTCGTGTGCTGCTCCAGGAACTACCCCAGCAGCGTGTCCTTTCGCATAGAGTTCCGCTGTCCGGTAGGCGACAGCCGGTGAGAGGTACAACGATTCGACCGTATCGATAATAACTGGCGTCAATTCGAGAGCAAGCCTTTCCTGGTAGTCCCGATCGTAGGGGTGAACGTAAGTTCTGACTCGGTCGCCGTAGTTGATTTTCTTGGCGACTTTCCATTTGTTGATCTCAGCACCGGGATCTGTCTCTGAACTCTCGGAGAGTGGCTCGTTACTGGACTCAAATTTCGGAATGTGCGCCCCACGGCCCCGAAGTGCACCGACTGCTTCCCAGAAATCGCGTCCTTCTGGGTACTCCCGTTCGTTAGCGATGATTCCTTCTTCGAGAGCAACCAATTGCAACGCATCAAGCGCGATCATTCCCTTTCGGTAAATCCACACGTCATCCAGTACGCCTAATCGAGTTCCGGATTCGCTGTGGACCCACGATGGATCATACGAATACGTTCCATCGCCATGTTCCCGGGTCTGTGTACTCCGCATTCGAATATCGGACGGCCGAGTCTGGTTGATTGCATCAAAAATATCTTGGATGTCACTTGTCGTCTCTATCTCGTGGAGTTCATCACGGGATCGTTGCGGTTCTGCAATCGTCCGATCAGGCGTTTCGCTACTAACCGAGGCGTATTCGGCCTCAAGTTCATTTAGCAAGCGATCGCCAGACGTGATCTCAGCAGGGGTTCTCTCAAGGTGATCTCCAGTCACCGCGACAAACCGGTTCCGGTCATACACTTCTAAAGTTTGGTCGTCGCCTTCGTCTATCTGACCCGTTAGCGACTTGATGTCATCACCGAGGCTTCCACTGACAAAGACGTGGATCCCGGTTCCAGAAGTAGAGGCTGCAGTGTATGCATCCGTTGTAGTTTAGCGGCGCGTTGAGGCGGTGTTTGTGCGGATAGTTGACCAAGACGGTGTTGAGTCCAATCGCTGATGAAGTGTGATCGGAGAACTGAACGGATGTTCTTCTGTCTCGGATGATGAGATCTGTGTCACTCTCTGAAGGCGGCGCACTCACTCCGGTGAGTGCGTCGCCGATCCAGAGCTGTCACTACTACCAACGTCTGAGCTGACCGGCTTGTCAGGCGAGTTTCTACCAGAACTCGCCTGACTCAACCTGCTCACGTAATCTTGCTCGATGTGGATTTGGATCCCGTGACGACCACAACAGCAATTCGTCGAGATCTGGCAGTTCATACCCCAGATCTAGCATCAGGTACAGTTGGACCAAGTGTGCGTGACGTTCGAGCGCGTGAGAACACCGACGGCGTGGGAGACGCGTCGACGACGCCGCTGCGTCGTCGTCGCTTCCCTGCCGCTTTGCGTCTAATTTGCGGAGTTCATCCACAATAACGCGGCTCATCAGCAGCGAGAGCGCCGCTACGATGATCAGCGCTTCAATAATGTAGGGATCCGTCGTATTGATCTCATCAAGACCGAAGCGCGATTTGAGTTCCTTGAACAGCAGCTCAATCTCCCAGCGCGCCCGATAGAGCTGTGCGATATCGGGCGCGTGGTAGTTGTCTCTGGCAAGATTCGTTAGGTAGAGATGGTACTCACCGCTGTCCTCGTTGAGCACACCGACGAGTCGGAACGTTCGGGTCGTGCTGACGCCCGACCCTCGCTTGCGGTCGAATGAGAGGGTGATCCGAGCGTCGATCGCCTGTCGCTGCAGGTCGTCGAGGACGTCCTGCAGCGACTCGCCTTCGAGTGGAATACTGTTTCCCCGCCATGTGCGAAGCTCTTCGACGATCTCGAAGTTCGCGTCATCTTTGACCCGTGAGACGAACCAGCCGTCGTTTTGATCGATACGGTCGAACAACCAGAAGTCGTAGAAGCCGAGATCGAGTAAGACGAGTGCGCCAGCTACCCACTCGCCGGTGGGTAGCTGGCTCCGTTCCTGCGTTTTGGCGTCAGTCGTTTGAAACCGCGTAGGAAGTCCGGTTGAGAGTGATTCTGTGAGGTGGAGCTTCACGCCAGCTTGATCTTCGCCAGTCGCTGCGTAGACGTCTGTAGCGTCTTGGTAGAGTGAGACGATAGAGGCGTCAACAATGAGGACGTCTCGAAAGCGTTCGAGACGTCCGCTGAGGTCGGTTTGTCCCGGTTCGAGATTCTCGATGGCGTCATCGAGAATCTCTCGCAGGAGTGCAACGAACGCGGGTGAAAACCAGCCGTGGAAGGTTGGATAAGCGAGTTCGTCACAGTCAGCCATTTCGACGAACCGTTCGAGAAATGCCTGAATAGAGCGATCTGATCCAGCAGCGAAACCCAGTGAGAGGGTGTAGAACAACGCGACAGTGTCGAACTTGCGCTCTCGTTGGATGAGATTCGTTGCGCGAGCGCGCTCGCGCAACTCATCAGAGGGAAACGCTCTTTTGATCCGGTCGACAATCACTGAATCCGGTGGTTCGTAACTCACAGCAGCCACCGGGTTTCTCTGACAAGTAGTTCCAACGGTATTCAGATCAGCAGACGGTGCTGGCACGAGGAGTTAAACTACAACGGATGGCAGTGTATGAATGTGCTTGGTCAATAAGATTCTGCGCCGCAGGGCTAGGCTCGCCGTCGATGATAACATCATCAAGATCGAGAAAGGCGATTTTATCGTCACGGGTGAGTGCATATGCGAGTTCAAATTTTTGAGGGAGTTTCGACCGCCAACTCTGCGCCTCTGTAAACGACACCCAGTTCGATGGATCCATCGCATCAACGTACAGCAGTGGATCTCCGGTCTCCCAAGGTGCTCTCGGGATTTTACGACCATCATCTGTCGGTTTCCAGAGCAGCCATTGCTCCGAGTTTTTCATCTGCTCCGGGAACGTTCCAGTAGAGATCTTGTCGCTAATCATAATACTAGCTTCAACGCTGGATCCTGACCTGCTTGAAGGGTTGTCTCCAAGTCACTACTAGTAACTCTTTGAGCTGAAGGGCTCACAGCAGGCTCACTAGAAGAACCGTCTATGGCCTGAGGTTAATAGTTAATGTACTGAACAGTACTTGACTCTCAGAATCGACTGTAACCGGACAGTAGAATACTATCTGCACAGGTTACATACAATAAATAAGCCTTGTTTAGACGCGGTGTGGATCGGACGAACCGGTCGCTATCCAAAAGCGAAACCGAACAGAGAGGCTCTCATAGACTAATCCTGTTCTGCCGATACTGACACCAGCCCACGTTATCGGGGGCGTCTAAACAAGGCCCAATAAATAGATTCAGTGTCACCCGGAGTAGGCCGACAGATATGAACGACATATACAACGCACAAAGTAGCCCGTGAACGGCCCTATGACACGTTTTACATAGGGGCAAGAAGCGGGATGAACAAGTGGCCGGTTAGGACACGGTAGATAGGATGGCAGCATCAGATTTTATTATGTTCTACTGAGTTGTCGCGCGTATATGGGGTACCCATTCTCGTCACCGAATGGAGACGAAGAAGACCTGAATCAACAGGTTGCAGGGTACCTCTACTATAGTCTACAGATCAGTCCTGATATTCTCAACAGGATCCATAGTGATCAGCCGCTATCGTTCTCCGATGAGGCGAGGCTTGTCGCCCACCAGAACTCACCGCTACTACTGTATACTGATACGGGGATTGACCGAGAGATCGACTGGGTTGTAGATGATGAAGACAAACTGGTTGGTTACGAGTCAAAGTACGGTGCGTCTCTACACAAAGACCAGCTTCAAGACGAGTTGGCCAAACTGCGGTTGAACGCGGATGGTCAAGACGTTGCACTGGTCGTCGTCACAATGAACACGACTCCAGTCTCACTACTAAACCAATTCGCGGACGAACCTGTTTACTGGTTGAGTTGGTTCACCGTTTTCCGGCGACTCCGGCAAACTGACGAGGCCGACATCCCGGCAGAACAACGCCCAATTCTCCGGATGCTCCTGGACCTTTTCGAGGCAGAAGACATGCACCCCTTCACAGGATTTGACCACCACGACAAACAGCAGTATCGGTACTTCATCAGAGACCTTCGACAGGAATTGGTCGGGACCGAACTCGAAAACCCTGGGAAGGTACATACATCAACGACGAAGAAACCGGAACCGTCTGCGTGGAAGCGTATCGTACCCAAACGTATCGATATTCCATTTGTTCGGAAATTACGTGAACAGGAATGGTCTCGGCTAACGTCCTACCTGACGGTAACGGTAGATCTGGAGACACACGACGTACACACTGGCATCGTGTTCAACCTGAGAGAAATAGAAACGCACCGCGACTACGTGAACGAGCATCTGGACGAGCTTCTCGATTACGCTGCTGAAAGGGGTATGGAGCTGTGGGCCTCAATGAACAGCTTCAATCAGTGGAAGGTTGGGATTGCGAAAACAGACGACCCGGCTGAAATGCGGACGTGGCTTGAGAGCGGGAGTGAGAACGCCGTCCGAGCTGACGGCACGAACTACAAGAAGGCAATCTTCGTTCGTAAATGCTCCGAAACCGATCCTGCTGGGCTCGTACAAAAAGTGAAGCAGGAACTGCTCACCCTACATGAACAGTTCCTCAGTTCCGATGAGCTGTATCGCTGGCCAACATTAGAAGAATACGAATGACCCACCAGAAGGTCGCCGGCGTCGATTGGGCTAGGGGGGAATGGCTCGCTGTCATCTTCGAGGATGGGATCTACTCGGGGTGTCTTCTGGAGAATAACTTCGAAATGCTCTGGAAGCGCGTTCCAGACCTCAATCGGATGCTGATTGATGTTCCGATTGGGCTTCCTGATGATGAGGAAACGCTTCAAGACCGCGAAGAACTTGACTCACTTGCGCGAGCGGTGACTGGACGACCCAGTAGTGTGTTCCCTGTTCCGTCAAGAGAAGCATGTACGAAAGCTAATGACGGCGAACCATATGACAGAGTAAACGAGACGAACCAGGATGTGTTGGGGAAAGGACTGTCTCGACAGTCCTATCATATCGCCTCGGGGATTGGCGAGGTAGACGCCTTCTTGCAATCAAACGCTTCAATTACCAACATCGTAACTGAATCCCATCCCGAAGTCTGTTTTCGAGGTCTCCGTGGAGAAGAACTCCAGCACTCAAAAAAGACTGCTGCTGGCGTGGGTGAGCGGCTTGATTCGCTTGATAATCATCTCGACGTTCCAGGGGATGTGTTTCAGACACTCTGTGCGAGACTCACCAAAAGCGAAAATCGTGCGACAGTCGATGACGTAATTGATGCGCTTGGACTTGCTGTGACAGCGTGGAAATCAGGAGAAAAGCCGGACACACTTCCGAAAAATCCAAATATCGACTCCAAAGGGCTCCCGATGCAAATGGCGTATTGGAGCGAAAGTACACTCGCATAAAAACAGAGTATTATGATCGTATAGGGCCGATCGGCCCGATAATCGATTTCAACCGTTCGCGTTATCTCTTCGTTTCACTGCGAACTGATGCCGATCGATATTGACCGTTATTTCCTTACGAGCTCCCGATTTTATCAAGCGCCCATGATGCGGCTTGTCGAACCCTCTCGTTTGGATCGGCCTCAGCACGCGTAGCAAGTGCTTCTTGAGCTCTGGTTGCTTCGAGATGTCCAAGTGCCCAGCAGGCGTTTTCTCGTGCTGCTGGCCGATCCTCATTGAGTGCATCAATCAGCGCTTCGATTGCGGGTCTAACTGGTTCTGGGTCGTGTTCTGCCACCCTGGCGAGGATGGAAGTTGCATTATACCGAGCGTGATCATCCTCGTCACTGAGTAGCTCAATTACATCAGGAACAGTTGATTGTACTTCTTCAGGATATTCGCCAGCTAAATCCGCGAGCAACGCAGCGGCATTTGCTCGGAGTCTATCTTTTTCCACCGAGAGTAGCTCGTGAGCAGTCGGGACAACATCTGTCGCTACGTTCGGGTACGCTTTCGAGACCTGTCCAAGCACTGAAAGCGTTCCAACGCGATGAGTATGAGATGGATCACTCACGTGTTCAACGAGAGTCGGAACGATAGGGAGAACGGCTTCTGGATACCCTGTGGCGACCCGTGTCAGTACTTGTTGTATTGAACCTGCGTCATCCGTCGTTTCCTTCAGTAGTACCTCAAGTTTCGGAACTAAATCTGAAACGACAGATGGGTCTTCCTCAGCGACACGGCTGAGAATCGCAATCGTCCCCTTCCGAAGCCGATCATGGGTCTCAACAGCGAGGAAACTGCCGAGTGTCTCAACAGTTGGACGAACCAGTTCCGGGTCTTCGCCGGAGAGTTCATGAAGGATTCCGATAATCTCCGCTTGTACCGCGATGTCACCTGACGACAGTCTATCGATGAGAGTAGAAATAGCCGGTTCACAGGCATCAGGATGCTGTTCGGAAACTCGTCTAATTCGTACTAATTCTATCCGAATATCTTTCTCGTCACCGTTCTCAATCGCCGTGATCGCTTCAGAAATGCTCTCAGGTTCTGGCTCTTCCGGAAGGTCAAGGAATCTCGGGTCCACGTAGTCGTTCGTATACTGGTCAAACACTGACCAGTCGGTGAATTCGGACTCTGGGGGAACAGACACATCGGAGAGCGTAAGCCACCATTGACTCGTTTTCCCGACTCGCTCTGTCGGTGGTTTGAGCATATCCCATTCAGCAAGTTGATACCCTATATCGGGTGATGCCTCTCGTTTTGTATCCCGAACACGATCAAGTGTGGAACGGGATTCCTCGTCGTCGCTCATAACGTGCCTATTTCATTCAATTGAATGAATATTTTCCCGTAGACTTACTCGTCAAGTCTTACTCTGATTGCTGGACAATATGTATGTAGTCTAACGATAAAATCCTACTATGCCGTGCCCGATCTGCCGCGACGGTCCGATGAGGCCACGGGGGGAGTTTCCGGTACGAGTTTGTGAGGAGTGCGATCAGCGCGCGGTAAACGAGGATGGAGACAAACCTTGGACTGGTTTTCCGCCGGACGCTCAACCCGAAGAAGACTTATCAGCTATTGTTGATCCGCCCAGCGATGGAGAAAACCCCGTGTTCATTGATGGTCACAAGTGTTGGCGACGGTATCGGATGATTGGCTGGAAAACGTACCTTGACTACTACGACTGTGACACACTCAGGGAGTTTTACATCCGGCACGGATTGATGGAACCACACGAATCTCGCCCACAAATCACTCCAGACGACCAATCGCTGGATCCAAAACAGGGTGAAGGATCCAGTCAATCGCCCACTGAAGACCGTCGAAATAACGGTGAAGATGACGCCTCGAACGACGTTGTCGATCTGGATTACTCGGATAAGGATCGAGGGGAGCTTCGAGACATCATCATACAAGGAGCTGAGATTAGTTCCAAGTCCAGAACGACTAACGATGAGATACAACAGATCGCTGGCCTCGTTGGGGGCTCTCAGTGGTCTTCGTTGGCAGTTAGATACCTAGTGATGGTTGCTAATGATGAGCCCGAGAATGCGCTTGAAGCTCTTCCGACGGTAGCTAGTTCGTACGGAACAGCAGACGCGGAAACACGGCAGTGGATCATGCACTACTTTGCGCGGCTCTCGAAAACGCATCCTGATGCTTTGCTTCCGGTTCTTGATACGCTAATTGACGGGATCAGCGAAGACGAGATCAACATTCAATCGAACGCATTAGCGACTCTCGGACGAATCGTCGCTACGTATCCGAACGTCGGTTCCGGATTAGTCGATGATATAGCCGAACTACTGGTACATGTAGATTCGAAAGTCCGAAAGAACGCTGTCGGACTGCTCGGTGACATTGCACAAGAGTACCAGCGGCACGTGGCTGTACACGCAGCCACAATCGCCATGTGTCTAAGAGACGATGAAGGACTGGTTCGTCGAAACGCCTCGATCGCTCTCGTTAGGTGCGGCGAAGCCGATCCTGAAACGATTCGGCAGCAAAGCGACCTACTTGAACAAGCACTAACTGATGACCAACCGGAAGTTCGCAGGAACGCATGCGCGTTGATCGGGAATGCAAAACCGTCCGTCTCAACTGAGAGACTAGAACGACTCGCTGAGGACGATCCTAATCCAAAGGTCAAAGAGATGGCTCAGTGGGCACTCAGTCAAATCACTGACTAACCATTCTTTCAAGATGCCCAGCTATGCTACTAGCGGAGAACACGCCAAGACGCGGCAATTTCCTTTTTAAGTACTCAATGATGAGGGCTCCATTTTCGTGTGGTTGAGATCGTATTCCTCAACCATTGTTTCGCTCACCTCTTGCTTCGCAGTGAGATAGAGGATTTGCCAGCCGTCATCGGCCAGTTCTTGCAGAGTCTGAAAGCCTTGGTTGAGCCGGTCTGGATCTGCTGCGAGGAATGGATCATCGAGGAGTAAGAATCCAGGAGTGCTTCCAAGGAGTTGTTGAGCCAGTGAGACTCGCGTTGCGAAGTATAGTTGATCCTTCGTTCCCTGGCTGAGTACTTCGGGACTAAGAGTACGCCCATCTTGGCGTTCAACAACGAGATCGTGGGCGTCGGGGTCATAGGCAACTTGCTTATAGCGACCACCAGTTAGCTGTTCAAACGTCCGGGACGCGGGACCGTCTGGATCGAATAAGTCCGACAGCTTTTGCTCTTCCTTCGATTCGATCCGTCCGAATATCTCCAAGGCTTTCCGTGATATGTCAGCATCTTCGTCCAGCTGCTGGACGACAGAATTTAGATCCTCAGCGAGCGTTTCTAGACCTTCTTTTGAACGCGTATCTAGGTCGAGACTACGACCAATAAACGGTTGAGAATTAAGAGTCCGAGCCCGCCGGTCAAATTTATCAAGCGTGTCGTCGTGTTCGTCAAGGCGTTCCTGTAGATCGTCGCGTTTTCTTTCGAGGCGCTTTACCTCGGCTTCGAGCTGCTGAAGCTTCTCATCATCATATGTGTCAGTATCAACCTCGTCTGTATCGACATCCGTGACGAGTTCGTTGAGTTCATCTTCCCAGGCTTCAGCTTTGTTCTCAGGATCGTCAGCATCTTGCTCCGCAAAGCGATCAACGAGACTTTGCTTGGCGGTCTGTTTGTCCGGTTCTAGGTCCTCACGCATGCCGACCACTTCTTCATACTCCTCGATCGATTCGACATTGGCTTCCTCAAGTCGTTCCCTAAGTTCGTTCTCCTGCTCTTTGATCTGGGTCTGTAACTCTGATTTATCATCTCGGAGTTCTTCGAGTGTATTCTGAGCGCTTTGATGCTCCTGTTCTTTCTTAGCGGTCCGTTCGCGGATTCTCGAAAGCTTCCCGTCAAAAGACTCGATCGCCGGCGCAACTTCGTTCACAGCCTCGACATCAAACCCTGCGTCCCGAGCGGTCTGTAGCGCAGCTTCACGGGCTGTCTCGATACCAGTGAGGCGCTGGTTAGCTTGGTAGTAAAGGACGCCGCATATGGCCGATACGAGTAGAAGCAGGACCCCTAACCCGACTGCTGACAGTGTACCGGTGATCGCTCCAACAACGCCTGCGCCGCCCGCACCAAGTAATGAGACGAGTGCTGCTGGTCTCATTAATTCGATCCGTCGATCAGCACCGGTCGCTTCGTCTTGCCGATCCCGGTATGTCTCTAACGCTGTCCGTACATCATCAACTGCCGACTCACGACGTTCGAGATCGGACTGCTGATCGTTGAGTTCCTCTAACTCTTCCGTCGTTTCCCCAACTTCACCCTGTTTCTTTTCGATGTCGTCGTCTAGTTCTCGTAAATCCTCTTTATCCCTCTTCAGATCGTTCGACAACGCCCGCAGCTCCTCAAGTGTATCTCTGTCATAGTCTTCGAGTTCAGCGAGTTGGTCACTGGTAGAACGATACGTATCGAGTTGCTTCGAAAGCCGTTCGTATTCAGCTACGGTTTTCGCTCTCTGCTGTTCGTTGAGTTGTTCGCGTGTTTCACGGAGTTCCCGTTTGACACGGAGCCGTCGTGTATCTAATTCGTCCAATCCTTCTTCTTCGATCTTCTCAGTATACTCGCGTATCTCCTCTGCAAGTGCATTTGCCTTATCGTGTACGTCGCCGGCGTTGTGGTAGGATTGGTCGCTGGAAATGTTGAGCCGCCTGTTAGTGAGGCGTCCACGGTCTTTCAGTGCGGATGTGATCGCGTTGATCTCCGTCGTATGAATGTCTCCCAGTTTCTCAATGAGTGATGTGTAGTACTCTTGGTTGCTCGGAAGTTGGAGATCGCTGTCTCTAACAACAAACACGCTTTGGAGATGCGACGGTTCAATCTGGGTAATGTCGCATAACGACGTTTTCCCATCGAATTCGTACTGCTCGTCGTTGTGTTCGACGACGGCGCGTCCCGTTGGGGTTTGGTTCACGCGGGGTGATGGATCCATTACGTCCGCAACGTCGGGTTCAAGCAGCTGAAGCAGGGCTTCGAGGTATAGTGTTTTCCCGGCTTCATTCGGACCGGATATGACAGAGAGTCCATCTTGGGACGGTGGACGGCAGTCGTAGAGTGGCCCGTACCGATCGATTTCAGCTGTCGTGAGACGCATCTTATATCTCCCCCTGTGCCGTGAGCTGGCTGAATACTTCCAGTGTTCGCTGGGTTACCTTCGCAGACGTATCGTCATCCCAATCAGTCTCTTCTAATTCCTTTTCGAACGACCTGTACAAGGGATGTGAAAGAATGTGTTCCACGCTTCGCGTCTCGTCCGTCACTTCTGCTGGCGACGCTGCCGTCGTCAGCTCTCCGTAGAATGCTTCTTCATCCATCTCGACAAAGCCGGAAACGTGAACCGAAGCTTTCGAAGAGTCTGTTATGTGCTGCTGTGCCCACGCTCGAACTTCACCAAGCAATTCCTGCTCTGTTCCCGGCGTAGCCGTGAACTCCCGTGAGACGTAGTGAAACGTATCAAGCGTCTTGAAATTGATTCCATTATCCGGATCGAGTACGCTTACACGTCGCTGGCCTGTTTCAGAGGTACTTGTCGAGGCAGGGGTTCCCGGATAGGTGAATTCTGCTCCGTTCGAGAAAGATACCTGATGCGGGCTATGATAGTGACCCGCAAGGTAGTAATCGAACTCTAGTTCTGTGAGTAGGTCTTCTGTGACTGGGAAATAGCGGTGAGCACCTTCGTCACCTGTCTCATAGTCATCGAATGGTGCATCGAGACTACAGTGTAGGAGTAGAACCTCTGTCCCGCCAAATGGTTCTCTGTCCTGAAGCGACAACAGGAGATCGTCGTCCGGATGTTCTCTGTACGGAAGTCCAGTGATCCGAAGACTTCCATCAGATGCAGTCCAGTGCTCAAAGGGTTCTTCGGTAATGACAGTACAGGAATCACCGAAGAAGACATCACCGCGATACGCCTCAATATCGTGATTCCCTGGAATGAGGATGATCTGGAATGGTCGGTTCGAAAAAAGGTCGTTCCGTAAATCGGTACGAAGCTGCTCCACGTTTTCGGGCTGGTCGAAGAGATCTCCCCCGATCGTGACAACGTCGATACCATCTCTTTCAGCGTGATTAAGGAGTGATCTCAGTGCTTCCATCCGCTCTGGATCATCAGGGGTAAGATGTACATCAGCAGTATGGAGCAACCGTGTCATAGAAGAAACAATACAAAGGACCGTATTTACAGCTTGGGTAAATGGATGTTTCAACCGAACTCAGAACAATTGAGTCAACTATGCTTTGTTACCATCTATCTGGCTGCATCACTGGCTATTACGAATCCGCCATCAAGATCCGCTCCGATAACATTGAGAGCATTGTAGACCATCTTTGATACTCCGAAGTGGATTGTTGTCTCCAAGGGTCTGGTTACAGAACTCACAATCTAGATTGTCAGTTATACCGATACCATCTCCATAGCCGAGTGTCACTGACCGAGTCACCGAACCTTCCTCTAACTCAAACATGATTTCTCCTCGTTCGTATTCGATCTGTGTTATCGTGAGCGGGGTTACTACGACTTCAAGTGCGTGTCTTTCTCGAACGTCTTGCTGTTTTTCGGGATAGCCTTGCTCACGTCGATGCCGGAGATCTTCAATCTCAGTGTCCAAGTCTTCGTATTCTGATTTGAGTTCCTTGCGTTTTTGGAGAGCCTCTACGCGCTCTTCCTCATTGCCTCTCTGTTGGATTGATTCGCTTAGGTCCTCAATTCGATCCGAGAGTCGAGTTTTACTCTCTTCCAACTCCTCAATCCGTTGTTGCTGCATCTGTCTGTACTCCTCAATCTCAGCATCCGCTGCCCTAGATGCCTCTTGGTGAATCTCATCAACCTTCGGCTGCACACGCTCAATAATCTGTTCACGGGTTTGCGTGATCAAATCATCTGCTGTGGATCGCTCAATATCAATAGATTGGCTCTCAATCTGCGCTCCGGTAGGTAACGTGTATTCGAGAAACGTTTCCTCAAGCTTTGGGAGACGCTCCATTGAGCGAATATCAATCGCAGTGGCACGGAGTAGTTCTGTTTGGTACTCACTGACCGTCTCAATGCTGATTCGATAGAGGATTGCTATGGCGGACCGATCGTAGTATGGGGTGAACGTTGCGTCATTCACGTTGATATTATTGCCCTGAAGCCACGGTGGTATCTCGATCTGGGTATCCTCTGATGCTATAACGACCTTACCTGTCGGCTGTCTCTTACTCGCTTCCGTAACGATCTCTTGGAAGAAGGAACTCTCTGGATGAAGATAGCGTTCATTCTCATCCAAATCAGCGGACGGATCACCACAGAATAAGACTAACTGGCCAGATGGGAGCTCTGTCTCTGCTTGTTCGGAGATTGCGATTTCCCATTTGTCTTCGTGTTTCTCAATAGTGGAGTCCAGAGAACGTAGATACTGCTCGGTGAATTGTTGGACGGCTGATTGAGTGATCGGAATAGCAGCGTCAGTCATCACTTTCCCCCAGATCGAAGCCTTCGAAGACACCGCTGTTGAACTCCTCTAATTTCTCTGCAAGATCACGCTGTTCCTGTAAGTCAACGGCCATCGCGTCGAAATCGTTCTCCAGATCAATCTCGGAATCAGCGTTAACCAATCGTTCGAAGATTTCGTCCTCAAACGTCTTGCCGGATTCCTCTAACCGTGTGAGAATGGAACTTAGCTCACCAACCGACTGCTGGAACAAGTCGATCTTGTGGTACAGTCGTTCTAGGACGTATTCTTCGACTGTATCCTTCAGGGCCATATTGAAAACGTACACGTCGCGCTTTTGACCAATCCGATGTATCCGCCCGATCCGCTGCTCTACACGCATGGGATTCCAAGGCAGGTCGTAGTTGACCATTATGTTTGAAAACTGTAAGTTACGTCCTTCTGACATAGCGTCGGTTGAGACTAGCACCCCACCCTCTTCTTCGAAGTTTTCGACAATCTGCTCTTTTTCCTGGCTAGAGTGCCCCCCATGGAAGGAGTGGACAGTGTACCCTTCCGTGGCCAACCGATCAAGAATCTCCCGTTGAGTCGCTCGAAACTGGGTGAAGACGATGACTCGTCCCATCTCGACGTGGTCACGGGCTTCCTCAACGATGCTTAGCAGATTCTCCTGCTTTGTGACCGTCTCAATACCGTCAATCAGATCGAGGATTGACTCCAGTTCTTCCGTGTGAGTGAGTTCAGACTGGTCATCGAGCCGTTTTTCAATAGTTGCTTTCAGCGCAGCAGGGCTGCTGACAACCTCTTTCTGAAGCAGCATTAGAACCAGCTTTTGGCCCTGATCCTCGCTATACGCACCTCTGACGTAATCAGAGACTGCCTGATAGAGCTCTCGTTCTTCAGGAGATGGATCGAAGGTTCGTGTATCGATGCTTCTGTTCGTGAAGTCAATATCCGTATCTGCGCGCCGATTCCGAATCATCACCTTGTTCAGCCGATCCTGTAGTTCGTCGCGGTTGACGAGTGTTTCCTGATTACTGTTTACGAAATAGTGATGGAAGACATCACGCGTCCCGAACAATCCCGGTCGAAGCAAGGAAACAACGTTATACAGGTCAGTTAGCTCGTTTTGAATCGGTGTGGCTGTCAGGAAAAACCCGTAGTTGTACGAAAGATTGTCAATTAGATCATAGCGGTCCGTCTCCTCGTTTTTGACGTAGTGGGCCTCGTCAAGAACTAGAACGTCCCAGTCTCGGTTGAGCACCGTTGCTCGATGACGGTCACTCTTCGCCGTATCAATACTCGCTATGATGTGGTCGTGCTGGTCAAAGCCGCGGAATTCCTCGTCGTAGTTACACACGTACTCCAGTCCGAATTTCTCCAATAGTTCGCCCTGCCACTGCTTGGCGAGTTGGGCTGGGGTGAGAATGAGAACGGAATCATCTGTCTCGCGGAAATGCATCTCCTTGAGAATCATCCCGACTTCGATCGTCTTGCCCAAGCCCACCTCGTCAGCAAGTAGCGCTTTCCCATCCATCTCGAAAAGTGCCCGGTAGGCAGCATCGACTTGATGCTCAAGCAATTTGACCGACTCCTCGTCCAGCTGTTTTAGCGATCTGAGTTCGGAATCCGGTTGGCCAGCCTGGAGACGAACTGCTTGAATTGTCTGTACGTGGTCCCCCTCAGGAGAGTCCGCATCTATCGACTCCAGAAGATCAGTCGCAGATTCGTGAGTGACCTCTGTGTCAACGAGGTCGAAGTCTGCCATAGTACGTTAGAATCAGGTGAGGGGCAAATACGTTGTGTGACACCCAAATAGTCGACAGATACTGTCACCCGAGCGTTTATTGTGTCGACACAAGCAGTAGTTAAGTACCTAAGAATGGCCGAGACTGAGCCCTTGCCCAAAACTCTCGATGACACGGTCACCCTGAGCCGTGAGCTTCGAGAGGATGGACAAATAGACGGACAAGTAAAACTCTACAATGTTGAGGATGACGATGAGTTCGAGTCGGACGCCGAACTCTTCTTCGATAGGACGCTGATGACTCAAGGGCTTCGAGAAGCCCTCACGATTCTCCGTGATTCACTCACCGGTGACGACCCGCGAGGGACGCACATTCTCTATGGCCCGTACGGCAGTGGGAAATCTCACCAGATGGTTGCCCTCTATCACTGCTTTGACGCCCCCGCTGCTGCAGCTGATTGGGCCAGCGACTCGGTGGATGGGTTCGAATCGGCGCTCCCCGATAACGCGACTCCGATTACAGTCGCAATGCAGAACGAGCAATACGAGTACCTCTGGGAGCCGTTCTTCGAAGCACTGGACTACGATCCAGGGACGTTCGAATCCGGCGGGTACCCCGATATGCAGACGATTCAAGATGCTGTTGGGGACGAGACTGTCGCGTTCTTCGTCGACGAGCTCGAAGACTGGTTCGACACGCTTCAGGGCGACCGTAAGAGCTCAAACAAAGCCTTTCTCCAATCACTACTTGAATCGACCGCACTCTCCGACCTTGACCTCTACACGATCGTCTCTGTTCTTCGTGAGGGCTCTGAGGTTCACGACATCCTGAATCGGGAACAAGCGGTCGAAGTCAATATGAACAATCAGGTGGACAAGCGAGAAGTCCTGCGCCACCGCCTCATTGACGATATTGACGAGAGTGCCGCCCGCGAGATCGTCAACGGGTACTTCGACGCGTACGACCAGTCCGACCACGTCACGCTACCCGATGATCTCCTGGCGGATATGCACGATCTCTATCCGTTCCATCCTGTCCTTCTTGATGCGCTTGAAACGCGTTACTACGCCGACGAGGGGAACCAGAACACGCGCGGGATGATCTACCTGTTCTCGAAGGTACTTCTCGAAATGCAGGATCAGACGGATCTGATCACTCACGGTGACATCGACGCGATCGAGTTCGAAAACGAGCTGGCGAAGATCAATTACGAACGGTTGAACGCGGCGACAGGCGACATCAACAACCGCGTCGACACTGACGACGTACCACACGGCCGCCGCGTCCTGAATACGATTCTCCTGTACTCGCTGAAACCCAGCGAGGGAGAAGGGGCTGATGTCTCGGAGATCGTGATGGGCGCGTACCAGACTGGAGATCTCGTAGCCGATGTCGTACTTGACCTCGAACGACTCCACGGGGTTGCGTGGCACCTACACAAACTCAACGGGAAGTACGCAATTCGAGATCGACAGAATCCGAACGCGCTCATCCGGAACGCTGCGACCGACGTTTCAGAGACAGCAGCCAAAGCCGAAATCGCGGACTTCATCACCGACATCTTCGGCTCAAACGCGTATCCCATCGGGTTCCGGACGAACGACATCCGTGACATCCCGGATGATCGTGAGATCAAAGTCGTCGTGAAGGACGATCAGTGGACGCAGGAAGAAGTCGAACAGGTCATCACGAATGACGGGCGAGGGCGCGAGTGGCGTAACACGCTCGTGTTCGTCCAGCCCTCTGGAGACAAGGCTATCGAGTCCGGAACGCGGTACATCGACAAGGCCCGCTACATCGAGGGTGCCCGGCAGGTTCTCGCGGATGAATCGCTCGACGAAGAGATCCGCGAGTCCATCGAGAACATGAAAGAGCAGGAAGTCAGCGAACTCAAAGAGGAGCTCCAACTGCTCTACGGAGAGGTTATAGATGGCGACGACCTACTCAACGAGTTCGACCTCGCTGCCCCGATGGACCTCGATGTCTACGTCATCGATGGGGCCGAACTGAGCGCATCAAACATCGCTGACTCCGCAGCCGCCGATCCCTTCGACCTTCAGACCCACGTCTGGGCCATCGTCGAAGACTTACTCGACCGTCGGGGGGAGATCTCAATCGAAGATGTCTACGAGCAGTTCCTTCGAGATCCAGAGTTGCCGATTCCCGGAAGCGCGAACGACATACTCAATGGAACCGTCAAGGCACTTGACGACAAGCCGATCCTCGCACGGGACTCAAGCGGATTCCGTGATGATCTCTCCGGAAGTTCACTCGATACGATCCTGGTCCACAAGGAAGACGTTGCTGTGTGGGGAGTAGACGATGTCGAGCAGGAACTCCGGCAGCGGTTCGGGAGCGGCACGACGGCACTCGACATTGGTGACTTCGAGCTCGAACTCGTCCAAGACGGAGAGATCTGGATCGACGGGGACAGCCACGACATCATTATGCGAGCCGTCGGTCGGCTCAACCGTGAGGATCAGTACGTCATCGTCCGGGGGAACGAGATCCTCGATAAACCGCAATCCGACGCGACGCTGCGGGATGTCGGTAGCGCGACGGTCGTCGGGGCGTCCCACCTAGTTGATCGGATCGAAGCGTCAATCGAAGCAGACGGATACGCGAAACTCGATACGATTATCGGAGAGATCCGCAGCGACGAGAGCGTGTTCCTTCCACCGGACGAAACTGAGACCGTCGCACGTGAAGCGGTCAACGACTTCCTCGTGGACGAGTACGTCCTCGAAGCCGGCGGTCGATACTTGGGGTCGCTCGGTGATCGTGACCCGACGACGGTCAAGATCGTCCCGACGGTTCCCGACCGGATCGGTGAGCAGATCCTGGAGTACATCGAAGATCTCGAACCGGGAGAGCAGTTCACCGTGAACAAGGTGACGGACCGATTCGATGACAGCGTCACCGAGTACATGGTACGGACGTTCCTGCTTGAGAACATCGGCAAGGACGAAGAGCCCGAATACGTCGTCAACACGACCGGGTCGGACAAGGCATCGGACTGGGTGCCGGGGTATCCATTCCGGAAGGCCGACACTGAGGCGGACACGTGGCGCTTCGAGTACAACGGTGATGACGTTGCAGTCCTGCGGAAGAAGTGGCGGGACGAGCATCAGGCGGGCGAGGTCGAGGTGGGCGATGTCACCTTCATGTTACCGGATAGAGAGGGGATTCCTAGTGCCTTGCAGGGAACCGCCGATGTTGAACGAACCCAGATAAGCCTGACATTGCAGTCCGAACAGGACTACACGAAGGTACAGGATATGTTCGAACGGATGCCGGACGAAGCGACGAGCATCAAAGTCGAAATTAGCTTCCAGAAGTAGCGGTCGAAGCACGGGATTCCGCTCGGGGAATAATAGCCAATAACCGAGATTCGGGGGCGCACTAATTATCGATTATACGACTGCTTGTCTCATATCTGCCAAGACGTTTATAGTGACTCTGGGTAGTTATGAGACAAAGTGATCGCTAGGTGAGAATTCTGCGTTCGCAGAACGAATCGGATAGCTGGACTAGTGAATCCAGATAGTCCTGGAGCGTAGCGACTGTTCGGCCCGTTTTTCGCCTTCTTTGCTCCGCGATATATAGTATACCGCGAGTGCCTCATCAAGACTCATAACGTACCAGAGAACCAGTCGTGAGGGTGAATAAAATCTCAGATGATTATCTGAATATCGAGATCGATTAGAACTTCAGAACTGACTTAATGTCTTCTCCGCTCGCAGTATTCTCCTCTCTGATGTCCTCTATGCCCCCAAGGACACCTTCTGGGACAAGCGGGTCTTCACCATTATCGGAAGAATCAGTACTATTGCCAGTGCCTGAGAGGCTCATTACTAGCCGTTATCTCGTCTAATATCATTAAATCTCGTTTATACCGAGATACTGTATCGATACCAGACGACACATTCGCCTTCGTAGAATCTCGGTTGATTCAGTAGAGAATAACCGTCGAGGCTGTACACTTATGAGGCTAGTCCGTAATCCCTACGGTATACTGATTTATGTCTGAACAATCTGGGTCCTCGTCAACAGAACACGAGCGGACGGAACTCCCCATCGAGCGGGGATTCCCCATCGAGCGAGTGAACGAAATCGCTGCAAAAGAAGGTCGAGCGAAGATGTACTACCGACCCATTTATACGATGCACAAATGGTGGGCGCGACGCCTTGGCTGTGTCTTCCGAGCCATCTCTCTATACACGCTACTTGACGATCCAGAGAAGGTTGAGGTCTTCGAGCCCGGACAGGATAACGAGACGCTCGCTGATTGGGGCGACGAGACACAGACGGACATCGCATCGCTCATGGATCGCGTCGATATGAGCGATCCTGAGAGCCTCTGGGAGCTGTACCCCAAGGACGTTCGCGTAGAAGACAAGAAGATTCTGGATCCGTTTATGGGCGGTGGTACGTCGCTCGTCGAGGCGTCGCGGTTCGGTGCTGAGGTAGTCGGGAACGATCTAAATCCCGTCGCGTGGTTCGTTACGAAGAAGGAACTCGAAGCAGGGCAGACCGATGTAGAAGAGCTAGAGGCGGCCTTCGAGCAGGTCAAAGAGGACGTTGCTGACGAGATTACGCAGTATTACAAAACGACCTGTCCCAACGGTGATCACGAAGCGGACGTGATGTACAACTTCTGGGTGAAAGAGTTGGACTGCGTCTCCTGCGGGCACACAGTTCCGTTGTTCAAAGACTATCGTGTGGCGAAGGGACGCTACGAGAACGATGACAAATACAACGTCCTTTGTCCGGACTGCGAGTCTGTATTTTTGGTAGATGATTGGCGGAGTGAGTGCAGTTGTACCGACTGCGGCTACACATTTACTCCGAGTGAGGGGAACGGTGGTCACGGCAGTTACTCATGCGACGAATGTGGCCAAAAGTACAAAATTATTGACGCAATTCAGGAACAAGGTGGTTTCCGGACTCGACTGTACGCATTAGAGTACTATTGTGGCGAATGTGATGATGCAGGTGGATCTCGGAGTGACGTAAAGGGATATAAGAGAGTTGAAAAGTCAGATTTAGAACGATTCGAACAAGCGAAGGAAGCGTGGCAATCAGCGGATGATCTTACTGAGTATGTCCCTGATACTGAGATACCACGAGGAGCTGTGACAGCGACATCGAAAAATCTGGATTACGATGGTCATGATGTTTTCGATCACGGATACGAACTCTGGAGCGATATGTTCAATGAGCGGCAACTTTATTCTTTAGCACTACTCCTGCGTCGGATTGACGAGATCCCCGATCAGAATATTAAAGAGTATCTTCTCTTGGCAGTTTCCGACTCATTAATGTTCCAAAATACATACACTATCTACAATCTATCAGCAAACAAGATAGAAGGTATATTCAAATCCAACGGATTTGCTCCACAATTAGATTTCGTTGAGAATAATGTGTGGGGAACAGAATATGGTCGTGGGACTTTCAAAAACACCTGGGAGAAATTAGTTCGTGGAGTTTCGTATAGTTCTGATCCAACAGAACGCTATGTTGAAAATGGCGAATCCATAGAGACAGATCCATTCTCGAAAAAAATAGGGGGTGATGTTACTCTAACCCAAGGTGATCTCCGCACAACAGACTTCGACAAAGACTTTGATGCGGTCATTACCGATCCACCTTACTATGATAATATAATATATTCCGAATTATCTAACTTCTTTTATGTTTGGCAACAGCCTCTGCTGGAAACGGTATATCCGTGCTTCGAACCGGACCAAACACCTCGGGCAGAGAGCATCGTCACAAATCCTGCGGAAGGAAAAGATGCGAGTGATTTCGAGCGAGAGATTCGGGAGTCTTTAGAGAAAATCCATGGTTTACTCAAAGAGGACGGCGTTCTTGCTTTCACATATCATCACAGTGACTCAGAGTCTTGGGGGGAACTTCTTGAAGGACTCTGCGATGCCGGGTTCCAGATCTCGGCAGCGTATCCAGTCTCTGCCGACCTTCAACGTTTTACTCAAGACGAGTCCGTATCATTCGATATTATCGTTGTTGCCCGTCCTGTCGATGAAACCGAAGCAGCGTCGTGGAACTCACTTCGCCGGGACATCTACCGCACAGCTCGCCGTACCCGCAGGCAACTTGAAGGGAACCGTGAGCTCTCACGCGGCGACATCGGCGTGATGGAGATGGGTGCGTGCTTCCGCGAGTATTCGAAGCACCACGGAAAGGTACAGCGCGACGGCGAAATTATGTCTGCCAAGGAAGTCGTCCAAGAGATCTACGGTATCATCCAAGAGGCCAGCGACATCGGCGTTGAGGACGTTTTCATCGATCTCCTCGATAGCAACAACCCGTCCTTCGATGACGTGAACAAACTCTGTCGGGGTACGAATGCTACTCCCGAGGAGCTGAAAGAGATGTGCCTCTACAACCAAGACGACGGCTTCGAACTCGGTACGTGGGACAACGAGAAACGGCAGGCCTACATCCAGGAACGAACCAACGGTGACAGTGACGATCACCTCTCGAACCTCGACAAACTGCAGTTCCTTCGCTACCGTTACGAGAAGGGACAGGCAGTTCAGAACTTCGTCGACAAGTGGGGTGTCGATGATGATCTGCGTGAACTCGCCGGTCGGCTGGCGGACGTGACTGGAGACGAGACCTACACGCGTGTGCTTGGAGATCGAGATATTACGAGTTACTAACGATGGCAGGACCAGGCCGAATCCCCGGGCAGTACAACATCATCCTGGACGGGGAGTACGATACGTTCGATCATCAGATGCCGGTCGAGGAGTTTCTCCAACGGCTCAAGAACGACGACGTGCCGGGTGAGGTGAGTGTCGTTGGACTCGAAGAGGCGTTCGACGACGAGGAGCTGGTAAACGAGTTGGCGCGTGAAATGGATCAGCGGGCAGATGATCTGGAGTACCAGAGCCCAACCATCCAAATTGTAGTCAAGGGATCGTTCCATCGCCAAGGGAAAACGTACGACCTACGGTACGAGGGTGAGCTTTACTCCCTTCAGGAGATCTTTGGCCCACAGCTTGAACGACGAGAACAGGGTGATTGGATAACGTCTCCGTTCTAATCCTTCAGTCACTCGCTACTGACGGTTCTACGGTTCCCTGCTCTAACACGGAGTCGAACTCTCCGTTCACGTACTGGAACGAAACGGGCGGAGTGAAGTCGTCAATGTGTTCTGTCGGATCAATCGCGGTTAGGAGTCTTCGTGGATTACCGATTTCGATGGCATATCCTTCCTGTTTTCCACTGTAATACTCCATGAATCGCTTTCGCTCTTCTATTCCTGAGGCATCCCCATACTGTTCCCACAGCTCGGTCGGAGATCCGCTTGTAATCTGATTTATTTCAAACGAACCGACGATTCGTTGGGCAGGCGAGGAAGCATACAAGATGACATTCTCTACGGAGTCAGCCTTGCTAATGGGCGTTTTTCTGAACTCGTACTTCTTCTGGCTCGTCAGGATCTTTTCAGCGAACTCTGGTTTAATTGACAATAAAACGTTCATCGATGTCACCCAACTCCTTGATTTTCTCATAGGCCGATTCGTCTAGCTGTTGAATAGTCTGTGGGGGGCCCGCAAGAATGTCCTCATCTCGGAGCACACGATACCGTATGGGGTCCGCGAAATCGAAATGCCATTTGAAAAGGAGAACAGTGGTCGGTGACTGGGCAACGTCCTCGATTTCGCTGACAGAGAATACAGACCGCCGACCGACTAACTCCATGATCTCATCCGGATCTTCCATCCCATACTCCACCTGCTCACACACGCCCAACGAAGTGACTTCCTTGTGATCGTGAGAGCGGTAGAAAACCAGAATGTCAGCAGGCTCTATGCGCCGTATGTTCGCGTGAGTGAGATATGCCTTTTTAATCGCATTTGACTCAGGAATGAACTGTCCAGTCACTTCAGACAGTGTTGGTTGTCGTTTATCGTAGGTAGCGAAGAGCTTGTTGTGCCACCTGGGTTGAATGGGAATCAAAAACTTCTGAATATTCGGGCCGTCATGGAAACTTGGATAAAAGCGAATTATCGTTTCAAGCGGATCGGGGTTATCTCCCGGCCCGGGAGTGAGTCGCTTTACGAATACTGTCTCACCATCTTTCTCGTTTGATGCGTGCTGGAAACCGTATTTAGAGATCAGTTTCACCAGATAATCCGATTCCTCATCAATATAGTGCGTAAGGTAGATCTCTTCCAATCCGTAATTGATCGCCTCACGGACCGCGAGACTAATCAATAACTCTCCAGCCTTGGATCCGCGCTTTCTCTCGGATACTTTGAGAGTACTTATTTTGAGTCGTGCTTTCGGGTCCAACGTCGGATCCACGCCAAGTTCTTCCGCTTCATTATCTTTCAGAATTAGTACCGCACCGAGTGTACCGTCCTCGTTCCAGTTAACCCAGGCATCTCGGTCAGCAATACCGGCGAACCAACTCTCGAAGTTTCCATATTCTGTTTTCAGCGAATCAAAAATCGGATCATCAACGTCCAGTTCATCGACTGTGACTTTTTGAATCGATACTGGTGATCTCAATTCATCATCTTTCTCTCGGAAATGCGCTGCCCCCTCTTCGATGGTAAGTACTTTGTCTGCGATTCCAAGCAGGTCGGCTTTCGTATGCATCGGCTGATCTTCAGTGATAAGCAAGTCAACCCGCTGATCGTAGACGGCATATAGCAGAGCGTTATCTACTTGCTCACGATCGCTATCAGCAGAACCGTTGACTTTGTCATAAAAATGGTCGTCATCCGAAGATGGGTATGGCGGAAAAGTTAGCTTCGCATATGTTGCGATCTTCGATTGGGACTTTTTCCTTATTTGCTCGTCTTCGTGGTTCTGTACTTCTACCTCAGAAAGAGGATGTACCAAGATATTGTGTCCAGCAGTTTTGAGCAAATTCTCTAATTCCTGTAGTGCTTCAGGAATCACCCGATTTTGTTCCCGGGTAATGAACACGTTCGTATCTATCAATATATCCAAAATTGTTCACCACGCTGAACAGTACTGGGTCGGAAATCCTGTTGCTGGTTATTAATACTAGCGGCAAATGAGCCGTTTAGAAGAGACGATCCCACTGATTTTGGCCATAGAAGCCAAAGTTTGACAAGAGAAATAGCCTCTACAACAGTTTCAGTGGCCCCTCTTTCTCAACCTCTCCGGTTCCATTTTCAATAAAGTAGAGATCAATCCACTCTTGGCCCCCATCTCGACGGAAGACAGGCACACACGTCGTCGTATGTTCGTACCGTCGTTCACATCGTGTTTCGATTTGCTCTCGTGTCCAGCCGCCGTCTTGCTCCAGATCGTATCGATTGCGAACTTCCCACGAGTACTCGTCAGCGGCCGCTTTGATGACCTGGAGTGAGAAATCTCTCGCGTCCTTGAACGCGAACGGGCCGCTCATGTCCGTCGCACGAGCCAGATCACTTTCGTCGACTCCATCGAGACACAGGTGGTTGTCGCTCTCCGCGACAGCACGGAAGGCTTCCAGCTCCGGGCTGTTCTCTACGAGGACGCCGTGAAGGTAGTCGTGGATCACTTCGTCGTACGAGTCCAGGGCAAACTCGCCGGCCGGTGACACGATCTGAAGCTCGGCACCGGTCTGAGCGACACGTCGTCGTCGCGGCTCAAGCAGCGGACACAGGAACGCGAGCCGGTCGGTGTGAAGCAGGTACGCGTAGCTGAACAACCGGGAACGGGACGGTGACTCTTTCACCGGATCGTGGCCTTCCGCGTAGTACTTCGAGTCCAGTACTGCGATCGTTTCGTCGCCTTCCTGGAGCGCGTGGTCGGGCTCGTGGTAGATCTGCCCTTCACCCTCGAACGGTTTGACCGACGGTGACCGAACCGGAGTAACGTCGTCCAGATCACCGAGGTGGTCGTAGGATTTGATGTAGTTGAGCTCCCGTTCGATGACGACCTGAGAGTACTGCTCGAACAGCGACTCCATGTTCAGGACGTAGTCCACGACCAACTCTCGTGGCCCGTCGCGCAGTTGTTGGCCGAGGGACGAGGACATCACTGCCTTAGAAACGTCGAACGCTTTCTGATAGTACCGACGCTGTTTTGGGAGATCGTGAAGCGAAATCCCCCGGTACTCGTCCATCCGATCTAACCCGCTATCGACGCCCATACTCTCCATCCGTTCCACCTCTCGATGGACTTCGGAGAAGATCCGGTCGTAGGCGGGATGGTCGTTCTCTGAGGATTTCTGCCGGAAGAGTCGAAGGAGCGTTTTCCCCGCGTAGTGGAGCAACGAGTTGGCAGCGTTGTTATACTCGGTCTCGTTTCGGATCCAGTGTGGTTCGATCGTCCCCCGAGCGTGGTTCAGCAGCGTTTGCTCGACATCAATGTCGCCGCGACCATCCAAACTGTTGACTCTCCTGATGACGAGATCCCGGATATATCCGTTCCGCTGAATCCTCTCCAATCCGTCGAGGTAGTTGATCGCCAGCACCACGAACACATCGTCGAGATGGATGTCGTCTGAGAGGAAATCCTGGAGCGGAATGCCGTGATACTCGATCGACCGGTTCTGGTCGTACACCGCCAACAGCATATCGAAGATGTACTCCCAGTCGATCTTTGGATCGACCTGTACCTTCGATGATGGCGTGAGACTCACGACGCCGACGATGTCCGTCGCTTCGACGTGGAGTATCTCGTTGTCGTCGCCGTCTACCGTGACGGTCACGACCTCGTATTCCTGGTCCGAATCGAGTGCTTCCTGGCTCTTTGTGAAGACGCCGGGGCTCTCTTGGGTGAACGACGCGCGACGAAGCTGGTCCATTATGGACGACGGACAGCCCTCTATCCGGATCTCACCCCGCTCGGGGATGTTGAAGGTATCTTGCCCGTATTCGTAGACTTCGTCGACGGTGCTCATTACTCGTAGGAACCCATCTGGCGACGCTCTTGTTCGAGTTCGCGTTCTGCGAGTTCAGCCGCAGGTGACAGATCGTATTCCTCGAATTCACCGTTGAGTGCTCGATAGTGTTCTGCGATTCGTTCGATCTGCGGGAATGCCGCGGCATTCAACAGACGAGGAACGATGTAGGTACGGAACGCTTGGCCGACTGCGTCCGTTTGGTCGTACTCGTACTCGCCGCCCTCACGACACCCGACGCCAAGGAAGACTGCTATGTCTCGGTAGTGCATCGGCCCGAACCGCATAATCGGCCCCTGTGAGGTCGCTTCATTCCCGTGATTGATTCCTTCGTAATCACGCTCAAAGAGCCGTAGAATTTCGTTCTCGTCGAGGTCTGTCTCACTGGTGACGTGCGTGGTGATCCAGTCCTTGAACAGTTGCCGACGTTTGTCTTCCTCGTATTCGTCGAGCTCGATCATCGCAAACCGGCGGGTAATCGCGTTATCGAGTTCGTTCACCGTCCGGTCCGACATATTCATCGTACAGATGATGTTCACTCGCTCATCGAGTTCTATTGTCTTCCCCTCGTCAGTCTCGAAGATCGTCTGATGAGGATTCTCGATGGCCGTATAGAGGGGGCCGAAGATCTTCGAGATGTCTGCCCGGGTAATTTCGTCCAAGATAACTCCGTACTCGACATCGAAGTCACGCGCGCGCTCTACCGCTTCTGAGACACACCCAAGCTTCGTTCGGTAGCTTAGCGATTCGCCGGTATAATCCGGGCTGACCCCACCAATGATGTCGGATGGTGTCCACGACGGCGTTGCTGTATTGAGACTGTAGCCGATGGTCGTTTCTCTGGCGAGCTGTTTGGCGAAGGTTGTTTTTCCGGTTCCGGTCGGCCCATAGAGGACGACAGGCTTCCCAGCCTCTAATGCAACCTTCGCGTTTCGCTGAACGTCACGAGGAACCAGAATCTCTTCGGGGGTTTCGTCGCCACGCAGACTCACAATACGTTTGAGACGATCAGACGCAAGTGACGATTCGAGGACAGCACGACGAACTTGTCCGAGACCACGTTCCCCGTCGTGTCGTCGGTCAAGTTCCTGCTCTTCGACAAGGTACTCTAGTACCTCTTCGCTCTCTGCGTTCTGGATTGCTTCGACGACATTGTCTTCGACATGCCGAAGGACGCCAATATTCTCTTTCGCCTCTTCGACAGTATATCCATCCGACGAACTACTCATTATGACATACAGGTATAGTGTGGGATATAAAAACCATTCCTCGATTACTGAGTTCGACTGTTCTATGGATACTTGCGAGATTGTTCAGTAACGTCCGAACCGTGACAAACCAAAATATTGCTGTCCCACACTCATCTTAGAGCTCAGTCCGATAAAGAGCGTCGTAGTTAGAGAGGGAGTCTGAGAAGGTACTGGATGCCGCTGATCCGCTCTGTGACAGACCTACTTGAACGAATACTTATTTTTGAGGGTGTGTTGAGATTCTCTTATGAGAAAAGATGGCACAACAACGCAATTTGAGAATGTTAGTTACACCCGTGCGGTTGCACTTCAAGAGGTGGGAATCTGGTGGGTAGAAGATGTATATGAAGCGGATTTAGAGGACTTGATGGCAGCAGAAGGTGTTGGAGAAAAGACAGCTAAGAAAATGAAGGCACAGGCTGATCGCGCATTTAGAGATAATTGACTGTGCTGTCTAACTATGATTGGTCCTAGATGAACTCTAGCGGCTCGTACTCACTGTATCTCTCACGCGGTTTCAGAAACAATGTGGATAGGTTCGGATTCCATGTGGGTATGTCAGTTCCTTATACTGAGTGGGATCGGACTCGAATGTGTTACTTGTAGAGGATTTAAACAGATCCTCTATGAACAAATCGGTATTATCGGTTATCGCAGGTTACAGAGATTCTCACTATGATATTGAAGAGAATCGTAGGAAAGTTCATGTTCTGATTCAACGGAGAGATGCGTTCCGTCGACCTCAGAATCATATGGATGTTCGATAGACAAATCGTCTAAGGTAACCCGAACAACTCCATTATCGAAGTCTGCATGGTGATTTGGACAGAGAACGAGCATATTACTCACATCGTCTGGCCCATTATGTGGGGAGCCAAGAGGATTGAGATGATGTACCTCAGAATATCCAGTCCCATCTCCACTGGCTAATCGGGCACCACATAACTGACAACGATTATCGTAGAGTGATTTGAGTTCCGCTACCTTCTCGGCATCTCTTTTCACCCGATCAAGAATTGTACGGTATCGGCCTGGTTCATTCGTGAATTCGCCAGCAGAGAGAGTGACATCACTGAACTCGTCTAGATTCTCAAGACGCGTCGGTTCCGGTTCGGGAGTCCCGACTTCCGTTTCGACAAGTTCGAGCTGCTCCCGCCATATGTCAGTGAAGTGCGTCGGATCGTATTCTCGATGTCGAAAAGGACCACCACTAGCTTCTGCCACTTTATCGAAGTCCCGGAGTAGCTCATAGAAGCCTTGCTTAGTATGATGTGTGTCTTCGTCAAACCGTGGGAGAATTGAATGTACCAGTACCTCAGATGCTTCCCCAAGTACGAGCAATCGCGGGAAAATCACGTCAAGAACTCTCCGGATATTTGGAGAGCCAGTAAACACGATCTGAAGCTTATTCTGTTCTGAAGAGTCCCCGTATGAGAGATTATAGTCGTCACAGAAGCTCAAAAAAAGAGACACAAAGGTTTGAGAAACTCCTGAGCGATGTAACCGTGCAACCGGATACATTCCATAGCCGATCTTGTATTCTTTTGATTCGTTTATGCTTGGACGATACCGACATCCACCGTCGTAAACCCCTGCGATCCATTCAATCGAGTAGTCGGAGCGAGATTCGGCAGAAGATAGTTCTGGCACTTGAATGTCTTCCGTATCGATTTTATGTTTCTCAGCGATGTCTTCTGGCGCCGTATGATACCGGCCTTTTGGCCGCCAACCGTACCGTAGGTCATCGCGGAGAAGCGCGAAATGGTATATTTCCAGTGGCTCAAGGATTTCAAAGT
The DNA here is from genome assembly GCF_055380345.1 of Halorubrum pallidum. NCBI lineage: Archaea > Methanobacteriati > Methanobacteriota > Halobacteria > Halobacteriales > Haloferacaceae > Halorubrum > Halorubrum pallidum. The sequence goes on along the minus strand of NZ_AP043945.1, from coordinate 1,579,695 downwards.
CGAATTCATCAGCAAAAGTCCCAGTAACAAATGCAAGCTCTTGGACGAGATGGGCTGATTCACCTGAAAGGAACGATTGAAGATCTTCTAGGTCACTCCGTTGTTGTAATCGAAAGAACTCGTCACCGTATCCACGTTCGATATACTCATACTGGTATCCCTGTGCTTCCAAAAATTCACCAATAACAGCAGCACGAAGCTCCGTTTCGTACGGTTGGATCCGAAGCATTGGTCGGACCGTATACATCCCCTCTTCAGTCTCGCTAATATCGAATCTAACCCGTCCAATCGTATCAAGTAGTCCAGCAATGTATGAAGGAGCAAAATCGACTGTATCGGCGTCAGTACTCATGTGCGACTATGATAGTCTCACGTGATAAATTAATACTTACTCAGAATTCTACCAAACTTACTTATTGAACTTTGACTTCTAACGAAGCATGTCTTTCTCACAGGTTTTCACCGGTCATACATTCCCCATATTAGAGCACAGGGCGTTCGACACTGTCGGGGAAATAGTCGGTAATCAGCCGGAAAGCATACTCTACATCGGCCAGCAGGAACACCCGAAAGACGTTACGAGGGAACGATGGAAGAATCACGGTCGGTCAGCGTGTTTGAGCATCAGTACCTTCGATGATGTCGTTTCGGAGTGCTATGAACGTGACCAGTACAAGGGTCAAGTGACCCACATCGATAGACCCCTTCTATTTCGACTTGTAGAGCTTGGAGTTGAAGAGATAGATTCACGGGCAAATCCGTTCCATACCGGCGACCAGTTTCCCCGTGCGGGACTCGTTGATGCGGCCGAGAATCTCTATACTGAACTCGAATTTGCCGGCCTACTGTCGTCAGAAGCAATGCGCGAGCGACTCATCGAAGAGGGGTTAGACGACCGGGCTCGCCACACTGCGGAGTTGGCAGAAGGAATCGAGACGGCTCGGCAGAAAATCTTGGCCGACGAGCTTCCTGACACGTACCGGACGGAGCGGATGCACCACGTCATCACGATGGAGACGCCGCTTGATGAACTACTACCTGCCGTGGATGCGGTCGTTCTCGGCGGCTTCACGCAGTTCGATGCGCTGGAACGCAACTTCCTAGAACGAATCGCCAACACGTGGCCGACGGTAGCGTTGCTCCCGACGCAGAACGATTCGGATACTGCCTCTGGGATCGATCGAGGTGCCGCTCGTGCGCTCGAAACGTATCTCGAACTCGGATTCACACGAGACCACTATGAACCGGACTCACCGTCAGCAGAAGAGCCTCAACGACGTGTCACGGCTAACCTCTATCAGCATCCTGAGAAGGCACCTTCGACAAATGAGATTGATCTGGCAGCACTGGGGCTCTCTTACGTCGAATCAGAAACGGTTTCTGTTGAAATCCGGCTCGTAGCGAATCAGATCCGTAGCCATCTTGCTGACGGCGTTGAGCCGGGCACTATCGGCGTTGTCCCAATGAGTCCGAGCGAGTATGCCGACCAGATTCGGGAGTCATTCGATGTGTATGAGCTCCCGTACTCGATACGGACAGAAATCCCGCTCACAGAGACTGCGCTGGGAGAAGTCGTCGAGTCGATCTGTACGCTCGCTAGTGAGCCGCGATCGATCGATACGGTTCTCGCTCTGCTTACAAATCCGCTTGTTTCAGTATCAGATGAAGGAGAGCCAATCGATTATCACGAACTCACGCGGGTTGCGGCTCGTATAGAGACGAATGGGCTCAATACGATTCTTGAACACGTTGACGAGACTGTCGCTGCGACTATCGAGTCGATCGTCCAGGACGCAACGATGCTGTCCACCGTCGATCTTGAATCGCTGCCCGGTCACTTGGATGCGCTTCTGGAACGACTCGGGGTGGTGACGACCTTAGAGAGTGATGACGTATCGTCCGAATTCCGGGCCCGTGAGTCAAGTGCTCGGGATCGTCTCGATCGTGTACTTGAGACACTGGTGCTTTCGGCACCTGCTGCGGATCCCGACATTGGTGATCCCACTAAGCGGCTGGAACGGGCTCTTGCGGGGGTGTCGATTCGTGGGAGTGGCAGTCCGGATGATGAGAATGTTGTCGTCTGCGGCTTGGGGGAAGCGTTCCTACACGAGTTTGATCACGTCTACATGCTCGGCCTGACTGCCTCACATTTCCCCTCTGATACAGAACGATTATCGTTCGCTCAACCGATCTACGAGGCTCATCCGGACTTTGAGCAGAACGATGCCGGGCAGGAAGCCCGCTACCAGTTCGGTGCGGTTATGGCGAGTGACGCATCGATCCAGTTGTCGGCTCCACAGCGTAGCCAGAACGGTGATCCGTACGTTGAGGCGGACGTGTTGACTGAACTCTGTCGCCTCATCGATCTCGACGAAGTGACAATCACCGGAGACGGCGTGGTACCGGGCAGTCAGGAAGATGTTCAACGGGTTATTGGCAAGGTACTGGGGTCGGCATCAGACTCACGCCGAGAGGCGCTCATCGACGGAGCAGTTGACGCAGGGACGTTCGGTCCCAATCAGTATACCCGCATCAGAAATGGCGTAGAGTGCGCCTCAGCGCGGGCAGACGCGACACTAACGCCGTACGATGGTAAGCTCTCTCCGGAGACGGTTGCCCAAGTTCACGCAGAGAAGACACGCAAACCCTACAGCCCGAGTCGCCTCGAAACCTACGCCGCGTGTGGATTCAAGTACTATATGCGACGAGTGCTCGGGATAAAAACGCCGGACCCACTGACGCGAGAACCGGATCCTGGCGTTCGTGGCTCCTATATTCACGACGCGCTCGAACATTACTTCCTCTCTCTACAATCCGAATTGGGAGAAGCAGTCGATCCTGGCGGGGATTTTGATGAGCGCCAAGACCAACTGCTTGAAGTCGCCCTTGATCGACTCGGTAACGCATTCAGCAACTACCCCGAAACCGCATTTCACGATCAGTGGCTCACGTCAGTACTCGCTGGACTTGGAACGCCAGAAGAGAACGTGTACTACGAACCCAAGCAAGAAACAGACGAGGGGAAACCAGTCGCTCAGGGCCTGTTCTATCGATTCCTCGAACACGAGTTTGAGAATCCCGCGAAAACGACTGCACGGCCAACTTGGTTCGAGGCGCGAGTTGGCCAACCGTACGACGCTGGGACGCCAATTTCAGACGACCCGGCGATTATAGAGTCACCTAGTGGGCCAGTCCCAGTTCACGGACTAATTGACCGTGTCGACACTGTTCCTGGAACGGACCCTCTACAGGCAGTCGTCCGCGACTACAAGACTGGAAGGTCAATCCCCGGCGAACGTGAGGCGTTACTCGGTCTGAACTTCCAGCTGCCACTCTACGCGTTACTGGCTGAAGACGCACTTGATGGGATTGAGACCGTCGGAGCGGCCTACTATCAGGTCTCCCCGCCAACGTCGGTGAACTCTCGGAGCGGTCAGATCACGTCACAAGAGATGGCGACGTGGCAGGGTAGCGACGATGTAGAGACGCCGTTGCTGCGCCGTTCGTATCCTCACTTTGAGACGCACGAAGCGTTCCGTGGGTTTGTGGAAGAGATCACAGCAACGAGGGTCGGGGAACTCGCAACCGGGATCGAAGAAGGCCGGTTCCAACCGACGGTACTTGATCCGTCTGATGCGGGGTGTCGGTACTGTGACTATGCCCACGTTTGCGATGTGCGGCCTCACCAGCGGCGGGAGACAATCCAGCACATCGACGACGATGGAATCTCAGCGTATGTGCCGCCGATGGCTCGTGATGTCGATGCTGAAGATGTCGTGGGGGTGGAGTAACGATGGTATCCTATGAAGATCTGACTGACGAGCAGCAGCGGGCTGTCGATGCGCTTGATCGCAACGTGACGCTCACCGCAGGGGCAGGCACAGGGAAAACCACGACGCTGACTGCCCGATACCTGCGGATGATCGAGAAGTCGCTAGCAACGGAAACAGACGAGAATCAAGGGAGTGAGATGCTACTCCCGGAGAACATTCTCACGACGACGTTCACGGAGCGGGCAGCTAACGAACTGGAAGACAGTGTCCGTAGCGAGATCACGGATCGGATTTCGTCACTGGAAGCTGATGAATTCGAAGCGTGGCGAACAGTCGCTGATGAACTTGAACACGGGTACATTCACACGCTTCACGGGTTCTGTGCCCGGCTTCTACGAGAACACGCGTTGAGTGTCGAAGGTCTCGACCCTGGCTTCGATACCCTCGACGAAAACGAGACGACAGCACTCATTCACGATACCGTCGGCACCGTTCTTGAGGAGCACGAGAACCACGATGCAACACGAACGCTCGCACCTCGGTTTTCCCGGAGTCAGTTACGGGACGTACTGACTGACCTCGTGAATGAGCGGCCGGAGAGCATTGAATGGGCCAAACGGTGGGCTGATGCGACCGAGGAAGAATACGTCTCGTTCGTCGAATCCGAACTCCATCCAATCGATCCGGACGAAGCAGCCGAACGACTAGCCGATCCGGAGTTCACCGAAGCTGTCGCAACGCTCCAAGAGATGGTGGAGAGTCCCCCAGACATCTCGACAGAGGGGACAGCTTGGAAGCGGGCTGTGGCCATCTTCGAGATTCTTAGTGACGACTTTGACGATGGTATTCCCACTCGCACGAAACAGACGACGATTTCGAAGCTCAGCATCCATCTCACGAAAGGCAGTGGTGAGCGCTACGCGGATTATACAGGAGCGAAGACGCACTGGGGGGACAGTCCGTGGAAAGACGAGTTCGATACAGCCATCGAGCAACTTGTCGAGACACTCCAACCGGAAGACTACGCGGTTAGCGTCGACTTCGAATTAGAAGCGAATAGCTTCCCGCTGGTCAGCGCACTCGCAGAATTGACTCTACTCACGGTGAGTGAATACGAGGATCGAAAGCGCAGGCAGAACGCGGCCGATTTCTCGGATCTAATCACGTACGCGGTTGAGTTCCTGGACGACGAAGAGAACGAACACATCCGCACGGAGCTTCGTGAGCAGTTCGAATACGTGATGCTTGACGAGTTCCAGGACACTGACCCTCGCCAGTGGGATCTCATCAAGCTCCTGACGGCGACCGAGGAAGGAACCTTTGACGCACAAAACGTGTTCGTCGTCGGTGACGTGAAACAGAGCATCTACCGGTTCCGGAACGCGGACGTGACGCAGTTCAAGGAGATCACAGAAACACTCGAAGCGACCGGGCCGAGCGCTGATCGAGCGGCTGACCAGCTTTCGACGAATTTCCGGACTCTCCCGCCGGTACTGGAGACAATTAACGAGCTGTTCGACACGGTCTTTGACGAAGATGGGGAGCCATACGAGGCCCCCCCACAGCGATTGACGGCGGAACGAGAGGATCCAGCAGACATCGGGAGCGCAGAATATCTCTTGATACCGACTGATTCGGAGCTTCGAAACGCTCGATTCGATGACTATGAGAAGTTTGCTGACGCGGAGCCGGAGACTGATGCCGAGTTAGAAGCGATGGCGCTCGCAGCACGCCTCTCACAAGTGCTTTCAGAGCCGTACCAAGTGTACCCTGAAGAGACAGCTCCTGATGAGGAAACGCCTGAACCGCGTGATATTGAACCGAGTGATATTGCGATTCTCATCCGGAGTCGAACCCACCTCAAAACCTACGAGCGGGCGTTAGACGAAGCCAAAGTCCCGTACTCTGTTGCATCTGGCATCGGGTTCTACGAGACGACGGAGATTACTGCATTACTGAATCTATTCCGGGCGCTGGCAGATCCTGATGATGAACGGGCTCTCTACGCAGCACTTCGATCACCGCTGTTCGGATTCACCGACGACACACTTGCTCAACTCAAAGTCCACGACGAGACACTCTGGGACGCACTGGCAACAACTGAGACGCAGAAGTTGGTAGAAGCCTACGAGTTACTCAGTAAGTGGCGTCGTCTTGCTGGGCTCGGTGACGATGGGGCCGTAGCCTTCGATGGATCGTGGGCAGCATTCTTGAGCCAAATTATCGAAGACACGGGGTATCTGGTGAACGTGAGTGCGGGCGAACGCTCTCAGCAAGCGATGGCGAACCTAGAGAAGTTCCGAGAACAGTTACGCGGGTGGAGTGACGACGGCGTCCGGAGTCTTACGACGCTCGTGAATCGGATTGAACGCCGAGTCGAGCTCGGTGGGCGCGAAAGTGAGGCAGAAACGACGGATGAAGGGGTACAGATCCTGACAATTCACGACTCAAAAGGAATGGAATTCCCGTTCGTGGTTGTCCCAGAGCTTAGCCATGGATTCAAAGACGATGCGGCGCTCGGCAGCGGGAAAGTCGAATTCGAGCGCATCGGTGACGAACACGCGATCGGGATGAAAGCTCCGAGTACAGACGACCCGTTCGAGATGAAAGATACAATTGCCCGCGAAACTGTTCGAGACCGTCGCAGGCAAGAAGAACGTGCTGAAGAGAAGAGGGTGTTATACGTGGCTTGCACCCGTGCTCGTGATCACCTACTGCTATGTGGACATCACGAACTTGCGGATGATGCCGAAGGAACAACACTCACCAACTTGGCCGAAGCTGATCTTGAGTCACCTTCGAGTTGGCGAGATTGGGTTCAGCCAGCGCTTCTCTCTGATGAGGTATGTGGCAAATTGGATACTGAGACCATTATCACCCAGTCATACGGCGATGGATCGTATCAGATCTCGCTTCCGACACCCAGAATCGAGCCTGAAATAGAACCTGAAGATGTTGATCCAACAGTTGAGTTATCACCGGCACCCCCTGACCGCGACATCTCATTCCGCCTTTCAGCGACTGATTTATCCGCACTACTCGGCGGGTACGGTGAAATACAAGTCAACGAAGCGACTCGAACTGCTTTCGTTGAGAAAACAGATCCGAGTCCGGACGATCGCCACGGTGAGGATGATCTGAGCGAGCAGGATAATGAGGACGAGGTAGCTCGTGATTCGGGGTCAGTATCCGGAGAGGCAAGCATCGATCCGAGAGTGTTCGGTGAGATGGTGCACCGGATTTGCGAGCTTCGGCCCCCCGAGTCTCGGTGGTCGAATCTCATGGAACAAACCCTCGTTGATGAGGATGCAGACGTAGACCTCACTAATGACTTACAGCGCCGCGTGAGTGACCATGCGCAACGAGGCATCGAGTACGTGAACGAGCAGGCAGCGGGTGACGAAGTTGAACAGCAGTACGACGAATTATACGTTACTGCGGAATTCGATCAAGGTGAAATCGCCGGGTACATCGATCATCTCATCGTCAGCCCCTATACCTACCATATTGTAGACTACAAAACGGGTGCTGTTGCGCCAGAAGAATTAGAGGCTGATGCAAAGTACTACCAGAACCAAATGAAGGCCTACGCTGTCGCTCTCCATCAACAGGAGACCGATCGATCCGTCCGAGTTTCTCTCGTATTCACCGAGATTGACGAGGCTTGGGAGACTGAGTGGAACCCGACTAACATCGAATGTATGAAAGAATCTCTTCAACAGGATCTTCTGGCCAGAATCGACTGAACCCCCACTATTTCTTCTGGAGATACGCTTTCCATAGCGCTTTGATGCGTGTTCTTCGATAGAAATGCAAGTTTACTTTTAACTGGGTCTCATGTATTTAGGTACAGCAGCCCGGTGCCGCCTCGCAGAAAGGCCGCGTGGTGCAACACGCGACCGGGCTGTTCCACACTAGAAACAGCATGTCACAGAATCACCTCACCCGAGAAAAATCTCTCGGACTGACTCCCGCAGACGTACCGCTTGAAGCGCTACCAACCGTCGAATTAACGACTGAGGATATTCAGCGAGCACTCGAACTCGCTGAAAAACGGAATGACTCATACAAAGCAATCGACGGTGGCCTCGTATTCGGCAACCGCGATGCTCTTACCAGCCACCAGATCGGGCTCTTAGGTGAGCTCGCCGTTGCGAAACTCTACGGAATCGACATAGATGGAAGTACCTACCGAAGAGGTGATGACGGGAAAGATCACTCCCTCTTCGGAGTCGATATTGATGTCAAAGCAACAGCGACCGAGAAGGTTCGCTGCCCCGATTTACTGGTGCGTTCCGATAAGCCACTCCGTGCAGAACTATACATCCGAGCCCACGTGATTGATTGGGACTCTTCGAGCGCCCGTGTCCGTATCATCGGGTGTGCATCCCAAGAGAAAATCAAAGAGCAGACGCCCGATGACCAGCTCTTCGACGTGCCAAATTACATTGTCAATCCCGAAGAGATGAGCTTCTTACCGATGCTGCAGCCGACAAGCTGATCTGATACAGGTTGATGAAGGCGTCCTCATCGGGTATTCTGTCGTATATTGGTAGTGGCGGAATCGCCTACTTGTCCGTACGAGTCGGGTATACCGCAGTACGTACTCAGCTTACAGAGCCGTACCTTGAGGGGATACTCTGGCCGATTTCCGTTGTTGGACCGCTATTGTTAGTTTTTAGCGCAGCCACAGTACTGCTAACGGCTTTGCTCGAACTTGCTGAACGTGGCGAAACGCCGGTACTACTTGGACGAACCGTCTATACATTAGTTGGTAGTGCAGGAATGCTCGGAGCGGTCATTGGGACCGTGCGAGTAGTTTACCGCTGGAGTGTCCCATCTGGAGTCGAACCGACAGTAGGAGCTATCGTTGCCTTACTGATAGTTGCGGCTCCTGTCACGATGGCATCGTATCTCTTGTGGCGACCACAAGACGAATTCGTAGGGTCTCAGGCGAAAACAGATGAGAACCAGTACACTCCAGAATATGTCCGAGATAAAACCGCGCAATGGAGTACTGATGACTCCCCCCAGCGTCAACCGTCTACCCACACACGGGAAAAGAAAATCGAATTTCAAGATGGAGTGGCCGACCCACCTCAGGCCAGTCGATCCAGTCAAGATGAGAGAACCGACTTGACCGAAACAGAATTCGACTGGACAACAGACACAGAACTCACGTTCGAGGATGTCGGCGGGATGGGCGAGGTGAAAGCGGAATTGAAACGAGGCGTGATTATGCCGCTCACGACTCACCGTGAGAGCGCAGAACAACTCGGGATTAGCCCTGAAAATATTATATTCCATGGTCCGCCAGGCACCGGGAAAACCTACTTAGCCAAAGCTCTTGCTGGCGAGCTCGGGTATCCTGCTGCGTTTCTGTCTGGAGCCGATATTCAGAGTAAGTGGATCAACGAGTCCGCCGAACTCGTCAGCACGTTATTCACAGAAGCTGAAGCCGTTGCTGAACAACACGACGGATGTATCATCTTTCTTGATGAGCTCGATTCCGTGTTGAAGAGCCGTACTGGAGCTGGAAATACCCATGAAGAGGACAACAAAGTAGTGAACGAGTTCCTCAACCACCTGGAAAATATCTCTGATGACAGTATCGTGTTTATTGGGGCGACAAACCGGTTAGAGTCGCTTGATAACGCGGGGATTCGATCAGGGCGGATCGATAAGAAGATCCATGTTGGATTGCCAGACCGGCGGGCCCGACAAGACATTCTCCGCGCCCAGTTAGTTGACCGACCAACTACCCTATCCGACGATCAGCTTGAGCAGGTTGCCGGGTGGACACAGGGATACAGTGCCGCAGATTTAGAGCAAATTGTCGAAGATGCCGCAATGGCGACTCTGGAGCGCGGTGACGACAAAATTTCGTGGGTCGATCTACGGCGGGTCGTCTCTGTGTGACGGCGGTTGCTTGCCTAAGTTCCAAAACACGAACTGACGAGGCGTTAGATAAGCCGGATTTATCTTGGGTCCAGAAATTGTTCTAACTTTCTGTATAACCCGCGCTGGCGAGTTCACGCCACGTCAAACGAGCCGAAAGTGGTACCTTACCGTCCAGTGTATTGAATTCTAGCGTACAGGCTTAGTGAGGGGGTAGTATAGTCGTACTGTCAGTTCGTATTTCTGATTCCGAGTCTGGCCTTCAACAACTTTCGGCGCTCCCTGTCGATTTCTCTGTGTCGAGATCGTTCACTCAACCCTGTAATTTCTGTGGCTCTGTTAAAATCCTCAATAAGTGATACGTCGTGACCCGTTTGCAATCTCTTCAGATCAATGCAAACTCAGCGTGGAGTACGGTACAGACTAGTTAGTGATTGGATGAATGATTCGAAGCGAGACATTTTGAGACATGGATCTCCCGCTGGATGGCGATTAGTTTTCCGAGCGTTAAGGTGGTTCCGTGAGTGAGCGAGACAACGGTATGAGTCGGAACAGACAGCAAAACGGAGAGGCACCGGACGCTGTCCATCTATGGATATGTAGAATCACCGGCAGTAAGGACGAGACGACGACGTATTGCGACCGAGAACGTGCGCGTCGATGGGTGCGTGCAAGGCTCGGGAGTGATGGTGAGTGGCGTAGCGATACATGGAAAGACGTGTACGATGCGGGTCAAGATACTGGGATCGTTGAGTTCTCAGTTGTTCAGGACGCTGTCGGGATAGTGTTTGAGGGCGATACAACTGACACTCCCGGAGCATAACGCGTGCAGTGCGTAGATCGTTCAGTACAGGGGACCCACGAATCGCTTAATAAGCACAGTAGGTTATTTCTGTGCGGTGTTTTGTGCAGTGAGATCCTGGTATTTTTCTATCAGATTTTTGAGTGTATCGGCCGTATCTATCCCTAACGGCCGGGGGATTGAAGCTGAGAGTAGAAGTAAGAACCAAGCCATTCCATTATTAAGGGTTCCAAAATTCCGGTCTTTCCGAATTGACATTTTTAAGTCAGACTTCATTTTAGCAACTTGTTCTGAATCAATTTCTGAGTCATCTTCTATAATTGAATCATCAAATGAGATCTCATCAATATCAAATTCATCACTAACAACGTCTGCAGGACCTCTCATGTCGTCGAAGAACGGCAGACTGGAGTTCACAAATAGAACATCATCTTGTACGATTAGCAAGAGATCCCAAGCGTCTTGATATTCGATTAATTGGTCAACTAACCTTTCATCGGATATTGAGCGCTCATCATATACTAAACATTTTATTTGACTATTCGTAGTATATGTGCCTGTCTGTGAAATCGCAAAAGTTCTCTGTTCACTTTTGGCTAATTTAGAAACTTTCCGTAGTTTTGTTAGGTCTTTTTCCAATCTACCTGAATCGATTTTGCTTTTGACTTCACACAAGAATGCAGTACCAATCAACGGAACATAAGTCATATCTTGCCTTGTTTTGCCGCCTAGTGACGACGGTCTGGGACGCTTTTACTGTAATATTCCGCCAGATTAACCCGGAAATGGACGCCGTCTGGCGATATGGCATCGCTCAGACGGCTTGCTTGGATGTGTCGAGATCTTGCCAAACAGCATGTTGATGATCCGGACGTACCCGCCGCGCCGGACGGCGCGGACGGGTACGCTGAGTGGGTACAGATCGCGTTGATCCTGTATCGCGTCGAACTCGAAAAGAGTCTCCGTGAGACCGAAGACTACCTCAACGAGATGCCCGGCGTCCTCGCCGTGTTTGATCTCGACGACGCACCGCACTACAGTTCGTTTTGTCGGTGGGAAAACGAGTATCGGATGCGTGAACTCCGCCGCCTGCTCCGCACTTCGGCGGAGCAGGCGGGCTGGAGTGGTGAAGCCGCAATTGACGCAAGCGGCTTTCAACGCGACCAAACCAGCTACCACTACCGCGATCGCGCAGACTTCTCGTTTCAGTCGATGAAGACGACGATCTTGATCGACGTGAATTCGCTAGCGATCAAGGACGTTCATTTCACGACGCAGAAGGCGTGGGACGGCCACATTGGGATGCAGGTCTTCCGCCGGAACGCGGAAGACCTGCGTGTGTTATCTGCCGACGCGAACTACTCATGGAGCGAACTCCGTGAGGAGTGTCGCTCCAACTCAACGCGACCACTGATCAAGCACAGAGAGCAAACACCGCTACAGAAGGCTCACAACGCCCGGATGAACGAGGATTACAACCAGCGCTGGATGAGTGAAACCGGCTTCTCGCAGTTGAAGGAAGACGACGGCGAGAAGCTCCGCTCCCGGAGCTGGCACGGCCAGTTCCGGGAGCTCACGCGGAAGTGCATCATCCATAACCTGACGCAGGCGGCGAGTTAGGGCTCGCCGCCTGCTCTCCCTTCTCCGGACGTATTTGGGAGAGGCATCGCCGTCGTCACCTGATCAAGGAAGTAAGATACCATAGTTTTGACCCTTTGACGACCACCGCCAGCGGCGGCTACTACATCTTCTGAGTGTAAGAACCAGTCTCTGACATCGTGAAACCGTGAGTTATCGACCCTACCCCGACGCAGTCTTGCGTTCAACAAGGCATCATATCTCCAACATCGAAGACAATTCTCGGTCTGGCGCTCTCAAATAATCCTACGAGATCGATCTCGTGTTCTCCTCTTGAGGTATCGAACACGTCAAAAACATCGAGGTTCTCATCAATAATTACAGATTGAGTTTGGATTTCGTAGACACCTCGATAGTATTTTGTTAAAAAATTCTCCAGTGCCTGCTCGTATGATGCTCCTTTATTACTCGGATTATGATGTTGATCTCTAAATTTTTCCCAGTCGTGATTTAGTTGCTTCTGTATCCCTTCAAATAGTGAAACAATCTCCTCTTCTTTAGATGTCATATTTGGTTGTCATTCTGTCAGCAAATAATTGTTCTGTGGTATTCACTACAGGGTGGACAACCCTTCTACGAATTACTCAATACGCACCCTTCAGTGACCAGCGATTTCAAACGAAAATGTTTCTGAACAAGAGGATTTCGACAGAGTCGAAGAATTAGAATCTTCTGAAGTCGCTAATTCTGCTACAGAACCGTTCAGGGAAAACGAATCGGATTTAACGTTTTAGACTACTCGTAGTAGCTGACGCGCTCGACAACTTCCGCGAAGGCGACATTCTCGCGCACATCAGTGATCTCGATAGTAACACGCTCGCTCTGTTTGGTATCGGGTACAATAACGACGAACCCGCGCTCAACGCGAGTGATACCATCGCCTTGATCGCCAATATCTTCGATTTCGACGGTACGTTGTTCACCTTCCTCGACAGGGGGCGTCTGTGACGTTTGCTCGGGCTCTGGATCGGCGTTAGTCTTATTGGCCTCGTTAGTCGTAGGTGACGGGAGAACAGCCACACGATACGTCTCGTCCGCTTGTAGGTCGCCAAGCCGGACCTCTTGCTCTGGTATCTTAATCATATACGACCCGTTACGTTCTTCGACTTTTCCCGAAAACAGACACTGAAGTTGCTCTGAAATTTCCATTGAAGACCTTACCACGGATACGCGAGGAAGAACACTTTACTCTGCTGTCTTCGACTATTCAGGTGATACAACGTCCTCACACGCTGGACACTCGGCCCACACGCCCTCAGTGCCGTCGTTCTTCTTGTACTCAACGAGAGCCCACGCTTCCGATATGTCCTCACCACATTCCGGGCAACGACCGAGTGACGATTCGTCAGCGTTCATGAAGGGGTGGAAGGAGCGTGTGACAGTGTTCCTTCCACATGAATTTCGTTCGGGGTTGAAAATAAGCCTTTGGCGGCTTTGTAGGTCGAACGCACCGAATCTCTGATGGATACAGACCACCGATGGCATTAACTCACAGTCTCCAAAACTCCGGACCCATGAGTGTCCGCACAGTACTTACTCGGCTACTGCCCGGTGACGAGACAGAAGTAGTCGTGGAGTGTCGCCGGTGCGGTGAGAATCTTGCGTCGAGTGCAGATGAGTGCCCCACGTGTGGGTCAGCTGAGATTGAGCGCTTCCAGATTTCAGAATAGGGTGCTGTATTCGGGGTAGATCAGTCACTGTTGCCAATCAGGCAGACCTACGCGACAACGAGATTCCTAGTTCACAGGTTCAGTATTGAAGTAGAATAGTCGTGCTGCTAGCACGTGTTTCCGATTCCGAGTCTGCGATTCAACCTTCGGCGCTCCCCACTGATTCATTGTGTCGATATGGTTCACCCGATCCCGTAGTCTCATAGCCTCTGTTGAGATTCTCCCATACTTGACATTAAGACGAACCACTCTCTCCACGAGATTCCGTAAATCAGGTGCGAAATTAGCATTCGAGTATAAATACAGACTATGGCTCATCAACAATAACCTACACAAGAATGAAAGAGCTATGAGGTCGATTGATTCAGGGTGACTTCCATCTCGTATTCATACAGCGTCAACTCTGGAATCACAGCCATCGCATATTCGAGTTTTTCCGACGAGTCACTCACGATAAGCCTACCTTCGACTTCAGCATCAGCGCTAACGCCTTCAAGATCGTCAAGATGCGCACGAACCCAGCCAATATACCGTAGAATTTGACCTACTGCCCGGTCACTAGTACTACCTTTCTTCAGTTCAAGAATACAGACACGCGCATCTGACGTGTGTGTGAGGAGTATGTCTGGTCGGCCAATGCCAGTTGAGAACTCGACTCCGGCTTCCGGATCGTCTGAATCACTATAGATCTCCCACTGATCGGAGAGCCCCATTTTTTCCCAGTGATTGACGAGATACTGTTGTAGATGCTGTTCCTTAGCGAACTCACCTGTTGCTTCCGTATCCTCTACTGTCTCTAAGGGATCTTCTTCAATTCCTACGAGATACCCGAGTAGGGCGTCCAAGTCCCAGAGATCGAGGTCTAATTCGGTGCCGAGATCCAGTAAAACCTCGTTCACTCGATCGTATCGCTGACCGAAGTCACTCCCATATTCAAAGTCTGGCCAGATGTCTAGCTGTTTGAGAGCCTCTTCTGAGCGGTTGTTCCATACGCCGTACTTCTCAGGATAGGCAGTCACGAGAATCGCAGAGATCGTTGCTTTCCCCATACCATCGACTTTCTCCTTGGTATCCTGTACACGCGGCGCAAGGTCCTGCTCTTCATCTACGAGAGATCGTAATCCATCTCTGAGCTGTTCCATATCATCAGTCATCATTGAGCGCTTCCGATGTAACCCAGTCCAGTGACGGTTGTTCTCGTATAGAAGAAATTCTTTGAACTCCTGCTCGGTGAGACTCCCAATTTCCGTAGGTTGGAAGAGCGACTGGTACTCACCAAAAATAGAAGCTTTCTGTTCAATAGAAGCCGGTGGATCATCTCTCATATCTCTCTCCGCAGCTCGCAATCGCTCAACGGCTGAGTCAATACTCATATACTACGAGTTCCTTGCTGAGGTATTAATAATTTAGACGAATCACAGAGCTCGAATAGAGATTTTGATAAGCCTTCATCAGAGTGTGAAACTGATCACAATCTCATATTGCTCTATACTACGTATCAGCTAGAATGTCAACTTGATCTAATCGAATCTCCTGTGACCAATATTCATACTATACTACTCAGTGACATCATCTAGTTTGTACAGATCTTGCCTTGTTGAACGCAAGACAGCGTCGGGGTAGGGTCGGTAACTCACGGTTTCACGGCGTTAAAGCACGGTTCTTACACTCAGAAGATGTAGTAGCTGCCGCTGACGGTGTTGCTCGAAGAGTCAAAACTATGCCATCTTACTCCCTTGATCAGATGACGATGGCGATGCCTCTCCCAAATATGTCCGGAGAAGGGGGAGCAGGCGGCGAGCCCTAACTCGCCGCCTGCGTTAGGTTATGGATGATGCACTTCCGCGTGAGCTCCCGGAACTGGCCGTGCCAGCTCCGGGAGCGTAGCTTCTCGCCGTCGTCTTCCTTCAACTGCGAGAAGCCCGTTTCACTCATCCAGCGCTGGTTGTAATCCTCATTCATCCGGGCGTTGTGAGCCTTCTGTAGCGGTGTTTGCTCTCTGTGCTTGATCAGTGGTCGCGTTGAGTTGGAGCGACACTCCTCACGGAGATCGCTCCATGAGTAGTTTGCGTCGGCAGATAACACGCGCAGGTCTTCCGCGTTCCGGCGGAAGACCTGCATCCCAATATGACCGTCCCATGCCTTCTGCGTCGTGAAATGAACGTCCTTGATCGCTAGCGAATTCACGTCGATCAAAATCGTCGTCTTCATCGACTGAAACGAGAAGTCTGCGCGGTCGCGGTAGTGGTAGCTGGTTTGATCGCGTTGAAAGCCGCTTGCGTCAATTGCGGCTTCACCACTCCAGCCCGCCTGCTCCGCCGAAGCGCGGAGCAGGCGGCGGAGTTCACGCATTCGGTACTCCTTTTCCCACCGACAAAACGAGCTGTAGTGCGGTGCGTCGTCAAGATCAAACACGGCGAGGACGCCGGGCATTTCGTTGAGGTAGTCTTCGGTCTCACGGAGACTCTTCTCCAGTTCGACGCGGTACAGGATCAACGCGATCTGCACCCACTCGGCGTACCCGTCCGCGCCGTCCGGCGCGGCGGGTACGTCCGGATCATCAACATGCTGTTTGGCAAGGTCTCGACACATCCAAGCAAGCCGTCTGAGCGATGCCATATCGCCAGACGGCGTCCATTTCCGGGTTAATCTGGCGGAATATTACAGTAAGAGCGTCCCAGACCGTCGTCACTAGGCGGCAAAACAAGGCAACAGATCTTCGTCAGTATCGACGTAAATCGCGGATGGTTGGATCTCATCATCAAGAAGCACGCCACCGCCAATCTCACTGTACCACTCTATTTCACCCGACGGTGCGAGACAGAGTAATCCGTCTTGTCCCGCGGAAATGTAAACCATTTCTTCAACACGCACGATCCTAGGGCTGCGTTGCCGTCTACCTGTATCTGTATCTACGAAGTCATAGTGGGCCGTTGCTTGGGAACTGTCGAGAGTGTAGACAGTGATGCCCGATACAGTCACCAAAAACAATTTCTCGTCGCAAAGTGCCGCCATCGCGTTTGATGCGGTTTTCCTGAGTGAGGGTTCGTCCGTTTCGACTGTCGTCGTGAAAACCTGGTTTTCGGTCTCCACGTCATATACCTCGAAGGTTCGCTCAAGTCTGTGATGCGATTGACTCATCCCCCATCCTGCTTCATCGGATTCGGAGTCATCATCCTCATCGTCGTCCTCAATCTCATCTTCCGTAACGAACAGAACGTGTGTTTCCGTAGCCTGAACCATTTGGTCTAGTATTTGGAACTGGCTCAATTGATCTCCGGATGTGGCATCCAGCACGCGGAGCGTCTCTCCGTCCCGAATAAAACAGTAGTCTCCTCTGAACGAGAGACGAGGCTCACTAGGAGATCGACTGATGACCTTGCCATCATCGGATCGCTTTGGCTCGGTATCAGTCAACGGACATCGCCACTCTACTGTCCCATCGGCAGCTGAAAGTCGTGTAAGGCATTCTCCTTCAACATCGTGACGAATGTAGATCGATCCCGCTTGTGCGGTACAGAGCACGGCATCGGTCTCTTTCCGCCACCGAACGCTCCCATCTGAGACATCTTGTGCGATAACTGACTCACCGTCAATATCTATCACAGTACTGTCGGTGATTTTCGGCCGAGTATGTCGATCTCCGTGGGGGACCGATCGCTCCCAAACGAGTTCCCCCGTTCTCTCATCAAGGCCAAAGAGCGCCTGCTTGGTACGAACCACGACTCGATCGACCGCTGGAACGCTCTTGCACCATGAGATATATTCGCCAATATCGTGAGTCCAACAATCTTGACCGGTTCGAATGTCGATCGCACCGATAACTGAATTATCCCAGATTAGAACCTGTTCTTGGCCTACAAGAAAGGAATCGAACGGCGTCGGTTGCCCAGTCTCATCGTGACGGCCCGTACCGGCGAATTCACCAGCAACCCGCGAATACGCACCCTTCGGGAACCCCCACAGATATTCTGGATGACCGCGTTCAGAATACACATTATATTCGTCGGTAGCGTACGCTTCAATCCAAGCATGATCGAACAAGAAGAGTGTCTCATGATGAACTTCTGCACCAGCACCAGACTTGTCGACTTGCCAAACCGGTTCTACAGGTTCCAAATCGTCAACGACTGGATCAAGGATCGATGTATCTACCTCTTCAGTCCGGCGTTTTGTGGAGCCATCTGAGGAACCGAGTGATGCTCGCCAGTCTGGACCGTCGTCCTCATCTTCTGTCATAGATTCGGAGACGTTGTCCTTTGGTATACATCTTCGCTCCACAGCAACAACGATTTTAATGGCTAATTATTGGAATAGTGGTAGTATCACTGAATATTATTGTGGTGCGTCTGCTTCGAAGAGTAATGGCACGAATATGGTTGACAAACGGGACTCCGACGATACCGGGGATTCTGAATCCGCTTACTGCAGCGTGCGACAGAGGATTTGTTCCGGATCAGGCACAAATCCTTTCGAATCCTGGTGTGGCTGATTCGGTTGCCGTTGCCAGCGAGATGTTCGACACGATAATCGATGCGTACAGCGGAGACGCAGACATCTCGCAGTACAGCCTTGAGCAGGAAACCGATTTTCCAGACATTATTGACTTCTATCGGTCGGCTATCGAGACGGCGAAAAATAACGGAGATACGATTGCTATTGATGTGACGCCTGGTCGGAAGTTCATGTCCGCGATCGCGTTCCAAGCAGGCTTTCAGTTTGGAGCTGACCACGTTTACTATTTCCACCGGAAAGCCGGTGGGTATTACGGGCAGTTCTACGCTGAGATTCCCCGGACTGCTACCGATCTAATCGACTTCAAAGAGGTGCTGTGATGCACGTTGACCGTCAGCGGTTAATGATCCTGCTGAATGCGCTCTTCGATCAAGGCGTCGATTCAATCCCTGTAAAGCACCCCTGTGACAATATCGGAGAGCTCGTCCGTATCAATCTCGAAGACAACGGACGAGCATCAGTCCGATTTACGCAAGGAGCGATAACGTACCAAGATAACCGCGATACGATCCCAGCCAAGTACGGTGAGTCCGCCTATGACGACTTGCCGGACGCACAGACGTATATCCGCGCGATGGTTGCAAGCGGCCACATCGAATTAAAAAATCTCGACGATGTCGTCGAATTCGTTAATCGACACGGCTACGCTGATCTCGAAGCAGGGCACGACCCCGTCGTCGTCGGGCTCGACGCGAATATCATGCCGTGGCGACTGCCTGAAGTGCTCGGAATCGACAGTGAAACCGGTGAGAGAGATGATCATGGCCGGCGGCCGACTAATGGGTACGCATTAGCGACCGGCATCAAGGAAGAGTTGGACTGGCACTTCAAGCAATACAACACGCATGAGCTAACTGCAGCGTTCGGAAAAGAGTTCGAGCGATTGGACAAACAGCCCGCGGGCGCGAACCGCGAAGGACTGCTTGGCCTCTACGAGTACCGACGGCTCCGGACGAACCGCACAGTCGATATTGTTGAATGCGAGACTGGTGACGAAGCGATTGTCGAGGGGTACCGGAAGTTCAACGAGGAGAGCCGGAAGAAAGCGATCTTGCTCAGTAATGACCGTGGGTTCGTTGAGCGAAGTAATACGGCTGGGGTCCCGGCGCAGCACATTGAGTATCCGATTGATCTTCCGCGGAAAGTAACGGGCTCATGGACAGAGACGTGTGAGCTGCTCTACTACCTAGCAGTCCTGTTCGGGGTCGTCACACTTCCGAAAGCAACAGTATATGGCGTCTGGAACGGGAAAGACGGTCGTCACTGGCAACACGAACAGGTAGATGTTGAGTGTCGCAGTCCAAAGATCGAACCACAACTAAAACGCGATTTAACGATCCTCAACGCGGCAAAGAACTGATTCACCGCCCACAACCGGGAAACCCATTACTCACTAAAGAATCCGATCACAAGCCAATCTGACGCGTCTCACAAGACTATGATCTAAACTGCTCTGTTGAATAGCGGTCTTGCTCAGGGTAGTAGAAAGTTTAGTCGGCTGGTGAGTGGCTGACACTACTGATCTCAAGACCGGTATCGTTTCACTGCGGCTCAGAGGCCGCTATTCAACAGAGCAATCTAAACCGCTCTTATTGAATCCCTCAATAACTTGGTCAAGCATCGCGCCTCATCCCCGGCTCTACACGGTGCTGCGTAGCCGTCAGTGACCCCTTCTACAAGCTCATTTTAAATTTTGATTATTCTTAGGTATCTCGACAGCCTTACTCCAGATGGCGCTTGAATCAGGACCGTCCATCTGCGGACCAGACAACACGTCCCAGGCTGAATGCCGCCCACCCTTCCTATAACAACAAGCATCTATGGGAGTTCAGCGGGGGTATAGAGCTGCTTTGAACCCCTAATTAACCGATTAAATCTCTTTAGGCAGTTCATGAGTCTCTTAGCAACTCCAGATTTATTACAACCGTATTGGGGATGACTGCCGAAACTCCTGATTTTTACAATAAATAGGAAATGTATTCTCTGAAATTCGGGGACAGCACGGAGGTAATTTTGTGGAAATGCTACTCATTGACTGCCGTCCGATCTTGATGGCTGATTACGGTCGATTAATAATATTGTAAATAGAACACGCATTCCTTGAAATCGCCAGCCAGCAACCGTGTGCGGATTATTGTAAATTGAACACGTATTCCGTATAATTCAGGGACATGAATTTTGTACTGTCTACTCGTTTAGCGAGATCTAACCTGAGTTATTAACTCATTCCGCTACGTGATTGCTATGTGATAAATTGTGCTTACTGTGCTTATTGTAAATTGAAGATGAATTTCCAATAATCGCTGCCCGTCGGTGAAACATTAGTTCATTGTAAATAAGAAATGATTTCCTTGAATTTCGGTGCCTGCTCTACATATTGTAAATCGAAAATGAATTCACGGCACACAGACTCTGAGAATGTCAGAATAGACTAGTATAGCGAACGATGTATTGTGCTTATCTGGCCTATTGAAAGACAGAAATCCGATGTATAGAATGCTAAATAATATGTCATTTAGTGGTCTCGACAATCATAGGTTTGGGCCTAACCGATGTACTCACGACCAGCAGTAATTGCCCGCAGTCAAGCCTGAGTATACCATCTACGATGAGTTTCAACAGAATGGCTCATCCTGTCCAAAATATTGAACCCAGCAGATAGCACGTTACTGTAACTCGTCCAGCCGGCGTTCATCAGCGTCAGTAAGGAGTTGGACATCGTATTTGTCCTCAAGAGCGGCGATCTCCTCAAAGCATTCACGGGCCGAAATTTCATTTTCCTCGTCGAGGTATTGCTTGCCTTGCTGTCGTCTGACTTTTGCTAACCCCTGTTTCCCGGCGTATCGAGGCAACGTCTCACGGTAGTACTGAGCAGCTTCATCTAGATGGTTCCACCACTCGTCTGTCACTCCCTCTTCGCGTTTGATCGTCTTGGCAAGTTTCCAGTGTGTCTCCGCTAATTGCTGAGCGATGTTCCGTTCCTCATAGTCTTCTGCCGCCAAGTCCATCGCCTCATCCAGAAGATCCAGTGCTTCGTGTAGACTCGACTCTGTGCTACTCTCAAGGAGTTTCTCTAATCGATCTTGGCGTTGTACGCCGTCGCTTTTCCAGATAACGTGGCCACCGAAATCAATACCGTACGCCGGATCGTCGTCAGGATCGCCTAGACGAAGCATCCAGCCGTCGTCCCGATCGATGAATTCGAGATGCTGGACGTTCCCGTGTTGGTTCTCGTGACGGAGCAGCTGTTCGCCGGACTCAACGTCGAATATGTAGGTGCTACAGTCTGGATTGAACGTACTGGTAGCAGCATACTCGCCGTCAGGAGTGATAGCGACCGGACCGATATTCGCGTCGAACTCGTGTTTCACGAATCGATGGCCTGACGCGTTGAATACATAGAATCTCCCCGAGAGCGTGTCACCCCAGTCGATCCAGTCAACGACAGCGACAGTGCCGTCGTTTCCGACAGCGCACGCGTTCGGCCGGTCGAGCTCAGTTGTGAACTGGAGCTCCTCGTCTTCAAAGAGAAACACGCGTCCCTGCTCCGGATCCCCGGCTCCAGCTCCTGATCGCCCATCTTGATAGGCTGCAATGTATTCGCCGTTTGGCGAAGTAGCAGTCTGGGCGTAGTATCGATTGTCGCCGTGCTCGATGTCTATCCGATCGGTTGCGCGGTCAGTAGTCGAGAATTCGGCACTGTCCTGCGTCGAGTGAGTAGCAGGCTCACCCGTCGATGTTGATGAGTCTGCCGAAGATTCTGAGTTTACCTGGGTCTGTGACCTTGGCTCTGGATCAGGAGTTGTCTCAGTTGGCGGCGTGTCGGAGACGTGAGAGGGCTCAACTGACTCGTTAATCGAGCGTCGTCGCCATAGGTAGAGACCAGCAGGGACGATTGCAAATAGCCAGACGAGTGATGTGAGTACGTACGCCCACCAGTACTGTGGCCAGTCGCTATACTCTCGGACACGTCTCGCGTCAAGGAAGAGTGCAATGGGCAGTCCAAACCAGACGGTGAAGAAGAGGACTCCCCAGAGTGCCACGGGTAGGACCTCGACCCCGAAGAACGCGACGACCCAACCAGGGATTGTGATCATAATCACCTTCTTCCAGATCGTGGTCGGTACTGACCCGGATTCCGTTGTAGTCCCTGTTTCGTATGCTGAATCCGGCTCCGATTCGGGTTCCTCTGGCTGTGATTGCTCTGTCGTGCCTGCTTGCTTCTGAGCGTGCTCGCTAGGAGTGTCAGACTCAACGGTAGTTACGAACTCAAGGTAGTCATCGACAAGATCAATCGCATCGTGTTGGACAACAAGCGTAGCGAGGTCAGTACCGTTGATGAGCTTCACATTAAGTCGGTCAGCAAGATCACGGGCTTGATCGGTGAACTCGTTTGTCGTCACGACGACTACCTTATCCACGCCGCTGTATTGCTGGTCAAGACTCGCGTACTGCTGAATATCCGGGGATCCAACAGTCGTGTTCGGCCCGTACCGCTTCGCCTGAATAAGCGTCTTCTGCTCGTACGGATGTTGTTTTTGAGCGATCACGTCAACGCCTTCATCCATCGTCGCGGACGAGACCTCGGTTTGCCAGCCCATCCGTTCCCAGAGATCCGCAACGAAGTGCTCAAACTCATACGGATCCATCTGCTGTAACACGGTCGTCAATTCATCGACGCTGTCTAGGGTACCTTCATCAAGCGGAAGTTCGTCACCGTGTTGTGAGGATTGGCCTACTGATCCGTTAGAATCGTGTGAATGTGAGGAACTGGAGTCACTCTTTTTCCCGACGTTTCGGAGTCGCTGGTACAGCTCACGGTACAGAACATATCGAAGAAACCGTTTCATCGTGATTTCCCTCTGTCCCGAAACCGTTCAAGAGTGTGTTGATAGGCCATACGTTGGCGTATTGGTGATTTCTTAGTATACAGGCATAATAATCATCGGGAGTACTGAATCAAGAGAATGGGATCACCCAAATCACTATATTTGCTACGCTCAGTGCCTGTGCGTATGTCATAATCGCACTTGAGCAGATCATACTGAACATCAATATTCCGTGTCTACAAACGAAATACGTTCAAGATGTAGAGTATGAAGTCAGTAGAGACAAATATATCAAATAAACCTTCGGTACTTTCAACATGTTCTACCATGTATTCTCAGGTAGAATGCCTAAGGATGGTCCCGCATTTAGTGAGACAAATTGTCCACTCGGTGTTCTGACTGCCAACTATGGGAATCAACTTTCTGTCGCTATGAAGGACCCACCTGTAACATGGGCATCCGACGCAGGGTGGGTTACAGCAAAGAAACTCGCAGATAAATACGGCGATCTTCCTCTTTATATTCGAGGAACTGAAGAAGAAAGCGAAAGTCATCTCGTTACCCACTTGGGAATCGCAGGAGACATCGCCCGGTACGATAAAAATCGAGGCCATGCGGAGCAGCTTATGCAGTACTTGGTTGAGGGGGATGTTATGCACCAAGGAGAAGATGCGTACGGTCACTACATTCGAGTTGACAAGTGTTGGGAACTTGAGAATCCATTTTCTCAAGAGGAACTCATTTTGGATTCACAAAACCGGCCTGTAGATCGGAATTATTCTCGAAACTATGCTATAGTCCAACTCCGTGATAAAGACATCTGAACCTAAAGACTGTTATTTGGTAAAGTAAGGGGACTCACGAATCGCTCAGTACAGATCTTATATCTATTTTTTCGATCTTCAGGTGTTATGCTCCTTTGATGGGTCTGTCGATCCCGCCTTCCCATCAGCGAAATGAATATTGGTTGGGATTCTGTAGACAAGCGTATGGACATTATTGGCATAGACACGAAGGATCCACGAACCCGTGTTCATATCCGCGCGGGTAGTTCTGATGGTGATGAGCTAGTTGCTTATGGATTAAGACGACACGTTGATCGACTCCCAGCCGACGCAGGGGAACGTATACGACGGGTTCTTTCTAACCACGATATAGAACAGTACCCCGAAGGAGCATACATCGGAACCTTCGGCGTAGAAAACTTTGATGAGAAGAAGACGAGGATAATTCGGGATCACCGTGAGATCGTTTCTGACCCATACCCAAGAAATATTGACCTGACTGAATTCCCGCCTGACGAGGGTCAACTCTACAAATGGTAGTCGGTGAATGAGGATTTCCAATACAGAGGACTCACAAATCGCTTAGTACAGGCAAGGAATCTAACGCGAGACATATCGACCAATCCATCAGTTGGTAAGATACCCGTGTGAGATACAGAGATCCTATACTGAACTTGATCATTGTTAATTTCATTATTTTCACCCCGATTATTTCTGACTGTTCAAAGCACCAAAAATATAAAATCCATCACAAAACATAATAGCCTATGGACCGGGAAGTGGTAGAGGGTATACCTTTAAACGGCAAAACATTTGATGCAAAAATACATGAGATCTCAGACTCTGGAAATGGATTAGTTGAAACGACAGAAACAAAAATTAATCTTGGACCTGTTGAGGCCGGCGCGGTTGGTGAACGGGTTGAAGCAATGAAACTTCCAGGGAAGTTTGCAAGAATAAAGAGACCAAAAAAGATTTTGAAATCTGATTATATTGAAAAGCTTCAATCTATGACTCCATATGACTTCTCAATTGATTATGGTGACGCACATCAGAATATTTCAAAACATGGTCTAAGAAAGCAGGAGAATATTGGTGCTATTCTCGAATATGTCCCAAATGATGATTCATCAACACCTGATGAAAGAAATCAAAGTAATGACGATCCACTATATCATCGTCCAATAAAGCGTATTAACAAGTATGGACATGGAGTTGTTGAAATTGATGGAGAGTTCATCTCGATAGGACCTGTAAGTGAAGATGCAGTCGGATATGAAGCTGCTGTTATTCCGATTGGCGACGGTTTTGGAGTGTGTAAAACTCTCTCAGTACGAAAAGAAAACTATTTTAAGAACTATTTAGGTCGCATTGATGATGTACTGATAGATACCCTAAATCATTACGAGGTCGGTATGACTGTCAGGGACAGACAGGAAGAGTTTATACAGAAAGCTGTGGTGGTTAATTTACCACCAATTCCAGCAAAGGATTATGTCCTATATCATGATGGACAAAAGGAAGTGACTGTTGAAGATGAGAACCCGGAATACGATAGACTCGTCTCCGTCGTTATTGTCGTGAGTGAAAAAACTCTACAAAAACATTTTCCGGAGTACGATGGCGGAACAATACCATTGAAAATGCTGTCTGAACAGGGAATAGAACATTATGCCTATCCCCCTGAACGTCTTCGTCCAATGGAAGATGATATGCCAGATTACGACGGATTAATATCAGTCTCAGAAACAAACACCCGTGATTTTAAACAGAAATTTTCTGAAACAAGCCCGAGCGATCCAGACGATGTCTTAGCTGGTGACGACTCTCCGCATAAATACAAAGCTGGTCTAAGCCAATCAGAGTCATCGGTGGAAAGGTCCGAAAAAGAAGGTCAAACAGAAATAAATAACTCTTCTTCAGCTGAAGCAGAAACACCAATAAAATCCACCAACAATAAAAAAGAGAAACGATCACAGAAAGAGGATAAAGAATTTTGTTCTCCAGAAGATGAAAGCACTGAATCTATTTCTGATCCTTCAAAATCTGAAATTAAAGAACCAACAGATGACACTTACGGGGAAGAGGAAGAGGTTGAAACAGCAACCACAGACTCTTCGGTTGTTGTAGATGGTAGTACAGATCCGCAAGAACGCTCTGTGAACAATACATCAGAAATAAAAAATGAAGGAGCTCGGAACGAAGCGAGTCTTGACGAACTCCGTGAAAGGGCCAAAGAAAATGAGGTTGAGGAAATCACTCAAGAAGTCTCAACAACAAATACAACTGAAAAGACTCAGTATCACCGATCACCGGAGATTAAAGAATATGTGAAGGCCCGGGCTGAAGGATGCTGCGAAGGTTGTGGTAAACCAGCCCCATTTACTGATAAAACAGGTGACCCTTACCTGCATGCGCATCACGTCCATGAGCTTAGTGACGGTGGATCGGATACTGTGGATACAGTGATTGCACTATGTCCAAATTGCCATTATAGAGTGCATCACGGTGGGGATGGTGAAAAATACAATCAAAAGTTACTGGAGAAAGTTCAGAGACTGGAAAACAATTAAACCTCGTATTGTCAGACTATTACTTTCCTCTTCTCAGACCAGAGCTGCTCTGTTAAATTCGTAATTATATAATTTTGGTTTAACTCGTAGCATATCGCAAATCCTCAATCATCTGTTGAATACGTGCTCTTCATCTTGCACGGCGCTCCGAACATCACTGGGAACTGGTAGGATTCTCGTCGCTCAATAAGCATTCTTCAGTGACCGGCTATTTCAGACGAGAATCTATCTGAAGAATACGACTTCAACAGAGCCGTAGACCTGCTTTTAGTTTCACTGTGACTGTCCTCTACTACGCGAGTACCGGGACTCGCCACAGAGAGTAGGTTCGTCTGTGCCGGTTCGTTAACTCCCACGTATAGATACTATTACGTGCTAGTTGACAAGCTTCGTCGTCACGTTCTCCGAACTCGACGACGAAGCGGAAAACAGTCAATTCGGTTCAGACCCAGTGATATTCTGTACATCAGACGTGATTTCCTGTTGACCCATGTGCGTGATCCTGTAGAACGTTTGTCGGCTATCTGTATCTTCTGGGGTGCCAACTCGCGCAACCAGACCGGTATCAATGAGTTTTCCGAGGTGATGAGTAAGGTCGAATCCGGGGTCGTCGATGGCTTCATCGAGGCTTTTTCGGGCGACTTCCTCACGGGCCCACAGGTAGTAAAGGATCGCGTATCGTCGCCTGTCGCTCAGCGCGGCTTTCCGTGCGACGTGGTCCGTGAGCGTCCCCATACCACCGCTGAACAACTGGTCGTCTACGTACTGCACTAAGTCGCCGTCTTCGGGATCTGGCGATGTGGGAGTGGTTTCAGATGACATCGTTACTGGACGTACAGCGCGGATTCATGTGAATCTGCTGATTAGCAAGAAATATTTCTTTGTTTTTAATTGATGATTTGCTCGGAGATGTAATGCGCCTGTTTTTGACGAAACGGGGGCATAGACAGGAGCATGTGAATCACAGTTTCGACGGCACTCACTCTTCTTACTACGCAGCGTGACTATCCAGACAGAGCACCCGAGACTCGATCTAGTACCGCGTATCATCCACGGCCTGTACGGTGCCATGTATCGGCTATCAACTCCTTCACAACAGGTCGTTCTCACAAATCGACCTTCTGATAAGATTCCGACAAGCCACTCCCGACATGGCGCTTGAACGTAGGCCGCCCGTCTGCGGTCCAGACAACAGGCCTGGAGCTAAATGCTCTTCACCCTTCTATAACAACACCCATGTTCGGAAAATGAGCGGGGGAATAGAACGGCAAGAGACACAAGTAGTCTGATTAAATTGTAGCTTGTCGTTTCTAAAGCTCTTAGAAACGGCGAGTTATTTTTCGGTGATTTACTGGGTGAGCTGGAAAGTACAGAATTTCGTTGTATACTGAGAATGAATTCCTTACAATTCGGAGACTGAACGGCCGTGATTCTGCGGTCTTCCTAGGGTTTCTGGATTGAGTGCTGATCTGCTCTGATTTTGGCTTGTTAATAATATTGTGAATGCGAAATGAATTCATTATAATTACGGGACAGCAGACGCATGCCGTGTATTGTAATTTGAGTATGAATTCTTTGATTTTCGGAGACAGCATTTTTGATCGTGTTGCCTCAACTGTTCAGGGTTGACACAGATTATTAACCTCAGTTTGGATGTGACGAGATACTGATAATATGTTGCGTGCACTTGATATTGTGAATAGAATATGAATTCACTGCATCCCGGCGGTATCAGTGAATTCGGGTCTGATTGTAGAACTAGCATGATTGCCTTGAATTTCGGTGCCGGCTCTACATATTGTGAATGGAATATGAATTCACTGCACACAGAGCTAATTAACATACAATAAAATTAGTATTCAACCTGAGGTATCTTGCTTAGAAGTCTATTACGAGCTAAAACCCGACGTATAATAGTTTACAGATATGTGATATATTGGATCTTACAATCGGTACTGACTTCCATCTGACTACCCATGATACTCCTGAGGAAATTGCTAGAATCGAACCAAGTAGCATCAGAATTTCCCACAGATTTTTACCATCTGCTTTCTTGAAAATTTGTTGATGAAGATATTACGTGAAGAGAGTTATCAGTCTACTCCTACCTTGTGGCCTGGTGAGGAAGATCTCCAATCTCCCGATGGCAAGGAT
Source organism: Halorubrum pallidum (assembly GCF_055380345.1). NCBI lineage: Archaea > Methanobacteriati > Methanobacteriota > Halobacteria > Halobacteriales > Haloferacaceae > Halorubrum > Halorubrum pallidum. The sequence goes on along the minus strand of NZ_AP043945.1, from coordinate 1,551,058 downwards.
GATCCATGGGTCGAGAAAGATTCTGTCGTTATTCAATTACAGGATAGTGGTCCATATAATAACAAACTGATTGTAAGGTTGAAAGGTGGTAGTGAGACTATTGAGCAGTATCAATTTGAGGTGCTCTCAGATGAGTATCGGATCTGCCGGCCGGAAGATGAGGATATACCAATTATAATTCTCCACTATGTTGCTGAGTTTGGATACTACGTCGAAGGAAGTGAGAACGGCCCTTGGGGGCAATATGAGTACTTAATTGATGCAGCCGGTCGCTTCCAGGAGCGAGCGCAGCAGGCAGATAGCCCGGTTACTAACTATCTTTTCCGTATTGTCTCGTCTCAGGTTGAACTGTTGTGTGTGAAACTGGCCTCGGAGTCCAAGCTTAACGATGAAAAGTATGATTTAGAAGCATTAGAGCAAGGAACTGAGGCGGACAGTACAGAGGAAGCAGAATTTATACACGGAACGGTACAGCTTAACAAGCTCCCTCTCTCCGATAGCACGATAATACCTGAGCAGCTCAAAGAATTCGATCTAACTTCCGAGATCGTTCGCCCAAATGAGGGACTTCATGGAGTTGATGTCAATCACTACTACGAGGAGCACCACGGTACTATCGCGGTGATTGTAACCCTTCCGTGGGGGATGAAGTACTTCAAATTTGATGGGGAAGTAAACGGTAAATGCACTCTTGAATTCACAGGTCGAGAAGAGTTACCGGGAATCTTCATAGAAGAGTATCTCAAGAATGAGGCTAATGCAGAAGTTATGAATATTCCAAGAGTTAGAGCCTCAGACTCGAATTTGGAGATGCTCAGAAATTGCCGGATGCTGCTGGATAATATCCGTGAGACTGAGGGGATAAAAAATAGTTCGAGTATGGATTGGTTAGAAACGACTGAGCTTAGGATCAATCTTAGTGAGATGTACTTGAGTCTTCAGGAGTCAGTTGGTGAGGAACAGTTCTTACAAGTTCTAGATGACGTGTTGTCCGAAAGAACAGATGATCTCCGTGTTGATGACTTACGAGAGGCGTCTTTCGAGCAATCTGAAACGATCGTGGTGCTACTTGGATTAGCAGCGCGGCAGTTAGATGCAGATGAAAAGCAAGAGGCCAGTGCCTATATTGAGCGGAAGAATCTGGATGAAGTTGATACTGATGTAATCAGCATCGAGGAATATACGGAATATCTCGCCAAGAAATTATAGTGCTACTGTTGGCTCTCTTACGCACCTGTAGGCGGTGATACACTTGCCGAAGTAAAACGAAAGCTGCGTCAGTCGGTTCCGCTCTTTGTCTCACCGTGACTACGATCTACTGCTGGCGAGTACCGGGACTCGCCGGAAGGAGTTGGTTCGTCCGTCCCGGTTCGTTAACTCCCACGTATAGAGACTAATACGTGCCAGTTGACGAAGATCTCTATCGTCGTCGAGTTCTTTCGGTTCAACAGTCGGGTCAGGCATCCAGAACGCTTGCTGAGTACGGCACTTGTGTGCCTAGCGTGATTCAGGGAATACGTGAACCTAAGGTTCCTCAGGTGCGCCAGGAACACAGTGTTGTTGAGGACTACGAAGTCGTTGAGTTGGATGAACGAAGTAAGGATGTCCAGTTGCACTAGGAGCTTAGTGTACATCCGGGGATGAGCGGTCCTGTACAACACTCCGCGAGCAAGCCGTTTCAGGTAGTGACTGTTCGCCAGGTGACGTAGGCGCGCAACTCGCCAGATGTGCTGCGTGGGCTTAACAGCCACCGGACGTGTTCCACACGCCGGGAGCTGGGCACTCCATGAGAGTGAGTATCGGTGACGCAGGAAGTAGGTGAGGTTACTCACGGTTGACTGGACGTGCCGACCAACGAATTATGTTGGAACACTCTCGTAGTGGACCGTATCATGCCACTCATTCACGACTACTACTGTACGAACGAGGCGTGTGGGTTCTCCGGGCCGAGTGGCTGGGGGTACTATATGTACGCAGAAGCGGACGACGGCGAACGAATTACGTGTCCACATCCTGGTGAGCAAGCAAGAGCTCGTGAGATAATCGGTGAGGATGTGAGTGATGAGGAGTTCGATAGTTGTACTGGATTCAATTACCACTGTGTCTGTATCGACTGTGTTGAGCAGTTTGACCGCGATCCGGGGCGTGATCAATTGCGCTGTCCCAACTGCGAATCCACCGCTGTTGAACTTCTCGTTGAGCTCGTTGGGCAGCCCTGTCCGGAATGCGGGGATGGGAACTTCGTTGCTGAGGATACGGGGGCGATTGCCTGATGACCGTTGAGAGTGTGTTTGAGGATCGTGCAAAGGGAGTCCTGCTGGGACTTGCCTGCGGTGATGCACTTGGTCGCCCAGTAGAGTTCGCGTCGCAGGAGCAGATCAAGCGTGAACATAGGCGCGTGACCGATATGCTCGGAAATGGAACTCACCGTCAGCCAGCAGGCACGATTACGGACGATACTGAGATGGCGCTGTGTATCGCCGGTAGCTTGGTAGAACAGGGGCAGTTTGACCCGGCGGATGTGGCTGAGCGCTTCGTTGCGTGGTATGAAAGTGGCCCGTTTGACATCGGTGGGATGACGCGGCGAGCTCTCAGCCGCATTCAAAACGGGGAGTCATGGGAGACGGCGGGTGAGCGAGAGTGGGACGCAAGCCCAGAGGGAAGTAACGCTGGGAACGGGAGTGTGATGCGGTGCGCACCGCTGGCTGTTGCTTACGCAGATTATCCAGCTGCGCTCGTTAGAACAAGCATTGACTCGTCCCGGATCACCCACGCAGATCCACGCTGTACCTTCGGATGTGCTGTCCTTAACCTCACTATTGCTGCCGCTTTTCAAGGTCAGGATGTACCACTGAGTATGCCTTGTTGAACGCAAGACAGCGTCGGGGTAGGGTCGGTAACTCACGGTTTCACGGCGTTAAAGCACGGTTCTTACACTCAGAAGATGTAGTAGCTGCCGCTGACGGTGTTGCTCGAAGAGTCAAAACTATGCCATCTTACTCCCTTGATCAGATGACGATGGCGATGCCTCTCCCAAATATGTCCGGAGAAGGGGGAGCAGGCGGCGAGCCCTAACTCGCCGCCTGCGTTAGGTTATGGATGATGCACTTCCGCGTGAGCTCCCGGAACTGGCCGTGCCAGCTCCGGGAGCGTAGCTTCTCGCCGTCGTCTTCCTTCAACTGCGAGAAGCCCGTTTCACTCATCCAGCGCTGGTTGTAATCCTCATTCATCCGGGCGTTGTGAGCCTTCTGTAGCGGTGTTTGCTCTCTGTGCTTGATCAGTGGTCGCGTTGAGTTGGAGCGACACTCCTCACGGAGATCGCTCCATGAGTAGTTTGCGTCGGCAGATAACACGCGCAGGTCTTCCGCGTTCCGGCGGAAGACCTGCATCCCAATATGACCGTCCCATGCCTTCTGCGTCGTGAAATGAACGTCCTTGATCGCTAGCGAATTCACGTCGATCAAAATCGTCGTCTTCATCGACTGAAACGAGAAGTCTGCGCGGTCGCGGTAGTGGTAGCTGGTTTGATCGCGTTGAAAGCCGCTTGCGTCAATTGCGGCTTCACCACTCCAGCCCGCCTGCTCCGCCGAAGCGCGGAGCAGGCGGCGGAGTTCACGCATTCGGTACTCCTTTTCCCACCGACAAAACGAGCTGTAGTGCGGTGCGTCGTCAAGATCAAACACGGCGAGGACGCCGGGCATTTCGTTGAGGTAGTCTTCGGTCTCACGGAGACTCTTCTCCAGTTCGACGCGGTACAGGATCAACGCGATCTGCACCCACTCGGCGTACCCGTCCGCGCCGTCCGGCGCGGCGGGTACGTCCGGATCATCAACATGCTGTTTGGCAAGGTCTCGACACATCCAAGCAAGCCGTCTGAGCGATGCCATATCGCCAGACGGCGTCCATTTCCGGGTTAATCTGGCGGAATATTACAGTAAGAGCGTCCCAGACCGTCGTCACTAGGCGGCAAAACAAGGCAACTGAGTACCGCGTTAGATCTGCTCTCCGAGGATTTATCGACAAGTCTACAGCGAACTACTGGCGTGATTCCTGACGGCGCTTCTCCATTGCTCGAAGCGGGGATTCCGGGAGAACTCCGATCTGCTCTTGAAGTAATTCCAAATGAAATTGATCCGTACCAGCTCTCGAACAGTGGCTATGTCGTCGATACGCTTCAGACGGCATTATACGATGCTTTGACTGCTGACTCAGCCGAAGACGCTATCGTTACAGCAGTCAACCGAGGCGGAGATACAGATACGATCGGTGCGATTTCGGGTGCGATTGCTGGGGCGCGATTCGGGACGGCATCACTTCCGGATCGATGGCTCAATGAGATTGACAATCGGAAATATCTTGAGGAGATTGCTAGTGCCCTTGCTGTCCATCCGAATGGGACACGGAGTAGTAGTAATTCCACTGAAAGCGATCAGAATAGGGATTGATTCTGCTGAAGAGGAGCGGTAGGCGCGCTGCTCGGAACAGGGGCACGATCTTGTCGAGATAGATATGTTGACGCCACCCGAAGAAGCGTTCACGAGATTGGGAATCCTCTGTGACTGTCCGCCATTATGATTCCTGGATCGAACTGCGCGGCCGCATCTTCAACGGAGTACTATTCGCTATCGTACGGAAGTTACGATCTGGAACACGCCGACGCGTGCGTCCCCTCAATTCGGGGCTTCCCATGGAGCACGTCTGGCGTTTTTACGATGCGAACTGTGCTACTCGTTCTACTGCGTACTACCGTTTCTCACCCCCGTTTTAACAAAATAAGCGGAGATCTCGTATACACCATAATTTTTACAGTCAATATTAGAGCCGATCCCCACGCCTTCTGTGAATTAAATAGACTAGCCTATGCCAATTGTTGCTATTTCATATTCAGGCACATATTTATTTTGCCAATAAAGATGTGAATAATTCCTCTAAACGGGTCATTTCTCACATAAGGCTAACCGTTTAAAACAAGTCACCCATATCCAAGTTTGCAAAGATGAACAAGAATACTAGGAACGACGTAGGAAATATCGGATTTATTCAGCTCAAAGAAGAACTCCAACAACTAGATATAGATGAGCTGGAAGAAGTTCAGACAAAAATCGCTACCGAACTTGATCGACGCAATAACGGGATTGAGGATGCTGAGAATGTCAACTTGATCAACGGTAAATGGGTCAAGTGGAGATCCCTTTCGGCCCACCCGAATCTCAAGGCAGTCAAGCCGTGGATTCTGCGAGTAACGGGTACTCATGACAAATTCGGTGTTGATGGGGATTGGCTGGATAAGCAGAAAATAGATGGTAAGTACCACATGGACGTAAATAAGTTGGAGAATAGAGACATTATCAAAGTAAGCGGGGCTAGCCATAACAATAGGAAGCACCGCTATTATCGTGTGCTTGAGATAACAGACGACCAACTCTACTACGAGCCGAAACGTGGCCTAAAAGAGGCATCAGTTCTCGAAGAATTTAGCTAAATAACTACCATCTGATAAATATAATGACACATATAGATGCCATTATCACCCCGAGCGAAGAACCGGCGGACAATCTACAGAAGGCGAAGGTAACTAAGTCCGAAAAACAAGGCGCGGTAGGTGTTCCTGTTTTCTTCAGCGCAGAAGACATCCAGAAGCAAGGCATTGATCCAAATGAAGTTGATGAGATCGGAGTTCGCGTCAAAGATGGATTTGTAGTATTTGTACCTTTATCGCCCGAAAAAGGTGATCAGTAGGTGTGTTTTCCAAGCGTTTAATATGCAAAATAGCATCGTCATAATTCACGAGAGTTATGCCCGGGAATAGTAGTGATACTCAGCCGACAATGACATATCCCACTAAGGAGCAGCACGCTCGCTGGAAGAAGGAAGCAGAACAGATGGATATGTCTCTTTCAGAATTCATCCAGGCAATGACAGAGGCAGGGATGAAAAAGTTCGATGTAGATGTAGAAATGGATGAATCTCTGGATGAAGTACGCCGTCAGCGAAACGATCTCAAGAGTGAATTAGACAGAACGCGAGATCGGTTGAGTGACTTGGAAGAGCAGGTTCAATCTAAAGAACGTGCTGAGATCAAGTCCTTTGTTGAAGATAACCCTGGAGCAAATCTACAGGAGATTTCTCAGCGTGTCGTCGAAACGGCAGCCGATCGAGCAATTGAACAGGTCAACCAGATGGTGACGATTGGTGAATTACAGTACGAGAACGGAGAGTACTACATCTAATGCCCAAATCAGAGGACCCCCATCGACGAATAGGGGTTTACAAGGCTTTAGAACAGGTTCCGGAGCACGCCCAGTTGTCACGTTATACAAGATCGTATTTGGGGCGTGACGTGTGGTCTGAGTACTACCAGGCTGAACTGTCTGACGCTGCAGAGACCGTTGAGTATGAGGCTAGTCTCGTTGAAGAATCGTGGAAAGAACATATGGACCAGCGCGACCGGCATTATGCCCTTGCACGCCCTACTGATGTCGAATTATGGTTCTCAAGATTAACTGATCAGATGCAACACAAGCGAGCATACAATCCGTATTGGGTTCGATTGGAAGAGTTCTATGACTATCTAATGTGGCATCCAGATCATCCACACTCATATCACCCGCCGCGGATGGCAGCTGGACAGGATGGGGCCGCAAATGAGGTTTGGCAGTTCAAAATCCGAGAGAGGAATCTATGAGTGAAGAGGATCTGACAATACGAGACAAACGCGAACGGATTGGTGACGAATTTGACTCAGATGTAGACCCTCTCCTGAAGTACGAACAGAAATTTAGAGAAATCCAAGAGGATGGTATTGATCCCTTTGAAATATATCTCGATAAGACAATACGAGGTAGTTCAAAGGCAGATAATACTGTTGGGGGGTATGAGAGACACTTGCGACAGTTTAGAGAGTTTGCGAATAGCAAGGGTCGGCATCCGGTATGTGCGTCGGCCAGCTTGATTGTTGATTTTGCTGAGTACGAAGCGTATCAAAAAGGGAATGGAACCGGGAGTATCAAAAGAAAATTACAACATATTAGAAAAGCATTTGAGTACTTTGAAACTCGCAACGAATATCCACATCAAGATTATAACCCAGTTGATGAGGCTTGGGACGAAATTTTATGGCCTGAACAAGAAGACAGAGAATACCCGAAAGTAACAGTTAAAGAACTACGTGAAGCCCTTGACGATGTTACTCATCTCTTCATCCTTACAGTATTAATGATGGGTCTCAAGCTAGCCATGCGGCAGGCAGAAATTCGGAATGTTAAATTGAAAGACATCCACATAGAAAATTCTGAACTTCAGAAACACTATCCAGAACTCGGCACACATAAGCGACTCACTGACTTCGACAATGCGATCTATATTCCTAGCCAAGATGAGCGACCAGGTAACAAGTCAGAGAATCCACGGGTATTACCACTTGATGACGAAATGCGCCAGGTGCTCACACAATACCTGCTGATACGTCCAGACTGTGGTGAGCCGTGGGTCTTTTTATCACAAACTCATCATGAACGAATCAAGGACAAGGACGGGATAAACAGACACTGGCGAGATCAAATGCGTCCCCATGTTGAAGCTGAGGATTACGAAAGGGAATTAACCAGTCACTTCGGTCGCCATTGGTTTACGAGTTATTGGAAGATCCACAAAAATATGAATAAAGAACTGGTCGAATACATGCGCGGAGACAATATTGGGGATAATGAAGATACTATTAGTGAGTATCTTCACGCGTACTACCCAGATATTGAGGACAAATACCGTGAGAAGATCTACAAACTCCTCGTTTGATTCTTCGGTTACCTTTCGAAGAGGTTGCTAGTGGTAACCGTTTTGGCTCTACACGAATACATACGACTATCCCGTGTCTGAGAGTTCTCTGGAAGGTTGGCTGGAATATTTTGGCTTCAGTGACCCGTATACCAACCAAGATGATGTCATTGAAAGCATCATAAAAACTGCTGAAGACCGTGGTTATCTCGCTATGGAAGGCCCCTGTGGAACGGGCAAAACGATGGCATCTCTTACTGCGGCGAGCTATTTAATTAGGGAAACTGATCAATTCAACAACGCCGTCGTCGTTACGCCGGTAAAGCAGCAACGCCAACAGTTCGTTGAAGATCTTCGAACAATAAATACTGGGCTCGAAGAACCGCTTGACGGCGTAGCACTTGTTGGTAAACGTGATCTATGTCCGTACGGACGAGAAGATGTTTTCCCCGCTGGTAGTAGTGTACAAGACCGGTGCGAAGATCTTCGGGAGAATACTGCTGAACTTGTTGCAGAGGACAGTGAACTAGAAACAGAGCGTCAATTCGTCACGGAAGAGGGTCAGGCCCCACCGTCGCAAACACCTGGAGAGGAGAAATGGTGGGATACAGCAAAGGCCAGAAATCTGGTCGAAACGGCTAGACGAGACCCGATTGATGAAGATACAGAGCCGCTTCATACAGCCGGTCAAACATCTCCATTCCCTCGATCTCAACCAGCTACAACTCCGGAAATGACGCAGTCGCGTCAGCTATACTGTCCATTTGAGGCGGAGTGGTACGCTCATGATAAAGGCTCTCCTGTGACCTTTAGTGCGGATGAAAACCACGTTGTCACAGCAGAGGAATTTCTCCCTGAATCAGTTAACACTGGGATTTGCCCTCACCGGGCAATGATGGTTCTATTGGAAAATGCCGATATTGTCATCGGAAATTATAACCATCTCTTCGATGCCGCGAGCAGGAAAATTGTTGATCCAATCTTGGATGAGAACACGCTAGTGATCATCGATGAAGCGCATCGGATGGAAGAACGAGTTCGGGATTTGCTGACCGATACAATCGGGTATTCGACTGTGAAGCGGGCAGAAAGAGATCTGGGGGTTTTGTTGGAGCGATCACGTCAAGCAGACAAGAATGAGCAAGCCATCGAACGGTGGTTAGCCCAACACGATGTACCGCTAGAAGCGGTAGAGACGGCAAAGCAGTTCTATAGTGACGTAATGGAGTGGCTGGAAGAACGGGTTGATGCTGAACTCCGTGATGAAGTGGACGGCTATGGGACTGGACTTACTTGGAATTCGATCCCGGAGAGAGACTTCGAAGTCCAACTACGCGAACCAAAAAAGCCGGAAACAGACGAATTCACTCGGTGGGCAGAACAGAATGATTACGCTGGAGACACCCTTCGTACGCTAAGCAAAGTCGGCCTCGCTGTTGAGGATGCATTAGAACAGATTGGTAACGAGCGAGATTGTGTTTGTACCGCCATCGGGGCCTTATTCGGACAGTGGTGGGAACGAGACCATACGAACTACTTCCGAGAGATCGAACTGGAGTACTCTGAGAAGGATCTACAAGATATTGAAAAGCCGTGGCAGAACTACTACAATGCGTCTTTAGTGATGTACAACTGTATGCCGTCGCAGAAAATCAAGGACATCCTTGGTGAGTTCGGCGGCGGCGTCCTGATGAGTGCAACGCTAGAGCCGCTTTCAATCTTTGAGGAAGTAACCGGCTTGGAACGGTTGGCTACTGATGATGAAGAACCTCGTATTGTATCGTCACAGACCTACGATCTGACCTTCCCCGAGGAGAATCGAGCAAGTTGGATCGTCGATGTCGAGGCATTCAAAAAGAGAAATAGAGGGAATCCAAGCATTGACAATCGGAACAAGACGCGAGAGAGATATGCTTACGTCGCACGTGAAATTGCAATCAGCCAAGGAAACATTTTGCTTGCTTGGCCGAATTACTCTGAGGCGGAGTGGGCAGCGAACAGGTTACGTGAAGACATCGATAAACCAGTGCTGCTGGATCAGTCATCAAGCCACGAAGAAACCCGTGAGCTGAAACGTGAGTTTGTCCATGGCGAACCGAAAGTTCTCGTTACTAGTACGCGCGGGACATTAACTGAAGGCGTCGATTATGAAGGAGACGAACTTCACACGTGCGCTGTATTCGGAATCCCGCTCGTAAATATCGGTTCACCAAGAGTACAGGCTGTAGAACACGCTTACGGTCATCAGTTCGGTGAGGAGAACGCATTCACGTATGCGTTGACGATCCCAGCGGTACGTCAGGTCAGACAAGCCCTCGGCCGCGTCATTCGTGGCCCAGAAGAGCGAGGAGTTCGAATTGTCGTCGGGGAGCGATTTGTCCCCAGAGCGCTTCACTCGGTCTACGATTACTTCCCAAAAAATGAACGTGAGGAGCTGATTCAGATGAAACCAGATTTCTTAGAATCACAATTCAAGCAGTTCTGGGAAGAGTCATAAATTGAATAGCAACGTAGATCTATTACTATCTGATTCCTAGGGAATAATTGCTCAGGGATGGTTATTGAGAACGGACTGGATGTCAGCTGAAAGGCGTCGATAATAGTTTGCTTGACTACCTAGACTGAAGTTCGCCTGATTTAATCGACTGATCTGAGTATCCAGCTCTCGCAAAAATTCTAAATGTTCATTACTGGGAGTCTGGCTGGATCCAGTACCATAGAGAATGTGTTTATGGAGTGTCGCATAATATGCTTGGCCCATTCGGTCATCGGTCTGCGCTAATTCAATATATGCTCGAATGAGGTCATTTACCACATCTGATTTGAATTGATCTGGTACTGAATTTGTGAGTAGAATCGCTTTCTGTGAGCGTACAAATCCCCAAGCAGCGTTTTTCAATATATCTGACTCACTGTCTGTACCGATTTTTGAGATTGACATCCTGAAATCCCGATTGTGCTGAGTTGGCAAAGTGATTAGTGAACGATAGACAGCAATTGCGTGTTTTAACAAATAGCCGTACGCATTAGGGAACTCCGCAGTTGGATCAGCCGTTGAGTCCAACTCAAAATTGGAGCAGATCTCTTCAACGATTTCGGCAAGGAAGTGTAAGAATATATGGCTGTCAATATCTTGTCTCAGGGCTTGAGAAGCAAAGAGGTCAAATAATTCAATTCCAACCAGAATGGGATCATGCGAGGGCCGCTCGGGGCTGGTTAGTGGGAAATCTTCTGAGCGGCCCACATATTTATCGTCTGGTTGTTCCGATAATGTGCGAAGATAAGACTTGACACTTTCTCTGATTGGGTCCCATATCCGTAATTCAGTAGCAATACTTGAATCTTCGAAGAGAGAAGCCAGTAATAAACTCGAATCTGGAACCTTTCGATCAGCGTGTTGTCCCTCAATAGCTTCTACTTCATGATAGAGAAGACTCATATGATCACGATGTAGGGCCTTTAGATACTCACGAGCGAATACCGTACGGTCAAGTGTACAATTTGGATCCCCAATTATTCTAGCTGCTAAAGAGGGATTCAGCTCACTATGATTCTCAAGGAGACTTTTCGCCGTCAACAATTCTTTAGCCGTCTCACGGCTACGCGGAGCTTGAGAACTTGAGTCGGCCGAAAGAAGTACTGAGTAGTTGTCCTCTATTACAGCTGAGAGCGTATTGAACTGCTGAGTCGCAAAGAGGTTTCGGAGTCTTGTTTCGAGAACTTCGTCATCATAGATTGTTGCTTCATCTTGTAAGAACACGTAGCACGTATACCCGGCTAGAGAGGTTGCGATAAGAACTTGAGAACTTCCTACCCAAAATTGGGCGGGAAGACAAATCAGACCACAACCCCAACTAAAGTTTAAAGATGCGGCTTCTAGGTATAACTCAGATAGATAGAGTAGAATAATACTGACCCCACCTATTATAGCCGCACATTTGGCACGACGGGAGATAGCAAAGTTGGCACGTAGTTGTCGATGTTTAGGTAAAACCGAATACAATGTCACAACGGCTGCAAAGATTGTGAAAACGAATAGTTCCGGCATAGTCGTTAATCCAATCGAATACCTATTTCCTCAATAGCTATATAAAATATGGCCAGATTGGCACACACTCAGCAAGCTGCCAGACTATCTCCAGCTGTACCGCATATCCATCCAATAACAACACTATACCCAACATAGAATCGGTACTTCCCAACTGATGTAATCAGCTGAATTGAATCGCCGGATTGACCACGAGAAAGTGTCTGGGTTCGGATGTGTTCAACCTCCCAAACCCAGACGGGTACCTTTCGGCCTCGGACGTGAAAGACGTAGCGGAAGAAGTCATTGCTCCACTCCCCTTGCCGGGCGTCGAGGGGAGTCCCCTCGACCCCGGCGACATCTGGCTCGTCGTCATCCTCGCCTGTGTCAACCAGACCTCGATCTGGGAAACGTGCAAAGACACCGACGGAACACCCTGTGACGACACGACTTTCACGTGGCTTCACACCCTCGACCGTGACTGGCTTGAGTTCGTCGCTAACCTTCTGCTTGGACGCCTTGCCATGACGATTCTCGACCCTGACCGGTCGAGAATCGTCTCCATCGACTTCATCGACAATCCCTATCATGGCGAGCACTACAACGAGGAAGGCGAACTCTGCTCGATGGCTCCCAAAGACGGGACGACCACTTGCCACCGCTATTGCACGGCCTACGTCGTCTCCAACGAGAAGCCGGTGACGTTGGCGATGACGTACGTCCGCAACGACGAAGACGAGGCCGACGCGGTCGAGCGTGTGCTCGCCCGCGTCGAGAACTACCCCTTTGAGATCGACCTCCTGCTTGCCGACAGCGGGTTCTACAACGAGCGCGTCATCCGCCGTGCTCGTGAGATCGCCGCAACGGTCGTCCACGTCCCAAAGAAGGGCGAGCGGATGAAGGACAAACTCGACACGCACAAGTCGTACATGACGACCTACCGCATGTACAAGGACAGCGAGCGGGAACTGCGCTTCCCGCTCGCGGTCGCTGTTTCCTACCAGAACGGAGATCGGGGCAAGCACGGCGAGGTTGTTCGTGGCTACGTCGCCTGCGGCGTTACTGATCGATCAGCGAAGCAGGTCGAACGCCTCTACAGAAAGCGTTCAGGCATCGAAACGAGCTACCGATTGCTCCGACAAGCACGCGGGATCACGACGACGCGTGATCCCGTCGTGCGGTTTGCGATCATGTTGGTTGCAGCACTGCTGGAGAATCTGTGGCTCGTACTGAGGTGGGCGGTCGTCGCCCGCCCGCGGCGGGGCGGGCGCGACCTGCCCGATGAGTTCACGTTCAAGACGTTCTGTGACTGGATTCGCCACGAACTGGAAGAGGAGTTGCGTCGGCGGTGGAAGATTAGGGCGAACGGGGTTGGTCTACCAGCGTCACAAGCAGTGGCTGCGGGCTGACCAGGGGTCAGCCCACGGCCTGTCCGTTGGGCGGTGAGCGACAGCTCTCGGCAGCTACCGTCGAAATTCGGTTGATCTGGTCTGTTCGGATCGGTATCTTGGAACTGCCTCAATCTATTCTGCGGTAGCAACCGAGATTGACCGTCTAATCATACAGAAAGTGACTGTTTCGTGGCGTTCAGGCAGTGCTCACACGGTTCGTTCGGGAAGTAACGAGAATACTAGTGCTCCGAATAGCACCAGTACTAATAGTATAATGAGTTGTAACGCCTCATTCTCAGTCATAAGTCGGCGTGGATTCCACGTCAAGTTAGATATTCCTATGATCGCGGCCAATAGCGATCAGCACAAACCAGCATAGAGTACTACGTTGACGACGACAGATCCGTTTTCTGGTCAGTTCGGTAGTTGAGCTACAGTAGGAATTCGTGGATTTCTCCGATAAGGGTACAAGTAACCGATCCGTATCATTACCTTCTATTTTGTGCTAGACGGAGCTGCCAATCACTAAACTCAGGGAACCAAAGGTCAAGATCCTCATCAAATAACGGGGGTGGCGCACCTATTGAAGAGGTTCTGATCCTGACGATCATCGGATCAATAAGTTTCATCAAATCCCAGTACACAGGTGTTCCGCTCCATGTCTTAACGAATTGAGCGCTGATCCCGAAAGCAAACACGTTCACCGCATCCAGCAGACTCCCTTCAATACTCTTACTGTACTCATTATCGATCTCAATGCTTTCCAGTGAATACGGATGTACGGCAGAATTCGATGTGTGCTGCCACAGCAACTGATACTCGTCCTCTTTCAATGCGTCACGTTCTGATTTCACAATCGAATCGAATTCATTAATCGTTCGCAACCGGGTTCCTGTGAGCGGTTCAGACCCCATATTATGTAATTGTTCACGGGTCTCATCGTAGATTCTGGCGGCTTGCTTCTTATCCCGGTTCAATCCTTTCAACAACAAGTACATCTCCAAGAGAAATCGAATCTGTGTCCGCGACGGGTTGTATAGACCGTGCCGCAACAAGACGAAACACGATTCGAAGTGATGTACCGATTTTCGAGACATCAAGTACTGCAGCAGTTCCTCTTCATCAGTGTAGTTCCCGGCATGATCGTTGACGTAGTCAATTGCAAGCTTCAGGGATTCAACTGAGGTAAGTAGAGTCCGGCCTTTCAACCAGTTCTCGCTTCCAAGGTCAAAGTCTCGTGTGTTATCTGATTGCTCCGACAGAAGTTCCTCATATCCATCAAACCAATCAGTCATAACACCGTTTTTGCCATACTGGTAAATATAAGTAAATGATGTGACCACCGATCGTTAAGAGCAAGTCAGTAACCGCCGAAACCACCAATATCGCTACATTCTACAACTATCACTGGATAGGGTCAATTTGTTAGTCTTTCCCAGGTAAACGCCACCCACGGCTCATCAGTGTATTTAGCTCTCAATGCGTCTTCGATCAAATCAAATTTCACTCTTGAGATTGCTGCTACGAACACAAGTAAGAACATCAGTCCCTGGAGAAAACCGACAAGAGAAATACCCTTTTGATAACTTAAGGCGGCGTCCATCGTGTCCAGTGAATCAAAGTCTTCTTCGGAACTATATGCGAGGAATTCGAGTGCAGAGGATCTGTAAATAATCGACACTGCGATAACCAATAGCCACCCTTCAATCAGCAACTGTACAGGTATTTCATATATCGAAGACTGTAGCAGCCTCACTCCTGTAAAGTTAGTTGAAAGTAGTACAGCTCCGAGTAGTATTGACAGAAGTGTTTCACCGGTTTCAAGCCTGTTTTTTGCGTCCTGTTTTACTCGTTTAAGCTCTGTGCGATATTTATCAGGGTCTTCAAAATTGAGAGCTCGATCCTCTTCTTCCGCTACAATATTGACCATAATCTCTCGCATTTGACGAACCTGGATAGTGAAGTACGAGATAGCTGCACCATTCGTTACCGATTCTTTCCAGCCACCAGCTTTCTCCCCAAAATACGGAACTATGTAAGTCGTTAAATAGACTAATGCCAAAACGATAGCGATTACACTGACAATGATTGCTTTCATCACCCCAACAACAATCTTAGGGGCAACCAGAATTGTTCCATAAATCACCCCGGCAACGATCTGTGAAATATACACACAAAGTCGTGTAACGAGGAGTAGGTACTTTTTGTACCAGCCATGATGAAGAATATGAAGTATGAATGCTGGAATAAACAAGCCTGCTAGTATATTCTCAACAAACTCTAGTATCATCTCACCACCGTATACGAGGTATAACAACTTACCTCTAACCCGGTTCGTACTCTTGAAAACAACTGTTCCTATGGATATTGGAATAATGAAGGCTAATAACTCTGGATAGAGCACAAATTCATCATAAATGACTTTGTCGTATCTATTAGTAGATCTCAGTCTTCCTACCACGCGTTCGACCCCGTGACGACCGGCACGTTCACCGGCGCGCTGCTCGACGACGCGACGTTCGTCGTCTGCGACGAGGCGCACATGCTCGAACCGCGCGTGCGCGACCTCGTGAGCGACGCGGTCGCGGACGCCAGCCTGCGCGACGCCGAGAACGAACTCACCCGCGTGGTTCAGCCCCTTTCGTTCGAAAGCGCGGGCGCCGAGTCCGAGGACGCCGCGCTCGTTCGCGGCGAACTCGAGGACGCCGACGTGACCGTCGAGGAAATCCGGTCCGTCCGCGACTTCTACGCCGATCTCCGCGGAGAGTTCGACCGCCAAGTGACCGACCGACTCGACCGCGAGCTGCCCGACTGGCGCGCGTCGATGCGCGATCTCGACGACGACGAGATCCCGCTCCGCGACCCGGAGACGCCGGGAGAAGACGAGATCACGGCGTGGGCGAAGCGGGAGGGGTACGACGACCACGTCTGGGCGCGCGCGAAGCAGGTGGGCGCGGTCGTCAAGCGCATCCTCGACTCGCTCGAAGACGAGGACAAGAAGCGGGCCGCGCCGGGCGTCGGCCGCACGCTCAACGCCTGGTACCGCGAGGGTCACGAGGACTTCTTCCGCGCGATCGATCTCGAACGGACGTGGGACGAGACCGCGCCGCCCGACTCGTGGCGGCGCGCCTACAACGCCAGCCTCGCGCTGTACAACTGCCTGCCGAGCGAGCCGATCGGCGACCGGCTCGCGGAGTTCGGCGGCGGCGTCCTCATGAGCGCGACACTGGAGCCGATGGACGTGTTCCGCGAGGTGACCGGCCTCGACCACCTCGAAGCGCGGGGGAGACCGATCGTCGAGCGGACGTACGGTCTCTCGTTTCCCCCGGAGAACCGCGCGAGCTTCGCGGTCGACGCACCGAAGTTCACCCACGAGAACCGCGGTTCGCCGAGCGAGACGAACGACACGCGGCTCGCGCACCTCGACGCGACGGCCGCGGTCGCGGCCCGCGACGGAAACGTGCTGGTCGGAACTCCGAGCTACGCGGAGGCGACGTGGATGGCCGACGCGCTCGACGACCGACTCGACAAGCCCGTCCTCCTCGACGAGTCGTCTGGCGATCGGGCGACAGAGTCGCTGAAAGACGACTTCTTCGCAGGGGACGGAAAGGTGCTCGTGACGAGCCTCCGGGGGACGCTCACGGAGGGAGTCGACTACCGCGGCGACCGGCTCTCGGCGGCCGTCGTCTGTGGCGTTCCGCTCATCAACACGGCGCGTCCCCGGACGCGAGCGGTGATCACCGCGTACGACCGCCGGTTCGAGTCGGGATTCGAGACGGCGCTGACGGTTCCCGCAGTTCGCAAGGCTCGACAGGCCGTGGGACGGGTGATACGCGGTCCAGACGAGCGCGGCGTCCGCGTCCTCCTCGACGCGCGGTACGCCCGCGAGTCGTGGAACAGCGTTCGCGCGTATCTCCCCGAACACGAGCGCGAGGAGTACCGGCCCGTGAGCCCTGACATGCTCGAGTTCGCGCTCGATCGGTTTTCACGAGATCCAGTCGACGACTGACCGGATCGACGGGGACGGTCCCCCGCAGTGAGGTCCTGTGAAGGCATACGTTCGACGAGGGTGCGCGTGAGACGGTCTGTGTTGAAAGATTCGACGGGAACCCGCGTGGTGCGAAAGGCACTGGCTGAGGGGTGAGCCGCGCGGAACGTCGGCAGCCCGCCCGCAACCGACTCGTCGACCGTCGGCCGCGTGTCGACTCAGCCCTTCTCGCCGAGATCGTCCGGGCGATCGACGTCTCGTCGGACCCCCGGATCGTCGACGGCGACGAGCGCGCTCGCGCCGCTCTCCAACAGGATCTCTCGTCCGCCGACGTCGCCGTCGACGGCGGCGAGTCGGGTGAAGAACCGACGATCGAACAACACCGGATTCCCGCGGTCGCCCTCGTAGGCGGCCGCGAGAGCGTCGCCCGCGCCGGCGTCGTACGCCGCGACGAGCGTGTCGACGGTCCGCGGCTCGACGAACGGCATGTCCCCGAGCGCGATGACTGCGGCGTCGACGCCGGAGAGCGCGCCGATCCCCGCGCGGACCGACGTCGACTGTCCCGCCGCGTACGCGTCGTTGACCGCGGATGTGACGGGAAGGCCGGCAACGGCGTCGCGAACGCGGTCGGCTTCGTGTCCGCCGACGACGACCACCGGATCCACTCCGCTGTCGACGAGCGTCCGCGCCGCGCGCCGCACGACCGGCTCGCCCCCGACGGTCGCGAGGAGTTTGTTCTCGTCGCCGAACCGAGTGCTCGGCCCCGCGGCGAGCAGCACGCCGGCGACGCGGGGCGCGTCGGTCGCGTCCGTTCCCTCCGCTTCGCCGGCGTCGAACGGCGGCGAGACGACCGTGAGTCCGCCGTCGCTCATCGCTCGACGACCGGGTAGGGGACGACGGCGACCTCGTCGCCGGCCGACAGCGCCGACTCCGCGAGCACGAAGCCGTCGGCGCGCGTCGCCCGCGTGCTCGACGAGAGCACGCTCGGATCGAACGTCTCGTCGTACACCGACAGCGGCGAGTCGGCGTGTCCGAGCGGCATCGCCTCGCCGTCTGCGAGCGTCACCGGGACGGCGTAGGTGAACCCCGGAACCGCGATCGCGATGTCGCTCGTCATCGCCGCGTCGACGGTCGGGAGCGTCGTGTCTCCGGTGAAGAAGGGCCGCGCGACCAACGAGGTCACCGCGTGCGCCCCGACGGGCTTGCCGGGGATAGCGAAGACGACGGCGTCGCGGTCCGCGAGCGTCGCGACCGCGATCGGTTTTCCGGGGCGCAGCGCGACGCGATGGAACAACACGGTCCCGAGTTCGCGGAGCGCGCGCACCACGTGGTCCTTGTCGCCGACGCTGGTGCCACCGGTCGTCATCACGACGTCGTGATCGTCCGCGACCTCGGCGATCCGGTCTCTGACGCGGTCGTACTCGTCCGGGACGGTGCCCTCGTACGTCGCCTCGCCTCCCCAGCCGTCGACGAGCCCCGCGAGCATCGGCGAGTCGAGATCGGCGTGTCGCCCCTCGTGGATCTCCGTGCCGGTCGCCAGCAGACCGACGGAGGGCCGTTCGGTCACGGGGACTTCCTCGATCCCGAGATCGCCGAGCAGGATAGCGTCCTTCGCTCCGAGCCGCTCGCCGGCCTCGAACAGTCGCTCGCCCGCCGCCACGTTGCTGCCGCGCTCGTAGACGTACGTACCGGGCTCGGTCGGAGAGCCGTCGAGTCGACCGTCCTCGACTGTCACCTCCTCCTGTTTGAGGACGGCGTTGGCCTCGGGAGGCAGCGGCGCACCGGTGAAGATCCGGACCGCCTCGCCGGGCGACAGCGACGGCGGATCGGACTCGGGGAACACCTCTCGGTCGACCAGCTCGTACGGGTACCCCTCGCTCGCGTCGAACGCGTAGCCGTCCATCGTCGCGTGGCTCCGCTCCGGGACGGCGGCCGGCGCGTCGATCGGCTCGGCGAGGGTCCGGCCGGCGATCCGGTTTATCGTCACCGACTCGACGCTCCGTCGGTCGACCCACTCGGTTCCGAGGTCACGGACACGCTCTGCGGCCGCCTGTACCGGCGTTATCTCTCCGTGTCCGTGGCCGTCGTCACCGCCGTGAGCGGTGTCCTCGCTGTCTCCGTGACCGCTCTGCCCGCTCGACTCGTCGGTATTCCGGCTCATCAGTGTTCTCTGGGCCCTTCGTAGGCCGTGTGTCTACTAACTGCGTATCTGCAATGGGTACTAACGGGTATTATGGTGCTACGATATAGCATGGCTCGTGATACTAGTATGCTCATGGGAGGGATATATAAAAGACGACGGTGACAGACGGCCGAGCAACCGCGAGGGGTCGCTGATGGAGTTCGACTGCGAGTTCGAACTCGACGGCGCTCGGCCGTCGCGGACGACGGCTGCGGAACGGGCCTCCGCGACCGCCGCGTTCGAAAGGTGTACGTGGCCTGCGACGCGTTCGAGACCATGGATATGCAACCGGGTGTCTGACATGTCAGAAAGCAACTGGAGCGTTCCGGAGACCGAAGTCGCACAGCGCGTTCAGGACCGCCTCGACGGCGACGGCACCGACGTCCTCGCGACGGTCGTCGACGTCGAGGGCAGCGCCTACCGCCGTCCGGGCGCGAAGATGCTCCTCGACGAGGCGGGCGGAGTCGGCTCGATCACGGCGGGCTGTATCGAGGATGACCTGCTCGCGGCCGCGGGGTCGGTCCGGGAGACCGGCCGACCGGACCGAGTGACCTACGACCTGATGGGCGACGACGCCGACGACGTCTGGGGGCTCGGCGTCGGCTGCAACGGTGTCATCGACATCCTGCTCGAACCCCTCAACGAGACGTACCGACCGGCGGTCGAGGCGTTCGACGACGGTCGCGACGTCGCCGTGCTCACCGTCCTCTCCGCCGACGGCGGCGACGGCGAGACGCCGGACGCACCGCGTCAGCTCGGCGACCGCGCGTACTACCATCCCGGCCAGGATCGCCTGCGGCTTCCCGACGGCTCGGCGGCGGCGAACTGGCCGACTGAGGCGCTGGCGGACCCGGCCGCGGACCTCGCGGGACGCGGCTCCGCCGATGTCGTGACCGTCGAAGGAAGCGACGGCGCGACGCTCACGGCGTTCGTCGACGGCATCGCCGCCCCCGCCGACTTGGTCGTCTTCGGCACGGGCCACGACGTCGGGCCGGTCGTGGAACTAGCCGAACGAACCGACTTCCGGGTCACCGTCGTCGGCTTCCGCGGGGCGGTCGATCTCGACGAACGGTTCCCCGAGGCTCACCGAACCGTCACCACGTCTCCGGGGACGGTCGACGAGGTCCTCGATATCGACGAGCGAACGCACGCGGTCGTGATGACTCACAACTTCGTCGACGACCGCCTCGCCGTCGAGACGCTGCTCCGGTCGCCGGCACCGTACGTCGGACTGATGGGTCCCCACGAGCGGTTCGACGAGATGTTGGAGGCGTTCGACGACGAGGGGACGACGTTCACGGAGGCAGAGCTCGAATCGCTGTACACGCCCGTGGGGATCGATCTGGGCGGCGGCTCGCCGTATCAGATCGCACACAGCATCGTCGCCGAGGCGCTCGCCGTGTGCAACGACCGGACCCCGGGACACCTGCGCCGGCGCGACGGGGCCATCCACGACCGCGTCGACGCGGACGCCCCGTCGTCGCCGTAGCGAGGGGTGCGGACGATGCCGAAACCGACACGGTAATCCTCTTGGCTTGACGACGCGGGACCATGCAGAACAAGCGCGTCCTCGTGACGGGCGGTGCGGGCTTCATCGGTTCGAACCTCGCGAACCGCCTCGCCGCGGACAACGACGTGATCGCGGTCGACGACACCTACCTCGGAACGCCGGAGAACCTCGCGGACGACGTGGAGTTCGTCGAGGCCTCGGTGCTCGACGACGACTACCCCGTCGACGTCGACGCGGTCTTTCACCTCGCCGCGCTCTCCTCGCGGAACATGCACGAAGAGGATCCCCAGCGCGGCTGCCGCGTCAACGTCGAGGGATTCATCAACACCGTCGAGCGCGCCCGCGAGGCAGGGTGTGACACGGTCGTCTACGCGTCCACCTCCTCTATCTACGGGAGCCGCACCGAGCCCTCACCGGTCGAGATGGATGTGGAGGCCCACACGGCTTATGAGGCCTCCAAGCTCTCCCGCGAGCGCTACGCCGAGTACTACGCCAACCACCACGACATGAACATGGCCGGGCTCCGTTTCTTCTCCGTGTATCAGGGCTTCGGCGGCAACGAGGGACACAAGGGCGAGTACGCGAACACGATCGCGCAGTTCGCGGACGCGATCGCCTCCGATGAGGCCCCCGAGCTGTTCGGCGACGGCAGCCAAACGCGGGATTTCACCCACGTCTCGGATGTCGCCCGCGCCTGCGAACTCGCCGCCGACCACGAGCTGACCGGCGTCTACAACGTGGGCACCGAGGAGGCGTACACGTTCAACGAGATGGTAACCATGATCAACGACGCGCTCGGCACCGACATCGATCCGGTGTACATCGAATGTCCCTTCGACGGCTACGTCCACGACACCATGGCCGACTACTCGGCGTTCCACGAGGCCACCGGCTGGGAGCCCGAGATCGACTTCGTGGAGGGCGTCGAGCTGGTGTGTGAGCCGTACCGCGAGGAGTGACCGGTCGACCTGGCACGTCGTGATCGACGCGGCGCGGTGGTGTGGGATCGACGCAGCGCGGTGGTGTGGATCTCTCGCAGTCGGATCAACATATTCACTACAACCCGTCACGAACCGGGAGGTATGAGCACGGACGACGTCTCGCGGCGCACGTTCATCCGGACCGCCGGCGGCGCGGCCGCGGCCGCTGGCGCGGCGACGGCGACCTCGGGAACTGCGGCGGCACAGGAGGTCGAACCCGACTGGCCGAGCGGGGCATCGAGCGGGAACGGCGGCTCCTACCAGGACGCTCGCGGGCAGGACTCGGTGACGATCTCTGTCGGCGCGGGCGATCAGGGACTCGCGTTCGACCCGGCTCTCGTGTGGGTCGACGCGGGCACGACGATCACGTGGGAGTGGACGGGTAACGGCGGTGGACACAACGTTCAGACGGTCGATGACGGCGGTCCGGCGAGCCTCGATAGCGGCGACCCGGTCGATTCGGAGGGCGATACCTACGAGTACGAAACGAGCGAAGACGACGTGGGCATCACTCACTACCACTGCGTCCCCCACACGTCCGTCGGCATGCACGGCGGGATCGCCGTCGGCGAGGACATCGCCACCGTGGAGACTGGCGGTGGCGGTGGCAGCAACGCCGTGTTCGTTCCGCAAGGCGCGCGCGCGCTCGGGATCGCGACGTTCATCGCGATGGTGAGCACGCTCGGGCTCGCGTTCGTCTTCATGAAATACGGCGGAACGATCACCGCCGAAGACGCGTAGCGTCCGTCACAATTCAGTCGGTCGTCACAACTCAGTCGATCGTCACGAGCGACCGATACGCCTCGACGTACCGGTCCAGAACCGCGTCGTGGTCGTACTCCGCGAAATCGCGTTCGATCGTCTTCCTATCGAGGTCGGCGACGGCCACGAACTCATCGGCGAGTTCCGCCGGCGTCGTGACCAGTCGTCCGCGCGCGCGTCCCTCGACCAGTTCGTGTGCGCTGGAGTCCGCCTGGTACTCGACGAGCGCGACGCAACCGCACGCGAGCGCCCACAGCAGCTCCGTCGCGAACGTCTCCCACGTCGCCGTCGCGACGACGACGTGCGTCCCCTTGAACAGAGAGACGCGGTCGCGGAGCGGCAGGTCGCCGAGGAACGACACTCGGTCGTCGATCCGGAGGTCGCTCGCCATCGACTCGATCCGAGCGCGCTCGGGGCCGTCGCCCACGACCGCGGCGGTCCAGTCGCGGCCGCGAAGCTCGGCGAGCCCGAGCAGGAACGTCTCGACGTTGGCGTGACGGTCGAGCCGGCGCGAGTACACCGCGTCGAACCGGTCGTCGACGGGGGTGTCTTCGACGAGGTCGAAGTCGATGCTCTCCGGGACGACCCGCACGTCGTCGCCGTCGGCACCGTGTTCGCGCACCTGCGTCTTGACCGTCCGCGAGGGGGTCGTCACGAGGTCGGCGCTCCGCGCGAGCAAGCGGTACCGTCGCGCGGCGTCCGCGGGGTGATCGTGCCACCAGTCGACGACGACCGGAGTCCGCGCAAGCGTCCCGGCGACCGTCGCACCGATTCCCGGCGTCGGCGGGCTGTTGACCGCGTGGACCACGTCGGGGGCGACTCGTCGGAGCACGACCGGGAGCCGCGCCGCGAACGCCGACGGAGCGGGGTCGGCGGTGACCGACCGGTACGCGATTCCGTCCTCTTCGAAGACGTCGTGGTCCCCGCCCCACCATCGGGCGCAGAGCCACGTCACCTCGTGACCGCGGTCGACGAGCCCGCGGGCCACTCGCCGCGTTCGGCTCCGGGCGGGGGTGTCACCGTGGCCGGGAGCGAAAAGCGAGACGAACGCGACGCGCATACGCCGACCGCACGGTGGCGGCGAATAAAAAGACACGGCATCGACGCGTCTCGCCGGAGCGCGCGACCACCCGAAACGGTTTCACACCGCGTGCGGAACTGGTTGCCATGCACCGGTACGACATCGAGCGATACCTCAACGTGCGCACCGCCGGCGGGGCCGACTTGGGTCCGGACGGCCGCCTCTCCTTTCTCCTGAACACGACGGGAACCGGTCAGGTGTGGTCGATCGAAGGGCCGCTTTCGTGGCCCACACAGCGCACCTTCTTCGAGGAGTCCGTCTCGTTCGTCGACACCTCTCCCGAGCGCGCCGAGGCCGTCTTCGGTATGGACGAGGGCGGAAACGAGCGCACGCAGCTGTACCTCCTCAACTACGAGTCGGGCGAGATCGTCGATCTCACCGACCGTCCGGAGGCGAAACACCGCTGGGGCGGCTGGGACGGTGAGGGAGACCGGTTCGCGTTCGCCTCGAACCGCCGCGACGAGTCCGTCTTCGACGTGTACGTGCAGGATCGCGCGGGAGACTCGATCGAGGGTTCGACGGGAGACGCGAGCGACGCGGCCGATGCGGAACTGGTGTACGAGGGCGATGGCTGGCTCTCGGTTGCCGGGTGGTCGCCGAGCGACGACCGCCTGATCGTCCACGAGGCGCACGCCTCCTTCGACCACGACGTGTACACCCTCGACATCGAGAGCGGCGAGTTGACCCACCACACGCCACACGAGGGCGACGTCCGCTACGGGAGCCCCGAGTGGGGACCCGACGGCGACGCGCTCTACCTCGTCACCGACCGCGACAGCGACACGCTTCGTCTGGAGCGGCTCGACCTCGCGAGCGGCGAGTTCGCAGTCGTCGCCGACGGCGGGGAGTGGAACGTTGACGGCGTCGCGCTCCACGAGGAGTCCCGGCGAGTGGTCTACTCGCGCAACGTCGACGGGTACACGGAACTGACGGTCGGCGAGTTGAGCGCTCCGGACCGGATCGATGAACTGCCCGCGCCCGACCTTCCCGACGGAGTCGCCGGCGGCGTGAGCTTCGGGCCGGACGGCGACCGGTTCGCGGTCACCGCGACTGGGAGCACGCACAACGCGAACGTCCACGTCGTCGAGACGGCGACGGGCGAGTCGGAGCGGTGGACCGCGGCCGCGACCGCGGGTATCCCGCCGGACACGTTCGTCGAGCGCGAACTGGTTCACTACCCCACCTTCGATGCGAGGGACGTCCCCGCGTTCCTCTCGGTGCCCGAGACCGAGCCGCCCGAGGGCGGGTACCCAGTCGTCGTCGACATCCACGGCGGGCCGGAGTCGCAGCGCCGGCCGTCCTTTTCGTCGGTCACGCAGTACCTGTTGAACAGCGGATACGCGGTCTTCGAGCCGAACGTCCGCGGTTCCTCCGGGTACGGAAAGGCCTACGCCGCCCTCGACGACGTCGAAAAGCGGATGGACTCGGTGAAAGACGTTCGAGCCGGCGTCGAGTGGCTCCACGACCACCCCGAGATCGACCCCGACCGCGTCGTCGCCATGGGCGGCTCCTACGGCGGGTTCATGGTGCTTGCGTCGCTGACGGAGTATCCCGATCTGTGGGCCGCTGGCGTCGACGTCGTCGGCATCGCGAACTTCGTGACGTTCCTCGAAAACACCGGCGACTGGCGGCGCTCGCTTCGCGAGGCCGAGTACGGCTCGCTGGAGACCGACCGGGAGTTCCTCGAATCTATCTCGCCGATCAACAACGTCGATCGCATCGCGTCGCCGCTCTGTGTCCTCCACGGTGCGAACGATCCGCGAGTCCCCGTCGACGAGGCCGAACAGATCGTCGAGGAGGCGCGCGAGCGGGGCGTTCCAGTCCGGAAGCTGATCTTCGACGACGAGGGACACGGCTTCTCGAAGTTAGAGAACCGCATCGAGGCGTACCGCGCGATCGTCGAGTTCCTCGACGAACACGTGTAGATGGTAGGGCGTGGACGGACGCGATATGCTGTCGCGGAATCCCCTTCGAGAGCATTCGGTCGCGCTCTGTATTCGGGTCCGCACGGGCCCTATCGAGCATCGCAGTACGATCGAGAGTCCATCCCAGATGCTCGTACGGAGCAGGTCGGCGACGCGACCGAATACCCTCGGTCCGAGAGAACTCTCGCGACGTTCTCGTTGCTCTATCTCCCGCTGTTCGATCTTGTTCAGTAGAGTCTCATTAGCGTGTTTTTCCTACCAATCCACGCCAGTAGCCGTTCCGCTATCCCACGTTATCGCCTGAACGAACTCATTGAGGAACGCGAGTAACAGATGTACTACGCCTACAAGTACCGTCTCAAGCCGTCCGACGCCCATCGAGAGGAGTTGGACCGCCACCGAGACATCTGTAGGCAACTATACAACCACACGCTCTACCGTCTCAACGAGTACCAAGACGAACACGGCGAACTGCCGTCCATGACAACCTTGCGGTCGGAACTCCCCGACCTCAAGGAGTGGTGGGACGACCTCTCCGACGTGTACTCGAAAGTTCTCCAAACCGTCGTGGAACGCCTGTTCGACAACCTCAAAGGCCTCTCCAAACTCAAGGAGAACGGCTACGGCGTCGGTCAACTCAAGTGGAAGCCGCCACGGGAGTTCCGCAGTTTCACGTACAGTCAGTCTGGCTTCAAGCTCGACAAGAAGGGCGGTCAGACTGTGCTGTCACTCTCGAAACTCGGAGACATACCGATTCGGCTCCACCGCGCCATTCCCGACGACGCGAAGCGCAAGCAGGTCACGGTCAAGAAGGAACCGACGGGCGAGTGGTTCGCCACCTTCGGCGTCGAAATGGATCGTGAACCACCCGAACCGCCTGAGAACCCCGAGACGTGCGTCGGTATCGACGTGGGGATTCTCAAGTACGCCCACGACACCGACGGCACGGCTGTCGGGTCGCTCGACCTCTCAGACGAACGCGACCGCTTGGAGCGCGAGCAACGGAAGCTCTCGCGCAAACAGCACGGGTCGAACAACTACGAGAAGCAACGGCGTCAAGTCGCGGAGTGTCACGCCGACCTCCGACGGAAGCGCCGCGACTTCCTCCACAAACTCTCGAACTACTACGCGCGGGAGTACGACCTCGTGGCGGTCGAAAACCTGAACGTGAAGGGGATGATGGAATCGCCGTCGAACAGTCGCAACACGGCGTCGGCGGCGTGGCGAACGTTCCTGTCGTTGCTCGAACACAAGTGTGAGCGAGAAGGGACGCACTTCGTGGCGGTCAACCCGAGAGGGACGACCAAGGAGTGTGCGTCCTGCGGCGTCTCGACGGAGAAGCCGTTGTGGGTCCGTGAACACTCCTGTCCCGCCTGTGGGTTCGAGGCGGACAGGGATGCCAACGCGGCGTGGAACATTCTTTCTCGCGGCCTCGAAGACGTAGGAGTGGGACACTCCGAAGGAACGCCTGTGGAGACTGCGCTCCCTGTGGATACCTCGGTATCTGCAAAGCGCGTCGTGGAAGCAGGAAGCCCTACCCTCAAGAAGCGAACGGCGTCAGCCGTGAGCGAGTAGGGTAGGGTAGTTCACCGAGAAATATCATTCGAGACTAGGCAATCGCGAGTCCTTCGTCCCCATCGGAATCAGAGAGCTGGGTTACGTCTGTGTAGAGTTGAAGTGCGTGTTTCGAGAGACGAATTTCTGTCTCCAGAGTCTCCCACGTTGAGGCAGCATTCCGAATGGTACGCATTTCCTCTGTAGAGAGGTCTTCTTCAACTAGCTTGTTGCGCAGTTCGGAAAGAGTCTCGACCTCGTATTCCTCTCGTAGTGATTCAACCTGAGCGGTGTGCTCAACGAGGGCCGATTCGAGTTCATCGCGAGAATTCTCGCTGATGAGGTCAAGCACTTCCTCGATGAGTATCTGAACCGGGTTTGGCGCGTATTTCGTCTGACCGTCGACCGTATGTTCTTCCGCTTTGTTCTCTGCCATGAGGTTCTCTAGTTCGCTGTCGGCGGTCGCCCACGCGACATCCGCTCTGTCTGCAATGGCAGTAACTGTCTCCGGCTCGCCGAGTGTCTCGACAACTACACGGACTCTTTCACGCCCGCTATACTCCTCTTTCCACGCCTCTTCATTTGGTTCGCCCATTTCTTGTTTGCTCTACGCACAAGAGACACAAATAATTTTGTTCTACTTGAATATGTGAGGGCAGTCGAGTCTCGGTGATACAAAGTAGCAGATTTCAATACTAAAGAGGGTGTCATAGAACGGTTACCACACCAAAGAGCAGGGTGAATGCTGAGGTGGTATGGACTCAGCGACCCTGCAAGATGATCCTTCGGTAGAGACGTTCTTCAATGTCGCGGAGACCGAGACGTTAGCGTTGTTTGAGCATCTCTCCTTCGAGTTTCTCGCCGAGTTCGACGTGTTCGCCCCGGCGCAGACGGGGCGAACACGAGAGCATGAACCACCAGAGTTGATGCGTGGCTTCCTCCACTGCTATTACCGTGATATCTACGGGATTCGTCCTGTTGAGCGGGAGCTTCAGAATACGGTCGTCTGGCTGAGCTGTGGCTTCGATCGACCGCCGTCGAGAGACGCGGTCGATCGCTTTCTCACCGACCTCGAACACGTCGTCGACGAGGTCTTCAACCGACTCGTCGAGCAGGCCGCCCGGCGCGGCCTGCTCGATGTGACCTACTGCATTGATTCAACCGACGTGAGGGCGATGCCCGCCGATCAAGACGCGTCGAAGTGCTACGATCCAACCGACGACGAGTACTACTACGGCTACGGTTGCACGATCGTCTCGACCGGGCAAAAGATCCCGATCGCAGCGGAGTTCACAGAGAGTAAGCAAGCGCCAGAGGAGACGGCGATGCGCGTCACGCGTGACGCGCTCGCCGTCGATACACCGGTGTGGATGGTCGGTGACAGCGCCTACGACACGCTCGACTGGCACGACCACCTGCTGGCCGCAGGGGTCGTGCCAGTCGCTCCGTACAACGCGCGAAACACCGACGAACCGAAAGATATCAAGTACAGGGTCGAAGACCGGATCGAACAACACAGCGAGGACGTTCAGCTGAAGCAGTCCACGTTGGATGAGACGTACAACCGCCGTACTGGAGTCGAACGAACCAACGAATCAGTGAAGGACTGCGGCCTCGGGCGTGCGTTCGCCCGAGGCCGCGTCCACGCACGAGCGCAGGTGTTCCTTGCTCTGTGCCTTCGCCTCGTCGTCGCAATTACCAACTACGAACGCGGAGACAATCCAGGAAGCACGATCATCAAGGTGTGAGAAGAGTTCTATGACACCCTCTACTAAAACCTGGTATCTAGTTGGTCCGCGCAGTCTGCTGATTTTTCTGATTACTACTTAAACAGAATATAAACACCTGTTCTGAGAATCGCCAATTCGGCCACGGTCAGTCGGTTTTCCTATTATGTCTTTGCTCTACCTTGTTCAGTTCGATCAGCAGCCGGAAGATGGCCTTCACGAGGTTGGCGTCGACGTCGAAGCGCTCGGCGTTGTCGCCGGCGCGCTCCATCACGCGCTCTTCTTGGCCCTCGTCGGTTGTCGGGAGATCGCGCTCCGCTTTCACTGCCGCCACGGTGTCGGCGACGTACGTCCGGCGGGCGATCAGTTCGACGATCTCTCGGTCGATGTCCTCGATCTCGTGTCGCAGTTCGTCGAGGCTTCGGTCCTCGGAGTTCGGTGTGTCACTCATTGGTAGGGTCACTCGACGGCCGCGCCGTCGTTTCTCGTTGTCGTTCGTCGCAGCGTTCCGGGGCGGTCGCCCCACGCGTCGGCGACCGCGTCGAGGTCGGCGTCGGGATCAGTCGGGTCCGCGACGGCGACGACGCTCGGTCCGGTCCCCGACAGCGACACGCCGGAGGCGTGCGGCATGGCCTCGACCGCGGGGTCGGCGTCGAACCCGAGCGCGGCCGAGAAGGCGAGCCCGTTGACCGTCATCGCCTCGGCGTATCGTCCGTCGAGCGCGAGGTCGGCGACGAGGTCGGCCATCGGCGCGATCGCCTCGCACCGTCCGACGTCGGCGTCGGCGGTGTACGCGCGTTCGGGCGGGGTCCACACGAGCACGTCCCAATCGACGGGGTCGCGGGACCGGAGTTCGTCGCTTCCGTTGTCGGTGACAGCGATACCGCCGAGCATCGAGGCGGCGGCGTCGTCGAACGCGCCCGTGACCGTAACGCCGGCCTCGCGGGCCGCCCGGACGCCGAGCCGACAGGCCTCGAGGCGCGTGACGTCGACCGACGGATCGTCCGGGTCGTCGCCGATCGTCAGCCCGAGCGCGTCACAGGTCGCGAGCACGGTCGCGTTGGCGGCCGCGCTGGAGCTTTTGAGCCCGGCCGCGAGCGGGACGTCGCTGTCGGTTCGGACGGTGCCCCCCTCGCTGTCGCCCCAGCGGTCGACCGCGAGGGCGACGCAGCGCTCGATCAGCTCGGTGTCGGCGTCGGCGTCCTCGGCGATCATCCCGTCGACGGCGTCGCTGTCGGAGTCGAGCGCGACCGTCGCGCGCGTCTCGACGTCGATGCCGAAGGCCGCGCCGGTGCCGGTCGCGAGCGCGTTCAACACGGTGCCGGCTCCGAGCGCCGCTGCCCGTCCCTCCATGCACTCACGGCTCGCGAGCGCGAACAAAGAGGTAGCGATAACGGCGAGTCTCTCACGGCTCCGTTTCGCGGTGGCGTTGTACTCCCGTCCCTAGCCGGCGCGTCCCGGGTCGCTTTTGAGGCGTGCGCTCGGACCGGTCCGTATGTCAGCGCCTTCGCGAAGCGACGTTCCGCCGACGTCGATCGGGATCGACCTCCGGGAGGAGGGCGTCGTCGTCGAGTACCTCGACGGGCGGACGACCCTCTACCGTGGCGTTCCGGACGCCGTCGAGGGCTCCGTGACGGCCGGCCCCGGCAAGGAGACGCACGTCCTCGTCACCGATCCGACGGAGACCGAGGGCGTGATGACGTACGTCAACGACTACAACACGGACGACGAGATACTGGAGGACTCGGGCGTCGGCCGCGTCATCGTCGAGGAGGGCGAACGCGACGAGGTATTCCCCGGCGTCATCGTCGGTCGAACGGGGCAGCGAAACGAAGTGATCGCCGACCCCGAGATCGCCGGCGGACGCGTGTTCGTCTTCGTCGAAGACGGCTGGACGGAGGGGAGCTACGAGATCGTCGAAGGGCCGGACGACGGGATCGACGCGCATCGGTGATTCGGGATTTTCCGAGTTTTCGGGGTTTTCGAAGTCCGAAAAGCGTCTCGTGAACTTCGGGCGTCGCGGTGACCGACGGAGCCACCGCAGACGGTGAGAACGATCGACAGACGAAAGTCGCGTCGGCGTCGACGGGACGTATGAGCGACGCCGACGAGACGGCGGCGGACACCGACGCGAATGACGGAACCGACCGCGACGAGATCGTCCGAGCGAGCGACATCGGCGGCGAGGGGCCGCCAGTCGACGAGAAGCCGTATAAGATCGTCTTCGAGGCCAACAAGTGCTTCGGGGCGGGCAAGTGCGCGGAGGTCGCGGACAATTGGGTGATGGACATCCAGAGCGGGATGGGCAAGCCGCGATCGTACTATATCGGTGAGGACGAACTCGATGAGAATATCCGCGCCGCGGAGGTGTGTCCGGCGAAAAAAGACCAGGGCGTGATCCACGTCGTCGACCGGCGCACGGACGAGGAAATCGCGCCGGACCCGCACGGCGACGGAACGCTCTCGGTCGACTGGTAGGCCGCGGGTCGGTCAGCGCCCGGCCGCGGAGCCGGCGTCTCGTCTCGGCATTCGAAAGGGGTTTGACCCCGCCGCTTGAACCCGGACCTGCGCGGGGGTGGCTGAGCCTGGCCAAAAGCGGCGGACTTAAGATCCGCTCCTGTAGAGGTTCGAGGGTTCGAATCCCTTCCCCCGCATTGCTGTCGCGAACAATACGTGAGCGACAGTAATCGGAACGAGGAAGGTTTCGAATCAGGGAACGGAGCGAGCGAAGCGAGCGGAGTGAGTGAGGTTCGAATCCCTTCCCCCGCATTGCTGTCGCGAACAATACGTGAGCGACAGTAATCGGAACGAGGAAGGTTTCGAATCAGGGAACGGAGCGAGCGAAGCGAGCGGAGTGAGTGAGGTTCGAATCCCTTCCCCCGCATACCTGCGGCGAGCACTTCGCGAGCGCTGCGGCTCGGTGTGTGATCGGATAGCGACGAGACGAGTCTCGGTAGGGCGAATCCGGAGGTATTTGTCCGCCGATCGCGTCCGGTAGGTCATGCGAACGCTCGTCTTCGACGGCCGAACCGGTGCCGCCGGCGACATGATCTGCGCCGCGCTGATAGCGGCCGGCGCTGACCCGGCCGTGCTGGAGCCCGTGTCCGAGCGGCTACCGGTCCGATACGAGGTGAGCGAGACGACGAGAAACGGCATACGCGCGACCGCCGTCGACGTGCTCCTCGACCGCGAGGGAGACGGAACCGAACCGTCGGACGACGGCGACGGCGGGACCCGCGGACACAGCCACGGACAGGACCGCGAGCACGAGCACACTCACGACCGCGAGCACGAGCACACTCACGACCGCGAGCACAGTCACGATCACGCCGAAGGCGCTGGCGTCACCCGGAGCTACGCCGAGGTCGGCGCGCTCGTCGAGTCGATGGAGCTACCCGAGCCGGTCGAGTCGCTCGCGCTCGACGCCTTCGAGCTGCTCGGCCGCGCCGAGGCGTCGATTCACGGAACGCCCCTCGACGAGACGCACTTCCACGAGGTCGGCGCGGACGACGCGATCGCGGACGTCGTCGGGGCGGCCCTCCTCCTCGACGACCTCGATCCGGACCGCGTCCTCACCACGCCGGTCGCCGTCGGAAGCGGCGAGGTGACGATGGCCCACGGCGCCTATCCGATCCCGGCGCCGGCGACGGCGGAGATCGCGGAGCGAGCCGGGTTCGCGATCCGCGGCGGTCCGGTCGACGCCGAACTGCTGACGCCCACGGGCGCGGCGATCCTCGGTGCGGTCGCCGAGGGCGTGGGCTCGGTCCCGACCCTCGCCGTCGACGCCACCGGATACGGCGCGGGCGACGTGACGTTCCCGGGTCGTCCGAACGTGTTGCGTGTCCTCGTCGGAGACGGGGAGCGAGACACCGCCGGGGGACTCGTCCGCGACGATATCGCGGTCCTTGAGACGAACCTCGACGACGCCACGCCAGAGGTGCTCGGCGGGCTCCACGAGACGCTCTCGCGGGCCGGTGCGAGGGACGTGACGGTCGTTCCGACGACGATGAAGAAGTCGCGTCCCGGTCACCTCGTGAAGGTGATCTGTCCCCCGGACGACGCCGAGGCGGTCGCGGAGGCGCTCGCTCGCGAGACGGGCACGCTCGGCGTCCGGCAGTCGGGAGCGAGCCACCGGTGGATCGCCGAGCGCGCGTTCGAAACGGCGACGATCACCGTCGACGGCACCGACCACGAGGTGTCGGTGAAGGTCGCGTCGACCGACGACGGGGGGGTCTACGACGTCAGCGCCGAGTACGACGACGCGGCCGCGGTCGCCGAGGCGACGGGACTCTCGGTTCGAGACGTGCTCCGACGCGCGGAAGCGCGGGTCCGCGCGGCGATCGACGGCTGACACGACGGGAATCACGGACGAGACCGCCCAGTGCGTTCGGTTCCGTCGACGGCGAGACGACAGGCCTATGACGGCCGCCCGACCAGTGAGACGTAACTCACGTCTCCATGATCGAGCGTATCCACACGTCGGCTGTCGAACCGGACGCGGACGAGGTCGCCATCGCCGGCCACGTCCACGAGATCCGCGATCTGGGCGGCCTCGTCTTCCTCATCGTGCGCGACCGCGAGGGGCTCATCCAGATCGTCTTCAAGGAGGAGCGCGAGCCGGACCTGTTCGAGGCCGTCCAAGACGTCGGCGCCGAAGACGTCGTTCGCGTCGTCGGCGAGCCGCTGGAGAGCGATCAGGCGCCCGGCGGCGTCGAGATCGCGCCGACCGAGTACGAGGTCATAGACGAGGCGGGCTCCCCGCTTCCGCTGGAGATCTCGAAGGACATCGAGGTCGACCTCTCCACGCGGCTCGACAACCGCGCGCTCGACCTCCGGAAACCGGAGACGCTCGCCGTGTTCACGCTGCGCTCGAAGCTTATCACGGCGATGGAGGAGTGGTTCGACGACGAGGGGTTCGTCGACATCAAGACGCCGCTCATCTCGAAGGGCGGAGCAGAGGGAGGCGCGGAGCTGTTCCCCATCCTCTATTACAACCAGGACGCGTTCCTCTCGCAGAGCCCGCAGCTGTACAAGCAGATGCTCATGGCGTCGGGCTACGAGGCCGTCTACGAGACCGGTACCGCGTTCCGCGCCGAGGACTTCGCGACCTCCCGACACGTCTCCGAGATCGCGATGTTCGACGTCGAACTGGCGTACATAGACGACCACGACGACGTGATGGACGTCCAAGAGGAGTCGCTGCGGTACGCGCTCCGCGCGGTCGCCGAGAACGCCGAGCGCGAACTGGGTCTGCTCGACGTCGACCTGCAGGTGCCCGAAGACGACTTCCCACGGATCACCTTCGACGAAGCGCTCGACATCTTGGAGACTGAATACGGTCACTTCCCGGACGATCCCACCGACCTCGACACGAAAGGAGAGAAGCTGCTCGGCGAGCACTTCGAGGAACAGGGACATCCCGCGTTCTTCGTCGTCGGCTACCCCGACGAGAAGTTCTACTACATGCAGGACGTCGACGACGACGACATCGCCTCCCGGAAGTTCGACCTCATTTACAAGGGACAGGAGCTGTCGTCGGGCGGGCAGCGCGAACACGACGTCGAGCGCATGGTCGAGGTCATGGAGGCGGAGGGGGTCGAGACGGCCAACTTCGAGTTCTACATCGAGGCGCTGAGTTACGGCACGCCGCCGCACGGCGGCTACGGTCTCGGTATCGATCGGCTGGTGCAGAAGGTCGCCGACCTCTCGAACATCAAGGAGGCGATCATGTTCCCCCGAGATCCGAACCGGCTGGAGCCCTGAGCGAGGGTCGAGCGCGGCCGTCTGTCGACGCGCGGTTCAGATCTTGTTTTCGGCGTCGTCGGCGAGTTCTTCCATCCGCTTGCCGACGCGACCGGCGGGCGAGAACTCGTCTTCGCTCATCGCGTTCGCGAGGGCGTTGCCGAGCACGAACACGGCGTGTTTGTGTTCGCTCTTGGACTTATGGACGTGCGACGGGTCGACGTCGAGTTCGTCGTACGGATCGAAAAGCGAGCTGTCGACCGTTTCGTGGTCGCGGAAGTGCTCCATGATCGTCACCATCTGTTCGTGGAGTTCGAGCAGCTCGTCTTTGTGCATACCCTCAAATACGGGTCCTTGTCCTTTTAAGCGTTGTTGAGGGGCGTGCGCACGGTTTTCGTCCGTCGCCAGTGCGGCCCCCCGGACATACGCAGTGAAACGCCGCCGTCCCGGTCAGAACACGTACTCGTCTTCGTGGCCCATCATCCCCTCGTCCTCGAAGCCGCCCGACTCTTCGTCGTCTCGCGGGCCGCTCGTCTTGTACGCCTTGATACCCGTCGAAAGCAGCTCCTCGACCGCCTCCTCTCGGTTGAGGAACTCCCCCTGCTCCACCATCTGGGCGATCTGCATTTCCAGATGCTCCGGCACAGTTATCTCCACTCGTGGCATTTTCTGTCCGGGAGTAATGGTAATGGGTATATAAATGTGGCGTCGAAGATACGGATATGAGAAACCAAACACAGAATATTCTAAAATTTCTGTTTGAATATTTCTAACTCAGGTTCGATATTTCAGAACAACCATGCCTGAAGTGATATTTTTGGTCTCCCACGGTGTCGAACGACACCGATAGGTGCGCGCCCCGTTAACCGGGTCGCATGACCGGTACTGCGGCTGACGACGCGACGGATCTCACCGGGCTTTATCGGGAGTACGGCGACGACCGACTCCCACCGGGACAGCGCGAGACCGACCGCTTCCCGGTGCTCTCGAAAGGCGAGACCCCCCCGTGGGACGCGGAGTCGTTCGCCTTCGAGGTGTGGGGTGCCGTCGATGAGCCCCGCTCGTTCTCGCTCGCGGAGTTCCGCGACCTCCCGGCCGTCACCCAGAGACAGGACTTCCACTGCGTCACCGGCTGGAGCAAGTTCGACTGCACGTTCACCGGCGTCGAGTTCGCTGAGATCGCCGAGCGGGCCGGCCTCAACGACGACGTCGAACACGTCATGTTCCACGCGCTCGACGGCTACACGACGAACCTCTCGCTCGACGAGTGCACCGAGCCGGGCGTGCTGTTCGCGCACGGCTACGACGGCGGTGACCTGCCGGCCGACCACGGCGGGCCTATTCGAGTCGTAACTCCCCACAAGTACGCGTACAAGGGCGCGAAGTGGGTGACAGGCGTCGAGTTCCTCACCGAGAAGGCGCTCGGCTACTGGGAGAAACGCGGCTACAGCGACACGGCGAACCCCTGGAACGAAGAGCGGTACGGCTAGCGAACACGCCGCGGTTCGGTCGCTCGTATCTCGGTCGCCGAGCGGAGCGACTCCCCCGATAGTCAGGATAAAGGTTCCTCGGCCCCGACTTCGGCGCAATGGAACAGGCGCGTTCGACGACGTCGCCGTCGCTCGTCAGCCGCACGACCGAGATCGACGCGCCGGCCTTCGCGGCGGCGTTCGACGCGCTTCCGGCCCCGCGGACGACGTGGAACGCGCCGGACGACGCGCTGGTGCTCGGCAGCGGAACGGCCGCGACGCTGACCGGAAGCGGTGTCGACCGGTTCGCCGAGATCCGCACCGCCGCCACCGACCTGTTCGACTCCGGAGACGTGCACGCCGGTACCGAGGCCGCCCGTCCCCGCGTGTTCGGCGGTTTCGCGTTCCACGACGGAAGCTGTGACGGCGACCCGTGGGAGCCGTTTCCGGAGGCTCGGTTCGTGCTCCCGCGCGTGCAGGTGACGTTCGCTGACAACGGCGTCTGGCTGACGGTGAACGCGACCGGATCGGACGCGTCCGTGCCCGACGTCGAATCCCGCCTCGAATCCGAGGTCGCTCGTCTTTCTGGCCTCGATACGACCGCGGAGCGGCCCCCGCGTCCCGGGATATCGACGAGCCACCGCACCACGAGCCGCGAGGCGTGGCGTACGGGCGTCGAAGCCGCGGTCGACCGCATCCGCGGCGGCGACTTACGGAAGGTCGTGCTCGCGCAGGCGCTGGAGGCGGAGCTGTCTGCCCCGTTCCCGCGCGCGGCGACGCTGGATCGACTCGCCGAGAAGTACCCGGACTGTCACCGGTACTACTTCGAGCCCGACGGTGACAGCCGGGGGAGCGCCTTCTTCGGCGCGACCCCCGAGCGGTTGGTCGCGCTGCGTGGCCGGACGGTGGAGACGGACGCGCTCGCCGGCACCACCGGCCGCGGCGAGACCCCCGAAGAGGACGAGTGGCTCGCGCGAGAGCTACTCGCTGACACCAAGAACGTCCACGAACACGAGCTGGTCGCGGAGACGGTCCGCGAGCAGCTGGAACCGTTCGCGGCCTCGATCTCGGCCGGAGATCGACGCGTCCGACGGCTCGCTACGGTCCAACACCTGCACACTCCGATCACTGCGAAGCTCGGCGACGACCGCCACGTCCTCGAACTGGTCGAAGCGCTGCATCCGACGCCCGCAGTCGGCGGGCTCCCCCCGGATCGAGCGCTCGACACCATCCGCGAGACGGAGCCGTTCGACCGCGGGTGGTACGCCGCGCCGGTCGGCTGGATCGACGCCGCCGGCAACGGCGCGTTCGCGGTCGCGATACGGTCGGCGGTCGCGCGTCCCCGCCGCGCGACGCTGTTCGCCGGCGTCGGGATCGTCTCCGACTCCGACCCCGACCGCGAGTGGGACGAGGTCCAGCTCAAGTACCGTCCCATCCTCGACGAGCTGGAGGACGGAGTCGATGGGTCCGGCGGAGGGACGGGACGCGAGCGCGACGACTAGGTCGCGTCCGTCACTGAAACATCTTCAGCGGCTCCGCCTGCGAACTCTCCTCGTTCGCCTGTCGCATCTGCTCTGCGAGCTGCTGTTTCGCGTCGCGGATCTCGGTCGCCTGATCGACGAGGCCGTCGGTCGGCGTCTCGGTCCCGGCGATCGGGTCGATGCCGTCCCGAATGAGGACCCGAGCGGCCTCCGGGTCCGGGAACTGCGGGTCGGATTCGACGATGAGCCCGACGGCGTCGCGGCCGCGCTCCAGCGACGCCGCGAGCATCGCGCCGGTCGGCCCGGAGACGAGTCCCGACTCCGGGGGGTCGTCGACCGTCGCACGCGACAGCGCGTCGCCGCCGTCGCCGGTCGCGATCCCGTACAGCGCCGGTGGCTCTTCTCCCTTCTCGCGCCCGAGCCCCGAGAGGAACACCGGAAACGCCTCCGTCTCGTCGAACCAGCCGTCGAGGCAGTTCGCGACCTCGGTGGCCGCGTTCGGGTGGACCGGAACGTCGCTGCGGAGCGCGATGAGGTCGCGCTCCGGGTCGGCGTACAGCCGCACCGGCGTCGTCACCGCCGGGTCCGACTCGCGGTACACCGCCACCCGCGGCAGGCCGTCGCAGTGGACGTTGGCGTAGTGGACCATCTCGTGTGCCTCGATCATGTGATCGGTCGCGATCTTTCCGACGAGCCCCACGCCGGGGAACCCCTCCACGAGAGTCGGTTCGGACAGCGATACCTCGTCGTCGAGAACGGAGATGCGCGCCATGTGCGGCGGTACGTCGCCGACCGACCTAAAGGTGGGGCGGGATGCTGAGGTTCGGACGCGTTTCCCGTCACGCCGGAGGTCGCTCCGCCGAACGCACGTCGGCCCGTCCCGAAACCGACTAACGCCCCGGTGAGAAACACGGACCATGAATCCGCTCGACCGGTACGAGTCGCTCGTCGACGACGTCGACGCGTTCCGTGCGGCGTGTGACCGCCCGCTGCCGTCGGTCGTGCGCGCGAACGGGATCGCCGCCTCGCCGGCGCGCGTCAGCGAGGCGTTCGAGGAGGAGGGGGTGGCCTACGAGCCGGTCGACTGGCACGACGGGCTCTTTCGGCTCCCCGACGGGAACCCCGGCGGGAACTGGCCGTACGTCCACGGCTGGACCCACGGACAGGAGGAGGTCTCCGTGCTCCCGGGGCTCGCGCTCGATCCGCAACCCGGAGAGCGCGTCTGGGACGCCTGTGCGGCCCCGGGAAGCAAGACGACCCAGATCGCCGACGCCATGAACGACGAGGGGACCGTCGTCGCCAACGACAACAGCCTCGGGCGGATCTCGGCGCTGCGGCACAACGCCGAGCGTCTCGGCGTGACGAACGCGGTCGTCACGAATCAGGACGCGCGGAACTACTCTCTGAAGCCGCTCGCGTTCGACGCGTTCGACCGCGCGCTGGTCGACGCGCCCTGCTCGTGTGAGGGCACCTGCCGGAAGAACCCGGACGTGCTCGACCAGTGGACGCTGGACCACGTCCACGGCGTCGCCGGGGTGCAAAAGGGAATCCTCGCGCGCGCCGTGCAGGCGACCCGTCCGGGCGGCACCGTCGTCTACTCGACGTGCACGTTCGCGCCCGAGGAGAACGAGGCCGTCCTCGACCACGTCCTCGCGAACGAGGCGTGTGAGATAGTCGAGTTCGACCTCCCGCTCGAAACCGATCCGGGCGTCACCGAGTGGGAGGGCGAGACCTACGACGAGTCCGTGACCCGCGCGAAGCGGATCTACCCGCACCGAAACGACACGGGCGGGTTCTTCTGTGCGAAGCTTCGGGTCGACGGAGGAGATCCCGACGGTGACGGCCGCGACGAGCCGGTCGACGAGACGGAGGTGGCGGCGTGAGCGACCGCAGCGACGGCGACGAGCCGGTCGACCCGACCAACGACGGCCAGCGGTTCGACCGGCTCCCCGAGACGCCGGCGGACCGGGTGGTCGAGGGGCGCGCGAGCCGTGCCGAGGTGCTCGACTGGTGGCGAGAGCGGTTCGGGATCGGACCTGACGTCTTCGAGGGGTACAGCTTCTGGGAGAAGGGGGCCGGGAAGATATGGATATTCAACGGGGAGGCGACCGATCCCAGCGAGGTGGAGGCGGTCGGAATGACGTTCCTCCGGACGCGACAGGAGCACTGGAAACCCACCGGCCGGGCGGTGTCGCGGTTCGGCGCACACGCGACGCGAAACGTGATCGAACTGGACCCCGAACGGGCCGCCCGGTTCGCGGCCGGCGAGGATCAGGACCTCCCCGAGTGGGACGGCGACTGGGGATACCTGATCGCGACCCGCGAGATCGCCGGCGAACGGGTCCCGATCGGCGTCGGGCTCTACCTCTACGACGAGCTTCGCTCCGTCGTGCCGAAGGGGAGCCGGGCTGACCTGCCGGTCGTCGAGTGACGCTCGACGCGGAAGCGGTCACTCGCTCGGCTCGACCGTCAGCCGTAGCGCCGCCGGTGCGCCGGCCGCGAGCGCAGCGACGAGGTCGCGGTCGAGGTCGCCGGCCGCGGCGTCACCCTCGACGAACATCGTCCGCTCGTCGTCGGTGTACGCGCTCGTCCGGCCGACCATCGAGCGGTCGTCGAGGAGGGTCAACTCGGGGTCGCCGCGGCCGACGATAGTTTCCGAGTGGACGGTCTCGTCGAGTTCGACCGTCTCGCTGTCGGGCGATCCCACCGCGATCTCTGCCGTGATCGTCGCGTCCGCGTCTCGGCACGCCTCCCGGAACTCGGCCGAGAAGTCTCGCGGGGCGCGGTCGGCCGCGACGCCGACGATGCAGTCGCCCGCGGGCGTGAGCCAGTCGTCGGTGGTGAACTCGACCGTGCTCGCGTGCTCGGCCGTGACGTGTTCGTGACCGGTCGCGCGGACGACCTCGACGTGTGGGGGTTCGGCGTCGGTCATTGACGGCGAGTCGGCGATGCGACGACAAGTGGCTACCGTCTCGGGTCGGGAGTCGTTCGGGTCAGACGTCCGCGCCCTCGGCGAGCGCGGGCACCAGCCGTACCGGGTTCTTCGCGAACACCCGGCGCATCAGGTCCTCGGAGACGTCGAGCGTGAGCACCTCCATCACGCCGACGTTCGGGTGCGCGTCGGGCGCGCCGGAGCCGAACAGCACGCGGTCGGGGTGCTCCAAGATGCCGCGTTCGAGCACCTCGCGGTAGCGCACGGCGGTCGTGTCGACGTACAGTCGGTCGTGCTCGTCGAGGAGGTCGAGCGTCTCGCCCATCAGGTCCGCGTCGAGCGGGTGGCCGCCGAAGCTCCCGAGCACCACGGGGAGGTCGTAGCCGAGCAGCTCCGTCTCGACCGCCGCCGGCGGGAACCGCTTCCCGGCGTGGACGATGAGCGGAAGGTCCGCCTCCTCCAGCCGCGTCAACACGTCCTCGTTCGGGAGCCCGTCGACGGACGGCGCGAGCGTGAACCCGTGGAATCGGTCGTCGTAGGAGTATTGCTCGACGTCGTCCGGGCGAGCGTGGTGGTCCTCGCGCTCCGCGCGGAGGTTGCGAACGACGGACATCGGGCCGGTCCCGGCGTCCCGCGGACCGTTGAGGCGAGCGAACGCGACGAAGGGGCGATCGATGGAGAGGCGCGCGACGGCGTTGTTCGCCCGGAGGTAGCTCCGACCGGGTGCGCGCTGGCCGGGGCTCGCGACGGCGCGGACGATCCCGGCCTGAAGCATCTCCCGCTCCAGCCGCTCCGGCGAGATGTCCCGTCCGTGGGTCGCGACAGACGACTCGTCGGGATCGAGCGTCGCCCGGGTGTCGACGATCCGGAAGTCGTGTTCGAGCCCCAGCATGACCGGTGTCTACCGACCCCTCTCTCCGGTACCGGATGTGTCTATCGATCGCACGGAGGGCGCACCCGACGCCTCGGGCCTCCGGGGCGGGTCACGGCCCCGCCGTCGAGACGATCTTGATCACGTCTCCCTCCGACAGCTCTCGGTCCTCTCCGATCCGCCGAGAGGAGCGCGCGTCGACCGCGTGGAGGTACCCCTCGCCGATGTCGGTGTGGACGGCGTACGCCAGGTCTCGCGGCGTCGAGCCGGCGGGCAAAAGGAACGCGTCGGGGAGGACGTTCCCGGTGCCGTCCGTCCACTTCGAGGCGTCCTGCACCGGGTACACCGTGATCCGATCGAGGAGGCCGTAGACGGCCGAGTTCAGCGCCCTCTGCACGC
This sequence comes from Halorubrum pallidum, assembly GCF_055380345.1. NCBI lineage: Archaea > Methanobacteriati > Methanobacteriota > Halobacteria > Halobacteriales > Haloferacaceae > Halorubrum > Halorubrum pallidum. The sequence continues at coordinate 1,509,264 of NZ_AP043945.1, read as the reverse complement.
CCGTCCCGCCGTGAGCGGCCATCGCGTCGGCGATCGCGTCGAGTCCCGCCCGCTGGCTCTCGGAGACGTCGCCGACGGTCTCGAACGTCTCGTCGCCCGGATCGTAGTCGACAACGCCGGCCTCGGCGGCGCGGCGAAGGGCGCGCTCGCCGTCCGCGGTCGCGGGGATCACCGGCTTGTCGGTCCCGTCGCGGATGCGGTCGATCGCGCCCGCCGGCGCGGCGTCGACCTTGTTTGCGACGACGACGATCGGCTTGGTCCGGCGGCGGACCGCCCGCGCCAGCGTCTCTCGGTCGCCGTCGGTCCACGCCTTCGGGTCGCCGGGGTAGTCCAGTCCGCGGAGCACCGCCGTCACGTCGTGTTCGCTCGCGCCGAACCCCGTGAGCATCTCCGTGAGCGCCGCTTCCAGGTCGAACTCGGGCGAGCGCGACTTGCGCTCGACGCTCTCCCAGTTGCGGTCGACGATCCCCGTGAGCCACAGGTCCATCTCCTCTTCGATGAAGTCGACGTCGTCGAGCGGGTCGCGGCTCCCGGGCTCGACCGGCTCGCCCTCGGCGTTCGTCGCCCCGGAGGCGTCGACGACGTTCACCACCACGTCCGCGTTCGTCAGCTCGTCGAGGAACTGATTTCCGAGGCCCTTTCCCTCGTGCGCGCCCGGGACGAGCCCGGCCACGTCGAGGAGTTCGATCGGGACGTACCGTTTGCCGCCGCGACAGCGCTCGTTGCCGCAGCGCTCATCGCGGTCGAGACAGGGACACTCGGTCCGGACGTGAGTCACTCCGCGGTTGGCGTCGATCGTCGTGAACGGGTAGTTCGCGACGTCGGCGTCGGCCATCGTCGCGGCGGTGTAGAAGGTGGACTTGCCGGCGTTCGGCTTCCCCGCCAGCGCGACCGTGATCATACCCGAGGCTCGCGGGCCCGCGAAAAGCGCCTTTCGGTCGTCGCCCGTCTGCGCGCGTCACCTCCGTCATGCCTGCGTGCGTCACCTCCGTCCGCCTGCGCGCGTCGCCCCCGTTGGCGAACCGACGGCTATTCGGGTGCCGCCCCCGGAGCGGCGGGCGTGATAGCGATCGTCGTGAGTCGGGCCGACAGCGCCTCGGTACGCATCGGAGAGCAGCTGCTTTCGATCGGCGACTGGGAGTCTCGCGAGGACACGGCGCGCCCCGACGCGGCGGGCGGCGGCGCCTACTATCGAACCGACGGCTTCGAGCTTCGCGAGTTCGACGGCCTCCACATCGATCTGGACGACCCGACGGACGCGTTCGAAACGGACGGCGAAGCCCCGGAGTTCCTCGTATTCGTCTCTCGGCACTCCGGGGACAGCGGCGAGCTGTTGACCGCACACGTCACCGGGAACTTCGGTCCCGCGCCGTACGGCGGGGAGCCGGAGACGCTCTCACGGGCCGCGCCCGGCGCGGAAAAGCGTGTGATCGCAGCGTTGGCGACGCACGCGCCGGCGGGGTACGATGTGGGGATCGAGTGTACGCACCACGGGCCGACGGACGTGTCGGTCCCCTCGCTGTTCGTCGAACTCGGCTCGGACGAGCCGCAGTGGAGGGACACGGACGCCGCCCGCGCGGTCGCGCGAGCGGTCCTCGATCTGCGGGGGACGGGGCCGGACTTACACGCGTCGGGCTCCGGTGACGGGGAGGCAGACCCTCGTCACGTCGTCGGCTTCGGCGGCGGCCACTACGCCCCGCGGTTCACGCGGATAGTTCGCGAGACAGCGTGGGCGGTCGGCCACGTCGGCGCGGACTGGTCCCTCGGTGAGATGGGCGCGCCCGACGCGAACCGGGACGTGATCGAACGGGCCTTCGAGCGGAGCCGGGCTGACCTCGCCGTTGTCGAGGGCGACAGGCCCGCACTCTCGTCGGTGATCGACGACCTCGGCTACCGCGTCGTGAGCGAGACGTGGGTCCGGACGGTCGGCGACAGGCCGCTCGCGCTCGTGGAGCGGCTGGAGACCGATCTCGCGACGGTCGACGACGGGCTCCGGTTCGGCGAGGTCACTCCCGCGTCGGCGGGTCCCGACGCGATCCGAGTCCGCGAGCTGCCAGCGGCACTGCTGTCGCGGGCCCAGGGTGTAGACTCGGCTGCGGCCCGCGCGGCGGTCGAGGCGACCGCCGTCGCCTTCGAGACCGATCAGGCCGGGACGCGAGCCGTCGATCGATGTGCGTTCGCGACCGGCACCGAGACGCCCGGATACGCCGACCTCGTCGCCGAACTCGCGACCGTCTTAGAGCGCCGGTACGACGCGGTCGATATCGAGTACGGCGACGCGGATGTCGAGGTCAACGCGGATGTCGAGTGCGGCTCGGATATCGAGGTCGGCGACGCGGTCGACGTCGGGCCGACCGCCGCCGAACCGACGGCCGTCGTCGCGCGAGAGACGGCCTTCGACCCGTCGCTCGCCGCCGATCGGGGCGTCCCGGAGGGGCCGGCGTTCGGGCGGCTCGCCGACGGTGAGCCGGTCGCCGTCGACGGCGAGACGATCGAGCCGGCGGACGTGTCGCGGACGCGAGTCGACCGTTTTTCGACCGCGACGACCGGAGCCGACGAGCGTCACACCTGATCACCCCGCGGCCGAAGGCCGCACGGCGGGCTCCGATCGGCGGAGTTCGTCCGACCATCGTCAGACGATCGGGCAAAAATAAATACGTCCGGGTCGCAACCACACCACATAATGGACTCTATCGTAGAGGACGCCATCGACGAAGCCGAGGAAGCCCCGGCCGACGACGCCGGGGAGGCCGGCACCGATGCCGGCGCCGGCGACGGAACCGCCGGTGCACCGCCACAGACCGGGACGATGACCGACGACGAGTTGCAGGACGTTCTCCAAGACCTCCAGACGAACATCACGGTGGTCGGCTGCGGCGGGGCCGGCGGCAACACCGTCAACCGGATGACAGAGGAGGGAATCCACGGCGCGAAGCTCGTCGCCGCTAACACGGACGTTCAGCACCTCGTCAACATCGAGGCGGACACGAAGATCCTCATGGGCCAGCAGAAGACGCAGGGCCGCGGTGCCGGCTCGCTCCCACAGGTCGGCGAGGAGGCCGCCATCGAGTCCCAAGAGGAGATCCAGGACGCGATCGACGGCTCCGACATGGTGTTCGTCACCGCCGGCCTCGGCGGCGGCACCGGGACCGGCTCCGCCCCGGTGGTCGCGAAGGCCGCCCGCGAGTCGGGGGCCCTGACCATCGCCATCGTCACGACCCCGTTCACCGCCGAGGGCGAGGTTCGCCGAACGAACGCCGAGGCCGGCCTCGAACGCCTCCGTGACGTGAGCGACACCGTCATCGTCGTCCCCAACGACCGCCTGCTCGACGCGGTCGGGAAGCTCCCCGTTCGACAGGCGTTCAAGGTGTCCGACGAGGTGCTCATGCGCTCGGTGAAGGGTATCACCGAACTGATCACTATGCCCGGCCTGGTGAACCTCGACTTCGCCGACGTTCGCACCGTCATGGAGAAAGGCGGCGTCGCGATGATCGGACTCGGCGAGTCAGACTCCGATTCGAAGGCGCAGGATTCGGTGAAGTCGGCGCTCCGCTCGCCGCTGCTCGACGTCGACATCTCCGGCGCGAACTCCGCGCTGGTCAACGTCACGGGCGGCACCGACATGTCCATCGAGGAGGCCGAGGGAGTCGTCGAGGAGATCTACGACCGGATCGACCCCGACGCGCGGATCATCTGGGGAACCTCCGTCGACGACGATCTGGAAGGCGAGATGCGGACGATGATCGTCGTGACCGGCGTGGAGTCCCCGCAGATCTACGGCCGCAACGGCGAAGCGCCGGAGGGCGCGTCCGAGGTCGAAGACATCGACTACGTGGAGTGACCGACGCCGTACGGTCCGACCCTCGACCGAGATAGAGTCTTTCGAACCGAGCGATTTTCGAACTGGGCGTTCCCTCCGAGGCGGACGTGCTGTCCGACGCCTCCGCCCGCGATTTCTCCGGGCGGACGTCGATCCGCCGACAGCCCGTCATCAAAAGGTAAAAACCGTCTCGTCTCGAAGCCGCTCGTAACATGGACGTTCCGTACGACCTCAACAGCTACATTCGGGTGCTGAAGCTGGCGAGCACGCCGAGCACCGACGAGTTTCTTCAGGTGTCGAAGATCGCCGGCGCGGGTATCCTCCTCATCGGCTTCATCGGCTTCCTGATGTTCGCGATCATGAGCCTCCTGCCGGGGGTCGGCGCGTAATGCCGATCTTCTCGGTCAAGACCACCGCGAGCCAGGAGCGGACCGTCGCCGACATGCTCGCCGAAAAGGAGATGCCGGAGATTCAGGCGGTCATCGCCCCCGACCAACTCACGAGCTACGTGATGGTCGAAGCCACGGACGGGAGCGTGTTCGCTCGAATCCTCGACGAGATCCCGCACGCTCGTGGCGTGATCCAAGGATCGGACGGCCCGGCGCGGAGTCCCTTCTCAGAGGTCGAGCACTTCCTCTCGCCGACTCCCGACGTCGAGGGGATCGCTGAGGGCGACATCGTCGAGCTGATCGCCGGTCCGTTCAAGGGCGAGAAGGCTCGCGTTCAGCGGATTGACGAAGGCAAAGATCAGGTGACCGTTGAGCTGTACGAAGCGACCGTCCCCATTCCGGTCACCGTCCGCGGCGACCAGATCCGCGTGCTCGACAGCGAGGAGCGTTAACCGACCCGAACGGCGGTAGACCGTCGTCCGTCGGCGATCCGCGCTCCGATACCCGAGGCACCGTCGGCAACGACAAGGGCTTTATCCGACGACGACCGACGAATCGGATATGTTCGGTCCCGGCGTGCCGGCGATCATGAGTCTGGTCCCGGACACGTTCACGTTCGCGTGGATCGTCGCGATCTTATTCGCCGCCGCGTGGCTGCTCGACAGCCGCGGACTGGCGGTCGGTCGCACGCTCGCAGCCGGGACGTGGGTACTGTTCGGACTGTTCTGGCTGTCGACGGTGCCGTACTTCGCGTTCGAACACCAGAGCTACGTCGAGTCGATCCTCGCACTCGTGGGATTTCCCGCCAGCGTGTACGCCGGATACCTGTTGTACAGCGGCCGCGCGTCCCTTTTCACGCTCACGCGAGCGATTTCGATCATGCTGTTCATCTACCTCCCGTTCGAGACGATCCCCGCGTTCACGGTCGGCGGTGTGGCGGTCCCGGAGCCGCGGCGGGTGCTGATCGAGATCGTCGCGAGCCAAACGGGGGCGCTCATCGACCTACTCGGATACGCGCCCGAAGCGGTGACGAGCAGCGAGGGATACGACGCGGCGTACTCTTGGACGCTTGAGGACGGCCACACTGTCGTCATCCATATCGTGCTGGCGTGTACGGGGCTCGGGAGTATGGCCATCTTCGGCGGATTGGTCGCCGCCGTGGAGGCCCCGCTGTCGCGGAAGCTCCGCGCGCTCGCGGTGTCGCTCCCGCTCATCTACGTCCTCAATATCCTCAGAACTACGTTCATCTCCGTCGTCGCCGGCAACCAGTATATGCACTGGTACCCGGACCTCGTGTTGACGATGTTCGGCGCGACCGACCCGTACCGCGTCTCATTTCTGATCTCCGACCGGATCATGAGCCAGCTCCTCGCGGTCGTCGCGCTCGTCGGGATAACGTTCCTCGTGGTGCGGCAGATGCCCGAGCTCGTCGTCGTCCTCGAAGACGTGCTCTACCTCCTCACGGGCGAGGAACACGACCTCACCGAGTCACTCGACCTCCCGCGAGAGCCGACGAACCGGTGAACGGAGGCGCGTCCGACGCGCTGAGTGTGGTGATAGCAAGTTATAGGCGTCGCTGTCGCGTGGTTCGGCGCATGCGCGGTACTGCCTCGGCGGCCGACAGACGCCGGGTCGCGACTCGACGGAGGGGGTGCCGGTGGTAGACGCCGTCGACCCGCTCGTGTACCTCCAGACGAACGTCGCGAGGCTGGTGTTGGCGACGGCGCTCGGGATGTTCCTCGGACTGGAGCGGGAGTGGTCTCATAAGTCGGCCGGGATCCGGACGTTCGCGCTGATCAGCCTCGCGGCCGCGGTGTTCTCTCTCGTCGGCAGCGACGGGCTCCTGATCGTCGGGGGGATCCTCATCGTCGCGATCGCGGTGCTGCTTGCGGTCCGAAGCTTCGTCGAGCCCGATGTCGACGGGCTCTCGCTCACGACCTCCGTCTCGATGCTCGTCACGTACGGGGTCGGGGCGCTCGTCGCGAACGAGTTCTTCATCGAGGCGGTGACGGTGGCCGTGCTCTCCTCGCTGCTGCTCGTGTTGAAACGCGAGCTACACCAGTTCGCGTGGGGGCTCTCCAGAGAGGAGGTTCGGAGCGCCGTCGAGTTCACGATCCTCGCGTTCGTCGTCTTCCCGCTGCTTCCGGCGGAGACCGTCGATCCGTGGGGGGCGATCCAACCGCGGCTCGTCTGGTCGCTCGTCGTCGCGGTCAGCGGTATCGGTTTCGTGAACTACGTGCTCGTGAAGCGGTACCAGAGCCGCGGCTACGCGGTCACCGGCTTCTTCGGCGGCCTCGTGAACTCCACCGCGGTCGTCGCCGAGATGGCCAAGCGGGCGCGGGGTCACGCGGACCTCCACGGCATCGCCGTCGGGTCGATCCTGCTCGCGAACGCGGCGATGGCGCTCCGGAACGCGGCGGTCGTCGCGGTCTTCGTGCCGGACGCGGCCCTCGTCGTCGGCGTGCCCCTCGGGGCGATCACGGTCGTCGGGGTGGCCGTGGCGGTGTGGCAGAGCGACTGGGAGACGCCGATAGAGACCGACCTCACGTCGCCGTTCAGCCTGCAGAACGCGCTCACTTTCGGCGCGTTGTTCCTCGCGGTGCTTCTCGCCTCCGCGGGCGCAGAGCGCGCGTTCGGTGCGGGCGGGTTCGTCGCGACCTCGTTCCTCTCGGGGCTGGTTTCGTCGGGGACCTCGACGGCGACCGCGGTGTCACTGCTCGGAACCGGACAGATAACCGTCGACACCGCGGTCGCCGGCGTGATCGCCGGAACGGTCGCGAGCATCCTCGTGAAGACGGCCTTCGCTGCGAGCGTCGCGCGCGAACTCGTTCGACCGGTGTTGGTCTGGAACCTCGTGTTGATCGCCGCCGGCGTCGCCGCGGGCGTTCCGCTGTTGATCCTGTGACCCGGTGCGACCGGCTCGTCAGGTCGTCACGAGAGGTGCTCGGCCACGTCCGTCGACGAGACCATCCCGACGTAGTCGTCGTCGACGACCGGGAGGTGTTTGACGCCGTACATCGTCATCATCGCCGCGACTTCCTCCATCATGAGGTCGGGCGTCACGGTCTCGACGTTCTCGGTCATCACGTCGCGGACGGTCGTCGACTCGATGTCGCGCTCCTCGGCGACCGCGCCGATGATGTCGCTCTGGGTGACGATACAGCCGCCGCCGGTCGTCACGACGAGCGCGCTGATCCCGTCGGCGTGCATCCGCCGAGCCGCGTCCCGAAGCGGCTCGTCCGCACCGATCGTCTCCAGTGGCGTCGACATGATGTCGCTGACGCGGGTCCGATCGTTTAGGTCCATGCTGTGACGTGTGCTATCACATCTGATTACTCTTCCGGAATGCGCAACGGAGGATTCCGTTCACACGTTGCTACCGAACCGCCGAGAGGAACGCGGTGAGATCGGTCGTCGAGACCATGCCGATCAGTTCGTCGTTCTCGGCGGTCACCGGTAGATGTGTGTATCCGTGCGCCGTCGGTTCGGCCAGTTCCTCGACCGTGTCGTCGGGGCCGATAGTGACGACGTCGCGTGTCATGAACGCGTCGACCGGCGTCTCGTCTTCGGGGTCGTTCTCCCGGACGAGCGTGACGAAGTCGGTGGCGGTGATCAGTCCCGCGAGCCGCCCGTCATCGACGACGAGAATCGAACTCACACCGGTTTCGAGCATTCGCGCCGCGGCGTCGGCGGCCGTGGCGCCCGGCCCGATCGTGACGAGGTCCGTCGACATGACCGCCTCGACTGTCGTCGTATCCATGTGACGCGGTAACGTGAACCAGTAATATCAAACGTGGGGTCGCGGATCCGGGTACGCACTCGGCCGTTCCTCGATCGTTCACTCCCCGAGCAGCTCCGACGGCGCGCCCGCCAGCCCGGCGAGCGCGTCGGCTTCCACGTGATGGAGGTCGCCGGGGATCACGAGCAGGTGGAGCGGATCGCCGAAGTCGCGGCCGGCGAGCTCGGAGAGTCGATCCGCCTCGACGACGGCGTCCGGCGACCCCGCGCGGGCGACGACGACCGCCAGCTCGTCTGCCCAGCCGTCGGCGAGCAGCTCGGCCGCGACATCGGCGGTCATGTACTCCTCGTGGTCGGGGTCGAGACCGGTCGGGCCGGTGCCGACTTTGATGTCCAGATACACGACCGTGTGGAGCCCGCGCTCGCGGTTCGCCTCGATCGTCTCGACCACGCTCTGTGGGACGTCGTCGCCGCCGTGTGCGTACGGGAACGGGAGCGTCGTCGCCTTGCCGAACCGGTAATTCTGAAGCCCCGTGAGGCTCGACGCGGCCGATTGCGCTGTCACGCCGTGGATCACGCGCGTGTCGATCCCGCGTTCCTCGGCGCGGAGTCGGAGGTCCGTGTGGGTCGTGGAGATCATCGTATCACCGGCCGTCAGGAACGCGGCGTCCCCGTCCGTGGCCGCGTCGAGGACCGGCCCCGGATCTCGTTCGACGCCCTCGCGCGGACGCACCTCGATCTCGACGCCGTGGTACGCGTCCAGATCGGCCACGTCCGCGCCGACGAGCCTGCTGGTGTAGAACTCGGCGAAGACGCGATCGGCCGCCCGGATCGCCTCGCGTCCCTCGACGGTGACCGACCGCTCGTCGTAGAGGCCGAGTCCGATGAACGTGAGCATGCCCTCGGTCGGTGTGGCGGCGGCTAAAAGGGTGCGGAACCGCGTCGCCGCCGGCGGCTCGTTTCGGGTTCTTCACGATCGTCCCTTGTGATTCCATAGCAAGCACTAAGAGGTAACCAACACAAAGTCAAGCCACGAGGCCTACACGGGCTCACATACCACTATGACTGATGATGAACTCATCTGGCGAATATCGGGGGGATCCGGTGACGGGATCGCGTCGACGAGCCAGAACTTCGCAAAGGCCCTGATGCGCTCGGGGCTGAACGTCTTCACGCATCGCCACTACCCGTCGCGGATCCGCGGGGGCCACACGTACACCGAGATTCGCGCGTCCGGGGACCCGGTACAGTCCCGCGGAGACGGCTACAACTTCCTGCTGGCGCTCGGCGACTCGTTCGCTCGCAACCCGCAGGAGGAATCCGTCTACGGGAACGAAGAGATCAAACCGCTCTCCGAGAATCTCGACGAGCTTCGCGAGGGCGGCGTCATCGTGTACGACGAGGGCCTGCTCGACGCCTCCGAGATCCCGAACTTCGAGGAGCGCGCCGAAGAGAACAACTGGCACGTCTACCCGCTCGATCTCCGCGGACTCGCCCGTGACATGGGCCGGGAAGTGATGCGGAACACCGCCGGTGTCGGCGCGACCCTCGCGCTGATCGGGATGGACCCCGAGCACGTCGAGGACCTCATGCGCGACGCGATGCCGGAGAAGATCCTCGATCCGAACCTGGAGATCCTAGAGACCGCGTACAATCAGGTCCAGGAGGAGTACGATATCGACGCGCCCGACGTGACCGTCCCGACGGGCGAACACGACGAGACCCAACTGCTCATGTCCGGGTCGGACGCCATCTCCTACGGCGCTATCGACGAGGGCTGCCGGTTCATCGCCGGCTACCCGATGACGCCGTGGACCGAGGTGTTCACTATCATGACGAAGCACCTGCCGAAACTCGGCGGGATCTCGGAGCAGGTCGAAGACGAGATCGCGGCGGCCGCGCTCGCGGTCGGCGCGTCTCACGCCGGCGTCAAGGCCATGTCCGGCTCCTCCGGCGGTGGCTTCGCGCTGATGTCGGAGCCGCTCGGACTCGCGGAGATGACGGAGACGCCCGTCGTCCTCGTCGAGGCCATGCGCGCCGGTCCCTCGACCGGGATGCCGACGAAGCCGGAGCAGTCCGACCTCGAACACGTCCTGTACACCTCACAGGGCGATTCCCAGCGCGTCGTCTTGGCGCCCGGGACCGTCGAGGAGGCGTACACGCAGTCGCGGATCGCCTTCCGGCTGGCCTACGAGTACCAGATACCGTCGATCCTGCTGTACGACCAGAAGCTCGGCGGCGAGCTCGTCAACGTCCCCAAGAGCCACTTCGACCGCGACCCCAACCCGACGCTCGGCAAGACGCTGACGGAGGACGCGCTGGCCGAGGAGCCACACTCGGCCGACGGGAAGTTCCACCGGTTCCAGCACGACGTCGAGGACGGGGTCTCCCCCCGGTCCATCCCCGGTCAGAAGGGCGGTCGCTTCCTCGCGACCGGCAACGAGCACAGCCCGACCGGCCACATCGAGGAGTCGCCGGACAACCGCGTCGCGCAGATCGACCGGCGGACCCAGAAGCTGGAGGCGATCCGCGCGGACCTCGATCAGGAGGACACCGGTTCGTACACCGGTCCCGAGGACGCCCAGTACGGCATCCTCACCTTCGGGAGCCAACAGGGAACCGTCGAGGAGGCCGTCGGACGACTCAACGATGCGGGCGTCTCCGTGAAGTCGTACGGCGTCTCCGACATGCTCCCGTTCCCGACCGAGCAGGTCGAGGCGTTCGTCGAGAGCGTCGACGAGGTGCTCGTCGTCGAGATGACCGCCTCGGGACAGTTCCGCGGGCTCATCCAGAAGAACCTCGGCCGCTACGGCGAGAAGCTGTCGAGCCTGCTGAAGTACAACGGGAACCCGTTCGAGCCGGCGGAGATCGTCGACGGGTTCGAGACCGCCATTATCGAGGACGACGGCGACGCGTCCGGCCATCAGACCACCTTCGTCCCAGCCGCAGGTGACTAACAATGAGCACGTTTTCAGCAATCGGAGAGGAGCGAGAGATCGACCGCGACGAGTACACCCCCGGCGTCGAGCCGCAGCCGACGTGGTGTCCGGGCTGCGGTGACTTCAGCGTCCTGAAGGCGCTGAAACAGGCCCTACCCGAGGTCGGGCGCACGCCCGAGGAGACTCTTCTGTGTACCGGGATCGGCTGTTCCGGCAAGCTGAACAGCTATCTCGACACGTACGGGTTCCACACGATCCACGGGCGCTCGCTGCCCGTGGCCCGCGCCGCGAAGCTCGCCAACCCGGATCTCGAAGTCATCGCCGCCGGCGGCGACGGCGACGGGTACGGGATCGGCGGGAACCACTTCCTCCACACTGCTCGGGAGAACCACGACATGACGTACATCGTCTTCAACAACGAGATCTTCGGCCTCACGAAGGGACAGACGTCCCCCACCAGTCCGAAGGGCCACAAATCGAAGACGCAGCCGTCCGGCAGCGCTAAGGAGCCACTCAAGCCACTCTCGCTGTCGCTCAACGCCGGTGCCTCCTACGTCGCCCGCACCGCCGCGGTCAACCCGAACCAGGCGAAGGAGATCATCATCGAGGCGATCGAGCACGACGGCTTCGCGCACGTCGACTTCCTCACCCAGTGTCCGACCTGGAACAAGGACGCGCGTCAGTACGTCCCGTACATCGACGTGAACGAGTCCGACGACTACGACTTCGACAAGACGGATCGCGTCGAGGCCGCGGAGATGATGCGCGAGACCGAGGAGTCGCTGTACGAGGGTGAGGTACTCACCGGCCGCTACTACGTCGACGAGGACCGCCCGTCCTACGGCGAGGAAAAGCAGGCCATCGGCGAGATGCCCGAGGAGCCGCTCGCCGAGCGCTACTGGGATGACGACTACGAGTGGGAGCGCTCTCACGACCAGTTCCTCGACAAGCACGCCTGACACGGGTAGAGACCGGAACATCCGGTCGATCCCGCTCTGATTCGTTGTCCGTTCGTCTTGTTTTTCTATTCGCAAGGTATTTTTTCCATGGCGACAAACCAGTAGCTATGAGTACGGTATCGACGGAAGAACGGATCCTGTCTGTGCTAGAGGAGGACGCGCAGGCCTCCTGTGCGGAGATCGCCGACAGAGCCGACGTCTCGAAGCCGACGGTACGAAAGTACATCGACCGCCTCGAAGAGAAGGGCGTGATCGTGGGATATTCGGCGGAGATCGATCCGAAGAAACTCTCGTCGCAGTCGATCGCGATGGTCGGAATGGACGTCGACTCCGGTCAGTACGTGGGTGCGACCCGCAAGCTGAAGGAACTCAACGAGATACAGGCGCTGTACACCTCATCCGGTGACCACATGCTGATGGCCGAGGTCCGCGCCGGCGACGGCGACGAACTCGGCGACGTCATCTCCGAGAAGCTGCTGGCGATCGACGGGGTCACTGCTGCACACCCTTCATTCCTGCAGGAACGCTTGAAGTAGGCGACCGGTTCGCGGTCAGTGGGTCCGCCGCCGACCGCGGTGATCGGGTTTTTAATCACTTCGACCGTACCGTCGTCCGAAATGTACTCCGAGATTCTCGTTCCGACTGACGGCAGTCCGGCGTCCGACGCGGCGATCGAACACGCGCTCGATCTCGCCGCACAGTACGACGCACGCGTTCACGCGCTCTACGTCGTCGACGGGAGCGCGTATTCCTCGCTCGAAGCGGGCGCGGAGCTCGTCGTCGAGGCGCTCGAAGACGAGGGAGCGGCGGCGACCGACCGCGTCGCCGCCGCCGCCGCCGAGGCGGGGATCGACTGCGAGACGACCGTCACCACGGGAACCGCCTATCAATCGATCCGCGACTACGTCGAGGAGAACGACATAGACGTGATCGTCATGGGCACCCACGGCCGCAAGGGGCTCGACCGGTACCTCCTCGGCAGCGTCACGGAGCGCGTCGTCCGGACCGCCGACGTCCCCGTACTGACGGTCCGACAGCCGACGAATGAGTAGCGTTCTGCGGAGCGCGTCGAGTGTCGGTACCGAACGACCAGCGTCGCCGCTCCGCAGGCCGCGGTGATCGTCGTGCGCGACTGGCTGTCTCACCGCGTCGTGGCCTCACCCGATGCGACCGCGCTCGTGCGGGCCGAGGACGGCGAGGCGTGGACGTACACCGACCTCGATCACCTCGTCTCCGAGACGGCTGGGCGGCTCGTCGCCCGCGGAATTACGGAGGGAGATCGGCTCGGTGTCCTCACGCCGCCGTACGTCGGGACGGTCGGGCTCGTCCACGCGGCGATGCGGATCGGTGCGACGTTCGTACCGCTCGGGCCGGACCTCACCGAACACGAATTGCGCGAACGCGTCGAACGGGCCGGCTTATCGGCCGTCGTCTGTGCGGAATCGACGGAGGACGCCGCGTGCTCGGCGGTCGACGACATCGAAAGCGTACCGGTGTACTCGGTCGACGAACCGACAATCGACACCGTCGAGGCCGTCCACGCAGTGGATCCGGAGCCCGTGGAGCCGGTCGAGTGGGGGTTCTCCGACCACCTCTGTCTGCTCTTCACCTCCGGAACGACTGGCGACCCCAAAGGGGTCCCGCTCACCGCCGGGAACGTCTATAGCTCCGCGGTCGCGTCCGCGTTCAGGCTCGGTGTGGATCCGGACGACCGGTGGCTCGTGTCGTTGTCTTTACACCACATGGGCGGGCTCGCACCGGTGTACCGGTCGGTGCTGTACGGAACGACACTGGTGCTCCGCGAGGGGTTCCGTCCCGGCGAGACGGCGGACGACATTGACACCTACGATGTCACCGGCGTGTCGCTCGTCCCGACGATGCTCACGCAGATGCTCGACAGGCGCGGAACGCTCTCGGACTCGCTCCGAGCGGTTCTCCTCGGCGGTGCGCCCGCGCCGGACGACCTGCTCGAACGGTGTCGCGACTACTCGATACCCGTCTATCCCACCTACGGAATGACCGAGTCGGCCTCCCAGATCGCCACGGCGACGTCGACCGAGACGAGCGATCGGCTCGGGACGGTCGGTCGCCCCCTGTTCGGCACCGACGTGACGGTCGTCGACGAGGCGGGAACGCCGGTCGATCCGGGCGAGCGGGGCGAGATCGTGGTCGACGGCCCGACCGTCACGCCGGGATACGCGGATCCCGACGCGCCGAGAGAGTTGGACCGGTCGGCGTTCGGCGAGTACGGACTACACACCGGAGATGTCGGTCGGTTCGACGAGGACGGATACCTGTACGTGCTCAATCGCCTCGACGACCGGATCATCAGCGGCGGCGAGAACGTCGACCCCGGAGAGGTGCTCGACGCGCTCCGCTCGGTTCCAGGTATCGAGGACGCCGCCGTCGTCGGACTCGACGACGACTTGTGGGGAGAACGCGTCGCCGCCCTGATCGTCGCGGAGAGAGATGTCGTCGGTACTGCTGATACCGCTGATACGGAATCCGGCGAGAGCGTCGACATCGATGACGGAAACGGAGATATCGATGACGGCGAGAGCGACGAGGAAGACGGCGACGTCGATATCGATGACGGCGAGAGCGACGAGGAAGACGGCGATATCGGCGATATCGATGACGGCGAGGGCGACGAGGAAGCGCAGACGGCGGCGACCGACGAGACCGGACCCGCAACCGTGGACGACGAGAGGCTCGTGTCCGTCCTTCGGACGCGGTTGGCCGGGTTCAAGCTGCCGAAGACGATCGCGTACGTCGAGGAGCTACCCCGGACCGTCTCGGGAACGGTCGACAGAGCGGCGGTCCGAGAGATCCTCCGAAACCGCGGGTACGACCCGCGAAACGGGCCGGAGGCCGAGCTCGAAACCGCGGGCTTCGAACCCGCCGATCCCGCGGACCCTTCGGAAGCCGACGGAGAAGACGGATCTCCGGCCGATCCGGAAGCGATCGAGAGCGTCTCAGAAGGCCGAGACCGGGTTGACGAGGCGGAAAGCGACGGTGACACGGACAGCGACAGCGGGGACAGACACGACGGGGGTGCCGTCGACGACGACGCGGGCGGAGACGACGATGAAAGCGCCGACAGCGGGAGCGTCGATGGCGGAGATGACGAGCACGGAGACGACGAGTGCAGAGATGACGAGCGCGGAGACGACGAGCGCGGAGACGACGAGGACTGAGCTACCGGTGACTCACGCCAGCGTCGACTCTCCGCGTACCGACACCGACGAGCGCGGCCGAGCACCGTTTTCTGCGATCAGACGAACGCGACATATCGATCCACACACCTGAATACATCACGCAGTGACAATCCGTACATACGCACGATCCCGCGTTATTTTTATACTGTCTCGCCGTCGATCCGGTATGACCGAGACCACCGACGGGACCGAGATCATCGACGGGAACGCCGTCGCTGCGGACGTGCGCGAGGCGGTCGCGGGGCACGTCGAGACGCTCGACGCCGCCGGCGTGACGCCCGGCCTCGCCACCGTGCTAATGAGCGACGACCCCGCGAGCGAGACGTACGTCTCGATGAAACAGCGCGACTGCGAGGAGGTCGGGATCGAGGGGATACACATCGAGATCGACGCCGACGCACCCGCCACGGAACTGTACGACACCATCGACGATCTGAACGAGCGCGAGGACGTCCACGGCGTCTTGGTGCAGCTACCTGTGCCGGACCACGTCGACAAGCGGAGCGTCCTGCGACAGATCGATCCGGAGAAAGACGTCGACGGCTTCCACCCGGAGAACGTCGGCCGCCTCGTCGCCGGCGACGCCCGGTTCAAGCCCTGTACTCCCCACGGCGTGCAGAAACTGCTCGACGCGTATGACGTGGAGACCGAGGGGACCGACGCGGTCGTCGTCGGCCGGTCTGACATCGTCGGGAAGCCGATGGCGAACCTCCTGATCCAGAAGTCTCCGGTCGGCGACGCCACCACCACCGTCTGTCACTCGCGAACGCGGGACCTGGAGGCGAAGCTCGCGGACGCGGATCTCGTGATCGCGGCCGCCGGGATCCCGGAGTTCATCGACGGCTCGATGATCAAGCCGGGCGCGACCGTGATCGACGTGGGGATCAACCGCGTCGACGCGGACACGGATAAGGGGTACGCGCTCGTCGGCGACGTTGACTACGACTCCGCGAGCGACGTGGCGGGCGCGATCACGCCGGTGCCCGGCGGCGTCGGTCCGATGACGCGGGCGATGCTGCTGTACAACACGGTGAAGGCTGCCGGTATCCAGCACGGCGTCGACCTCGATCTCGACTGAGGCTTCGAACCGACACAGTTCGACGCATCAATTCAGCGAGTGCCGCCGCTGCGATTCGATCCGAGAATTCGACGCCTACAGCTCGACGACGCGGTTCGACAGCGTTCCGACGCCTTCGTAGGTGATCTCGACGGTCTCGCCCGGCTCGACCAAGCCGGGGTTCGCGGGGCTCCCGAACGCGATGCAGTCGCCGGGTTCGAAGGTGAACCGCTCCGAGAGGTACGCGACGATCTCGTGGGGGCCGAACAGCATCAGTTCGGTGTTGGCGTCCTGCCGAAGTTCGCCGCCGACCGTGGTCGAGATGTCGAGGTTCGTCGGGTCCACGTCGGTCTCGATCCACGGGCCGAGCGGTCCCGATCCGTCGAACGCCTTGCGGGCGGTCCGCCCCTGCTGGTCGAGCGCGTCGACGTCGTTCATGATCGTGTACCCGCGGACGACGTCCGGTACGTCCTCGGGGTCGAGGTCCCGACACCGCTCGTCTATCACGGCGACGAGTTCGCCGGCGTAGGTCAGTTCGTCGGTCCAGTCGGGATAGCGGATCTCCTCGCCGTGTGCGAGCAGGCTCGTCGGCGGTTTGATGAAGAAGTCCGGCTCTTCGGGCCGCTCGTACTCCATCTGATCGAGCGTCTCGGCGTAGTTCCGGCCCACGCAGTAGAGCGCGCTCGGGTCGCACGGGGGGAGCAGGCGACCGTCGCGGCCGACCTCGTAGCGGCCGTCTTCAGCGACGATCGTTCCGTCCTCGTAGCGTCCGGACACCGGTCCGTCGGGGGTGAGCAGGCGTGCGAGTCGCATGCCCGCACGTCACTCCGCGAGCGTGAAAAGGCGTCGGTGGCGGTCGATCTCGCGTCTCTCGTCGGCACCGCACCCGCCCGCCGGCCGCGTCACTCGTCTCTCGGTCGGGCCGCGGCCTCGGTCCCGATGACGACGCCCGATCGGATCTCGAGGGCGGTCTCGAACTCCTCGCGAGTCCTGCCGTCGCCGTCGACGCGCGCGACGGCGGCCTCGTGCGCCCGGACGACGGCGTCGCGCTCGCGGTCGGAGAGATCCAGACGCGCGGCGATCGCCGACCAGTGATCGGGCTCAACGAGGAACGTCTCGCGGTCCGAGTCGGTCGCGATCCGTTCGTACCGTCGTCGGTACGTCTCGATCCGCGGCCCGAGGTCGGCCTGCACGCGCGCGAGCAACTCGGGGAGGCGCGCGGCCGGGACGCTCGCCAGCGCGGCCGTCGTGACGAGCGCCGGCCCCTCGATGGGATAGGAGTCGGACGATTCCGCGGTCTCGTCTGTGCGCTCGGAGTCGTCCGAGTGATCTTCCGGTCGGTTCGCCCCGTCGTCGCCGGACATCAGCCGCCGGCCCGCATCGCCTTCTGGCGGTACTTGGGGAGCAGTTCTGCGAGCGTCTCCGGGTCACCGGCGAACTCGGCGGTCACCTCGGTGAGCGAAATCGCCCCCGCGGCGGTCACGCGCTCCGCGCGCAGGGTCGCGCGCCACCCGTCGCCGTCGACTCGGGTCGCCTCTGCCGGGTCGTCCGTCCCCACGAGTTCGCCGCCGAGATTGACGAGGTAATGGGCCGCGAGCCGCCGCGAGATCCCGCGGTACGCGACGGTCTTGCGCTCCCACCCCGATTCGGCCGGCGGGACCGTATCGGCGGCCTCCGCGCCCCCGTCTATCTCGTCCGTCGAGTCGGTCATACACCACCCGCGACCGGCGGAAACACGGAGAGCCGGTCGCCGTCTTCGAGGGGAGTGTCGAGCCCGTCGAGGTGGAGCACCTCCCGTCCGTTTTTCAGGACGTTGATCTGCGGGGCCAACTCGCCGTCGACGATCAGCCGATCCGCCATTCCCTCGTACTGATCTTCCAGCGATCGCAACACGTCGCCGACGGTCGATCCGTCGGCGAACGACGCCTCGACGGTCTTTCCGCCGGCGGCCTCGCGGAACGTGGCGAAAAAACGCAGTTCGAGTTCCATACCGATACATCTGGACGCGACGGCTTAAAAGCGGACGGCAGCGGAGGTCGCTACAGGTCCGACAGGCGGATCCCGTCTTCGACGAGTCGGAAGTTGCGCTCGCGGCCGAGGTCGTCACCGAGCCACTCGTGGTCGTACAGCTGCCCGATCAGTTCGACGTAGAGGTTCCGCCACGCGATCGCGTAGATCGGGGACTGCCCCCACGCCCGCAGTTCCGGAACGAACTCGTGGTACGTGCTCGCCTGCTGTTCCATGCGCTCGACCGCGTCGGCGACCACCTCGGCCGCCTCCGCGGAGTCGAGTCCCTCGATCTCCTCGTTCAGTCGCGACTGGATCCCGGCTATCGCTCGGCGCATGTCGCGTTCGGCGGTTCCGTCTTCGTCGGGCAGCGACTCGACGACGCCTTTCGGCACGCCGAGTTCTATCTGGGGCATACCGTGTGGTCTGGCCGGAACGGTGAAAAACCCACGCGACTCGGTCGCACGTCGGGGGGACGTTCGACGTCCCTCACGGTGTCGGGGCCGCCTTCTGGAGGGCGGTCTCCGCGACGTTGCCGCCGTAGTCCGCCGACCGGAGCACCGAATCCACGACGAGTCCGAGCAACTGGGCCCGGGTGGGGTCGAGGTCTCGAAGCAGTTCGTCGATGGCGCGCACGCGCTCGTCGATCGCTCTGACTCCCGCTCGCGCCTCGTTCGCACGTCTCGTGGCCGCCTCGCTATCCTCGTCGAACAGCGCGTCCATGGCGGCATCTATCACTTCGACGGCGTCGGCGTGGAGGTCGTTGACCGCGTCGACGACCTCCTCCGGAAGCGGCTCCTCGATGTTCAGCGTCAGGTGTGCGATCTTCGTCGCGTGGTCGCCGATCCGCTCCAGTTGCCGAGCGCTTGAGTGGTAATCGAAACACGCCTCGCGCGGGAGTCCGAGTTCTTCGACCGCCTTCGGCGTCCGAAGGGTCGCCCGGAAGATCCGCGAGACGACGAGCCACAGGCGGTCGAGATCGTCGTCACGGCCGATCACATCGCGGGCGAGGTCGTGGTCGCGTTCGGAGAGCGCGGTGATCGCGTCCTCGAGCATCGACAACGAGATCAGTCGCATTCGCGTGACGGCGTTGTGAATCGACAACTCCGAGGAGTCGAGTAGATCCTGAATGACGACCTGATCGCGCGTCTCCTCTAACACCTCCAGCCCGACGAGGCTCTGAACTGCGTCTCGGATCATCGACCGCTGTTCGGTGGTGATGTCTTGGCTCGTCAGTTCGATGGTGTCGAATCCGCTGACGTACATCGTCGTCACCGCCCGAGCGAGGGCTCGACCGGACAGGTCCGAAACGTCGAGCGTTCCGCGGGTCCGTTCGGCGTCAGACCGCGGCGTGAGAAACAGCGAGTCACCGTCCGGATGAAACTCGATTTCGGTACCGGCCTCCACGTCGTTGTCGGTCGCCCACGTCTTCGGAATCGAGACCGTGTACGTCGAACCGCCGGTGACTTGCACCTTCCTCGTCTCCATACGCCCCACTATCGGTCTATTCACTATAAATCTATTCAAAATATATACCTGCCGCGTGAACTCTACAGTAGATTAAATAGGCTCTGTGTCCTCTTCACCCTCGTTTCGGAATAGTTGTGCGGATCCATATTCAGAGGCACATTTAAATATATAGTACTATATATTGAGGTTCCTGCCACAGCTTTGGACCGATATTCGGGCTGGAACGACGTGGCGTTACCGTCGCGGACGGCCGAGACGAGTCCCATGAATTCGCCGAACCGACCGCCGTGTACGGCCCCGATCTCGGGGTCGAATCGCCCGGTTTCTGCCCTGTGGACGACTCGCACAGGACCGGGAGTTGAGAAGAGTTAAATTGGGTGCACCGCTATCGTGAGATGCGCTCGGTTGGTGTAGTCCGGCCAATCATGTTGGCCTTTCGACAGACGCGGTGTGTCGGTACACCGGTTTGGAAGACAGCCGACGACCAGGGTTCGAATCCCTGACCGAGCACTTCTCTGCGACGACACCGAACGGCTCCCAGCGTCTGCTGTCGCCGCCCGTCTTGCGCGGGTCGCTACTACTAAACCGTCCCCGATCGATCCTCGGGTATGGACGCCGAGCGCGAGGTACTCGACGTGTTGGCGCGGAACGCCCGCGAGGACATCGACGACATCGCGGCCCAGACGGGCCTTGACGCCGCCGCCGTCGAGCAGGCGATAGAGACGCTCGAAGCGGACCACGTCGTCCACGGCTACCAGGCGGTGATCGACTGGGATCGCGTCGACGAGGGGAAGATACGAGCGGTTGTCGAGATCAACGTCGAACTCGACCGCGAGACGGGGTACGAGGAGGTCGCAGACCAGATCGCGAAGTTCCCGGCGGTCGACGCCTTACACCTCGTCTCCGGCGACTACGACTTCGCCGTGGAGGTGCTCGGCGAGACGATGCAGGACGTCTCGGAGTTCATCTCCGAACAGGTCGCTCCCATGCCGGCGGTCACTCAGACGGTGACGCACTACATCATGGAGACCTACAAGGACGGCGGGGTGCGGTTCGAGGACGGAGATGACGACGACCGCCTCTCCGTGTCGCCATGAGGCTGTCGGATCGCGCTCGCGAGATCCCCGAGTCGGGGATCCGGAAGTTCTTCGAGTTGGCCGAGGCCCGCGACGACGTTATCTCTCTCGGGGTCGGCGAGCCCGACTTCTCGGCACCGTGGGCCGCTCGCACCGCCGCGATCGGCTCGCTGGAGCGCGGGAAGACCTCCTACACCTCCAACCGCGGAATGGCCGCCCTCCGCGAGCGGATCGCCGCCCACCACGAGCGGTACGACCAGCGGTACGATCCGGCCGAGGAGGTGCTGGTCACGACCGGCGCGAGCGAGGCGGTCGACCTGGCCCTCCGCGCGCTCGTCGATCCCGGAGACACCGTGGCGATCCACGAACCGACGTACATCTCCTACGGTCCCGGCGTCGAACTGGCCGGCGGCGATCCGCTCGCCGTTCCGACTCGGGCCGAGGATGACTTCGCGCTGACGCCGGAACGGTTGGAGGCCGCGGGTGCCGCGGAGGCCGACCTGCTCGTTGTGTGTTACCCCAACAACCCGACCGGCGCGACGATGACCGACGAGCAGTTCGGCGAGGTCGCCGCCTTCTGCCGAGACAACGACCTGCGGGTGATCGCGGACGAGATCTACGCCGCGCTCACTTACGGCGCCGACCACACCTCGATCGCTACCCAGCCGGGGATGCGCGAGCGCACCGTCGTCGTCAACGGGTTCTCGAAGGCGTACGCGATGACCGGCCTCCGGCTCGGGTACGCGCTGGGCCCGACCGAGGCGATCGACGCGATGAACCGGATCCACCAGTACACGATGCTGTCGGCTCCGACGACTCCACAGTACGCGGCATGCGAGGCGCTCGACCGCTGTGACGGCGAGGTCGAGGAGATGGTCGACGAGTACAACCGCCGTCGGCGTCTCGTGGTCTCACGGTTCAACGAGATGGGCCTCGACACGTTCGAGCCCGGCGGGGCGTTCTACGCGTTCCCCGACTGCGGCGGCGACGACGAGGCGTTCGCCGAGGAGCTGCTGGAGGCGGAAGGGGTCGCGGTCGTCCCCGGGTCCGTCTTCGGCGCGGGCGGCGAGGGACACCTCCGGGTCTCGTATGCGACCTCGATGCGCGAACTGAAGGAGGCGACCGATCGGATCGCGTCGTTCGTAGACGAGCGCTGGTGACCCTTCTGTCAACTCTCTCCGGCCGACTACCCGCCTACGCGTCGCCGTCGAACTCCATCGCGACGGAGTTGATACAGAAGCGCTTCCCGGTCGGGTCTGGACCGTCGTCGAACACGTGTCCGAGGTGCGAATCGCAGGTCGCACACCGAACCTCGGTGCGTCGCATTCCGTGGCTCGTGTCGAGCGTCGTCGTCACCGACTCCTCCTCGGCGGCGTAGAACGCGGGCCAGCCGCAGCCGGACTCGTACTTGGTCTCGGCGTCGAAGATCACCGTCCCGCAGGCCGCACAGCGGTACTCCCCGTCGTCGGGATGGTGATCGACGTACTCGCCGGAGAACTTCGCTTCCGTCCCGCTCTCACGAAGGATCCGGTACTCCTCGTCGGAGAGCCGTTCGCGCCACTCTTCGTCGGTTAGATCGCCGGGATCGCGGTCGTCGGTCTCGCTCATACCGTCCCTTGGCGGCGCACGGGCAAGGGGGTTGCGGCGATCCGCCGCCACCGACCCAACTGGTATCATCCTCGCGGCGAATCGGGCCATATGGCGCGCGAAATCACGCACGAGGAGCGGGGTCCGGCGGTGCTCGACGACGACGACAAGGGTGACGACGGGCTGATCTACGTCTGTCGGTGCGGCCTGTCGGACTCGCAGCCGCTCTGCGACGGGTCACACAACGCGACGACCGACGAGGAAGACGGCATCGTTTATAAGTACGCAAACGACGACGCCGACGGCGATCGTCGGGTGATCGGAGAGATCGCGTCCGACGGAGAGTGAGACGTGGCGAGTCCGGATTCACGGGAGATCGAAGACGCGAACGAGGAAGGCGGCATTGGTCATAAACGTCCGATCGGTGAGAACCACTCCGGAGCCCCCGCCTCGCGGCTGCCCCTTCGAGTTTCGTCCACACAGCACCCCCATCCGTACCGCACCTCACGCCTCCCCAGCCTCGCGGCTCACGGCTTCGCCGTTCACCGCATCCCTCGCGCGCGCGATTCGCGCCCTCGGGGGCGCTCGTCGGCACGCGCCACCGCCCGCGTCGGGTTTCTGACCGCGCCTACAGCACGCCCATCTGCCCGAGCCGCTCGGGGAGGTATGTGTCCGTCACGAAGTCGAGCCCGCGGCTCGCGAGCGACTGCTGTTCGGACTTCTTGCCGATGTCGAGCTGCAGTTCGATCTGCTCTTCCCAGTAGTCGGTCTGAAAACGCGGGTCCTCCAACTCGGATTCGAGCGCGTTCACGTCGGAGTCCGAGAGGGGATCGCTGGGCAGGTCGTACTCGACGATGTCCTCCGGTTGGATGCCGATGAACCGCGCCTCCGGGGTCGCGAGGTACTTCGAGAGGTGCGCCGACTTGATCGACCCGTACGCGACGGATCCGAAGATCCGATATGACCACGGGTCGCCGTCCGTGAACACCACCACGGGGAGGTCGAGTTCGTCACGGAAGCGCTTCGTCAACCGCCGCGTGGCGCGAGCGGGCTGTCCGCCGAGGTGGACGACCAAGGCGTCGTGTGCCTCGTCGAACCCGTTCTCGACGAGTCGGTCCCGCATCCCGCCGGTCTCGACGCAGAGGACGAACTCGGCGTCGTTCTCCAAGAACTCGATGGTGTCGGGGTTGTTGGGGATCTGATACCCTCCCTGTCCAACGTCGAGTTGACAGTGGATGTCGCGGTCGCCGCGGTTGGTCTGCTCGCGGAGCCGCAGCGGACCCATCACCTTCGCGCCCGACTCCTCCGGGCGCATGTGGAAGTCTTCGCGGGTCGCGCCCGTGACGATCTCGAGGTCCTCGACGAGATCGTTCGACTCGTCTTGGCTGGAGAACTGCGCCTCGTCGTTGTTCCACGACTCGGAGAGGTAGTACAGCTCACGCAGGGTCGACGAGCGGTCCTCGTCGAGCTGCTCGGCGAGGAACTCGATCGTGTACGCCGCCTTCAACAGCTTGCGTGCGCCTCGGACCGAGTTCGCGCTCCGCGTCGACGTGCGATCGCCGTAGGTCCAGACGCCGCTCTCCTCGTCGTACACGATGTTGCTCTTCGTCCGCGTCGGTAGTTCCATCTCGGGGATCCGACCGGCCGCGAACTGGTCGTAGAAGTCCGCGGCCAGATCGATCAGCTCGTCTCGTGCGTCGCTTTCTGTCGTCATTTACGCGTTCACCGTGAGTTTCTCCGTTTCGAGGCCGCCGACGCTGACCTCGAAGTCGGCGTCGTCTGTCACCCGATACGTCAGTTCCCGCTCGTCGCCCGAGGGTACCTCGGGCGTCCACTGGACGAACCACTCGCCGTCCATGTCCACGACCGTCCCGTCGGACAGGTCCGTCGGCTCCGCCGAGACGATGTCCGTGATCTCCAACTGCTCGTTCACGTCCGAGTGGTTCTCGACGACGAGCGTCACCGTCCCGTCGTCGACCTCGCGTTCGACGCTCACGTTATTCATGATCCGCGCAAGCGCCCCGCTGATGTCCGGACGCGGCCGTGCCGTTACCTCAGACACTTTGTCCGCCATCTCCGGGAGGATCGTCCCGAGGACGTTCTGTTTCTCGCGGCGCTGCTGCATCGAGCGACGCTTCTTCAGGAACGACTTCAGTTCGCGGGCCGCCTCCCTGACCGCGAGTTCGATCTCGTCTTCGATCGCCGGGACGTTCGCGATCGCGTCCTTCGACTCGCTCGTGAACGGGACGTTCGTGGACGCGACGTGGATCGAGATGACGGCCGGCCCGTTGGGCATTCCCGAGCCGCCCGGCTGGTCCAGCCCGTAGTTGCGCCAGCCGATCGACTTGATCACGTCGGTCGTCGCGCACGCGCCCCGCTGGTAGACGAGCGGGACGCGGTTCGCGAACCGCAGCAGATCGACCGATCCCTCGGCCGATATCTCCCCACCGTAGGCGATCCCGGCCTCGACGATGAACGGATCGCCGCCGTGGACTTCGGCGTCGCGGCTCGCCGCCGCGTAGAAGTCCGCGTCGTACTCCTTGCGCAGCCCCGCTTCCACGAGTTCGGCCGTGATCGGCGCGAGACAGTCGGTCGGCGGCGCGAGGATGTCGGTCGCCCGCATCGCCGCCAAGAGGTCGGCGGCGGCGTCGCGGTCGTCGGCGATGACCGACACCTTCGGGGGGTCGTCCGGCACGGTTCGCGCCCGCGACCACGCCGCCTCGGCGACGTTGTCGCGGGCCGTCTCGCCGAACGTCGCGTCGTGCTGTTCGGCGACGAAGTTGGCGGCGTCCGCGACAAGCCGGTCGAGGTCGTCGCGGGTGATCCGAAACGCGTCGCCGTCGAGGTTCAGGAACCGCCGCGAGAGCGCGTCGGCCATGGCTTGCACCGCGCCGTCGTCCTTCCGCGTCGAGGTCGCCTCGTCGACCAGCGCGTACACGTCGGCGACGAGCGGCGACTCGCTCGCGTCGTCGCCGATATCCTCCGGATCGTCGGCCTCGCCGTCGGCGTCGACACCCGTTATCGTCGCCCACGCGGCGGCGACGGCGTTCTCTCGGACGGTCCCGCCGAACGTCTTGCCCGTATCGCCCTCGACCGTCTCCGAGACGTTCGAGACGATGTCAGCTAGTTCGGAGCGAGTGATCCGGTCGTTGTTCCCCACCGTCTCGGCGACTCCCTTCGCGAAGGCGGTCGTCGCCTCCTCGCCCTTGTTCGCGACCGCGTCCGCGACCGCCCGTTCGACGTCTCGGTCGTCGTGCGCGCGCGGCGGCGACCACGCGAGTTCCCGGCCGTAGTAGACGTCTCGAAAGTTGTCGATCACGCCGTCCGCGGTCTTCTTGCCGACCCGGGTGAACTCCTCTTGTAGGAACCCGGAGACTGAGTACGACTCCGTCGCCGCCAGCATCTTGATCAGCGCGCCTAGTTCGACGCCGTGCGGATGCGGGCGTATCTCCTCCGTCTCCGCTGGTAGATCGTCGGTCGCGCGCTCGAACTTCATCGGTTCGTCGAGTCCCGGCTCGCGCAGTTCGATCCGGGCGTGGGGGTTGACGACGGCCGTGTGTTTCACGTAGTCGTGGAGCTGGCCGCGAGCGCGCATGTTCGCCTCCATCTCCAGTTCGATCCGGGTGCCGTGCGGGCGGTCCCACGTCGTCTCCTCATCCGCCCGGATTTCCGGCTCGTTCGTGTCCGTATCGATGATGAGCTCGAAGTACTGCGCCCGCGACTGGCCCTTGGGGCGCGAGGTGATCTTCGCCGGCTGGCCAGAAGTCAACTGCGAGTACAGCACGGCCGCCGAGATCCCTATCCCCTGCTGGCCACGCGACTGCTCGCGCGCGTGGAACCGACTCCCGTACAGGAGCTTCCCGAACACCTTCGGGAGCTGTTCTTTCGTGATCCCCGGCCCGTTGTCCTCGATCACGAGCCGGTAGTAGTCGCCCACCTCCTCGATCTCGATGTAGATGTCGGGGAGGACCCCGGCCTCCTCGGTCGCGTCGAGGGCGTTGTCGACCGCCTCCTTGACGGCGGTGACGAGCCCGCGAGCGCCCGAGTCGAACCCGAGCATGTGTTTGTTCTTCTCGAAGAACTCGGCGATGGAGATCTCGCGCTGACCCTCGGCCAGCTCCTCCGCGATCCCCTCCTCGTCGCCGATCGTCGACTGGAAGGACGTCATTCGGTGTCCTCTCCTTTCGCCGAGGCACCTAAAAACGCACCGCCAGCGGGGTGAAAGTGTATCTCGCCGCGAAGAACGGTCTCGACCGGAGTTCGCGTCTCCGACGGAACTCGGCGCTCCGGCGGGAAGACGTCGCGGACCGCCGCCGGCCGGTTCGGCAACTTATCAGCCTCCGCGGTGTGATGAGTGTATGGACACCGGGGACGGCAAACGGATCGGCGCGGTCGAGCGATCCGTACGCATACTCGAACACATGGTCGACAACGAGGAGGGCAGCGTGAATCGGCTGGCCCGCGCGCTCGACTACTCGCCGAGCACGGTCCACGCGCACCTCGCCACGCTCCACGACCTCGGGTACCTCGTTACCGTCGACGGCGAGTACGCGGTCTCGAACCGCTTTCTGCGAGTCGCGACCCACGCCCGAGAGAGGATCGAGGGACTGGACGTGATCAGAGCCAACGTCCGGCGGCTGGCGGACGAGACGGGCGAGAGCGCGCAGTTCATGGTCGAGGAACACGGGCGCGGAGTATACGTCGAGAAGGCGGAGGGCGACCGCGGCGCACCGAACGACACGTCGCTCGGAACGCCCCGCTACCTCCACATGTGCGCCTCCGGGAAGGCGATCCTCGCACACCTTCCGCCAGAGCGCGTGGGCGAAATCGTCGATCGGTGGGGACTCCCGGCGGAGACGGACCGGACGCTCACCGACGAGGAGGTGCTGTTCGCGGAGCTGGACGCGATCAACGACGCCGGGGTCGCCACGAACGAGGGCGAGACCGTCGACGGACTGACCGCCGTCGGCGCACCGATCCGCTCTCCCGACGGACGCGTGATCGGTGCGATCAGCGTCTCCGGACCGACGCACCGGCTCACGTCGAATGGCGAGATACGAGAGCGGTACCGCGACGCGCTGATCGGCGCGGTCGAGGACGTCACGCTCAACCTCACCTACCTCTGAGCCGCCGGTCGCGTTCACCGACGGCGAACGCGCGACCGAACACGCTGATCGGAAGTTCCCTCCCAACGGAGGCGTCTCTCCGGTGGGTTCGGCGACACCCGGAGCCGATCCGATGCGGACCGGCGTTCGCCGGTAGCGAACGATAGGTGCTCGTCTCTATTTTCGTCCGACATCACAATATCTTCGTGCTTTATTCCGCATACAGTAACTTCATACCCCATCGAACCGCCACTCTAGTTGCTATATGTCCACAATTGCAGCAGAGACGATCCGCGAGGAGGCCGACGTGATCGCGTTCGACCTCTGGGACACGCTTCTCGACCGCGAAGCCACGCTCGTCCCGGCGCTGGACGCGTTGCTCGACGACCACGGGAGCGACTACGACGCCGAGATACTGCTCCGACGGTACCTGGCGATGCACTTCCGGGACTCGATGATCGACTCGCTCGTCCCGGGGCCGCACACGCCGTTCAAGGAGATCAGTCGCCGCGCCCTCAGCTACCGGCTCGACCAGATCGGCCTCGACGTACCCGACGAGGAGGTGCGAGCCGTCATCCGACAGTGGAAGACCCTCCAGCCGTACCCGGACGTCGACGCCGCGCTGGACCGGCTGAGCGACGAGTACACGCTGGTCGGGCTCTCGAACGGCGACCCCGACATGCTGGAGGCCGTCCGCCCGAACTTCGAGACGGAACTCGACGGGGTTGTGTCGGTCGCCGACGCGGGGGCGTACAAGCCGCACCGAGCGTCGTACGATCTCACGTGTGAGGTCTTCGACGTGGCACCGCACGAGGTGGTGTTCGCGACCGCTCACACGTTCGACCTCGTCGGCGCGAAGGCGGTCGGAATGCGCGGTGCCTTCCTGAACCGACACGAGAACCCGTACGGCGACTGGCCACAGCGTCCCGACGTCGTCGTCGACGACACCGAGGCGCTCGCGGACGTGCTCACGGCCTGAGTCGTCGTCGCGGCGCGAACTGTACGGTTCCGTGTTCGACCGGGCCGCCCGTCGGAGGCGGCCGCTTCCAAAAGCGGTAATCCGTCCGGGACGCGAGTGGTCGTATGGACGCACGCATCCGCGAGCACGCCGAGACGATCGCCGATCACTCCGCGGGTATCGAGTCGGGCGACAACGTCGTCATTCAGATGCCGAGAGAGGCCGAAGATCTGGCGGTCGCCCTCCACGAGATATGCGGGGACCGCGGCGCCAACCCGGTGTACCTCAACTACTCGAAGCGCGCGCAGCGGGCGTTCAAGCGGGCGTCCGCCGAGTTCACCGAGCCGAGTCACCGCCGCGCACTCTACGAGGAGGCAGACGTGTTCGTCATCGCCCGCGGCGGATCGAACGCGACGGAGGACGCCGACGTGGACCCCGAGACGAACGCGGCGTACAACCGCGCGATGGAGGAGGTCAAACGGACGCGCCTCTCGAAGACCTGGTGTCTCACCCAGTATCCGACCGCGAGCCACGCGCAGCTCGCGGGCATGAGCACCGAGGCGTACGAGAACTTCGTGTGGGACGCCGTCTCGCTCGACTGGGACGCCCAGCGCGAACACCAAGCGCAGATGGTCGAGATCCTCGACGACGCAGAGGAGGTCCGGATCCGATCGGGAGAGGAGACCGACCTCACGCTCGACGTCGCCGGGAACCGCACGCTCAACGACTACGGCGAGAAGAACCTCCCCGGCGGAGAGGTGTTCACGGCACCGGTCCGCGACGGCGTCGACGGAGAGGTGTACTTCGACTTACCGCTGTACCGCTACGGCCGGGAGATCGAGGGCGTCAGGCTTCGATTCGAGGACGGTGAGGTCGTCTCGCACTCCGCCGAGCGCAACGGGGACCTGTTGACGGGCATCCTCGACACCGACGAGGGGTCGCGGCGGCTCGGCGAGCTCGGAATCGGAATGAACCGCCAGATCGACCGGTTCACCTACAACATGCTGTTCGACGAGAAGATGGGTGATACGGTCCACATGGCGGTCGGATCCGCGTATCCGGAGACGGTCGGCGAGGACAACGAGATCAACGAGTCCGCCGAGCACGTCGACATGATCGTCGACATGAGCGAGGACTCCGTGATCGAAATCGATGGCGAGGTCATTCAGCGAAACGGGACGTTCGCGTTCGAGGACGGGTTCTGAGAGCGCTCTACGGATTCTGAGGGCGCTCCACGGTTCAGATGGAGAACCGTCCTCGAACGTGTAATTTTTGGTGCATATTTTTGCCGGCCGAGCGAAATGAGGCCGGGAAAAAGGTGCAACTGGGACGTTCGCGTTCGAGGACGGGTTCCAGGCGCGCGACGCTTATCTCTCCGGGGCTCGTAGCTCGGCGTATGTCCGAAGAAGTCCTGTTCAAATCGGAGGGTCGGCGGAGCCGCGACGAGATCGCCGCGTACCTGCGCACGGTCGCTGATTCGCTGGAGGCGGGGACTGCGATCACGCTACGGCAGGGCGACGAATCGGTGAGCGTCGATCCGCCCGCGCGGCCGACCTTCGAGGTGAAGACGGAGCGCGAGGGGCCCGCCGACGGACCCGGCGAGATGAGCGTCGAGTTCGAACTGGAGTGGGACGAAGAAAGCGAGAGCGTCGTGACTGGCGACTTGGAAATCGAATAGTCTCCCAAAACCGAGATCGTGGGGTGATGGGCCCCTACGGGACGTTTCCGGGCACTTCGACGAACGCGTCACGCGCGGAGAGGTGATCGAGCGTGTCGTCGACCTCGGTTCGGACCGCCTCCATCCGCTCGACGAGCTCCTCGTACTCCTCCGAGCCGGTCGCCCCCGACGCCTCGAGCGCCGCTTTCTTCGACGCCAGCGCGAAGAACTCCTGGCTCCGCTCGTCGAAGTTCGCCCGGTGGAGCAACACCTCGACCAGCGTGAGAATGTCCTCTTTCGTCACCGGCTTCGTCTTGTAGTCGTCGAACGGCATGTCGACGATATCGACGTCCGGCTCGACCGCGGTCAACATCGCGACCCGGGCCTTGTAGCCGGCGTTGCGGATCCGGTCGAGAACCTCGTGACCCGACATGTCGGGCATCCGCCGGTCCAGCAACACGACCTCGACGGAATCGTCCATCTTCGAGAGGGCCTCCTCGCCCCCGGTGGCGATCCGCACGTCGTAGGGTCCGTCGAGGTACACACGGTACAGCTCTGCGAGGTCGGCCTCGTCGTCGACGGCGAGCACCGTCGGTGGCGTCTCATCGCCACTCATGGACGGTCGACTCCGATTGACGAATCGGTCTCAGCGGGGCTGCTCGCCGCAGAACCGCTCGCCGCGGGGTCGGTCGCGACGAGACTTGTTGTGCCGAGTTTGGTGGGCGAGCGTGTGGCCATACCCGATCGAGGGTTGGTGCCGGATTAAAGTCTTGAGCCGACATTATCAAAACAGATACCTCGAAACGTCCCATCTTCTGGGACGGCGCGACCGGCAGAGACGGGTGCTGTGACCGAAATCGACGGACTGTCGTGACCCAAAGGCACATTTACGCGCGCGCCATATCGACCAGCAACGAATGTCTCACAGTCCCTCATTGCCCGACCGTCCTCGCCTGGAGCTCGATCCGGAGATGAGCGAGACGGAGCGGCTGGAGGCGATCCGCCAGCACTACCGGCGGATCCTGCAGGTGAACAACGAACTGGAAGACCGACTCGACGACGCGCAGAACCGGCGCGGCGAGTTGAAGACCGACGTCGACGATCTGAAAAACGAGAACGAGGTGCTGAAGACCTCGTCGCTGTACATCGCGTCCATCGAAGAGATCACCGACGACGGCGTCGTCATCAAACAGCACGGCAACAACCAAGAAGTGTTGACGCAGGCGGCCACGCGGCTCGACGAGGATCTCCGTCCCGGCGACCGCGTCGCGATCAACGACTCCTTCGCGGTCCAGCAGGTGCTCGACGACGAGACCGACTCTCGCGCGCAGGCAATGGAGGTCACCGAGTCGCCCGACGTCGAGTACGCCGATATCGGCGGTATCGACGACCAGATCCGCGAGGTGCGCGAGGCCGTCGAGGACCCGCTGGAGAACCCCGAGCAGTTCGAGGCCGTCGGCGTCGAGCCACCGAGCGGCGTGCTGTTACACGGCCCGCCGGGCACGGGGAAGACGATGCTGGCGAAGGCGGTCGCCAACGAGTCCGACGCGACGTTCATCAAGATGGCCGGCTCCGAACTGGTCCGGAAGTTCATCGGCGAGGGGTCGCGTCTCGTCCGCGACCTCTTCGAACTCGCCGCCGAACGCGAGCCCGCCGTCATCTTCATCGACGAGATCGACGCGGTCGCCGCCAAGCGAACGGACTCGAAGACCTCAGGCGACGCCGAGGTCCAGCGAACGATGATGCAGTTGCTCTCGGAGATGGACGGCTTCGACGAGCGCGGAGAGATCCGCATCATGGCCGCGACCAACCGCTTCGACATGCTCGACGAGGCCATCTTGCGACCCGGGCGGTTCGACCGGCTCATCGAGGTGCCAGAACCCGACACCGAGGGGCGCGCGCGCATCCTCGATATCCACACTCAAGACATGAACGTCGCCGAGGGAACGGACGTGAGCGAGATCGCAGTGGACCTAGAGGGATACAGCGGTGCCGACATCGCCTCGCTGGCGACCGAGGCCGGCATGTTCGCGATTCGCGACGGTCGCACCGAGGTGACGCAAGGCGACTTCGAGGCGGCCCGCGAGAAGCTCCAAGACGCCGAACAGACCGAGGAGCGCGTGATCAACTACCAGTACTGACCGTCGGTTCAGGCGGGGAGAGCCGCCGCTCCGCGTGCCGTGGCCGCACGAAAGCGTCAGTGTTTATGCGGTATCGAGTCTCCGTGTAGCAATGAGCGTTCCATGCGTCGCGGTCGCGCGCGAGCGCGGCGAGACCGTCCGTGAGCGGCTCGCCGACGCCGACGCGCTCGACGGGGACCACGAGATCGCCGTCGAGGGCGACACGATATATATCCCGGTCACGGCGGTCGAGCGGGTTCCGAGCGACCTCGCGGATCGGATCGAGAGCCGGGACGCCGCCGAGCGCGACCGGCCGACGACGCCCGCCGAGATCCTCGGCTTCGAACCCTCGTTAGAGCGGCTCGGCGATATCGTCATCGTCGACGAGGACGACCCCGACCGGGCCGCCGCGATCGCCGAGGCGGTGATGGCCTCCGATCTCCCCTGTGAGACGGTGCTCAACCGCGCGTCACCCATCGAGGGCGAACTCCGCGTCCGGCGGTGGAACGTGCTCGCCGGCGACGGAACGGAAACCGTCCACCGCGAGTACGGCCACGAGTTCGCACTCGACGTCGCCGAGGTGTACTTCTCTCCGCGGCTCGCGACCGAGCGTCACCGCGTGGTGACGCAGGTCGATGCTAGCGAGACCGTCGTGGACATGTTCGCCGGAGTCGGTCCATACGCGATACCGATGGCGACTCGCGGTGCCGACGTCGTCGCCTGCGACCTGAACGAGACGGCTATCGAGTACCTCCGCGCGAACGCCGAGCGCAACGGCGTCGCGGACCGGGTGACCGCGATTGCGGGCGACGTGCGTCGAGCGACGACGGAGCACGCCGACACCGCGGACCGGCTCGTGATGAACCTCCCGCACTCCGCCGACGAGTTTCTCGACACGGCGGTCACCCTCGCCGGTGACGACTGCGTGATACACTACTACGACATCCAACACGAGGACGACCCGTTCGGCCCGGGGACGGAGGCGATCCGCGCCGCTGCCGGCGACGAGTACGCGGTCGACGTCGAGACCGAACAAATCGTCCGGTCGTACGCGCCACACGAGTACAACGTCTGTCTCGACGCTCGCCTAACGCGACGGTAAGCGGACTTCGACGAACCGTCTCACGACGGACTAATCAGTAGCAGCGGGTAACGACAGAGGCGTTCGCCGCCCGCCCGAAGTCCACGGGTCGGAACGGCGTCGGGCCCGTCACATGACAAGAGTTCACGGTCGTGTGACCGATTGGGGGCCAGAGGCGATTGTGCGCTTGACACGCCGGTAGCGTTGGTCACAGGGTTCCGTGGTGGATCACTCGCTGGGGAGAGTGTCGCGTCGGATCGCCGTGGGGGATGCGACCGACGCGGTTGTCGACGCCCGGTACGGGCTCCGACCGGGCACACACCGACGAGGGAGTCGATCCCTGCCATCGCGGCACGCGTTCGGTGTCATCACACTACGATAGAAACCCGACCACATATTTATGTTTTTTCCTTATATCATACGGGTATTTCCCATATACCTATTCGTATGTAGTGGTAACAGAATTATTTCGAAACGTTTGGGTTATGAGATCCATCCATTCGGCCGAAACGGAAGACCCTTCTGGTGTCGACCGGATGCGGCCGCCGCCGCCACCGTTTCGGAACCCTTATTTTTCCGTTCGGGAATGGTCACATGCGCCGGGGTAGCTCAGCTGGCAGAGCGATTCCTTCGTAAGGAATAGGTCGAGGGTTCAAATCCCTCCTCCGGCTTTCTGCTGTGAACAACGTGAGCAGCGAAAGCCGCGGAGGGATTTGAATCAGAGAGTGAAGCGAAGCGGAACGACCGTGGTTCACAATCATCTCTTCCGGCGTACGCTGTTTGTCCTCGCTGCGAACTGTCGTTCTGGGACTCGTACGGTAAGGACAACTACGCTCTCACCGACGGATCTCAGCCGCTCGCGACACGCTCGATATGGGTAGGGTTTTCCGGGCCGCGTTCCTTCGCGAGGACATGGCACGAGACGTTTCCAACCCCGACAATCCGCAGGTAACGCTCCAGACGAATCACGGCGACATCGTCGTCGAACTGTTCGCCGACCGCGCGCCGAAGACGGTCGAGAACTTCCTCGGACTGGCGCGTCACGACCCCGCCGCCGACGCCGAGCCCGCCCGCGACACGAACACCTGGGAAGATCCCGAGACGGGCGAGACGCGGGGCGACTCGGTGTACGAGGGCGGCGTCTTTCACCGCGTCATCGACGACTTCATGATCCAGGGCGGCGACCCGCAGGAGAACGGTCGCGGCGGCCCGGGTTACCAATTCGACGACGAGTTCCACGACGAGTTGACTCACGACGGCCCGGGGATCCTCTCGATGGCGAACTCCGGTCCGAACACCAACGGTTCGCAGTTCTTCATCACGCTCGACGCCACCCCGCACCTCGACGGGAAGCACGCCGTCTTCGGACAGGTCATCGACGGGATGGACGTCGTCGAGGAGATCGGCTCCGTGTCCACCGACCGTCAGGACGAACCGCGCGACACGGTCGAGATCGACGGCGTCACCGTCGACGAGTAACCCGACCGTCGGTTCGGCACAGTCAATACTCTCGTCCGGCGACGACTGCGCAGACGTTCCAATTATATCGGCGTTACCGCTCTGAGAAGCGTCGCTTTCCGGGCGGCACATCGCGAAAAAATGCGGAACTCGACGCGCGCGGGTAGCGCGCGGAACGCGGCTTACTCGAAGCGTTCGACGGCCTGTTCGTAGCGTGCGGCGGGCTCGGACCAGTCGACGACGTCGAAGAAGTTGTCGACGAACTCGCCGCGGGCGGGGCCGTAGTCGTGGTAGTAGGAGTGTTCCCACACGTCGAGCGCGAGGATGGGATGGCCGCCCCAGATCGCCCCCTGGTCGTGTTTGTCCACTACCACGTTGCGCAGTTGGTTCGAGAACGTGTCGTATACGAGCAGCGCCCAGCCGCCCGCTCCGGAGGCCGCGGCCTCGAACTCGCCTTTCCACGCGTCATACGAGCCGAAGTCCTCCTCGATCCGGTCTGCCAGAGCGCCAGAGGGTTCGTCGCCGCCCTCGGGACTCATGTTCTGCCAGAACAGGTCGTGCAGAATGTGCCCCGACGAGTTGTGCGTCACGTTCCGAATCGCGCCCGCAGACGACGAGAAGTCCCCCGCATCGCGGTTCGCCTCCAGCGTCTCCTCCGCGGAATTCCAGCCGTTCACGTACCCCTGATGATGGGTGTCGTGATGCCATTCGAGCACCTGCTCGGAAATGTGCGGCTCCAGCGCGTCGTACTCGTACGGTAACGGATCGAGTTCGTAGCTCATTGGTGTCTCACCTGTTAGGATCATGCGCCGGAAACCTGTTAAAGATAATGAGTCATCTGATACCACACGTCACTGGACGTGAGTGTTACCCAGATACTCGCAAACGAGCGGTACGCTCGCGGTTCAGGATGGATCTCGTCGATGCGGTGTCTCGTCTCGGCTACGAGACACTGTGCGTCGACACGCAGAGACAGACTCGCACAGCGCGGAAATGAACGCTGCGCGCGAGGCGGTGGGACTGGGATTTGAACCCAGGAAGCCGTGAGGCTACCTGCTTTCAAGGCAGGCGCAATGGGCCGCTCTGCCATCCCACCGCGATGAGTACGGTCACCCCGAAGCAGTCATGCGATTCTGGCTCTCTGAAAGCGAGCCACACGATGAACTTCGAGCCGTTCAGAGCACGATTGAACCGTGCCCGAACCGGCGACGTCCACCGTCGTGGGGTGTGTCAAGATGCAGTATCGCGACAAAGTTGAAGCTATCGTTATCCCTGCTTCCGAGTGCGACTCGGCCTCCTCGCTCGTCGTCGATCGCCTCTTCCGCGACCGATCCGAGTCGCGGACGAAAACCGGCACCCCTCGCCGGACGGCCACGCTTTTTATACACCGGGGCGAGTCCACCGGCATGAGCGAGAGTGACCCAGACGTCGTCGTGTTGCGGCAGACGATCCACGGTTCGGACGCCCGCGACCTGACCGCCGCGGTCCGCGACCGACTTCCGAACAGCACGGTCGCGATGGCACGGACGCCGGACGAAGAGCGCGAGCTACTCGAAACGGCGCGGATCGCCGTCGGACTCGACATCGACGCGGACCAGCTGTCGGTCGCCGAGAACCTCGAACTGTTCGCCTGCGTGTTCGCGGGAACGGGTCACCTCCCGCGAGACGCTCTCGCGGACCACGGCGTCGCCGTGACGAACGCCTCCGGAGTCCACGGTCCGAACATCTCCGAGTACGTCGTCGGCGCGATGGTCACCCATGCCCGGCAGTGGCAGCGGGCCCACCGTCAGCAGGCCCGCCGCGAGTGGCGGAACTACGAGACGACCGAGGTGTACGGGTCCACCGTGGCCGTCGTCGGGCTCGGTGCGATCGGACGCACCGTCGTCGACAGACTCGACGCCTTCGACGCGGAGACGATCGGGGTTCGCTACTCTCCCGAGAAGGGCGGGCCGACGGACGAGGTGTACGGGTTCGACGAGTTTCACGAGGCGATTGCCGACGCCGAGTACGTCGTGCTCGCGTGTCCGCTCACGGAAGCGACTCGCGGGCTCGTCGGCGCCGAGGCGCTCCGCACGATGCGTTCCGACGCGGTTCTCATCAACATCGCACGCGGGCCGATCGTCGACACCGACGCGCTCGTCTCCGACCTCCGGAACAGCCGGATCCGCGGGGCGGCACTCGACGTCACCGATCCGGAACCGCTGCCCGAAGACCATCCGCTGTGGGGACTCAGCAACGTCACGATCACGCCGCACAACGCGGGACACACGCCGGAGTACTACGACCGGGTCGCCGACATCCTCGCGGAGAACGTCGGCCGCCTCGATGCCGGCGACGAGTTGAAAAATCGGGTCGTGTGATCTCGGCGATCGCGACGCGCCCGACCGACGCGACGCTACTCGCGTCAGCGCCGACGACTAGAGGTCGAAGCGGTCGAGCGTCATGACCTTGCTCCACGCCTCGGCGAAGTCCTCGACGAACTTCTCCTCCCCGTCTTCAGCGCCGTAGACCTCGGCGACGGCGCGGAGACGGGAGTTCGATCCGAAGACGAGGTCGAGCCGGGTCGCGGTCCAATCGACCTCGCCGGTCTCGCGGTCGCGGAGCTCGAAGATCTCCTCGTCCTCGTCGACGGGCTCCCAGTCGCGGTCGAAGTCGAGCAGGTTGACGAAGAAGTCGTTCGTCAGCGTCTCCGGCTCGTCGGTGAACACGCCGTGGTCGGAGCCGTCGTAGTTCGCGTCGAGGACGCGCATCCCGCCGACGAGCACCGTCATCTCGGGGACGGATAGCTTCAGCAGTTCGGCCGTATCGACCATCTCGTGTTCCGGCTCGTTCGGGAGGTCCTCGCCGAGGTAGTTGCGGAAGCCGTCTACCTCCGGTTCGAGCGCCTCGAAGGACTCCTCGTCGGTCTGCTCTTGCGTGGCGTCGACGCGGCCCGGTTCGAACGGGATATCGA
Source organism: Halorubrum pallidum (assembly GCF_055380345.1). NCBI lineage: Archaea > Methanobacteriati > Methanobacteriota > Halobacteria > Halobacteriales > Haloferacaceae > Halorubrum > Halorubrum pallidum. The sequence goes on along the minus strand of NZ_AP043945.1, from coordinate 1,471,672 downwards.
CGTCGTGGCCGGCAGCCGCGGCGGCCTGCTCGATGGCGAGGGTGCCGCCAAGGACGATGAGGTCGGCGAGCGACACGCGGGTGTCGTCGTCACGGGAGTCGTTGAATTCGGCTTGAACCTCCTCGTAGGTCTCTAGCACGGATTCCAGCTCCTCGGGGTCGTTGACCTCCCAGCTCCGCTGGGGTTCGAGGCGGATCCGCGCGCCATTCGCGCCGCCGCGCTTGTCGCTGTGGCGGAACGTGGAGGCGGACGCCCACGCGGTCTTGACTCGGTCGGAAATCGAGAGGTCGGACTCCGCGATCAGGTCCTCGAGTTCGGCAATCTCCGACTCGCCGACGACGTCGTAGTCGGCCTCCGGGAGCGGGTCCTGCCAGAGCATCGTCTCTTCGGGGACCTCGGGGCCGAGGAACCGCTCCGGCGGACCCATGTCCCGGTGGATGAGCTTGTACCACGCCTTCGCGAACGACTCCTGAAACTCTTGAGGGTCGTCGCGGAACTCCTCTAAGACCGCTCGGAAGTCGTCGTCGTGTTTCAGCGCCACGTCCGTCGTCAGCATCATCACGTCTTCCTTGTCGTCGGGGTCCGCGACGCCGGGCGCGGCGTCGTCGAGTTCGTCGTTCTTCGTGGTCCACTGCCACGCGCCGCCGGAACCCTTCTCCGGCTCCCACTCGTAGCTGAGCAGATTGTTGACGTAGCTCATGTCCCAGGCGGTCGGTGTGGTGTTCCACGGTCCCTCGATCCCGCTGGTGATCGTGTCGGGGCCCTTCCCCTCACCGAACTCGTTGTCCCAGCCGAGTCCCTGGAGGTCGATCGGGGCGTCCTCGGGCTCCGGTCCGAGGTTGTCGCCGGAGTCGGCGCCGTGGACCTTGCCGAAGGTGTGACCGCCGGCGATGAGCGCGACCGTCTCCTTGTCGTCCATCGCCATGTGGCTGAAGGTGTCGCGGATGTTCGACGCGGACCCCTCCAGGTCCGGCTCGCCGTTCGGCCCCTCCGGGTTCACGTAGATGAGGCCCATGACGGTGTTTCCGAGCGCGTCGTCGAGGCGGCCGTCCTCCTCGAAGCGCTCCGACGAGGTCATCTCCCAGTCGTCCTCGGGACCCCAGTCGACGGCGTCGTCGGGCTTGAAGTCGTCCTCGCGGCCGCCGGCGAAGCCGAACGTCTCGAATCCCATCGATTCGAGAGCGACGTTCCCGGTGAGAACGATCAGGTCCGCCCACGAGAGCTTGCGACCGTACTTCTGTTTGACCGGCCAGAGCAGCCGCCGGGCCTTGTCGAGGTTGACGTTGTCCGGCCAGCTGTTGAGCGGCGGGAGCCGCTGTCGTCCACCGGCCGCGCCGCCGCGACCGTCGTGGGTTCGGTAGGTGCCGGCGCTGTGCCACGCCATCCGGATGAAAAGCGGCCCGTAGTGGCCGTAGTCCGCCGGCCACCAGTCCTGCGAGGTCGTCATCACCTCCTCGATATCCGCTTTCACCGCGTCCAGATCGAGTTCCTCGAACGCCTCGGCGTAATCGAATTCCTCGTCGATCGGACCGGGGTTCCCGGCGTGTTCGTCGAGGACGTCTAAGTCTAGCTGGTTCGGCCACCAATCAGTGTTGTCTCTTGGCATTATCGTTGAGTTTCCGTGGGTAGTTCGCTCGTAACTGTACCGAAAGCGTCTGCACAGGACTCCACCTCTCGAAAACGGACGCACCGAAATCCGACGCCGGCGTCGCGAGAACGACCGGCGCGTGGAGGTCGGCGACACCCGTCTCGTAAGCGAAGTCGTCACGCATTCGGCGTCATCATTTCTTAACCGACCTCGAATAAAAAACTGGCTACTGTCGTCCGTGCCGTTTATTAATCAGACCTTAATTTTTTATTCCATAAACAATATTTTGAAGAGTTTAAAGCGCTATCGGAGAGCGCGGTGTCTCCGGTTCGCCGATGCCGCTACTCGGAATCGGCCCGCGGATCGAACTCCCCGCGTCGGATACCCTCTCTGACGGGGTCGTGTTCCGCGTCTGTCGGCGGCGGCGCGGTGACGAGCGACGCCTCCAGCCGCTCGTCGTCGCTCGCCTTCACGCCGCGTTCGGTCCCGGACTCCACGACGACCACGTCGCCGGGGCCGACTCGTCGCTCCGTCTCGCCCTCTCTGACGACGCCGGAACCGGACTGCACCGTGATCGCCACGTCGCTGTCGGGCGCGTGGACCGGAATGAACTGACCCGACTCGAAGTAGCCGCAGACGACCTTCATCCGGTCGCTCCGGAACACCTCGCTGGTCGAGAACCGCTCGTCGTCGTAGCTCCGCTCGGAGTCGAAGTCGGTCGCCGGCACGTCACTCACTCCTCCGGACGGGCGACGCGCGGTGGTCCCTCTCGATATCGGTTGCCGGCGTGGCAGTGATGTCTGTCACAGCGGAGCGTTCGGGTCCCGTCGGCGAGTGCGTGTCCCCGAACGTGTTCGGCTCAACACCGATTGGGGCGGCGCGTCATCCTCCGATCGCATGCCGAGACTCGACGTCCGCGAAATCCCGCCGGTGAACCGTCACGACAAGATACACGAGGCGTTCGACGGGATGGACCCGGGCGAGACGCTCACCATCGTCAACGATCACGAACCGAAGCCGCTGTACTACGAGATGGCGGCCGAGATCCCCGAATTCGACGAAGAGGCGTACGAGGTACGGCAGAACGCGCCCGACGAGTTCGTCGCGGAGTTCCCGAAATCGGAGGACTGAGTGCCTCACCTCGACGAGACGAGAGCTACGCCTCGGTGAAGCCGCTGCTCGCGTCGAGCGCCGAGACGCCGACTTCGCGCCGCTCGATATCGGCGGTCTGACGGCGAAGACGCTTCCGGAGTCGCTCCGGGTCGGAACGCGATTCGGACCGGCCCGGATCCGCCTCAGTCCGATCCGTCGCCGACCCGGTCGAACCGGGAGTTCCCTCGGATCGATCAGCGTTCATACCTGAGAGTCGGCCGACACCCGGGTGCGCGTTATCCCGAACGAGTTCGGGGTCGATCGGATGACACGGCACCCCCGAACATGTTCTTTCGGAGGTATCTTCTATCGGAGCGAAATCGATCGACGTGATGCCCGACACCCAGTCGATCTACGAATCGATCGGCGGTCGCGAGGCCGTCGAGGCCGTCGTCTCGGACTTCTATGACCGCGTCTTCGACGATCCCGTCCTCGAACCGTACTTCGAGGGCGCCGACCGCGAGGCGCTGTACGCCCACCAGGTCCAGTTCATCAGCGCGGTCGCCGGCGGCCCGGTCTCCTACGAGGGCGCGGACATGCGGGCGGCCCACGAGGGGATGGGGATCACAGAGGAGGCGTTCGGTCGCGTCTCGACCTACCTCGGGGAGGCCCTCAGGGAGAACGGGGTCGACGGAGAGAACGTCGAGGCGATCCTCGAAGCGGTCGGCGCGCTTGAACCCGACGTGGTCGGTCAGTAACCCGACCGGAACCGATCGATCCGTCCCCGGCGATCGGAGGCCGACCACACACTCAAGTCCCCGCCCTGAGACGTGTCACCATGGACACCGAACGCTTCCTCTTCGTCTCCGCGGACGCCGCGCTGATCGCGGATCTCGCGTGGCAGGTCCACCGCGAGGGACACGACGTGAAGTACTACATCGAGGCCGAAAGCGACGCGGAGATCGGCGACGGATTCGTTCCGAAGGTCGACGACTGGAGGGCGGAGATCGACTGGGCCGACGTGATCGTCTTCGACGACATCTGGGTCGGAAGCGATGTCGGAACGGGCAAGTTCGCTCAGGAACTTCGCGAGCGAGGGAAGGCCGTCGTCGGCGGGACGCCGAACACCGACTGCCTCGAAGAGGACCGTGGGTACGCGATGGATATTCTCGAGGACCACGGTGTGAATACCGTCGAACACCACATCTTCGATAGTTTCGACGCGGGGATACAACACGTCCAAGAGAACCCTGCCCCGTATGTGATCAAACCACTCGGCGAAGTCCAGAACGTCAAGCGCTTACTGTACGTCGGGAACGAGGACGACGGGAGCGACGTCGTAGACGTGCTGAAAGCGTACAAGAAGGCGTGGGGTCACCGAATGAAGGGCTTCCAGCTGCAACGCAAAGTAGAGGGTGTCGAAGTCGCTATTTGCGGATTCTTCAACGGGAACGAGTTCGTTGATCAGGTCAATTTCAATTTTGAGCATAAGAAATTATTCCCGGGAAACATCGGTCCCTCGACTGGCGAAATGGGGACCTCGATGTTCTGGGCGGGCCAGAACAAACTCTTCGAAGAAACCTTCGGGAAAATCGAAGGGTGGCTCGCCAACGAAGGCTACGTCGGAAGTATCGACATCAACTGCATCGTCAACGAGAACGGGATCTACCCGCTGGAGTTCACGCCGCGGTTCGGGTATCCGACCATCGCGCTGCAGGAAGAGTCGATCGAGTCGTCTACCGGGGCGTTCTTCAGCGATCTCGCGCACGGCAACAAGCCAGAGGTAGACGTTCACAACGGGTACCAAATCGCCGTACGAGTCGTCTTGCCGCCGTTCCCGTTCGACGACGAGAAAACCTACGACGAGAACTCCCGGAACGCGGCCGTCGTGTTCGAAACGGAAAGCCGCGAAGGGATCCACCTCGAAGACGCGAAGAAGGTGGACGGCCAGTGGCGCGTCGCGGGCGACAACGGGATGCCCATCGTCGTGACCGGCAAAGGCGAGACGATGCAGGCCGCGCGCGAGCGAGCGTACGATCGGATCGACAACGTCGTGATGCCGAACATGTACTACCGCGACGACATCGGAGAGCGCTGGATAGACGGCGACGGCGACCGCCTGCAGGCGTGGGGGTACCTCGGCCCGAAAGACGCGTGACCGGCCGGCCGAAGCGATAGAACGGCTGCTCGGAGCGGCGGAACGTCCGACCGGGGGAAAACGATCACCGTGGGTCGAGCGGGCGTCCACGACCGACCGCAACCTCCACGACTTTTTAACGGTCGGGAGCCACTACTCGCGGTATGGCCAAGTATTCGACGGGCGGCGGCGGCGGAGGCGACGACGGAGACGCCTGTGAACTCTGCGGACGCGAGACCACGGATCTCGAGCGAGCGACGGTCGCCGGGGCGAAGTTGCTCGTGTGTTCGGACTGCCGGCCGCACGACGACGCCGGAAACGCACCGAGCAGTCGCGGCGGCGGGTCGAGCGGCGGCGGTAGCTCCAGCGGCGGTAGCTCCGGCGGCGCGAGCGCCGGATCGGGCGGAACCGAGAGCCGGAAGAAAGAACTCGCCCGCAAGCAGGCCAAGATGTACGACTCCGCGACGGGCGACTCTAAACACTGGGAGGAAGGCGGAACCAACTACGAGTCGGACCGACTCCCATACCTCGTCTCGGGCTACGGTGACGCGGTGGAAACGGCTCGCCAAGACGCCGGCCTGACGGTCGACGAACTCGCCGACGAACTCGATCTCGACGAGGAGGACATCCTCGCCGTCGAGGACGGCCGCGCTGCGACCGCCGGGGTCGGCGGCTCCGTGGTCCGCGCGCTCGAAGAGCGGCTCGGCATCGAGATCGTCGACGAGTGACCGCGGTGAGCGGCGAGCGTTAGCTGATTGAGAGCTGTACCCACCGCGTTCGCGTTCTCCGATCGCGCGCCTCGCACCCGATTCCTCCGGTCGTTTTTATTCCGTGCCGCCGAAGGCGTCTCCATGATCACGGTGAAAGACACCGTCCACGATCACATCGAGATCGACGGTGTCGCCGCCGACCTCCTCGATACGCCCGCCGTCCAGCGGTTGCGACACGTCAAGCAGCTCGGGACGGTCCAGCTCGTGTACCCGTCTGCGAACCACACGCGGTTCGAACACAGCCTCGGCGTCTACCACCTCGCCAGTCGGGCGCTCGACCATCTCGGCATCGACGGGGTGCAGGCCGACCGGATCGAGGCGGCGGCGATGCTGCACGACGTCGGACACGGACCGTTCAGTCACAACCTCGAAGCGCTCACGCACCGACGGACCGGAAAGTACCACGACGACGTCGACGAGTTGCTCGCGACCGGTGCGGTCGGCGAGGTCCTCCGAGATCACGGTCTCGATCCCGAACGGATCGCCGGGCTCGTCGCCGGCGAGGGGACGTACGGACAGCTCGTCTCGGGCGAACTCGACGTGGACCGCATGGACTACCTCGTCCGCGACGCCTACCACACGGGCGTCCCGTACGGCACCATCGACACCGAGCGGTTCGTCCGCGAACTGACGTTCACGACGCTCGCGGACGGGGCAGACGACGTAGACGGGGACGCGAACGGCGGTGACGGTAGCTTCGACGATCGGAGCGGCGACGGGCCGACGCTCGTCTTGGACGAGGGGAACGTACAGACTGCGGAGAGCCTGCTTCTGGCCCGCGCACTGATGAACCCGGTGGTCTACACGCATCCCGTCGCACGCATCTCGAAGGCGATGTTGCGCCGCGCCGCGAGCGACCTGCTCGATTCGACGGCCACGACCGCGTCTGCGCTCCGGCGGATGGACGACCACGACTTCCTCGCCGCGATCCGCGACTGTCCGGCCACCGCGGACCTGTCTCGGCGCTACGACGAGCGCGACCTGTACAAACGCGCGGTGTGGGCCGAACACGGGGACGTCCCCGACCGGGTCCGCGACGCGAGCCACGAGGGGGAAGTGGCGATCGAACGCGAGATCGCCGCGGCGGCCGGCGTCGACCGAGATCACGTGCTCGTCGACGTGCCGCCCGAGCCGACGATGCGCGAGTCCACGGCGCGGGTCACCGTCAACGGCGAGGTCCGCCGGCTGGAGCGGCAGTCGCCTCTCGTCTCCGCGCTCCGGACGGCCCAGCGGAATCAGTGGCGGTTCGGCGTGTACGCGCCCGAGCCCGCCACAGACCGCGTCGGTCGCGCAGCGGCCGACGTGCTCGGACTCGACCCCGACGCGCTCGTGACGGAGGTTCGACAGGCGATGCCGACGACGCTCGACGAGTTCTGAGAGCGGTCGCGCTCGGACGCGATCCGTCCCGTGACGTTTTAATCCCGCGCTGGCGACGCTGGGGTATGCACCTCGAAGGGACGATCCTCCGCGGCCCCGACTTCGACCCCGTCGAGGGACGGGTCGTCGTCGCCGACGGCGAGATCGTCCGTATCGACGCGGCGACGGTCGACTCAGACGACGTGATCCTCCCGGCGTTCGTCAACGCGCACACGCACATCGGCGACTCCATCGCGAAGGAGGCGGGCGAAGGGCTCGGACTCGACGATCTCGTCGCGCCGCCAGACGGGCTGAAACACCGACTGTTGCGCTCCGCGAGCCGCGACGAGAAGGTCGCCGCGATGGCCCGCACCCTCCGGTACATGGAGTCGACGGGGACCGGTACCTTCCTCGAATTCCGCGAGGGGGGAGTCGAGGGCGTCGACGCGCTTCGGGACGCGCTCGCGGGAGAGGGCGTCGCGTTCGGCGAGCGCGCGGTCGATCCCGTCGTCTTCGGTCGCGACGACCCGGACGTGCTCGACGCAGCCGACGGGTACGGCGCGTCCGGGGCCCGCGACGCCGACTTCGACGCCGTTCGATCGGAGACGCGAGCGGCCGGCAAACTGTTCGGTATCCACGCGGGCGAGCGCGACGCGGACGATATCAACCCAGCGATGGACCTGGACCCCGACTTCCTCGTCCACATGGTCCACGCCGAAGAGATCCACCTGAACCGGCTCGCGGACCGCGGCACGCCCGTGGTCGTCTGTCCGCGGTCGAACCTCGTGACGAACGTCGGCGTGCCGCCGATCCGCGGCCTCGCCGACCGGACGACCGTCGCGCTCGGTACCGACAACGTCATGCTGGACTCGCCGTCGATGTTCCGGGAGATGGAGTTCGCGGCGAAGCTGTCGGACCTGCCCGCCCGCGAGGTGCTCCGGATGGCGACGGTCAACGGCGCGACGATCGCGGGGCTCGACCGCGGCGTGATCGAGGAGGGCAGAGACGCCGACCTGCTCGTGCTCGACGGCGATTCTGACAACCTCACCGGCGCGCACGACATCGTTCGCGCGATCGTCCGACGGGCGGGAGAAGCTGACGTCTCTCGGGTCGTGATCGGCGGCGAGGAGGTCGTCCCGCGGACCGACTGACGGCCGGTCGGGACGACTGCGCCGCGGGTCGCCGTGGCGGCCGACCTCCGATCGGCGTTCGACGAGTGTCTCGCCCGGAACGGACCGATGTGAAATCCGGAGCGACGCGGCGGAGAGAAATGGTTTTGTCGCTGTGTCGTCCCCCCTTCCGCATGCACGCTATCACTCGATCCGGGTGGATCGAGGTCATCTCGGGATCGATGTTCTCCGGAAAGACCGAGGAGTTGCTCCGCCGCCTCCGGCGCGCCGAGGTCGCCGGACAGTCCGTCGCGGTGTACACGCCGGCGGTCGACGACCGATACGGCGAGACGACGATCGGGAGCCACGCCGGCCGACAGTGGGAGGCGACGGTGATCGATAACGAGGGCGAGGGACCGCTCGACATCCTCGGCGACGAACCGGCTCCGGAGGTGGTCGCGGTCGACGAGGCGAACTTCTTTTCGAACGCGCTCGTCGCCGCGTGCGAGACGCTTGCCGACCGCGGGAGCCGCGTGATCGTCTCGGGGACCGACCAGACGTTCCGCGGAGAGCCGTTCGAGCCGCTCCCGCAGCTGATGGCGACCGCGGAGTACGTCGACAAGCTTCAGGCGATCTGCTCGCAGTGCGGCGAGCCCGCTTCGCGGAACCAGCGGCTCATCGGAGGCGAACCCGCCCACGTCGACGACCCCACGATCCTCGTCGGCGCGGACGAGACCTACGAGGCGCGCTGTCGCGATTGTCACGTGCTCGGGACCGGAGAGCGGCCGGACGGCGGCCGCGGTCGGCTGTCGGGCGAACCGGATAGCCCAAGCGGATCGGACGGCTGATCGAAGCGTGGTCGGGTATCGTCGCCAACTCGATCGCCGGCGCGGTCGGTTCACCCGTCGCGGCGGTCGGTCACGTCGCGGTAGATCCACAGGTGTCCCCGACCGTCCGGTAGGTCGATCGGACGGTAGGTCCGGCGGAGGGTCCGACCGTCGTCCAGATCGATCAGTTCGCCCTCGACCGGGTCGCGGTCGGCGAGGATTTCGTCGATCCGCTCGACGAATCCCTCGGAATCGGTAACGATATCGCTTATCTCGACTGCGAACTCCTTGCAGTCGCGTCCCCGGGCGTCAGTCGGGTCGTCCGGAACCTCGAAGACGTCGTAGAGTCGTTCGTTCACGCGGATGATTCGCCTGTCTGCATCCTCGACGAGCATCCCGACCGGGAGGGTGTCGAGGACCGTCGAGAGGACCGCGTTCGTCCGTTCTATCTCCCGTTTGCGCTCCGTTTCCTCCGTGACGTCTTCGAACTGCGAGAAGACCCGTATCACGGTGCCGTCGTCGTCGGTCACTACCTGATTGTGCCACGCACAGCGGATGCGTTCGCCGTCGCGCCTGACGTTCTCGTTGACGCTGCTGTACCCGCCCTTGTCCGAGAGCAGGTCGCGTTCGAGCGCCGCGACGTGGCGATGCAGTTCCGGCGGGACGAACGGGAGCCACGTCCCACCGACGAGTTCGCTCGCCTCGTAGCCGAGTATCTCCTCTGCGGCGGAGTTCACGCGCTCGATTCGGAACGTCTCGTCGTACTCGATCGTCCCGAGGGGCGACTGCTCAATGTACCGCGAGAGCCGCTCTTGGCTCGCGGCGAGGGCTCGCCTCGCCCGGTGTTGGTCCACCGCGTTCCGGATTCGATTGGCGAGCACCGCGTACTGGTCGCTGCCCGTCTGTTTCTGGATGTAGTCGGTCGCGCCCGCGGAGATCGCCTCGCTCGCGACCTCCTCTGAACCCCTGCCGGTGAACAGCACGAACGGCACGTCCGAGCCGCGCTCGCGGACGCGTTCGAGGAACTCCAGCCCACCGGTGCCGGGCATCTCGTAGTCGCTGACGACGCAGTCGACCGCTTCCGTCTCGGACGTGAGGACGCCGAGGGCTTCCTCGACGTCCGTCTCGGAGCGCACGCGGAAGTCCTCGTCGAGACTCTCGAGGAACGTCGACGCGAGGTCGAGGAAGCTCTGGTCGTCGTCGACGTGAAGGACACGAATGCCCGATTCGCGACCGCCGTCTGGCCGGCTGGGCGCGCCCGTCATTGGTAAATGATACCACAACCGCCGGGAAATACGTTCGGGTCGAAGAACATTCGAGGTGCACGCGACTGCGTCTCGGTCGGGGATGCCCCCGCGCTTTGGGCCGTCGGTCGAAAGAGCCACGGAGCCCGCCGTCGAGTCGTCGATATGGAGTACGAGGAGCCGAAGTTCTTTCACGTGATGCAGTACGCGGCCGCGGCCGACGGCGACGTCATCGACATGGTGAGCGGGAACCCCGACTGGGAGCCGCCGACCGCGCTCAGGGAGGCGCTCCGCGACTACGCCGACCTCCCCTCGGACGCCCTCCAGTACCCTCCGAGCGAGGGGCTCACGGAACTTCGCGAGGCGATCGCCGAGCGCCGCGGGGTCGCCCCCGATCGGGTCGTCGTCACGAACGGCACGGGCGAGGCGAACTACCTCTCGATGGCGCGGGCGTTCGACCGCGACGCCGGCGACGAGGCGCTGCTCACCGACCCCGTTTACCCGTACTATCCCGGGAAGGTGTCCATGCTCGGCGGGAAACCGACGCTCGTCCCGACCGAGCGGGACGGCGGCCTCGACGTCGAAGCGATCGACGCGGCCGCGAGTGAGGATACCGCGCTGATCGCGCTCAACACGCCGAACAATCCGACAGGTGCCGTGTACGACATCGAGGCGATCCGATCGGTCGTTTCGATCGCGGCGCGCGTCGACGCGCTCGTGCTCGTCGACGAGGTGTACGACAACTTCGACCTGTCCGGGCGGTTCGAGTCCGCGTTGACGCTCGACTCCGACCGAGTGATCGTCACGAGCGGCTTCTCGAAGTCGATGGCGATCACGGGGTTTCGCGTCGGCTACGGCGTGTTCCCGGACGACCACGTCTCTGCGGCGAAGACGCGACACATGCTCGTGAACGTCGCGGGCGCGCGCCCCTCGCAGTACGCCGTCACCCACGCGCTCGCGGAGACGGAGCCCGACTACTACGCGGAGGCGCGCGAGCTGCTCGCCGACCGGGTCGACGCGTTCACCGACGCGCTCGACGCCGCCGGGGCCGAGTACAGCCGTCCGGAGGGAGCGTTCTACGTGCTCGCGCGCTTCGACGAGTTCCCCGGGACGATGGCGAACGCGAAGCGGCTGATAGACGAGGTAGGCGTCGCGGGGATGCCCGGCGAGGCGTTCGGGTCCGCGCGCGACGACTGGATCAGGTTCGCGCTGGTGACGCCCCGCGCCGCCGAGGCCGCGGAGCGACTGGCCGACCGCTTCGGCGACTGACCCGTTTCGAGACCGGACGGGATTACGGGTCAGACCGGCGTTTCGCGCTCAGCGCGGTATCCTCGCTCGCGGTCGCGGCGGCGGAGCGCCCGCGTCCGTCCCGCGCTGTCGTGCCGTGAGCACACCCGGGCCGGCGAAAACGCACGAATGTCGAATTCGCATATGAATTCGGTTGCGAACTCACATCTCAACGCCGGGCCAACACGCCACTCGTGCCTGTGTATCTCTCACACAGTACCGCATGCTAGCGGTTTCGGTCGTTCACTGGCGCGAACCGACGCCGGCCGTGTCGAGCCGAATTTGTTACCGCCACAAACGTTAAGTTCCTGACCCTCCTGTCGTCAGTCGATGACAGACATCACGGAGGCTTCGTCGGACACCCCGGCGGATCGAGTTCTTCCAGGGCACGATAGCTTCTAACATCGATATCGGTCCTGTACGGATCTTCGACACGACGTTACGAGACGGTGAACAGTCACCACGGACGTCGTTCAGCTACGACGAGAAACGCCGCATAGCGGCGACGCTGGACGACATGAACACCCACGTCATCGAGGCGGGGTTCCCGGTCAACTCGGACGCGGAGTTCGAGGCCGTGAGCGATATCGCCGCCGCGACGGACACCACCGTCTGCGGGCTGGCCCGAGTCGTCGAGGGCGACATCGACGCCGCGATCGACGCCGGCGTCGAGATGGTCCACGTGTTCGTCTCCACCAGCGACGTACAGCTGGAGGACTCGATGCACGCGACCCGCGAGGAGGCGAAAGAGCGCGCCGTCGAGGCCGTCGAGCACGTGAAAGACGCCGGCGTCGAGTGTATGTTCTCGCCGATGGACGCCACCCGGACGGACCCGGACTACCTGATCGACATCGTCGAGGCGGTCTCCGAGGCCGGCACCGACTGGATCAACATCCCCGACACCTGTGGCGTGGGGATGCCCACGAGCTTCGGCGAGACGGTGAAAGCCGTCGTCGAGGCGACGGACGCGCGCGTCGACGTTCACACCCACGACGACTTCGGGATGGCGGCGGCGAACGCGGTCATGGGCTTCGAGAACGGCGCGCATCAGGCGCAGGTGTCGGTCAACGGGATCGGCGAGCGCGCCGGCAACGCAGCCTACGAGGAGGTCGTGATGGCGGTCGAGTCGGTGTACGGCGTCGATACCGGAATCGACACGACGCAGATCACGAAGCTGGCCCGGATCGTCGAGGACGCCTCGGACATCCCGGTGCCGGCGAACAAGCCCGTCACCGGGCGAAACGCGTTCGCCCACGAGTCCGGCATCCACGCGGCGGGCGTCATCGAGAACGCCGACACCTTCGAGACCGGCGTGATGACTCCCGAGATGGTCGGGGCCGAACGCGAGTTCGTGCTGGGAAAACACACCGGCACCCACAGCGTGCGCAAGCACATGGTGGAGGCCGGGTTCGACCCGACGGACAGCGAGGTCCGCCACGTCACGAAGCGCGTCAAGGAGTACGGCGCGGGCAAGCGGCAGGTCACCGCCGGCGACGTCGAGCGATTCGCCGAGGAGGCCAACGTCGACCGCACCGAAGAGGAGGTCAGGATCTGATGCCCGCGTCCCTGGCGGGAGCGTCTGCCGAGCGGCGGCGGATCGACCGGCCGTCGATCGATCGACCGCGGACCGCCGAGTCGAAGTTCGATCGTCGATCGTCGGTCCGGTCGACAGACAACCGGTCTACCCGACAGGGATTTATACCACGAACGCGTTGGTGCGATCGAGATGCGACGGACTACCGACGCCCCGACGACAGCCGCCGTCGAGGGAGCCGTCGCGCGGATCATCGTAGGGGTCTAACCCCCTACACTACCCCTTCTACACCGACGCGAGGAACCGACGAACGCCAGCGGACGGGCCGCCGTGCGCGCGCCGTCTCGGCGTTCGGACTGACCGGATCTCACACGCGCGAGATGTTACATCGAACACCACGACAATGAGCGACACAGCAGCACAGCCACGAGAGGACGACCCGGACGGGTCAGAGGAACCGACCGATCGGGAGGCGCCCGACGACGCCGCAAAGGCGGTGTCGACCGGTGCCGACTCGGTAGTCGCCGCGCTGGAGGCCGCGGGCGCTGAGACCGCGTTCGGCGTCCAAGGCGGGGCGATCATGTCCGTGTACGACGCGCTGTACACCTCGTCTATCACGCACGTGACGATGGCCCACGAACAGGGAGCCGTTCACGCGGCCGACGCCTACGGCGTCGTCACCGGCGACCCCGGACTCTGCCTGGCCACGTCGGGACCGGGCGCGACGAACCTCGTCACGGGGATCGCCGACGCCGACATGGACTCCGACGCGATGCTCGCGCTGACCGGGCAGGTGCCGACGGAGTTCGTCGGCAACGACGCGTTCCAGGAGACGGACACGATAGGCGTCACACGCCCGATCACGAAGCACAACTACTTCGCCAGCGGGGCCGATACCGTCGGTGACACCGTCGGCGAGGCGTTCGAGCTGTCGCAGTCGGGTCGGCCAGGACCGACGCTCGTCGACCTCCCGAAAGACGTCACGCAGGACGAGACCGACGAGACGCCCGGGACGGCGACCCCGCCCGCGGGGAGCGCACCCGATCCGAACGCGGATGCGGACGCGGTCGAGGAGGCCGCGCGCGCCATCGAGGAGGCGGAGCGGCCGGTGTGTCTCTTCGGTGGCGGCGTGATCAAAGCCGACGCGAGCGACGCCGCACGCACGTTCGCCCGGACGTACGAGATCCCGGTGACGACGACGATGCCCGGGATCGGAAGCTTCCCCGAGGACGAGGACCTGTGTCTCTCGTGGGCAGGGATGCACGGTACCGGCTACGCCAACATGGCGATCACGCACACGGACTGTCTGATCGCGGTCGGAACTCGGTTCGACGACCGGTTGACGGGCGGGATCGACACGTTCGCGCCCGAGGCAGAGGTCGTCCACGTCGACATCGACCCGGCGGAGATAAGCAAGAACGTCCACGCCGACTACCCGCTCATCGGCGACGCCGGACACGTCCTCGATCAGCTGACCGCCGCGGTCCGCGAGGCACCCGACGCGGCGGCGTGGCGCGAGCAGTGCGCCGAGTGGAAGGAGACGTACCCGCTCACGTACGCGACGCCCGAGGACGAACCGCTGAAGCCGCAGTTCGTCGTCGAGGCGTTCGACGAGGCGACCGACGACGACACCATCGTGACGACGGGCGTCGGCCAACACCAGATGTGGGCCTCCCAGTTCTGGACGTACACCGAACCCCGGACGTGGGTCTCCTCGCACGGACTGGGAACGATGGGGTACGGCGTGCCGGCCGCCGTCGGCGCGCGCGTCGCGGCCGACGCGATGGGCGAGCCGGACCGCGACGTGATCTGTTTCGACGGCGACGGCTCCTTCTTGATGACGATGCAGGAGCTGTCGGTCGCCGTCCGCGAAGAACTGGATTTCACCATCGCCGTGCTCAACAACGAGTACATCGGCATGGTGCGCCAGTGGCAAGACGCCTTCTACGAGGGGCGACACATGGCGTCCGATTACACGTGGATGCCGGAGTTCGACAAGCTCGCCGAAGCGTTCGGCGCGTTAGGCCTCCGCGTCGACGACTACGACGAGGTCGCGCCCGCGGTCGAGGAGGCGCTCGCGTACGACGGCCCCGCCGTGATCGACTTCCACGTCGATCCGGAAGAGAACGTCCTGCCGATGGTGCCGAGCGGCGGTGCGAACGGCAAGTTCGCCACCGCGGAGGACCAGCTATGAGCGGGGACTCCACCGCGTCGGGCAGCGACGCGAGCGCGAGGCCAGCACCGGACGAACAGCCGGCACCCGAGGAGCGACCGCATCCCGAGGGGCGACGGAACCTCGAAGGGATCCGGATCGACCCCGTCGTCGAGGCCGAACACGAGTCGCGCCGAGCCGTCATCTCGGCGCTCGTGGAGGACGAGCCCGGCGTGCTCGCGCGAGTGTCCGGGCTCGTCTCGCGGCGACAGTTCAACATCGAGAGCCTCACCGTCGGCCCGACGACCGTGGACGGTCACTCGCGGATCACGATGGTCGTCGAGGAGACGGACCCCGGCATCGACCAGATCGAAAAGCAGATGGCGAAGCTGAAACCGGTTATCTCCGTCGGCGAGGTCGCCGGGAACGCCGTCACCGCCGAACTGGTCCTGTTGAAGGTGCAGGCCGACGACCCGGCCGCGGTCCACGCGGTCACGGAGATGTACGACGGGCGCACGCTGGACGCGGGACCGCGGACGATCACCGTCCAGCTCACCGGCGACGAAGACCGGATCGACGACGCGCTCGACGCGTTCAGACAGTTCGGTATCATCGAGATCGCCCGAACGGGACAGACTGCGCTTGCGCGCGGTGACACCCCGACGGCACCCGGAGAGAAACCCGGAACGGCCGGCGAACCGACCACGCACGACGACTGACAACACACATCATACACATGAGCGACAACGACATGCAGACGGTCGAATCCAACGTATACTACGACGAAGACGCAGACGGCGAAGCGATCGCCCAGAAGACCGTGGCCGTGCTCGGCTACGGCTCGCAGGGCCACGCCCACGCCCAGAACCTCTCCGACAGCGGAGTCGACGTCGTCGTCGGTCTCCGCGAGGACAGCTCTTCGTGGGAGGTCGCCGAGAGCGACGGACTCGACGTGGCGACGCCCGCGGAGGCGGCAGCCGAGGCCGATATCGTGAGCGTCCTCCTCCCCGACACGGTCCAAGCGAGCGTCTATGAGGACGCTATCAAGCCGAACCTGGAGGCCGGCGACACACTCCAGTTCGCGCACGGGTTCAACATCCACTACAACCAGATCCAGCCGCCGGAAGACGTCGACGTGACGATGATCGCACCGAAGTCGCCCGGCCACATCGTTCGCCGGAACTACGAGAACGATCAGGGAACGCCGGGGCTGCTGGCGGTGTATCAGAACGCGACGGGCGAGGCTCAAGACGAGGCGCTCGCGTACGCGGCCGCCATCGGCTGTACCCGCGCCGGCGTCGTCGAGACGACGTTCCAGGAGGAGACCGAGACGGACCTGTTCGGCGAGCAAGCCGTGCTCTGTGGCGGTATCGCCTCGCTGATCAAACAGGGCTACGAGACGCTCGTCGAGGCGGGCTACTCCCCCGAGATGGCGTACTTCGAGTGCATGAACGAGATGAAGCTCATCGTCGACCTGATGTACGAGGGTGGGCTCGGCGCGATGTGGGACTCGGTGTCGCACACCGCAGAGTACGGCGGTCTCACGCGCGGCGACGAGATCATCGACGATCAGGTCCGCGCGAACATGGAGGAGGTCCTCGAAGGCGTCCAGAACGGGACCTTCGCCCGCGAGTGGATCTCGGAGAATCAGGCGGGCCGGCCGTCCTACACGCAGCTCCACAACGCCGAGAAGAACCACGAGATCGAGGCCGTCGGCGAGGAGCTTCGCGGCCTGTTCGCGTGGGAAGACGAGGAGGAGGAAAGCGAAGAGTCGGCTGAGGTGACCGCCTGATGGGCGTAGGCGGAGTCACGGATCGGACGCACGCGATCGCGGCCGGCGCGGGTGATCCCCGATGAGCGAGGGGACGCTGTACGACAAGGTCTGGGACAGACACAGGGTGACGGAGCTGCCGACCGGGCAGGACCAGCTGTTCGTCGGCCTTCACCTCGTCCACGAGGTCACCAGCCCGCAGGCGTTCGGCATGCTGAAAGAACGCGATCAGGAGGTCGCGTTCCCCGAGCGGACGCACGCGACGGTCGACCACATCGTGCCGACCGGAAACCGAGACCGTCCCTACAGCGACGAGGCCGCGGAGAGCATGATGGCCGAACTGGAAGAGAACGTCCGCGGGTCCGGCATCGACTTTTCGGACCCGGACTCCGGCAACCAGGGGATCGTCCACGTCATCGGCCCGGAGCAGGGGCTCACCCAGCCGGGGATGACGATCGTCTGCGGCGACTCACACACGTCGACGCACGGCGCGTTCGGCGCGCTGGCGTTCGGCATCGGCACCTCGCAGATCCGCGACGTGCTGGCGACTGGCTGTGTCGCCATGGAGAAACAGAAGGTCCGCAAGATCGAGGTCACCGGCGAACTCGGCGAGGGCGTCACCGCGAAGGACATCATCCTCACGATCATCGGGGAGCTCGGCACCGACGGCGGCGTCGGCCACGTCTACGAGTACGCCGGCGAGGCCATCGAGAACCTCGGGATGGAGGGACGGATGTCCATCTGTAACATGTCGATCGAGGGCGGCGCTCGCGCGGGGTACGTCAACCCCGACGAGACCACCTACGAGTGGCTGAAGGAGACTGACGCCTTCGCCGACAGCGAGAAGTTCGAGCGGCTGAAACCCTACTGGGAGTCGATCCGCACCGACGACGACGCCGAGTACGACGACGTCGTCACGATCGACGGTTCGGCCATCGAGCCGACCGTCACGTGGGGGACCACGCCCGGGCAGACCGCGGGCATCACCGAACCGATTCCGGACCCCGAGGACCTCCCCGAGGAGGACCGCGACACCGCTCGCCGCGCGCAAAAGCACATGCGCGTCGAGCCCGGCGACACGATGGAGGGGTACGACATCGACGTGGCCTTCTTGGGATCGTGTACGAACGCGCGTCTGAAGGATCTCCGCGAGGCCGCGGCGTTCGTCGAGGGGCGCGAGGTCGCAGACGACGTGCGCGCGATGGTCGTCCCGGGCAGCCAGCGCGTCCGCGACGCCGCCGAGGCCGAGGGTCTCGACGAGATATTCACGGACGCCGGATTCGACTGGCGCGAGCCCGGCTGTTCGATGTGTCTCGGCATGAACGACGACCAGCTGGTCGGCGACGAGGCGAGTGCGTCCTCCTCGAACCGGAACTTCGTCGGCCGACAGGGCTCGAAGGACGGACGGACCGTGCTGATGAGTCCGATCATGGTCGCAGCCGCGGCGGTGACCGGCGAGGTCACCGACGTCCGCGAGATGGAGGAGGTGGCGACCGTATGAGTTCACCCGAGTTCAGCGCCGGCGAGGCTCCGGCCGAGAAGGTGACCGAAGTCACCGGAACCGGGATCCCCGTCCGGGGGAACGACATCGACACCGACCAGATCATCCCCGCTCGGTTCATGAAGGTGGTGACCTTCGACGGGCTGGGGCAGTTCGCCTTCTTCGATCAGCGGTTCGACGACGAGGACAACGAGAAGGACCACCCGTTCAACGAGGAGAAGTACCGAGGCGCGAACGTCCTAGTCGTCAACGCCAACTTCGGCTGTGGCTCTTCCCGCGAACACGCGCCGCAGGCGCTGATGCGCTGGGGGATCGACGCGGTCGTCGGCGAGTCCTTCGCGGAGATCTTCGCGGGCAACTGCCTCGCGCTCGGAATCCCTACGGTCACGGCCGACCAGGCGGACATCGAGGCGTTACAGGACTACGTCGAGGCGAACCCCGACGCCGAGGTCGACATCGACGTGGCCGCGGAGACGATCACCTACGACGACACCGTCGTCGACGCGACGGTCCACGACGCCCAGCGGAAGGCGCTCGTCGAGGGCGTCTGGGACACGACAGCGCTGATGGGCGCGAACGCGGACGCGGTCCGCGAGACCGCACGCTCGCTGCCGTACGTCCCCGACGAACACGTGTCCGAACCCGCGGCGGAGGACGGCGCGTGAGCTACGAGATCGCCGTCATCGAGGGCGACGGTATCGGCCACGAGGTCGTTCCGGCCGCCATCGACGTGCTCGACGCGCTCGACGTGGAGTTCGAGTTCGTCGAGGCGGAGGCGGGCGACGCGGTGGCTGCGGAGACGGGCGAACCGCTGCCGGCCGAGACCTACGAACTCGCGGCCGACGCCGACGCGACGCTGTTCGGCGCGGCGGGCGAGACCGCGGCCGACGTGATCCTCCCGCTGCGGGAGGCCGTCGGATCGTTCGTCAACGTCCGGCCCGCGAAGGCGTATCCGGGCGTCGACGCGGTCCGGCCGGAGACCGACGTGGTCTTCCTCCGCGAGAACACCGAGGGCGTCTACGCGGGCCACGAGGACCGGCTCTCCGAGGATCTTTCGACGCTGACGCGTGTCGTCACCTCCTCGGCGTCGCGCGAACTCGCCGAGTTCGCCTGCGAGTTCGTCGAGGACGGTCGCGGGCCGGCCCACAGCGACGGGTTCACCGTCGCACACAAAGCGAACGTGATGCGCGAGACGGACGGCCGATTCCGCGAGGAACTGTTCGCCGTCGCCGCAGAGCGCGGCGTCGCCGCCGACGAGGAGCTGATGGACGCGTTCGCCACGAAGCTTCCGCTCGATCCGACACAGTACGGCGTCGTCGTCTGTCCGAACCTCGCAGGCGACGTGCTCTCCGATCTTGCCGCCGGGCTCGTCGGCGGTCTCGGTCTGCTTCCGTCGGCGAACATCGGCCACGACAACGCGCTGTTCGAGCCGGTGCACGGGACCGCTCCGGACATCGCTGGCGAGGGGATCGCGAACCCGACGGCCGCGATCCTCTCTGCGGCCATGCTGGTGGAGTTCCTCGGTCACGTCGAGGAGGGACAACAGATCCGCGACGCCGTGGAGAGCGTTCTCTCTGATGGCCCCCGCACCGGAGATCTGGGCGGCGACGCGACGACGGACGAGGTCACGGCGGCAGTCGTCGAGCGGCTGTAAGCCGGACGCGACGCGATTTTTTCACGGTCGGAGTCGCATGCTCGCGAGCGAACCACAAGAAAGGAAACCCTGCGGTCCCTCGGCTTACGTATGAGCAACTACGAGGTCGCGATGGAAGCAGCCTGGTTGGTCCGTGATGTCGAGGAGACCGACGACGCCATCGGCGTCGCGGTCAGCGAAGCCGGCAAGCGACTCAACGAGACGGACAAGCAGTACGTCGAGGTCGAACCCGGCGTCACCGGCTGTCCCGCCTGTGGCGAGCCGTTCGACGCGGCCTTTCTCGCCGCGAACACGGCGCTCGTCGGTCTCCTCTTGGAGATCGACATCTTCAACGCCGACAGCGAAGAGCACGCGGAGCGCATCGCCAAAAGCGAGGTCGGCGGCGCGCTGCGCGACGTGCCGCTCGAAGTCATCGAGATCGTCGAAACGGAAGCGGACGAAGACGACGACGAGTAACGGTGTCCATCTCCCGAGACTCTCGGGAGGACTCACTACCCGTGTCGCGCAGCGTCGCAACGAGAAGCGCTCACACCGCAGCCGGTTCCTACTTGAACCGGAACGTCTCCAAGTTCTTCGGCGCGAACGTCCGCATGTTGTAGTCGTGATACAGCGCCGACGAGAGGTCTTGGACGGACCGCTCGTCGCCGTGAACACAGAGCACCTTCTCCGGACGGGGGTTCATCGTCTTCACGAAGTTCTCTAACCCCTGTCTGTCGGCGTGACCGGAGAAGCCGTCGACGACTTCGGTGCCCATCTCGAGAGTGAGCGTGTCGCCGCGGCCGCCGCCGCCCCAGCCGTCGACCGGAATCTCGTCCCAACCGTTCTGGATTCTGCGGCCGAGTGTTCCCTGCGCCTGGTAACCGACGAACACGAGGTTCGAGTCCGGATCGGGGCCGATGTGGCGGAGCCACGACATGATCGGCCCGCCCTCGATCATCCCGGAGGTGGAGATGACGATACACTCGTCGCCGTCGGCGACGTCCTGTCGCTCGTCTTCGCCGGCGTCGATGTGGTTGAACTGGTCCGCCAAGAACGGGTTCTCGTCGTCGTGGAAGATCCGGTCGCGGAGGTCGTCGCGGAGGTACTCGGGATAGGTGGTGTGAATCGCCGTCGCCTCCCAGATCATCCCGTCGAGGTGAACGGGCATCTCCGGGATATCGCCCTCGCGCATCGCCTCCTCCAAGACGAGCATGATCTCTTGAGAGCGTCCCACGGCGAACGCGGGAATGACGACTTTTCCCCCCTGCTCGTACGTCTCGTTGATGACCTCCTTGAGCGCCTCCTCGGAGTCGGCTTGGTCGGTCTGGTAATCGTCGCGACCGCCGTAGGTGGACTCCAAGACGAGCGTCTCGACTCGCGGGAAGTCGTTGACCGCCCCGTTGAACAGTCGGGTGTCCTCGTAGTGGATGTCGCCGGAGAACGCGACGTTGTAGAGGCCGTCGCCGATGTGGAAGTGCGTGACGGCGCTTCCCAGGATGTGGCCCGCGTTGTGGAAGGTGAGCTTCACGTCGGGCGCGATGTCGGTGACGTCACCGTACTCCAGCGGGATGGTGTGTTTGATCGCCTCGCGGACCTGCGCGGACTCGTACGGGGGCGTCCGGCCGTCCTTAGCGGCGACGTCGAGGTAATCGAGGGTGAGAAGCCCCATGAGGTCCCGCGTCGGCTCGGTGGTGTAGATAGGGCCGTCGTAGCCGTATTTGAACAGCAGCGGGAGCAGCGCGGAGTGGTCGAGGTGCGCGTGTGTCAGGACGACGGCGTCGAGGGTCGCCGCCCCCGCGCCGAGCGCTTCGGGAACCTGGAGGTACGGAACCTCACCTTCCGCGCCGGGCTTGTCGCCGCAGTCGATGAGAATCCGCGTCTCGGGCGTCGAGAGGATGAAGGCGGCGCGTCCGACCTCGCGACAGCAGCCGAGCGTCGTGATCCGGACCCACTCGTCGTCGGACATCTCCTCGCGATGGATCTGGCGTCCGACGCGTTCGAGGATGTCGCGGCGCTCCTCGCGCTCGTTTTTCAGGAAGCCACGCACGTTCGAGACGGTGGACGACTCGATCGGCGGCGTTCGCACGACCTCGGGCGTCCACCCGACCTCTTGGGTGATCTCGCGGAGGGTGGAGCCGCGTCGACCGATCACCATGCCCGGCTTCTCGGCTTCGATCACGACCTCACCGGTGTCCTCGTGGAAGTCGAGGGAGGTCACGCCGGCCTCTTCGGGGATCACCTCGCGAACTTGCTCTTCTGCGCGCCGCGGGGGCGACAGCGAGCTCGGGTCCGGTCGCACCGTGATCCGCTTTCGGAGGCTGGACGCGAGCCGTCGGATCAGGTCGCCGTCGCCGGCGAATCGCTTCGGATCGCGCGTGTACACGACCAGCTCTGGTCCCTCGTACTTGACGTCGGTGACCGTGATGTCGTTCGGAATTTCCTGTTCGATCTCTGATTTCAGTGTATCGAGTTGCTTATCGACTTGACTCATATCTTACCGCGGGTCGTCTGGGTCGCCGCCGCCGTCGAGTCGCAAACGGTCGACCGTGACGGGATAGGCATAATGGGAGTACTGTCCGTAGGTGGTACCGTGCGGGAACAGCCAGCGAAAACCCGCTTGGTCGAGAATTATCCCGGCTGTTATAAAACCCTTCGCAAAGGGCAAGCCCGTAGCGGACGAACTGCACGGCATGCGTGTCACCCCCGAGACGGTCCGTGCCGAGCGCGACTGGGTTCGCGAGCGCGCCCCCGTCGTCGTCCCGCTCGTCAACGACGCCCGCGACCGACTGGGACGGCTCTTCGAGACGGAGGTGGACTCGGTCGCCGTCGAGACGTACCGCGACGAGGTCGATCTCGTGTTCGCCGACGGCGAGGTCGCGGTCAACGTCGCGGGGCTCGTCGGGCTCCTCCGCGAACTCGACGTCGCGGGCGACTACCCCGGGTTCGTCGTCGACGAGGTGCTCGGCCGCGAGCTGGCGGCGACGATCGCGGGGGGACGACCGCTCTCGCTGCTCGCGCAGGCGACGTTTCACTTCGTCGACGTGCACGTTGACGGCGACGCCCCAGAGCTTGCAGACGGCCGTAGCGGCGGGCGCGGAGCCGACGGGCGCGTTCCGGGGTCCGCCGGCGCGGACGACCTCGACGCGGCGCTCGCGGCCGGATTCCAGACGCGGCTCCCGGGATGGGACTGGCGGGAGAAAGAGAGTCCGTTCGGGGTCGACTAACCGAAGTACCGACGGCCGCCGCGGTTAAGAGACGAGCTTCCGGACGAAGTCGTACCCGGCGTCGAGCACCGCGTCGGGGAGGAATCGCGCGAGAACGCCGACGCGGGCGGCGGTGCCGGGTTGAACGCGAGCCGGCGGCTGCGTCGCGCTCGCGGCGTTCACGATTGCGTCTGCGACCAGTTCCGGTTCGACGGATCCCGGACCGTCACCGCCGACGAGCTTCGCGTCCTCGAACAGCGCGTACACGTCTTCGTACGCGCCGGTACGGTCGGCGGCGGCCTCGTCGTCGCTCTCGCCGGCGTCGTCGCGTCCGCCGGCCTCCTGCTCGGCGCGCTTCGAGAAGTTCGTTCGCACCGGCCCGGGCTCGACGACAACCACGTCGATCCCGTACTCTCCGACCTCGTTTCGGAGCGCGTCCGACATCGCCTCGATCGCGAACTTCGATCCGCTATAGACGCCGCCGCCGGGGAACGAGACGCGTCCGGCGACCGACGAGACGTTGAGTATCGTCCCGTCGCGCTCGCGGCGCATGCTCGGCAACACGGCTCTGATCAGCCGATGTGGCCCGTACACGTTCACGTCGAATTGCTCGTGTACCTTCTGTGTCGACACGTCCTCTATGGGGCCGAACTGCCCGTAGCCGGCGTTGTTGACGACGGCGTCGATCGCGCCAGCCTCGTCGAGAACCCGGTCGACGACGCGGTCGACGTCGGACTGATCCGTCACGTCGAGAGTTGCGATCTCACAGCCCGCCTCGCCGAGCGTCTCGATATCTGCCGGATTCCGAGCGGTCGCGTACACGGTCCACCCCTCGTCGGAGAATGCGTGCGCCGCGGCACGGCCGATACCCGAGGAACAGCCGGTGATGAGTACCGTCTTCTGCACGCGTCGGTGGTCGGTCCCCGACGGCATAACTCTCCCGACCGGCGGCCACAGAGGGAAACTGCGAAAATGTTCGGAGACGACGGCTGACAGACGGCTTACTCTTCGTCGCTCGCGTCCGCACTTGCGTCCGCGTCGTCGCTCTCGTCGTCCTTCTCGCTCTCGTCGTCCTCCCCGCTGGCGAGCAGGCCGTGGTCGTCGAGGATCGTCTCGATCTCGCCGACCGAGCGTTCGGTGTAGCCGTCGTCGACCGTGATCGTCGCGACGCCGACGCCCTCCGGCGAAAGCTCTCCGTCGTTCGACTGCGCGAGCGTGTCGAGCGCGAGCCCGACCGCCTCGTCGGTCGAGATTCCCTCCTCGTACTCCGCTTCGAGGTAGTCACGGAGGTCGCTGCGGTCCGAGCCGATCGAGAGGGCCTGCCACTCGTAGGGCGTCCCCGAGGGGTCGGTCTCGAACAGGCGCGGCTCGCCGTTCTCGATCCCGCCGACGATGAGCGCGACGCCGAAAGGGCGCGCGCCGCCGACCTGCGTGTACTGCTGGATGTGGTCGGTGATGTTCTTCGTCAGCGTCTCGATGCCGACAGGCTCGCCGTAGCGGAGCTGATTCACCTGCGCCTGCCGGCGCGCGAAGTCGATGAGCTGGCGGGCGTCCGCGACGTGACCCGCGCTCGCGACCCCGACGTGGTCGTCGGCCTTGTGGAGCTTCTCGATGCTCGCCGGCTCCATCAGCGGGGAGCGGGCGCGCTTGTCCGCCGCGAGGACGACGCCGTCCTCGGCGCGGACGCCGACGCTCGCAGTCCCGCGTTTCACCGCCTCCCGGGCGTACTCGACCTGGTAGAGTCGGCCGTCGGGAGAGAAGATGGTAATGCCTCGGTCGTACGCCTGTTGTTGGGATTGGCCCTGCATGATATCACTCGGTGTCGAACGCCGCCGCGCCGACGTACCCCGACTCGGTCCGCACGTCACACGCGTCTCCGCGCACGACGGCGGGCCGCTCGGCGTCCCCGAACGCGACGTCTCGCTGTGTCGAATTACCGCCCGCGCGACCCATATATCTTTCCTCACAGGCACGCACCGTCCCCGAGATACCGCGAACGCGAACTCCGACCGGCTCGCCGTCGACCTCGTTCACGCACGCGATCGACGCCCGCGCCTCGTCGACGTGACCGTGCCGGACGCGGACGACCGCCTCTCCGCGGCCGTCGGCGTACGCGAACGAGAGGAGAGAGAGGTCGGCGTCGGCGCTGCCGGCGTCGCCGACGAGGTTGCCCGCGGCGTACCACAGCGCGCGCTGGAACGCTCGCCGACCGACGTCGGCGTCCGGCCACGCCTCGATGCCGATGGCGACGTACCGCCACCGCGGTCTGAGGTGTTTCGGGAGGTGTTTCATGCGCCGGTCTCCGCGCCGCGTTCGGAGAGCGCCGCCCCGCGCTCCGCGACGATCACGGCCACCTGGTCGTGGACGCGCTCGACGGCTGTCACCGCGAACCCCTCGTCCGTGAACGCCTCGACGAGCGTCCCGACCGTCGCCGGATCGTCGACCTCGGGTCCGTAGAAGGGGGCCTCCGGGTCCGGCTCCTCGAAGAACGCCACGTCGCCGAGGACGACCCGGCGCGCCCCGGTGTCGGCCATCACGCGGACCGCCTCGCGCTTCTCGTCGTCCGCGAGGTGGTGGAGCGCGAAGTTCGAGGTGACGATGTCGACTCGCCGGTCGGGGCTGACCTCGGGGTCGCGGAACTCGCCGTACGCGAACTCGACGTTCGACAGTCCCGCCGCCGCGGCCTTGCGGCGGCCCTCCGCCATCATCCCCTCGCTGATGTCGCGGGCGAGCACGCTATCGGCGGCGGGCGCGAGCGCGAGTCCGATCGCGCCCGTACCCGCCCCGAGGTCGAGAACGGCATCCGCGGGCGACGGATCGGCGTGTTCGATCACGAGGCTCGCGCAGGCGTGGTACTCGTCGCTCTTCGAGTCGTCGTACTCGTCGGCCATCTCGGAGAACCGCGCCGCGTGTTCCTCAACCGTCTTCTTCATACCGTCCACGTCGGACCCCGGGCGCTATGAAGCCCTCGGAGCGCCGCTCCCGGGTCCGGGCCGCGATCTCGCCCCACGCGGCGAGCCCCTCGCGGACCCACTCGGAGTCGAACCCGATCGACTCCGCGGCGGCGACGACCTCCCGCGAGGCCCGCAGTTCGAGGTGGGAGGCGGCGTTCGCGCTCACGACGTGCGGCGCGTCGTAGTAGGTCACGATCTCGCGGAGCTTCCGGAGGTCGGCGAGAGCGCGGACGCGTTTCCCGCCGGTCGCTCGGAACAGCGGGCCGAGGTCGAACTCCACGTGGACGCCGTTGTCGCGGGCGGCCTTCGCGAGCACGTGGTTGAACTCCCCCGAACCCGCCATCGGCCGGACGAGCACGTCGACCCGCGGCTCCTCGACTGCGAACCGGTTCAGCGCGTCGTCGCCCCCGACGAGACAGACGACGGTGTGCTCCGGCCGGTAGTTGCCGACCGATCCCGACGCGCTCGTGGGGTCGTCCGCGTCGATCTCGACCGCGTCGACGACATCGATATCGTACTTCTCGCCGAGCGCGGTCGGATCGCGCGCTCGGTCCCGAGACGCCGGAGCGCCGTCGGTGGCGTCGCCCGTCTCGTCGCGCCCGTCGACCGGATCGAGCGCCTCTCGCGTCCGGACGACGATCCCGTCGTAGCCGTACCGCGCGGCGGTAGCGGCGTGGCGCGCGACGGTCGCGTCGCCGTCGGGGTGCGCGTGAACGGCCTCGTACATGGCGTCTCCTTTCTCCTCCGACCGTATCGTCGTTGCGTTTTGGGGCGGGTGTCTGCGGGCCGTCTGGACTCGTTGCGGCCGATCACCCGAGACGCCCGACGCCCTTTTTGTTCGCTCCACCCAATCCGGCGGCATGGCCGCCGAACTGGAGGAGAAGACGGACCGTTACGAGCACATGCTCGCGGACGCGCTGGCGGTCGCGGAGCCGCGCCCGCCCGCCGACACGCCCCTCGGTGCGGCCGCGGCCGACGTGACCGAGATGGCCGAGTCGTACCTCGAAGACGGACGGCACTTCCGCGAGGCAGACGACCCTGTCAACGCGCTCGCGTCGTACTCGTACGGCTACGGTTGGCTCGACGCCGGCGTTCGGATGGGCTTGTTCGCGGTCCCCGAGGACACAGAGCTGTTCACCACGTGATCGCCCGCGGGCCGTCGAGCCGCGAACCGGTCACGAGTCGTCGAGCCGCGAGCGTGCAGCGTCCGGCGCGTCCCCCACGACCGCTATCGAATCTCCCCGCTCGATGGTCCCGTCCGACACGATCCGCGCGCGCAGTCCGCCCCGGTGGACGAGCGCGTCGTGGATCCCCTCGCGAGCGAGGTGGCGTTCGAGGTACGAGCACGGCTCGCACAGTTCGACTCCCTCGCACACCGCCTCGCCGACGCGGAACCGCGTCCCGACGAGGCGATTGAGGCCGACGTCGGCGGTCGTGAGGTTACGCCGGTGTTCGTCCGCGCCGACGGAGATCCCGTAGTCGCGCTCGACGGCGTCGAGCGTCTCGCGTTCGATCAGCGAGAGTTCTCGGCTCACGTCCCGCGCCGACTCCGAGTAGGTCCCACGCT
Organism: Halorubrum pallidum; assembly: GCF_055380345.1. Taxonomy (NCBI): domain Archaea; kingdom Methanobacteriati; phylum Methanobacteriota; class Halobacteria; order Halobacteriales; family Haloferacaceae; genus Halorubrum; species Halorubrum pallidum. The sequence continues at coordinate 1,443,947 of NZ_AP043945.1, read as the reverse complement.
CCAGAAAGTACCGGTCGCCGCGCAGCCCGCGTCCCGACACGGCCTCCGCGCGGTCTCGCTCTTCCATTGGCGCGCCCGCCTCGGGCGCGGTGTGGACGGCCTCGATCCGTCCGGTCATACTCGAGTCACTGGTGGACACACGAGCAGGGTAGACAAAGCGGTTACGCCGCGGTCGGTAGCCGCCGTGTCGGACCGTCGGCGTCGCCGTCTCCGCTTCACTCCGCGCGCTCGCGAAGCGTTCTCAACAGACCGGCAGTCCCGTCCATGTACGACTCTCCCAGGACGGTGTCTGCGGCGTCGCGGGCGGTCGCGTCGGCGTTGGCGACGGCGTACGACTCGCCGGCGACCGCGAACGTGGACGCGTCGTTCTCGCTGTCGCCGACGGCGACGAAGTCGGCGGCAGCGACTCCGAGCGCCTCTGCAACCCGTTCGAGCGCCTGCCCCTTGCTCACGGCCGTCGATTTGACGTGGTACGCGTAGCCGGTGTCGACGACCTCCACGCGACCGTCGGCGTCGGCCGCGACCTCGCGCAACAGGGTCTCGTCGGCGTCGAGCGACAGCGCGACCTCCGTCTCGCGCCAGCGGTTCACGGTGTCGCCGTCGCCCCACCCGACCTCGCCGCCGTGCGCCTCGAACGCCTCGACGACGGCGCGGGGCGCGGTCGGATCGCCAAGCAGCGTCGTCTCTCCGTCGACGTGAGCCACCCCGCCGTTCTCCGCGATCACGGTCTCCGGACGTCCGAGGAAGTGCGCGAGCGCCACCGGATACGGGAACGCCTTTCCGGTCGCGAACACGACCGGCGCGTCCCAGTCGGGTAGCAGTTCGAAGACGCGCGGGTCGATCCGACCGCTCGCCGTCGTCAGCGTACCGTCGATGTCCAACGCGAGGGGCGGAACCATACCCTCGATCGGGGCGACCGCGGCAACTGTCTTGCGTTCGTCGTCGGACGGGAGGACTATCGCGATTGGCGGGGCCCTACCGCGGTCGGTCGAACAACTCGCGGAACACGAGCGTGGGGAACCGCGGGACGAGCCGGCTCGGTGGACGACCCTTGCCGTCGCTGCGCGCGACGGTCACCCGGTCGAGGAGACCGGCGTCGGCCAGCTCGTAGAGGACGCGCCGTACCGTCGACGCCGACAGGTCGACGGTCGGCCGCGAGGCGATCGTCTCGGTCGCGGTACTCACGGACGACCGGTCCGACTCGGGAAGGTTCACGAGTTCATAGAGGAGCCGTCGGCGACTCTCCGACAGCGAGAGGACGCGTCCGAGCGCGACGCCAGGTTTCACGACTTCGTCGATTCCCGCGTCGAGGTCGCGGGGGCGCACCGTCGACGCTCCCTCGCGTTCGGCGGTGATAGCCGCCCCGGTGATCGCCGCGAGGGCGTCGTGCGCGTCGCCGTCCGCCCACTCACTGACCTCGCGGATCTGGTCGTGGCTGACCGCGTCGCGGCCGAGCCCGGTCGAACAGCGGCTGGTCAGCAGTTCGACGAGGACGTGCCGGCGGTACGGTTCGAAGCCGACCGACTCCGCCGGGTCCCACTCGATCGCGTCGGGCGACTGTCTCCCTAAACACACCGGGACGATGTCGCCGTCCACGTCGTCGAGCCACTCGACGAGGGTCGCCGCGTCGGGCGTCTCCGGTTCGTTCGCGTGGTCGACTGCGACGACGAGGTCCGGACCCGTTCGCATCGCGCTGCGGAGCTTCTCTGCGAGCTCGTCCGTGCCGACCCCGTGTTTCGGAACCGGTTCGTCGCTCACCGCGTCGAGTGCGGCGTGGTACAGTCGGAACCGCGTGGCGGCCCGTCTCGCGTCCGCGAAGACGAAGCCGGGGAGCGTCGGCTCGACCGCGCGAGTCGACGTCTGGATCGCACGCCGCGGCCCGCTATGGGCTGCAAGCCGGTCGAAGAGCGCCGAGACGATCGCGGACTTTCCGCTTCCCTTCGGGCCGTGAACGTAGGTACTCGGCGGCAGACTGCCGGAGAAGGCCGGCTCGAAGATATCGAGCAGCCGCTCGAAGGCCGGCCCTCGACCGACGGGCGAGTCGACGTGTGAGACCGGCGAGACGGCGTTGAGGTCGACGAGCACGCCGGCACCGATATCGTATCCGAGCCGGCGCTCGATCCGATCGTCGATGTTCACGGGCCACCCTCCATCGGCCGGGAATAAAACCGAAGCGGAGCGCTGTCGGCGTCCGTCGGCCCGTCGCACACGGATCCGGCGGGCGCGTCAGCGGTCGGTTCTCGAACTCGGAGCATCGGTGGGTCCTGTGGCGTGATCATGGGTGCGTCTCGGTGGGTGCGACACGGTTCACGGCTCGGCAGCCCGCGGGACGCAGCGAAGAGCCGCGGTCGCGAGGCACTCTGGCGATGATCCTCAGAGGTAGCCCGCGTTGGGCAAGATTCCGAGGATCGAGAGGATCGCCACGGCGACCATCGCGATGGCGATCGCCATCGCCGGCGGGTCGACGTGCGTGCCGGAGTGCGAGTAGAGCAGCCGTTGGGTGACCTCGCCGAGGAGACCGCTGACCGCACCGAAGACGCCGGCCGCGAGCAGCGCGACGACGCTGCCGGCGACGGGATCGACGACGACCGCGCCGACGGCACCGATGAGTGTGATGTGGTGAGTCACCGGGAAGTTCTCGACGCCGAGCTGTAAGAACAGCAGGCTCATCGCCGAGATGGCGTAGCCCATGAAGATGCTCCCCGTCTGGATCCAGATGTACCCGCCGAGGAGGCCGCCGACTATACCGATGACGGCGACGTTCAGCCACTTGTACTGCTGGGGGAGCCACGGCTCGGTCGCGAGGCGACCGGCGTGTTCTTCGGGGCCGCCGTCGGCCTGCGGATGCGGCTCTTCGTTTTCGAACGGCGACATGTCGAGGTAGCCGGAGCCGTTCGGCGAGCCCACGAGCGGGTAGCCGAAGGCGACCCGGGCGACGAGCGCGCTCAACACGACGGTGAGCGCGATGGAGTCGGTAACCGGGGTACCGCTCACGACGAGGAGATTCGCCGAGAGCTGGTTGATGACGACGCCGATCACGCCGAAGACCGCGCCGACGGCGAGGATGTCCGGCTTCGTGCCGAACGCGTACAGGATGTTCTTCCCGAAGTGGTAGTCCCATCCGGCGGGCTCCATCTCCGGGTACTTTTTCCCCGCGTACGCCGAGGCGGCCACGCCGCCCGCGAAGGCGATGTGCGGGCCGGTGATCGCCCCAAAGCCGATGACGCCGGTGATCCCGGCCGCGAGCTGTCCCGGTTCGACCGCCGGGACGTTCGTGGCGAGTTCCCGCTGGAGGATACCGATCCCCTCGCCGAGGAACACGACGAACCCGGTGAAGACGAACGCCGGGAGCGCGCCGATCGCGGCCCCGAACGCGCCGCCCGCGAGCGCGGTGATGACGAGCAGCAGGAACTGTTCAACCGGCATTCCGATGACCGGGACCGTCAAGAGGAGTCCGTGCATTGTCAGTCCTCCTGTGCCCAGTCGAGCGACTTCTCGACGGCGTCGCCCCAGCGGTTGTACAGCTTGTCTACCTCCGTCTGATCCTTTTCCGGCGTGAACTCGCGGTCCACCTGCCAGTTATCGCGGAGCTCGTCGACGGTGTCCCAGTAGCCGACGGCCAGGCCGGCGGCGTACGCCGATCCGAGCGCGGTGGTCTCGTCGACCTCCGGTCGCGCGATGTCGGTCTGGATGATGTCCGACTGGAGCTGACAGAGGAAGTTGTTCTTCACCGCGCCGCCGTCGACGCGGAGGCTCGTCGTCTCCACGCCGGAGTCGGCCTCCATCGCCTCGGCGACGTCGCGCGTCTGGTAGGCGATAGACTCGAGCGTCGCGCGGACGATGTGTTCCTTGCTCGTGCCGCGGGTCATCCCGACGATGGTTCCGCGGGCGCGGCCGTCCCAGTGGGGCGCGCCGAGGCCCGTGAACGCCGGGACCATGTAGACGCCGTCGGTCGACTCGACCGACCGGGCGAGTTCCGCGGTCTGAGCGGCGTTGTTGATCAGGTCGACGTCTTCGAGCCACTCGATTGCGGCGCCGGTGATGAAGATCGACCCTTCGAGCGCGTACTGCACGGGCTCGCCGGACATCTGGAAGCCGATGGTCGTCAGGAGTCCGTGGTCGGACTCGACGGCGTCGGTGCCCGTGTTCATCAGGTAGAAGGAGCCGGTGCCGTACGTGTTCTTCGCGTCTCCCTCGTCGAAGCAGGTCTGGCCGAACAGCGCGGCCTGCTGGTCGCCGAGCGCGCCGGCGACGGGGACTTCCTCGCCGAGGAACCCGTCCGCGTCGGTGTGTCCGTAGTAGTCCTCGTCGGAGGAGGGACGTACCTCGGGAACCATCTCCTTCGGGACGTCGAACTCCTCCAGCAGTTCGTCGTCCCACTCTAGGTCCCGGATGTTGTACAGCATCGTCCGGGACGCGTTCGTCACGTCCGTGATGTGGTTGCCCGTCAGGTTGTAGATGAGCCACGAGTCGATCGTGCCCATCACCAGTTCCCCGTCGCGGGCGCGAGCGCGGAGGTCGCCGCCGCGGGAACTCTGCATCTTGAGCGGCTCCGCGTTGTCGAGGATCCACTCGGTCTTGGTCGCGGAGAAGTACGCGTCGGCTTCGAGGCCGGTCTTCTCGCGGATATCTTCGACCATGTCGGCCTCCTGCAACTCTTCGACGCGGTCGGTCGTCCGGCGGTCCTGCCAGACTAAGGCGTTGTGGACCGGCCGTCCGGAGTCTTTGTCCCAGACGATCGTCGTCTCGCGCTGGTTCGTGATCCCGATCGCTTCCAACTGCTCCGCGTCGAGGCCCGCGTCAGCGAGGCCGTCGAGGACGACCTGTTGGGTGTTCTCCCAGATCTCGATGGGGTCGTGTTCGACCCACCCGGGATTGGGATAGATCTGTTCGTGTTGTTCGTAAGCGTTCGCGACGACCTGTCCGCCATGGTCGAACACCATAAAGCGGGTGCCAGTCGTCCCCTGGTCTATCGCACCGACGTACTGTGTCATGTGTTTGATCCCTCCTGTGGCGCTGGTCCGGCCCGACGGTGACGGCGGTCGCGACGGCGACGAGTGGTACCGCGGCGGTCGTCCGACCCGCCACCACCCGGAACGCCCTGTGACATCTCTCCCGCGACACTCGTCGCAGATGCCGTGTTCGGCGGCGAGACCGATATCACCAGCCGAACGCGGGCGCGTCACCGCCGCCGACGCGACATATCTTCACGGAAGCTACTACGCCATCCGTGAACATAACGTACTACCATAATAAACTTCCCGTTGAAATCTCGAATTAGCGGCGTATAAAAAATATAGTATATAAATAACGCGGCGACGCCCGCGATTGTCTTATATGAATGTCTCTTATCGTTATCTGTACCCTGAGGTAGGAGATAAAGTAAAGTGGGCAGGGTCCGAGCGACACACATGGACAGACAGGTGGACGTCGTCGTCGTCGGTGGGGGATCGACGGGGTGCGGCGTCGTCAGGGACCTGGCGCGACGGGGACTGGAGACAGTGCTCGTCGAGAAGGGGAATCTGACGCACGGCACGACCGGGCGCATGCACGGACTGCTCCACAGTGGGGGGCGGTACGCCGTATCCGATCAGAAGAGCGCGAGAGAGTGTATCGAGGAGAACCGGGTCCTCCGCGACATCGCGGCCCACTGCGTCGAGGAGACTGGCGGGCTGTTCGTGAAGCGACCGGAAGACTCGGAGGAGTACTTTCAGGAGAAACTAGATGGATGTCGCGCGTGCGACATTCCGGTCGAAGTGATAGACGGAGAGGAGGCGCGTCGGCGCGAGCCGTACCTCGCGCGCGACGTGGAGAAGGCGATCGCGCTGCCCGACGGCGCGGTCGACCCGTTTCGGCTCTGCGTGTCGAACGCGGTCGACGCCCGCGAGCACGGCGCGCGGATCGAGACGCACGCCCCGGTCACCGACGTGCTCGTCGAGGGCGGCGAGGTCGTCGGCGTCGAGGTCCAACACGAGACCGGCCCCGGCAAGCGCGTCCACCGCGAGCCGGGGACGACGGAGGAGATCCGCGCGCGCCACGTCGTCAACGCGACCGGCGCGTGGGCGGGCAACGTCGGCGAGATGGCCGGCGTCGACGTGGAGGTGCGCCCCTCCAAGGGCGTTATGACCGTGATGAACACCCGGCAGGTCGACACCGTGATCAACCGCTGTCGACCGAAGGGTGACGCCGATATCATCGTCCCGCACGAGACCGCCTGCATTCTCGGCACGACCGACGAAGAGGTCGACGATCCCGAGGACTATCCCGAGGAGGACTGGGAGGTCGACCTGATGATCGAAACGCTCTCGGAACTGGTGCCCGCGCTCGAAGACGCCCGGACGCTTCGCTCCTTCTGGGGCGTTCGCCCGCTCTACGAGCCGCCGGGAACCGGCACGGAAGACCCGACCGACATCACGCGCGACTACTTCCTCCTCGACCACGGCGACCGCGACGACCTCCCCGGTATGACGACGATCGTCGGCGGGAAGCTCACCACCTACCGGATGATGGCCGAGTCGATAAGCGACCACGTCTGCGACGCGCTCGGGCACGAAGCAGTCTGTGACACCGCCGACGCACCGCTTCCGGGCTCGGAGAGTCCCGCTCGAATGAGCGATCTGATGGACGAGTTCGGTCTCCGATCGCCTGTCGCCCGGCGCTCGGGCCAGCGGCTCGGCTCGCGCGCCGACGACGTGCTCTCCGGCGTCGATCCGAACCCCGTGGTCTGCGAGTGCGAGGGGGTCACCCGCGCGGAGGTACGAGACGCGATAGACGAGGCGGGCAGCGACCTCAACGCGGTCCGCCTCCGGACCCGCGCCTCGATGGGCAACTGTCAGGGCGGGCTCTGTTCTCACCGGATCGCCGCGGAGCTGGCACAGGAGTACCCGGAACCGGTCGTTCGCGACGCCGAGGACGAACTGTATCAGGAACGCTGGAAGGGACAGCGGCACGCGCTGTGGGGCCGACAGCTCTCGCAGGCGATGTTGAACCACCTGCTGCACGCGACGACGATGAACCGCGACGGCGACCCGGCGGGACTCGACGGCGAGGTCGACTTCGGCGCGTTCGACGCCGGAGCCGACGCCGCGACCGGGTCCGACTCCGGCGGTGGCAGCGACACCGGGACGGCGGCCACGGACGGCGGGCGCGCGGGAACCGAGGCGACAGCCGGCTGCCGCGCAGACGCCGACGACGGGGGGGCCGATGGCGATCGATAGCGACGTGCTCGTCGTCGGCGGCGGGCTCGCGGCGATCACGTCGGCGATCGCGGCGGCCCGCGAGGGCGCGGACGTTCGGCTCGTCTCGCACAAGTCGAGCACGCTCCGGCAGGCCTCGGGACTGATCGACGCGCTCGGTTACGTCCCGGCGACGGAGCCCGCGAAGCCGCTCCGCGAGGGGCCGCCGACGGCCGGCCGCGAACTCGACCGCGACGAGTGGCCCGACCCCGAGGGGCCGCTCTCGGATCCCTTCACCGGCGTCGACCGACTCCCCGAGTCGCATCCGTACCGAATCGTCGGACCGGAGGCGCTCCGCGACGGGCTCGCGCTCTTCGACGACCTCGCGGGCGACGCCTACCGCGGGGGCCACACCGACCGGAACGCCCTCCTGCCGACGTTCGGCGGGACCGTGAAGCCGACCGCGCGGTACCCCGCGGCCGCCGAGGCGGGGCTCGCGAGCGACGATCGGTCGACGCTCGTCGTCGGGTTCCGGTCGCTCACGGAGTACGACGCTCGGACGTTCGCGGGACGGCTGGAGGCGGCCGGCGTCCCGTTCGACGTCGCCGGCGCGGAAGTCGAGTTCGCGGAAGCGTTCCGCGCTGACACGAAGGTCACCCGGTTCGCGAAGGCGCTCGATCACGACGAGCCGATCGACGGCACGCCCGCTCGCGAGGCGCTCGCGGCGGCGGTCGCGCCGCACCTTCACGACGTGATCGACGAATCTGGCGGCGTCGACCGCGTCGAGCGTGTGGGGTTCCCGGCGTTCCTCGGCGACGACCGCGGCGACGAGGTGCGCGCCGAACTCGCCGACCGGCTCGGGGCCGACGTGTTCGAGATCCCGATGGGGCCGCCGAGCCTGCCGGGGCTCCGGCTCGAAGACCGGCTGTACGACGCGCTCGACGACGCGGGCGTGCGGTTCGAGACCGGGAACCCCGTGGTGGGTATCGACGCGGCCGCGGACGGGCGGATCGAGACCGTCTCGGTGGATCGGAAGGGCCGCGAAACGCCCTACGGAGCGGACGCGTTCGTGCTGGCGACGGGCGGGCTGGTCGGGAAGGGGCTCGACTCCGATCGGGAGGGAGTCCGCGAGCCCGTGTTCGATCTGCACGTCGACCAGCCCAAGGACCGCTACGAGTGGTTCGTCGACGACGCGTTCGGCGACCAGCCGTACGCCCGGTTCGGGGTGCGCCCCGACGAGCAGTGTCGACCGCTGGATGCGGGCGGATCGGTACAGTACGAGAACGTCTTCGCGGCCGGCGGGGTCGTCGGCGGCGCGGACGTGGCGAGGGAGAAGTCCGCGAGCGGAGTGTCGCTCGCGACCGGCGTGACGGCCGGACGAGAGGCGGCGACGGAGGCGAACGAATGACACGAGACACACAGAGCGACGGTGACGGCGACGGGCGGGAGACGACCGACGAACCGGGCGAAGAAACCAGGTCGGAACCGAGCAAAGAAACCATGTCGGAACCGGGGGTCCCCCGGCTCGGCCGCGACGAGCAGCCGTCGATCTTCGTCCCCGACGACGGAGATTCGGAGGAGGTCGACGGCGACGCGGCCGACGGTGCCGCGATCGCGGACCGCGCCGCCACCGACGGCGGCGTCGAGAGCGCGACGGGCGGAACCGACTCCGCGGACCTCGACCCCGACGCCTACGATCCGGTCGACGTGTTCCCCGGTGGCGACTTGGACCTCCGAGAGGGCGCGGACTCCTGTTACAAGTGCACGAGCTGTGACACCTCTTGTCCGGTCGCCGAGGTCGACGAGGAGTTCCCGGGGCCGAAGTTCCAAGGGCCGGAGCAGTGGCGGCTCAAGCGCAAGGACGACCACGACATCGACGAGTCGATCACCTCGTGTTCGAACTGCATGCGCTGTGACGACGCTTGCCCCTCCTCGGTGCCGCTCTCGCAGATGCACAACGAGGCGCGGGGGCAGTTCGTCGAAGAGCAGATGGAGAAGCTCTCGCGGGAGTACATCCGGAACCGGATCCTCTCGAACTACCGCTTTTTCGCCGACATCGCGAGCAAGGTGCCGCGGCTGGCGAACGCCGCGACGAAGATTCCGGGTGCGATGACGCTCGGGGAGAAGCTGCTCGGCGTCACAAGCGAGCGCGAGTTCCCCGAGTTCGCCACCCAGACGTTCCGGGAGTGGTGGCGCGAGCGCGGCGGCGCACAGATCGAAGACCCCGATAAACGAGTGGCCTATTTCCACGGCTGCTATTCGAACTACAACACGCCCGAGGTCGGCAAGGCCATGGTGCGGGTGTACGAGCACTTCGGCTACGAGGTCATGGTACCGCCCCAGAAGTGCTCGGGGACGCCGATGTTCGCGAACGGCATGCTGAAGGACGCGCGTCGCCACGCCGAGACGAACGTCGAGAATCTGATCGAGGCGATCGGCGAGGGGGCGGACGTGATCGCCTCCTGTACCTCGTGTTCGCTCTCGCTGCGACAGGAATACCCTGAGCTGTTCGACATCCACGGGATAGAGGACGTCTCGGAGCACACCTTCGAGGCGCTGGAGTACCTCCGGATCCGCGAGGATCTGGAGGGCGAACTGGCGGACACCGAACTCGCCGACGAGCGGTCGTTCGCGTACCACGCGCCGTGTCACGCCCGCAATCAGGGCCTCTCCCGTCAGGCTGTCGAGACGTTCCGCGACGTTGAGGGTGTCGAGATGGAGGACGTCGGCGACTCCTGTTCGGGTATCTCCGGCACCTACGGCTGGAAGGAGGAGAAGTACGAGAAGTCGATGGAGATCGGCGCGGAGATGTTCGAGCACATGGAAGACGCCGATGGCGACGTGGGGATGACCGAGTGTCCGACCTGCGCTATGCAGATGGAACACGGCACTGGCTACGAGATCGAACACCCGCTCCAACTGCTCGAAGACACGGTCGTGTGAATCGCCTCGAGGTCGGAGCGGGAACACGCGCTGAGGGAAGCGACGAAATCGCGTGACTCTGCGGCTCCTCGTTCCGCTTTTCAAACGGGATAACCGTGAGCCAATGCTTATACGCGGGTCACACGGAGAGGTCGTCGTGACGCTCGAACACCTCCTCGACCGCTTCGACGGCGTCGAGCGGTCCCTCGTCGTGGTCAACCGGACCGATCCCGACCCCGTGTTGAACATGCTCGTCGACACGTTCGGAGACGGCGGGGTGACCGTGACCGACGGACGGACGGTAGAGGAGACGGCGGATGCAACGACGAATGCGACGGCGGAGTCGATGGATTCGACGGCGGAGTCGACGGATGCGACGAGGGCGGGCGGCGGGGCGGCCTCGTCGAAGGTGACGCGCGGCGGAGGCGTCACCGCGAGCGAGTTCACCGAGGTGCGGACGGCCGGAGACGGCTCCGGAACCACGTCCGACCTCGTGATCGACGCGGAGGCGTTGCGTCGGAACGAGGCGGTGTCGTTCGACGGCGACAGCCTGACTGACGTCGAGAACCTCGCGCTTCTCGTCGAGGGCGACGAGGTGATCGCGGGGTCGACGCTCGGCGAACTCGGAGACGCGGTGCTCTTCGTTAACTCCGACCTGTATATCACGGGCAGCCGCTCGATCGCCGACCTCGAACTTCCGTCCGTCATCTCCGGGCTCGACGACGCGCTGTTCACGCTTCGCGGCTATCCCGAGTCGAACAGGCAGAAGCTGCTTCTCATCACCATCTCTCGGTTCATCGAACGGACGGCGTGGATCGCCGGAGACGGGACGCTCCGCTCGTCGTTCCAGCGGCTCTCGCGCCTCGACGACGAGGTCGGGACCCGAGAGGTGTACGAGCGCGTGGCCGACGGCGGAGTCGAGACGCACCTGTACGGTGTTCCTGACGACGTACCGAGCGGGATCGACGCGACCGTCCACGGCGGTTACACGCCAGATTACACCGACAGCTGGTTCGTCGTGTACCGTCCGCCGGACGGACCTCGGCCGGTCGGTCCGGAGGCGGGTGCCGACATCAAACGCGGGCTGGAAGGCGGTGTCGCTCTCCTCGCGGTCGAGTCGGAACCCCGGGTCTGGCGTGGGCTCTGGTCGTTCGAGCCGGATCGGGTCCGCGCGATTCACCGGTACATCGAGCAAAACCTGTAGCCGGCGAGGGTGAACCCCGCGACCGGTGGCAGCGAGACCGTCGTCCTCAGGGAGGAAAATACCACGTCGCTCGCGTGGTGAATCCAACCCGTGAGTTCATATTCCCCGAGCGGTGACGGACGGTCATGTTCACGGAGCGGTCGGACCTCCTCGCGGACGACGACCCACTTCGCGGCTACGGCATCGCGGTGACGCCGGGCCGGGAGGGGCCGCTCCTGTTCGTCGCCGGCTACGGCGAACCGAACCGCCTGTACGCCCGCGACGGAGACCGATTCGTCGACACGGCCTGCGGTATCGTCGCCGACGGGACCCGCCACGGCATGGGCGTCTGCGCCGCCGACCTCGACGCAGACGGCTGCGAGGAGGTGTACCTTCACAACTGCGCGAGGGGAGTCGACGGCGGCGACCCCGACCTGCTTTTGAGCCGGCTGGAATCGGACCGGTTCCGCTGGACAGACGTGTTCGCGCTCGATGTGAACGCGGACCGGCTCGACGTTCGCGCGGGCCGGTCGGTGGCCGCGCTCGATCGACTCGGAACGGGGCGGTACGGCGTGGCTGTCTCCGGGTACGCCGCTCCGCTCGCGTTCTACGAACTCGGCGACGACGGCGAGATAACCGACATGGCCGAGGCCGTCGGCCTCACGGTCGAGGGCGGCTGTCGCTCGCTTCTCGCGGTCCCCGACTGCTCCGGCGAGGGGGACCTGTTCGCCGGCGTCGAGCGCGGAGCGAACCGGCTGTTCCGGAACGAGGGGGGTCACTACGACGGTTCGGGTGACGTCCCGGCGCTCGCGGATCCCGAGGGCGACACCCGCGGTGCCGCCCTCGTCGACGAGGGCGGGACGTTCTCGTTCGCCATCGGCAACGAAAGGGGGCCGAACCGGCTCCTCCGCCGGACGGAGTCCGGAGCGTTTTCCGACGTGGCGACGGGTCCGCTTCGCGGGCCTCAGCGGGTTCGAACGGTCGTTGCAGCCGACTTCGACAACGACGGCCGCGAGGAGCTGTTTTACAACGCCGCGGGCGAACCGAACCGGCTCTACGAGCGCGTTGACGATCGGATCGACGGGCGCGCCGCCGACGACCACGACGCGCGCTGGCGGCGCATCGACCCCGGACCCGCCGCCGAGCCGGACGGTTTCGGGACCGGGGCGGTCGCCGCGGACCTCGACGGCGACGGCGTCCTCGAACTGGTCGTCGTTCACGGCGAGGTCGCCGCACAGCCGATCACCGTGTACCGCCACCCCGACGCCGGAGACGCCGACTGGCTCCGGATCCGACCGTCGACCCGGTACGGAGCGCCCGCCCGCGGGGCGGTCGTCACTCTCGACACGACGGACGGGACCCAGCGCCGCGCGGTCGACGCCGGTGGCGGCTGTCTCTGTCAGACCGAGCCGGTGGCGCACTTCGGCCTCGGCGATGCGACACCGGTCAGCGTCACCGTCCGCTGGCCCGACGGCCGCGAACGGGCGCTGACCGACGTCCCGACGAACGCGTCGATACCGATCGAGCACCCGTCGAACCGAGCCGCGGCACAACGGGTCCGGGAGCCGAGCGGGGAGTCGTCGGCCGGACGGTGACTCCGTGGCGGCGACCGGTTCGTTCGCTCTGACCCGCCGGCGCTTATAAACTCTCGACCCGATGGATCCGTATGGACGGAGACGCCACCGTCGTCGGCGGCGGGCTAAGCGGGCTCGTCGCGGCGGCGCGGCTCGCTGACGCGGGCGCAGACGTGACGCTTTTCGAACGCCGCTCGGAGGTCGGAGGACGGGTGCGGACCGAGACGGTCGACGGGTTCACGATCGACCACGGCTTTCAGGTGCTCTTCACGAGCTATCCGGCCGCCGAACGCGTGCTCGACCCCGACGGTCTCGACGGTCTCGACCTCCGCCGGTTCGCTCCCGGCGCGACGATCTGCCGACCGGGGTCTCACTCGGTGCTCTCCGACCCGATTCGGGACCCCCGACACGCGCTCGCATCGCTGCGAAACGACGAGGTGTCGTTCTCGGACAAGCTCCGGACGCTCGCTCTCCGGTACGACCTCAACCGGCGGGACGCGGCCGACTTCTTTTCGGGGCCGGACGCGTCCATCCGCGAGTACCTCCGGGACTGGGGGTTCGCCGACGAGTACCTCGCGAACTTCGTCGGACCCTTCTACGGCGGGATCACTCTCGATCGCACGCTGTCGACCTCGAAGCACGTCTTCGAGTACACGTTCCGCGCGATGAGCCGCGGTGCGATCGGCGTTCCGGCCGCGGGGATGGCGGCGCTTCCGAAGGCGCTCGCAGAGCGCGCCCGGTCGGCGGGCGTCGAGATACGGACCGGCGCGACCGTCGAGTCGGTTCGGATCGCGGGCGGCGGGCGGCTCCCGTTTCGGGGAGGCTTGTCAGACGCCGACCGCGCGGTCGTCGAACTCGCCGACGGGTCCGCGCGCGAGACGGATACCGTCGTGGTGGCTGCGTCACCCCCGGAGGCGCGCCGGCTCACGGGCGTCGACGCGATACCCACCGAGGGCGCCCCGAGCGTCACCGGCTGGTACGCGCTGCCCGCGGACGCGGCCCCGGAGACTGGGAGGCGGATCCTGCTCAACGCCGCCGGTGACTCGCCGAACGCGGTCGTCCCGATGTCGACGGTCGCGCCCGAGTACGCGCCCGACGGTCGGGCGCTGCTCGCGGCGACGTTCCTCGGCGACGAACCCCTCCACCGTCCCGCGGACGCGCTCCGCGACGACGTCCGCGACGCGCTGAGCGCGTGGTTTCCGGACGAGGACGTCTCGGCGCTTGAGACCGTCGACGTCCACCGCATCCGGTTCGCGCAGTTCGCGCAGCCGCCGGGCGTGCACGCGACGCTGCCGGACGCGGACGACCCGGAGGGTCCGGTCGTGCTCGCCGGCGACTACACGGAGTGGTCGTCGATCCAAGGGGCCCTAGAGAGCGGGACGACGGCCGCCGAGGCGGCGCGGGCGTATCTGTAGACAACCTCCGCTCGCTACGTCTCACTCACGCGAGAACGCGTCTTCACCGTGTTCGTCGACGGCGGCGAGCAGCTCGTCGCGCTGGCGGCGGACCTCCGGCGGGAGTTCGGCGTAGGCGTGATCGAACATGTCCGCGGGGTCGGCCTCGATCGACTCCGCGGCGTCGATGGCGTCGGCGACAACCTCGTCCGCCTCGTCGTGGATCGCCGCGACGCCCTCGTCGTCGATCCGTCCCGTCTCGCGGAGGAACGTCTCCATCCGGTCGAGCGGGTCGAGCGCTCGCCAAGGATCGACCTCCGCTTCGTCGCGGTAGACGGTCGGGTCGTCGGCGGTCGTGTGCGCGCCGAACCGGTACTCGACGAACTCGATCAGCGCGGGACGAGGAGACGCGTCGCCGGATCCGCCACCTCCCGACCCGTCGCCGCTGCCCCGTGCTCGCTTCGCCGCCTCCCGCGTGACCGCGTAGCTCGCGAGCGGGTCCATCCCGTCGACGCGGACGCCGTCGAAGCCGTAGGCGACCGCCTTCTGTGCAAATGTCTCGCTCGCGGTCTGGTCCGACTCGGGGATCGAGATTGCCCAGCCGTTGGCGTGACAGCAGAACAGCGTGGGCGTGTCGAACACGCCGGCGAAGTTCAGCGCCTCGTGGAAGTCGCCCTCGCTCGTCGCGCCGCCCCCGAAATGGCAGGCCGCGACGCGGTCCTCGCCGCGGTAGTCGAACGCCCACGCCGCGCCGACGGCGTGCGGCAGGTGCGCACCGATGCCGATGTTCAGCGGGAAGACGTTGCCCGCGGCGATCAGCTCCGTGCCGACCTCGTGGCCCATCCAGTAGGGGAGGTACTCCGTGAGCAGGTCGCGGGCGACGATCGCGCCGTGCTCGCGGTACTGGTAGCTTATCAGATCGCGGTCCGCGAGGGCGTGTGTCGACCCGACGGCGGAACCTTCTTGTCCCGCACAGGGCGCGTACGTCCCGATCCGGCCCTGTCGCTGGAGACTGACCGCGCGCTCGTCGAACCGCCGGGTGACGACCAGGTCGCGGTAGATCGCGCGAAACCGGTCGTCCGAGAGGTCGGGAACGGTCGCGTCCGGAAGCGGACGCCCGTCCGCGTCGAGCACCCGGACCACGTCCTCGTCGGCGAGCGGATCGGTCCCGTGTTCGTCCATGGCGGATCGGTGTGCGCCGAGGTCAAAGGAGTTAGCGGTCGAACGGAGGGACGGTGGCTGTCGATCCGGCGGCGCGCTTTTGGAGGATTTATACCGACCGCGCACTCTCTCCCGACATGATCTTATCGGACGCGGACATCCTCTCCCGGCTCGCGGACGGGGACCTCGCGATCGAGCCGCTCGACGACGTGGACCAACAGGTCCAGCCGGCCAGCGTCGACCTCCGTCTCGGCGGGCGATTCTTGGAGTTCCAGCGGACCAACATCCCGTGTATCCACCCGACGGAGGCCGACGAGGTCGGCGAGTACGTCACGGAGACGACCGTCGAGGAGGGCGACGAGTTCATCCTCCACCCCGGCGACTTCGTGTTGGGCACGACCGTCGAGCGCGTAACAATTCCGGACGACCTCGTCGCACACGTCGAGGGTCGCTCGTCGCTCGGCCGGCTGGCGATCGTCGTCCACGCGACCGCGGGACTCTGTGACCCCGGATACGAGGGGCAGATCACCCTCGAACTCTCGAATCTCGGGACCGCCCCCGTCGCCCTCTCACCGGGAATGCGCGTCTCACAGCTCACGTTCACGGAACTCAAATCGCCGGCCGACAGGCCGTACGGGGCCGAGCGGGGGTCCAAGTACCAGAATCAGGACGGGCCGCAGGCCTCGCGGATCGGCGATGATCCGGAGTTCGCGGGGGACGGTTCGGAGGACGAGACCAGATGAAGTTCATCGAGGAGGTCGTCGTCGACGAGTTCCTTCCCACCGTGCGCTCGATGCTCGCCGAGGACCTCCGCGAGCGGGGGTTCACGCAGCGAGAGGTGGCAGACGCCCTCGGTATCTCCCAGTCGGCGGTCTCGAAGTACGCGCACGGCGAGGTCGCTCGCCACGAGCGCGTCGTCGCCGACGACCGCGTCCGCGGCCTCGTCGACCGCGTCGGCGAGGGGCTCGCCGCCGGCGATCTCACGCCCGTCGCCGCGCTCGTCGAGATCGAGGTGCTGATCCGCCGGCTCGAAGAGGGAGATCTCCTCGCCGACCTCCACGAGGAGGCGATGCCGGCGCTCTCGGACGCCGACGTCGAGTTCTCCGTCCACGACCCGGACAGCGGGCTCCGCGAACGCGAGCGAGTCCTCGGATCGGTCCGTCGCGGGCTCCGCACCCTGACGAACGCCTCGGGGTTCGCCGGTCTGATCCCGAACGTCGGCGCGAACGTCGTGGAGTGTCTCGACGACGCGGCGACTGTCGACGACGTCGCCGCCGTCCCCGGTCGGCTCGTCGACGTGAAGGGGCAGGCGATGGTCCCGGGCGAGCCCGAGTTCGGCGTGAGCGAGCACGTCGCGAGCGTCCTTTTGGCCGCGCGCGAGGCCGGATCGACCGTTCGCGGCGCGGTGAACCTCCGATATGACCCCGAGACCGTCGAGACGCTCGCCGACTCGTACCCCACGGTCGAGTTCGATCCGGAACGACCGACGCGCGAGGCGGTCGCCGACGCGGTCGCGGCCGCCGACCTCCCCGACGACGACGGGACGATCGTCTGCTATCAAACCGGTGCCGTCGGGGTCGAGCCGATCGTCTACGTGCTCGCGCCGACCGCCGCCGACGCGGCGCGAGTCGTTCGCGGGCTGTTGTGACCGCCGGCGAACCAGCGGGCTTTAGGCCCGATCGACCGATACGCGACATACGCCCACTACATGAGCCACGACGACTTCCCCACAGACCGTCCGGCGGTGGTGACCTGTGGACTGCCGTACGCCAACGGCGACCTCCACATCGGCCACCTCCGCACCTACGTCGGCGGCGACGTGTACAGCCGCGCGCTCGACCGACTCGGACAGGAGACCGCGTTCGTCTCCGGCTCGGACATGCACGGCACGCCAGTCGCGGTCAACGCCGAGAAGGAGGGCGTCTCGCCCGAGGCGTTCGCGCTCGACTGGCACGAGACGTACGCCGAGACGTTCCCGAAGTTCAACGTCGAGTTCGACAACTACGGCCACACCCACGACGAGACGAACACGGAGTTGACACAGCAGTTAGTGCGCGACCTCGACGAGAACGGCCACCTCTACGAGAAGGAGATCATGGTCGCGTACGACCCCGTCGACGACCAGTACCTCCCCGACCGGTACGTCGAGGGCACCTGTCCGTACTGCGGCGCGCACGCCCGCGGCGACGAGTGCGACGAGGGGTGTCAGCGCCACCTCGAACCCGGCGAGGTCGAGGACCCAGAGTCGACGATCACCGGTAACCCCGCGGAGTACCGCGAGCGCACCCACAAGTTCTTCGAGGTCTCGGAGTTCTCCGAGTACCTCTCCGACTTCCTCGACCGACTGGAGGGAACCTCGAACGCGCGGAACCAGCCTCGCGAGTGGATCGAGCAGGGGCTCCAGGACTGGTGTATCACCCGCGATATGGACTGGGGGATCGACTACCCGGGAGAGAACCCGCAGGACCTCGTCTTATACGTCTGGGTCGACGCCCCGATCGAGTATATCTCCTCGACGAAACAGTACACGGAGCGCGTGGGGTCGGACGCCTTCGACTGGGAGGCGGCGTGGAAGGAGAACGCGAGCGACGACCACCCTGAGGGCGGCGAGATCGTCCACGTGATCGGCCGCGACATCATCCAGCACCACACGATATTCTGGCCCGCCATGCTGGAGGCGACGGCTCACGCCGAGCCGCGCGCAGTGATGGCGAGCGGGTTCGTCACCCTCGGCGGCAAGGGCTTTTCCACGAGCCGCGACCGCGCCGTCTGGGCCGACGAGTACTTAGCGGAGGGCTTTCACCCCGATCCGCTGCGCTACTACCTCGCGACCAACGGCGGGTTCCAGCAGGACGTTGACTTCTCGTGGGAGAAGTTCGCCGACCGCGTGAACACCGAACTCGTCGGGACCGTCGGCAACTTCCTCTACCGCTCGCTGCTGTTCGCACACCGCAACTACGACGAGGCCCCGATCGCGGACGCGACGAGCGACGACGTGGCGGAGCGGATCGACGAGGCGGTCGCCGACGTGGAGGCCGCCGTCAACGACTACTCCGTGCGCGCGCTCGGCGACGCCGTCACCGATCTCGCCCGCTTCGGCAACGAGTACATCCAGCGGAACGAGCCGTGGAAGCTCGTCGATGACGAGCCCGAGGCGGCCGCACAGGTCATCCACGACTGCGTCGCGCTTGCGAAAGCGATCGCGGTCCTCTTCGAGCCGATCGCCCCCGAGAAGTGCGAGCGCCTCTGGGCGCAGCTCGGCGAAGACGGCTCCGTCCACGAGGTCACTGTCGAGGTCGCTCGTGAGGGGCCCGCGGGCGACCTCGCGGAGCCGACCGAGCTGTTCGAGCAGATCGAAGACGAGCGCGTCGAGGCGTTGAACGAGAAGCTCGAATCGCGAGTCGCCGAGGCGGAGGACGACGACGAAGGCGAGGAGGGCGGAGACGGCGGCGACGACGAAAACGACGACATGACCGATATCGAACCCCTCAGCGACGACCGCATCGGCTTCGATCAGTTCCAAGAACTCGACATCCGGGTGGGCCGGATCGACGAGGCCGAGGGCATCGAAGGCGCGGACGACCTCCTCAGGCTCCGCGTCGACCTCGGCGCGGAGACGCGGACGATCGTCGCCGGACTCAAACAGCTTCACGACGTCGATGACCTGCCCGACACGAAGGTCATCGTCCTCGCGAACATGGAGAAGGCGGAGCTGTTCGGCGTCGAGTCGAATGGGATGGTGCTCGCGGCGGGCGAGGAGGCCGACCTCCTGACGACCTACGAGGACGCCGCCCCGGGAACGAAGGTGAAGTGAGGCGCGGTCCGGAGACCGAGCCTGACACCGGGTCGCCAGCCTCAGGCGTCGAGCACTTCGATCGGGTTCCCGTCGGGGTCGACGACGAACAGGATCGTCGTGCCGCTCGACGTGGTCCGCGGCGGGGAAAGCGTCGTCACCTCCTCGTCGAGGTCGGCGTAGAAGGCCTCGACGTCGTCGACGGAGAGTCCGAGATGGATAGCGCCAGGTCGGTTCAGTTCGGGATCGGGCTTCGGTTCTCCTCGCGGGTCGTACTCTACGAGTTCGACGATCGCGCCGTCGGCGTCGAGATGCGCGAACGCCGCGGACGCGCCGTCGACGTCGACCGCCTCCGCGAAGGCCTCACCGCCCACCGAGAACTCGGCGACGACGTCGAGCCCGAACGTGTCGGTGTAAAACTCGATCGCGCGATCGAGATCCGAGACGGTGACGCCGACGTGGTGTGCGGTCGGGTCCGACGCTGGTGGTGAGTCGGATGCGGGTGGTGGGTCCGACGCTGGGGGTGAGTCTGACACGGACGACAGATCGGCGACCGTCGAAAAAACGGTGTCGACCCGCGCTACATCCCCATGTCGGCGGCGGCGGCGGGAACGGGCAGATCGGCGACCGAGACGCCGAGCATCTCCGCGGCGTGATCGAGCGCCATGTCGAAGCCGTAGTACCGCTCCAGTTCGTCCCCGTTCAGGCCGGTCCGGACCTTCAACATCGCGTAGCCGTCGAGGTTCTGGGCGACCGTTGCGGTCCCGCCGTCGGCGGAAAACGTGAGCAGCCGCTCGCCGTCCGACTCCTCGTAGCGCGCGGTGATTCCGTTCGCCTCCGCGGCTGTCGCGTCGCTCATACGCACGGAACGGACCGAACGCTGTCGTATCTATCGGTTCCATGCGCAGGTGCGCGGTCCGGCCGACCCCGACCGTCAGTCCCGTGCGGACGACAGCGGCGAGGCCACGACCGCCGCGTCGCTGCTACCGCGGGTCCCAGCCGTGAAACGACGTGTCTCCCTCCAACTCGAGGTCGAAGGCGTCGATCATCTGCCCGAGCGCGCCGTAGGCCCCCGCGATGGCGGTGATCCCGACGATCGCGTCGTCACCGTACTGCGCGGCGATCTCGGCGTGGCAGATCGCGTCGACCTCTCCGCGGACCACCGCCAGCGCGTACTCCAGAAGCGTCGCCTCGTCGTCGTCGAGCGACGCGTGATCGCCGCGTCCGACCGCGGCGATGTCGCCGTCGCTGATGCCGACGCCGCGAGCGATGTTGACGTGCTGGTGCCACTCGTACCGGTTCCGGCCCTCGGCGGCGACCGCGAGGATCACGAGTTCCCGCTCCCGGTCCGTGAGTCCGCTGTCCGTCCACAGCGACCCGAAGAACGACCGGAGTCCGGCGAGCACCGCGGGGTTGTTTCCGATCGACTCGTAGACGTGCAGCGGTCTGTCCTGCAGCGACGACCGCAACAGGTCTTCGTGTTCGTCCGGAACGTCAGACGCGTCGGCGTAGGGTACGCGAGCCATGTGCCGTCGTCGCGACACAGGGTGAAAGCTGTGTGTGCCTCGGTGGCATTGGCCGAGACCGCTGGCGGAGGCCGCACCGCCGACCCCGCGATGGTAACCTTAAGGGGCGAACCGACCCAATCACGCGCAATGAGTACCGAAGTCTCGCGGCGGCGGGCGTGGCTGATCGCCGCGCGGCCGCAGACGCTTCCCGCGGCGGCCGCGCCCGTGATCGTCGGCGTCGGACTCGCTGTCGACGCCGGCGTGTTCGCTCCGCTTCCCGCCGTGGCGGCGCTCGTCGGCGCGGCGCTGATCCAGGTGGGGACGAACTTCGCGAACGACTACTACGACGCGATTCAGGGCGCGGACACCGACGACCGCGAGGGGTTCACTCGCGTGGTCGCGAGCGGACTCATCGAGCCCCGCGAGGTGAAGCGGGCGATGTGGCTCACGTTCGCGACCGCGATCGCCGTCGGGACGTACCTCGTCGCCGTCGGCGGCGTCCCTATCCTCGCGATCGGGCTCGCGTCCGTCGCCGCCGGCATCGCCTACACGGGCGGGCCGTACCCGCTCGGCTACCACGGGCTCGGCGACCTGTTCGTGTTCGTCTTCTTCGGCGTGATCGCCGTCACCGGCACCTACTACGTGCAGGCCGCGGCGCTCGCCGCCGGCGCGTTCCCGCTGTGGATCCCGCCCGGCACCGTCTCGCCGACCGCGGTCGTCGCCAGCCTCCCGGTCGCCGCGCTCTCGACGAACATCCTCGTCGTCAACAACGTCCGCGACCTCAAGGAGGACGCCGAGACGGGGAAACGGACCCTCGCGGTGCGGTTCGGCTACCGGTTCTCGCGCGCGCAGTTCTGCGCGCTCCTCGCGCTCGCGTACCTCGTCCCGTTCTGGTTCGTCGCGACCGGACGCGGGGTCACCGCGCTCCTCCCGCTCGTCACCCTTCCGCTCGCCGTCGCCGTCGCCCGAACCGTCCTGACGGAGACGACCGGCGGCGCGCTCAACCCGGCGCTGGAATCGACCGGGAAGCTCCTCGCGGCGTACGCCGTCGCGTTCGCCGTCGGGATCGCGCTGTGACCCGGGCGTCGCTGCGCCCGTTCGCGCTCGAACTGGCGAGCCCGCTCGACACCGCCCGCGGACCGATCCGCGAGCGCGAGGGGTTCCTCGTCTCCGTCGACGTCGACGAGCCGGACTCCCCGGCGTCGACGGGGATCGGCGAGGCGACGCCGTTGCCCGGCTGGACCGAGTCGCTGTCGGCGTGTGCGTCCGCGCTCCGCCGCGTGGGCGTCGCCGACGCTGGAACCGTCGGTGTCGAAGCCGACGTCGCGGAGTCCGACGCCGCCGAGTCCGGCGTCGAGGAGCCCGCCAGCCAGACGCTTGCCGCCGACGCGCTGGCTCGCCTCGATCCGGGCGACGTGCCGGCGGCGCGTCACGGGCTCGCGCTCGCGCTCGGTGACGCCGCGGCCCGCGACGCAGGGCGGTCGCTGTCGGCGGAACTCGTCTCGAACCGCGACCTTTCGCCGCCGAGCGAGCGCGTGCCGGTCAACGCGACGATCGGCGACGTCGACCCGGACGCGTCAGCGTCGGCCGCGGTCCGCGCCGTCGACGGGGGGTTCGGCTGTCTCAAGGTGAAGGTCGGCGTGCGGTCGGTGGACGCGGACGCGGCGAGGCTCCGGGCGGTCAGGGACGCCGTCGGTGACGCGGTCGCGCTCCGGGCCGACGCGAACGGCGCGTGGGACCGGCGGACGGCGCGCGAGGCGCTCGATCGGTTCGCGCCGCTGGACCTCGCGTACGTCGAGCAGCCGCTCCCCGCCGCCGACCTCGACGGCGCGGCTCGCCTCCGGGCGGACGCGACGGTGCCGATCGCCCTCGACGAGTCGCTTTCGGAGCACGGTCTCGACGCAGTCCTCGACGCTCGCGCGGCCGACGTAGTCGTGGTAAAACCGATGGCGCTCGGCGGTCCCGACCGAGCGCTGTCGGCGGCTCTCAGGGCGCGCGCGGCCGGGGTCGATCCGGTCGTCACCACGACGATCGACGCGGTCGTCGCCCGGACCGCAGCGGTCCACGTCGCGGCCGCGATCCCCGACGTGTCGCCCTGTGGCCTCGCGACCGGGTCGCTCCTCGCCGCCGATCTCGCCGCCGACCCGTGTCCGGTCGTCGACGGGGAGATCGCGGTACCGAACGGTCCGGGGCTGGCGGGCGGCGCGTTCGACGCGCTCAGGTAGTCGGCGGCTTTCATATTCGCGGCGGTTGAGAGGAGGGCCGCGGGGACGGGCTTTTACTCGCGACCGCCGAACGGCCGCGTATGAGCGATTGGACAGACGCGATCGTCGGCGAGCGAATGACCGTCGACTCCCAGTTCAACGAGCGCGTGGCCGCCTCGAGATTTTCCAGCCAGGAGTGGGGACTCATCATGACCGCCGTCGACTTCGAAATCGAGAACCCCGACGACCCGGACGAGGCCCGTCTGGTCGCCGACACGTCGAACCTCCCGACGATCATGCCGGAGTTGGAAAACGTCAGGTCGCAGGTCGCCGCGATGGGTGGTGCTACCGGAGGGTCGGACGGAGGCAGCGGATCGGGTGGCGGCCTCGTCGATTCGATCAAGGGCGCGCTCGGTCTCGGCGAGGGCGGTGACGACGGGGTGTCAGACGAGGAACTCGACGCGGCCGAGCGGCTCGTTCAGGAGTACGCCGACGAACTGCAGGCGCACCTGGAGGAGGTCGGCAAATGGAAGCAGGTCCGCGTCGCGTACGCGGAGTGATCGTCGGCGCGACCGCTCTCAGTCGTACGGGTACCGCGCGGTCGACCCGCACTCGCGACAGCGGACGACGACGCGGCTCGGCCCGAGCCTGACGCGGCTCGTCTTGCCCGGTCGCAGGTACACGTCGCAGTCGTCGCAGGTGCGCCGTGAGACGGCGGCGGGGAGGCCACACCGGTTCCGCTCCGCGATCCGGCGCGCGAGCGCCACGTACTCTCGGGCCCGGTCGTACTCGTCGTCGACGACGGCCTCGCGTGCCAGCGTGAACAGCCGCTCGATCCGTTCCGACGGGATCCCCATACGTCGCTCGGCGGGACGAACCGGCAAAATCGTTGTCATCGGTCGACGCCGGGACCGCTCGCGAGAACTGCTCGTCGCGATCGACTGCTCGCGGGAGTGACCCGGTTCACTCGACCCGCCCTCGTCTCGCCGCCCGACCCGCACGGTTTTTTACTGACGCACGCGAAGCGAGCAACATGAAGGAATCCCTAATGGACGTCGTCTGTTGTCCGCTCGACAAGGCCGACTTGGACCTCGATGTCGACGATCGGGACGGCACGGAGATTCTCAGCGGGACGCTCACGTGTACCGAGTGCGGGGAGACGTACCCGATAGAAGACGGGATCCCGAACCTCCTGCCGCCGGACATGCGAGACGAGGCGGCCGCCTGAATCGAGGGCGTCGCCCGGTCCGAATCGTACTGCATCTTTTTTTAGTGTGAGTCCGTCGGGCCACACGTGCCGAACCTCGTCGTCGAACTGAACGGAGATGCGGTCCACGCGATCCGGGCTCCGGACCGATTCACGGCGAGCGGTCCGTTCGCGATAACGTTCGAGAACCGAGGCCGCTCGACGCACGTCCACATTCACTTCGACGACGACCTCGATCGGGTCGCGTCGGTCGACGAAGCGAATCACTTCGTCGACGACGAGGCGACGAGACACGTCCACGTCTCCGTCGCCGCCGATATCCGTGAGCCGGTTCGCGGAAAGCTGAAGATCGTCACGGGATACGGCTCGGAGACGCGGTACATCGACGTGCAGATCGATCCGCCGACCGAGACCGACGGAGACGCCGTCGCGGTCGACGAGACGTTCACGAAGCCGCCGGAGCGTCCGCCGGAGGTGCCGTTCCGCCAGCGAGTCGCGAACGCGCTCGATCGGCTCGTCGAGCGCGGAGGCGTGCCCGCGGCCCTCCTCTCGCTCGTCGCCGTCGTGGCGGGCGTCGCGATCGCGTTCGCCGTCGACAGTGTGATCGTCTCCGTCGCGGTCGGCGTCGTCATCGCGGTGTCTGTGACGGCCGCGTTGCTTGCGGTGTGGTAACGGCGATCGCCGCGCGGAGTGCGGTGACGACCACCGAGCACCGACGCCGTGGTCGGTCGGGATCCGCGCGCTTTTAACCGTTCCAGCGGAACGAAGACGCATGAGCTTCGAGAAGGAAGACGAGGTCGTGCTCCACGACAAACACAGCGAGTACGACGGCGAGACGGGCACGATCACGCAGGTCATGGAGACGATGTTCGGCGACGCGACCTACACCGTCAGCTTCGAGGACGGTCAGGAGACCGGCGTTCCCGAAGACGCCCTCGACGCCGTCGAGAGCGACGAGTAACGCTTCTCACCGTTTTACCCCGCAATGCCCACAGTCCCGTTCCACTACGTCGATCTCCGTGCGTTCGCGTACGCCACCGAGGACGAGAAGCGGGTCGCAGACGCCCTCCGCACGTTTCTCCCGGACGACGCCGAGATCGACCGGGTCGAAAACGTCGGCCATCACGGCGACCGCATCGTCGTGCTCTCCGCGCGCATCGAGAACGCCGACGGAATGCGTCACGTGCTCGACGCGCTCGCTGACCTCGACGACGTCGAGCGCGTGATCGACGAGCTCGACGACCGCGTCGACGACAACTGCGCGCTCTTCTTGCGCGTCGACAAGCAGGCCGCGTTCCGCGGCGAGGTCCGGCTCGGCCCCGGAATCACCGTCCGGGCGAAGGTCGAGGCGTACCCGGCGAAACAGCCCGCCGCCGTCGAGAACGCTCGCGAGACGCTGTCGCGATTGGCTGACGATCCGATCGGCGCGGCCGGCGCCGATCCCGACGACACCTGATCGGACGACGGGAGCGTCAGACCGCCGTGGGTTTTTGGGCACACCCGCCGTTCGTCGGACCATGAGCGATCCGTTCGTCGTCGTCGGTGCGGACGCGGCCGGCCTGAGCGCCGCCAGCAAGTTCCGCCGGACGGCCCCCGACCGCGAGGTCGTCGTCTTCGAGAAGGGGCGGTGGATCTCGTACGCCTACTGCGGGATGCCGTACTTCATCGAGGGACGCGTCGAGCGCATGTCGAACCTGCTGTCGCTGTCGCCGAGCGAGGTCGACGAGCGGGGGATCGACCTCCGGCGGGACTGCGAGGTGGTCGCGGTCGACCCCGACGCGAAGACGGTCGCCGTCGAGACCGTCGAAGGCGACCGGTTCGAGCAGCCGTACGGCGACCTGCTCGTGGCCACGGGCGGGCGGGCGACGACGGGGCCCTTCGACGTGCGCGGGCTCGACGGCGCGTTCACCCTCCACGACATGGACGCCGCGGCCGCGATCGACGCGTACGTCGCCGAACCGGACGCGTACGACCCCGAACGCGCGGACGTGAGCGCCGTCGATCGCGAGCGCGTCGAGCGAAACGCCGCGATGACCGCACCCGAGACCGTCGCGATCGTCGGCGGCGGGTACGTCGGCGTCGAGACCGCCGAGGCGCTCGTTGGACGCGGGCTCGACGTTCACCTCTTCCACCGCTCCGACCACCTCCTCTCGGACTTCGGTGCGGCCGTCGGCGAACGCGTCGAGGCGGCGCTCGCAGACCGAGGAGTGACGGTCCACACGAACGCGCCCGTCGAGTCGATCGTCGGCGACGATCGGATCGAGGCGATCGCGTTCGGCGATGAGGACGGGGGGGACGAAGGGGCCGACCGAACCGATGTCCAGACGCTCGCGGTCGACATGGCGATAGTCGGCGTGGGGATCCGGCCGAACGCCGACCTGCTCGACGGCACCGGCGTCGACCTCGGCGAGGGCGGTGCGGTCCGCACCGACGAGTACGGACGCACGAATCTCACGGACGTGTACGCCGCCGGCGACTGCGCGACCGCGCGCCACGCGGTCACGGGCGAAGACGCGTGGATGCCGCTCGGACTCACCGCGAACCGGGCCGGCCGGGCCGTCGGCGCGACCGTCGCCGGCGACCCCACGCCGGTCGGCGACATCGCCGCCACCGCCGTCGTGAAGGCGTTCGACATGGAGGCCGGCCGCGCGGGGATCCTCGACGACGCGGCGGCCCGCGAGGCCGGGTTCGACCCGGTCCGCGAGACGGTGACCGCGGGCTCGCGGTCCGGGTACTACCCCGGCGCAGCAGAGACCGACGTGACGCTCGTCGCCGACCGCGACACCGGACGCCTGCTCGGCGGAAGCATCGCCGGACCAGACCGGGCCGCGGTCCGAATAGACACGGTCGCGACGGCGCTCGAAGCGGACATGACGGTCGGTGACGTGGAGCGACTGGACCTGGCGTACGCCCCGCCCTTCAGCCCCGTGTGGGACCCGATACTCGTCGCGGCGAAGGTGCTCAACGGAAGCGTAGCGTAGAGAGGTCCGTCGAGAGCGCCAAACGTGGGCCGATAGCCGCCCCGAGTTCAGTCGTCCGCGGTCGCGCCCCCCGCGTCTGACCCGTCGGTCGACGGGGAGTCGGACCCTCCGTCAGCAGCCGTTTTGACTCCGACGAGGGCGCGACCGAGACCGGAGCCGACGACGCCGAGCGCGACCGCAGCCGCGACGGCGACCGCGAGCGACACACCGAGCGCGACCGCGAACCCCTCATCGAGAGAGAGCGCGTACGGCGCCGGTCCGAGCGTTCTGAGGAGCGCGGCCGCGAGGGGGCCGTAGGCGAGTATCGTGCCGGGGAGGACGCCGCCGCCGGTCGCACCGAAGGCGGCGACTCCCACCGCGGTCACCGCCGTGACGACGGTGGCGACTGACGGGGTCGTCACGCCGGCGGCGGCCGACGACGCGACGCCGAGCGCGGCGAGACCGTCGACCGCGACCGCGGCGATATCGAAGGCGACGTACGAGACGCCGAAGCCGGCGGCGCTCCAGACGGTGGCGCGCTCGAACCCCGCGCTCCCGAGGAGGACGCGTGTGAGTCGGGAGGCGTCCGAGTCGTCCGTCATTCGGGGGGCGTCGCCCCTCGGCCCTCTCGGTCGGGAGTGAGGGTGCCGTGTTCGTCGATCTCGCCGGCGACGATCCGCGTCGAGGAGATGCGTTCGCCGTCGTCGGCCTCGACGTGGTCGACGATGACGACATCCAAGGGGTCGTGCCCCCGCTCGGCGCGGATCTCGTTGATGCGCTTCCCGCCGTCTCTCGTCTCGGGCGAGACGATGAGCGCGTCGAACTCCGGTTCGACGGCGATGCCGGTCGGTTCGGTCAGTTCGCGGATCGCGTACTCGCGGCCGTACTTCTCCGCGCGCGGCGCGAGTTCGGCCTCGAGGTCGCGCTTCCGCCGGTCGTACGGACGGACGTACCGCTCGACGTGTCGGGTCTTCGGCGCGAGCTCGTCGGACGTGAGTCCCACGGTGACGTCCCCCAGTTCGAACGCCCGTTCGAACAGCTTCCGATGGCCGTCGTGAACGGGATCGAACGTACCCCCCAGCGCGACGTTCATGTCCACTGGTTGCGCGGCCGGAACTTAAATGGTCCCGAAGCGAGAGTCGCCGTTGGATCGACCCGCTCCGTCAGAAGCGGTTACCGCTCGGCGTCGCCGTCGGCGTCTGCGTCCGGCTCATCCGCGGACGCTCCATCGGTGTCAGATCCGCCCGTCGTCTCCTCGTCCGCGGCGTCCTCGTCCGCGTCGTCCGCATCGCCGACCGAGATCCGGACGGGGTCTGCGTCACCCTCGGGAGCCTCACCGCCGAGTCGCCGATCGAGGTTGAACACGGCGTTCAGCTCCTGCTGGACGTCGCCGACGACGCCGCGGACCAGTTCGCTCGGAGCGATGGCCTCGTATTCGTAGGGGTTGTTGCCGGCCCCGCTCGCCTCGCGTTTATCGCGTTCGACGGTCCCCTCGCCGTGGAGTTCGGCGAGCGCCTCACGGACCGTGCTCGGGTAGAGCCCGGTTCCGTCCGCGATCTCGTCGCTCGTGCTCTGCGGATTGTCGCGGAGGAAGACGTAGATCCGCGCGCGCGTCTCCGTGTCCAACAGCCACGAGAGGAGATCGACGACGTTGTCGTCGAACTCCCGAACCGCCTTGTCCGCGCCCTCGCCGAGTCGCTCTTTCGTCTTACGAAGCTCCTCGCGGGTGCGTTCCGTCGGGGAGCCCTCGCTGTCAGCGTCGTCCGTGGTCATACCCGAATCTGGGGTCCGCTCGCTCAAAAGGGTTTCTCGTCGTTTCTGCGGCGACGGAACTGGTCGAGTCGGCGCCGCCGACTACGGCGAGAGAACCAGGTCCGCACACAGCGCGTCGACGCCCGCCTCGTCACGGAGGCGTCGCTGGCGCGCCGCGCCGCTCTCCGACTCGTACACGTCGCGGATGCCGGAGACTCCCAGTCGGTCGCACTCGGCGTCGACCACCTCACCGAGCGGCAGCGTCGACTCGCCGTCGCGGGCGACGAACGACGCGTCGTGACCGTGACGGATCGCCCGCCACTTGTTCTCGTCGAGGAGTTCGCGGCGGAGCGGATCGGCCGACTCGCCGTCCGCGTATCGCTCGGCGTAGTCGACGACGAGCGCGTGGACGTACTCAACTAACGCGAGCGTGACGTCGGGGTCGCGCTGGGCGTCCGGCGCGCGCACCTCGACGGTCCCGTGGCCGGTGTGCGGGCGCACGTCGAACCAGAGTTCGCCGCGGTCGGCGATGGAGTCGGTCTCGACCATCCGGCGCTCGTATCGCTGAAACGCCTCGAAGTCCGCGAACGCGGAGGGGATGCCGGTGTTCGGGAGGTTCTCGAACACCTTCGCGCGGGCCGACGCGAGCCCGGTGTCGAAGTCGTTCCAGTACGGGGAGTTCGCCGACAGCGCGAGCAACACCGGACAGTGCCAGCGGAGCCGGTTGGCGACCCATACCGCTTTGTCGGCGTCGTCGACGCCGACGTGGACGTGCAGCCCCGCGGTGAGATTCCGGTGTTGCGGGTACTGGATCCGATCCAGTTGGGCCTGATATCGGGGCTTTTTGACGTGTTCCAGCTCTCGCCACTTCGCGGTCGGATGGAGCCCCGCCGCGGCGATCTGGTAGCCGTCGACGGCCGCGTGGTCGACGAGGGCTCGCCGCACCTCCCCGAGGGCGTCCGCGGCGTCGTTCGGGTCCTCGATCAACGGGGTCTGCGCCTCGATGGTGCAGGTGAACAGCTCGTGATCGAACCCCTCCGGGATCTCCGGCGGGGGATCCCGACCGTAGACGAGGTCGTCGGTTCCGGACGTCGGGCGGCCCTCGGCATCCACGATGTAGAACTCCTCTTCGATGCCGAGCGTCCCCATCCGAGCGAACGCGTCCCGCGAACCGAGGTCCATTACCCACCCGTTCCGCCCCCGCGCTCTTATATCGATTGGAACCCGAAATGCGGAACCAATTGGAACCCGAAACCCGAAATCGATTGGAGCCCGAAACCGATGCGAAAAAACGAGTCGGCGGCGAGTACGAACGCGCCCTACCTCACCGTCTCAGCGTCGCTTCCGGTCAGCCGAGGACGTACCGGAGTTTCGGGAACCGCTCGGTCAGCGCTCGTCCGCCGACCTCGATCCGCTCGATGTAGGCGTCGAGTCCGAGGATCCGACCCGCGCCGAACGCCGCGACCGTGAGGAACACGACCGCGTACACCAGCGTCGAGTCGAACAGCGCGAGGGCGTCTCCCGCCCAGCCCCCGAGGTAGAACAGCAGCATCTGGGCGGCCCCGCCGAGCGCGGCCAGCCGGACGAACGCGCCGGCGATGAGCGCCGCGCCGATGAGCACCTGCGTGGCCGGGACGAACACGTTCGCGAACTCGACGAACCACGGCATCGACGCCATCGCGGCGTACAGACCGCTGACGGGACTCGCGGGGTCGACGTTCGCGAGGTAGCCGCTCGCGTCGAACGGCCACTCAGCGAGTTTCCCGAGGCCCGCGAACAGGATCATCCCGCCGATCGTCGCCCTGAGCAGGACGATGAACAGCGCCGACAGCGAGTGCGCTTTCCCGAGCAGCGTCACGCCGCCGATCTCCCCGCCGAACTCGTTGGTCGTGTTGGTTGACATAGTGTCTCTCCTCACTTGCGAGTACGACGAGTGTATGGATAAACCCGGACACGAGTTCCCTCTTGGAGAGAAACGCGGCGGCCGATCCCCCGGTCGGAGGGGTCTTTATATATCGAACCACATCGGATAACTCGCTCACCAGGCCTCGCCGCTGGCGAGGTCCACGTCGGCGTCGGGTTTCGCGGAGGGGCAGATGTCGGCGAGCACGCAGTCGTCGCAGTCGGGGTTCCGCGCGGTACACACCGCGCGTCCGTGGTCGATCATAAGGTGTGTGAACTGCTGCCAGTCGCTCTGGGGGACGACGTCGAGGAGGTCCCGTTCGATCTTCGTTGGGCTCTCCGCCTCCGTGATTCCCAGCCGACGCGTGAGCCGCTGCACGTGAGTGTCGACGACGATCCCCTCCACGACGTCGTGGCCGTGCTGTAACACGACGTTGGCGGTCTTGCGGCCGACGCCGGCCAGCTCCGTCAGCTCCGACATCGTGTCGGGGACCTCGCCGTCGTGTTTCTCCGCGATGTCCGCGCACGCCGAGCGGATGTACTCCGCCTTGTTGTTGTAGTAGGTGATGGAGTTTATCGCCTCCGCGAGTTCCTCTTGCGGGGCGTTCGCGTACTCTTCGGGGGTCTCGTACGTCTCGAAGAGGTCGGCACACACCTTGTTCACGCGCTCGTCGGTACACTGCGCCGAGAGGATCACGGCGATGAGAAGCTCTAAGCGATTCGAGTAGTTGAGCGAGATCGTCGAGTCGGGGTACTCCTCGTAGAGCCTGTCGAGGACCGCAGCGACCTGTTCGTCTCGCGTGTCGAGTGGCGTGCCCATACCGATCCCTCCGGTCGGGCGACATTGAACGATCCGGAAGCGGCGGGTCGAGGGTCGGGACGCGCCCCGCTCGGCCCCGCCGCGACCGACATCGACTTGCGGCGCGCGACCCACCGTGAGGGCATGCTCTCGGACACGCCCGGGCTCCACCACGTGACGGGGATCGTCGGCGACCCGGCGGCCGCGGCCGGGTTCTACGGAGAGACCCTCGGCCTCCGGCTGCTCCGCCGGACGGTGAACTACGAGGACGTCCTCCGGTATCACCTCTACTTCGGCGACGCGACCGGCGCGCCCGGCTCCGTCTTCACCGTCTTCCCGGATCCGCACGCCGATCCCGGTCGGACCGGGAAGCCCGGTTACGAGGCGGTCGCGTTCGCGGTCCCGCCCGACTCGCTCGGCCACTGGCGAGAGCGACTCGCGGACCGCGACGTGGCGGTCGAGACCGACACCGCCGATCGGGCGGGAGGCGGTCGCTTCGGCGACGAGGTGATCGCGATCTCCGATCCCTCCGGAACCCGAGTCGAACTTGTCGAGAGCGACGCGGGCGGAGAGCCGTGGGTCGATGCGGCCGAGCCCGGCCCCGCCGCCGACCCGGTCCCCGAGTCGGCCGCGATCCGCGGGCTTCACGGCGTCACCGCGCTCCCGGCGGACCCGTACGGGACCGCGAGCGTCCTCGACACGCTCGGGTTCGAGTACGAGGCGGAGTCCGGCGACCGGATCCGGTACCGCGCGCCGGGCGACCGCGCGACCGTCGTCGACCTGCTCGACCGCGACGCGCCGTACCTCCGCGAGGGCCCCGGGACGCTTCACCACGCCGCGGTCCGGGTCCCGGACCGAGAGGCGCTCTTAGAGTGGCACGCGCTGTTCCGCGACCGCGGCTACGACACCTCCCGAGTGAAGGACCGCCACTTCTTCCACTCGCTGTACGTGCGTGGTCCGGGCGGTCTCCTCATCGAACTCGCGACGGAGGCGTCGACTCCGGACGGGCCCGCGGGGCCGGGACTGGCCGATCCGGAGGCGATCGGCCACGCGAGAGAGGTGTACCTCCCGCCGCGGTTCGAGGCCGACCGCGAGCTGATCGAGGAACAGCTGCCCGCGTTCGAGTTCGGGGGCGGGCGCGCCGACGAGGCCGACGCCAGCGGCGACGGGCGGACCGCGGAGACGGACGCGCCTCGCAACTGATGAGCCGACAGCTTCCCGGCGTCGAGGGGCCGCACGCGGACGCGACGCTAGTCACCGGGGGCGCACCGGCCGCCGCGGCTGAGGTCGCGGTCGTGCTCGTCCACGGGCGGGGCGGGACGCCCGAGGGGCTCGTCCGGCTCGCCGACGAGTTCTACCGCCCGGGCGCGGCGTTCCTCGCACCGGGTGCGGTCCGATCGAACTGGTTCCCGGCCGGTCACGACGCGCCCGTCGCGGCCAACGAGCCGGCGCTCACCTCGGCCGTCGACTGCGTCGCCGCCGCCCTCCGGGTCGCGGGCGACCTCAGGGTCGGTCCGGAGTCGGTCGTCCTCGTCGGGATCTCGCAGGGCGGGAGCGTCGTGAGCGAGTTCCTCCGGCGGCACCCGCGGCGCTACGGCGGCGCGTTCGTCGTCTCCGGGGCGCTGCCCGGTGCGGACCTCGCGGAGTGGGACGTGGTCGACGCCGTGGGCGGGTCGGACGACGAGGCGGGTCCGCTCGCCGACACGCCCGTCGCGCTCGACAGCAGTGCGGGAGACCCCTACGTCCCGATCGAGCGCGTGCGGGCGACCGCAGACGCGTTAGAGCGGGGCGGCGCCGCGGTCGACCTCCGGATCGACGACGGGGCCGGACACGGCCTCGCCGACGCGACGACGACCCGGATCGGCGACCGGATCGCGGCGCTTCTGGGAGGCGTCGACGCAGAATCGACCTCCGAGTGAGCGCGACGTCGCCCTCGCGACCGAACGTGTTCGCGACATCGCACATGAGGTTCGCGGAGGGATCCGGGAGTATGACCGAGATCGACGTCCGAGACATCCCGCCGAGCGAGCGACACGGACGGATTCACGACGCCTTCGAGGCGCTGTCGCCGGGCGAGACGCTGACGATCGTCAACGACCACGACCCGAAGCCGCTCTACCACGAGATGGCGGCCGAGATGCCGGCGTTCGACCCGGGCGGGTACGCGGTGGAGCGGGAGGGCCCCGACGAGTTCGTCGCCGAGTTCCCGAAATCCGCCGGCGACGACTCTGCCGCGGCGAAGGTCGCTCGCGTCGCCGACCTCGACGGCGAGCCGCACGCGGACGCGTTTCCCGGGAAAGAACCGAAGGCGATCCGGTTGTCGCTGGAGGCGGACGAGCGCGTGCCCGAACACGAGCACCCCGACCGGACCGTGCTGTTCCACGTGTTGGA
Organism: Halorubrum pallidum; assembly: GCF_055380345.1. Taxonomy (NCBI): domain Archaea; kingdom Methanobacteriati; phylum Methanobacteriota; class Halobacteria; order Halobacteriales; family Haloferacaceae; genus Halorubrum; species Halorubrum pallidum. The sequence continues at coordinate 1,410,022 of NZ_AP043945.1, read as the reverse complement.
GGGAGCGATCGACGTCGCCCTCGAGGGCGAACCCCATCGCGTCGAGGCCGGAGAGATCCTCCGATTCGAGGGAGAGTCGAGCGTCCGACCGACCGCGTGCGAGGACAGCGTCGCACTGGTTGTGCTGGCGCCGCGAACCGAGCGGTGAGGAGGGTCCTCTCGCTCGCCCCGCCGCCGTTTTATTCGCCGCCCTCGAACGCCCGCCATGGAGACGACGCGCAAGCGGATCGCCGAGACCCTCCGCGAGGCCCCGGCGACCGCGAGCGACCTCGGCGAGTCGCTGTCGCTGCCGACGGCGGTCGTGTACGAACACGTGGAACACGTCTCGCGGTCGGTCGCCGACGACGGCGCGGACGAGGAGTTTCTGGTCGCGCCGCCCGAGTGTCGCGACTGCGGCTTCGACCGATTCGACGACCCGGTCAACGAGCCGTCGCGATGTCCGGAGTGCAAGAGCGAGCGGATCGCGGAGCCGCGGTTCGTGATCCGGTGATCGCGTCGCGAGCGGCCGTCCGACGTCTACAGCTCGTCCAAGAGCGTCCGAGCGGCCGCGGACGACGACCCCGGCCCGCGGGCGGTGATCAGGTCGCCGTCGACGGTGACGCTCTCGTCGGCGTCGAGTTCGGCGTCCCAGTCGCCCCCGGCGAGCACGACTTCGTCTTCGACCCAGTAGGGGAGCTTCCGGCCGTCCGGCAGCACGTCATCGTCGTCGACGATCCCCTCCTCCCAGTCGTTCGGGAACCCGGTGACGGACCGTCCCTCGACGAGCGGCGTTCCGTCGGCCTCGCGAGTGAACGCGAGGATGCCGACCGCGTGACAGACGACGAGCGCGACGCCCTCGTCGCCCGCGACCGCGTCGAGCAGCAGCTGGCGGGCGTGCCGGTCCTGGTTCACGTCCCAGACGGTACCGTGACCGCCGGGGAAGACCACCGCGTCGTGGCCGTCGGCCTCGACGCTCGCGAGCGGCGCGGGGTCGGTGAGTCCCGGGTGCGTCTCGGCGACTTCGCGGAACTCCGCCGCGGCCTCCTCGCCGCCGGCGGCGTCCGGCTCCAGCGATCGCTCGTCGACGACCGGCTGCGACCCGGAGGGCGTCGCGACCGTCACGTCGACGCCCTCGGACTCGAGCGTCGAGAGCGGCTCGATGCACTCTTCGGCCCAGTACCCCTCCTCGCTCACGACGAACAGCGCGCTTGTCATGTGGTCGTGCATTCACGCTCTCGGCATAAAAGGGACCCGCGACCGGCAGCGACGTGGGGTGACGCGAGGCATATCCCGCACCGTCGCGGCGCTCGCCTCGCGCCGCAATCGAGTTAGTACTCCTCGTACGCGAGGTTCATCATCCACTGCGAGAAGGCGTCGGCCTGCGGGTCGACCTCCTCCTCGCCGATGAACGGCGACAACATGTCGCCGGCCATCAACAGCGAGAAGTCCAGATCTCGGGGTGCGGGCTCCAGATAGTAGGTGTTGTGGCCGTCGTAGACGGTCTCTTCGCGCTGGATGAGCCCGGACTCCGCCAACGCCTCCGCGATGCGGCTCCCCTTCCGAGACGAGACGTCGAGTTCCTTCCAGAAGTCGCTCTGATGGATGCCACCGGTCTCGCGGATGAGGTCGAGGCCCGCGCGCTCGTCGGCGGACAGGTCGGCCTCGAGTTCGGACGCGCTCATACCCTGACAGCCGCCCGCGAGTCGCTTAAAACTGGCTTTCCGCGTCGTCTCCGTCTGTCCGAGCGTCGGGAGCGAACGCGAACCCCGCCGGCAGCGACACGGGCACCGGTTCGGTCTCGCAGGGCGGCCCGTCCGCGTACGCGAACGCGGGGTCGGAGCCGGTTTCGATCCGCGTGAACGATACCGTCCCGAACCCGTCTCCGTGGAGGCACGCCCCGTATTCGTGGTCGGCGAGGACCGCGCCGGCGCGGTCGAGCCACGCGGTACCCGACTCTTCGGGGGCCGGCGCGATCGCGCCCGCGACGGCTCGCGCGCTCTCCGCGCGCTCCTCGCCGAACTCCCGTCGACGCTCGGGGATCGCGAAGCGCTCCGTGCCGCCGATCACGCCGCCGACGTTGCCGACGACGTGCACGCCGGTATCGAGTCGCGTCACGGTGAGCGCGCCGTCGTACGCGAGCAGGAGCGCCGACCGCGCGTCGGCGAGCACGAGGTTGAACCCGTCGTACGCGCGCGCCGCGACTTCTCGTTCGACGATCCGGCGAGCGGCTTCGGCGGAGTCGGCTTCGAGGCAGTCCCGAACGAGCAGCCCGCGTGACCGGTCCCCGGTGCGGTCGACGTCGAGCCAGCGGTTGGTGACGGCGACGACGAGGCCGCCGTCTGTGAGTCCGATCCACGTCCCGCCGGCCTCCGCGTCGTGCGGAGCGACGTACCGAACGGACCCGTCGGCGTCCCCGGCGTCGCCCCCGCGGATCGCGGGTGGCTCTGCGGGACGCTCCAGCGCCTCGTCGCGGTTGGCGGCGAGCGCGACCGGCGCGTCAGCGAACACCCTCCACGCGAGCGTCAGAGTGCACACGGCGTCGGGTACGCGCGACGCGGACGAAAAGCCCGCGGTTGACGGTGAGCACGCGTCCCGCGGAAGTCTCTATTCTTTACTCACAATAAAAGAAATCTTTTGGTAGCTGGGCTCATACGCCGGCACATGAACGCGATAGCCGTGTACGAAGGGGCCGACGAGCCGGTCGTGACGGAGAAGCCGCGGCCCGAGCCCGCGCCCGGCGAGGCGCTCGTTCGCACGCTCCGCGTCGGAGTCGACGGGACGGACCACGAGGTCATCGCCGGCGGGCACGGCGGGGCACCGGCGGGGGAAGACCACCTCGTGTTGGGTCACGAGGCGGTCGGCGTCGTCGAGGACCCGAACGACACCCCGTTCGAGGCCGGCGACGTCGTCGTTCCGACGGTCCGTCGGCCGCCGAACGGCGCAAACGAGTATTTCGCGCGCGGCGAGCCGGACATGGCACCGGACGGCGAGTATCACGAGCGCGGCATCGTCGGTGCACACGGATTCATGGCGGAGTTCTTCACCAGTCCCGCGGAGTTCCTCGTCGAGATCCCGACGGCGCTGGCCGAGTGGGGATTCCTCGTCGAGCCGGTCTCCATCGCTGAGAAGGCGATCGAGCACGCCTACGCCAGCCGGTCCGCGTTCCACTGGGAGCCCGAGTCGGCGCTGGTGCTCGGGAACGGGTCACTCGGCCTGCTCACGGTCGCGACGCTCGACGACGCGTTCGACCGGATCTACTGTCTCGGCCGGCGCGAGCGCCCCGACCCGACGATAGACATCATCGAGTCGCTCGGCGCGACGTACGTGAACTCGAACCAGACGGCGGTCTCCGACGTGTCGGACGCCCACGAGCCGATGGACTTCGTCTTCGAGGCGACCGGCTACGCCCCGCACGCCTTCGAGACTATCGAGGCGCTCGCGCCGAACGGCGTCGGCGCGCTGCTCGGCGTACCGAGTGATTGGGAATTCGAGATCGACGGGGGACGCCTCCACCGCGAGTTCGTGCTGCATAACAAGGCGCTCGTCGGCAGCGTCAACTCCGGCTACGAGCACTTCGAGGCGGCCGTCGACTCGCTGTCTCAATTTGAGCCCGAGTTCATCGACGACCTCGTCACCGGGGTCTACGGGCTCGACGACTTTGAGGCCGCGTTCGCGGATGACGACACGACTATTAAAACGGCGATCGAATTCGACACGTATGAAGAACGTTGACGACCTGATCGACAGCGCGGCGGAGCTTGCAGAGCGGGGGCTCTCGAAGGGAGAGATCGCGGACGAACTGAACGTCTCCCGCGAGACGGCGAGCTGGCTCGTCGAGCGCGGCGGGGGGAACGACACCGCGGCGGAGACAGCGACGTCGACGTCGACGGCCGACATCCACGTCGACTGGTCGGCGCTTGGCCGTGACTCGACCCGGCTCCGGTACGCCGCGAGCGCGATGGCGGACCTGCTGGCGAAGGAGGGTGACGAGGTCGACCTCACCGTCGGCGTCGAGAAGGCCGGCGCGCCGCTCGCGACCGCGGTCGCAAACCAGCTCGACACGGACTTGGGCACGTACGCGCCCGCGAAACACCAGTGGGAAGAGGGCGACATCGACGAGCACGGCGGCGGCTTCTCGCGGAACTTCGCCGGGATCCGCGACCGCGACTGCTACGTCGTCGACGACATCATCACCTCCGGGACGACGATGCGCGAATCGATCCACGCCATCCGCGAGCAGGGCGGCGAGCCTGCCGCCTGCGTCGTGTTGGTCGACAAGATGGGCTACGACGAGATAGACGACGTGCCCGTGTACTCGCTCGTGGACGTGGTGCGGGTCGACCGCGAGGAGTAAGCCGCCACAGGCGCGACCCGCGTAGCGCCCGCGATTCCTTGCAACCGATGGAAAAGCGGTCGACCGACGACTCACCCCTACATCCACTCGCCCCGTGCGGAACCCATTTGCCTCGCCGGGTCCTATCGGGACACATGACGTTCCAGCCCGAATCCGACGCGGGAGCAGACGAGATCGAACAGCGCGTCGAAGAGACGATCGCCGCCAACGACGTGGTGCTGTTCATGAAGGGGAACCGGCTGATGCCCCAGTGCGGCTACTCGCAACGCGCCGTCGAACTCATCTCACAGCACGTCGAGGAGTTCGAGACTGTCGACGTGCTCCCCGCACTCCCGGCGTATCGCGAGGCGCTCGAGTCTCAAAGCGGCTGGGAGACCATCCCGCAGACGTTCGTCGATGGCGAGTTCGTCGGCGGGAGCGACGTGCTAGGCGAACTGGAGGAGCGCGGCGAACTGGCCGCCGAACTCGGAGCCGAGTGACCGTCACACGGGGGGGGCGCGATCGGCGGCGGACACGTCGTGTGTGACGGCGTATCCCACCGCGGTCAGCGTCTCCGTCAGCGCTCGGCGCCTCCGGTCGCCGGTAGACGAAGGGTAGGTCCTATAAACCTACGGCACCTACAACAGGTAGGTGCAGCCGTTTCCGCCGTCGGTGCGACGACCGGTTCGACCCCACCTCACCCACCCAACAATGACAGGCCGCGTGTTCAGACTTCATTCGACGCTCGAACTGCCCCTCGAAGACGTTGAGACGTACTTCGAAGAAGATCCCGATCTACCCGCGGAGATCGACGACATCGACATCACGCGTCGAAACAACACCCTCATCATCAAGGCCCTGTCCGACGACGAGTCAATTAGCAAGTACACCCCGACCGCGCAGTTGAAGGCGTCGGTCACGGAGACCCGCGTGTGGGAGGAAGAGCCTCCGCGCGCCGGCGGCCCGCAGTGGATGGACGACGAGGAGGAGGAGATCCCCTCGGAGCTGGTCGAGTTCGCGTGTTTCAAGGGCGACCGCGAGACCGTCCTCCAGAACTCCGCGCTCCAGTACCCCATGTTCCTCGTGCTTCGCGAGATCGCGCAGCTCTCGGAGAAGGGGACGCTGACCGCGATCACCGAGGAGAACGACGAGCTGGAGGCGACCCGCATCGTCGAGGGTGAGGCCCGCCCAGCGAGCATCGAAGTCGTCGAGAGCCCGCAGGGCGCGGGCGACGGCGACGGCGGCGTCAACTGGCGCGACAACGAGTTCATCTCGGACTGACGGAAGGAGTCGACGGTCGCGACGCACGGCGATCGGACCCGAGCGCGACAGATGCCGTGAAACAGCTGTTTTCTCGCGTCTCACAGCCGATATGCTGAGTGGGACGGGGCCGTCTCGATCGAACTACGACAGCGTGTCGACCGCGACGTCAGCGAGTTCGGCGGCGTCGGCTCCGTGAAGGCGATCGTCGCCGAGTTTGAGTCGGAGCCGCGGACGGCCGACGTCGATCGGGACCTTCTCGGTGTCGATGAGTCCGGCGTCTTCGAGCCGGGTCTTCGTGCGCGAGAACGTCGCCTTCGAGGCGATGCCGACGTCTTCGCCCCACTTCGAGATGTCGTAGAGGAGCACGTCGTTTTTCGCGGCCACGAGCAGTGAGGCGGTTACCTCGTCGATCTCGGCGGACCCCCCCGCGGCGTCGACGGCGGCGAGAAGCGCGTCGAAGTCGTCGCGGGTCGCCTCGTCGATCTCGGCGGCCATAGTCTCGCGAACGCGGCTGATGGCGGGCGTTCGGAGGTCGTACTCGTCGGCGTCCTCGAAGGCGGCGCGATTGGTCTCGAACACCTCGGTCACGAACTCCTCGTCGTCGGTCGAGAGCGCCGCGACTCGGTCGTCGGCGCTCACGAGTACGAGGACCCGAGAGGGAGACGCGAACAGGGCGTTGTCGACGTCGTCGGGGAGCAGGCGGATCCCGAGGGCGCCGTCGGCGACGAGGTCGGCGGCCGTGGACGCCGCGAGGAAGTCGCTCATCACCGCTGTGAGAACCCGATCGTCGGCCAGCATCGACATCGACGGCAGACCGTCGCGATCGGTGGCCGCATCGACGAGCGACGCGACCGTCTCCGCCGACGGATCGACGACGATCACTTCCTCGTCGTCCCCACTGACTGCTGCGTCGAGGACGGTCTCGACGTCGGCTTCAAGTAAATTTGACACCATATATTTCCTCGAATAAACGGCAGTTGTCCACTTAATATTAACGGGATAGGGGAAGCGAACAACCCAGAAAACCGCCTGAGCGTACCGAACACAGCGGATCGATGGATATCATGGAACGATCGAAGCGAGGGCGTCGAGATTGCGTCTGGCGTGCGTTCGACGGCCGTCCGCCCGATCGCTTTCCGCGGCGTTACGCAAGGATTAATGCGCGATCGGACCCGCGTTCGTGCATGGACACAGCCCACGTCCGGGACGTCGATCCGGCTGTCGCCGACGCGCTGGCCGGCGAACGCGACAGGCAGGAACAGACCCTCGCGATGATCGCGAGCGAGAACCACGTCAGCGAGGCGGTACTGGAGGCGCAGGGGAGCGTTCTCACCAACAAGTACGCCGAGGGGTATCCGGGGTCGCGCTACTACGCCGGCTGCGAGTACGCAGACGAGGTCGAGGAGCTGGCGATCGAGCGCGCGACGGAGCTGTGGGGAGCCGACCACGTCAACGTCCAACCGCACTCCGGAACGCAGGCGAATCAGGCCGTCTACTACGCCGTGTTGGAACCCGGCGACAAGATCCTCTCTTTAGATCTCACCCACGGCGGCCACCTCTCGCACGGTCACCCGGCGAACTTCACCGGACAGATATACGACGTCGAGCAGTACGAGGTCGACCCCGACACCGGCTACATCGATTACGACGGGCTGCGCGCCGCCGCGGAGTCGTTCGACCCCGATATCATCGTCTCCGGGTACTCCGCGTACCCGCGAACCGTCGAGTGGGACCGCATTCAGGCGGCCGCCGACGCGGTCGACGCGTACCACCTCGCCGATATCGCTCACATCACCGGGCTCGTCGCGGCGGGCGTCCACCCCTCGCCGGTCGGAATCGCCGACTTCGTCACCGGCTCGACGCACAAGACGATCCGCGCCGGCCGCGGCGGGATCGTGATGTGCGACGAGGCGTTCGCCGACGACATCGACAAGGCGGTCTTCCCCGGCGGACAGGGGGGCCCGCTGATGCACAATATCGCCGGCAAGGCGGTCGGGTTCAAAGAGGCGCTGGAGCCCGAGTTCGAGGCGTACACAGAACAGGTCGTCGCGAACGCGAACACGCTCGCCGAGACGCTACAGGACCACGGGCTCTCTCTCGTCTCCGGCGGTACCGACAACCACCTCGTCCTCGCCGACCTCCGCGACTCGCACCCGGACCTACCGGGCGGAGACGCCGAGGACGCGCTCGCGGCCGCGAACATCGTCCTCAACGGGAACACCGTTCCGGGTGAGACGCGCTCGCCGTTCAATCCGTCGGGGATCCGCGCCGGCACTGCCGGGCTCACCACTCGCGGGTTCGACGAGGAGGCGACGGCGGAAGTCGGAGACCTCATCTACCGAGTCGTCGACAACGTCGAGAGCGACGACGTGATCTACGAGGTCGGTGAGCGCGTCGCCGAACTCTGCGAGGAGTACCCGCTGTACGAGTGACCGCCGCGCCGGCGTGGGCGGCGTCCCGTCGTCTCCGAGACGGATCCGTACGTACAAAGTAGGGGCAACCCCGACGGAGGCGTATGGACGACCAGTCGTTTCTGGCTCGGCGTCTCGATCGGGCGGCCGCGCCGCTCGCGATCGGTGACGTCCTCGTGTTGATGGCGTTTCTGACCGCCGGAACGCTCAGTCACAGACCGGCTGAGTTCCTCGTGAACAACCCGACGTACCTGCTCGGCGTGTGGGCACCCTTCCTGATCGGCTGGTTCCTCGTGTCACCGCTCGTCGGTGCGTACGCCGCCGGTGCAGCCGAGACCGCGAAGTCGTCGGTACCGCTCGTCGTGCGCTCGTGGATCCCGGCGGCCGCCATCGGGTTCGTGCTGCGCGCGTTCGTGTTTCGCGGCGGCGTCGCCCCGACGTTCGTGGCGGTGATCCTCGTGACCGGAGCGGTGGCGCTCGGCGCGTGGCGCGCACTGTACTTCCGAATCCGGTAACGGCTTCGACGGAGTCGTATCCGGCACTCCCGGCGAGACCGGACTCGATCTCGGGTCTGTTTTGAACACCGTGACCGTTCGCAGGAGATCGTCGACCGATGGAGACGTGCGTCGCGTCCATAAGTTATGGGTGACGTTTTTGTGAACATTCTCTGTGTAACGAGGAACCACGAGAAAAATTTAATAGTCATTTTGCCGTAGATCAGTCTGAGTATGAGTGGGTACTACGACTACGTCCTCGGACTCATTCCGGCCGCACTGATCGGCGTGACTGTGATCCTCTATCTGGCCGGATTGCCGACGACGGCCGCGCTCCCCGGGGGCGCGCTCGTCGCTGGAGCGATAATGGCCCACGCGATGTTCGTCCGTGCCCCGGTTCGGCCCGCAGATGTCGGCGACACTCGGTCAGACGGAGGACCGCGAGAGCCGACGACCAGTCGCGCGTCTGACTGACGGGACGGTCCCTGCAGGGTTTAGTTCCCGCGGCCCGATCGGCCGATCATGACCGACACGCTGTTTCTCACGAGCGCCGACGTCGACGACCTCGCGGAACCGGCCGACTACGTCGCCGCCGTCCGTGACGGTTACCGACAGGTCGGCGAGGGCGCGCCCGCGGAGCCGCGAACGCTGCTGTCCAACCCCGACCCCGCCGGGATGTTAACGACGTACGCCGCGATCCTGCCGGAGACGGGGGCGATGGGCGGGTACACCTACTCGGCCGGGTTCGGCGCGCGAGACGCTTGGTTCATGACGCCGCTCTTCGACGCGGCGTCGGGCGAGCCGCTGGCGCTGCTCGACGGGGCGTCGATGAACCCGTTCAAGACCGGCGCGGCCGGCGCGGTCGCCGTCGACGCGCTCGCCCGCGACGACGCGACGGAGGTTGCCGTGATCGGCAGCGGCGCGCAGGCCCGGGGGCAGCTCGCGACGACCGCGACGGTCCGGGCGTTCGAGTCGGTGCGCGTCTTCTCGCCGACGGCCGAGAACCGCGAGGCGTTCGCCGCAGCGTTCGACGACCGCATCGACGCGACCGTATCGGCGGTCGAGAGCGCAGCGGACGCGGTCGCCGGGTCCGACGTTATCATCACCGCCACGACGGCGAGCGCTCCCGTGATCGACGACGCCGACGTCGAGCCCGGCGCGCACGTCACCGCGATGGGCCAGTACGATCCCGATAAGAACGAACTGCCGCCAGAACTCGTCGCTCGCGCCACGTACGTCCCCGATATCCGCGAGCGAGTGACCCGTGACGCCGGCTCGTTCCTCGCGGCGCGATCGGCCGGACTGATCGACGGCGACCACGTCGCGGCCGATCTCGGCGAGGTGGTAGCCGGACGACACCCCGGCCGGACGAGCGACGAGGAGGTCACGGTGTTCGACTCGGGAGGGACCGGCATCGAGACCGTCGCGGCCGCGCACATGCTCTACGAGCGGGCGGCGGAGGCGGACCGAGGCGAGACGATCGACTTCGCGCCCGCGAGCGAGGCGCTCACCGGCGAGTGACGGCTCGGAGGGGGTTCCGATAGTGGCCAGACGCGTTCCTTGTCGTTTATATTGGTGACTGCCGAACACCGTCCGTGGACCTGCACGTCCGGTACGAGGGCGACGACGACCCCGACAAGTGCACGGCACGGAAGCTCGCGCGGTTCGACCTCGCGACGCTCCACCGGTCTGACCGCGCAACCCCGTACGGGGTCGTTCTCAACCCCCACGCGGAGCGCGCCCTGTCGCCGGCCGACGCCGAGACCGCCAGCGAGAACGCGCTCGTCGCGCTCGACTGCTCGTGGGAGTCGGCGGGGGAAAAACGGTTCACGCTTCCGGGCGAGCACCGCGCGCTGCCGTACCTCGTCGCCGGCAACCCCGTGAACTTCGGGCGGCCGATGCGACTCACCACCGTCGAGGCGTTCGCCGCCGCGCTCGCGATCCTCGGCGAACCCGACCACGCCGAACGGATCATGGCGAAGTTCACGTGGGGAGAGACGTTCCTCGACCTCAACGAGGAGCCCCTCCGGCGATACGCCGACTGCGAGGACTCACGCGAGATCGTCGCGGTCCAACAGGAGTACCTCGACCGCGAGTGACGCCGGCCGCTCTCGAAACCGGCGACGATCAGATGTGAGCCAAGCCTTTTGGGTCGATCGTCCCTACGGGAGAGTGATGGTAACTGAGGGAGACACCGCACCGACGTTCACCGCGACAGTTGGCACGAGCGACCACGAACCGTTCGAGTTGACCGACCATCTCGGAGACGGTCCGGTCGTGCTGGCGTTTTTCCCGGGGGCGTTCACCCCGCCGTGTACGAACGAGATGATCGCGTTCCAAGAGCGGATCGACGAGTTCGAGGCGGCCGGCGCGACGCTGTTCGGTATCAGCGCCGACTCGCCGTTCTCGCTCGGCGCGTTCCGCGAGGAGCACGGGATCGAATTCGATCTCGTGAGCGACATGTCCGGCGATGCGATCCGGGCGTACGACCTCGAGATGGACATCTCCGACCTCGGACTTCACGGCATCGCGAACCGGGCCGTGTTCGCCCTCAACGACGGCGGCGAGGTCGTCTACAGTTGGGTTGCCGACGACCCGACCAACGAACCGGACTACGAGGCCGTCCTCGACGCCGTCGAGTCGACCTGAGTTCAGAGCGGGCTTCTTTCGACCGGAGTACCGAGACGCCACACGTCTCTGGCAGCCAGCACCGCCGACGCCGGCGGCAACGCCGTGGGCTGAGCGACTGAGATCCGTGGAAACTCACGGCATCGCCGCCGACACCGCCTGTACACTCACACGGTGCCGCCGTGGTCAGCAGTCGGTACATACTTGATTTCTCACAGATAGAATCCGACATGGACCGCCGTGCCCTCCTCTCCATACTCGGCGTCGGAGTCGCAAGCCTCGCGGGCTGTACCGACGGGACAGGCGGATCGCAGACGAGCGATCAGTCGGACCTCCCGCAGCGGTACCCCGACGGGGCCGGACCGGAGTCTATCGACTTCTCGACGCTCACTTCGGACGACACTGCGGTGTTGCACGCGCCGCGAGAACACTGGGACTCGTACGCGATCGCCTACAGTGAACCTCCCGACCGTCGCCGTATCGAAGGCAGCTACTACATCGACGCGTCGACCGGAGAAGTGATATCCGATCTGTGGGACGGCGCAAGGGACTATCGCAACGGCGATACGTACGCGTACGTCCAGCCTGCCGACCGGATTCGGGACCAACAGCAACGCGACCAGTGGGATGCCGACCCACAGTTCACCTACCATAACGCCACCGACGCGTACTACCGGTATGACCGCCAGTACGGTCAGATCGCTCCCACGAACGTCGGCCGGCACACGGATCTCATCGACGCTTACGGGTGGGAGGCAATCGCCGCGACGACTCATCACGGCGTCCCGGTCATCACGTACCGACTGTCGGACACGGAGCCCGATAGCGATCGTGGCACGCCGGCCGTCAGCGGGTCTCTCGAACTGGGCGTCGACGACGGGATCGTCTACGGGTTCGACATCACGCTCGACGCGGAGGGCGAGCCCCGCTACACCTACACCGTCCGTCCGGAACCGTTCCCCGATCACGAGTGGGTCGAGACGGCCCGACGGGTCGCCTCTGCGAACCGCTCTGCAAACGGGAGCACGCGATTATCGGGACAGCCACGCCGACGCTGAAATCCGCGGTGAGACTTCTCCGTGTGGACGCGGAGGAGGTCATTCAGGTAGGTACTTTACGCGTTGGGACGTAACGCCGCCGTGAGTAATCTATTCGTCGTGACGGCCGGAGGGATAGCAGTCGTTCTTCTCCTGTCGATGAGCGCCTTCTTTTCGAGTTCGGAGACGGCGGTCTTCTCGGTACCGCGGGAGTGGGTCGAACAGCAGGCAACGACGGACGATCGGCGGGCACATATCTTAAAGGACCTGCACGACGACCCGCACCGTCTCCTCGTGACGCTGTTGGTCGGGAACAATATCGTGAACATCGCCATTTCAAGCATCACGACCGTTCTCGTCGCTACCTACCTCTCGCCCGGTCCGGCGATCGTCGTTACGACGGTTCTCACCAGTGTTGTCATCCTGATATTCGGTGAGATAGTTCCGAAGGCCTTCGGGCTCGGAAACGCCAAGACCTGGGCGTTGACGATCGCGTCACCCGTTCGGATCGTTGAGCGCATGCTCTCTCCGCTTATCACCCTGTTCGACGGGATCACTCGACGTATGAACGCACTCATTCCCGTCGAAGTGCACATCGAAAAACCATATCTGGACTGAGCCACCGAGATCCCGAGAACCGAAGATTCCGCGGCCTACTGCAACAGTGCACCGTCCGGGAATTGAACCGGAATCAGACGTGCTCGCTCGCGTCGTTCGCTGCGCGCGACTGATAGGGTTCAATCCCGTCAGTGATTCCTCTCACTTCGTTCGAGAAATGCACCGTCCGGGAATTGAACCCGGGCTATTAGCTTGGGAAGCTAATGTCCTACCACTGGACCAACGGTGCGCACTCTGCGATATCCGACCGTCCCACTTCAACGTAGCGCTTCCGTCGGCCGGTGGAACTCGCACCGGCGGAGCCGGTTCCCCGGGCCGTCTCCCGAGGCCGTCACTCGTCGAAGTCCGCCGGGGTCGGCGGCGGACGGCGTTTGTGCGCGCTCGCGCGGTACCGCGAAAGCAGGTCGGTCACCGTCGCCACGTCGACGTTGTCGACTGACGCGAGGCGATCGGCGATCGCCTCCGAATCGAGGCCGTGATCGACGCCGAGACGGAGCACGCGATCGATCGTCTCGTAGGGCGCACCGAGGTCGTCCTCGTCTCGCTGTCCGGGGAGAAACCCCGCCGTCGGCGGCTTCTCGACGACGAACTGCGGCACGTCGATCTCGACCGCGAGCGCCCGAACGTCCGTTTTGTACAGGTGTCCGATCGGCAGGAGATCGGCCGCGCCGTCGCCGTACTTCGTGACGTAGCCGAGCAGACGCTCGCTCCGATTGCTCGTACCACAGACGAGTCGACCCATCGCGTTCGCGGCGAGGTACGCCATCGTCATTCGCAGCCGCGCGATCGCGTTTCCGGACCGCACTGGCTCGTCGTGGATGTCGAACTGCGACGGTGCGACCGCGCCGAACTGGGCGTACAGCGGTTGGAGGTGCACCGTGTCGTGGTCGATCCCGAGCGCGTCAGCGAGGGCCTCGGCGTCCCTCGCGTGCGGTGCCCCGATCTTGTTACACGGAAGTATCAGTCCGTATACGTCGTCCGGACCGAGCGCCTCGACGGCCAGAGCCGTCGTCACGGTGGAGTCGAGTCCGCCGCTCATGGCGACGACGACGCCGTCGGCGTCCGCGCCGTCGACCGCCCGCTCGATGAACGAGCAGACACGCTCTCGCTCTGCCGCGGGATCGGCCGCGTCGAGGGGATCATCCGTGTCGACAGACGACCGTTCTACCCGCGGTTCGTCCTCGGCCCCCTCCGACAACGTCGACGCGTGTGCGCCGGTCGCCGCCCGCTCGTCGAGCGCGTCCGATTCGAACGCCGACGGTCCGTGATCACCCATCGGTTCGACCCTCCGTCGCCCGCGACGGGCCGCCGGCCGCGGGGTTCGCGATCCGATCGATCGATACCGGCCAGCGGCGACGCGAGCGCGGCCTGACGGCGATTCGTTCGGTCATGTTCACGCCGCGCTTCCCGGCGGATAAATAAATACCCGTGGTGCGCAGTATTTAAGGAATACAGCGTCTACTGTAGTGTATTTGTAATAAATTACGATATAAAATAAGAAATGTCGTGATACATGTTATATTCCTACACGAATAGTGCCTAGCAGTTGCAGGACATAACTGGAGAACAGCGCGTGACGACTTCGCCGACGACGCGGCCCGTGTACCGCGACGACCGCTCATCGGACACGGAGCGTCGGTCTTTTGAGCGCGCGCCACGTTTTATAAGTGAATGACGGACGCAGACCGCGGCACACGTCGTCGGCTCGGAGCGGTCGTGCTCGCGGTGTTGGTCTCGCAGGTGCTGTTGTATCCGGGCGTTCCCGACCTCGTGGTCGCGCTTGGCGCGCCCGCCGGCATCGACGCCGGAATGTGGTTTCTCGTCGCGGAGTTCGGCGCGTTCGTCGCCTTCGCGGTCGTCTGGGGGGCCGCGAGCGACGCTCTCGGCCGCCGGCTCCCGCTCGTCGTCGTCGGAGCGCTGGGCGGTGCGGCCTCCTACGTCGCGCTCGCGGCGCTCCCCGAACTCGGCCTCGGCTTCGAGGCGGTCTTGGTCGTCCGCGTCGTCGGCGGCGCGCTCACGATAGGCGCGTTCTCGCTCGCGATCACCTCGCTGATGGACCTCCGCGGTGGAAACGGCCGAAACATGGGCACCGCGGGGCTCGCGATCGGACTCGGCGCGGCTGTCGGCTCCGTCGTCGGCGGCGCGCTCGCCGACCTGAACACGTTCTATCCGGTGTACGCCGGCGCGGCGGTACTGACGGCCGCGGCGGCCGTCGCGACGACCGTCGACGACCGGGCGGTCGCGGCAGACCGCAGTGAGTCGGACCGCGGAGTGGGCAGTAGAGAGGCCAGCGGCGAGGCGGCCGTCGGCTTCCGCGACGTGCTCGATAGGGCACGGACGACGCCAGGGCTGTTGGTCCCGCTCGCGTTCGGCTTCGTCGACAGGCTCACGGCCGGCTTCTTCGCGCTGGTCGGCGTGTACTACTTCCAAGACCCGACGACGTTCGGCCTCTCGGCGGCGGGTGCGGGCGCGACGCTCGCGCTGTTTTTCGTCCCGTTCGCGCTGTTGCAGGCCCCGTTCGGGTCGCTGTCGGATCGGATCGGGCGATTCCTCCCGGTCGTCGCCGGCTCGCTCGCGTACGGCGTCGTCACGATCGGCGTCGGAGTCGCGCCGATATACCCGGTGGCGGCCGGTCTAATGGTGCTCGTCGGCGTGTGCGGGGCGCTCATGGCACCGGCGACGATGGCGCTCGTCACCGACCTCGTCGATCCGGAGGCGCGCGGGGCGGCGATGGGGCTTTTCAACGTGTTCGGGTCGCTCGGCTTCCTCACGGGCTTTCTGGTCGGCGGCAGCACCACCGACCTGTTCGGATACACGCCCGCGTTTCTCGCGGTCGGCGGACTCGAACTCGCCATCGCGCTCGCGTTGTTCCCGGCGGTGAAATCGATCGCGCCGGGGGAGGGGATCGGCGGGCTCTACGAGGCCGACCGGTCGGTCTCGGAGTGAGCGACGGTCGACGGACCGGTTCGGCGGGTCGGTCGCGCAAGTCGAGCCTTTTTACCGCACCCGCGCCATCGATACGGACGACAGATGGACCTCTTGGTCGTCGGCGCGGGCGAAATCGGCCGCTGGATCGCCGACACGGTCACCGCCGCCGGGTCGCCGATCGACGCCAGCGTCGCGTTCGCCGACCGCGATCCGGACGTGGCCGCCGACGCGGCCGCGGCGCGCGACGCCGACGTGGTCCCGGCCGACGCCGACACGACACACGACGCGGTGTGCCTCGCGGTGCCGATGTCGGCGGTCCCCGCCGCGGTCGAGGCGTACGCGCCGCGCGCGGAGCGGGCGATAGTGGACGTGTCCGGCGAGATGACGGACGCGGTCGCGGCGATGCGCGAGCACGCGCCGTCCCTCGAACGGGCGAGCTACCATCCCCTGTTTGCCCCGCCGCGCGTCCCGGGCAACGTCGCCGCCGTCGTCGACGCCGACGGTCCCGTCGTCGACGGGATCTCCGATGCGGTCGAGGCGGGCGGCAACGAGGTGTTCGAGACGACGCCAGCGGAACACGACGAGGCGATGAAGACGGTGCAGGCCGGCGCACACGCGGCCGTGCTGGCGTGGCGGCTCGCTGGCGACGACGTGCGCGAGGAGTTTCACACGCCCGTCTCGGCCGCGCTCGACGAGGTCGCGGACACGGTGACCGAGGGCGCGCCGGAGGTGTACACCGAGATCCAGCGGGCGTTCGACGGGGCCGACGACGTGGCCGCGGCCGCCCGGGAGATCGCCGACGCAGACGACGAGGCGTTCGCGTCGCTGTACGAGGCGGCCCGCGGCGACCGCGAGGGGCGGGAGCGACACGAGTGACGAGAGGAGACACCCATGATAGACCGAGAGGCAGTCCGGAACAACGCGAACTACCTGCGAAACGTCAGACCGATCGACCCCGACGAGATCGCGGAGTACATCGAGGGGACGCCGCATCCGGCGGTCGTCCGCGAGACGCTCCGCGAAGAGGCGTTCGATCTCCGGCTTCGCGAACGCGACGACGGCACCTTCGAGCCCGTGGAGGCGGGACCGATCCCGGCCCCCGACTGGTCGCCGACAACGCTTCCGGACGCGTATTCGTTCGCGCTCGAAGACCTTCTCGTCGGAGAGTTCGGGGCGAACTGGCACCGCGGGGAGTCCGGCGACCGGCTCCGCGAGGCCGTCCAGCGGCTGAAGACCGACTACCTCTACGAGAACGATGTGGCGTACGACCGCGTCGCGGCGCTCGGCTACGCCGCGTACCACCTGCCGGCGTACTACGCGACGGTCGGCTACGTGCTCGACGACCTCACGGAGAACGGGCTGATAGACCGGACGCTTCGCGTCCTTGACGTGGGGGCAGGTGTCGGCGGCCCCGCGCTGGGGCTTCACGACTACCTCTCTGATGACAGCGTCGTCGACTACCACGCCGTGGAGCCGAGCGCGGCCGCAGACGTGCTCGACCGCGTGCTCGACGAGACGGGGCGCAACTTCCGGCCGACGATCCACCGGACGACCGCGGAGTCCTTCTTCGGGACCGAAAGCGAGGCGGCCGAGGCCGACGACGCTCCCGACGCGTTCGATCTGGTCGTGTTCGGCAACGTCCTCTCGGAGCTGGACGATCCCGTCGCGGTCGTCGAGGCCGCGCTCGATCGACTCGCGTCCGACGGGAGCGTCGTCGCGTTCGCGCCCGCCGACCGCAACACGGCGATGGGTCTCCGAGAGGTCGAGCGCGCGGTTGCGACCCCCGAGACCGACGTGTCGGTGTACTCCCCGACGCTCCGACTCTGGTCGAACGAGACGCCCGCCGACGGCGGCTGGTCGTTCGACACCGCGTCCGACCTCGACGTGCCGCCGTTCCAGCGCCGGCTCGACGAGGCGGCCTCGCGCGAGGCCGGCGACGAACCCGGCGAGTTCGTCAACGTCGACGTGCAGTTCGCGTACGCGATCCTCCGAACGGACGGGAGACGGCGGGTCGACGTGCGCGCGAACGCCGAGCGGTGTGCGCCCATGGCCGACTCCGAATCGCACGTCACCGACCGCGTGAACCTGCTCGCGGTGAAGCTCAGCCACGACCTCAGCGACGGCGACAATGCGCTGTACCTCGTCGGCGACGGCTCGCAGACGGTGGACCACTACCTCGTCTGCACGCGGGAGACGGCCCTGAACCGCGACCTCCGCGAGGCCGACTACGGCGCGGTCGTGTTCGTCGAGAACGGTCTCGTCCTCTGGAACGACGACGAAGGCGCGTACAACGTCGTCGTCGACGACGAGACCGTCGTCGACCTCGTCGCGCCCTGATCGTCGACGCCGCGAGTCCGCGACCGGATCACAGTCCGCTCCCTGTCGCCGAACTGCTCTGACCGACCTCGTCTCGGACGACGAAATAGAGTATCCAGACGATCAGGCCGCCGAAGAACGCGCAGAGCGTCCACGCGATCGCGTGACCGCTGTTGCGTCGCTTCGCGTCGCGATAGATGAGCGCCGAGACGACCACCGCCACGAGGGCGAGCAGCGCGGGGACGACGAGCAGAACGAACAGCTCCGGACCGACGGGGACGCCTTGGAGGGGAACGGACATGACGTCCCCCGCTTTCGTAACGAGAACCAAAAAGATTCCTCCGGCATCGGTCGACCGCACGGAAGCGTCCGGTAAGCGCATGTGATCGCCAGAGTGACCGAACGGAGGCTCGCTCGCCGCCGTCACTCCGCGCCGACCGACTCGATCAGCTCCGGTGCGTCGACCGCGGGGGAGTTCACCCGCGTCGACACCGGGTGCGCGATCAGTTCGTCGTCGGGATACGGATCCAGCAGTTCGACGGCCTCGTCCGGATCGCCGTGGAGCCACGTCGCCTCCTCGCTCGGTTCGAGGACGACGGCCATTCGGTGGTGGAGGTCGGCGACGAGGTCGTTCGGTTCGGTCGTGACGATAGTGAACGTCTCGACGATGTCGTCGTCGCTCCCGTCGTCAGCCCCCTCGACCCCGCCGCCGAACGCGTCGAGCCCGGTCTGCGCCGTCTCGGGCTCGGGTGGTTCCCACCGCTCGTAGAGTCCGGCCATGGCGAACGGCCGATCGTCCGCGAGGGCGACGCGGTACGGCCGTTTGCCGGACGAGCGGCCGCCGTCTCCCTCGGCCCTCTCGACCCACTCGTAGAACCCGTCGGCGGGAACGAGACACCGCCGGCGCTCGAAGGCGTCCGCGAAACTCCGCTTCTCGCGAACGGTCTCCGCTCGGGCGTTTATCAGATCGAACGACTCGTCGGCCCAGCCCGGGGTGAGTCCCCACTCCATCCGAGTCGCCGCGGCCGGCTCCTCGTCGGTGATCACCGGGAGCGACTGGCCGGGGGCGCAGTTGTAGCTCGGCTCGTGGTCGCCGAAATCGGCGTCGAACCGGACTTCGAGGTCGGCTGCGGGCGTAAACAGCGTGTAGCGGCCGCACATGCTGTGGGTCGTTCGTGCGGTAGCTATTTAAACAATCGAGCAGCGACCGCGACCGATCGGCCGGTCGACCGAACGTCGCTCCCGCCGACCTTTTATCGGCGCGACGCCGCGGTCGAGTATGCGCATTGAGAACAGCTTCATTCCGGTCG
Organism: Halorubrum pallidum; assembly: GCF_055380345.1. Lineage (NCBI taxonomy): Archaea > Methanobacteriati > Methanobacteriota > Halobacteria > Halobacteriales > Haloferacaceae > Halorubrum > Halorubrum pallidum. Next base: position 1,390,705 of record NZ_AP043945.1, on the reverse strand, counting down.
AGGGGGTGGGAGAGACGACCGAGCGCCGGCTCTGGCGGTCGGGCGTCACGACGTGGGAGACGTTCGACCCCGGCGTCGGCGTCCGCGGGCTCGGAGCCACGACCGCAGACCGGATCGAGTCGTTCATCGCCGAGGCGCTGACGCGGCTCGACGACGGCGACGCCGCCTACTTCGACCGCGCGTTCCCGAGCGGAGAGCGCTGGCGGCTCTACGAGGACTTCCGGTCGGAGACGTGTTTCTTCGACATCGAGACGACGGGGCTCGACGAGCACCGCGACCGAGTGACCACGGTGAGCTTTCACCGCGACGGCGAGACGACGACGCTCGTCGCCGGCGAGGATCTCACGGCCGAAGCGGTCGCCGCGCAGTTCCGCGACGCCAGCCTGCTCGCGACGTTCAACGGAGCCCGCTTCGACGTTCCGTTCTTGGAGACCGCACTCGACGTGCAGGTCGACACGCCGCATCTCGACTTGATGTATCCGGCAAAACGAATCGGTCTCTCGGGCGGTCTGAAGCCGATCGAGAAGCAGCTCGGTATCGAACGCGATCGCCCGGACATCTCCGGGCGGGACGCCGTCCGGCTGTGGCGCGAGTACGAGCGCGGCGACGACGAGGCGCTCGACACCCTCGTCTCGTACAACCGCGAGGACGCCGAGAACCTGCGAGCGCTCGCCGACGTAGTCTGCGAGTCCCTTCACGAAACCGTCTTCGTCGACGGACGCACAGAAGAGTAAGCGATGCCGAGAAACTGGCGGATCGGCGCGCGCTAGCTGTCGTCGCCGTCGGCCGAGGAATCGCCTCGCGCCGCCTCGACGCGGTCGGCCGTCGATTCCAGCGCGTCGGCGAGCGTCCGCGCCTGCGCCGGTGAGAGGTCGATCTCGTCGGCGTGCGGCGCGATCGCGTCGACCGTCGTCCCGTCGAGTTCGACTTGTAGCGTCACGTGCTCCGGGTCCTCCCGCGGGGCCGTGACGTTCACGACACCGGGCGCGTCCGTCTCGAACTCGTGGCCGCGGGCCCGACCGTCCACCAAGTCGAGCGTGGTGTATGCGTTCACTCGAAGCAGCCGGTCGGCCATCGTCAGTCGTCCGCGGGCGCGGGCGGCGACGCGTCGAACGAGTCGTCCTCCGCGTACGGGTACCAGGTGCGCTTCGTGTTGTGCATCATGGGGTCGTCGTAGTCGGTCTCCTCGGCGTCGACGAACTCGTCCAGTTCGTCGTCGTCGTGGCGGGCGACGAACGCCCGGAACGACTCACCCTCCTCGCGCTCGGCCGCGAAGGTGTCGATCAGGTTCGCGATCGCACCCGGCACCTCGTCGGCCGGGACGCGCTGTGTGACCCACCGGGCGAACTGCGGCTCCGCGCCGAGTCCGCCACCGAGTCCGACGTCGAGCGCCTCCACGGGCTCGCCGTCCTTGCGCGTCTTCATGCCGCGCAGGCTCACGTCGGCGATCTGCGGCTGCGCACAGGAGGCCGTACAGCCTGACAGGTGGATGTGGAACTGGTCGACGTCGTCGGGCAGTTCGACGTTCTCCTTGAGCCAGCGAGCGTACCGGACCTGCCGGTTCTTCGTCTCGACGATCGACAGCGAGCAGTACTCGGTGCCGGTACACGCGACGGAGCCGCGCATGAACGGCGACGGCGACGGCGAGTAGTGCTCCAAGATGGGCTCATCGAGTAGGTCGTCGAGCTGGTCGTCCGGTACGTCGGTCACGATGACGTTCTGGCGCTGCGAGAGGCGCACCTCTCCGGAGCCGTACTCCTCGGCGACGTCAGCGAGTTCGAGGACGTCCTCGGCTCCCATCCGTCCGACGAGGACGTTCAGACCGACGAAGTTCGTGCCGTCTTTCTGATCGTGGATACCGATGAGGTCGTTGCGCTCGCCCGCGCCGGTGTTGTACGTGTACTCCTCGCGAACGTCGCGGCCGGCGGTGTGCAGATCGAAATCGACGTACTCCTCTTGGAGGGTCTCTCGGACCTTCTCGGCTCCCCACTCGTCGACGAGGAACTTGACCCGAGCGTTGTATCTGTCCTCGCGGTCGCCGTTGTCCCGGAACAGCGCCGAGATCCCGCCAGCGACGTCGGAGACTCGCTCGGGGGCCACCCACACGTCGATGTCGCGTGCGAGCCGCGGCTCGTTGCGCGAGAGTCCACCGCCGACGCGAACGTTGAATCCGACGACGTCCTCGCCGTCGATCTCCTTGTACGCGGGCTCGAAGGCGAGGTCGTTGATGTCGCCCTGTCCCGAGCCGTCGGCGGAGCCCGTCACCGACACCTTCCACTTCCGCGGGAGGTTCGAGTGGTCGTCGTTCCCCTTGAACGTCTCGTTGAGTTCGCGGATTACGGGCCACGCGTCGATGACTTCCTGGGCGTCTTTCCCGGCCACGGGGTTACCGACGATGTTCCGCCAAGAGTCCCCACAGGCCTGCTGGGTCGAGAGCCCGTTCGCTTCGAGCTTCTCGAAGATGGCGGGCACGTCGGAGAGTTCGATCCAGTGCAGCTGGATCGACTGCCGGGTGGTGAAGTCGGCGTACGCGTCGCCGAAGATCGGGTTCGTTCCCGGACCCCGCGCGTACTCGTCGGCTATCTCGCCGACGACGCGGAGCTGTCCGGGTTCAAGCACGCCGTTCGGCGTCCCGATCCGCATCATGAAGTACCCCTCCTGTCCGTTCCGCTGGTGGTACAGGCCCCACCACTTGAACCGCTCGAACCACGCGTCCCGCTCGTCGTCGGGGATCGAGTCGAACCCCTGCTCGGCGAACTCGAACAGGTGGTCTCGGATCTCGTTCCCGTAGACCTCCGATTTCCAGTTCTCGACGTCCGTTGGCATCGAAACCACCTACACACCCATCACACATAGGCGGCGGCGTCGAGTCAACCTTCCCCGGTACTGCCTCAAAGCGGCAACTATTGCTTCTTTGTTTCCGGGCGTGGGCGTCTGACCGCCGACCGAGCGAGTTCGGTGAAGGAGCCGTCGTGAATCCGTCCGACGGGGATCCAGCCCGTCGTGCCGGACGCGCCGCAGGCGATACACTGTCCGTACACGCGGACCTCGACGCTCGATCCGTCGACTCCGACGGTCTGGAAGTTCTCGACGATCAGATCGGTGAGATCACAAGTGCAGAATTCGTCGGTATCGAGCCGCCACAGCTCGCTGACGCGCACTTCGCGATAGTCGTCTATGGAGATCCACGCCCCATCATCGAGGACTCGCAGGCGGGTTGTCACGGGTGACGTTAGGCGGGGAGCCTCCAATGTGTGTCGGTGCGTGCAAACCGACGGCGTTTCCGTGACGCCGTCGAGGCGCGGAATCGGTGGACTGAGAGGCGATCGGCCGTCACGACGTCGTCACGAGTACCGGACACCGGTTCCGGTATTCGTGAGTGGTGGTGTGAATTACTCCTGAACAGGCGTTTATGGTCGGGTACGCCATAGGATCGATCGATGACCGATTCGACTAGCGGACCAGAAGCACCCTCCGCCGTTCTGACGGTAGCGGAGCACGAAGAGCACGTGTCTGCCGACGCGGCACCGGAACTGTTCGAACACGGAACGGACGGGGAACGGTTATGACGCTCGACACCGCACCGCCGTCGGCGGAGGACCCGGAAGCGAGCGCCGAGAAGAGCACAGACGAGCGCGACGACGACGGCGACGCGAGCCACCTCGACGACCTCGAAGACGGCGCGGGATGTACTGAGATATGGGAGAAGCTCTCAGAGGGACGAGATTGACATCCTCCCCGCGCTGAAGCGCGAGGCGTTCTCCTCGATTCTCCGTAAGCTCTCTCTGCAGTCCGAGACGGAGACGATCGCGAAACGAGAGCGGCCCGCAAAAACGCCTCTTACGACAGGTGCGCGGCGATGTCGGCCTCCGTGATGATTCCGACCGTCTCGCCGCCGTCGGTGACCATCACGGCCTTGTAGTGGTCTAACAGATTCCGAACCTCGTCGACCGTCGCGCTCGGTGCGACCGTCGGGAACGACTCGCTCATAACCTCACTGACCGGATGGTCGCCGACGTTGTCGCCGGCGTGGATCACGTCGCCCTGACTGATCGACCCGACGGGCACCCCGTTCTGGAGGACCGGGAGCTGCGAGTACGCCTCCGCTTCCATCAGTTCGACCGCCTCGCGCACCGCGTCGTCGGGCGCGACGCTGATGACCGTCTCGTTCATGAGGTCGATCGCGCGGACGACCTCGCCTTCGGCCGCGTGGAGCGCGTTGACGATCCGTCGCAGCGTCGAGAGCCGCGGGTCGACATCCCCGCCCTCGATCCGGGCGATGAGCGGCTGTGAGACCTCGGCGGCATCTGCGAGTTCGCTCTGGGTCAACTCCAACTCCGTCCGGCGCTCGCGGAGGTCCTGTGGCGTCGGGAGTTCCATACAGGCAGATAACTCCGGGTTATTAGAAAAGGTTTCGGCGGCGTCCGATATCGCAACGAGACGCCGCGACGGTGGTATTTAAGCGCAGTGACGCACAGTCGATAGTATGCGCATTGCGCTCATTGCTCACGACGAGCTGAAAGACGAGATGGTCGCGTTCGTCACCGCTCACGCAGACGTGCTCGGCGAGTGCGAGCTGGTGACGACGGGGACGACGGGGAAGCGGATCGAAGACGAGACGGGACTCGCGGTGAATCGGCAGGCCTCGGGCCCGTACGGCGGCGACCTCCAGATCGGCGGGATGATCGCGGACGAGTCCATCGACGGCGTCGTGTTCCTTCGAGATCCGCTCACCGCGCAGGCGCACGAGCCGGACATCTCGGCGCTGTTGCGCGTGTGCGACGTGAAAGACGTTCCGCTGGCGACGAACGTCGCCTCCGCCGATCTCCTCGTCGACGGACTCCTCGGCGGCGACTGAACCCGGTCGGCAGAGGACGGTCGATCGAGCGCGTTCGGTCGATACGCGAGAGTTTCGGAATCAGATCTGATACTCTGTCCGGCGGTGTTTTATCAGCGCCAGACGTACGGTCCGGTAATGAACCGCCGGAACCGGGTCCGCGTCGCGCTCGCGGTCGCGCTGGTCCTCGCGCTGGTCCTCGCGTCGAGCCTCGCCGCGAGCGGTGCGGTCCTCGCGGAGCCGACCACGGAATCCGCGGAGCGATCGGAGCCTGCCGCAGTCCCGTCGACCGCGGCCGCCCTCGACGGTGACGCCGGACCGACGCAGATCGGGGGCGATGGGGCCGGCGGCGAACCGTCCGGTGAAACAGACGGTGAATCGGCCGACGGGTCGGCGGCGCAGCGATCGTCGAACGGATCGGTCGAGCCGATGACGGCGTGTTTCACCGGTGACGGTTACCCGATATCGATCGGCGAGACGGGCGCGACGCTGGACGCGCTCGTTCACCTCTCGGTGCTGACGGATCCGTCGGTCGGCAACGAATTCGGAATCGAGGCGGCCGGCACGCTGGAAGACGACTCGATCGTGACGCTCGCGGCCGGCGTCAGACTGACCGCACGAGAGGCGCTCGCCGACGGGATCGATCCGTTCGCGGCGTTCGATATCCTGTACACCTACGAACTCCGACTCCCGATGTTCAGCGGATCGATAGACGACACCGAGTACCGCGACAGCGGCTCCCCGTTCAGGTCGAGCGCGGGCGTCGTTCCGTGCTAACGCGTCTCGCCTCGCGGTCGCTCAGGCCTCGGAATCGCCGGGCGTCACGCCACGGATGAGCCGAAGAAGGTCTCGGCGAGCGCCCGAAGCGTCGCGACCGTCCTGATACGCATCGTCGTCGAGTGAGTAGGCACCGCCAGCCAGAAGGTACCCGTCGGCGGTCAACACCGCGAGGAGCGCCTCGACGGGGACCGGACCGGACCGATCACCACCGCCCGGTTCGTCGGCTCCGTCGCGATCGACACACTGTCCTCGAAACGTCGAGAGCGTGGCTCTCGAGGCATCCGGATCGTCGATCGCGATCTCGCGGTCGCCCCGGTGTTCGATGGGGTCGACGTCGCGCTCCGCGAGGCGATCGCGGAAGCCCGACTTCGCCCGTCGTTCCACGAGCCGCGTGAGTGCGGCGTTCGGTGCCGTCTCAGGCCGGATGCGGAGGCGACTCGCGAAGACGAAGGGACGCGGTGGCGGTCCGTCTCGCTCGTACCGGACCGTGTGCGCTTCGACCGAGACCGGCCCGGCGTCGAACGGTCGTTCGACCGTCTCCGCGACGCGTCGCCACCCGTCGAGGTGCGTCCGCGGCAGCGACGGTGGACCCATACCAGCTCGTCACGGCGCACGTACCTAAAACGGCGCGCCGTCCACGCCGTCTGACGGCGATCAGTGGTCGTCTTCGCGCCACTTGTGCTCGCACTCGGTACAGACGAAAAAGCGCGTCTCGGACTCGTCGGCCGAGCGGATCTGTTGCATGTACCAGTAGGCGCGGTCGTTGCCGCACTCGGGACAGTGCGCGGTGGTCTTCGGGAGTCCCTTGTCTTCGGCGTCGCTCACGTCCACGATCTCCGATTCGACCTGCGACTCCGTGGTCCACTCGTCGTCGTCCTCCTCTCGTCCGATCTCGTAGCCGCAGGAGTCACACACCCAGTGGTCTTCGCCCTCGCCCGACTTCATCATCGAGCCGCACTCGTCGCAGAACTTCATGCCGGAAGCAACCGCGGATCGTATATAAACAGCGGGATCCGTCGAGCGCCGTGGGCGCTCCGAGACGAGACGCGGTGACGGAACGTCAGCTACCGAGTTCGATATCCAATGCGACCCGTGGCGCGTAGATCACGTCGCCCTCTGTGAGTTCCACGACGACCTCGTCGTCGCTCTCATCCGTGACGGTGAAGCCGTCAGTCCGGTCGAAGTACCGGGCCCACGCCTCGGCGTAAGTCGAATTGATCGTGAGTTCGAACGGTCCCGGATCGGTAGCGGCGTAGTTCGGACCGGTCGACGACCGCCGCGACGCGGCGACTTGAACGGTCTCATCGCCGCTCACGGACTGTGATCCGTCGGGTATGAGCATCACGATCGGGATCGTCGTCCGACTGTCGGCGACGACGAACCGCGGCTCCGAGCGCATCACCGCAGCGCCGCCGTCGCTCCGGAACCACGCGCCCGTCTCGTAGGCGATCGTCGTTTCGTCGTTTCGGTACGTCAGCGAGCGATACTCGCGTTCGAGGACCACCCCGCCAGACTCGTTAGCCAGTTCCACCCGTGTGGTCTCGGCGAGTGACAGCGTCCCGCCGCTGAGACGGATCTCCGTCGATCGGCTTGGATCGTCGTACCGCTGGATGTCTCTGACGTTGTCGTCGAACACGTTGAACGCCCGCTCGACGTTCGCGACGCGCGCCGCCTCCTGTCTGTCTTCCACGCCGGCGAGTCCGACCGTGAACACCGTTCCGATCGTGACGGTGACGAGCGAGAACACGAGCACGTACCCCACGACGTTGCTCACGCCGCGGTCGTCGGCCACGAGCCCGGCGAACCCGCCGTCGGCCACCGAAACCGTCGGGACTCGATCGCTCATCGCTCCGTCACCTCCAGCAACTCCGGTCCGGAGTCCCCGTCGGCGACGGTGTAGCTGACGCGGATCGGTCCCCCGCGAACGGTGGTCTCGGACACACTTCGGGTCGCGGCGTGTGGAATCTCGATCCGAACGTCGGGACGGTCGGTCCGGACCACGACCGCGTCCGAGTCGACGTCGATCCGGTACGATCTTCCCGCGACCCGCGACGGGAGGTCGGCCTCGACCGTGACGTTCACTACTCCCTCGCTTCCCGGACGGTCGGCCTCCGCGGCACGAGCGAGCCGGTCCGCGGCCTCCAGGTTCGCGACGGCGGTCTGGCCGGTGACGGAGAGTTCGCTCTCGACGGTCCGCTGGGTCTGTCCGTCGATCACGCCGCCCACGGCGATGACGACTCCGGAGAGCAGCAGCGCGCCGATCGCGAGCGTGAGCACGTAGCCGACGGTGACGCTCACACCCCGGTCGTCGTCAGCGAGTGACCGCCGGCCGCCGGCCGTCGATCCGTTCGAGACCGACCCGCCCTCGCTTTCGGGGCCAGCGTCACTCATCCGGCTCACCCGGGGCGACCCGAACGGTCGTCTCGAACCGGACGTCCGCGGTCCGGTATCGGAGCCGAAGCGTGGCGTCGTACACCGCCGGCGTCGACGCGTCGGCCAGCGAACCGTGCGGCTCCGTCGTCGTGAGCACGGTCGCGGTCATCTCGGCGTCGGTGTCGTTAGTGTTCACGAACTCGATGTCGTACGTGACGGAGCCGTCACGCAGATCCGCCGGCCAGATCCCGGGACACGGTTCGCCGCCGACCGTCCCAGCGGTGAGACCGACCGCCAGGCGGTCGCCGTCGACTGCGTCCAACTGACAGGTCTCCGTCGCGTCCGTGCCGTTGGTCGCGGTTGCGACCGCGGCGTCGGCCGGGCCGTCCGTCGGGTCGTACACGTACGCCTCGTGGGTCCTGTTCGAGTCGCTCTCGTTGAAGACGACAGTGATGGCGTCGCCGGGAGCCGTCGACGCGTTCGCGCTCGGAAGCGACGACGCGTCGATATCGAGGACGAACGCCCGCGTCCGTTCCGCGTCGCGGATCGCCGCCGAGTCGTCGACCGGCCCCGTGACGTACCGACCCTCTCGGAGTTCGTCGCCGGTCAGATTCAGGTGAGAGACGCCGCCCTGTCCGGCCGCGGTCCGCGCGAGCCGACCGTCGAGGTCGGCGATCCCGTCTTCGACGTCGGTCCGCGCGTCGCTGTAGCTGCCGGGCTGCCGGCGGTTCGTCGCGTCGATCAGGGTTCCGGTCCCGTCGACGGCGGCCGCCCGGATTTCGAGGGGTTCGCCGTCGGCGGCCTCGATCCCGCGGGTCGCGAGGTTCTCGCTGTAGATGCTCGCGTTCAACAGGACCACGAGCGCCACGAGCGAGACGGCCATGACCAGCCCCGCGACCAACAGGAGCTGTCCGCGATCCGCCTCACGGAACCCGTCTGCGCCGCGGAGTGCCGCCCCGTCGACGTCGGAGTCGGTACCCTCGGCGGGCGGCGCGTTCACATCCGCCATACGACGATCTGCACCTCCACGTAGTCGTACACGTCGCCGGCGACGACGTCGTCCTCGACGTAGAACGTTCCGTTCTCGGTGTCGTCGGCCAGCCGCCGGAGCGTGGTGTCCTCGTGGCCGGGGGCGGTCAGGTTCGCGTCGTCGGGGAGCGCGACGGTCCGGGTCGCCGTCACGGCGTTGTCGCTCGGCGACCCCATGTCCACCATCTGCGTTCGGTTCTCGTTGCGCTCGCCGTGATAGATAACCACGTTGAACGCGATCGTTCGGTCGAGGAACGTCCGGTTCAGCGCCTCGCCGAAGTCGTTCGGCGGGCCGCCCTCGGTGTGGCTGTCGTACGCTCCGGTTCCGACGAACGCGCCCTCCCCGGCGTCGGCGTCCGGATCCCAGTAGAGCAGCGCCGCGTCGAGATCTCCGTTCTCGGCGCTCGTCGTGAGCAGATCGCCCGCGACCGCGCGCTGCTGATTCTCGATGTGTTGGTTCGACGTGCTGGCCGAAAGCGGAGTCACGGCCGTCGCCTGGAGCGCGAACGTCAGTCCGGCCACGAGCAGGATGGCCGCCGCGAACGCTTCGAGGGTGTGCGCCTGTCCGCGGCCGTCTCGGCCACCGCCGAATCGGTCTCTGCGTCCCCGCATCGTCACCACACCCGCACCGTGAGTCGGTACTGTTCGCCGTGCAGCGAGACGAGTCGCTGTGAGACGGTGACCTCGCCTCCGGGGGTCGGCGACCCACCGGTCGTCCGATCGAGTTCGACTCCCTCGAACGTGCCGTGCCGGGTCGGTATCGTGACGTTCGCCGGGTTCTCACTGGGGGCCGATTCGTTCAGGTGATGGATCACGACCTGCACGTCGCGGTCAAGACCGAACTGCGCGGCGGGGCTCTCGGAGATGTTGTCGGCACAGCCGGCGTCGTCCGCGATTGTGTCGTCCGACTCGAAGAATGCGACGGTGCAGGCCGGCGACAGCACGCCGGGCTCCGCGGGCGAGGCGGCGAGGACGTCGTCTGCGAGCGCGGCGGCGACGCGGTCGCTCACCAGCGGCGAGGCCGTGTCGGCCGCGGCGAAGGGGTCGAAAAGCGACGGGACGAACGCGACCACGAACGCGAGCGTCAACAGGAACACCCCCGCACCGACAGCGAAGTCGATCGGCGTCTGCGCGCGGTCGGCTCGCCCACGGTGGTCACCCCACATATATCCACACCCCCAGCGCGAGTGTCAACAAGACGACAGCGAACTTGACGCCGGAAATGATGTCGGCGTTGCGGATGTACCCGCTAATGAACCCCGACAGAACCGCCTGAAGCGTCACCGCGTGGAAGAACAGAAGCGAGAGGACGTCGGGGTCGACGCCGCCACCGCCGCCGAACCCAGCGCCACCGCCTCCATCGGCCTGCGAGGAGAGCCCACCCATCACGTCGATGAACTGCGTCTGGAGGATCGCCATCACGCCGAGAAGCGTCACGTACGTCATCACGATGATCGCCACCTGCATCCGCGTTCGGGAGCGACGCTCGCGCTCGATGTCGTCCTGATTCTCCGAGGCCTGCGCCGCCGTCGTCAACACGTCTGTGATCTGTGAGGACGCTTCCTGAGCCTCAGATATGAGCTTCACTGTGCGGGCGAGCCGCGGAACCGCGTACGCGTTGTTGAACTCGACGAGGGCGTCCCGGAGGCTCATCCCGTAGTTAACCTTGGCACGGATCACCTCAAACTCCTCGGCGAGCGTCCCGCTCGACGTGTCCGCGACGGTCTCGACCGATTCGAGCAGGGTCTGTCCCGTGTCGTTCGCGGAGGAGAGCTTTCGAAGGCTCTCCGAGAGCTTCCCCGTGATCGCCCGCTTCGACCGCTGGCTCCACTCGTGGAAGACGCCGAGCGGGACCAACACGAAGTACGCGGGGACGTACACCCAGACGAACGTCGCCCACACCGGGCTGGCGACCCACCCGTCGAACGTCGTCGGTGCGCCCCCTGATACCGCCGCGAAGGAGACGATGACGAGAGCGGTCGGCACCGTCAACGCGAGGGTGTACAGCGGGTTGTCACGCAAGAACAGATGGGGCGCGGCGAGGATCTGTTTCGTCTTGTACGTCCCCTCCCGCTCCCGGATTCTATCGAAGACCCCGAAGCGGCCGACGAAGGCCTCGACGAGGCCGAAGTGGAACAGCCCCTCCTTGCTCGTCTGTTGGAGCCGCTCGCTGCCGCCGTCCGGCCGGAGGTAGCCGTCGCCCGGCTCGTCCTGTTTCACGGTCGAGACGAGCACGAGGAATCCCGCACCCGTCAACGGGATGAGCACGTACACAGTCGCGTAGAGCAGGCGATCATCGGCCTCGCCCATCATTCCCATGATGACGAGAATGATGATGAGAAGCAGCGGGAAAAGCGAGAGCGTCATGTACATCTCGCCGAACAGCTCCAGCGTCTCAAGCGTCATCTCGCGCTCCTGTTTCGACGTTCGGAGGTGTTTCTCCTTTTTGTCCTTCAAGAAGCTCTCCATGTCGCCGCCGGAGTTGACGATAGAGAGCATGTCGGCGAGGAACTGCGAGAGCTCGTCGGAGGGGGTCTCCATCGACTGCTGGCGGATCGCGTTCCGGTAGTCCGTGCCGAAGTATTCCGTCTCGTTGACGATGCTCTGGAACTCGCGGGAGACCTCGCCGTAGGTGTCCTCGGCCGTGGCCATCGACTGCAGGATCTCCAGTTGGTTGAGCCCGCCGACCGACAGCGCGTACATGAACGAGACGGAATCGGCCAGCAAGAGGTTTATCTCGCGCTCTCTGGCCGAGGCCCGTGAGTACGGGATCGCGATGAGCCCGCCGAACCCCGTCGCGAATCCCAACGATCCGAAGATGAGTCCGCTGAGGAGGATCGCGGTCGGAACGACGAGCGACAGCAACAACTCCTGAACCGCCGGGTTGGGTGCCGGAACGCCGAGAGAGAGCGCGTTCGGGTCGACGAGCCCCAGCGAGAAGAGCCCGTACCCGACGAGGGTCCCGACGAGCCACAGGACGCCGCCGACCACGACGCCCGCCCCGAGCGAGCGCGAGACGTACATCTCGACCTGGTCCGGCATGCGAGCCTTCGCGAGCGTTCGCTCCACGTCGCCGACGAAGTCTCCGTCAGCGTCGAAGAGGAGTTCGAACGCCGGGTAAAACAGCTCTGCGAGGAGGTCGCCGTCGACGGAGCCGTCGCCGACGCCCGTGTCAACGCTCATCGCGTCCGCCTCGCGGACCACATCGGTTCAGTCCTCCTCCGGGGGATCGACGGTTCCGAACCCCCAGTCGCGGTCCGTCTCCCCGTCGCCGCTATCCTCCCGATCGACGTCTGCGTCCTCGTCGGTGTCTGCGTCTTTGTCGGCATCTGCATCCTTGTCGGCGTCCCCGTCGTCGTCGGCTGCGTCTGCGTCTTTGTCGGCGTCCCCGTCGTCGGCTGCGTCTGCATCCTTGTCGTCGTCTCCGTCCTCGTCGACCCTCGCGTCATCGGCATCCGTGTCCGCGGTATGGTCTGGCACCCCGTCACCTCCGGCCGACGCCGGACCCAGTACGTCTATCCCCTCCTCGAAGGGCTCGTCGAAATCGATCCCGTCGCCTCCGAGGTCACCGTCGCCGTCGCCCTCGATACCGTCTTCGGCGCGGCTACCGTTCGCCGATCGAGGTGTCGCGTCTGCGACGCCTTCGAAGGCGTCGTGATCTGGCGCTTTTGTCGGTCGCGGTGGCGTCGGCGAGCGCTCAGACGAGCGGTCCGCCTCGGGGTCGAGTTCCGCGGACGCGACCGAGTCCGCCCCGCTGACGGAGTCTGCCCCATCGAGGCGGTCCGCATCGAGCGCGTCGGAGTCGACGCCGATGGCGTCGACCGCCTCGGTGTCGAGCGTCGCCGCCTTCCGCGCGGTCGACGCGATCGTCTCGTGGTCCGCGTCCGGGTCGGCCTCCACGTCGCGAGCGGGCGCGACGTCGAGCAGCGCGTCCGCGACGGAGTCGGGTAGCCGGCCACGATACTCGGCGAACAGGGCCTCTGCCTCGTCGAGGATGGTCGTGACCTCCTCGCGGCCCGCCTCGTCCGGCTCCGGCCGCGGGACCATCGCTTCCTTGTCGCGGTCGACGTTGATCAGCACGGACTCCATCTCGCGGAGGTCCTCGAGCGAGCGCTCCAGCTCCTCGTTGGCCATCAGCGCCAGCACCGTCTCGGGGTCGTTGATGAACGCCTGAAACGTCGCGGCCACCTGCGCGTAGCTGTTGAGGCCGCGATCGATCAGATACGCCAACACGATCCGGCGCTTCCGGAGTTCCTCATCGAGCGTCTCGCGACTCCACCCGCGGTCGAACATGATGTCTTCGAGCGTGTTCGAGTCGCCCATCTGGAGGAACTCGTCGGTCTCCGCCTGCCACTGGAACACGTCTTGGACGTTGATCTCGTCGTTCTCGGCGTCGTAGTGGTTGATCTCGGTGAGAGACTTGTTGCGGCGCACCTTTCGTCCCTGCACCCGCGTCGACGTCTGCACGGAGACGAGATCGAGGGCGGTGAACATCGTCTTCGAGACGTTGATCGGGTCGGTGGTGAACCGCTTGAGCACCTCGCCGACGGTGTCCGCGTGGAAGGTCGTGTACGTGGTGTGTCCGGTCGACATCACCTGGAAGGCGGTCCGTCCCTCCTCGCCGCGGATCTCGCCCATCACGATGTAGTCCGGGCGCTGACGGAGCGCGGCCTCGAGCAGGTCGAACTCGTCGATGTCCCCCTTGTCGTCGTCCGAGAAGGAGGGACGAGTAACGGAGGCGATCCAGTTGCGCTGGGGGAGTTCGACCTCTCGGGTGTCTTCGATGGAGACGATCTTGGCGTTCGAAGGAATGAAAAGCGAGACCGCGTTCAGGCTCGTCGTCTTGCCGGAGGCGGTGCCGCCGGCGAAGATCAGGCTCTTGTGGTTCTCGATAGCGAGCCACAGGAAGGCCATCTCGTCGAGCGAGAACGTCTTCCAGTTGATCAGGTCGATCGGGGTGAACGGCACGTCGTTGAACTGCCGGATCGTGTAGTTGGTCCCGTGGTCCGAGACCTCCCGACCGAGCGTAAGCTGCGCGCGAGAACCGTCTGGGAGCGTGGCGTCGACCTGCGGCCGGCGCTTCGAGATCCCCTTGCCGGAGCGCTGGGCGAGCTTCACGACGAAGTCGTCGAGCTCGTCGGTACCGTGGTAGATGTTGGTGATGATCTGCTCGTAGTCGGAGTGGTAGACGAAGACGGGCGAGTCGTAGCCGTCACAGGATATGTCCTCGACGTTGATGTCGTATTTTATCGGGTCGATCCGCTCGTAGCCGATGAAGTCGCGCTTGAGGTAGTACAGCAGCTTCTCGACCTGGTGATCGGTGAGCGTCTCCGGGTCCTCCGCCAGCACCGCGGGCTCGGGACGCGCGAGCACCGGCGTCGCCTCGGCGCTTCCCCCTCTCGGCGGCTCGTAGCCGAGAGACTCCGTGATCCGACCGGCGATCCCGGCCGTGACGTCGAGACCGAACCGGTCGGCGAGGCCGTCGATCAGATCGTCGACGGCTCCGCGACCGCCGTCGGCGCGATCGTAGAGGCCGTACCGATCGAGCAGCGTCAGCGTCTCGTCGACGATGACGCCCTCGCGGAACGGTTCGTCGCCGCCGGCGATCGCCTCGTCCGCGTACTTGATCGACGTGCGGAGCTTCCCGGTGAGGAACTCGACGAGGTCGGTCTCGATCTCGGTCCGATACGGCTGGACGGCGTAGTACTTCACCTCGTTCTCCTTCGTGGACCGGAAGACCATCACGAACGCGTACGGCTTGTTCACCCAGTACCGCTCGATCTCACGGAAGTGCGTCTTCTTCGGCAGCGGGACCGCCTTCTCCAGATCGTATCGGTTCGCGAGGGTGGCCAGACCGTCGTCGGTCGAGAAGAACGCGTCCTCGTCGACATCGGGGTTCACGTTCACCGTACGCTCGTCGACCAGATCCGCGAGATCTTCGGCCGCGCTCTCGCCGGCCCCGAGGAGGGGTTCGGTCCGGTCGGGATCGAACCCGAGCGCCGCCGTCTTGTCGGCGTGCGTGAACTCTCGGGGCGTTCCGTCATCGTCGGTCGGTGGGTCTCCGTCTTCGTCGAGAAAGAACTCCGCCGCGTAGTCGTCCCACGTGTAGCGCCCTTTCGCCACCGGCGTTCCCTCGTCGCCGTCGCCGAGGCCGCCGCGGTCTCGAAGGCGGCGGGCGGCGGTCGCGCCGGCGGCCAGTCGCTCGGTCGTCGCACCGGGATCGAACCCGAGAAGCTCGCTCGGGTCGACGCCCGCGCGCGCCCACTCGTCGGGCGTCGGGGAGCGTCGCGGGGCGAGTTTCACGTCGTCGCCGGCGACGACGACCGTCCCGTCGAAGTCGTCGTGGACGTCCGGAACGACCGCCGCGGCGCTGTAGAGTACGTCGTCCGCCCCGACGACGAGCGTTCCCGGTTCGACGCTCTCGTGTCCGGGGGCCGAGGTCTCACCGTCGCTCGTAACCGGCTCGTCGACGTCGGCATCGCGAATCACGCGGTCGACTCCCTCCGGAACGCGGGCGCGGACGGCGCTCGCCGGAACGACGGGCTCGTCGCCGATATCTGCGTACAGCGTCGCTGCGGCGTCCGCTCTCCCCGTGTCGGTCAGAAACGACCGCCACGAGTACCGCCCGGCCGCGACGGGCGGATCGAACGCCGGCGATCCCGCCGCACCGTCCGGCGACGGAGGTGAGCGCTCGGCGTCCCCTGTGGTCATAGCTTCGAGATCGCTACGAGCATTGAAAAAGGTGTCTCGCAAAACTCCGCGAGTGATAATCTACGCATCAACGGCTAGACACGTGTCGCTACGCGAGGGCGTCACGGCGAACCGTCCTGGAATGCACGCCGAAGAGGGCCGGTTTTAGGTCAGGGGCGCACGGACTTCCCGGTGTGTCACGCCCCGACCGCGACCGTCTAACGGCGATCGGAAAACTGCTCGGACGGCTCCGAGACGCCGCCGTCCGCCGTCGTGTCCGTGCAGTCATCGCGGAGGAGCTTCTGGGGACGCCGCGGAGCCTCGGGGTCGTGCTCGGTTTCACGGCGTTCATGTTCGTCGTGGGCGTCGGCTACTACGCCCCGACGGCCGGGTCGGTCCCCGTCTGGCTGTGGCCGCTGTACGCGGACTCGGCCGTGGCCGTGGCCCTCGGAGGCTCGGTCCTCGTGAGCGTCGTACCGACGGTTCGGGCCGGCGGGAACGTGATTGAAGACGCGCCGACGTCGCGGCCGCTGGCGTACCTCCACACCGTCGGGTTCGTCTGGCTCGTCCAGTTCGGACTCTGGCCGCTCGTCTCGTTGAACCTCGCGGTCGGCGCGTACGTCTCCGCCCCCGACGCGCTGATCTACTACTGGGGCGTGATCGGGACGCACCTCTGTTTCGTCGGGCTCGCGCTGCTGTTCCCGGCGTTCGGTCGGACGACGCGCGGCGCGCTCGCGACGGCGCTCGCGCTCGCCGGTATCAACGCCGTCGTCGACTACGGGTTCGGGTACCACCCGCCGCTGCTGTACGAGCCCGGACCGGTGTTGGCCGGCGCGACGCTCGCGCTCGCGGTTGGCGCCGTCGCGCTCGCGAGTCGGTCGTTCCGTCGGCTGTGAGCGGGTTCTCCCTGTCTCAGAGCGCCGTCAGTCCAGGACGTACGTCTCGTCGCCGTCGAGAACGATCGGCTCCGCGGCGGCCCCCGCGGCCTTCACCTCGCTGACGAACTCCCGCGTGTCGATCTCGATCGGCGGGAAGGTGTCGTAGTGCATCGGAAACACGACGTCCGCACCGATCCAGTCGGCCGCGATCCCCGCGCCGGCCGGACCCATCGTGAAGTGGTCGCCGGCGGGGAGCGCGGCGGCGTCGGGCTCGAGGTACGGCGCGATCACGTCGACCATCTCCGACATCAGCCCCGTGTCGCCGGCGTGGTAGAACGTCGTGCAATCGGAGTCGGACTCCTGTGTCGGCTTCTTGTCACCGATGACGAACCCGGCGGGCATCCCCGCGGAGGTGCCGTAGCCCGTGTCGATCCCGTTCGAGTGGTCCGCGCGCACCATCGTCACCCACGCGTCGCCGCACTCGACGGTGCCGCCGATGTTCATTCCCATCCCGCCGACCGCGCTCTCGTGGCCGAAGGTGTCCTGTACGTAGCCGGTCAGTTCCGGCGTCGCGACCACCGTCGCGCCCTCGTACCGGTCCGCGTCCGAGATATGGTCTGTGTGACCGTGTGTCAAGAGGAGGTAGTCTGGGTCGAGTTCCTCCGGATCGGTATCGGTTTTCGGATTGTCGAAGTGCGGGTCGATGAGCAGTTCCGTGTCGTCCACGACGACGTGCCACGTCGAGTGGCCGTGCCAAGTGAGATCCATGGTCCGCTCAAACCATCTCGGCGAACGCTAATAAAATACGACACCACGACAACTCCGATCGCAGCCGCGAGGCGGCCGCGCGCCGACCGAACCGGGAACGCTTTGTGCCGCGCCCGCTCAATCGCCGACCATGCACCGCGTACGGTTCCGCGACCCGGCCGGATCGATCCGCGAAGGCACGTACGACCCCGCGAGCGACACCGTCGCGTTCGCGGGCGAGGAGTACGCACTCGACGCTCCCGACATCGACGTGCTGCCGCCGACCGACCCCTCGAAGATCGTCTGCATCGGTCGCAACTACGCCGAGCACGCCGCGGAGTTGGGCAACGACGTGCCCGACCGCCCGCTGCTGTTCTTGAAGCCCCCAAACGCGCTTTCGAGCCACGGCGACACCGTGACTGTCCCGGCGGGCAAAGATCGGATCGACTGGGAGGCCGAGATCGCGGTCGTCATCGGCGAGCAGTGCAAAGACGTCGACGCCGACGACGCGATGGACGTGGTGGCGGGGTTCACCTGTATGGACGACATCTCGAACCGCGACGACCAGAACAAAGAGCAGAACTGGGTCCGCGGGAAGGCGTTCGACAACGCCGCTCCCCTCGGACCGGTCCTCGCCACTCCCGACGAGGTGCCCGAGGACGCGAGCGTCGAACTCCGCGTGAACGGCGAGACGAAGCAGTCGAGCGATCGCGCCCATCAGATCTTCGACGTGCCGACGCTGATCGAGGAGATCACGACGTACATGACGCTCGAGGCCGGCGACGTGATCGCGACCGGCACGCCCGAGGGCGTCGGCCCGCTCTCCGACGGCGACACGGTCGAGGTCGAAGTCGAGGGCGTCGGCACCCTCGAACACGACGTGCGGATCCCCTGACGGGACGAATCGCCCTCTCCGCCGTGGCCGACAGGTTTCTTGTGATGACGCGCCTCTGATGGCGTATGACAGGATGGACGGCCGATGAGATGCCGCGGTTGGACGGGAAGACGGTCGTCGTCACCGGGGCGAACAGCGGGCTCGGGTTCGAGGCGACGCGGGCGTTCGTCGCGAAGGGTGCAACGGTCGTGATGGCGTGTCGCAGCGTCGAGCGTGGGACGAACGCCGCCGCCGAGATCCGCGCGGACGCGGGCGGCGTGGACGGCGCGCTCGACGTACGCGAGTGCGACCTCGCCTCGCTGGACTCGGTGGCGTCGTTCGCCGAGGGCGCCACCGACGACTACGACGCCGTCGACGTGCTGTGCAACAACGCGGGCGTGATGGCTATCCCGCGGCGCGAGACCGTCGACGGTTTCGAGACGCAACTCGGCGTCAACCACCTCGGTCACTTCGCGCTCACCTGTCGGCTGTTCCCGCTGCTGGCGGCCGCGGACGGTATCGAAGACGGCGGCGCGGACGAGGTCGGAAGCGAACCCGCCGAACGCTCCGGATCCGGCGACGCTCGCGTCGTTACGCAGTCGTCGGGCGCACACGAGCGCGGCGAGATGGACTTTTCGGATCTCAACTGGGAGGAGTCGTACGACAAGTGGGGCGCGTACGGCCGGAGCAAGCTCGCGAACCTGCTTTTCGCTTACGAACTGCAGCGCCGGATCGACGCGACCGACGACGCAGTCGGGGTCCGCAGCGTTGCCTGTCACCCGGGATACGCCGCCACGAACCTCCAGATGCGGACCGCAGAGGAGAGCGGAACTCCCCTCGCAGCCGCCGTGATGCGCGTCGCGAACTCCGTCTTCGGTCAGGACGCCGCGACCGGCGCGCTTCCGTTGCTGTACGCCGCGACGGCCGACGTGAACGGTGGCGCGTACGTCGAGCCCGACGGCGTCCTGAACATGCGCGGGTCACCGACCGTCGGCCGCTCGAACGACGCGTCTTACGACCTCGACGACGCCCGCCGCCTCTGGGACTACTCCGCGGAGGCGACCGGTGTGGACCTGTCGCTCTGAGACGAGATCCGACGGTCCCGAGCGGCGTGGCTAGCGCTCGCGCCGTAATATACCCGAGACGCGGTTTGCGTGCTGTGCGGTGTCGTCGATCCGGCGTCGCCGTCGGAGAATCTCGAACGTCGCGGCCGGACGAGACGAGCTACAGCCGGGTGAGGTTCGTCGCTCGCGGCCCCTTTTCGGCCTCCTCTATCTCGAATTCTACCTCCTGTCCCTCCTCGAGGTCCGGGCCGCCGACGTCTTCCATGTGGAAGAATACGTCCTCGTCAGCGTCGTCAGTCTCGATGAATCCGTAACCGCCGGTGTCGTTGAAGAAGTCGACCTTGCCTGTCGCCATCGCACGTCGAGAGACACCGGACTGCGTGATAAGTGTTGTGTACCCACAGATGAGTGCCGCGCCGTCCAGCCGACGTCACCGGCTCTGTTTTGCCATCTCGACAGAGATGAAGAAGCCGAAGTACGCCGGGATACCGGCCAGCATGAACATGTACAGGACCCACCGCGGTGCAGTCGGGAACGCGAAGTCGTACAACAGCGACGCGAACGTCACCCAAATGATGGCGAACACCAGATCGCCGACCATACCGGTTCGGTTCTCGCGGACCTGCGATCGCAGGCGGTCGGCGAAGCTCTGATCCGTCTCTGCGTCGTCGGGCGAGTCCGTGTCGGTCATGCGTGTTCGTGGGTGTCGGTGTACGTCGGTGTTGCGGAAGCGAGTCGCGAACGAATGATCCGGGAAGCGGGCGGACCGCCCGCTCGTCGGGCGGTTCAGTCCTCGTCGAGGTAGTCGACGACGAGGACGGGAACGTGCGTCGAGCGCAGAGTGCGCTCGGTGACGCTCCCGAGCAGCGCGCGGCGGACGCCGGCGCGACCGTGGCTCCCCATCACGATCAGGTCCACGTCGTGGTCCTCGGCGTACTCGCCGATCAGCTTGTGCGGTCGGCCGCCCGAGATGTGCTCGACGACCTCGATACCGCGCTCCTCGCCGCGTTCGGCGACAGTCCCCGTCGCCTCGTCCGCCCGCTCTTTCAGCTCTTCCATCTCGCCGAACCGACCCTGTCGCAGCCGGTCGACCTGCTCCGTGCCGAGGCTGAGGTTGACCGAGTCGATGTCGACCACGTACAGCGCGTGGACCTCGGCGTCGTACTTCTCGGCGAGATCGAGCGCGTGATCGACTGCGGCCTCGGCGACGTCGCTTCCGTCCGTCGGGATCAGGATGCGTTCGTACATGATTACTCCTCCGTGGCGTCGTCCGTCGTGCGGTCACCGTCGTCGGTCGCGTCGTCCGCTGTGTGGCCGCCGTCGGTCGCCATCTCCTCGCCGCCGTCGGCGGCGACGACGTCCTCTGCGGTCTGCTGTTGTCCCATCGGTTCGGGGCTGTGACACTGCCTGACGATCTGCTTCGTCTCCATCGGCGGTTCGTCGGTCGCCATCGAGACGACGATGGTGACGGCGAAGACGATTGGCACCGCGACGAGCGCGGAGCCGATCGCGGGAAGCCACGTCGCGAGCGTCGCGTTGAGCGGTGCTTCGAGTCCGCCGACGTAGCCGGGGACGACCTCGTTGACCATCGAAACGCCCCAGATGGCGAGGCCGGTCGTCATGCCGGCGAGCGCGCCCTCGCGGTTCGTGTTCTCCCACCACATGCCGAGGAAGAACATCGGGAACAGCACGGCGCCCGCGAGCGAGAACGCGTACGACACGAGCGCGGCGATGGGTGCCGCGGGGTCGAGCGCGGCCAACGTCGTGATGACGCCGAGCAGGATGATGCTCAGTCGTCCGACGAGCACCTGCTGACGCTGGGTCGCGTCGGGGTTGATGATGGTGGTGTAGATGTCGTGTGAAATCGCCGAGGAACCGGCGATGAACAGCCCGGCGGTGGTCGCGATCGCGGCCGCGATACCGCCCGCGGCGACGAAGCCGACGAACCACGGCGGAAGGTTCGAGAGCTGGGCGGCCAACACGACGATCACGTCAGCCGCGGAACTCGTCATGCCGGGATCGCCGTACACCGCACCGATGTTCTCTCCGTACAGGTCGGTCCCGAACGCCGCGAACGCCGGCGCGCTGAGGTAGAGGATGCAGATGAACCCGAGCCCCCACACGGTCGACCAGCGGGCGGTCCGCTCGTTTTCGACCGTGTAGAAGCGCACAAGCACGTGCGGGAGCCCGCAGGTCCCCACGATCAGCGAGAACGTCGTCGCGATCCAGAGGTAGAAACTGGAGTTCGCGAACGGCTCAGAGAACTCGGAGCTGAGCGAGCTGATGAGCATCCCGTACTCGATCTGCGGGAGCACCGTCGAGTAGCCGTTCGTGAGTCCGACCGCGTACAGGCCGGCGACGAACGCCACGATGAGGATGACGTACTGCGCGACCATGTTCTTCGTCGCCCCCAGCATGCCCGAGAGCGTCAGGTAGCCGACGGTGATAGTCATCATGATCACGACCATCGCCTGGTAGCCGCTCAGGCCGAGGAAGCCGAGATCGCCGAAGATGTACAGCCCGACGAGAGCCATCCCGCGAGCCTGTCCGATCGCGTAGACGAACCCGATGAGGAACGTCGTGATCGCGCCAATCGCGCGAGCGGTGTCGGAGTTGAATCGGTCGCCCACGAAGTCGGCGGCGGTGTACTTCCCGAACCGGCGCAACTGCGCTGCGAGGAAGATGAGCAGGATGAAGTACCCCGTCGTCCAGCCGACGACGAACACGAGCCCGTAGAAACCGGACAGCGCGATCGACGCGGCCATGCCGAGGTACGACGCCGCGGACATCCAGTTGGCACCGATCGCCATTCCGTTCTCGATGTTACCGATCGAGCGGCCGGCGACCCACATGTTCTCCGCGTCCGCGACGCGGAAGATGAAGCCGATGGCGATGAACACCAGCAGCATCCCGATGACGAGGATCGCTGGAAGCGTCTTGAACGAGACGTTGAGTCCCTCCGGGAGCAGTTCGCTCTGGAGCAGCGTCGCGGCGGTAGCGCTCATGCGTCACCCCCTGTGCCGTCGTGGTCGATGCCAAACTCGTCGTCGAGCGCGTCCCGACGCTTCGCGTACCAGCCCGAGAGGATCAGCGCGCCACCGGGCGCACCGATCGCGACGAGGAAGTAATGGAGCGGGAAGCCGATGACCGGCATCTGCTGTGTCATCACACCCGGCGCGAAATACGTCGCGGTCACCGGTCCGAAGACGACGAGCGCCCAGATGATGAACCCGGTCCAAACGACCCTGAGATGCTTTCGCATGTATGCGGTGCTTGGACTGAGGATGTTCACCTCCGAACTGAGATAATCTGTCTGACGGTGCTGCTGAGCCGCGCCGGTCGCGACGCCGCCGTCGGTGGCCGCGTCGTCCGTGTCATGTGAGTTAGTATCTGTCATGTGTCGTGGTGTGCTGTGTCGTGGTCGATTTGTAGTCGTTTTTCGTGATGGTTTGTCGCGGTGTCGTCGTTTCGTTTCGGTTGCGTCTCTCGAAAACGGTGCCGCGGCCGCTACTCGTTCGCTTTCTGCTGGATCTCCTCGACGATCTCCGGGTTCCGCAGCGTGCTGGTGTTACCCAGCTCCTTGCCGTCGGCGATGTTCTCCAGCAGACGGCGCATGATCTTCCCCGAACGGGTCTTCGGGAGGTCGGGAGTGAACACGACCTGCTCGGGACGAGCGATCGGTCCGATGGCGTCCTCGACGCCCGCGACGATCGCGTCGCGAAGTTCGTCGGTGCCCTCGTAGCCGTCTTCGGTCGTCACGTACGCGTAGACCGCCTCGCCTTTGATGTCGTGGTCGCCGCCGACGACGGCGGCCTCGGCGACCCCCTCGACGCCGACGATGGCGGACTCGATCTCCATGGTTCCGAGCCGGTGTCCGGAGACGTTGAGCACGTCGTCGACGCGACCGAGCACGGTGATGTAGCCGTCGTCGTCGATCTTCGCGCCGTCCTCGGGGAAGTACACCCAGTCGTCGGGGTCGTCGCTGTCCGTGTCCGAATATTCCGCCCAGTACTCCTCGATGTACCGCTCGTCGTTGTTGTAGAGCGTCCGGAGCATGCCCGGCCACGGCTTCTGAACCGTGAGATAGCCGGCCTTCCCCGGCTCCACCTCGTCGCCGAGCGTGTCGAGGATCTGCACGTCGAGTCCCGGCAGCGGCGGTCCGGCCGCTCCCGGCTTCATGTCCTTGACGCCTGGGAGCGTGGTAACCATCATCCCGCCGGTCTCGGTCTGCCACCACGTGTCGACGACGGGGCATTCCTCGTCGCCGATGTGCTTGTAGTACCACTTCCACGCCCGCGGGTTGATCGGTTCTCCGACCGTGCCGAGCAGCCGCAGGCTGGAGAGGTCGTGGCGGTCGGGGTACTCCTCGCCCCACTTCATGAACGCGCGGATCGCGGTCGGTGCGGTGTACAGTTGGGTCGCGTCGTATTCCTCGACTATCTCCCAGAGACGGTCGCGCTCCGGGTGGTCCGGCGTCCCCTCGTACATCATCGTCGTCGTCCCGAGCGCCAGCGGCCCGTAGACGATGTACGAGTGACCCGTGATCCAGCCGATGTCGGCCGAACAGAAGTACGTGTCCTCCGGCTTGACGTCGAGGACGGCCTGTGACGTCCAGGAAACCCATGACAGATACCCGCCGGTCGTGTGTTTCACGCCCTTCGGCTTGCCGGTGGTACCCGAGGTGTACATCAGGAAGAGCATGTCTTCCGCGTCTCGGGTGACCGGCTCTACTTCCGCGCCCGCGTGGGCGTCGACGAGTTCGTCGTAGTCGACCTGGTCGTCGCCGAGGTCGTGACCGAAGTCGTCGCCGTTCGGGCCGAGTCGGTCGACGACGACCGTGGTGGTGTCGTGGTCGACGTCCGCGAGCCCCTCGTTGGCCTTCGAGAGGTGATCGAGGGGGTCACCGCGCCGGTAGTAGCCGTCGCAGGTGACGAGGTGCTCGGAGTCCGCCGAGTTCATCCGCGTAGCGAGCGCGTCGGCCGAGAATCCCGCGAAGACGACGCTGTGGGGCGCGCCGATTCGGGCGCACGCCAGCATCGCAATCGGCAGTTCCGGGATCATCGGCATGTACATCGTCACCACGTCGTCCTCCTCTACGCCCTGCTCGCGCAGCGCGGCCGCGAACTCGTTTACCTCCCGGTGGAGTTCCTCGTAGGTGTACGTGCGGTCGTCCTCGTCGACGGGTTCGCCGACCCACTCGATCGCGGCCTCGTCGCCGCGTTCGTCGAGGTGTCGGTCGAGACAGTTCGCCGACGCGTTCAGCTCACCGCCCGTGAACCACTCGTAGAATGGCGGGTTACTGTCGTCGAGAACCCGGTCGTAGTCGGACTCCCAGTCGAGCAGGTCGGCCGCCGCCTCCCAGCACTCCGGCCAGTTCTCCTCGAACTCGTCGTAGATCTCGGGATCGGAGACGTTCGCCTGCTCGACGAACGACTCCGACGGTTCGAACACCGCCTGCTCTGCCAGCCTCGCTTCCAGTTGACCGTCACCCTCTGTCATGGTACGATCCTATCCAACCGACATCACCATATAAACGCTCACGCTAAATACGAAAAATCGTGATAGTCTAGGGTGTCCCTACCGACCCCGCATCGGTCACGAACGCTCCAGTCGCCGCTCGTCCTCGAAAAGGCCGTCCAAGAGCGCCCGTTGGGCCTTCCGGAGGTGATTGTGGAACGTCGGCGAGGAGACATCCATCGCGTCGGCGACTTCCTCGGCGGTGCTCCCCCGCGGCCAGTCGAAATACCCGCCGTGGTAGGCGGTTGATAGCGCGGTCCACTGCCGGTCGGTGAACCGGTCTTTGACCCCTTCACGGAGAGACGATTCGGTGCGGGGCGACCTCGCGACCGACTCCTTGCTCGCGAGTCGCGCGTCTTCGAACTCCCGGCGGAAGCCGTCGGCGACCGGGCGGACGTCGGTCCCCTCGGGGAGGTCGGCGACGACCCTGACGCGACCGTCCCGCGCTGTCGCGTCGCGGACCGTGGCTCCGTAGTCGGTGAGCGTCTGCACGGCCGATCCCGCCGTCACCTGTACCGAGACCGAACAGCTGTCCTCGTCGGTTTCGATCAGCCGGAGGTCGGAGATGCCGGACAGCCCGTCGACGACGTCTGCGAGTCCCTGCGGTCTGGCACCGGTCACGGACAGGTAGAGTCGGGAGATTTCGTCGGTGACGGTGACCGTCGACGAGAGGTCGATCTGACAGTCGAGCGTCGCGCTCGCGCGTGCAAGAAACGCGCTCTCGTCGCTCGTCTGAAACTCCACCTCGGTCACCGCGTCGGAGTGGAGCAGTTCCCGCCAACGCCTCGCGGTCACCGCCCAGCCGAGAGACTGCCCGAGGACCTCGATCGTCCGTCGCTCGGCCGCGTCGACCGGTCGACCGCCGTCGGCGACGACACACAGCGAGCCGTGCGTCACGTTCTCGTAGCTCACCGGAACCGCGATCGCGGGCCGCCCGGCAGTCGTCGGATGACCGTCGGTGGTCACCGACGTGCCGGTCAGTGCGTCCCGCCAGGGTCCGCCGTCCGCGAGTCCGCGCTCGCGGATCGCGTCTGATCCGACACCCGCGGCGCTCGCGATATCGACGCGGCCCCCATCCGTGGGCTCGCGCACCACCCACGCCTCTGCCCACCGATCGATCGCCGCGAGCCGCCGCGGCACCGCCGATATGGGGCGTTCTCCGCTGTCGTCGTTTCCGGCGGCGAGCCCCTCGAAGCCGCCGAGGCCGGCCGGTGCGGTCCGGTCGCCGCCTGCCGCGCCGGCCGCGTCGAGCACCCGATCGTGTCCGCCTCTGCCGGCCGACGAGTCGGCGACGGCCCCGGCGATCGCTTTCCCGTCGAGACTGTCGAGGTACTGGTCGAGCGCCGCGGTCGTCTCCCACCCGCCGGCCTCGCGAACGGCGTGCGGATCGACGCCGCGGTCGACGAGGAGCCGCCGCGCGAAGGTGTGCCTCAGATCGCTCGCGGTCACGTCCGGACCGACGGTCCCGTCGGTCCGTTTCGCCGCGCGCGTCGCGGTCTCGCGTACGATCATCTGAATACGCCGTGTTGACACGTCTACGAACGGATCGTCATCACCGATCCCCTCACTGTCGGCGTATCGCCGAATGTCCCCGGCGAGCGACGCCGGAACCACGGTCTCACGGTCGATCGACTCCGCGCCGTCCGGCGAACTGCTCGCCGCTTCCGACGCCGCTCCGTCGCCCGGAGACGGGACCGCGAGCAGGACGTGTCCGGACGCGATGCCCGACTCCCGGAGGTGTCCCGGCGTGACGCGTCCGATCTCGTCGGCTCGAAGCCCGGCTTCACCGGCCAGCCGAACCGTCAGCGCCGCGCGGTACGTCTCCGCGGCGGTCACGAGCGCGTCGTACGCCTCCGTGTCGAGTGCGTCCGGCATCCGTTTCGAATTACCGGCCTAATACGAAATAAAACGATCGGTCACAACGGGGATGAACTGCCACACTGCGGGGAAGTCACGCTCAGACGACTCACAAGAGGCCGATAGCGGGCTCGCTGGCCGCTATCGATTGTCTCTCCGACGACAAAAGTTCGCATTCGATCTGTAATTCGAAATTTGATCGGCGACATCACCCGCCGACGACGCCCCACGACACGTGGTCCCATAGCCGTTCGTAACCGTAGTAGGTTGCCGTCTTCACCACGTTGGTCACGAGCCCGATATTGAGGGCCGCGCGGACGTCGCCGACGACCGCCCACGCGACGATGACGGTTATCGTGACCATGAGCACCCGATAACACAGGGTCTTCGCGATCGCGCGCTTGCGAGCGTGTACCGCCGTACGCGAGAGGAACGCAGCCATGCGAATCCGGTACGGCCGGACACATAAAGAAACTATTTGACGTTTCGAATTCTGAAAAAGAAACTAAATGGAGTTACGTCTCACGGACCGTTGACTCGATTTCGCCGACGACTTCCGGGTTACGGAGCGCGCTGATGTCGCCGAACTCCTCACCGCGGGCGATGTCCTCTAACAGTCGACGCATGATCTTCCCCGAGCGGGTCTTCGGCAGCTCCGGCGTGAAGACGATCCGGTCCGGACGAGCGACGTCGCCGACGGACCGCGCGAGATGTTCGCCTATCGCCTCGCGGAGCGGATCGTCGGTGTCGACGTCGCTCCGCGTCGTGACGTACGCCACGATCCGGCCGTCGGCGTCGCCGACGACTGCGGCCTCCGTCACGCCGTCGGTCTCGACTATCGCCGACTCCAGTTCGGCGGTGTTGAACCGGTGTGCACGGACGTTGATCACGTCGTCGACGCGACCGAGGATCGTGATGTAGCCGTCCTCGTCGATCGTCGCGCCGTCGCCGGTGCGGTACCGCCAGCCGTCGTCGCCTTCCAGCCAATACTCGCGGCGATAGCGTTCGTCGCCCTCGCGGAGCCCGCGCAACATGCCGGGCCACGGCGCGGCGATCGTGAGATACCCGGGCTCGCCGGGCTCGACGGGCTCGCCGTCCTCGTCGACGACGCGGGCGTCGATCCCGGGCAGCGGCGGGCCGACCTTCCCGGGCTTCATCGGTGAGATGCCCGGCAGCGTCGCGAGCGCGATCGCGCCCGTTTCGGTCTGCCACCACGTGTCGACCACCGGGGCCTCGCCGCCGCCGACGTGCTCGTGGTACCACCGCCACGCCTTCGGCGTGATCGACTCGCCGACCGTGCCGAGCAGTCGGATCGACGAGAGGTCGTGCGCCTCCGGGTACTCCGACCCCCACTTCATGAACGACCGGATAGCGGTGGGAGAGGTATAGAAGACGCTGACCGCGTTGCGCTCGATCAGATCCCAGACGCGGTCGCGATCGGGATAGTCTGGCGACCCCTCGTACAGGACCGTCGTCGTGCCGAGCGCGAGCGGCCCGTACACGACGTAAGAGTGGCCCGTGATCCAGCCGATATCGGCGGCACACCAGTAGGTGTCGTCCGGGCGGACGTCGAGGACGTTCCGCGTGGTCCACGCGACCTGCGCGAGGTACCCGCCCGTGGCGTGCTCGACGCCCTTCGGCCGGCCGGTCGTCCCCGAGGTGTACATCACGAAGAGCAGGTCGGTGGCGTCGCGAGCGACCGGTTCGACCGTCTCGCCGTCGTGTGCGTCGACGACCGTCTCGTACGCGTGCTCGTCGTCGCCGAGCGACACGTCGAGCGCGTCGCCGAGGCGGTCGACGACGACCGTCTCCCGCAGGTCGCCGTCGATCCGGAGCCGCGCGTTGTCGGCCTTCGACTTCTGATTGAACGCGTCCTCGCGGCGGTAGTAGCCGTCGCAGGTGATCAGGTACTCGGAGTCGGCGGCGTCGATCCGCGTCGCCAGCGCCTCCGCCGACAGCCCCGCGAAGACGACGTTGTGCGGCGCGCCGATCCGGGCGCACGCCAGCATCGCGATCGGCAGTTCCGGGATCATCGGGAGGTACAGCGTCACCACGTCGTCCTCTCCGACCCCGAGGTCGCGGAGCCCGGCCGCGAGCGCGTTCACTTCGCGGTGTAAGTCGAGGTAGGTGTACGACCGGCGCTCGCCGCGCTTGCCGAACCATCGGATCGCGAGCTGATTCCGCCGGTCGTCGAGGTGCCTGTCGACGCAGTTCGCGGCGGCGTTGAGCCGCCCCTCCGGAAACCACTCGTAAAACGGCGGGTCGTCGTCGTCGAGGACGGCCTCGTACGCTCGCTCCCAGTCGAGCAGGTCGGCGGCCCTGCGCCACGCGTCGGGACCTTCCCGCTCGAACGCCTCGTACACCTCGGCGTTGCTCGCGACCGCCCGATCGCGGAACGACTCCGGCGGGTCGACCGCGTCGTCGCCGGTCACGGTCGCACCGTCGTCGCCGATCGAGCGCCGGCCGTCCGCTCCGGCGTCATCCATGATACGTGTTCGCAATCGGAGCCATGTATACTTTGTCCGAAACCCCGGCCGATGAGAGAGGGGACGTGATCTCCGCGCGACCGCGCCGACGAGACCGGGGACCCCTCGACGCGATCAGGCCGACTCCGCCGAGGCGAGCGCGGCCGCCTTCGACCGCGCGCGCGCCACTATCGACGGTTTCGCCTCGAAATCGACCGTGACCTGATCGCTGGCGTACGTCTCGTCTGCGACGTGACCGTGGTCGTGGATCCACGAGACGAGGCTCATCGCGTCGTCCGAGACGGGCAACACGAGCCGCTCGCGTTCCCACTCCGGGAGTTCCGCTTCGACGCGGTCGCGGAGTTCCGCGACGCCCGCCCCCGTCTTCGCCGAGACGGCGACCGGGTCCGGTGCCACGCCGGAGAGTGCGGCCCGCTTGTCCGCCAGCTCACCGGGCGCGAGCCGGTCGACCTTGTTGAACACGGTGACGATCGGGGCCTCGTTGCGCTCGTACAGCGTGTCGTGGCTGGTGACGAGCCTCTCGCGCATCGCCTCCACCGGCTCGCTCGCGTCGACGACGAGGAGGACGAGGTCCGCGCGGTAGACGGAGTCGAGCGTCGATTCGAACGACTCGACGAGCCAGTGCGGGAGGTCGGCGATGAACCCGACCGTGTCGGTGAGGAGGACGTCGCGCTTCTCCATCTCGGCGCGGCGCGTTGTCGTACCGAGCGTGGTGAAGAGCATGTCCTGTGACTCGGCCGTCGTGTCGAGGTCGGGGTGGCGATCGGCGTTCTCGTCCACGTCGATCTCGGCCGCGAGCCGCCGCATCAGCGTGGACTTGCCCGCGTTGGTGTACCCGGCGAGCGCGACCAGATCGAACCCGGAGTCGCGGCGCTGCTCGCGGCGCGCCTGTTCCTTCTCCGCGATGGAGTCCAGCTCGTCGCGTATCTCGGATATCTGGCGTTTGATGTCGCGTTCGACGCTCTCGTCGTACTCGCCGAGCCCCATGAACCCCGGCCGCTCGTCGCGCTTGGCGAGACTCGCTTTCGCCTCCGCGCGCGGCAGTTCGTACCGCAGCTGCGCGAGTTCGACCTGCAGTTGGGCCTTCCGCGTGTTCGCGCGCTGACCGAAGATCTCGAGGATGAGCGTGAACCGGTCGATCACCTCGACGCCCTCGGGGAGCTCTCCGCCGATGTTGAACGTCTGGTACGGCCCCACGTCGTTGTCGAGTATCACCGCGTCGGCGTCGGTACGGAGGACCCGGTCGCGCAGCTCCGCGACCTTCCCCTCGCCGAACATGAACGCGGCGTCTTCGGTCCGAGTCTGCGTGAGTTCGTCGACGACCTCGTAGCCGGCGGCGGCGGCGAGCTGACTGATCTCCGTCAGATCGGCGTCGCCGCTGTCGACGCGCTTCGCGACGACCGCGTGACGCTCGGTCGGCGTGGATTCGGTCTCGGCGCGTTCTCCCCCGGCGTTCGTGCCCTCGATGTCCCCCGTCATAACAGGAGGTCGCGAGCGGCGTATGCGGCGTGATGTGCTGCCTGCACGGTTTCGCGCTCGCCTATGCTCTCGACGTATTTAAACTCGGGTCGGAAGCTCAGTCCGACTCGGTCGGCCGGTTCCTCGTAGAACTCGCCGTCCTCGGCGACGACCGGCCCGTCCGGCGGTTTCGGCAGATCACCGACGGCATCGACGGCGAGCGCGATCGTCGCGTCGAGCGTCGGTCCCTCTCGGGCGAGCGCGAATCCCATCCCCTCGACGGTGCGGATCCGGGTCGGATCGATGCGCGCGTGAACCGCGGCCGCCACCATCAGGTACTCGCCGTTCTCCTCGTGGCGGCCGCTGATGTCCACGCCGACGACCTCAGGGACGGGCGACCGTCACCCCGATTCGTGCGTCGCGCGGCGCGGCTGCGCGCGTCCGCGTGCGTCCGTGTTCCGATTCCATGACGATACGTCGGCGTTGGTCGCCCGCCGAATTGAACGTTTCCGTCGCTCGGTTCCAGCGCCCTGCCTTCTCGCGTTACGCGTCGGGTCGTCGCTTCGTCTTGTCGACGACCTCGACGTTCGCGATCCGGGTGTCGGGGTACCCGCCGTCGGCGTCCTTCTCCGCCGCCTTCACCATGTCCCAGACCACGTTGAGTCCGGTCGTGACCCCCTCTAGCGCCTCCATCTCGCAGCCGGTCTTTCCGGTCGTCTCGACGGCGACAGTCAGTTCGATCCGATCGTCGCCGACCGCGAAGTCGGTGTCGACGTTCGTGATCGGAATCTGGTGGCACATCGGGATCGTCTCCCAGGTGTGTTTGACCGCCTGTACCGCGCCGATTCGAGCGGTCGCCAGCACGTCGCCTTTCCCGACCTCGTCCGCCTCGACGGCCGCGATGGTCGAGGGGGTCAGCCGGATCTCACCGCGCGCGACCGCGCGCCGGTTCGTGTCCGGCTTCGAGCCCACGTCGACCATCCGGACCTCGCCGGACTCGGTCGTGTGCGTCAGCTCGTCGGCGGTTCGGGGCTCGCCTTCGGTCTCGCTTTCGTCCTCACGCATCACGCATCGCCTCCGGTAGCCGGTCGAGTACGTCCGTCGCCACGAGTCCGTATCCCCGCTCGGCGGCGACGAGGTCGCCGGCTGTGCCGGTGACGTACGCGCCGACGGCCGCCGCGTCGAACGCGTCGGTCTGCGCCGCGAGCGCGCCCACCGCCCCGGCGAGCACGTCGCCGGTCCCGCCGACGGTCATCCCCGGGTTGCCGGTCCGGTTCAGTCGGAGTTCGTCGCCGTCGGTTATCACGTCGTACGCGCCCTTCACGAGCAGCGTGTGGCCGATCTCGGCCGCGAACGTCCGGACGAGTTCACCCCGCTCGTCGGGATCGTCTGCGGTCTCGCCGCCCATGTCGACGAGTTCGCCCTGATGCGGCGTACAGATCACGTCGGCGTCCGTGTCTATGTCCGGGACGACCTGAAGCGCGTCGGCGTCGACGACGACGCGCCCGTCGTACGCGGCGAGGAACGACCGGACGAACGCGGCCGTTCCGTCGCCGTCTCCGAGTCCCGGACCGAGCACGACGGCGTCGGTTCCGGCGGCCAGATCGCGGACGCGGTCGAGGTGGTTCGGCCCGATCCTGTCGCCCGGCAGGTCGCGAACGATCAGGTCGGCCGAGAAGCCCTGGACCTCTCGCGCGACGGTCTCGGGACAGGCGACGCGGACGAGGTCGGCACCGGCTCGGAGCGCGGACCGGGCGGCGAGCGAGGGCGCGCCGGTGTAGGGACCGCCGCCCACGACCAGCACCTCGCCGTTGTCTCCCTTGTGCGAGGCCGGGTCGCGCGTGATACCGAGCAGGTCGCCGGGGCCGGTGAACCGCTCCGCGGCCGCCGGGATGCCGATGTCAGCGACGGTGACCGCGGCGTCGAGCTCGTCGAGGCCCGGCTTGCTGTCGTGAAACGTGACGACGCGGTCGGCGTCGACCGCGAGGGACTCGCCGTCGGTCGCATCGAGCGAGCCGGTGGGATCGCCCGTGTCCGCGTCGATTCCGGAGGGGACGTCGACGGCGACGACCGTCGCGTCGCTCGCGTTGATCGACCGCGCCGCGCTCTGTTCCGGTTCGCGCAGGGCCCCCGTAACCCCGGATCCGAGCATCGCGTCGACGACCACGTCCGGGTCCCCGAGCGACAGGTCGGACGAGTCGACAACCGTCTCGGTCGGAATCTCGGCGTCTTCGAGCGCCGCCCAGTTCTCTCGAGCGATGTCGGTCCGGACCGACTCCGGCCGACCGAGCAGCGAGACGGTGACGTCGTACGCCGAGAGGAACCGCGCGGCCGCGAACGCGTCGCCACCGTTGTTTCCGCGCCCGCAGACCAGCGTGACGGTCGCGCCGGGGTCGGCCGCGGCTCGTACCTCGCTCGCGACGGCGTTGGCCGACGACTCCATGAGCTGTTTTCGGGGGACTCCGAGGGCGGCGGCGTTGGCGTCGACCGCCGCCATCCGGTCGGTCGTGATCATGCGTCGAGATGCGCGCGCCGACTGATAAGGATGAGGGCCACGGTCGGCTCCGAATGTGGCGAGTCACCGAGTCACATGTCCGTCGGCGGCGCGTCGTCACTGAATGAAAATCTTGATGCGGGTCGGAGGGAAATCGCCCATCGAGAAGCCGTGTCTTCCGACGCACACCCCGCCGTCTCGCCCCGGTTCCGGCCCGTTCCGCCGCAGAGCGGACGCGCTCTCCTCCGAGCGGCGCGTGCGGTTGATTCAGTGTCCACCGAGAGACGCCTCCAGCGGACCGACGCTCGCAGACGGATCTTCGCATGAATATCGGATTCTTCACCGACAGCTACTTCCCCGGCATCGACGGCGTCACCTACACCATCAGCGCGTGGCGCGATCGGCTCCGAGACCGCGGCCACGACGTGTACGTCGTCTATCCCGAGAGCAGCCACGACCCCGACGAGAACGAACTCCCCGTCCCGTCCCTGCCGAACCCCCTGTACAAGCAGTACCGCGTGCCGATCTACCGACGTATTTCCACGCTTCCGGACTTCGACGTGGTCCACTGCCACGGTCCGGCGGCGACCGGACTGATGGGGCGTCGATACGCGAACCGCCGGGGCGTGAAGTCTGTCTACACGCACCACACCCCGGTCGAGGACTACTTCGTGCAAGGGCTCAAATCGGAGACCCTCGCGCGTGCCGCAGGGCGACTGTACGTCGCCTACGAGAACCGGCTCCTCCGGTCGTTCGACTGCGTGACCGCCTCGACCGATCGGATACGCCGCGACGTGACTCCCCGAACGCTCCCCGTCGGTATCGAGATGGACACGTTCCGCCCGACCGATCCGCTCTTCGAGTCCGACGATCCCGTGATCGGTTACAGCGGCCGAATGACTCGAAAGAAACACGTCGACGAGATCCTCCGTCTGGCCGAGCGGCGGCCCGACCTCCGGTTCGAACTCGTCGGGGAGGGACCGGTTCGAGACTCGCTCGACCGCGCGGCCCCGGACAACGTGCGGCTCCGAGATTTCCTGCCCCGCGAGGATCTCCCGGCGTTTTACGCCGCGCTCGACGTGTTCGTCACGGCCTCGACGTGTGACACGCTCGGCCTCTCGACGCTCGAAGCGAACGCCTGCGGCACGCCCGTCGCGGCCGCCGACGTGTCGCCGTTCGACGAGACGATCGGTCGAGACAACGGCGCGCGGTTCGCCCACGGCGACCTCGACGACATGGAGCGCGCGGTGGCCGACTGTCTCGATCGCAACCGACCGACGCGCGACGCCGTCGAGAAGTACTCCATCGAGCGGACGGTAGACGAACTCGAAGCGATCTACGGGGTGACGTAGATGGGCGCAGACAACGTCGACGTCTTCCAGCGGCTGGTGTTCAGCGTCCCGTCCCTTTCGGTACAAATTCCGGCGCTCGCGGGACTTAGCCTCGTGTACAGCGCGATCGCGTTCGCCGCCATCACGGCGTTCACCCCGATCGATTCCGCGCCAGCGAGCGTGCTTCCGGTCGCGATCCTGCTGTTTTTGCTCCCGTTCGCGTTCGCCGCCGAACTGTTCCCCCGGACACTATCGCGGTACCCCCGCACCTGGAGTTACTTTCTGGCCCTGACGAGCCAGTTCGTCATGTTCGTCTACGCGCTTGTGCTCTCCGGCGCGAACGACATCGGGAACGCGTGGAGCATCATCTGGCTGTGTTTCATCACACTGTACCTGCTCAACATCCTGGTGCTCGTGATCTCGACGGGGATCGACCGATACAAGCGGATACTCCTCGTCTCGCTGGCCGAGCCGGCCGCGCTCATCGTCGCCTTCTACGCGGTCGGGGGCGGCGGCGACCTCGGCTTCTCGACGTACCGGCACGTCTTCGCGTTCGCGTCGCTGCTCATCGCGGCGGCGTTTCTGGTGTTCGTGCTGCTCGTCGTCGACTACCTGATCCGGAGCAACACCGACGTGTCGGCGTTCGAACTCACCTCGGGAATCCTACGGAACGACCGGGCCTCTCTCGACCTCGGCGTCGAGGCCCGCCCCGCCGTCGAGACTCTGGTCATAGACAACGGCGACCGGCTCAGACTGGTCGCGCCGTGGGTGCATCCCGGACCGCTCGGCGGGTTCGGCGGCGGACAGCTCAGCGGGAACGTGATCGACGCGCTGAACGAGGACGGCGAGAGCGGCTTCTTCGTGCACGTCCCGTGTACTCACAAAGAGGACCTCTCGAACCCCGAGGACGCGACGAAGATCTTGGAGGCCGTCAGCGAGCCGACCGGCGTCACGCAGGCGTCGCGACTCGTGCACGAGGACTACGGCGAAATAGAGTTCTACGGCCGCCGCATCGGTGACAAGCAGGTCGTCTTCCTCCACGGCGAGGGCATCGACGACTACGACACGGGGGTGTTCATGCGCGACGTCGACGAGGACGAGGTGCTCCTCGTGGACCTGCACAAACACGACCTGCAGGACGGCCCCGAAAAGGAGGTGCTGTACGGCTCCGCCGAAGCCGACCGACTGAAGGCGCACTTCGACGACTTCCGCGACGGACTCGCCGAGGTGCCGGTTCACGACTACGCCGCCGGCTTCGAGGTCGTCCGGTCGACGCAGGACGTGGTGGCGATCGTCGAACGCGTGGACGGCGAGTCGGTCCTGCTCATGGGGATCGACACGAACGGGATCACTCCGGACGTGCGGGCGTTGGCGGCGGAGTACGAGGCGGAGTTCGACGACGTGCTCGTCTTCTCGACGGACACGCACGCCTCCATCCACGAACTCGCGAACATGACCCGCTCGGACGTCGAGGCGCTCGAAGGGGCCGTCGAGCGCGCGGCCGCGGACGTGGCCCCCGCGACGGTCGGACTCGCCAGCCGACGGACCCGGCCGCTCAAACTGCTCAAGACCGACTACAACGGGTTGGTGTTCAGCGTCAACATCCTCATCCGGTTGACGATAATCGCGCTGTTCATCCTCTACGTGGTGCTCGTGTTGTGGCTGTTCTTCTGACGACGCCGCGATCGTCGCCGGCTCTTCGCGGCGCTTACGACCGCTTGCCGATCTCCTCGCGGAGCACGTCCGAGACCACTTCGCCGTCCGCCTTCCCGCGCAGCGCGCCCATCGCCTCGCCCATCAGGCCGGAGAACGCGGCCATCCCCTCCTCGTCGATCTGACCGGCGTTGCGCTCGACGACCTCGACGACTGCCTCGCGGACCTCGGCCTCGCTCACACCGGAGAGCCCGGCCTCTTCGACAGCTTCCGCGGCCGACAGCGTCGGGTCCTCGGCGAGCGTCGCCAGCACCTCGGGAACGCCCTCCTTCGCGAGGTCGCCGTCCTCGACGAGCGCGAAGAGGTCGAGGAAGTGCTCGTCGGAGAGGTTCTTGACGGGCGCGCCGTCGCGTCTGATCTCCGTGGTCGTCGATTCGAGCGTCGAGGCGGCGAAGGTGGGGTCGACTCCGCGCTCGACCGCCGTCTCGAACAGCGGGAAGCGCTGCCCGAACGCGACCTGCTCTGCGAGTCCCGCGTCGAGACCGAACTCCTCGACGTATCGGTCCGTCTTCTCGTCGAGGAGTTCCGGCCGGTCGACTTCCGTCGGGTCGGGCTCGACCGGCGGCACGTCCGTCTCGGGGTACATCCGCGCGGCTCCGGGGAGCGGTCTGAGGTACCGCGTCGTCCCGTCGTCGTTCGCGCCGCGGGTCTCCTCGGGGACGCCCTCGACGGCGGTCTCGGCGCGGTCGGCAGCGGCCTCGATCGCGAGGTCTGCGGTCTCGGGGTCGGCGGCGACGATGGCGACCGCGTCTCCCTCGCCCGCGTCGACCGCGTCGCGGAGGGCGTCGACCTCCTCGTCCGTGACACCATAGGCCGGCAGCTCGTCGGTGTGGAAGATGCCGCCAGCGCCGTGGCGCTTCGCGTGGTCGGAGAACTCGGTCCCGAGCCGCCGGTCCGGCTGGATCTCTCGACCCACGAGCCCGTCGAATCCGAACAGGGGAACCGCCGTCACCTTCCCGCCCGAATCGAGCGCGGCGCGGATGACGCCCGATTCGGTGTCCGAAAAGACGTCCGTCACGTCGCGTGCGTCGCCGACGTCCGCGTCGCGCTCACGGAGTTCGTCGCGGATGTCGAGCAGTTCGGCCTGTCGACCCACTTCGCCGCGGACGATCGCTTCGATCCCCGCCAGATCCTGCACGCCTTTCACCTCGACGCGCGCGCCGTCGGCGATGGAGACGTTGACGTCCTGCCGGATCGTCCCGAGGCCGCGTTTGACCGCGCCGGTCGAGCGGAGCAGCATCCCGATGCGCGCCGCGGCCTCGCGTGCGCCCTCGGGGCTCCGGATGTCCGGGCCCGTCCCGATCTCGACGAGGGGGACGCCGAGCCGGTCGAGCGAGTAGACGACGCCGTCGTCGGTCTCTTCGACCCGCTTTGCGGACTCCTCTTCCAACATGAGGTCAGCGATGGAGACGGACCCCTCGCTCGTCTCGATCTCGCCGTTCTGTCCGAGCAGGATCGACCGCTGGAATCCAGACGTGTTCGACCCGTCGATGACGAGCTTGCGCATCACGTGCGCCTGATCGACGACCGAAATGTCGAGCAAGTCGGCGATCTGGAGCGCGACCGACAGCGCCTCGTCGTCGACGCGCCGGGGCGGCTCGTCGTCCTCCTCGACGAGACACGTACTGTCGTACGCGAGGTAGGTGAACTCCCGGTCGACGCGGCTCTCCTCCACCGCGGCGTCGTCGAGTTCGCCCAGTTCGCTCTTCGTCGGGTGGAGCCGTCGGGTGATCTCTCGGTCGGACTCCGCCGGGTCGCGTTCGGTCGTGGGGGAGTCACAGAACAGCTTCGTCTCCGTGTCCAGCTGCTGGTGGATCTCCAGCCCGGCGACGAGTCCCAGCTCCTCGTGGTCGTACGCGGGGGTCGCGTCCTCGCTCATTAGGCGTTCCTCCGACGGCGCGCGACTAAAAGGGTGGCAGTTCGCGGGTGTCCGGTGAGCGCCCGCGGGAGCGCGACGGTCAGTCTCGGACAACGACGCGGTGTCTAATAGCAAGTGTGCGTGACGCGTGTCCGCGAGACCGCCCCGCGACCGAGCAGGGAGAGGTCAGAAGTCTCTCTGGCAGCCAGCTCGGAGCGCCAGAGACGGCACCGCGCGAGCGACGAGGTTAGGGAGGCCTGCGGTGCGGTTACGGTGCGAGGCGGGACTCAAAAGATGTCGTTTCTGAGTATACACGTCCAAACGGATCGGTGACGTCGGCACTCCTCGCGTAGCGGTCGAAAGGAATTGCGCGTGGGTGCTGTCGTAGAGACAACACCGTGCATCGTGGGGGTGTACCCCGTAGCGATGCGTGGGACCGGATTTGAACCGGCGGACCTCTACAGGACAGCGCCCTCAACGCTGCGCCGTTGGCCTGGCTTGGCTACCCACGCTCGCGGTGTTCTGTCGCGTTTCCCCGTACCCTTCCCCCAATTAAAAGCCCTTCCATTCGACAGTGCCGTGCCGGAGCGTCGCAGACGGTCACCAGTCTCGTCCGTGCGAGTTTCCGTCTGAGGGCGTCCGCCCCGCGTCTCGAACCGGCACGCGTTTGGGCGTCGCGTCCGTGTCACGGATCATGTCCGAGTGGGCCCGAGAGAACGTCCCGATCTTGACCGCCCTCCTGTCGACCGTCGCGCTGTCGCTCGTGTTCGGGGCCGTCGGCGGCGTGATCCCGGGTTCCGTTCTCCCTCGCGCGAGCGACGCGGTGCTCGCCGCGATCCCGCACGTCAACGCCGCGATCTCCGCGACCGCGATCGGCACCATCGCGCTCGGCTGGCGCGCGATCAGCCGCGGCGACGTGGCCCGACACCGCGCGCTCATGCTGACCTCGTTTGCATTGTTCGCGACGTTCCTCGCCGCGTACCTCTACCGACTGATCCACGTGGGGACCGCCGCGTTCTCCGGTCCCGAACTCGTCTACTCATACGTCTACCTCCCGTTCCTCGCGGTCCACATCCTGCTCGCCATCGCGTGCGTCCCGTTCGTGTTCTACGCGCTGCTTCTAGCGGCGACCCGGCCGTACGAAGAGCTGTACTACACGCGCCACGCGCAGGCGGGCTTCGTCGCCGCCGTCCTCTGGCTGATCTCGTTCGCGATGGGGATCGGGGTGTACCTCATGCTGTACCACGCGTTCTGAGGCGCTCGTCGTGGTGTCAGTCTCCGTCGTTCGCCATCTTGTGAGCCGCGTAGAACAGCGGCACGAGTAAGGCCCCGGCGAACCCGAACCCGAGCGCGAGCACGCCGAGGTCGCTCGCGGTGAGGTCGCGCCCTCCGCCGGAACCGTCTCCCCCTTCACCGTCGGACCCGTCACCGCTTCCGTCGTCCTCGCTGCCGCCGTCGGACCCGTCACCGCCGTCTCCCCCTTCGCCGGGGGTCACGAGGTCGTCGTCGACGGACCCGATCGCGATCGACCCCTTCATTCCGGCCGCCTCGTGCGGGGTACAGGAG
This sequence comes from Halorubrum pallidum, assembly GCF_055380345.1. Lineage (NCBI taxonomy): Archaea > Methanobacteriati > Methanobacteriota > Halobacteria > Halobacteriales > Haloferacaceae > Halorubrum > Halorubrum pallidum. Next base: position 1,351,153 of record NZ_AP043945.1, on the reverse strand, counting down.
TAATTGAACGTATCGCCCTCGGCGACGTCCTCGAAGGTGTACTCGAACGTAGTCCCCGACTCCTCGACCGGGTCGCCGCTGTCGAACGCCTCGTCGGTTGCGACGACGTTGTGCGCGCCGCCCTCGCCGGTCCACTCCCAGACGACGGTCGTCCCGGTGTCGATCAGGATCGCCGCCGGACCGAATTTGAGTCCGTCGACCGCGCCGACCTCGACGGTCACCTCGTCCTGTCCGGTGTAATCGTGAGTGCCGTCGTAGTTGTCGACGTCGTCCAACCACCCGTCGTACTGGGCCGTCACGCTCCCGGTACCGGCCGCGACGCCTGCCGCGACGGCCGCACCGGCGGCACCGACTCGGAACAGACCGCGGCGGCTCATCGTCGTGTCGTCGTCGATAGCGTCCATACCCTCACATCCAGTCGTGTACGTATGTAAGTTCCCGATACGCTCCCGTACGGATCACCGGAGTTGGGATCACCGACGCGGGGGTCACCGTTGTAGTGATCTCGGAACGCAAAGCATTGCCATGGAGATCACTCGCCTCGGCGCAGTTCGAATCGGCGCAGTTCGAATCGGCGCAGTTCGAATCGGCGCAGTTCGAATCGGCGCAGTTCGAATCGGCGCAGTTCGTCTCGACGTCAGTCGCCCGCGCGCGTCAGTCGTCGGCCGGCGTCAGATCGGACGCGGCATCGCCGATCGGTCGATCGCTCGCTTCGCCCTCCACGTCGTACGGGTACTCGCCGGTGACACAGCCGAGACAGAGGTCGGCGCGGCTCTCGCCGAGCGCGTCGGCGACGGCGTCAACGGAGAGGTACGACAGCGAGTCGGCACCGACCGCGTCGCGGATCTCCTCGGTCGACGCGTCCGCGGCGATCAGCTCGTCGCGTGTGGCCATGTCGATCCCGAAGTAACAGGGCGCGATGATGGCGGGAGCGCCGATCCGAAGGTGGACCTCCTCGGCTCCCGCCTCGCGGACGAGGTCGACGAGCTGCGTGGAGGTCGTCCCGCGAACGATCGAGTCGTCGATGATGGTGACCGACTTCCCCTCGACGGTCGATTTGATCGGGTTGAGCTTCAGCCGCACCGCGCGCTCGCGCTCGTCCTGCGTCGGCATGATGAACGTCCGCCCCACGTAGCGGTTCTTCATCAGCCCCTCCGCGAACTCGATACCGCCGTCTCCCTCGGGACGCGGGTCGCCGTCGGCGGTGGTCTCGCCCGCGGCGTCGGCGTAGCCGGAGGCGAACGCGCGCCCGGAGTCGGGAACGGGCATCACCACGTCGGACTCGACGCCCGACTCCTCCCAGAGCTTCCGCCCCAACGCTCGCCGGACCTCGTACACGAGGTTCTCGTCGATGACGGAGTCGGGACGCGCGAAGTAAACGTGTTCGAAGAAACAGTGGGCGGTGGAGTCGCGATCGACGAGCTGATACGTGTCGTATCCGCTTCCGTCGGGTTCCAAGACCACCAGTTCGCCGGGTCGAACGTCTCGGATCAGCTCCCCGTCGAGGGTGTCGATGGCGGCGGACTCGCTGGCGAGCACGTAGCCGTCGTCGAGATCGCCGAGACAGAGCGGGCGGTTCCCGAGCGGGTCGCGCACGCCCAACACGGTGTCGTCGTGGGTGATCGTGAGCGAGTACGAGCCGTGGATCCGGTTCATCGTGTGCTTGACCGCGCGCACGAGGTCTTCTTCGAGGAGGTTTCGCGCGAGATCGTGGGCGATAACCTCGGTGTCGCCGTCGGAGGTGAACGCGTGTCCGGCGGCTGCGAGTTCCTCGCGGACCTCGTCGGCGTTCACGAGGTTCCCGTTGTGCGAGAGTCCGAGTGAACCCGACTTGAAAGAGACGGAGAAGGGCTGTGCACAGCTCTTATCGAGGCTCCCCGCAGTCGGGTACCGGACGTGACCGATGCCGGTTCCGCCGGAGAGCGACTGCAGATCGCCCTCGTCGAAGGCGTCGCCGACGAGCCCGCGCTCGACGTGGCTGTGCTGTTGGAACCCGTCGTGCGTGACGATCCCCGCCGACTCTTGTCCGCGGTGTTGGAGCGCGTACAGCGCGTAGTACAGTGGCCGCGCGGCCTCTCGGTCCGCGAGCGAGACGCCGACGACGCCGCACTTCTCTCGCGGCTCGTCGGAGGTGTGGTCCCCACCGGCGTTCATACACCCACTAGTGTGTCGGGAGTCGATAAAAACCCTCGTGTTCGTGGCGTTCCCGACCCGGCTCACCGGCGTCGATATCCATATTCGTGGATCGATGTCGCGACGTCGGCGGTGTATCGCAGTCGACGACGAGGCGCAATCGGACCGTCGTCAGCGTCCGTTCCATCCGACACTGGCGGTCGGTCAGTCGTCGCCGACGAGTTCGTCGAGCCGATCGAAGTACGCCTCTCGCGGCACCTGATAGGCGTCGCGGTAGTCCACCTCCCCGGCGGCGAATCGAGTTGCGATCTCGACCGCGGCGTCCGCCCCCGCCTCGCGGGTCTCGCGGGTCTCGGTGACCAGTTCTACCTCGGGCTCCGCGAAGAGCACGACGTGCCACTCGTCGGTCGCGTACTGCCCCGATCCGGGGCGAGCCGTCCGCGCGCCGTTCGTCAGATAGATCGTCGGCAGGCACTCGGGCGGAAGGTCGTCGCCGTCGAACACGTCGGGACGGTACACGAGGATGGCCCGCCCGCTCGGCTCCTCGTTCCACACCTGCCAGCCGTCGGGCAGCGCCGCGAAGCTCATGCGCGTGCTCGGTCGCGGAGGCTTGAAAGGGTCGCGTTCCGGTGCGGCTCGCGGCGTCTCCCCCGGTCGTTCGCCGATCCCCTCAGTCGACGATATCGGAGCCGCCCGACGGCAGGAACTCTTGGAGCAGGTCCGCGCTCGCCACCTTCCGCACGAACGACTGGTCTGCGAACCGGTCTTTCAGCCGGCGATACACCATCATCGCGGCGTCGTTTTGCGCGTACATCCCGGGCTCCAGCGTGACGCTCGCCGCCGCGCGGTCGACGATCGCCGAGGGCGGCCCGCCGATCGCGCGGGTGACCGGCTCGCACTGGACGCCGACCGCGACCCGGCAGGCGACGTCCTCGAAGTAGGTGCGGTCCCCGCGGATCACGAAGCTCCCCTTCTCGATATACTCGCCGCTCTCCGGCGTCTTCGACACCTGATCGGGGTCGACCATGTAGGCGTCGCCCGCGCCGCGGCCGTCCTTCCAGTCCGAGGAGTACGACACCGCGAACTGCGCGGCCTCCCGCAGAGTCTCCTCCGAGAAGTCGACCGGATCCGCGGACTCCGAGGGACCGGCCGCCTTCAGCAGGGTCACCGGACCGCCGTGCGCCTGCGTGTGGAAGAACCGGTCGTGTTTGCCCATGTACTTTTTCACCAGCTCCTCGTTCTGGTCGGCGTTACGCCCGCCGATAACGAGGTACCCCGTCGAGGTGTGGAACCAGCGGAACCGCTCGTACCAGTCGTCGGGGTTCCGGATGGGGATCGACGAGCGCGAGAGCCAGTCGGTCTCGTATTCCTCGTCGTCTTCGGCGTCCGCCTCGCCCGCCTCGTCTCCGTCGTCGGCCGCGTCGTTCGCCACCCACTCCGCCTTGCGCTCTCTGACCGCCTCCAACTCCTCGCGGGTCGACTCGATTGCCTCCATCGCGCCCTCCTTTTTCCCCTCGATCCGCTTGGCCTCCCGATACAGCCGATCGGCGTTGACTTCGACGCCCGCGCTCGCGTCGAGTTCGATCTCGGTCGCGTTCCCGTCCTCGCCGTCGAGTTCGATCGTCACGGTCCCCTCGCCGCCGTCGACGTCGACGACGGCCTCGGCGGCGGGGATCCCGCGTTCCGCGCCCGCGGCGAGGGTGTCGGCGATATCGTCCCACGACACCTCGTTCGCGCGGGCGTCCCGTACGGTCGAGAGCACCTCGTCGACGAGGTCGTAGTTGGCGTAGAGGAGTTCGGCGCGCTCACGCTCGCGCTCGGCCTGCTCTTCGAACCCGCCGATTGCGCCCTCCTGCTGTTCGATAATCCGCTCCTGTTTGGCGATCTCCTCCTCGAAGTCGGGTCGAGACGGACTCGCGTCAGCGGGCGCGGCGTCGTCGCCGGTCTCGGCGCGTCGTTCGAGCCGATAGAAGTACTCGTCGACGGCGGCGTTGAACGAGTCGAAGCCGACGCTCGGGAGCCCCTCGTGTTCCGCGAGCGGGAACGGCGTCACGTCGACCACACGGGTTTCGGGCTCGTCGCCGTCGGTGGCGTCGCTGTCGCCGTCGAGCACCTCCTCGTACACGCGCGGGTCGACGTCTCCGGAGCGGAGCCGCTCTGCGATGTCTGCGAGCGCGTCGTGAAGCGCGCGAAGCTGGTCGTCTGTCACCTCTGCGATCGGCGTCTCCTTCTCGACGCCTGCGCGGGTACACACCTCCTCCGCGTACAGGCCGCCGAGGTTGAGTTGCGTCGCCAGCGTCCGCACCACGTCGCTGTCGGACTCGCGCATGTGCCGCTCGAACCCGCCGAAGCTCACGTCGAGCGGGTTCAACCGCGAGGCCGGGTACTCGTACTGCGCGCCGGGTGCAACCGTTCTCGACTTGAGTCTGACCGTCTCCAACGCCCCGACGACCGCGCCGGTCTCGTCGAGAACGGCGACGTTCCCCTGTCCGAACAGCTCGGCGACGAGAGTGGTGTTCTCGTCGTCGCGCTCGAACTCGAACGTGAGGATGCGGTCGAACTCGTACTGCTCGACGCCGACGAAGTCGGCCCCCGACAACCGGTTGCGCAGCATCTTCGCGAAGTTCGGCGGGCGTCCGGGTGCGTCCGCGACGTGCTCGGCGTCCGCGACGTGCGCGCGTTTCACGTCGCCCACCTCTATCATGAGTTCGACCCGACCGCGGTCGAAGTCGCGGAGCTTCAGGCGAACGAGGTCGTCGTCGTAGCGGTACGCCTTATCGACCTTCGCGCCCTCGTACCGGTTGAGTTCGGTGACGAGCGCGCCGAGGTCGACGCTCGACAGCTCCCGCTTCGGATCCATACGTGTCGAACAGGCGGACGGGAAAAAGACGTGTCGTTGTGGGGACGCGCTCAGAGGGGTCGGACCGGCCGGGGAGTGGTACAGTCACAGGAGGAGGAACGCGGCGGCGTACGCAAGCGTGAACGAAAGCCCGAACGATCCCACCCACGCCCCCACAGTCAGGAGGATCTTTCGGGCGCTCACGGCTGCCCGGCCGCCGACCGCCGCGCCGCTCCCGATGATGGCGCTGACGACGATTTCGTTGAACGAGACCGGAACGCCCAGCAACACCGCAATCTGTGCGATCAGGAACGACGGGACGAGCGCAGAGATGGAGCGCCGCGGCCCGAGAGACGAGTAGTCCTGGGCGATCGACTTGATCATCCGCGGCGCACCCGTCCACGACCCGACGAGCATTCCGAGGCCACCGCCGACGAGCACGGCGAACGTCGAAACCGTCCCCACCTCGTCGAGCAGCGGCAGCAGCGGCCCGACCGCGAGCCCGACCTGGCTCCCACCCGCGGAGAACGCCACGAGCGACCCGAGAGCCAGTAGCACCCGACGCAGGCCGCCGCGTTCGTCGCGATTGACGTCCCACCAGACGACAGCCGCGACGACTAGAGCCGCGAAGCCGGTAATACTGACTGCCGAGGCGAGCCCGTCGATTGCGAGCAGCTGCTGTCCGAAACCGCGGAGTGTTCCTGACGTGCCCCCCTCATTCAGGAAGCTGAACTGGACGTTCACGAGGACGGCTCCGACAAGGCCGGCGAGGACAGGAATGCTGTACCGCTCGGGGACATCGGGACGGGGGAGGAGGCTCGCGATTGTGAACGCGATACCACCACCGACGAACGGCGTCAACACCCAGATGGCGGCGATCTGGCGGTACTTCGGCCAGACCGGCGTGCCACCAAGGGCGAGGCCGACACCGATGACGGCGCCTGTCACGGTGAACGCCGTCGCGATCGGATAGCCGGTCGTGATACCGACCGCCATCAGCCCCGCGCCCAACACGAGCACGAGGATGACGCCGGCGATCGGCAGGCTGATGCCGCCGACGAGGCCACTCCCGACGGCTTCCGAGACGTTCCCTCCCTGCGTGACGGCGCCGGCGAAGCCGAACATGCCGACGAGAAAGGCGGCGCGCATCGTCCCGATGGCGTTCGCACCGACCGCGGGGGCGTACGGAGTTGCACCGCTCGACCCGGCGCCGATGACCCAGGCCATGAACAGGCTGGCGAGCGCTGCACCGACGAAGAGGGCGATGAGAGCGGGGTCCATAGAAGTGAGTTAGTCTGCGCCAGTTACGGCGGTGTCACGCGCCTGACTGCGGCTCCGCCAGTAGCCCTGGGCGTACGCGCCGAGGAACATCCCGGCGAGCGCCCAGAGGATCGTGATGTTGCCGACACCGAGGCTCGCGTACGCGGCGCCCGGACAGATGCCGGAGAGTCCCCAGCCGACGCCGAAGACGGCGCCGCCGACCAGGACGTTCCGGTCGAACGGTTTCAGGCGCCGCTCGTAGGGGTCACCTGTAAGGGGTGCGGCATCTCGGATCTGTGGCAGCAGCGCGAACGCGACCCCGGAGACGATAGCGGCCCCGAACATGACGAACGGGAGGCCGAGGTCGTCGAACTGGAGGAAGTTCAGCACGACCTCCGGCCGCGCCATGTGGCTGAACCCGAGCCCGAATCCGAACACGATGCCGCCGACGAAGATCAACGGCTTGAACAGCGGATGGCGGTCGTCGCTCACGTGTCTCTCCCTCCGGTCGCTCCCGGTCGCGCGTTTCGGGACTCTCGCTCCACTCGAGTTTCGCAGCTCATGGGCTCACCCCCAGCGCGGCGACGACCTGTGCGGTCCCGATGGCCACGGTCAGGAACGTCGCGACGCCGACCAACGACGTCTTCGACGCCGAGCCGACGCCGCAGACGCCGTGCCCGGACGTACAGCCCTTGCCGATTCGGGTCCCGATACCGACCAGGATGCCGCCGATAAACAGTCGCCACGGTTGGATGTCGGTCGTCCAGAGCGTCATTCCGGCGACCTCGTACAGCCGGCCGGTCGTTCCGGGTTCGTACAGCGGGCTCGTGACCAGCCCGGACTGGAACGTCGCCGCGAACGCCAGCCCGCCCAAGATGATGCCGGCCGTGAACACGAGCCGCCAGTCACGCGAGCCGACGTACCGCTGGAAGCGGGACTGGTCGGACACGTACGACAGCGTCGACTCCAGGAACGTACTCGCCCCGGCCGGAATTCCCGTCCCGATGTAGATGAGGACGGTTCCGAGACCGACGAGCAGTCCGCCGACGGCATACCGACTGATCCCGTTAGGGAACAGGTCGGCAGCCGCCTGGAGCAGTACTGGGTCAGCAACCATCGGCGTCGTTAGTCACCCGCGAGGGAGTCCTGGCTGGCTGCACAGTTGTTCGGCCCGAGTTCGAGGGTGAACGCTTCCTCGTCGTCGACGGCGTTCTGGCCGAGGTTCGTCGCGATGATGTCCTCGTAGTTGGCCGGCCGCGGCGGCATGTCCGAGAGGATGAGATCGACGAAGTCGTCCTCGTCCATCGTGAGTGCGTCCATCTCCTCGACCAACTTGCCGATCGGTGCAGTGTAAGTACCGTCCGCAGCGGGCTCGGCAGCGTCGCTGAAGTGCGCGCCACCAACGAGCGTGTCGTCGGGCAGCGTCAGCACGCGCTCTTGTAGGGACTCGTAGAGCATGCGCGCGGCGTCGGGTGCGCCGTCGTCGCCCTCTTCGAGGTCGGGGCGGGCGACGCTCTCGACGAACAGCCCGTCACCGGTCGCGAGCAGGCCGTCGTCGACGAGGTACGACGTCATCCCGGTCGTGTGGCCGGGCGTGTAGACCGCTTCGATGGTGGCGTCGCCGACCTGGAAGGTGTCGGCGTCCGCGGCCGTGATCAGCTCGTCCGCGTAGGTGACCCCGCGGTCGACGGCGGCCTCGGGGATGACGCCCTCGATGCCCTCTGCGTCGAGGTCGCGCACGCCTGAGACATGGTCGGCGTGGACGTGCGTGTCCAATGCGTACTTCAGGTCGACGCCGAGTTCGTCCGCGTCCTCGAGGTAGCGGTCGGTGAACGCCCGCAGCGGGTCGATGATGGCGGCCTCGCCCTCGTCGTAGAGGAGATATCCGAGGCAGCCGGAAGAGGGGCGCTGATACTGGAGGAGCGTGCCGGCGCCGTCGTAGCGCTCGACTTCGACGACCTCGTAGATGCTCGCCCAGCCGTTCATGCCGTCCTCGAGGTGGTTCACGTCGTAATCACGCTCGGCGAGCGTGCCCGCGACGAACTCGCTGGATCCCCCCTTCGCACACAGGACGGTCACCTTGCGGTCGTCGGGGATCTGCTCGAGAATCCCCTCGTCGATGTCGTCCTCGAGGAACTCGAAGTACGGGATGTTGATCGACGTGACGTTCTCGCCGTCGATGCGCCACTCCCCGTAGTCTGATTGCATGCGCGCGTCGAGGAGTGTGACGTCCTCGCCGGCGTCGATACGGTCTTTGAGCGATTCCGGGTCGACAGTTTCGACGTCGACGTCCGGAGTCGGGAAGTCATCGGCGTTCATGTTGTGCAGTCGTTTGTACTTGGTGGACATACAAAAGCATTTGCATAGATGTTCCTAAACTACACAATACTAATTCGGAGAATAGACGGCCTGTCTTCCCCAGATATTCGAAATCAAGTATATAAGCCAGTATCTGGAGGGTATCTCGCTGATTGGATTATTGTAGTATTCCCAAGAACCGACAATCTTTTACTTGGGTGGAGGGTATTGTGCGATAGCTCCAATATAGACAAACGGAGCAGATAACCAATGAGTGCTGAATTCGACATTACGGAGACGCTAGACGTGAAAGGTGCATCGTGTCCAATGCCGGTTGTGAAGACGAAGTCCGCCATCGACGAGTTCGCCGAGGGTGAGGTCCTCGAAGTACTGGCGACCGACCCCGGAAGCATGAGCGACATCGACGGCTGGGCGTCCGGCACCGAGGGCGTCGAGCTCGTCGACCAGGAGGAAGGCGACGGCGTGTACAAACACTACGTCCGCAAGACGGAGTGACAATGAGCACGGATACGCCCGACGCGTCGGCCGACGACGTTCCCTCGCGTGCGGAGCTGGCCGCGCGCGTCGACGAACTCGAGGACGCGATCGCCGAATCCACGGGCGACGACGGCAAGAAGATGAGCATCATCGCGACGAAGGGAACGCTGGACATGGCGTACCCGCCGCTCATCCTCGCCAGTACCGCCGCCGCGTTCGGCTACGACGTGACCGTCTTCCACACGTTCTGGGGGCTCGATATCCTCCACGAGGAGCGATCGAAGAACCTCAAGCTCAGCTCCGTCGGCAACCCCAACATGCCCGTCCCGAACGCCGTCGCGGCGCTCCCGGGTATGGACCGCGTGACGACGAGAATGATGGAGAAGAAGATCGCGGACAACGACACCGCCACCATCGAGGAACTCATCGAGACGAGCCTGGACATGGGCGTGGAGTTCCAGGCCTGTCAGATGACCGTCGACCTGATGGACTACGACGAGGACGACTTCTACGACGGCGTCACCACGGGCGTCGGCGCGGCGACAGCCCTCCAAGACATGTCCGACGCCGACATCCAGCTTCTCGTGTAAACTACCCACCCTACTCCCTCGGCGCTCCGCGCCTCGGTCCTTGTGGGTGTCGTCAGAAGCTCCGCTTCTGACCAACCCCACGCCCAGAAATTCTATATCGCGATATACGATATATTTGTTCAGTCGCGATCAGTATCGTGTCGACGCAACTCAGGCGGATCGTTCGCGAACTCCGGAACGGTTACCCGACACGCACCCGCACAGTGGGGTATGACTGACTCCGACTGGGGCGACTGGCTGCCGCGAGCGGTGGCAGACGCCGACCCCGACACCGTAGCGCTGTGGTACTTGGGCTGTAACGGATTCGCGATCAAGGGAAGCGACGGAACAGTCCTCTGGATCGACCCGTACGTCGGGATCGGAGACCCTCCCAGAACCGTGCGGATGATCCCGGTCCCGTTCGATCCCGCCGACGTCGACGTCGCCGACGCGGTGTTGGCGACCCACGAGCACACCGACCACGTCCACGGCCCGTCGCAGGCTCCGATCCTCGAACGCACCGACGCGGACTTCATCGCTCCGGACGATTCGCTCGCGGTCGCCCGCGTAGAGGAGCGCTGGACGGACGAGTGGGACATCGACGAGGAGGCGTTCACCGAAGTCACCGAGGGCGACGAGGTGCGGATCGGCGAGTTCACCGTTCACGTCGTCGAGACGACGGACGCGGACGCAACGCATCCGGTCGGCTACGTGATCGAACACGACGCGGGCACGCTGTTCCACGCCGGCGACAGCAAACCGTCCGACTCGTTTTCGGACCTCGCGGGTCGGTTCGACATCGACCTCGGCATCCTCGCGTTCGGATCCGTCGGGACCGTTCCGGACAAGGAGACGGGCGAGCCCGTTCGGACGAAGTGGTACAGCGACGAGAACCAGATCGCGGCGGCGGCGAACGACCTCGAACTCGACCGGCTCGTTCCGACTCACTGGGACATGTGGAAGGGCCTGACCGCGGACCCAACGGCGCTCCACGAACACGTCCGAAGCTTCCCGCACCCGAACAGGCTCGAAATCGTCGAGATCGGCGACAGAATCGATCTCTGAGACGGCCAGTCGGGTGGGCGCCGCAACCGCGCCGCCGCGGAACCGAGAATCCTCCCGAACCTGGCGTTATCACGACCGACACCCGGCCCGTGGAATTTAAGCCCCTGCTCCGGGACAGATTTGTATGAGCGAACGGACGGAAGACGGGGCGACCGTCAACGAAGACGGCGTCCGCGTCGAGAAGTCTTTCACCGAGGACGCGTTCCCCGTACCGGCGGTGAGGTATGACCTCACCTCCAACCGCGAGGACGCCGTACGGGTGCGTATCGTCGATCAGATACCCGAGTCGTTCCCGATGGATCGGATCGGGTTCCACCCCGAGTACGAGAGCGACAACTGGACCGCGTACAAGGACCACCGCGTCGAATTCGAGCGCGTGTTGGAGCCGGGCGAGGCGGTTGAGACGGTGTTCGGGATCCGCGACGACGACCCCGACCTCGACGGCTTCCTCGAGACGCCGGTGATCGAGCACGTCCCGGTCGGCGAGGAGATCGAAGACGTGCTCGGGGCTGGCGACACCGACGCCGTCAGAGAGGTGTTGGCGGGCGATCGGACGACGCTACCCGGGATGGAAGAACCGATCGAGAGCGAGCCGGAACCGGCGGATGAAGACGCGTCGGAGCCGACCGGCGCGGACGCGCCAGACGCGGACGACGAGCACGACGAGCATGACGAGCATGACGACGTCGACCGCGAAGAGCCCGCAGAGCGAGACTCGCCCGCGCCCCGGACGGTCGACGACGACAACGTTGCCGCGGTCACGCCCCGCGACGACGCGGACGACGAGCGAGACGACGATCCCAAGCCGGACGTCGGGCCTGAAACACAAGGCGAACCCGAGCCGGACGACGATCCCGGTCCGGACGACGGTCCGGAAACACAAGTCGAACCCGAGCCGAGTGCGGGCCTCGACGGCGGAATCGCCGCCGCGCTCGCCGCGGAGATCCGATCGGGCGAGGCCGACGCCGAGGACATCCGAACGATCGAGTCCGAACTCGACGCCGGCGTCCCGCGAAGTGTTGACGTTCGAATCGGCCGCCTGCAGTCGAGCGTCGCCGACATCGAGGCGTACGCCGACTCGCTCGCGGAGTTCATCGACGGCGAGGGGACTGCTCGCGAGATCCTCGACGATCTGAACGACAAGGTCGATTCGGTCGAATCGGCGGTCGCGGCCCTCGACGACCGGGCCGACGAGGCCGACGCGGCCCGCACCGAACTGCGCGAGGAGCTGTCGCGCGTCGACGACGTCGTGACAGACGCCACGGAGGACGTCTCCGCGATCGACGAGCGCGTCGACGGAGTGGAGGCGTCCGTCGAGTCGGTGGAAACGGACGTGGACGCGGTCGAATCGTCCGTCGGGTCGGTCGAGGCGTCCGTGGAATCCGTCGAGGCGTCGGTCGACGCCGCGACGACGGACATCGCTCGCATCGACGAGGAGACGGACGATGTCGCTGAGTCCGTGGACCGACTCGACGACGACGTGGAGACGTTGTCCGAGGAACTCTCTGCCGTCGAAACCGACCTGGACGCCACCGGAGATCAGGTCGACGACATCGAGTCGCGGCTCGGCCGGTTCGACGAGGAGTTCGACGACCTGTGGGACGACCTCGCAGAGGTCGACACGCGCCTGACCGACGTCGAGGGCCGGCTCGGCGACGATCTGGACGACATCGAAGCCGAACTCGACGCGATCGACGATCACCTCGAAGAACTCGAAGCGTTCAGAGAGCGTCTCAACGAGGCGTTCGGTCCGTAAGAACGTACACAGGAGCCGTTCCGGTGTGCACGGATTGACACGCAGAGACAAAACGCAACCCGTTTTACCCGCGGCGACGGACCTCCGGCAATGAGCGACCCGGTTCCGGTCGCGGTCCCCCGGAAGGGGCGGCCGCTCGAAGCGGTCCTCGAACGGATCGCCCGCGTTGGGGACGACGACCGGCTGGACCGACTCGCGGACCGCGTCAGCAACACGCTTCGGTACGAAAAATCGATCACGAAGGGCCGAACGGAAGCCGACGACGGCCCCTACGAGCGGCTCGCGGACTACTCGCACCCCGGCGAGCCGAACAGCCCAGAGTTCACGCTGATGCGCGACGACCGCGACGGGAAGCCGCGACGGATCGTCTTCGACGCGGCGACGGTCGATCTCGGTGACACGCGACTGAAGCTCGTCGGGCGCGAGGAGCCGTTTCGCGCCCTTCGGACCCACGAGTTCGCGCTGGGGTTCGACTCGGCGGACCTCGTGTTAGAGGAGGTCGTCGGTATCCGACCCGACGGACTGGGGACCATCGCAGACGTCAACCAGCGGATCGATCCGGTCGACACAGACGTGCGTGTCGTTAACGGCCTCGGTGACACGGTGTATCACACACTCATGGGACACCCGTCGGAACTCGACCTCGGAACCGACCTCGACCGCGAGTTCCTCACGTCGTACACCGGACCGCTGTGCATCTCGCCGCGGTACGAGCGGCTGGTCACGGCTGTGTTGGGTACCGACGCACTGGAGGGCGTCGAGTTCGTGTATCCTGCTCACGATGAGGAGGAAGAAGCCGCGGTCGCGCGGACCGGTCTCGGCGTGTATCTCACGGTGACCGGCTCGACCGCCCGCGACCACGGGCTCGTCGTCGGCGAGCACCTCTTCCCCAGCGAGACGGTGCTGATGCGTAACACCGCCGAGAGCGACGACGAAGTCGACCGTGCGGCCGATCTCGTCACCGTCGACGAGGCCGCCTCCGATATCCGGGTCTGAGAAGGACAGGCGTCCGAGCCTCGTCAGGAGATCGTTAGAGGTCCCTCAGAGGTCTCTCAGAGGGATGCGCTCCTACCCCAGTTCGTCTACGAGGTGTCGCCGCGCCGCGGCAACGGTCAACGGGATTTCGTCGCCGTCGAGAATACCCTCGAACAGTTGCACGGCGGCCGGCGGCCGGAGACCGTTCGCCCGCAACAGATCGCTATCGGTCAGGATCTCCCTGGCCGGTCCGTCCGCGGCTATCGAACCAGATTCACCGACGACGACCACGCGCTCGGCGAGTTCGGCCGCGAGGTCCAGCGACGGTGTGAACACCACCACGGTCCCCTCGTGGTCGGTCACCAGTTCGCGGACGCGTTCGCGGTAGTGGGCATCGACGGCTCCGAACGGCTCGTCGAGCAGCAGCACGTCCGGGTCGAAGGCGAGGACGCTCGCCACCGCGGCCCGTTGTTTCTCCCCTCCCGACAGCCGGAACGGCGGCCGATCGAGCAGATCACGCAGTCCGAGGTGGGCGGCGAGCCGGGCGATCCGTTCATCTGCCGCTCGCCGCGACATCCCGAGCTGTGCCGGTCCGTATTCGATGTCCTCGCGGACGGTCGTGTTGAAGAGGTAGTCGTCCGGATCCTGCAACAAGACGCCGAGCCGATCCCTGACCCTGTCGGCGTCCGTCGTCTGATCGAAGTACCGGACCGTCCCCGCTGACGGCTCGACGAGGCCGCCAAGTGCGAGCTGCAGCGTGCTCTTTCCCGACCCGTTCGCGCCAACGACCGCGATCCGTTCGCCCCGTCCGATGGAGAGCGTCACGTCCCGGAGCGCCGTCGTTCCGTCCGGGTACTCGTGTGTCAGCGCGCGCGCGTCGATCACGGGCTCCATCGGATCACCACCGAAGCGGCGACCGCCGAAGCAGACAGGAGGGCCAACGCGAAGTCGTACCGATCGATCGCCCGGGAACGGCCGTACGGCGACGGCGGTCGGGCACCGCCGCGGGCCCGCATCCCGCGTCCGACGCGCTCGCCGCGGTCGAGCGTTCGCAGCAGGAACGTCCCCGCGATCCGCCTCGCGTCGCGCCATCCGCCCTCGATTCCCGATCGCCCGGTCGTCCGGCTGTTGCGCGCGAGGACCAGTCGCTGTAGCTCGTCGAAAAACAGGAACAGGTACCGGTAGGTGACGGCGATCACCCACACGAGCGCGACCGGGACTCGAAGCTCGCGCATCGCGGCGACCACGGCCGAAAACGGCGTCGTCAACACGACGAGCGACAGGAGCGCGACGCCGACGCCGACTCGAAGCGTGAAGGCCACGACGTACGTGACGCCGGCGTCGGTGACGGTGACGCCGAACAGCTGCACGAGGGCGTCTCCGGGGATCAACGCCGCCTGCGGAAGGACGACGAACGCGGACGCGAGCGGGACGACGGCCGACCGCGCGAACAGCCGTCGGAGCGGAACGACCGACAGCCTCGCCAGCGCGACCGACACGACGCCGAAGGCGAGCGTCACCGCGAGCGTTCGCGTGATCATCACCGCGAGCGCGAGCCCGGCCAGCGAACACAGCGACACCCGCGGGTCGCGCCGCTGTAGGAACCCGTCGCTTTCGGCGACTCGCTCGGCCGTGAAGACCGACCGGAGCGCCCCCGTGACGGACGCTATCGAGCGACCGAGAACGCCGGTCACCGTTCTAACAGCTTTCCGACCGCGAGCGCGAGTGCGAGCGTGAGCGCCGTCCCGACGACGGCCGACGCGAGCGTGCCGGCCGGAGCGCCGAGGCCCGGCACGGAGTAGTCGGGGAACACGCCGGTGACAACGGGGGCGGCCGCGCCGGTAGCGCCGGTCGCCTCGGCGGCGTTTTCGAGTGGCTCGGCGTAGCCGACGACGCCGGACGCCCAACCGAACACGGGAGCGAGAACGACGAGGGCGAGGAGGCCGAGGAGCGCCCGTCGTCCCCACGAATCCCACGCGAGCGCGTTCACAGGCCAACCTCCGGAGAGAGCGTCTCGTCGGTGGTCCGACCGAGGACGAGGTCCGGTCGGGCGTCCGCGACGTAGCCGTACACGGCGGCCGTGATCGCACCCTCGACTGTCCCCAACAGCGCGTGTCCGGCGACCATGATCGGCACGGTTACGCCCAGTTCGTACGCGAACGCTGACGATGCCCCGACGCCGACGCCGACTGCGAGCGCGCTCGCGGTGATCGCTCCCCACCCCGCGATGAAGGCGGCACCGGTCTCGTGGATGCCCCTGAGCGCGCGAAAGATAGCGTAGCCGACGAGCACGTCGACGATGGCCATCGCGAAGAGGTTCGCGCCGAGCGCGATGATCCCGCCGTCGCCGAACACGAGGGCCTGAATCGTCACGACGGCGGTCATCGCCAGGACCCCGAGAGCGGGACCGAGGAGGATTCCGGCGAACGCGCCGCCGACGAAGTGAGCGCTCGTTCCGCCCGGAATCGGCCAGTTCAACATCTGCGCGGCGAACAGTCCCGCCGCGACCACGCCGAGGAGCGGCGTGCGCTCGTCGCCCAACTCGTGGCGGGCCCGCCGCACGGCGATGCCGATCACGACGCCGGAGCCGAGCCAGAAGAGCCCCGCCACAAGCGGATCGAGGAATCCGTCCGGAATATGCATATACGCCTATTGATATCCAACACAGCCATAATACTTCTCCTCTTAATCGTAATACTATATGAGGTGCCGGAGCGCCGGCACCGCGGCTACTATTACCCGACTGCCGGAACAACACCGCATGAGCGAAGACGTCGACCGGATGAGCGTCACGCTGCCGCCGACCCTCCTCAACGAGCTTGACGGCGTCGTCGACGTCGGCGAGTACGACAGCCGATCCGAGGCGACAAGAGACGCGCTTCGGGCGTTCGTCACGGACTTCAACCGTCAGACGGGTCTCTCCGGAACTCTCCGGGGAACGGTGGTCGTGCTCTACGACCACGACCACGGCGGCGTGACAGACGAGATGACCGAACTCCAACACGAGTTCACCGAGACGATCATCGCGGTGCACCACGTCCACCTCAGCGGTGACCTCTGTTTGGAGTCGATCGCCGTCGACGGAACGGGCGAGCGGATCGAGGAGTTGCTCTCCAGAATCCGCCCGCTCAAGGGCGTTCATCGGGTGGAACTCACCGTTGTCGACGCCAATTGAGATCCCCGCCGAAGGGGCGGAGCGTTCTCTGGGTTTTGTAAAATCGAGCCTTGGAATGAGCCCGCAGAAATTGAGTCGCACCGACCCGTATCGAACGATATAGCACTATGAAGTTTATCTGTCGCGGAGAGATCGCTGCATGAGCGACGACGAGGACGTTTTCGAGACGAAGATCGTCGTTATCCGCGGGACCGGCAACAACGACCGAGACAAGTTCACGACGAAGATCACCGCTCGCGACGCTCACGGACCGCGTCGAGCGCGTCCGCGAGCAAACGGCCAACTGGGCGGACGAGTTTCGATCGATCCAACCGACCGAGGACGGGGACTGCATGACGATCAGTCGAGTCTCGGAGGTGTCGAGAGTTGAGTAGCACTGTTACCGGCGGCCGGATAGGTGAATTCTGGTGCCCGCGGTGTCAGCGGCGTTGCACGCGAGCAGCCGACGGAACGGAGTACGGCCACCAACGTGGCCACAGAGTCGGTGAAGAACGGTGTCCGCGCCGACCAGAGAGGTGGACCAAACTCGAGGACTGAAAGGATGAGCGCAAGCGTCGACGATCCGCGAGACATCGAACTCCCGGTTCGCTGGCGGAACTGGCCGTACGGTGCTCGGTCCGAGTACCTGACGGTCACCCTCTCGCGCGCCGACCTGTTCCGCGCGATCGTGCTCGAAGTTGAGCCCGATGACGTCGACCCCGAGGACGTCGACGATCAGAGCCGGTTTAGCAAAACCGACCCGCCCGAATCGCCCTGAAACTCGGCCTGTACCGACCATGATTATTCCCGAATTCTGTACCCACACCGCTATGACCGCTAATCCCGAAATCCCGTACCGTGAATCGGCTTATCTAGAAAATATGGGCCGCCGTTACCGTCAAGAGGCGGGACCACAAGACGAGATAAACTTACTTATCCGTAACTATGGGATACATTGAAGTCGACGGCGAGAAAACGGGCAAGCGAGATGAGCGACGACCGCCGTTCGGTGAAAACGTACGTCCCCGCCGAACAAAAGGATCGGTGGCAGGCCCACGCGGACGAACTGGATATGTCTCAAAGCGAGTTCGTTAGAACGATGGTACAGGCCGGGAGACGAGGGTTTTCTCTCCCTGAATCGTCGAGAACCGCGGAGACTCCTTCTGCGGACGAAACCCCTAGGAGTC
Organism: Halorubrum pallidum; assembly: GCF_055380345.1. Lineage (NCBI taxonomy): Archaea > Methanobacteriati > Methanobacteriota > Halobacteria > Halobacteriales > Haloferacaceae > Halorubrum > Halorubrum pallidum. The sequence goes on along the minus strand of NZ_AP043945.1, from coordinate 1,333,419 downwards.
ACGACCTCGAAGCGCAGGTGGAACGGGTTCTCGCCGAGGGGGTGCACTCGTGGGAGGAACTGGTCGACGCCTTGCTCGGCGACTTCGAGGACCAACTGGAGGATACGCTCGACGCGCTGCAGGATCGAAACCGCGTTCGATACAACGGTCGGCGAGGGGGGTACGCACTCGTCGATGAGTAGCACCCGCGCCCCGGCCGACATCGACGATCCGATCGGCTACTTCATCGAGGACCTGACCTACCACGGGAAGACGTCTCGAACACGCGAGTCGTACGAGCGCGTTCTCCGGCAGTTCGAGGTGTTTCTCGACGACGCATCGGCTCCTGAAACGGCCACACACCGCGACTGTATGGCGTTCATTCACTCGCTCCGGGGAGATGTAGCCGACAGCACTGTGGCCACGTACGCGGCGTATCTGCACCGATTCTACGGGTATATGACAGAGGTCGGCGCGTTCGACGGGAACCCGATGACGCTGGTCGTCGAGGAGATGGACGAGACGATCGACACGGATCCGGCCCGGCGAGACATCTCGATCCCCGCGATGCGGACGTTCGTGTCCGATATCACCCACCCGCTTCACCGCGCTCTCGTCGTAACGCTGTTGAAGACCGGGATGCGAGTCGGCGAGTGTTGCAACCTCGATCTCCGAGACATCGCTATCGACGATGACGAACTGAACGAGGCGTACGATATCGGAGACAGGGCGGTACTCTCTGATCGTCCGAATTCGGCATACGTGACGCCTAACGCGACCGTCGGTGAGGAGTTGAACGGCGAGATCCGCTCGGCGTCGAACAAGCGCAAGCGCAGTACCGTGATCCCCGTCGACGACGAGCTGGCACGGGTTCTCAAGGCGTGGCTCGCGATTCGACCGGATTGCTCTTCATCGGCCAATCCGCTTTTCGTCGGTACTACGGAAAGGTGGGGATCGCGACTCGATCCGCAAGCGGTACGACACATCGTCGAACGATACGCCCGAGAAGCGGGCTGGTACCGAACCGGGGGCGGTGCCGCGGAAAACGTCACGCCACACTACTTTCGACACTTCTTCACCACGCATCTACGAGATCGGACCGGTGACCGCGGCGTGGTCAAGTATCTCCGCGGCGACGTCGCCGACGACGTGATAGATACGTACACCCACGATTGGGGGAACCAAGTTCGCGAGACGTACGAAGCGAACATATACTCGTTGCTTGAGTGAGATGTCACGGGGAATTGTGACTGTGCAGTGAGACAGAATTCCGATCAGGATGGAACAAATAAATTGTATATCGCTATATCAACATGGGGTGCGGTCGACTCGCGTCTCACTCAGTCACCCACAGTCCCACCGCTCCGATAGTAGCGATCACGAGCACAGCCGCGAGCAGTCCGAAGGCGACGCGGAAACTGAACGCGTCGACGACGAGTCCGACGGCGCTCGGAGCGAGGGCGGTCACGCCCATCAACAGCGACCGAAAGACGCCGAGTCCGCCACCGGTGATCCGGTCAGGGAGCAGTTCCGTCAGATACGCTCCTCGGACGGGGTTGAATCCGTGTGCGCCGAGACCGAAGAGAGCGATCAGGGCGCAGAGCGCGAGCAGACCGGCGTCGGGCACGAAGACGATTGCCCACAACGCGGCCGAGGCGACGCCGGCCGTGATGACAAACACCGGAAATCGACCGATCCGGTCGGAGATGTCGCCAGAGACGAGTTGAACGAACGCCATCCAGAAGAACAGCGAGTACAGGAGGCTCGCAGTCGTGGTCGACAAACCGGACACCCGAGAGAGGTACAACGGGAGGAATGCAAGCATCCCGTTGTTCGCGAACGCCACGCCGATGGAGACGCACACGAACACGCCGAAGCGCGCGTCCCGAAGCAGTCCGAGGTACGCACTGATACCCGGATTCGTACCGGCTGGCTCTGCGCGTTCGCGGGCGTCCTCCGAGAATCCGCCGCGGAACCGAAGGCCGAACAGCACCGCCAGCGTGAGCGCCGCGAGGCCGGTGCTCAGGAACACCGCGCGCCAGTCGGCTCCGGGCAGTACGTCGAGGAGTCGCGCGATCACGGGTGGTGCGGACAGAAACACCACCACGGCCGTCGGCGCGACCACACCACCGAACGTACCGAGCGTATCGTGTATCCCGAGCGCGCATCCCGTCCGTTCGGGATACGAGCGGGCGATGAGTCGCACGGCGACGGTCTTGTGAACGCCCGTACCGGCACCGGTGACGAGCATCGCCGCCACGAGTACCGGAAACGGTGAATCGACGACCAACGCCAGCGCGCCGGCACCGGCGACCGTCACGCCGCCGACGACGAAGCGAACCGAGCCGATCCGGTCCGCCACTATCCCGCTGGGAAACTGCATGAGCGCGTACGATCATGAATCCGGTGAACGCGCTTCCGATGGTCGCGTTGCTGATCCCGTACATCATCTGCAGTGGCTCGAACAGCGGCGGAAACACGTACCGCACGAATTTCGCGAGAAACCAGATGATTGAAACGAATACGAGCACGTCATAGTCGCCGAGTCGCTCGTCCGGTAGTCGGTCCATTGGTGTCTGTGAGGATAGGCGTCAGTTGACTCCACGGGTTTCGGGCTGCCGCCGGCTCGGCGCCGGTCAATATCCGTCGACGGAAGTCGGTGTCGTCGCGCGCTCGCCCTGCAGGTACCGCGCCCCGAGCGCCGCCATCGCTCCGGTCCGCATACCGCTCACGACCGCGCCGTCCATCACGGCCAGCGGTCGGCCGGTGTCGGGATCGCTCAAGACGAGTATCGGTCCAGAGCGCGGTGCCGACGCCTCCGCTGGCCGGGGAGTGACGGAGCCGTACCACTTGACTCCGACCGCGTCGACGTCTCCCCCGACGTACGCGGGCATCGCGCCGAAGCGGCTCCCCGGTCTGAGTCGCTCGGCGTCGGCGGCGGCCAACCCGTCCGGAAACGTGGTCATGTGTCCGTGCAAGTAGTGACCGTTCTCGCCCATCACGACCCGGTTGCCGTCGTACAGTTCGAAGACCTCGTCCATTCGGTCGACGCAGCGATTCGCGTCCGTCGCGCTGGCGTCGAGCGCGGCCTCCTGAGAGAGGAACCGCACCTCGTCGGGACTGTCTAGCACCATCGTCGGCGGCAACGACGGAGACAGTCATAGCTGTTCCGGCGGGGAACCGACGGAGCCGGCGTTGGCCGAGGCGATGAATGGCTCGAATGTAGCGGCAAAATATAGCGAATGCGACCGATATACAAACACCGGCGTGGCAGCTAGTGCCGTGTTATACCAAGAGCCATTGGCGGACGTCGCAGACGACCTGCGAAGCGGGCGGATCGACCTCGACGCGTATGTAGACGAACTCGAAGAGCGGGCGGCCGCCGTCGACCCCGATATCGAATCCCTCGTCGCCGAGGACGGTCGGTGGGAGCGTCTCAGAGACGAGGCGGCCGCGCTCGCCGAACGATATCCGGATCCCGCCGATCGCCCGCCGCTGTACGGCGTTCCCGTCGGTGTGAAAGACATCTTCCACGTCGAAGGGTTACCCACGCGCGCCGGGTCCGACCTCCCGCCCGAGGTGATCACGGGCGAGGAGGCGACCGCCGTGACGGCGCTTCGGCGTGCCGGCGCGCTCGTGTTGGGTAAGACGGTGACGACGGAGTTCGCGCACATGTCTCCCGGTCCGACGCGGAACCCGCACGACACGGACCGGACGCCCGGTGGGTCGAGCAGCGGGTCGGCGGCGGCGGTCGCGGCCGGACTGTGTCCGGTCGCGTTCGGGACGCAGACGATCGGCTCCGTGATCCGCCCGGCGGCTTTCTGCGGGATCGTCGGGTACAAGCCGAGCTTCGGTCGGATCTCGACGGACGGCGTCATCCCGCTGTCGGAGTCCGTCGACCACGTCGGCGTCTTCACGCAGGACACCGCCGGGTTGAGTCTCGTCTCCCCCCTGCTCTGTGACTCGTGGCGGACGCTGCCGGCGCCGACGGAGATGCCGACGATCGGCGTCCCGGAGGGCGCGTACCTCGAACAGGCCTCCGACGTCGCGCTCGACGCGTTTGAGGACCACCTCGACGCGCTGATCGCGGCCGGGTACGACGTGGTCCGCGTCGACGCGATGTCCGATATTGACGCGGTCAACGAGCGTCACCAGCGACTCGTCGCCGCCGACGCCGCCGTCGCCCACGAAGACTGGTACCGAGAGTACGGCGAGCGGTACGCAGAGGAGACGAGCGAGCTGATAACCGAGGGACTGGAGGCGACAATGGAGACGGTCGCAGTCGGGCGGCGGAGCCGCGGAGCGCTTCGACGGGATCTGACCGATCTGATGGGCGAACGCGAGATCGACCTGTGGATCGCGCCCGCCGCTCCGGGGCCGGCTCCGGAGGGAATCGACAGCACCGGCGACCCGATACTGAACCTGCCGTGGACGCATTCCGGACTCCCAACGGTCACGGTCCCTGCGAGCAAGACGGGCGAGGGACTCCCGCTCGGCGTGCAGTTCGCGGGGCACCTCGGTGCTGACGAGGACGTGCTTCGGTGGAGTCACGGCATCTCGGACGCCCTCTCAGACTGAGGGTCACACGAGTTCGGGCCCGCCGCCGCGTATGGCGGACGATCCCTATCGTGTCAACAGACCAGTCAGACAGCGGTTCGGTTGTCCGGTCGGGACGAATTACTCATCCGTTGGCATCGCCGTCGAGAGCGTAGCGTTCGCGACGGTGTTCACCGCCTTGTAGCAGTCGTTCCAACTCGTGAACTCCTCTGAGGTGTGGCTTTTCCCGTCCTCGCTGACCGCAAAGACCATCGCAGCGTCACACACCTCGTTGACGTGGGATGCGTCGTGGTTCCCGCCGCTCAAGAGACGCATGCTCTCGTATCCGAACTCGTCGGCGACGCGCTGGACGGTCTCGACGCACCGGGTGTCGAACTCGGCGCCTTGAGTCCGAGCCATTTCCTCGACCTCGTAGTCGACGCCCTCCCGTTGTGCCGCAGCCTTCGCCTCCGCGGACAGTTGGTCAACCGCCCGCTCGACCACGCCGTCGGACGGGTCACGAACGTCCCACGTCACCGTGGCCGTTTCCGGGATGATGTTGATCGAGTCGGGCTCCACCTCGATGGAACCGACCGTTCCGACCGTCCGTTCACCGATCCGCCCCGGGAGCCGCCTGATGTGTACGAGGAGTTCGGCCGCCGGAACGCCGGCGTCGTAGCGCAGATGCATCGGCGTGCTTCCGGCGTGGTTGGCCTCTCCCGTGAACGTCACCTCGCCCCACGAGAGCCCGACGACGCCGGTCACGACGCCGACGTCGCTCTCGCTCTCGTCGAGGTTGGGTCCCTGCTCGATGTGGAGTTCGTAGTACGCCTCGTACGCTTCGGTCGGTTCGGCGGGGGCGTCTCCCCGGTAGCCGATTCGCTCTAACTCGTCGACCAGCCGAACGCCGTCGCGGTCAGTTCGGTCGTACTCGGTCTGCAGGTCGAACTCGCCGGACCACACGCCGCTTCCTTGCAGTCCCGGCTGGAACCGGGATCCCTCCTCGTTGGTCCAGTTGACGATCTCTATCGGATGGCTGGTCTCGATACACTCGTCGTCGAGCGTCCGAAGCAACTCGAGCGCTGCGACGACGCCCAGTTGTCCGTCGTAGATGCCCCCGTTGGGCTGTGAATCGAGATGCGACCCGATCAACACGGGAGCCGCGTCCGGATCCGTTCCCGGACGGCGACCGAAGATGTTTCCGAACGCGTCGATCCGGACGGTCAGATCGAGCGCACGCAGTTGTTCGACGAACCAGTCCCGCACGGCCTTGTCCGCGTCGGAGAGCGCGAGCCGGTGGAGTCCGCCGTCGTCGGTTCCGCCGATCGCCGCCTGCGTTTCCATCGCGTCCACGAGGCGGTCCTTGTTGAGTGCAACCGTCACAAGTGCGCCAACACGGAGCACGATAATAACCGTATCGCTCACCTCATCGAAGGGATCACGAATATTCGCCCGTTTTGATGGCTCTATCACCGTGTTCAGCCAGCCGGAACAGTGAGAAAACCAACTGCCACACAGATGGAGTTCTATCGGGTCCGAAGCCATATAATTAGACATACACCGTACTTTTCTCAGAGTTGCTATCTAGTAATAGGGTAGAAAAAGAATATTATTCCGTATATGGGAACAGTTAACACGTCCGGATGACGTCAGTCACGATATGAACGATGCTGCCAGAAGCGAGGAGTCGGGAACGCGAACGTCGGTGTCGAGATCGATCGACATAATCGATACGTTCGTCCGACGGGGGAGTTTGGGTGTGACGGAACTCGCGGAGACGCTCGATCTCTCGAAGAGCACCGTACACGCCTATTTAAAAACGCTGAAGCAGTCTGGGTACGTCGTCAGGGACGGTGAAAAGTACGCGCTCGCGTACAAATTGTCGCTGCAGGGAGAGGCGGTTCGGAATCAGAGCCGACTCTTTCGAATCGCCCGTGACGAGATAGACGATCTCGCCGCCGAAACTGGACTGTACGCGCACCTCACCGTGACAGAGAACGGACGCGGGATCAATCTGTATCAGTCGAAGGGGGACGCCGTCGGACGGTACGACTATCAGACCCAGAAGGTACAGCAGCCCGAACCGTTGCACGTGACCGCCACCGGCAAAGCGATACTCGCGGCCCTCTCTCGAGAGAGCGTCGAATCGATCCTCGACCGTCACGGGCTCCCCGCCAGAACGGAACACACCATCACCGATAGCGACGCGCTCTTCGACGAGCTCGAACAAATCCAAGAACGCGGATACGCGTACAACGACGCCGAAGAGATAGAGGGGTTTCGAGCCGTCGGCGCGTCGATACGCGGACGGGACGGCGAGGTTCTTGGAGCACTGAGCGTGTCCGGCCCGAAGAGTATACTCCACGGCGAACGCTTCCGCGAAGAGAGCACAGACGCCGTGACCCGGACCGCGAACCTGATCGAGGTGACGATCAACATGTCGAGCACGTTCCAGTCCGATTCGTGAACGGCGACGCTGTTCTCGCCGCGTATCCGAACAGCGTTCAGCACACCTGAACGGACGCGTCGGCCGGCTCGTCGGCGTTCGCCCTCCCGAACACATATTCATTACAACTATACACCTGTAATGTTCTCCGTCGAAGGCGGGTCAACGCCCGCCGCGCTCAGATCGGTGGACAGCATCCCACGTGATGTGTTCTCACTAGTGCATCACGCTCACGGAGCGAGACACGGGGGCAAACACACCAGCACTCGATCGAAACGCGTAATGAGATCCGTTCGATATACATAGAATACAAATATAACTAAGAAAATTGGTAATTAAGAATCGAACACGGTCGAGAGAAGAATTACATCGGCGTGCACACGAATGCACGACAACCGGCGGCGTTCGACGGCCCGCACCGCTTGCTGTCGCTCGCGAGGTGTTTCGCTTAGTGGTCGATATAGTTGTGAATTGCGGTAAAAAAGTGCAATAATATCCAAATATCCGTTATTTTAGCAGAATAACAGATAATATGAGAGTTCAGTTGAAGGCGAGAAAGATACCGTCTTTCATGCCGGTCCCAGTGACACGGACATCCGAGCGCTCCGTCGACACTAGCGCAGGTACCTGTCGAAATCTCTGACTCGCACGGCGCAAATAAATAATGGAATTCATATATATCTATAGAACTATCTGATATCTAATTATTATACGTGCATCGCTCGACTGCAAAAACGCGGAGGATTTCTCGTCTAGTGGAGTCGAGTACACTGACGGTTCTCATCCAGATTGAGACCGGTTCGAGATCGAGGCCGGACCGTGTGTGCCGAGGATGTCGTGCCGTTCAGCGTTTTCGAGGTGGAGCCTCCGGCCGGAGCGCGAGGGGTTCCGACGCTCAGTCGGAAGCGCGACGCGAGTAGGCCGGAGAGGAAGCCGACACGAGCTTTCGCAACCACTATGTTACACCATATCTCATTGCCAGTTAGTGCTGTGCGTCCACAAGTGGCGCGCAGTACGGGCCGCAGTACCCCGGCCCTGAATGGTGGGTTTGTCGACCCCGAAGGGCGTCCGGTAGGCGGGGCGCACAAGACGCCCCGTCGCGCCAACCGAGGGCGAAAACCACATCAAAGCCCCACCCTCAACGAGCGAGGCCGCAAGGCCGAGCGAAGTAGGGTGGGGTCGGTTACGTCTCGTCTTCCCGGCTGTCGTCTACCGGTGCCCGTCCGCAGATGGACACGAGGTCGTGGAGGTCGTCGATCTCGTAGGTCGGCTGGCAGGTGAGTTCCGTCGACCGGCGGTGGGGACGTCGGATGAACGCGGAATCGATACCGGCGTTGTCGGCCGCGCGGATGTCGGACTCGTTGTCTCCGACGAAGACCGCCGTCTCGGCGTCGAGCGCGTCGAGCGCGCGTTCGAGGTAGTACGGAGAAGGCTTCTTCCGTGAGAGGCTCGCTATCGACGGTTCCCGGCCGTACGTGACCTCGAACCGGTCGGACAGGCCGAAGTGGTCGAGCACGGCGTCCACAGTCGCCTGCTGGTTCGAGGAGACGACCCCGAGTGAGGCGTCGAGGTACCGAAGCGCGTCGACGTCTTCGTAGGGAGTCTTCTGACCCTGCCGCGCGGCGGCGATCTGTGCTGCCGACGCCACCTCGTCACGTATTCGCCAGAACTCGGTCGGATCCAGCGCGTATCGCTCGCAGATGGTCGCGAGCGTCGCGGGGTCGACGCCGACGGCGACATCGTCGACATGGGCCAGATCCGGATCCTCGACGCCGGCGCTCACGAACGCGTCCCAGGCGGCCTCCCGGAGCGTGTCGAACGAGGTCCGCCCCACGAGTACCCCGTCTTTGTCGAGAACGACGGCGTCGTACACGCACCTATATCCGTCGGTAACCGGCAAAAACCTTTCACCCCGTGACGTACGCGATGGATCAATCCGCATCGTAATCGAAGATCACACCGTGGAGTCTCTCGCTCGGCGCGATGACTCCCGCACTTTCAATACCCGGCCCGTCGAACTTCCAGACTGGACTATGAATATCGTTGATATCGCAGCGCCGGAATACGTCGAAGTGGAGGTCGATGAGCGGCTCGCCAAGGTCCGTTCTATCTTCGAGCGGGAGAACCCGAAGGGGATCATCGTCGTGGAAGACGGCGAGTACGTGGGAGTCGTCGGCGAGAAGCAGCTCATGCGCTCGCGCATGGAAGACGACACCAAGGTGTCGGCCGTGATGAAGCCGGCACCGGCGGTCGACCGACACGAGGACATCCGCGAGACGGCTCGGCTCCTCGTCGAGGGCGACGTGAAGATCGCGCCCGTGTACGAGGGCGAGAAGCTCTACGGTATCATCACGGTCGACCAGATTCTGGAGGCCGTCATCGACAGCCTCGACGCGATCACCGTCGCCCAGATCGCGACCGAAGACGTGATCGGGATCAGCGAGAAGGACAGCATCGGCCGCGCGATCAACCGGCTCCGTGAGAACGGCATCTCGCGGCTGCCGGCCCTCGACGAGGACGGCCATCTCGCCGGCGTCGTCACCACGAACGACATCGTCGAGTTCGTCGTCCGCGACCAGGAGCGACAGGGGAGCGGCGACCGCGCCGGCGACATCGACCGGATGCTCGACATCCCCGTCTACGACATCATGTCGAGTCCCGTCGTCACCGCCACCGCCGACGAGACCGCGCAGGCCGTCGTCGAGCGGATGTTCGACAACGACGTCTCCGGGCTCGTCATCACGCCCGACGACGCCGACACGGTCGCCGGCATAGTGACCAAGACCGACGTGCTGCGCGCGCTCACGTTCACCGAACAGGACTCGATGGACGTGCAGATCACCAACGTCGACCTCCTCGATACGACCACCCGCGAGCACATCGTCGAGTCCATCGAGCAGGTCGCGGACAAGTACGCCGCTATGCACGTGATCCACGCCCACGTCCGGCTCCACGCGCACAAAGAGAAGCTCCGCGGCACTCCCCTGATTCAGTGTCAGATCCGCCTCCGTACCAACGAGGGACAGGTCGGCGGCTCCGGCGAGGGCTACGGCGCAGAACACGCGTTCCACGTCGCGCTCGACAAGCTAGAGCGGAACGTCCTGGAGATCAAAGGCGTCAACGCCGACGAGGAGTACCGCGGACAGCTCCTCCGCAAGCTCGGAGAGCTGTAGTCGCAACCCACGTTTTCGACGCGCCTCGAGGCTCCACCGCCGATTTCCTCACCTCACGGTTCTCGTCTCGCGACCAGCGCCGCCGCGAGCAGTGCGACGACGGCGATCACGGATCCGAAGCCGGGAACGCTTCCGTCGGTCGTTTCCGACTCCCCTTCCGTCACTCCCCCTTCGTCCGGTGACCCTTCCGAGGCTCCCTCGGTGTCGGAGCCGCCGCCGATCCCACTCGCCGCGTCCGAGCCGCCCGAGTCGTCTCCGTCGTCGGCGGCGTCTGTCGGCGACTCTTCTGCCGTGTCTTCGGGGTTTTCGTCCGCTTCGGTCTCGTTGGCGGTTCCGTTTTCCGGTTCCTCCGGTTCGTCGTTGACGGGCGGTGCGAGTCCGCCTCCGCCGCCACCTCCACCGCCTCCGCCGCCGCCACCTCCATCGTCTTCAGCATCCGGAGCAGGACCCCCGCTTTCGACCGTAGTCGCCTCGGTTACGGTGAACGGTTCCGAGTCCGAGTCGTCCGCCGTCGACGCAGTCAGTTGGTACGTTCCGGTGTCGGCGTCGTCGGGGATTTCCACCGCTGCCGACGGGGTGCTCGTCGCGCCGACGGCGAGGTCCGAGACAGTAACCGGATCGGCGCTCCCCGCGGGATCGACGGTGAACGAGACGGTGGCGTCGCCGGTCGCACGGCCGTCATTACGCAGCGAGACGTCGAACGATCCGACGGTTCCACGCTCGATCTCGGACGGACCGGAAACGTCCGTGACCGTGAACACCGCTCTCGGTTCGAGCGAGACGTTCCGTTCGACGGTTCCGTTCGGTTGGAGGGTAACCGTTCGATCCTCGCCAGCGTAGCCGTCAGCAGCGAGTGTCAGGGTGTACTCTCCGCGGGACGCCTCTGTGAACTCGTAGCTCCCGTTCGCGTCCGTCTCGTTCGAGAGCGATCCGCCTCCGCGTCTGCTCGCCGTCACAGACGTGTCCGCAATCGGTTCGCCGTCGGTGGCGTTCGTCACCGTGCCGAACATCGCCCCGGGGAGCGGGTCGACCGCGAGGCCCGGGTCGGTCGTCACGTTCGGTTCGACGGCGACGCTCGTCTTGGTCGCCGAGTCGAAGTCCGGCGCGGTCGCGGTGAGGTTGTACGTGCCCGGTCGGAGCGAGAGTGAATACATGCCGTTTTCGTCCGCTTCGACCGCGGCGACACTTGCATTCGTTTCGTCTGTGACGGACACTGTGGCGTTCTCGGGCGCTGCGAGCCCGTCGCTGGCCTTCACGACGCCGGCAAGGGTCCCGTTTCGGAGCGTTAACGAGAAGTTCGCGGTGGCGGTGCTGCCGGAGCCCGACAGCGTCACCGACGCGTTCGACGGTCGATAGGTCGCGTTGCTCGCGGTGACGTTCAGATCCGTAGCCGGCACGTCGACCTCGTATGTTCCGTCTCCCTCGCTCACGGTCTCGCCGACCTGCTCGCTCCCGTTCCGGACGACCACGTCGATGTCCGTGAGGGGTGTATCCGTCTCCGCGTCGGTGACGGTGCCGTTCACCGTCCCGACCGCATCTGCGACACGGATCGGCGCGGTCTCGTTCTCTTCCGGAGAGAAAACTCCGAGTTCCATTGCTCCGGTCGGGAAGCTGTCGGGGACGGTTCCGTTCAGCGTCACACTCGTTGTGTTGCCCGCTCCGAGCGACACGTTCGTCTCGTTGAGTGTCGTGTTCGTCCCGTCGTCGGGGTTCGTGAGACGGAGTTCGACGGTTCGATTCTCACCGGCGACTCCGCCTCCGTTGGTGACGTTCGCCGTCGCTTCGACCGTCGCATTCCGCTCGACGATCGACGCGGTAGAGAGATTTGACACTTGATAGTACGGTCGCACTTCCGACACCGCCGCAAAGCCGTCGACGATACCGGTTCCGTAGCGGTCGTCGGGCCCAGTTTCGTTTTCCGGATGGTTCGCGGTGTCGCGAAGGATGTCGTAGAGTTCTCCGTCCGTGACAGTCTCTGAACTCGCAGATATAATCAGCGCCGCGACGCCGGAGACGTGCGGTGCAGCCATCGAGGTACCGTCCCTCCTGTTGTACGTGCCGCCCGGTTCGGTCGAGTACACGTCAACGCCGGGTGCAGACACGTCAGGCACGACGTATTCATCGGGCCAGTCGCCTGGAGCGTCCGATCCCCACGCTTCGGAGGTGTCAACAGTCTCACCGCTAGAGAACGACGCGACACTGCGACTGTCATCAACGGCACCGACGGCGAGGGAGTCGTAGACGTTGGCGGGAGTGCTGGACGTTCCTTGGCCTATATTCCCCGAGGAAGCGACGACGACGGTACCGGCCGAGCGCGCGTTTCGTACGGGGGTGATGAAATCAGAATAGTATCCGTCTGCACCGAGACTCATCTGAATCACGTCCGCTTGCTCCCCGACGACCGCCGGGTCCAGTGCCGCCTCCATCCCTCCGATGATGCGACTGAATTTGGCGCTTCGATCGTCGCCCGGGAACACCTTGATCCCGTGAACCGTCGCCTCGGGTGCGACGCCGATCGCCGTGCCGCTCGCGTTCCCCCCGGCGACCGTCCCGGCGACGTGCGTGCCGTGTCCGTTCGGGTCGTACGGGGTATCGCTCGACTGATTGACGCCGCCGTTCTCCTCGATCTCCGCCCACCCGCTCACCGTCAGATCCGGGTGGTCGGGGTCGATTCCGGTGTCGAGTACGGCGACCGTCGCACCCTCACCGCGCGTCTCGAACGTCTCCCACACCTCGGGTGAGCGAACCATCTCGACGCCGTAGGTGGCGTCGGTCGACGCGGTGGAGACGGTCTGTGCCGTCGGTGTCGGTGAGTCGACCGATCCGGTCATCGACCCGGGCCCGCCGCTCCCCGCGCTCGCGGACGCCGCGGACGCCGCGGAGTCGAGTTCGACGCGGAAGTTCTCGTGGACGCGCTCGACACCGGGAACCTCGAGGAGCCGGTCGATCGGCACGCGATCTGTGTCGACCGTGACCAGTTTCGCGTTCGCGAGCCAGAAGCTCCGCTCCACCGAGATCGCGCCGTTTCCCGACGCGAACCGCTCGAACTCCGCCTGCGCCCCCTCGGCGTTCGTTTTGAGGTCGGTCGTCGAGACGCTGGCTCCTCCGTTCGCCCGGTCCTGTTGGATCTGTGCGGTGTCCCCGAACCGCACGACGATCTCGACCGTTCCGTTCGTCGACCGGAGTCCGGGTCCGATCGCGTCCCGGTCGGTGCGCGAGCCTTCGCCGGCGGCCGCCGCGTGCGAGACGGACGGTGCGGTCGCTTCGTCGCCGATAGCACCGCCCGCTCCCGCCCGGGTTCCGTCCCAGTCGGCGGCGGCACCTGTGACGCCGGTCGGGTCGAGGCCGGCAGCGACCGCCGCCGGCGTGACCGTCGCCACGAGGACGCACATGACGACGAGTACGGCCGCGATCGACGCTCGACGCCTCGATTCGCTCATTGGAGACTAGCTAGACGCAGCGCGGTTAAATTTCGCGTTTGGATTGTGACCAAAAATGACAGCAAGACTGTACGACCCGCCGGTCAAACGTCGGTCAAACGTCGGTCCCTTCGGCGAGGCCGTCGGAGACTATCCGGAACGTGGCCGAGTCACCGGCCGGTTTCGATCGGTGCTTTTCGAGACTCGCCCGACGGTTCCCGCCTCTGAAGCGGTCGACGCGGACGATCGCACCGGTCCAGTGGTTGAGCGTGTTGCCGCCGAGCGCGCGGTCGCGGTCGCTGTCGGGGTCGGTGAACACCTGATTCGTGATCACGACGGCCAGATCGTGTCGGCGGGCCAGAGAGAGGAGGTGTGTGACCTGCTTCGCCACCGCTCGGAGCGAGTCACCCGTCTCGACGTCGTCGGCCCGTTCGAGGCGATAGAATCCGGTTGCCGAGTCCAACACGATCAGGTCGATCTCGGCTGCAAGTTCCTCGGCGTCGCGGACCGCCTCACGCTGGTCGTCGAAGTCGTACGCCTCGGTGATCACGAGCCGAGAGGCGACCTCTTCGATCGTTTCGTCGGCGTCCGGACGGTCGAGCCGCCCCGACGCCATCTGCTCGAAGCGATCGATCGAGAGCCCCTCGGTGTCGATGTAGAGCGCGCGATCGCCGCCGGCCGCGACTTCGACAGCGGCCGCGAGCGCGAGATTCGTCTTCCCCGCCGCGGGCGGTCCGTACACCTGCGTGACGACACCGCGTTCGAAGCCGCCGCCCAACAGGTCGTCGACCGGACCGCAGCCGGTCGGGATCGAATCGGTCACGGCCGTATCTCGGCCGCGCTCGTATTTAAACGGTCGATCGGGCGTGCCACACACGTACCGGGGCTGTGAGTCGGGCACGTGCGAGACTGTCGGCGCGTGCGAGACTGAGAGCGGTACGGTGCCGGCCGCCGAAAGAGACGGAACGATGTCACTCGCTCGGTAGCGAGTGCGTGAGAAATCGGAATCAGTCGCCGGTCGCGTCGAGCGACGACAGGATCCGGTAGTTAGTTACGAACGAGGTTCGTCGCGCGGGGTCCCTTGGGGGAGGACTCAATGTCGAACTCCACTTCCTGGCCCTCTTCGAGGTCCGGGCCGCCGACGTCTTCCATGTGGAAGAACACGTCTTCGTCGTCGTCGAGATCGCCGTCGTCAGTCGAGATGAAACCGTAGCCGCCAGTGTCGTTGAAGAAGTCAACCTTACCGTTTGCCATTGCAAACAAACGTACTGCCCGTTCGGGGATAACGCTTGCGAGGGTCACGGTACCACGACCTGTGACGGCCGGTCGTGAATTGCAGGCCTTCCACACCGCCGACGGTAGACCGTTTGCGCCCGCCCGTGGTGGGTTCGACGGCGTCGCGTCGCCGCGGAGCGACGCGGATCGGCTGTGTTCACCGCGTGCAACCAGCCGCGAGGTTCATTTACGAGCATCCACGAGACTGTGGTATCCACATGGATCGCCGCACCTATCTCCGGTCTGTCACCGCCGTGACCGGCGTCACCGCCACCGCCGCAACCGCCGGGTGTCTCGGAGCGCTGGGGTCCTCCGGGGCCGAGGGGACGGTTCTCGGTCCGCCGGAACGGGACCTGAGCGAGGCCGCCCACCCGAGCTACGGCGACGAAATGCCGAACTTCACGGTTCCCGATCCGCTCACCGGCGAAGAGATCACCGTCGCCGACTACGAAGGCGAGCGCGCGGTCCTCTGGACCTCGTTTTACACCCACTGTCCCGACGGCGTCTGTCCGGCGCTCATCCTCCGGCTGCGGCGCGCGCAGGCGGCCGCCGCCGAGGGGGAGTACGGTGACGAACTCTCGCTTCTGCCGCTCACGTTCGATCCCGAGCGCGACACCGCCGAGGTCCTCCGCGAGTACGCCGGCCAGCAAGGCGTCGATCTGGACGCCGGTAACTGGCACTTCCTCCGGCCAGAGAGCTACGAGGCGGGCCAGTCGCTGATGGAGGAGAACTTCGGGCTCGTCATCGAGAAGACCGAGGCCGACCAGTACGAGAACCTGGAGTACCGGTTCCCTCACTACGGGCTGATCCTCCTCGCGAACAAGCAGGGGATCGTCGAGCGGGCGTATCCGAGGGGACCGCAGACGGACATCGAATCGCTCGTCGACGACGTCGAGCGGGTGGTCACCGCGTGAGGCGCCGAGACCTGTTGGCCGGACTCGCGAGCGTCGGGATGCTCGGTGGGGCGGGCGCCGTCGCGACGGGCGGGATCCCCGCCTCGCTCGGCGGAGGTGCCCCCGAGAGGGAAACCGATTCCCTCGGCGAAAACGGTTCTGACGGCAGCGGGTCCGGTGACAACTCACCGGAGCCGATCGAACCGGTGACGCTTGAGACGGTCGACGCGCCCGGGAGCCGCGACGGAGAGGTGACGCTTCCCGCACCCGACCGACCGACGTTTGTCGACTTCTTCGGGACGTGGTGTCCCCCCTGTGCCGAGCAGATGCCGGCGCTCGCGGAGGCCAACGATCGGATCGGCGACGAGGTGCTGTTCGTCTCGGTGACGACGGAGCCGGTCGGCAGATCGGTGAGCGAAGAGACGGTAGTCGACTGGTGGACCGAGCACGACGGTGACTGGCTCGTCGCAGCGGACGTGACCGCCGAGTTCGCGGCTCGGCTCAACGTCGGCGGCTACCCGAGTGCGCGCGCCGTCGACGCGACGGGTCGAGTGCGCTGGGCGACTTCTGGGACGCACACCACGGAGGAGTTCGTCACCGGCATTGAAACGGCGATCGACCGATGACGGGACGGCGCGACCGATGACCGACGTCTCGCTCGCGACCAACGTGCCGTTCGCGCTGGCCGCCGGTGTGGCGACGTTCTTCTCGCCGTGCGCGTACCCGCTGTTGCCGGGATACGTCGGCTTCTACGTGAACTCCGTCGACGCCGACTCCGCATCGGTCCTCGGGGCGGGGGTGCGCGGCGTCGCGGCCGCGGTCGGCGTTCTGGTGACGTTCGCGCTGCTCGCCGGCGCCACCGTCCGGATCGGCTACTCGACGCTCTCGAACATCACCGTCTTCGAGACGCTCGTCGGCGCGCTGCTCGTCGCGTTCGGCCTGCTCGTGGCCGCCGGACGGGCCCCGTCGATCTCGGTTTCACTCCCGAAGCGCCGCGCCGGCGTGCTCGGTTTCGGCGTGTTCGGCGCGGGATACGCCCTCGCCGGTGCCGGCTGCGTCGCGCCTGTGTTCCTCGGCGTCGTCGCTCGCGCGATCGCGCTTCCCACGGAGACCGCGATACTCGTCGTCGGCGTCTACGCCGGCACCGTCGCCGTCCTGATGGCCGCGACGACCGTCGCGACCGGCGTCGGACTCGTGAGCAACGCCACCCGCGTGATGGCACACGCCGACCTGCTGAAGCGCCTCGCCGGCGCGGTGATGGTCCTCGCCGGGATCGGACAGTTGTACCTCGCACTCGTCGTCTACTGACGTGCGCCGCGCGCCGAGGCCGGAACCGAAGACCGAGCGCACCATTCAAATACCATACGGGAGAACCACGACGTAGCCGAGCGCCACGGCCGCCACGGCCGACTCGGGCGCCTCGGTCCCCGCGCACATGAATCTCGATCAGTTCACCTCCGCGAACGCACCGACCGACAGCGCCGAACCCTTCCGGCGCGAGAATAGCTACACTCTCGACGTCGACGTCGACGGCACCGTGATGGCG
Source organism: Halorubrum pallidum (assembly GCF_055380345.1). Taxonomy (NCBI): domain Archaea; kingdom Methanobacteriati; phylum Methanobacteriota; class Halobacteria; order Halobacteriales; family Haloferacaceae; genus Halorubrum; species Halorubrum pallidum. The sequence goes on along the minus strand of NZ_AP043945.1, from coordinate 1,316,152 downwards.
AAGGCCGGTTCGATGATCGCGTACACGGGCGACGTGTCGTTCACCGGGAAGGCCTCCGCCGAAGGCGGGATCACCGGCTTCCTCAAGGAGGCGGCAACCGGCGAGGGAACGCCGATCATGGCCGTCGAGGGAGCGGGTCACGTCTACTTCGCCGACGGGGGCAAGAAGGTACAGGTCATCGAACTGGACGCCGGCGAGTCGATCACGGTAAACGGCGAGGACGTCCTCGCGTTCGAGGATTCACTGTCGTACGAGATCAGCACGATAGACAGCCTCGCCGGTTCGTTCGCCGGGGGCTTCAGCAACGTCTACCTGCAGGGCCCCGGTTACGTCGCGCTGACGACTCATGGCGACCCGATCGTCTTGGAACCCCCGGTCGCGACGGACCCAAGCGCGACCGTCGCGTGGAGTGGAACCTCTCCGAGCGTCGAGGTCAACCGCAGCCTCTCCGACATGGTGGGTCAAGAATCCGGCGAGCGGTACCAGATGCGGTTCGACGACTCCGACGGGATCGTCGTCGTCCAGCCGTACGAAGAGCACGTCTGAACGTGGGCGACGATGGACGAAACCACCGAGAGCGGCACCGAATCCACTGACGACGGAGACTGGGCAGAGACGGAGTCAGACGACGACTCGCCCGGCGTCTTCACCCGAGTCAAGACGGTCGTCACGGAGTCGGTCGGCGTCGTCGTTGACGCCGTGATCGACGCCCTATGATAGGGTCCGGCGACGGGAAGCCGGCGCTCGTCGCCCACCGCGGGTTCGCGGGCGAGAATCCGGAGAACACTGTCGCGGCCGTCGAGGCGGCGACCGCGACCACACCGACCGAAACACCGGGTTCGGTCGTGTCACCCGACCCGACCCGCCGACGGGCCGACTGGATCGAGGTCGACGTCGTCCCCACCGCCGACGGCGACATAGTCGCGATCCACGACGTCGAACTCTCGGGGAGCGACCGCCGCGACGGAGCGGTCGATCTCACCGACTCGACGGGGATCGTCTGGGAGACCGACACCGCGACCGTCACGAGCGCGACGGTGTTGGCGAGCGACGAGACCGTTCCGCTTTTCGCGGACGTGCTCGACGCCGTTCCCGCCGATGTCGGCGTGAACGTCGAACTCAAGAACCCGGGGCGATGGGACCTCCGGCCGGGCGAGAAACTGGACGGAGACGCGCTCGCGGCGCGGACGGCCGTCTGGCGACCGTTCGTCGAACACGTGCTCGCCGTCGTCGACGCTCATCCGAACGACCGCCTGTTCTCGTCGTTCTGCGAGGGCGCGCTCGCGGCGATCAGAGAGCTGTCTTCGGCTCCGGTCGCACCGCTCGTATCAGACTCGATCGACGACGGACTCGCCATCGCGCAAGAGCACGACGCCGAGGCGGTCCATCCGCCGATCGACGCGATTCGAGGAACGCCCTTTTTCGACGCCGCGAGGTTCGGTCACGCTGACATCGTCACGACTGCGCACGCGAACGGGCGCGCGGTGAACGTCTGGACCGTCGAGACCTGGTATCAGGCCGATCGCCTCGCGTCGGCCGGCGTCGACGGTATCATCGCTGACTACGCCGCGGTCGCGACCGAGTGACCGCGGCGGTCAGCGCGCGGCCAGCCACTCGGCGAAGTCGACCGTGAGGAACTCGACGTAGTCGACCACTCCGAGGTACAGCGAGACGGCCACGACGACGACGATCGGAACGCGGACGATCCAGATCCAGACGTCGCCGAACGGACCGAGGTCGCCGATCCCTCGCGAGAGTTCCTCGCGAGCGATGTCGGGAATCACCCAGCCGACGAACAGGGCGAGAAGCAGCGAACCCAACACGAGCAGCACGCCGTCGGCGAGCAGATCGAAGAGGTCGAGGAAGATCAGGTCGATCGTCACCGGCACCCCGAGCAGGAAGACCGCGACGCCGAGTGCGGCCGACGCGGGAACGCGAGAGACGCCCAGCTCGTCCATCAGGTAGGAGACGAGCACTTCGAGGATGCTGATCGCCGACGAGAGGGCCGCGATTCCGACCATCCCGAAGAAGACGACGCCGAGGACGCGACCGCCGGGGATCCCGGCGAACGCCGTCGTGAGACTCACGAATATCCCGCCCGGGCCGCCCGATCCGGGTTCGAGGCCGGCCGCGAAGAGGAAGGGAAAGACGACGAACCCGACGAGCACCGCCACGAGGGTGTCGAGGCTGGCGATCACGCCCGCGTCCGCCACGAGGTTCCGGTCCTCGCCGAGATAGGAGGCGTAGGTGATCATCACGCCCATGCCCAGCGAGAGGGTGAAGAAGGCCTGTCCGGCGGCGGCCGGGAGGATGCTCGTCCAGTTCGCCGCGAGGTAGCCGAAGTCCGGCGAGAGGTAGTAGCCGTATGCCGCCGTCGACGCGTCGAGAGTGAACCCGTACGCCGCGAGTCCGACGAGCAACGCAACGATCGCCGGTACCATGATCTTCACGCCGATCTCGATACCGCGCCGGACGCCGGCGGCGATGATCCCGATGACGAGCGCCATGAACACGGCGTGGAAGAGCAGCGTGTCGATCCCGGTTGCGACGGTGCCGAACAGCGCCTGTGCCTCGCCGGTGTCGGCGACGGCGTAGCCGTCGAGGACGCCGATGAGGGTGTACCGAAGGAACCACCCCGCGACGACGCTGTAGTACGATAAGATGACGAAGCCGATGGCCACGAACAGCCAGCCGAGGTAATTCCACGCGCCGCTACCGAGATCCCGTATCGCGCCGACGGGGTTCAGTTCCGTGCGCCGCCCGATCACGAACTCGACGAGGATCGCCGGGAGACCGATCAGCGCGACGAAAAGCAGGTAGACGAGGAGAAACGCTCCCCCGCCCTCCTGTCCGGTGATGAAGGGAAATCGCCAGACGTTCCCGAGCCCGACCGCGCTGCCGACCGCGGCGAGGATGAATCCCGCCCGTGTCGCCCATGTCTCGCGTGCCATGTGTGTCGGATCGGCTTCCCCGGATCGTCTAAAACGTGTCTCTCCGGCGCTCTAACCAGTAACGAACGACGATGAACGACTCGGTCCGAGGCGTCGGGACCGTGAATTTAATACTCGGACGGGAACCTCTCGGAGTATGGAACGCGTAGACGTCGCGATCGTGGGGGGCGGGCCGGCAGGCTCCGCTGCAGCGCACGCGGCCGCGACCGGCGACGCGGACGCCCTCGTTCTCGAAAAGGGGGTTCCGCGGGACGATCGGGACCGGCTCGGCCCCGACTCGACCGACGCCGCCGGAATATTGGACTACTGGGTCGACATCATGGGAATCCATCCCGACGAGTTCGACGACGGCGTCCTCCAGCGGGAGCTGAACCGCGCAGAGTTCCGCGGGCCCGAGGAGTCGGCGACGCTCACGTCGACCGGTATCGACTCCTCGTACGACAAGTTCGGCTACACCTTCCACCGCGCGCGGTTCGACGACTGGCTCCGCGACCGGGCGGAAGACGCCGGAGCCGAGTACCGAACCGGGGTATCCGTCCGTGACGTCGACACAGATCGGTCAATAGCTCCCGGCACGGCCGACGCCGACCGACCGCGTCACGTCGTCGACCTCGCCTCCGGCGAGTCGGTCGGGGGCGACTTCGTCGTCCTCGCCGACGGACCGCAACGCACGATCACGAACCGCGTGCTGGACGAGTACCTCCCCGCCGACGCACCCGCGTCGGAGCGGCTCGCCTCGCGGACGGCGAACCACATCGCGTACCAAGAGTATCGCCGAGTCCCGGAGGCGGTGTACGAGGAGGTGAACGACGCGATCGTCTTCTGGTGGGGCGTGATGCCCGGCGAGACCGCGTACCCGTGGATCTTCCCGAACGCGGACCGCATCTGTCGGATCGGGCTCACGATGCCGATCGGTTTGGACATCGACGAGTTCGACCGCGACGCGTACGCGCTGCTCGATTCCGAGGACGACTCGATCCCGCAGGGCGGCGAGTACGTCCGGCGGCTCTTGGAGTGGCAGTACGGCGAAGAGTACGACATCGACGAGGAGTTCCCGCTCGTCGAGGACGCCGGCAAGCGCGGCGGAACGGAGACGTACCCGATCTCCTCGACACGACCCATCGACTCGCCGACGGGCGCGGGTATCGCCGTCGCCGGCGGTGCGATGGGGACGACCTCCGCCTTCCACGAGGGGGGCGACCACGTGGCGGTCCGCACCGGCGCGATCGCGGGCGAACTCGCCGCTGAGGGCGACCTCGGGTCGTACAACCGACGATGGAAGGAGGCAATCGGCGACGAGGTCGTCCGGAACGTGACGATGGCAGACATGGTCGCGGAGTACGACTCGGACGACTGGAACCGGATCATCGGGGCGGCGGACGCGATGCTCGCGGCAGAGGCAGGCGACGGCCTGCTCTCACAGCCGTATCGCTCCGGCTGGGAGTCGATGAAACTGCTACTGGCGTACAAGTGGAACAAGCGCCGCGTCAAGAAGGACTACGTCGGCATCGACGAGAGCGAGTACGTCTACTGATCGAACGGCCGGATCCGCCAGCCGTCCCGCCGCGTTCTCCGTCGCATCACCGGATCACCGGCGCGGTCAGCTCTCTCGGCTCGGCCGGTATTCCGTGGACTGCGACGGGTTCCACGTCGTGTGTCGGCCACTGACCGGTCTTCGTGAGCGTCTCGGTCCGGTCGGCCGCGACGAGGTGAGTATCCTCGCTTTTCGCTCCCTGCACCGTCGGGTTCCAGGCGTATCCCATGGGGCACCGAACCGGTTCGTCGCTCTCGGGTGTGGCGATCCACTCGCGGCCCGCGAAGCCAGCAGCACCCCCTTGATGGTGTTCGCGCCACTCGTCCGGGTGACCCACGGCGTCGTATGCCTCGCGGATCGCAGCGAAGACGTCCGCGGCAGTGCCGTCGCCCGCCGCGGCCGCCTCCGTCGCCGCGAGCGCGGTCGCCTCGACGCGGGCGGCCGCGCGGTGACGCTCTTCAAGCCACTCCGGTGCGTCGAAGGCGACGGTGCGCGTGAGCGAGGCGTACAGCCCGGCGCGCTCGGCGGTGACCGAGACCAGCGCGTAGTCCCCGAGGGTCGCGTCGGTCGGCGTGTAGTGTCGATACGCCTGTGCGCGTTCGGCACCGCCGACGAGCACGACGGGGGTGTTCACGTCGCGGGACGCGAGCGAGATGTCGATGCCGGCGGCGACCTCGTACTCCGGATCGTCCGGTTCGAGGTTCCGGCAGACGGTTTCGAGGGCGGCGGCTGCCTCGCGTCCCAGTTCGCGGTATCGCTCGACGTCGTCGTCGGTGAGGGGCTGTCGGAGGCGACCGCCGTCGACGCGGTCGAACTCGGGGACGTCGAAGTCCGCGGCCGCGGGAGCGGGCGACCGATCAGCGACCGCCTCGGCGAGCGACGAGGCGTGCCACGGGAACGATTCGACGTCGAACCGGTCCGGCAGTTCCTCGTCGGCGAGCCTGTCGGCTTCGATGTTGTCGGCGATCACGCGGAGTTCGCCGTCGTATCCGGCCGCGGCGACGCCGATATCGGCGTCGTCGTCGACGACGTTGTCTCCGCCGGTGAGCCACGCGAAGCCGTTCGGCTTGGCGAACCAGACCGCTTCGAGGCCGCGCGCGTCGAGGTACTCGTCGAGCCTGTCGGTGCGAGCGGAGAGATCAACCATGCGAGCACACTCTCGTCGATCACAAAAAAGACAGTCGAAAGCGCGTCACCGGGAGACGCGTCGGATCGAGCGGCGGCGCTCGGATCGACTGACCGCGGCCTACCGCGGGCGGCCGAAACGAAAGGTTCAATTATATCCCCCGGATACCACGAATTGCGATTGAACGCCCCTGAAGGGTTGGTAGTCTAGTCCGGTTATGACACCTCCTTGACATGGAGGAGGCCGGCGGTTCAAATCCGCCCCAACCCACTCCCTTATAAGTAAAAACCGCACGACGGCGAGAGACGTTTATACCGCCGTCGAGGCCGCCACCATCGCGACGGCGTTCGGAGCGAGTCAGTCCGTCACAGGTTCCGAAATGACTATGCCCGGGACCGACGAATCGGTTCGCATGGACTGGCCACACGACCCCGACGGAGAACAGGGGAGCGAGGGAGGACGGAAGTACGGCCACGCCGTCCTCGCGAAGAAGATCGACGAGGAGGAGGATTTCCCGCTGTCGGCGACCGAGTACGTCGAACAGTACGGCGACCATCCCGTCCGGATCGACTTCGAAACGGTCGTCTCCGTCGAGGAGATATTCGAGAGCGTCGAAACGGAGGAGTTCGACGACTTCGTCGAGTTCCATCAGGAACTCGGCCGAGTAATGCGCGAGAACGGCTACTGGTTCTACGAGGGCGCGGCGCAGTTCGTCGGCGGCGACGCCTGACGCCGACCGCGAATATACGCGGCGTGTTGCGGTGTGGTTGGTCTCGTCACGCCGCGCTGCGGTACGCCTCTGCGAGTAACTTGGCGAGCAGACCGATCGTCGCGAGCCCCAGCGCCGCCGCGAAGGCGACGACGAGTCCCGTGAGGAGGTCGATCCCGCCGCCAATCTGTTCGATGACGAAGTTGACCGCCAGCCCGCCCGATATCAGCAGTAGCGCGGCTCCGCCGAGGTTCGCGAGCGTCGACGTGCCCTCGGGCACGGCGTCGGAGTTCAGGAGGTACAACACGACGACGATCGCGAAGGGAGTTCCCACGGTGCCGAGCGCGAGCACGAGAACGAGCTGGCCGAGGACTTCTCCGCCGATGAACGCGCCCGGGGCGGACAACAGCGCGATGGCCACGAGTAGCCCGCGGTATCGCGTGTCCTCGACCGTCGTTCCCCACCCGAGTTTGTCCGCGACGAGGAACGGCGGGACGAGCGTGTTCCCCCCGAGCGTGGAGACGGCCGCGCCGCCGAGACCGAGCAGGAACAGCCACTGCGCGGCCGAGCCGGCCAGCGGACCGAGCGCCTGTGCCGCCCCCACTGTCGAGAGGCTCGGGTCGGTGAGGACGCTCGCGGTGACGAGGAACGTCGCCACGCTGTAGACTCCGAACGCGACGAGCATAGAGGTGACCACGTCCACCGTCGCGAGGCGGTATTCGCTGCCGGTCCACTGGCGCGCCCGCATCGTGTACGAGTGCATGGTGATGAGCGTGATGTGGACCGCGCCACCGAGGATGCCCGCGGCCACGACGCCGCTACCGGCGGGGAGCGTCGGGACGAGCCCCGCGACCGCTCGCGACGGGTCGATCGGGACGACGAAGAGCGACGCGACGAACGCGACCACGACCGCGGTGACCAGCACCTTCGCGACGAACTCCACGAATCGGTACCCCTTGCCGGCCAGCCCGACCACGAGAACGAGCGCCCACGCAGCGCCGCAGATCCGCGCGTCGACGCCCGTGATGGTCGCCGAGACGCTTGCCACGGTGTTCATGATCACCAGCTGTGCGACCCCGGCGGCGACGACCACGTCCGCGACGAGGATCCACGCCCACCACTCGCCGAGGTGACGCTCGACGACCTCGACGACTCCGCGTTCCGTCAGAAGCCCGAGACGCATCGCGAGGTACTGCGCGAGCGTGCCGGCGACGGCCGACAGGACGACGACCCAGAGCAGGGCGTAGTCGAACCGCGCGCCGGCGGTTATCAGGCTCGCCATCGACGCCGGACCGGCGGCGATGGCACCGGCGATCCACGCCGGCCCCATCCCGGCGAGATACTCGCGAATTCGGACTCCCCAAGGAGCGGTCACACCCGAAGCTGTCTCAGACATACTCTGGTGGTAACACTGGAGAATAATACACTTGCCCTTCTCGTCGTCACCATGTGATATGTGTGCATACAACGTGTTTGGCGTCTCGTGCATGACCGGGGTTTCCCGGACGCTTCGCTTCCGGCGTCTCGGCGACGTGGCCACCTCGACTCTTTTAAGCGTTCCCGGGGCAACGGACCGATCATGAGCGACGAACGGATCGTCATCCTCGCCCACGAGAAGTTCCCCGACCGCGCGAAGACCGCCCTCGGCGTGATGCGTTACGGCGACCAAGACGTCCGTGCGGTCCTCGACCGCGACCGCGCCGGCGACCGCGTGAACGAACACGTCCCCGATATTGCTGACGCGCCGATCGTCGAGTCGTTCGCGGACGCGTACGCGGCCGCCGACGGCGACCTGGACGCATTATACATCGGGATCGCGCCGATCGGCGGCGGCTTCGACGAGTCGTGGCGCGACGACGTCGAGGCCGCGATCGAGGCCGGCTGCGACGTGGTGAGCGGGCTCCACTACTTCCTCAACGAAGACGCGGAGCTGGCCGCGCTGGCCGACGAACACGGCGTCGATCTCGTCGACGTCCGCGAGCCCGACGACGATCTCACGGTCGCGACCGGAGCCTCGGGCGATGTCGACGCCGACGTCGTGTGCACGGTCGGTACCGACTGCTCGGTCGGGAAGATGACGGCCTCACTGGAGATCGTCGCTGCCGCCCGCGAGCGCGGGATCGACGCGGCGTTCGTCCCGACCGGACAGACCGGTATCATGATCGCCGGGTGGGGGAACCCGATCGATCGGGTCGTCTCCGACTTCACCGCCGGCGCGGTCGAGGACATGCTCGTCGAGGTCGGCGACGACCGGGACCTGCTCGTCGTCGAGGGACAGGGCAGCATCGTTCACCCAGCCTACTCGGCTGTCACCTGCGGGATCCTCCACGGATCGATGGCCGACGGACTCGTACTCTGTCACGCCGCCGGCCGCGAGGCCATTCACGGGTACGAGTCGTTCGACCTCCTACCCGTCTCTGAGTACGTCGACCTGTACGAGGGGCTCGCGGACCCGATCAACGAGACGACGGTCGTCGCCGGGGCGCTCAACACGAAGGATATCGACGACGACGAGACGGCGGCAGACGCGGTCGCGTCGTTCGCGGCCGACGTCGGGGAGCCGGCCGCGGACCCCGTCCGCGACGGCGCAGAGGCGATCGTCGACGGCATCGTCGCCGCGGGCCTCGGCGACGAATGAACCTCGACACCGAGTTCGAGCGGGTTTCGCTGCCGCTCTCGGACCCGTTCACCATCTCGCGGGGGACCCAGACCGACGCGGAGAACGTGATCGTCCGCGTCACGGACGACGGAGGAATGACTGGCGTCGGCGGCGCGGCCCCGTCGGCGCACTACGGCGAGACCGCGTCGACGGTCGAAGCCGTGCTTCCGGATCTCCTCGCCGCCGTCGAGTCGGTCGGCGACCCGCACGCGCTCCACGAGATCGAGTCTCGGATGGCGGCCGTCGTGAACGACAACCCGGCCGCTCGCTGCGCCGTGTCGATCGCGGTCCACGACCTCGCCGCCAAGCGGCTCGGCGTTCCGCTGTACCGGCTGTGGGGGCTCGACCCCGCGGCCGCGCCCGCCACGTCGTTCACCGTCGGGCTCGATGAGACCGACCGCGTCAGAGAGAAGGCTGCCGCAGCGGCCGAGGCCGGCTATCCGATACTCAAGCTCAAGCTCGGCACCGACCGCGACCGCGAACTCGTCGACGCGGTCCGCGACGCCGCACCGGACGCACGGCTCCGCGTCGACGCCAACGAGGCGTGGACGCCGCGGGAGGCCGTCCGAAAGAGCGAGTGGCTCGCCGACCGCGACGTGGAGTTCGTCGAGCAGCCGGTGCCCGCCGGTGACCCCGACGGCCTCCGATTCGTCTACGAACGGTCGGCGCTGCCCGTCGCTGCAGACGAGTCGTGCGTGACGCTCACCGACGTCCCCGCGATCGCCGACCGGTGTGACATCGCGAATCTGAAGCTGATGAAGACCGGCGGGCTACTGGAGGCGAGGCGACTGATCGCGGCGGCGCGCGCCCACGGGCTGGAGGTGATGTGCGGCTGCATGATCGAGTCGAACGCGTCGATAGCGGCGGCCGCACAGCTCGCACCGCTGCTCGACTACGCCGACATCGACGGGTCGCTGTTGCTCGCCGAGGATCCGTACGACGGGATCGGACTGACGGACGGCGAGATCCGGCTCGGGGACCAGAGCCGAGCGGGGACCGGGGCCCGACGACGCCCGGACGAGTGAGACGATCCGAGCGGTGCGGCATCAGTTTCGCGGCTCGTCGGCGTCGACCTCGGACTCCTCTAGCTCGACGTCGGTGTCCGCGTCGTCGTCGAGGTCCGATTCGAGGTCGTCTGCGTCGATGTCGGACTCGATGTCCGAGAGTTCGGCGTCGATCTCCTCGTCGGTGCTCTCGGATCCCGCGTCGGACGCTCCGTCGCTTTTGCCGAGGTCGCCCTTGAGCGTCTCGAGTTCGGCGTCGACCTCGCTGTTCGTCGAGAGGCTCTCAAGCTCTCGGTCGATGCTGTCCTTGTCGGATAGCGCGTCCTCGAAGGCCCCGGAGTCTTCGAGTTCGTCCATCGCCTCCGAGCGCGCTTCCATCTCCTCGGTGCGTTCTTCGGCGCGCTCGATGGAGCGGCTCACGTCCTCCATCTCGTCGCCGACGCCGGTCATGGCCTCCGAGACGCGCGAAGACGCCTCCGCGGCCTCGTATCGGGCCTTCATCGTCTCCTTTTTCGTGCGGAACTCCTCGATGCGGTTCTGGAGCTTGTTCTTCTTCTCGACGAGCTGCTCTTGCGTGTCGTTCAGGTCCGCGATCTGTCCCTCCAGCTCCTCGATCTGGCTCATCTTCGATTTCTTCTTTTCGAGGGCCTGACGCGCGAGGTCGTCGCGGTCCTGCTGGACCGCCTCGCGGGCCTGCCGGTTGTGTTTCTCGACGTTCTCCTCCAGTTTCCGCTTTTGAATCTCGAGGCGTTTCTTCTGGGTCGTCAGGTCGGCGATCCCCTGTTTGACGTCCTGGAGTTCGTCGCGCATCTGTTCGTACGAGTAGTCGAGCGACTCCGTCGGGTCCTCCGCTCGGTTGAGGAGGGCGTTGACCTTCGAGCGGATGACGTAGGAGGCGCGAGAGAGGATTCCCATATCCGGCATACACGCTCCATCCGTTAAAACCTCATGTGGTCCGACTCCCGGATGCGAGTGAATCGGAACCTCAGCCGTTCCGAGGCGGGATCTCCGGCGGCACACCGCGGATCCGCTGTCGTTCCGTCGCGTACCACCGCCGTCGAAGATCACGTCGTGACGACCGGCTCCCCGTGGACACATCCTGAAGATTTATTCGATGCGTTGTACTAATATCTCGCATGGACATCGGCGTGCTAACTGTTCCCTTGGGTGGTGAATCGATCGACGATGCGGCCGCGTATCTCGACGACGTCGGTGTCGACGCCGTCGAACTCGGCGTCGGCGGGTGGCCCGGCGAGGACCACGTCGATCGTGAGCGATATCTCGAAGACGAGCGATCCAGAGCGGACCTGCTCGCTGTGCTCTCCGATCACGGCCTCCGGATCTCCGCTCTCGCCACGCACAACAACCCGCTCCATCCGGACGACGAGCGGGCCGCAGAGGCGGACCGCGAGCTTCGGGAGGCGATCCGGCTCGCCGACCTGCTCGGCGTCGACACCGTCACGTGCTTTTCCGGACTCCCCGCCGGGGCACCGGGGGATTCGACGCCGAACTGGATCACCGCCCCGTGGCCGAGCCAACACGCCGACGCGCTGGCGTACCAGTGGGACGAGGTGGCGATCCCCTACTGGAGCGACCTAGCGAAACACGCCGACCACCACGACGTCGACGTCGCCATCGAGATGCACCCGAACATGCTCGTCTACGAGCCGACCGGCATGCTCACGCTCAGGGAGGCGACGAACGACCGGATCGGCGCGAACTTCGATCCCTCACACCTCTACTGGCAGGGGATCGACGTGACCGAGGCGATCCGGTTTCTGGGCGAACACGACGCGATCCACCACGTCCACGCCAAAGACACCAAGGTGTACGAGTCCGAGAGCCGGGTGAAGGGAGTCCTCGACACGACGAGCTACACGGAGGAAGCCGACCGATCGTGGCTGTTCCGATCGATCGGGTACGGCCACGACGAAGGACACTGGAAGGACCTCGTCTCCACGCTCCGGATGGTCGGCTACGAGGGAGCGCTCTCCATCGAACACGAGGACTCGCTCACCTCCTCGCGAGAGGGGTTAGAGAAGGCCGTCGACGTGCTCGACCGCGCGGTCTTCGAGACGCGACAGGGAGACGTCTACTGGACGGAGTGAGGACGCGATCATGACACAGAAACCACTGCGGATCGGCGTGCTGGGGTATCGATTCATGGGTAAGGCGCACGCGAACGCGCTGGCGCGGCTTCCGATGTTCTTCCCGGACGCGCCCGCGGTCGAGCGTCACACGCTCGTCGGGCGCGACGAGGACGCCCTCGCGGACGCGGCCGAGCGATTCGGTTTCGCGAACACCGCGACCGACTGGGAGGACGCGCTCGACGAGGTAGACGTGTTCTACAACCTCGGTCCGAACCACGTGCACGCGGAGCCGTCGATCGCCGCCCTCGAAGCCGGCGTCCCCGTCCTCTGTGAGAAGCCGCTCGCGCCGACGTTAGAGGAGGCGGCGGCCATGCGCGACGCCGCGGCTGACGCGGACGTTCCGGCGGGTGCCGCGTTCAACTACCGGTTCGTCCCCGCCGTCCGATACGCTAAGGGCCTCATCGAGGACGGCGAACTCGGCGAGATACGGCAGGTCCGCGGCCGATACCTGCAGGACTGGCTCGTCGACCCCGAGGCGCCCTGGGCGTGGCGGATGGACGCCGACCTCGCTGGGTCGGGCGCGCTCGGCGATCTGGGCGCGCACACGGTCGACCTCGCGAACTTCCTCGTCGGCGACCGGGTCGGCGCGATCGATCGGGTGTCCGGCCAGTTGACGACGTTCGTCGACGAGCGCCCGGTGTACGACGACGGCGGCGACGTCGAGGAGTACCGGGACGTGACCGTCGACGACGCCTACGCCGCACAGGTCGCGTACGAGTCGGGCGCGGCCGGGAGCTTCGAGGCCAGCCGCGTCGCCGCGGGCCACAAGAACGATCACACGGTCGCGGTGCACGGATCGAAGGGGAGCCTGAAGTTCTCACTGGAGCGGCTCAACGAACTGGAGGTGCTCCGCGAGGAGTCCCGCGGCTACGAGACGGTGCTCGTCACCGAGGAGACCGACCCGTACGTCGACCGCTGGTGGCCGCCCGGACACGTGATCGGCTGGGAACACACGTTCGTCCACGAGAGCTACGAGTTCCTCTCCGCGGTCGCCGACGACCGCGAGTTTTCGCCGTCGTTCGCCGACGGCTACGCGGTCCAGCGCGTGCTCGCTGCGATCGAGGAGGCCGACGAGCGCGGCGCGTGGGTGTCGGTGGAGTAGACCGCGTCCAGCGAGAGCAGACGGGCCCCGAGAACACCGGTCTCAGACGGCGGTCGAACCGAGGGGATCGCGTCCGGATCCGCCCTCTGCCCACTCCTCGATGTCGGAGTCCTCGCCGTCGTACCGGCCCAGCGTCTCACGGGTATCGAACGCCATCGGTTCCCAGACGATATCGAACTGCTCGTTGCCGGTCGCGTTCGGGACCGGGACGCGGTCGCCGGGCTGGACGACGCCGTCGCCGGGCCACCCCCCGAACTGGACATTTCCGTCCGGGTCCTCGCCGCGGACGTACAGCTCCTGTGCGGGAACCGGATCGGGGCCGTTGGCGACGACGACGAGTTCGCCTCCGTCCCGTTCGGCTTCGAACTCCGCGTCGGGCGGGGCGACGCCGTCGATGAGACCGATCATCGCGGCACCGACGAGCGCCAAGAGCACCACGACGATACCGACGAGTAGCCCCGACCCGGCGAGCGGCGTGAACCCTCGATCGTCGTCTCGGAGCGCGCGCATTCGACCGGACCTCCGCTGTGCTCCGTATAATCAGTTACCCGCCGGTTATCAGAGGAGATATCTAGAGATCGGAACGGGGTTATCCCGTCCGCCCTTACGAGCGACCGTGACCTCGTGGATCGATGATCCTGCGGGCGGACGTGCGCGGGGGGCGCGCGGAATCGCTCGCGCGTGGATCGAGGTGCTCGTTCGCCCGCGGCGGCTGTTCGCAAACGGAGTCAGTCCCGGCGATCAGGCTCCCGGGCTGACCTTCGCGGTCGCCGTCGCCGTCGCGTACACGCTGGGCTGGACTCTCGCGGACCCTGCGGCGGTCCCCGGAATCGTCGGCTCCGTCGCGGTCTCCGCGCTCGTGGTGCTCCTCCTCGTGGCCGCGCTCGCGGCACCGGTCGGGCTCCACCTGACCGCGGCCGTCGCGACGCTGTCCGTGGTGATCGCCAGCGTCACCTACGACCGCGGGTTCGGCCTCCGCGACCGAGCTGGCGTGAGCGAAACCGTGCAGGTGGTCGCGTACGCGAGTTCGCCGATGGCGCTCGCCGGACCGCCGATTCCGGTGCTGCGCATCGTTTGCGGCGCGTACGCGACGGCGCTGTTCGTGGTCGGGATCCGGACCGTCCACCGGACCACCCTCCCGCGAGCGGTCGTCGCCGGACTCCCGCCGGCCGTGCTCGGGTACGGCGTCGGCTACCGGGTCATCGCGGCGGTCCGTACCGTACTCGGGTGACGCCGACGCGGCGTGTCCACCGGGATGTGGCACGCGATCTGTCACGGTCACCACCGGAACCACCAACTCCCGCGATTTCTCCCGCGTGCTCTCACACGGGTTTCGACAACCGTTTTAGGCCCGAGATTCTCGGTGTACTCAAATGGGATCCTGTATCATTTGTGGCGTCGACGTCGACGGTGGCGGTCGTATCTGCGATTCACACCAAGAGGACGTCGCGTTCGACTTCCAAGGAAACTCCCCCGACCAGCTCGTCCCGAGCAGATTCTACCGCGGCGTCGTCGACGGCTACGCCGAGTTCGGCGTGTTCGTCGACCTCGCGCCCGGTGTGACTGGACTCCTCCACCGCTCGGAGCTCGATCGTCGGCTCGACAGCCTCGACTGGGAGCCGGGCGACGAGGTGTTCGTCCAAGTCAAGGGCGTTCGCGACAACGGGAACATCGACCTCGCGTGGTCGATCCGGCAGGCCGACCGCGAGTTCCGCGGGATACTCGTGCAGGACGGCGACACCGAACACCTCCCCGACGAGGGCGAAGACGAGACGGACGCCGACGACGCAGCCGACGGAAGCGGATCGGTCGACACGGAGACGGCAGAAGACGGAACGGACGAGTCAGCGGCGAGCGGATCCGAGACGAACGGGTCGGAGACGGCCGAACCCGAGCCCGCCGACGTGGGTGACGACGAGAGCGACGACGTGGGTGACGACACCGACGCGGCGGCGTCCGCCAACGCCGAGGAAGCCGAATCCGAAGCCGAAGGCGACGACAACGAGAGCGACGCGACCGACGAGAACGACCTCGACGACGACCGCGAGCGCGTCGAGATCGGCACGCTCTCGGACGCGATCGGCGAGTCGGTCCGGATCGACGGCGAGGTCGTCGGCGTCCGTCAGACCGGCGGCCCAACCGTGTTCGAGGTCGGCGACGAGACCGGCGTCGTCGACGTGGCCGCGTTCGTCGAGCCGGGCGTGCGCGCCCATCCGAACGTCGAAGTCGGCGACGCGGTCCGGATCGACGGAGAGGTCGAGAGTCACCGGGGCGACGTGCAGGTCGAGTCGGAGGCGCTCGTCCTCCTCGACGGCGCGGAGGCCGAAGCGGTCCGTCGCCGGCTCGCCGAGGCGCTCACGGACGAGGCTCGCCCCGACGGGCTCCAGCCGCTCGCGGGCGATGAGTCGGTCGCGCAGCTCGCCGACGGACTGCTCGACGCCGCAGAGGCGATCCGTCGCGCTGTCCTCGAATCGCGTCCGATCGTCGTGCGTCACCCGGCCACAGCCGACGGCTACGTCGCCGGCGCGGCCGTCGAGCGCGCCGTCCTCCCGCTGATCCGCGAGGAACACGCCAAAAGCGACGCCGAGTACCACTACTTCACTCGGCGGCCGCTTGAGGACCCGGTGTACGACATGGACGCGGCGACGAACGACGCGACTCGCATGCTCCAGGACCGCGACCGCCACGACGAGAAGCTCCCGCTGTTCCTTCTCGTCGGCACGGGCTCGACCGTCGAGTCCGCCGACGGGATCGATCTGCTCTCCGTCTACGGCGTCGACGCGGTCGTCGTCGACGCGGAAGTCGCGGACGCCGAGACGCGAGAGGCCGTCGACACGCTCGTGTCGCCCGAGATCGACGGCGTCGACGCCGACCTCTCGACGGGCGCGCTCGTCGCGTCGCTGGCCTCTGCGGTCAACGACGAGGTCCGCGCGGACCTCCGCCACCTGCCGGCGGTGAGCTACTGGGAGGAGACCCCCGACCGCTACGTCGACCTCGCGCGCGACGCCGGCTACGACGCCGAGCGGGTCGCGGAGCTTCGCGAGGCGGTCGCCCTCGAAGCGTACTACCAGTCGTACCAGGACAAACGCGAACTCGTCACAGACCTGCTGTTCGAGGACGGCGGCAACCTCGCCGCGCACGTCTCCGAGCAGTTCCGCGAGAAGCTGGAGACGGAGGTCGGCACCGCGAGCGAGAACGTCGTCACCGAGGCCGTCGACGGCGTCGAGTTCGCGCTGCTCGACACCGACGGCTACACCCACCGCTACGACTTCCCGCCGACGCCGCTGCTCCTCGACGACCTCCACCGGCGGAACGCGAACGGAGAGGCGTACGCGACCGTCGGCATCGGCACCGACGAGCTGTATCTGCGGACGACAGCCGACGTGTCGGTTCGCGACGTGGCCGCGCGCGCGTCGGAGCTCGCGCCCGCCGCCGACGTCACCACGGCCGGCCTCCGCGAGGGGAAGATCGAGTTCCTCTCGGGAGAGCGCGACGCCGTCGAAGACGCGATCGTCGCCGCGGTCGCCGACGCGTTCTGAGAGGACGGACTGCGGCGGTGACTATCGTCGAGTGAACGGGCCCGGCGGGAGGATGAGGTCGTCGAGTTCGGCGAGGTGTTTCACGTTGAACACGACCCGTAGCTCGTCGCTCACCGGATAGCCGTTACAGGAGAGCCGGAAGCCACGCTCGGCGAGGTCGTCCGGCATGATGTGGTTCGCCGGCTGTGAGAGCTCGCCCTCCACGAGGTAGACGGCGCAGTTCGCACAGGCCCCGCCTCGGCACGAGAACGGCCAGCCGAAGCCGCGATTTTCCGCCCCTTCGAGCAGGCTCTCGTCGGGGTGGACGAGCAGTCGCCCGTGCGACGTCTCGTCGAGATCGGCGTGCGACGCCTTCCGGAACAGGTCGTCGTCGTCGAGCGACCAGCCGTAGTCGTCGAGCACCTCGTAATCGAGGAACTCCACGCGGATCGGCTCCACCCCGGCGTCGCCGTCCTCGTCGGTCAGGTCGATGTCGGCGACGTCGGCGTCGTCCGCGCCGGTCGCGCTCTCGTCGCCGTGTTCGTCCCTGTCGTCGAGTTCGCGGTACGCGCGCCTGACGAGCTGAAACTCCTCAAGAGTTCCCCCCTGATCGGGGTGGGCCTGCTTGATACGCTCGCGATAGGCCCGTTCGATCGTCGCCTCGTCTGCGTCCTCGTCGACTCCCAACACGTCGAACGGCGAGACCATTCGATGGGTAACCTAGTCGGCTGACACACATAAACGCCTCACAATCGGCAGGCGGAGCGGTCGATATTTCACCGACCGCCACGAGTGTCGGGCATGGGAAATGCGGACCTGCGCGATCTCGCCGCCATTCGAGACGTGACCTTCGAGGAGATCGAGGGGAGCGTCGTCGCCGTCGACGCGCACAACTGGCTGTACCGCTACCTCACGACGACGGTGAAGTGGACGTCCGACGAGGCGTACACGACCGACGACGGGGTGGAGGTCGCGAACCTGATCGGGGTCGTACAGGGGCTCCCGAAGTTCTTCGAACACGACCTGATTCCGGTGATGGTGTTCGACGGGGACGTGACGGAACTGAAATCGGACGAGGTGGCCGACCGCCGAGCGAAACGCGAGGCGGCCGAGGAGCGGAGGGCGGCCGCGGCGGAGCGCGGCGACGCCGTTGAGGCCGCCCGACTCGATGCGCGCACCCAGCGGCTCACGGATGTCATCCAAGAGACGACCCGCGAACTGCTCCGGCTGCTCGACGTGCCGATCGTCGAGGCCCCCGCCGAGGGGGAAGCCCAGTGCGCGCACATGGCCGCGACGGGCGCGGTCGATCACGCCGGCAGCGAGGACTACGACAGCCTGCTCTTCGGCGCGCCCACGACGCTCCGACAGCTGACGAGCAAGGGCGACCCGGAGTGTATGGACCTCGCGGCGACGCTCGACGAGCTCGAACTCGACCGGCAGGGACTGGTGGACGCCGCCATGCTGTGCGGGACCGACTTCAACGAGGGGATCCACGGCGTCGGCCCGAAGACGGCGGTGGCGGCGGTGAAAGAACACGGCGACCTATGGGGAGTCCTCGAGGACCGCGGCGCCGAGATCCCGAACGCCGAGGCGATCCGCGACCTGTTCATGAACCCGCCGGCGGTCGCCGCCGACGTCGACACGTCGGTGAACCCAGACGTCGAGGCCGCCAGAGCGTACGTCGTCGACGAGTGGGGCGTCGCGGCCGACGAGGTACAGCGGGGCTTCGAGCGGATCGCCGAATCGCAGGTCCAGACCGGGCTCGATCGGTGGACGTGACGGCGATCGGGGATCAGCGGGCGACGGCGGTGATCCATCGCTCGCTCGCGAGACCGCCGAGAGATGGCCTCGAGACTCCCGGGAGCCGGAACATACCTTTTATTTCCCCGTCGTCAGAACGGTAGACCACACGTGTCGTGGACCAGCGCTCGACGGCGACCCCCGTCCGCGGACGGCCGACGGAGTCGGCCCGCTCGCAGCGGCGTGACGCGTCAGATCGCGACGGTCCGAGCGCGCCGCGACGACCCCCCTTACCAATGAGCTTCGAAGTTCTCGACGAGTTACGGTACCTGGAATCGCACGAGTGGACCACGACGGACGGCGACACCGTTCGGATCGGCGTCTCCGACTTCGCCCAGGACGAACTCGGCGACGTCGTCTTCGTCGAGCTTCCGGACGTCGGCGACGAGATCGCCGCCGGCGAGGCGTTCGGCGTGGTCGAGTCGATCAAGGCCGTCTCGGACCTGTACGCCCCCGTCTCCGGCGAGGTCGTGGCGGTCAACGAGGCGCTGTTCGACCGTCCCGAACTCGTCAACGACGACCCGTACGGAGACGGCTGGCTGCTCGAAGTCGACCCGGACGGCGAGTCCGACGAACTCCTCGACGCGGACGCGTACCGCGACCAGATCGCCTGAATTACCGATGACAACGCAACCTTTCGACGGACGGACCGAGATTGGACGCGAGACAGACGGCGGGATCAGTGACGCCGGGGCGAGCCGATGAGCCGAACCGACGGAAGCCCGTACGCGCCACACACCGACGCCGAGACCGCGGCGATGCTCGATGCCATCGGCGTCGACGACGAGGAGGCGCTCTTCGACATCCCCGACGCGGTCGCGTTCGACGGCGAGTTCGGCATCGAACCCCGGGGCGAGCGCGATATCCGCGCGGAGTGCTCGCGGCTGTTCGACCGCAACGACGACCTCACCGAGTTCCTCGGACGCGGTCACTACGGCCACTACGTGCCGAGCGTCGTCGATCACCTCTCGGACCGCGCCGAGTTCCTCACGAGCTACACCCAGTACCAGCCGGAGATCTCACAGGGGTTCTTACAGGCGCTGTTCGAGTACCAATCGATCCTCGTCGAACTCACCGGGCTCGAGGTGGCGAACTGCTCGATGTACGACGCCGCGACCGCGCTCGGCGAGGCGGCGACGCTCGCGGACCGCGTCCGGTCGACCTCGGGCGACGTCGTGCTCGTTCCGGAGCAGCTGCGCGAGGGGAAGCGGGCGGTGCTGGAAAACTACTGCGCCGGCGCGGGGCTGACCGTCGAGTCGTACTCGATGGACGACGGGAACGCCGACGTCGACGCGCTCTCGGAGCGGGCCGACTCGGATGTGGTCATGGTGTACGCCGAGAATCCCACGGTCCGCGGCTGCGTCGAGGAGCGGCTCGCGGCGATCGGCGACGTCGCCGACGACGCCGAGGCGCTGTTCGCGCTCGGGTCCGACGTGGTCTCGCTCGCGGTGCTCCAAGAGCCGGCGAGCGTCGGGGCCGACGTGGTCGTCGGGGAGGCCGGCGCGCTCGGGATCCCGACCGCGTACGGGATGGGGCTCGGCATCTTCGCCTGCAGCGACGACTTCATCCGACAGGTTCCCGGTCGGCTCGTGGGCGCGAGCGAGGACGCCCGCGGCGACCGCGCGTTCACGCTCACGCTGCAGACCCGCGAACAGCACATCCGCAAGGAGCGGGCGACGTCGAACATCTGCACGAACCAGGCGTGGGTCGCGTTGCGCGCTGCGATCCACGCGGCGACGCTCGGTCCGGACGGGCTGGTCGACCTCGCGAACGACTGCGTCCGAGAGGCGGCCGCTCTCGCCGAGCGCATCGACGAGATCGTCGGCGCGGCCGCGCCGGTTCACGACCGCCATCACGTCCGCGAGTTCGCGGTGCGCGTCGACCAGCCCGCGGCGGCCGTCGCCGAGGACCTGGAGGCCGAGGGGTTCGCGGTCCACGTCATCGGCGAGCACCTGCTTCAGGTGTGCGTGACCGACCTGAACGCGGCGCGGACGGACGCCCTCGTCGCCGCCGTCGAGGAGGTGATCTGAGTGATCCACGATCAGGCGCGGTACACGCGCGAGGACGAGACCGTTCACGAACCGCTGCTCTCGGAGAAAACGGAGGAGACCGTCGACGTGAGCGACGCTTCGCCGCTGCCCGACGACCTGACGCGCGACTCGCTCACGCTGCCCGCGCCGTCCGAGCCGGAGGTCGCCCGCCACTACACCCGGCTCTCGCAGATGAACTGGGCGATCGACTCGGGACCGTATCCGCTGGGGAGCTGTACGATGAAGTACAACCCGAAGTTCACCGAGGACGTGGCCGCCGACCCGAACGCGGCCGTCCATCCCGATCGCTCTGAGCGGTCGGTCCAAGGGGCGCTCGAACTCCAGTACCGCTTACAGGAGTTCCTCGCCGCCATCGGGGGTATGGACGCGGTCACGCTCCAACCCCCAGCGGGCGCGGCCGGCGAACTCACGGGTATCCTCGTCGCGAAGGCGTACCACGAACACCACGGCAACGACCGCTCCGAGGTCGTCATCCCGGCGTCGGCGCACGGCACCAACTTCGCGACCGCCGCCACGGCGGGATACGACGTCGTCGAACTGCCCTCCGGCGAGGACGGCCGCGTCGACGTCGAGGCGCTTGAGGCGGCCGTGGGCGACGACACCGCCGCGCTCATGCTCACGAACCCGAACACGGTCGGGCTCTTCGAGCGCGACATCACGGAGATCGCTGATATCGTCCACGACGCCGGCGGACTGCTGTACTACGACGGCGCGAACCTCAACGCGCTTCTCGGTCGGGGACGGCCCGGGGACATGGGGTTCGACGTGATGCACTACAACGTCCACAAGACGTTCGCGACGCCGCACGGCGGCGGCGGACCCGGAGCGGGTCCCGTCGGCGTCGTCGACGAACTGGCCGAGTTCCTCCCGACGCCTCGCGTCCGGAAGACCGAGGGGGAGGGCGGATACGAGCGGTTCGAGCCCGACCACACGATCGGGAAGGTCCACGGGTTCGCGGGCAACTGGCTCGTCCTCATCAAGGCGTACGCCTACATCGCGCGCCTCGGCGACGAGGGGCTGGCGGACGCGGCCGCGAAGGCCGTGCTCAACGCGAACTACCTCGCCGAACGGATCGACCTCGACGTCCCGTACGGACCGTTCCACCACGAGTTCGCGGCGACCGCGGGCGACCGCGACGCGGCCGACGTGGCGAAGCGAATGTTGGACTTCGGCGTCCATCCGCCGACGACGAAGTGGCCGGAGATGGTGCCGGAGGCCATGTTGACGGAACCGACGGAAATAGAAGGGAAGTCGTCGCTCGACGACCTCGCGGAGGCGTTCAACCTCGCGTACGGCGACACCGACGAGGCGCTCTCCACGTCGCCGAACCGCACCGCTGCGGGTCGGATCGACCAGGTCGCGGCCGCGCGGAGTCCGCGGCTCTCGTGGCAGGCGCTCGACGGGGAGTAGCAGAGCACCGGGCGAGCGTCGAGCGGTCGCGTGAGCGGCCACGTGCCGGGTGGCAGCGGGCCGACGCGCGAATCGGAACCACTACGGCGGACGGTACCTACCCCGCGCACATGGAACTCGGCGTCATCGGACTCGGACGGATGGGACAGATCGTCGTGAACCGCTCGATGGACGCGGGTCACGACGTGGTCGCGTTCGACCTCTCCGCGGAGGCGACCGCGACGGCGGCCGAAAACGGCGCGACCCCGGCGGACTCGGTCGCCGACCTCTGTGACCGGCTCGCCGAGGGCGACGGTGAGCGCGACGACGAGGGCAAGCGGATCTGGCTCATGGTGCCCGCGGGCGACGCGGTCGACGCGACGCTCGCGGACCTGGAACCCCACCTCGACGGCGACGACGTGGTCGTCGACGGCGGGAACTCGCGGTTCCACGAGTCGGTCCGCCGCGCCGAGGAGACGGACGCCGCGTACCTCGACTGTGGGACCTCCGGCGGTCCCGCCAGCGCGGAGGAGGGGTTCTCGCTGATGATCGGCGGTCCGGAGTGGGCCTACGAGGCGTTGGTGCCGGTGTTCGACGCGGTCGCGACGGGGCCGGACGGTCACGACCGGATGGGCGAGTCCGGGTCGGGACACTACGTGAAGATGGTGCACAACGGCGTGGAGTACGCGCTGATGCAGGCGTACGGCGAGGGGTTCGAACTGCTCACGGAGGGCCGGTACGAACTCGACATGGAGTCGGTCGCTCGGACGTGGAACAACGGCGCGGTGATCCGGTCGTGGCTGCTCGAACTCTGCGAGGAGGCGTTCCGCGAGGAGGGCTCCGACCTCGGCGACGTCGCCGACCACGTAGCAGGCGGCTCGACGGGGACGTGGACCGTCGAGGAAGCGCTCGAACAGGAGGTCCCGGTCCCGCTCATCTATCAGGCGCTCGCCGAGCGGTTCGACTCGCGGAACGAGGGGCGGTTCTCGCGACGGCTCGCCAACCGACTTCGGTACGGCTTCGGTCGCCACGAAGTCGCGCGACGCTGACGGCGTGACATCGACGACCTGACGACGCTGACGGCGTGACGGGACCGGCGGTCTGTCGACGCCGACCGCGACGGCGGCTTTTATCGGTCGGGGGCGAGAGGCTCCACCTATGCTCGTTGGTATCGTCTCTGACACTCACGACGACCTCGCCGCCGTCGAGGCGACCGTCTCGCTTTTCGATCGACTGGACGTCGACGCCGTCGTCCACTGCGGCGACTTCGTCGCGCCCTTCTCCGTGACGCCGTTCGACGTAGGGGTCGACTTCTACGCCGTCCGCGGGAACAACGACGGCGAGTGGGCGGTCCAGTCGTCCGTCGAGTCGTTCGGCACGTACCTCGGCGAGGCCGGGACGGTCTCGTTCGAGACCGAGGACGAAGCGAACGGTGACGGGGATGCGGCCGCCGAGATCGACACCGTCGACGTCGCGGTCACCCACGGCACGAGCGGCGTCGTCGTCGACGCCCTCGTCGGTTGCGGAGAGTACGACTACGTCCTCCACGGCCACACCCACGCACACGGCGTCGACGAGTGGGACGGGACGGTCCGCGTGAACCCCGGCGGGCTCCCGATCCCGGTCGACGGGGCGGACGACATCTTCAGAGCAGCGACGCTGGACACCGCCGCGCCGGTGGGAAGCGACGCGGTGACCCACCACGAGATCGGGCGGTGACGCGCCGGAACCGCAGCGCCGGTCCGGCTGCCACCCGGAGTTTTATCGCCGGGGGGACTCAGATACGCCCATGAGACACGCGCAGGGGCCGCTCCTCACGGTCGACCTGTCAGCGCGATCGACCTCGACGACTCCCATCGACGACCGCCTCGACGAGTTCGTCGGCGGCCGCGGGCTCAACACGTCGCTCGCGTACGACCGGATCCCGTTCGACGCCGACCCGCTCGGTCCCGAAAACCGCCTGTACCTCTCGACGGGGCCGATGCAGTACTCGACGACTTCCTTCACGGGGCGGATGGCCGCCACGGCTCTCTCGCCGCTCACGAACGGCCTCTGCTCGTCGAACGCCGGCGGGTTCCTCTCGCGGAACGTCACCGGTGCCGGCTACGCCGCAATCGAGATCGTCGGCGAGAGCGACGAACTGCTCGCGATACACGTGCGCGAGATCGGCGACGGCGGCGAGCCCGAGGTGACGTTCGAGGCGGTTCCCGATCTCGAACAGTCCGAGGTGTCTGCCGTCTCGGATCGGTTCTTCGAGAGCCACGGCCTCTCGGCTGAACACGTCGCCTGCATCGGGCCGGCGGGAGAGAACGGTGTCCGGTTCGCGTCGATCATGACCTCGGACACCCGCGCGTTCGGCCGCGGCGGGCTCGGAGCCGTCCTCGGCGCGAAGGGCGTGAAGGCGCTCACCTTCGACGGTGATGCGACGGCCGAAGTCGACCTCGACTGGCCCGACGAAGCCGCCGCGGTTCACCGCGACGCCGCCACGTCCGACTCGATCATGAAACGGCAGGGTACCGCGAGCGTGACGGAACTCGCCAACGAGGTCGGCGCGCTCCCGTCGTACTACTTCTCCGAGACCTCTTTCGAGGGCGTCGAGGGGATCTCCGGCGACCGCGTCGAGGAGAAGAAATACAAGAAGGGAACCTGCTCGCAGTGCGCGTTCGCCTGCAAGCTGCCGACCCGTGACGAGGGAGCCGGCGTCGAGACCGAGGGGCCGGAGTTCGAGACGGTGATGGCGTTCGGCTCGAACGCCGGCGTCGACGACGTGGTCGACGTGATGCGCGCGAACGAGTTGTGCGACGAGCTGGGGATGGACACCATCTCCTGTGGCGACGTCGTCTCGATGTTCTTGGAGAGCGAAGACGAGTTCGGAAACGCCGAGTTGGTCCGGTCGATCGTCGAGCAGATCGCGTACCGGGAGGGCGTCGGCGACAAGCTCGCCGAGGGCGTCCACCGCGCGCACGGGGAGTTCGGGGCGGACGACTGGACGGTGAAGGGGCTCTCCTTTTCGGGACACGACGGGAGGCATCTCAACGGCCAGGGGCTCGCGTTCGCGACCGCGAACCGCGGTGCAGACCACATGTACGG
This sequence comes from Halorubrum pallidum, assembly GCF_055380345.1. Taxonomy (NCBI): domain Archaea; kingdom Methanobacteriati; phylum Methanobacteriota; class Halobacteria; order Halobacteriales; family Haloferacaceae; genus Halorubrum; species Halorubrum pallidum. The sequence continues at coordinate 1,291,069 of NZ_AP043945.1, read as the reverse complement.
CGAGTTTTACCCGTACGAGTATCCGCTGGTCGATCCCGAAGACGCGCTCGATCCGAGGGGGCTGGACGGAAAACCGCCGAAGCTCGTCGAGAAGGAGAACCGCAACGCTGTCCTCGACTCGGCGATCGTCTGTAAGTTCTCGCGCGGAATCGTCACGGACGACCAGCTTGCGGCGCTGCTCGACGCCGACTACGAGGACCTTCAGGCGCTCGGCGCGCGGATCGTCGAGAGAGAGCGCGCGTTCAACAACGCCCGCGGCTTCGACCGCGACGACGACACGCTCCCCTACGCGGACGAGATCGAGGGGTTCGAGACGGCCCTCTCGGAGTACTACGCGCTCCGCGGCTGGAACGACGACGGGACGGTTCCGGACCGGGATGCTGGCGACGTGAGCCGGGACGCGTCCAGCGGGGACGCGACCGCCGACGACTGATCGGGCGATAGACGCGGTGACGACAGCACACCCCGATCACTCTTCGGTCGCGACGCCATCTACGGTGTCGACGCCGTCTTCGGTGTCGACGCCGTGGAACTCGAAGCGGGCTCCGCCGCCGTCCGCGGTAGCGATCGTCACGGTCCACCCGTGAGCCTGCGCCACCTCGTCGACGATCTTCAGGCCGAATCCCGTCCCCTCCGGGTCCGTCGAGACCCCGGCGTCGAACACCTCCCCGCGCCGATCTTTGGCGATTCCCGGACCATCGTCTTCGACGTAGAAACCCCTATCGTCGAGGGATCCGACGGTGACGCGAACCGTTTCGCCGACGTGTTCGATCGCGTTCGCGAACAGGTTCTCCAGCGCCTGTCGAAGTCGACTTCGGTCGGCGCGGAGCCGACAGTCGCTCGCGACCGTGAGTTCGGCCGCGGCGGTGTCGACGCCGCCCCACGCCACCTCGGCCATCTCTCGGAGGGAGACCCACTCGGGGTCGTCGATCGACGCGCCCTGTCTCGCGAGCGTCAGCATGTCCTCGACGAGCGTCTCCATCCTGGTGAGAGAGCGGGCGACGGCGTCGAGTTCCGGCTGCTCCGCGTGCTCGCCTTCGAGCCGGTCGGTGAGAAGCGAGAGGTTTCCTCTCGCGACGTTGAGCGGGTTACGGAGGTCGTGTGACACCAGGCTCGCGAACTCCTCTAACCGGTCGCGCTCGCGGGCCACCTCGGCCTCGCGCTCCTGGAGCTGCCGCTCCCGTTCGATCCGAACGAACACCATGGTCACGGTCGACGCCCAGAGGCGGGCGACGGCGAGCGCCGACTCGTCGAACGCATCGGTCTCCGTCGCGCCGATATTGATGACGCCGTACCGCCCGAGCGGGAGCACGAGTTCGCTGCGGATCGGCGAACTCAGATTGTACCGTTCGGGCTCGGCGTGCGTGTCGGGGACGTATATCGGCTCGCCCGATTCGAACGCCTCCCACGTGATGCTCCGCTCGTCGGCGGCGAACGTCGGGTGGTCCCCGATGAGCTCGTCCGCGGGCTCGGTCCAGACGACCGGTTCGAGGGCGTTCCGCGCCTCGTCGTAGAGCCAGATCCCGGCGATAGAGTGCCCGAGCGTCTCCTCGACGTACGTGATGGCGGCCTCGGCCGCCACCTCTCTGTCGGTGGTTTTCAGGAGGTTCTGTGTGGCCTCGTGGAGCGCTTCGAGCGTCTCGGTCCGACGGTCGAGCGCCGCCCTCTCGGCCTTCTCGGCCCTGACATCGACGATAGTGATCACGAGGAACGTCTGTCCGCCCCGCTCGAACGGGCCGAGACTGAGCGTGACGGGCATGACGGTGTCGTCGGCGCGGCGAGCACAGAGGTCGAGGCTGGCGGACATCGACCGCGGTTCGGGGTCGGTGACGTATCGATGCAGCGTCTGGCCCGCTGACCCGTCGGCGGGATCGAAGATCAGGCGTTCGATCGCCATTCCTTCGAGTTCGTCTGGCGAGTACCCGAGGACGGTTTCGGTGCGGTCGTTACCAGCCCGGATCGTCCCCTCGGTGTCGACGATGACGACCGGGTCCGGGAGTCCGTCGAGCGCCTCGGGAAATCTGTCCATCGTCACTCCTCGCTCGGCTCGTGGACGTGCCCGCACTCGGGGCAGCGTACCTCCTCGCCGCGGAGGTCGGCCGAGGAGGTTCGGACTTCGCGCATCACCTCGCTGATCCGGTCTTCGGCTTCGAGTTCGTCGGCGACCGCGAGGTCGACGCCTTCGACCTCCAGGAGGAACTTCGCCACCTCGGTCACTTCGTACATCATCTCGTCCAAGTCCTCGGCGGTGAAGAATCCCGACATCGCGCCGTAGAGGAACGTCGCCCCCGCCTTCGTCACCTTCTGCTCGAAGGAGTACCGGGCCTGATTGACCGCCTGTGGCGTGTAGGTGTCCGTCATAAACGGAACTAGCTCGGGAAGGTTCTCACCGATCTTGGTCATTTCTACTCCGGTTTCGGTCCGGAAATCGGCGCACAGTCGGGCGATCGCCCACTCGCGAGCGGTGATGTACGTGCGGTCTCGGAGGAACTCGTTGACGCGCTCGTACCGGGCACCGTCCATCTTCGTGAACCGCTCGTACTTGCGGACGTCCGGAGGAACCGCTGTGTCGCCGTCGTTTGGTCCGGTGTCGACGGCGTCGGTCGAACCGTCGACGGCAGCAGCCGCGTCGCTCCCGTCGGCCGGCTCGTCCGTCTCCGCGCTCGACGGAGAGTTCGCGTCCGATGACGGATCCGAGCCGGACGTCGGATCCGCGGTTGGCGCTTCGGACGGGTCCGATCCGTCGCCGCCGGCCGCCGACGGAGGATCGGTTCGATCATTCATATCAGTAGCAACTCCACCCCGAACAAAAGGGTTGTCGGTGGGGTGTCCCGTTCTGTACCGTCTCCCGCCGGATCGGGCGGGCCGTTCGGCAGTCGGGCTCGTCCGCCGGAGAACGATTTTTGTATCGGGGAGTGGACGGGCACGTATGAAGGTGCTCTGCGGGATCGGCGGTAGCGACGACTCGTTCCGCGCGCTCGATCGGACCGTCGAGCGCGCGGCGGTCGCGAACGACGATCTCACCGTCGCCGTCGTCGACAACGAAGACGCCTCGCCGACGACGGACGAGGTCATCGCGCGGGTCGAAGCGACGGTTTCCGAGGCCGGAATCGACGCCGAGGTGCGACGCGTCGAGGGCGATCCGGGCAGCCGTCTCGTCGAACTCGCTGAAACCGAGGGGTTCGACGAGATCGTGCTCGGCGGCGGTCACACCAGTCCGATGGGAAAGATCACGCTCGGATCGATCGCCGAGTTCGTCCTGTTGAACGCCAAGACGTCCGTCACGCTGGTCCGATGAGCGACCGAACGTACCCGGACGCGGTGGCGGACGACTTCCCCGCACCCCCGACGGCGTTTACCGATCGAGAGGAACGGACCATCGAGATCCGTCCGTATGAGGGGTCGGACGAGGGGTACGAGGCGCTCGTCGAGATGTACGACTCCTTCGATCCCGCCGACCGCGCACAGGGGATCCCACCGAGCGGCGAGTCCCGAATCCGCGAGTGGCTCGACGCGATCCTCGGCGGAGACTGTTACAACGTGATCGCGTGGTGTGACGACGACGTGGCCGGCCACGCGACCCTCGTCCCCGACGACGACGCATACGAACTCGCGATATTCGTCCACCAGACGTACCAGCGCGCCGGGATCGGCACGCATCTCATCCGCGGGCTGCTCGGACACGGGCAGGCCGCCGGCGTCGAGAAGGTGTGGCTCACCGTCGAGCGGTGGAACCGCGCTGCCGTCTCGCTGTACAAGAAGATCGGCTTCGAAACCTCCAACGCCGAGAGCTTCGAACTCGAAATGGGGCTTCGGCTGACCGACGACGCCGGATGAACGCCTCTTCGCGTCGGGGGCGAGACGGGATCTTCAACGCTTTTACGTCAGGCGAGCGACCGCGTCGGTATGAGTCACCGAATTCTTCTGCTGGGTGCACCCGGTGCCGGAAAGGGAACACAGAGCGCGAAGCTCGCCGACGAGTACGGCGTCGAGCACGTCACGACGGGTGACGCGCTCCGCGCGAACAAGGACATGGAGACCGAGTACGGCACGCCGCGTTCGTTCATGGAGGCGGGAGAACTCGTTCCCGATCCGGTGGTCAACGAGATCGTCGAGGCCGCTATCGCCGACGCCGACGGCTTCGTTCTCGACGGCTACCCGCGCAACCTCGATCAGGCCGAGTACCTCTCTGAGATCACGGATCTGGACGCCGTGATATACCTCGCCGTCGACGAGGAGGTGCTCGTCGACCGGCTCACCGGTCGTCGAGTCTGTGACGACTGCGGCGCGAACTTCCACGTCGAGTTCCAGCCGCCGGAAGAGCCCGGCGTCTGCGACGAGTGCGGCGGCGACCTGATCCAGCGCGACGACGACACCGAGGAGACCGCCCGCGAACGGCTCGAAGTCTTCTACGAGAACACCGAACCCGTCATCGAACACTTCCGCGACGAGGGCGATCTCGTCGAGGTCGACGGCGAGGCTGCTCCCGACGAGGTCTTCTCCCGGATCCGCGACGTGCTCGACGAGTAGCGACGACCGTCGCGACGGTCGCCGCCGATCCTACAAGGTTCTTAACTGTCGGCCGCTAACCGGCCGGTAATGAGTAAGGTCGAACGCAGAGTCCGCTCGCTCGTCCGCGAGGACGGCGAGATGCGGGACGCGATCGAGGTCGTCCTCGACCGCGCCACCGACGGCGAGGTCCAGTGGATCGACGTCCGCGACGAGATCACGAGCGGCCAGTGGGGTCGACTCATCGAGAAAGAAGTCCTCGTCGACGGGGAGACCGGGTTCGCGCTGGCGGATCCGGACGCGATCGAATCCGGGCTCGAAGACGATGGTGACGATGGCTCCACCGGCAGTGACGCCGAGACGCCGGAGACGACGTCGTGGACGAAGTGGGACAAGATCGCGGGGGTCGCGACGATAGGGGCCTTCGTCGGCTACGCCGTCAACCCGGTGCGGAACGCGATCGCCGGTACGATCGACGTCGTGCTCGGCCCGCTCCTGAACATCGTCCCGTTTTACGTCGTGGTGATGGTGATCGCGCTCGCGACCGGTCTGTACTCCACGCTGTTGCGCGCGGGGCTCATGGACATGGATAAGATGAGCGCGTATCAAGACCGGATGAAAGAGATCCAAGAGCGGCGAAAGGACGCCAAAGAGCGCGACGACCAGGCCGAACTCGACGCCATTCAGGAAGAGCAGATGGACGCGATGGGCGACCAGCTCGGAATGTTCAAAGAGCAGTTCCGCCCGATGGTCTGGATCATGTTCCTCACGATCCCGGCGTTCCTCTGGATGTTCTGGGTGATCGGCTACCGCGGCTCCGAGTCCGCGTATCCCGAGGTCGCCGCCCAAGAGCTTATCGTCCCGATCGCCGGGACCGTCACGTGGGACACGGGGATCGTCGGCCCGATCCAGATGTGGATCGTTTGGTACTTCCTGTGTTCGATGGCGTTTACCCAGATCGTCCAGAAGAGCCTCAACATCCAGATGTCGCCGACGTCGTAGCCGAGTCGAACCCGACCGGCCGGGACGATTCCTCCGAGCGGTTCTCGGCGTGCGAGATGTCGTTTCTACGACTTTTTTTCGTTCGACGCGCAGTTCGTCTGACTCGTCGATACCTCGCTACTCGTCGGTCGAGTCGTCGCGGCCGGTCACCTTCCGAATACACGAGGAGCCGAACGGGCCGAGTTCGCCGGCGTCTAATCGAACGAAGTGGCCGGTTGTGAGCCCCGATCCACAGCGGCGACATTCGAATGAACCCTCTCGCGTGACCACTTGCGTCTCGTAGTTCACGCGGGTGCCGCCACGCCGGACGCGGAGGCGCGCGCCGTCGCGATCGATGATACCGCGCTTCTCGGCAGTGTCGAGGATATCTCGGGTGAGCGCGGGGCTCGTGGTCACCGTCTCGATCCGGTCGATCGCGTCCGAGAGCGTCAGCTCCTCGGGTTCGAGGTGTGCGAGCAGCTCCACGCCCAACTCGACCGTCTCCGCGCGCGTCGACGGCTCGGTCACGGCCGACGGAACGTCGTCGATCCTCTTAACTCAGGCGACACCCGCCGGAAGGCGGTGCTGACCGGGCGTCTCCGGCGACGTCACCGTGTGATGATCTCGAATCGAGCGCCGCCGCCGTCCGCGGTCGTGAGCGTTATCTCCCAGCCGTGTGCCTCGACGACCTGCCGGACGATGTGCAGGCCGAGGCCGGTCCCCTCGTCCGTCGTGGTGTGTCCGGGCTCGAAGACCGAATCCCGCTCCGTGGCCGGAATTCCCGAACCGTCGTCTTCGACGAAAAACCCGTCATCGGTGTCGCCGACCCTGACCGTCACGGCGTCGCCTCCGTGCTCGACGGCGTTCCGCATGAGATTTTCGAGCAGCTGTCGCAGCTGGTCGACGTCGGCCTCGATCGTCTTCGTGGACCGGATGTCGAGCGTCGCACTCTCCGTCGGCGCGGTCGTCCAGCACTCGGCCGCGACGGTGGCCAGTTCGACCGGTTCGACCGTCGTCTCCGCTTCGTCTCGTGCGAGCGCGAGCAGGTCCTCGATGAGCGCGTCCATGCGCCGGTGTGCCGCGTCGATGTCTTCGATGTGTTCGCTGTCACACTCCTCGCGCAGCAAGTCGAGGCGGCCCCGCGCGACCTGAATCGGCCCGCGGAGGTCGTGGCTGACCACGCTCGTGAACCGATCGAGCTGATCGTTCCGTTCGAGGAGCGTCTCCTCTCTGCGCTTTTGCGCAGAGATGTCTCGGTCGATGGCGAGGAACAGGTCGGTACCGTCGACGTTGAGCCGGATCAGATGGATCTCGACGGGGATCGTCGTTCCGTCGCTCCGGGTTAGCTCCCCCTCGAAGCGGCGGGGCGTGTTCGGTTCCAGTTCCGCCCAGAACTCGCGCGCGTGGTCCGGGTCGACGGTGGGGTCGAGGTCCCAGACCTCCTTTCCGACGAGCGCGTCCGTCGTCTCGTATCCGAGCTTCTCGCGGAACCGATCGTTCACGTCGCGGAGGACGCCGTCGGCGTCGTGTACCGCGACCATGTCCGGCGAGTGTTCGAACAGCGCTTCGAGGTACGCAGAGTGCTTGCTGAGCTTCTCCGCCTGCGCCTTCGAGCGCGTGATGTCGTCTTGGAACCCCACGAACACCTTCAGCGACCCCTCCGCGTCGAAGACGGGAGCGATCCGAACGCGATTCCAGAACTCGGTGCCGTCCGCCCGGTAGTTGCGTAGCTCGACGGTGGCCGACTCCTGGTCGTCGATCGCGGCCCGGAGCCGCGCCACCGCGTCCTCGCTCGTCTGTTCGCCCTGTAGAAACCGGCAGTTCCGCCCGATGACTTCTGACTTGTCGTACCCGGTCAGCTCCGTGAACGCGTCGTTGGCGTAGATGATCGGGTTGTCCTCGCGGGCGGGGTCCGTGAGGACGACGCCGATCGGAGCCTTGTCCATCGCCTGTTCTTTCACGGACCGGCTGAGGTCGATCTCGCCGTCTCGGCGGGGGTTCGACAGGGTGCAGATGAGCGATCCGTCGTCGGTGTACGACAGGCCGTGCTCGGCGACGATCTCCGTGCCGTCCTCGCGGACGAACGACGTCGTTCCCTTCCACCGACCGGTCCGGGCCTTCGGGAGGAGGTCGTCGTACACCTCGTCGACGCGGTCGTCGTCGTAGAACGTCTCCCAGTGGAGACCGATCGCCTCTCGGCGGTCGTAGCCCAGCATCTCCGCGGCCGCGGTGTTCAGGTACTCGACGTGCCCGTCGCCGTCGAGGATACTGATCCCGTCTTGGGCCGTCTCGATCGCCTCCATTCCCCGATCGAGATACCGCTCCGCCCAGTACCGTTCGACCGCGTTCCGGACCCGGTTCGCGAGCAGATCGTACTGGTCTTTGCCGCCTCCCTTCTGGAGGTAGTCCGTGACGCCGGCCGCGATCGCGTCGCTCGCAACCTCTTCGGATCCCTTCCCCGTGAACAGGACGAACGGGAGGGCCGGCCGTTCCTCTCGGACGCGTTCGAGGAGTTCTATCCCCGTCATCTCGGGCATGTCGTAGTCGCTGACGACGCAGTCGAAGGCGGTGGACTCTGCGCGGATCAGCGACAGCGCCTCGGTCGGGTCCGCCTCCGTCCGCACGGAGATACCCTCGTGCGTCCGCTCTAGAAACGTCGCGACGAGGCTCGCGAAGTCGGGATCGTCGTCGACGTGGAGGACGTCGATCGTCTTCGTCTCCGACAGGAACGACTGCCGGGACGGCGGGTTCCCGTCCATACCGCCGTCTCCGCTCGCCCGTTGTATGGCTGTTTTGGTACGCGCGCTTTCCGAGACGCCGCGCGTGGCACGCGACCCGGCACAGCGCCGAACGAGATGGCGGCCGATCGAAGTCCCGTAAGACAGTTATCGGGCGGGACGTTGAGACTCGTATGGACGTACTCAGCGTCGCGGCGCGAGCGACCGGAACCGGCCCGGTCTGTGACGCCTGTCTCGGTCGGCTCGTCGCAGACCGGAGCTTCGGCCTGTCGAACGCCGAGCGCGGGTCGGCGTTGCGCACCGCGCTGGCGCTTCGCGACGACGAGGACTACGAACCGGTCGAGACGACCGACTGCTGGGTCTGTGAGGGCCGCTGCGCGGAGTTCGATGCGTGGGCCGAGCGCGCGGCCGACGCGGTCGGGGACGCCGAATTCGCCACGTACAACGTCGGCACGCGGACGCCCCCGCTGGTCGAGGAGAACGAGGCGCTGCTCCGCGAGGAGGTCGGACTCGATGCCGACGCGGGCGAACCGTTCAACTCGGAGTTCAACCGCGAGGTCGGCAAGCGCGTGGGGCGGCTCACCGACACGGAGGTCTCTTTCGACCGCCCGGACGTGCAGTTCACGATCGATCTGGCCGACGACTCGGTCGACGCGAAGGTGAACTCCACGTTCGTCTACGGTCGCTATCGGAAGCTGAAGCGCGACATCCCGCAGACCGAGTGGCCGTGTCGGGAGTGTAACGGCTCCGGCCGACAGGGCGCGGATCCCTGTGACCACTGCGGCGGCTCCGGATACCTCTACGACGACAGCGTCGAGGAGTACACCGCGCCCGTGGTCGAGGACGTGATGGACGGCACGGAAGCGACGTTCCACGGCGCGGGCCGAGAGGACGTCGACGCGCTCATGCTCGGGACCGGCCGGCCGTTCGTGATCGAGGTGGAGGAGCCTCGTCGCCGTCGCGTCGACACCGATCGGCTCCAGTCAGACATCAACGCCTTCGCCGACGGGGCCGTCGAGGTCGAGGGGCTCAGGCTCGCGACGTACGACATGGTCGAGCGCGTGAAAGAACACGACGCCTCCAAGCGCTACCGCGCCGAGGTCGCGTTCGACGCCGACGTGGACGTCGACGCCCTGGCCGACGCCCTCGGGAGGCTGGAGGGGACGACGATCGAACAGTACACGCCGAACCGCGTCGACCACCGGCGCGCGGGGCTCACCCGCGAGCGCGACGTGTACGAGGCGACCGCGGAACTGGACGGTCCCCGCCGCGCGACCGTCGAGGTCCACGGGGCCGGCGGGCTCTACATCAAGGAACTGATCTCGGGTGACGAGGGACGGACGGAGCCCAGTCTCGCGGGAGTCCTCGGCGTCGGTGCCGAGGTCACCGCGCTCGACGTGCTCGCCGTCGAGGGCGAAGACGAGCCGTTCGAGGACGAGACGTTCTTCCGAGAGAACTGAACTGACGGACCGTCGGGATTTATCCGACGCGCGTCAGACGTCGACCCATGAACGGGAGCGACGCCGACGACGCGACCGCGGATGACGCGGCCGCCGAGACGGCCGGCACCGCGCCGGAACCCGGTGATCCGGCCGTCGAGACGGCGGTCGAGGCGGCGGTCGAGTCGACCGCGACCGCGGCGCACGCGCGGGTCGAGGGAATAGATCGAGTGAGCGAAAGCGATCCGGTCGCCTCGATCCTCGTCGCGGTCGGCCCCGGCCCGCACTCGGGCGCGACGGTCGACGTCGCGCGAGCGGTCGCCGAGTCGACCGACGCGTGGCTGGACCTGTTCCACGTCGTCCCCGACGACACGATGCGTCCCGCGAGCGGCGGGGCGGGCGATCGAGGCGGTACCGACGCCGGTGAGGATGCCGCAGGCACCGTCGCCGAGAAGAGCGATAGCGACGCCGAAAGCGCCGACACCGGCGCCGATGCGACGACGGGTGATCGGCTGCTCTCGGCCGCGCGCGAGCGCCTGACCGGCTTCGACAGCGTGGACCAGTGGCTCGTCGAGGACCGGACGGCCGCGGGCGCGATCGTCGAGCAGTCGCCGTACTACGACGTCGTCGTCGTGGGCGCGTCGACCACGGGAACCGTCGGCCGGTTCGTCTTCGGCTCGACGACCGACACCGTCGTCGACGAGGCCGCAGTCCCGGTGGTCGTCGTCGAGGCGGACGGGCCGACGCCGATCGTCGACGACTGACGGGCCGACACCGATCATCGACGACTGACGGGCCGACACCGATCATCGACGACTGACGGGCCGACACCGATCATCGACGACTGACGGGCCGACACCGATCATCGACGACTGACGGCGATATCCGAGTGAAAGCCCGATCGAACGGACGTGTTCGACAATGCCGACGCACGCGGAGCGCCGGCGACAGCGTTAAATTAGTGTACACACTTGTACATCATAACGCGGAATACTACATTGGTGAACACGATGGATATCAACGACACGGTCGAACGCGTGACAGACGGGGAAGATCTGACGGTCGAACAGGCGCGCGAGACCGCGCGGCTCGTCTTCGAGGACGCGACGGAGGCGCAGATCGGCGCGCTGCTCGCCGCGCTCCGGGCCAAAGGCGAGACGGAGGCGGAGATAGCCGGCTTCGCGCAGGGGATGCGCGACGCCGCTCGGACGATCGAGCCGGACCGCAAGCCACTCGTCGACACCTGCGGAACGGGCGGTGACGACCACGACACGATCAACGTCTCGACGACCGCCGCCATCGTCGCCGCGGGCGCGGGCGTCCCGATCGCCAAGCACGGCAACTACTCGGTCTCGTCGTCGTCCGGGAGCGCCGACGTGCTGGCGGTCGCCGGTGCCGACGTCGAGGCCGAGCCGCCGGCAGTCGAGGAAGCGATCGAGACGGACGGGATCGGATTCATGCTCGCGCCAGTCTTCCATCCGGCGATGAAGGCAGTCATCGGCCCGCGCAAGGAACTCGGCATGCGGACGATCTTCAACGTGCTCGGCCCGCTGACGAACCCGGCCGGTGCCGACGCGCAGGTGCTCGGCGTCTACGACCCCGAGCTGGTGGGCACCATCGCCCGAGCGCTCGCGCACATGCCGGTCGAGCGCGCCTTGGTCGTCCACGGCGACGGCATGGACGAGATCGGTATCCACGGCGAGACGGTCGCCGCCGAGGTCGACGGCGAGGACGTGCGGGAGTTCGCGATCGAACCCGCCGATCTGGGGCTCGAACGGGCCCCGATCGAGGCGGTCGCGGGCGGAACGCCGGAGGAGAACGCGGCGGACCTCCGCGGGATCGTCGAGGGGACGGTGACGGGACCGAAGCGGGACCTCGTGCTCGCGAATGCCGGCGCGGCCGTCTACGTCGCCGGGGAGGCCGAATCGCTCGAAGCCGGCGTCGAGCGCGCCGCAGACGCCATTGACTCGGGCGGGGCCGCGGCGAAGTTCGCGTCGCTGTGTGGCGACGATTCGGCTGCGGACGCGGCCCCTGACGGTCCCGCCTCGGCGACCTCGGAGGACGACTGATGGCCCGCGTGAAGGTCTGCGGGCTCGCCCGCGACGCGGATCTCCGGGCGGCCGTCGAGGCCGGAGCCGACGCGGTCGGCGTCATCACCGAGGTGCCCGTCGATTCGCCACGGGAAGTGGAGCCGGCCGCGGCGGCCGACCTCCTCGCTGACGTGCCGCCGTTCGTCACGGCGACGCTCGTCACGATGCCCGATTCCGCGGAGCGCGTCGTCGAACTCGTCCGGACGATCGGCCCCGACGCGGTCCAGCTCCACGGCGAGTGGATGCCCGACGAAGTCCGGTACATCCGCGCGGAGACGGAGCGGAAGGTGATACTCGCCGTCGACGCCGCGGAGCCGGACCGCGCCGAGGAACTCGACGCGGTCGCCGACGCGCTCGTGCTCGACTCGACTGACGAGTCGGGCGCGGGCGGGACCGGCGAGACGCACGACTGGACGCGCGCCGGCGAACTCGCCGACCGACTCACCTCTCCCGTCGTCCTCGCGGGAGGGCTCACGCCTGACACCGTCGCGGAGGCGATCCGAGCCGCAGACCCGTTCGCGGTCGACGTCGCCTCCGGTGTCGAGTTGGACGGAGGGCGGAAGGACCACAACGCGGTCGCCCGCTTCGTCGCGAACGCGGGCCGAGAGATGGAGTTAGCATGACCGACGAATCGGCGCTTCTCGACACCGGCAGAGAGACGTTCGTCGACATTGCGAGCGACGATGATGACGAGGGTGACGGACCCGTCGTCGTCCGCGTCGCCGCGTCTCTCGACGCGGACGTGACGCCGCTCGCGGCGTACGCGACGCTGGTCGGCGACAGCCCCTACGGGTTCCTGCTCGAATCCGGCGAGAAGGTCGCCTCGAGCGATCCGGACGGCGCGTTCACGGCCGGCGGGAAGGCGGACAAACACGCCCGCTACTCGTTCGTCGGCTACGACCCGGAGGCCGTCGTCTCCGTCTATCCCGATCGAACCGAAGTCACCGAACTGGGGCCGGCCGCGTCGTTCATCGGCGGCTCCGGCGGTGGAGAAGTCGACGGCGAGGGCGTCGACGACGAAACGGCCGACGGCGCGGACGCAACCGACCTCGGCCCCGCCGAAGGCGACGCGATCGACCGAATCCGGGCGGCGTTTCCAGACGTGCGCCTCCGGGGATTCCCCGACACCGACCGGCAGATCCTCTCGGGCGGGTTCGTCGGCTTCCTCGCGTACGAGGCCGTCTACGACCTCTGGTTGGAGGAGGTCGGCGTCGAGCGCCCCGAGACCGAGTTCCCGGACGCCGAGTTCGCGCTCACGACCCGCACGGTCGTCTTCGACGAGGTGGAGGAGACGGTCGAACTCGTCTTCACGCCCGTGATCGGCGACGACGACGATCCGGGAGCGGTGTACGACGAACTCGCCGCCGAGGCGGAGTGCGTCGCCGACGAACTGCGCGCGGCGTCTCCGCCCGATCCCGACGGAGTTCGCGTATATTCGGAGTCGGCCGGGTCACAGGCCGACTACGAGGCGGCCGTCCGAACAGCGAAACAGCACGTCCTCGACGGCGACATATATCAGGGCGTGATCTCGCGGAGCCGGGAACTTCGCGGCGAGGTCGACTCGCTCGGGCTGTACGCGGCACTCCGGGAGGTAAACCCCTCTCCGTACATGTACGTCCTGCGCCACGACGACCGCAGCATCGTCGGGGCGAGCCCCGAGACGCTGGTGTCGGTCCGTGGCGACCGCGTCGTCTCGAACCCGATCGCCGGCACGTGTCCCCGGGGGACGAGCCCGGTCGAAGACCGCCGGCTCGCGGGCGAGATGCTCGCCGACGGGAAGGAGCGCGCGGAACACACGATGTTGGTCGACCTCGCGCGCAACGACGTGCGGCGCGTCTCGGAGCCCGGGTCGGTCCGCGTCGAGGAGTTCATGAACGTGCTGAAGTACAGCCACGTCCAGCACATCGAGTCGACGGTGACGGGCACGCTCGCCGACGACGCGGACGCCTTCGACGCGACGCGCGCGACGTTCCCCGCCGGGACGCTCACGGGCGCGCCGAAGGTGCGCGCGATGGAGATCATCGCGGAGTTGGAGACGACCCCGCGAGAGGCGTACGGCGGCGGCGTCGGCTACTACGCGTGGAGCGGCGACGCCGACTTCGCGATCGTGATCCGAACGGCGACGCTCGACGAGTCTCCCGCGGGCAGCGCGCCCGGGGCGGAGAGCGAAACCGCGACCGCCGTGACCGTCCGGGCCGGCGCGGGACTCGTCGCCGACTCCGACCCGACCGCCGAGTACGAGGAGACCGAACAGAAGATGGACGGCGCGTTGACCGCGATCGACCGCATCCGCGAGGACGGCGAGCGCGCGGCCGACCCGCTCGCTCCCGGTACGGAGGCCGACGAATGAACGTCGTCGTCATCGACAACTTCGACTCGTTCACGTACAATCTCGTCGAGTACATCTCCGACCAGCCGGACGACGACGAACCGATCGACATCGAGGTGTTCAAAAACACCGCGTCGCTCGCCGAGATCGAGCGGGCAGACCCCGACGCGGTCCTCATCAGTCCCGGCCCCGGCCACCCGAAGAACGAGCGCGACGTCGGCGTCACCGCGGACGTGCTACGTGAACTGTCTCCCACGGTACCCACGCTCGGCGTCTGTCTCGGCCTCGAGGCCGCCGTCTACGAGTACGGCGGCACGGTGGGACACGCGCCGGAGCCGATTCACGGAAAGGCGTTCCCCGTCGACCACGACGGCGAGGGCGTCTTCACGGGGCTCGATCGGGGGTTCCGCGCGGGGCGGTATCACTCGCTCGCCGCGGTGGAGGTGCCGGACGTCTTCGAGGTGACCGCCACGACCGATCACGACGGGGAGTCAATCGTGATGGGCGTCCGACACCGCGAGCACCCGATCGAGGCAGTGCAGTTCCATCCGGAGAGCGTGCTGACGCCGGCCGGCCACGACCTCATCGGAAACTTCCTCGCGTCGGTCTGAGGCCGCCGCGTCTCACGATACCGACAGACGTGCCCTCGCTCGACGCGTGGCTCGCGAGAGGCGACAAGTGATTCCTCGGGTCGCCTGTCCGAGAACCGTTCTCCGCCCGCCACACCGGGACGCATATACGATTTCGGCCGCAGTTCTCCGAGTATGACTAACGACACAGCCGGATCGGGCTGGTTCGCGTCCGTCTCTCGGGACGACCCCGACGCCGCCCGCGACGCCATCGAACGCGGCAGCGCGGAAACCCCGGAAGACTGGCCCGCCAGAGCCGTGGCGTCCGGCTTCGCGGAGGACGAGTCAGACTACTACGAGGCGCTCCGCGAGGCCACCCGCCACGCGGCCCGCGATGCCGTCGAAGAACGAGAGCGGGCGGACGACCAGCAGTTGATACACAGCGTCCGGGCGTTGGACGACTGCGAGCGCATCGCGAACGAACTGGCCGAACGCGCCACGGAGTGGGCGGGGAGCCTGTTCGGCGACGTGGATCCGGGTATCGAGGGCGCTCGGGCGGTCGCCGACCGCGAGCCGACAGACGAGGTCGAAGAGCGAGCGGTCTCGCTCGCGGCGCGCGCGGTCGACGTGGCCGACGAGCGAGACGCGATCGCGGCGACGATCGATCGGGTCGCGCCCGCGGTCGCGCCGAACCTCACGGAGATGGCCGGTCCGGAACTCGCGGCGCGGCTGATCGCGCTGGCCGGAGGACTGGAGTCGCTGGCGAAAAAGCCCTCGGGGACGGTGCAGGTGCTCGGCGCCGAGGACGCGCTGTTCGCGCACCTCTCCGGACGGGCGCCGTCGCCGAAACACGGGATCATCTACACGCACGAGTACGTTCGGGGCACACGCCCCGAAGACCGCGGGTCGGCCGCGCGGGCGCTCGCGGGTAAGCTGACGCTGGCGGCTCGGGCCGACCACTACGCCGGCGAGCGGCGCGAGGCGCTTCACGACGACCTCCGCGAGCGGATGACAACGATCCGCGGACGGGCCGAGGAGTCCGACGGAGAGGGGGACGACGCGGGGAGTGGAGGCAAGGGCGGTACCGAATCGGAGGGAGCCCGATGAGCGACCCCGCGCTCCCGAACGGAGTCGAGCGTCGGGAGATCGACGGTGAGACGCGGCTCGCGACCCGCGGAGAGCCCGTGTACGGAGAACCGACCGAGGACGGCTGGCGCGCCTGGGACCCGCGACGGTCGAAGCTCGGCGGCATGCTCGAACTCGGGTTCGATACCGGACTCACGGGCGGCGAGTCGGTCCTGTACCTCGGTGCCGCGAGCGGGACGACCGTCAGCCACGTCGCGGACTTCGCGGGGCCGACCTACGCCGTCGAGTTTGCGCCGCGACCCGTGCGCGACCTCCTCGACGCCGCGGCGTCCCGGGACCGCCTGTTCCCGCTTCTCAAGGACGCCCGGAAGCCCAGCACGTACGCACACGTCGTGGAAGCCGACGTGGACGTGCTCGTGCAGGACGTGGCGACCCGCGGCCAGGCGACGGTCGCCGTCCGCAACGCGCGGTTCTTGGCGGACGACGGTCAGCTGCTGCTCGCGATCAAGGCCCGAAGCGAGGACGTGACGGCCGAGCCCGACGAGGTCTTCGACGACGCGCTCAACCGGCTCGGCGACGCCTACGAAGTGCTCGAAACGCGACGTCTCGACCGGTTCCACGAGGACCACCTCGGGGTCGTCGCGACGCCGAAGTAGCTCACCACGTCGGCGGCGTGAAGCCGGCGTCCTTCAGGATCGGCTTCCAACGCTTCTGGACCGAGAGCCGAGAGACGTCCATCGCGTCGGCGACGGCGGACTGCGACCGCTCCTGACCGCGGATCAGAGCGGCGGCGTACAGGCTCCCGGCGGCGGCGGCGCGTTTCCCCCGTTCGTCGTCGGGTGCCCGAGAGAGAAAGAGGTCGGTCGCCGTCGAGAGGGCCTCGTCGTCGAGATCGAGCGTCGCACAGGCGTCGTCGAGCCTGTCGATCCACGCCGCGTTGTCGACGCGCTCGCTCGCACGGTACATACCCGAAGTACGCGGCGAGAGGTACATAAGTGTCCGCGTGGTCGCCGCGCTCAAGTCGATCCCGTCCGTACGGCCGGTATGTCGACGCAAGCGTGGACGGATTCGCGGGTACGCGCGCTCCACGATGACCTCGTGGACCTGTACGAACCCGTCGATCGGGAGGCCGAACACGGCGCGGACCCCACCGCTGACCCCGGCGAAGGAGTCAGGCAACTGGTGACGACAATCCTCTCACAGAACGTCGCCGACGAGAACACGAGTCGGGCGTCGGCCGCCCTGTTCGACCGCTACGCGGACTTCGCCGCGATCGAGGCGGCCGACCACGACGAGCTGGCCGAGACGATTCGGGTCGCCGGCCTCGCCGATCAGAAGGCCGCTCGCATCCAGCGTGCGCTGGCCGCGATCCGCGAGGAGACGGGCGGCGCGTACTCGCTGGCGTTTCTCGACGCCATGGCGACCGGGGAGGCGAAGGCGTGGCTGACCGAGATAAAGGGCGTCGGGCCGAAGACCGCGAGCGTCGTGTTGAACTTCCACTTCGGCAAGCCCACGATGGCGGTCGACACCCACGTCGAGCGCGTCTCGAAGCGATTCGGGCTGGTTCCCGACTCAGCCTCGAACGAAGCCGCTCACGATCGTCTCGACGAGCTGGTCCCCGACGAGCTGATCTACCCGCTTCACGTGCTGTTGATCCGCCACGGGCGAGCGCGCTGTTCGGCCCGCGACGCCGACTGCGCGAACCCGGTGTGTGAGACGTACTGCGACTGCGAGTTCTGTCCGTGAACGATCTGTTAGGCTACGTCCGGTGGATCGATCTGCGCGCCGCCGAGTTCGTCACCGCGATACGGACGCCCGCGCTCACGGAGGCGATGACGTCGATGACTGGTCTCGGGTCGGTCACGGCGGGCGTCGTGCTCGTCGGACTGTTCCACCTCGCGGGGTGGCGCGAGGAGTTCCGCACGAGCGTGGTGGCGCTGTCGATGCTCGGCGTCGTGGTCTGGGGGCTGATGACGGTCGTCGAGCGGCCGTTTCCGTCGAATCCGGTCTGCGTGACCGAGGGCTCGTCCGGCACGACGAGTTCGTTTCCGTCGGGTCACGCGGCCGCCGTGACCGCGTACGCGATGGTGGCTCGAACCTCGGAGGTGCTCCCGTTCGCACCAACGGCCGCGCTCGCCGCGCTGATCGCGTTTTCGCGGATCTACCTCGGCACGCACTACCTCTCGGACACCGCCTTCGGGATCGGACTCGGGATCGCGGCGGTGCTCGTCGCCGAGCGGATCCTCGACCGGGTCGACGTCGACGCGCTGGCGGAGCGGCTGCCGTTCGACGCGGACCGCTGATTCGGGATCGAAAGCGATTCGGAGCGACAGCTATTTTTGGGCCACCCGGGTACGATAGCTCGCGCGCGGGTTGCCGAGCCAGGCCAAAGGCGTAGCGCTTAGGACGCTATCCCGTAGGGGTCCGCCGGTTCGAATCCGGTCCCGCGCATGAGCGAACGCAGCTGAGCGAAGAGCAGACCGGTGTCAACTACCCCACGCTAAACGCCTTCGGCGTTTTGAGGGTGGGGCTTGTCCATGAACTCGGCGTCGAACCCTTTCGGGTGGGCGGTGAATCCGCCACTTGGCGTCACCGTTCCAGACTTCAGGGCGAGCTGACTGTCGCCCGTCCGCCGAGACGACTGTTGGCCTCGGCGGACGTACCGCATACCGATGTTCTTCGCCGCGTTGTAGTCTGCGTTCGCTTCCGACTCGCACTTCTGACAGCAGAAATCGGTTCGATTCGGGCGGTTCTCGTCGGCTGTGAAGCCACACTCGGCGCACCGTTGCGACGTGTACGCCGACCCGACTTGCTTCACCGAGATACCTTCCGTTTCGGCTTTATACTCCACTTGCTCGTACAGCGTTCGGAACGCCCACTTGTGACCCCACGATGCACCTGTTCGGTCGCGAATGTGGGTTAAGTCCTCGAAGGCTATCACGTCGCACTCATACCGAAGTGCTTCGTCTACGAGAGCGTTCGACGCTCGGTGAAGTACGTCACGGACGTAGCGAAGTTCCCGGCCACTCGACTGTTCGAGCGTTCGGTGGGCACTTCGTGTCCCGGTCTGTTGGAGTCCGGCGCGTACTTTCTCGAACTCGCGGAGGTCGTGAGTCAACTCCCGCCCGCTGAAAAAGAATGCGGTGCTGGTGACAGCGAGGTTTTCGATACCGAGGTCAACCCCGAGGACCGTTCCGTCCTCGGCGGTGTTCCGCTCCGTATCGGTCTTGTCTCGACGGAAGCCAATGTGTAAAAAGTAGTCGCCGTCGCGGGCGGTGAGCGTGCTTTCCGTGACGCTCCAGTTGTCGGAGTCGAGGTACTGTCGCTGGTAGCCATCGTCGTCGTCGGGGAGGGCAAGCGGACACCGAACGCGACTCTCTGTGGTGGAGAGCGACACCGTATCATCATCAAATACCGTCATGGTCCGGGTGTCGTATTTCACCGTGGGTGCGGTGAAGGTGGGCTTACTCACCTTCTTGTCCTTCGCCTTCCGTTCGAGACAGCCGGTGATGGCTTGTGCGGCTTGGTGGGTGGCGAGAATCGCGTGCTGACTCCCGAGGTCGGTGTGTTCGCGCACGTCGTCGTAGGCGAGGGGTTGTACGTCGCTCTTGGCGTTACACTTGCCCCACGCCATGTCCGTGGCGAGTTGGCAACCGCGCTTCCACTCGGAGATCGTCTCTTCGAGGAGGTCGCGTTGCTCGTCCGTCACTTCAAGACGAGTGATTGCCGTCCGACGCACGTAGTCGCCTGCCACGTATTCAATGTGATCTCTAGGCTACTTATATTTTGGTGGTTGCAACCAATACGAACGCGCTCCTCCCCTCCCTACTCGCTCCCTTTGGTCGCTCCTTGAGGAAGGGGACTCCGCGCTACCGCTTCAGTTGATCTGCATGATGTGGCGGACGTTGAGGTAGATCTCCTCCGGCGACGTCTGCTCGTCGGCGTCGTATAGGTCCGATACCCGGCAGAGGATCGCCGAGAGCTGTTTGCTCTCGGAACTGTCGGATCGAACGTCGTCGGCGACGGCGCGGAGGAACGCTCGTATCTCGGCGTCGTCCGCGAATTCGTCGGCCGCCGCGTCTGCCGCCGCGGTCTCGGGGATGACCGGGTCGACGCCAGCGGCGTCGAGCGGATCCGTGGGATCGTCGTTCCGTCCGTCGATCTTGTCTTCCCCGGTCATCGCTTCTCAGACGTCCCACGTCGGCGGACGATTCCGGCGTTGTTCGCGACGTTCTCGACGATCAGTTTGAACGCGTCCGCGGTCTCGCCGTCGTCGAGCACGACCGGATCGCCGTCGTCGCCGCCGGTGCGGACCGCGGGATCGAGCGGGACGCCGCCGAGGAACGGGAGTTCGTGTTCGGTCGCGAGTGCCTTGCCGCCGCCGGAGCCGAATATCTCGTGGAAGCCACCGCAGTCCGGACATCTGAACCCGGCCATGTTCTCGGCGACGCCGAGCACGTTCGTGTCGTGTTTTCCGAACATCCGAAGTCCCTTCACGGCGTCGTCGAGCGCCACCTCCTGCGGGGTGGTGACGATCACGGCACCCGTCAGCGGGAGCGTCTGTAGGATCGTGAGTTGCGTGTCGCCGGTACCCGGCGGGAGGTCCATCACGAGGTAGTCGAGCTCTCCCCACTCGACGTCCTCGACGAGTTGCGTGATGATCTTGTGGACCATCGGGCCGCGCCAGATGACGGGGTCGTCTTCGCCGGTGAGAAAGTCCATGCTCATCAGCTTCACACCGAACTTCTCTGGCGGGACGATGGTCTCTCCGTCGGTCTGCGGTCGCTCCTCCGCCGAGACCATCCGCGGGACGTTCGGTCCGTACACGTCGGCGTCGAAGAGTCCGACACGCGCACCGAGTTCCGAGAGCCCCGCAGCGATGTTGACCGCCATCGTCGACTTTCCGACGCCGCCCTTCCCGGAAGCGACCGCGATCACGTTCTGGACGCCGGGAAGGACCTGATCGTCCGCCGAGAGGTCGTCCGGGATCGACGCGGAGAGTTCGACGTCGAGGGGCGCGTCGGCGAGCGCGTCTCGCACGTCACCCGCGATCGCGGATTCGTGCGGCGAGAACGGCGCGCCGAGCGCCAGCGAGATGCGGACGACGTTCGCCTCGGCCTCGATATCGATGTCGTTCACCAAGCCGAGGGAGACGATGTCGTCGCCGAGATCGGGGTCCTGCACGGTCGCGAGGCGCTCGCGCACGTCCGATTCGTTCATGCCCGAACGGAAGGTTCTGGGTCGAATAAGGGTTCGGTACAGTGCTCGATGCTCCGAGGCAAGTGTTTATTTTGTCCGCACCGAGATAGATCTGCATGCTCGAACGAGTGAGGTCGGACGAGTCGATACGGGTCCTCCACGTCGAAGACGACACCGCGTTCGCCGACCTCACTGCGTCGTATCTCAACCGTCTCGATTCGGGGTTCAAACACGAATCGGCCCAGACGATCGAGACCGCCGAGCGTCGGTTCGAGTCAGAGTCGTTCGACGCCGTCGTTTCCGATTTCGATCTCCCCGACGGAACGGGGATCGACTTCCTCGAACACGTGCGTGGGAAGGACGCCGAACTTCCGTTCGTGCTTTTCACCGGAAAAGGAAGCGAGGAGGTCGCGAGCGAAGCCATCTCCGCGGGCGTCACGGACTACCTCCAGAAACGCGGGGGAACGGACCAATACGAAGTGCTCGTCAATCGGATCCGAAACGCCGTCGACCGCCACCGGCTCATGAAACAGGTCGATCGGAGCATCGCCGCGTTGGAGGCGGCGAGCGAGCCGATCGCGATACTCGGATCCGACGGCACCTACCTGTTCGCTAACGAGCCGTACGCGTCGGTGTACGGCGTCGATACCGTTGAGTTGGTCGGAACTCACTGGAAAGAGTTCTACCCCGACGACGAGATTGAACGCTTCACGGACTCGATCTTACCGCGCGTGACCGACGACGGTCACTGGAGCGGAGAGGCGACAGTCGAGACGACGGACGGGTATCGCGTCCGCGAGCGACTGGCGTTGACCCACACGACCGACGGCGGTCACGTGTGTATCATCCGGGGTGCAGAGCGGATCACGGGACCGTAGGGACGCGCCGACACGACCCGTTCGTCCGTCTACAGGCGGAGCAGGCCGAGTGTCTCGAAGTCGCGAGAGACACAGTCTTCCGTGATGACGAGACTCTCGGCGTTTCGAACCACTTGATCCCGAGGGCCCACTCAGAGAGCACGTTCGGCATGCTACCGTGACGATCGCGAACTTGGCGGCTATGTCGTCTGCCAAGTATCGGCCACGACATCCGGAATGGCCTACGGTCGCCCGGATCCGCCGTCGATCCGGGTTCCCGCGTCGTCTCCTCGCAGGAACGCCGCGAGTCCGTCGGCGCCGAACACCTGTGCCGGCGCGTCGAGAGCAAGCAGCTCTCGAACCTTCGCCGCCATTCCGCCGGAGACATCCGTCGACTCGCTCGCGCCCAGCGCGTCGGCGACCGCGTCGAACTCGTCGATCGTCTCGATCACGTCGCCATCGGCGTCGAGGACGCCGGGAACTGTCGAGCAGACGCCGACGCGTTCCGCACCGAGCGCGTCCGCCAGTTCGACCACCAACTCGTCGCCGGAGACGACCGTTACGCCCGCACCGGCGGTCGCGACACCGTCGCCGTGGAGCACGGGAACGAACTCCTCGTCGAGCAGCGTCGCCGTCGAGACGCTCGGCAGGTCGAGGTCGCCGCCCGTACCCTCCGGCCGGGCGGAAAGCGAGAGCGGGTGGACCGGAACGGCGGGCACGTCCCGCTCGTGAAACCCGGCGAGGACGTGTCGGTTCAGGGTCGTCATCGCGCCGTGGATGTCCATCACCGCGTCCACGTCGCTCGTGCCCGCGGTCGTCGAGACGCCGTGCTCGCTCGCGTGATGATGCCCGAAGCTGCCGCCGCCGTGGACGACCACAAGCCGAGAGACAGAGCCGTTCTCACGGGCCGTAGCGATCGCGTCACAGGCTGCAGCGAGCGCCGCGCCGTCGAGCGTCTCCGGTCGGTCCTTCTCCGTGATCAGGCTCCCGCCGAGCTTGAGCACGACGGGAGGCGTCGATATATCGGCGTCAGAGGCCACTTCGTCGCCAGTCACGGCTCCACCACCCGAACACCGTCGGTCGCGAGTTCCGCCCGAAAGGTCTCCTGACAGCCCTGCGTGAACGAGAGCGCTGTCTCCGTTTCGTCGCTCGGATCGAGCGCGACGATGCAGCCGCCGCCGCCGGCGCCGGTGAGCTTCGCGCCGTGTGCGCCCGCGTCGCGGGCGGCCCAGACCATCGTGTCGAGCGAGCGCGCGGAGACGCCGAGCGCGGCCAACAGCCCGTGGTTGAAATCCATCAGCTCGCCGAGTTCCTCGAGCAGCGCCGGCGACGGAGTATCACCCGGGGCCGCGTCCGCGAGCAGGTCTTCGCCGGTTCGGACCACGTCACCGATGGCGGTGACCGTGTCGGCGGCGAACGCGTACTCGTCTCGGAGTTGACCGACGCCGGCCACCAGCTCCCCGGTGTCGCCCGCGCCGCCGTCGAAGCCGACGACGAACGGGAGGTTGGGGGCATCGATCGGCTCGCAGTCGTCGCCTTCGACCCGCACCGCACCGCCCATCGTCGAGCAGAACGTGTCGGCGCGGGAGGCCTGTCCGTCCTGCACCTCGTGCTCGGCGCGGTACGCGCGGTCGGCCAGCTCACGCGGGTCGAGCGGCTCATCGAGTGCGCGAGTCGCGGCGTCGATTCCGGCGACGACGACCGCGGCCGACGATCCGAGCCCTGCGCCGAGCGGGATGTCGCTCTCGACCGCGATATCGAAGCCGGCGTCGGGAGCGTCCGCCGCGTCGCGGGCCTGTCGGACCGCGGCGTCGACGTACCCCATCGCGGCCTCGACCAGCGGGGTCGGCACGTCGACGTCCGGACGGTCGTCCGTTCCGCCGGCGTACTCCACGGTGAACCCATCGAGCGAGAGATCCTCGGCCTCGACGCGAACATGGTCGTCGTCGCGGGGTTCCGCACTCACGGTGGCTCGACGCTCGATCGCCGCGGGGACGGCCGGCTCGCCGTACACGACGGCGTGTTCGCCGAAGAGATACACCTTCCCCGGCGCGTCACAGACGGTCATACGAACTCCCTCTCTCCGCGTGCTTACAGGCGTTGCGCTTGCGCGGGCGTGACCTCGACCGTCCGGTCGCCCCCCACCTTTTCACCCCGGGTCACCGTTGCGTGTCTCATGTCACCGATACTGTCGCTGCTCGCGCGAGCGTTTCGCGACTTCCTCGACGGTGTGGCTGTCGCGATACCGCGCCTGCTCTCTGGGCTAGTCTTTCTAGCGCTGGCGTACGTGACGGTGCGGGTCGTCCTCGCCGTCGTCCGCTCGTCGATAGAACGGGTGTACGTCGGCGACCGCGAACTGGTCGGCGACCTCATCGTCACGCTCGCGGCGATCTTCCTGTGGTTCGGCGTTGCACTCACCTTCCTGAAGGTCGTCGGTATGGGCGACATCGCGGCGAGTCTCGGTACCGCCGTCGGGTTCATCGCGCTCGGCGTCTCCTACGCGCTCTCCGAGATGATCGAGGACACGGTCGCCGGGATCTACCTGTTGAAGGATCCGGATTTCAACGTCGGCTATCGCGTCGAGGCGAAGGGCGTGACCGGAACGGTCGCGGCGATCGAACTCAGGAAGACCCGGATCGACACCGACACCGGGGATCGAATCGTCGTCGCGAACCGCGAGATAGAGCCGCGGTGGACCCACGACGTACCCATGTCGCCAGACGCGGAAACGACGGACGGAGATGCGGAAACGACGGGCGGAGACGCGACGGGGGCGGCCAACACCTAAATACCGAGACGCAGATATCGCACCTATGGCGTCCACAGCAGAGAGCGTCGGTGCCGGCGGAACGAGCGAGAACACCACGATGGCGGCGTTGACGCACGTCCTCGCGCTGTTCACGTGGTTGGTCGGACCGCTCGTGATCTACGTCGTCACGAACGACGCGTTCGTCAAGGAGAATGCGCGCAATGCTGTCAACTGGCAGATCTGGTTCAGTATCTACTCGATCGTCGCGAGTGCGTTCGTCCTGATGACCGCGCTCGTCGGAATCGGGCTCTTGATCGCGCCGGTACTGTTCCTCGTCCTCGGACTCATCGACACCGTGCTCATCGTGATCGCCGCGGTGAAGGCGTCCGACGGCGAGGCGTGGCACTACCCGCTCACGATCGATCTGCTATAAGCAAACAGCAATCCGTGTTCCGAGCGTTTGGCTGTGAAGAACGCGGCCGCTCTGCGGGTGGCGTCGCGGGACGGTGAAAAGCCGAACTCGAATCTGACCGACCGAACTAGAGTTCGTCCTCGAAGTCGTCGAGGGCGAACACGGTGTCAGTGCCGCGGCGGTCGAGCGTCTCGTTGGCGAGCAGCCAGTAGACGACAGACAGCGCGCGTCGACCCTTGTTGTTGGTCGGAATGACCAGGTCGACGTTTGACAGCTGGTTGTTGGAGTCGCACATCGCGATCACGGGGATGCCGACGGTGATGGCCTCCTTGACGGCCTGTGCGTCGCCGATCGGGTCGGTCACCACGACGACATCGGGCTCGATGTAGCCGGCGTAGTCGGGGTTCGTCAGCGTGCCGGGGATGAACCGTCCCGTCCGGGCGCGAGCGCCGATAGCGTCCGCGAACTTCTCGGCCGGGAACCGACCGTACTGCCGCGAAGACGTGACGAGGATCTGTTCAGGATTGTAGTTCGCGAGGAAGTCCGCAGCGGTGCGGATGCGCTGGTCCGTCGTGCTCACGTCGAGCACGTACAGCCCGTCGTCCCGAACGCGGTGGATGAACCGCTCCATGTCCTTCGTCTTCTGCTGGGTCCCGATGTGGACACCCGCGGAGAGGTAGTCCTCGACGGGGATCAGCAGGTCGACGTCGTCGTCGGGCATGACGTCGTCGTCGAACGGGGAGGCCTCCTCCTCGTCGGCGGCGGCGTCGCCCGCGTCGGCCTCGCTCTCGGCGTCGGCGGCCACGTCGGCCGCGTCGGCGGTCGGTTCCTCGGTCGTGTCGGCCTCCTCCTCGACCGCCGCGTCGACCGCCTCGGTCTCCGCGTCGTCGTCGAGTTCGACCGCGTCGTTGTCTTCACTCATGCGTGTGTAGGCCCGTCATACCGCGTCGTCCGCGATGCGGACCAGTTCGTTCAGCTTGGCGGTGCGCTCGCCGCCGACCGTACCGGTCTTGATGTAGCCGGCGTCAGTCGCCACGGCGAGGTGTGCGATTGTCGTGTCCTCGGTTTCGCCCGAACGGTGCGAGATGACCGTCTCGTACCCGTTGCGGGCGGCGAGTTCGACCGCGTCGAACGCGTCAGACAGCGTCCCGATCTGGTTCGGCTTGATCAGGATGCTGTTTGCCGCGTCCGTGTCGATCCCCTCCTGGAGCCGCTCGACGTTGGTGACGAACAGGTCGTCACCGCAGATCAGCGTCCGGTCTCCGACCCGGTCGGTCAGTTCCGCGAACGCCTCGTAATCGTTCTCGTCGAGCGGGTCCTCGACGTACGCGAGGTCGTACTCGTCGACGAGACCGGCGACGTACTCGACCTGTTCGTCGGTCGACTTCGTCTCATCTCCGTACACGTACGCGTCGGTCTCGTCGTCGTACAGCTCTGCGGCCGCCATGTCGAGTCCGAAGCGGATCTCGAAGCCGACCTCGCTCTCGACGATATCGACGGCCTCCTCGACGACCTCGAACGCCTCGGCATCCGAGATCGGCGGGGCCCACGCGCCCTCGTCGCCCTTCGCCGCGGGCACGCCGCGCTCGTCGAGCACGTCCGCGACCGCCGCGTGGACCGCGGCGTTCGCGAAGACGGCCTCGGAGACGCTCGGCGCGCCGACCGGCGCGGCGAGGAACTCCTGAATGTGGGTGGCCTCCTTGGCGTGTTCCCCGCCGCCGACGACATTGCCGAGCGGAACGGGGAAGTTCTCGCCACGGAACGCGCCGCCGAGGTGCTGGTACAGCGGCGCACCGAGCACGTCGGCTGCGGCCTTCGCGGCCGCCATCGAGATAGCGACCGCGCTGTTCGCGCCGATCGCGGAGAAGTCGTCGGTCCCGTCGGCCGCGCGCAGCGCCCCGTCGACGGCGCGCTGATCGCCGGCGTACAGCCCTTCGAGCCGCGGAACGGCGTGCTCACGGGCCTTCGCAATGGCCTCGTTCGCGGGGAGTTCGATAGCCTCGTACTCACCGGTTGACGCCCCGCTCGGGGCCGCTCCGCGCCCGAATCCGCCGGACTCGGTGAGCACGTCAGCCTCGACGGTTGGATTCCCTCGCGAATCGAGTATCCGTCGCAGCGAGATGCTCGTGATTCGCGTCATTTCTCTCCCTCCCTGCGGACGGTGAAGGGGAGTACACCCGCATCGTACTCCTCTGCAGCGACGAGGATCGGCTCCGTTTGGTCCGATTCGATCAGCACGGGCGCTCCGTACGACACCTGCAGCGCTCGCGCGCCGAGGATTCGTGCCTTCTCGTATCGATTGTATCGTTGTGCAGACATTTTACTGGTACGGCGAGACGACGTCGACGAGGTCCTGATGGCTGACCATCATCCGGCGACAGCAGTGCCGGTCGACCCCGAGATCGTCGAGGACCGCGCCGGGGTCCTCGTCGCCCTCGCGGGCTCGCTCTTTGAATTCTTCCCAGTGTTCACCCACGACATTGCCGCACGTGAAACACCGGACGGGGATCATCATGACTGGATCACCTCAGCGGTAGGACTTCTGGTAGCGGGCACGCGCGCCGGGTCCGCCCCACTTCTTGGGTTCGGACTGGCGGACGTCGTTGACCAGGAGCGTCCGGTCGAATTTCATGTACGCGTCGCGCAACTCGGCGTCGCCGAGGTGCTGAACGATCCCACGCGCGATGGCGGTGCGGGTGGCGTCGGCCTGCCCACTGAATCCGCCGCCCTCGACGGTGACGTCGATGTCGACATCGTCGCGGAGTTCCTCGCCCGCGATGCGGAACGGCTCGAGCATCTTGAGCCGCGCCTGTTCCGGTTCGACCAGCTCGACGGGCTGGGAGTTGATGCGAACGCGACCCTCGCCGTCGCGCACCGTTGCGCGGGCGACGGCCGTCTTCTTCTTGCCTGAGGTGTTCGTTACCATGTGACGTTGGCTCCCAGAGACTCGGAGATATCACCGAGCGTGGTGAAGTTGATGTTCGAGAGACGGTCCAGCGACGTGCCGTCGAGGACGACGCTCTCGGCGTCCTCGTCGCGCTCGTAGGGGTTGCCCACGTAGACGCGTACGTTCGAGAGCGCCTCGCGACCGTCTTCGGACTTGTACGGCAGCATGCCGCGGATGGCACGCTTGAAGATTCGGTCGGGGCGCTTGGGGTAGTACGGGCCGCTGTCGGAGCCGAGCTCCGCGCGGGTGTGGTACGTCTCCATCGTCGCCTCCTCGTTGCCGGTGATGACCGCGCGTTCGGCGTTGACGACGGCGACGGACTCCCCGGCGAGGGCGCGCTGGGCGACCTCGGAGGAGACGCGACCGAGAATGCAGTCGCGGGCGTCGACGACGACGTCCGCGTCGATTTTCGCGATACTCATCGAATCACCCGAACGTTGCTGCCTTCGGGGTTCTGTTCGACGAACTGTTCTAGCGACACCGCTTCGCCGGCCTGGTCGATCTTCGTGCGGGCGGTTCCCGAGAAGTCGACGGCGGCGACGGTGACGTTCTTTTCGAGCACACCGCTGCCCAGCACCTTGCCGGGGACGACGACCGTCTCGTCTTCCTGAGCGTACCGCTCGATGCGACCCAGGTTGACCTCAGCGTGCGTGCGCCGTGGCTTCTCCAGTCGGTTGGCGACATCTTGCCACACGTTGGCACCGGAGTCGCGCGAGACCGACTTCAGATCGGCGATGAGGTTCTGTAGTTTCGGATTCGTCTTGCTACTCATAGCTCCCTCCTAACGAGAGGTTCTGAAAAACGGAGTGCAGGGAGCAGGATTTGAACCTGCGGACCTCTACAGGACAGCGCCCTGAACGCTGCGCCGTTGGCCTGACTTGGCTATCCCTGCGTGCACTCCTGCGTAATCCGGCTCCCTTCAAACCACTTTCGGTCCCGGCGTCGCCGGGACCACGCGGCCGTTCATCGGCGCGAGCGTCGGCGTCGCGACTGCGAGCAGGGGCGAGCGCCGACCGGGTGGTTCGAAGGTCCGTCATTACGTTAGACCGTGACTTTCGTCTGTAGTTCGTCCGCGCGCTCCTCGATGGAGTCGATCGCGCGGAGCAGCAGTTCCTCGACGCTGAACGAGCCGTCCGTTTCGATGTGGAAGACGAACGCGCCGGGGACATCCTCGACGCTGACTTCCTTTCCGGGGTATCGGTTCGACAGGTCGTTATCGAACTCGTCCGTGAGCACGATGTCGCCATCGGGCGTCTCGACGACGCCGCGGAGGATCTGCGGTTCGTCCTCGTCGAACTCGCCGCGGTCGCCGTCGACCGTGACGCGCTGGAGGTGTCGGTAACCGACGGAGACGCCGCCCTGATGTTTGGCGTGCTCCTTCCCGGTGTCTAACACCGCGTCGGCCTCGAATTCCAGCCGCTGTCCCTCTTTCAATTCGATGATCGGGATATTGTCGTCCGCGACTCCGACCAGCGGATCGGCGCTCTCGATGTCGCCGGAGTAAGCCGTTCCCGGTCCCTCGACGTCGAGTGCGAGCGTGACCTCGTCACCGACCTCGAAGTCGTCGAGCGGAGTCGTCAGCGGAACAAGCCCCAGCCGCAGGCCGATCATCTCGTCAAACATGACGGAGGAGTTCTCGACGAACCGGACGGTGTCGATCGAGAACGTCGGGACGTCGGCGATCATCGCGCGGCGGATGCCGTTCGCGAACGCCGGGGTGAGCCCGCGGATCAGTACCCGCGCGCTGCGTTCGTCCCGTTCGACGTACTCAACGTCGAAATCTGCGTCACTCATGTCAGACTCGCTTGTTCTTCGGCGCCTTCGTCCCGTCGTGCGGGATGGGCGTGACGTCCTCGATCCGGCCGATCTCGACGCCGGCGCGCGAGAGCGCGCGGATCGTCGCCTGCGCACCGGGACCGGTGGACTTGTTGAGGTTGCCGCCGGGGCCGCGCACGCGGACGTGCACGCCCTCCAGGCCAGCGTCTTTGACGCGCTCGGCGACGACTTCCGCCATCTGCATGGCGGCGTACGGCGACGCCTCGTCGCGATTCTGTTTCACCACGGTGCCGCCGGACGACTTGGCGATCGTCTCGGCTCCCGTCTCGTCGGTGACCGTGATGAGCGTGTTGTTGAACGATGCGTACACGTGGGCGATTCCCCACTTTCCGTCCTCGGATTCACTCATGGTTAGTTACTCCTGTGACTCCGCGCGCTCGGGGTGGAGATCGTCCGCGAGCGGGCTGTTCTCGTCGAAGGCGATTTCGCCCTCATCGGCCACGTCGACTTTCACCGAGGGGCGCGTCACGCGGGCCCCGTTGACGGTGATGTGCCCGTGAACGATGAACTGGCGGGCCTGCTGGGTCGAGGACGCGAATCCCTGCCGGTAGGCGACCGTCTGGAGACGGCGTTCGAGCAGGTCGGTCACGTCGAGCGACAGGACCGTCGAGATGTCGTCGTTGTCGCCGAGGATGCCGATGCGACGGAGTCGTGCGACGAACTCCGCGCCGGCGTCTTGGGCGGCGTCGACGTCGCCTTGGGCCTCGCCGAGCAGGCGACGCGCCTCGCGGCGCATGCTGCGCAGTTCGGACTGGGCACGCCAGAACTCCTCTTTGTTCTTCAGGCCGTACCGCGAGAGGAGATCAGACTCCTCGGCGATGCGCTCGCCCTGGTACGGGTGGTTCGGCGTCTCGTAGCCCTTCGTGTTCTTGCCGGTGCTCATTCGTCGTCACCCGCTGCTTCTTCTTCCGCCATCTCCTCGCGGATCTCTTCGACGTTGACGCCGATTGTTCCCTCGGACCGGCCCGTGGACTTCGTGCGCTGGCCGCGTACCTTCTGGCCGCGCTTGTGGCGAACGCCCTTGTACGATTCGATGATCTTCATCCGGTTGATGTCGTGGCGACGCTTCTCGCTGACGTCGGTGCCGACGAGGTGCGTCGTCTTTCCGGAATAGAAGTCGTTCTGTCGGTTCGTCATCCACGACGGGACGTGGTCTTCGAGGTTCTCGGCGATGTCGACCACCGCGTCGATAGCATCCTCGTCGAGGAGACCGAACGTGGCGTTCTTGTCCACGTCGGCCTTCTCGGCGACCAGCCGCGCCGTGCGCGTGCCGATGCCGTCGAGTTCGGACAGGCTTCGCTCGACCGTCTTCGTCCCGTCGAGGTCAGCGCCCCCGATACGGACGAAGTACTGGAGGTCTTCTTCCTCCTCCGGTGAGTCGTCCTGTGATTCTTCCGTGCTCATGTGTTGGTTGTGGTGAGTCCTACCGGCGCGAATCCGGCGGTACTCGGTCCGTTCGAGCGTTGCGGCGGGGATTCGAACCCCGGAGGCAGTGACGCCACAGAGTTAGCAACCCTGCGCCTTGGGCCAGGCTTGGCTACCGCAACTCGCGTTGTATCGTCGCCCTCTCGGACTCGGGGTCCGGCACCCCTGCAGTTCGTGCATCCGTACGGTCCCGCCTTCGGTACTTAAACATCACGAAAACAGCGGGTGAATGCGCCCAGATCGCACGGATGAGACGGCCTACCGTGCGATGAAATCACAGCCGGTTGGCGTACTGTTTAGTGGGTGCCGCGGGTAGGTTCTCGCATGAAGGCAGTCCAGTTCGATTCCCACGGCGACCGCGACGTGATCGAGTACGGCGAGTTTCCGGACCCCGAGCCCGACCGGGGCGAGGTGCTCGTCGACGTCAAGGCGGGCGCGCTGAACCACCTCGACATCTGGACGCGACGCGGCCTCCCGGGCGTCGATCTGGAGATGCCGCACATCCCCGGCAGCGACGCTGCAGGAGTCGTCGAGGCCGTCGGCGAGGGCGTAACGCGGTTCGAGCCGGGCGACCGCGTGGCCGTGAGCGCCGGCGTCTCCTGCGGGGAGTGTGAGTTCTGCCGACGCGGCGAGGAGTCGCTTTGCGCCTCGTTCCACATCATCGGCGAGCACGTCCGCGGCGTGCACGCCGAGACCGCTGCGGTGCCCGCCGAGAACCTCGTTCCCGTCCCGACGGGCGTCGACTGGGAGGTCGCCGGATCCGCGTCGCTCGTCTTCCAGACCGCGTGGCGGATGCTCCACACGCGGGCCGACATCGAGGCGGGCGAGAAGGTGCTCGTGCTCGGCGCGTCGGGCGGCGTCGGCCACGCCGCGGTCCAGATCGCCGATCACGCGGGGTGTGACGTGTTCGCGACCGCATCCACGGAGGAGAAACTCGCGCACGCCGAAGACTGCGGAGCCGACCACGTCATCGACTACGAGGCGAACGACTTCGCCGACGAGATCGCCGAACTGACCGGGAAGCGCGGGGTCGACGTCGTGGTTGACCACATCGGCGAGGCGACGTACCCAGACTCGCTGAAATCGATGGCGAAGGGCGGTCGACTCGTCACTTGCGGCGCGACCACCGGGCCGAACCCGGGCGCGGGACTCAATCGGATCTTCTGGAACCAGCTGTCGGTGATCGGGTCGACGATGGCGACGCCCGGCGAGGTCGACGACGTGCTGGAGCTCGTCTGGGACGGCACCTTCGAACCGCGCGTGCGCGAGGTGCTCCCGATGAGCGAGGCCGCACGGGCCCACGAGCTGATCGAGAACCGTGAGGGCTTTGGCAAAGTGGTGGTGAAACCCGACAGTGAGATCTGAGTCCGACGCCGCCGCCGGCAACACCGAGCCCGACGCCGACGGCTTCGGCCGGAAGGGGTGGGCGCTGACCGCGGTGCTTTTCACCTGCGTCCTCGTCATTCCCGGGATCATCTACCTGTATCCGTACGCCGCCGGTTCGCTCGGATTCACGTTCTTCGCGACGTACCTCGCGCTCCCGCTGATTCCCGCCGTCCTCCTCGGACTCGTCGCCGTGTGGTCGATGACGGCGGCGACCCGAGACCAGTAGTCGGAACGAATCGGTCCTGTCCGTCGCCTCCGTTCCGAGGACGGAACGACAATCGTTTTGAACGACACCCGCGGAGTAGCGATATGTTGATCACCGTCTCCGGCCCGCCGGGAAGCGGGAAGAGCACGAACGCCGCCGCGCTCGCCGATCGACTCAACCTCGATCACGTCTCCGGCGGCGACATCTTCCGCGAGATGGCGGCCGAACGCGACATGACGCCGGTCGAATTCAACGAGTTCGCCGAGGAGGACCCGCAGATCGATCGCGACCTCGACCGTCGGCTTCACGAGATCGCCACGACCCGCGACGACATAGTCATCGAATCGCGGCTCGCGGGATGGCTCTCCGCCGACGCGGCCGACTTCCGGTTCTGGTTCGACGCGCCCGTGGCCGTCCGCGCCGAGCGGATCGCCGATCGAGAGGACAAGTCGGTCGAGCGCGCGAAAGCCGAGACGGAGCGCCGCGAGGCCTCCGAGCGAAAACGGTACTTGGAATACTACGACATCGACATCGACGACCTCTCGATATACGACGCCGCCTACAACACCGCCCGCTGGGGACCCGACCGGTTTATCGACGCGCTCGTCGCGACGGTCGACGCGTACGACCCGGACGACGACGAGGGGAAGGCACCCATCGAGGGCGTGAACTACGACTTCTGAGGCAACGCGAACAGAAATCTCGATATGACCCGCGATTCAGACGATACGGACGGCACGCCGCTCCGCGCCCCGCCCGAGGAGCGATCGGTCCCCGAGCTGCTCCGGTTCGGCGTCGTCAACCTCGATAAGCCCGCCGGCCCATCGTCACACCAGGTCTCCGCGTGGACCCGGGACGCGATCAACGAAGCGCTGTCGGCGCTCGACCCCGATGGCGAGCCGATAGACGGCGTCGCACACGCGGGGACCCTCGATCCGAAGGTCACCGGCTGTCTCCCCGCGCTCACCGGAACCGCGACTAGAGCGGCGCAGGTCTTTCTGGAAGGCGGAAAAGAGTACGTCGCCGTGCTGGAGCTTCACGGATCCGCGCCCGACGACTTCCGCGCGGTCGTCGCCGAGTTCGAGGCGGAGATCTACCAGAAGCCGCCGCGTAAGAGCGCGGTGACACGGCGGCTCCGGACCCGCACGATCTACGACCTCGACGTGTTGGAGGTCGGTGACCGGCAGGCCCTCCTCCGGGTCCGGTGTGAGTCCGGGACGTACGTCCGGAAGCTGTGCCACGACATCGGTCTCGCGACGGGCGTGGGCGCACACATGGGACACCTCCGCCGGACCGCCACCGATCCGTTCGACGATCGGACGCTCCGCACGCTTCAGGATCTCGTCGACGCTCTCACGTGGGCCGAAGACGGCGACGATTCGTTCGTCCGCGAGGTCGTCCGCCCCGCCGAAGACGCGTTAGTCCACCTCCCTGCGGTCACCATCGCACCGTCGACGGCCGAGAGCGTCGCCACGGGCGCACCCGTCTACGCACCCGGCGTCATCGACATCGATGACGCCGCCGAGGAGGCGGTCGCTGAAAGCGCGCCATCGGACGACGCCGACCGGCCGCTCGTCGCCTGTTTCACACCCGATGGAGCCGCGGTGTGTCTCGGTCGACTCGTCGGCGACCCGGATGCCGAGTCCGGGGTCGTCGTCTCCTTAGAGCGCGTGCTCACGTGATCGGGCGACTGCGAAGCGAATGGCTACGCCCGACCGAGCGGAATTCCGAAGCGAAGTCCTTAATTACGGGACACGCATCCTTTCGGGTGCAGCCCGGGACCGTGGGGTAGTGGTATCCTCTGCGGATGGGGTCCGTAGGACCTGAGTTCGACTCTCAGCGGTCCCATAAGAAATTTTACCGACCACCATTATCAGTAGTCTAAGAACCCTCTAACCCCCAAAACCCGATTCGGGGATGCGCTATGAATCGCCTTCACGGCGGTTCCGGAGACGCCGACCGCTGCCTCTACTGCAACCGCCACGTATCAGAAACGTTTCAATCAGTCTTCGGTGACGAGCACGACCGCGCACACCGCTGTCTCGGGTGCGACTGTTTCCGTCGCGTAAGTCTCGGTAGCGCTGGCAGCGTCAGCGTCGACAACACCTCCGAGCAGTCGGATCACTGCGACCGCGGGCAGCGATACCGCCTCGTCACAAGAGACTTCCACTTCGGCGGTCACGACCGCCGAGAGTGACCCTCCGGAACCACTAAACACCGCACTCGCCTACCGCCGGCAATGGCCGACTGGACGGAAACGTATCGTCCGCGCACGCTCTCTGAGGTCCGCGGCAACGACAAGGCCCGCGACGCGTTCGAGGAGTGGGCGCGCTCGTGGGACGACCATCGCGAGGCGGTTGTGCTCCACGGAAGCCCCGGCGTCGGGAAGACGAGCGCGGCCCACGCGCTCGCGAACGACATGGGCTGGGAGACGGTCGAGCTGAACGCCTCCGACCAGCGCACCGCCGACGTGATCGAGCGCTTCGCGGGACGGGCCGCGCGTAACGCCACCCTCGGCGGGAGCGCAGTCGGGGGCGGGGCCGCCGGCGGCGACACGGCCTCGCGTCAGCTCGTCATCCTCGACGAGGCGGACAACATCCACGGCAACTACGACCGCGGCGGCGCGAGCGCGATCACGAAGTTAGTGAAAGAGTCCGGACAGCCCATCGTCCTCATCGCCAACGACTACTACGACATGGCTCGCGGGCTCCGAAACGCCACCCGAGAGATCGAGTTCCGCGACATCTCCGCGCGCTCGATCGTCCCCGTTCTCCGGGACGTCTGTCGGAAAGAGGGGATCGAGTTCGAATCGGACGCCCTCTCCGAGATCGCCGAGCGCAACCGCGGCGACCTCCGCGGCGCGATCAACGACCTCCAAGCCGCGGCCGAGGGCCGTGACTCGATCACCGTCGAGGACGTGGTCACGGGCGATCGCGACAAGGCCCTCGGGCTCTTCCCGTTCCTCGACGCGGTGCTCAAAGAGGAGTCCGCGGAGGAGGCGCTGCAGTCGGCGTACGCCGTCGACGAGACGCCGGACGACCTGACGAAGTGGATCGAGAACAACCTCCTCGACGTGTACGACCCTCGAGAGACGGTCAGAGCGTACGACTTCCTCGCGAACGCGGACGTGTGGCTGGGTCGGGTGCGCGCCACGCAGAACTACTCCTACTGGCGGTACGCGACCGACAACGCCGCTGCGGGCGTCGCCGCCGCACGCGACGAGACAAAGGGAGGGTGGACACGCTACAACCGCCCGCAGTTCTGGAGTTCGTCTGACGCGACCGCCGACGAGGTGGTGGGTCGGATCGCCGCGGCGAGCGGCTGTAGCGTCGCGACCGCCCGCCGTGAGGTGTTACCGTTCCTGCAGGCGGTCACGCATCACTGCAAGCCGCGGGAGCTGACCGTCGCGATGGCGGCCGCGTACGAACTCGACGAGGCCGGTGTCGCTTTCGTCACCGGATCGGGTGAGTCCACGAACAAGGTGGCGTCGATCGTCGAGGACGCGCAGATCCTCCGAGACGAGCGAATGGAAGACAACGCAGAGGGCGCGTTCGCGGCGAGCGCCGGCAGACGAGACGGCGACCTCGTCGAGGAGCGTGACGACGAGAATGCGAGCGACGGTCGACCTGGAAGCGATGTCGACGACGGCAGTGCTGTCGGCGAGGACACCGCCGGCGAATCCGGTGGCGAAGTGATCGAGGAGGAGGCCGACGACGACGACGGGCAGGCCGGACTCGGCGATTTCGTCTGATCACTGCAGTCGGTTCTCCCGGCCGTCCGCGGCCGTCCGTGATCAGGGATCGTGCCCGCCTTCGGCGACATCTCTCGAGTCGTGAGATCGCGGTGAGTCACCGACATCGACGCCGTCGAACTCGAAGCGCGCGCCGCCGGCCCGGCTCTCCGTGATCGAGACCTCCCAATCGTGGGCCTCTGCGATCCGGTCGACGATCGCAAGCCCGAAGCCGGTCCCTCCATCGGCCGAGGTGTGTCCCGGTTCGAACACCGAGTCGCGGTCTGACGGAGCGATCCCCTCACCGTCGTCTGCGACGTAGAATCCGTCGTCGAGCCGGCCGACGAACACTCGGATCGCCGACTCATCGGTGACTGGCTCGGTATCGGCACCCGCGATCGAGGCGTCGGCGGGGGCACCGCCATCCACCCCGTGCTCGATCGCGTTGTGAAAGAGGTTTTCCAGCGCTTGGCGCAGACGGTGTCTGTCGCATTCGATTCGATGTAGCGGTTCCTCGACGACGAGCGTCGCGTTCGCGGTCGCTCCGACGGTTCGCCACGCCTCTTCGACGATAGTCGTGAGATCCTCCGGCCTCGTCTCTTCGACGGACTGTCCCTCGCGCGCGAGCGCGAGCAGGTCGGAGATGAGATCGTCCATCCAGCCGAGCGCGTCGAGCGCACGTTCCAAACGCTCAGTGCTGGTCTCCCCCTCGAACTCCGTCGCCAGTTCGACGTTTCCGACGGCGACGGACAGCGGGTTGCGCAGATCGTGTGAGACGACGCTCGCGAACTCTTCGAGGCGTTCGCGCTGCCGTTCGAGTTGCTGATGACGCTCAGCACGGTCGCCGGCGGTGAATAGATACCCGACCAGATCGCCGCGGTCGTCGCGGGACCCCCGCTCGTGGACCCACGTTCGCGTGTCATCGACCACGAGATGGTAGGTGACGTCGACCCGCTCGTCGTCGAGGGCGGCCCGAAACCGATCGCGATCCGCGGTCGCGACCACCGACGACCAATCGGTCCGTGGGAGCGCCGCGGCGTCCAGTTGGGACTCGCCGACTGCTTCGGCGACGAAGCGGTCGGGATCGCCGTCGGGGCGGCGATACGCGATACCGGGCCGCCGCTCTATTGAATGGCACACGATCGCAAGCCACAATGTATAATAATAAATCTTTCTTGGACAACAAGAAACCGAGATCGGTCACGTCTCGCGGTCGGCGCCGAGTCCGGGGAAAGCGACGCGGTCGTCGACGCGCTCCATCGCCTTCGAGGCGGTGAGCACCAGCGCGAGATACATCACGCCGGTCACGACGAAGATGAGCGTGTACCGGAACGTCTCGGATACGATCTGACCGGCGCGGTAGTAGAGTTCGGGGACCGTAATGAACGCCGCGAGCGACGAGTACTTGATCAGGTAGACGAATTCGTTCGTCCACGAGGGAATGATGTACCGGAGCGCCTGAGTTGAGCGTGAACCCCAAGATGGCGACCCAGACGACGTCGCGCGGGAACACGCCGGAGAGCACGCCGGGGACGTAGCTCGCGAGAGCCACGACGAGAATCGGCTGTACACCCGTCCACAAGCGTCGTTCCCGATCGATTCAGACAGTTTCGACTCCGATAGTGGCGATCACTTGACAGCGATCGGACAGCCGTACGCAGCCGATTGCGATCAGTCGCCGCCGATCGGCGTCGTCGGTCGGCCGAGTCCGCCTGCACTACGGATCACCCACGCCGCACCGACGGCCAGCACGAGCGCGAGGCCGAGCGCGACGAGGTTGATCTGCCGCCAGGCAGCGGTGTACAACACGAGATCGCGGCCGAGAAGCAGCGTGCCGACGAGTGCGGTCATCGAGCCCGCAGCGAGCGCTCGGACGGTCCGTGCCGACGACCGGTCAAGCCCGGCGTAGCCGCCTCGGACCGCCTCGGTCGCGTACGCGACCGTCGCGACCAGCCCGAGGTGGCCGGCGAGCCCGGTGACGTAGAACCCCGCCTGCGCGCCCGGCGAGTAGGTGACGAGGGGTACCGCCCGCGAGAAGATCGCGCTGGCGACGATGCCGGCGACGGCGAGTCCGGCGGCGATCCGCAGGAGCCGCGGGGAGCCGCGACCGCCGCCCCAGATCGTCGCCAGCGCAAGTAGCGTGAAGATACAGAGGGCGACCACGAGATGGGCGGCGTGCGTCGAGACGGTGTAGCCGCCGGGGACGAGTCCGCCGACGGTGACCGTGATCGCACCCACCGTGATCTGGAGCGGGAGTATCGCCACCGCGAGCGTCGCCGCCAGTTTCGTGCGGCGATCGAAGCTCCCGAGCCACGTCCAGCCGGCGACGCCGACGATGAGGAACCCGGTGACCATCGCCCACACGCGATGGAACCACTCGATGAAGTCGGGGTTGATCGCGAGCGTGGGGATGAGCTGGTCGGAACAGAGCGGCCACTGGGCCTGACACGCCAGTCCCGATCCGGTCGCCGCGGTGTAGACACCGAGCGAGAACAGCACGAGGGTCATTCCCGTCGTCGCCGCCGCGTATCGCCTGAAGGAGAGCCACGCGGGCCGAAGACTCATTGTCCGCACTCGGGCGCGCGCGCACTTAGACCGTTCGACCGATCCGCGCAGTCGAGAACGGCGAACGGGTCACCTCAGCCCGACAGCTCGCGCTTCGCTCGCCGCGCCCGATCGGACATGTCTCCGTTGCCCTCGACGCCGGCGAGCGTCTCGATGGCCTCCAGTCTCCGGACGGAATTGTCGAGGAACGAGAGCACGTCGCCGGTGTACGCGTACACCATGTAGTCGTCTGTCATCACGTCGACGATCGCCTGCGGGCCGAGCCCCTCGGCGCGGAGTTCGAGGACGTACCGCATGAACTTCTCCTCGGGACAGCCGCAGTAGGGGTTGGCGTCGCAGTCGCAATCGAGGAAGTCCTCCGCGAAGTCGAGAATGCGATCTCGCGTGGTCGAATCGAGCTTCGAGAGGCCGTCGCCACTGTAGAGGATATCGAGCGTCGCGCCGGCGAACGCCCCCTTCGGGATGCTCGTCTCCAACTGCGAGGCGAGTTGCCGATGATTCTTCACGTATATCTTGTCGGTGAACGCCACGGGTTACGCCCGAGTACGCCGTCGCGCGCCTAAAACCGTGCGGTCGGTTCGGGACGGTTCTCGGACGGACAGCGAATCCCGCGGGTACCGATCAACACGCGAACCGGGAGCGGTCGAGCCCCTGATCCGAGAGAGTCACTCGCAGGGACTGCCACGAGTCGTAACGGTTATCAGTCGAAACGGGGTACGTGAGGGTGCGTGTCCGGGTTAGGGTAGTGGACTATCCTTCAGCCTTGTGGAGGCTGAGACGCGGGTTCGATTCTCGCACCCGGACCTTTTGCGGAGGGGAGTGACGACGGGCAGTCAGCGTTGTGCGTCGATCGGAGCCGGGATCACGCACCGAGCAGGCGGGCGACGATCCCGGCGAGTATGAGGATCGCACCGAGGACGAACGTTCCCGGCAGTGGGAGGACGAACACCAGTATGCCGATAGCGACGAGAAGCGTCGAGAGCCTCATTGGACCGGTTCTCTCGGCTACACGGCAATAGCCGTTGTGCTTATCGCGGACACCTCCACACGGTGCGTGTGCGTCATCGATGAACGATACACCGCGGGAAATTCGTCTGCTACGCCGAATCGCTGGTTCGATCCAACGCGGTCTCGGCCGTCCGAACGGGATCCGGCTCCCTCGGCTCATCCGGCACCGTCTCCGCGAGCGGGAGTTCGACGACGAACACCGCACCGCGGGGATCGTTGTCCTCGATCCACACGTCGCCGCCGAACTGGTCGGTGAGGACGTACACGAGGTACAGACCGATACCGGACCCGGCGCTGT
The DNA here is from genome assembly GCF_055380345.1 of Halorubrum pallidum. Classification (NCBI taxonomy): domain Archaea; kingdom Methanobacteriati; phylum Methanobacteriota; class Halobacteria; order Halobacteriales; family Haloferacaceae; genus Halorubrum; species Halorubrum pallidum. Next base: position 1,250,711 of record NZ_AP043945.1, on the reverse strand, counting down.
CGATCCCGCGTTCGCCCTTCCCAAAGATCTCCGTCTTCTCTTCGTCGGGGACTCCCGGGCCGTTGTCAGCGACGCGGACGCGGACGCGGCCGTCGCCCTCCTCGCACGCGACCGTCACCCGTGGCGTGTCGGCGTCGTTGTGCTGGACGGCGTTGTTCAGGAGGTTCCGGAACACCGACGAGAGCATCTCGTTCGCGCGGACCGCCACTCGCGGCGGATCGCCGACCAGGCGGAACTCGGCGGTGGGGTACGAGTCGCGAGCCGCCTGCACTTCCCCCTCGACGAGTTCGTGCAGGTCGATCGGTTTTACCTGAGGGACGGCGTCGCCCGTGAGCGAATCGACGAAGTCCCGGGCGGTCTCGGTGAGTTCGATCACGTGATCGGACTTTCGCAGCACGCGATCGAGGGCGTCCTGTCCCTCGGCGTCGACATGATCGCGGAGCGTCTCCGACCACCCTCGTATCACGGCCATATCGTTCCGGATGTCGTGTCTGACCACGCGGTTCAGCGCTTCGAGCTGCTCCGTGCGCTCTTCGAGCTGGAGCCGGTACCGCTCCCGGTCGGTGACGTCGTCGATCGTGAGGAGTTCTCCGCCCGTTGCGCCGCCGGAGGTGAACGAGTTTCTCGAGATCTCATAGAAGCGTCGCATGTCGTCTGTGTCACCCATCTTGACCTCGATCACGTCGGCGTTGGAGTCGCCCGTGAAACGCGGTAAAACGGTGTCGAGGGGCGTTCCGATCGATCCCTTGAGCGACGGAAACAGGAGCCGAGCGGCGCGGTTGTAATCTCGGATGCGACCGGCCTGGTCCAAGAACACCGCCGCATCGTCGCTCTCGGCGGCGAACCGGATCGTCTCGAAGCGGTGGAAGTAGACGAACAGCGTCCCGAGCGCGAACAGCGCTACCCACGGCGGTTCGTACAGCAGCGGGAGGAGCCACGAGATTTCGTCGCCGACTATCGTCGCCGCGGTCGGGACGGCCGTCATGCCCGCGAGCGCGATGAGCGGTCGGCTGTCGGCACCGGCGTAGTAGAACTGCTCGAGAAGCATGAAGAAGCCGACGGCGATGACGGCGTACGAGAGCCCGAGTACCGCCCAGTAGAGGAACTCGTGTCGGATCGCTAAGTGAGGAAACGGCTCGGATGTCCATATCGTCGTGAAGTAGAGTCCGTGGAGCGGGTTCGTGAGCTTCAACAGGGTCGTCGCGGTGAACACGCCGACCGCGGCTCGCCGGTACGGGGCGTGTCGCGGCGACCGACCAGTGTAGGCGGCACAGAAGTAGAGCCACGCGCCGACCGCGAGCAGCGCGAACACGAACCCGACGATGTAGAATCCGGTCTTGACCGCCTCTCCGGGGACGACGAGATACCCGACGTAACCGCCGGCCCAGAGCGCAACCGCGAGCAACAGCGCGACGAACCCCTCCCGCGTCTCGGGGTGCCGTATCTGCAGCGCCCGGGGAACCGCCGCGACGCACGCGACCGCTGAGATCGCGAAGACGGCGACGTGGGTCAGGAAGATCGGGTTCATGCGTCGACTGGGGTGTACCTTGATGCGGCGTCCGATAACGGTTCGGATATCGACTCCCGCCGCAACCGCCTCGGCACGGACGGCAACCGCCGAGTGGGTCTCGCATCGAACGAGACCGTTACCGAGCGCGCGGAACCCGTTCGATGATGCCGACTCGGCTGGCAGCGGGTACACTCCGGACGTCGACGCGGTCACCCGAAGATTCGAAGGAGACCCAGCACCCATCGGGCCAGCTCCGAACAGACGAAGAGGACTCCCTCGGAGCGGGAGAGCCGCCGGCCCGACCACAGCGCCGCGACCATGAGAACTGTGAGCACGGTCAGCCAGAGGAGACTCTCGATCGCTGCTTCGCCGACGGCAAGGGGTTGCAGCATCGCCGCGATCCCTAAGATTCCGAGCACGTTGAACACGTTGCTCCCGACGACGTTTCCAACGGACATCCCGACGTGACCCTGTCGCATCGCGACGAGCGAGACGGCGAGTTCCGGCGTCGAAGTCCCCGCCGCCACGATCGTCCCGCCGATCACCCAATCGGAGACGCCGCCCGCTCGCGCGATCGCCGATGCGGCCTCGACCATGAAGTGTCCGCTGACCAGCACGAGAGCCAGTCCGCCGACGAGCAGCATCGCGTCGCGGGCCCGGTGCGAGAATCCGGTCGGGACCGCGCCGGTGACCCGAGAGTCGGTGTACGCCGTCTCGATCGAGTGCGCCGTGCGCTCGTCGCGGACGAGGTACGCCGTGTATGCGACGAACAGCCCGACCAACAGGGCACCCTCGACACCGGTCACGGTTCGGTCGAACAGGACCGCGACCCCGACCAGCGTCGAGCACACCAGCGCGACCCCGTCTCGGTGGACCAGCGAGCGCTCGACCGGGATGACCCGCAGCAGCGACACCGCCCCGAGGATGAACGCGAGGTTGTAGATGTTGGAGCCGACGACGTTACCGACGCCGATCTCGCCGAGTCCCGCCAGCGCCGCGTCGACCGTCACGACGAACTCCGGCGTCGACGTTCCCATCGCGACAATCGTCAGTCCGATAGTGAGTTCGCTGACGCCGAACCGCCGGGCGATCCGTACCGTCGAGTCGACGAGGGCGCGAGCGCCGATCCACAGACCGATCACCGTGAGCACGATGATAGCGAACGGAACGACCGACGCTCCCGGAATCATGCGTCCGAGAGTTCTCGAACGGCGGTAATAAAAGCGGCCCACGGAGTACCGATCGGAGTCGAGAGCACGTGTCCGAATGATGCGATAATTGACCGTGTACTTATGTCGGCTCCGAGGTGTAACATCTGACATGAGGAAATCGGAGGCGGAATGAGACGACGCGATCTGCTGCGGGCGAGTGCCTCGGTCGGCGTCTTCGGGGCCGCCGGCTGTGTGGGCGGACGCGACGATCAGGTCTTCGAGGAGGGGTTCGAAGACGGCATCGGCGACTGGGAGTCGGGTGCGGCGATCGGTCCCGAGGTCGACATCGACGACTTCGACTGGGAACTCGGCGTCTCCGACGCCGTGGCGAAGTCCGGAGATCGGTCGCTCCGGATCTGGAATCAGGGCGATTACGACGACGGCGTCACTTGGGCGTCTCATCCGATTCCCGTCGAACCGGGCGGGTCGTACCGGATCGAGGTGACCGGTCAGTTCTGGAGCGAGTCCGAGTCGTTCAACACGATCCGACACGCCCTGATGCGGCTGGCCCCCGAGCCGCCGGAGACTGAGGAGGACTTCCCGCAGCCGGGACTCAACACGACGGATCTCGGTGAGACTCCCTACGGTGGGCTCCGAGACGCGCTGTGGCTCTCCGACGGCTGGCGGGAGTACGCCTTCGAGTGGACGACCCCGGAGCTGTCGACGGACGTGCTTCACCTCGCCGTCGGCACGGCCGTGATCTGGGAGGCGGACGCGACGCACTACGTCGACGATCTCTCGGTGCGCGTCGAGCCGCGATGACCGACGACGCGGATGCGGCCGACCGGAGCGGACGAGCGTTCGACGGAGACGCCGACGAGAGCACCGAAAACACGATGCGCGACCGCGCCGGCGAGAACTCGCTGAAGCTCTGGCTGCTCCTGCGGGCGAACCGGCTCGTCGTCGCCGGAACGCTGACGCTCGTCGTCTTCGCCGCATTCGTCCTCCTCGCGGCCGCGTTCTCCCCGTCGCTCGCGGAGAAGGTCGCGGCGAGCGACGTGATAGAGACGATGTTTTCGGCGATGATCACGGCGATCGTCACCGGCGCGACGCTCGTCGTCACGATCGGTCAGCTCGTTCTCACGCAGGAGAACGGGCCGCTCGGTGACCAACGCGAGCGGATGGACGGTGCGATGGACGTGCGCGAGTCCGTCGCTTCCCTCACCGGATCACCGAGTCCGACGGACCCGGCGGAGTTCCTCGACGCGCTTCTCGGTGCCGCGACGGACCGATCGGAGACGCTTCGCGCGTCCATCTCTGCCTCCGACGGGCGCGACGACGCGTTCCTCGACGACGCCGGAGAACTCGCTCGGGCCATCGCCGGCAACGCAGACACCGCCCGCGAGCGTCTCGACGGCGCTCGGTTCGGTACGTTCGACGTGGTGTTCGCCGCGCTGGATTTCAATTACGGGCGGAAGATCCATCGGATCGACCGTCTCGAAGCCGATCACGGGGACCGGCTCACTGAGGCGGAGCGCGACGTGCTCGGAGAACTTCGAGAGTCGCTGTCGCTGTTCGGGCCGGCCCGCGAACACATCAAGACACTGTACTTCCAGTGGGCGCTCATCGACCTCTCTCGGCTGATCCTCTACGCCGCCGTGCCCGCGCTGCTCGTCGCGGGCGTCATGCTCGCCGTCGTCGACGCCGGGACGTTCCCGGGCAGCACGCTCGGCGTCGACCACATCACCGTCGTGGTAGCCGGTGCCTTCGCCGTCACGCTGTTGCCGTTCGTGCTGTTCGTCTCCTACCTGCTCAGGGTCCTCACGCTCGCGAAGCGGACACTCGCCATCGAACCGCTGATCCTCCGAGACGGGAGGTGAGCGCGGACGACCGCGGTGAGCGCGGACGACCGAATCTAGGAGAGGACGCGGCCGACCCGCTCGAACACGATCGCCCACACGCTCGTCACGAGTGCGACGACGCCGAGGGCGAGGAACGCGGCGTCGAACCGTCCCGCGTCCGCCAAGACCCCGACTGCCGGCGGTCCGAGCGCCCCGAACGCGATGTATCCGGTGCGGAGCAGTCCGAACCCGCTGCCCTGGATCTCCGGCGGGAGCGACGCGAGACCCGCCGCGTTGACGGGCGGCATCGCGCCGAGGAGGAAGCTCAACAGGACGGTGACGGCGACCAGCGCCGGGAACGTCTCGACGACCGTCAGCAGGACGAACCCGGGGACGCTGAGTCCGATGAACGCGACTATCGCGACGCGGTTCCCCCGGCGATCGGCCACGATTCCGGAGAGGAACTGCACGCCGATCGCGGCCGCGAAGAACAGGCTGTACAGCGTCGCCGCCGATCCGGGATCGATCCCCTTCTGGGTGACGAGGTACGTCGGCAGGAATCCCGTCACGCTCTGGTATAAGAACATGTTGAGCGAGAGCAGCGCCGTGACGGCAAGCACGGACGGCCGCCGCACCGACGCCGCCACTTTGCGCATCGTCTGCCGGAACGACTCGTCGCCGGTCGCGGTTGAGGCCCGCCGGGGGAGAGCAATCCACAGCCCGATCGCACACGCGAGCATCACGGGCAGCAGGAATCCGAACCCCCATCGCCAGCCGAGGTAAACGCTCACGAATCCGGCGCTGGCCGAGAGGACGACGTTTCCGACGTTCCCGGCGGCCTGGTTCACGCTGATCGCGGTCGTCCGCATCCGGTCGAACAGCGCCGAGATGACCGTGAGCCGCGTCGTCCCGAACAGCCCCGTACCGAGACCCAGAAGCACCGTCGCCAGCACGAACGTCTCGACGGTCGTCGAGAGCACGATCACGCCCACCGCGCCGGCGGAGAGGAGGATACTGCCGGTGAGCACCAGTCGCTCGCCGACGATGTCGGCGATCGCGCCGCCCGGGAACTGCAACAGCGCGTACGTCGTCCAGAGTACCCCGATGAACACGCCGGTCGTGGCGTTGCTGACGCCGAATTCGGCCGTCACCTGCGGCAACAGCGCCGGGTAGACTATCCGGACACCGAGCGTGAGGAACCAGCCGAGCGACACGACGAGCAGGATCGACACCGGTCCGTCATCGCGGATGTCCGAGAGAGTCCGGACGAGGAGCGATCCCGGACGAGACAGCGCTCCCATCCCCAGGTTCCACTCACGTGGATCGTCTAAAGGTTTGCATATCGGTGATCGAAGACTCGAATTGACGGCCCGCAACATCCGATAGCGTTCGCTTAACTAAACGGATGCAGACGGACGGTGGAGTATGAGCCTCACTCAACTGGTTCACAGCGGAGTCGTGCAGGTACCTCTGCAGTTCGGCGGGGATCTGATCGGCCTTGCAGTTCTCTTCCTCGTCCTCGCGCTTGTCGCGGCGGTCCTCGGTGCCAGCGGGGTCGCCGGGATGAGCATGGCGATCGCCAAGTGGCTCGTCATAATCTTCGTCGTACTGGCGATCGTCACGTTCATACTCTGAGCCGAGACTGGCAGCGAGAATCGCTACGCGAATCGTCGAAATGTACGCCCGCGACACTACCGGGCGAGTTTCTACGAGTAGGGCCGGTGGAAATGAAAACGGGGTGAATCCCGGCCCAGACGTTCAAGTATAGTGGCGGCGTAGCGTACTGTATGAGCCAGGTGACGAGACGTATCGTACAGGAACTTCATGACGAACCGCATCTCGAAGGCAGACGGATTACTGTTCAGTTCATCAAAGAACAGATCGAAGAGCGGGAGCTCGACCCGAGAACGGTCGCCGATCGCCACGATCTAGACGTGGCTGATGTCTATCGAGCGCTCACGTACTACCACGACCATCCCGAAGAGATGCGTACGGCCGAACGCCGGCGGCAATCCGCGATCGAAGAGCACGACCACCTGACGACAGATCCCGACGACGTGCGTGATTGATGGGGTATCGCATTCTCGCTGACGAAAACGTCGAGCAGGCGACGATCAATTATCTGCGGAAACTCGGTCACGATGTCGAGTGGATCGGCGATGTGGCGGAACTCGATCTCGGCACCGACGATAGGTCGATCGCTGCGTACGGACGCGAGACGAACCGTCTCGTTCTCACCCAAGATGACGACTTCTTTACTCAGATCGACATCGAAGATACTGCTGGAATCCTCTTTCAGAAGGATCAGACGCTTTCAGCCCGAGAAGTAGGAGATGTCGTGCACGAACTCTCCGAGCATATCGACCAGTCCGACGTGACGCTCGAATACGTGAGTCGAAACTGGCTGTGAAACTGCCGTTGGTGCTGATAGCATACTTGAAATGTACGCCCGCGACACTAACGTCCGGTCTCATCTCCGGCGGCGTGCCGCGTCGACCGGGAAACCCTCGTGGCGGGCGGTCGCCTGCGCGGCGACGGGCGGATCGCGTGTGCGATCACATGTCGCGCGCCTGGGTTCTCCGCGCGGTCATCGCTCCCATCAGGGAATACTCGGGCGGGGACTTGAGGGCGCGCATACGGCGATAGCCGCCGAGCGGACTTAATTGGTCCGTCCCGCTCCCGTCTCAGTCGTCCTGTTCGGTTCCGGCGACGACGACCGCGTCGTCGTCGTCGGTCTGCGATTCGCGTACCGACACCGGATCGATCCCGCGACGGGCGGCGTCGACCTCCGAGAGGACGTACACGAGGCCGGCGAGCAACAGCGCGCCGAGCGGGAGCAACGCGAGGGGCGTCACTCGCGTGTGTCCCCAGACCACCAGCAGCAGCACGACGACGACGGCGACCGTGACCGCGTAGTAGATCTGGGTCCGGACGTGGTCGATCAGGTCGGCACCGGTGAACGTCGCGGAGAGGACCGTCGTGTCCGAGATCGGCGAGCTGTGGTCGCCGAAGATCGCCCCGGAGAAGATGACGCCAACCATCGCGGCGACGAGGGTGTGTCCCGCGGCACCGCCGCCGCTTATCTCCCACGCGATCGGGATCGCGATAGGGGTGACGATACCCATCGTTCCCCACGAGGTTCCGGTCGAGAAGGCGATGAGGCCCGCGACGACGAACACCAGCGCGGGCAGCAGCGCGGGGGAGACGGAGCCGACCGCCACCGTCGCCACGTAGTCGCCCGTCCCGAGCGCGTCGATCGCCTCGCCGATCCCCCACGCGAGCGTGAGGATGGCGGCCGCGGTGAGCATGATACCGAACCCGTCGATAGTGTACTCCGTCGCGTCGCCGACGCCGAAGACGTCGTACGCCTTCCCGAGCGCGAACCCGCTCGCGACCATCGCGAACGAGCCGATCATGAGCGCCACCTCGTAGGAGGCGTCAAGCGCCGCGTCCCAGAGCCGTTGGCCCGCCGGTCCGAACTCGCCGGAAACAAGGTCGCCGGCGAAGCCGACCGGCGAGAATTCGCCCGACCACAGGGCAGTCGCGAGCGTGACCGCGATCAGGACCGCAACGGGGACGAAGAAGTTCACGAGCCGCGGCGTCGACGCCGGCGGATCACCCAGTTCGCCGGCGACGTCTTGCATCGGTACCGCCTCGTCGCGGGTGACCTTCCCCGCGGTCCACGATCGGTGTTCGGCGGTCAGCATCTCGCCGTAGTCGCGGCCCGTTCCGACGATCACGAGCACCATCACGATCGCTAAGATCGCGTACATGTTGAACGGGATCGACGAGACGAACACCTCGAACGTGCCGGGGCGGTTGGCGGCGTCGACGCCCGCGGACTCGTACCCCTCCGTGATCAGCGAGAGCTGGAAGGCGACCCACGAGGAGATCCCAAGCGTGGCCACCGGTGCCGCCGTCGAGTCGACGACGTACGACAGCTTCTCGCGGGAGATACGGAGGCGGTCGGAGACGTCCTTCATCGCCGAGCCGACAATGGCGGTGTTCGCGTAGTCGTCGAAAAAGAGGACGATGCCGAGCCCCCACGCGACGAGGCCGGCCTTCCGCTGGCTGTCCAGACGCGCCAGCGCCCACTCCCGGATCGCCGCCGTGCCGCCGAGGTTCCACACCATCGCGACGCCGGAGCCGAGGAGGAGCGTGAACACGAGGATCGTCGCCTGGAACTCGTCGGAGATCGCGGCGACGATCCACTCGAACGTCTGGACGATCCCGAGCCCACCGGTGACGATCACCGCGCCCGACCAGATACCGAGAAACAGCGACAACACGGCCTTTCGCGTGAGTATCGCCAGCACGATCGCGAGCACGGGCGGGGCGATCGACAGCGCGCCGAAGTCGGTCATACTGCACAACTCGTGTGAGAATAGTTAAGTCCTCTCTGTAAGCGACCGGCGGAATCGGCGCGTATCCGAACGCACTTACGTCCCTGTGACTGACTCCCGTGCAATGTCTGTACGAGTCGGAATCCTCGGTGCCACCGGTGCGGTGGGACAGCGGTTCATCCAGTTGCTCGACGATCATCCGACGTTCGATCTCACCGCGGTCACCGCGAGCGAGGAGAGCGCCGGAAAGACCTATCGCGAAGCCGCCAAGTGGCGCGTGGACACGCCGATCCCGGCCGATGTCGCGGAGATGGAGGTTGCAGAGACCACGCCCGCCGGCGTCGCCGACGCCGACGTCGACTTGCTCTTCTCCTCGCTTCCTTCGGGCGTCGCGAGCGAGGTCGAACCCGACTTCCTAGAGGAGGGGTACGTCGTCTCGTCGAACTCCTCGAACGACCGTATGGCGGCGGACGTGCCGCTCACGATCCCCGAGATCAATCCGGGACACCTCGATCTGATCGACGTTCAGCGCGACGAGCGGGGCTGGGACGGCGCGCTGGTGAAGAACCCGAACTGCTCGACGATCACGATGGTTCCGACCCTCGCGGCGATCGACGAGTTCGGCCTCGAAACCGTCCACGTCTCCACCCTACAGGCGGTCTCCGGTGCGGGCTACTCCGGCGTCACCTCGATGGAGATCATCGACAACGCCATCCCGCACATCGGCGGCGAAGAAGACAAGATGGAGACGGAGTCGCGCAAGCTGCTCGGCGAGTTCGACGGCGCGGAGGTGCACCTCCACGACGCCGAGGTGGCAGCCTCCTGTAATCGGATCCCGACGCTGGACGGTCACCTGGAGAACGTGTTCGCGGAGTTCTCCGAGGACCCGACGCCGGCGGATCTGCGAGAGGCGATGCGGTCGTTCGAGAGCGCGGACCTGCCGAGTTCGCCGGACCAGCTCATCAAGGTGTTCGGCGACGACGAGCCGGAGCGCCCGCAGCCGCGTCTCGACCGGACGTACGCCGATGGGATGGGTATCGTCGCAGGCGGAGTCCAGACGGCCGACAACGGCGCGAAGTACAACTGCCTCGCGCACAACACGATCCGCGGCGCGGCCGGCGCCTCCCTGCTGAACGGCGAACTGCTCGTCGAGGAAGGCTACGTCTAGAGACCCCGGACCACGAAGCCCTCAGGTTGGTCATCGCATCGCTCGAACGCCGAGCGCCGACGCCGACACGCCGCCGACGGCGACGGGCATCCAGTAGACGGCCCCGCGGAACACGAGCACGGCCGCGGTGACGGTCGACGCGGGAACGCCGGTCGTGGGGACGAGCAGCGCGACGAACGCGGCCTCGATCCCACCGAGCCCCCCCGGAAGCGGCGTGGCACCCGCGACGTACGCCAAGGGGACGACGAAGATCGGGATCGCGGGCGAGATCTCGTGGCCGACCGCCGCGAACGCGACCGTGAGCGCGGCCGCCTGAAAGACCCACCCCGAAAGCGAGAGCCCCACGGCCGCCGCGAGCCGTCCCGGGCTGGTGCCGACGCGCCCGATGTCCTCGAAGAAGTTCCGAAGCCGCGCGGCGAGCCGGGATTCGAGGGCCGCGGGATCGAACCGGTCCAGCCGACCGAGCACGCCGGCGACGCCGGCGGGCAAGCGGGCGACGACGCCGCGCCGGTATCGCCACGCGAGCCCGATGACGCTCACGATGGCAGCGATGAGTCCGACGGCGACCGCGACGGCGACGCTCAGACGCTCGCCGACGGCGGTTGTCGTCGCGTAGTACCCCACGCCGAGGAAGACGAGCGATATCGACGGAACGACGTTGAGCACGTCCACGCTCGCGATCCCCACGAGACCCGTCTCGTACCGCGACCCGGACACGCGCGAGATGAGCGCCGCCGCGACCGGCTCGCCGCCGGCCTGTCCGAACGGCGTGACGTTGTTGGCGAACACCGCGCCGGCGTACACGAGGAACGCGGTGAAAACCGACAGCGAGACGTCGAGGGACCCGAGCACGGTCCGGAGCATGAGGCTCCACGCGACCAGCCAGCAGAGCGCGAGCCCGAACGTCGCGGCGACCAGCCGACGGTCGGCGGCGACGAGCGTGTCGACGACGCGGCCGGCCCCCACGACGACGAAGAGCACGGCGAGGATCCCGAGCGCCGCGAGGCCGCCGACGATCAGCCCGCGCCGGGGATTCCGGTCCATGACCATCCTGCGACGCTATCGGACTTGAAACGTCTGATCGCGACCGGCGGACGAACCGGTAGTCAGGCGGGTCTGGTGGCGAGCGGCCGTACCAATAAGAATACAACCGTCGGCCGGGTACGAGCGCACGACCTATGGAAGACCAGCGGTTCCTCGAGTCGGAGTGGGATTACTGTCTGGTCCTCGACGCGTGTCGCTACGACGTGTTCGAGGACGTGTACGACGAGTACCTCGACGGCGACTTGGAGAAGCGCTGGAGCGTCGGCTCGTCGACGCCCGAGTGGGCCTATCGGACGTTCACCGGCGATCACGACATCGCCTACTTCTCCGGGAACCCCTTCATCAACGATCTGGGAATCCCCCTGAACGAGCTGAAGTGGGGCGCGAGTTGCGACTACGAGTGGACCGCCTCCGAGCACATCAGCGACATCCACGACGTCTGGAAGACCGGCTGGGACGAGGACCTCGGCACGGTCCCGCCCGACGGGCTTGCCGAGGCGTTCCGGAACAACTCCGAGGCCGTCGAGGCCGCCGACCGGACCGTCCTCCACTACATGCAGCCGCACGCCCCCTACCTCTCGCGCGGGAAGGGGCAGAAGCTCAAACAGATCCAGAAGGGGATCAAACGACAGGAAGAGGAGGAAGCGGAAGGCGGCGACGACGCCGGAGACAACGATGACGGCCTGCTCTCGTCGCTCAGCGATTCGATCCGGCCGAAGATCGAGAGCCGACTTGACGACAGCGAGTTCGCCCAGAAGGCCGGCCTGTGGCTGGAACTCGACCCGACAGACCTCGTGAAAGACGGCACTCGTGTCACCGCGCTGCGGCTGTACGAGGAGAACCTCCGGATCGCGCTCGAATCCGTCGCCGAACTCGTCGAGGAGCTCGATGGCACCGTCGTCGTGACGGCCGATCACGGCGAGGCGTTCGGCGAGGAGGGCGTCTGGGAGCATCACATCGAGACGCACATCCCCCCGCTTATGGAGGTCCCGTGGCTGGAAGTCGAGTGATCGGCCGTCGCCGATGAGAGTCAGCCACTACTTCGAGTTCGAAGACCGTATCACCGGCGGAATCGCGGAGTCCGTCGCCCACCAGCGGACGATGCTCGACCGCGTCGGCGTCGAGTATACGACGGAGCCGACGCTCGACGCGGACGTGCTCCACTGTAACCTGATGGGTCCCCGGTCGGTCTGGTACGCGAAGCGCGCGCGCGACCGCGGTGTCCCCGTGGTCGCGCACACCCACGTCACCGCGGAGGACTTCGGCGACAGCTTCCGGTTTACCAACGCGCTCGCGGTGCCGCTGAAACCGTACCTCGGCCGCGCGTACGGCCTCGCCGACGCGCTCGTCTGCCCCTCCGAGTACAACCGCGGCGTGATCGCCGACTACACCGACGCGCCGACGACCGTGATCTCGAACGGAGTCGATCGAGAGAAGCTCGACGGGTTCGAGTCGCTGGAAGCGGAGTACCGCGAGCGGTACGACCTGGAGCCGCCGACCGTCTTTCTGGTGGGGCACGTGATCAAGCGGAAGGGGTTGGAGACGTTCGTCAACCTCGCGCGCGAACTGCCAGAGACCGATTTCGCGTGGTTCGGCCCCCTCGACCTCTCGTTGAAGGGTAGAGAGACGACGCGGCTCATCGAGGAGTCGCCCGAGAACTGCACGTTCACGGGGTACATCGACGACGTCCGAGGCGCGTTCGCCGCGGGCGACGTGTTCTTGTTCCCCACCCACGAGGAGAACGAGGGGATCGCGCTGTTGGAGGCGATGACCGCCGGGAAGGCCGTCGTCGTCCGCGACATTGAGACGTTCGACTGGCTCGAAGACGGCGAGGACTGTCTGAAGGTCTCGGCGACTGGTACTGGGGGAAGAATGGACGCAGACGACGAGATAGCGGCGTTCGCCGACGCCCTTCGCCGGCTCCGGGACCCGGACCTCCGCGAGCGGTTGGGCGCGAACGCGTCGACCCGGAGCGAGGCGTTCTCGCTCGACGCGATCGCCGAGCGGTATCGCTCGCTGTACGAACGGCTCACGTAAGCGCACGCGTATGCTGTGACTGACGCACGCTCACGGTGGCGTGGGGGCCGAACCGAGAGGTATCGGTCGGATCGGGGCGCATCGACCGGATCGAGGCGTATCGACCGAGTCGTGGCGGGTTCCGACGGGTTCGGAGAAACCGCAGTTGGTATGAGCCTGAACCTGCTCTCTACAGGCAACATGACACGCGTGAGCGTTATCGGCTGTGGTAACATGGGGAGTGCCCTCCTGCGCGGACTCGCCCGGACCGACACGTATCACCTGACGGCGATCGACCTCGATCCGGAGGCGCGCGCGAGCGTCGCGGACGCGGCCGACGAGACGACGGACGACACCGACAGCGGGACGGCGGACGCGGACATCGTCGTCCTCGCGGTGAAGCCCGACGTCGCCGAGCCGGTGCTCGCCGACCTCGACCTCTCATCGGACCAGCAGCTCGTCACGCTGGCCGCGGGGCTCCCCCGTGAGTTCGTGGCCGAGCGGACGGCTGCGACCGTGGTGCGGATCATGCCCAACCTCGCCGCCGAGACCGGAGATATGGCCGCGGCGGCGACGACCGACGGGCTCACCGACGAGGTCAAGACGCTGCTGAGCGACGTGGGCGAGTTCGCCGAGATCGACGAGTCGCTGATGGACGTCGCAACGGCGGTCAACGGGAGCGGTCCCGCGTTCGCGTTCTACCTCATCGACGCGATGAAACGGGGCGGGATCGACGGGGGGCTCGACCCGGAGCAGGCCGAGACGCTCGCCGCGCAGACGTTCAAAGGGGCCGCGGAGACGGTCCTCCGCGATGACCGGAGCGTGGACGAGCTGATCGACGCGGTCTGCTCGCCCAACGGGACGACCATCGAGGGGATGGAGGTGCTCTGGGACAGCGACGCCGACGCGGCGGTCGCAGACGCCGTGGCGGCGGCCGAGGAGCGCTCTCGGGAACTGGCGGAGGCGTTCGATGACGAGTGAAACGGCCGCGGTGGAGGCGGTCGACCCCGGCGACGTCGAGCGCGCTCGCGAAGCGGCCGCCGCGGCCGAGCGCGTCGTGGTGAAGGCGGGGACCAACTCACTGACCGACGAGGACTCGAAGCTCGACCGCGTCAAACTTGACAAGCTGGTCGCCGACGTGATGGACCTGCGCCGAGAGGGGAAGGAGGTCGTCCTCGTCTCCTCCGGCGCGGTGGGGGCCGGAATCGGCCACCTCGAACAGACGCACCTCGATCGCGACACCGACGAGATAGAGGAGAGTCAGGCGCTCTCGACGGTCGGCCAGAGCCTCCTGATGCGTCACTACACGCAGAGCTTCGACCGCTACGACCAGTCGGTCGCACAGATTCTGGTGACCGGGAAGGACCTCGACAGCCCCGAGCGGCTGCGAAACGTCCGGAACACGGTCGAGACCCTGCTCGAGTGGGGGGTAGTCCCCGTGATCAACGAGAACGATGCGGTGGCGACCGACGAGCTTCGGATCGGCGACAACGACATGCTGTCGGCGTCGGTCGCGCTCGCGCTCGACGTCGACTTACTCGTCACGCTGACCGACGTGGCCGGCGTGTACACAGGGAACCCGAAGCGCGACCCCGACGCGTCGGTGATCGAGGCCGTGGGGTCGAACTACGACGACGTTCGGGCGATCATCGGCGACAGCACCACCACCGACTTCGGCGGTATCCAGACGAAAGTCGAGGGGGCACGCGACATCGCCGAGAGCGGCCGTCCGGCGATCATCGCCGGATCGGCGGAGCCGAACGTGTTGGCGCGGATCGCAGCCGGTAAATCCGCCGGAACGCTATTCGTCCCAACCACTGGTGAGACCGATGAGTGACACGACAGCGGTCGAGCGCGACACCGACGAACTGGTTCGAGACTCTCAGCGCGCCGCGCTGCGCCTCGCGAACGTGAACGAGGCGACGCGGAACGAGGCACTCCGATCGATCGCCGACGCACTCCGCGAGGAGGAGGCGGCGATCCTCGACGCCAACGCCCGCGACGTGTCTGCCGCCGAGGACCTGCTGGCGCAGGGCGAATACACGCAGGCGCTTGTCGACCGGCTGAAGCTCGACGCGGCGAAGATCGAATCGATCGCGGAGATGGTCGAGTCCGTCGCCGAGCAGGAGGATCCGCTCGGGCGGACGATCGCGGCCCGCGAACTCGACGAGGGCCTCGATCTGTACCGGGTGTCGGTCCCGCTCGGAGTCGTGGCCACGGTGTTCGAGTCGCGGCCGGACGCGCTGGTGCAGATCGCCGCGCTCGCGCTCAAGTCCGGCAACGCGGTCATCCTCAAGGGCGGCAGCGAGGCGAGCGAGTCGAACCGCGTCCTCCATCGGATTATCGAGGAGGCGACCGCGGAGATATCCGATATTCCCGACGGGTGGGCCGGGCTGGTCGAGGCCCACGAGGAGGTCGATCGGCTCCTCGAACTCGACGACCAGATCGATCTCGTGATGCCGCGGGGCTCCTCCGAGTTCGTCTCGTACATCCAAGACACTACCCAGATCCCGGTGCTCGGACACACGGAGGGGATCTGCCACGTCTACGTGGACGAGGCGGCCGACCTGGAGATGGCCGAAGACGTCGCGTTCGACGCGAAGGTCCAGTACCCGGCGGTGTGTAACGCGGTCGAGACGCTCCTCGTGAACGAATCGGTCGCGGCCGAGTTCCTCCCCGACCTCGTCAAGCGGTACGAGGACGCGGGAGTCGAACTCCGCGGCGACGCCGCAGTTCGGGAGATCGTCGACGTCGGGACGGCGAACGACGACGACTGGGACACCGAGTACGGCGACCTCGAACTGTCGATCGCCGTCGTCGACGACGTGTACGAGGCGATCGACCACGTCAACGCGCACGGGTCGAAGCACACGGAGTCGATCGTCACCGAGGACGACTCGGCCGCCGAGGCGTTCATGACCGGAATCGACGCAGCGAGCGTCTTCCACAACGCCTCGACGCGGTTCGCCGACGGCTACCGGTACGGCCTCGGCGCAGAGGTCGGCATCTCGACCGGGAAGGTCCACGCCCGCGGTCCGGTCGGACTGGAGGGGCTGACGACGTACAAGTACTATCTCGAAGGCGACGGTCACCTCGTCGCGAGCTACAGCGGCGACGACGCCCTGCCGTACACGCACCGCGAACTCGACGCGCAGTGGACGCCGGGCGAGAACTAGCGATCGAAGCGGGGGATCAGTCGGTCGTCGCGGCCACGCGGCCGGCGGTCGACCGCAGTGCTCGGAGCGTGGTGAAGACGATCGCACCGGCCACGGCGACCGCGGATCCGACGACGAGGAAGAGTCCGAGCGTCTCTAACAGTTCGTTACCGAGATACGAACCCACTTCGCCGATGCCGACCGCGACGGAGCCGGCGAGCAGCATTCCGCCGAAGTACACCTTGATCTCGTCGCCGTCGACGACGGCGGTCGCGGCGGAGCCGACACGGGCTCCGAGCGCGCTCCCGAACAGGAGCGGGGCGACGATACCGAGGTCCACGCCGCCGCTCTGGCCGTACAGGTAGCTCCCGATTCCGCCCGAGAAGACGATCTCGAAGAGATCGGTGCCGACGGCGACGGGCGTGGGGACGCCGATCGCGTAGATCATCGCCGGCATTCGGATGAAGCCGCCGCCAACGCCGAGGAATCCCGACAGGACGCCGGTCGAGAAGGCCACGGCCGTGATCACCCATACGGAGACGCGGACGTCACCGCGGAGCGTGACCATCGGCGGGATCCGGACGGTCTCTTGGATCCGCGTCGCGATCTCTGGAATCTCGTACCCGCTCAGCTCCTCGTCGTCTCCCGCATCGTGATCTATGCCGCCGCTACCGTCGCTCGATAGGGCGTCACGAGTGATCACAAGTCCGATTCCGCCGAGCAAGACGACGTAGACCGCGCTGATGATACCGCCGGCCAGACCGAGTGATTCGAGGTGGAACACGCTTGCCCGCCCGACTTCGATGCCGACCGTGGTCCCGGCGATCATGATCGCGCCGAGCTTGTAATCGACCTGACCGAGGTCGTGGTGTTTCAGCGTCGCGATAGCGGCCGTTCCGAACACGAACGCCATCCCGCTCCCGACCGCGACGGAGGCCGGATGGCCCATCATCAACAGCGCCGGAGTCACGAGAAACGAGCCCCCCATCCCGAAGAATCCGAAGAGGAGACCGACGACCAGTCCGAACCCGACGAAAAGCGCCAGGGTCTCCGGAGAACCGCCGAGTACTCCGGTCAGGTCACCCGGCAGGCCACCGAGCAGGCTATCGGGCATCGGAGTCACCCCCGACCAAGAACTCGATGAGACGGGGGCCGACGAGCCGTTCGAGGCCGGCGTACCCGACGTACAGGACGACCGCTTCCAGTAGGATCGCACCGATGAGCACGGCCGTCTGCGGGTCCCACGTCGGAACTTCGAGACCGGACATTAGTCTGTCCTCCGACGACAGCGAACAGTAATTTGTATATGGCACATTTCTGTACGGCGATCAGTATCCGGTTAGGCGATATAACAGTTGTGCCTGTAGTGTACAATACAATATTTCGAGAACCCCTCTGCAACCATCGATAACGTATGAATACGTTTCGGCGATGAGTGGCTCAAACGGGATCGTCGTGCGGTCGAAACGTTCGTTGGTTCCACTTTCGAGATGCGTGATGACCGTCGCGTCTGTTCGCTCGACAGGAGAGTCACTTCGCCTCCGATCGTCAACGGGAAATCTGACAGAGAGGTCTCGTGGAATACTGGAACGTATGCACACGAAAGAGAGCCACAGAAGCACCACGTCACCGGTCGCTCCGCTCGTCGTCACCGGTGTCTCTCGATAGCGCGGCGACGACGCCGTCGAAACCGAGCGTTCACGGCGACGAAAGCGCCAAGACGCCGGGGCGACACCTCGACGTATGCGACTCGAGGATTACTGGGGGATCGGACCGAAGACGAGCGAGCGGCTCGCCGACTCCCTGGGTACCGAGCGAGCGATCGACGCGATCGAGTCGGCGGACGTGCGCGCGCTCGTCGACGCCGGACTCCACCGCGGCCGCGCGACCCGGATCCTCCGCCGGGCGAACGGCGAAGCCGGGATGGACGTGCTCGCGACGAGCGACACGCGCTCCGTGTACGACGACCTCCTCGCGCTTTCGGCCCGCGAGGCGCTGACGGCACACGCAGCCGACCGGATACGCGTGCTGACCCCGCTCGCCGACCGCGACGCGGTCGAGTCCCGACTCGACGACGTGATCGCCGCACGGGACGCATGGACCGCGCTCGACGACGGCGCCCGCGAGCGCGTCGTCGCGGCGTTCGACGCGTACGACGACGCCGAGGGGTCAGACCGGGCCGCGGTCGAGACGGCCATCGCCCTACGGGAGGCGGGGATCGCGTCTGGTCCCTTCGCCGCGATCGGCGCGCTCGACGGCGAGACGCTCCGCGACGCCGCCGACGCGCTCGCGGACGTTCGGGGAGCGATCGACCCCGGCCCCGACGCCGAGATCGACGTGGCTCGCGGCGCGGACGACGAACTGGACCGACGACGCGATCGACTCGAGGCGGCCCGCGACCTCTCGAACGCCGCGTTCGACGTGTTGGAGTCGGTCCGAGACGGCTCGCTACGGGACTTCGAGGCCCTGCAGTCGGCGACGATCGACCACGTCTCCGCGAAGACCGGCGTCGATCGCGCGACGGTGCGGGCGGCCGCGCCCGACGACGCGCTCGACGCCGCCGACTTCGTCTCCGCCACGCTCCGCGACCTCGAAGCGGAGCTCGAGGTGGCGGTCGACGAGCGCGAGGCGGCGGTCGCCGCCGACATTCGATCGCGGATCGGTGCGGAGACGGCGAATGACGACGGCAATAGCGGTGAAAATCGAGAGAGCGAAAGCGACGTCTCCCGCGCCGCGGCGGCGGTCGCGGACGCCGCGTTCCTCCTGTCTCTCGGGCGGTTCGCGGCCGACCGGGATCTCGTTCGTCCGACGCTCGTCGACGACGGGATCGCAGTGCGGAGCGCCCGCAGTCCCTTCGTCTCGGGCGAGGTCCAGCCGGTGTCGTACGGAGTCGGGACCCACTCGCTCGCGGACGGCGCGGGCCTCGCGAGCGGAGACGCTCCCCCGAGCGGCGACCGGGTCAGCGTGCTCACGGGGGCGAACTCCGGCGGGAAGACGACCCTGCTCGAAACGCTGTGCGCGGTGGCGCTGCTCGCGTCGATGGGGCTCCCGGTGCCCGCGGACGCGGCCGAGGTCGGCTCGTTCGACCGGATCGTCTTCCACCGGCGGCACGCCTCGTTCAACGCCGGCGTGCTGGAGTCGACGCTGAAGTCCGTGGTCCCGCCGCTCGTCGAGGACGGGCGGACGCTCATGCTCGTCGACGAATTCGAGGCGATCACGGAGCCGGGGCGCGCCGCCGACCTGCTGAACGGCCTCGTCACGCTAACCGTCGACCGCGGCGCGCTCGGCGTGTACGTGACGCACCTCGCGGACGACCTCAGCCCGCTGCCCGACGCCGCCCGGATAGACGGGATCTTCGCGGAGGGACTCACCGGCGACCTCGACTTGCGCGTCGACTACCAGCCGCGGTTCGGCACCGTCGGGAAATCGACGCCGGAGTTCATCGTATCGCGGCTCGTCGCGAACGCGAGCGACCGCGGGGTCCGCGCGGGGTTCGAACACCTCGCCGGGGCCGTCGGCGAGGAGGCGGTCCAACGAACGCTGTCCGACGCCGAGTGGTCGAGGGGCGACGACTGAGCATGACCGACGCCGCCGAGGACCCAACCCGGATCCGGTCGATCGCCGTCCACCGCGAGGACGTGGCGAACGCACTAGAGGCGACGATCCGGACCGACACCGAGGTCGTCCTGCGGGTGACGACGCCGTTCTCGGGCCGGATGCGAGCGCGGCTGCACGCCGTGAGCGCGGCGGAATCTGGAGACGACCCGGAGGCGTCGGAGACCGGGTCGGCGGCGGTCCACGTCGATCCCCGCGCTCTCGTCGAAGATATCCCGGCGTACCCCGAAGTCGACGAGACGGCGGCGGAGCACCCGGACGCGGACGTGGAGACGCGGCGACGACGGCACGCCGAGGCGGTCGAGGCGTGGCGCGAGCGCGTGCGCGAGGCGATAGCGGATTCGGTGACTCTCGACGTGGATGAAAAGGGCGGCCGAGACTCGGTTGAGGCCGGTCACGGTGGAGATGAGACCGGTCACGACGTGGACGTGACCGCACTCGGGTGAAAAGCGGAACGAGTCCGGTTCTCAGAGCGGACCGTCCCCGGCTACAGCCGAAGCCGCGTGACCGCGGTGCCGGCGTCGCGAAGCCATCCGAGCGGGTGATCGCCGCTCGATCCGGCGTCTCCGAGGGCGACGCCGTCGTCGCTTCCGGTCGAGGCGGCGGCGACGGTGATCCTGTGTGCGTCGATGTCGGCGTCGAGTCGGACCTCGAATTCACCGTCCTCGGGCGTTGCGAGCGTCGATCCTGTCGGAGCGTGCACGGCGACCGCGTCGGCGGTTGTCTCTCCGGCGATCACGAGGTCGTCGCCGACGAACTCCGCGGTCGCGTCGAGCGGAGGGCCCCCGGGACGATCGCGCTCGACGTAGCGGTCTCGAACGACCGACGGGGTCTCGACCGGTTCGCCGGCCTCGACGCCGTGTGCGAGCCGGATGAACCCCGCCATCGACCAGGCCAGCGGGGTCGCCCCCCCGGTGCCCTCGCCGAACTCCCAGCCGTAGTCGGTCGGGTGCTCGCGATCCCACACCTGTTCGGGTAACATCCGTCCGGAGTTGCCGAATCCGGCCATCGTCTCCAGGAGCGCGTCGGGGGAGAGCGCGTCCTCGTCGGTTCCACCGAACCCGTCGGGGCCGTCGCCGCGGGCACGGAGTTCGTACTCGCCGCGCTCGCCGGTGAATATCGGCCACAGGCGGCCGCGGCCGTCGCCGGTCCCGGCCCACGGCGCACCCGGATCATCGCCCGCAATCTCGCCGTACGCGTCGCCGACGTAGCGGTACCACGCGGGGCCGTGCGGCGTGTCGACGCGGATCGAGTCGTCGGCGACCGACACGGAGTTGCGGACGGTCTCGTCGTCGGCGGGCTTCACGCCGAGCCGGACGAGTTCGAGGAAGCCGCCGTCGACGATCTCCCGCTCGTCGTACGTCGGTCCGTCGTTGGCGATCGTCCGCGGCCGCCCCGATTCGGGGTCGCCGTCGGCGGTGATCCGGACGTAATAGGGGGTCTCGGCGTGTCGCTCCGTCCCCGTCGCGGTCGCACACCACTCCTCGACGCGAGCGGTCCAGTCGTCCGCGAGCGCGAGCCACGCGAGCGCGTCGGCGCGAAGCGCGTCGGGATCGAGGAGGTCGCCCGCGTCGGCGGTTCGCCCGTGCGCGTCGCGCCGGTCGGCCTCCGCGAGCGCCAGCGCGGCGCCACAGACGAGCCCGGCGATCTCGGCGGCGATGCTCGACGGCGAGAATCCCGCTTCCTCCTCCCAGCGTTCCTGCGCCGTTTCGGGGCCGTTGACGGCGATGTATCCGAGCGAGCGACGGACCTGTTCGTAGGTGTAGTCGGCGTCGGCGAGCGTGACGCCGTGTTCGTGGAGCTGCCACGCCATCACCGAGGGAAACGCGATGTTGTCCATCTGCTCGCCGCCCCACCGGGTGCGCCCGTCGATGTAGGTGTTCTGCGGGAGGAACCCGTCGTCGTCCTGCTGGGTGTTGTACAGGTACGCGAGCGCGTTCGCGCCGCGCTTGACCTCGCCGACCTCGACGAGTGCCGTGAACACCTGATAGAGGTCGCGCGACCAGACGAAGTTGTAGCCGTAGCCGCGGTCCTCGGCGGCGTACTCGGTCTCGCCCCACGGAACCGACGGGCTCGCGATCCCGGCCCCGTCGTGCCGCTTGTCCTCGACGGCCGCCAGCGTCATCAGCGCGAACCGGTACTGCGTCTCCAGGTCCGCGGCAGCGGTCACCGACGAGGGGAACTCCCTGTCGCCGAGCCACTCGCGCCACGTCTCGACGTACGCGTCGGCGACGTCGTCGAAGCCGCGGGAGATGGCCCCCTCCGCCTCGCCGAGCGCAGCGGCAGTGTCGGCCCGTTCTGCGAACCCGAGCGCGACCGTGTCGGAGACGTCCGTCCCGCTACCGACGAGTCCGGCCAACACGACGTTTCCGACCGCTTTTGTGATCCCCTCACCGCGGTCCCCCTCGCCAAACAGCGCGTCGGCCTCGTGGCCGCCGGCCGCGAGCGCGCTGGCCCACTCGAACCGCCCCTCGCTGGCGAGCGCCAGC
The DNA here is from genome assembly GCF_055380345.1 of Halorubrum pallidum. NCBI lineage: Archaea > Methanobacteriati > Methanobacteriota > Halobacteria > Halobacteriales > Haloferacaceae > Halorubrum > Halorubrum pallidum. The sequence continues at coordinate 1,228,379 of NZ_AP043945.1, read as the reverse complement.
GCGACCTCGAACGACTCTCCGTCGTCGTCGACCAGCTTCCCCGGGTCGCGTTCGGCCGCGTCGTCGTTGCGCGCGAGCAGGTGGTACCCCCCGTCGTCGCCGACGCGGTCGCCCCGGTCGTTCGTGCCGACGTTCGTGATCGTCGTGTCCACGAGCGCGTACACGTCGTACTCGCGACCGCCCTCGAACTCGACGTCCGCGAGTATCGCGTTACCCTTGGTATCGACCGCGTACTCGACCGTCAGCGTCCACTGATGGCCGTGGCCGTCTCCGGTCTCGCGGATCGTCTGGGTGAACGCGAGCGCGTCGTCGACGGTCGGCTCGGTGGTTCGTTCGACCGTCTCAGTCGTCGTCACGTGGCTCGTCTCGTCGAAGGTGCGGATCGTGTACCCCGTCTCCGGGTCGGCCACGAGGAAGTCGAACGTCCGCACGTTCATCACGTCGATCCGGGGGAACCGCGCCTCCGTCAGCGCCCCCTCGGTCAGCGTGAACCAGACCGGGACGGGTCGGTCGGCCTCGTGGTCCGCCGGTGTCCCCACGCCGAACTTCCGACCGGTCGTCCAGTGAGGTGCCTCGTCCGGACCCGTCGGTCGGTCGTGCGGAACCGGGAGCGCGCCGTGCGCGGCGAGCGTCACCGTCGCGTCGATCCGGAGCGCGTGCGACCACGCGAGCGGGGTCGCGCTGTCGAGATCGCCGTCGTCGAAGGCCTGCTCGGCGAACAGACCCGCGTCGTTGACGAACGGACCGTCCGGCTCGCAAAGCGAGTACAGGTCCCTGGCGTCGGCGAACAGCGGTCCCGCCTCGCCGCCACGGTCGGCGACGAGTCCGCCGAGGTCGGCCGCCGCCGTCGCGCCCCACAGGGTCGCGAGCGACCACACCTTCGCCGCGCCCTGTTCGGCCGTGCGCCAGTCGTCACCGGTGAACCTGACGAGTCCTTCGACGTCCGCGGTCTCGCGGTGGAGCGCATCGATCGTGTTCCGGACGTGCGTCCGCACGCGGTCGAGGAACCGCTCGAAGTCGACGGATGTGACCGCCGCCTCGGAACCGTCGATGGCCGCGCCGTCCACCGCCGCGCGCTCGTCGCGCAGGGCCGCGTACTCCGCTACGGCCGACGCGAGCGCGAACGTGCTCGCGTCGGCGCGGCCGTCCCGGTCGTCGTCGCTCGCGCGCTGGGGGAACCGATCGGTGTCGGTGTCGAACCGGTCGTCGAGGCCGGCGAACGCGTCGTCGGCCGCGGCGGCCGCGGCGACGCGTGTCTCGTCGTCCACCGGTGCGCGGGCGACCGCGGCGAACGCGCGGAGGTACGTCGCACCGGTGTGAGTGAACCGCCCGAGCGCGTTCTCCCAGCAGTTCTGACAGCGCCGCGGAAGCCCATCGCTCTCGGTCGTCTCTCGGAGGAACGCGACCGCGTCGGCGACGGTGGCGTCGATCCGGTCGGACCACTCCTCGGGCAGGTCGGTCGTCCGCCGGAGTCGGGCGAGGAACGCGACGACGGAGGCGGGCTGGTCGAGCTGGTCGTTCGGACCGGCCGTCCCGTTCGCACCCTCGATCCTCGCGTTCGCCCAGCCCGGAGCGACCTTGCCCGAGTCCGCCCAGACCCGGTGAGGCCACGAGCCGTCCGCGTCCTGTGTCCGACAGAAGAAGGCGGCCGCCGCGAGCAGTTCCTCGTCGGCGTCCAGCCCGATCTCCTCGCTCGCGTCGAGGAGAGCCATCGACACCTCCGCCTCGTCGCGGAACCACGTGTAGCCGTAGCCGCCGGACGTGGCGTAGAAGGGGTCGAACTCCGGAGCGGCGATCCGCGCGCCGGACTCGGCCGTGAGGAGGTCGAGAGCACGGAGGTCGCCCGCGACGACGTCCCGCCGCGGCACGTCGTCGGGGACGGCCGGCCCGCGTCCCGCGGCGGCCTCGCGGAGGTCGGCGGCTTCGGGGTAGGCGGTCGCGATGCGCGCGGTCTCGTCGATCCGGCGCTGGCGGTCCGGACCGTCCGAGAGCGCGTCCTTCGCGTCTTCGCCCGTATCGCGGGCATCCCGCCGATCCAGCACGGCGCGGCTGGCGAGGGTGACGCGTTCGGTGCGCCCGTCGCGTTCGAACGGCGCGCGCATGACCACGTCCGGGGTGAGTCGGGAGTCCTCGCGCTGGTCTATCTCGCCGCGGTGCTGGAACTCGTCTCCGTTCTCTCCGAGGAGCTCCGGGATCGTGCGGAGACGCTGACCGTGCGCCGCCGAGAGTCCGGTCGAGGCGGTGAAAAAGTCGTGTTCGGTTCGGTGGTACACCTCGACGACGCTCCCGTCGTCGGGACCGGCGGACTCGTGAACGAGGTTGCCGACGCGACCCTCGACCATGTCCGGAGCGAACGCGCAGGCCGCGACGATCTCCGCTCCCGCGGGCGGCGCGCCGCGGAGTTCGACGTGCGTGAGGTGTGTATCGCTGACGACGAGGTCGAACTGGTGGATCGTGTACCGGCCTGCGTCGTACTCGGTCTCTACGAGGGGCGTGTCGTCGTCGTAGTGCTGCCGAGTCGTGGTGAGCTCGTCGAACCAGCGAACGCCGCGTCCAGCCGTGATCCCCATGCGGAGCCGGTCGGCTCCGCCGACTCCCGACAGGGAGTACGAACAGTCGTGGACGGTGCCGTCGGGCCCGACGTGGACCAGCCGCCCGTCGTCGCCCGTGAACGCGCCGGCGGTCGTGGGACGCTCCGCCGGGTAGCGCTCGTCGCGCCGACGTTCGTGCTCCGTGAGAGCGGTTCGCAGTCGCATGGTCTCCCTGTGATACCCGCGGTGAAAGTCTTGACGACCGAGGCGGTGAGTCGGGAGAATCAGGATGAATCGAAGAGCAACACCGAAGACCCCGGGCGTCGATGGGTGTGACATGACACAGCAGGGAGCCTCACACACGGACGCACCACAGGTCGGTCCACACCATCCCGGTCCGCCGCGGTTCCTCTCGACGGGCGAGACGACCGAATTGGCCCCGCGAGACCCGGACCCGGACGGGAAGTACGCGTGGCGCGTCGTCGACGCTCCGCCGGACAGCGACGCGACCGTCGGCACGGAGCCGGTGACACAGTTTACGCCGGACATTCCCGGCCGCTACCTGATCGGTCTCGACGCGCCCGACGGCGACCACCGCCTGACCGTCCACGCATTCGCCGCGAGCTACGCCGGCGTCGATGTCGCCGGGGGGAGCGGCACCGAATTACGCGACCGCGACGCCGACGACACCGCGGATCTCGGATACGCCGCTCACCGAGACCGCGAGGGGGCGGGTCGCCCGCGCATCCGACTCGACGCGACCGTGGAGAGAGACGTCGAGACCGCAGATCAGAGCGGCGGAGACGCGGAGGGGGCCGAGATCGTCGTCCGCGCGACGGCGACGCCGAACCCGGAGTCGACGCTCGACGCTGAGGACCTCGACGTGACGTTCGTCGTCGACGACCGCGACGTGGAGACCGCGGTGGCGACCGGCCGCACGAACCCGCGGGACGCCCTGCAGACGGCCGACGACGGACGCACGCTCCGCGTCGACGCCGACGCGGTTCCGGACCGCCTGCGCGTCCACGCCGTCGCCGTCGCCCGCGATCCGGGGAGCGATCCGCGCGTCAGCGTCGCCGACGCGGTCGACGTCGAGCGGACCACCGCGAACGGGGTCGACGAGATCGCGTTCAACGCCGAAGAGACGGAGTTCGAGACGGTTCGGCTCAACGACCCGCCGTCGTGGGCCGCGGACGCGACCGTCTACGAGGTGTACGTCCGGACGTTCTCGGACGCGGCGGAGGGCGAGGCGTTCGACGCGCTCGCGGACCGGATCCCCGAGATCGCCGATCTGGGCGTCGACACGCTGTGGCTCACGCCGGTGCTCGAACACGACGGGAAGCCGCACGGGTACAACATCACGGACTTCTTCGACACCGCCTCCGATCTGGGCGACCGCGACGACTACGAGGCGCTCGTCGAGACGGCACACGACCACGGGATGCGCGTGCTGTTCGACTTCGTCGCCAACCACACCGCCCGCGATCACGAGTGGTTCGAGGACGCGTACCGGAACCCCAAGTCGCCGTACCGCGACCGCTACGAGTGGCAGGAGTCGGGCGAGCCGGGCACCTACTTCGACTGGGAACTCATCGCGAACCTGAACCACGCGAACCTCGACGTCCGACGGTTCCTCCTCGACGTGATCGACGAGTGGGCCCCGCTCGTCGACGGCTTCCGCTGTGACATGGCGTGGGCCGTCCCGGATGCCTTCTGGCGCGAACTCCGCGACCGCGTGAAGGACATCGACCGGGAGTTCCTGCTGATGGACGAGACGATCCCGTACATCCCCGACTTCCACGAGGGGATGTTCGACGTGCACTTCGACGCGACACTGTACTTCCAGCTCAGACAGGTCGGCCGCGGAGCGGAACCGGCGAGCAGCATCCTCGACGCGATCGACCAGCGCGCCGAGATCGGCTTCCCGGACCACGCCGGATTCCTGCAGTACATCGAGAACCACGACGAGACGCGCTACCGGGTCGAATGCGGCGACGCAGCCGCGGCCGCGGCGGGCGCGGCGACGTTCGTCCTCCCCGGCGTCCCGATGATCTACGCCGGTCAGGAGATCGGCCAACGCGGGCGCAGAGACGCGGTCGCGTGGGAACACGCCCGCGAGGAGATCCGCGAGCGCTACAAGCGGTTCCTCGACGTTCGCGAGGCGCATCCGGCGCTCGGCCCCGAGGGCGACCTCGACCGCGTGGGGTATCACGTGGCGAGCGGCGACCTCGCCGAACGGCCAATCGCCGCAAGCGGCGATATCCACCCGGAAGACGTGGTCGCGTTCCGCCGGAGCGACGACGACGAGTCGCTTGTCGTCGTCCTCAACTTCGCGCCAGAGACCGCGAGCGTGGCGGTCGAAACCGCTCACGGCGACCGCGACCTCGTCGCCGACGAGTCGTGCGTGGTCGTCGACGGCGACGGGCGCGAGCGGATCCGCGTCGACGACGTCGCAGTCGTGCGCGCGGAGACCTGACGACCGAGACGGACTGACACGGGACGAGGGCCCACCGGTCGGACGCAACGCTTGAGTCGGTGGGGATCACAGGGGAGCGTATGCGATTTGACCGCTCCGGCGGCGTGTTCTGTCACCTCACCTCGCTTCCGGGCGACCACGGGATTGGCGACCTCGGCGACGGCGCGAGCGCGTTCCTCTCGTTCCTCGGCGACGCCGACGTAGACCTCTGGCAGATCTGTCCGATCGGTCCGACGCTCTCCGGGGCCGGTGAGTCACCGTATCAGTCGCCGTCGGCGTTCGCCGGCAACCCCCTGTTGATCGACCTGCACGGGCTCGTCGACGACGGATGGCTCGACGCGAACGACCTCGAACCCGTCCCGACGTTCCCCGACGATCGGGTCGCGTACGACGACGTCCGCGAGTACAAACTCCCGCTGTTGCGGACGGCGTTCGAGCGGTTCGAGGCGGCCGCCGGCGAGCCTGACCGAGACGAGCTGGCAGCCTTCCGCGACCGGGAGCCGTGGCTCGACGACTACGCGCTGTTCCGCGCGATATCGGCGTCGCGTCCGGAGGACGCGTGGACCGAGTGGCCGGATGGGCTGCGGACCCGCGACCCGGACGCGCTGGCCGAGGCACGGGAGCGCCACGCCGAGGAGGTGCGGTACCGCGAGTTCGTGCAGTGGACCTTCGACCGGCAGTGGCGAGACATGCGGGAGATCGCAGACGCCGAGGGCGTCTCGATCGTCGGCGACGTGCCGATCTACGTCGCTCTCGACTCCGCGGACGTGTGGGCGAACCCGGAGGCGTTCCGCCTCGACGAGACCGGACGGCCGACCTCGGTGGCCGGTGTCCCGCCGAATCCGGGCGACGACGGACAGCGGTGGGGGAACCCGGTGTACGACTGGGAGCGGCTGGCCGAGCGCGACTACGACTGGTGGATCGCCCGTTTCCGCCGGCTGTTCGAACTCGCGGACGTGGCTCGGCTCGACCATTTCCTCGGGTTCGTTCGGTACTGGGCGATCCCCGCCGACAGCGACGACCCGGCCGCAGGCGAGTGGCACGAGGGCCCCGGACGCGACCTGTTCACAACGGTCGAGCGGGAGCTGGGCGAGGCCCCGTTCATCGCCGAGGACCTCGGCTTCGAGGAGCCGACGATGGACGATCTGATGGCCGAGTTCGGGTTCCCCGGCATGCGCGTGCCGCAGTACGCCGACTGGTGTACCGAGGGGGATCAGTACCAGCCGATGCACTACCCGGAGGGCGTGGTAGGGTACACCTCGACGCACGACACGGACACGTGGGTCGGCTACTACGAGAACCTCCCCGCAGAGCAGCGCGACTGCTTCCGATACAACGTGGGCGCGGACGGAGACCGAGCCGTCGAGTGGGAGATAATCGAGGAGGTGTGGGATTCAGAGGCCGTTATCGCGATGACGACCGCCCAAGACCTGCTCGGACTCGGAAGCGAGGCGCGGTTCAACGAGCCCGGTACTCTCGACGATAATTGGGAGTGGCGCGTGGCTCCCGGGGCTCTCGACGACGAGATCGCCGACCGACTGTGGGAACTGGCCGGAAAACACGTCAGATAAAACGGCTAGTGCGGCGCTCCCGGAATCGCCGTCACGGTGAAGCGACTCGACGCGTCTGTCGACGCGCTCTTGGCCGCGTACCTGTCGGTCGTGGGGTGGATCGTCGCCGAGACGGTCGGACTGACAGACGTTCTCAGGGGATTTGAGGTCTGTTCAGCGAGTCCGGCCGAGGAGGAAGTAGAGCACCAAACCGAGAAGCGGTGCGAGGAACGCGACGATCGCCCACAGGAACGCCGGCTGGTCGCTGCGTTTCTGCGCGTCGGAGTAGACCCAGACGACTATTCCGAGCTGTACGAGCAGTACGAGAAGGCTGAACAGGAGCGCGGCGACACCGGCCGCACCCTGCAGCAGTATCGGGGACATTGTGGTCCGGCAGACGAGGCGAGCCGTCAAGTGTTTTCGGGATTCCACCCCGTCGGCGGAACGGTTTTGCCCGCGGCGCGTGACCACCGACCGTGAGACGCACAGCCGCGATCGCGACGGTCTTCCTGGGAACCGTCGCCGGGATCGGGGGCGCGTACGTCGACGCCGCCGCACCGCTGGCGGGCTGGCCGACGCTGATCGGCTACCCCGCCAACGCGGTGATCGCGAAGGGGCTCCAGGTCGGCGGCGTTCTCTGCGTCCTCTCGGGCGCCTACCTGCTCGCGGTCCGGTTGGTGTGGCGCTCGACGAACAAGCGCCGGGCGCACAACACGCGGAATCTACTTCGGCTGGCGTTCGGGCTCGTCGGAATCGTGGCGACGCTCGCCGTGGTGACGGCCAACTGGCTCGGGCTATTATTCTCGCTCGGCGTCGTCGGGTTCGCCGTCACCTTCGCGCTCCAGCAGCCGTTGTTATCGCTGATCGCGTGGGTCTACATCGCCGCGAAACAACCGTACGGCGTCGGCGACCGCGTCCGGATAGGAGACGCGAAAGGCGACGTGATCGAGGTCGACTTCCTCGTGACGACGCTCTGGGAGATCAACGGAGAACTCGTCACGACGAACCAGCCGTCGGGACGCGTGGTGACGGTGCCGAACAGCGTGGTGCTCTCGTCGAACGTCGTCAACTTCGGTGGCGGTGGGTCGCCGTACGTCTGGAACGAGGTCGGCGTTCAGGTCTCGTACGAGACCGACCTCGAGTTCGCCCGATCGGTGATGGTCGCGGAGGCGACAGACCTGCTCGGCGACGACATGGCGGCCGGGATCTCGGCGTACCGCGAGTCGCTCGCGGAGACGCCGGTCGAACTGGAGGTGCACGATGGTCCCACGGTGAACGTGACGCAGGGGGAGTCGTGGGTCGAACTCCGCCTCCGCTACCTCACGCACCCGCGTCGAGGACAGCGCGTGAAAAACGAACTGTACGCGCGGATACTCGAGCGGTTCAACGAGGAACCCGATAGGGTGTCGTTCCCCGTGGGACGAAACCGGTGAACCACCTCCGAAGCGAACCCACGGGCCGGACGACGCCGCGGTAGCCGTCAGTGTCCCCCGTCGGCGCCTCCCGTCGCCAAGGTGTTCCGTGAGGCGTGTGATTGCCGGGAAACGCCAGCCGACTCGACAGTGGTACCCCCTAGCAAAGTATATATACTCTCAACGGATCCGGAATTCGTCGCTGTCAAAACGACCAGACACAGACACGGCGAATTTCGACACTTAACCGATCGAATGGTAGAATATTTGAGAGTAACATAGATAAAGGTGGCGACACATTTATAAGTGTCTGTGACTTACTGTTGGTTAACGAATCGGCGTGCCCGGCACCAGTATTTCTGTCGGGAGTTCGATCGGAGAACCTATGACAGAAACACGCACACGCAGCTACAGCGGAGAAACGGACCGGGAGCGCACGGCGAGCGATCGGACACACGAGCAGGAGACGGAGAACGAGACGACGCGAGCCGACGAGCACACGACGACTTGCCCCGAGTGTGACGGTTCGCTGATCACCGACACGGAACACGGCGAGACGGTGTGTGCCGACTGCGGGCTCGTCGTCGAGGCGGACTCGGTCGACCGCGGACCGGAGTGGCGCGCGTTCGACGCCAGCGAGCGAGACAGCAAGTCACGGGTCGGGGCCCCGACGACGAACATGATGCACGACAAGGGGCTCTCGACGAACATCGGCTGGCAGGACAAAGACGCCTACGGCCGGTCGCTCTCGAGCAGCCAGCGCGAGAAGATGCAGCGGCTCCGCACGTGGAACGAGCGGTTCCGCACGCGCGACTCGAAAGAGCGCAACCTCAAGCAGGCGCTCGGCGAGATCGACCGCATGGCCAGCGCGCTCGGACTCCCCGATAACGTCCGCGAGACGGCCTCCGTCATCTACCGCCGCGCGCTGAGCGAGAACCTCCTGCCGGGGCGCTCAATCGAAGGCGTCGCGACTGCGTCGCTGTACGCCGCCGCCAGACAGGTCGGGAACCCGCGGAGCCTCGACGAGTTCACCGCGGTCGCGCGCGTGGACAAGATGGAACTCACCCGGACGTACCGATACGTGATCCGCGAACTCGGACTGCGCGTCCAACCCGCAGACCCCGAGAGCTACGTACCGCGGTTCGTCTCCAAACTCGATCTCTCAGAGGAGACACAGCGTCTCGCGCGTGACCTCCTCGACTCCGCGAAGAGCGCGGGGATCACGAGCGGAAAGTCACCGGTCGGTCTCGCGGCGTCGGCCGTGTACGCCGCCGCGCTGCTCTCGAACGAGAAGGTGACCCAGAGCCAGGTGTCGGACGTCGCCGACATCTCGGAGGTGACGATCCGGAACCGGTACAAGGAACTCCTCGAAACGAGCGAGGAGATCGCGGCCTGAGCCGATCCCACGCCGCGACGTCGGGCGACAGGTCCGATCCCTGCACCCGGTCCCGCCACGTACGTTTTTAACCTGGTAGCATGTACCACGACGCATGGTAGACGCGTTCGTCAGGCTCGTCTGTCCGGAGTGTAGCAAAGAGTGGCAGGATAACCCCGCAGATCTACAGCGGCTTCGCTCGAACTTCAACTGTCCCAACTGTCACGCCACTCGGCGGCTGACGGAGTTCATGCGGACCGAACGCGATCTCGAGGCGGTCAAACAGTTCCAGTAACGGAAAGAGACCACCCGTGTGACGGGTTCCGCGGGCGACTAGCCGATCGCGTCCGATCCGACGACGAGTCCGATCGAAAAACTATCTCGATCGATAACGTAGAACGGCCCGTTTGTGGCCGTTCAGCCGCGATATCCGAGCTACCCATGATAACGTGACTCAAGATAATAATATAAACCTCCGGTAGCAAAGGACTGGTACTCATGAAGAAGCAGGAGCTCATCCATCTTCACGGCCTCCTCGCAGAAGTACGAAAACAGTGCGAATTCTGGAACGAGGACATCGACCTCGACGCCTACGAAGAACTCGGCGTAAAGCCGACATCGATCCACAAATCGAAGACTGACCACAAAGCCGCTGTTTTTAAACTGACCGAAGGAATCACCGAGCCGATGGACGAATCCGAATCGGAGCCGCTGGCCCCGACCGCAGACTGACTCTTCACAGCCGACTGCTGCCGTTCGCGAATCTTCGAGTGGCTACGCCACGATACGTGACACCGCGTTATTTCGGACACGGTACAGCGTGTTCCGATCTCTCGCGTCGAGTCGCGTCGTCGAGCGGACCGAATTCGTCAGTCAGCCGTTGCCGCCGGCCGACTCGTCTCGATCGGTCGACCCGTTTCCATCGACCGCTCCATCGTCGGGAGATGCGTCGGGTTCGTCGGTTCCGGCCGTGTCATCTTCGAGTATCTCGGTGTCGAGGACCTTCAACGGGATGTTGCGAAGACGCTGGCCGATCTCCTTTCGAGCGACACGGCTCGCGTGTTCTGTGCGATCGACGTTGAACACGTCCATCTGGAGTTCGAGTGCGACGAGCGCCTCGTCGGCAGCGACGAAGGCAGGAACACGCTCCTCGCCGCTCGGCGTGCGCCGACTTCCCGTCTCGATCTCGACGTAGTTCAGATCTGGGTTCAGCATCTGTCCGGTTTTCGAGATCGCGATCCGAACCGCCTCTTCCGGCGTCTCGACATCGTACACCGGAACCGCTGCCTCGACGACGACTCGACAGTCCATCACGCGTCAGCGTACCGCACGAAAAAACATGAAGCTTCGCACGGTGGAACCTGCTCCGCGATCAGTCGCCGCCCGCCCGGAGGTGATAAAAGACGTACGTCTGAGCGTAGCCGGCGAACTCGCCGCCGAACCGGTCGCGTATCGCCCGCGACGTCTCCGCGTAATTTCCGCGCTCGCAGTCAGGGTAGTAGTCCTCGATGGTCGTCCGGATCCAAGTGTCGAGGGGCACTGCTTCGAGGAACCCGAGAGAGAACAACAGCACGCAGTCCGCGACCTTGTCGCCGACGCCGACGAACCGCGTCAGCGACTCGCGCGCCTCCTCATAAGGGAGATCCGCCGCCTCCCGTGGATGAGCGTCTCCGGAGGCGACCATCTCTGCCGTTCGCTGAACGTAGGGGGCGCGATACCCCAGCGAGAGGTCGCGAAGCTCCGCCTCTGTCCGCGAGGCGAGTTGTTCGGGCGTCGGAAACGCGTGGTACTCGCCCCCGTCGAGACCGACTGTATCGCCGTATGTCGTGCGAAGCCGGCGCTGCATCCCGTGGATACGTGCGACGCGCATCTGCGCCGAACAGATAAACGAGATCAGGCAGGGAAACACCGGATCGCGTGTGAGTCGCATTCCCTCGTAGGCGTCGTACGCCCGATCCAAAAGCGGGAGATCCGGCGTGGAATCGAGGATCGCATCGAGGTCGTCGTCGAGCCGGAACAGGTGGGACAAGAGCGGAGCGGCGTCGACGGACGACTCCCAGTGAAGGGTTCCGTCGTGAACGCCACCGGTCTGTCTGACCCGTAGCGGCGCTCGCTCGTCGACGACGCCGGGAATCGGATCGACGACCGTCTCGTACCACTCGTTGCCGCCGTAGGCGTGGAGTTCGTCGTAGGTGCCGCCGTCGGCGCGGTTCCAGAGGTAGCTCTGGCCGCTCTCAACGGTCGCCTGCAGATCGAACGGCCCGGCAATATTTCCGATATCGACCGCGCCTCGTTCCATACGGAACATCCTAGCGGTGCGGTCGTATCCGGGTTTCGGTAGCGGGGAACCGGACGCCGATCGAACAGCCGAAGAGGGTTTTTGTCCGAGCGGACCGTTACGCACGGTATGCCGACGTATCGCCGAACGGTCCGTATACCCGCCCCCATCGACGAGGTGTGGGCGTTTCACTCGACGATCGACGGACTCCGTAGGCTCACTCCCGACTGGATGAACCTCGTAATCGACGGCGTTGAGGGACCGGAGGGAGACACCGACCCCGAATTGCTCGTCGAGGGGGCTCGAATACGGATGTCGATCCGTCCGTTCGGCGTCGGACCGCGACAGCGGTGGACCTCGAAGATCATCGAACGGACGCCCGACGGGGACGCGCCCGTCGAGAAACGCGCGCGGTTCGTCGACAACATGGAGGACGGCCCGTTTCGGACGTGGGAACACACACACGCGTTCTACGCCGACGCCGACCAGACGTTGCTCGTCGACAGCGTCGATTACCGACTACCGCTCGGGCGGCTCGGCGACGTCGCCGGCCCGTTCGCGAAGGTCGGCTTCGAGGGTATGTTTCGGGACAGACACCGACGAACAGTCGATCGGTTTGAACCCTAAGTCACGACGTCTGCGTACTCTCGCTCTCACGGGGGTCGACCACGGTTTCTTCCCCGAACGAGATATCGAACACCGCCCCGCCGTCATTGTAAACGCCGACGTTCCACCCGTGGGCATCTGCGATCCGGTCGACGATCGCGAGCCCGATACCGGAACTGTCCGCCGTCGAAACTCCCGAGACAAACAGCGAGTCGGCCACGTCGTCTGGAACTCCCGGGCCGTCGTCAGCAACGTACATCCCGACGCCGTCAGCCTCGTCGCGAGGTCCGATAGTGATGTCGACCACCGGTCCGGCGTGGTCAACGGCATTTCGAAACAGGTTCTCGAACAGTTGGCGGAGCCGGAGCGGATCTGCCTGTACACCGCCTATCTCGTCCACGATCGTCAACGTCGCGTGAGGTGCGCGGATCGATTTCCACGCGTCTTCAGCGACTTGGCAGACGGCGATCGGCTCCGTGTCTCCGATCGCTTCACCCCGTTTCGCAAGCATGAGTAAGTTGTCGACGAGCGTTTCCATCCGCGTGATTGCGCGATCTATCGGGCCGTGCGCCGATGAAGGGATATCGTCGTCGACCATATCGAGGTATCCCGAGAGCACGTTGAGTGGATTCCTGAGGTCGTGAGAGACGACGGAACTGAACTGTTCGAGTTGCTCCGTCCGTCGCCGCAGCTCCAATCTGCGTTCGTTTCGTGCGATCGTGTACGCGATCAGGTCGGCGCACGCCCGATAGAGATCGACTTCCGCTTCTACCCACGCGCGCCAAGCATCCGCCTCCAACGAGAGGACACCGATCAATTCCCAATCTGCCACAAGCGGGATGTGAACCGTTGCAGGAGGTTCTTCTTCTACCTCGCCGATATCGATCGCACGCTCCCCCAAACGATCCGCGGCTTCCGGGCGGACAGCGGAGCGAACCACGTTCTCGAACGTCGCGAGGCAGTCCGGCTTCGGAAATTCGTCGATCGAACGTCTCACAGGGACACAGTCATCAGGACACCAGGTGTATCGCGGAGCGAACGTCTCGCCGTCACGGAGGTAACAGACGATACGATCGACTCCGGGTGTTCACCGACGTTCGCCATCGTCCACGTGATCTTGGTGTCGACCTCGTCAGTCCGCGTGCTCATTAACATCGGACCGGCATCCAACAGAACTGCACGAAGCCGCTCCGCATCTTCGACCCCGAACCGAACCCGACGCGGAGACATCGTCTCCGCGAGCCGCCGTGCGAGCGGATCGAGACCGGAGTCGGCGTCCGCGTTCCGTGTCTCTCCGAGTTCCGTTCGAGTGATCAGGTCGTCGGGAGCGGCCTGGAGAGCCGATCGAAAGGCGTCGACGGTCGTCGTCCCGAGAACGACGATGACGGGGACGTCTTCCGGAGTCGACGCGAGTTTCTCGGCGACAACCGTATCGTCTACCGCACCGGCGCTGGCGACGATCCCACACACGTCCGTCAGTTGCGAATCGGGGTCGTCTCCACTCTCTTCCGCCAAGTCGCCCGTATCGACGATCCGGTGCTCCGGAACCCGCGACCCGTCCCACGCAGACTCGATAGCACGTATCACATCATCGCGCACGTCTGTGTCGCTTCCGACGAACGCGATGACGGAGCGCCTGTGCATGTCCCTCCGTTCACTCCGTTCTATTTGAAATTTGAGTCGAAAATATCGCCTTCGAGAACGCCAACGTACGGTGCTCGATACGATCGCAACGATCGCCAGCACACGCCAGCGAGCGCGATGAAACGCCGGTACTTAACACATCTGGGCCGAACGAAGAGACATGTGTGCAGACACGTTTGGGGTGGGTGTTCACCTCACCGAGGCCGAATTCCAGTTCGTCGTTCACGTGCCCTCAGAGATCGACAACGGCTGGACCGACCCGGACGCGTTTCAGACGCTCGTCGCCGACACGGTCTGGGAACTACTCGACCGAGAATCGACGCTCCGAGCCGTCGCCGAACACTTCGAGACCGGTGAGACGGTGTCGCTCGGAACAGTCACACTCGATCCAGACGGCACTGTCGTCGACCACCACCTCGGCCTTCCCGAGACGAGCGGTTCGATGGCCTAGATCGACACCTTCGCCGTGTGGATCCGACAGAACTCCTCTACGACTTCGAGTAGCAGTCTCACGTAATTCTCACAAACGAGCGATGCGACTCAGCAATATAGATGAAAAGCCCAGAGACACGGTGTCTCTGGGCGTGGGTGGGAGATATGTTCCCGGTATGAGTGGGTAGGCGGCGAACCGCGGTTCCCAGAGGATCGCTCACTCCAGTACTTCCCGGTACGCTGGTGGGCTTAACTTCCGTGTTCGGAATGGGTACGGGTGTGGCCCCACCGCTTTGGCCGCCTTCATGCCGACTCTCGGTTTCGAACCGAGACTCTCCATGCGTGTTGGCATGGGGAGACGCCTGTGTCGGTGGTTCCGATCGTGTGATCGGCCAACCGTGTGTACGTGCGATCCAGTTACCGCCTGAACTCATGCGAGTGTGGTGTCAGTGCCGTATGATTGTGGCTTCGGTCTGTTAGTGCTCGTGGACTTAACGCCTCGTTGCCTCGGCGCGCACATCCCGAGTCTATCGATCTCGTCTTCTACGAGTGACCTCTGTGGTACTTCTTTTCCATGTGGGTTTCGAGCTTAGATGCGTTCAGCTCTTACCCCGTGTCGCGTGGCTACCCGGCAGTGCTCTTGCGAACAACCGGTACACCAGTGGCGACCAAACGTAGTTCCTCTCGTACTATACGTTCGTTCACGTCAAGTACCTTGACACCCCCAATAGATAGCAGCCGACCTGTCTCACGACGGTCTAAACCCAGCTCACGACCTCCTTTAATAGGCGAACAACCTCACCCTTGCCCGCTTCTGCACGGGCAGGATGGAGGGAACCGACATCGAGGTAGCAAGCCACCCGGTCGATATGTGCTCTTGCGGGTGACGACTCTGTTATCCCTAAGGTAGCTTTTCTGTCATCTACGGGCCCCATTCCGGAGCCTCGTAGGTTCGCTAGACCACGCTTTCGCGTCAGCGTCACTCGTTGGGAATGACACTGTCAGACCATCTTGTGCTCTTGCGCTCTTCGCCGGATTCCCGACCCGGCTGAGATGATCTTCGGGCGCGCTCGATATCTTTTCGAGCGCGTACCGCCCCAGTCAAACTGCCCGGCTACCGGTGTACTCCTCCCGGAGTGAGAGTCGCAGTCACCGACGGGTAGTATTTCAATGCTGACTCGGTGGCCCGCTAGCGCGGGTACCTGTGTAGTGTCTCCTACCTATGCTGCACATCGGCGACCACGTCTCAGCGACAGCCTGCAGTAAAGCTCTATAGGGTCTTCGCTTCCCCTTGGGGGTCTCCAGACTCCGCACTGGAACGTACAGTTCACCGGGTCCAACGTTGGGACAGTGGCGCTCTCGTTTATCCATTCATGCAAGCCGCTACTGAAGCGGCAAGGTACTACGCTACCTTAAGAGGGTCATAGTTACCCCCGCCGTTGACGGGTCCTTCGTCCTCTTGTACGAGGTGTTCAGATACCCGCACTGGGCAGGATTCAGTGACCGTACGAGTCCTTGCGGATTTGCGGTCACCTGTGTTGTTATTAGACAGTCGGAGCGCCCGAGTCACTGCGACCTGCTCCGTAGAGAGCAGGCATCCCTTCTTCCGAAGGTACGGGACTAACTTGCCGAATTCCCTAACGTCGGTTCTCCCGACAGGCCTTCCCTTGCTCTGGGAGTGTACCTGTGTCGGATCTTGGTACGGACATCATGCTTGCCTTTTCACGGGCCCTATGTACGGCTGACTTGCGCTGTTTCACGTTTCGCTCGCTTCGTGCCGTGACGGCGTCCACGAGCTTCCATGATTCGACCGGGCGAAGGCCCGGCTCAGCGGTCCATACGGCGTCGGCGTTCACTGCATGATGGCGCTGGAATATTAACCAGCTTCCCGTTGACGTAGTCGAGTTACGGTACGTCTTAGGACCGGCTAACCCTCGGCTGAGTGGCAGTGCCGAGGAACCCTTACACATCAGGCCGTCGAGGTTCTCACCCGACTATCGCTGCTACTGTGACCAGGATTGTCGTTACTGAACGGTCCACGCGAGCTCTCGCCCGAGCTTCCGTCCGAACAGTACGCCAACCTACGCGGTTGCCCTGTCACGGGCACGGCCAGGTCTCGGTGGTAGATTTGAGCCCCGATCATTTTGGGCGCCTCAAACCTCGGCCGGTAAGCTGTTACGCTTTTCTTAGAGGGTAGCTGCTTCTAAGCTCACCTCCCGGCTGTTTAGGGCTTGAGACCACCTTCGAATCGCACTTAATCTACACTTTGGGACCTTAACCCGGCTCTGGGTTGTTCCCCTCATGGTGCACAGGCTTACCCCGCACACCGGACTCCCTTCGTCTACAGCGCCTGCGGGTTTGGAGTTCGACAGGATGGCCGACTCCTCTCGGAGGCGGGTCATCCAATCGGTAGCTCTACCCCGCGGGCTACCTCGGAAGAGGTCATGCTTCGACATGTTTCGGTTGGAACCAGCTGTTGCCAGGCTCGATGGGCCTTTCACCCCTATGCACAGATCACGAGAGGATATTGTAGAATACCACCTCTAACGGGCCTCCACGTGGCTTTCGCCACGCTTCACCCTGCCTGTGTATAGATCGCCTGGTTTCGGGTCGTACCCACGTGGCTCCCCGCGCTTGAACACGGTGGCCCTCGCAATGCTGCGGCCGTATCGGTTTCCCTGCGCCTTCCTCGGTTCACGAGTTAGACTCGCCATGTAGGTACACTCCCTGGGTCGTTTTTCAAAACGCACGACACGACGCCGGCTCGATTCTCTTCCTACTGGAGGATCGCTCCTCGGTCGTTTTGAGAATCGCCTTGTACGCCCTGTCGCTCGATCGCCAGCTGATTTCAGGCCCTATTGCACCGCCCTTCTCGGGGTGCTTTTCAGCGTTCGCTCACGCTACTTGTTCGCTATCGGTCTCGAGGAGTGTTTAGCCTTCTCAGGGGATGCCTGAGTTGTTCACAGAGGATATCCGACCCCTGCTACTCTGGTATTGACGCCAACGGTACTGTTCTCTCGTACGGGGTTGTCACCCTGTGTCACGCTCCGTTCCAGGAGACTTCTGAGAGAGGGTCGCGTTTTGGTTGTCAACCCGAACACCACATTGGTCCGAAGACCTTCGGTTTGGGCTGTGTCGTGTTCACTCGCGGTTACTAGCGACATCGCGGTTGCGTTCTGTTCCTCCCCCTACTGAGATGTTTCAATTCGGGGGGTTCCCTATTGCGCGTGGCAATTGTTATACGGATTCCGATTGGGAGATCTCATGTTCGTTCCCTCCATGCGGGTCCCATGAGCTTTTCGCAGCTTGGCACGTCCGTCGTCGGCTCTCGAGCCGAGCCATTCACCAGCTGGCACAGTAGCCAGTAGTGTTGTCAGTCGTTCTCCGAAGAGAGTGACTGACGGTGTCAGAAGTACTCGTATGAGTAGTTCCGACTGTATATGGTTCACTGACGTTCCACGAACTCGGATGAGTTCAGTGGACGTCTGGATCGCACGTATACACGGTCGTCATTGAATCGCCCTGGCGGGGCGTTCGTCGAACCCTTCCCATCCGCGGTTTCCCGGGATGGTGCATCGGTCGTCGTGTTCAGTCAGTTCGTCGGCGTCCCCTTAAGGGGCACGTTTCGAGCTGGCTGAACGGACATGGACTCACTGGGATTCGAACCCAGGGCATCCTCCTTGCAAAGGAGGCACTCTACCGCTGAGCTATGAGCCCGCCTTCCCTGGTGGGGAAGGCTTTGTCGGCGTGTGTGTGAGCCGTGGTCGTTCTAGGGTGTCCAGGTCGGTGGGTGGGTGGACACAGACATGCATGAGTGGTGACCGTCTGAAGAGACGGTCGTAAGGTGAGCTCACCCGTGTGGGTGAGTCTCGGGTCGGTGGAGGTGATCCAGCCGCAGATTCCCCTACGGCTACCTTGTTACGACTTAAGCCCCCTTGCGAAGCCCAGATTCGACACGTGTAACGTGCCTCATCCGGACCTCACTCGGGTGCTTTGACGGGCGGTGTGTGCAAGGAGCAGGGACGTATTCACCGCGCGCTTGTGACACGCGATTACTACCGAATCCAGCTTCATGTGGGCGAGTTGCAGCCCACAATCCGAACTACGATCGAGTTTCTGAGATTACCGTCTCCTTTCGGAGTTGGAACCCTTTGTCTCGACCATTGTAGCCCGCGTGTTGCCCAGCACATTCGGGGCATACTGACCTACCGTTGCCCGTTCCTTCCTCCGTGTTGGCCACGGCGGTCTCCGTACTGTCCCCAGCTACTGTGAAGTACTGCTGGCAAGTAGGGATGCGGGTCTCGCTCGTTGCCTGACTTAACAGGACGCCTCACGGTACGAGCTGACGGCGGCCATGCACCTCCTCTCTGAAACTCGGACAAGGTCATCAACCTGGTCGTCATTATTACAGTCGATGCTGGTGAGATGTCCGGCGTTGAGTCCAATTAAACCGCAGGCTCCTCCGGTTGTAGTGCTCCCCCGCCAATTCCTTTAAGTTTCATCCTTGCGGACGTACTTCCCAGGCGGTCTGTTTAGCGGCTTCCCTACGGCACAGCACCCACTCGTAGTGGGAGCCACACCTAACAGACATTGTTTACGGCCAGGACTACCCGGGTATCTAATCCGGTTCGAGACCCTGGCTTTCGTCCCTCACTGTCGGATCCGTTTTCGCGACGTGCTTTCGCCATCGGCGGTCCGTCCAGGATTACAGGATTTCACTCCTACCCCGGACGTACCCGTCGCGCCTTCCGGTCCCAAGCCACACAGTTTCCACCGGACGCCCACCTGTTGAGCAGGTGGATTTTCCGATGGACTTGTGCGGCCAGCTACGGACGCTTTAGGCCCAATAAGATCGGCCATCACTTGGGCTGCCGGTATTACCGCGGCGGCTGGCACCGGTCTTGCCCAGCCCTTATTCGTACACCGCCCTAGGGTGTACAAAAGCACAGGCTCTATGCCTGTGCACTTGGGATTCCCTTATCGCACTGTCGTGCAGTGTAAAGGTTTCGCGCCTGCTGCGCCCCGTAGGGCCCGGAATCTTGTCTCAGATTCCGTCTCCGGGTTCTCACTCTCATGACCCGTACCGATTATTGGCACGGTGGGCCGTTACCCCACCGTCTACCTAATCGGCCGCAGCCACATCCTTCGGCGCCGGAGCGTTTGGCACAGTCCTCATTCCAGGTGGACTGTGGTGTCCAGTATTAGCCTCAGTTTCCCGAGGGTATGCTGGTCCGAAGGGTAGTTTGGCCACGTGTTACTGAGCTATTCGCCACGAGTCTGAACTCGTGCGACTAGCATGGCTAAATCGAATCCCAATAGCAATGGCCTCCGGCAGGATCAACCGGAATGTATACCTCTGTACCTGGTTCCCGGCACAGAGGGGGTGTTGGCGGGTGTTGACTCGGTGTCAACACACCATTGCATGGTCTGATATGGTGTCCGGTCCATCCAGCGACCTGGATGACACCGAACGACCACGGCTCACATCAGATTTCCTCTTACGCCGGAGCGCAGGGGGCGAAATCCTCATGTTGGTGAGTCGGACGAGCCGACTCTGCGAAACCGGGCCGAGTTGAACGGCCCGAATTCGCGGTGCGTTCTTCGCGTCTTGACCGAACGGGCTTATACACTTAAGCACGTCGGAACGCTTCGACCGGCCGTCGAACGGCCAGCCGGTGTCCCCCGCGCCGGGGGACCTTCGCATTCAACACGAATGCCGGGTTGTATTTAACCCCGTCGAAGCATCGGCGCCACGTCATGCGGTTTCAATGGCATTCGTTGCCACGACAGTTAGCACACAGACTGGAGAGTGCGGGAGACGCTCCTCGCTGTGAGGCGCTCAAGGGTCCGAGAATAGATCGGCTAATTATCTGAATTTTGTCAGTAAGATCGCGGCGGGAAGTTCGCAGCGATCAGTACCCCAACGACACCGGCGGAGAGAGATTCGACGGTGAGGTGTTTGACCACGAAAGACCGCCGTCTCGATTACTACGGCCGCTCGTCAGAAGCGACTCCGACCGCCGACCGATGGACCGGCTGTTTATACCACGGGCGTTTATAAGGGAGGGGGCCACATATAAAAGCGAACGATGACGAACCCTGCAGATTCGATCGAGATACAGAACGTAGTTGCATCGACGGGGATCGGCCAAGAGCTCGACTTGGAAGCGCTTGCAGAGGACCTACCGGGAGCTGATTTCAACCCGGACAATTTCCCCGGGCTCGTCTACCGGACACAGGAACCGAAGGCGGCTGCACTCATTTTCCGGTCCGGGAAGATCGTGTGCACGGGCGCAAAGAGCATCGACGATGTCCACGAGGCGCTGGGAATCATCTTCGAGAAGCTCCGCGGGCTACAGATTCCCGTCGAAGACGATCCGGAGATCACCGTCCAGAACATCGTGTCGAGCGCAGACCTCGGACACAACCTCAATCTCAACGCGCTTGCAATCGGTCTCGGGCTTGAAGACGTCGAGTACGAGCCGGAGCAGTTCCCCGGACTCGTGTACCGGATGGACGAGCCTGAAGTCGTCATCCTCCTGTTCGGAAGCGGGAAGATCGTCATCACGGGTGGGAAGCGGACGGACGACGCGGAGGAGGCGGTCGAAGAGATTGTTGAACGGATCGAAGGGCTCGGACTCCTCGGTTGAGGACCCCGGAACGCACGAATGGCCCCGCGAGTGGCTCACTCCACTCGATCCGACATTGGTAACGCAGTATCAGTAATCGATCCCGTCGAAGTCGCAGCTGTGCAGTGGCCGGACGGCTATTCTTCAGTCAGCACCTCCTTGACGACGCTCGGGTCCTCCAACAGCTGGTGTTTCGTGTAGCTCCCCTCGGCGCTCCCCCCACTGTGTTTCGACTGTTCGATAATGTCGAGGAACGCGTGTTCTTTGAGCAGGTCGCGGACACGCCGGAGCGAGAGGCTGTCCGACCCCTCCTGTCGACAGATGTTCTCGTATATCTCGTACACTCGGCTCGTCCGAAATCCGTCTTGACGCCCGGAAGAGAGTGAAAGCAGTGCGAGTGCCTGGAGCACGTATCGTGAGTGAGGCGTGGAGCCGCGGATGAGTTCGCGGAATCTATCCGTTTCCGCGCGCTCTCGCGCCTGTGTGACGAACCCCTCTCGAACGGTTGGCTCACCGTTCGATTGGGCGATCTCGCCGGCGTATCTGAGGATGTCGATGGCCTTTCGGGCGTCACCGTGTTCGCGGGCGGCGAGTGCCGCCGCACGTGGGATCGTCGACGGTTCGAGCACCTCGTCGTGAAACGCATCCGCTCGGGCCTGCATGATCTCTCTGAGCTGGTTCGCATCGTACGGGGGGAAGACGAATTCACGCTCACAGAGGCTCGATTTGACGCGTTCGTCCATGCGATCTTTGTACTGGATTTTGTTGCTGATCCCGATGACGCCGAGTTTGCAGTCGGTGATCTTCCCGGCTTCGCCGGCTCGGGAAAGCTGCATCAGGATGGCGTCGTCGTCGAGTTTGTCGATCTCGTCGAGAATGATGAGGACGACATCGTATCGTTGATCGAGGATGCGCCAGAGGCGCTTGTAGTAGGTCGACGTTGATAGCCCTTTGTCGGGGACGTTGATTCCGGTCGTATCGGGGTCGTTGACGCCGTCCGCGATGGTCTGAACGGCCTGCGTCTCCGTTGTATCTTGTGCGCAATCCACGTAGGCAAACGTCGCGTTGACACCCTCTTCGCCCGCCGTGGAGACGAGTCGCTTCGAGACGTACTTCGCACAGAGCGACTTGCCAGTACCCGTTTTACCATAGATGAGAACGTTGCTCGGGCTCTGTCCGAAGATAGCCGGGTTGACTGCCGTGGCGAGGTTCGAGATCTCGTCGTCGCGACCGACGATTCGACCCTCGCCGGGGAGGTGGCTGATCTCTAGAAGCTCTTTGTTCGCGAATATCGGATCCTCCCTAGTGAAGAGGTCGTCCGCTGCGTCCATGGGAGAGACACCGTGTTTCCGGTGAAATGTATTCCGCTTCGGATGGGGACATACAGATTGAGACACACACCGTGTTTCCGGTGAAATAGGGTTGGCGGTGGGGTGGGTAGGGTGCGGTGAGGTGGGTAGGGTGCGGTGAGGTGGGTAGGGTGCGGTGAGATGGAGTACGATGGGGTAGGGTGCGGTGAGATTCGGTGGAATAGAGTGGATAGGAGGACTAAGATGGAAGGATGGCTTGAGATATGATAAGGTGGTGTAGAAAGTGGTAGGATACAGTGGAAAGAAGAAGGAGTTAAAAAAGGCCAGAATCGGAAGACGAGAACAGAAAGCGAAAACGCCAGAGAGCAGTAAAAATATTCATCGGAAATGCGGTCTGGTTCACCGGAAACACGGTGTCAACCACTCCACAGAGAAAATATGATCAGGAGATCTCTGCGTGAATTAACGGCACGTATCATAGGGTGAGTATCATGGAAATCATCGTCGTAATAGATCTGAACGGGCGTAACTACGCACGTTCAGCAATAAAACCGAATTTCTGGTGAAATAGCGTTGTCGCTTTTATACTAGCGACTGATCCGCTTGGCGAATGGTACTCAGATGTAATATAAATAATTGCAGGATTATAATCCATATCTCCGTACGCCAGCACGCAAAAGATACCCCACCTCTACCCATCCACCACCCAGAGCACCCCCGATTTCACCGGAAACACGGTGTGTCACTCTCATCGCGTTGCTCCACTTTGACTGGAAAATACAAATCGGTAGCAATGTTGGTAGGCAGCAGAGGAGTCCGTACGGAGGCCGTCCTATGGTCTTCAGCGGGGCCATCGATACACAGACGTTTACTCCGGTGAGGCCGACGCGTCGGTATGAAAGTCCGCGGCGAACGTGAGTGCCAAGAATGCGGCACACGCTGGTCGTACTACGAGACGGGTACCGTCGAGTGCCCCGAGTGTGAGAGCCTGCGGAGCGTCGGTTTGGACGAGCGGACTACGCACACCGACACACCTGTGAGACTCGATCTCAGTACTCACCGGTCTCGATTCGGCGAATCGCGCGAACTGCTTCCCGAGGACGAAGACGGCGTGGATATGATAAAATCCGACCTCCGCGAGTACACGCGCAAGCGGGGCTTCATTCGAGGTGGAAAGCTACTCACACTCGACGCCACCTACCTCGCAGCGTGCGAACTCCTCGAAGCGGTGGATCTCTACGATCGGCTGCGTGATCCAACCGACGCCGACCGTGACTACCTCCTCAGCCTCTTGGCAGGTGCAGAGGACGGCGATCGCCCCTCAACGGGGAACGTCCCCGACGCTTTCCGTGAGGCACGGGGAATGGCCGCAGTTCGCGCCGTGGAGGAGTATCGAAGTGATCTTCTCGTGTTCATCGACGAACTGGATCCGAAATCGGAGATAGCAGACATCGACGACGCCTCCGACACTACCGACCCCAGTGGAGCCGATATCGACACCGCCTCTGGGGTATCGCGGACTGCCCGCACGCGAGACCTGCTCGAACAGCTTCGCGACCGGACGAAACGCGTCGAAGCGCTCGGTGGCGACGTAGCCCCAGCTGCCGCCGATTCCCTCGTCGACGCGGCAAATGCGATTGGTGAGTTCATCAGAGACGGCGACGGCGACGCCCTCGCTCGTGCACAAGACACACTCTCTGAACACTCGACGTAAGACAGCTATTCGGGTAATCACAACACCCAGACGACAACACGTCACCTAGACGACAACACATCTCATGCGGAAATCAGTCCTGATACGTGCGGAGATACATTAACCGTCCCTCAAGCGGACGTGGATCTATGGCGCGGTTCGACATCCACGACCACCGTCACGCGCTCAAGCAACTGAAGGACACTGGCGCGACGAGCCTCTGGGAAAACCGGAAAGACATCTCTTGTCCGGTCTGTGAGGACCCGTTTACGCGTCTGTTCACCACACACGAGGAGAAAACGACATTCCCCGAAAACGACGGCGCACGATTTTGTCTACTCCGTGATGACGACGCGATCCATCTCTTCCGACACTAGTCTCACGTTCTTCCGACACCGATCTCACGGTCTTCCGACACCGATCTCACGGTCTTCCGACACCGATCTCACGGTCTTCCGATACTAGTCTCACGTGGCGGCCACTCGGCCTGCAGTTCCTCCGTTGTCGGTGACGTGATCCGGTCGAGTAATCGTCGGCAAGCGGGATTAGTCGTCGGCAAGCGGGTCGACCTCGTGCGTGGAACCGTTGATGTACCGCTCGGTCCACGTCCCACGCGCGAACCACGCGACGCCGACAGCCGCACCCAGAACGTTGCCGATCGCCATCCCGACCCAGACGCCGGTTTCGTCCCACCCGGCGACGAAGACGAGATATGCGACGCTCGCGACCCGGCCGATCCACAGCGTGAGAATAGAGATGACCATCGCGGTCTTCGTGTTTCCGGCACCGCGGAACGCGCCGAGAATGACCTGTGAAACGCCGATGAACGCGAATTCTACCGAACGGATCCGCACGTACTCGACGGCGTACGAGACGGTCGCAGGCGCGTCGGGAACATCTCCGAGGAACACGCCGACGATCGGCTCGGTGAAGGCGACAGCGACGACGGCGACGAGAAGCATGACGCCGGCCCCGGTTCCGGCGGCGAGTTTGACCGCACGTGCCGCGCGATCGGCCCGATCGGCACCGAGGTTTTGGCCGACCATCGTATCGATCGCCCGCCCGAGCCCCATCGCCGGAAGGAAGACGAGAGAGATAAGTCGATTACCGAGTCCGTAGGCGGCGACCACCGGCGGTGAGAACGTCACGATCATGGCAGTGAGGGTGATCATCGCAAGTGCGCTCGTCGTCTGCTCGACGCTTGAGGGGAGTCCGAGACGGAAGATATCACCGATGAACTCCGTGTCCGGTCGGAGGTGTGCGAGATCGACCGTCGGACCGAGGTCGGTCGCGAACAGCACCCAGACGCCGATCGCGGTGGCGACTCCGCGTGAGAAGATCGTCGCTATCGCAGCCCCTTCTATGCCGAGCCCAGTGAATCCGGTCGCCGCAAGCACGGACGCCTGGATCGTCATCGGGTCGAGCAGCGAGACGATCGGGACGCTAGCGAGCCACTGAAAAAGTGGGTTGTCGGCGAACCCGAAGATCAGGAACGGATCGAGGAGCACGTTCAAGAAGACGGAAACGACCATTACGGCCATCGGCGTCCGGGTATCGCCGTATCCGCGCATCAACGCGGAGAAGACGAAGAACCCGAACATCAACGGGATTCCGGCGAAGATAACTTCCATGTAGTCTGCCGCGAGGGGAATGACCGCCGCTGCCGTCTCCGGATCGCTCGGGAGAAGTTCCAGAGCCGGACGAGTGTAGAGGTAGCCGCCGACACCGATGAACACCGACAGAACCGAGACGGTGACCATCGTCTGTCCGGCGACGAGCCCCGCAGATTGGTCTCCGTCGGCACCGGTGTACTGTGCGACGAGTATCGCACCCGCGGTCGTGAATCCGCCAGCGACAGCGATAAGTAAGAATATCAACGGGAATGCGAGGCTAATCGCCCCGACGGCGTCGGCTGATAACCGACCCAGGTACAGCGTGTCGACTACGTTGTACGTCACCTGTAACAGCTGGATCATTACGATCGGCCACGCGAGACGAAACAGCGGTCCGACGAGG
The DNA here is from genome assembly GCF_055380345.1 of Halorubrum pallidum. Classification (NCBI taxonomy): domain Archaea; kingdom Methanobacteriati; phylum Methanobacteriota; class Halobacteria; order Halobacteriales; family Haloferacaceae; genus Halorubrum; species Halorubrum pallidum. Next base: position 1,202,427 of record NZ_AP043945.1, on the reverse strand, counting down.
CTCCCCTCCGTGATCGACTCCGTAGAGATACTTTCTCCACTCATCGCGTTGTCGTCAGGTGTCAGGTCACCGCTACCCGCCGTGTCTTTGCTCGCCGTGTCTGTGTCTGGTGGTGTATCAGACTCGGACGGGGTGTCAGACTCGGACGGGGTGTCAGACTCGGACGGAGTGTCAGACTCGGACAGGGTATCGGATGAATCAGCGTCTGACGACTCTGTGGAGGGCTCGTCACTCACTTATAGACACACGGTGATCTCGCTGCATCATCTTTCCGATTCGCGCGTGGTACAACCGGAAAACTCACTGTATCGGGGTCAAAAACTCACTGTATCGGGGTCAGAGCGTGTGCTCAACTACGGTGGCTGACACTCAATGTCTGGCCAAGACGAGGTCTGGTCAAGACGGGGTCTGCTCAACTAAGACGGGAGATCACCGGAGATCCTCAGAGTGGCGTCCGAGACCGTCTTCTCCGTCCACGGTATCTTCGTCGTCTACGGTATCTTCGCCATCCACGGTATCTTCGTCGTCTACGGTATCTTCGCCATCCACGGTATCTTCGTCGTCTACGGTATCTTCGCCATCCACGGTATCTTCGTCGTCTACAGTGTCGCTACTGGCTGCCGTGTCACGGTCGTCTGACCTATCGCTGGTGTCTGTAGTCGCTGCCTCGGTGTCGTCCGCAGTCCGCTCGTCGATCGCGTCTTCGTCAGCGACATTGGTCGCGAACCCGCTACTGACAGAATCATCACCGCCGACATGGTCGGCGGGTCCGTCAATGCGGGCCACGCCGGACGTGTCGTCGAAGACGAGATGGCGATGTGGGTACGCCATCTCGACATCGGCGTCCGCGAGTCGCTCGCGGATCCGGGTGTTCACGTCGGACTGCACCTTCGCGAGCTTGTAGGGCTTTTTCACCCAGTATCGGAGCCGGAGTAACACCCCGTCGTCACCGAACTCGTGTAACCGACAGTCGGGGCTGGCCGTGTATCGGGCGACCCCAACTCGGATGTCTGGACCGCCGTCGATCACGGCGTCACAGTCGCGCGCGCCTCGCTCGATGCATCGGCGTGCTTCGGGAATGTCACTCTCGTAGGTGACGAGCACGTCGATCGTTCGGCGAGTCCGCTCGTCTTCAGCTGAGAAGTTGGTCACGTCGCGCTCGCGCATGGTCCCGTTCGGGACGACGATGAAGGTGTTATCGAGGGTGAATATCTTCGTGTATCGGATCGTGATATCTTCGACGAATCCCGTCGTGCCGTCCTCAAGTTGAATCATGTCACCGATTTCGAACGGCTGATCGGCGAGAACGAAGATCCCGTTGATGAAGTTCCCCACGATCGGTGCGAGGATGATCCCGATCACGGCGGAGAAGACCGCGGTTCCCAAGAGTAAGTCGGCGAACTGGAAGCCGGCTACCCCAAGACCGATAAGCGTCGCGAGGGTGATCGTCCCGACGCGCACCCCTCGAACGATGGTCTGTGCGACGCTCTGTCGAGACACGCGGCGCGCGACGGGGCGGCCGATGAGTCGAATGAGGAACTTCGACACGAGCACACCGATCCCGGCCGACACGAGGACTATCAGCAAACCCGCACCCGGGACCGACGACAACGCCGCTTCTGGGAGTGACGGCAGCCCCGAGGCCCAGTCCGCCAACGGGATCGCGGCGGCATTCGCGGTGAGGGTGATCGCATCGGGGCGCGCCATAGCGAATCTGCCGTCGGCCACCCGAAAAAGGGTTTCTCCCTAGCAGTTCCGAGAGAACCCGTTTTTCATAGAGACCCAAGGCGGGAAATCATTAACACCCCGACTATCGAATTCCGAATATGTCACACACACCACCGGGGATCCCTTCGTTCAGTGTCACCCACGACCTGTCGCCGAACGACGTGCTTGTTGCTGGGTTCTCGTCGTTCGGGCTCGCGGGACTCACGGCCGTCGATTACCTCGTCGATAACCTCGAACTCGAAGAGATCGGACACGTTAGCACGACCGACCTTCCGTCGATCACCCCCTTCGAGAAGGGCCGGCCGCGTCACTCGATCCGGCTGTACTCGGCTGACGACGTCGACGTAACCGTTCTCGTCGGAGAACAGTTCGTCCCGCCGGTGCTCGGTGAGCGACTGGCGACATCGATCCTCGGCTGGACCGAGACCGAAGACGTGGCCGAGATCGCGGTGCTTGCGGGCGTCCCGATCCCGCACGGCCCCGACGCACACAAAACGTTCTACGTCGCGACCGACGACTACCGTACAGCGCGGCTCGGAGACGACGCCGTTCCACCGATGGAGGCCGGATTCCTCGACGGAACGAACGCGTCACTGCTTGAGCACGGAATAGACTCCCCCTTGGGTGTCGGTGTCTTCATTACGCCGGTTCACGCGCAAGCCCCGGACGTCGAAGCCGCGGTCAGGCTCGTGGACACGATCGACGCCACGTACGATCTCGGTGTCGACTCCGGACCGCTGGAAGCGTTCGCAGCGGAGATCCGCCAATACTACGAGGGCCTCGCAGAGCGTATCGACGACCGCGAATCCGAGGGAACCTACGATCGGATGTACATGTGAAATTCTCAGGTATCCGGCTACGAGGCTGTCGGCATCTGAGACGTGTAGAGAATTCCGCTCTGAAAACGCGTGCAACTCGACTCATAGTAAAAACCTATATCGGAGGGGTACGACGGGTAGTCCATGACTGACGATCTCCGCGGTACGCTCGACCGCGTCGGGGACCGATTCAATCTCGGCGAGTACGAAATCGACGCGTACCTCGCGGTATTAGAACACGGAGAACTGACGGCCAGCGATATCGCCGACAGAACTGACATTCCGCAACCGCGGGTGTACGACACCGTTCGGAGCCTCTCCGACCGCGGGCTCGTGGAGCTTCGCGAGTCGCGCCCGATGAAGATCGTCGCCGTCGATCCCGAGGACGCCTTCGGCGACCTCCGATCGTCGTTCACGGAGATGGTCGACGAGCTGGAAGCCCGGTACACCGCACCGACGCGCGAGACTGAGGCCGTGTCGCTGGTGAAGTCCCGATCGACGATCCTCCGGTACGTCGAGGAAGTGATCGAAAGCGCGGAGTTCGAACTGGCGGTATCGCTCACGCCAGGTCTCCTCCGCCGGTTCCGCGACGACCTCGCGGCCAAGGTCTCCGACGGCGTCAGCGTCGAACTACTCGTCACCCCGTCGTCGAAGGCCCCCGATCCCGACGAGTTCGACTACCTCGAGGTCGCGACCATCGCCCGCGCGCGTCGCGGGATCACCACACCGATCCTCGCCGTCGCCGACGGGGAATACTCCGTGTACGCGACACAGGACGCCCTCCGAGACGACCGCGAACGATACGGTGTCATCTTCAACCGCTCCGCGCTCGGGTTCCTGGTCTCTGGCTTCTTCGGGACCGTTCTCTGGACGACCGCCGAGACGCTCGCTGCAGACGGCATGGAACGTCCGTTCCCGCGGCGCTACGCCTCTATTCGACGCGCGGTCAAAGACATCCGCGAGTTCAGCGATGCGTCCGCCGAGGGTGACGCTTCCGAGGCGGCCGAGTTTTACGCGAGCGTCGAGGGACGCGACATCGAGACGGGCGAGTCCGTGACGGTCAGCGGGCGAGTCGTCGATCTCGCGTTCGAGGACACCGAGGAGGTGGCCTCTCTCGTTGTCGAGACCGAGGCGGGTCGGGTCGAAATCGGCGGACGCGTGGCCGCGCTCGAAGACGTCGAAGGACAGGAGATCGTGATCGGCCGAGACGGACCGCCGGCGCTGTAGTGCGACTCGAGTGGAGGTACTGACCGATCCTCACAGAACTCGGTTCGTCAGCGCCTCACCGTCGCGAGCCCGTCGGACGTTCTCTCGGACAATCGAACCAACGTGTTCACCGTATCGGTGTGTGAACGCTGCACAGTGCGGAGTCACGATGACTTCGTCCATCTCCCACAGCGGTGACGACTCCGGAAGCGGCTCGTCCTCGAAGACGTCTAGCGCCGCACCGGCGATGGATTCGTCTCCGAGTGCCGACACGAGATCCGACTGGTCGACGACGCCTCCGCGGGCGACGTTTATCAGATACGCGTCGTCTCGCATCGCGTCCAGCACGTCTCGATCGATCATTCCCTCGGTCTCTCCGGTCAGTGGGACTGTCAACACGACGAACCGCGCGCCGGCAACGGCGGATTCGATCTCTCCCGGTGTGTAGACGCGGTCGACGCTCGGCTCCGGGACGGGGGTCCGCCGGAGGCCATCGACGTCGACGCCGAGCGCCGAGAGGCGATCGACGACCCCGCGGCCGAGGCTCCCCAGTCCGATCACGCACGCGCGCTCACCGGCGATCGTCCACGCCTCATCCCAGTCGGGCTGGCTCCACTCGCGTTCTTCTTGGTTGCGAATGTGCGTGTGGAGTCGTCGCGAGAACGCGAGGAGATATCCGGCGACGGTCTCTCCGATCGCGTCGCCATGGATCCCGGTGCTGTTCGTCAGTGCGACGCCGGCGTCTTCGAGTCGGTCTTGTGGGAACCGGTCGACGCCCGCTTGGATCGAGTGGATCCAGTCGAGATCGAGAAACTCCTCCCGGTGTTCGAAGGTAACTATCGCGTCACACGGCGGGACAGCCCCGTGAGGCCCATCGGCATCGTCGGTGGATCCATCGGAATCGTCGGGAACCACGACGTCGATCGGAACGTCTGACAGCTGTTCTGCCAGAAACTCCGGCGGAAAAAGCACCGATACCGAGGGATCGATCCCGAGGGTGTCGAGTCGCATACCGGAGTCTGCACGAGGACTCTATTAATCGTTTGTCCGTTCGTGTTCGGCCGGCGCGTGCCGGCCGACCGCACGCGTGAACCGAAGTCACATCCGTCGAGGACATATCTGTCGAGGTCACATCCGTCGGGGTTTATTGGGTGGGCGGTCCCTGTCACGAGTATGACCGAGCAGGAGACGATCCACGTCGCGGACGTCAGCGAGGGGATCGGCGGCGACGCGACGGCCGAGCCGGGATCGCCGGTAGAGCTTCCGGTCGTCGACGTGCTCACCGGACGTTCGTTCATCACCGGCAAGTCCGGGTCCGGCAAGAGCAACACCGCCTCCGTCGTGATCGAGAACCTCCTCGACAACGGCTTCCCCGTGATGATCGTCGACACGGACGGGGAATACTACGGCCTGAAAGAGGAGTACGAGATTCTCCACGCCGGGGCGGACGACGAGTGCGACATCGTCGTCTCGCCGGAACACGCCGAGAAGCTCGCGAACCTCGCCCTAGAGGAGAACGTCCCGATCATCCTCGACGTCTCCGGGTATCTCGAAGAGGATACCGCGAACGAACTGCTCTTGGAAGTCGTCAAACAGCTGTTCGCCAAAGAGAAGCGTCTCAAGAAGCCGTTCCTGCTCGTCGTCGAGGAGTGTCACGAGTACATCCCGGAGGGCGGCGGGATGGACGAGACGGGCAAGATGCTGATCAAGGTGGGCAAGCGCGGTCGGAAACACGGCCTCGGAATCGTCGGTATCAGCCAGCGCCCCGCGGACGTAAAAAAGGACTTCATCACGCAGTGCGACTGGCTCTGTTGGCACCGGCTTACCTGGGACAACGACACGAAGGTCGTCGGACGCATCTTGGGTTCGAAGTACGCGAGCGCCGTCGAGGATCTCGGGGACGGCGAGGCGTTCCTGATGACCGACTGGGACGAGTCGATCCGGCGGATCCAGTTCCACCGCAAGCAGACGTTCGACGCCGGCGCGACGCCGGGGCTCGACGACTTCGAGCGTCCGGAACTCAAGTCCGTCTCCAGCGATCTGGTCGGGGAACTCCAGTCCATTTCCGACGAGCAGGCGCGCCGCGAGTCCGAGCTTGCAGACCTCCGACAGGAGCTCGACAAGAAGCGTCAGCGGATCCACGAACTCGAACGCGAGCTGGAGGAGGCCCGCGACCTGAGCAACATGGCCGACCAGTTCGCACAGGCGCTGCTCGGTAAGGCCGAAGCCCCCTACCGCGGCGGAAACGGGCGCTCCGTCGCCTCCGCGGCGTCCGCCGACCGCTCCCAGGCGGACCTCGACGTCTACGATGCGGTGGACACGGAAACGGATCCCGACCCCGCCGACAGCGGTACAGCCTCCGGCGACCCCACAGATCCCGCCGACGGCAGGGCACCCTCCGATTCCGGCGACGCCAATGAAGGCCCGCAGTCGGCCGATGCGCCTCCGACTCCCGAACCGGTAGACGACAGCGAGCAGGACGGGCGCGACGACGTCGACCCGGTCACCCGCGACGACGTGGCCGAGAGCGCGCTCCGGTTCGACGACGCCGTCGAACTCGGCACGCGCGAGGCGGTCATCGAGGAGCTTCGCGGTCGGATCGGGGGCCTCACCGACATCTCTCGCGGGATGCTCCGCCACTACCGCCGTGAAGGCGTGAGCGACCCAGTCGCGGCGCATATCGACGCCGGCGGCGACGGCGACACCGAACACGCTTACAGCCGACACCGACCGGTCCGCCGCGCTGGCCTGATCCGTCACGCCGGCCGGGGCCACTACGCGTACGCCGTGCCCGATCTGATCCGTGAGGCGTACGCGGACCGGCTCGACGACGAGAGCGTTGACGAGATCGTGCGAGCCGTCGAGACCGCGTTCGTTCCGCCGGCTGAGCGGAGCTATCCTCCGGACGCCGATCCGACAGATGTTCACGGCGGTGACGCGAGAAACGGTAGCGGTCGAACGGACGGCACGCGAGGCGCTGAGACGCACGACGACGCTCACGTCTCGAACGGGGGAAAAACAGAGGGGGAAGGGGACGAAGGGACAGAAGAACCGGCGGCGCAGACGGCTGAAGACAATTCATCGTTGAGATCGGGACTCAGCGAGGCCGCGCGCGAGTTCGTCGATCGAAGCCGGTCGGTCGACGAGTAAGCCGTGACCGTGAACGAGACCGTCTCGACGGTTCTCCGCGACGACTTTCCCGACCGCTCCGTCGCCGAACTGTTCGATGTCGGTCCCTCGTGGAACGGGGCGAACGAGACGGTCGGCGTCGAGTTCGCTGATGGAGACCGAGCCTTCTGCAAGATCGCTATCGACGGTGACGGAACCAGAATCGCTCGCGAGCGGGCCGTGTTGCGATACGTCGCGGCCGAGCGGCCGGTCAGAGCCCCGGCAGTGCTCGCGGGCGACCGGAACGGGTCGCCGCCGTACCTGGTGACCGCCCCGGTCGCCGGTCGCGAACTCCTCGACGTGTGGAACGCCACGGAGGGGAGCCGAGAGCGGAGCACGGCCACGGACACCGATCCCGGAAACCGGCGAGCGAGCGGCGACACCGCTCCGGTCGACACCCGAATCACCTGCGACGACGGAGGTCCGGCGCGCGGAGCGCTCCTCCGACGTGTCGGCCGGACGCTCGCAGCGCTCCACGCGGAGCGGTTCGACAGCCACGGCGAGATAGCGGACCTCTCCGAGTCCGATCGGGCTGGGGACGGCGGATCGACGCCGAGTCCCGACGCCGCCGTTCCCGACGCCGCCGTCCCCGAACTCGCGGTCGATTCCGCTCCGTGGCCCGACGTGCTCCGCTCGACGATCGAGCGCACCCGCGAGATCGGGACCTCAGAGCGACTCGCCGACCACTACGCTGCCGTCGTCGACTGCGTCGAATCGAACCGCGATCGCCTGACCGGTGCGCGCGCGGCGCTGCTCCACGGGGACGTGGCGATGCCGAACCTGTTCGTCGACGACGATGGGATCGCCGCGATCGACTGGGAACTGGCGCACGTTGGCGACCCGGCGCGCGACCTCGTGCGCGCGGAAGACCAACTGCTCAACGGGTTCGACAGCACCGGCCCCAAGCGGTACGCAGCCGCCCTCTACGACGGTTACCGCGAGCGTGCCGGCGGCCTCCCCTCGGGATTCGCGGAGCGTCGTCCCGTCTACGAGGTCGTCCGGATGCTCGGACGCTCCGGGTTTCTCGACCAGTGGGCGACCTACCTCGACGAGCCGATCGACGCGCTCGCAGACCGCGCGGAGGCGGAACTGCAGTCCAGACTGGACGCCGTGTGATCGGATCGAACGCGTGATCTCTCCGCTCGACCGAAGTCGGTGTGGGACAGGTTTACCAGAATTGAGGCGAGAATGCCCCTTCCTCAAGGAGCGAGTATTGCGAGCGAGTAGGGAGGGGATGAATCGCCGCACGGCAGTACAAACCATTAAGCGAACACATCTCTAATCAAGTGATAGCGATGGAGTACAGTCACCGCTACCCCGCATACCCGACACAACAGGTAGCGGCTGTACTGGACTCTCACATGCCTTGTTTTGCCGCCTAGTGACGACGGTCTGGGACGCTCTTACTGTAATATTCCGCCAGATTAACCCGGAAATGGACGCCGTCTGGCGATATGGCATCGCTCAGACGGCTTGCTTGGATGTGTCGAGACCTTGCCAAACAGCATGTTGATGATCCGGACGTACCCGCCGCGCCGGACGGCGCGGACGGGTACGCCGAGTGGGTGCAGATCGCGTTGATCCTGTACCGCGTCGAACTGGAGAAGAGTCTCCGTGAGACCGAAGACTACCTCAACGAAATGCCCGGCGTCCTCGCCGTGTTTGATCTTGACGACGCACCGCACTACAGCTCGTTTTGTCGGTGGGAAAAGGAGTACCGAATGCGTGAACTCCGCCGCCTGCTCCGCGCTTCGGCGGAGCAGGCGGGCTGGAGTGGTGAAGCCGCAATTGACGCAAGCGGCTTTCAACGCGATCAAACCAGCTACCACTACCGCGACCGCGCAGACTTCTCGTTTCAGTCGATGAAGACGACGATTTTGATCGACGTGAATTCGCTAGCGATCAAGGACGTTCATTTCACGACGCAGAAGGCATGGGACGGTCATATTGGGATGCAGGTCTTCCGCCGGAACGCGGAAGACCTGCGCGTGTTATCTGCCGACGCAAACTACTCATGGAGCGATCTCCGTGAGGAGTGTCGCTCCAACTCAACGCGACCACTGATCAAGCACAGAGAGCAAACACCGCTACAGAAGGCTCACAACGCCCGGATGAATGAGGATTACAACCAGCGCTGGATGAGTGAAACGGGCTTCTCGCAGTTGAAGGAAGACGACGGCGAGAAGCTACGCTCCCGGAGCTGGCACGGCCAGTTCCGGGAGCTCACGCGGAAGTGCATCATCCATAACCTAACGCAGGCGGCGAGTTAGGGCTCGCCGCCTGCTCCCCCTTCTCCGGACCATCCGTCTTTAGTTAGGAGACGAACCGCGTGACAGTGGCGGCTTATCGAGGCTACTTTTCGGAAGGAATGAGGAGGTGTCGAGTGTGCACAACGAAACCTCCTCATCACGGATTATGCGTCGGCTCACTACACTGTTTCCCTCCGAATTCCTCGAAGAGCACGCCGAGGAACTCGGCGTGGTCGAACGCGACCGCAAGCTCCAGATTCCCGTCTTCGTCTGGGCATTCGTGTTCGGCTTCGCCGCAGGCGAACGCCGAACACTCGCAGGGTTTCGACGCAGCTACAACTCCACAGCTGACGAGCCGATCTCACCGGGTGGGTTCTATCAGCGGTTGACGCCGACGCTCGCGGAGTACTTCCGCGACCTCGTCGAGCACGGTCTCGACGAGGTCGCTGTTCCCGACACTGTTGACGTTGACATCGACCGATTCAGTGATGTAATGATCGCTGATGGAACGGTGTTGCGGTTACACGAGTTTCTCGCTGATCAGTTCGAAGCCCGCCACGAGGAGCAGGCTGGAGCGAAGCTCCACCTGCTCCACAATGCCACTGAACAGACGATTGAACGGATCGACGTTACCGACGAGAAAGCACACGACAGCACGCTGTTCAAGACAGGGTCGTGGCTTGAGAACCGCCTCGTATTGTTCGACCTCGCGTACTTCAAGTACCGACGGTTTGCGCGGATCGACGAGAACGGCGGCTCCTTCGTGAGCCGGCTGAAACAGAACGCGAATCCGGTGATTACGGATGAATTACGGGAATGGCGCGGCCGCGCCATTCCCTTGGAGGGCAAGCAACTCCGTGATGTGCTCGACGATCTCGACCGGACGTACATCGATGTGGAAGTCGAAGTCGAGTTCAAGCGCGGGCCGTACAACGGGACGCGGTCGCTGGATACGAAGCGGTTCCGCGTCGTCGGCGTCCGCGACGAGGACGCCGACGACTACCATCTATACGTGACAAATCTGTCGCGAGAGGAGTTCTTTCCGGCGGATTTAGCGCAGATCTACCGGTGTCGGTGGGAAGTGGAGTTGCTGTTCCGTGAGTTGAAGACGCAGTACGACCTGGACGAGTTCGACACGAGCAACGAGCACGTGGTGAAGATCTTGCTGTACGCAGCGTTGCTGTCACTGCTTGTGAGCCGTGATCTGTTGGATCTGGTCACCGAGCAGGCGGATGATGAGCTCGTGTTTCCACCGGAACGCTGGGCGGCGACCTTCCGGTCGCACGCCCAGCTCATCCTCCACGAACTCGGTGAGCACCTCGGTTATTCGCCACCGCCGCTGTTGGAGCGGCTGATCGAGGACGCACAGAAGATCCACAAGCAACGACCGATCTTACAAGAGACGCTCGCTACCGCTACACAACCGAGGTGTGAGTCTTAACTAAAGACGAATGACGCCTACACTCTAAAAGACGCGAACATCCGTAATACGCTCTTCTGTAGGAGATTGTTGATACTGCTGAGCTGTCGCTGTGGAGTCGAAGAGGACAAGGACACCGCGTCAGCGGTGTCCGACACGAATGATTCCGCTGGATGTGTTTGGGTCGGAATCGGTCGCAGCGGACCTGTTACAGCAGGTTCGCTGGCGTGACGGGGTTTCTTGTCCTCGCTGCCGTTCTGACCGAACGGTCAGAAACGGCAGCTACGGGCACTTTCAGCGGTATCTCTGTAAGGATTGCGGCCGCACGTTCAACGATAAGACCGGCACAATCTTCGCTCACTCGAAGATCGCACTCCGCAAGTGGCTGTTTTCGATCTACGCGTTTTTGCGGTTTAACACGAGTCTCAGACAGTTACAGTGCGAAATCGACGTCACCTACAAAACGATTCACAGGCGTGTCGAGCGCTTCAGCGAAGCGCTCGACGCGCCGTCACTCGATCTCCGTGGCCCGGTTGAAATTGACGAGTTCTACGTCTCTGCCGGCTTGAAAGGCCGCGAGCGCGACCGCTGGTCGCGCTCTCGCGGCCTCTCTCGACGCGGACGCGGAACGTATGATCAAGACAAACCGCCCGTGTTCGTCCTCGTGGATCGTGGCACCGAGCAACGGTACGTTGTGCCGGCGAAATCCGCAGACGAATCGGCGATCCGGCTCCTGCTGGCTGACCGCCAGCAGGAGCCTCTCACGGTCTATACCGACGGATTTTGCGCGTACGATCCGCTTGATGAAGATGAGCAATTCGACCGCGAATACGTCGTTCACGGAGACGGTGAGTACGCCGACGAGACGGTCCACGTGAACACCTGCGAGAGCCACGCGTCGCTGGCGCGACGATGGCTCTCGCCGCATCGAGGCATCTCAAAAGATCGCCTCACACAGTATCTCCGAGCGTTCCAACTCAGACGAGAACTCTACCGCAAACCCGGACGAGAAGCGCTCAAACACGCCGTCAAAGCAACTCTCTGAAATCAACAATGTGCTACACAAGAGCGTCCGTAATAACCGTTCCTGTCGGCGTATGCGATTCACTTCGCACGATTTACCGATTCGCGTATCACCGCATCGAGTCGGAGGGAAATCAAATTCCGGAATGCTGTTTCACCCACGTAACTCCGGGGAGATGGAGAAGAAGCCGTACTGGAACGACACCCCCTCGATGCGGTGAATCGCATAGGGTGGAAAATCTGCTACGGGCGAGGGAAACATTATAGATACCGCGCGTACTACTCCAAGATGAAGCCGACCACGTCAGGCGGTTTGGACGACACCGACCGCCGACTTGGTGAGTCGGAAACGGGGAAGAAGACCACAACGCCGCCGTCTGGCGGTTAACTACTCGCCACGAACGAAGTGAGTGGATGGGTTGGGGCGGATTCGAACCGCCGACCTGCTCCGTGTGAAGGAGCCGTCATAACCTGGCTAGACCACCAACCCGCTCGTGTCGAGGTATCCGACCTCGCGACTTAAGGGTTACTTTATACCAGTGTCGCGGGCCGTGAGAACGCTGTCCGGTGGGACCGGACCCGCAGAATACGACGCTACTCGTCCGTCGCCGCGTCGTGGCCGCGGTACTCTTTCACCCGCTTGCGCGCCGACGCCACCGCCTCGCGGGCTTCGCCCTCCGCACGCTCCTCTAGGTCTTTGAGATCGGCTTGGATCCGGTCGAGCCGGGACGGCTCGGGCTCCGGCTCGTCGTCGTCTCGTCCCACGAGTTCCTTCACCCGCGCCTCGACCGGCTCCAGTTCCTCTTTCACACCCGCCTTCGCGTGCTCGGCCGCGCGACCGAGGTAGTACCGTGCGTCTTCGAAGTGTTTGCTCATATCTGCCCTTTGGAGAAGGACAGATAAAGACTTTGTGGCGCGTGGTCCGGTGATCGACAACGCTTCTCACGCGTGCCGGTCCGCTCTCGGAGACACCACGGGAACGCGGCGTCAGTACGAGGGCGACTCCTCGGGTTCGCCGTCGCGGGCGTTGGCGACCCGACCGAGCGTGAACAGGAGATCGGAGAGCCGGTTGAGATAGGTCACGACAGTCTCGTTTATCGGCTCGGATCGGGCGAGTTCGACCGTTCGGCGCTCGGCGCGACGGGTCACGGTCCGCGCGTGGTGGAGTCGCGCGCCGACCTCGCCGCCGCCGGGAAGGATGAACGACCGCAACGGCTCCAGTTCCGCGTCGAACGCGTCGATCCTGTGTTCGAGCATCTCGACGAGGTCGCCCGTCACTTCCGGGTCGTCGGGGTCCGGCTCGGGATTCGCGAGGTCAGCTTGCACCACGTGAAGGTGATTCTGCACCGTCTCCAACAGCTCGTCGAGGTCATCGTGACCGGTCGGACGCACCGTGCCGATCAGCGCGTTCGCCTCGTCGACGGTTCCGTACGCCTCGATCCGAGGGCTGGCCTTCGAGACGCGGCTCATGTCTCTGAGGTCGGTGTCACCCTCGTCGCCTCGGCCGGTGTAGATCGTCATGCGAGGCTTTTCTCGACGTACTCGACGATATTCGCGCTCTCGGCCATGGTCACGCCGCGTTCCTCGTCGACGATGACGGGGACGCCGCGTTGACCGCTGACCCGTTTGACCTCGTTTCGGTCCGAGTGAAGCGCGTCGACCCACTCGGTTTCGTACTCGACGCCCGCGGTGTCGAGCGCGTCTGCCGCCTTCTCACACCACGGACACCCGTCAAGCGCGTACAATCGGATAGACATACGCGACCGATCGGTGCGCGGCCTCAAGAAGGTGAGTGTGACGGGAGTTGGGCGATGCGCCGTCCGGTCGGCCGTCAGCTGAGCCGAAAGACGCGGCCAGAGCGCCATCGTGAGCCTACAGGTCGTGATACGCGGTCAGCTTCGACCGCATCGGTTCGGGGACGGGTGTCGGCTCCCCGGTTTCCGGATCGAGACTGACGATAGTCGCCTCCGCTTCGGCGGCGAGGTCGCCGTCGCCCCCGACGCGGATCTCGTAGCTCATCGAGACGCTGGATCGCCCGATATCGTCGACGTCGCTCAGCACGGTCACCGTCTCGTCGGTGAGTTCGACCGATCGTCGAAAGTCGAATGACGTCGACGCGAGCACGGTCGACGCCTGCGAGAGGTCCGCATCGAGCACGTCGCGGAAGTACGCCGTTCGGGCCTGCTCGATGTACGTCGCGTACACGGCGTTGTTGACGTGGCCGAGCGCGTCGATGTCTCGAAATCGAACTTCGATCTCCGTGGAGTGAACGGACATACGCGACCCTACACGGCGCGGAATATGTAGCCGTCGGGACGGCCACGACGGTGGAAGCGCGGGACGACGCGAGAGCGAGCGCTCGTTTGTGCCGTCAGTACAGCAGTTCGTCGTCGTTCTCGATCATGTACAGCGAGCGCGCGGCGATGTTCACCGCGTGATCGCCGACGCGTTCGAGGTCGCGGATCGTCAACAGGAGCCGAGAGACGTTCTGCATGGTGGCCTCGGTGTCGTCTTCATCGCTTCCCTCGCCGGCCGCCCGGAGGTCATCGCGCTCGATGAGGTCGCGAACGACCAGATCGCTCGCGGCTTCGCAGGCGGCGTCGAGTTCGTCGTCGGCTTCGGCGACCGCGTAACAGCGCTCGGGGTCGGACTCCGCGTACGCGGCCATCGCCCCGTCGAGCATGTCGAGCGTGTCGTCGCCGATCCGCTGGACGTCGACGTCGGGGAACACCTCTCGGTCGGCTGCCTTCGCGTACTCTCCGAGATTCGTCGCGAGATCGGCGATGCGTTCGAGATCGGTGATGATCTTGAACGAGGCCGCGATGAACCGCAGGTCGCCCGCGACCGGCTGCTGAAGCGCGATCAGGTCCGTACACTGACCTTCTAATTCGAGGTACAGGTCGTTGATCTCGGCGTCGCCGGTGATGACCTTCTCGCCGAGTTCGCCGTCTTGCTGTTCGAGAGCGTCGAGGCTCATTCGGAGCCGCTCGGCGACGAGTTCACTCATGTAGAGCACGTCGGCGCGAAGTTCCTCCAACTTCGTCTGGTACTGTTCGCGTGGCATCGTGTTAGCGTAGTTCGCACGCCGGACGTACAAAAACACGTCGCCGATGATCAGGCCACTGAGAACCGAGAAATCGGGAGACTCGGGAATGAGATCATATCCCACTGTAGCGGGGCAGTACGACCGAATACGTCGGAGTGAGACCGCACACACCCGCGTGTCGTTTCATTGTGCCCCCGAGACATCGGCGTTATCGCCGAAGGCGGACGACGGTCTTCTCTCTCGTCTCTTCTACTTCGAGCAGCCCGTCCTCGGCTAGATCCGAGAGCAGTCCTCGCAACCACTCTCGTCCGTGCTCCCCATCAGGAGTGTAATCCACTCGGATCCGATGACCGAGCGTGTCCAGATCCATCTCGTCATGTTCGCCGAGGAGTCGAACAACGCGTCCACGGAACTGCCGACGACTTCCCTCGAAGCTCGGCTGTGTCGGCACGTCCGGCGCGGTGAAGTCACCGGTCTGGTACGCGTGACACCATTCGCGCCACGGGCAACCTTCCTCGTCACACCGTGGTTTCTTTCCGCAGGCGACTCCGCCGAGTTCCATAATTGCGTTGTTCCAGATTCGGGACTCTCCAGCCGGCATAAGAGCGTTCGCAACCGATTCGTAGTCCGGATCGTCCGCATTACGGATTTCTGCAAACGCGCGGTAGAGCACTCGTTTCACGTTGGTGTCGACGACCGCATCGCCGTTGTTGAACGCGAAGGAGGCAACCGCGTTGGCGGTGTACGGGCCGACGCCCATCAGCTCCTGTAGCTCCGTGGGCGTCTCGGGGAACGAGCCGCCGTACTCGGTTTCGATCTGACCGGCGGCCTCGTGGAGGTACGTCGCGCGGTTGTTGTAGCCGAGCGAGTGGGAAGACCAGAACGCGACCACGTCTGCGCGGTCGGCGTCGGCGAGGTCGGCGGTCGTCGGCCACTGTTCGAGGAAGTCCTCCCACGCCGGGACGACGCGGTCGAGTTGGGTCTGCTGGCTCATCACCTCGCTGACGAGAATCGCGTACGGGTCCTCGGTCCGCCGCCACGGGAACGCGCGGTGGTCCGCTCGGTACCACTCGACGAGGGCTTCGCGGATCGCGTCGAGATCGTCGGACAACTCGGCGGCGTCGCCGTCGCGGAGCGCCGCCGAGAGCGCGTCCGTGTCGCTCATGGGCACGCTCGGGCGCGGGCTCGTTTCATCCTACCGGTTCGAGCGACCGCGGATCGCGGTCGGGACCCGGGTACTCCCCGCCGACGACCTCGGGGTAGAGCCGCTCGGGCGAGAAGACGGCCGCGAACGCGCTCGGCTCCCTGACGCTCACCGGCATCCGGTCGCGCAGGCTCGCGGCGGCCCGCGGGCCCGTGAGCGACGTATCGAGGCTCACGACCTGCATCGCCCCGCCGCGATAGGCCGACGCCAGCGCCGGGTGGTCGCCCGCGGGGTGCGCGACCGGTTCCCGCCACGACTCTACTGCGCCCCGCCAGTCGCTCGCGAGGTCCGCGTCCACGAGGTCGCCGATCACCGCCGCCGCGTCGTCGAGAAGCGGGTCGCTTGCGACGAGCGTCGTCCACGAGTGCGACCGCAACCGATCGAGTGACTCCCGTGCGTCGCCCCCGACGAGGAGGTCCGCCGCCAGCACGTCGGCGTCGGCGACAACGCGGGCCGGACTGGGCTCGGGGTCGATCGATGTGGTATCCACGTCGGTGTCGGTCCCGTCGCTTCGCTCCGTTTCGCCCGTTCGACGGTCCTCGACCGCCGCGCGTATCGCTTCCACGGTCACGTCGCGGCCGGCGGCCCGCTCGAAACACTCGCCGAAGCTCATATCGGATCGTGGTCGCCCACCGGTATCGACGTTGCGGCTGTCGGTCCCGTCGTCGAGCGCCCCGTGACCTACGGCGAGCGGAACGCAACCCTTAGCGCCTCTCCGCTCACACCACCGCGCATGAGCTTCTTCGAGTCGCTCGCGGACCGGATCGCGGCCGTCGACAGCGTCGTCTCGGTCGGGCTCGACCCCGACCCCACCCGTCTCCCCGCGTTCGTCACCGACGCGGACCTCCCGCGGTGGGCGTTCAACCGTCGAATCATCGACGCGACTCACGAGCACGCCGCCTGTTACAAGCCGAACGCGGCCTTCTACGAGGATGCGGACGGCTGGCGCGCGCTCGAAGAGACCATCGCCTACGCCCACGGGAAGGGCGTTCCGGTCCTCTTGGACGCCAAGCGCGCCGACATCGGCAACACGACCCGTCGGTACGCCGCGGCGCTCGACACCGCGGACGCGATCACGGTGAACCCGTATCTCGGTCGCGACTCCCTCCAGCCGTTCCTCGACCGCGCCGACAAGGGCGTGTTCGTGCTCTGTCGCACGTCGAACCCCGGCGGCGAAGACCTCCAGGACCTCGAACTCGCCTCCGGCGAGCCCCTCTACGAGCGCGTCGCGGCGCTCGCGGACGTGTGGAACGCGAACGACAACGTCGGGCTCGTTGTCGGCGCGACAGCCCCCGAGGAACTCGCCGCGGTCCGCGAAATCGTCCCCGAGATCCCGTTTCTCGTTCCCGGCGTCGGCGCGCAGGGCGGCGACGCGGAGGCCGCGGTCGACCACGGGCTCGCCGCCCGCCCGAGCGCGCCCGTCGATGTCGGGCTGGTGAACTCCTCACGCGGGATCATCTTCGCCGGCGAGGAGTCGAGCCGCCCGGACGACGAGGCGACGTACGTCGGGGCCGCCGGTGACTCGGCGAAACGGCTCAAGAAGCGACTGAACCGATATCGGTAGGTCACGTCGAACGGGTAGGTCACGTTGAGCGGGACTCGCCGCGTGCGATCTCAGCGCTATCGCCCGTCACGCGCTACTGCTGTCCTCTATCACGCGCTACTGCTGTCGACCCGCCGCACACGCGGTGCACGCGCTCGCGGTCGGGGTCCAGTGGTCGTCGCAGACGGCGCGACCGCAGCGCGGACAGCCGTGTCTCGCCGGCGCGGCCTCACAGACCTGACACAGTCCGGTGACGCTCATGGGGACAGTCGGGTCGGACCGTTTATGAATATCGGGGACGACGCCAGCGTATGCGCCAGTTCGTCGTCGTCGGTCACGACGTCCCGACCGACCCGGACGCGATCTCGCTGTCCGACATCCCCGGTGCGGGCCGGCTCGACCTGCTGTGTCGCTGCGTCTCGACCGGCGTCTTCCTCTCGCACGGGATCCGCGAGTCGATCCGAGTGCACCTCGTCGTCGACGACGCGCTCACCGTCACCTTCGACGCCGACACCCTCCGTCACCTCCACCCCGACGAGCGCAACGTCGCCGCCCGGGTTCGCGACGCGCTCGCCGCGAAACCGGACGCGATCGGTCACATGCCCGCCGACGTCTCGCCCGGCGTCGAACTCCGACGGATGGGGCTCGACGACACCCTCGACAGGATCGCGGGCGACCGCGGAACGGGAAGCGCCGGAGCGGACCACGGCGGGACCGTCGTGCAGCTCCACGAGGCGGGTGACCCGCTCGTCGACGCCGAGCCACCCACCGATCCCGTCTTCGTGCTCTCCGATCATCGAGACTTCACCGACGAGGAGACGGAGTCGATCGCGGCCGTCGCAGAGCGCCGCGTCCGCGTCGGCCCGAAACCGCTCCACGCCGACGACACGATCGCCGTCGCGCACAACTGGATCGACACCGATGGATACGAATCCTACTGACGAGTCGGACGGACTCGGCGACGCCGAACCCTCCGACGTCGCCCACCCGATCGAGACCATCAACTCGTCGGCGAGTCACCGAGAGCGTCTGACGACGGTCGCGCCCGACGTGGACGGTCGGTTCACGGTCCCGCTCCGGGGCGTCGACGTCGACGCCGAAACGCGGTGTTCTCACTGGGATTCGTCCGTCGACGTGGTTGCGCTCCGATTCGGTTGTTGTGAGGCGTACTACCCCTGTGACGCGTGCCACGACGCGGCGACGGACCACGAGTCGGGGCCGTGGCCCCGCGACCGGTTCGACGAGCCCGCGGCGTTGTGCGGACACTGTCGGACGACGCTGTCCGTCCGCGAGTACCTCGACGGCGACGACGCCTGTCCGCACTGTGGCACCGCGTTCAATCCCGGCTGCCGGGCACATCGGGATCGGTATTTCGAGGTCTGAACGACGGGTGCGTAAGCGGTGCGCTTCCGGATACCTGCCGATGGTTCCCGACTTTCGGAAAGATTAAACCGTCGAGCGGCCTTCATCTGAGTGCGGGCCGGTGGGGTAGCTTGGTATCCTTCGGCCTTCGGGTGGCCGTAACCACGATTCAAATTCGTGCCGGCCCACTTTTCCCCACTTTCGTTCCTTCAGCGACGGCCTTCGGGTGGCCGTACCCGCGTTCTCGCGAGTGAAACGAGCGAGAGCCAGCGAGACGAGCATCGCGAGTCTCGCGTGATTCAATATTCGTGCCGGCCCATAGATACATACACCGTTTCCACTTTTTCTTACACTTAGAGGCATCCTCGCGCCGATTCGTGAGATAAAGTTATCCACGCACACACAGCGTCGCCAGTTTCGAACGGGTCTCGTCTGACCGCTAGCTCGATGCCTGTGCCGACTCCGTGTGATCGTACTTCTCTTCGAATTCCTGAATGAGTTGGCCCATCTTCGCGTACCAGTCGTTGAGCATCCGCTGCATCTCGCTGGTGATCTTCTCGGGATCAGTCGGTGAGTAGACGTGGTAGTACCCGCCTTGATCGTAGTTGATCTGTTCTTTCGTAATGAATCCCGTCTGGAGGAGTCGCTGGACCGAGCGGTAGGCGGTCGAGCGCTCTCGGTCGACCGCTTCGGCGACAGCGTCGATGGTCATGGGCTCGTCGCTCTCGACGAGAACGGAAAAACACTCCCGGTCAAGCGGTTTGAGCCCGTGAAAACACTCCAAGAGACCCTCACACTGCATGTCGCTCTGGAGCTGTTCCGATAGGGAGTCTGGCATTGTCTTCCACAGGATACGCGTCACGTGCGTAAAAGGCTTGTGTGTGAGTAATACAATCGTGCTGAATTCTGCTAACCGTCAAAGCGAGGCAGAATAGGGACCGACGAGACTCGCGTGCAGATCGTTCGGCTCACAGGCTCCGAGTTCACCGGCGTGAGCGGATACGGATACACCTCGTCCGTCGCTCGTGCGAGCACGTCCTCACGAGACGCTGCCGAGAGCCAGTCGGCGGGTCGGCTACGACCACGTGAGCCGAACGGGAGGTACTCGAAGTGCCCTCTCAGAGAGCGGTTCTCGTCGGCAAAGCGTCGACGAGTCGTCGAACGCCGGCGCAGATTCCGTCTGTCGATCACCGCTCGCATCCGTACCCGTCCACGTGTCCTCGGCCGGTAATTCCCGTATCGAACAATACACTCGGACGACAGCCTCTCGGTCGGGAAATATAACCTATCGGGGACCCAACCGCGGAGTCATGAGCGACCAATCGATCGAGGCGGTAATCGAGCAGTTCCTCGACAAGACGGCGTCCGCGCTCGACGACTACGAGGAAGGATACGCCGACGCCGACGCGACGCTGTCGGTGATCCGGACTCGGATAGACGAACTGGAACGCGCGGTGGACGGCGGCGACACCGAAACTGACTGATCGCGTCGGACATCGAAACGGCGAATTATGGAGTTACACTCCCAGCCGGAAGCCCGTCATCAGAGCGATGATTCCGAGCATCAC
Organism: Halorubrum pallidum; assembly: GCF_055380345.1. NCBI lineage: Archaea > Methanobacteriati > Methanobacteriota > Halobacteria > Halobacteriales > Haloferacaceae > Halorubrum > Halorubrum pallidum. The sequence continues at coordinate 1,182,092 of NZ_AP043945.1, read as the reverse complement.
GGCCGCCTCGAACAGTCCCACGACGAGGTTCTTCTTCTCGATCGATTCGAGTCGCTCGGCGTCCGGATCGGGCGACTGCGTCTCGTAGTACGCGCTGAGCTGGAGCCGGTGCGGGACCGCGAGCCCGAAGGCGAACAGCCCCCAGCCGACGCCGAGTGCGGCCGACGACCACGTGCTGGAGAAGCCGTAGCCGAGCCCGATGTCACCCGTCAACAGCACCGTGCCCGAGATCACCGTCGTAAAGGAGAAACCGACGAGGAAGAAGACGGCCTTCGGAACGAGGGTACCCGTCACCGCGGCCGACGCCTCCTCGCTCAGCCCCCCGAGGGTCGGGCCGATGAGCGCGGGGAAGATAAGCGCGAATCCGAACCACACCGCGCCGGCGGCGACGTGGGTGTAAAACAGCAGCGTGGTGCTCGAAACGAGTACGCTCACCGCGAGGACCGCGAGGGGGACGAGGAGACACCCCGCCGCAAACGCCGGATTTGCGGCGTCGGCGAGGTGCCGGACGCGGTCAAAATACGACAGCTCCGCTACCGTGATGTCCTGATTGACCGTCGACATGATCGTTCCGGTTATCGGACATCACCGAAATATACGTACCGATCACCGCAAGATCGCATCGCCGTCGGCGTCCACACCGGCGATTCCGGTGATCACGAACCGGGCCCCGCCCGTCGGACCGTCGACCGCGGTGACCTCCCATCCGTGCACTTCGGCGAGTTCGCGAACGATGTTCAGTCCGAGTCCGGTGCCCGTCTCGCCGGTCGTGTATCCCGCCTCGAACAGTCGGCCGGCATCACTTCCATCGAACCCCCGTCCGTCGTCGGTGACGTGAAACCCGTCTCCGGAATCGAGAGGGCCGACCGTGACGGTGACCGATCCGTCGTTGTGCTCGACCGCGTTCCGAAAGAGGTTCTCGAAGAGGCGTTTGAGTTTCTGCCGATCCGCACGGACGGCGAGAGACAGATCGACTGATAGCTCGGCGTCGCCGGTGTCGACGTTCCGCCAGCACTCCTCCGCGACGGTCGCCAGTCGGACCGTCTCGATATCGACCGATGCGCGCGCCTGTCTGGTGAGCGTCAGCGAGTCGTCGATCAACGCGTCGATGCGATCGAGCGCGTCGATCACGCGGTCAAGGTGCTCCGGGTCGCCCGTCTCTCGGGACAGTTCCGCGTGACCGTACGCCACGCTCAGCGGGTTTCGAAGGTCGTGAGAGAGGACCTCCGCGAGTCGTTCTAGCCGTGCATTCTGTCGCTCGACAGTCCGTTGGTTGCGGCGGAGCCGAACGTAGCCGGCGACCAGAACACCGCCTAGCACCGTTCCGAGGGCTCCGCCGTTCAACAGCGTGTAGAACGGTTCGACGAGAGAGTCGCCGTCGAGCGTCTGAATGAGGAGTATCCAACCGACCAGCAGTCCGAACACCACGCCGCCGCCGGCCCCGCCGACAGCGACCGCCGCGATCGATCTGTCGCGGAATCCGGCGGCACGGAGCCGATGGCCGAACACGCTGAGGCCGACGGCACAGATCAGCGGGAGCGTGGCCTCTGCGGAGTCAACGACGACGGTCTCTCCGTCGGCGGCGGCGTACCCGATCGTGGCGGCGAGGAGGAACACCGCCACGGCGTCAAGCGACCAGCGTCCGAGCGATCGGATCTCACCCACGGGTCGTCACGCTCGTCTCGTTCGGTCTTTCCTGTCGTTCACGGTCACAAGGCGTTCATTTCTCGATGATGCTCTCCTCTACGGCCTCGCCGAAGTGACGCGCCACGTCCTCGTAGTAGACGAGCACCTCGTCACCGGCTTCGAGGTCGGTGACGGCGGTTTTCCCCTCACTCGTGGCGACCTTCACCGTCTCGGCGTTCTGGATGAGCGTCTCCACGCGGTCGACGCCGTCGTCGGTCTCGACTTCGGCCTGGAGCCGGAACATCGGTCGCTTCTCGATTTTCACGCGCCCGACGATCGCCTCGCGGGTGTGACCGTCGGTGTCGACGACCTGCACCTCGTCGCCGCTCGACAGCTCGGCGAGGTAGTTCGTGCCGCCGTCGGGGTTGCGAACGTACGCGTGGACCGCACCGGCGTTCACGCGGAACGGTCGCGACTCGACGTACGGTGACTCCGCCGTCTCGGCGTGGACGAAGAAGAGCCCGCGCGACATCGACCCGATCAACATCCCTTCGTCGTCGTCCATCAGCGAGCCGGTGTCGATGCAGACGCGGTCCGCCATGCCCGTCTGCTCGATCGCCGTCACCTCGGCGTGTCTGAGGTCGAGCGTCTCGCGGTCGGCTGCGTCGCGGGCGTCGACCGCACCGCGGATCTCGTCCGGCGAGTCCGAGTCGAGGAGGACGCCGTCGGCACCGATCTCCAGCGTCTCGAAGGCCGTCTTCGCCTCGGCGGCGGTGGTCGCGCCCGCGACGAGGTGCGTCTCCTCGCCGACCCGGGCGATGAGGTTCTCTAGGGGGATGATCGACCAGTCCTCGCCGACGATGATGGTGAACTCCGCGTCCGCCGCGGCGGTCTCGGCGAACCGCTCGTACTCGGTCCCGAGCACGCGGACGTACGCGCCCTGCGCGCGGTCGTCGCTCCGACGGATCGTAGAGAGGTCGGCGGAACCGGAGAAGTCGTTCGGGAGATCGATCGTCCCGTCTCCCTCGCCGCCCTTGCCGACGAAGTAGGCGTCGGCCTCCGCGTCGCTCTCGGCGTCGTCGATGACGTCCGCCTCGGAGCGGAACGCGGCGACCGAGATGTCGCCAAGGTCGCGGACGCGCCCAACGTCGCTCTCGTCGACGAGCACCCAGTCCGCGCCGGCCTCGATGGCGGCCGTGATCCGTCGCTTGCGAGCCTCCCAGTCGCCGACGTTCCCGTCGGCTTTCACCCAGACCGTGCGTGTCATTGTCGAAACCTCACGGCGGGCGGGCTTGAAAACTGCGGAAGGGTCGTGCGTTGCGGGCGACGGTGCGGCGACGACAAAGCACTTACCAATGAGATCACATTGTCTGAGTCAGACTACCGGATGACGCCACCACGCCAGCGGCTCTCGAACGCGGGGACCCGATACGCCGCGGTGCGTGAGTCCCTCCGCGAGCGTGCCGCGCCGTTTCTCGGGATCGACCCGCGAGCGCTCGCCGCGTTTCGGATCTCGGTGGCACTCCTCCTTCTCGGAGACCTGTTGGTCTATCGGCTTCCGGCAGTACGGGCGTTTTACACTGACGATGGCGTCCTTCCGCGGTCGACGCTCGCGGAGATATTCCCGCTGTTAGAGACCGTATCGATTCACGCGATATCGGGGTCGACGTGGGTACAAGTAGGTCTCCTTGCGGTCGCAGTTTGCGCCGCCGCCTGCCTGCTCGTCGGCTATCGAACGCGGCTGTCGACGGGCATCTCGCTCGTCCTGCTCGCGTCGCTGTACGCTCGGAACCCGTACGTGATCAACGGCGGGAACACGATTCTGGTCGTGTTCCTCCTTTTGAGCCTCTCCCTCCCGCTCGACGCTCGGTGGTCGATCAGCGCGGGTCGCGGGAGCGGTCGCAACGATCGAGACGATCCCGCCGGGCAAGGTGATTCCGAGCTAGAGGCTGGTGTCGATCGGCGAGTCTGTACGCTCGGAACGGCCGTCACGCTCCTGACGCTCGTGTCGATCTACGCGGCGAACGCGGTCTCGAAGTACCGAAGCGACGCGTGGATGTCGGGAGACGCAGTCCCTCGAATCTTCCAGTTGGAGGAGTACATCGTGGGACTGGGACCGTTCGTCTCGGAGTTCGCTGGTGTTCTCACGACGATAAACTGGCTCTGGATCGCGCTCCTTTCGGCGTCCGTTCTACTGATCGCCGCGACCGGGTTGCTCAGGGTAGGGATCGCCCTTGCCTTCGTCTCCGCACACCTCGGGATGGCCGCGACGATGCGGCTCGGCGTGTTCCCGTTCGTCATGGTCGCGGTCCTGATCCTGTTGTTCCCGCCTAGGGCATGGGACCTCATCGAGGCCGTTGCGTCGAAACTCCCCGGTTCTTCTCGACACGCGGATGGCGTATATCGAAGTGACGGCGGAAGCGCGGACGAAACCCACCGAGGCGATGGCGGAAGCACGACCGAGACTTCGTCGCCGGCCGCGTCGCGAGTTCGCCGTGGCATCCGAGCGGGAGCGACCCTGCTGCTCGTGGGATTCTTTCTCGCGCTCGTGTGGTGGCAGGCTGCAGGGGTCGGACTCGTCGACCTCCCGACGTCGGAGTCGGGCGGCGGGCTGTCGGAGGTGAGCTGGTCGTTCTTCGCTCCGAACCCGCCGGACGCCTCCAGCTGGTATGTCGTCCGCGGAACGCTCGAATCGGGTGACTCGATCGACCTGCGGAACGGGGAGGCGGTCACGTACGACCGACCGCCGGACGCGGCGGAGACGTATCCGACGACCCTCTGGCATCAGTTCGGGTTCAGGATGAAAACCGCCGGAGAGACTCGCTATCGATCGATGGCGGCGTATGTCTGTGAGCGCTCGGACCGCAGCCTCGCGTCCGTGACCGTCTTCCACGTCGAGCAGGCGGTCGATCCCAATGGGCCGGTGGGAGAGCCGGAGGCGGAAGAGCGGATACGTGCCGCCTGCTGACCCGGAATATCGGGGTCGAAGGGAGCCGCTACGCCTCGACGAACCCGCCAGCGGCGAGCGCGTCGTCGACCGTCGCGTCGTCGTGGACGATCGCCGAAACCGCCCGCGCGATCCCCTCGGGGTCGTCGTGCTGGAAGATCGACCGACCCATCGACACGCCTGCGGCGTCGCCGTCCATCGCGCCGCGGACCATCTCGACCGTCTCGCGGTCCGTCCCCTTCGATCCCCCGGCGATGACGACCGGCAGCCGGGTCGACTCCGTGACGCGGCCGAAGGAGTCGCCGTCGCCGGAGTACCCGGTCTTGACGACGTCCGCGCCCAGTTCCTCCGCGAGCCGGACGGCGTGGCCGAGCGACTCGGGGTCGCTCTCGTCGACGCCGGGACCGCGGGCGTACGCCATCGCGAGCACAGGCAGGCCGAGCCGTTCGGCCTCGGCGGTGAGTTCAGCGAGCCCTTCAATCTGAGACGGCTCGTGGTCCGATCCGACGTTGATGTGGAAGGAAACGGCGTCCGCGCCGGCCCGGACGGCGTCCTCGACCGTGCCGGTGACGCGCTTGTCGTTCTCGTCGGGACCGATCGTCGTCGAGCCGTTGAGGTGGACGATGTACCCCGCGTCGTTCTTGTTGGGGTGGACGCGCTCCGCGATGCCGCGTTGGGTCAACACCGCGTCCGCGCCGCCGGCCGTGACGCCGTCGATGGTCGACTCGATGTCGACGAGCCCTTCGACCGCGCCCATCGTGATCCCGTGGTCCATCGGGACGATGAGGAATCGGTCGTTCGTGGAGATGCGCTTGAGTCGTGCTGTGAGTCCTGCTGTCATGGTGGATGCCGTCGTTGTGTGAACGTGTGGCAATCTGAGGTAAGTGGGTTTCGTTCGGGGACGTATTGGCTCGAATCGACCGCGTGGTCGATCTCGCGGAGTGAACGCTCCCCGTCAGTGCGACTCGGCCGGCTCGACGCGAGCGGCGTAGCCGCGCTCGGCACCGTCTTTCAGCTCTCGCGAGAGCGCTTCCAGCCGGTCTGCGACCGCCTCGGTCGCGAGGCCGTTTTCGACGCCGTCCGCGACGATATCGACCAGCGCCGAGCCGACGATTATCCCGTCGGCACCGCCGGTGACGATGCGCTCGGCGTGATCCCCCGTCGAAATGCCGAACCCGACGGCCTTCGGCACGTCGTAGTCGGCGAGTCGACCGAGGCTCTCCGTGGTCTGGTCTGAGACGTCGTCGCGCGCGCCGGTCGTCCCGAGCCGCGCCTGCACGTAGACGTAGCCGGAGACCTGTCCCATGATCCGGTCGAGCCGCTCGCCGACGGTGGTTGGCGCGACGATGAAGACCAGATCGAGACCGAACTCGTCGCACGCCTCGCGCAGCGGGTCCGCCTCTTCGGCGGGGAGGTCGGGAACGACGAGTCCCTCGATCCCCGTGGCGGCCGCGCGCTCGACGAAGGGACGGGGGCCAGTTTCTTCACCATATTGATAAATGAGGTTGTAGTACGTCATGCAGACGAGCGGGGCGTCGACGTCGACCTCCTCCGCGAACCGGAAGAACCGGTCGGGGGTCATGCCGGCGTCGAGCGCTCGCACGAGCGCGCCCTGGATCGTCGGGCCTTCCGCGATCGGCTCCGAGAAGGGGAGCCCGAGTTCGATCACGTCCGCGCCGCCGCGGTCGAGCGCCTCGACGTACGCCTTCGAGGCCTCGTAGTCAGGGTCGCCGACGGCGAGGTACGGGATGTACGCCGGACCGTCGGCGAAGGCGGCGGCGATGGCCGCGGAGTTGCCGGTCTCCGCCTTCGTTTCCACGTCCGGTTCCGCGCGCTCTCCCGCCATTCAGATCCCCCCCGTGAACATCGACATATCGGGCGCCTCCGCGATGTCGCGTTTGTCCGTCTCCTCGATCGCGGCGTCGAGGTCCTTGTCGCCGCGACCGGAGACGTTCACGACGACGCGCTCGCCGAGCTCCTCGTGGTGCTCCTCCAGGAAGCCGAAGGCGTGTGCCGTCTCCAGGGCGGGTATGATCCCCTCGGTACGCGAGAGGCGGTGGAACCCCTCCAACGCGTCGTCGTCGTCGACGGCGACGGGGTTCACGCGCCCCTCGTCGACGAGGTAGGCGAGTTCGGGACCGACGCCGGCGTAGTCGAGTCCGGAGGAGATCGAGTGGCTCTCCATGATCTGGCCGTCGGTGTCCTGCAAGAGCTTCGTGCGCGCGCCGTGGAGGACGCCCTCCTCGCCCGTGTACAGCGACGCGGAGTTCGGGGCGACGCCCGCCTCCTCGTCGACCTCCAGCGTGGAGCCGCCCGCCTCGACAGCGTGCAACGCCACGTCCTCGTCGTCGACGAACGCCGCGAACGCTCCCATCGTGTTCGAACCGCCGCCCGCACAGGCGACCACGTCGGTCGGCAGGTCGCCGGACTTCTCGAGCGCCTGTTCGCGGGCCTCCTCCGAGATGACCGCCTGGAAGTCGCGGACCATCACCGGGAAGGGGTGCGGACCGACCACGGAGCCGATCACGTAGTGGGTCGTCTCGACGGTCGTCGCCCAGTCGCGCATCGTCTCCGAGATGGCCTCCTTCAGGGTGCCGCGGCCGGCCGTCACCGGGTTCACCTCGCTCCCGTTCAGCTTCATCCGGAAGACGTTGGGGCGCTGACGGTTGATGTCGCGCTCGCCCATGTAGATCTCACAGGGCATATCGAGGTGGGCGGCGGCCATCGCGGTCGCGGTGCCGTGCTGGCCCGCGCCGGTCTCCGCGATGATCCGCTCTTTGCCCATGTACTTCGCCAACAGGACCTGTCCGAGGGCGTTGTTCAGCTTGTGTGCGCCGCCGTGGAGCAGGTCCTCGCGCTTGAGGTACACCTCGCGATCGTAGCGCTCGGAGAGTCGGTCGGCCCGCTGGAGCGGGATCGGTCGTCCGCCGAAGTCCGCGAGCCGCTCGCGGAACTCGTCCATGAAGCCGTCTTCGTTGTTCAGGACGTAGCGCTCGTAGGCGTCGGTCAGTTCCTCGATCGCCGGCATCAACGCCTCGGGGACGTACTGGCCGCCGTAGCGGCCGAACTTCCCGTCGTCGCGGCCGCGCTCGCGACCGGGCCGTCGCGATGGCACCGCCGTGTCCGGTTCCTCAGCCGTTCGCGTGTCGGATTCGCTCATGTGGGTGTCTCCGTGTCCGTCTCCTCGATCGCGTCCGTCCCCGCGCAGGTCAGCGCTCGCGTGTTCGCCGTCACGTCGCCGTCCATGATCGCGCTGCCGACGAGCAGCGCGTCGGCCCCGGCGGCCCGCATCCGCCGGACGTCCGCCGGCGAGCCGATCCCGCTCTCGGCGACGAGCGTCACGTCGTCGGGAGCGTCGGGCGCAACCGACTCGAAGGTTTCGAGGTCGACCTCCAGTCTCACGAGGTCGCGGTTGTTCACTCCGACGAACGTCGCGCCCGCGTCGACCGCGGCGGCGAGTTCCGCGCGGTCGTGGACTTCGACGAGCACCTGAAACCCGCGGTCGCGGGCGGCCGCGAGCAGGTCCGGGAGGTCGTCGCCGACGAACCGCGCGATGAGCAGAACCACGTCGCTCTCGACGGCGTCGAGCTGCGACTCGGCGACGACGAAGTCCTTCCGGAGCACCGGCACGTCGACCGCCTCGCGGACGCGTTCGAGGGTGTCGACGCTCCCGCCGAAGTGCACCGGCTCCGTGAGCACCGAGAGCGCCGCAGCCCCGCCCGCGACCATCCCTTCGGCGAGGGCGACGGGGTCGTCCTCGCGGGTCCCCTCGGTCGTCGGACTCGTCGGCTTCACCTCGGCGATCACGGGCACGCGACCGTCCGCCTCGGCGCGGTCGAACGCGACGCGCAGGTCACGAGGGTCGACGTCCACGCGACCGGTTCGCCCCTCGGCCGCTCGCTCCCGGGCGGTCGCAAGTATCGACTCGACAGCCGGAGCCAGCGCGGAATCATCCTCCATTAGTGTACACTAATGCATGTATCTGTTCATAAGGCTTGCGGGCGGACGGCGGCCGATCGGCACCGGCGGTGACGGTCGGAGAGCGCGGAACTCCGGCTCACCCGTCGATTTAACCGTCGGGGCCGCCGAATGAGAGTCATGAAATCAACGGACGCCTCGGGTGTCTTCGCTCGACGCTTCGACGAGATCGGTCGCGCGGTCGAGGTCGGCTTCGCCGGCGGTCGCGTGATCGCGGTGTCGTTCCCGGCAGACCCGCCGGCCGACGCCGACGCGGACCACGCGCTGCTCGACCGGATCGGCACGTACCTGCGAGGGGAACCGGTCGATGACGGCGGTCCGTCACTCGGCGGCGAAGCCGAGCCGATCGACGACGGGACTGACCCGTTCGGCGACGTGCAGATCGGCCTCACGGTTCCGACGGACCGGCGGCGCGTCCTCGACGCGCTCCGTTCGGTCCCGTACGGTGAATCGATCTCGGTCAGTCGACTCGCGCGGTCGGCGGGTCTCGACGACAACGACCCCGACGACCTCGACGTCGTGACCCGGGCGCTCGACGAGAACCCGATCCCGATCCTGCTGCCGGACCACCGCGTGCAGGGAGGTCCGTACGCCACGCCGGGCGAGGTCCGCGAGGCGCTGCGGCGGATCGAGGGGCTGTGACCGGTCTCGGGCTCGGCGTGAGACGAGTCGGCGATGTCACGGACCGCCGCCGGCGACACGCAACCATCCAGACCGCACACTGTTCGCACTGACTCGCACACTGTTCGCACTGACTCGCACTCCCATTCTCTCAATCGGGTTCCGAATCGCGAGCGGGAATCGCGTCAGGGGGCCGCCTGCTTCGTCGATATCAGTTCGATCACGTCGCGGTGGGAGAGTTCGTGGTCGGTGCCGACCTGTCGGCCGCTCCGGCAGTCGGTGCCGTGGAGGAGCCCCTCGCCGATGTCCGAGTGGATGTGGAACGCGAAGTCCTCCGTCGTCGAGTCTTCGGGGAGGAGAAAGCAGTCGCGGAAGACGCCCTTCTCGTCTTTCGACCCGTTTGCGGAGCCCGGGAAGACGGCGATACAGCCGAGCACGTCGAAGACGGCGGCTTCGAGCGCGCCCTGCACGCCGGACCCGTCGTACTCGTCGACGAACTCGGCGATCTGATCGAGGCCGTCCGCCTGCTCGCCGGACACGTCGCCGGTCACGTCGAAGCCACGGTCTCCCGGCGTGTAGTCGACGACGCCGGCCTCGTCCGCGTTCTTCAGTGCCTTCTCGGCGTGGGCGCTAGCGGGGACGAAAGATAGGTGCTCGTAGTCGGGATCGCTCGTGATCTCCTCCCAGTTCGCCTGCGCCTCCGACGTGTCCATCTTGTTGGCAGCGACGACCATCGGCTTCGTCCGCTTGCGGATCTCGCGAGCGAGTTCAGCCTCGTCTTCGTCGTCCCACGTCTCGGGGTCGAGTTCGAGCCCCTGCGCTAAGATCACCTGTTTCATCCGGTCCTTGTCGATGCCGAACGCGGACATCTGTTCGGCCAGCTCCTCCTCGATCGCGGCGTCTGCACCGTGGTACCGCGTCTCGAACTTCTCGAGGCCCTTGCCGAGCACGTCGAGGTACCACTCGTCGAGTTCTTCCTCTAGGAAGTCGATGTCCTCGCGCGGGTCGTGTCCCTCGGTCGTCTCGCCCTCGATGTCCGTCTTCCCGGAGAAATCGACGACGTGGATCAACACGTCGGTCTCGTTGAGGTCGGTGAGGAACTGGTTACCGAGCCCGCGTCCCTCGTGTGCGCCCGGGACGAGCCCGGCGACGTCGACGAGTTTGACCGGGACGAAGCGGGTCCCGTCGCGGCAGACGCCGACGCTCGGCGTGCATGTCTCGTCGAACTCGGGGGCGGCGCAGTCGACGCGAACGTACGCCTCGCCGACGGTCGGGTCGATCGTGGTGAACGGGTACGCGCCCTCCGGCACGTCGTTCATCGTCGCGGCGTTGAAGAACGTCGACTTCCCCACGGAGGGCTTGCCGACGAGGCCGATACGGTAACTCATTGGACTCACTGCGCGAGCCACAGTAAAAAGCGATGCGAGACGCTCCGCGACGTGTGTACGGGTGACGCGGTCCGAGGCGACCGACGGGTCGGCGGTGCGCGCGTCGCGACGGAGGACGGGATCGGTGCCCGCTGCCGACACTCGCAGGTCCGATCAGGCGTCGCCGTCGGACTGGCCGGGCTCTCCCACCGCCTCGATAGGGAGGACGTTCTGGAGCGCGGTGTACGCGTCCTCGGCGCTCTCGAATTGCGCCTGGTCGACGTCACCGAAGAGATCGCCGAGATCGGCGTCACCGTCGGCGAACAGCACGGTCGTGCCGGCACACTCGTCGACGAGCGTCTCGCGGCTCGCCGGGTACGACCAGTCGCGGAGTTCGCCTTCGACGTGCGATAGGTTCACTTCATGGGTCATGTCATCGTGTTGGAGCGCCGATGACTTAACACCGCGCTCCGTTCCGGCCCGCGCGGCGATGCGTGCGAGTGCGGCCCGTTCCGGACCCATCCGATCCCGCGGTGGACGATTCGGCAGTTGGCACGTTTCGTCGTATCCGCCCTTTCAGGACGTGAGGCCAATTCATCATCAAAAACAGAGGTATTCAATGCGAGACATAGCCGAAAGCGTCACGTTTTCGGCCGAACACTTGCGTGCATTTTAAATTCTGCATCGAATCTTCAGAAAATATCTTGGGTCGCATCGGTATAGCTAAACGACCAACAAACAACCGAATATATTGTTCATTCACTCATCGATTCTCTTATTAAGGAAGTGTTTGTGTCTATACAACGTGAAAGACGCCATGTTTGACCACTTACTTCCGGAGGCGGTGCAGATGTGTACCGTATCGAGTCGTAGCGATCTGATCGGTCCCGCGGTCGACTGCGAGGTGATCGACGCGTGAAGAGTCCGATTCAGATGACGAAGTACCGGACGCTGCTGCTCGCGACCGTCGGATTCAACTTCTCGTTTCTCATCTGGTTCTCGTTCGCGCCGTTCACCGGAGGGATGGCCGAGGAGTTCTCCCTCACGACGGTGGAGATCGGCATCCTCGCGAGTTCGGCGATCTGGATGGCACCGTTCGGCCGCATCCTCACCGGGTGGCTCTCGGACCGGTTCGGCGCGCCGGTCATCTTCTCCATCGTTCTCGCGTACGTCGGCGTGTTCTCGATCGCCAGTGCGTTCGCGCAGGGGTACGGCGTGTTCTTCGCGACGCGGCTGATCGTCGCCACAGCGGGGATCACGTTCGTCATCGGCATCCAGCACGTCGCCGAGTGGTTCGAATCGGAGAACCTCGGGTTGGCCGAGGGGATCTACGCCGGGGTCGGCAACGCCGGGGCGGCGGGCGGTGCGCTCGTGCTTCCGCGGGTGTTCGGCACTGACTGGAGCGGACCGCTGTTCCAGACCAACTGGCGGGCCGCCTTCTTTTACACCGGGATCGTCTCCATCCTCCTCGCGGGCGTCTACTTCGTCTTCGGAGAGGCCGCAAAGAGCGACGAGAAGCGGCAGGCGACCAAAGAGAACGCGACGCTGCGGGGATGGCTCCACACGGCCACCCGGTACGGGACGGTCGTGCTCGCGGCCGCCTACATCATGTCGTTCGGCCTGGAGCTGTCGATGAACGGCTGGCTGGCCACCTACTACCGCGAGGGATTCAACACGCAGAACCTCGTGCTGGCGAGCACGTTCGCGGCGACGTTCTCCGTGGCGGCCGGGCTGCTCCGGCCGTTCGGCGGGTACATAAGCGACGTGCTCGCTCGGACCGAGACGAACATCCTCCCGATCTTCACGGGGCACTACCGCGAGCAGTGGACGTTCCTCGGACTCTGTTTCATCGTCGTGATGATGGTCGCGATGACGTTCGCCGGGCTCTCCGGCGTCGTCATGAACGCCGTGATCGTCGGCTTCCTCGTCGGTGCGGGCTGCGCGTGGGCCGAAGGGGCCATCTTCGCACAGGTACCGGCGATGTTCCCGAACAGTTCCGGAGCAGTGGCAGGCGTCGTCGGCGGCGTCGGCACCGTCGGCGGGATCGTCTACCCGCTGATCTACTCCGCCCCGTGGCTCGCTAACCTCCACGTGGGGTACTCGGTGACGGCGGTCACGATGGTTCCGATCGTCCTGCTCGCGGCGTGGGTGTTCCGGCCCGAGATCGCGACGGTCGCGAACACCGCCGGGTTCACCGACGCCGGTCCGGAGACGGGGTCAGTCACGCCCGGCGACGACTGAGGTCGGAGCACTCCCGTCCGGTTCTGGCCAGTTCCGACAGTTCCAGCCAGAGATCCCAGAACGCGCGTGGGGCAAAGCGTAATACCGTCGGCAATTTATGATACATGTGATCACATGGCACTCTACGATCGGATCCTCGTGCCGACCGACGGCTCTGCGGAGGGGATGCGGGCGGTCACGCACGCGCTCGATCTCGCGGCGGTTCACGGGGCAGTCGTCCACGCGCTGTACGTGATCGACACCGCGAGCTACGCCGGCATGCCTATGGACAGTTCGTGGGAGGGCGTGGGTGACCTCCTCCGAGACGACGCCGCGGAGGCGGTCGAAGCGGTCGAGGAACTCGCGGCCGAGACCGACCTCACCGTCGAGACAGCGGTCGCAGAGGGGTCGCCGAGCCGAGAGATCATCCGCCACGCGGAGGACGCCGGCTGCGACCTCATCGTGATGGGGACGCACGGTCGGGGCGGAATCGACCGGCTGCTGCTCGGGAGCGTCGCGGAGAAGGTCGTGCGCGGCTCGTCGATCCCGGTGTTGACGGTGCGACTCGACGGAACGGTACCGGACGGTCCCGGAACAGTGTCCGGTGGAGAGTCCGATGACGACGTCGTCGTCGACGGCGGCCCGACGGGCTAGGTGTCTGTGCTCCGGAGGTGTTCGCAGTCTCCGGCGTGGACGCGCCGGCTCCCCTCGGGCGTATCGATCACGAGCGCGCCGGGCGGCTCCACGTCGACGGCGGTGCCGACGACCGGGCCGTCCGCGGTGTCGACGCGCACGCGTCGCCCGAGCGTGCTCGCTCGCTCGCGCCACGCCGGGAGGACGCGGTCCATCCGATCCGTCGTTCCCGCGAGCGCGTGGAACCGATCGAGAAGGGTCACGGCGGCCCGCCGCCGGTCCACGGTGGTGTCCAACTCGGCGGCGAGCGAGGTCGCACCCGGCGGCAACGCTGCCGCGTCGACGTTAGCGTTGAGGCCGACCCCCACGACGAGCCACGACACGCGGTCGGCCTCTCCCTCCATCTCGGTGAGGATCCCGGCCAGTTTGCGTCCGCCGCGGCCTCGCGCGTCGGCGTCGCGGTTGGCCGCCTCTGCGTTTTCGGCGTCGCCGTCGACGGTAGCGTCCGCCGCCGGGTCCTCGCGGTCGCTGCCGACCAGAACGTCGTTCGGCCACTTGATGTGAGCGTCGAGGCCGACGGCGCGACAGGCGTCGACCGTCGCGACGGCGGCCGCGAGAGTGAAAAGCGGCGCGCGGGAGGCCGGCGCGACGGGCCGGGTCGCGAGCGAGAGCCAGACGCCGCCGCTCGGGGCGATCCACTCGCGGTTTAACCGTCCCCTGCCGCCTGTCTGTTCGTCGGTCACGACTGCGACTCCGTCGCTCCCGTCGATCGCGAGTTCGCGTGCGCGGTTGTTCGTCGACGAGAGGCTGTCGTGGTACTCGACGGTGTACGGCGCGTCGAGGCCGAACTCGATGCCGGGTCCACAGTAGCCTGGATCGTCGGGTGCGACGTATCCCGCCGCGGTCGATTCGATCGCGAATCCCGACTCTCGGAGTTCCTCCACCGCCTTCCATATCGCCGTCCGCGAGACGCCGAGATCGTCGGAGAGAGCCGGCCCCGAGACCGGACCGTCCGCGAGGGCATCGAGGAGCGCGCGACGCGTGTCCATGCCGTGGGAGTCGACGTCGGGACCGAAAGCCGTTCCGGGTAACGGACACACGGATCTCCATCCGGGCCGCCTCGGACCGATCGCCGATTCCCGATGCGCGATCGAGACGCGAGACACCGGGTTTCCGGTGAAACGTCGCGTGGTATCGAGGACCGTGGGTGGACCGTCTGCGGCCGGACTCACCGGCTCGGGTTCGACGATCTTCACACCTGACACCGTCGACGCGCTGCGTGGGCACAAGAGCCAAGGCCTCGCGCCCGAACGCTCGGGTATGCAACCCTCCAAGGAGCGCGAGTCGTCGGGCGGGGACCCGATGGACGACCTCGACGACCTCCTCGACGACGACCTCGCTGAGGGGAACTCGGGAGCGTCGTCCGGGGGCGACGCGACGGCCGACAGCGCGACCGCGAGCGACGCAGCTGCGGGCAACGCGTCCATCGGCGATTCCGCGGCGAGCCGTGCGGGTCGGATCGGCGTGAGCGGCCGGTGGTTCTCCGCGAAGGCGTTCGCGATCGCGCTCGCCGTGGCGGCCGTCGCGACGTTCGTCGTCGGCGCGGTCCCGCTCGTCGGCGGCGCTATCGGCTCCGTCGGTGGGATCTTCGTCGCGGGGTTCGTGCTCGGGGCCGTCCTCTCGTCGCGGCGGTACGTCGAGGCCGGACTGGCAGGGGCGGTCGCGGGTGCCGGAACCGCCGTGACGAGCGTTCTCGGTGTCGGATTCCTCCCGATCGGGATCGATTACCTCCAGCAGTGGGGCCCGTCGCTGCTCGCGATCGGCGGGGGGCTCGGACTCGCTGTCGCGCTGCTCGGACACTACCTCGGACGCGACCTCCGCGCGGGACTGACGGCCGACATCGGCGAGTGACCGACTCGGGGCTCAGATTGCGGATCGACTACCTGAGCAGCCGATCCACGTCTCCGTCGACCCCGACGTACGCGGCGATCTCGTGGCGTTCGAGCGCGAGGAACCCCGCGAGGATCGCGAGGAATCCCAAGACGGCTTCCGCTTCGATGAGCTGTCCGAGGAGCGCCCAGCTTCCGACCGCCGCGACGACCGGCTCCGCGTAGCCGACGAGGTGCAACTGGGCCGGCCCCACCGTGTCGAGCAGCGCGAAGTAGATCAGGAAGGCGACGACTCCGGACAGCAGCGTGAGGTACGTTAACGACGCAACGGTGGTGGCGTTCCAGACGATCGACGCGGGCGACTCGCCGAGCAGTCCGGCACCGACGAACAGCTGGCCGGCCCCGAGCACCATCGCCCACCCCTGAAGCGCGGCGACCGGGAGGTCGGTGCGAAGCGGCCGGAGCAGCACCGCGCCGAGCGAGAACGCGACCGCACCGGCGAACGCGAGCGCGACGCCGAGGAGGGCGGAGCTTCCGAGGCCGGATGAGACCGGATCGGCGATCACGACGACACCGACGATTCCGAGCGCGAACCCGCCGATCTCGACGGGACCGAGCCGCTCTCCCGGGAGCAGCGCGGCCGCGAACGTCGCGGTCAACACCGGCGAGAGGCTCACAATGACGGCCGCGACCGCGCCGGAGACATACAGCTCGCCGACGTACAACAGCCCGTGATACGCCGCGATCACGAACGTGCCGGCCACGGCTACGCCGAGCCACTCGTCGCGGCCTCGGGGCACGAAGCGGTCGGAGACGATGACGGCGAACGCCAGCACGATCGTGCCGGCGACGGCATACCTGACGCCCGCGAATAGCAGCGGCGGGAAGTAGTGGAGGCCGGCCTCGATGGCGACGAACGAGGTCCCCCACAGCGTCGCGAGGAGGACGAACGCCCCCGCGATCGATTCGGACGAAGAAATCGGCGATCGCAGATTCATTGGTTGTCAGTTCGAAATACACAGAGATAGTTAAACTACACTCTCGAATGACCTCTATTTTAGGATGAACAATCACACATTTGAATACAGTGCAACTGTCTCTCGAAATACGGCGTCGTATTCGCACTCGACTCCAAGTATGTCGGTCGAAATATATACGGGTCCGTCACGCGAAGCGGGGGTATGGACGAGCGCGACGTGCGGTTGGTGAAGGCCATCTCCGACCTGGGCACGGGGAGCCCGGAGCGACTTCACGAGGAGACGGGCATTCCGGTGTCGACGATCCACTACCGGTTGAACAACCTCCGGGAGTCGGGAGTGATCGAGAACGACCTGTACGACCTCGACCACGAGGCGCTGGGGCTCGGGGTGACCGTCATCGTCGAGGTGCTCGCGGACTACGACGGCCCCTACGAGGAGTTCGCCGACGAGCTGCTCGGGGTCGAGGGGGTCACGGAGGCGTTCTTCACGATGGGTGAGACGGATTTCGTCGTGCTCGCCCGGCTCTCCTCGTCGGACACCGTCGAACGGCTGATAAGCGACTTCGAGGCGATCCCCGAGGTAGAGCGCACGAACTCGACGTTCACGATCGCGACCCTGCGCGACGAACCGCGCGCGCCGGCGACCTACGAGCTGGAGACGCTCGTCGAAGAGTTGACCGACTGAGGGTCCGGCCGAGCGCCCGCGTCGCCGGCCCGCAGTCCCCGCTCACCCGTCGAACTCCGACTCGCTCACGCGGACGACGAGCGTCTCGTCGGCTCCGTCGTACGTCGGCGTGTCGCCCTGCGTCCGGCGCACGTACCGCGGATCGACGGGCTCGCCGTCGACGAGGCCGAACACCTTCAGTCGCTGGTCGGTCTCCTCCGGCGGGATCGCCCCGTCGCGTACCGCCCGAGCGAGGTCGCGGGAGAGCCACTCGTCGGTCGATATCGACGGCTCGCGGACGATCGCCTCGTCGACGAAGCGCACGAGGTACCAGTTGAGATCGTTCAGAAGCGAGACGGCCGCGCCCAGACTCACCGTGTCGACCGCGAGGCTGTTCGCGAACGGCTCCTCGATGTCGTAGGTCGCGAGCGCGTCCCGCGCCGTCTCGCGGGACAGCAGCTCGTAGGTGAGATCGACCGCCGGATCGCCGAGGAGACACACCCGCGTCACACGCGATCGGAGTCGCCCGCTCGTCAAATCGGTTGCGGTCGCACGGTCGCGATCCGGATGTTCCAGATCGACTCAGAACGTCGAGGCGTCGCCCTCGATGACGCTGCGGGTGACGTCCGTGACGTCGGCGAGTTCCCTGTTGACGATGGCGACGACCTCGTCTTCGATCTCCGCGAGGTCGACCCCGTCGGCGGTGACGATCTGCGCGTCGGCGACGTGCGGCTCGTCGATCGGGCGGCCGATCTGCGAGAGCAGCCGGACCTGCAGGTCGCGGATCCCGTCGACCTCGGCGGTGACCGACTCGGCGATCCGCGTCGACAGCAGGTTGTAGATCTTCCCGATGTGGTTGACGGGGTTCTTCCCCGAGGTGGCCTCCATCGACATCGGCCGATTCGGCGTGATGAGCCCGTTCGCGCGGTTGCCGCGGCCGACGGAGCCGTCGTCGCCCTGCTCGGCGGAGGTGCCGGTGACGGTGAGGTACACGGACCCTTCGTCGTAGTCGTCGGCGGTGTTGACGTCGACGTTGACCTCGCGGTCGGTGCGGCGCTTCGCCAGGTCCGTGACGAACTCCCGAACGTCGCTCACGGCGTCGTCGTAGTCGTCGAGCCCGTCGACGTGTTGGTCGACCATCGCGGCCGCGACCGTGATGTCGATCCGGTCGCCCTCCCGTTTGCCCATGATCTTCACGTCGGGGCCGAGTTCGGGGTGCTCGTCGTGATACGTCGTGTTGAGTTCGCGCTCCGCCTCGGAGACGATCGTCTCCGTCTCGGTGAGCGGGGCGTGGCCGACGCCGAACGACGTGTCGTTGGCCATCGGGACCTGTTGGGTCTCCTCGCCGAAGACGTCTTGAAGATCGCCCGACCCCTCGCCCAGTTTCACGTCCACGACGACATCGGTCCCGTACTCCAGTTCCGGGATCGCCTCGGCGAGGTACTCGCGGGCGGCCGCCAGCGCGGTCGAATCGACCGGGAGCTGTTGGCCGTCGTACTCCTTCGTGGCGCGGCCGACGATGAGCAGGTAGATCGGCTCGACGACTTCGCCGCCGCCGTAGGCGGGCGCGGCGCGGCCCGCGACCAGTTGCGTCTCGTCGGTGTTGTAGTGGAGCACCTTGCCGACGCGGTCCAAGTAGAGCTGTGAGAGCGCCCGCGAGACCGATTCCGCGACGCCGTCGCAGATCGAGTCGGGATGACCGATCCCCTTTCGCTCGACGATCTCGACCTCCTGGTCCTCGACCGCCTGCCGGTCGAGGCGGCTGACCTGAATGTTCCGGTCCATTAGCGACTCGTACTCCGCCGGCGACAGTATAACTTGCGGAAACCTCCGGGCGTCAGTAAATGCGCGTGACGAATATTCTGTCGCGCGATCAGTTTACGGCTGCGTAGGCATCGGCCATCACGTCGAGGGCCTCGCGCAGTTCGGCCTCGTCGGTCGCGTACGAGATCCGTGCGTGGCCGGCCCCGTGCTCGCCGAACGCCTCGCCGGGCACCACGACCACGCCGCGGTCCAGACACTCCTCGACGAATCCCTCGGGGACGCGGGGCATCGCGTAGAACGCTCCCTGCGGCGTCGGACAGTCGATCCCGATATCGGCCAACCCCTCCAACACGAGGTCGCGCCGGCGCTCGAAGGAGTCGGTCATCTCGTCGACGATCGCCCGGTCGCCGCGCAGGGCGGCCTCGGCCGCATATTGGGCGGGGGCCGACGCGCACGCCTGCGCGTACTGGTGGACGCGCAGCATGCGCTCGACGCGCTCTCCCGACCCGTACACCCAGCCGAGCCGCCAGCCCGTCATCGAGAACAGCTTCGACGCGGAGTTGACGACGACGACGTTGTCGGTCTCGGCGAACTCGATCGGCGAGCGGTGCTCGCCGTCGAACACCGTGTACTCGTACACCTCGTCGGAGACGCAGAGCACGTCGTGCTCGTCGGCGATCCGCGCGAACTCGCGGACGTCCGTCTCGGAGGAGACCGCGCCGGTGGGATTGCCGGGGGAGTTCACGACGAACGCCGCGGTGTCCTCCGTTATCGCCGCCTCGATCGCGGCCGGGTCGATCGTGAGGTCGTCGCGGAGCGGGACGGGGACCGGCTCGCCGCCCGCGAGCTTCGTCAGCGCGTCGTAGGAGACGAACCCGGGGTCCGGGATCAGCACCTCGTCGCCGGCGTCGACGTGCGCCTCTAAGGCGATGTGAAGCGCCTCGCTGCCGCCCGCGGTGGCGATCACGTCGTCCGCGTCGAGGTCGATCCCCTGGTCCGCTCGGTGTTTCTCCGCTACCGCCTCGCGCAGCGATCGGGTCCCCTTGTTCTCGGTGTAGGCGTCCGCCTTCCCGGCCTCGATGGCGTCCACGGCGGCCCGTCGCGCGTGCTCCGGCGTCGGGAAATCGGGCTGTCCGAGCCCGAGGTTGATCGCGTCGTCGCCGGCCGCCTCGAACACCTCGCGGATCCCGCTGATGGAGATCCGTTCGACTCGATCGGAGAACGTCGTCATACGCGTTCGGGGGTACCGCCGGCAGTTAGGTCTTGTCACGTCGCGTCAGCCGGTCGCACTGCGCCGATCGGCGGTCGGTGACGCGTCGTGCGTGGCTCCGCGCGTCCGAACACCAGGTAGCGCGCGTCCCGGTCAGCGTGCGCGCTGATCAGGGCGCGCGTCCGAACACCAGGTAGCCAGTGTGGCCCACGCCCGCGGTCGACGGGCGGGAGCCGCGGTCGGAGAAGTCCATCTCGCGCTGGATCGTCTCCAGCGTCTCGATTCCCTCGAACCCGGCCTCGCGAGCGGCGAGCGCGGCCTCACGAGTCCCCTCGACGAACGGCGAGTAGACGGCGAAATATCCACCCGAGACGAGCAGGTCGGTTGCGCGTTCGACGATCGTCGGCGCGTCGCCCGTGTCGAGCGTGAGCGCGTCGAACGGCTCCCCGTCGGCGAGGTCGTCGAGCGCCTCGGCGAGGTCGCCGGCGCGGACCTCGACGCGGTCGGCGACGCCCGCGGTCTCCATGTTCGCGCGAGCGACCTCGGCGAACTCGGGATCGACCTCGTAGGTGGTCACGTCGGCCCCCGTGCGTCCGAGGTAGGCGGAGAGGATCCCCGTCCCCGTGCCCGCGTCGAGGACGCGGTCACCGCCCGAGATACCGGTGTGACCCATCACCAGCCCCACGTCGCGCGGCATCATCGGCGCGCCCGTCCGTTCGAGGTGGGCGAACAGGTCGGGGCCGCGAAGCTCGCGGACCTCGAAGGCGGTCCCGAGGTGCGTCTCGACGGTGTCGCCGGCCGCGACGTCCTCCGGGACCTCGATCACGCCGAGGTCGGTGCCGAACTCCTCGCCCGGCTCCAGGAGGTACTCCCGGTCGCCGTGGACCAACAGGTACGCGGCGTCCGTCACTCCAGCTCCGCGATGGCGGCCGCGAGGTCGCCGTCGGCGTCTTCCAAGGCCTCCCGGGCCGTCGACTCCGGAACGCCGGCGCGCTCGGCGACGAGCGTCACGTCCTCCTCCGGGATGGCGTCGACCACGCCCGCGTCCCGAGCCGTCGCGTCCGGATCGTCGCCCTCGACGGCGGGCGTGCTCGCGCTTCCGCCCGCGCCGGCGTCCGCGACCTCCTCGGGTGACCCGACGATCTGGTAGGTCTCCTGGCCCTGCGCGTCCATCTTGGTGACCTGGGCACCGTCGAAGACGAGGTCGCCGTCGGCCGTCTCGATGACGACGCGCTCGGCTTCGAGCTCCTCGACGTCGATCCCCATCTGTTTCATCATCTGTTTCATCTTCCGCGGATTCATGCCGCCTCCTCCAAACATGGGCGCCAATTCGGCTGGACGGCACAAAAAGGGTGACGACACGGAACGACGGACGAATACACGAGACGACGGACGAGGACAGGAGATGACTGACGAGGACTCGGCCCGCCGTCGCCCCGCCGGTTCCGGCCCCTCGCGTCGTCGGCTCTGTTCGTCAGTTCCGGTTCGTCCCGCCGAAGGCGGCGGTTTGATACGTCCCGACCGCGACCCGTCGATATGTACGTCGCCGACCAGACGTGGCCGGACCTGCGCGAGGCGCTGTCGGAGGAGTCCGTCGCCCTCGTCCCGCTCGGATCGACCGAACAGCACGGACCGCACCTCCCGCTCGCGACCGACCACCTGATCGCCGAGGGGCTCGCCTCCGCCGCCGCCGAGGAGACCGGAGTCGTCCGCACGCCGACGATCACCGTCGGCGTCAGCCCCCATCACCGCCAGTTCCCCGGCACCATGTGGGTCGACGCGCCGGAGTTCCGCGACTACGTCGAGAGCTTCACCCGCCACCTCACCTACCACGGGATCGACCGCGTCGTCTACGTGAACGCCCACGGCGGCAACGTACAGCACCTCCGCGAGGTCGGCCGCCGACTCCACGAAGACGGAACGGCGTACGCGATCGAGTGGATGTGGGACGAGTCGATCCCGGAGCTCGTCGACGACCTGTTCGAGCACAACGGACCCCACGCCGGCCCGAAGGAAACCGCGATGATCACGCACCTCGCGCCCGAACTCGTCCGCGACGACCAGTTCGAGAACGCCCGCGACGACGGGCTCGTCGACCTGGAGGGGGCCGAGACGATGGTCCACGGTGCTCGGACGTTCTACGACTCGATCGACAACTCGGCGAACGGTGCCTTCGGCGACCCGACAGACGTGACGCCCGAGAAGGCCGAACGGCTGTTCGAGGCTGCGGCCGACCAGCTCGTCCAGCTGACCGAGTGGCTCGACGCGCGAGACCGCGACGAGCTGCTGCCGAAAGACCGGGTAGCGTGATCCTACCGCCGGGAGAGCGTCCCGTCGGGTAGCGCTACCGAACGACTCCGTCGAGCGCCGCGTCCAGCTCGTCGCGGTCCCGGCCGTCGAGGACCCCGAACCGCTCCCCGCGTCGCCGTTCGAGCCAGCGCAACAGCCGCGCGGCCCACTCGAGCTTTCGCGCCTTCATCGGTCCCACGCCCGGGTCGTCGAAGTCCCAACCGGGGAAGACGAGCCGACCGGCTCCGACGTGGTCCGCGAGGAACGCGGCGCGGTCACCGTCCGTGAATCCGCCGAAGTTTCGAACGGGACCGACCGGAGCGGCCTGCGTCGTCGCCAGCGTCCACGACGACTCGAAGCGCGGGAGCCACTCGCGGACCGCGGGAACGTTGTCTCCGTGTGCGTGCGCCGCGACCGGAACGCCCTCACGGGTCAGTCTCGCCGCAGTCTCCGGATTCTTGTCGAGGTCGGTCACCATGCAGTCGACGGCCACGCCGCGGTCCGCGAGGACGTCGGCGGCGGCGGAGGCGGCGACGACGACGTCGGCGTCGCGCGCGAGGGCGACGTCGTCCGTGAGACGGGGTGCCGCGCCGGCGACGGCGACGGTCTCGCCTCGCCAGTCTCCGAGCCTGTCGAGCGGGAACGGCGTCGAACGCGCCGCGGCGACGTCGCGGGCGCGCTCGTCGGCCTCGCGGCCGAAGCCGAAGTCCGCGAGGATCGCCTCGTAGGCCGGCTCGAACGCCTCGAAGTTCACCGCCCACTCACCCCGGGCGCGAGACGAACGGACCCGCCGGTGGCCGGGCAACGTGTCGTCTCCGATTGCGACGCGCAGCGCTGCCGCTCGCGGGTTCGAATATGGTATGGACCGGAGTAGCACAGAGTACCCCTACCCGCGTGCCCCTCCGGCGTCCACTGGATGGGTTGTCTGCACGATGGCATAAACTTTCTCTTACCTTGAGGCCGCATCGATCGATTCGAGTGCGGCGTCGAGAGCGTTTGAGACGCCGGATACGGCCGTTTTAACCCCAGCGGTCGCGGCTGGCGTTCCGACGAGGATACCGGCACGCGGAGGTGACCCGCGATCGGCGTCCGATCGGTCGACCGGGCGTCGGTCATCCGGGCTTCCGCCGTCGGCCGCCGACGGCGGGATCGTCGCCTCGGGGTCGACTCCCGCGACCGCGAACGCCGCTCCGGTGGCCTCGGCGGCGAGGGACCCGGTTCCGACGGCGGACGCGCCGGGCGTGTCGGACGCCGTGGACTGGACGGTCGTCGCGGCCCGGAGTGCGCCGATCATCTCGTCGGTCAGCCCGCCGAGTTCGTAGGTGCGGACGACGGCGTCGCCGGCGACGGAGCGGTCGGCGTCGAGCCGGTCGAGGTGGCGTTCGGCCTCGCGGACCGTCGTCACGTCCAGCTCCTCGACGGTGACCGTGTCGTCTCCCCGTGTCTCGGCCGGGCCGGTGTCGACTCGATCTCGGGTGAACTCCGCGCCGACGAGCGCCGCGTCGCGCGTCTCGGCCACGTCGTGGGTGCGGATAACGTGTGCGCCGCGTTCGACCGCCATCGAGGTGGCCGCGAGCGAGACAGGGAGCGCCTCTTCGGTCGTCCGCCCGGCGATCGTCTTGAGGAAGCTCTTGCGGTTGATCGAGACGAGCAGCGGGCGGCCGTAGCCGCGGAACTCCCGCAGCCTGTGGAACGTCTCGCGGTCGTCGGCGTGGGTCTTCGCCTCGGACCAGCCGCCGAAGGCGGGATCGAGGATCGTCTTGTCGGTGAACCCGTTTCGCGAGAGCGCCTCGTATATATCATCGACGTCCTCGATCGCGCCCGGCCGCTCCAGGTCGGGCGGCGAGGCCATCTTCGAGACGGCGGCGTCGTGCTCGCGACAGACGCGGGGCATCTCCGGGTCGGCGAACCCGCAGATGTCGTTGACCATGTCGAAGCCGCGCGAGAGCGCTTCGTCGGCGACCTCGTGGTTGCGGGTCTCGATCGACCAGACGGCGTCGCCGCCGGTCGATTCCAGCGTCTCGACCGCGGTGTCGAGCCGCTCCAGTTCCTGAGCGGCCGAGAGCACCTCAAGGTCCTTGTTCGCCGATTCGAGTCCCACGTCGACGATGTCCGCGCCTTCACCGATCAGTTCCTCGTCGACGTACTCGGCCGCCTCGCCCGGGTCGTCGTACACGCTCGGGTCGTACGGCGACTCGGCGGAGACGTTGAGCACGCCCATGATCCGCGGCGGGTGGTCGTCGCCGATCCCGAGCCCCGCGGCGTCCACGTTTCGCATACGCTCACCACGGACGCGAGCGATATAAACGGGGCGAGTACCCGACGCGCTCGCCGGAGGTCCGTCCGCCCTTGAGCGACGATCGGCGATCCGTGTCGGATACGGCTCTCTCCGGAGATTGTGTCTCGGTGCGAGACCGCGAGCACCGTGTCTCGGTGCTACGGCGGGACGAACGGACCGACCGAGACGGTCCGCCGGGCGACCGTCGCCGCCCTGAGGATGTACGACACGAAAAGCGTCAGCGGCGTGGTGACGATGCCCAGACCGAGAGTGACGACGGCGGGGAGCAACGAGGGCGGAACCGTGACGGCGCTTTCCCGGTAGACGAGCGTCACTGCGATCGTCGTCACGAACGCTATCAGTCCGGTGTAGACGATCATCCGCGAGAGCTCCGCGAAATCCTGCTGGAGGGCTATCGTCTTGTAGAACTGACGGACGACGGCGATGGATTCGAGAAGCTCCTCGACCGCTCGAATCTCTGTCTGAACGGCTTCCGGAGCCGACTCGACGTATCCGTTCCTGACGTGTTGGACGGCGCGGAGGTTCACCGCGTATTCGGTTCCCAAGAGGACGTTGAGGACGTAGTTGACCTGCGTGTTGTCTTCGAGGTGCGAATCGATGTCCTCCCCGTACGCCTCGATGTCGCGAACGGCGTCCGTCACCTCGTTCGGCGGATCCCACTCGCCGGAGTCGCCCATCGAGCGGAGGGTTTCAGCCCGATCACGCAGCGTCCGGGCGATGAGCGAGAGGAACGCGGCCGGGTCGTTCGGACTTGACGGCTGTTCCGCGAGGGACGCGACGTCCTCGTGGAGTTCACGAGCGCCGTCGAGGCGGTCCGTCAGCGAGTTTACCGTTCCGAACACCCGTGAGATGACGAGCTGGTTTATCGAGAGAGTGACCGTGATGAGCGTGACGACACCGGCGGTGAGCCCGCTCGAAAAGAGCGAGTCGACGGAGCTGTCGGGTCCCACGGCCAAGATATCGCCCCAGATCAGCGCGCCGACGATCCCGACGATGCCGAGGGTGATACCGCCCGCGACGACGGGTCTACTCCCCTCGATGAGCACCCACGCTCGCACGCGTTCCCAGGCGGTTTTCTCGTAGACGGAACTCTCGGTACGAAGTTCAGGATCCATGTCGTACGGGTGCGGCGGTGCGGCGGAACGCTCCTCTTAGCGGCGAGTACTCGACGGCAGGGACCTTAGACGCGTGACGTGCGGGGACGAACGCGGTGTCGTGCGTGCGGAGGCGCGTGAACATGACTCGTCGGAGGGACGCGCCGGGCGAGCATAGTCGGGCGGCATGCGAGCGCAAGGGCCTGAAATCGAACCCGCGGTCCGGCCTCTGGCGGTGAGCGTCTCGTGGGGCGAGAGTCGAAGCGGCCGCCCGCCCGCCTACACCGACTCCTCGGTTCCCTCCTCGCTCTCCGTGCTGCCGCCGCGGTCCGAGTAGTTCTGTCGACCGATCGCCTCATCGCTGACCATCCCGATGACGCTCCGGCGCACGTCGTCGGCGGACTCGTAGGTGGTCTCGCCTTGGGACTCTAACACCGTTCGGAGCGTCGTCGTGTTGCCTTCCAGCTCGAGTTCGCGGTCGCCGTACCGCTCCAGTAGCGCCGCCTTGTCGATCGGGTACTCCTCGTCTTCGAGTTCGTCCGCGAGCGAACCGAACTCAACGCCCTGCTCGCGGCTGTCCTCGTTCTCGTCGGTCATCGTCTCGGAAGCCGCGCGGAAACCATTTACCCGCTGTGCTGGCACTTGCGGGGTCAAGTCGCCGAAGCCGATGGCGGCCACGGTTGCGACTCACACTCATCAACGTGGAATTCACCCGGAAAGCATCCGAATCGGCCCCGGCCACGACATCGCCCGGAGCAGTTCCGGTCGACACCGAACGGTCGAGAGAACGCCGATGGAGCGTCGCCCATCGTCGGCTCGCGTCAGAGGTACGCGTCGTCCCACTCGTCGGCCAAGTGTGTGTTGCCGCACTCCCCGCATTCGAGCCTGTCGAGGCCGTCGGTGGAGACGTTCGTACTGCCGCACTGCGAACAGAAGTACCCGTACGCGTCCGCCTCGTCGTCGGCACAGTACACGGTGAAGAACGGGGCCTCGCTGCCGGGAATGCTGTCGTCACGGTCGACGGATCGGTCGACTCCGTCGACGGTGACGGACGTCGGAACCGTGACGGTCGGTTCGGCCGGGTTCTCCGTCGATTGACCGCCCGTAAACACGGTGACCCCGAACTCTTCACCGCCGACCCGTATCCGGTCGTGATCGCTCTGTTTGAGGCCGAACCCTTTGAGGAACTCGCCGCCTTCGACGGCCTCGTCGAGGATACTCGCCGCGATCGGCCTGTCGGCGAACCGTTCGCGAACGCGACCGAGCAGCGCCGTGGCGACCCCCTCGCCGCGCACCGCCGGGTCCACGTGGAGCCACCGGATCGTCGCTCTCGTTCCGAGTTCGACGGTGACGAACCCGCGGACCGTTTCCGTCCCGTCGGCCGTCACCTCGGCGACGAGCACTATCGTATCCGGGTCGTCGAGCAGATCGGTCAGCGCCCCGTCGTCGAACTCCTCTTCGAGTATCGTTTCGATCTGGTCCGGACTGAGAGAGTAGGACGACTGTAGCGAATCGCGCGCGACCGCCCTGAGTTGTTCTCGATCGGCCGACTCTATCGGACGAACGTTCATCTGATCTGGTACCGCTGAACGGCCGTTTTCTGTTGTTTTCATGGTAACGAGGTGGATTTCGCACTGAGGACGCGGATTCGACGAGGGGCGGACGAGCGAGTCGGTGGGGAGGTATCTGCTCAGGTGGATCTCGGTGTCGGTCCCGATGCTGGAGGCGTCGAGCCGGTAGTCGGTTTCGCCGGCGTCGCCCCAGTTCGGATCGGAGCGTGTCCGCCAGCCCCGGGTCGGGATCGACGTGTGCTTTCCCTTGTTCCCACACTGGTGACGCGACCGATCGGTTCGCCGTCGGCGTTCACGGGGTTCGTGCCCTCGTCGTCCTCCGTCAGCGCGTACGTCGTCTCGGATGGCTATCGGATACACGGCGCTTCGGAGCCTAACCGTTCTGCTTGCCCCTGCCGGGGATATATGTGATCGCGGCCACCGAGCGGCTCGACATCGAGTGGGCTCGCCGTCGCGAAAGTGCTCACATCGCGAAAGACATAACGTAGATGTCAATACTATCGGCTTGCTCTCGCAAGGTATTCAGTTACTGCCCATATTCGGCCGACAGAACCACTATAGGACGATTTCGCGCAACATTCAATAAGTGTGGCGCGTTATTATCTAATATGGTTGATGTGTCACCCCGCGGTACGATCTATCTGGACGACGACCGCCGCCGAGTGGCCGCCTGGCTCGACAGTCGGCACCGGAACGGACTGGCCTCGGTACGGGCGGCGGTCCGGGGTGACGGCGCGGAGCGGTCACCCGCGTTTCCGGACATCTCCGGGACGGCGACCAGACCGAACCCGGAGTCCGTCTCGCCGGCGCGGCACCCGTCACGGGGGCAGTGAGATGGACCGAACCACGAGCGGACTCGAAGGCCGACTCCCGACCCGGAGCCGAGCCGCTTGGTGGGCGTTCATTCTCTTCCTCGGCGCGGTGGTCGCGTACGTCGTCGGCTCCTTCATGGGACTCGTCGTATTGGGGCTGTTCGGCTACTACGCCACTCGACCGATCTGCGTTCACCTCCGGTCGGTGACCGGCTCGCGACAGCTCGCGGCGACGCTGACGGCGCTGTCCGTCATCGTGCCGATCCTGCTGCTCTTCGCCGTCGTCGGTCTCCGGCTGTTCCAAGCCGTCCGGAGTCAGTTCGGGGACGGAAACGTCGTCGGGACGCTCATCGCCCGAATCACCGGCATCGACGCGCTCTCGGCGGAACAGCGCGAGCAGTTGGTGACGCTGCTGTCGAACCCCACGTCGGTCCTCGACGCCGGCGGATCGCTCTGGGCTAACTTGGGGACTGCCGTGACCGCACTTCAAGGCGTCGTGGGTGGGCTGTTCCTGCTCGGTCTCTCCACGACACTGGCGTACTTCCTACTCGCCAACGACGACGACGTCTCAGAGGGTGTGGTCGAGCTAATCGGGGGACGCGACTCGATCGCGTACACCTACGCGATCGCGGTCGACACCGATCTGGAGTCGGTGTTTTTCGGCAACCTGCTGTTCGTCGCCGCCTCGTCGATCCTGGCGACAGCGGCGTACGCGGCGACGAACCTCGTGGCCCCGCCCGGACTCCAGGTGCCGATGGTGCTCGTGGCCGGGTTCCTGACCGGGATCGCGAGTCTGATCCCCGTCGTCGTCGGCAAGATCGTCTACATACCCATCGTCGCGTCGCTCGGGTTTCAGGCCGTCAGCAGCGATCAGGGCGAAGGGAGCCTCGTGTTCGTCGGGGTCGTGTTCGTGGCCTACGTGCTCCTCTTGGACATCCTGCCGCAGTCGTTCCTCCAGCCGTACCTCTCCGGGCGACGGATCAGTCCGATCCTGCTGCTTTTCGCCTACCTGATCGGACCGATCCTGTTCGGTTGGTACGGCATCTTCCTCATGCCGATCCTGTTCGTGCTCGTCCTCGAAGCGATCCGGATCGTGCTCCCCGAACTGCTCAGCGGGGAGACGATCCGTCCCGAGGCGACGGTCGCGGAGGACGTCGGGACGGACCTGAAAGACGCGCACGCTGAGGAGGACGAGTTCCAGCGCGGCGGTTCCGAGCCGGAGTCCGAATCCGATCCCGAATCCGAGCCGAAGTCCGAATCTAGGCCTGATTCCGAGTCCGACTCTGATCCCGGTCCTGAATCCGAGTCCGACTCTGATCCCGAATCCGATCGCGACCCGAATGCAGACGAACGCTGAGCCCGCGAGAGAAAGTCACGAAAAGGGTGTTGCGTTCGCAAGCCTCGGTCTTATTTCCCTCAGGGCCGGCCACCTCTCATGGCGGTCGTCGACGCGATTGGGTTCCTCGTGAGTCTGGTCGTCACCGGGTTCGTGACGGAGCGGTTATGAGCGTCACCGACCGCTACTGGGGGCTCCGCGACTGGTTCCCGGTCCCGCGGCGGAACGGTCGCTTCTACGTGATCCGGTGGGTCCTGTTGGAGGCCAACCGGCTCGCGGTCACCGGCGCGCTGGTGACGTTCATGTTCTCGGCGCTCATGGCGGTCGGGTGGATCTGGACCTTCGAGATGCAGCAGGTCCTCACGGAGACGCCCGCGGTCCAGACGATCCTGAGCTCGCTTTTGAGCGGCATCATCCTGCTCGTGTCGATCGTGGTGTCGATCAACTCGATCGTCCTCTCCCACGACATCACCTCGGTGGAGGCGCAGGAGGACCGCGTTCGGGGCGTGGTGGAGTTCCGACGGGACATCGGTCGGCTGACCGAGAGTGGCGAGAGCCCCACGGACCCGGCCGCGTTTCTCGGCCTGATGGCGTCGGTCATTCACGACCGCGCGACCGCCCTCGAAGCGGTCGCGACGGGAAACGACGAGGAGCTGAACCGAGAGGTCCAAGAGTACGTCGAGGAGGTGGTCCGAACCGTCGAGCCGCTGGGAGACCAGGGCGACTCCGCCTCCGGCGCAGATTTCGGTGTCCTCTGGCTCGGGTTGGAGGCGGACTACGGGGTGTACATGGAGCGCTCGACGACATTGCGTCGCTCCTACGAGGGCGATCTCTCCGACGCGTTCGAGGAGCGGCTCGACGACCTCGTTCGGGCGTTCCGGCTGTTCGCCACCGGCAAGGAGTATTTCAAGACGATCTACTACACCCAGGAGGTGTCCCAGCTGTCGCGGACGCTCCTCGTCATCTCGCTGCCGTCGATCCTCGTCACCGCGTCGGCCATCCTCGCGATCAACGCGCAGCTCCTGCCCGAAGTGTGGGTGTTCGGGTTCCCGCCGCTGATGAGCTTCGTCGCGACCGTGTTCACGGTCGCGTTGGCCCCGTTCCTCGTGTTGACCTCGTTCATGCTTCGGCTCTCGACGGTCGCCCAACGGACCGCCGGTGCGGGTCCCTTCTCCGTACAGCAGTGAACGCCGCGGCGACGCCGCCCTGCCGCCGCGATCTCGTTCCCACACCGACGCCGCCAGTCCGTCGGTCTCCACCTCTCCACGCACACGCAGGCAACATCGTTACCCGACTGGTCGTCGTCCGTACGCAATGATGAGCACCGTCGTAGCGATCGAGATGCCGACAGGAGTGGCCACCGCCGGGGACACCCGGATCGTCGACGAAGGGGCGAAACGGTGACCGACCGTCGACCCACGAATTGGGACGGAATCGCGCCGGCGTCCGTCGACCTCCGTTCCGCGTCATGCTCGACGAGACGCGGATCGGTCGCGCCCCGGGGGCCGCTCGGATGGTAGACGTGACCGGCCACTTGGGGATGGCGCTGCTCTGGCTCGCGCCCGCGTGGTTCCTCCTCGATCATCGGAAAACGGCGGGGACGTTCGTCGTGACTGGCGTTCCATTCGGGATGTTGCCGGACATCGACCTCGTCTTGGAGGGACTCGTTCCGACCATCAAACACCACGGAGTGTTTCACACCGTCCTCGCGGTGACGCTCCTCGCCGCGGTCATCGGTCCCGTCGTCGGGAAGGTCGTCGAGCCGCTCGCCGGTAACACGGACTGGCTGTCCCCTGACGCGGCGGCCCACAGCGTCCGGTTCGGCTTTCTCGCCGTCTGGGTCCCCGGGCTCGCTCACGTCTTCGCGGACATGCTCTCCGCGCCGGACATCGCCGACTCCATCGAACCGCTCTGGCCGCTCTATCACGGGTCGATCGGCGTCGACCTCGTCTGGTACAACAACCCCGTCGTTAATTGGGGACTCCTCGTCGCCGGTGTCCTCGTCAACGTCGGACTGTTCCTGTACGTCGGTGGTCGACCCTCGTCGACCTGAGCGACCGACGGCGTGCAACTCAGGCGAGGCGGGTGCGGTGACACCCGTGGTCGCGGCGACGAACGCAGTCGCGGCGACGACCCGGCCCGGGCCAACGGTCTCACACCCCATCCCCCACGGAGCGAATCCGACGAAAAACGCTTGCGGGCGCAAGCCGGAGCCAGTTCCGTACCGGTCCCGTAGGTCACTCGTGATGAGGTCGATACGCGGTGGAAAGACGTTGCAGAGACTGGGAATCGTCTCGACCCTGATAGACGCCGCCGCGGCGTTCGCCCGCCGGGATACCCGGACGGGATTCCTCCTTCTCGGTGCGGCCGTCGCGTCGAGGTGGGTACCGGGGCTTGGCGTGGTCGTCTCCGTGTTCACCCGACTCTACCGGAGGGTTCGGCGGAACGGAGAGGCGGGTCTCGGGGGAACCGAACTGATCGAACAGGGCGTGGTCCCCTCGAGTCAGAGGGCTGAACGATGACCCGCTCTGTGCCCCACGCTGAGCGGCTTCCCCGGAGGTGGCGGACATGAGCGAGGACGCGGCGGAGCCGTCGTCGGGATCGGTCCCCAACGACGAGCCTATCGATCCGGGTGAGTCGGTGTACGACGAGGACGGACGGGTCCTCGGCCAGGTCAGCGGGTACACCCCCGACGGGTTCGAGGTCTCGATCACGGAAAGCGGCTCGACCGGCGGGGACGACGCGGAGACCATTCCGGGACAGGAGTTCGGCGAGGGGTACCTGATGTGGCGCTGTTCGGAGTGCGGCGAGATGGGCGATCTGGAGGGCGGAATGCCGGACTCGTGTCCGGAGTGTGACGCCCCCGAGGAGGCGCTGGTCGCGGTCGAAGAGGACTGACGGTATCGGCCCGCCGGGAGACTGGACAGTGACACCCCCATCCCAGCGGTACCGGCGGCCGACGACCGGCCCATCGAACCCTGCCGACGAGTCCGCAGAGCCGTCCGTCTGGAGCGGGGGGAGGATAGCAGACACCTAACTATAGGTCGATTTCTCATATCGGAATTATGGATGCTGTCAACCCCGCGACCGGCGAGCGGCTCGGTTCCTACGAGGAACACACGAAACACGAGGTCGACGACGCCCTCGAACGAGCGAGCGTCGCCTTCGAGAGCTGGCGAGGACGGCCGCTTTGCGACCGGGAACGCCTGTTGGAGTCCGCGGCCGACGTCCTCCGAGAGAACGAGCGCGAGTACGCCGAGACGATGACTCGGGAGATGGGGAAGCCGATCGATCAGGCGGTCGCAGAAGTCGAGAAGTGCGCGCGCGGCTGCGACCACTACGCCGAGCACGCGAGCGCCTACCTCGGTGCCGACCACCACCCCAGCCCGGCGGGAACGTCCGCGAAGACGGTCTACGAGCCACTCGGACCGGTGTTGGCGGTGATGCCTTGGAACTTCCCGTTCTGGCAGGTGTTCCGGTTCGCCGCGCCCTCCCTCGCCGCCGGCAACGTCGGACTCCTCAAACACGCCTCGAACGTGCCGGGATGCGCGCTCGCCATCGAGTCGGTGTTCCGCGACGCGGGGTTCCCCGAGGGTGCCTTCCAGTCGCTTCTGATCCCCTCCGACCGCGTCGACTCCGTCCTCGCCGACGACCGCGTCCGGGCGGCGACGGTGACCGGAAGCGGTCCGGCGGGTCGGGCGGTCGCGGCGGCCGCCGGCGACCGCCTCAAGAAGACGGTCCTCGAACTCGGCGGGAGCGACCCCTTCGTCGTTCTCGACGACGCCGACGTCTCCGCCGCGGCCGAGACGGGCGCGTGGGCGCGCAACCAGAACGGCGGTCAGTCCTGTATCGCGGCCAAGCGGTTCGTCGTTCACGCCGACGTCTACGACGAGTTTCTCCGCCGCTTTACCGACGAGGTCGAGTCGCTCGTCGTCGGGGACCCGACGGCCGACGGGACCGACCTCGGCCCGCAGGCGCGGCCGGAACTGCTGGCCGACCTCCACGACCAAGTCACGGCCAGCGTCGACGCGGGCGCGACGGTCGTCACCGGCGGCGAGCCGCTCGACCGCGAGGGAGCGTTCTATCCGCCGACGGTACTGACGGACGTGCCCGCGGGGTGCCCGGTCGACAGCGAGGAGACGTTCGGTCCCGTCGCGGCGGTGTACGAGATCGCCGACGAGGCGAGCGCAGTCGCGCTCGCGAATGACACCGAGTTCGGCTTAGGGGCGAGCGTCTGGACCGAGGACCGCGACCGGGGCGAACGGGTCGCCGGCCGGATCGACGCGGGCTGCGTGTACGTCAATCAGCTCGTCAAGTCCGATCCGCGGGTCCCGTTCGGCGGGGTCAACGACTCGGGGTACGGCCGCGAACTGGCCGGTGCCGGAATCCGCGAGTTCGTCAACCGCAAGACGGTGTGGGTGGAGTGATGAAGGTCTCGGACCTGCTCGTCGCCTGTCTCGAACGGGAGGGAATCGAGCGCGTCTACGGACTCCCCGGCGAGGAGATGGAGGACCTGCTGTTCTCCTTGCGCGACTCGTCGGTCGAGTTCGTCCCCGTCCGCCACGAACAGGCCGCGGCGTTCATGGCGGACGTCCACGGGCGGCTCACGGGGGACGCGGGGGTCTGCCTCGCCACGCTCGGTCCCGGCGCGACGAACCTCCTGACCGGGGTCGCAGACGCCCACCTCGACAAGAGTCCGCTCGTCGCGATCACCGCACAGGGCGGGCTAGAGCGGCTCCATCAGGAGAGCCATCAGGCGATCGACGTCCTCCGGACGTTCGACCCCGTGACCAAGTGGAACACCCAGCTCGACAGTCCGGACATCGTCCACGAGTCGGTCAGGAAGGCGTTCAAGATCGCGCAGTACGAGAAGCCCGGCGCCACGCACCTCGAACTTCCCGAGGACGTCGCCGCGGAAGCGACCGAAACGCGGCCGATAGACCCCGGGAGACGGGTGGCGTTCGCTGCCCCCGACCCCGACGCTCTCGACCGAGTGAAGGCGGAGTTCCGGGAGGCGCAACGACCGATACTCGTCGCCGGGAACGGTGCCGTCCGCACTCACGCGGCGACGCGACTCAGGGAGTTCGTCGACGCCACCGAGGTCCCCGTCGTGTCCACGTACATGGGGAAGGGAGCAGTCTCCGACGCCGACGAGCGGTCGCTGATGACGATCGATTCGGGGTCGAACGACGATCCGATCCGGGCGATCGCGACGGCCGACCTCGTCGTCACCGTCGGCTACGACATCGCGGAGCACGATCCCGCCGCCTGGCGCGGCGACGGAACCCCGCTCGTCCACGTCGACAGCGAGCCCGCGGAGGTGTATGAGGCGTACGATCCCGACGTCGAGGTCGTCGCGGACATCGAGCGGACGCTCGGATCCCTCCTCGACTGGTGCCGCGAAGAGGGCCCGTCGTTCGACGCCGACTGGTACGGGGAGTACCGCGATCGGATCGTCGCGGACGTCGACCGCGAGCCGCCCGCCGACCCGCCGTTCACCGTCCGGTCGGTACTGCCGGTGCTGCGGGAGGCGATGGCGCCTGAAGACGTGCTCGTCTCGGACGTCGGCAGCCACAAGATGGCCATCGCGGCGAACTTCCCGACCTACGAGCCGAACACCTGTATCGTCTCGAACGGGTTCGCCTCGATGGGGATCGCGGTCCCGGGCGGGGTAGCAGCCGACCTCGCGGTCGACGCGAACGTCGTCGCGGCGACGGGTGACGGCGGGTTCCTGATGAACGCCGCCGAGATCGAGACGGCGACGCGGATGGACTGTTCGTTCACTATCCTGCTTTTCACCGACGACGACTACGGACTCATCTCGGAGAAACAGGTCGCACACACCGGCGACTCGTTCGGGACCGGGCTGACGAATCCCGACTTCGTCGCGTTCGCCGACAGCTTCGGGATCGAGAGCTATCGGCCGGCCTCGACGGCGGAACTTCGCACGGCGCTCGAAAGCGCCGCGGACGACGAGATGTCACTCGTCGAAGTCCCCGTCGAGTGATCGAGCGTGTCAGCGCGCGGATCCCGTCTCCGATATTTAGTATCCGTGAGCGGCGAGGTTGAAGAGGCGTGAGGTGTTTTCTCGGCAGAGTCACCGTTCATTCGTAAGTAGCCGACAGTGACACGGTGATTCAGCGTATACTCAACCGCTCAGTCGATTCCGCCGCGTACTCCCGTGATCGATCGAGACGCACCCGTAGCGACCGACTGTCTCACGTGTCGTTCGGTTCGTAGGCGTCGAGCCAGTCGGTGACGGCCCCTTCGAGCGCCGCGGTCGTGCTCCCGAGGTTCAGCATCTGGTAGCCGTTCGCCGCTTTCTCGTTGACGTCGTCCATCCCGAATCCGAGACCCGCGATGGGGACGTCCGCATCGGCGGCCTTCGATCGAACCGTCTTGACGGCTTCCTGTACCCGCGGATGATCGACTTCGCCCGGGTGGCCGAGTGACACCGAGAGGTCGAACGGACCGATAAAGACGAATCCCAGCTCTGGGACGGCGAGAATTTCATCCAAGTTCTCGACGGACGCCTCGGTCTCGATAGTCACGCCGACGAGGGTTTCCCGGTCTTCGGCGGCGATGTAGTCGTCAGAGAGCCCCCAGCGACTGGCCCGCGGCGACGCCAGCCCCCGGTCACCGGGGTCGCCCTCGTAACGAAACCGCGCAGATCGAACCGCGTCTCGGACCTCTTCGGCGGTTTCCACGCGCGGAAGGAACACGTTTCTCGCGCCGAGGTCCAGCGCTTTCCGGACGAGCGTCGGATCCGTATCTGGGAGCCGTACGAGCAACTCCACGTCCGTCCGTTCGCCCGCACGGAGCAGGTCTTCCACCCGACTCCCGTCCCACGGATCCGGCCCGCCGTGTTCGAAGTCCAACCAGACGAAATCGACGCCGAGTTCACCGTAGAACTCCACGAGCGTCGGACTGTACGTATTGTCGAGTACACCGAGTGCGACGTCTCCGGCATCGAGAGTCGCGATGAGGTCGTTCGTGGGTTGAGACGCAGTCATAGAACATCGACCGGGGGACGGTTCGTCGGCGCGCGTTCGGCGTTCGTGAATCCAGTTTCGACACCGTCTGTCACCGCTCGGCTGTGACCCTTCTTTCGTTCCATCTCAGGCTCTCCGACGGGCCGCTGGCGAATTGTTATAGAGGTCGTATCCGAGTATGGCATTCGTAATTCCAGCTCCGCCCCCGGACTCGTTGCCGTCTTTCATCCGGCGGCCCGTGGCGCGTAGCGCCACTCAGGGGAACCGTTGGTTCCTCGATACTCGCGCCCTGCGGGCGCTCATCGGCGCGTACCTCCTCACGGTTTTTGATAACTGATCTTGGACTCTCTCGCAGTCGTTTGAAGTCTCACTGAACCTTCGCCGTCTCGGCGGAGGCCGGGGCGCGGCGGCCCATGAGGACGACGTTCGTCGCGGCCCCGATCAAGATCACGAGCGCGCCGAAGTAGAGGAACGTGATGAGGAGGATGACGCCGCCGATGACGCCGTACAGGTCCTGTGTCGACGAGTACGCGACGTAGACGCCGAAGCCGGCATTGAGAAGCGCCCAGCCGATGGCCGCGACCACGGCACCGGGGAGAGCCATCCGCAGAGACAGGTCCGCGTCGGGGAACACGTAGAAGACGGGGAGGAACACGACCGAGAGCGCGAGAATCAGCGACGCGCTCCGTACCAGCCCCGGAAACGGGATATTCGGGACGAACGGGAGGATCGTCGCCGCGGCGAGCACCGCCAGAAACGCGGCCCCGAGAGCCACCAGGACGACGGCCCCGTCCTTGAACTGGTTGGGGAGGTCGTTCCGCCGCTGGGTGTCGTAGATCGCTGAGAAGGCCGTGTCGAGCGCGCGCAGGACCCGAAACACGCCCCAAAGAAGGACCACGATCCCGAGGACCGAAAGCCCCGTCTGACTCCCGGCCTGACTGATGCTGTCGGCCAACAGGGACTGGCCGGTCGGCGACAGGTAGCTCCCCGTGGCACTCCGGACGCGGCCCGCCAGCGATTCCCCGCCGACCACGGACGCCGCGATCACCAGCAGCAACACGAGCGGAAGCAGCGAGACGAACGCCGAGTACGCGATGCTCCCGGCCATGAATGCGACGTTCTTCGTTCGGGCCTCTCGGACGACGCCCCGGACGATCCGGGTGGCGCGTTCCGCCGAGCGCGCGTACGGGAAACTCATGCGCTACCGCTCCGGAGGGGGCGCGGAACGACCCTCACGGGCGGCCTTCAGACCCGACCGTCGACTCCGAAAGCATCCGCTCGACGAGGTGGGAGTGACCCCGTCGGAGGCGTTCGGAGACGGCCTGGTGTGACACCTCGAACTCCGCCGCCAGTTCCTCCAGCGTCGTGCCCCGCGGGACGTCGTAGTAGTCCGTCTGAAACGCCTGCGCGATGGTGGTGTGCTGCGTCGCCGACAGCCCCCCCGTGTCGCCCGCTCGACAGGAGAGGCTACCGACGCGGGAGAGCGAGACGTCGGTCCCGGCGTCGCACCACGTCTGGAACGTCTCGGACGCCATCGAGCGGTCGGGGAACAGAATCCGGAACAGCCAGTGGTCGGCGGTGCCGCGGACGTCGAGAACCGAGCCGTCCGCCTCGGAGAACCCGTCGATGAGGCCGGTCGCGCCCGCCGTCCAGTCGACCGAGTACAGGTCGCGGTCGTCGTCACGGGAAAGGTGTCTCACGCGC
Source organism: Halorubrum pallidum (assembly GCF_055380345.1). Taxonomy (NCBI): domain Archaea; kingdom Methanobacteriati; phylum Methanobacteriota; class Halobacteria; order Halobacteriales; family Haloferacaceae; genus Halorubrum; species Halorubrum pallidum. Next base: position 1,144,097 of record NZ_AP043945.1, on the reverse strand, counting down.
TCCGTAGAGGGGTCGTCCTCCAGAGCCGTTTCGAGTCGGTCCGGGTGGTTCGTCGACGCCCACAGGAACGGCATGGGACACGCGGAACTGTGGACAGCGGACTGGACGAACTCCAACTCGACGTCCGGAACCCGCTCGATGGCCTCTTCGAGCACGAACTGATCCAACGGGACGGTGGCATCGACGACGGTCTCCATGTCTCTGCGCTGTCCGCGGGAGGACTTTAGTAAGAACACCGTACAGTGTTCCGGTCCGCAAGTTGTCGAACCGGTGAGAATCGACGCCCGAACCCCGCCGCACACGACCGAATAGCGTCGTCTTATTTTTCGTACCGGCGGATTACGTCGGGTCTGTCGTCCGGAGCGGCGCCGTTTCGCCGACCGCCGTCCCGAGTGCCGCTCCGTGAGTGTGCCCGTGCTTACCCGGCGTGCGGAGGTTCGAGTGGTTCCGCACGGCCGGTGACCGAGGAATCGTCGTCGTTGGGTCTGTGCCGTCTTCGCGGAACACGACAGAATCGGTGGCGCGTGAGACGGGATCCGACGCGCTGCGGCGGCCCGCCACACCTCGGGAGTCACCGTCTCAGTCACGTAGAGACGCGTCGTCGAGGGCGATCCGGCCGGTGAGTTCGTGTTCGGCGGCCGGGCTGACCGTGATCCCGCCGGCTTCGAGACGGTCCTTGGCGGCCTTGGCGTACGCCGACCGCACCGCGAAGACGTCGCGGCGGGTCGGATCGGCGACCCAGTAGCGGACGCGGATCGAAACCGCGTCGTCGCCGAGTTCGTCGACGTACGCGCTGGGGGGCGGATCGGCGAGGATCCCGTCCGTCTCACGGGCGACATCGGTGAGTCGGGCCAACGCCTCGTCGAGGTCGTCCGCGTAGTCGACGCCCAGCTCTTGGACGATCCGGAGGTTCCCGCGCCCGTACGGTCTGACGATCTCGTGAGCGGTCAGTATCGTGTTCGGGATGGTGACGAGCTCGCCGTCGTTCGTCTCGACGCGGGTGAACCGAAACGCGATCGACTGGACGACGCCCTCCCCGTTGCTCCATCGGATGTGGTCGCCGACGTTGAACTCGGGATCGAGGACTAACGCGATCCCGCTGACGAGCGAGCCGATCACCTCGCGTGCGGCGATCCCGACTGCCAGCGCGACCGCGCTGATGACCAGCGCGGAGTCGTCGAGGAACGCGCCGTAGCCGGCGACCGCTACCCCGACCAGCGCGCCAACCACCACCACGAAGAGACGGAAGTAGAGGACGACTGCGGCTTGGAGCGTCGGATTGTTGCGGTTCCGTCGCCGGACCGCGCGCGTGAGAACCGGTTGGACGAGCAGCCGTCCGATCAGGACGACCGCCGAGAGTCCGAGGAGGAACCAGCCGAGTTGAACGAGGAGCGGCCAGAGGACGCTCAGTTCCTCCGGGCCGGGGTCCGGTTCGAGGGCCCGTTGGAGCGACGCCGTCGGCGCCGCGAGCGGTACCATCATCTCCCGACCGGGAGGTTAGCCGACCGTCCCGGAACGATCCCGTACGCGCAACGGTCGGTCGACGCGGCGGTCATCGCGCGGAGGGCGCCCCCGCCACGCACCGCAGGCGGGGCGATCGCCTTTCGGGGGCCGATCGAACCCACGGTCCGGGTCGCGAAGTACATAATCCGGGAAACGCATCGGCGCAAATTAAATAACGGTGAGTTACTCGACGGGAGACGTACATAGACCGATCATAACTATGCGGTCTCCGGGAGACCTTCGGGTGCTATGTCTTCAGACCGTACCGTCGAGCTACTGCGGCGGAGCTACGAGGACGAGATCGAGACCGTGATGAACTACCAGACGAACGCGATCATCCTCGAAGGCGTCCGAGCCGAGGAGATCAAGGAGAGCCTGCAGGAGGACATTCAGGCGGAACTCGCCCACTCGAACAAGCTGGGACAGCGCCTCAAGCAGTTGGGCGCACGCCCGCCATCGTCGAAGGACTTCACCGCCAGACAGGACTCGCTCCAACCGCCCGAAGACTCGACGGACGTCTTGGCGGTCATCGAGGGGGTGCTCGACGCGGAGGAGGCCGCCATCTCGACCTACCACGATCTGGTCGACGCCGCGAGGGAGGTCGACGACCCGGTGACCGAGGATCTCGCGGTCGAGATCCTCAGCGACGAAGAGGCCCACCGGTCCGAGTTCAAGGGGTTCCAGAAGGAGTACCGACACGAGTAGCGCCGGCAGTTCGGCTCGGGGGCTGGTTCGTTTCCGGAGATCGCGCGTTCCAACGACTATCGAACCGATACTCGAGGGAATGAACAGCCCAACAAATCTCTTGTGCCGGAGGGTGTTGATCGCCACAAGAACTCTGGGAGTTTGTTTGGAGTCTGTGTGTGATTCCACTTGAGACCGAGGAACTCCGAGATTTGAGCGTCTGCTGTGGCGGTCTGTGCACACGTGAACTTAATGGAGGGATATACGGTCGTCGGATTTACCTATTAACTTCTGATCCGTCGTGGACTTCAGCAAGACTGTCAAATTTTCAGAGATACGACACGCTGTTTTCAGCAAACTATTAATCCGTTGGCGGGGATACTTGTGTTAACACATGACAAAACAACTCGGCCGAATCGAGAACGGAGCACGGAGCAGGACTCGACACTCATCGACACCTGCGATCCGTCTCGATGAGAACAGACACAACGCAACGTCGATATGTCAGCGGAGTGTGCGAGACAAACCCAGTTGCGTTGAGCGTCCCGAGTGGCAATACCGATGAGTGGACCGTCGAAACGACCGATAGGCGACCCGCCGGAAGCAGGGGCGGCACCAGAGCCGGTCGACATTCCGTGGGTCGACATTCACCAGCACACACAGTCGTTGACGTGGAATGACCGCGAGAAGTTCGATCTGAGCGGCGGACAAGCGGCGGTCGCGATAGCGGCGGGGTACTATTGGGCACCGTATCGTCCGGTGAGTTCCGATGACGTCCGGTTTCTGTGGGATGACGCACTTCGGCGGGCTGCCGCGTTTGATCACCGGCACTTCTACGATCAGTACGTCGCCGTCGGAATTCACACGTGGTCTCGAGTCGAGAACGCCGACGAACTCGTCTCCGTGCTCCCCGAGTATTGTGAAGACGATCGAGTGATCGCTATCGGAGAAACGGGAATCGAGTCGACACAACACACCACATCGTGGCCGCTAGAGGGTCAGAAGGAAGTCGTCCGCGAGCAGTTTCGCGTCGCACGTGACACGGGACTTCCGGTGCTCGTCCACACGCCGGGATCGAGCAAAGGCGATGTTGACCCGCGACACGTCCAGAGCTACGAGGAGGGAAATCGCAATTTCACGGACCCTCTGTTATCCTCGGACGATCCGAAAACGGAGGCCGTCGAAATCGACCTTGCGCTCGCCGACGAAGTTGGGTTGCCCGACGAGCAACTCGTGATCGATCACGCCGGCCGGAGCGTCCGGGACTTTGTGTTGGAGAACACGGGCTGTTATCTCGCGTACAGCGTAAGTGCACCGTGGCTCCGCGGAATTGACGCTCGCGATATCGCTGCAGCGATCGACGCACACGGTAGCGACCGGATCGTTGTCGACACGGACCTCATCGGCGCGATGGACAACGACCCGTTCGTGATGAAGCGGACGATGCTCGACCTGCTCCGTCTCGGCGTTGATCGCGAGGACGTCCGTCGAGTCGTTTACGAAAACCCACGAGAGATACTGGATCTAGCGTGAACCGCCTCGGAGTCAGGTGGTTCGAGACCGAGAGCGTCCGGTCATCCCGGAAGAACCAGTCTTTCGACCGACCCCGAGACACCCAATTTGGGAATCTGTGGAGGAGTTCAACAGAGCCACCGGTCGCTGATCTCCCCATGGATGTCAGGAGTCTAGAAGGAGGGTTCCCGCGGTCTCACACACGGGCACGAGCGCCCGACAGATCGCGGCCGCGACAACGTATTCGATCGCATCGACCGCGATCGACTGCACACTGACGTCCCCCGACTGCCGTTCGAGGCGGGTGTCGGTCCGCGCCATCCCGCTGGTGTATCTCGGAAGCATCGCGCGAACGAGCGGGGTGCCCCGGTCTGTGTCGCGTGCAGTTTCCACGGCATCGATTGCCGCGGTCCGAAGAGCGGCGACGTCGGCGGCGCTTTCGACGGAGATGTCATCTCCGCCCTCGATCCGGGCACGGAGGGAGTCAAACGCTCGGGCGTACACCACGGCGTTGGCCGCGCCGTGGATGTCTCTCGCGAGGGACGGACTGTCGTCGGGTTCCAGTGCGGCGGTCGTTCGGTATCTGGCCTCGGATCCCAGATCGGCTACCGCCCGCACGCCCGCGGTCTCTCCGACGTCTCGGTCGATGAGTGTTGTCGGATCCTCCACGGTCCGAGTCGGAAGCGACGCACGCTGATCGCGCAGTCGGTCACGGAGGCGCTCTCGGACGTCTTCGAATCGTGACCGTTGGTCCGTGGGTTCGTCGAGACGGTCGAAGCGATCGAAGACGTACGATGCGACATCGACGTTCGTTCGGGCCCGCTCGTTATCTTCGGCGCGGTCTGCAACCGCGAGCGCGGTGCCGCTGTTCCGTGGTGGTCGACGGCCGCGCGACGTGATCCAGTTTCGCGCACCTCGGATCTCCGTCTCGATTTCGTGGTGAACGACGACCGCGCGGACGGGATCGTCGCCGACGTACGACCACCGTGCAGTGAACTCCGCTATCGCATCCTCGATGGCTGGGATCGCGCCGTCGAGGTCTTCTCGAGACAGACTTCCGGTGATCGCCTGCCACGCCGCCCAGACGTAATGAGCCCGGCTGCGGGCCGTGTTCGCTCGGGTGAGACGCGTGTACGGCGTCTCCGCTTCGTCGATCCGGTCGATCGAATCGGTGGCCGACTCGAAGGCGTCGTTCAGCCGGGTCCGGATCACCCCATTCGGGACCTCCCCGCGGTCGAACGGGGCTGGGACCGCAGACAGGTCTGACTCCGCGATCGATCGCTGCCTGTCGATGAACGATGGTCGAATGTCGACCGGGAGCGTCTCCGGGACGGTCGGCGCGTCACCGGACACGACCTCGGCGAGCGCGTCGGCGTCGATGGTCCGATCGCTCGTTCCGAACCGGCTTCCCAAGCAGCCGGCGAGCGACGCCACCGCACCTGCGCCCGAGAGCGCGATCACCCCGCGACGGGTGACGCGCGATCCGCGCTCTTGACGTGTCATGAGCTGTCTCCCTCCCGTCGGTCGTCTTCGGTGGGGCGGGGACAGGCCCCGCTCCCGCCGCCCGAACTGTAGCTTGAGATCCGTTCGGAGTCGAGCGCGACAGGGAGCCGAATCAGGTTCGTCACGGCGACGCGGGCGTCGGCCTCGCAGGCCACGTCGACGTCACGGAGGACTCTCGCGTAGTCGGTCTCGATCTCGCGGCGGGTCCACCGGACCCAACAGAGTCGGTGACGGTAGCACTCACCGACGAGGTGTCGTTCGACGTAGACGGTCTCCGAGTCGAACTCCGTCTGATCGAGGAACGCTCTGGCCTCGTCGACGCCCTCGACCTCGGCAAACGTGAGCGCGTCAGCGTCGTCGTCGCCACTGAGAACGTACTGCGCCCAGTCGTCGCGCTCGTTCGGGGAGTCGCCGGTCCCGGACTCTGTTGACTCCCTCATCACGATGTTCGGTTCCGTCGTCGAGCCGCGGAGCGTGACGTGTGGTGGAGCACGGAGGGCATCGTCAGGTGGCTCCGCGTCTGGATCGTCACTCGATGTAGAGCCCGAACTGCTGCCGCTGCCGCCACAGCCGGAGAGTGCGGGTGCGCTCAGAGTGGCCGCCGCCGAACCGATGAACCGTCGCCTGGACAGCCACGCTCGCTCGGAGGGCATCGATCTCCACTCTCGGCACGCGTGGTAAATAACCGACGGAGAGTCAGAGAGTCGTTTCAGTCAGGTAGAGAGCCTCGATGCCGGGTAGACTTCAACTCAGAATCGCACTACCAGTCGTTCCGCGGTGAGTGCGTACACCGTCATCTCTCGGCCTTTCTCGGAGTACCACGTCGCAGTCGGTTCGATTAGTTCCGCCCCACAGAGCCGATCCAAATGGTAGGAGACATTCTGGACGGAGCGATCTACATACTCCGCGATCTCCGATGCGGTCTTCGGATCCCCTTTGAGCGTCTTCAGAATTCGCTGTGCGGTGTGCGAAGACAGAACCTGTAACACGTCGGTCCGACTGTCTTGGCCGACGACGACGTCTGTCTCCTCTTCGGGGGCGTGATCGACCGGGGGCTGATGTGGAAGGGCGCTTGCCATCTGGAGTGGGGTGAATCCGAGCAGTTTGTTCTGTCTGTTCGGTACAAGCCGAACAAACAAATCAAACAGTTTAATACTTTCGGATTGTACGATGCACACATGATTCAACAGAGCACTCTCCACCGCGAAATGGGTAGTTAACACAGATGAGTGGGGAGGGCACCGTCGGTGCACGCGAGCGCGTCATCGAATCGATGGAGCAGTCCGCAGAGGTGTACGGTCTGAGCCGCAGTGCCGGTCGAATTTACGGTGTGTTGTACTTTTCTACGGAACCGCTCTCGATCGCAGAACTCGTGGAAGAGACCGGATACGCGAAATCTACGATAAGTAACGTCACTCGAACGTTAACCCGGATCGGGCTTGTCTACCGTCGATCCTCAGAAGGCGGTGGCCGCCGAGTGCGGTTTGCCGCCGAGCGCGAAGTGTGGATTATCCTTCAAGACGTCCTCCGACAATACATCCTGCGGGAGGTCCAAACCACTCTGCGCACGCTCCAGCGTGCCGATTCTCAATTGGCGGAGCGTGACAGCGTAGAGGCGGACCGGATTCGGGACCTAGCCGAGACGTACGAGGATCTCGAAGAGATCGTCGCGCTCACGTCGGATCTCACCGCTTCGGAACTCCGCGAGGCGCTCGAATCGTACGATCGGTGACTACCAATAGACGGTGTACGCACACGTATCGTCGCCGTCTCGGCGACAAGTGTCTCCGGTTTCCTCGATGAACACGAAGGCATTGACGGGTGCATACCGTTCGGCGACGCCACGAATGAGCCCCCGATCGAACGGGCAGGGATACGGGTTGTAACACGTCACGACGCCCGTTCTGTCGTCGATCTGTTCGAACTGGTAGTGACCGATCTCTCCGCCGCGGTGATTCCGCTGATACGCCTCGTCGATCGACCGTAGCCCCTCGCAAACCGTCTCGTACTCGTTCGGCCAGTCCGCGACATCCGGGAGCTGTTCGCCGAGCCGGTCGAGAACGTGGGGCTGTAAGTCGTCGACGATCGTTTCGAACGCGTTCAACCACGTCTGCTGGGGATACCACTCGTCGGCCGCCGGATCGGTTATCCCCTCCTCGGCAAGCGCCTCCTGCGCCCGCTCCCGATACGCGGCGGAGAACCGCCCCATCGCCTCGTTGACGATCGTCACCACCGTCTGCCCGTTTATCTCCACGTTCGGGTCAAACGCCTCATAGCTCACCATTACGCGTGGTATTTGGTAGCAGCGAAAAGTACCTTCGGTGTCGTCGGTATCGCGGATTCGCGAGGCGTGGTATCTGTGTCTGAAGTCGATGTCTCTAGGAGAACAGTAGCGCGAGAAGAGCCTAGGCCGAGATTTGAACTCGGGGTCTCGTCCTTACCAAGGACGCGCTTTACCGCTAAGCTACCCAGGCGCGCAATCACTCGTTGACCGGATTCGACTTTAGGGGTTTCGATTCGTCGGCGACGCCTTCCCGGATCTGACGCCGGTCGGGGTCCGTCTGAGGCGTGCCGTCACTCGCTCACCGATCCGTCACGGTCACCGCACGGTCGGAGATGTCGGCGATCCGGTCGGCGGTCGTCTCGGGGAGCGCGCGTCCCGGCGGCGGGAACTCTCCGTCGTAGTCGGCGGCCAGTTCCCGAGCGTACGCCAGCAGTTCCTCTGGAGTGTCGCCGCCGACCGCGGTGGTCCCGGCGACGACGGCGAGTTCGAGGGCGTCGACCTCTAAGTTGCGATCGAGCGCGGTCGCAGTCGCCGGGTCGGTCTCCTCGCGATCGCGGAGCGTCTGGTCGCGGCCGAACGCACGCACGACTTCCACGGCCGCACCCGCGGCGTCGGTACACGCCAGAAGCGAAAACCCGCGGGAGACCAGCACGTCGGCGGTGAGCACGTCCATGTCGGCGTCGATATCGGAGGTCCGCGTGGGCGCGGTCACCCACGGCTCCTCGTGCGCCACCGCGCGAGTGAGGCGGAGTCCCTCGTAGATGAGTTGGACGCCGGCCGCGCGATCGAGGACACCGTCGAGAACGATGTCGGGATCGATCGCGCGGGCGGTGATCAGCGCCAGTACTCCGGGCGTCACGGCGGCGTCGAGAATCCGTTTTTCGAGGGCCTCGCGTAGTTGGTCGGGCTCGACGTCCGCGAGCGCTTCGCGGGCTGCGTCACGCGCTCGCGAGGCATCGTCCATCAGCGAACGATAGTCGAGCGAGGGGCAAAGACCTTTGGAAACGAACGAGACACGAAGCCATGATTCGCGTCCGAGACGACGGCGACGTACGCACCATCACGCTCGACCGCCCCGACAGCCGAAACGCCCTCCGACCGGGCGACCTCGTCGACCTCCGCGAGGCCGTCGAAACCGCAGCGACGCCGGTGACGTATCTCCGCGGCGCGGGGGCCGCCTTCTGTGCCGGTGCCGATCTCGACGCCGTCGCCGCGCTGGACGACCCAGACGAGTTCGCACGCCGAGGGCAACGGACGGCGTCGGCGCTCGCTGACGCGGACACGATCGTTGTCTGCGGTATCGACGGGGCCGCCCGCGGTGGCGGCGTCGAGATGGCGCTGGCGGCCGACGTCCGCGTCGCGACCCCCGGCGCGACCTTCGGCGAGCCGGGCGTTTCGTTCGGGCTGTTCGGAGCATGGGGCGGAACCGTTCGACTCCCTCGCGTCATGAGCGAGGGCGACGCGATGGATTTCGCACTCTCGGCGCGTGTCCTCGACGCCGACGAGGCGCTTCGGTCCGGGCTCGTCTCCCGCGTCGTCGACGATCCACGGACCGTCGCCGAGGAGATCGCCGCCGGAAAGCCGGACGCTCTGCGAACGATCAAACATCGAATGCGCGACCGCCGCGAGGACGAGACACAGGAGCGTGCGGAGGCGACGGCCTTCGCTGACCTCGTCGCCGCGCACCGCGACGAGATCGCCGCGAGCCGTGGAGACTAATCGTGAATCGGCAGCGAGGCATTCGCAGGCTACCGAAGACTCCACGCCGTCGTCCGAATGTGACAGGTTTAAGTAGAAGACTCGTCAACTACAAGACGCGAAGTGCGCACCGGTAGTGTAGTGGTATCACGCAACCTTGCCATGGTTGCAACCCGAGTTCAAATCTCGGCCGGTGCATTTCTCGAACGCAGTGAGAGAAATCACCGAGAGTTCGAACTCAGAAAGGCGCAGCGGCGAGCGAAGCGAGCCGACCGTCTTTCCCTAGTTCAAATCTCGGCCGGTGCACTCCTTGCAGTCGTACACCGCCCTTACTCCCGCTCGCTTTGCTCACGGGAGTCTCGGCCGGTGCATTTCTCGAACGCAGTGAGAGAAGTCACTGAGTGATTTGAACTACAAAGACGCGGTGTCAGTCTCGCGTACGGGGCATGTCTTGTAGCCGTGAGCGAAGCAGACGAACCGCGCGTCAACCGCACGCGGATTTTGTTTAGAAGAGCGCCTCGCTCTCGTCGAGGAGGTGGGCCGGCCCGCCGACCTTCCAGATGTCGGTGTCGATACCGATCTCGGCGATCCGAGCCTCGACCGCGTCGGCGTGATCGGCAAGCGTGTTCACGTACACCGACGCGCCGGTGTCCGTCGAGAAGTAGACGGGGACGCCCTCCTCGCGGAGTTCGCGGACCGCGTTGAACACGGCGATCGTCTCCGGCTGCCAGTACACCCAGCCCGCGGGGCCGGTCATGGTGGTGGCCGTCAGCGAGAGGGAGTCGTGCTCGGCCGTCTCGAAGATCCGGTCGAACTCCCCGGCGCGCAGGGCGTCCGTCATCTCGACGAGCTGGTCTTGGACGTGAGCGGTCCGCGCCTGCATCATGTGGCTCGCGGCCGCCTCGCGGTGCGCCTCTTCTGTCTCCTTGTACGCGGGAACGTGCGCAGCGACGATCCGGAGGTCCTCCTCGGGATCGAAGCCATCCTCGCTCACGCCCACGTCGAGCCGGTGCGACCGGCAGTCGGCATCGTTGAGCCCGGCATCGAGCCGCGAGTACGCCCCCGTGACCGCGCGCGCGGCAGAGGAGGACCCGCGGCGGGCGACGGTCGAGACCTCGGGTAAGGACATGTCGAGGCCGGCGGCCTCGACGAGGGCGAGCGCGGCGGCCGCGAACCCGGACGACGAGGAGCCGAAGCCGATGTTCGACGGGAAGGAGTTCTCGCTCTCCAGCCGGACGGCGGCGTCGACGCCCGCCAACTCGCGGACGTGCTCGACGACGTTGTCGATCCGCTCTGCGGCCCGACCCTCCACGTCTTCGCCGCCGATAACGTAGGTATCCTCGCTCGCGTCGGGCTGCCACTCGACGGTCGTCGTCGTCGCGGTCGGCGCGGTACAGAGGCTGATACTGTCGTGATACGGGAGTCGAAGCGTCTCGTCGCGCATCCCGTGGTACTTGACGAGCCCCTGAATCGGGTGGGCTCGCGCGGTGGCCTTCTCGGTCATACCTCGGGAAGCGTCCGGCGGGGGATTAGTCGTTGCGATGAGCGAGAGGTGGATGTCGAGCGCGGCGACACCACAACAGATCGAGTGAGACGACCGGGCCGAATTGGAGTCGCGTTCGGCTACCTACTTCCCCCAGAACGGGTCCCGTTTCCGCTTGGTTTCGAGGTACGCCGCGAGCGCCTCGCGCTCGTCGGCCGTGATCTCCTCTTTCAGCTCTTGTTCTAAGATCTTCGCGTGCTTCTCGGGGACTTCGGTCCACAGCGTGTCGCCCTCCTCGATGCCGCGGCCGACGGTCGGTCCGTCGATGGCGATGCTGACGCGTTCGCCCGCGCGTGCCTCGTCCACGTCGTCGCCCTGCTTTTGGATTCCTGAGAGCTGTCCGACGCGCTCGAACTCGTTGCCCTCGAACAGTCCCACGTTGCGGTTGTTCTGGAGGGTGCCGGAGATGACCTCGACGCCGACGACCGCGGGGTCGTTCTGCCGGAAGGTGTGGTCCGGAAGGATTCGGAACCGCGAGGGGCGGACGACCTTGTCGAGCACGGTCTCCTGTTGTGCGCGCTCGCGTTCCTCGACGTACGTCTCGTAGTCCTCGATGAGCTGGTAGATGACCTCGTCCGTGAACAGCTTCATGTCGGCGTTTTCCAGCTCCGACTCCGCGTTCGCGAGTAAGTCGACGTTGAACCCCAGGATCGCCTTGTGTTCGTCCTGGTTCGCGGTCTCCGCGACGGCGATGTCGCGCGGCGCGATGTCGCCGACCTCGGCGCGCAGGATGGGAACCTCCGCCTCGCGCAGGGCGTTCGCCATCGCCTCGAGCGATCCGAGGGTGTCCGCCTTGACGACGACGCCGTCTTCGGCGGTGTCAACCTCGATCTCTGCGAGTTCGGCTTTCACCTCCGCGATCACGTCCTCCAGCGGGCGGTCACGGACGACGCGGACCGGCGCGCCGGCCATCGCCTGATCGAGTTCCGGTGCGGCGATCTTCACGCCGGCCGCGGCCCCGATCTCAGCTACCTTCTCGAACTTCTTCTCCGTGCGGATCTCCTCTAATGCCCGCGGACGCAACAGCGCCCGGACCTCGGTGACGATCGGCTCGTTCTGTCCGCCGACGACGATCGTGTCGCCGTTGCGGATCACGCCGTCGTACACGACGGTGTCGATGGTGGCACCGAACCCCCGTTCGTCTTTGACTTCGAGGACCGTCCCCTCGCCGGCTCCCTGCACGTCTATCGCCATCTCCTCTTTCATGAACCGCTGGGAGAGCCCCATCAGGACGGTCAGCAGGTCCGGAACGCCCTCGCCGGTGAGCGCAGATAGCGGGACGACGCCGATGTTCTTCTGGAAGTCCTGCACGCGCCAGTAGAGGTCGGCGGAGAACCCCGCGTCGGAGAGTTGGCCGATAATCTCGTAGAGGTTCTCGTTGAGCATCGACTCGGCTCGCTCGGACTGCGCCTCCAGACTGCGCTGGATCGGCTGGCCGTCCTGCGGGTTCCACCCCGGCGTCGTGTCGACCTTGTTGGCGGCGACGACGAAGGGAGTTCCCGTGCGCCGCAGGATGTCTATCGCCTCCTCGGTTTGCGGTTGAAACCCGTCGTTGACGTCGACGACAAGCACCGCGATATCGGCGAGTGCACCTCCGCGGGCGCGCAGAGTCGAGAAGGAGTGGTGGCCGGGCGTGTCGATGAAAAGCAGGCCCGGAAGGTCGAAGTCTGACGGGTCGATGAGTTCGCCCGCCATCTCGGAGATGGTGTCGAGCGGGATGTCCGTCGCCCCGATGTGTTGGGTAATCGCGCCGGCTTCGCCCTCGCTGACGGCGGAGCCGCGGATCGTGTCGAGCAAGCTCGTCTTGCCGTGATCGACGTGGCCCAGCACGGCGACGATCGGCGTCCGAAGGGTGTCCGCGTTTGTGTGGTCGGTCATCAGTGATCGCCCCGAAAAGGTCGGTTACCAGTCGTTCCGCCCGGGCGTCAGTTAAGCCTTTCAAAACGCGTCCGTCGCTCGTCGGACGCCCCCGTGGCGTTTAAGACCGTCGGCCGGGACGTAGCGCACATGGTAGACATCCTCGCGGAGAACCTCTCCGGGAAAGCGGTGATGAGTTCGGACGGAACGGAGCTGGGAGACCTGTACAACATCACGATGGACCTCAAATCGGGCGAACTCAACGACCTGTTGGTGAGCCCTCACGAGCAGCTGAGCACGGATCGGCTGAGCTTCGACGTGGACGAGATGGGGCGTCTCAAAGTGCCGGTTGCGAACGTGCAGGCGGTGAAAGACTACATCGTCGTCGCCCGCTGATGGACGTTCTCGACACCTCGGCGTTCATCCACGAGTACACGACCGACGACGACGTCGTCTCAGTGCCCGAAGTCCACGACGAACTCACCGGCGAGGGCGCGCTTCGCTTCGACGCGATGGAAGGCTCCGGAATGACGATACACGTCCCGGCTCCGGAGGTGATCGACAACGTGCGGCGCGCGGCGAAGGGGTCCGGCGACGCGGCGGAACTCTCCGAGACCGACACCCGGCTGATCGCGACCGCGCTCGAACTGAGCGCGACCCTCGTCACCGACGACTACGCGATGCAGAACGTCGCCGAGCGGCTCGACATCTCGGTCGAGGCCATCGCGCGCGACGGGATCACGGAGGAGCGCGAGTGGCGGTTCCAGTGCGTCGGCTGTAACCGCACGTTCGACGAGAACAAAGAGCGGTGTCCGATCTGCGGCAGCGACTTGACGCGAAAGAATCCGGCGTAGCATCCGACGACCGCTTCTCCAGTCCGATCAGTCCGCCAGCTCCGCGTCCGTCTCGACGGCGTCGGCGGCGAGGGCCTCGTCGCAGGAGCTACCCGGGGTCTCGTCGGGACCGACGCTCTCGTCGCCGGACGGGGTCGCCTCGTCGTCGGCCTCGTCGGTTCCCGCAAGCGCGCCGGCGATCGCGTCCGCGTCGAGCCGCGGGATCCGGCCTCTGAGCCGCTGCGCGACGGCGTGCGCCTCTGCGAGTTCGGCCTCGGCGACGGCCGTGACGAGCGCGGCCGCCCGGTCCGCCCGGGCCCGCTGCCACGACTCCTCTCTGGCCTGATACGTCCTGATGGCTCGCAGGAACTCGACCTGCGAGAACTCCGGCCAGTACGGCGCACAGAAGTACACCGCGGCCTCGTTGCCGTTGGCGTGCCACGGCAGGAAGTTCGAGGTCCGCTCGTCGCCGCCGGTGCGCACGATGAGGTCGACGTCACGAACCGGTCGGTCGTAGAGTCGGTCTTCGACGACATGGGCGTCGACGTCGGCGGGCGCGAGGTCGCCGTCGGCGACGTCTTCGGCAATCGCGCGGGCGGCGTCGAGCAGTTCAGTCCGGCCGCCGTACGCGAGCGCCACGTTCAGCGTGAACCGGTCGTTGTCCGCGGTGCGCCGCTCGGCGTAGTCGACCGCGTCACGCACGCGATCGGGAAGGCGGTCGATGTCGCCGATCGCGCGGACTCGGACGCCTTGGTCGTGGACGCGGTCGGCGTCGGCGAAATCGCGGAGCTTGGCTTCGAGGAGGTCGAAGAGCGGATCCAACTCCTCGTTCGGGCGCTCGAAGTTCTCCGTCGAGAAGGCGTACAGCGTCAGCTCCTCGACACCCAGATCCGCACACCAGTCGAGGACGCGTTCGGTGGTGTCGGCACCGGCGCGGTGGCCGTCGGGTGCGTCCTCGCCGCGTTCGCGCGCGTATCGGCGGTTCCCGTCTTGGATGATCGCGACGTGCGTCGGCACGTCCTCGATCTCGCTGCGGAGGTGTCGCCGGTAGACGCGTTCGACGAGGCCGCGAAGCCGATGCAACATACGTCTGGACCGACACGACGGAGCGGTATGTACTTTTTTGCTCTGCGGGACGATATCCCCCCGATGGACGCCGCCTACGTGTTCCGAGTCGCGTTCCGGATCGACCCGTGCGACGCGGCCGTCGATCCCGACCGGTTCGAGACGACGATGGAGCTTCCGGCGCGCACGCCCGGCGAGGACGGTTGGCTGTTCTTCCGTGACCGACTCTGGCGGGGCGAGATCGGCGACGAACCCTCGCTTCGGCGGCTGGCGGCCACCCGCCTCGGCGTCGACGACTCCGATCGGATCGACGTCGTCGCCGTCGACTTTCGAGAGCTACGAACGGACGAGGCGTACCGCGACGCGCTGCGTGACGCGATCGCCGACGACCTCGGTCGGTTCAACGCCGGCGGGGTCGACGAAGTCGTCCACAAGTACCTCGGCTCGTCGGTCCACGTACGCGACTGACCGCGTCCGGTTCCCTCTGCGACCGCGTCGATCGACCGCGACACCAGTCCGGCCAGTTCGACGGCAATATCTCGCAAAAACGCGGGGCGGTCAGATCCGTTTGCGGTGGAGTGCGCCCGCTCCGACCGCGACCGCGAGGGCGATCCAGCCGAGCAGGACCGCGACGAGGACGCCGGCCGAGAGCCCGCTTCCGTCGAGCGCGGCCGAGAGTCCGGCGCCGCCGGCACCGGTCGGGACGAGCGCCAACAGCCGGTACGTCGACACCGGGTTGGCGGCGACCGCGACGGCGACGAACGAACTGGCACCGTCGAGCGCGGCGAGCACGCCGAGCGCCAGCAGGTCGTGGACCAGCGCGAACCACGCCCACACCAGCAGCGCGCTCGCGAGGGCGACCGTCGAGGTCGGCGCTGCGGCGGAGATGGCGACCCCGACTCCGAGCAGCGCGACAGCGACAGCGACGGTCGCGAGCAGGAACCACGCGAACGTCGGCCACCCCGCGAGCCCGTGCTCGCGGAGCAGCAGCAGCCCCGGACCGCCGAAGCCGAGGACGACCGCCGCGCCGAGCACGGCGGCTCGCCCGGCGAACACGCCGATCGCCGCCTCGACCCGGGAGACCGGGAGGGTCAACACGACGCCGAGTCGCCCGCGCTCGGCCGCACCGACGACCGCGCCGTGTCCGAACGCCAGCGCGGCGAGGGGAACGAGATACGTCGCCAGCTCGACGTAGCTCGCGACCACCGGGTCGTAGCCGGACGGGGCGACACCGGACCCGCTGAATGTCGCGAGCAGCAGTCCGAAGACGGCGAAGACGCCGATCAGCCCGAGCGCCCACCCACGGCGACCCGTCAGTCGGGCCTCTCGGCGCGCGATCCGGACGAGGATCCGCGGACGCGGGAGCGGAATCGAGACGGTGTCGTCTCCGGTCGATTCGGCGGTCGCCACGGCTGCCGCGGTCTCCGCGGTCTCCGCAGTTTCTGCGGCTTCTGCGGCTGCCGCGGCCTCCGAGCTTTCCGCGGTTTCTGTGGCTTCCGCGACGCCTGTGGCTCCCGTGCTGTCCGTGGCGTCTGCGGCTCTGGCGGACGCAACGGCGGCCCCACCGTCAGGCGTCGCGTCCGCGCGGTCCGCTCCCATCGACCCGTCTCTCGGGGTGTCCTCAGGCATCGCGACCACCTCCGGTGAGCGAGACGAACGCCCCTTCGAGCCCGTCCTCGTGACCGTCTGCGAGCGCTGCGGGCGTCCCCTCCGCGACCAGTCGGCCGTCGTCGAGGACGCCGACGCGATCGCAGACGCGCCCGGCCTCGCGGAGCGCGTGCGTCGCCATGAGCAGGGTCACGCCAGTCTCCTCGCGGACGCGGGTCAACACCTCCCGCAGGGCGGCGACCCCGTTCGGATCGAGCCCGGCCGTCGGCTCGTCCAACAGGAGGACGGCGGGGTTCGCGAGCAGCGCGGCCGCCAGCCCCAGCCGGCGGCGCATCCCCTTCGAGTACCCGTCGATGGGGCGGTCGATCGCGTCCGCGAGGCCGACCGTGGCGGCCGCGCCCGCGATCCGCTCCGTCGCGTCCGCCGGGTCCGACCCGACCCCGCGAACGTCGGCGTGAAAGCGAAGCGTCTCCCGGCCGGTCTCTCCCGGCGGGAATCCGGGATTCTCCGGGAGGACGCCGATCGACTCTCGGATCCGCCAGCCGAGCGCCCGGACGTCGCTTCCGCCGACCGTGATCGCGCCCGCATCGGGGTGGTCGTGGCCGGCGATCAGTCCGAACAGCGTGGACTTGCCGGCACCGTTGGTTCCCACGAGGCCGTACGCGTCGCCGGACTCGACGGAGAAGTCGACCCCGGCGAGGGCCTCGACGTCGCCGTAGCGCCTGTGTACGTCGGTGATGTCGATTCGCATGGTTACTGATGGTGGTCGTCTCCGGGCTCCGTGTCGTACTCGGCGGTGGCGTCGACGGCCGCCGCGTAGGGGCGATACGGGTCGATGTCGTGGGGCGGGCTCGCGAGCGGTCGGTGGTCGATGACGCCCGCGGTCTCGATCGTCGGGAACCGGCTCTCGACCAGCCGGATCGCGTCGAACGCCGGGCTGTCGGCGAACACGGCTGCGGCCGGCGTCCGCTGGACCACACGCTGGGCGGCACCGGCGGGGCGGTGTCTCACGTCGCTCACCCCGTCGTTGTCGGTGTCGGCGACGCGAGCGCCGGACCAGTAGTTCCCGCGGTCAGTGCCGTTCCACGCCACGAGGTCCCGGGTCGTGGTCAACACCTGCTCGTCGTTGCCGACGAAGCTGTTGGCGACGACCGCGGTCCCCCGCGTGCCCGCGGAGTGATGGATTCCGACGCCGTTGGCGTACAGCAGGTTGTCCCGCACCTCGTTGTCTTGGGCGTTGTACATGAACAGCCCGTTGCCGTTGACCGCGAGGTCGTTGCCGCGGACGACCGTCTCTTCGATCTCCTTGAGGAGGATCCCGTGACCGCTCTTTCCGCGGTTCGCGACCGCGGTGTTGTTGATCACCTCGATATCCTCGCTGACCATCAGCGCGTACCCTACGTCGTTCTCCAAGGCGACGTTGTCCGCGAGGCGGTTTCCGTCGGAGTACATGTAATGAACCCCGTACCGCAGGTCCCACATCGTGTTTCCCGCCGCCGTGACGTTCGAGGCCCACGAGTAGTAGATCCCGTCGCGCACGTCGGTGATCTCGTTGTCGCGGATCTCGCTTCCCTCGGTCTCCCAGAGGTTGATGCCGTTGCCGCGGTCTGCGAACCGCGGTGCCTCCGTGCCCTCGATTCGGGAGTCGGTCACGGTCACCGCGTCCGCGCCGTTGACCCAGACGCCGAACCCCACGTCGGTGAGATACAGGTCCGCGAGCGTCGCTCCGGTTGCGTCCTCCGTGAGGTAGACGCCGGCGTCTTCGGATTCCATGTCCGTTCCCGAGTCGTCGATCCAGACGCCCTCGACGGTCGCGTTCGGCGCGCGCACGACGATCACGGAATCGCTTCCGCCGCCGTCGATCAGGGCGTCGTGTGTCGATTCCGCGACGATTGTCACGCCGGGATCGTCGACGACCACGGGCGCGTCCGGCTCGAAGACGCCCGCGAGTTCGACCGTATCGCCGGGGGCGGCCGCGTCGACCGCGGCGGTCACGTCGGCGTACTCGGTCGGGGGGCCACCGTCGGAGGCGATCACGGTCGCCGTCCCCGACCCGGTGGGTCGGTCGGGGTCGTACGTCGGCGGATCGACGACCGGATCGCTCCCGTTTCCTGCGGTGTCTACATCGCCCCCGCCGATCGCGGCCCCGCCGCTTGCCCCCGCCACGACGCCGCCGAGGACGACGGCGAGGACGACCGCGGCCGCGAGGAACAGCGTCCGCGCTGGAAGCGCCGCTCGCGTGGACACCGGTCGGCCGAACGACGGGAGCCGACCGATCGGCGAGAGCCGATCGAGCCACGAGAGGCCGCTCATCAGTCCACCCCCGTCCGCGGTTCCTCGGTCGGACGGACGTTGCCTCCGCGCTCGTCGCTCTGGTCACCGCTTCGGCGACGCCGCCGGAGCGCGTCGACCGCCTCGCCGATCGTCGCCTGCGAGTCGCGGAGGAGGAACGCCGCGACGAGCAGCAGGAAGCCGAGTCCGGTGAGGTACCCCCCGGGACCGAACCACGCGACCCCGCTGATGTTGGCGATCTGGTACCCACCGAGAAGCGGCGGCGTGAACTCCTCGACCCCGACGATGGGCGCGCTGTCTCCGAGGGCATGCCCGGCCTGATAGAGGCGGTACTGAACGATCGTGAACGTCCCCACGAACGCCACCGTCGCCCCGATCAGTTGGCCGAGCAGGCCGAGTCGGAGCTTGCGACCGGTTGGGGCGAACGCGACGAACACCCCCGCGGCGGCCACGGCGAGGAACACGATCGGTCCGAGGATCCACTCGGGGGCCGCGATCGCGTCGGGATGGACTGCGTAGTTCGGCTCCACGAACACCGGGTCCGGATAGTAGAACCCGACGTAGTGGTTGAGCGCCTGCACCTCGGCGTAGTCACCACCGAGCCGCGGGTACGCGTACAGCTCGACGAGTAGGCCCTCGGGGTACTGGGGCGCTTCGAAGGCGATCTGCCAGACGGGCACGAAGAGGGCGACGACGAACATCGCCGCCGCGGTCACCGGGAGCGCCCGTCTGAGTTCCGTCAGTCGATCGAGTGAGGCTGTCATGGCGTGGGAGTGAATGGAATGGCGATTCGGTGGTGGGATGGCGATTCGGTGGTGGGCGAGCGGTGCTCCCGTTCAGTCCTGCGGTTCCACGAGGATCCGCGAGCGCATCTCCAGGTGGAGCGCGCTACAGAAGTACGCGCAGTACGCCCAGAACACGCCGGGCTCGTCGGCCGTGAACGTCACCTCACGGGTGTCCTGGGGTGCCAACGCGAGGTTGATGTCGTACTCCGGGATCGCGATCGAGTGGATCACGTCGCTCGTGGTCTCGACGTTGGATATCCGGAGCGTCACCTCGTCGCCCTCCCGGACCGTGACCTCGGGGAAGGCGTACTCGTTGCGGCGCGCCCACATCTCGATCTCGACGGTGTTCTCGTCGACCCGCTCGAACGACTCCTCGCCCTCGGGGACGAAGTCGAGTTCGTAGTCGTCGGTGTCCCACGTCTTCGCCGGCTCGATCTTGTCCTTGTGGACGATGCTGGCGTCGTGCGGCTCGGGGTACGACGGCTTGTCCTTGATCAGCTGCATACCGGCGTCGTCGTCCCCGATGTAGAACATCTGGTCGTTCTCGGGGTGGATCGGGCCGACCGGGAGGAACCGGTCCTTCGAGAGCTTGTTCAGCGAGACGAGGTAATCGCCCTGCGGCGACGCCGTGTACGACTCTGAGGCGATCAGGTGGCCGGGGTTGTAGTGGACGTCGTGCTTCTCGATGATCGGCCCCTCGGAGCGGGCCTCGGCCTCGACCGCGGCCTCGTAGTCCCACTTGACGACCTGCGAGTCGATGAACAGCGTCGTGTACGCGTGACCGCGGTCGTCGTAGGCGGTGTGGAGCGGCCCCATCCCGACCCGCGGCTGGCCGACGATGGCCTCCTGCGGGTCGTCGACCTCCGCGATCGCCTCCACGTCGATGACCGTACAGGTCGGGTCGAGCTTCCCGGACGCGATGGCGTAGTTGCCGTCGGGCGTCACGCTGACGCCGTGCGGGCTCTTCGGCGTCGCGACGTACCGGACTATCGGTCGGTCGCCTTCGTTGAGAGAGCTGTCCATCGTCCCGTCGACGACGGGCACGCCGCTGATCTCCTCGTACTCCCCGTTCTCGACGGCCTCCCAGATGGCCGGGATGTCGAACGCCTTCACGTAGTCGCGGTCGGAGCGAGCCATCTCGGACTCCGTGACTCCCTCTTCGCTGTTGTAGCCGGTCGCGAAGAACCAGCGGCCCTCCTTGCCGCCGTCGCCGTTGTCCATATTACCGTCGACCTCGACCTGCCACTCGACGTCCATCGTCTCGGGGTCGATCGCGGTCAGGACGGAGCCGTACTCGTCGGGGCTGTCAACATCGCGGCCGTCGTTCGGCATCGGCACGCGGAACTCCCCGACGCCGAAGACCAACTGGGTGTCCGGAAGCTGCATACACGCCCCGTGGACCCCCTGACAGTTCGGCACGTTCGTGATCGCGTCCGTCTCGAAGTACTCGAGGTCGACGCGGGCCATCCGGCCGTTCGCCTTGTCGTTGACGAACAGCCAGCGGCCGTCGTAGTCGTTGTCAGTCTGTGAGACTCGCGGATGGTGAGTGTCCCCCCAGACGTGGCCGTCGCCCTCCTCTTCTAACAGCTCGGTCGTCTTCGCGTCGTGGCCGAAGCCGCGGGCGCTCTCGGCCTGGAACACCGGAATCCGCATCAGCTCGCGCATCGAGGGGAGTCCGACGACGCGGATCTCCCCGGTGTGGCCGCCGCTGAGGAAGCCGTAGTACTCGTCGTGCTCGCCCGGGGCGACCGAGTGGTCGCCGCCGCCGGACGCTCCGCCGGAGTCGCCGCCCTCCTCGTCGGCGAGGATGCTCGTACAGCCTGCGAGGCTGCTCATCGCGCCGACGGCCGCGCCGGCCTTCATGAAGTCGCGTCGCCCGAGTTCCAAGCGCGGGAGGTCGAGACTCGGCCGCTTCGCAGCGGTCGCGTCGGTCCCCTGCGCCGTTGACGCGATGTCGCGCTCGTGGTCGGTCAGCAGGTGTTCGATCGTCCTCCCGTCAACGATCTCGGGCTCGGCCGCGTCGGCCGCGTCCGCGTCGGTTCGGGTCGCGTCCGCCGGCTCTTCGTCGCGATGTTCGTCGTCTCGTGCCGTCCGCTCGTCGCTCGCGTTCGGGTCAGTAGTCATTGTTGGGTGGTGGCGTCGGATCCGTCCTCGGATTCCGTTCGGACCGCCTGAACGAGCCGCTCGACTGCCGGATCGCCGAGTACCGTCTGGAACTCGTCGGCGAACTCCGGGACGAGTCGCTCGCGGGCGGCCTCGGCGTCGAAGCGGTAGCGGTGCCGCGTGCTCCCGCGGTATCGCTCGCGCTCACGGGTGACGAGCCCCTTCTCGACGAGGCGGTCGACGGTCCGCTTAACCGTCGGATACGCGACGTCGTCGTCGCGGTCGACCACCGCGTCGAGTAGGTCGCGCGCCGTGAGGGAGTCGTCCGCGCGCCGCAGGACTGCGAGAAGTTCGCGTTCCCGCGGTCCGAGCTGTGTCCACTGGGTCATGGGTTCCCGGAGCCGAACCGATAGGTTCGACCCCGCTACTGATCACTACGGTCTACCCCCCGGCGTACCTGACGGCGAACTGTTCGGTGGTTTAAGTACGATTCCCGTCGCCGAACACCTGCGAAAAGAGCGTGTCCGTCACGATACGGAGGTGCTCCGACACCGTGGACTTCGCGAGGTCGAACTCCTCGGCGACGTCGGTCGCCGACGCCCCGCCGGTACCGAAGTACCCCTTCTCGGCCGCGACCGCCGCGATCTCCGCCTGTCGGTCCGTCACGCCAGCGAGGTCGACGGGGACGACGTCGCGACAGCAGTCGTCGTCGCTCTCGTTTCCGCGGTCGACGCAGAGCCGACGAAGTTCCACGCCGAGGCCGGCGGCCTCGCACTCGTCGACGATCGCCTGTAGCTCCTCGTGACCGGTGAGAACGAACGACACGAGAAGCTCGCCGTCGTCCATCTCTGTGCGGCGCGGCGAGACCGGGAAGTTGGCGAACGCCGCCGGAAATCCACCGCAGGAACAGCCGTCACAGGGCCCCTCGCCGGTGACCGATCCATCGGAAACGGGGGACGGCGCGGCGCCCCCTGTGACAGTCTGCTCCGCCCCGTCCGCGCCGACTGCGACACCGCCGTCGGTCGCAGCGCGCTCGCAATCGATCTCGTACCGACCGTGCGTCTGTCCGGCGAACTCGACGAGATCCAGCCCGTTGGGTGGGTCGTCAGGCGGATCGTCGGCGACGAACTCGACCCGTCTGTCCGCCGGGTCGACGCGGAACTCCTCGACCCGCGTGTGCGACGAGAGCGCCGAGACCGGACAGCCGTCGCAGGCCGATACCGAGAGTTCGACGTGAATCCCGTTGGTCATACGCGACGATAGGCCCTCAGAGACCTATATAACGCTACGGGGTTTCCAGCGGGGTGAAAACCGCTACCGGCCGAAACGGCGAAGAGTCTGAACCGTGTGCGGGTCGTCGGACGCGCTCGCTTACCGCCCGTCGGCGTGCCCTTTTGAGCCTCGGGCGGGAACTCCCGCGTATGCCGCCGCTCGATCTCCCATTGGGCATCGGAACCTCCGGGCTCGACGATCCGACCGAGTGCACCGCGACCGTCGCCGCCGCGCTCGAAGACGGCTACCGCCACGTCGACACCGCACAGATGTACGACAACGAGGCGGCCGTCGGCGACGGGATCGAGCGCGTCTGCGGTGATCCGGCCGTCGACATCGACCGCGAGGACGTGACCGTCGCCACGAAGATCCATCCGACGAATCTCGCGCCCGAGGACGTCCGACGGACGGCCCGCGAGAGCCTCGATCGGCTGGGACTCGACCGCGTCGACCTTCTGTACGTCCACTGGCCGACCGATGCGTACGACGCCGAGGCGACGCTGCCCGCCTTCGACGAACTCCGGGCGGACGGGCTCACGGAGCACGTCGGCGTCTCGAATTTCACGCCGGATCTGCTTCGAGAGGCCCGCGATATCCTCGATGCACCGATAGCGGCCCATCAGGTCGAGTGTCACCCGCGATTTCAACAGACCGAGCTTCGCGCGCTCGCCGACGAGTTCGACCACCGGCTCGTCGGGTACTCGCCGCTGGCTCGGGGCGCGCTGTTCGACGACGAGGCGTTCCTCTCGATCGCCGAGCGGAGCGGCCGGTCCCCGGCCGTCCTCGCGCTCGCGTGGGCGGTCTCCCGCGGCGTGACTCCGATTCCGAAGGCGACCGGCGACCACGTCGCCGAGAATCTGCGCGCCGTCACCGCCGAGATACCCGACTCGGTCCTCAGGGCCGTCGACGCGTTACCGCCCGGTGACAGACATATCGATCGCGATGACGCGGCGTGGAACCGCTGACGAGCACAGACCGCTGACGCGGCGTGAACTACCCCACCCTACTCAGCCGCTGGTGCGGCTTCGTTGAGGGTGTCGTCAGAAGCGGAGCTTCTGACTGCTAACCAGAACCTTTGGTTCTGGTGATGGGGCTTCCTGTTTCTATGACGCGCTTTGCAGACACCGAATGGGTGTCCGTAGGGAGCGCAGTCTCCACAGGCGTGTCTTCGGGCCATCCCAGCCCTAGTTCAGAAAAGCCGCGCTGTAAGATGTTCATCGCTGCGTTCGCGTCCCGGTCACACTCGAAGCCACACGACGGACAAGAGTGTTCTCGAACCCAGATGGGTTTCGGCGTCTCCACATCACACTTCGCGCACTCTTTCGTTGTTCCTGCTGCTTCCACCTGAACGACGTGACAGCCGTACAAGTCTGCCTTGTATTCGAGGAGCGTGATGAACTGTCGCCACGCCGCGTCCTGCTTGTTGCGAGCGCTGTGCGACTGCTCCAACATCCCCTTCACGTCCAAGTCCTCGACGAACACAGCATCGTACTCGCGGACAAGCCACGTCGTGATTTTGTGCTGGTAGTCCAACACCTTCCGACGGATATGTCGCTTGACCTTCGCCACCATCCGTCTTTAGCTAAGCGAAGAACCGCGTGACAGCAGCGGCTTATCGAGGCTACTTTTCGGAAGGAATGAGGAGGTGTCGAGTGTGTACAACGAGACCTCCTCATCGAGAATCTTGCGTCGTCTCACTACACTGTTTCCCTCTGAGTTCCTTGAAGAGCACGCCGAGGAACTCGGCGTGGTCGAACGGGAGGGGAAGCTTCAGATTCCCGTCCTCGTGTGGGCGCTTGTGTTCGGCTTCGCCGCAGGCGAGAGCCGAACACTCGCTGGATTTAGACGCAGCTACAACTCTACAGCCGATGAGACGATCTCTCCCGGTGGCTTCTATCACCGGTTGACACCGTCACTTGCAGAGTATCTCCGCGACCTCGTCGAGCGTGGTCTCGACGAGGTCGCTGTTCCCGACGCTGTTGACGCTGATATCAACCGATTCAGGGACGTGATGATCGCTGATGGAACGGTGTTGCGGTTGCACGAGTTCCTTTCCGACGAGTTCCAAGCTCGCCACGAGGAGCAGGCTGGAGCGAAGCTCCACCTGCTCCACAATGCCACCGACCAGACGATTGAACGAATCGATGTGACCGATGAAAAAGCGCACGACAGCACGCTGTTCAAGACGGGATCGTGGCTGCATGGACGGCTGGTTTTGTTCGACCTAGCGTACTTCAAGTACCGCCGCTTTGCGCTGATCGACGAGAACGACGGCTACTTCGTGAGCCGGTTGAAGCAGAACGCGAATCCGGTGATAACAGAGGAACTACGGGAATGGCGCGGCCGCGCCATTCCCTTGGAAGGGGAGAATATCCACGACGTGGTCGGTGATCTCTCGCGGGAGTACATTGACGTAGAGGTCGAAGCGGAGTTCAAGCGGGGTCAGTACGAGGGAACACGGTCGCTAGACACGAAGCGGTTCCGCGTCGTCGGCGTCCGGGACGAGGACGCCGACGACTACCATCTGTATATCACAAATCTACCGAGAGAAGAGTTTCTCCCAGCAGATCTAGGGACGCTGTATCGGTGTCGATGGGAGGTAGAAACGCTGTTTCGTGAGTTGAAGACGCAATACGAACTAGATGAGTTCGACACGAGCAACCCTGTTGTGGTGGAGATTTTGCTGTATGCGGCGTTGCTGTCGCTGCTAGTGAGCCGTGAGTTGTTGGATCTGGTCACCGAGCAGGCTGACGACGAGATTGTGTTTCCACCGGAACGCTGGGCGGCGACCTTCCGGTCGCACGCCCAGCTTGTTCTCCACGAACTCGGTGAGTACCTCGGCTACTCACCACCACCGTTGCTGGAGCGGCTCGAGGATGCTCAGAAGATCCATCAACAACGACCGATCTTACAAGAGACGCTCGCTACCGCTACACAACCGAGGTGTGAGTCTTAGCTAAAGACGAATGGTCGCGGAGATACTCTGCAAGTGACGGTGTCAACCGGTGATAGAAGCCACCGGGAGAGATCGTCTCATCGGCTGTAGAGTTGTAGCTGCGTCTAAATCCAGCGAGTGTTCGGCTCTCGCCTGCGGCGAAGCCGAACACAAGCGCCCACACGAGGACGGGAATCTGAAGCTTCCCCTCCCGTTCGACCACGCCGAGTTCCTCGGCGTGCTCTTCAAGGAACTCAGAGGGAAACAGTGTAGTGAGACGACGCAAGATTCTCGATGAGGAGGTCTCGTTGTACACACTCGACACCTCCTCATTCCTTCCGAAAAGTAGCCTCGATAAGCCGCTGCTGTCACGCGGTTCTTCGCTTAGCTAAAGACGGATGGCATCCGGAGATTCGACCGAACGGTTCGCCCCCTCGATGAGGAAAACAACGGCTCGCGTCCGTACTCGTCTGTCACGTCGTTACGGTGAATTTGGAGGTAGTCATCGAGGATGTCGCACACCCACGGATGGAGATTCACTTCGCGCTCGGCTCGCGTCCCGTTCTTTAGCGGACTGTCCTGTTCGGGTCGATGCCTGATTTCGACGTATTGCTCTTCCGGGTGATAGTCCTCTACGTCGATAGCACGGGCAGTTCCGATACGGAAGCCGGTATCCCACAGCAGAGCGAATAACGCGTGCCGGAGGGTGGCGTACTCGAACTTCTCCAAGTAGTTGAGTATCTGGTCGGCGCGCTCGGCATCGAGCATCGTATCGCGGGCGTCGTCCTCCAAGTCGGGGAGAATCATGTTCTCCACGACACTCGAATCGACCAGTTCCATCGAGCGACACCACTTGAGGAAGACACGGAGCGTACAGAGATTTTTGTAGAGCGTGACTTCGTTGATGCCCCCGACCTCGCGGCGGAATATCTTGAAGTCGTGAACGTGGAAGCCATCCACGTCACAGATGTTGTCTAACCCTTCCTCCTCGCAGAAATCCAAGAAGGCGTTAAGCGTACAGGCATGGTTGTAGTGGGTTGACTCCGAGACTTCGGGCTTCCGTTCTTTGAGATACCGTTCGACGGCGCGTTCGGGCTTCATTTGTCGGCTCATTGGTTGTCTCTGAAGCCGACTCACGCCGGGCGTGGTACACGGGAGAGATGACCACACACTTCACCACTTCGTGCCGCGCCGTCCTACGGCCTTTTGTGGGCCGTAATCGCTGGACGGCGTCGGGAGGCCGGCGGTTCGAATCCGCCCCAACCCATACGTAGTACGCACGGACTGTAACCGTGCGATTTCTTTCTTTTCAGACTTCCTAGCGCCCGAATCGTGATTTCGGGCCGCGTTTTCGGGGGTCGGAAACTTCCTAACTCAACCGGTCGGCGTATGCTGGTCGCCTCCGTCCGGGAATCCTGTTATATGACTCGGATCGATGCATAAGTATCTGGTGGCGTCGCGGACCTCCGCGCGCGCCGGTCAGAACGTTCACCCGGAAGGGATCCCGCTGGCCGGTACTGGCCTCGAAAGCGAACGCGGCAGGGGAATCCGTCAGCGACTGTCGATACTAAGAGTACTGTCGAGAGAATCGAAGTTGGAGCCTTGGCAGAGAGACTGAGGGCCGAAATCTCCGAGTGGACCGATCCAACTCATCGACAAGGGAGAGCGGGGCAATAGCGTTTCCATGGATTGTGGCCCCAGTGTGGTCATCAGCTTCAACAGAGCAGTTCGTTCCGATTTCGTATTCACGAGTCGCTATCTGGCGTGATCAGATCGGACAGCTCGAAGAGCAGGACGTCGTCGCGCGTGTCAGCGGTCCGTTCGATGTCGTCGGTGTACCCTGACCGACTGAACAAGACGTACAGGGTCTCTCCGTCTGCGGGTCCTTCTGCCCACCGTACTTCTGACGCTGTGCGTTCGAGGTCGGCGAGCACGCCTTCGCTCACGGGTTGGGACGTGAACTTACACTCGCCGGCGACGAGTCCCTCGTCGCTGAGGCCGAGGACGTCCAGTTCGTGTTCTTTGAACCACCATTGACCGACATCGCGGAACCGGCGGTCTACGAGATCCCAGAGTGCCTGCTGACAGAGGCGTTCGAACAACGGGCTCACGTAATCGGCTATGTCGGGGGCGACGAGTTCGCCGTACGCGTCGTCGCCGAGCATTCGAAGCTGGTCCTGATTCCCGTACACGAACCGGAACCAGAACCGGAACAGGGGTGCGGCGATGCGGTACCGACCGCGCTTCGAGGCCGTCGACGATTCCGTCACGGGGATGTGACGCTCGACGAGCCGGAGCCGACGGAGTTTCTGAAGATACGTGCTGAGCGACCCGGACTCTACGCCGGCCATGCCTGCGATCTCGTTCGGGGTACGACGACCGTGAGCGAGCGCGCGAAGGATACTGAAGTACGTGTTCGGCTGCCGGAGTTCGGTTCGAAGCAGGAACTCCGGCTCGGAGTACAGGAGCCCGCGCTCTGACAGGATCGCCTGCTGGACGTTCGCTCCTAACGGCCGGTCGGGGTCGATGGTCTGGAGGTAGTACGGTGTCCCGCCGTAGATCGACCACGCGGTGATGGCTGTCTCGGGGTCGTACTCCGAGAAGAACTGACGCGTGTCGGCCACGTCGAGGGGTTTCAGATCGATCGTCGCCGTCCGGCGACCGTACAGCGGTGCGCTTCCGGAGAGGACCTTGTCCTCCATCACGCTGATCGACGAACCGACGAGCACGAGCGTCATTCCCGTCTCCTGTAGTTCCATGTCCCACACTCGCTGGATCCGTGACGGGAGGGATTCGTCCTCCTCGATGAGGAACGGGAACTCGTCGATGACGACGACGGCGTCTTGCTCACCGAGTGTTTCGAGGAGTACCTCCCAGTCGCGGCGGACGTTCCGTAGCGAAGGGAACTGTGCGGTGGCGGCGTCGACGAACTGTTCGAGTTGGTTCGGTGCCGTGGACTCGACCGCCTGATAGTACACCGCGTCGTCCCGATCGGCTATCGACTGACGGACGAGCTCGCTTTTTCCGAGACGACGACGCCCGTAGATCACGACGAAGTCCGCCGTCTCGGATTCGTAACAGCCCGTAAGTTGATCGAGTTCGACGTCCCGATCAACGAATCGTTCCATACTCCCAGTCTTCGGTCCACACAGATAGAACTCTCGATTTCGGAAATCACGATTTCAGAAATCGTGATTTCAAATATCGGCTCCAGAGAACAAAGCGAGCGTGTCGGGAAGACCAGTCAGAGACCGCCGATACTGAGGAGCACCCCGAGCAAGACGAGGACGACGACGGCGACCGCGCCGACGGCGAGCGGCGTGTTCTCCATCGCCTTCTCGTAGAACGGCATCGCTTCGTACTCCTCACGGAACGCGTCCCGGTTCTCCGCGTCGTAGAAGTACTTCGTCTTGAACGCGAAGCGCTCGGTCACCGCGCACCCGGTACAGACAGGCGTTCCCTCCAGGCGTTCCGTTCTGATGTGCGAGTCGCAGTTGACGCTCCCGCAGTTCGCACAGTACGTGTAGTCCTCGTCAGTCCCGGCCGTGTCGCAGTGGACGCACCGGTGAATCCCGTCCTCACTCGTCACGCGTGACGGCCCCGCGATAAAGTACTCGTACGGGTACGTGTACTCTCCCAGGTCGGTCGTGTGCCGAACCTGCGGGAGGTACACCGGTTCGATCGATTGGACTGAGACGTCGGAGCGCTTCGGCTCGCACGTCTTCGTGTACGTGACGTTGTTGTCTCCCGTGTAGGAGACCGTCGTCGTGTGGTGGTCCCGGAGTCGGTCGACGGCCCAGTCCTTGTACTCGGTCTGTGTCTGCCCGAACCGTCGCTCTTCGACCGCGTCGAACTGATCTTCGAACCGGTCCGCGTCGAGCTCGACGGTCGCGTGGAGGTTCTCCGTCACGAGGTTCGAGACGTCACCGGACGCGGCCTCCGGGCGGCCGCGTTCGGCGTGGACGACGAACCGGGACCGGTCGTTGACGCGGTGAATCACGCCGACCGACGTCTCGAAGACCGCGTTCGTGTCCGCGGTCACGGCGACGACCGGTCGGAACGTGACGCGAGAGTGCGGCGCGGGAAGGTCCGCCGACTCGATGTTGTCGATGTCCTGGAACGCCTCCTCGACGGGTGCGGCCACCGACGTCGCCGGGTCGAACGGCCGAAGCGTCTCGTCGCACAGGATCTCGATCCGGCCGTTGTACAGGTCCAGCCCGATCTCGTCCGCGATCTCGCGCAGGTCCTCGCCGTCGATCAGCTCGATCGGGTACGGGTCGTCGTTCCGCCGGAGCCGCTCGGCGTACTCGACGGCTGGGCCGGTGAACCGGCCAGTCGTCGCCACCATCCCGCGTTTCGGCCCGTCGAACTCGAACGTCGCAATCGCCGAGTGCAGTTTCTGCACGACTGGCCGCCCGACCGACTCCGTGTGCTTACACTCGACGACGACGCCGCGCCGCGTCCCGTCGACGACCTCTTCCATCAGGACGTCGCGGCCCTCGTCGGCCGTGCGTTCCGCCTGCCGGACGTTCTCGTACCCGAGGTTCCGGAAGACGTCCTCCATCACGTCCTCGAACTCGAATCCGGAGAGGTCATCGAGGACAGGCATTGCGCGTACTCCAAGTGTGCCGGTTCCGATATAAATGCTATACTGACCGTGATGCCGCACGTGACGCAGTGCGACGTTTCGATCGCGTCCGCCCGAGAACGTGCCGTCCTCGGACTCGGTCGTCGGGTCACGACGCCATTGAGAGCCGAAGACAGGGACACAACGGTTAACCCGTTACCCCGTGAGTCGCCGTGACATGTACGACCAGCGGGTGACCATCGCCGAGGCCGTTCGAGAAATACAGCAGGAGAACTACTTGTTACCGGCCATCCAACGTGAAATCGTCTGGAAGCGAGACCAGATAACCGACTTGTTCGACTCGGTCCTCCAGGGGTACCCGATCGGGACGTTCCTCTACTGGGACATCGAGGACCGGAACCGCGACCAGTACACGATGTACGGGTTCATTCAGGACTACATCACGACCACGAAATACATCAACACGAACGCGCAGACGCGTAACTCACAGGTCGTACCCGACGGGTCCGGCGATCTGAAACTCGTTCTCGACGGGCAACAGCGACTCTCGTCATTCTACATCGGACTCAAAGGAACGTACACGTACAAGCAGCCGTACAAGTGGTACCGGAACGAAAGCGCGTGGAACAAGTCTCGGCTCTACCTGAACATCACGTCGGACCCGAACGAAGAGCTGGAGGAAGGCGGGGACCGAACCACCCGGTACGAGTTCCAGTTCCTCCCCGTCGACGACTACGACGGACGAGTCGTCTCCCGGGGCGACGACCTCTGGCTGAGAACCGGTACGATCCTCAATCATCCAACACACGAGGAACAGGAGGACCTCATCCACGAGATCCAAAACGAGCACGTCGATGCCGAGAACGTGACGCGGCGGCGTCACGTCGGGAGCAACGTCCGCGCGCTCTGGCGCGGTATCCACGACAAGTCGTACATCACCTACTTCGAGGAGAAGGAACAGGACATCGACCGGGTCCTGGAGATCTTCATCCGGACGAACGACGGCGGCACGCAGCTCCAGAAATCCGACCTTCTGCTCTCGATCGCACAAGCGAACTGGACGGAGTACAACGCCCGCGAGGAGCTCACCTCGTTCGTTGACCACCTGAACACACAACTCCCGGCGACGAACAGTTACGGAAAGGACTTCCTACTCAAATCGTGTCTGGTCCTCAGCGATCTTCCCGTCAGATACCGCGTCGGACAGTTCAACCGAGAGAACGTCTCGAAAATCGAAGACGAGTGGCCCGAGATCAAACGGGCGATCGAGACCGCGGCGACACTGATCAACCACTTCGGGATCAACGAGAAGACACTGACCAGCCGTAATGCCGTCATCCCCGTCGCGTACTACTTCAAACGGACCGGGTTGACCGTCGATAAGCTCCGACGGAGCGACGAGGACTACTATCAGACGAAACAAGACATCAAAAAGTGGCTGATCACATCGCTGCTGAACGGCACGTTCACCGGGAACGCCGACACGGTGCTTCGAACCGTCCGCGAGGTGCTCCAAGGAACGGACGGCGAAGAATTCCCGCTGGAAGAACTCAACGAGGAGGTTCGGGAACTGAACAAGGTCGTCGGATTCACCGAGGACGTCGCAGACAACGTGTTGGAGTACACGAAGGGGAGCAAACGAACGTTCCTCGCGTTGTCGCTACTGTACCCCGAAAACGACTGGGGGAGCGTCAAACCACACCAGGACCATATCTTCCCATCGTCGCAACTACAGGAGTCGGCCCTCCGGGACAACAAGTTCTCTGAGGAGACAATACAGACGTTCACCGAAGAGCGCGACAAACTAGCGAACTTACAGCTCCTCACCGAAGGCGAGAACACCGCTAAACAGGACGCCCCCTTCGAGGAGTGGGTCACCGACCAGAATGAGGGCTTCTATGACCGACACTTCATCCCGACCGATCCCGAGTACCACAAGTTAGAGAACTTCGACAAGTTTGTAGAAGAGCGCCGGAAGCGGATCAAGGCACACCTGACCTCGGTACTCGGCGAGTAACTCACCACGCCCCATTCGCTGAATCACTCTCTTTCAGATAGTACTCATCCCAAACACGCGTAGTGGGGCCTATCTGCCGAGAAGCCGGGAGAAGAACCCGCCGGAGTCCTCACCGGTACTGTCATCGGATTCGGATCCTACTGCGCTTTGCGGCTCCGCCCCATTTTCCGCGGGATCCCCGAGGAGCTCTTCGACCGCGTACCCGATCCACTCGGCGAATTCATCGGGTGCGCCGATGTACACGCTCGTTGAGGACTTCTCAGACATGAACCGCTTGGGGAGACGCTTCTCGTAGTCGTACACCTCGTACTCTTCACGGTCGAAATCAGCCGTGATCGCGTCGGGCTCCGATTCGAACGTGACGCGGCCGCCCTGAATGTCACGCTGCCACTTGAGCCGCCCCGTATCGTACGTCTTTTCAGCCGGCTCGTCGGCGGGGAAGTACTTGGGTCATTCGTCTTTAGTTAAGACTCACACCTCGGTTGTGTAGCGGTAGCGAGCGTCTCTTGTAAGATCGGTCGTTGCTTGTGGATCTTCTGTGCGTCCTCGATCAGCCGCTCCAACAGCGGCGGTGGCGAATAACCGAGGTGCTCACCGAGTTCGTGGAGGATGAGCTGGGCGTGCGACCGGAAGGTCGCCGCCCAGCGTTCCGGTGGAAACACGAGCTCATCATCCGCCTGCTCGGTGACCAGATCCAACAGATCACGGCTCACAAGCAGTGACAGCAACGCTGCGTACAGCAAGATCTTCACCACGTGCTCGTTGCTCGTGTCGAACTCGTCCAGGTCGTACTGCGTCTTCAACTCACGGAACAGCAACTCCACTTCCCACCGACACCGGTAGATCTGCGCTAAATCCGCCGGAAAGAACTCCTCTCGCGACAGATTTGTCACGTATAGATGGTAGTCGTCGGCGTCCTCGTCGCGGACGCCGACGACGCGGAACCGCTTCGTATCCAGCGACCGCGTCCCGTTGTACGGCCCGCGCTTGAACTCGACTTCGACTTCCACATCGATGTACGTCCGGTCGAGATCGTCGAGCACATCACGGAGTTGCTTGCCCTCCAAGGGAATGGCGCGGCCGCGCCATTCCCGTAATTCATCCGTAATCACCGGATTCGCGTTCTGTTTCAGCCGGCTCACGAAGGAGCCGCCGTTCTCGTCGATCCGCGCAAACCGTCGGTACTTGAAGTACGCGAGGTCGAACAATACGAGGCGGTTCTCAAGCCACGACCCTGTCTTGAACAGCGTGCTGTCGTGTGCTTTCTCGTCGGTAACGTCGATCCGTTCAATCGTCTGTTCAGTGGCATTGTGGAGCAGGTGGAGCTTCGCTCCAGCCTGCTCCTCGTGGCGGGCTTCGAACTGATCAGCGAGAAACTCGTGTAACCGCAACACCGTTCCATCAGCGATCATTACATCACTGAATCGGTCGATGTCAACGTCAACAGTGTCGGGAACAGCGACCTCGTCGAGACCGTGCTCGACGAGGTCGCGGAAGTACTCCGCGAGCGTCGGCGTCAACCGCTGATAGAACCCACCCGGTGAGATCGGCTCGTCAGCTGTGGAGTTGTAGCTGCGTCGAAACCCTGCGAGTGTTCGGCGTTCGCCTGCGGCGAAGCCGAACACGAATGCCCAGACGAAGACGGGAATCTGGAGCTTGCGGTCGCGTTCGACCACGCCGAGTTCCTCGGCGTGCTCTTCGAGGAATTCGGAGGGAAACAGTGTAGTGAGCCGACGCATAATCCGTGATGAGGAGGTTTCGTTGTGCACACTCGACACCTCCTCATTCCTTCCGAAAAGTAGCCTCGATAAGCCGCCACTGTCACGCGGTTCGTCTCCTAACTAAAGACGGATGCCTAGTGGATCCAGGACAATTACTACCTCCTAGAATACGCTTTTCTCATCCTGCTTTTCGGCTTGATCCACGAAGCCTGGTCCAGCGCTCAGACAAAGGAAAGCACACGCGAATTCATCCAACTATTCGGATTAGATTCCCGCACCGGGATGCAAATCGCTCTACTTTGGTTTGTAGGAGCCACGGTCTTCATGTCGATCCAACTTCGGAACCTCGTTGAAAGCGTATTCGGGACCCTCTCTGTAGTTCAAATGCTAGGGATAATCGTGATTCTTAGCCGTGCCTTCGTCAATATCTATGACTCGAAGAGCATGTTTGCTATCCTTGATGGTAACCGAGATACCTACGCTACTTACGCTGTAGGGATTATCGCGTTTATCGTCTCCTGGCAGATTCGAGACTTCCACGCTGTGTATACTTGGATCCATAACATGCTCGCCATCTGGTCAGCCATAATCATACCGTGTCTGATATTCTACTATTTTGAGTTCGGCGAGAACCTACCACAATTGGAAGGGAATTTGGGGCGCCAATAGGGCACGTCGACGGGCGGCGTCGGCGGAAGCGGTGGGGCCAGTGCGGGCAGAGAGGCCGGCAGCGCGTCCGGCGGTGCCGGCTTCGCCGACGCCAAGAGGTCTGCCGAGGCGCATGCGCCGGCCGGCTCCGGGCTCGCCGCGGTCAGAGACGCGTACGTCGAGACGGTGATGTCGGTCCCGCACTACGACGTCGAGTACAACGACACCTACGAGCAGAGCGTCGCGGCGGAGTTCGGGCCGGAGATCGGATACGCGCTCACGCGGACCGCTCGGTTCCACGGCGAGTACAAGCGGTCGCTGGTGAATGCCGTCGACGTTGCACTTGATGAACGCGAGCAGTTCTTGGACGCGATCGATACCGAAAAGGAGTCGATCGAGCGGGCGAGATCGCGGCTCGCGACGCTCGACGACGAACGCGAGACGATGGCGGACGAAGTGCGCACGGACGCGGACTTCGGCGCGCTCGACGCGTGTCGGGCGCGAACGGACGTCCTCATATCGGACTGTGATCAGATCGCAGCGCGTCGACAGCGGGTGATCGCGGACACCGAGCGCGCGCTCGCACTCGCCGGCGACGTCGACGTACAGACGTACGCTTATCAGGATCTCTCGGTGACGTATCCCGTCCTCGCGGCGGTCGGAGACGTCGGCGAACGACTGAACGCGCTCCGGCGGTCGATCGAGCGGGCGGCAGCGGGCGGGGCGTAACAACGGCGGGAGGAGGTCAAGTGTGTCTCCGCTGCCGACGCCGATGACGGTGATCGATCAGCCCGCCGAGCCGCTCTCGTCGCCGAGTCCCGCATCGCCCGGTGGGCGCAACAGGAACGTCGCGAGTCCTGCGGCGATAGCGAGCCCCCCGCCGAGCGCGAACGTCGGTTCCCAGCCGAACTCCGCGACGAGGTACCCGGCGACCGTCCCGGCGAAGACGCCGCCGCCGACCTTCGCGGTGTAGAGGAGGGCGTAGTTGCCGGAGGAGTTCCACGCGCCGTAGTAGTCCGCGACGATGGAGGGGAAGAACACGTACAGCGGCGAGGAGAAGAACATCGCACCCATCACGAGCGCGACGAATGGAATTCCGGCCTCGGCGCGGCCCGCACCGATGAGCCCGAGTCTGAACACGCCGGCGAGAACGAACGAGACGGCCATCACCCACGCGCGGTCGAACCGGTCGGACGCCTCGCCGAGGATCATCCGCGAGACGCCGGAGGCGAGGGGCAAGAGCGTCGCCGCGGCGGTCGCCACGACCGCGGCCAGCCCGAAGTGGTCGGCGAACCGCACGACGTTGGCGGTGACGATGAGGTCGGCTCCGGCGGTCGCGATGAACATCGCGTACAGGAGCCAGAACTGCCACGTCGAGAGCATCTCTCGGGTGCCGTAGTCGCGCCCGCGGAGCGACGCCGCCAGCCCGCTGTCGTCGTCCGCCTCTGCGGCCGGCTCGTCGGAGGCTCTCTCTTCCGGGATATCGGCCTCGTCGTCGTCCAACCAGTCGTCCGGCGGGTCTCGCAGGAGGTACGCGCCGACGAGCGTCACGAGGAGGATAGCGATTCCGATGTTCCGGAGCACGTCGGCGTAGGCTCCCATGGTCGCGTTCGCGCGGACGTACGGGACCACGAGCGCGCTCCCGCCCGCGAACGCCATCGTCCCGATGCCGGTCGTGAGCCCGGTGCGGTCGGGGAACCACTTGACGGCGGTGTTGACCGCGACCGTGTAGACGATTCCGACGCCGACGGCTCCGATCGAGTACAGCAGGTACAGCTGCCAGACCGCGGTCGCGTACGCGAGTCCGAGGTACCCGCCTCCGGCGAGCACCGCGGCGAGGAACGTCAACGCGCCCGGCCCGTGGCGATCGCGCCACTTCCCCGCCGGGAACTGCGAGAGCGACTGGAAGACGACGTAAAACGAGAACACCGCCCCGAGCGCCGGCAGCGCGATGTCGAGATTCGCCGCCAGCGGCTGTTCGATCGACGACCACACGTACTGATACGGGCTCACCGCGGCCATCATCCCCGCCGCGGCGAGGATCTGCCACCACCGCGAGAAGCCGAGCGTGTCGGCCGCGCGACGCGCGTAGTCGACGCCCCCGTCGGTCTCTTCGTCAGCCATCGGTTCGGTCCGTCGCGTCGGTGGTGTGTGTCGATGTCATGTGACTCCTCGTGCGATGATCCGCGTCGTACCAGTACAAACCGACTCGCCAGTTAAAACGCGCCGTTGCAGTCGTTCTTGCCGTCGCGGTCACGATCGGGGTTCCGTTCACCGAATCGCGCGTATCTCTCGCAATCGTCGAATAATATCTGTGAGGAGTTCCGCACAAGCACCGGTTAGGACATAGATAATGATAATCGTTTATCCTGTCGAAAATCGTTAAGAGGCGTCCGATCGTACGCGTATTCGAGAGAAACCGGCGCTCGCGGATCGGCGAGGCCGGCATTGAGAACCCATGTCAGCCGACACAGATGCGTCCGATTCGACGAACAGCTCTTCGACCGTCACGCGCTCGTCCGTACCCGCGCCGTCCGGATCGGGAGCGGCCGGGCCGCTCTTCGAGCGCGTTCTCGTCGTCACCACAGACACCGACGCCGGTCGTGCCGCGGTCGACGCAGGCGTCGAGATCGCGGCCGCCCACGGCGCGAACGTCGACGCGTTGTACGTCGTCGACACCACCGAGCACTGGGACATGGCGGTCGAGCGATACGAGCGTGAGGGGGAGACGCTCGTCGAGGACGCCGAGTCCCGCGGCGCGGACGCCGGCGTCGACGTGGAGAAGTGGTTCCGGTACGGGACCGCACATCGGGAGGTGCTCGATTTCGCCGCCGCACACGACGCCGATCTGATCGTCGTCGGCTCCGCGCGTCGGACCGGCTTCGATCGGCTCGTCCATCCGGAGACGCTCCCGGTGCGAGTACAGCGCGGGGCGTCCGCGCCCGTGCTGATCGTGGGTGCGGACGACTGAGACGGTCCGAAATCGAGACGACACCGTTTGCTCGCGAGACCACGACATCGCGGATGCGCGCGCCGACGCCACCGATTAAGTGAGTGTGTCACGTACTGAAGGCGTGACCGAAATCGGTATCGTCGGAGCGGGAGCGGGCGCGGCGGCCGCGGCGTTCGTCTTGGCGGACGGGGCCCCCGACGCCGACGTGACGGTGATCGAGAAGTCAGGCGGACTCTGCGGCCGCGCGGCTACCCGCCGACACGGGGAACTGACCTACGACTACGGCGCGAACTACCTGAAGGCCGACGACGAGCGCGTCGTCGATTTGGTCACGGAGACGCTCGACGACGAGGGGCTCGTCGACGTCGACGAGCCGGTGTACACCTTCGACGCCGACGGTGCGGTGTCGCCCGGACGCGACGCCGACGAGCGGAAGTGGAGCTACCGACGGGGGCTCACCCAGATCGCCAAGCGGCTGTTCGCGCGGACGGACGCGACCGTTCACCGACGCACCCGCGTGGAGACGGTTCGACGAGTCGGAGGCGACAACACGGCCGCCGCCGGCGACGCCGGCGGGCGCTGGGAACTGGTCGACGCGGCCGGAGAGACGTGGGGGCCGTTCGACCGGCTCCTGTTGAACCCTCCGGCACCGCAGACCGCGGATCTCCTGCGGACCGCGGAGTGGGAGTCGTCGATCCGCGAGTCGCTCCTCGACGCCGTTTCCGCCGTCGAGTACAGGACGATATGGACCGCGGTGGCGCGCTACCCGTTCGAGATCGACGCGCCCTACTACGGGCTGGTCAACGTCGACAAGGATCACGCCGTCGGCTGGATCTCACGCGAGGAGTGCAAGGCGGGGCACGTCCCCGACGGCGAGACGCTGCTCGTCGTGCAGGCGAACGACGACTGGTCTCGCGCACACTACGACCGCGATCCGGAGGAAAACGCCTCCGCGCTCGCTGAACACGCGGCCGCGATCGTCGGCGACGACCGACTCGCCGACCCCGACTGGACGGACACGCAGGGGTGGCGCTACGCGCTGCCCGAGTCCGGGGTCGACACCGATCCGGTCGACGCGGCGCGCGAAACGGGACTGTACCTCCTCGGCGACTGGGTCGCGGGCGAAGCGCGGCTACACGCGGCGATCGCGAACGGGCTCGACGTCGGCGAGCGCGTCGCCACCGATCTGTGACCCGCTGTCGACGGTCGGTGACCCGATTCGCGGCGTCGGTCACTCGCGAGACGCGTCGGCTCGCCCGAGACGTTTATCCGCGCCCGTCGGCGATTCCCGACATCGCATGGCCGAGCCGATTCTGAAGTGGGCGGGCGGCAAGCGGCAGCTGCTCGACGAGCTGTACGCTCGGTTTCCGTCCGACTTCGGCCGCTACCACGAG
The DNA here is from genome assembly GCF_055380345.1 of Halorubrum pallidum. Lineage (NCBI taxonomy): Archaea > Methanobacteriati > Methanobacteriota > Halobacteria > Halobacteriales > Haloferacaceae > Halorubrum > Halorubrum pallidum. The sequence continues at coordinate 1,105,299 of NZ_AP043945.1, read as the reverse complement.
CCGTTTCTCGGCGGCGGCGCGGTCTTCTTCGATCTCGAATCCGGGGACGCGACCGTCAACGACGCGAATCCGCGGCTCGTGAACTTCTACGAACAGGTCCGCGACCGACCGGACGCGCTCGTCGAGCGGCTGACGTCGTTCGACGACCCCGAGAGCGACCCGGACCCCGACCTCCCGTACGCCGAGGAGACGGCGCGGGGTCGCTCCGTCGAGAGCTACTACTACCAGCAGCGCGCGCGGTTCAACCGAAGGCCGTACGAGGGCGAGTTCGACCCGCTTTCGGAGGCCGCACTCCTGTTGTACCTCAATCGGACCTGCTACAACGGGCTCTACCGCGAGAACGCGGACGGCGGGTTCAACGTACCCGTGGGCCGGTACGCGAATCCGAACTGGGTGCAACGCGACCGGATCCGAGAAGCGAGCCGCGTGCTGGCGGACGCGTCGCTCCGCAACGACGACTTCGCGTACGTCCTCGACGTCGCCGACGCGGGAGATCTGGTTTATTTCGATCCGCCCTACGAGCCGATGAGCGCGACCGCGAACTTCAACGAGTACAGCGCAGAGGGGTTCGACCGCGCGGACCAGACGCGACTGCTCGACGTCGCGAGCGAACTCGACGCCGCCGGGGTGTCGGTCGTGGTGAGCAACAGCGGCGTGATGTACGATCCGTACGCCGAGGCGGGGTTCCACGTCGACGTCGAAGACGCCACCCGCGCCATCAACAGCGACGGGGAGAACCGCGACGCGGTCGACGAGATCGTCGCGACGAACGTGCCGGAAAGCGACCGTCAGCCGGACGGACAGCGCGGACTGTCCGAGTTCTGATCCGCGGAGCAGTCGACCGCATGGGGCGGGCTTTTTCACCACCCGTGACGACGACTCGGGTATGACCGATCTCGACATCGACCTCGTCCTCGTGCCGGTGGACGGCAGCGAGGAGTCACACGAGGCGGTCGACTACGCGATCGCGGTCGCCGCCGAGTACGGCGCGAGCGTCCACGCCCTGTACGTGCTCGACGAGGACGTGGTCCGCGCGATAGACCACGGCGTCGTCGACGAGGCCGACGTGGCCGACGACACGGAGGCGTTCACGGACTCCGTCGCCCGCCGGGCCGAGTCCGCCGGCGTTCCTCACAGCAACTCCATCGCGTACGGGTTCTCGATGAGCATGAAGACCGTCCACCCGGGCAGCGTCGTCCTCGACACCGCCGAGGAACTCGACTCCGACTTCATCGTCGTCCCGCGGGAACCGGTCTCCGGCGACCCCGGCGAGGTGCTCGGGAAGGCGGCCGAGTACGTCCTCCTGTACGCGAGCCAGCCCGTCCTCTCCGTCTGATGGACGGCCTTCCGTTCGTACCCGCGGGGACGACGCTCCCGCCGCTACCGCACCTGTTCGCCGTCTCGCTCGCGGTCGTCGCGGTCCTGATCGGACTCCGCCGTCGCCGCCCGGGGGTCACGGACCGACACGTGCTCGCGCTCGCCCCGTGGATGGCGCTCGGTTCCGCCGCACACGTGTTGTACGTCGTCGACGCGCTCCCGTCCGCCCTCGCTCCGTTCGCCGGATCGCCGACCGTCTACCTCACCGTGGGCGCGCTCGCGGGCGCGACGTGGCTCGCGAGCGCCGCGATCCGCCCGAACCGCGTGCCGACCGCCCTCGCCGCGAGCGGCGCGTGCCTCCTCGTCCCGATCGTCGCGGTCGCGCTCGCGACCGGCGTGTCGCCCGACGGCGCGTTCTGGTCCGGCGCGTCGCTGGCGCTGACGCTCCCGATCGCGGGCGCCGCGTGGGTCGGACTGATCCGCCTCCGGCCCGAGGCGGCGATCACCGGGAGCGTCGGCGCGTTCGCGGTGTTCGGCCACGCGCTCGACGGCGTCTCGACCGCGATCGGCACGACGCAACTCGGCTTCGGGGAACGGACGCCCGTCTCGCGGCTCCTGCTCGAACTCGGCGGGATCCCACCGGTGCCCGTCCTCGGCGAGGGGTGGCTGTTCCTGCTCGTCAAACTCGTCGTCGCGAGCGTCGTGACGTGGCTGTTCGCGGCGTACATCCGTGAGACGCCGGCCGAGGGGTATCTGCTCTTGGGGTTCGTTGCGTCCGTGGGACTCGGTCCCGCGGCGCACAACCTGCTGTTGTTCGCAGTCGCGGCGTGACGCGGCGACTCGGGCATCTGGGGAAGAATATCGGTAGCAAACGGCGCAGCGAGAATCGTAACGCGGTCGGAGACTGATGTGTGCGGCCCGTCCGAGGGCGCGGCGTCGCCGTGACGGCCCGGTCGAATGAGCGACTCAGTCCTCTTCTTCGACGACTTCCGGGTCCTCGATGGCCGACTGCAGCGAGTCGAGCCCGTTGACCCACTCGGAGACGAGCCCGTACTCCAGGTCCTCGACGAGATCGATGTCGAGCGACTCGCCGTCGACGATCCGGGTGCCGGCCTGCACGACGTAGCCGAGGGCGGCGTCGATGTCCTCTTCGGCCTCGGCGTCGGCGGCCGCGCGAACGAACTCGCTCACGTCGCCCTCGACGACGCCGCCGACGACGTACTCCTCGGCCGCGTAGAAGACGGGGACGAGCGAGGTCTGGACGCCGTCGATCAGCATGACCTTGTCCTCGTCGTCGAACGAGACCTCCGCGAGGACGATCTCGCGGATGTCGTGGATCTCGGAGACTGCACGGTCCTCGTCGATGCGGCCGTCGTCGTACGCCGCGAGCACCTTCACGACGGCGATCGCCGCGTCGTCTTGCAGGTTCAAGAGGAGTCGCGCCGAGTCCTCGTTTTCGGGGTCGAGTTCCTCCTCTTCGAGCCTGTCGAGCCAGTTCTGCCAGCGTTCGTCGGTATAGAACGTTTCGACGGCGTCATCGTCGGTCATACCCCGTACGTTGCCCGGATTACTCAAATGCCTTTCCTATCGATCGCCGCGCGAGATGGCGTCACACCCGCTTGACGGCGGAATTTCGGATGCTCACTCCAGCGCGGCTTCGGTGTCGATCCCGTACACTGCGGCGGGGGTCTCGACATGCGCGCGCCGGACTGCCCCGTCGTATCCCCGGTCGAGGAGCCACCGGACGCGGCGCGGGACGGTCTTCGGCCCGAGCACCATTCCGGGGCGGTCGGGGTCGTCGACGAAGTCAGTCTCCATCAGGAAGGGCTCGCCCGACTCCGCGGCCCGTTCGAGGCGGTCCTTGTCGCTCATCACGCTCGGTGTCGGCCCCGCGAGACGTCCCGCGGCGTAGTGTTTCACGACGCGTCCGGGGTCCATTCCCGCCGCCTCCGCGACGTTGGCGAGATCGGTCAAGTCCTCCGCGGCTTCGGTGTGGAGCTGCACGGCGCAGTCGCGCTCGGCCCCCAGCTCGAACGCGCGTCTCGTCACCGCGTTCGAGGCCTCCCAGATCGCGTCGCTCACGTCGTAGTGCGGTCGCCCGGACTTGAGCGCGAGCGCCTCGCCGTCGGCGACGAACTCGCTCGCGACCTCCAGCCCGCCCTGCATGAGATCGCGGGCCTCCGCGGGCGTGAACCCCCGCTCGTCGACGAGTCGGTCGATCAGTCCGGGGTGGACGCCGAGGATGGGCCACGCCCGGCCCGGAAGCGCGTCGGTCGCACGATCCACCGCGTCGATCGTCTCCTCGAAGACGGGTCGGAAGTCGTCGGGCTCGTCGGGCTCGACGCCGAGGAGCCACGAGGGCTTGTTCACCACGAGCAGGTGAGTGCCGCCGAGTCGGGCGAACTCCTCGACGGCGTCGATCCCGCGGCCGTGACGCGGGTCGAGGTGGAGGTGATTGTCGAGAACCGGAGTGTCCAAGTCGTCGGGCATGTGCGGGAGTCGGACCTGGTGGGAGTTATATACACCGGCCCCGAGCGCGGCCGAGACGACCGAAGAGACTGGTGTCGCTACAGCGGGACAGAGAGGGGCGCGGCGTCGTCCAGATTCGGCCACTCGCCCACCGAAAGTGGCCGACCGCCGTCGACGGAACCACTACCGCGACGAGCGCGTACGGTCACGTGGGGAACCGACCGTCGCGGGCGTCACTCCGCCGACGGCTCGTCGAAGGTGCCGGCCGTGAGGTACCGTTCGCCGCTGTCCCAGAAGACGGTGACGACGAGCGGTTCCTCTCCGGCGAACGCGCCGGACTCGCGGAGTTCGGCGGCGACGGCTTTGGCCGCGAGGTTCGAGGCCCCGGAAGACTGTCCGACGAGTATCCCTTCCTCGCGCGCGATCCGCCGGCACTCGGCTTCAGCGTCCTCGATATCGACCGTGTGGACCTCGTCGAGGAGGTCGGTGTCGAGGTTCGGCGAGACGAATCCGGGACCCATCCCCTGAAAGTCGTCGACGCCCGGCTCTCCGCCGGAGAGGACGGCGTTGTCGCTCGGCTCGACCGCGTCGATCCGCACGTCGGGGACCGCCTCGCGGAGGCGTCGACCGATCCCCGATATCGTGCCGCCGGTGCCGACGCCGGCGACGAACGCGTCGACGGTGCGTTCGTCGACCTGATCGAGAATCTCCGGACCGGTAGTCTCGTAGTGGGAGCGGGGGTTAGCGGGGTTCTCGAACTGTCGGAGCTGGACCATCCCCGCCTCTTGCTCCAGTTCGTCGGCTCGATCCTTCGCCGCGGAAATGTCGCCGTCGACGAGTTCGACGCTTGCGCCATACGCGCGCATGAGTCGGCGGCGTTCGATCGACTTCCCCTCGGGGATGACGAGCGTCACGTCGTATCCCTTCACCGCACCGACCACCGCCAGCCCGATCCCGGTGTTGCCGGAGGTGGGCTCGACGATGCCGTCGCCCGGCTTCAGTTCGCCGGCCTCCTCGGCCGCCTCCACCATGTACAGCGCGGGGCGGTCCTTCGCGGAGCCGCCCGGGTTGCGCGATTCGAGCTTCGCGGCGACAGTCGTCTCCGGCGGTGAGTCGACTCGCACGAGCGGCGACCCGAGCCCGTCGAGAACGTCGTCGTTCATTACTCGATCGAAGGCGGCCGACGCTCAAATGCCCGGCGGACTCCGGCAAGCGACGCGCCGTGGTTGCCACCGGCGCGTCGTTTACAAGCGACGGCGACGTACCGAGGGACATGACGCTCGAAACGCTCTCGCCCGGTGACGCGGACGTCGAGGAGATCGACCGATCAGTACTAGACGCGCTCGCGGCCGACGACTACCGGTTCAAGGTGTGGGGCGGCGACTGGTGTGGCGACTGTCAGCGACAGCTTCCGGCGTTCGCCGCGGCGCTCGACGCCGCCGGCGTCCCCGCCGACCGGATCGAGGACTTCCCGGTGACGAAGGGGCCGGACGGGAAGGAGGGCCCGCAGGTGGAGGCGTACGGTATCGACCGTATTCCGACGGTCGTCGTCGAGACCGCAGGCGGCGAGGAGGTCGCCCGGTTTATCGAGGAGGCCGAGGGGTCGATCGCCGAGGAACTCGCGAGACAGATCACCGACGCGACCGCCTCGCAGTAACGTGTCTCACTCGCGTTGCACGTCGATCGGTGGCGTCCGACCCGTATGAGCCCCCTCGACGATGCGTATCGCGCGTTTCGCCGCGACCTCCACCGCCGTCCCGAGCCCGCGTGGTGCGAGTTCTACACGACGGCGCGAATCGTCTCGGCGCTGCGTGAACGCGACCTGACCGACCTGCACGTCGGCCCTGACGCCCTCTCTATCGACGACCGGATGAACGTCCCCGACGCCGACGAACTCGCGGACTGGGAAGCGCGTGCCCGCGAAGCGGGGGCGGACCCGACGGTCGTCGATCGGCTGTCGGGCGGGTACACCGGCTGCGTCGCCGTCGCAGAGCGCGGCGACGGACCCGTGGTCGGACTCCGCGTCGACATCGACGCGCTCCCGATCGACGAGTCCGCCGATCCCGGCCACGCCCCCGCGAACGAGGGGTTCCGATCGGAGAACGAGGGGTACATGCACGCGTGCGGCCACGACGCCCACGCGACGATGGGGCTCGCGACGCTCGACGCCGTCCTCGAGTCCGACTTCGCGGGCACCCTGAAGGTGTTCTTCCAGCCCGGCGAAGAACAGGTCGCCGGCGGCCGCCCGATGGCCGAGTCCGGCCACCTCGATGACGTCGACTACCTCTTCGCGGTCCACGTCGGCCTCGACCACCCGTCCGGCGAGGTCGTCTGCGGGATCGACGGGTTCCTCGCGGTGCGTCACTTCCTCGCGGAGTTCACGGGCGAGTCGGCGCACGCCGGCGCGCGCCCCGAGACGGGCCGAAACGCGGTACAGGCCATGGCGGCGGCGGTCCAGAACCTCTACGCGATCCCCCGGCACGCGGACGGCCCGACACGGGTGAACGCCGGACTGGTCGGCGGCGGTACGGCGACGAACGTCATTCCGGAGGAGTCGTACATCGAAGGCGAAGTCCGCGGGGCGACGACGGAACTGGCCGAGTACGCGTCCGAACGCGCCGACCGAATCCTCACGTCGGCCGCCGCGATGCACGACTGCGACGTCGAGGTCGCCACGAAGGGCGAGGCTCCGAGCGCGAAAAGCGACGACGCGCTCGCGGACGTGGTAGGGGCGGTCGCCGCCGACGTCGACGGCGTCACGTCGGTCCTCGACCGCGACCGTCTCGGCGGCTCCGAGGACGCAACCTACCTCATGCAGCGGGTGCAAGGCCGCGGCGGACTCGCCTGTTACGTCGGCGTCGGGACGGACCATCCGGGTGGACATCACACGGGCACGTTCGACGTGGTCGAAGACGACATCGCGGTCGGCGTCGACGTGCTCTCCGGTGCGATACGTCGGGCCGCAGAGACGCGCCCCTGATCCGGCGTACCGGCGTGTTCCGACGTCGACTCATCCGCTCCGTCGGTAGGTTTAGGCGTCGCGAGCCCCTTTCGTTCGGGCATGGAGGCCGTCCTCTGGTACGTGCTCACCGGGACTCGCGGCGGCCCGAATCGGGTCCGGATTCTTCGGGCGATCGACGAGCGCCCGCGGAACGCGAACCAGCTGGCAGACCGGCTCGATTTGGACTACACGACGGTGCGACACCACTTGGACGTGCTTCGCGATCACGACGTGGTGAAACGCACCGGCGACGGCTATGGAACGGTGTACTACCCCACCGAAAGAACCCAGCGCCACTGGGACTTAGTCGAGGAGATCGCGGAGGGGCGACCGCTATGAGCGACCCCGCTGCGATCGATCTGTCGCGTCGGAGGCGAGCATCTCGATGCCCTGGATAGACGTCGCGCGGGTCAGCGTCGCTCTCAACGTCGCGATGCTGTTCGCGCTCACGTGGATCTGGGCACGCAACTACCTCGCGATCCGCTCGAAACACGCCGCCGGTCTGGCGGTGTTCGGCGCGCTCCTGCTCGCGCAGAACGCGATCTCCGTGTACATCTACTCGTTTCACCCGGTGTTGGCCGGTTGGTTCGCCACCGACATGCCGTCGCTCGCGTGGCGGGCGAACATCGTCGTCCACGTGCTTCAGACGCTCGCGCTCGCGTTCCTGTTGTGGGTGACGTGGGACTGACGACGCCACCCGGACCGACCGTTTGCTAGTACTTCGCGTCCGCGCCTGTCGTCTCGTACACGCGGTCCATGATCGCGTCGCGCTCGCTCGTCCAGTTCGCCATCGCGGCGGGGCTCGTCGGGTAGGAGTCGTACTGATCGAGCAGCTCGTCCGCGAGCGACTTCGTCTGATAGAAGTTCCGAATGGTCCCCCAGTAGCCGAAGCTCCGAACCGCGGCCTTCACTTTCAGCCCGAACGACATGGACGTCGACCCCTCGTACAGCGCCTCCGCGAGCTTCTCGCCCGGAAGCGCCGCGAGCAGCCCCATCAGGTCGTCGACATCGACCGCGGTCGAGAGCACGTTGTACACGTCGAGACCGGCGTACCGGCCGCCGAAGTGGTCCATGACGCGCGTGTTGTACCGCCAGAGGTTCTCCTCGCTCACGTCTCCGTCGGAAACCGCTTTCACCGCCTGTTCGCCGGCGTACTTGCCCGCGTACGCCGCGCCGGCGATGCCGCCGCCGGTCGTCGGGTTGACGTGCCCCGCGGCGTCGCCGACCGCCATGTATCCCGGTGCGACCGCGGAGTCGTACGGGCGGCGAGTCGGGAGCGCCGCGCCGAGCTTGTCTCGGACCTCCGCGCCCTCGAACTCGGGACGGTTCCGGAGGTCGCGTTTCAGCGCCTCGACCAGCTGCATCGGCTCCTCGTTCATCTGGAAGCCGAGTCCGACGTTGATCTCGGTCGCGGTCCGCGGGAAGTACCAGAGGTAGCCCGCCGCGCGGTCGGTCGCCTTGAACACCAAGGCGTCGTCCCACTCCACCGGCTCCGGCACCTCGACGATCTCGCGGTAGGCCGAACAGAACTGCGAGTACCGCACGTTCGTGTCGAACGTCGTCTCCTCGAAGTCGGCTTTGTCCTGTAGCAGCGACAGCGACCCGGCACCGTCGATGACGATGTCCGCCTCGTACGTCCGCTGATCGCCGTTCCGGTTGGCTCGCAGACCGGTGACGCGACCGCTCTCGGTCTGGATCACGTCGTTGATCACGGTGTCGTAGTGGAAGTCGACGCCCGCGTTCCCCGCGCCATCGATGATCCGCCGGCCGTACTCCCAGCGATCGATGACGGCGAGTTCGCCGGGGACGGGGATCTCGAGGACCGTGTCCTCCTGTGGGATCTCGAAGCGCCCGTGGTCGACCCCCGTGTTGGTGAACGCCGGTTCGAGCTGCGATTTCGGGATCGCTTCCGGGAAGGCGTCCGCGCCCTTCAGCGCGTCGCCGCAGGCGATGTGTCCCGCCTCCTCGGCGTCTTTCCGCTCGACGATCACGACGTCGAGCCCCTCGTTCGCGATCGTCGCGGCGGCATAACAGCCGGCGGTACCGGCACCGGCCACGACGACGTCGTACTCGTCGATGCTCATACCACGTGCGTGGTCGCCCCGGTGGCAAAACTCTTTGTTCCCGATTCGGTCGCTTCGACAGCGACAGTGGACTCCGTCGGCGTCGCTCTCTCGCTCTCTGTGTTGTCTCACGCCCCCGATCTGTGACTCCTCGCTGGCCGACCTCTCCTCGCTGGCCGACCTCTCCTCGCTGGCCGACCTCTCCTCGCTGGCCGACCTCTCCTCGCTGGCCGACCTCTCCTCGCTGGCCGACCTCTCCTCGCTGGCCGACCTCTCCTCACTGGCCGACCTCTCACCGCGAGCGGTTCCGATCGACTCACAAGATTCCGACCAGACCGAACAGCGCGTCGAGCAGATCGATCAGCCGCCCGGTCGACGCTCCCGCGACGCCGGTCGCATCCGAGCCGCCGAGGGGCTCACCGGTCGCCGCGAACCGCTCGATCCGTCTCGCCTCTCGCTGCCACACGAACCGCCCGAGCGCCCAACTCGATCCGGCGAACGCGAGCATTGCGAGCAGCCGCGAGATCGTGAGGAGCTTCAACAACAGGGGGACGAGGAGCACGAACGCCGCTCCCGCGACGAGGGCCGTGACGGCCGTCTGCAGTTCCGCCCCGTCGGTCCCGATGTCGACGACCCCGCCGGCCGAGAGGACCACGAACCCGCCGACTGCGGCCGCGAGCACTCCCCAGACGCCCACCGCCAGGAGTCGAACGTTGCCGTCGTAGCCGCTGTTGGCCGCGTCCGACACGTCGTCGTGGACCCACGGATTGCGCATGGGTCGTCTCTGTCTCCCCGACATATAGAGTTCGTTACAGGTATTTGAAATGCGAGCCGCGCGTGTGAGATTCGGTGTTCGGTCTACTCCGCGACGTTCGTCTCCCGAACGCGAACGCCCTTGCGCGCGAGGTGTCGCATCTGCCGCTGGGCGAACTCCTCCTCGCTCGACCCGCGAGTCGCGAGCACGTAGACGAGCGCAGATCCCGAGGGTCGCATGGTGCGTCCGGCGCGCTGTGAGCCCTGTCGCCGGGAGCCGCCCAGCCCGCTGGCGACGACCGCCAGTCCGGCGTTCGGAAGGTCGATGCCCTCGTCGCCGACGCGGGAGACGACGAGCGCGTCGAGGTCGTCGTCGCCGTCCCCTCGGAACCGCCGGAACAGTTCCCGCCGTTCGCGGTGAGGCGTCTCGCCGCTGACGAAGGGGACGCCGAGCGCGTCGGCGATCGCCTCGCCCTGGTCGAGATACTCGACGAAGACGAGAGCGTTCGCGTCGCGATGCGTCGCGAGCAGCGACCGGATCTCGTCGATCTTCGACGGGTTCTCGGCGGCGAGACGACGGCGCTCGCGACCGTCGGCGGCGGCGTACTCGTCTTGTGCGAAACCGTCGCGCCACGGGACGTATCGGATCTCGACTTCGGGCTCCTGCACGAAACCGGCGTCGAAGAGCGCGTCCCAGTCCGCGCCGATCGGCTGACCGATCAGGGTGTAGATCTCCTCTTCGCTGCCGGATTCGCGAACCGGAGTCGCCGAGAGCCCGAGCCGGTGTTTGCTCTGGAGTTCGGCCGATCGCGAGAACACCGGAGCGGTGACGTGGTGCGCTTCGTCGAAGCAGATCAACCCCCACTTCCGGGAGTCGAACAGGCTCCGGTGCCGGTCCATCCCGGCGATCTGATAGGTCGCGATCGTGATCGGTCGGATCTCCTTCGTCCCCCCGTGGTACACCCCCACGTCGTCGGGGTCGACGGTGGAGTGTGTCAAAAGCTCCTCGCGCCACTGACTCGCCAGTTCGCGGGACGGAACCAGTATCAGCGTCTCGCCACCGACGGCGGCGATCGTCGCGATGGCGGCGACGGTCTTGCCGGAGCCCGGGGGTCCGACGTACACGCCCGATCGGCGGTCGAGAAACGTCTCTACCCACGTCTCTTGGTAGTCCCTGAGGTCGGTCGTGAGATCGATGTCAACCGGGTCTCCGGTCTCCAAGTCCCGGTCGTCCTCGACGGGGTAGCCGGCGTCGTAGAGGGTTCGTTTCACCGCGGCGACGGCGTCCTCGTTGACCCACGCCTCCGTCTCGGAAATCGGCGCGCGAAGGTGGTCGTCGGCGAGGTGCTGATCGGCCACGTTTCCCATCAGGTTCTCGTTCGCGGCCGCCAGGACGACGTAGCCGTCCTCGTGGGTGTACAGCCGGAAGCGGTGTGCTCGCCGCCACTGGTCGCGAATCCAGTCTTCGAGGTGCTCGTACCGCCGGGGAAGCACGGACCGGAGGCTCGCGATCAGCGCGTCGGCGTCCTCGAACGGCGCGGCCCACACGTCCTCCTGTCGGATCCGATAGAGGTACCCGCGGGTGCCGGGTTCGGTGCCCGTCGTGTCGACGAGGTACGCGAACTGCGAGAGTCGCGCGCGAGTGAGCTGCGTCGGGCGGTCGACGACGACCTCCCGGCGGCTCGGAAAGACGACCACGCGCTCGCGGGACGCCAACGCGCCCCAGTCACTCGGGTAGAACACGACCGGGTCCGCCTCGACGTCGATCCGGTCGACGTCCCCGTGGTCGACGAGCGCGGCGAGGGCGTCGCGGGCGGCCGCCTGCGTGGTACCCAGCCGTCGCGAGACCTCGCTCGCGGTCGCGATCGGTCGCTCCTCGGCTTCGAGCGCCTCGTGGAACCGATCGAGCGAGAGGCCGTCGGAGGTGTCGTCACTGGTGGGTGAATCGTCGCCGGCGTCGTCGCCGGTGTCGTCGGTCATCGCCGCCGCTTCGGCCGCGAGGCGGAAAGGGGTAGCGTCACCGGCCGGGTCGGAGACGGGTCGGGCGTGCACGGCGGCGGCTCTCCCGCCTACTGTCCCGACGTCCCGTCTCGACACCGACGAGACGTGATCGCCTCCTTCGAACGGAACCGACAGCCGCAGGCGGTACAGCGGACGAACGGGTCGCCGGGATCGGTTTCGAGGCGGTGGTCGCCGACCTCGAAGGGACGCGTCACGACGCGCGGGCGGATCCGGTCCGGAATGGGCGACTCGGCTGACTCGCTCAGTGCGGCCCGCACGGCGATGGTGTCGACGTCGACCGCGTCCCAGCGGGGAGCGGCGAGGGCTGCCTCGCGGTCCGCCACCTCGGTCCAACCGGTGACGACGACCGGGGAGTTCGTCTCGGTGTCTCCCACGACGACCACGAACCGGATCCCGCCGTCGACGAGCGCGAACCGCCAGCCGTCGGTGCGGTTCCAGCGAAGCTGTCCGCGGCGGATCGCGTCGCTCACGGTTCGCGTCGACACGTACCGGCCCGGCTGTTCGAGCCGCTCGCGAAAGTGATCGGTCAACGCGTACAGCCCCGGGTCCCGCAGCGGCGGGTCCTCGGGAGTCCGAGCGACGGTGTCTCCGGCTGCCTCGCCGGTCTCGGCCAGTCGGTGATCGCCGGGATACGGGTAAGAACGAGACCGACGCCGCTCGGATGCGCCCGGCCGCGAGCGCGACTTCGAGTCGCCGTGCCGCGAGTCGGGAGTCGCGGGAGCGGCCGTGGATGCGGTCCACCGATCCGTCGATCCGGGCTCGAGGGGCTCTGCGTCCCCCGACCCGCCCTGTCGGGATGCCACTGAGTGTCCGTACAGAGCGTGCTCTTAAGTGTGTTACGGCGACGCACGAACTTCGCTCCGTCGCCGCGGAGGCGGCGCGCTCCGATGTCGTCCCGCGACCGCCCGCCCGCAAGACGTATCCCGTCGCCGCGAGTCCGGAGGGACATGGACACGGACAACACCCTCCTCAACGCGGTCATCGGCGCTGTCGCGACGATCGGCCTCTCATTTCTCGGCGTCTCGCCCGTGATCGGCGGCGCGCTCGCAGCGTACCTCGAAGGCGGCGAGACCGGCGACGGGATCCGGATCGGTGCGCTCTCCGGGCTGATCGCCTCGCTCCCGGTTGCCGTGATTCTCGCCGTCGCGCTCGTCTTCCTCCCGCTGACCGGCGATATCGGCGTCGCCATCGGCGGCTTCGTCCTCGTGCTCGCGATCGTCGCGATCGCCGTCGGGTACACCGTCGCGCTGAGCGCGCTCGGCGGTCTCCTCGGTGCGTATCTGAAAACGAACACGTAGTCGCGCGCAGTCGACGACACCGCATACCGATGGCAAGGACTAACGCCGACGGTCACCGAATCGGGCGTATGCCAGCGGATCTCTCAGACGCCGCGGAGACCGCCGTCGAACAGTGTCTGAACGTCGCCGCAGACGAGTCCGTCGTCGTGGTCACCGACGACCGACGCGAGGCGATCGGCGAGGCGCTGTACGCGGCCGCGGCCGCCGTCACCGACGACGCGACGATCCTCCGGTATCCCCCAGCCGATCAGCACGGGACCGAACCGCCCGCGCCGGTCGCGGCCGCGATGGCCGAAAGCGACGTCTTCCTCGCACCCACCACGAAGAGCCTCAGTCACACGCGCGCTCGGGGCGCGGCCTGTGACGCCGGCTCGCGCGGAGCGACGCTCCCCGGCATCACGGAGGACGTGTTCACGACCGGACTCGACGCCGACTACGCCGCTATCGACGCCGCCTGCGACGAGATGCTGGCGCAGGTCGCCGACGCCGCGGAGGTTCGGGTCACCTCACCCGCGGGCACCGACATCACCTTCGGCATCGGAGACCGCGAGTGGCTCGCCGATACCGGGATCGTCCACGAGCCCGGCGACTTCTCGAACCTCCCGGCCGGAGAGGTGTTCGTCGCCCCCGAGACGGCGACCGGGACGTTCGTCGTGGACGGGACGATGATGCCGCACGGTCTGCTCGACGCGGAGCAAGAACTGCGATTCGAGGTGGAAGACGGTCTCGTCACGGCGATCGACGACGACGCGGTCCGGGCCGACGTCGAGGCCGCCGCCGAGTCGGTCGGCGACGCCGCCTACACCGTCGCGGAACTCGGAATCGGCACCAACGTCGGCGTCGAAGCGCTGGTCGGCTCGGTCCTCCTAGACGAGAAGGCTGGCGGCACCGTCCACATCGCGATCGGCGACAACGCGGGGATCGGCGGCGGCACCGACGCGCCGATTCACCTCGACGGGATCCTCCGCGATCCGACCGTCTACGCCGACGGCGACGAGGTCGACCTACCGACCGCCTGATCGGACCGCTGTCACGACGCCGTGCGAGCGATTCCCGTCACTCCCGTATCGCGAGCGCGACGCCCGCCGCGTCGCGGACGCCGATCACCTGGTGTCGCCAGCCGTCGCCGGCGTCGACGCAGAGCGTGCCGGCCGCCGTGACCGCGACGGCGACGCCGGGGCCGTATCCGAGCTCGACCGCCTCCTCGTCGACCGGGAGGGCGGCCTCGTGCCACGCGTCTCGGTCCCAGCTGTCGCCCTCGGCGGACCCCGCGGAACCGCGTGACCCGTCGGCGTCGGAGTCGCCACGGTCGCGAACGAGCAGGTCGCCGTCGACGACAGCGGTGGCGTGTCCGTCGCCGTCGGCCGCGACAGCCGTCGCGTCGCCCGTCTCGACCGTCATCCAGCCGTTTCCGAGCCAGTAGAGCCCGGCCGCGGTCGCGGCGAGCGGCATCCCCGTCCCCGCCACGTCGCGGGCGTCGTCGAGCCCGACCGACGCGAGCGAGTACCCCGCGGCGGCGGAGTCGCCGGTGACGCGATACACCCCGTCCGCGGCCGCGACGAGCGGCCCGTCGATCGCGCGCGGCTCGGGGACCTCACCGATCCGCGTCGCGGTCGCGGTGACCGCCGCGTCGGAACCGCCGTCTCCGGCGCCTGCGTCCGCCGGAACCTCGACCGCGACGCGGTCGATACCGCCGTCCGCCGCGGCGACGAGGAACGCGTCGTCACCGCCGAGCGCACTCTCGTCGACGCCGAGGGCGACCGCCGACTCGTCGGTGACGGTGTCGAAATCGATCTCGTCGCCGACGGGGGAGACGCGGAGCCCCTCGGGAGACGCGACGCCGAGGAGGGTCGGAGCGTCCTCCCGCAGGAGGACGGCGACGTCGGCGGCGGACTCGCGTGCGACCATGTCGAACGCGCCGATCTTGTCGGCCGAGAACGCGACCCTGACGACCCCGGTCGCGGTCGCGACGTACGCGTCCGTTCGCTCCGCGTTCCCGGCGTACACGCGCTTTTCTTCGATCGAGATGTCGTCTTCCGCGGGCGCCATTGCCGAGGGGTTCGGCGGGGGGATGCATAAGCCCCGCGCGGGCGGCCTCTCGCCGCGCTTCCGGCAGGCGATTCGAACGTTCCGATGCCCATTTGACCGGCGACCGCGTGGGTTCGCCCGTGCAATCGGTCGTCGCCGAACTCATCGCCCTCCTCGTCGAGACCGCCCCGCGAGTGGCGCGGATCTCGGTGTTCATCGCCGCGGGCGTCTTCGCCGCGAACGTCGCCGTCGCGTTCGGCCTCGTCCGGTACGTCGCCGGGCTCTCCGGGCGTCTCACCCGCCCCGCGAACCTCCCGAACGAGGTCGGTACCGCGATCTTGACCACCGCGGTGTCGACGACGGCGGGCTACGCGACGCTCGCGGAGTACCGCGAGTCGGGGCTGCTCGACGACCGCGCGACGCTCGTGGCCGTGGTCATCAACACGTTCTTCGGGTTCGTCCAGCACGTGTTCACCTACTACGTTCCGGTGTTGATCCCGATCCTCGGCACCGAAGTCGGTGCGGTGTACGTCTCCGCGCGCGCCGGGATCGCGCTCGCTATCACGGTCACCGGGGTGCTGCTGGGCGGCCTGTTGCTCTCCGAGCGTAACGTGGATCGCGCGGCGCTCGCGGACGTCGACGCCAGCGGGCCCGAGGCGGACGACCGCGGCGCGCGCGAGCGCGTCAGCGCCGCGGCCGAGAAGTCGTGGTCGACGCTCCGCCGGATCGTGCCGCGGCTCGCGGTCGTGTACGTCCTCGTGATCGGGCTCGTCACCCACTACGACGTCGAGGCGCTGACGAGCGTCGCCGAGCCGATCACCGGCGTGCTCGGCCTTCCCGGCGAAGCCGTTCCCGTCATCGCCGTCTACACGCTCGATACGACTGCCGGTGCCGTGACGCTGACCGGGACGGATCCGGGGACGTTCACGACTCGAACCGCGGTGGCGACGCTGCTCATCGGCGGAATCCTGTCGTTCGCCGTCTCGACGTTCCGGCGGTCGATCCCCTTCCAGTACGGGATCTGGGGCGCCGAGTTCGGCACGAAGGTGATCGTCGTCAACACCGCGTTGAAGCTGCTTTTCATCTCGCTCACCGTCGCGCTGCTGCTCGCTCCGGTGTGGTGACCGCCGGTCGGCGCGGTGTGACACGCCGCCCGTGGTCGACTACCTACTCCGACTTCCGGATCGGCTGTCTCTCGCCGTAGGTGAGCGTCCGCCAGACCCACTCGACGGGACCGAACCGATAGCGGCGCAGCCACAACACGGAGAGGGCGATCTGGACCGCCCACACGACGAGCACGAGCGCGTACTGCTCGACGCGGTTCACGGAGCCGAACAGCCCGAGTCCGTGCCCGTAGAATAGTGTGGTCGCGATCACGGTCTGGAGCAGGTAGTTCGTGAACGCGGTCCGGCCGACCGCGGCGAGCGCGTTCGTCACCGGGCCGTCTGGCCGTCGCCGGACGTAGAGGGTGACTGCTCCGAGGTAGCCGCCCGCGAGGAGGAGGCTCCCGACGTAGTTGAACTGCCGCCAGTACAGCGCCGCGTCGGCGCTCCAGTTGTTGGCCTCGACGTAGGCGACGCCGGCGACGACGAGGGCGACGCCGCCGACGCCGAGGCCGACGAGCCGGCGATAGAGCCGGTCGGACCGCTCGCCGGTCAACACGCCGTTCCGATACAGCGCCATGCCGAGCAGCATGACGCCGCCGATCCGCCAGAAGCTCGATCCGATGAAGCCGGTGGTCTGTCGCTGGAATGTAGAGGAGACGCGGTGGCTCATCTGCTCGATCCAGCCGCTCCGGTACGTCGCGACCTCCTGTCTGATCGCCGCCTCGGGCGGTGTCCACTGTCCGGCGATCGCCTCGCCGCCGACGGTGACCGCGGCGAAAAGCTCTAAGAGGGGAACGAACGCGAGGAAGACCGCGGCGAGCCCGGCGAGCCGCTTCGCGTCCCAGTCGCGGAGCGTGACGATGAACAGTCCGGTGAGCCCGTACGCGACGAGGATGTCGCCGTACCAGAGGAGATACGCGTGCGCGAGTCCGATCGCGACGAGGATCGCGGTCCGGCGGTAGTGGAGCCGCACCGCGTCTTGTCCCTTCTCTTGTTTGCTCTCGACGAACAGCAGGACGCCCGCGCCGAACAGCGCCGAGAAGAGCGTGATGAACTTCGACTGGGCGAACACGTGGCCGACGAACCACGCCCAGTAGTTCGCGCCGGTGAACTCGCCGTAGACGGTCGAATCGGCGTAGATGTTCGGGTTGAGGAGCGTCTGCTCCGGCATCGCGAACACCCAGACGTTGATGAGGAAGATGCCGAGCAGGGCGAAGCCTCTGAGCGCGTCGAGGCTGACGATCCGTTCGGAGGGTGGCGTCGGTCCGGCGTCGCGTGTCACGGGTTGGCTCGGAGGAGGACCCACAGGACCGAATAGGTTCTGGTAGCAGGGACGGGATCGTCTGTCGGCCGATCCGTCGAACAACAGCTCTCCGATGAGATCACACGAACCGCCGATCACAGAGGAACAAGGGGGAAGCCCACGATTTCAGTCGTGGGCTACTGACGAGCGCGACCTCCCTCGACCAGCAATCGCATAAATGACATTGCCTGTCATGCAGCAGTGGTCTGGTGCCGGAACGCGACGGTGGTCTCGTGAGCAACCGTATCGGCGGCGAGCCGAGGGGTGTACGCGATCGGAGGGATCGGCGCCGATGACGCGCGAGTGCCCCGAGTGCGGCCGCCTCGTCGACGACTTCGTGAACGGGAATCGGTGTCCGAACTGCCGCGCGGTCACGTTCTCCGATGTGAACCCGGAGGTGTGAGATTACGATGGGGTGCGGTCCCGAAGTGAGCCGAGCGAGTCCGCGCGGCGACGACACGCCGTGTCGAACCCGCGTCCCTACAGATCGAACGCCAGCGAGTCCCCGGTCTCGACGCCGTTCCGTTCCGTCCACTCGTAGGGAACTTCGAGCACGTACTGCCCCGATCCGGGATACCGCTGATCGTTCCCGTCTTCGTTCGGTCCCGGCTCGGGCGCGTTATGGATCCGAATCACCTCCCGGTCGCCGTCGACGTAGACGATGTCGATCCCGAAGTCCATCTCGCGCATGACGTACGTCAGGCTCTCGCGGGGGGCGTCGTAGACGAACAGCATTCCGGCGTTCTCGGGGAGCGAGTCGGCGTCGCTGAGGCCCAGACGCCGCTTGTCGCTCGTGACCGCGATCGCGGCCGTCACCGTTCCGCGCGCGTCGCCCTCGGAGCCGGTCACCGACACGCGCGTCGCCTCGTAGTCGGCGTACGGACCGACGGGCCAGTCGGGTGCCTCGTCGCTCTCGGCGGTCTCGTCTCTCGCCGGAGGCGTTCCGGCACATCCCGCGAGCCCGCCGAGCGAGGCGGCACCGACCGCGGTCAGGTATCCCCGGCGTCGCATTGGCCTGACCGACGCGTCGCGCGCGTAAATGTCTCACGAGGATATCTCACACGCCGCGAGGTACGAGAGCGAGGCGTGGCTCTCGCACGCGAACCCGGTCGTCCGTTCCCGGAAGGACGCGCTTTTATCGCCGCCTCGCGTACGTTCACGCATGGCGAAAGTGAGCATCGGCCTCCGCGGATGGCGGTTCGATGAAGACGAGATATTCTCCGGCGACGAGGAGCTGAAGCCCCTCGACGAGATCCCCGAGGAGCCCCGCGAGCGGCTCCTCAGGCTCGTCGCCCTCGTCGAAGAGCCGTGCGACGTCTGTTATCTCGACTACGGCGAAGAGGAGGTTCACCGGTGTAACCAAGCCGAGATCGTGTACGGCGAGCCCAAAGGCGAGGTGCTGTTGTGTCCCGAACACGAGCCGGACTTCATCTACTGGTTCCGCGAGGCGGACGGGAGCGAGCACGCCGGCGACCTGGAGTTCGGCGACCGGTTCCACGAGTGGGTCGCCGCCGGCAACGAGGCTCCCGAGGGATACGGGTCCGTCGAGCACGTGGAGGAGGACCCGGACGGCCTCCCGGATCTGCCCGACCAACAGGACATCCAAGAACGCGTCGAGCAGGGGTTCGAGGGCGAACGGATCGACATCCGCGAACTCGCCGGCGAGACCGACGACGAGGACGAACTGAACGAAGACGAACTCGCCGACTCGGACGTCGATCTCTCGACCGACTACCCGTCAAACCGATGAGCGGGTCGGAAGCGGACCGCAACGGGGCTGACGAGGGTGAAAGCGGTGGGGGGACCGAGACGGATCACAGCGGGAGCGACGACGCCGCGACGGGCCGAGACGACACGCCCGCGCGTCGAAAGCCCGTCGTGGTCGTCGTCGAACCGGAGACGCCGGGCAACGTCGGCACCATCGCCCGGGCGATGAAGAACTTCGGCCTCGACGACCTCAAGCTCGTGAACTCTCCGGAGTTGCGCGAGGACGGCGAGGCCTACGGGTTCGCGGGCCACGCCCGCGAGGACGTGCTTCCGAACGCCGACGAGGTGACCTTCGATGAGGTCGTCGCGAACTACCACACCGTCGGCACCACGGCGATCACCGGCGAGGACGACCGGAGCCACGAGCGGTTCCCGTTCAAGACGCCGGTCGAACTCAGGGAGTCGCTGAAGACCGTCGACGCTCCAACCGCGATCGTGTTCGGTCGGGAGGGCCGCGGGCTCAACAACGAGGAACTGTCGCGGCTCGACGAGGTGTGCTCGATCCCCGCGGACGACGACTATCCGGTCCTCAACCTCGGGCAGGCCGCGACGGTGCTGTTGTACGAGCTTCGCGAACTCACCGTCGCGGAGACGCAGTTGCCCGACGCCGACGTGGTCCGCGCGCCGGAGGCCGACGTGGAGCGCTTCCACGGCTACTTCGACGAGTTCCTCGCGTCGACCGGCCAGCGCGAGCACGTGCGCGAGCGGAACGCGCTCCTGATGCGCCGGCTGCTCGGTCGGGCACACCCCACCGAACGGGAGATCCACTCGCTGCTCGGCACGTTCCGCAAGGCGAACACGAAACTGGAGCACGCGGACCACCTCGCCGCGAAGTACGACGAGCCGGTGTATCCGAGGGAGTGAGACAGATGGACCCGCTTCACGACGACCTCCTCGCGGGCGTGCGAGACGTCTCGCCGCTCATGCTCGGGATCGTTCCCTTCGCGCTCGTCGCCGGAATCGCCGCCGTCGATGCGGGACTCGGGCTCGCAGAGGCGATGGGGATGTCCGTGATAGTGTTCGCCGGCGCGTCACAGCTGGCCGCCCTCGATCTCATCGGCTCGGGCGCGCCGCTCGCGGTCGTGATCGGTACGGCGGTAGTGATCAACCTCCGGATGGTGATGTATTCGGCGTCGATCGCCCCCCATTTCGCCCGGTACGCCCGCCGGACGCGGGCGTTCCTCGCGTACCTCCTCACCGATCAGGCGTACGCGCTCTCCGTCGCGGAGTTCGGTGAGAACGACGAGCGGAGCCGGTCCCGGTACTACCTCGGCGCGGCCGCGTCTCTGTGGGTCGTGTGGCAGATCGGAACGATCGTCGGCGTCGTGGTCGGAGCGGGCGTCCCCGACGCGTGGGGGCTCACCTTCGCGGTTCCGCTGGTGTTCCTCGCGCTGCTCGTTCCGGCGATGAAGGACCGACCGACCACCGCCGCGGGCGCGGCCGGCGGCGCGGTCGCCGTCGTCGCGGCCGGCCTCCCGCTCAACCTCGGACTGCTCGCGGGAGCCGTCACCGGCATCGTCGCCGGGCTGCTGACGGAGGTGCGAGAGCGATGACGGGAGCCGGTGTCGCGCTCGCGCAGAGCGTCTTCGGCGGCTCCTCCGGCGTGTGGCTCGCGATCGTGGTCATCGGCGTCGCAACGTACGGCTTCCGGCTCTCATTTATCCACCTGTTCGGTCGGATCGACGAGGTGCCGCCGTCGGTGAAGCGCCCGCTTCGGTACGTCCCGCCGGCGGTGCTCGCGGCGCTCGTGTTGCCCGACTTCGTGACGCTGGAGTCGTCGCTCGTCGAGACGCTCGTCGACGAGCAGCTGATCGCGGGTGCGGTCGCCGGCGCGGTCGCGTGGCGCACGGAGAACGTGTTCGCGACGATCACGGTCGGAATGGTCGTGTTGTGGCTGTTCCGCTTCGTCGTGTTCGCGTAGGACCGCCAGAGCGCCTCACTCAATCGAACCGGTCCGGATACCGCACGGCAACGGCGAAGACGACGAGGCCACAGACCCCGGCGACGACGACTGCCCGCCGGACCGAGACGAGCCCGCGGGCCGGCGGCACCGCGTACGACACCGCGGCGACGGTGAGGAGCGCGTAGCCGACAGACGACCAGCCGAGCAGCGCGGGTCGGACGGGTGGCGCGTTCCAAAGCCAGACCCACGCGGCGACGCCCGCAGCGACGCCGACGGCGATTCCGACGGGGAGTCCGACGAGCGCGGAGAACTCGATCCGAGACGCGAGCGCGGTCGTGAGGACGGCGCTCACGAGGAGGAACGTCGTCAGTGCGGTGCCGATCGCCGCGACGGGTCGGGCGTTCATGTGCGAGCCGTCGACGGGCAAAGACTTAAAAATCGAACCGGATCGGCGACGCTGCGGGGAGCGTCTATCGCCTCGCAACGGCGTAGGAGGCGGTGAGCCGCCGAGTGAGCGGCCGACCGGCTATCGCTCGCGTTCGGTCGCTCGGTCCGCCGACCGCTCCCGCGTTCGCGAAGCCGCTCGATCGACGGGTCGGTCGGACCGCGACGGCTCCTCGACGGCGCGCTCCCGCGCCGCGGCGATTCGCTGGGCGGCGTCGGCGATCGAGTCGAGGGCGGCGAACGTCCGGTACGTCAGGTACAGTCCGACGGTGAGCCCGAGTCCGACGATCACGCCGAAGAGGAACTGCGAGACGATCACGAGGAAGTAGACGACGACGAGCGCGGCGACGGCGGCGACGGTCGCGCCGGCCGGCGTCCGGAGGGCTTCGGAGGGTGACAGCGGATCGTGCGTCATACGCGGCGCTATCGACGGAACGAACCTAAAAATGGTGGAACGAGCGGTCGAGCGCGACGGGACGGCTCAGTCGTCGGCGGGGGCCGCGGAGTCGCCGGCAGAGACGCCGGTGCCGGGACCGACGTCGATGTCGAGGTCCGCGAGCTTCTCGTCGGGAACGACGCCGTCGACCCAGCCGCGGGTGTCGTAGTACTCCGCTTTCATCTGGTCGAGTTCGACCAGTTCGCCCTCGCTGGCACCCGTTCCGGGGATGGCGTCCGGGTGCCCCTCGACGAAGCGGTTCGGAAGCGTGTCGTCCGCGCCGTCGAAGCCGGCGAGGTTGTTGAAGTACCGTTCGAGGTTGTACACGCGCTCGCCGGCCTCGAACAGTTCGTCTTCGGTGACGTCGCGGCCGGTCATGCCGTTGTACTGGAGCACGTACTCCTCGATCCCCTCCGCGAACGCGCTGAACTTGCAGATGTCGAATGAGTCGGAGACAGCGTGCAGGTTCTGGAAGGTGGCGGTGAGTTCGCCCTTCCCCTCCCACTCGTACGGATCGACCTTCTCCGGGATCCCGAGGATCTCGGCCGCCGGCGTGTACCCGCGCAGGTGACACGCGCCCCGATTGGAGGTCGCGTACGCGATCCCCATCCCCTTCATGCAGCGCGGGTCGTAGGCGGCTATCGTCTGGCCCTTGACCGAGAGCTTGTTGCCGTGGGCGTCTTTCGCGTCGGCGACGCGCTCCGGTCCCTCCGCGAGGAGGTCGCCGAGGTCCGACGAGCGGTTGCCGATCTCGTCGAGCAGGTCGATCATCGCCTCGGAGTCGCCCCAGTCGATGTGACCGACGCCGTCGAGTTTGCCCTCCTCGCTCATCTCCATCGCCATCGCCATCATGTTGCCCGACTCGATCGTGTCGATACCCAGATCGTTACACCGCTGGAGCATCAGCGCGATCTCGTCGCGGTCGGAGTGGCCGGAGTTTGGACCGAGCGCCCACGCGGACTCGTACTCGTACGACTCCGTGCGGACGTTCATGTCCTGCCCTTTGTGCGTGACGTCGACCTCGACTTCCTTCTTACACGCGACCGGACAGGAGTGACACGTCGGCTCGTCGACGAGGATGTTCTCGCGGACGTTCTCCCCAGAAACGCGCTCGGCGTCGATGTCGGCTCCCTCGGCGTCGTGGTACTCGCCCGTCGAGGTGTACCTCGCGTTCTTCGTCGGCAGCCCGTCCATCTCGTCGGTCGCGTTCATCAGGACGTTGGTGCCGTACATCGAGAGCCCGCCCTCGTTGGGGGCGGTCACGTCCGACTCCCGGATGACCTCCATCGCCTGCTGATACCCCTCCTGGAACGTCTCCGGATCGGCGGGCTTCGGCATGTCGGTACCTCCCTTCACGACGACCGCTTTCACGTTCTTCGCGCCCATCACGGCACCCGTACCGCCGCGGCCAGACGCGCGATCGTCCTCGTTCATCACGCAGGCGTAGCGGACGCCGTTCTCGCCGCCCTGTCCGATCGTCATCACGGAGAGGTTCTTGCCGATCGACCCGTCGACCTCCTCGCCGAGTGCGTCGACCGTGTCGTGGACCCCCTGTCCCCAGAGGTGAGAAGCGTCGCGTACCTCGACTTCCCCGTCCTCGACGAAGAGGTAGACGGGGTCGTCGCTCTCGCCGTCCAGCAAGATGCCGTCGAGCCCGGCCCACTTGAGCCGCGCGCCGGACCAGCCGCCGTGGTGAGAGTCGGTGACAGTCCCGGTCAGCGGGGACTTCGTCACCAACGCGATGCGGCCGCTCATCACTGTCTGGGTCCCCGTGAGCGGACCCGTCATGAACGCGAGCCGGTTGTCCGGGCCCATCGGGTCGACGTCCGGACCCGCCTCGAAGACGTACTTCACGCCGAGCCCGCGCGCGCCGATGTATTTTTCCGCGTCCTCGTCGTCGATCCCCTGATAGTTGACCTCGTCAGCACCGAGGTCGACCTGTGCCACTCGGTCGCGGTAGCCGCCCATTTCAGTCATGTAATGTTCTACCATTATATTAGGGCCGTATCGTGTTAGGTGTTGATTCGCAAAAGTAACCGGAACCTATTACGCATCCAGATCCGTTATCGGGTGGATTCGCTCCGAACCGGGTGGCCGCGTCCAGCGATTTTGACGGGTCGGCGCGTGTGGCACGGGAGATACCGAGAGTTAACCCGATCCGGATCGAGACGTGACACGTGTGGATGAACGGTCGCGATCCTTGGGCCCTCGTCGCCGCGGCCGCGGCGGCCATCCTCCTCGTATCGCTCCTCCCAGTGCCGGATCTCGCGTTCGGCGGCGCACCGGGTGGTGGCGGCACTGCCGACCCGCTCCCGACGTGGGTGAGCCTCACCACGCCGTTCCACCTCGTTGGATACGCGGTACTCGGTGCGCTCGCGGCTCGCGCGGCGCGGTCGTCGCCGGCGATCGGCCGGCTCCGACGGGCGGACGCCGACGGGACCGGCCACAGACGCACTGGCGGGTCGGCCGGAACCGTCGTCGCAGCCGCGGTCGGAATCGCCGTCGCGACCGCGGTCGGGTTCGGCGTGGAACTCGCGCAGTCGACGATCCCGTGGCGATCGTTCGCGTGGATCGACGCCGGCGTAAACGCGATCGGCGCGGTCGGCGGTGCGAGCGGCTACGCGATCCGGCAGGCCGTGTCGAGAGTCGGACGGCCATGACGACACCGATTTACGCGGCGGGATGCTGTTGTCGATAATGAGTCAGCCGAGCCCCGGTGCCTACGAGCAGGGGCGCGGGATGGACGCGCACAACGCCGTGATGCGCGACATCCGCGCCGAGCGCTCGGAGACGTACGACCCGACGGAGCCGACCCGCGTGTGGATCGACGAGGACAACACCCCCGACGGGGTCGTGAACTCTCTCACGATCATCTTGAACACCGGCGGCTGTCGCTGGGCCCGCGCCGGCGGCTGCACGATGTGCGGCTACGTCGCAGAGTCGGTCGAGGGCGGCAGCGTCGCCCACGAGGACCTGATGACCCAGATCGACGCGTGCCTCGACCACGAGGGCGAGGAGGCCGACGAGCCGGCCGAGCTAATCAAGATCTACACCTCCGGCTCCTTCCTCGACGAGCGCGAGGTGCCGGCGGAGACTCGACGAGCGATCGCGGAGACGTTCGCGGACCGCGAGCGCATCGTCGTCGAGTCGCTTCCGGACTTCGTCGACCGCGAGAAGATCGCCGACTTCGCCGAGCACGGGATCGCGACCGACGTGGCGGTCGGGCTGGAGACCGCGACCGACCGCGTCCGTCACGACTGCGTGAACAAGTACTTCGCGTTCGCCGACTTCGAGGACGCATGCGCCGAGGCGGTCGCAGCCGACGCGGACTTCTCGGCCGACGTGGGGATCAAGGCGTACCTCCTCATGAAGCCGCCGTTCCTCGCGGAGCCGGAGGCCGCCGCCGACATGATCGACTCGATCCGGCGCTGTGCCGACGTCGACGGGTGTCACACCGTCTCGATGAACCCGACCAACGTCCAGCGGTACACGATGGTCGACGAACTGTTCTTCGAGGGCGGCTACCGGCCGCCGTGGCTCTGGTCGGTCGCGCACGTCCTCGACGAGACCGCCGACGTCGACGCCATCGTCGTCTCCGACCCGGTCGGACACGGCTCCGATCGGGGCGCGCACAACTGCGGCGAGTGCGACGACCGCGTCCAGACCGCGATCAAGGATTTCGACCGCAGACAGGACCCGAGCGTCTTCGAACAGGTCTCCTGCGAGTGCGAAGCGACGTGGGATCTGGTGATGGACGAAGAGACCAGCTATAACATGCCGCTCGCGCGCTGAGACGGCGACGCGGCGTTCTCGGCTCGGACGCACCCGCCGTCGCCCTTCGGCGATCGTGTTGTTTCATATCTGATCAATTATATCCGTGTTCGAGGAGTATGTGATCTATATATACCGATATATGCGGATCGATCAGGTCGGACAAGACCCTTATACGTCGGGATACTCCGTCTAGACATGAATGCAGTCGCCAGCGGTCACCGGTCGTCCCGCCGGAAGTCGGTCCTCTTCTGTGCGGAGTGCAGCTTCGAGAGCGCCCTGAGCGAGGGTTGGCTCGTCGTCAGCGACGGCGACGAGCGAACGATCGTCTGCCCGGAGTGCGGTCACGTCGCCGACCACCGGCCCGCGCGGTCCGCGCCGGTATCACAGTGCGCAGACTGAGTTCCGCCGGGTAGCGGGTCGGCAGTCCTCTTATTTGGTGTCCGTCGGTGAACGCTCCGCCAGCACCGGTATCGCGTCGATCGTCTCCTCGTCCAGCGCGTTCCAGTCGATCCCGACCGGTCGGGAGTGGGGCGTCTCCGTCCGGATCGTTCGCTTCGGCGTCGCGATCAGGTCGAGCGGTACGTCGTGTGCGTCCGGCTCCGGAAGGCCGTCGTTGTTCTCTCTCCCGTCGACGGTGCCTGCGACCGCCGATTCGGGACCGTCGAGAACCGACAGCTCGTGGACCGTCGTCGCGACCGTCGTGTCGTCGCCGACGGCGTCCAGTTCGCTGAGGACGCCCCACTCCAAGTCGCTGTACCCCTCACCCTTCCCGATCCGCGCGCCGTCGGTCGTGACGCCGACGGACCCCGAGACCACGAGGTCGACGCGGGGGACCGCCCCGGGCGCGACGGGCGTCCCGTGCGTCGAGATGCCGGAAACGGTCGTGGCGTCGTCGACGGTGGGTGCACCCCCCTTCGCATCCGCCGTATCGCCGTCGCTCTCGACGGCGAGGTCCGCGGGATCGATCCGGAGGAACGGGTCGGCGTCGCACAGCCGCGGCTGTGCGACGTAGAGCGTCTTCCCGGCTCGGAGCGCGGCCCGCCGCACGGGCAGTTGCGGCGCGTCGGGGTTGCACTTCAGCGTCTCGGCGGCCGCCCACTCCGATGTCGCGGTCAGTCGCTCGCACGCCGCGTCCGCCCCGGCGAAGTTCGGGATCCGATCGTGTGGGGGAAACGGGAACCGGCCCTGATCGCCCTCGTCGAACGCGTCCCAGACGGCCTCGCGGACGGCCTGTTTGTCCATGTCCGGGGATGCGCCGGAAGCGACATATACGCGGCGTTGCCGGGCTCCGCTCTCGCAGTTTCCCCTCCCGAGTTCCGTGTCGCACCGTCCTCACGCCTCCCCAGCCTCGCGGTTCGGGGCCCCCTCCGGTCGCCCTCTCACCGTGTCCAGCGAGAACGGAGATTCTCTGGCAGCCGGCGGCTCCGTCGCCGGCGACGCCACCGCACCGACTCTCCCGGAGCGTGTTCTCACGACCTGAAAGACGGTTCGGTCCTATACCTTCCTGGGGCGTGAACGCACGGCCATGACCGCCGAATCCACCGACGCCGTCTGTGGGGGCTGGGACGGGAGCGAGTGCGAGGGGACGGTCCACTGTCCGCCGCGCTGCCCGCGATTCGTGGACAAACGCGGCGCGCGTTGGACAGTTCGCCCGGCCGTGCCCGAGGACCTCGCACCGCTCGCCGAGATGTACGAGGGGTTCGACCGCGAGGACCGCGCACAGGGGCTGCCCCCGGTCGTCCGCCGCCAGCGGGCAGAGTGGATCGAGTCGATGCTGGCGGAGGGGACCAATGTCGTCGCCGAGCGCGACGGCGCGGTGCTCGGCCACGCGCTGTACACGCCGAGCGACGACGCAACGCCCGAACTCGCCGTCTTCGTCCACCCCACTGCGCAGGACCGCGGGATCGGGACAGAGCTGTGCAGACACGTGATCGCGAACGCCGCCGCGGCCGACCGTAACGCCATCGAACTCCACGTCGAGATCGGAAACCGGATCGCCCGCAGCGTCTACCGTTCCGTCGGGTTCCGGGTCGCCGAGCGACGCGGCGACCTGCGGATGGAGCTTCCTCTCTGTGACCCGGTCGCGACCGCGGTTCGGTTGCCGCCGCTCGCCCGTGAGGGACCGGCCGAGCCGTCTGGCTGACGCTCGCCGGTAGCCCCGGCGATCCCGCTGACCGCAACCGTTAGGCGCGACCACCCCGTAGATTACGTAACCGTGGATGACGCCGTCGAGTGGCTGCGCGACCGCCCGTTCTACGAGGGACAGATCGCAGAGCACCGCCGGCTGCCGGCGCGCGATCCCACCTATCGCGACATCGACCTCGAGCCGCGGATGGCCGACGCGCTCTCGAAGGAGGGGATCGACCGTCTCTATCGTCATCAGGCCGACGCGATCGAGGCGGTCCGCGACGGCGACGACGTCGTGCTCGCGACCGAGACGGCGAGCGGGAAGTCGCTCGCGTACGCCGTCCCCGCCTTCGAGGCCGCGATGGCTCGCGGCGGTCGAACCCTGTACATCGGCCCCCAGAACGCGCTGATCGCGGACCAAGAAGAGTCGCTGTCGGAGCTGGCTCGGGGGCTCGGCTTCGGAAGCCGGGTGTCGGTCGACTCCTACACCGGGCGGCTCACCCAAAACGAGAAGCGCGCGGTGCGCGACCGCGAGCCGACCGTGTTGCTGTCGAATCCCGACATGCTCCACTACGCGTTGTTGCCGCACGCGGGACGGCTCTGGGAGTGGCTCTTCGCCTCGCTCGAATACGTCGTGATCGATGAGGTCCACAGCTACCGCGGCGTGTTCGGCTCGCAGGTCGCGTTGACCGTGCGGCGACTCGCGCGGACCTGCGAGCGGTTCGACGCCGACCCGCAGTTCGTCTGCTGTTCCGCGACGATCAACAACCCCCTCGAGCACGTCGCGACGGTGACCGGCCGCGACCCCGACGGGATAACGCTCGTCGACGGGGACGCGTCGGGGCGCGGGCCGCGCGACTGGGTCTTATGGAACCCGCCGGAGTACGACGACGACTGGGCCGAGCGCGGCAGCGGCCGCCGCCGGTCGAGCCACACCGAGACAAAGCGGCTCTTCTGTGACCTCGTGGCCGCGGGCGCGCAGACGCTCGCGTTCACCCGGGCGCGACAGACCGCGGAGCAGTACGCGACCGACAGCGCGAGTGACCTCCGCGAGCGGGGCCGCGGCGACCTCGCCGCCCGCGTGGGAGCGTATCAGGCCGCGCTGCCCGACGACCGCCGCCGCGAGATCGAAGCTGCCCTCCACGCGGGCGACCTCCGCGGCGTCTGGTCGACGAGCGCGCTGGAACTCGGCGTCGACGTGGGCGGGCTCGACGCCGTGCTCTTGGACGGCTACCCCGGGACGCGGATGTCGGCACACCAGCGCGCGGGGCGCGCCGGGCGGGGGGACGACCCCGCCCTCGTCGTGATGGTCGGCGGCGAAGACCAACTCGACCAGTACCTCATGTCTCACCCCGCCGACTTCTTCGAAGCACCGCCAGAAGACGCGATCTGCGACCCCGAAAACGACCAGCTCCTCCCTCGGCACGTCGCCTGCGCGGCCGACGAACACTGGCTCTCCCCGGGCGACGACCGCGTCTTCGGCGAATCGTTCCCCGGCGTGGTCGGATCGCTGACGGACGAGGGGACGCTCGACCGCCGGGAGACGGCTCAGGGGCTCCGCTGGGTCCACGCCGGCTCGTCGAGCCCGCAGCAGGCCGTGAACCTGCGGACCGCCGAGGAGCGAGAGGTCTCGCTCCTCGACAAGTCGAGCGGCGAGACGATCGCGACGCTCGGATTCGCCGACGCCCTGCGGGACGCCCACCCCGGCGCGATCTACCACCAGCAGGGCCGCACCTACGAGGTGGTCGATCTCGATCTGGACCGGAACGTCGCCGAGCTACGGGGGTCGTGGGCGGACTACTACACGCGCGTGCTCTCGGAGAAGGACGTCGTCGTGAACGCGGACCTCGCGGAGCGCGACCTCTCCGCCCGCCCCGACGTGCCGGTCCGGTTCGCGGACGTCACCGTCACCGAACGGATCACGGGGTTCGTCCGGAGGGACGCGGCGACCGGCGATTCGCTCGGCGAATCGGCGCTCGACCTCCCGGAGACGACTCTCCGGACGAAGGCGCTTTACTTTCCCGTCCCCGGGGACGTCGAAGCCGAGATGCGGGCGATAGGCGAGCGAGCCGCGGCTGCCGACGGCGGTGAGCGTTCCGCCACCGACCACGACGGCGCGCCCCGCGGCGACCACGCGTTCAACGGCGGGATCCACGCCGCCGAACACGGAATTATTTCGCTTTTCCCCTTCCACCTGCTGTGCGACCGCGCCGACGTGGGCGGGATATCGACTCCACACCACACGCACACCGGCGGTCCCGCGGTGTTCGTCTACGACGGATACCCGGGCGGCGTCGGACTCACGCGTCGGGGGCACGGGCGCATCGAGGAACTGATGCGTCGGACCGCGCGGCTCGTCGCCGGGTGCGACTGCGAGGGCGGCTGTCCGGCCTGCGTCCAGTCGCCGCACTGCGGGAACGCCAACGAGCCGCTGGCGAAGGCCCCGGCCGTCCACCTGCTGCAGTCGCTGACCGGAGTCGATGCGAGGGAGTGAGCGTCCCCGAGCGAATCGAACGCTGGTACCCGGTTCGGACGCGGTCGGTTCGTTCCCGTCGACGTCGGTTCCGCTCGGCGGTCCCGGTGGTTTCACGGGAGACGCGCCGCTGTAGATCCTATGGAGCTGTTCTGGCACCGACGGGATCTGCGGATCGCCGACAACGTCGGACTCGCGGCCGCGGCCGATCGGTGCGGAGCCGACGACGGGGTCGCGGGGGTGTTCGTCTTCGACGACGACGTGCTCGCACACGCGAGCGACGTTCGCGTGCGTCGACTCCTCGACGGACTCGCAGCGTTGCGGGCGGACTACCGCGACCGCGGCGGCGACCTCCTCGTCGCCCGCGGCGACCCCGCCACCGTCCTACCGAGCGTCGCCGACGCCCTCGACGCCGAGCGAGTCGTCTGGAACCGCGACTACTCCGGCCTTGCGCGGGAGCGAGACGCCGCGGTCTGCCGGGCCCTCGACGACGCCGGAATCGACCGCGAGGCCCACCACGACGCGGTGTTGCACGCGCCGGGATCGATCCGGACCAACGCCGGCGACCCGTACTCGGTGTACACGTACTACTGGAAGAAGTGGACCGACCGCGAGACCGACCCGCCGGCGCCGACGCCCGACGCGGCCGATCTCGCCGATACGGCGGCGCTGCGGACGGCTATCGGCTCCGAGCGGTCGGACGACGCTCGTGCCGACGGCGGATCCGCGCTCGGCCGCGTCGCGGTCGGCGGCCTGCCCGCACCCGCGGATCTGGGGTTTTCCGAGCCGGACGCGGGCGTCGGGCCGGTGGGTACCGAGGCGGCCCGCGGTCGGCTCGACGCGTTCCTCTCGGAGCCGGTGTTCGCGTACGAGGCGGATCGGGACTACCCCGCTCGCGAGTCGACCTCCCGCATGTCCGCGTTCCTGAAGTACGGCGAGATCGGGGTGAGGGAGGTGTACGACGCGACCGAGCGCGCGCTGGAGACCGCGGCGTCAGACGACCGCCCCGAATCCCACGCGGAGAGCGTCGAAGAGTTCCAACAGCAACTCGCGTGGCGGGAGTTCTACGCGCAGGTGTTGTTTCACAACCCCGAGGTGGTGACGGAGAACTACAAGGCGTACGAGGAGGCGATCGCGTGGCGAGACGACCCCGAGGAGATCGCGGCGTGGAAGCGCGGTGAGACGGGGTATCCCATCGTCGACGCCGGGATGCGACAGCTTCGCGCGGAGGCGTTCATGCACAACCGCGTACGGATGATCGTCGCCTCCTTCCTGACGAAGGACCTCCTCGCCGACTGGCGGCGCGGCTACGATCACTTCCGCGAGACGCTGGCGGACCACGACACCGCCAACGACAACGGCGGGTGGCAGTGGGCGGCCTCCACGGGGACCGACGCGCAGCCTTACTTCCGCATCTTCAACCCGATGACACAGGGCGAGCGGTACGACCCCGACGCGGAGTACATCGCGGAGTACGTCCCCGAGTTACGGGGAGTCGACGCCGAACTCGTCCACGAGTGGCACGAACTGTCGCCCGCACAGCGCGCGGACGCCGCGCCCGAGTACCCCGCACCGATCGTCGACCACTCGGAGCGGCGAGAAAAGGCATTGGCGATGTACAAGCGAGCGCGCGGCGAAGATCCGGAAGCGTAGCGATCGCCGAGGAGTGCCGCTGTGAACGCCCTTGGCGGTTCGCTGGTAGTTCGTCAGCGGTCGAGCGTGACCGTGAGATCGGTCGCGATCCACGCGTCCGTGTTTCCCTGCTCCGTGAAAACGGTCCGATCGGGCGAACAGCGACTCGCCGCGACGATCGGTCGCTCGTCTGTCGGCTCGTCGCAACCGCGTTCGATCCGGTCCCCAGTGCTCATTACCGAACCGTCGGCGACCTGCGTGGAAATAGGTTTCGGTCGGCCTAAATCGTGAGGGAGTGTGACGAGTACGAGGGTGACCGGTGTCGAGGCGTGCCTCATGTAGTCGCTTCGGAAGCAGCCATTCACCGCCGTGATCGGAGCATATTACCCGGTACTAGTCGTTCGATACTCCATGACCGAGTCGCTGTTCACGCCGCTCTCGCTGCGCGGGACCGAGTTTCGGAACCGGGTGATGATGTCCCCGATGTGTCAGTACTCAGCGGACGAGGGGTTCGCGGACGACTGGCATCGGGTCCACCTCGGCAGCCGCGCCGTCGGAGGGGCGGGAGTCGTGATGACCGAAGCGACCGCCGTCGAGCCGCGCGGCCGTATCACTCCCGGCTGTCTCGGGATCTGGTCTGATGAGCACGCGGAAGCGATCGCGCCGACGGTCGAGTTCGTCCGATCACAGGGGGCGACGCCGGGAATCCAACTGGCTCACGCCGGCCGGAAGGGCTCACACCAACCCCCGGCCGAGGGCGGTGCCCCGATCCCCGCGGACCGCGAGCGAGGCTGGGAGACGGTGTCCGCGACCGACGCGTCGTATCCGGATTCGGACGCTGCCGAGGACGAGTTGGCGGCGACCCGCCGGCTGGACGGCGAGGGGATCGACGAGGTGATCGACGCGTTTGCGGCCGCTGCGGAGCGCTCGCGCGAAATCGGCTTCGAGGTCGCGGAGGTCCACGCGGCCCACGGCTACCTGCTCCACCAGTTCCTCTCGCCGGTCACCAACGACCGCGACGACGAGTACGGCGGGAGCTTCGAGAACCGCACCCGGTTCCTCCGTGAGGTCGTCACGGCCGTCCGCGAGGTGTGGCCCGAGGACAAGCCCGTCTTCGTCCGGATCTCCGCGACCGACTGGCTCCCCGAGCGCGACTCGTGGGACGTGGACGACTCCGTGCGGCTGGCCCCCGTGCTCGCCGAGGCGGGCGCCGACCTGATCGATGTCTCTGGCGGCGGGATCCACCCGGATCAGCAGCTTCCGGGCGCGGGGCCGGGGTATCAGGTGCCGTACGCCGAGGCGATCCGCGAGGGGACCGACGTGCCGGTCGCCGCGGTCGGAAAGATCACGGAACCGACCCACGCAGACGCCCTCGTCCGGAACGAGCGGGCCGACCTCGTCGCGCTCGGCCGCGAGATGCTCCGACACCCGTACTGGCCGCTGGAGGCCGCCCACGAGCTTGGCGCGGACGTAGAGTGGCCGGTGCAGTACCGACGCGGGCGCTTCGACTGAGGGTATCTCGGCCATTCGGCCGAAGTGCCGTCACCCACGCCGGTCGGGCTCTGATACCACACCGGCCGAAGTGCCGTCACCCACACCGGTCGGGCTCCGGTATCCACGCCCGCCGGGCTTTTTATCTGCGGATCGCCTACGACGCGGTATGAGTTCCCGCGACGACCGACGCGACGACGATCTCGAGGAGCGGCTCGACGAGCTTGAGGGCGTGTTGAGCGAGCTCCGCCGCGACCTCCGTGAGACCGAGCGGGACCGCCGCGGCCCTCCGCGACCGCCTCGGCTCTCCGAACTCGTTCGATTCACCGAGCGGTATACCATCCCGACGCTGATCGCCCTCCTCGAAACGACGATCAAGTCGCTCGAACTGGTACAAGGGACGCTCCGGCTCGCCGACCCCAGCCGGAGCCTCGACGAGGCGGGCTCGGCGACCGATCGCCTCGGCGACGTGCGAGACGGCGCGAGCGCCGGGCTCTCTCGGTCGCTCTCGGAGCTACGCACGGCGCTCACAGAGGCCGATCTCCCGGAGGAAGCCGCCTCGCGGTCGATCATCGAGGACGCGCGCGACCTCACGGCGGAGATCGAAGCGCGGATCGACGAGGGGCGCCGCGAGGCCGACGCAGTCCGGCGCGGGCGACGCGATCAACGCGATGGGCGGAACGACGACAGACGAGACGAAACTCGAACCACCAGCGAAGCGACCGACGACGACGGCGACGACCGCGGCGTCCGGATCGACGTGACTGACCCGGATGCAGACCACGAGGACGGATCCGGCGGGAACGGAGAGTCGGTCGAGCCGGACGAGCCGGACGACGATCCCGCGCCCGAGGTCGACGTCGAGTCGGAGCTGGATTCGATCAAGCGCCAGTTCGGCGACGACGAGGGGGGTGAGCCGGACGAAGGGGGTGAGCCGGACGAGAGGGACGAGCCGGACGAGGCGCGGGATACCGGTCAGCCGGGGGGAAACGATCCGGTCGACGACGTGGCGGACGATTCCGAACCGTCCGCCGGAGACGACGACGACCGCGACTCGGCCTGATCGCCGCGCCGCCCACCCGCCGCCGGGATTCTCAAAAACCGGTGCCGAGCCGCTCTGCGACCCGTTCGGCCGAGTCGAGGAGGAGCGTCTCGTCGTCGGTGAACACCTCTAAGGCGACGGTGCCGTCGAACTCGGGGAGGTGCGTCTCCACGATTTCGTAGTCGACCTCGCCCGCGCCGATCGGGAGGTGGGTGTCACCGCGGCGGCGAACGTCGTGACAGTGGAGGTGCGAGATCCGGTCGCCGTGGCGGCGGAGGAACCGCTGTACCGCCTTGTTGCCGCCCTCCATGTACGCGTGCCCCACATCGAAGCAGATCGGGGTGTCGGTCTCCTCGGCGATCTCCGCGAGCACGGACAGCTGGAGCCCCTCGTGTTGGTGGCCGACGTTCTCGACGACGACCTCCACGCCCGCGTCGCGGCCGGCGTCGGCGACGCGGCGGAGCTGGTTGGCTGCGACCTCGCGGAACGCCACGTCGTCGCGGTCGGCGGAAGTGGCATGGAGGACGGCCTTCGACGCGCCGAGGTCGCCGGCCGCCTCCAATAGGCGGCGCTGGTACGCGACGATCGCGTCGTTGATCTCGGGAGCGTAACTGGCGAGTCGCTGACTGTACGGCAGGTGAACGCACAGGTCCCGACCGGCGAGCGCGTCACTCAGGCGCTCGCGGTCGATCTCGCCCGGCACGAGCGTCGGTTCGCCGACGCCGAGTTCGCAGAAGTCGAACTGCCCGGACGACGCAGCGAGTCGGTCGAGATCGTCGCCGACGGTGATTCCGACGTCCATGTCGGTGGTGGGTGCGGTGGCTTTGTATAAATGATGCCGCCGGTTCAGTACGATCAGTGCCCAAATAAAATTCAACAGCGCCGTTTCAGTCGTCCGCGAGCGGGTTATCGAGGTCGATCTCGCCGGAGTCGATCTCGGCTTCGACCTCGCGGACCGCGGTGACCATGTTCTCGGTCTTGCCGTACGCGATGTCGCGCGGGAGCAGCTTCAGCCCGCAGTCGGGCGAGATGGTGAGCTTCTCCGGCGGGACGACGCGGAGGCCCTGCCGGATGTTCGCTTTGATCTCTTCGACCGGCTCGATCTCGGCTGTGTGCGCGTCGACGACGCCGAGCGCGAGATCGGGCTCGAACTCGGGATCGGTGAACGTCGGGATCTGTTCGTACTCGCCGTTACACAGCTCCACGTCGAACTCGTCGATCGGGTAGTCGTTGATCTCGGGGTAGATCCGCGAGTAGTCGCCGTAACAGACGTGGAGCCCGATGCGGACCTCCTCGTCGATGCCGCTCACGATGCGTTCGAGGGCCTCGCCGACGATGGCGTGGTCTTCGGGCGTCGTCGCCAGCGCGGGCTCGTCGATCTGGATGTAGCGCGCGCCGGCCTCGACGAGCTTCTCGACCTCCTCGTTCACGAGGTCCGCCAGGTCGTAGACGAGCTCCTCGGTCGAGGGGTACGCCTCGTTGAACGCCCAGAAGCCGAGGGTGTACGGTCCGGTGATCGGGACTTTCACGGGCTTTTCGGCGACGTTCGAGGTGAACTCGAACTCGTCGACGAGCCACGGCTCGTCGTACTCGACTTCCTCGACGACCGAGGGCTTGTCGAAGTAGTTGTGACCCCACACCTTCACGGGACCGTTGAACTCGTAGCCGTCGATGCGGTCGGCGAAGAACTCGACCATCTCGTTGCGGCGCATCTCGCCGTCGACGATCGTGTCGAGCCCCGCGCGTTCGTGCTCGTGGGTGATGAGCCGACAGGCGTCGTCGTGTGCCTCCTCCAAGTCCGACTCGTCGAACTTCGAGTCGGCGTCGTCGACCAGCTCGTCCGCGCGATTCAGCCACTTGGGCTTCGGGTACGAGCCGACGACGGTCGAGAGGAGGAACGCGTCGTTCGGGTGGTCGTTCGGGCGGAACTGTTCGCGGTTTGCAGACGGGTTTCGGACCATTACTCGAGCACCTCAGAGGTGGCGGCGAGGGCGGATAGCTTCGCGCGGTACTTGTTCGCGGGCAGGTAGAACAGCTCGGTGTTCGGCGTCAGGTACGTCCGGTCGAACCCCTCTGCCGGGATCTGCGACTCGAACCACTCGACGCGCTCGGCGATCGTCTCCGGTTCCTCGACGAGCGTGTTCTGCCCGTCGACGAGTCCGAGCGATAGCGAGTCGGTCGAGCCGAACTCCTGGACGTTGTAGACGGTGTCGTCGCGGTCGCCGGCGACCAGATCGAGGCCGAGTGCGTCCGCGCCCGCCTCGTCGACGAGGTGCGCGTACAGCTTCTCGTCGAGCGCGCCGTAAGAGGTCTGGACGACCACGTCGGCGTCCGTCGCGTCGGCGACCGTCGCGATCGCGTCCGTCGCGGTCGACTCCTCGCCCTCAGCGGGCGGGTTCGTGACGAGCGACGGTTCGAGGAGGAACAGCGTCTCGTGGGCGGGGAACGCCTCGACCTCGCCGGCCAAAAAGTCGGCAATCGCGGCCTGAAAGTCGGCCTCGTCGCCGTAGTGCTCGTCGGTCGCGAGGTCCGCGAGCGAGTACGGGCCGGGGAGCGTCGCCGCGAGCGACGCGTCCGCGGCGCCGTCGGCGTCCGCGAGCAGGTCGGTCGCCCGCTCCAGTTCGCGGGCCACGTCGCCGGAGAAGTCGAGATCGTCGACGACCCGCGGGTCGCGGTAGAAGTTGTTGTTGTCGTAGTACCGGACGATTCCGCCGGTCTCGACGCTGTCGTGCACCGTCAGCGGGTGCGCGATCATGTCGTCCCAGCGCCCCTGCCCCTCGACGACGCGGTCGAGGCCGGCGTCCAACTGGTCGTCGACGTACTCGGCGCGCACCTCGGCGTACTCCTCGACGATCGCCTCGCTCTCGTCGCCGCTCAGGAGGTCGCCCTTCTGATGTCCCTTGAGGTCGGAGAGCGTCTCTTTCGCCCAGTCCGGGAGCGGATACAACCCCGGCGTGGCCGCGACTCGTTCAGTCATCACCGTTGGTTCGGTATGCCGGTGTATAATATTTGCTAATGTATTTTATGCCCTGTGGTTATTGCCCGCGGCGGACCGAACGGTTAAGCCGTCCGTCGGGAATCGATCCCCATGACCGTCGTCTCCCTGTTTCCCTCCGCGACCGAGCTGGCGGCCGCGCTCGGCGCGACGCCCGCCGCGGTCTCCCACCAGTGCGATCATCCGCCGGCGGTCGAGGACCGCCCCAGGCTCACCGGACTTGTCCGCGACCTCGACGCCGACCCCGCGGAACTCGATCGGATCGCGGCCCACGACGACACCTACTACCTCGACGGCGACCGGCTCGCCGCAGCCGACCCGGACGCGGTTCTCACGCAGGGCGTCTGCGCGGTCTGCGCGCTCGACGCCGGGCTCGCCCGCCGGGCGGTCGAGCGGCTCGGTCTCGACGCGGCGGTGCTCGACGTCCACGCCGACGACCTCGACGACGTCCTCGCGAACGTCGAGCGCGTCGGCGAGGCGGTGGGGCGCCCGGCGGCCGCGGCCGCGCTCCGTGACGGCCTCGACGCCCGGATCGAGACCGTCGCCGACGCGGTCCCGTCGGGCGGCGCCCTCCCCCGCGTCGCCGTCCTCGACTGGGCCGACCCGCTCCGCCACGCCGGCCTCTGGGTCCCCGACCTCGTTCGGATCGCCGGCGGGGAGACCGGTCTCGTCGGATCCGGCGAGCGCTCGCGGAAGATCGATCCGGACGAACTGCGCGCCTTCGACCCTGAGGTCCTCGTGGTCGGGCCCTGTAGTGCCGACGTCGACGAGGCCGAGCGCGCGGCCCTCGACCTGCTCGACCGCGACCCCCTCGACGACGTGGCGGCGGTGCGCGACGGTCGGGTGTACGCGATGGACGGCACCGCCTACCTGAACCGCCACAGTCACCGCGTCGTCGACACGCTGGAGGCGCTAGCGACCGTGATCCGTCCGGATAAGTCCGAGGAAACCGGAGAGAAGGTGCGGCGCGTCGATACGGAACCGGTCGGAGCCGCAAATCCCCGGTAACACCGCCTCACTCCCGCCGCAGCGCCAACACCGTGAGCGTCTCGAACGGGAACGACTCCTCGACGACGACCTCGTGGTCGAACCCGGCCGCGTCGACCAGCGCGAGCACCTCGTCGTAACCGGTCAGCGATGAGACGAGAAGCAGGACGACGCCGCCGGATGCGAGCACGCGTCCCACGTCGTCGAGGAACGGCTCGATGAGTTCGCGGCCCGACTCGCCGCCGGAGAGCGCGTGCTCCATCCAGTCGTCCCACTCGTTGTCCGGATCGGTCGGGAGGTACGGCGGGTTGAAACACACCGTGTCGAACGCGTCCGCGCGGAACGGCGTGAGGAGGTCGGCGACGACGACCTCGACGCCGCGCTCGCGGGCCTCTCGCGCCGCGTGCGGGTTGAGGTCGCTGCCGACCACGTCGAGGCCGCTCTCCTCGGCGATCTGCGCCGCGACCCATCCCGACCCAGTCCCCACCTCCAGCACGCGCCCCTGCGCCTCCGCGAGCGCCGCCTCCGCGAGCAGTCCCGAGTCCTCGGCCGGCTGGTAGACGACGGCGTCGTCGTGCCCGCGCCGCTCGGCGAGGTCGGTCACCGGTCGGATCCCCCGTCGTTTCCGTCGGCAGTGTCGCGGCCGTTCGTGCCGTCTTCGCCTCCGTCGTTCGCGCCGACTTCGCCATCCGTGTCGCTTCCGTCGCCTGCACCGTCGCCGTCCCGAACCGCCGCCCGACCTTCGACTGAGGCGTCGAGCTGCGGGCCGGACGCGCCCTCGGCGCGCGCCGAGAGCGTCTGCTGCGGGAAGGGGATCACGACGCCCTCCTCCTCTAAGGCGGACTTCATCGCGCTCATCGCGGCGGTCTGCGTGCGCCACCGCTTCCGCATGCTCGGGTTG
Source organism: Halorubrum pallidum (assembly GCF_055380345.1). Taxonomy (NCBI): domain Archaea; kingdom Methanobacteriati; phylum Methanobacteriota; class Halobacteria; order Halobacteriales; family Haloferacaceae; genus Halorubrum; species Halorubrum pallidum. The sequence continues at coordinate 1,065,967 of NZ_AP043945.1, read as the reverse complement.
CGGATCCAGTAGCGGAGTCCGAGCACGACCGCGGAGTCCGCGAAGCGCTTCGTCACGGCGTTCGGCTCCGGCATCTCGGCGACGTCCTCCACGCCGGCGACCGCGTCTTCGATTATCTCCGCTGCGCGGTCGACATCCGTGTCGTAGTCGACGCCGACCTCGATTTCGATCCGCAGGCGATTCCGGCGCGATCGGTCGACGATCGAGCCGGCGCGCACGTCGTCGTTCGGCAGCGTGATCATCTCGCCGTCGAACGAGCGGAGCCGCGTGCTCATGATCGATATCTCCGTGACGGTGCCCTCGTGGTCGCCAACCTCGACCCAGTCGCCGACTTCGAACGGCCGGGAGAACATCAGCACGAACCCGGCCAACACCGCACCGAGAGTCTGTCGAGCCGCCATTCCGACCACGATCCCCAAGAATCCCGCGCCGACGAGGAGCCCGCCGACGTTGTCGGTGAACAGACCGACGACCACGAGGATCGCGGCCGTGTACACCGAAAGCTGCGTGAGCCGGAGGATCACCTCCTGCTGATGGTCTGAGACGGATGCACTCTCGGCCGCGACCTCGCGGATGACGCCGCCGAGGAAGTCCGTGACTGCGTACGCGACGGCGAGCAACACCACCGCGAGCACGACGTTCGACAGCTGGTCTGCGATCGCCGCCGACCGAACGGCTTCGAGGAGCGCCCCGCTCCGGTCCCACACCCCGATGAGCGCGATCGCCCCGGCCGCCGTGACGCCGGCGACGCTCGTCGACAACAGCAGTCGGCGGGTCGACGAAAGCTCGTCGTCACGCCGCTTCAGCCGACGGGTGAGATACCGCGCGGCGAGCACGACTGCGACGATCAGCGCCGACACCGCGAACCGCTCGACGTTGCCCGCGAGGACGCTCTGCGGATCGGTCGCGAGTCCGGAGATACCGACCGTCATCCGCCCTCACACCTCCGTCGGCGATCCGCGCTCGCGGGCCAGTTCCGCCAGCGCGGCGAACGCTGCCGGCTCCAGGCTACCGGGTCGCTGTCGGAGCAGGTCCTCGTCGGCGGCGTCGACGACCGATTCGGGCTCGTCCAGCCCGGAGATGTGCCCGGTGTTGCGGATCGCGTTCCGGACCGTCTTGCGGCGCTGGGTGAAAAGCGCCTTGACGAACCGGAGGAAGAACGCCTCGTCGCCGACGGCGTAGTCGGGATCGCGCGGCGCACACCGGACGACTGCGCTCTCGACGGCCGGCTGCGGGTCGAACGCCTCCTTCGGGACGCGCTCGACGATCTCAACCTCGGCGTAGTGTTGCGCGGAGACGGAGAGCCTGCCGTACGCCGACTCGCCCGCGGACGCGACCATCCGGTCCGCGAACTCCGCCTGAAACATCAGCACGAGCGGTTTCTTCTCGGGGAGAAGCCGGAAGGCGATCTCGGAGGAGACGCCGTACGGGAGGTTGGCGACGCAGGCGGTGAACGGCGGCAGGTCGACGTCGAGCGCGTCGCCGTCGACGACGTCGAGGAGGTCGTCGTCCACGGCGCTCGAGAACTCCTCGCGGAGGAAGTCGGCGAAGGTCGCGTCGCGTTCGATCACCGAGAGGAATCCGGGCTCTGAGTCGGGGCCGTCACCGCGAGCGACCACGGCGAGCAGGCGGTCGGTGAGCGCGCCCGCCCCGCCGCCGATCTCCAGTAGATGACTGGTGTCGGCGTCGTCCGGGAGGTACGTCGGGATCCGATCGAGGACCCGATCGTCGACGAGGAAGTGCTGGTCGCGGTCGGGGTTCGCTCGCTCCCCGGCGCGCCGGGCGAGGGCGTCGGGGTCACGGTCCCCGTAGGCATCCTCCGGTCCCGCCGATGTGTCGGTCATGGCCGCGTTACTCCGCGGCTCCGGGTAAAAGTCCCGTTTCGGGCCGTCGGGTGGTCCGTCTCCGGGGGATCGCCGCGGTCCGTCTCCGATCCGACTCACTCCTCGGTGCCGACGAACGTCCGGTACTTCAGGTCGTCCTCGCGGATCTCTTCGACGATCCGCTCGACTACCACCTCGCGGGGTCGGTGGAGACCCGAGACCCGCTCTGAGACCTCCTCGAAGGTCTCGAACGGTCCGCGCTTCCGCTCGTCGAGCAGGTTGTTTCGCAGTTTCTTACCGATACCGGGAAGGAGGTTGAGCCGGTGGAGCCGGAGCGTGATCGGCCCGGCCTCGTTGTAGAAGTCGACGAACCGCCGCTCGTCGGCGTCGACGATGTCGTCAACCGCGTACTCGACCTCCGCGGCCGCGTTCCGTGTGAGGTCGTCGAACTCGACCTCGCGGTAACGGCCGACCGACGGCCCGTCGAGGTCGATCCGATCGCTCACGGAGGCGTCCGCCGACTCCGAGAGCGTGAGTTCGTACAGCCGGAAGGCGTCCGTTCCGAGCCCGTACGCGACCGGTTTCTTCCGGTGTGCCGGGCGGTCGTCGTCCGGACGCCCGTTCGGCAACACGTCGAGGAGGACGACGGTCGGTCCGGGGTTGCCGTCCCGCGTCTCGGGCGCGTCGGTATCGGAGTCGCTCATACGCGTCGGTGGCTCCGAACGGGCAAAAAACCGCTGGCGGTCGGACGGGCGATCGGAGACGCGATCGCACGCATGAACGGGGACGCGACGACGACGCTCACCGCGTCCGCGATGGGGCCGGCAGCCGCCCGATCCGGCCGGCAGTCACTCGATACGTTCGCGAGCGGCCGCGACGAGCATCGGCAGCATGACCGTCGCGTCGCCGTACACGGATGCGTTTCTCGCGTCTTTCTCCAGTTTCCCCCATGACCGGGCCTCCTCCAGCGTCGCGCCCGAGAGCCCGCCCGTCGCCTCGGGGTCCATCGTGATCTGGACCGCGTAGTCGTACGCCCGCGGGGTGACGAGCATCGTCTGCAGGGTGAAGTTCTTCGGGACGCCGCCGCCGACGAGCAGGCAGCCGGCGTCGGCGGCGTCGAACGCGAGGTCGGTCAGTTCCGTCATGTCGGCCAAGGCGTCGAGTGTGAAGTCGGCGGTCTGCGCGTACATCCACGCCTGCAGTCCGAGCACGGAGTCCTGCACGGCGGGACAGTAGATCGGCACGTCACACTCGTAGGCCGCAGCGGCGATGCCCGGTCCCTCCTCGACATCGTCACGCTCGTTGACTGCGGCGTTGGCACGGCCCAGTTCCCGGGTGAGATCCGCGATAGAGACGGACGCGTCACCTTCGAGCGCCGGGAACACTTCCTCGCGCAGGTGCCCTTCGAACGCCGCGAAGTGCTCCTGCGGGAGGTAGACGTTATAGATGCGGTCGACTCCCTCGTCTCGAAGCCCCTCGTCGTGTTCGCGCGCGGTCTTTTCGGGGTCGTGAGTGCGTCCGTGGTGGTGTTTTCCGCCGATGGCTTCGATGGCGTCGTGCGTGAGGTTCGCGCCCGTCGTCACCAGCGCGTCGACGTAGCCGTCGCGGACGAGGTCGGCGACGATCCGGCGCATCCCTGCGGGGACCATCGCCCCCGCGAGCGAGCAGAACACGGTGCAGTCCTCGTTCGCGAACATCTCCGCGAGCACGTCGCCGGCTTCGTTGACCGACGCAGCGCCGATCCCGGCGTCGCCGTACCCGTCGACGAGCTCGCCGACGGTCATCCCCGCCGTCGCGCGGGTGTGCCCGACCGGATCGTCGCGGAACTCCTCTCGATGGGGATCGTCGCGATTCTCGGCGGCGTCGCTACCGCTCTCCGCGTCGCGCCCGTCGTCGCTGTCGCTCATGGGTCCGAGTGGGTCGGGTGACCGCTTGAAACGACCGATCCGTCAGTCGGCTCGGCCGCCGCTAACGGGGGGGAAAAGCGCCAGTTCGTCTCCCGCTTCGAGGGTCGTCGCCAGTCCGTCGTCGTGGGTGACGCTCCGGCCGTTTCGGAGGAGGTTGATGTGGTCCGCGAGTTCGCCGTCCTCGATCACGCGCTCTCGGAGGGCGGGGTGTGAGTCGAGCAGGTCGTCGAGCGCGTCGCCGACCGTGTCGCCCGGCTCCGCGTCCACCGCGATCGCGCGGTCGCCAGCGATCTCCGCGAGGTCTGCGAACAGATTCCACTCCATATCGGACACCGCGTGCGGACGCCTCAAGAGCGTTGCGTCCCGTCCCCCGCCGTGTCGCCGGCGTCGCCGTCATCGGTGTCTGAACCGCCGTCGTCGCCGTCTCCGGACCCCTTGGCGTCGGCTTCGATCCGGCGGAGCACGTCTGGGCGCCCGACGAGATACACGTGATCTCCGGGGGCGAACGCGTACGATCGCGGCGGGATCGGCTGGACGGTGCCCGCCGCGGGCCGGACCGCGGCGACGACCGTCTCGACGTCGCCCACGGCGCGTCCGGCGAGCGGGCTGTCGGCCTCGACGGTGACCGCCCCCATCGTCTCGTCGGCGGTACGCAGCAGCGACGCGAACTCGCGGTCCGCCTGCGGTTCCGCCGGGAGCGTCACGAGTCGGTATCCGGTCTCGTCGACCAGCTTCTCCGCGTCGGACTCGTCGAGCGCGACGGTCACCGCGTCGCCGGCGACGCCGCGCAGTTCGCCCGTCGCGAGTCGCTTCGGCTCCGATTCCGTCCCCCACACCTGCACCGTGTCACCGGCCGTGGCGTTGTTCGGCGGGTCCGCAGCGACGGCGATAGCGGCCGATCCCGGAGCGAGCGTCGGACCGAGTCCGGCCGCTCGGGAGCCGACCGCGAAGTACTCGACGACGCCGTCGGCCGCGACGTCGACGTCGACGTATCCCACGCCGTACTCGCTTTTGATCCGCGAGACGAGACGCTCTCTGAGTTCTCCGGCGGTGAGCCGCCTGGGGAACAGCAGCGTCTTTTCGGCGAGTTCGGTCTTTTTCTCGGTCGTGACGGGGTCGTACGTGTCGATGTCCTCGATGTCGTCCGCCCGCGGCAGGGTGACGGCCGTGAACCGACCGACCGCTCGGACGACGCCGCTCAGTTCTCCCTCCAGCTGCCTGGCACCCGAGAGCGCGAACACGTCGACCGCGAGCCGATCGCCGGCGTACCGGCCGACCGGGGCCGTGACCGCCGCCACTCCGAGGGCGATGACGTTGAAGAACGCGCTCTCCGGCTCGAACAGCGTCGGACTCTCCCCGGCGGCTATCGCGCCGAGCGAGGTCGTGTTGAGGTACAGCGCCACGACGGCGACGCCGAGCAGCGCTGTGACCCCCTCGGGGATCGCGTCCCGGAAGTACCACCGGTACGTCAGGGCGGCCGCGCCGGCGACGAGCGCGGCGAGGACAGCGAACGTCACCAGCGCGGCGGCGGCCTGTCGCGGGCGGGCGAACCCCACCTCGATGACGGGACCGTCGACGACGAGGACGGCGAGCCACGACGCGACCGGGTCACTCATCGCGCGACCTCCGCGAACCGATCGAGGGCGTCCCTGCTGCCCACGACGAACAGGTCGTCGTCGGCCGACAGGGACTGCGATCCGCTCGGGGCGACCGTCCACGAGTCGTGACGCGCCGCGAGGACGGCCACGCCGTACGTCTCGCGGATCTCGAGTTCGCCGATCGTGTGTCCGTCGAGCGGGCCTCCGGCGACGACGGACACCTTGCGGAACCGCTTTCCCGCGCGGCGGAGCAGACTCGTCAGCTCGTACTCCCGCCGAGTGCCACGGGAGAGCACGAGCACGCGCCCGCGGTCGGCGTCCACGAGCTTCGTCGCCGCCGAGCGATCGACGGCGATCGTCACGCGCCCCTCGCCGCCGGTCGTCGTCGGGGCGGCCGCCGGGACCGGTGCCGGCGTCGCGGCGGGCGGCGCTCCCCCGTCGGTCCGCGCGTCGTCGCGTTCGCCGTCGCCCTCGTCCCCGTGGGGGGTCGTCGCACGTGTCGACTTCGCCATGTCGACCGCCCCGCTGGAGCGCGCCGCGAGCACCGTTCCCTCGACCGTGAGGTCGGGAGCGACCACGCGAACGAGGTCGCCCCGGGCGATTCCGGTCGGGACGAACGCCGGAACCGACACGGCGCGTTTTCCCGCGGGCACGCGCTTCGAGAGCGCGCCGGTGGGCGGTGCGGCGGCGACCGTCGCGCGGGCCTGCTCGTCGATCCGAACGGCCACGTCCGCGAGGTCGAACTCGGTCTGGAGCCGTTCGGCGAGCCGGTCTTCCAACTCGACGAGCGGGAGGTCCGCCGGAAACGCCCAGTCGCCCTCGACGATCTCGTGGCGAGTCTCGGCCGGCAGCGGCGGATACCCTTCCATGTCGCTCACCTCGCCCGCGATCTCGACGGTGACGCGGCCGCGGCCGCCGACAAGCTCGATCACGTCGGACGAGAGCGTGCGGTCCCGGAGCTGCTGGAGGGAGATCCGCTTCGGGACGCTGGCTCCGAGTTTGTCCCCCTGCGCGTGGGCGTACAGAGAGAGCATCAGGACGACGACGATCGCCGTGAGCAGCGCGGGCGCGTGTTCCGACGATCGGATCGTCTCGTCGTTGAGCGCGAGAAGCCCGCCGTTGATACCCGCGATGGCGAGCGAGAGAACGACGACTCCGAGCCCGGGGATCGTCACGTCGGTGACGTACTTGAAGATGAATCCCAAGACGCCGGCCACCAGCGCGGGAACGATACCCGTGATGGCCCCGAGGTAGATTCCGAAGAGGATCTCGACGGGAAGTGCCATATCGACCCAACCGACGCGGCCGTTAAACGTGTGTCGGCGCGAGCGGATCGAGTGTTGCCTCGCGCGCCGTCGTGCCGACCCGACGAACGCGGCTCGCGGAACTTAAGTCCGGCCTCGGCGATGGGCGAACATGGAGCTGACCCGGGACTGGGTGACCGTGCGCGCGTCCATCGCGTTGACGTTCGCGGTCGCGCTGCTGTCGATCCTCGCCGGGCTCGCTCAGATCGGCGGGGTCGGCGTGGACGGACCGCTCGCCCCGTACGTCCCGGATGTCGTCCGGCAGACGGTGGGGTTCACCGGGACTATCACCGGGTTCTCGATGCTCGGAAGCGGGTTCGCACTGAAAAACGGCTACCGCGTCGGTTGGTACTCGACTGCGGTACTGCTCCCGCTGACGGCGGTACAGGGGCTGATGCAGGCCTCGGTGCTCTCGTTCCCGCTCGTCGCTCTGTCGGTGCTCTCGGTGCCGGCGCTCGTGATCAATCGCGGGCGGTTCGACCGGTCGTACTCCCCGTCACCGACGCAACTCGCCGCGGGCGCGGCGCTCGTGAGCGCCGTCGCGTACGGGACGATCGGCTCTTACGCGCTGCGCGACGACTTCGAAGGGATCGAGACGATCGTCGACGCGTTCTACTTCACCGTCGTCACCGCCTCTACCGTCGGATACGGCGACGTTCACCCCGGCGCGGGACCCGAGTCCGACATCGCACAGCTGTTCGTGCTCTCCTCGCTCGTGATGAACGTCGCCGCGTTCGCGGTGGCGCTCGGTGTCCTGCTCACGCCCGCAATCGAGGCGCAGCTCTCCAAGGCACTCGGAAAGATGACTGACAAACAGATAGACCTCCTCGACGACCACGTCCTCGTGTTGGGGTACGGGGACCTGACGGAACCGATACTCGAAGAACTCACCGAGCGCGGCGGCGTCGAGTACGCAGTGGTGACGACCGACGAGACCGCGGCTCGACGGCTTGCAGACCGGGAGATACCGGTGTCGACCGCGGACCCGAGCGACGTCGAGCCCCTCGAACGGGTCAACATCTCGGGCGCTCGCGCGGTCGTCGTCGCGACCGAGGACGACGCCCGCGACGCGCTCGCCATCCTCACCGCGCGACAGCTCAACCCCGACGTCAGAATCGTCGCAGCCGCGACTCAACGAGAGAACGTCAACAAGCTCAGGCGCGCGGGCGCAGACCAAGTCATCTCGCCGACGACGCTCGGCGGACACATCCTCATCGACTGCGCGTTCGGTGCCGACAGCGAGGACGCGACGACGGATCTGCTCGGAGACGCGATCGACGACAGAGAGGAACGTGACGGCCAGTCGAGCTAACGCACGCACCCGTCTCCGCGCTTTCTACCGACTCTGTCGTCCCTTCGTCTGTCGGTAGTCTCGGCTCAGAACGTTCTGACGAAGATGCGTCACGAACGCGTCGATCTCGTCGTCAGACAGTTCGGTCGGGCGTTTCATCGGCACCAACTCGAATCCCCGACCGCGGATCGTCGTCGCGTGTTCGGCCTCGACGTCGAAGGAGTCCGGCCGGCGGGTCGTGTACTCGACCGCCAGCTCCCGAAGCGGTCGCTCGCCGACCGGGACGATGATCTGCGGGTTGATCATGCGGATCTCGGCGTTCACGAACGGTTCGCAGGTGTCCACCTCGCGGTCAGTCGGTCCGCGATCCGGGTGATGACACCGCGTGAGCGTCGTGAAAAAGACGTTCTGCACGTCGGGTTCGGTCGCGTCCGGCGGCGATCGGACGAACCCGAGATCGGAGAAGATCGACTGGACGACCTCGCCGCCGCCCGCGCCGGTGAACGGGACGCCGTTGGTCTCGGCGGCCGCCGTCGGTCGCGTCCCGACCACGAGGAACTCCGCGCCCACGTCGCCGTATCCGTGTACGACGCGGTCGCGTGCGTCGCACAGCTCGGGACAGTTCTCGCACGCCTCGTCCATCCCGAACGGGTTCCGGAACTCCTGTTGGTTCGCGTCCACGCTCGTTCTGCGTTCTCGGCCCTCCTAAACGCTCCGCTGGAGGGGCAGATATCGATCCGACAGGCGGTCGGGAAGCTAGTTCAGCGCGTAGGTGTCGCCCTCGCAATCGACCATACCCTCCTGCCGGAGGGTCTTGAGGATGCTGTACAGCGAGAGCTTCTTCATGCCGAGCGAGTCGCCCATCTCCGAGATCGTCGCGTCGCCGTTCGTCGTCAGGTACAGGTACACGAGCTTCGCACGGGGGGACTGCAGATCCGTCGGGAGTGCCGAAGCCGCGCGGGCCGGTTCTGTCTTCATCATCTTACTCGACACAAAACGTTCGACGATAATAAATCCCCTATTCAACGATCGTCGAACTACTGTGAGCGAGAGATATCTGGCGTGTCCGCCCCAGAGAGCGCAGATCGCAGATCGGACTTGAGCAGAGAACACACCTGTCGGTACGTGTTCGGACGCGGAATTTCGACCGACGACGCAGAAGGAACCGTGATGGATCGAGGTCGACCGTGACAGTCAGTACGAGCGGTTCTTGGGCTCGTACTCTTTGTTCTCGCCTTCGAGAATGACCGGCTTGTACCAGAGTTCGGGCTCGCCGTCGTTCCACGAGACAAGCGTGTGTTTCAGCCAGTTCTCGTCGTCACGGATCTGGTTCTCCTTGCGCCAGTGCGCGCCGCGGAACTCCCGACGCGCGAGCGCGCCCATCGTGAGCGCCTCGGCGATGTCGAGGATGTTCCGGGTCTCCATCGTGTGGATGAGGTCCGTGTTGAACGTCCGCGAGGGGTCGGAGACGGCGACGTCTTGGTACTGCTCGCGGGCCTCTCGGAGGTCGCCGAGCGTCTCTTTGAGACCCGGCTCCTCGCGGAACACATTGACGTTGTCCGTCATCGTCTTCTGGACCTTCGAGCGGATCTCCGCGTGGTTGCGGCCGCTCCGCGAGAGGAGCGTCTCGATGCGCTCCTGCGCGCGGTCGACCGCGGCCGTGAGGACGCCGTCCGCGTCCGCCGTTACGGCACCGCCGTCGGCAGCGGCGGGACCGCGTCCGCCCGTTTCGCCGACTTCGACCTCGAACTCGTAGTCCGCGGGCTCCCACTCGCCGGACCTGCCGGTCTCGATCTCGGGTTCGCCCATGTCTTCGCCGGCCGCGTGTCGACCCGCGCGCTTGCCGAAGACGATGAGTTCGGGTAGCGCGTTGCCGCCGAGGCGGTTCGCGCCGTGAACGGACGCGCAGGCGCACTCCCCGGCCGCGTAGAGCCCGTCGATGACGGTCTCTCCGTGCTCGTTCGTCTCGATGCCTCCCATCGCGTAGTGCTGGCCGGGCTTGACCGGCATCGGCTCCGTGAGCCCGTCCGCGCCCTCGAAGTCCTCCGCGAGGTGCAGGATGTTCTCAAGGCGGTCAAGAATGCGCTCCTCGCCGAGGTGGCGCATGTCGAGGTGGACGTATTCGTCTTCGATCCCGCGGCCCTCGTTGACCTCGGTCAGTTCAGCGCGGGAGACCACGTCACGAGAGGCGAGCTCGCCGTCGTTGTTGGCGTAGCCGTGTTCGAACATGAACCGCTCGCCCTCGCTGTTATAGAGTATTCCACCCTCACCGCGGACACCCTCGGAGATCAGAACGCCGGTGGACGGGAGCGTCGTCGGATGGAACTGGATGAACTCCATGTCCTCCATCGGGACGCCGGCACGGTACGCCATCGCGACGCCGTCACCGGTGTTCGCGACCGCGTTGGTGGTGTGATCGAACACCTGTCCCATCCCGCCGGTCGCGAGGATGACGCCGTTCTCGGCGCGGAAGCCGCTGACCTCGCCGGTCTGAATGTCGTAGCCGACGACGCCGTGACAGGTCCGGTCGGCCGGATCGTCCTCGTCTGTGACTGCCAGATCCATCACGTGCCACTCGTCGTACACCGTGATACCGCGTTTGACCACCTGCTCGTACATCGTGTGGAGCATCTGGTGACCGGTCTCCGCGCCGGCGTACGTCGTCCGGGGGAACGAGAGCCCGCCGAACGGCCGCTGTGAGACGCGTCCGTCCTCTTCCCGCGAGAAGGGCATCCCCCAGTGTTCGAGCCTGATGACCTCTTCGGGGCTCTCTCGACAGAGCGCCTCGACCGCCGGCGCGTCGCCGAGGTAGTCCGACCCCTTCATGGTGTCGTACGCGTGGTCCTCCCACGAGTCGGCGTCGCGCAGCGCCGCGTTGATGCCTCCCTCGGCCGCTCCCGTGTGAGAGCGGACCGGGTGGAGTTTCGAGACCATGGCCACGTCGGCCCCCGCTTCCTGTGCCGCGATCGCCGCTCGGAGTCCGGCCCCTCCAGCGCCGACCACGATGACGTCGTGTTCGTACATTGGTAATATGATCAGTGGTTAGTTGTGGAGTCCCTTGAGCGTGTCTCCCGGTGTCACCAGAACTTCAGGTTATTCTTGACCGCTTCGCGTTTCAGCTCCTGGATGTGCTCGGTCAGCGGGATGTCTTTCGGACAGACCTCCGTGCAGGAGAACTGCGTCTGGCACCGCCAGACGCCGTGTTCCTGCTCGATGATCTCCAGTCGCTTCTGTTTGATATCCTCGCCCTCGCGCTCGTCCATGGCGAACCGGTACGCCTTGTTGATCGCGGCGGGACCGAGGTACTCGTTGTCGCCGGCAGCGATGTTACACGAGGACATACACGCGCTACACCAGATACACCGGGTCGACATCTTCACCTTCTCGCGGTTCTCCCGCGTCTGCCGCTGTTCTTCGAGCTCGCCGTCGGGGAATTCGTTCGTCTGGAAGTACGGCTCGACGGCCTCCATCTGCTCGTAGAAGTGCTCCATGTCGACGACTAAGTCCTTTCGCACGTCCGCGTGCGGGAGCGGCTCGACGCGGATCGGCTGTTCGAGATCGGCTATCTGGGTCTTGCACGCGAGCTTCTGTCCCCCGTTGACGAACATCGCGTCGGAGCCGCAGACGGCCTGCCGGCAGGAGTGCCGGAACGTGAGCGAGGAGTCGTACGTGTCCCGCGAGTACATCAGCGCGTCGAGGACGGTCATCCCCTTCGTGAACGGGACGTGGAACGTGTCGAATCGCGGCTCCTGTTTCCCCTCCACCTCGGGGTCGTACCGGAACACCTTCAGCTCGACAGTCTCGTCGTCGGCTGCGGCCTTCTCGGCCTCCTCGGCCTGTCTGCGCTCGCGCTCTTCCGCCGCCCGCCGACGCTTTTCGGTACGCCGCTCGTCGCCCTTCGAGGCGGTCTCGGGTTCTGTCTCCGTCTCGCTCGATTCTTCGGTCTGTTGTGGTATCTGCGTACTCATTGTCTTACAAGAGCGGGAAGCCGCCAGCCCACGCGTTCGCGGTTCGAATCCCCTGGAACACCAACACGACGCTCGCGGCGACGAGCGTCCACTTGACAGCAGTCCGCTTGGTGCCGGTCAGTCCCTGGTTGACGAGCGCGTTGTACACGCCGTTGACGCCGTGGAACGTCGCCGTCACGAGGAACAGGATCATAAGCGAGTAGTAGCTCAGCGTCTCCATCCGTGCCGAACTCGCGAGGAACGAGACTTCGTCCGCGTGGTGGACGAAGTGGAGCAGGAAGAAGTGAAACGCCAACACGACGAGCAGGAACGCCGCCGTGACGCGCTGAAGCAGCCACATCCGGCCACCGGACTGGAACGAAGAGTAGCGCTCGGCCATCTCAGAACGCACCTCCGATGAACGTCGGCACCGACGCGACGGTTATCGCTCCCGTCAAGATCAGCGAGGCGTAGAAGCTCTTGTCCTGCGCGTCGAGCCCGACGCCCAGATCGACGAGGAGGAGACGCGCGCCGTTGAGCATGTGGAAGACGGCGACGGCGAGGAGACCGACTTCGAGAATCCGCACCAACAGCAGTCCCTCCAGACTGACGATCGTCTGGGTGTACACGTCTTCGCCCGCCATCAGCACGGCCTCGCTCGCGCCTGATGCCGGGATTCCGGTACTCAACACGGCGATGTGGGTGAACAGGTAGCCGATAAGCACCCACCCCGTGAACTTGTGAAAGATCCACGCCCACATTCCGGCCTCGAACTCCCGCCAGCGGCTGAAGTCCTCGATGAGGCCTCGATTGTACGACTGACTCATACCTAACGGTTCCGAACCGGGGTCGTATAGTAGTTACTAACACGGCGGACTGCGGCGAATTCCCCGCAGCGCTCCCATGCCTACCGTTGACACGCTCGATGTGCTCGCGGAAGGCTTTTATGTGGTCCGCTCGCCAGTACAGACGCAATGGCGAAAGGCGAAGTTGACTTCTTCAACGACACTGGCGGCTACGGATTTATCGAGACTGACGACGCGGACGAGGACGTGTTCTTCCACATGGAGGACGTCGGCGGCCCGGACCTAGAGGAAGGTCAGGAAGTCGAGTTCGACATCGAAGAAGCGGACAAGGGCCCGCGCGCAACGAACGTCACCCGTCTGTAACCGCTGACGACGGCGTTCGACAGGTTGTATCGGCTTTTCGATTGTTCTATCCTCGCGAGCGGCAGCTGAACGGTGGCCGGAGACGCGCGAGCGGTGCAGCCGGCCGCGAGCGTGCGCACTAGCAGCGGGCGGAACGCGGACCGACGACAGGCCGGACGACCGGCGTGTGCGAACCGCTATCGCCCGCTGCCCGAAAGAACAACCGTTAAAAGTCGTCACCGGGTTCGTACGGACATGGCTGGAACTATCGAAGCGCTCGTCCCCGGCGGGCAGGCCAACCCCGGCCCGCCGCTCGGTCCCGAGCTCGGACCGACCCCGGTGGACGTACAGGACGTCGTGTCCCAGATCAACGAAGAGACCGCCGCGTTCGACGGGATGGAAGTCCCCGTCACGATCGAGTACGAGGACGACGGCTCGTTCACGATCGAGGTCGGCGTCCCGCCGACGGCGGAGCTTATCAAAGACGAGGCCGGCTTCGAGACCGGCTCCGGTGAGCCGCAGAAGGACTTCGTCGCGGACATGACGGTCGAACAGGTGAAGAAGGTCGCAGAGCAGAAATCGAGCGACCTGCTCGCCTACGACACGAAAAACGCCGCCAAGGAAGTCGGCGGCACCTGCGCCTCCCTCGGCGTCACCATCGACGGCGAGGACGCCCGGACGTTCGACGACCGCGTCGACGCCGGCGACTACGACGACGTTCTCGACGCGTAGTTCCTCGTTCGCCGCGGCTTTTCGGCGGATTTCTGCTCGGTGACTCCGCGTAGTGACGGCTCCGGTGACAGTTTCGCTCGCTGGACGTCCGCTTTCGACACCGCCGACGGCGTGTCGGCATCGGCCCCACCGGCTTTTTGTTCACCACGCGCCGAGTCGCTGTCATGCCCGATCTCAATCCCGTCGCGAAGCGGATCCACAACGTCCAGCCTCGACCGGTGCGGTTGGAACTCGCCGACGGCGAGGTCGGAGTCTTCGAGTTCACCTCGACGGAGTTCTTCCAGCGGGAGTTCCGCGGCGAGGGCGCTCGGACAGACGAAGACGCGGAGGCCGACTTCCGGCTGATCTCCTCGGAGGACTACGAGCGGATCCTGCTCGGTCGGTCCGGCCCCGGCGACGACGACTGGTCGATGGTCGGCGAGGTCGTCGCCGCCGAGCGAGCCGAGGACTGAACCGAAGTACCGCCGGCGACAGTAAGACTCACCGCACGACCGTGACCGGCATCTCCGCGCGTCGGACGACACCCTCGGCGACGCTCCCGAGAAGCACCCGCGAGAGCCCGGTCCGCCCCTGACTCGCGAGGACGACGTGGTCGAACGGCGCAGGCTCCGCGTCGTCGCCGACCGCCTTCTCGCCGTTGGCGACGGCGAGGATGGTCGCGGTCGGTCGGCCGACCTCCAGTCTCGTGTCGACCGCGCGGTCGACGGCGTCGGTCGCCTCCCGGAGAATTCGCTCGCCGCGCTGCGTGGCGCTGTCGTACCACTGGTCGACCGCGCCGGGAAACCCCCCCTCAGCGCCGGTCGTCGAGTCCGCGGGGTTGATGACGTGTAGCGCCGTCAGGTCGGCGTCCGGCCACTCGGTCGCCGCGAACGTCAGCGCCTCGACCGCCTCAGCCGATCCGTCGACCGCCACGAGGATTCGCTTGACCATGTCGACGCTTCGGCCGGTCGCCTCAAAAAGGGTGTCGGCGGCTCCGGGCGTCCGGCAATTCGGCGGGGCGTGATCCGGTACTCCGCGTCGTACCGGCCGCGTCGACGCCGGCGATTTGACGGGTCGCCTCTCGTCATCCGTGACGAGTCACGCACGTCGAGAGGCCGATCAGCTCCACCGGTTCGGAGTTGTCCGGCGAGTAGACGACCATCTGTCCCTTCTCCATGTACGGTACCTTCCCGGCGAGATTCGAGGGTATGTTCACGCTCTGGATAGCATCCTCGTCGCCGAGGTTGAGCACGACCTTCGTGTTCACCTGCTTGAACACCGACTCCGCGATGTCCTGCGGGTCCTGCGTGATCAAGAAGAGGCCGAGACGCTCCTTTCGTCCCTGCTTTGCCGCTTCGGTGAACGTCTGTACGACCTTCCGCGCCTGCACGTTGTCCGCGTCGGAGAGGAAGTTATGGGCTTCGTCCATCCCGATGAGAAGCGGCGTCTCCTCGATTCGGTCGCTGTCGGGATCGTTCGAGAGCTTGTCGTCGACGAGCAGCCCCGCGACCGCGAGCACGACGATCTCCTTCTGTCGCGACGTGGGCAGGTGGTAGGTCGGTATCACGGAGAGCCCGCCGGGTCGGACGAGCGTGTGGTCCAGGTCCGTGATCGGCTTCGCGTCCTGATCGAACACGCCGCCGGGGACCCCGCGCACACGCCGTTTCACGGCGTCGAACGTCGCCTCGTGGACCCGGCCGCTCTCGTCGAGTTCCTCCTTGAGCGCCGGGTCGTCGAGGTACGAGAGGAACTGGCTGTACGTTCCCGAGTCGCCGTAGTCGCGGAAGAATCGATTGAGGAGAGTCAAAAGCGCGGGGTACTGGTTCTCGTTGAGCCCGGACCCGGCGACGAGCCACGGCATATCTCGCGCGAGCGAGAAGGGGATCGTGAACTCGACGCGCTCGGCGCGGTGGCCCTCGCCGGGATACGTCGCGTTCGCGACTCTGGGTACGAGGGCGACGGAGTCGTCGTGACCGCCGTGAGCGATCCCTTCGCGCTCCAGCCGACGGGCGGTGTCGGCGTCGATCGCGGGGTTGTCGTCGTGCATCTGCGCGTACTCGTCTTGGGGGTCGAACTGGACGACCGCCATCTGCGACTCCCGGCCGTCGCCGGTCGGGTAGGTGCGGTCGGCGTCGAGGTACTGTCGGAGGACGTTCTTCGAGGCGTGCGTCTTCCCGGAGCCCGTCCCCCCGGCGACGAGCGTGTGCCGGAACGCGAGCGGGTCGCCGTCGGCGTAGTCGTCTTTTACCCGGTAGTCGACCGTGGGAGGCTCCGCGGCCGTCCGCACCTTCTCGCCGCCGACGGAGAGGTGCCCGAGGAAGACCCCCTCGTCGGGGATTTTGAGCCCGGTCTTGATCTCGGCGTCGTCGGCCGCCTCCTCGACTATCGCGCCGGGCTTCGGAACCCGGTCCGTCATCCGGCGTTTCATGTCGTCGCCGTCGCCGTATATCACCGACATCGGCTCCAGTTCGGCCATGAACTTGTAGTCGCGCTCGGTGAAGTCGTCCCGGCGCATCTGTCGGCGCGCGTGGATCTCTGTCGCGTCGTCGGACTGGAACTCCTGTGCGTACTCCAGTCCCGTGATCCGACAGAACAGGCGCTCGCCGTCCGGATACGGAACCAGCAGGTACGTCCCGAGCCTGACCGCCTCGCGGTTGCCCGTCGTGACGAACGCCCGCAGCGTCGTCTCGTCGTCCTCCTCGGCGACCCGAAGGCCCTGCGAGACGGAGACGACGCCGAGGCCGCGGTCGGTGCCGCTCGGCGCGACGTCGTAGGCCGCGAACGGGTCGGCGTCCGTGTCGGTATCGTCCTCGGTGGCGTCGGTCTCCGCATCCCCGTCGGAATCGGGATCCGCGCCGTCGTCACCGCCGGACGACGAGCCGGCGTCGGTATCCCGCGGCGACACCGACTCGTCGCCGTCGTCCGCGAACTCGGTGAAGTCCTCCAGCGTCATGTGACACCCACTGCCGGCCACGCCGAAAGCGTTTCCGCTGCCGTCGCGGCCGCCGTGCGGTTTCGGAGCGCGGGTCCCTTTTCAGGCTCGGGACCGTACCGAGGGCATGATACTCGTTCGCGGCAGCGGCGGCGGGACCGACCTCACCGGGACGGTGTTCGAGCGGGGCGAAGACCCGCCGACGTACAAGGGCGCGCCCGACGAGGACGCGCCGTACGTCTGGGTGTGCGACTCCTTTTATCAGGTCGAAAGCGGCGGGTCCGCGCTGCGCGTCGACGGCGAGGAGATCCGAGTCGCCTTCGAGGAGCCGATGCCGCGCGGTTTCGACACCAAGTCCGCGGCGATCGACGCGGCGAAAGAACACGTCAGGACGCAGTTCGCCCGGATCGGTGTCGATCTGGACAGCGTCGCGATCGAGGTCACGAAAGCGGACCCCGCGTGAATCGGCTGCGCGCGCCACCGGGCTTCGTCTGCGATCGCGTGTGATGCGCCGAGCCGGCGATCAACTACGCGAGTGTCTCGGTATGACATGTCTCGTAGATGCGAAGAGACTCGCATGTAGCTGAAATGACACCGCTCTCTGCCACTTATATGTCTTTGCTCACCAAGCAGTATCTACTGGTTGCTGTATGGGGTATGTTCTCTTGGCTTCCAACCGACACTTGTCAGAGGTAGTTGGAAGTTCACTCCCCCCCTTGCCCCACCCTCTTTGGACTACGGAGACTCTCGGCGAGTTCGACGCTCGATCGTGCTCAACATCGGTGATCGATGGAACCTGAATCGTCCCAGAAACCACTGCGTTGTGAGATCGGTCGGGTGTCGGAGTCAGGCGGAGCGTTTTCGAACACCTCTATCACGACGGCGTAGCCGTCGCCATCCACGTCGGTCGCACCCCAGACGAAGACCCTCCCACTCGCTGGCGTCGTTTCGATCGGCTGCTCAGCGCGACTCGCCCGCGGACGCGGGGCACGTATCGACGCCGAGCAGGGAGTAGAGTCCACACGTCCCGGTCGCGGCAGTGCCGAGCAGCGCGAGCGCGGCGACACCGAAGACGAGCGCGGCGACGCCGGGCAGCGGAGTGGCGTTGGCGAGCGTCGCCAGCGAAACGGCTCCGAGGACGGCACCGAGAGAGATTCTGACGCGCTTGTCCGTCGATCCGACGTTCTGGTTCATACGACACAATACAGCACACAACCGTAAATACGTTTGCACCGGGGTCACGCGGAGAGTCGCGGCCGCTGGCCAGGTCCATCGGCGTCGCAAAAAAGCGATCGTCCGCGAAGTGAGTCGCGCGTCGCGCAGTCGAGGTTATTCGCCCGTCTCGATCGGCGCGCCGACGAGGTTGCCCCACTCGGTCCACGAGCCGTCGTAGTTCTGAACGTCGTCGTAACCGAGGAGTTCGTGCAGGAGGAACCACTCGATCGACGAGCGCTCGCCGACGCGGCAGTAGGTGATCGTCGACTCGTTGCCGTCGACGCCGGCGTCGGCGTACAGCTCACGCAGTTCGTCCGCGCTCTTGAACGTCCCGTCCTCGTTCAGAGTGGTCCCGATCGGCACACTGCTCGCACCGGGGATGTGGCCGCCGCGCTGGGCGGTCTCCATGAGTCCCTCGGGCGCGATGACCTCGCCGGAGAACTCCTCGGGCGAGCGCACATCGACCATCGGGAGTCCGTCCTCGATCGCGTTGTCGATGTCGTCTTTGTACGCGCGGACGCTCTCGAATGGGCCGCGGGCCTCGTACTCACGCGGCGTGAAGTCGGGCTCGTCGGTCGAGAGCGGGTAGTCGTTGGCGACCCAGTAGCCCTTTCCGCCGTCGATCACGCGCACGTCCTTGTGACCGTAGTACTTGTAGATCCAGTAGCCGAACAGCGCGAACCAGTTCGGAACGCGACCGCCGCCGTACACGACGATGGTCGCGTCGGCGTCGATGCCGGCCTCTCCGTTCCGCTCCGCGAACTTCTCCTTCGAGACGATGTCGCGCTCGGTCTCGTCGGTGAAGACCTCGTCCCACGGGAAGTTCAGCGCACCGGGGATGTGGCCCTCTTCGTAGGGCGTGTAGTCCGAGTCGTCCGTGACGGTCGGGTTGTTGATCTCGACCAGTCGGAAGTCCGAGTCGTCGTCCTGGAACGCCTCGAGGTTGTCTTCGACCCAGTCCGCCGTGACGAGTGCGTCGTCTGTCATCGAGTACCCCTACGATCCCCACGGCCTTTGAACGACCGGTAATGGTGGTCGTTGCCGCCGGCTGTGACGCACCCCATCTCCATCGAAAGTGCCGAAAAATGGGACTTCGGAGACTCTCTCTCCATTTTCACCGACGTTCGTTACCGAATCACCGTCACGGGAACGTCGGCCTTGTCGACGACGCTTTTGGCGACGCTGCCGACGACCTGCTCGCGCTCCTCGGTGAGCCCGCGGTGACCGACGTAGATGGCGTCGACTGGATTCTCGTCCGCGTAGTCGGTGACCGCCGTGGCCGGTCGCCCGGTGAGAAGCTGCGTCTCGACGTCTATCGGCTCGTCACCGACGGCAGCCTCCGCGACCGAGCGGGCGTTCGTGAGGACGTCCTCGCCCGTCTCGACGGCCGCCTCCTCTCCGGGGAGGACGATCGTCCCGTCGACCAGCTCCGACTCCGGCGTCAACACGTGGACGATCTCCAGCGTCTCGTAGAACGCGACCGCCTGCCGGGCCGCGTATCTGACGGCCTCGTCGCCCTCCGTCGATCCGTCGGTCGCGACCAGATAGCTCATGTGCGGGGATGGGGTCGGGAGCTACTAACTCCTGTCGGGCGTTCTCGCGCGGCGGAGACTCCGAGTGGGGCAGTTTGGAGGCGCGTCCCGCCCGAGTCGCGGGCGTCGGGTGAGACTCAGGCATCGTTCGGGGTGAGATTCAGGCGTCGTCCGCCGTGTCTGCGCGCGCGCTCTCACTCTCCGCTGCGCCCTCCAACACGTACTCCGCGAGCGTGGGGACGAACGTCCCGATGTCGGTGACCATCCCGACCGCCTGCGCCGAGCCGCGGTCGAGGAGCTGCGTGACGGTCGCGGGGTTGATATCGACGCAGACGGTCTTCGTCGTCGACGGGAGGCAGTTCCCGACCGCGACGGAGTGAAGCAGCGTCGCGAGCATGAGCACGATGTCGGCCTCGTGGGCCTGCTCGCGGATCGCGTTCTGCGCCTCGATCGCGTCGGTGATCGTGTCCGGCAGCGGGCCGTCGTCGCGGATCGACCCCGCGAGCACGGTGTCCACGTCGTTCTCGACGCACTGGTACATCACTCCGTCCGTGATGATCCCCTCGTCGACGGCGGCGGCGATCCCGCCGGCGCGGATGATCTCGGAGATCGTCCATATGTGGTGTTTGTGCCCCTTCCGCGGGTGTTCGAGCGTCTCGACGTTCATGCCGAGCGAGGTCCCGTACAGCGACCGCTCCAAGTCGTGCGTGGCGAAGCCGTTGCCGGCCGAGAGCGCGTCGACGTACCCGGCTTCGACGAGGTCTGCGAGCGCGTCGCCCGCGCCAGAGTGGATCACCGCGGGGCCGGCGACGACCATCACGTTCCCGCCGGTCTCGTTCACCTCTCGCAGTTCTTCGGCGACCTCTCGAATCGTGGACTCCGAGGGGCGCTCGGCGGAGACTCCACCCTGCATGAATCCGAACGCGCCGCCGCCGCTCCGGGGGCGCTCCGGCGGACGGACGCGGATTCCGGACCGGTCGGTCGCGACGAGATCGCCCTTTTCGACCGCGTTGAGGACCTTCGTGTACGCCCGCGGGCGGTCGGAACCGCCCTCTCGGCTCTCCTCGCCGGGTTCCACCACCAGCGCGCAGTCCATCTCGATGCGCTCGACCTCGATCCACTCGCCGTCGTACAGCACCTCGGTCGGGTGGTTCGTGGTGGTGTAGAAGTTCGGCGGCACGACCCTGTCGGCCGGAGCGGCGACGAGTTCGACGTCGCTCGGATTTTCGAGGACCGCGCCGTTCTGGTGCAGTTCGTGGAGGATAGCCCGCAGCGTCTCCGCGTCGTCGGCCGTGACGGTCAGACGACAGTACGACACCTCTGTCTCGTGTTTCCCCACGTCGAACTCCTCCACGTCGAAGGAGCCGCCCAGATCCATCACCGCGCCGAAGCAGCGCTGGAGCGTGCCGCTGTCGATGATGTGGCCCTCCAGTTCGACGGTTCGCGAGTGGGTCATACGGCCTCGTTTCGCCCCAGAGAGAAACCGGTTTCCCCATCGGCAGCGTCACGGGTCCGTCCGGACCGCACCGAGTCCGCTCAGGCCAGTCCGAGCGCCGTGAGGATCTGGTTGCCGAAGATCATCGCGACCAGTCCGGCGAGCATGACCAGTCCCGAGGAGACCGTGATCGTTCGGACCGCGGCGTGGCGGTTCGAGATGGGCGTCCGGCTGACGACCGCCTCGGCGACCATCCGTAGGATCCGCCCGCCGTCGAGGGGGAACGCGGGGAGGCAGTTGAACAGCGCGAGCTGGACGTTGATCCACCCGGTCCAGAACAGCACGTTGGCCAGCAGGAACGTCCCGCCGCCGAGGACCGCGAACGCGCCGTCGACGACGTAGAAGTTGGTCAGGTGACCGGTGAACCCGGCGAAGTTGTACGGGAGCCCGAACAGACTCCCGAGCGGGAGCAGCAGCGCGACGAACGCGAGACCGAGCGGGGAGTCGTTCAGCCCGCCGATCGGGACGCCGTCGGCCCCGGCCTCGCCGCCGTCGCCGCCGAGCAGTTCGAGGTACGCGCCCGCCGGGTACTCGGAGACGCCGAAGTCGTCGAGCGCGAGTCCGCTCGCGCCGGGGAACACCGAGACGCCGATGAAGCCGCCCTCGCGGTTCGGATGCGGGTCGAGTTCGACGTCGTAGCGCTCGCGGTCGCCGTCGCCGTCGTACGCGACAACCTCTACGGTCTCGCCGGGGTCGCGCTCCGAGAGCACCGCCGAGAGCGCGCCGTCGTCGTGGACTCGCTCGCCGTCAATGGCGACGACGGTCAGCGGTTCGCCGACCGCCGCGCCCGCCTCGTCGATTGGACCGCCCTCCTGGACCGCGATCGCGTACGCGCCGATCGGGATTTCGGCGGTCACGGGGTCGCTCCCGTTGCTCGCCGCGACCGTCACGGTGGCGCGCTCGGCGTCGCCGACGGCGCCGACGAAGGCTTGCTCGGTCGCCACCGACTGCCCGTTCACCGACTCGACCGCAAGCGGCTCGCGATCGACGGTGACTCCGAGCGGGTTCCCGCCGGCGGTGCCGACGATCTGTAGCGCCCGGTCCACCTCGACGGTCCGTTCGCCGTCCCCGTCGTCTGCGGTCACCGTGACCGTCTCCCCGGCGTCGGCGAGCGCGGCCTCGAACTCGTCAGCGGTGTCGACCGGCGTTCCGGCGACCTCGACCAGCCGGTCGCCCTGCGCGAGGTCGGCCGCGGCCGCCGGAGATCCCGGATTCACCT
This sequence comes from Halorubrum pallidum, assembly GCF_055380345.1. Taxonomy (NCBI): domain Archaea; kingdom Methanobacteriati; phylum Methanobacteriota; class Halobacteria; order Halobacteriales; family Haloferacaceae; genus Halorubrum; species Halorubrum pallidum. The sequence continues at coordinate 1,043,845 of NZ_AP043945.1, read as the reverse complement.
CGCCGACGGCGTAGCCGGGGGCCGGCGAGACGGCACCGACGACGGGGCCGAAAAGCAGCGCGAACGCGAGGATAGTCACGACCGTGTTGGCGGTGACGCCCGCGGCGAACATCCGGGAGCGAGCGCCCCGAGAGGCCTCCTGTGTCGCCTCCTCGTCGGGCTCGACGAACGCGCCCACGGGCAACAGCGCGAAGAACACGAGCCCCATCGACTCGATGTCGATCCCCTCGACGCGACAGAGGAGCCCGTGTGCGCCCTCGTGAACGACCATCGCGATCGCGAGGCCGGCGACGATCTCCGGGGCGACGGACAGCGGGAGGAACTCGTTGACGCCGGGGATGATGAGGAAGTTCTGCGGCTGTTGGATCGCGGCCGGCTGGGCGGTGTCGAGCGTCGTTCGCGCGGAGTTGATGATGAGGACGAACGATCCGACCATCGCGACGAGCGCGCCGCCGAGTCCGAGGTTCGCGATCACCCGCCAGAACCGCTTCGGACGGGCGAGTCTGTCGAGAAATATCCGCCCGCGGAGGGTGCGAAGCGTCAGTACTGGGCCGGAAACGCGGATCGAGTCGGGGAGCACTCCGCGGTTGTCGAGCCACAGCATGGCCGCGGAGTACGCGAGGATCCCCGCGAGGACCCAAAACAGCGTGTTCATGCCGAGGTGATCCGTGTCGGCCGGGTGTAAGGCGTTCGGTTATCGGAACCGCAGTCGAGAGACGCGGTCGACGGTGGGTCTCTCCGGCGTCGCGACCGCGAGCAGAAGTCCCCGACGAGATTCGGCCGCGAACTCAACACCCAAGTACCCGGCGGATCAAGCGGGGTCCATGATGGCGCTCGTGGACTTCGTCTCCCGGCTCGTCGGCGACGTCGGGCGGTTCGTGGACATCTTCCTGAACGACCTGATCCTCGGTGCCGGCGACCCGGTCTCGGCGCTCCTCGTCGTCGTCGGGCAGGTGCTCCTCATCTCGTCTGTGGCCGTGTTCGGGTACGCCGCGGTCGGCGCGCTCCTCCGCGAGATCGGCGTCACGCTCCCGTCACTCGGCGGCCGCGGACCGGCGGAATAACGGCCCGAGTTCAGTCGTCGGCGTCGGCGGGCGCCGATCCGCGGATCGAGGCGGACGCGTGCGAGCCGTCCCCCGCTGCCGGCACCTCGAACCCGTCGAGCGTCTCCTGCAGCTCGTCCGACTGGTCGGAGAGCGCGTGGACGCGGCGGGTAACCTCGGAGACGGTCGCCGTCTGTTCTTCGGCCGCCGCCGCCACGTTCTCCGATTCGGTGGCGGTCTGTCGGCTGACTGTCGCGATCTCGTCGATCATGTCGACGACCTCCTGTGTCGTCCGCGCCTGGTCGTCCGTCGCGTCGCTTATCTCTTGGACCGTCTCGTCGACCGTCGTCACGTCCTCGACGACCTCCTCGAACTCGCGGAGCGTCTCCTCTATCGTCTCGACCGACGCGGACACCTGCGCCTCCATCGCGTCCACGTCGCGGGCGGTCCCCGCCGACGCCTCCTGCACCCCGTCGATCCGCCCGGAGATCTCGGCCGCCTCGGCGCGGGTCTCCTCGGCGAGCGCCTTGACCTCGTCCGCGACGACCGCGAAGCCGTCGCCGGAGCCGTCCGCGCGGGCCGCCTCGATGGAGGCGTTCAGCGCCAGCAGGTTGGTCTCCTCGGCGATGTCGTCGATCACGGCGGCGATCTCGTCGATCTCGCCGACCCGGTCGACGAGGTCCGCCACCGCGGTCGCGGTCTCGCCGATCCGGGCTTCGAGCGTCTCCAGTTCCTCGATCGCCTCGGCCGCCTCCTCGCGGCCCGCCCGTCCGCGGTCGGCTGCGTTGCGGGCGGTCCGGGCCGCGTCGTCCGCCGACGCCGCGATCTCTTCGACCGTCGCCGAGAGGGTGCTCATCTCGCCGGAGACGGACTCCAGCTGCGCCGTCTGATCGGCCGCGCCGTCCGAGATCTCCTGGACCGACCGCGCCACCTCGTCGCTCGCGTCGTCGACCTCGTCCATGCTCGCGCGCACCTCGTCGCTCGCGTCCGCCACGTCGCCAGTGAACGACTGGACCTCGCCGACGGTACCGCCGAGCGTGACGACGAGCCGGTTGTAGTTCTCGACGAGTTCGGCGTAGCGGTCCTCGCTCGTCGCCAGCGCGTCGGCGTCGATCGTCGCCGTGAGATCGCCGTCGCGGGCGCGTTCGGTGGCGTCGTCGAACGCGTCGACGAGCGACTCTAACTCCGTCGTGTACGATTCGAGGTTGGTCGCCATGAGCGAGAGCGACTCGCCGAACGTCCCCGGCACGTCCTCGTCGAGCGCGGGGTCGTCGAACGACTGGTCGGCGAGCGCCTCCGCCTGCGCCGAGACGGTCGAGAGGTACGCCTGCACCTCGGTAAACGAGTTCACGAGGTTGCCGATCTCGTCCGGCTGGTCGCCGCCGACGAGCGCGATGCCGTCCGCCGCGGCGTCGCCTTCGCCACCAGTGGTGTCGTCGACGCCGGCGTCGCCTCCCCCCGATTCGAGCGCGTGCACGTCGCCCGCCGCGACCGCGTCGGCCCCGGTTTCGAGCCGCCGTATCGGCGCGACGAAGTCGCGTCGAACGATGAGGAGCGTGTTGTAGATCGCAACGACCGCGCCCACGAAGAGCCCGCCGGAGACGACGTACAGCGCGGTCCCGGAGAGCGCGAACGGGGCGAGGAAGATCCCGACGGTGACGAGGAACTGGATCCCGACCGCCGCGACGACCTTCCGCTCTATCGACTCGCCGACTCCGAGGAGGTCCATGGTCCGCCACAGCGCGGATTCGTATCGTCCGTGGAGCCCCCGGCGTCGGTGTCGTGTGGTCGACATACCACAGACTCCGAAAACACGGGTAATGAATGTCGTGGCGGATTTCTCAGGATCGATTCTCGATTCCCGAGCGGCGAGAATCCCCTTCGGTTCGCGAGAGCGGTTCCGAGCCGATTGAGTTTCGCTGAGTTCCTCTCCGCCCTGAAGGGCGTCACCAGAACGCTCTGCGTTCTGGTTACCCGCCAGACGCAGTCTGGTGACGAGGCTTCCGCTTGCTCTCCGTCAGAACGCCCCGTCGACCGCCTCGGCGGCGAGGTCGACGGCGGCCTCCAGGTCGGGGCCGAGCGGCGACCCGACCACGAGGCCGTCGGCGTGCTCGGCGAGCGACTCGGCGCGCTCGCGAACCGTCTCCGGCGTGCCGGCCATACAGAACGCGTCGATCATCGCGGGGGTCACGCGCTCGAAGGCGGCGGAGAACTCGCCCGCGGAGACGCGCTCGCCGATCGCCGCGGCGGCGTCGGGGTCGATCCCGTGGCGGTCAAGCACGGGCGGGGCCGCGCCCCCGGCGATGAACGCGACCGGCGGGCGGGCGGCCTCGCGGGCGGCCGCCTCCTCTTCGGCGACGGACACCGCGGCGTACGCGACGAGGTCGAAGTCGCCGCGGTGCTCGGGCCGATCGGCGAGCCCGTCGGCGACCTGATCGCGGGCCCACGCCAAATCCTTCGGGTGCGAGCCGTTGAACAGCAGGCCGTCGGCGTGTTTCGCCGCCATCCGGCACATGTGCGGTCCCTCGCCGCCGACGTGGACCGGGATGGCCGCGCCCTGCGGCGGCTCGTAGTTGAGTCCGGCCCCGCTGGCGTCGAAGGTCCCGTCGTGGTCGACGCGCTCGCCGGCCCACAGCTTCTGGGCCGTCTTGAACGCCTCCAGCACGGGTCGGAGTCCGCGCTGGTCTGCGAGCCCGAGGTTCCGGAGCGTCGAGGGGTCGCCGGGGCCGAGACCGAAGACGGCGCGCCCCCCCGACAGCTCGTCGAGGGTGGCGACCCGCGAGGCGAGCGTCACCGGGTGGGTCTCGTAGGGGTTGGCGACGCCCGGCCCGAGCCGGACCGAGTCCGTGGCGGTCGCGAGCTGCGAGAGGAACGCCCACGGGTCGCGGTTGTTGTAGTGACACGTCGAGTAGACGGCGTCGTAGCCGGCGTCCTCGGCGCGGACGCCGAGGTCGACGAGGCGGTGCAGATCGTGTTCCGGGGTGAGTTCGATACCGAGCATGTGTTACTCCTCGTAGCGCCACTCGCGCAGCGCCTGTCGAACGAAGTCGCCGTCGACCTCGCGGAAGTGGCTGTCCGAGCCGGCGTGGTCGCCGAACGCCCAGTCACGGACGACGACGACCGGGGTGCCGCCCGCGCCCTCGCCGGCGACGAGGTTGGCGGCGGCGGCCAGTTCGTCGATCACGTTCTGGACGGTGACGCCCATCTCGCGGCCGTCGCGGTCGCGCTCGCCGCGCCAGTCGCGGCTCGCCGGGAGGCCGTCCCAGCCGATCGCGACGCCGCGTTGACCGTGGCGGAACGGCCGACCGCAGGTGTCGCTGACGATTACGCGGTCGGCTGCCAGTCCCTCCCGAAGTCGCGCGGCGCTCTCCGAAGGCCGCTCGGGGAGGAGAAGCAGGTCGCCGTCGGGGACGTTCGACCGGTCGATACCGGCGTTGACGCCGACGTGTCCGAACCGCGTCGCGGTGAGGAGGAACGGTGCCTCCGTGATCAGCTCCGTCGACTCCTCGATGACGGCCTGTGCGAACCGCGGGTCCTTCTCGTCGCCGGAGATCTCGGCGAGCCGGTCGGCCACCTCGGTCGCTCTCGGGCTCGCCGGGAAGTCGTCGAGGTCGAAGACCCGCCCCTCGGCCTTGGAGACGACGGTGCTGGCGACGACGACGACGTCGTCCGCGCGGAGGTCGACGCGCTCGTCGATCATGGCCGCGAGGTCGTCTCCCTCCCGGATCTCCGGGAGGTCTGGCACCGCGAACAGCTCCATACGCGTCACTGCGCGCCGGCGAGGAAAAACCCCGCCGGTACCGGGACGGTTTGACGGTAGTCGGCGGGGGACCGACGCGTCGGCGGGTCGGTCAAAGCGGTGCTCACGACCGCGCGCCGTCCGCCGGCCGAACCGACGCCAGCGCCGCCGCGAAGTCCGCGTCCGTGATCGCGACGTCGTCGGCGTGATCGTTCGCGGCCGCGCCGTGCTCGTCGGCGACGCGCTCGATGGCGACGAGCGCCGCCTCCCGACAGAGCGCCGCGATCTCAGCGCCGGAGTAGCCCTCGGTCTCGTCGGCGAGCGCGTCGAGGTCGACGCCGTCGACGAGCGGTTTGTTCCGGGTGTGGACCGACAGTATCTTCCGCCGCGCGTCTCGGTCCGGATCCGGTACCTCGACGTGCGTCTCCAATCGTCCCGGTCGGAGGAGCGCCGGATCGAGCGCGTTCCGCCGATTCGTCGCCGCGAGTACGACGAGGTTCGGATTGTCGCTCGCGCGGTCCAACTCCGTGAGCAGCTGTGAGACCACGCGCTCACCGACCCCGGGGCCGTCGCCGCCCGCGCCGTCGCGATCGGCCGCGATCGCGTCTATCTCGTCGAAGAAGACGATCGCGGGTGCCGCCTGTCGCGCGCGGTCGAACAGGTCTCGGACCGCCTTCTCGGACTCGCCGACGTACCGATCGAGCAGTTCGGGGCCGGCGACCTGAATGAAGTTGACGCCGCTCTCGCCCGCGATCGCCCGCGCCAGCAGCGTCTTGCCGGTGCCCGGCGGGCCGTGTAACAGGACGCCCGTCGGCGGATCGGTGGCGGCGGCCTCGAACAGCGGCCCGTACGTGAGCGGCCACGTCACCGCCCGCTCCAGCCGCGCTTTGGCGTCGTCGAGCCCGCCCACGTCGGAGAAGTCTGTCGTCGGCTGCTCGGCGACGTACTCGCGCATCGCGCTCGGTTCGACAGCGGCGTGGGCCGCCTCGAAGTCGGCCTTCGTCACGGTCACGTCGTCGAGGGCGGTCGCGTCCGTCGTCCGGGCGCGCCGCAGCGCGGTCATGGCCGCCTCCTGTGCGAGCCCCTCGATGTCGGCGCCCACGAAGCCGTGCGTCCGGCTCGCGATCCGGTCGAGGTCCACGTCGTCCGCCAGCGGCATCCGGCGGGTGTGAACATCGAGGATCTGCCGGCGGCCGGCCTCGCCAGGCACGCCGATCTCGATCTCGCGGTCGAACCGACCCCCGCGGCGGAGCGCCGGATCGAGGGTGTCGACGCGGTTCGTCGCGCCGATGACGATCACGTCTCCGCGGGCGTCCAGCCCGTCCATGAGCGAGAGCAACTGGCCGACGACGCGGTTCTCCACGTCGCCCCCGTCGTCGCGCTTCCCCGCGATGGAGTCTATCTCGTCGAAGAAGACGATCGCCGGCGCGTCCTCGGTCGCGCGCTCGAAGACGTCGCGGAGCCGCTCTTCGCTCTCGCCCTTGTACTTCGACATGATCTCCGGGCCGTCGACCGTGATGAACGTCGCGTCGACCTCGTTGGCCACCGCGCGCGCGATGAGCGTCTTCCCGGTTCCCGGCGGCCCGTGAAGTAAGACGCCCCTCGGCGGGTCGACGCCGAGCCGGGTGAACACCTCCGGCTCGGAGAGGGGCAACTCGATCGTCTCGCGGACCAGCTCCATCTCCTCGTCGAGTCCGCCGATGTCCTCGTACGTCGCGCCCGCGGTGTGCTCGGCCGGGGGCGCGGGTCCGTCTCCCGTCGGCCGGCCGTCGCCTCCGGACGGAGCGGTCTGATCGCGGGAGTGATCGGGGCGGTCGCCCCCCGCGGACGCGTCTCGGGGCTCCCGGTCGGCGCTCACGTCCGCCTCGTGATCGGGATGGCCGGCGGCCCCGTCGCCCTCGACGTCGCCGTACGTCACCGAGACGTCGGTCCGGTTCGTCACGCGGACCGTTCCATCGGGGGTCGACTCCGCGACCACGAACCGGATCCCGCCGAGCCGCTCGACGTGGACGGCCTCGCCGACGGTGACGGGGCGGTCGCGGAGGTCGCGGGCGAGCGCGCGCTCAACCACCTCGCGGCTCACGTCGACGTCGGCGAGTTCGGCGGGCGCGGCGAGCACGACGCGGCGGGCGTCCTCGACGTCGACGGCCGCGACCGTGACGGTGTCGCCGACCTTCACGCCGGCGTTCGCGCGCGTGTCCGCGTCGATGAGGACGGAGCCGTCGGCGGCGTCCGGCCCGCCGGGCCACACCTTCGCGACGGCGGCGCGGTCGCCGCGTATCTCGACGGTGTCGCCGCTGAGGAGGCCGAGCCGCTGCCGGGCGGATTCGGGGAGCCGAGCGATACCCCGGCCCGCGTCCCGCTTCTCGGCGGCGCGGACGGTGAGCCGGAGTCCGGCTGTCTCGTTCATATCTCTCCTCCGGCCGCGGCACGCTTATTTCTGTTCGAGTTCCGAGCGTCGGAGGCGCGCCGTCCGACCGCCGACCGCAACCGCCTTCCCTCCGCCGCTCCCGCTGTCGACCATGCAACCGACAGGGCACCTCCGCGGCGACGCCGTGCACGTCGGGGGGGACGCCCGCCAGCGATTCTACGACTCTCGGGGGTACGGTCGGCCGCTGGAGGGGAACGAAATCGCGCTCTCGCGCGTCGAGGCCGCGCATCTCCTCTTTCGCGGCGACCTGTCCGGGATCTCGCTCACCGCTGACGCCGATCCGGTCGGATTCGAGCGGTTCTTCGTCGAGAGCGCGGCCGCCGCCGACCGGTTCGCGGTGCGGTATCTGGTCTACGCCGACCTCCGCGACCGCGGCTTCTACCTCTCGCCCGCCAGCGAGCCGTGGCCCGGCGGGGACGCCCCCGTCGCCGACGCGGTCGATTTCGTGGCCTACGAGCGCGGGTCGACGCCGGACACCGGGAACGTGAAGTATCCGGTCCAGATCGTCGGCGAGCGCGAGTCGGTCCCGGCGTCGGGGCTCGCAGGGCGCACGCTCGCGGTCGTCGACGAGGAGTCGGACATCACCTACTTCGCGGCGGAGCGCGGAGCGCTCGCCGGCTCGACCGAGTACGCGCCCGCGAGCCGAGCGACCGGCGTGCTCCTCGCCGACCGCGTCGTCGTCTGGGACGCGCCGCCGGATCTCTACGATCGGGGGTTCTACGGACAGCCGCTCACGGGGCGTGCGGCCGCGATAGACGGCGCGCTCCAGCTCTCGCTCGTCGAGGCCGCGGCGCTTGCGGCCGACGACCGGCTGTCGCTCTCGGCGTCGACGGACGCCGCGGGCGACGCCGGAGGGGACGGCGCGGAGTCGGACGACACCGCAGACGGGACGGCTTCCGACGACCCGGCGGCAGCGATCGTCGCCCGCGGCCGCGACGTTGAGGGCGAGCGGTTCGACCGTCGACTCGCGGTGTATCGGTCGCTGCGCGAGGCCGACGCGGTCCCGAAGACCGGATTCAAGTTCGGGGCCGACTTCCGGACGTACCTCGACGTGGAGACCGTCGACGACCTCCCGCACTCCGAGCACCTCGTGCGCGTCGTCGAGCCGGATCACCGCTTTTCACCGCGAGAACTCTCGCTCGACGTGCGCCTCGCGGGTGGCGTCCGCAAGGAGATGGTGTTCGCGCTGACGACGGTCAGCGGCGATGACGGCGGAAAAGAATTCGACGGCGACGGGGTCGGCGACGCCGACGTGGAGTGTCTCTCGATCGGTCGGTTGACCCCGTGAGCCGACGGGGCGGGAGCGAGTCGGTCCCACCCCGGCGAGCGGAACCGTTTTCTGACACCTGATCGTCTTATCGGCCATGACAGATCCCTCCGCGTTCGGCACGGAATCGACCGCCTACGACATCTCCACGGTCGCGCTCGACGGCGACCGGTACGAGGTGAAACAATCGGCGATCCGAAACAAGTACACCGTCCGCGATGGCACCGGCAGCGTCGTCTTGCGCGGGAAACAGAAGCTGTTCAAGCTGAAAGAGGAGTTCCCGTTCGTCACCGGCGACGGCGAGGACGCGTTCACGGTGAAGGCGGGCGGGATCATGGACGTCGCGGGCAACTACGCGATCAGGGACGCGGGCACGGGCGAGGAGGTCGTCGTACTCGACGAGGAGTTCTCGCTTTTCGTCGAGAACTGGACGGTTCGGGACCCCGACACGGGAGCGCCGCTGGCGACCATCCGGTCGAAGAACAAACTGCTCTCGGCGCTCCGGCACCTCGTCGGCCTCGCGAACCTCGTCCCGAACAAGTACGAGATCGTCGACGCCGACGGCGGGCACGTGGGCGACATCGAGGGGAAGTTCTCGCTGCGAGACGCCTACACGGTCACCATCGACGACGCGAGCGACGTCCCGAAGGAGGCGGTCGTCGCCGCCGCGTGCATCCTCGACGCCTTGGAAAATAAGTAGGATTGCCCGCCGCGGTGGCGTTGGGGCCGCGTCGGCCGGACCGCCGCCGGTGGGAGAAGAAAGAGCTATACAGAAACGGATCGAGCCTTCGCCCATGGTGTTGCCCGAGACGTTCGACCGGTCGCTGGCGGCCCGCCAGTCGGCCGTGTACCTCGTGGCGTTCTGTGCGGTCTTCGCGGCCGTCTCGTACGCCACCGACGGGAGCGTTCTCCTCGGCGTTGGTACCGGATTCGTCATGGCGTCCGTCGTGATCGCGTATTACGTGTGGAACGGGGAACTCGGCGTACCCGGGGACGCGGACTGATCGCAGAAAAACGGGGATATCGGCCGTCGTCGGTACCGTGGTGGCGACGTGAGAACCGTCGACCGATTTATTCGCGAGGAAAGAGAACTGCCAGCTATGTACGATCGAATCCTACTTCCGACGGACGGCAGCGAAGGTGTCGACCGCGCGATCGACCACGCGATCGACGCCGCGAATCGGTACGACGCGACGCTACACGTGCTGTACGTCGTCGACAGCGGCGTGGTCAACGCGTACTCCGGCGACGAGTTCGTCGACGGCTCGGAGGGGGCCCAAGAGACGCTCGAAGAGCGCGGCCGCGAGGCGCTCGACACGGTGGCCGATCACGCCGGAGACGCGGGCGTCGAGACGGTCACGGACCTCGTGTACGGTGACCCACACGAGGAGATACTCCGGTACATCGACGGGAACGACATCGATCTGACGGTGATGGGGTCGAAGACGCGGTCGGGGAACTACCGGCGGATGCTCGGCTCCGTCACCGAGCGCGTCTCGCGGCAGTCGACCGCACCCGTGAGCATCGTGAAGACGACCGTCGCGGAGTGAGGCGGTCGCCCGACGACGCGGCCCCGCCCAGTCGTCGCGGCGTGGCCCCGCCCAGTCGATCCCGAACGGTGCGTCTTTGTGAGTCGGCCGGCAACGGTCACCGATGACCGTCCGGCTCACCTACGAGGACGGGACGATCCGGGTCGAAGCGAACGCGGACGCCCCCGACCCGCTTCCCCCGCTTCCGGGCGTCGAGGCCGACCCCCGCTCGGAGACCGGTCGCGCGCCGGCGTACCGCTACGCTGCGATCCGGCGAGCGCTCGCGGTGGCCGGCGTGAGCGTCGACGACCGCGTGCTCGACGAGAGCGATCGAGCCGCCGAAACCGCAGGACTCGACGGGGGGCTCTCGACCGAATACGAACTCCGAGAGTATCAGCGCGCGGCGCTCGACGCGTGGCACGACGCGGACGACCGCGGCGTGCTCGAACTCCCGACCGGCGCGGGAAAGACCGTGATCGCGCTCCGCGCCATGGTCGACCTCGGCGTTCCGACGCTGGTCGTCGTCCCCACCGTCGACCTCCTCGACCAGTGGCAACGGGAACTGGAGGCGGAGTTCGACGTGCCGATCGGTCGGTTCGGCGGCGGCGAGCAGCGACAGGAGGCGATCACGGTGTCGACGTACGACTCCGCGTATCTGAAGGCGGACGGCGTGGGCGACGCGTTCGAGTTCGTCGTCTTCGACGAGGTCCATCACCTCGGCGGCGAGGGGTACCGCGACGTCGCGCGGCTGCTCGCCGCGCCCGCGCGTCTCGGACTGACGGCGACCTTCGAGCGCCCCGACGGGGCTCACGAGACGGTCGCGGAACTGATCGGTGACCGCGTCTACGCGCTCGACGTGGACGATCTCGCCGGTGACCACCTCGCCCCCTACGACATTCGCCGGATCGAAGTCGATCTGACGCCCGAAGAGCGCGAGCGCTACGACGAGAAGCAGGGCACGTTCGTCGAGTACGTGCGCGAGGCGGGAATCACGTTCACGAGCGGGAGCGACTACCGAGAGCTGGTCAAGCGGTCGGGGAACGACCCGGCCGCCCGCGAGGCGCTGTTGGCGAAACAGGCGGCCCGTGAGATCATGATGAACGCGGAGGGGAAAACGGAGCGGCTCGGATCGATCCTCGACCGCCACCGCGACGACCGCGTGATCGTGTTCACCGCGCACACCGACCTGGTCTACCGCCTCTCCGAGCGGTTCCTCCTCCCGGCGATCACGGCCGAGACGAGCGCGGCGGAGCGGCGGGAGACGCTGGAACGGTTCCGCGACGGGACCTACAGCCGGGTCGTCGCGGCCAACGTGCTCGACGAGGGCGTCGACGTGCCCGACGCGAACGTCGCCGTCGTCCTCTCGGGGTCGGGAAGCGAGCGAGAGTTCACACAGCGGCTCGGACGCGTCCTCCGGCCGAAGACGGACGGCGGACGAGCGATCCTCTACGAGGTCGTCAGCGCGGAGACCGCAGAAGAGCGGGTCGCGAGCCGGCGGAGATAGCCGCCGAAGCGGTGAGTGAGAAGGCCGGGACGATCAGCCGTCACCGTCGATGCCGAGCGAGCGCTTCTCGTCGATCTCCGCTTCGAGGCTCCCGCGTTCCCAGCTTCTGACCGCGTCGCCGTCGACCTCCGCGCGGAGCTTCTCCTTCAGGAGGTTCACCGCGACGCTGTTCGCACCCTCGGGGATGATCAGGTCGGCGTGTTTCTTCGACGGCTCGATGAACTGCTCGTGCATCGGCTTCACCGTCGAGAGGTACTGGTCGATGACGCCCTCCAGGTCGCGTCCGCGATCGATCACGTCCCGCCGGATACGTCGGAGGATGCGGACGTCGGCGTCGGTCTCGACGAACAGACGGAGATCCATCATCTCGTTCATCTCCTCGTCGTACAGCGCGAGGATCCCCTCGAGTACGATCACGTCTGTCGGCTCGACGGTGACGCGCTCAGCTTTTCGGTTGTGAACCTCGAAGTCGTACTGGGGCATCTCGACGGACTGTCCGTCGAGCAGCGATTCGAGGTGCCCACGGAGCAGGTCCCACTCGAACGCCGACGGGTGGTCGTAGTTCACCGACTGACGCTCCTCGAAATCGAGGTGCGTGAGGTCTTCGTAGTAGTTGTCGAGCGGGATGCGAGTGACGCTGTCGCCGAGGTCGCGAGTGACGAGCCGGGACACCGTCGTCTTGCCCGCGCCCGTTCCCCCCGCGATCCCGATCACGAACGAGGGTACGCACATATCCGCGTTCGGACGCCGGTGGGTTTGAAGCCTCCTTTTTCGACACTCCAACCGGCCAGATTCGCTCCGGGTTCGTATAACGGTACCGGGGGCAGTTTTTAGCCGCTCGGGAGATAGTCACGTCGTATGCGAACAGACACCACGGTTCGAGACGTGATGCATCGGGAGTTCCTCGGCGCGAGCGAAGCGGACTCGCTCGCGGCGGCGGCCGACCTCATGGTCACGGAGGCGACCGACTGCCTCGTCGTCGTCCGGGGCGGCGAGCCGGTCGGCCGCCTCGCGTGCCGCGAGGCGCTCGGCGTGCTGCTCGACGCGGAGTCGGAGACGGCGGACGGCGAATCGGCCGCGGACCAATCGATCGGCTCCGTGATGGGGCCGCCGCTGCCGACCGTCGCGCCGGACGACGCGCTCGCGGCCGTCGAGGAGCGACTCGTCGCGGAGGGAGTCGACCGCGTCGTGGCGGTCGACGAGGGCGAGGCGGTCGGCGTCGTCACCGCCGGCGACGTGCTCGCCGCGAGCACGCCGCGGACCGACGACGGCGCGCGAGCGAGTGCGGTCGGCGAGGAGCCGAGGGGCGGAATCCACCGCTCGGACGTGCAGTCGCCCGACGCGGACGGCGGGATCGACCGCGCCGTCGACGCGTCGTCCACCGACGCCGACGGGTCGCCGACGCAGGGGGTGTGCGAGGCCTGCGGCGCGCTGGTCCCGGACCTCGTCACCGCCAACGGACAGGCGGTCTGCCCGGAGTGCCGAGAGGCGTGAGCCGGCGACGCGATCGGGAACGGGTGTGTCCCGTCGCTCGTTCCGTCGTCGACACTCTCAACACGCGCCACGGCGAACCAGAGGGAGATGGCCGACAGCGACCGGGTCCGGGTGGTCCCCGCGACCACCGACGACGTCGATTCGGTAACCGACCTGTGGGTCGCACTCGCCGCGGGACAGCGGCGCCACGGGGCCACCTTGCGCGCCGAGGCGAACCGCGGAGCGGTCCGGGAGTGGGTCGCGCGCGCCGCCGTCACCGGAGAGCTGCTGGTCGCTCGCGACGACGACGAACTCGTCGGATTCGTCGGGTTCGCGCTGGACCGCGGCGAGTACGAGCGCGAGCGAACGCGCGGGACGGTGAGCAACCTGTTCGTCGTTCCCGAGCGGCGCGGCGACGGGATCGGCAGCGATCTGCTGGAGGCGGCGGAACGGGAGTTGTGTGACACCGGCGCGGACGCGGTCGCGCTGGAGGCGCTCGCGGCCAACGACCGCGCCCGCGAGTTTTACGCCGACAAGGGATACGAGCCGCACCGCGTCGAATTGACAAAATCGCTGCGGGCGACCGACGGCGACGAGACGACCGACGGTGACGAGACGAGCGATTCTGACAGTGACTTCTCGGCGGATTCAGAGGAGTCGTAACGAACGATCTGCGGCAGCCGAAACGGACTGAACCGTACCGGCCGAAACGGACCGAACCGTACCGGCCGAAACGGACCGAACCGTACCGGCCGAGACGAGTCGAACCGTGCGGGCGGAGCGGGTCGAGACGTTCGCGGAAAACGACACGCACACATAGGTGGACCGAGTACGCCAGCCTGCGCCAGGGGAGCATGGGTGGTTCATGCACTCGACTTGTAATCGAGACTTCCGGGGTTCAACTCCCTGCCCTGGCTTGACGCTTCGTGCTGGCGACCGTGCGCCTCAAAGCGCCTGCAGATCGGCCAGACACTCGTCGAGGTCTTTCGTGGAAGTCGCGAGCGAGAACTGGTCGACGCGCGCGAGGTCGGCGGCGTGCTCCCAGAGTTCGCCGTCTTCGATCCCGTGGAGGACGACCGCGTTGGGCGTGGGGCTCACGACGCGCATGGCGACGAGCGGCGACTCGCCGCGAGTGACGCCCGTAAACACCAGCGCGCGGTTTGTCGACTGACCGTACAGACGATAGAACTCCTCGCTCGACAGCCGCGTGATGGCCTCGATGGAGTTGATCACCGTGTGGCCGTTCACGTGATCCTGATCGCCGCGTGCGACTTCAGTGGCACCCATCGCGTCGTAGAACGTGTCGAGTGACACGGCCGTCGAGTACTCGCGGAGGTCGTGGACGATATCGCTTTCGAACCCCGCCGAGAGCACGCGAGCGTACTGGCGGAGCCGCCCCCCGCCGCGCTGCTCGTCGATGTCGAGGAGCCCGTCGACGGTGCGCCGCACGACGCCGATCCCGGGGCTCTCACGGCGGCCGCTCTCGTAGTCGGATATCACCGACGAGGAGACGTCGAGCTGGTCGGCGAGTTCGGTCTGAGAGACGTCAAAATCGGTCCGCCACTTCCGGAGCGTCGCTCCGGGGTCGTCGCTGAGCGTGATTTCGCCGGCGATCCGGCGGGAGAGCTCTTCGCGTGCGTCGCTCATTACTCAGTTCGACGGTCGAATGGCGCAAAAGGCTACCGAAACGAGGTATCGACGGACACGAAGGCGAAACGGAGAGCGATCGAGCGGTCGACTCCGGCGTCACTCAACGTACAGCGAGTAGACGATGACGCCGAATCCGACGGCCGTCAGCAGGCTGTTGATCGCGATCCCGACGGCGAGGTCGGCACCGATGATCTGGTGAGACACGCCGCCGACGAGCGCGCCGACGGTGACGATACCGAAGCCGAGTCCGAGCGCGCGAAGCGACCGGTCGCCGGTCCGTCCGTACGCGCGGAGCGCGTAGTAGGTGATGCTGCCACCGAGCGCGAGGATGGCGGTCTTTGCGACGATGATGAGCAGGTCGATGTGCGTAGTCATGTTTCCTCTCGTAGCTCCGACCACAGGTCGGCCAGGCGTTCGTCCCGGCTGCGCTCCGGGCGCGTGAACGACACGTCGAACTCGCGGCACTCCGCGTCGCCGTCGTCTCCGTCGGACGAGACGGAGACCGTCACGGTCTCGAACGCGATCGAGTAGCGCGTCGTGTGTTGACCGTCACGGCGAATGTCAGTCGACTCTTCGAGGAGCGAGGCCTCCGTGAGCTGCTCTAGCTTGCGGTAGGTCGTCGACAGCGGGATATCGCATTCCTCTGAGAGTTCGCTCGCGGTCTTCGGTTCGGAAAGCGCCGTGACGATCCGCCGCGCGGCGTCGTCGGCCAGCGCGTCGAGTACCTCGTCGACCGACGGAGGGGCCCGCTCGAGCGGCGGATTCCGCACCATGCGTTTCCCTCATCACCCCCGAATCTTAAACCCTCGACGTTCCGTCACGGAGAGAGCGGGAACGCACACAGCCCGTTTTAGTGGGTGGGTTCCGTACGGCGATTCGATGGACTCGTGGAAGCGTCGCGTCGTCGGGTACTCCGCGTTCGTCGTCGTCGTCTTGATCGCCACTGGCTTCGCCTATCGATGGGGGATGCGGGTGTACGAGAACGACCCGCGCACGCTCGTCGAGTCGCTCCGGTTCTCCGTCGAGATGTTCACCACGACCGGATTCGGCGGCGACGCCCCGTGGGAGAGCCAGCAGATGAACGCGTTCATCGCCGTGATGGACCTCGTCGGCATGGTGCTTCTCATCGGGGCGTTGCCCGTCGTCGTGACGCCGCTCCTCGAAGAGGCGTTCTCGACGACCGTCCCGAGAGCGGTCGACGACGGCCTCGAGAATCACGTCGTAGTCTGTGCCGACACCTCCCGTTCCGACGCGCTGCTCGACGAGTTCGCCTCCGAGGCGATTCCGTACGCCGTGGTCGAGCCCGACCCCGACCGCGCGGTGGCGTTATACGAGGCGGACCACGACGTGATCCGCGCCGATCCCGAATCAACCGAAGGGCTCGAGCGCGCGAATCTGACGGCTGCCCGTGCGCTCGTCACCGACGTCTCCGATCAGGTCGACGCGAGCATCGTTCTCGCTGCAAAAGAGCTTTCTCCGGAGATTCGCGTCATCAGCGTCGTCGAGAATCGCGACCGCGAGAGGTACCACAGGCTCGCCGGTGCGGACGAGGTGCTCTCTCCGCGCTCGCTGCTCGGTGAGAGCCTCGCGTCGAAGGTGATGACGGCGGTCCAGACCGATCTCGACGAGGCGGTCCCGATCGGCGACTCGCTTCGTCTCGCGGAGATTTCGATACACCACGGTAGCGGGCTCGCCGGCACGACGCTCGCAAACAGCGGTATCGGGGCTCGAACCGGCGTCAACGTGATCGGCGCGTGGTTCAACGGCGAGTTCGAGGCCGCGCCCCCGCCGGACTCGGAGCTGTCGGCGGGGACCGTGCTCCTGGTCTCCGGACGCGAGGACCAACTCGAACGGCTCGTCGACCTGAGCAACTCGTCGACCCGCCGGTTCGGGGCCGGCGAGACCGTCGTCGTCGGCTACGGGCAGGTCGGGCGGGCGGTCACGTCCGCCCTGACTGACGCCGGAATTCCGGTGACGGTCATCGACGAGGAGGACGTGGACGGCGTCGACGTGGTCGGGGACGCGACCGATCCGGAGACGCTCGCCGCCGCCGGGATCGAAGACGCGCAGACGGCCGTGCTCGCGCTCCCGGACGACACGGTGGCGGAGTTCACGACGCTCGTGGCCCGCGATCTAGCACCGAACGTGGAGATTCTCGCGCGGGCCGAAGAGAGCGGGAGCGTCCCGAAGATGCACCGCGCGGGTGCCGACTACGTGCTCGCGCTCGCGACGGTGACCGGGCGGCTATGCGCGTCGCGCGTCCTCGAAGACCGGGACGTGCTCTCGCTCGACACGCACGTGGAGGTGATACAGAGCGCGGCACCGCAGTTGTCCGGACAGACCGTCGCCGAGGCGAACGTGCGCGAGGCGACCGGCTGTACCGTCATCGCGATCGAGCGGGACGCGGAGACGATCACCGACATCGGCCCCGAAACGCGGTTTTCGCCCGGAGACGACCTCGTCGTCGTCGGGACCGGAGACGGGATTCGCGCGTTCGAGCGACAGTTCACGTGACGACGCTCCGGTTCTCGCGGTGTCGGCGGTGAGACGGGGCGTGTAGCCCGGAGCGAGTCGAACGCTTCAAGTATTCGCTGGCTGTTCGTACCTGTATGAAAGACCAGGGACGCTCCACGCGCAAGCGGACGGGCGGCCGACTCAAGCCCGCCTCGAACAAGAAGCGCCACCAGCTCGGTCGCGAGCCCGCCGAGACGACCGTCGGCGAAACGCGAGTCCAGTACATCGACTCGCGCGGCACTGAAACGAAGGTCCGCGCGCTCTCGACGAACGTCGCACAGGTCGCCGACGACGGAACGGTCAGCGAGGCCGAGATCGAGAACGTCGTCGAGAACCCCTCGAACGTCAACTACGCCCGTCGGAACATCGTCACGAAGGGCGCGATCATCGAGACGTCCGCCGGCCGCGCTCGCGTCACGTCGCGTCCCGGCCAGACCGGGCAGGTCAACGCCGTCCTCATCGAGTAACGACGCCTCGCCGCCGACGGCTTTCTGAACGTATTTATCCCCCAGCGACGACCATCAACGTGTGTACCTCGGCGTCGACGAAGCCGGTAAGGGGCCCGTGCTCGGACCGATGGTGGCCGCGGCGGTACTCGCGGATCCCGAACGCCTGCCGGAGACCGTCGACGACTCGAAACGACTCTCTCCCGACCGACGCGAGGCGATCGACGCCGAGATCGCGGCGCTCGACACGGTCGCGATCGGCGTCTCGTTCGTCGACCCGGCCGAGATCGACCGGCCCGACACCGACATGAACACGCTCACCGTCGAGGGACAGGCCCGTGCAGTGCGTCTCGCGCTCTCCGGGTCCGTCGCGGCCGATATCGACGGTCCGGTGCGCGTCGTCGCCGACGCGGGCGACACTGACGAGGAGAGGTTCGGTCGGCGGCTCGAGGAGTTCGTTCGCCGAGAACCCGACGAGACCGAGAGGGCAGACGACCTCGGGCCGCTTCCGTCGATCGACGTGACGGCCTCGCACGGGGCCGACGCGGACGATCCGATGGTCGCCGCCGCGAGCGTCGTCGCGAAGGTGACCCGCGACGACCGGATGGACGCGATCGACGCGTCATACGACGCGTACGGCGATCTCGGAAGCGGCTATCCGAGCGACCCCGCGACGCGGACGTTCCTTCGCGAGTACGTCGCGGACCACGGCGACGTGCCGGACTGCGCTCGCCGGTCGTGGTCGACGTGTGAGGACGTGTTGGCCGCCGAGGCGCAGTCGGCGCTCGACGAGTTTTAACCGGAAAGAAATTCAGAACAGCCCGGACGCGAGTCCGCCGACCCCGCCGATGAACGCGTCCCAGACCGAGAATCCGGTGACCACCGAGAGCACGGTGTCGGCACCGAAAAAGGCGAACAAAAGCGCGGACCCGAAGTGAGCGAGCCGCATGTCGAACCGGCCGGCGAACGTCGAGAACAGGTACGCGTTCGCGAGGCTCACCGGAATGATGGCGAACATCTCGCCGACCCAGATCGCGGAGGTCGCGCCGTACTGCACCGCGAGCCCGATGGTGACCAGCTGCGTCTTGTCGCCGAACTCGCCGGTTGCGGTCAACAGGAAGATGGGGAAAAAGCCGCCGAACGACTCCGAGTAGCGGTCGAGTCCGCCGGGCAACGACAGGTCGTCGAACGCCGCGAGCCCCCCGTCGGTTCGCTCGGCGTCGCCGAATCCCGACTCGCGAGCTGGTGCGGACCGGTACAGCAGGATCGCGAAGGCGAAGAACAACGCGGCGGTCACCGCGTCGAGCGCGACCGGGGGCAGCGCGGACTGGAGCGCGCGTCCGAACGCGATCTCGACGGCGGTCCACCCGGCGAACGCCGACCCCGCGGCCGCGACGACGACCTTGGGGTCGTAGCGCGTCGCGAGCCCGGCGATCATCAGCTGGACCTTCTCGCCCGGGAGCACCGCCAACTGGGCGGCGAAGGCGATAACGACGATCTCCGCGTACCCCGTCATGCGCCTCCCGCCTCCACACCGTCCTCCGTCGCCTCCGGAGTCCGCGCGACGTGGACACACTCGGCGACCGCCTCGGGCAGGTCGTGTTCGGACTCGTCTTCGGTCCTGACTGTCACCATGCCGAACGACGTGACGTCGACGATCTCGACGGTCGTCTCCGGAGTGATTCCCGCGTCGAAGAGGAACTCCAGAACGTCTCGGTCGCGGTCGCTCACCCGGGCGACCGTCGCCCGCGACCCGGGTTCGAGCGACGCGAGCACCGTCGTTCCGTTCGTCTCCGGCGAGGACAGGTCCGCCGGGGGGATCGGATCGCCGTGCGGGTCGGCGGTCGGGTAATCGAGCGTGCGCTCCACGCGCCGAGTGAACTCCTCGCTGACGTGGTGTTCGAGCGCGTCGGCCTCGTCGTGGACCTCGCTCGGATCGTATCCCAGCTGTTCGGAGAGGAACGCCTCGATGAGCCGGTGTCGGCGGACGACTTCGAGCGCGGCCACCTCGCCGGCCGGCGTGAGTTCCGCGCCCGCGTACTTCTCGCGGATGAGGAGTCCGCGGTCGGAAAGCGTTTCGAGCATGCTCGTGACGGTTGCCGGGGCCTTCCCGAGCGCCTCCGCGATCGCCGAGGTCGAGACGGGCGGCCCGGTCCGCGACTCGATCCGGTAGATCGCCTTAAGGTAATCTTCGACAGTGTCGGTCGGCATACCTGATTTAGATCGGTCTAAATTAATAGTTTGTCGGTTCGTTACTTCAGATCGAGAGTGATAGATACCCGTTCGACAGTCGGTACTGGAGCGGCGACTCATCGCAGAGCAGCGAACGCTCCCGGAGCGGCGATCCTGACGAAGTGACGGTTCCAGACGGCGGTTTGTCGGTGATGAGTGATCGGGCAAGACGACAGAAAACGTCTCAGAAACGGCGGATGCGAGGTAAAAACGACGGCCGGCGTCAATACGAGATGTGGGCGGGCCGGCGCGCCGGCGGAGCGTTCCTCAGACGCGGGCGGGGTCGCCGCGCTCTCGGCGTTTTCTCACCGGATCGTGAGCAGCCGGCGCAGGATGTCCCCGTAGGCGGGACGGGTGATCAACACGCCGATCAGCACGCCGAGGATGGTGAAGATCGCGAACCCGGAGAGGTCACCGAGCGAGAGCACCATGAGCGGCGACATGGCGACGATGGTCGTCGCGGCGGCCGCGCCGATCACCCAGAACGCGCGGCGGAACCGGGAGTCGAACACCGTCCGAGAGTTCACCTCGCCCTCGCTCATCACCTCGTCGGCGATGATGACGAGGTCGTCCACGCCGGTCCCGACCACGGCGATGAACCCGGCGATCACCGCGAGTTCGAGCGGATAGCTCAACAGCGCCGCGAACCCGAGGAGCGCGTACACCTCGGCGAGCGCGGTCACGATCATCGGCAGCGCCACCGCGGGCTCGCGGTAGCGGAGGAACACCATGCCCGCGACTGCGAACACCGCGAGGATCCCCGTCACCAGCGAGTAGTTCTTGTAGTTTTCACCCTGTGCGGCCGAGATGGTACTCGACGTGCCCTGTCCGCTGATGTCCAGTTCCGCGGGCAGCGCGCCGGCGCGCAGGTTGACCGAGATGGTCTCCGCGGTGCCGAAGTCGCCGGTCGTCAGCTGGAAACTGCCGGTGTCGGCCCACTCGCCGCTCGCCATGCTGGCGGCGAGACCGGGGTCCATCCCGAAGGAGTTGACGACCTCACCGTCGACGGTGAGGAGGAGACACGGGTTGTCGTTCCCGATCTCGCCCGTCTCCTGATTGTACTCACACCGATCGGTCTCCGTCTGATACGCCGACTGGAACCCGCGGTCGGCGACCGCCTGCTGGAACCCCGCCGCCGGTGACTGGTCGCCGTCGGTCGCGGTGTTCCGCACTGTGACCGGGACGTACGACTGCGTCGTCCCCTCGCGCTGCGTGGCCGTGCCGATGTTCTCGAAGTCGTCTTGGATCAACACCGCTTCTTGGACTGCTGTGCCGTTGTCGGTGGGATACGCGATGTCGATCTGGACCGTCCCGCGCTCTTGGAGAAGCGAGACCACGTCCTCTCGGCCCTCGCCGGGCACCTCGACGAGCATGAAGTACCGGCCGGTGATCGACTGGACCTGCTGGACGCTGCCGCCCGAGAGGCCCGCCTCGTTGATCTTGCCTTGGATGATCTCCTGTGCGAGATTGCGCGTTTCAGGGGTCACGCCCGGCCGAACATCCTCGTACCCGTACCCCGCCGCGTCCATCGCTGCGCGGAACTGGTCTTCGCTCACGGAGGCGTCGGTGACCTCGACCTGCCGCGCGTCGTCTTCGACGTACGTCCCCACGTTGCGAGCGCCGGTGTCGTCGAGTTCCGCGGCGACCGCTTCTTCGACCTCTACCGGCGTGTCGCCGCCAAAGTCAACGCCGGTCGCGGTGTAACCGAGGAGCGGGGCGCGGACGCGCGTCCCGCCGGCCAGATCGAGCCCGTACTGGAGGTTCGTGATCCCCTGTTGGGCCTCGCTGGCGTTCTCGCCCGGCGTGGTCTGCGGGCCGAACTGCGGCGCGAAAAGCGCCACGGTCGCGCCGAGCACGACGACGATCAGGAGCAGAATGCGCCAGTTCTTCTTGATCGGTTCGAGCATTACCGGTTCACCCCCTCGAACTTGTACCAGCGAAGCAGCGAGACGTTGAGCAGGTACGTGTTCATCAGGTCGGCACAGAGGCCGACGGCGAGGATGATCCCGATGTTCCGGAGGAGGTCGACGCCGAACAGCGCCGCGACGATCGCCATGACGATCATCGCCGCCATCGACGTGAGCGTCATCGTCACCCCGGTCCGCATCGCGCGGCTCACCGACTCGTAGAAGTCGCCGGTCCGGCGCAGCACGGAGTTGTTCAACAGGATATCCGAGTCGACGCTGTATCCGATGATCATAAGCAACGCCGCGATCGTGCCGAGCGTCATCTGGATCCCGAGCAGGTTCATCACCGCGATGGGGATCACGAGATCGGAGAACGCGGAGGCGACGACCGCGATGGAGGGGACGAACGTCCGGAACAGCGCGAACACGAGCACGCTCATCCCGAGGAACGCGAGCCCGACGCCGAAGATGGCGGTGCGTGCCGTGTCGCTGGCGAAGCTCGGCGAGACCTGATCGACCGCCTCCGTCGAGAGCCCCGCCTCGTCCGCCTGCGTCGAGAGGTCGTTCGCGAGCCCCTCGGGGTCGTCGTCGGCCGCGCGGAAGGTAACGACGTACACGTCGTCCGCGGGGATCGACCGGACGGAGTCCGGCTGTCGGTCGAATGCGGTTTCGATTTGCTGTTCCACGTCGTCGCCGTCGTCGGCGATCCGGAGCTCCACGCCGCCCGTGAACTCCAACCCGAGGTTCGCCGGCGCGCCGGTGACGAGGTACCACCCGCCGATGATCGCGAGCGCGAGGACGAGGACCGCGAGCGGGACCGCCACGAGCTGCCGGTTAGAGTACTCGGTGTAGTGTATCTCCGGTACCTCGATCGCTACCATAGTCACCGATTCCCGCGCGGGTTTGAATAAGCCTTCTCACTCGGGCGCGGTCGACGGCGTCTGGGGTGTCTCAGGCGCGGAAGCAACCGCTCTCCGGGACTCACGGGAGGTATCGCACGCTGACGACGCCGGGCTCCGACCGGATCTCGACGCGGTTCACGCCCAGCCGGGCCGCGCGCGCGAGCGTTCCCTCACGGTCCGCGAGCACGTCGTCGACCGCGTCCCGCGTGTCCTCGTCTGGCGGCGTCAGCACGTGGACTTCCCCGACGCCGGCACGGGGCTCGCGAGCCAGTTCACCGGTCGGCGTCTCCGCCGCGAGGTCGCGCTCGTGGACCGTCGGCGGCTCCTCGCTCTCCGCCATCGAGAGGCTCCGTCTCTCGGCCACCTCGACCACCCGATACGTCACCTCCATCGGGGGGTCCGGCGCGACCGTCGCCTCGATCGCGTCCCCCTCGTCGAGTCCGGGGTTCGAACTCAGCGTGTGGACCTGTCCGTCGTGGACGTCTTTCAGCACCGCCGAGTCGGCCTCGACGTGCGTGACGAGGAACGTGCTCTCCTTGCCGGCGGCCGCGTCGGCGTCACCGTTCCGCTCCGACTCGTCTCCGCGTGCCGTCTCGTCGGTCATTGACCGCCCGTACGCTGCCGAGGCCCTTCGGGGTTTCGAGCCGCGGACGACTGCCGACCGCTACTCCGGGGCCGCGTCGGTCTCACTGGCGTCGCCGACGTCTGAATCCGAACTGCCGCGGAGCCGGAAGTGGAGCGCGAACACGAGCGCGCCGGCCGCGACGGGAGGGACGACAGCCGCCGGTCGAGGCAGCGCATAGAGGGCGCTCAACACGACCGACTCCGTCGGATCTCGCAGGTCGGCCGGCGCGGAGATGATCATCGCGACGTACAGCGACGCCAGAAAGCAGAACCCGCCGTAGGCCAGCTTGCGGTCGTAGCCGTCGCGGACCGGGTCGCCCCGTCGGTGTCGACGGGCAACGAAAAGCAGCGGGGCGAGGAGCGGCGCGACCGCGGTGAACCCGGCGACCACGAACAGCGACCGCGTGAACAGGAACGTCCCGCTCTCGACGCCGACGGTCTCGCCCATCCACACGACGAGCCCGAGCGTGACCACGAGCGCGATGAACCCGGCCGACAGCGCCCCGACGACGCCATACAGTCGCATGGTCCACGACTCGGTGTGACGGATCGCGTAGGGGATCGCGCCGAACACGCCGCGATAGCTGTCTGCCATCGCGCACGCTACGGGCGACGGCGAATTAAACCCCTCGTCGTCTGGGCGATCGCCGCGACGCGGACGGGCCCCACCGCCGCTCCGACGCCGACGATTTATATCCGACCGACGGGATCGGTTCCACGTGGGACTGTACGACAGGTACCTCGCCGTCCGTCAGCGCCTCCACGACGGCGATCCGCCGTCACACGTCGCGATAGTCATCACCGAGCGCGACCTGCTCGCCGACGGCGCGTTCGACACGCTCGCCGACGCGCTCCGGTGGGCGTTCGAGTACGGCGCGACGCGCGTCACCGTCTCGGTGTCCGTGCTCGACGAGTCCGTCGTGCCCGCGATCACGCGAGAGATCCGACGGCTCGACACGCCGGAGCCGCTCGTCGTCCGGGGGCCGGAGGACGCCGTCGAGTCCGGCCCGGATTCCTCCGACGACACCGACACGTCACCCACCGATCCCGAGGACGCTCCGGTCCGGGCGACGGTGGGACTCGGCGGAAAAGCCGAGTTCGCGGCCGCGGTCCGCGAACTCGCCGAGGACGTGGCCGCCGGGGCCGTCGATCCGGCCGCGATCGACGCCGACGACGTCTCGGACCGACTCGTGTTCCCCGAAGAGCCGGACCTCCTCATCAAGACCGGCGCGGAGCGGCTCTCCGACTTCGCCATCTGGCAGTCGGTGTACGCGGAACTGTACTTCACAGACGTGAACTGGCGGGACTTCAGGCGGCGCGACTACCTCCGAGCGGTCTTGGAGTATCAAGACCGGCAGCGGCGGTTCGGGCGGTGAGTCGGGGACGCAGATTGGGTCTCTCCCTCTTCGCCGGGACGACGGATGTCACCAGACGAACCGGAACAGAAGCGTGAACGTCACGAGCGCGCCGACCGTCGAGAGGAGCGGCACGACGTTCTGCATCAGGACGACGCGCGCGCTCGTCGTGGGGTTGAACAGGTCGGCCGCGGAGGGGATGTCGGACGGGTCTCCCTCGCCTATCGAGGGCATCTCGTCGGCCGTCAGCGCGCCGACCGAGACGGTCGGTTCCTTCTCGCCGCGGAGCCCCTGCCGGACCGTCACGGTGCGGGTCGCGCGACCCCACCCGAGCCCGACGATCGACATCGTCGCGATGATCACGAACGACGCCGGGATGCCCACGGCGGAGAGGGTAATGACGATCCCCGAGGAGACGCAGGCGACGACGATGGCGGCGGTGAGCGGCAGATCGGTGATGTCGTTCCCGAGCGTGTCGAGCGTCCGCCGGGCGATCGTGAACGCGCCGACCGCGACCGCGGCGCTCCCGAGGAGGATCATCGGCTCCATCTCGACGCCGTCGAGCGCGACGAGCGGCGCGATGGCGTTCGCGATGTTCGACGTGCCCGAGGAGAAGGCCATCAGACAGCCGATAGCGATGACGACCGCGCCGCCGACGAGTTCGCGGCGGGTCGTGTTGGGGCCCGGAACGGGGCGCGGGATCGCTCCGGAGCGGTCGAGTTCGAACAGCGCGCCGTCGGTGCTCTCGATCGCGACCCACTTGTCTATCGCCGGGTAGAAGTAGCGACCGACGACACCGGAGACCCAGAAGCCGATGATCGGGGCGACGATCCACCAGATCGCGATCTCGCCCATCACCGCCAGATCGAGCGTCCCGGTCGCCAGCCCGAGCCCGGCTATCGCGCCCACCGCCGTCATCGACGTCGACGCCGGAACGCCGGCGAAGTTCCCGACGAACAGCGCGCCGCCGATGAAAAACAGGACGACGATGCTCGTCTCCAGCGTGAACACGTTCCCGCCCGTCACGAGGTCCTCGCCGAGCGTCGTCACGACCCGCTGCCCGAGCGTCCCCGCACCGACGAAGAAGAACACGGACATCAGCGCCGCCGCGCCCGCTTTCGAGATCACGTTCGCACCGACCGCCGGGCCGAAGGCGGGGCCGGTCGTCGCTCCGCCGATGTTGTACCCGACGAACGCCGCGACCACCAATCCGACGAGAAGCAGAACCTCGACCATATACGCGAACACACGACCCACGGTGGGTTAAACGAACAGGTTCGCGCGTCTCACGGACGTCGGCAGACGCCTCAAGCGATCTTCATCATCCGCGTCTCGAACTTCCCGACGCGGACGCGGACCCACCCGGCCAGCTCGGCGTCGAGTTCCGGGTCGTCCGTGTCCACGCGAAGCGTGCGCACGTCGTCGAGTTTCGACCGAGAGGCGACGATACGAACCTCACAGCGCTCGATGACGGCGGGCGATAGCTGCGGGTTTCCCCGCCCGAAGACGAACCCCTGTCCGCCGATGGGCGAGACGACGATCACGTTCTCCTCGCCGAGCCGATCGAGGATCTCGGACTCCGTCGCGTCGCGGGCCACGACCTCGCCGTCGCGCCAGACGTCGACCCCGATCGGCGACGGGTCGAATCCCAGCTCGGCTTTGATCGCGCCGACGGTCGATCCCGGCCCGAGCACGAAGGTGACGCCGTCGCCGTCGCGGGCGCGGACGTCGTCGGCGACGCCCTCGGCCAGCGACTCGACGGTGCCGCTCGCGGTCTGTTTCGACGACTGGAGGTCGTCGGTGACGGGGACGGCCGCGACCGCCCGCAGCTCCGGGCGGACCTCGCCCTCGCGATAGGCGTCCTCGTCGATGTCCATCACCTCGCGCCGCTCCGTCCGGGAGAACGTCGCCGCGATCTCCGCGGCGTCCTCCGGCGAGACCGCGAACACCGACGAGTACACCTTGACGCCGGCCGGGACGCCGAGCATCGGCACGCCGGTGCCGTCGAGCGCGGCCGCCACGTCCGTCGCGGTACCGTCGCCGCCGACGAAGACGACGAGGTCGACGGGGGCGTCGCTCGCGTCTCCGGCGTCGAGTCCCGCCTCGCCTTCGCGTCCGGCGAACGCGCGGACGACGCGCGCGGTGTGGTCCGCGGTCGTCTCGGTCGGCTCCGGGGCGTCGCCCTCGAACGGGTCGACGACGCGCACCGGATCGAAGCCCGCCTCGCGGACCAGCCGCTCTCCCATCGGGTCGGCGGCGGTCGAGACGCGAGCCTCGGGGGCGACCGCCGCGAGGCGACCGAGCGCCCGTCGCGCTCGCTCCGGCGCGCGCGGCGTCGCGCCGCGATCGACCGCCTCCGCGACCTTCCCGTCGGTGCCCTTGAGTCCGACGCGACCGCCCATGCCGGCGATCGGGTTCATCACGAAGCCGACGTGCATACCCGACCTTCCGACGGGTGGAACTTAAGCGAGGCGCGTCGTCCGCGCGGTCGCGGCCGGCGCTCTCGATCCGCAGTCCACGTGGAGAATGGCGAAGATCAATACTTAAGACGCCCCCAGAACAATCCGGACCCATGCTACTCGAAGCCGCCGTGACCGAACCGCTGCCGATCGACGCGACCGCGACCGCGGTGCTCGTCGCGAGTCTCGTCGTCACCGCCGTCTGGCTCGTGTACCTCTTCCGGTGAGTCGCGGGGCACACGTCACGTCCGGTCGACGGACGACCCACCCCTCACGCCGAGTCGACCAGCGTCGACCGCGTTCGGATCCACTCGGCGGCCCGCTCGGCCTCGTCCGCGCTCGGCGACGTGATCTTCACTCGCACGCTCTCGCCGGGGTACGATCCCACGCTCACGTCGAACTGTTCCTGTAGCGCCGTGAACCTCGCCAGCAGCGCGCTCTCCGGCTCGTCGACCTCGACGACGACCGTGTGGGTCGGCGTCCCCTCGAACTCGTCGGCGACGGACTCGAACATCGCCTTCATCTCTCGGGGAACGCCCGGAAGGACGTACACCGACTCGACGACGGCACCGGGCGCGACGCCCGCACCGTTTTCGAGCGGCCGACAGTCCGCGGGCAGGTGCGTCGTCTCCGCCGCGAGGTCGTCGGCGCTGTACCCCTGTTCGGCGAGCCACCCGGCGGCCCGCTCGTTCGCTTCGAGGCCGCGACCGAAGGCGGCCGCGACGGCGTCCATGGTCACGTCGTCGTGCGTCGGCCCGAGTCCGCCGGTGACGATGACGGCGTCGTACTCGGCGTGATACTCGTTGACGACTCTCGCTATCTCGCCGACCTCGTCCGGGACGACGGTCACTCGGCGAACTCGCACTCCGCGGGCGTCGAGCCTGTCACAGAGCCACGTCGCGTTCGTGTTCTCGGTGTCGCCGACGAGGAGTTCGTCCCCGACGGTGACGATTGCGGCGTCCATACCCGCCCAAGGCGGGCGGGATAGAAAAGGACGCGGCCGGCGGGAGGCGCTGCGCCGCAGACCTACTCGTCGTCCTCGTACACGCCCAGACCCAGTTCCCGCCGTCGCTCGCGGAGGGATTCGAGCTGTCGGCGGAAGTAGAGCGTCCCGACGATCGCGGCGAGGGTCGCGACGACGAGGATCACGCCGAAGACGAGGAGGTCGGTCTCGCGGTACGACTGGACCACGACGGAGCCGCTCGTCACGTCCTCCCAGACGATGCGGTCGCGGTCACCGACCGTCTCGACCTCGTAGTCGCGCGGTGCAACGTGGCCGACGACCGGGAACTCAGTGCTGAATCCCGGCGGCAGCGTCACCGCGTACGACCCCTCGACGTAGGTGAGCGTGGTGAACCGCCGCGGCGACCCGGTGGCCGAAAACGCCATCTGCCCGCCGCCCAGCCCGTCACCGAACCGGATCCACGTCTCGTCCGGCGTCCGATCGACCTCGCCGCCGCGGGCGCGGAATTCGGTGCCGTTCAACACCTCGCCGTCGGTCGTTCGATACCGGAACGCCTCGAACTCCAGCGGCTGGTCGCCCGCGTACGGCGTCTGCCGGTACAATCGGACCTCCTCCACGTCGGAGACATCGTAGACGGCCGCGTATTGCGTCCCCGTCGAGAGGGTGAAAGAGGCGTCGCGGTCCGTCGCGAAGTCGTACTCGGTCGACGGCTCGGAGTCGAGGGTCGCGTTCGCGACGTCGCCGCCGTCGTTGACGTAGGTGAGACAGCCGGCGCTGACGGCGAGCAATGCGACGACGGCGACCGCGAGCGCGAAACGTCGGTTCACGAGGTCAGGTCACCTCAGACGACACACCGCATCTCCGCCGGGAGATACGAACCGATCGCGGCCAAAAGCCCCGGCGGGTCCGTGTTCTCGGTACAGACGATGCTCTGTTCTAAGAGGCCGAGCCGCTCGACCGTGACGATGTCTTGGGCGTGGCCCGCGCGGTTCACGGTCGCGCGCACCTCTCCGCGAGTCGCCGAGTTGACGTTCACGCGGCCGTTCCCGCGCTGCCAGTCGTACAGGCGGTCGCGCTCGGCGTCTGCGAGCCGGTTCGGCTCCGCGTCCGGGTCGCCGATGTCGCCGCCGTAGACGAACGACAGCGGGAGGTGTTGAACCAGCCCGAACCGCTCGACGACCTGCTCGGGCGAGCCGACGCCGAGACCGATCTCGGCGGCTGGAACGACGATCTCCACGCCGGCGTCGAGCACGAATCCGTCTTCGTCCCACGATTCGAGGGTGCCGACGTACGTCTCGCCGGCGACGAGCCCCTCGTCGTGCGCGACGATCTCTCCCCACGTCTCCGTGAGGACGTTGCGGGCGACCTCGGCGTCCTCACCGGTCACGTCCACCTGCACGAAGCCGTCGTCGCGGACGCCGACCTGCCAATCGACGTGGAGTTCGCCGACGTCGTTGGCGACGAGAGAGCGCATACCGTCGAGCGCGCGGTCGCGGGCGTCGCCCGTGACGTAGCACTTGGTTGCGAGGACGACCATCAGCCGGTCACGTCCACGTTGAGTTCCTCACGGAGTTCCTCGAGACGGCGACCCATCGCCTCGCGGAGCCGGTCGTTGTCCATCGCCTCGACGGGGGAGCCGCACTCCGGACACTCGAATCCGAAGTCCATCGCCTCGCCGAACTCGAAGCGGATCGAGCACACCTCACAGAGGTAGAACTCGTGGGTGCGCTCGTACTCCTCGCGATCCTCTAAGGCGTCGAGAAGCCGGTACATCTCCTCTTGGAGGTTCTCCGGGATGTTATCGTAGTGGAACGTCCAGAGGTACGTGAGCCACCCTGAGTCCTCGTCGCGCACCCGTCGGTAGGTCGCCAGGTCGTTCTCGTACAGGATGAACAGCGCGCGGCGGACGTCGTTGAGTTCGAGACCCAACTCCTCGGCCAGCTCCTCGTCGGTGACCTCGCCGTCGGGCGGCGCGGCCGCGACCGGCATCCCCGTCGGCCCCACCAGCTCGTGGAGGTACTTTTGGATGACGGGGTCGTTCAGTAAATCCTCAAAAGCCATTGGGTGAAAGTGGTGGAGGAATCGGGTTAAAAGCTCCGAAAGACCCACCAGCTGCCGGCGAGGCCGTCGTCGCTGCCCCCGCGACTCGTCTCCGCGACCCGTTCCCGCGATCCGTCGCGCGTACCCCGACCGGTCCGCTGGCTCCGGCAAAGCTTTAGGTCGGCTGTGTCACCACTCGTGCGTATGGCTTCGAGACGCGGCGGAGCACAGGATCGGCGCGGACGTCGGGCGGTCGGGGCAGTCGCATTTCTCGCGGTCCCCGTCGTGCTCGCCGCGCTCCCGCTCGTCCCGCTCGCTGCCCTGATCGGTCCCGCGGGACTCGGGATCGCCGGTCCGGGTGCCGGCGGCGGACTCCTCGTCGCCGTCGTCGTCGGACTCGGCGGCTCCGGGCTTCTCGGTCCGATCCTCGTCGACCGCCGTATCTCGGGGCTCCCCGAAGCGGAACTCGACGACCGTCCGGCCGATTTCGTCGCCGATCGGGTGTCGACGCTCGCCGACGAGGTCGGCGTCGACGCTCCCGCGGTCACCGTCGTCCGCGCCGACGCCGCCAACGTCGCCGTCGCGGACGGCTACCGAGGCTCTCGGCTCGTCGTCTCGACGCGGCTGCTCTCGCTCCCGAGGGCCGACCGCGACGCCGCCCTCAGACACGCGTTGGTTCGGCTTCGAACCCGCGAGCCGCTGCTCGTGACCGCCGTCCTCCCCGCCGTGGCGGTCGTCGAGACGGTGGCGCTCCTCGCGACGCTTCTCGTCGGCCGTCGAGACGAGCGGACGGCCGCGGACCGACGGGTGAATCGGATCCACGGCTACGAGCCCGACCGCGATCGAGTCCCCTCGTGGGCGTACACGGTCGCCGGGGTCCTGTGCT
The DNA here is from genome assembly GCF_055380345.1 of Halorubrum pallidum. NCBI lineage: Archaea > Methanobacteriati > Methanobacteriota > Halobacteria > Halobacteriales > Haloferacaceae > Halorubrum > Halorubrum pallidum. The sequence continues at coordinate 1,012,880 of NZ_AP043945.1, read as the reverse complement.
GGGTGCTGCTGTCTCCCGCGTGGGTCCCCGCCGCCGTCGGCGACAGGTTCACGGTCGCCGACGGACGCCGTCACGCGGACGCCGCGGTGGCGCGCCTCGGGACCGACGAGCGCGACGGACTCGGAAACGCGGTCGCGTTCGCCAGCGACGCCGCTGGCGCGGCCGACTGGCCGCCGCTCCTCGACCGGCTCTCGTTCGTCTCGATGGCCGACGGAGAAACCGGTCGAGTCAGGGGAACGAGCCGACAGGAAGCTCGTATCAGGCTCGCCCGGCTCCGATCGAAGCAGGCGCTGTAGTCAACAGCTGCTCAATACGCACCTCGCAGCGATCAGCTGTTTCGGCCGAGTGTGTGTCTGAGAACGAGGGGAAATCGGGACGTCACGGGTCCGTCGGCACCTCGAGTCGGAGGAGCGTTCCCGTCTCGTCGGTGGTCACGGTGAACTCCCCGCCGGCCCTGTTCACGACCCAGTACATGAGCCAGATCCCCAGCCGGTCGGCGTGGGTCAGCGAGGTCTCTCCCGCTTCGAGCACGTGCGTTTCGTGGTCCGGGATTCCCGGCCCGTCGTCTTCGATCTCCACGCCGATCCATCCGTCCGGGAGCCGTTCGACCTGGATCTCCACGGTCGGTTCAGTCGCGTCGTTGTGTTTGACGGCGTTCTCGACGCCCTCCTCGATCGCGGTCACCAGTCCGACGACGCTCACGGGGATCGGGTCGTCGTCTGGCAGCACCAGCACGACGGTCGCGTTCGGATAGCGGCTGTTCGTCCGGTTCCGAACCTCGATCAGGTGTTCTCGTAGGTCGGTCGGCTCCGCGGAGTCGCCTTCCGAGAGCGTCCCGTCGATCTTCTGGACCGCCCTGGCGATGCCCATGAGGTCGGCCGCCGTATCGGCGATCACGTCGAGCGAGTGCAGTGCCTTCTCGCCCTCGACATCGGAGCGAAGGAGGTCGGCGTACCCCTCGATGAGGTTCATCTTGTTTCGGAGGTTGTGATTAAGCACCCGACCCATCACCTCCAAACGGCGCTCTCGGATCTTCCGCTCGGTGATGTCTGTCTGGAACCCCACGTAGTGTGTCACCGCGTCGGATTCGTCGCGGAGCGGCGCGATCGAGAGCCGGTTCCAGAACTTCTGCCCGTTCGCGCGGTAGTTCAGGATATCGACGGCGATCGGGCGCTCGGCGTCGATCGCCTCCCGAAGGGTCTCCCGCGTCTCATCGTCGGTGTCCTCTCCCTGAAGGAACCGACAGTCCTTGCCGAGCATCTCCGGACCGTAGCCGGTGAGCTGTTCGAACCCCTCGTTGCAGTACACGAGCGGGTTCGACTCCCGCCGCGCCGTCGCGAGAGTGATCCCGACCGGAGCCTCGTCCATAGCCCGCTCTTTCAGCCGGAGTTCGTCGACGGTCTCCGAGAGCCGACGCGAGGTGGTCCGCCGCTGGATCAGGTTGTCGATCCGGGCGACGAGCGCGCGCCGTTTCACCGGTAGCTCGATCACGTCGTCGACGCGGTTCCAGGCGTCCGCCGGGACGTCGGCGGAGCGACCGCCGAGGAGGAGCGCGAACGGCACGAACACGGGATCGGCGGTCGCTCGCCGCGTCGCGATCGCGTCGCCGACGCGGTCGAACCCCGGTCCGTCGAGGACACAGCAGTCGAACTCGCGGTCGAGCGCCCCCGTCTCGGTCGCAGTGTCGACGCGGTATCGCTCGCCGAGTGCGTCGGCAACCAAGTCGCGGTCGCGTCCGGGGCACATGAGCAACAGGACGCGTGCGGTGTCATCGGGTTCCGAGGGGTCGCGGTCACCGGTCAGTCCGCGAGACGCCGCCGCGCCGCGAGGACACGAGTCCCGGTCGACGTCGGAATCACCGTCGATCGCCTCGGTTGCACCGGGCTCGTCGGCGGCGGAGATAGCCTCGGAGTCGGAGCCCATTTCTCTTCAGCAGTGGTTCCACGCTCACTAAGAATTATGGATTTATATGGTCCCTCGCGTTGTAGTGTGACAGAATGGCACCGTCGCTATCCGACCGGCTGTCGACCGGAATCGCCGGCCTCGACGAGATCCTCTCTGGCGGACTGATACCGGAGCGCAGTTACATGATACGGGGGCAGGCGGGCAGCGGGAAGACGATCCTCAGCCTGCACTTCCTGACGGCCGGGCTCGACGCGGGAGAGACGGGCCTGTTCATCAACCTCGAGGAGGACGTGAGCGACCTAAAGGCGAACGCCGAGTCGCTCGGATTCGACACGTCGGCGATCGAGGTTCTCGATCTGAGTCCGAGCGCGGACGTTTTCACGGACGACCAGTCGTACGAGGTGTTCGCGCCCGAGGAGGTCGAACGGGAGCCGCTCACCGACGAGATCGTCGAGGGCGTGACCGAGACCGAACCGGACCGAGTCGTGGTCGACCCGCTGACGCAGTTCCGATTCCTGCTGTCCGACGACTACCAGTTCCGGAAGCAGGTCGTCGGATTCATGCGCTTTCTGAAGGGTCAGAACGCCACCGTGATGTTCACCGTTCAGGACACCGACGGGCTACCGACCGACGATCTGGAGTTCATCACGGACGGGACGATCCGGTTGGGAGCCGAAGATTACGGAAAGACGATCGACGTCCCGAAGTTCCGCGGATCGTCGACCCAGAGCGGTGATCACGCCTACCGAGTCACCGACGCTGGGATCGAGGTGTACCCGGCGCTCCAACCCGGCGAACACACGGGCGAGTACAAGTTCGAACAGATATCCTCGGGTGTCCCAGAGGTCGACGAGCTGCTCAACGGTGGGATCGAACGAGGCACCGTCAGCATCGTCAGCGGTCCGACCGGCGTGGGGAAGACGACCCTGAGCACGCAGTTCATGAAGGAGGCCGCGGGTCGGGGCGAGCGCTCCGTCATCTACCTGTTCGAGGAGACCGAAGAGACGTTTCTCACGCGGTCGAGGGCGGTGAACATCCCCGTCGACGAGATGATCGAGAAGGGGGCCCTGCAGGTGAACGAGGTGGAGGCGCTAGAGCGGTCGCCACAGGAGTTCGCGCGGATGGTCCGCGAGGAGGTAGAAGATCGCGGCGCGGACATCGTGATGGTCGACGGGATCTCCGGCTACCGGCTGACGCTGCGCGGCGCGGACGGGATGATGCTCCAGCAGATGCACGCGCTCGGGCGCTACCTCAAGAACATGGGCGTGACGGGGATCTTCGTCGACGAGACCCGGAACATCACGGGCGAGTTCCAGGCGACGGTCGAGAACATCAGCTACCTCGCCGACAACATCATCTTCCTCCGTCACCTGGAGGTGCAAGGCGAGATGCGGAAGGCGCTCGGCGTGTTGAAAAAGCGGACCAGCGACTTCGAGCGGACGATCCGCGAGTTCCAGATCACGCGCCACGGGATCAAGGTGGGCGAGCCGATGTCGGGGATGCGAGGGATTCTGAGCGGCACGCCGGAGCTCGTCGATGACGGACGGAGAAGCGACGACGGCGGCCGCGAGTAGGTCGGCCGCTCACTCGGCGCTGCGGGCGTCGCCGGCGTCGCGCGGCTCGTCACCGCCGGCGACCGCGTCGTCCTCGGCGGAGCCGTCGGCGTCACGCGCCTCGTCGACCCCGTTCGCGTCGACCACCGTCTTCCCGGTCGCCTCGGGCACGACCCGGCGGTCCGCGTCGGCCCAGTCGCGTTCCAGCTCCGCCCCCTCGAACAGCCTGTCGAGGAAGACGGCGAGCCCGGCGACCTCGGAGTGGGGCTGGTTCGTCACGCCCACGTTGTAGTCGGCGCGCTCGTAGAGCGCCCACGGAACCTTCTCGCCGCCGACGACGACGAGGAGGTCCCGCGGTTCCGACCCACCCTCTCCCGCGGCGTCGATCCCGACCGCCTCACGGACGTCGGCTTCGACGTCTTGTACGCGCTCGCCGTACATGGTGAGATGGACGACGACGCCGTCCCAGCGCCGGACGATCGCGTTCTGGTCCTCGTGCAGTTCGACGTCGAAGGGGCCACCGAATCGGGTGGTGATGTCCCGCACTGTCTCCGCCGACTGTCCGGCGTTGTCGGGGAATATCACCCGGTCCGCGCCGAGCGCCCGGGCGGTGAGTCCGACGTGCGTCGTCATCCGGTCGTCGCGTCCCGGCCGGTGGCCGTACCGGAGGACGACGACCTCGCGCGCCTCGTGCATATCCGAAGCGTGCGCGGCGACGAGTGTGGTCCTTTCGATGCGGCCGCGTTTTCGATGATCGATCGCGCCAGCGATGCGTCGGCTGTGCGATAGCGCGATCGGCGGCAGATGGTCACGGACGCGCCAGAGTACTGCACATTCGTGGATCGCTCAGGGGGTCGCAGCCGAGAGGTGACCACGTGAATGAAAGATTCATGGGGGAGGCGGTCGCCGGGTACCGTATGACGAGCGTCAAGGAGTTCTGCGTCGACGAGCCAGCCACCGCCGACGCCACCGGACGGGGACGGTTCGTCTTCACGGACGCGTACTCGGTGTTCGACTGGGGACAAATGCCCGACGCGATCCCGCACAAGGGCGCGAGTCTCTGTACGATGGGCGCGTTCAACTTCGAGCGACTGGAAGACGAGGGGATCGCGACTCATTACCGCGGCGTCGTCGACCCGAACGGCGCGGGGAGATCCGAGGACGGGTCTGACGACGGCGACGGAGACGAGCCCGCGGTCGTTCCTCTCGACGAGGCGACCGCGCCGCCGACGGAGATGGCGATCGATCTCACGCAGGTTCCGGATCTCCCGTACGAGGGCCCCAACGCGGGCTACGACTACGACGCCTTTCACGAGGCGGGCGGAGACAACTACCTCGTCCCGCTCGAAGTGGTGTTCCGGAACCGCGTCCCGGTCGGCTCCAGTCTCCGGAGGCGAGCGGCGCCGAGCGACTTCGGGCTCGACGCGATCGCGGGCCCGGACGGAGAGTGGCCTGACGAGCCGGTCGACCTGCCGGAGCCCGTGGTGGAGTTCTCCACGAAGTACGAGGAGCAGGACCGGTACCTGACCCGAGCGGAGGCCGACCGGATCGCGGGCGCGGCGGACGTCGAAGCGCTGGAATCGCTCGCGCGCGACGTGAACCGCGTCGTTACCGAACTCGCCGAGGCGGCCGGCTTCGTACACGAGGACGGCAAGATCGAGTGCCTCTACGCCGACGGGGAGCTTCGGGTCGCAGACGTGGTCGGGACCTTCGACGAGAACCGCTTTTCGTACGGCGGACGCGGGGTCTCGAAGGAGGTCGTCCGTCAGTGGTACAAGGCGAACGACCCCGGCTGGGTCGAGGCCGTGACGGAGGCGAAGGCCGCGGTCGACGGCCGCGAGATCGACGACTGGCGCGAACTCTGTGAAGAGTCGCCCGACCCGCTTCCCGACGCCGTCGTTGAGGCCGTCTCGGTCATGTACGCCGCCGGCACCAATGTCTACACCGGTCGCGAGTGGTTCGACGTGCCAAACATCGAGACGGCGCTTTCGGCGGTCGACGATCGCTGACGTCGCGAACGGAAGCCCGTCCGTGCACGGTGGATCTGAGCGACAGCAAGGCTCGGCAGTCCACCTCAGTGTCACGGGAGCGGCATCGCAGTCACCGTCCAGCGAACCGGCGGCGAACAGCTGTACCAGAACGCCTCCGCCGGTCGAGACGACGCGCAGAGCGCGCCACGAAAACATCAAGCGGCGCTCTCGGGAGACACTCCGTCAGGAGTTCCTCGGAATCGACATGGACGACACCTTCAAGAACCGAGGCGCGTAGCGCGAGGGAGTAGGGTGGGGTAGCTTACTCGATGTCGATGATTTCGACGTCGAACGTCAGGGTTTCCCCGGCGAGGCGAGGGTTGAAATCCACACGGACGACCTCCTCGTCGACGTGGATGACCTCGCCGTGGCTGCCGTTTTGAGCCTCGAGGTAGGAGCCCTCTTCGGGCGTCTGGCCGCCGAGCATCTCTCGGAGTTCGGCGGTTTCGAACTCCTCAACACGGTCGTCACTGGGCTCGCCGTAGGCCTTCTCTGGTGGGATCGTCAGCGTTTCTGTCTCTCCGGCTTCGAGACCGATAAGCCCCTCTTCCATTCCCTCGATGACCTGTTCGTCCCCGACGTCGACCGTCAGCGGTGCATACTCTCGGTCGGGCTGAGCCTCAGCGAGACCCGTCTCCTCGGCGATAGCTTTTCTAGACGTGTCGAACACTGTTTCGTCGTCGAGCCGACCCGTGTACTCAAGCGTCACAGAATCGCCAGTTTCTATCGTCATACGAACACGAGAAGTGCCACACGGAAAGTCTATTGCATCGATTGTGAACACCCTATCCGATTTCTGCGAGGTCCGAGGAAACGTTGTCAAACATATCTGGAATAGTACCATTTTGTTATTCCATAATATGTCTGTTATAATTAGCGGAATTCCGTCCCCATGTCTCGTGTCGGGATCGGAGTCGTCGGAGTCACAGACGATTTGCAGTCAGACGCTGTTCGACGGCGTTTTACGTTTCCGCGGAGGGTCCTACACGTGGATCCAGATACCGTCCGAAACACGTGGACAGACCGGGCGGGCGAATACTCACCGGGGTACTACGCGTATTACGGTCCGAACGAGACGAGTGAGGTGATACGTGACACCCTCAGCGAGCACCTCAACCACGACGCAGCCATCCTCGAACTCGGCTGTGGATCGGGTCGTCACCTTGCACACCTCGCCGATCACGGCTTCGAGAATCTCTCGGGCGTCGACATCAACGCAGAGGCGTTCGATACGATGCGGGAGGCCTATCCCGAACTCGCCGCCGATGGGACGTTTCACTGCGGTTCGATAGAAGACATCATCGAGGAGTTCGACGACGGACAGTTCGACGCGGTTTATTCGGTCGAAACGCTACAACACCTGCATCCCGACGTCGAGTGGGTCTTCGAAGACGTAGCTCGGATCACGGACACCGTCCTCGTCACTGCAGAGATTGAAGAGCCAGTACACGAGTCATCGTCGTCCGACCCCGACGTGAACTACGTCGACAGCGACACCCCCCTATACTACCGGGATTGGAACGGCATCTTCACCGCGTTAGATCTGGTCGAGATCGACGTCTTCCGCGGTGATAGAGACACCACGCGAACCTTTCGCGTATCCGGATAGCCGCTGATTCCGGCTCCGAAAGACACGGATATCAACTGGATGTCGTTCGTCTAGGATCAACCACGAGATACAACTGAGACGCTCGTCGTTGGCCCGGATCGACTTCCGATCGATCGCAACGCGATCCGTGCTTTCGCTGCCAGCCGTCTAGACGTCGCCGGTTGGTGCCTGATTGAGAACATCGACTCTGCGTTCCATCAAAAACGTCGTATCTCAATAATATAGTTGAATCTGATAATTTAAGAGTGATCAACATTTTTCACGATCTCGCGAGACGTCAGTTCTCGATCCGCGTCTGAAGTTTGTCCGTCTGATACCCGCTTCCGACGGCGTCGCTCCCGCGGACCTTGTACAAGTTGATCCCCTTGCCGTGCTGTTCTGTGAAGAGGTTCGCGTACTCGCCGGTCGTCTCCGCGAGTTCCTCGACCTCCTCCTTACCGTAGCGGTACAGGATGTTGCGGTTTCGAACGTACTCGCCGGAGAGAAGTAACTGCAGGCCGAGTTCGTACTGATCGCCGGTCTTGACGACGAAATCCGTCTCCTGAAGCGTCGCTAGGTAGTGATACGTCGAACTCTTCGACATCCCGAGGTGAGTGGACAGCTCTGTGACACCGGCACCGTCGAGCGTCTCGAGTGCTTTGATTATCCGAGCGGTCCGCTCCACCGTTTTCAGCATACGCGGCGATTCGGTCTCGTTCGATTCGGTCGTCATGGTCTCACACATAGCATGACACCACTTAACTGTTCACATACTGCGAACGAATGACGGGACTTTTTCGGATAGAGACCATATCCACCAGATCATATGTAGGAATAGGATGTATTCAGACAGTTTAATGACCGATCATTCAATTCTCTTCGAACCGCGCCGCCGCGGAACGAGATCGGTCCGATAGTCTGTTTTCGAAATGGGAACGAGAGAGTCGCTCAACGAGCGACCTCCATTACAGACATACATTTGTCATCCTAATCGGACACGGTCACTCTCACGGCAACGTTTTTTGTAACGAGTCGAGCGAGACCGGTCGATCCGTCGCCACGAACGACGGTCCTCGCGAACGCGTGGAGTGGCGACTGAGACCGAGCGATTGCGACCGCGTTCCGCGATGGCTGGATCCTCCGACTATAACAGTCTACTATCGATCATTTCTATATTCTTATCTACTTTCTATGAATTTGGAGGCCCTCGGTCTCCGGGAGTTTTTGTATGGAATATATTACGTATCGACGGGCTGGCCTCCACTCACCGATCATCGCGGTACGACGCCGGGAGGGTCCAATACGGAACGTCCACTGGCGTGGCTCTTGTGCGGCGACTAATGTGAACCACCGGTCCGTGATCCCGACGTGATTTGAACCAACACCGGTTCGATCCGGAGATCTGGATCCTGCCGATCTTGCGTCGATCAACGATCGAAGGCAGAGAGTGTGTCCTACTCACTCACTTCGCTCGGGATCTCCGAACACAGCGATTAAGCCCGCATTCCGAGGACGTGTCCATCTCGAATACTACGTCTTTTCCAAAGAGTGCTCCGTTCTTCGAGGCGTTCGCCGTCGGCGGGCGATCTGTCGCTCGTGTCGGCGTGCGCGAGACACGGATCTCGCAGATGGAGAAACGACACCGCGGTCGGTGATGACACTTGGCGTTCGACCTCCCGTCCATATCCGCTTATATATCAATTTCAAATACTATCTGTGTTTCCGATATATTCTTGTTTGGATCCGGTATACAGACGGAACGGGCCGAGTGCTCCGAGGCTCGCTTTCGGAGGTCTGTCGGTCCGTGTTCACGACACCGAGCGATAGGAGGTCGGTCGACGCTCCGTCGTCGCAACGAGCCGCCCCGCGGGTCCCGGGGTCACGCCCGCGCCCAGTCGAGCATACGGGCGTAGAAGGGATCCGAGGCGAGCGCGTCCGCGTCGCCGACGAGCGTCAGTTGCTTTTTCGCCCGGGTGAGAGCGACGTTCATCCGGCGGTGGTCCTCGAATATCGGCCCGTCGAGGTCGCCGGTCGCGACCAGCGAGACCACGATCACCTCCTTCGAGGACCCCTGAAAGCGGTCGACGGTGTCGACGGTGACGTCGGTTCGGCGGCCGATCTCCGCGACCTGCGCGCGAAACGGCGCGATCACGCCAATGTCGTCCGGGTCGACGCCAGCGGCGACGTAGGCGTCGACGATCCCCGCAACGCGTTCGGCCTCGCGGACGTTCCGGTTCCCGTCGCGCTCGCCGTCGGGATCGACGAAGCTCACGCCACCGGTCAACTCAGGGGTGAGCGCGTCGGGGTCGACGCCGAGGTCGCGAAGGGTCTGGCCGGCCACTTCGGGGGTCGCCGGGCGGAGCGCGCCGTCGTAGAACTCGACGGACGCGAACGCCTGTATGCGCTGGCTCATCCGGTACTGGCGGTCGAGCATGACGCTCGCGTCCGGGTACGTCTCGATGAGCCGCTGAAAGAGGGAGGTCCGGAGGTCGTTCTCCGCGCGCACGACGGGGGGAAGCTGCTCGTGGTCGCCGACGAGCACGAACCGGTCGGCGAGGGAGATCGCGGCGTGCGTCCCCGGTTCCGTGAGCTGGGAGGCCTCGTCGACCAAGGCCACGTCGAACTCACACTCGCGCATGACGCGGGAGCCGCAGGCCGCGGTGGTGGCGGCGACCACGGGCGCGTCTCGCAGCTCAGCGGCCTTCTCGTTCGGGTCGCCGCGCTGGACGAGCCGCACGTCCTGCATGTCGCCGCGGACGCCGGTCTCAGTCCCAACGCGCAACACGTCGCCGAACCCCTGATCGCGGAGCGCTTCGAGGGCGTTGTCGACCGCGCGGTTGGTGAACGCCGACAGCAGCACCCGGTTCCCCTCGGCGACCAAGGCGCGGATCGCCCGCGCGATCGTGTACGTCTTCCCGGTGCCCGGCGGGCCGTGGATCAGCGCTAGGTCCTCGGCGTCGACGGCCAGTTCGACGGCGTCGTTCTGAGCCGCGTTGTTGTCGATGTAGGCGTCGGGGGCGTCGGCGGGTCGATCGGCCGGCACCCGGAACAACGGCTCGCGCCGACCGAACAGCACGTCCTTGCGCCGCTCGCTCCCCTTCAAGATCGCGTCGTGGAGCGCGGTGAGCGAACGGTCGACGGATATCTCGGAGGGGTACACGTCGAGCCGCCGGAGGTCGACCGGCTCGTCGGTCTCGACGACGACCTCGGTGCCCAGTTCGACGATCCGACCGAGTTCGGCGTGGCCGGCCACGGGGTCGCCGTCGCTCGCGAGCGCCACGTCGCCCTCGCGGAGCTTGGAAACGGCGTCGCCCGTCTTTCGGGCGCGAAGCTCCCAGCGGGCGTCATCGATCTCGGTTCGTCCGATCGGTTCCAAGTCGATCAGCGCGCGGTCGTCCGCGGCGCGCTCCTCCGGAGACTGCTCCCAGAGCTTTCGGTACTCGGCGTGGGTCTCGCGGCGCTCCTCCTCGATGGCGGTGTAAAACCGATCGAAGTAATCGCGCTCTTCGTCGGGGACTGGCGTGCCGATCTGTCCGGCCTTCGACTCCTGGTCGAGGCGTCCGGAGACGACCATGCAGGCGTCCTGTTCGAAGCAGTAGCTGCAGTTCGCGTCCGCCTCGTAGCCCGTCGGAACCGTCGGTCGCTCTCCGGGGTCGTTGAGCGCGCGCCACTCCATCGCGGCGAGCGCGTTGCGCTCGCGGACGACGAACTCCAGGAAGCCCCGCCCGACCGTGAACTCCTTGGCCGGCGCGAGGTCCCCGGTCTCCTCGGTGCGCTCTACGGCGGTGTTCTTCGTGTACAACAGGGTGCCGATGTCGGGGTCGACGCCGCGTTCGTTCAACATGAGCGCGTAACAGGCCGCCTGGACCTTGTCTTGGAACCGCGGCTCACGCTTAGTGTTCTTCCCGGTCTTCAGTTCGACCGGCGTCCCGCGCCGGAGCGCGTCGGCCCGTCCCTTCAGCCCGAACGTGGGCGAGATGAGGGTGAACTCCGATCGCCACGTGTCCTCGTCGTCGAGGGTTCCCTGCGCGAGCCATCCCTCGATCGCGGCCGCGTTTCGCCGCACCTCGTCTTCGACTTCCGTGGGATCGTACCCAAGCAGGCCGAGTTCGAGGCCTGCCTCTTCGACGCGATCGACGACCGATCCCTCCAAGTCCATCCCGCGAAGCAGGTCGCCGAACACCTCGTGGACGATGGTCCCCTTGACGACCGGGTAGTTGAGCGGGATCCCGGAGAGCTTGTTCAGATAATACATCCGCGGACACTGCACCCACGACCGGATCCCGGTCACGTCGACGAGGAAGTCGGGTTCGAGCACGACCCACGAGTCGCCCGTGGTCGCGTAGCCCGTCTCGCCCCCAAACTCGTCTTCCTCGGCGTCGGTGACGAGCAGTTCCATCCCCGTCTCGGCGTGCGCTGCCGTCTCGGTCCACTTCCCCCACAGCGTCACGTCGACGGGGTCGCCCGCGCCGCGGTCGGGGCGGATCCGGACCTCGCGGAGGTCGCGCTCGCCGTACGACGTCGACACCGTCCGCGTCTCTCCGACGGCGCAGATCGGCCCCCGAACGTTCACGGTCGCCATCCGCGACGACACCGAAAAACGCTGTCGGTGGGGGCGGCGGCCGCGTCGCGGGCGCATCGGAGAGATCCCGGCCGACCGGCGGTGCGTTAGCGTAGTGCGCGTCGCATTCAGTAGTGCCAGGGGTAGTCGCGGAACGCGGGCTCGCGTCCTTCGAGGAAGGCGTCTCTCCCTTCTCGGGCCTCGTCCGTCATGTATGCCAGTCGGGTCGCCTCGCCGGAGAACACCTGTTGGCCGACCATCCCGTCGTCGGTCATGTTGAACGCGTACTTCAGCATGCGCATTGCGGTCGGGGACTTCTTCGTCATCTCGTCGGCCCACTCGATCGCGGCGGTTTCGAGGTCTTCGTGCGGAACGGCCTCGTTCACCATCCCCATCTCTTCGGCCTCCTCCGCGGAGTAGGTCTTCCCGCGGAAGAACACCTCTCGCGCCTTCTTCTGGCCGATCTGTTTCGCCAAGTAGGCGGAGCCGAACCCGCCGTCGAAGGAGGCCACGTCGGGGTCCGTCTGAAGGAACTTCGCGTGTTCGTCGCTGGCGAGCGTGAGGTCGCAGATCACGTGCAGCGAGTGGCCGCCGCCGACCGCCCAGCCGGGGACGACCGCGACCACGGGCTTCGGCATGAACCGGATCAGCCGCTGCACTTCGAGGATGTGGAGTCGGCCCGCGCGCGCCTCGCGGACCAGCGGGTCGTCCTCTTCGCCCGCTTCGTCGTCGTCTCGGTACTCGTAACCGGAGCCTCCTCGCACCGACTGGTCGCCCCCCGAACAGAACGCCCAGCCGCCGTCTTTTTCCGAGGGGCCGTTACCGGTGAGGAGCACGCAGCCCACGTCCGCCTGCTTTCGCGCGTGGTCGAGCGCGGCGTACAGCTCGTCGACGGTACCGGGGCGGAAGGCGTTTCGGACCTCGGGCCGGTCGAACGCGATCCGGACGACCGGCACGTCGACGCCGCGATGGTAGGTAATGTCGTCGAACTCGTCTGTGATTTCTTCCCACGCGTCAGGGTCGAATGTCTCCGAGACCATACCCGCCCGTCGGCCGCCGGGCCCATAAACGACGGCGAGTCGCCGTCCGCACGCAGCGGAGGCGCAAGTATTACAGGTATCAGAGACGCATATATCAGACGATACCGCGGGTAGACTCGTCAGATAGCATCATCGAAGTGCGTATCGGCGTATCTTCGCTGTCACCGAACTCCGCCGTTCTTGCTGGTGACGCGGGGGTGTTGACCGCAGACCTCGTTGTGAAGGTATGTACGAAGAACACGCGTCGACCTCCCGGCGGTCCGTGCTTGCGGCCGCGGGCGGGGCGGCGACCGTCGGCGTCGCCGGCTGTCTCGGCGGCGGAGGCGGTGGCGGGCTGAACGAAGTGACGGTCGCACACATGCCTATCTATCCCGATCTCCAGTGGTACGTGATGGAAGGAGAGGGGTATTTCGCCGAGATCGACGCCGATATCACGGGCGAGGAGTTCACCGACGGGCCGGCGATAGTGCAGGCGTTCGGTGGCGGCGAAATCGACATCGCGATGTTCGGGATCGTGCCGGCGATGATCGTCATCGACCGCGGGATTCCGGCGCAGGTGACCGCGGCGAACATCCGTGAACCGATGGGGATCATGGCCGAGTCCTCGTTCCACGAGACGTTCGAGTCGGAGGGCGCGGACGCCTTCGCGACGTGGCGGGAGGAACAGGGCCGCCCGTTCCGGTTCGGCACGTTCCCGCAGGGGAGCGTCCCCGACGTGTTGCTCCGATACTGGCTCCAAGAGGTCGGCGTCGATCCCGAAGCGAGCGACGCCGTCGAGGTCATCGAAATCAACGGGGCGAGCGCGGTCTGGCAGGCGATCGCCAACGACGAGATCGACGGCACCTCGATAATGGAGCCCGTGCCGACGATCGCGGAGGCGGAGGGCTCGTCCGTCACGATGCTCCGGACCGCGGCGGAGATCCTGCCCGGTCAGCCCGCGGCGGTGACCCTGATGAGCGACGAGGTCCGCGAGTCGCCGATCGCCGCGCAGTTCCTCGAACAGCACTTGCGCGCGACGGAGTTCATCGGCGAGAGCCCCGATGCGACCGCCCAGCACGTCGAGGAGGGGATCGGCATGCCCGCGGACCGGGCTCGGCGCGCGCTCGACTCGCCGCTGTCGAACTTCATCACCGACCCCACCGAGATCGCCGACGCGACGCAGGTGTTCTCGGAGTTCGCGGCCGCCAACGGACAGATAGACGAACAGCTCTCGACCGAGGAGATATTCGACCTCGAGGTCTACGACTCGCTCTGATGGCGACCGACACCGGCGGGCGGTTCGACGGGAGCGATCTCAGCGCAGGCCTCGGCCTCGACGATCCGACCCGACTGCTCCGGGGTGCCGTCGGCGTCGTCGGCTTCGTGACCATCTGGTATCTCGCGTCGCTCACACAGCCCGCGTACGTGCTTCCCTCACCCGTGGCGGTCGCGGACGCGTTCAGATCGGAACTCGCGTCGGGGACGATGACCACGGCTCTCGTCGCGAGCGTCCGCCACTGGATACCGGGGACGATCGTCGGAACGGGGCTCGGCGTCGGTGTCGGCGTCGCATTCGCGTGGAGCGGCCCCCTCGACGACGTGACCGCTCCGCTCGTCAGAACGCTGCGTCCGGTGCCGCCGCTCGCGCTCATCGGGTTCGCGATCGCGTGGTTCGGGATCAACGACGCCGGCGCGGCGTTCATCATCGCGGTCGGCGCGTTCTGGATCAACTTCTACGCCGCGTACGGTGCCGTCGAGGACGTCTCCGCGGACCTCCTCGATGTCGGGCGGACGCTCGGCGTTCGCGGCGACCTCGACACGGTCCGGTCGATCGTCCTCCCGGCGTCGCTTCCGGGCATCCTGACCGGGGTCCGTACCGGGCTCGGACGGTGCTGGATGCTCGTCGTCGCCTCTGAGATCTTCGGCGTCCCGGGGATCGGTCGCGAGATCATCCGCGCGAGCAACAACCTGCTAGTCGATCAGGCGATCGCGTACATCCTCGTGTTGAGCCTGATGTACCTCCTCGTCGACGTGGCGTTCCGGGCGGTCCAACGGAGGGTGTTAGTGTGGCGAGCGTGAAGGACGGTCCGATGCCCGACTCGGCTTCAGACGGCACCGAGCCAGTGACTGACGGCACCGATCCGGTGACCGACGACCTTGACCCGGCGACCGACGGCGCCCCGGACCGAAGAGACGACGGCGTCGTCGTCGACCGCGTCGGCAAGACGTACGACGGCAGCGGTAGCCCGGTCCGCGCGCTCGACGAGGTCTCCTTCGCCGTCGATCGCGGGGAGTTCGTCTGTCTCGTGGGGCCATCGGGATGTGGCAAGACGACGCTGTTCCGGATCATCGCCGGGCTCGCGGACGCGACCGACGGCGAGGTTCGACTCGGCGGTGCGCCCGTCACGGGACCGACGACCGACATGGGCGTGGTCTTCCAAGAGTACCACCTGTTCCCGTGGCTCACGGTCGAGGAAAACGTCGGGTTCGGTCTGGATCGCGTCGACCTCCCCGAGACCGACAGAAACGCTCGAGTGGCCGAGATGCTCGAACTCGTCGGGCTCAGCGAGTTCCGCGACACCTATCCGAAATCGCTCTCCGGCGGCATGAAACAGCGCGTCGCCATCGCGCGGGCGCTCGCAGTCGACCCCGCTCTCCTGTTGATGGACGAGCCGTTCGGTGCGGTCGACGCCCAGACGCGGGAGATGCTCCAGCGCGAACTCCTCGACGTGTGGCAGTCGACCGGAAAGACCGTGCTGTTCGTCACCCACGACGTGGCCGAGGCGGTGACGCTCGCCGACCGGATCGTGGTGATGGCGGCCGAACCGGGTCGCGTCCGCGAGGTCATCGACGTCGACATCGACCGCCCCCGCGAACGCGGCGATCCGGCCTTCGGTGAGCACGTCGCTCGCGTCAGAGATCTGATCGGTGCCGGCCGGTGACCGCCGTCTCTCGCCGCGCCGACGAATCCGTGAGCACGCCCGTGTCGATCAGATACCGTACAGATCTCCGTATTTTTCCTCGACGTAATCGGTGAACGCGTCCGCGGAGAACTCCTCGCCGGTCGCTCGTTTCACCAGTTCGTTCGTCTCGTAGCGAGAGCCGTGGCGATGGACGTTCTCTGCGAGCCAGCTCTGGAGGTCACCGAACTCGCCCTCGGCGATCATCGCGTCGAGGTCGTCGATCTCGTCTTCGGCGGCCGCGTACAACTGGGCGGCCATCACGGAGCCGAGCGAGTAGGTCGGGAAGTACCCGAAGTTCCCGTGGCTCCAGTGGATGTCCTGCAGACAGCCCTCGCTGTCGGTGCCGGGGCGGATACCGAGGTATTCCTCGTACTTGTCGTTCCACGCCTCGGGAACGTCCTCGACCGCGAGGTCGCCGCGGACCAGGTCGCGTTCGATCTCGAAGCGGACGACGATGTGGAGGTGATAGGTCAGCTCGTCGGCCTCGACGCGGATCAGGTTGTCCTCGTACACCTGATTTACGGCCTCGTAGGCGTCCTCGACGGTCGCGTCGGCGGTTCCGGGGAACCGCTCTTGGAACGTCGGGAGGAACCGCTCCCAGAACGCGCGGCTTCGTCCGACGTGGTTCTCCCAGAGCCGCGACTGCGACTCGTGGACGGAGAGGTCTCGGTCGTCGCCGAGCGGCGTCCCGAAGCGTTCCTGCGGGAGTCCGAGAGCGTACTGTGCGTGTCCGTACTCGTGGATCGTCGACCCCACCGCGGCGAGCGGGTCCGACTCGTCGAACCGCGTCGTGATCCGGCAGTCGAACTGGTTGCCCGACGTGAACGGGTGCGAAGAGACGTCGAGCCGCCCCCGGTCGAAGTCGTAGCCGACCAGATCGAGCGCGTCCCGAGCGAGCGCCTCCTGCTCGTCTTCGGGGAATTGGCCCTCGAAGGTGTCGACGGCGAGTTCGGCGTCGGACGCGCGGATTGAGTCGATGAGCGGTACGAGCGTCTCTCGGAGTTCGTCCAAGATCGCTTCCGTGCGCTGCATCGAGAGACAGGGCTCGTACTCCTCGAACAGCACCGCGTAGGGGTCCCTGTCGGGGTCGACGTGCTCGGCGTACTCCCGCTTCAGCTCCACGTGCTTTTCGAGGTACGGGGCGAATGTCTCGAAGTCGTCTTCGGCTTTCGCCGCCTCCCACGCCTGCAACGCCTCGGAGCTCGTCTCCGATATCTCCTCAATCAGATCGCGAGGCACGGCGTCGGCGCGCTCGTACTCGCGGGAAACCTCGCGAACGACGGCTGCCCGCTCGTCGGAGAGGTCGACGTCGGCGAGCCGGGCGAGCAGCTCGCCGGTCTCCGCGTCCGTGATCATCTCGTGCCGGATCGACGAGAGCGTCGATAGCTGTCGCGACCGGGCGGGCGTACCGCCCTCCGGCATCATCACCTGCTGGTCCCAGCCGAGCACGCCGGCCGCGCTCCCGACCGTGTTCCAGCGTCGAACGCGGTCCAAGAGGGCGTCGTACGCGTCGGGGGCGTCGGTCGCGTCGTCGGCCGCGGCTTCCGTTCCCATACGACGGGGATCGGCCGCACGGGTTAAGAAGTGTCCGAACGCCGTGGGCGGCGGGGCGGGTGAGGCTCCGCGAGCGGCGGTCCCGATCGCCGCGGACCTCGAAGAGGTGAAACGCTCATGCTCGTCGACCACGGAGGGGCGACCGATGAGCAACCGCATCCACAGCGTCGACGCGATGCGGATCGTCGCAGTGGTGTTCGTCGTGATGATCCACACGGACCCGTTCCAGGGACTCGGGACCGTCGGCAACGCGGTCAACTTCGGGATCAAGTCGATCTCGCGGTTCGCGGTGCCGTTCTTCTTCCTCACGTCCGGGTACTTCTTTGCGAAACAGACCGCCGAACGCGACGTGCGGGAGTGCGTCCTCCGGCGCGCCGGCACGCTCGGGTCGCTGTACGTCTTCGGTCTCGCGCTCGCCGCGCCGACGTTCCTCGTCGGCCGAAGTGCCGTGGCCGCGGCCGGCGGGGAATCGGTCGGGCCCACCGTCGGGAGCGCGCTCAGGGAGTTCGGGGACCCGGTCGAGCTGCTCTACTACGGCACGTCGGTCTCCGAGGTGCTCTGGTTCATCCCCGCGCTGTTCGTCTCGCTGTTCCTCGTCGCGGCGTTCGCGTCGGCCGGTCTGAAGCGGTATGCGCCGCCGGTCGCGCTCGCGTTTCACGTCGTCGGGATATTGGGTACCAGCTACGGCGCGTACGTCCACGTCCCGTTCGAGGTCCGCGACGCGCTCTTCTTCGGCTTCTTCTACGCGAGCCTGGGGTACGCGGTCGCCGAGCGGGGTCTGGAGCCGTCGCGTGAGCGAAGCCGGCCGCTCCTCGTGTTGACCTGCGTCTTCGCCGCCCTCCACCTGCTCGAGTTCGCGCTCCTCGGCTACCCGCTACGCGGCGAGCCGTTCGGGTCGTACGTGTTCCCGCCGAGCTACGGATTCGCGACGGTTCCCTGGACGCTCGCGCTGTTCTTATTCCTGCTCTCCCGACCGTCGCTCGGCGCGAACACACCGCTTCCCTCGTGGGGAACGTACGCGGTCGGCGTCTACGTCGTCCACCCGGCCGTGCTGGCCGCCGTCAACGCGATCGCCGACGGACTGGGGTCTGCCGGCTACGCGATCGACGCGACGGTCGGCTGGCACCTCCTGACCACGCCGGCGACGGTCCTCGGCGCGCTGGCGTGTTACCTCCTCGCAGACCGTCTTGGAATCGTCGTGATCGGCGGAGATCATCTCCCCGGACGACCGCTGATCCGTCGGATCGGCAGAGAGTAGCTCGGGACACCCGCCGGTCGGCCTCGGTGGTTCGGAGCCGGCCGTCGCTCGACGCCTCCGAGCGCGACCTATTTCTCTCCAGCCCCCGAACCGACGCCAACGAATGACCGACGACGACTTCATTGACCTCCGATCCGACACCGTTACGCGCCCCTCAGACGCGATGCGCGATGCGGCCGCGACCGCCGAGGTCGGCGACGACGTGTACCGCGACGACCCCACGGTCAACGAGTTGGAGCGACGCGCCGCCGAGGCGGTCGGCACCGAGGCGGCGCTGTACGTCCCCTCGGGGACGATGGCGAACCAGATCGCCGTCCGCGTCCACACCGAGCCCGGTCAGGAGCTTCTGCTCGACCGGGAGTCACACGTCTACCGATGGGAGCTCGCGGGCGCGGCGACGCTCTCTGGCGTCCAGACCCGGCCGGTCGACGCCGGCGCGCGCTGCGTTCCGTCCCCGGAGCGGGTGCGCTCCGAGGTCGTGACCGAGGACCTCCACCGCCCCGGAACCGGCCTGCTAGCGCTGGAGAACACGCACAACTACCGCGGCGGGACGGCGGTCCCCACAGACCGGATCGCCGCGGCGGCCGAGGCGGCCCACGACGCCGACGTGCCCGTCCATCTCGACGGTGCGCGCGTGTTCAACGCCGCCGTCGCGCTCGGCGTCGACGCCGACGAGATCGTCGCTCCCGTCGACAGCGTCTCCTTTTGTCTCTCGAAGGGCCTCGGCGCCCCCGTCGGCTCGATACTCGCCGGCGAGGCGGGGTTCATCGAGGAGGCCCGCCGGGTCCGGAAGCTATTCGGCGGCGGGATGCGACAGGCGGGGATGATCGCCGCGCCGGGGCTGCTCGCGCTGGAGAACGTCGACCGACTCGCCGACGACCACGCCAACGCCGAGCGGCTGGCCGCGGGACTGGACGCGGTCGACGGCGTCGCGGCCCCCGAGCCGGACACCAACATCGTCGTCGTCGACACCGAACGGGCCGGGATCACGGCGAGCGACCTCGTCGCGGCCTGCGACGACGCCGGTGTCGGATGCGTCGAGTTCGACACGCACACCACGCGGTTCACGACGCACCTCGACGTCGACGCGGACGACGTTGGCGACGCCGTCGACCGCGTCGTCGACGCGATCGCGGACCGCACCGCGTAGTCGCCCCGCCGCGGTTCACCGGTCGAATCCGTTCGCGGCGACGATCCGCCTGACGCCGGCGTACGCGACCGTCGCGATACCCGCGTACGCGACGACGAGCGCCGTGGTGGTCGCATCCGCGCTGTCGATCGCGAGCCGCGCGACCGCGTTGGCCGGGCCGCCGACCATGGCCGTCGCGCCGCCGAAGAGCGCGAGGACGCCGATCGAGTAGAGGAACTGCGCGGCCCGGCGGTCGGGCGCGAGCGCCGAGATGGCGACCGCCAGCGCGACGACGAGCGCCGTGAGCGCGGTCATCAGCGTGAGGATCGCGGGGACGTTGGCGACGGGCGTTCCGTTCGCACGAAGCAACAGCAGCCACAACAGCGCCTGTGCGGGCGCGATGGCGACCGCCGCGAGCGCCTTCCCGTCGACGATTTCCCCCAGCGTCACTGGTGCGACGCGGAGGAGTTCGAGCGTCCCCTCGTCGATCTCTTCGGTGATCGAGTCGACGACGAGGGATCCGGAGACGAACACCGGCAGGAACACCAACACCGGGATCAACACCGTGTACGTGAACGTGAAGTACGGGCTGGAGCCGGTCCGGTCCGGTAGCGGGAGCGGCGATTCAGTGAGGTAGGCGGCCCGGTCCCGGCGTTCGTCCAGTTCGTAGGCGCGTAACGCCTCCCGCAGCTGAACGACGATGACGGTTGTCTCGACCGTGGCGTCCGGCGCGGTGACCCGCACCGCGATCCGATCGCCGCCTCCGTCGCCGCCGGCGTCGACCCGGTCCGCGACCACCACCGCGTCGGCGGCGTTGCGGTCGAACGCTCGCCTCGCGGCGCCCGCGTCCGCGTACGTCGTGACTCCGACGCGTTCGACCTCGGCGGCGGCCCGTTCGAGCCCGTCGACCGCGTCGCCGCTCGCGGCCACCTCTATCTCCGCGGCGTCGATCGCGCCGGGATCGTACATGGAGACCAGTCCGACGACGAGGAACGACGAGAACGCCGCGATGAACAGCTGGATGCCGATCGCGAGCAGGATCGTCTTCTCCGCGCGTAGCCCCGCCAGCTCGCGGCCGGCTATCGTCAGGCGGCTACCCATGGACGCTCACCACCGCGACGTTGTACGCCGCGTGAAGCAGCGTCGCCAGCGCGAGCGTCAGGACGTACCACGTTCGGTCTCTGCTCGCACCGACCGCGGCCACCGTCGTCGTGACGCCGTGGAGCGCCAGCGGCGCGAAAAGCAGCGCCAAGAGCGCCGGCGCGGACAGTCCCTCCAGTCCGGCGACGCTCCCGAAGGCGGCGCGGCCGACGTACAGCTCCGTGAGTCCGACGACCTGCACGACCGCGGTGGCCTTCTCCGCGAGGAAAAATCCCGTACCGGAGGCCACGCCGACCGCGACGGCGACCCGGTCGGTTCGGTCGAAGACGCCGCGCTCGAACCCGGCGTACAGGTGGACGCTCTTGGCGAACTCCTCGACGAAGGCGATCGCGACGAGCAACACGGGGATCGAGACGGTGATCGGCAGCGCGAAGAGGAGTGCGACGGCCATGAGTTCCGCGACGAACACGAAGGGGATCGTGCAGGCGGTGAGAAGCGCTACGGGAGCGAGCGCGCGAAAGCGACCCCGCGCTCCCGTCCAGAGCCCTCGGTGAGATCCGCCGCCGACCGGAGCGAGCCGCACCGCGAGGGCGTCGAGGAACTTCCGGCCGACCGGCTTCTGCGCGAACATGTCCTCCTCGCGGTAGACGCCGAGCCCGAGCGCGAACAGGAGCCCGGCCCCGAGCGACATCGGGGTCGTCGAAAAGAGCACGTCGCCGGCGGAGACGGCCTCGCCCTGGAGGTCGAAGACGACGAGCGTGAGCGGCGACACGAGCGCGACCGGCGTGACGTTGGTGAATATCGCGGGGACGAACGCGTAGGTCGTGAGCAGGACGCTCACGCCGACCGTGACGAACGTGAGTTCCTTGAACGACCGCGCGAACATCGCACCCACGAACGTCGCCCCGAGGAAGGCCAACGCGACCGGGAACACGGCGATCACCGAGAGCGGACCGCCGCCGACCGCGACGGCGATCAGCGTCGTGACCGCCGCCGCGATCGCGACGTACGGGAGCGTCTTGCCGGCGACGATCTCGGCCGGCGACAGCGGAGTGACGAGGAGCGGTTCTCCCCGCCGATTCGTCCGCTCGTCGAGGATGGAGGAGCCGTACGCCTGAATGAGGAAGTTCATCGGCACGAGGAAGACGAAGGCCAAGAGCAGCGAGACGAACGGGAACGGCGGCGAGATCGATCCCGGCGAGCCGACCGTGTCCGCCCCGAACGTCCCGCCGCCGACGGAGGGAACCGCGAGGCCGCCGCCGTTCGTCGAACCGCCGGTGGCGAACGCTCCGCCGCCGTCGGCGTCTCCGGATCCCCCGCCAGCGGCGGCTCCGTCCTCAATGTCGCCGTCGCCTCCGCCGGTGCCCGCACTCGTATCGTCTCCGGATGACGTGTCGTCTCCGGATGACGTGTCGTCCCCGGATGTCGCGCTGCCGTCCGCCGTCGAATCGCCGTCGTCGCCTTCGGAGGCGGTCTCGTCCGTCGGGCTATCGCCGGCGGTCGCGTCATCTCCCGTGGCAGTCGCGTCGGCGTCGTCTCCGCTCGCGCCAGTGTCGTCGGCTTCCGACGCGCTCGCGGAGTCGGACTCACCGAGGGTCGCGCCGCCGTCGACCCCGCTCGTTCGGCTCACGTATCGGAGGGTGACCGCGATCGGGAACGCCGCCGTCTCGTTCTCCTCGGCAGCCATCAGCCGCTCGTTGTGCGCCTCGACGGCCTCTCGAAACTCGGCGGCCGCGGCCGCGCCCTTCCGCGTGTCGTCGGCGCTGACCACGACCCCGATGACGGCCGATTCGCCACCGGCCGTCCCCCCGCTCGTCGCGTCGTCCCCCGAAACGCCGCGGACGTCGCGAACGATCAGGTCGGCCGAGGATCCCAGCGACGCTCCGTCGACCGGCACCGCGGTGAGCGCGGGTGCGGTCTCGACGGCGTCCGCGTACGGCGAGTCGTCGTCGACCGCCACCCGGTACACGTCGCGGTCGACGTCGAGACCGACGACGCCGGCCGCGAGCCCGCCGCCGATTACGCCCCCCGCGACGAGGAGGAGCGCGAGCGCCGCGAGCAGGGTTCGGCGATCGACGCCGCCGCCCGCGCGGGCGACCTCCCACCGGGCGACCCGGAGCACCCTCCGGAACCGGTCGATCACTCGTCTCCACCCGATCGGCTCGGCGTTCGTCCCTCGTCGGTCCGGTCGCCGGACGGGTCGGTGCTGGCCGTCTCGCCACCCGCGGCCTCGCCACTCGCAGCCTCGCCGGCCGCGGATTCGTCGTCTGTGCCGGCGGTGTATCGTCCCGGCATCGGGCGACCGACGATGTCGAGGAAGACGTCTTCGAGGCTCGGCTCGCGCGTGCGGATGTCGACGACCTCGCCGCCCGCGGCCGTCACCGCCTCGCGGACCGCCTCGACCGCCGCCATCGTCGGTACCGCGGTCCGAAACCGATCGCCGACCTCCTCGGTGAGCGGCTCGGGACCGTCGGCGTCTGCGAGGTCGGCCAGCGCGTCGGTTCGCGCCGGAGAGATATCGGAGAACACGTGGTAGGTCGTCTCGCCGTGTCGCTCGCGGATCCCGTCGACGCTCCCGCGGGCGACGATCCGCCCCTCGTTCATCACGACGACGCGGTCACAGACCGACTCGACGTGATAGAGGTTATGCGCCGAGAACACGACGGTCTTGCCCGCCTCGCGCAGTTCGCGGGTGAACCGCAGCACGGAGTCGGTCGTCACCGGGTCGAGCCCGGATGCCGGCTCGTCGTACACGAGCACGTCCGGGTCGTTGACGAGCGAGCGCGCGATGGCGACTTTTCGTTTCATCCCCTTCGACATGTCGCCGAGCCGGCGCTCGCGGTGGTCGAGCTGGAGCCGGTCGAGCGCGGCTTCGATCCGCTCGTCTGCGACGCCGTCCGGCACGTCGTAGAGGTCGGCGAAAAACCGGAGGTACGACCGCGGCGTCATCTCTTCGTACAGGGGCGACTCCTCGGGGAGAAACCCGAGCCGCCGGCGCATCTCGGGGTCGCCGGAGTCGAACCCGGCGACCGTCACCGCTCCGTCGGTCGGTTCGACGAGCCCGGAGAGAACCTTGAGCGTCGTGGTCTTCCCCGCACCGTTCGGGCCGACGATACCGAACACCTCGCCCTCTCCGACGGAGAACGTGCTGTCGACGACGGCGGCGAAGTCTCCGTACGTCTTCCGCAGGCCCGCCACCTCGATCATGGTTCGCGGTCGACTCCCCGCCGAGTTAAACCCACCTCCGCGGTTATCGCCGACGAGAATTCTCGCCGGTACGCGTACCGGACCGCTCGGCGACCGCGACGGCGACGAACGGGCCGTCAGTCGTGCCGGAAACAGCGCGATCCCGTAAAGGCCATCGCCATGTCGTGTTCGTCGGCGGCGGCGATCACGTCCTCGTCGTTGACTGAGCCGCCCGGCTGGATCACGGCCTCGATCCCGGCGTCGGCCGCCTCCTCGATCGCGTCCGGGAACGGGAAGAACGCGTCTGAGGCCATCACCGCACCCTCGGCCGACTTGCCCTCCGCGTCCTTCTCGGCTTTCATCGCCGCGAGCGTGACCGCGTCGACGCGCGACACCTGACCCATGCCGACGCCGACCGTCTCGGTGCCGGTCGCGAACAGGATGCCGTTCGATTTCACGTGCTTGAGCGTCTTCCACGCGAACAGCATCGTCTCCAGCTGCGCGTCGGTCGGCTCGCGCTCGGTGACGACCTCCAGATCGTCGGCCGCCGGCGACTGCCGGTCGCGCTCCTGCACGAGCCGCCCGCCCACGATCGGCTTCTCGGTGAACCGCTCGGTGAAGCGGTCGTCGCCCTCGCCGAGCGGACCGACGTCGAGCACCCGGAGGTTCTTCTTGTCGGTGAGCACGTCGAGGGCGCTCTCGGTGTAGCCGGGCGCGACGACGACCTCCTTGAACGAGTCCGCGACGGCGGTGGCGGTGTCCGCGTCGCACTCGCGGTTCAGCGCGACGATGCCGCCGAAGGCGGATTTGGCGTCGGTCCGGAGCGCGCGGTCGTACGCGTCCGCGAGCGTGTCGCTCGTCGCGCAGCCGGCGGGGTTCGTGTGTTTGATCACGGCCGCGGCGGGCGCGTCGAACTCCTTGACCAGATCGAGGGCGGCGTCGGCGTCGTTGTAGTTGTTGTACCCCATGCCCTTCGCGCCGGGATTCAGCTGCGGTGCCCCGACGACGCTCGCCTCTTCGCAGCCGTCGTCGGCGTACAGCGCGGCGTCTTGATGCGGGTTCTCTCCGTAGCGGAGTTCGGCCGAGCGCTCCTCGGAGACGAACCGTCGCTCGGGGAAGTCGCCGCCCATGTCGCCGTCGACGGCAACGTCGACGGGCTCGCCGTCCGCGCGCTCGACGTCGACCCGATCCTGTGCGAACCAGCGGACCGCCCGCGGGTACGCGGTGAACTCCGCGTCGCGGAGCACGCGGTCTTTCAGCGAGTCGGCGTCGTCGTCCGCGTAGACGGGAACCGGCTCTTGGGTCACGATCGGGCCGGCGTCGACGGCCTCGGTGACGACGTGGACCGTGCAGCCGGTTGTTCGGACGCCGGCGTCGAGGACCTGCTCGTGGGCGTCGGTGCCGGGGAACGAGGGGAGCAGCGAGGGGTGGACGTTCAGCGCCGTCGGGACCGCATCGAGGAACTCGTCGGTCAGGACGCGCATGTACCCGTCCAGGCAGACGAGGTCGATATCATACCCCGAGAGCCGGTCGACGATCCGGCGTTCGTGGGACTCGCGGGACTCTCCGTCCTCTCGCTCGACGACCTCGGTGGGGATGCGGCGCTCCGTCGCGGCCTCCACCACGGGCGCGTTCTCGCGGTTCGTCAGGACGACCGACAGCTCCGCGCCCCCCGGCGCGACGTCGGCGATGTGTCTGAGGTTCCGTCCCCGGTTGCTCGCGAGTCCGGCGATCTTCATACACGAGAGCACCGACCGATCGGGTATATCGATTGCGGTCCGTCGCAGCTGTGGATCCACGTTTACGGATACAATCCGGGAGCCGGTCCGATATTCGCGCCGAACCTATCCACATCTGTGCGATTCGCTCCGTCTCCGGGTGGTTCGTCATCGACACGCTTTTGCTGGCTCCGGGGGCACTCGCGGACATGACCGACGACTCCGAACCGACGGACGACGACACCATCTCCGGGCTGTCTCGGTCCGATCCCCTCGCGGCCGTCTCGCCGCTCGACGGCCGGTACGCCTCCCGCACCGCGCCGCTGTCGCCGTACGCGAGCGAGGCCGCGCTCATGCGCGCCCGAACCCGCGTCGAGGTCGAGTACCTGATCGCGTTGGCCGACCTCGACGCGACGCCGATCGCGCTCGCGGAGGCCACACGCGAGGCGCTCCGCGAGCTGTACGAGGCGTTCTCGGCGGAGGACGCGCGGCTGATCAAAGCGCTCGAAGTCGAGGGCGCGGCGGGGTACGCCGCGACCAACCACGACGTGAAGGCGGTCGAGTACTTCCTGCGGGTTCGGATCGACGGGCTGGCGGAGTCGGAGTCGGGAGCCGGTGACGCGGCCGCGAGATCCGACCCACCGATCGACGACGCCGAGTCGCTGTACCCGTGGATACACTTCGGCCTCACGAGCGAGGACGTGAACAACCTCGCGCACCGGCTGCTCCTCAAGCCGGCCGTGAGCGAGGTGATCGTCCCCGCGATCCGCGAGGTGCGCGACGCGCTCGCCGACCTCGCGCGGGAGCACCGCGACACGCCGATGCTCGCGCGCACCCACGGACAGCCCGCCACGCCGACCACCTTCGGCAAGGAGATGGCGGTGTACGCCGCGCGGCTCGGGCGCGCGCTCGGCCGGGTCGTGGTCGCCGCCGGCGATCTCTCCGGCAAGCTCGCCGGGGCCTCCGGCACCTACGCCGCCCACGAGGCCGCGTACCCCGACGTCGACTGGCAGGCGTTCGCCGAGTCGTTCGTCCGCGGCCTCGACCTGGAACACACCCCGCTCGCGACGCAGGTGAACCCCTGCGACGACCTGGCGGCGCTGTTCGACGCGCTCCGAGGGGTCAACAACGTCCTCCTCGACCTCGACGTCGACGCGTGGCTGTACGTCTCGGACCGCTACCTCGGGCAGCGGACGGTCGAGGGGGAGACGGGCTCGTCGACGATGCCGCACAAGGTGAATCCGATCGACTTCGAGAACAGCGAGGGCAACCTCTCGAAGGCGAATGCCGACCTCTCCTTCCTCGCCGATTACGTCACCGCCTCGCGGCTCCAGCGCGACCTGTCGGACTCCACGGTCAAACGCAACGTCGGTGCGGCGCTCGCGAACTGCCTCATCGGCTACTCGAAGGCGGGCGACGGACTCGCGAAGGTCGTTCCGAACGAGGCGGTGATGCGCGAGGAACTCGACGGGACGCCCGAGGTGATCGGCGAGGCGGTCCAGACGATCCTCCGGCGCGAGGGCGACACCGAGGCCTACGAGCGCGTGAAGGAACTCACCCGCGGCCGGTCCGTGACGCTCGACGACTTCCGCGAGCTGTTCGACGACCTCGCGGTCGACGAGGAGGTCCGCGCGGAGTTGAAGGCGCTGACGCCCGCCGGCTACACCGGCGTCGCCGACGACCTCGTCGACGAGATCGACGAGTAGGTCCGGTCGGAGATCGCGGGACCGGTCACGCGGCCGCGTGCGGACACCAGCGGCCGAAAGAGGCAGAAGAGGTTTACGGCTCCCCGGAGATCACCCGACGATGCCCTCCCAAGACGACGACGAGACGGAGTACTCCGTCTTCGGCAACGACGCGGAGAACGCGCTCGACGGGTCCGACGACGACCGCGCCGATCCGGGGGCCGCGGGGCTCGGCGGCGAGGCCAGCGGCTGTCCGAAGTGCGGCGGCACGGAGACCGAGGTCGACGAGATCGCGACGAGCGGCACCGGCCTCACCAAGATGTTCGACGTGCAGAACCGCCAGTTCCAGGTCGTCTCGTGTGCGAACTGCGGCTACTCGGAGCTGTACAAGGGACAGTCGACGGGGAACGCGATCGACTTCTTCATCGGCTGACTCCGGCTCCCCCCGTCGCCGCCGAACAGATCGGACATGGGCGGCGACGACGCCCCGCTCGGTCCCGAACCGCCCGTCACGGCTCGATCGACCCCGAACCGTCGGCCTCGACTCGATCGGCGCCGAAACCACCCGCGGCTTTTTTTCTCCCTGTCGCGTCGGGAGAGACATGGATATCGGACTGGTCGGCGAGGGGCCGGCGGCCGACGCGGTCGCGGCCGCGCTCGGCGACATCGACGTGAACGTGATGCCCGTCGAGGCGGGCCTGCTCGACGGGTTCGACCTCGCGGTGGTCGTCGACACCGCGGGGTCGGAGACGTTCGCCGCGGCGAACGACCGCCTCGACCGGTGGGTCGCGGTGGAGGTCGGCGGCCTCGGCGGCGTCCCGCTCGACGCGGTCGACGCCGCGGTGACCGTCTTCGAGGCGACGTGCTACGACTGCCTCCGGGCGCGCGTCGCGAGCGGCGACGCGGAGCCCGCGACCGAGACGCGAGGGACGCGGTCGGCCGTCCGGTACGCGGGGGCGCTTGCGGGCCGCCGCGTCGTCCAGCTGCTCTCCGGCGACCCGGTCGCGGACACGGTCGTCGAGGTGCCGGGCGGCGAGCGGACGCTCCTACCGGTGCCGGGGTGCGGCTGCGGCGACGATCCGGGCGACGCGCTCCCGCGGGACGGCGAGGGGCGGTCGCTCTCGGCCGCGCTCGACGCCGCCGAGCGCGCGGTCGACTCCCGAGTCGGGCCGCTCGCGGACGTGGGCGAACAGGCGTCGTTCCCGGTGCCGTACTACGTCGCGCGCGTCGCCGACACGACCGCGTTCTCCGACGGGCGGGCGGCCGAGTTCGGCGGCGGCGTCGCCGCCGGCTGGGACGCCGCGTTCATGAAGGCGCTCGGCGAGGGGCTGGAGCGCTACGCCGCGGGCGTCTACCGCGAGCGGTCGTTCACGCGCGCTCCCGCCGCGACCGTTCCGAACCCCGTTCCGCCCGACGCGTTCGTCCGTCCCGAGAGCGCGGCCGCGTACGACCGCGACGACTCGCTCTCGTGGGTGACCGGCGAGCACCTCGCGACGGGCGACGTCGCGAGCCTCCCCGCGGAGTTCGTTCACTTCCCGCCGCCGGAGACCCGGTACCGTCCGGCGATCACGACCGGACTGGGGCTCGGAAACTCCGGTTCCGAGGCGGCGCTGTCGGGGCTGTACGAGGTGATCGAGCGTGACGCGACGATGACGAGCTGGTACTCGACGGCCGACCCGCTCGGGGTCGAGGTCGACGACGAGGCGTTCGCGGAGTTGAAGAAGCGCGCACGCGCCGAGTCGCTCTCCGTGACGCCGCTCCTCGTGACCGCCGACGTCGACGTGCCCGTCGTCGCGGTCGGCGTCCACCGGGAGGGCGACTGGCCGCGGTTCGCCGCCGGGTCCGGGGCCGACCTCGATCCGGCCGCCGCGGCGCGGAGCGCGCTCGCGGAGGCGCTCCAGAACTGGACTGAACTCCGGTCGATGGGCGAGGGCGCCGCCGACGAGCAGGGGGCCGCGATCGGTCGACACGCCGATTTCCCGGCCGAGACGCGGGCGTTCTTCGATCCGGAGACGACCGTCCCGGCCGTGTCGCTCGGGGAGGAGACGGACTCGAGCGTCGCGGAGCTGTCGGCCGTCGTCGAGCGCGTCGGGGCGGTCGGCCTCGACTCGTACGTCGCGCGGGTCACCACGCGAGACCTGGCCGCGCTCGGTTTCGAGGCGGTCCGCGTGCTCGTCCCCGGCGCGCAGCCGCTTTTCACCGGCGATCCGTTCTTCGGGAACCGCGCGAGCGACGTGCCGCGGTCGATGGGATTCGAGCCGGCACTCGACAGGGAGTACCACCCGTTCCCCTGACGGCGGCTGAGCCGGCGTCTGTGACCTCCCGTCCTCGCTCCGACGCCACGGCCCCGCACCCCACGCCTTGCCCCATCCCCCCGGTTTAAGCCGCTCGCGGTCGCTCGGCCACCATGGACGTCATTCCAGACGCGGACGTCGAGGCGACGGAGGCCGTGGAGGGTGTCTTCCTCACGCAGGGGGCCGTCGGCGAGGAGACGAGCATCCAGCGGTTCGTGATCGAACCGGGCGAGAAGGTGCCCGAGCACGACCACCACCACGAGCAGATCGGCGTGGTCACCGAGGGGACGGCCACGTTCGTCGTCGACGGCGAGGACCTCGTCGTCGAGCCGGGCGACACGTACGTCATTCCGGGCGGCGAGCCCCACGCCGCGCTCAACCGCGGCGACGAGACGGTCGTCGGCTACGACATCTTCGCGCCGCCGCGAGCGAACCCCGACTGGCAGGACTGACCGGACTATACGCTTCCACCGGCGCGGTGGCGTCGCCGGCGACGGAACTGCCGGAGCGACCGACCCCGCGAGAGCGGGCGACTCAGAGCGCGCAGCCGACCTCGCGGTACATGTAGTGGGTCATCACGTAGACGCCGAGGATGATCCCCGCACCGGCCACAAAGGAGTGGACCGACAGCAGCGCGACGCCCGAAAAGAGGTTCGCGATGTTGCAGCCGGCCGCGAGTCGCGAGCCGACGCCCATCAGGAGCCCGCCGACGGCGTAGTTGGGAACGCGGTTCAGCTTCGGCTTCCGGATCCGGAAGTCTCCGGAGGCGTACGCGGCGACGAAGGAGCCGACGATGAGGGAGGCGATCATCACCATGTCGATGGTCAGCGAGATGTTGCCGTCGCGGAACAGCACGGATCCCCAGTAGTCGACGCTCGCGACGTCGTAGCCAACGGCCGACAGGAGGTACCCCGCCCAGCGCGCTTCGCTTCCGGTGATCGCCCAGTGGCCGTGAACGAAGAACCAGAGGCTCGCGACGAGCGCCATCGCCACGCCGGCCGTCCGGGCGTCCCACGAGTCGCGCAGGCGGTCGGCGAGCGGTCGGTCGTCCTCGCGGAGCCCGCGAGCGTACGCGACCATGCCGTCGGCGATCCCGCGCAGACCGAGCGCGACCGCCGAGACGCCCCGGGATCCGCCGAGCGCCGCCTGCGCTCGCGCGTCGGACGCGACCCCGGTCCCGCCCGATGGGTCGTCCGGGAGCTGACTGTGGCCCTTCACGAACGCGTACGCCAGCGTGCCCACTGCGACGGCGAGCGCGCCGGTGACGGCCGGCGGGAGCGGTGACGAGAGGTACAGCGTCCGTCCCTGAAACGGGTTCAGCGTCTGGAAGTAGTACGTCTCGGCGACGGGGAACGCGAACGCGAAGAGGACGTAGCCGACGAACATGAACAGGAGGACGAGCCAGAACTGGAGGTACCCCTGCCCCGCGCGGTACAGCGTGCCGGACGCGCAGCCGCCGGCGAGGGTCATCCCGAGCCCGAAGACGAACCCGCCGAACAGCGATCCGAGCCCCCACGCCGGCGTCCAGAAGCCGCGGAAGTAGCCGAACGTGGCCTGCAGGCTCCAGAACACGGTCATCACCGCGATCCCGACGAGGAGCCCCTTCAGCACCCGAGTGTCCTTGAACGCGACGAAGTCGCGAAAGGCGCTGACGAAACAGAACCGCGCCTTCTGCAACAGGACGCCGAACGAGAGCCCAACCGCGACCGAGACGGCGACGTAAGCGACGGGCGAGAGCAGCATTACCCGAGCACACCGGTCCCGCACGTAAAGCGACGCTGGACACGGTGAATCCCCCCTCGAATCGGAGGTAGCGGTAACTGTTTCCGATTTTCCTCACACGGGGCAACGAAGGGGGCGTTCGGGGGTGCTTTACGCCTCTGCTGCGTGAGGAACGGTATGAGCGACGACTGCGGATGCGGGACCACCGACGCGGCCGCGCGTTCGTCGGCGGGCGCGGGGGCGACCGGCGGGGAGTCGACGGACGCGAGTTCGGCCGACGTACGCCCGGAGTCGGACCCCCGCCCCTCGAAGGGGAGCCACCTGGCAAACGACGACCGGAAAAATCCGTTCGCGGACGGGGTGGACCGCCGCCGCCTGCTCCAGACGACCGGCACGGTCGGCGCGGCGACGGCCCTCGCCGGCTGTTCCGGCGAGGGCGGGGGCGGCGACGAGCCGGCCCCGACGATGTTCGTGTTCAACAACGGCGACCGGACGCTGAGCGTCGTCGACACGGAGACGGACGAGCTGATCACCACCACGTTCCTCGGAACGACCGCCTCCTTCCCGGCCAACCAGTACTCCACGGGTGTCGACGACGAACACGACGTGCTCTGGCTGAACGTCTCGGGCGGCGTCCGCGCGTTCGACCAGCGCACGCTCGAGGAACTCGCGTTCGTCGAGACGGGATACGGCCCGAACTACCCGAACGTGACGCCGGACGGCGACCACCTGCTGATCGCCTCCGGCGGCACGACGGGAATGGACCCGGAGGGCGACGCGAAACACGCGATATTCCGCGTCGACGCCGACCGCGACAGCGACACCTTCGGCGAGGTGACCGCCGAGATCGAGACCGGCTACGTCGGCCCCTGCGACATGACGCTCGGCCCGGACGGCGACTACGCGTTCGTCGTCGACGTCGCCGACGAGGCGATCCGCGTGGTGCGCGTCGACCCCTTCGAGACGGTGACGCGCGTCGACGCGGGCGAGCCGGTCACCGAGGGGAACGTCCTCCCGTTCATGTGCACCGCCTCCTTCGACGGGGATCTCCTCCTCGTCGAGAACGGCGAGGGGACGCTCGGCGGCGAGCCCGAGGTCCCCCGCGAGGGCTCCGAGAGCGTCTGGGACGTTTCCAATCCCGAGAATCCCGAGGAGATCGCCAAGATCACCCGCGACGACGGGCTGCCCGGCGCGCCGATCACGAGCGAGGTCGCCCCCGACAACACGGCGGCGTACCTGTTCATCCCCGGCGAGGGCGTCGGCGTGATAGACCTAGAGGCGAACGAGTACGAGACGACCATCGACGTCGGCGGGAGCAGTATCGCCGGGGCGTGGGGAGCGAACCCCGAGAAGCTGTACGTTCCCGTCCAAGATGCCAACCAGGTGGCGGTGATCGATCACGAGAGCCGCGAGGTCGTCGCGACCGTCGAGACCGGACAAGCGCCCACCGGTGCGGTCGCCGGTACCGTTCGACCGGAGGGCGACGCGGTGGCGAGCATCCAGGCGTCGCTCGCCTCGCTCGGGATCGCGTTCGGCGACATGGAAGCGACCTACTGCATGGACGATCACTGCTACTGCGGATGACCCGAGACGACGACCCCGCAGACGGTGACGATCCGACCGGTGACGACGACACCACCCGCCGCGGTCTCCTGCAGGCCGCGGCGGGCGCGACGGTCGCGGGCGCGGCGAGCACGGCCGGCTGCCTCGGCGTCACTACGCCGGCGAACGTCGCCGCGCAGTACGAGGTCTCGGGGAACGTCTCCCACTTCGTCGGCCCCGGGTGGCTCGCCGACAACCGCGAGGACGCCGTCGTCCTCGACGCCAGAAGCGCGGAGCGCTTCCGGACGGAGCGGATCTACGGTTCCCGGCGGGTCCCGTTCGACGCGATCACGAGCCGGACGTCGACCGACGACGGCGAGGTCCCCGACACCGACGCGATCGCGGCCGCGTTCGGAGAGGTCGGCGTCTCGCCCGACGACGACGTGCTCGTTTACGGCGCGAGCGTCGGGTCGCGGGTGACGCGCGCCGCGTTCGCGCTCGCCGCCGTGGGGCACGCCGGCGACATCCGAGTTCTCAACGGGGGGATATCGGGCTGGAACGGCCGGATCGGAACCGGCTCGCGCGGGACCGTCTCGGCGACCGACTACGAGCCCGACCCGGCGTCCGAGACGTGGGTCACCCGCGACTGGCTCGAAGAGCGCGTCGGGACGTTCAACGGCGACGGGCCGGGGCTGGTCGACACCCGAGTGCCGGAGGCGTATCTCGGCGCGCCCGGCTCCGACGCGCTCGATCCGGACCACGACCGGCACGGCCACCTCCCGGGCGCGATCAACGTCAACTGGGTGGGGAACGTCGCGGGCAACCGGATGACCGAACCGGGGCGGCTGGTCCGGCTGTACGAGGTCGACGCGGAACTCGACAGGTCCGACACCGTCGTCGTCTACGGCGACGAGAACGTCGATCCGACCTCGACGTGGCTCACGCTCCGGGCGATCGGCTTCGAGGACGTGCGGCTGTATGACGGCGGGTTCGAAGAGTGGGCGAACGCCGACGGCGATCGCGGCCGATATCCGGTCGAGACCGCCACGAGCGTCGTGATCGAGACGGAGGGGAGCGTCGGCGGCGACGACGACAGCGGCGACTTCTCCTGTACCGGATGACCGACGACGACGCGCCCGTCGCTGCCGGCGACCGCGTCGCCGACGCGGCCCCTCCCGCCGGCGACCGTCTCGCCGCCGTCGCCTGCGAGGGGGCCGACGCGCTCGCGCTGTTCGCGCTCGACACCGGCGATCGCATCGGGGAGGTGCCCGTCGGCAGTCACCCGGTCCACGCGACCGCCGCCGCCGGCCGGACGCTCGTCGCGACGATGGGCGAACGCGCCGTCACCGCGGTCGCCCCGGACGGCGAGGTGACCCGGATCGACACGGGCGTTCTCGGGCCGTCGCACTTCGCGGCCGCGGACGACCTGCTCTTCGTCTCCTGTTCTGCCGGCGACGCGCTCGCGGCGATCGATCCCGTCGAGTCAACGCTCGTCGACCGCGTCGCCGTCGGCGGCGAGCCCCACGAGGTCGCCGTCGCTCCCGGGGGCGACTACCTCTACGCCGGCAGCCGGCGCGACGGCGTCGTCGACGTCGTGGACGCCGCGGCCCGCGAACGGATCGCGTCCGTCGACGTCGGCGCGGCGGCCCGCGTTCAGGGCGTGGCGCTCTCGCCGGACGGGGACCGGGGATACGCGATCGACCAGCGCGGGAACCGGATCGTCGGATTCGATCCGGCGAGCGCGACGGACGTCGGGAACGGCTCCGACCGTGAACCCGCTTCCGACGCGGTCTTCGGGTCGGCCGGCGTCGGCGGCGACCCCTACGACCTCGTCGCGACCGACGACCGCGTGCTGGTTCCCGGACGCGAGGACGGGACGCTCCACGAGTTCGGCCCCGATCTCGAAACGGTCGCGGTCCACGAGGGGTTCTCCAGACCGGTCGACGCGTTTCGCATCGACGGCGACTGGTGGGTGCTCGACGCGGCCGACGCCCGGGTTCGCTCGCTCGGTGGCGACGCCGTCGAGACCTCGGCACCGGGACTCGTCGCGACGCGCGTCGGCGACCGGCTGCTCGTCTCCCACTACGACGACGATCAGGTCTCGCTCGTCGACGTCGAGACCGGCCCCGTCTGGACCGCCGAGTCGCCGGCGCATCCCTTCGGCTCGGTCGTGGTCTGATCGGCTCCGGGAGAGAACGCGCAGAGTGCGTCACAGACACCGGGGGACGCTGCCGGAGTCCGCGGAACGAACACCACCTCGGCCGTGCACCGAGTATGAAGGTCGCGTACGTCTTCGCGACGGCCGGACAGACCATCGACTACGTACTTGGCGACATGATCCTCCCGCAGCTGGAGGCCGGCGCGCACGGTGCCGACGTCGTCGGAATGTTCTTCTTCCACGACAACACCTACGCGCTCCGCGAGGACGACCCGCTGGGGCAACGGCTCGCGGACGTGGCTGCCGAGCGGGGGATTCTGCTCATGCTGTGTGACCAGTGTGCGACGCGGCGGGGGCTCGCGGAGTTCGACCACACCGACGAGCACGGACGCGACCACTACGAGCCGACGAACACGGTGGAGGGCGCGACGGTCGGCTGCTTCCCGGACCTGTACGAGGCGCTCGGTGAGGTCGGCGTCGATCAGGTCGTCACGCTGTGAGGTCGGCGGCCGCCGGACCGTCCCGCGGCGTCGGCCTCAGATCTCGAAGTCGGGCGTGTCGAACGCCCCCTCGTCCGCCTCGATGTCGTACCCGTCGATCGCGGCGAGCGCGATGTCGAGCGTCGTCTCGGCGTCCCAGCGTCCCGTGTTGATCGCGAGGTCGTAGATGGACCGGTCCGACAGGTCGATACCGTAGTACGACTTGTAGCGCTTCTCCTCTATCACTTCGCGCACCTGCATCTCGGAAGTCATCTCATCCCGACTCGCGGTTCGGTCGGCTCGCACCTCGTCGGGGGCGTCGAGCCAGATCCGAACGTCGGCGCGGTTGCCGGCGATCCAGCCGGCGAGCCGCGATTCGAGCACGAACGGCTTGCTCGACGCCCCCCACTTCTCGGCGATCGTCCGGAGCCGCCGGTCGAGCGCGCGGTCGATCTCCTCGGACTCGCCCGTCTTCGCGATCAGCTGTGAGAGGCTCATGTCGCGCTCGTCGGCGATCTCGCGGAACAGTTCGCCGCCGGAGACGTAGCCGCAGTCGAGCGCCGCCGCGACGCCCTCGACGAGCGTCGTCGCCCCGCAGCCCGGCGGCCCCGAGACGGTAACGAACAGGTTCGCATCGATCTCGCGGTCCGCCGCCGGGATTCCACTCATACATGCGCGGCCACGGAGGGCGATCAGATAAACGGGACGATTCGCGAGCGA
This sequence comes from Halorubrum pallidum, assembly GCF_055380345.1. Lineage (NCBI taxonomy): Archaea > Methanobacteriati > Methanobacteriota > Halobacteria > Halobacteriales > Haloferacaceae > Halorubrum > Halorubrum pallidum. The sequence goes on along the minus strand of NZ_AP043945.1, from coordinate 976,715 downwards.
GCGGGACGAGGCGGTCACGCGGCGAGCGCGAGCCACCGACGAGAGCGTTCAGTCGTCGCCCGTCCTCGCGGGCTCCGGACGCGAGAGCGGTTCGCCGTCGACCGGCTCCTCCGGATTCGCGTCGACGGCTGCGGTCGAGAGCCCGAGCTGCGCGTCGACGTCGACGTCTTCGCGGACGTGGACCGTCCCGCGATGGATCGCGATGGCGTCGGCGAGGTGGAGTCGGACGGCGTCGAGCAGCACGTCGGCCTCGAGCGGCTGCCCGCGGCGCTTGATGTCGCCGACGCTCGCTCCGGCGGGAATGTCGAAGGCGCGCTGGGCGATGATCGGCCCCTGATCGAGGTCGGTCGTCACGTAGTGGGCGGTGACGCCGGCGATGCGAACGCCAGCGTCCTTCGCCTGTCGGTACGCCTCCGCGCCGGGGAACGCCGGCAAAAGCGACGGGTGGACGTTGATGATCCGACCCTCGTAACGGAAGACGACCTCCGGCGAGAGGATGCGCATGTAGCGGGCCAGGACGATGAGGTCAACGTCGTACTCGGCCAACAGGTCGAGCAGGCGGCCCTCGTCGGTGTTGCCGTTGCCGTCGCCCACGTCGTAGAACGGCTTGTCGTACCGCTCCGCGAGCGTCCGGAGGTCCCCGCGGTTGCCGATGACGACCGGGATCTCCGCCTCGCCGTCGTCTGCCAGTTCGCCGTTGGCCTCGGCCTTCAGCAGCGCCTCGGGCGCGTGCGTCTCCTTGGTGACGAGCAGCGCGACTCGGCGGGCGTCGCGGTCGCTCGGGAACCGAACCTGGATGTCGACGTCGAGCTCGCGGCCGAGTTCGGCCAGCGCGCGGCGGAGTTCGCCGCGCGAGGTCTCGAGGTCCGAGGCGTCGACGCGGGTCGTCATCCGGAAGACGCCCTCGCGGACCGCCTGGTCTAGGTCCTCGATGTTGATTCCCCGCTCGAACAGCAGGGAGGTGACCCGCGCGATGAGTCCGGTCTTGTCTCCTCCGACGACCGTGATTTCGGTCAGTTCGCGGGTCATGCGACGATCACCTCCGCGGGTTCGAACGGCTGCATACACCCTCACCAGCGGCCGGAGAGGGTTGTCCCTTTCGCTCCGGTGCCGAGATCGACGCTCACGATCGTCTCAAATATATCCACAAACGTGGATATAAGCGGCGTTCCAAAACGGTTTTTACACACGACTCCGCACTACCGATAATGACGGCATACACCGCGACGGTGACGGTGCGGCTGAAGCGGGGCGTCCTCGATCCGGAGGCGGAGACGACCCAGAAGGCCCTCGAACGGCTCGGCTTCGAGCTGTCGGACCTCCGGTCCGCCGACCGGTTCGAACTCGATCTGGACGCCGCCGACGCGGACGAGGCGGCCGACCGGGCCGGCGAGATGGCCGAGCGGCTGCTCGCGAACCCGACGATCCACGACTACGACGTCGCGGTCGCGGAGCGATGACGGTCGCTGTGGTGCAGTTCGGCGGCTCGAACTGCGACCGCGATGCGGTTCGCGCGCTCGCGCACCTCGGGATCGACGCCGAGCGCGTCTGGCACGAGGACGGGCTCCCGGCCGACACGGACGGGATCGTCCTCCCGGGCGGCTTCTCCTACGGCGACTACCTCCGCGCCGGCGCGATGGCCGCCCGCGACCCGATCGTGGACGAGGTCCGCGAGGCCGCCGCCGACGGCGTCCCCGTGATCGGGATCTGCAACGGCGCGCAGATCGGCTCGGAGTCGGGACTCACGCCCGGCGCGTTCACCACGAACGCCTCCGCGCGCTTCCAGTGTGAGCCCGTTTACCTCCGGGTCGAGCGCGCCGACACCCCGTGGACTGCGGCCTACGACGAGGGACAGGTGATCGAGGTGCCCATCGCGCACGGAGAGGGTCGCTTCGAAATCGGCGCGGACGCCCACGACGACCTCGTCGCCGACGACCGCGTCCTCTTCCGCTACTGCGACGCCGACGGCGAGGTCACCGACGCGGCCAACCCCAACGGCTCGACCGACAACGTCGCCGGCGTCCTCGGCGAGCGCGAGCACGTCGCCGTCCTCATGCCCCACCCCGAGCGCGCCACGCTCCCCGACCTCGGTCGGAGCACGGAGGGGGCGGGTATTCTGCAGGCGTTCGCCTGAGCCGGCTTATCTGACGGATACCTCAGCCTCTCGCCCGGTTCGATCAGCGCTCCGAGGCCCGTTCTGCTGATTCGCCTGTCACGGTTCGGTCGGCGGAGCCGCCGCCGGCGCCAGCGATGCCGTCCGTATCGCCCCGCGTCGCTTCGTCGTCTAGTTCCCGGTCCAGCGCGCGCTCGAACTCCGCCTCGGTGAGGTCGCCCTCGGCGTATCGCCGCTTGAGACGCTCGATCGGATCCTCGTCCGGCGTCGCCGTCTCGGCCTCCCTCTGATCGGCGTCGGCAGCCGAGAGCCGTCCAACGGCGACGTACGCGATCACCGCGAGCGCGGCGACGGTCAGCAACAACAGCGGAACCGCCGTCAGCCACATGCCGCCCATGCCTCCCATACCGCCCATTCCACCCATGCCGCCGGCCATCCCGACGAGGCCGCCCGCCCCGCCGGCCACGCTGGCGGATTGTGCCCCGCTCTGTCTACTGCTGTCGACAGTCCTGCCGGTCATACGTGAGGGTTGGTCGCCCACAGGCAAGTACGCGCCGCGGATTCTCAGTGGCCCGAACTCCGAGAGAGACCGACAAGACCGGTGTCGTCTGGGTCTGTGCCGCCGTCTGACACGAATAGAACTGAACACCCGGGTGTGAGAAAGCGGTGAAACGTGGCTATTCACACGAACGGTCGTTGTTCGTGACCGGTGTCTGATGCAGCAACAAACCAACTCAACAAACACTCCAAACAGCTATATTCCAACACCACCAACGCGAAGGTATGTCGAGCGGGACCATCGATATCGATGAATTCGAGGACGCCGACGCTGACGAATTCGAGAAGCGGAACGACACCGAACGGATCGTACTGTTTCTCGACGAGAACGATGACCGTGCGTGGAAGGCTGCGACGATCGCCGATCAGCTCGGACTGGAGACGGACGCGGTCAGTGCGATCCTCTCACGGCTGAAAGAGCGCGATCTCGTGCGTCACAAGAGCCCGTACTGGGCGATCACGGACGACGAAGAGCGACTCCGGTCCGCATACCGGCTGCATCGACACCACGAGACCGCAGACGAACAGTACGGCGAGGAACCCCTTGAAGAACTGCAGACCGACGACATGGAGGTGGTCCGGTGACTGCGTTCGACGAACTGGAACGCGGTGATATCGTCTGGGGAACCGATCCGCTTTCGGACAAGGGTCGGCCGCTACTCGTTCTGGGCACGCCTCGATTCCCTGACCACGGACTACAGCTCATCAGGGTTCTGATCTCCTCGAAATCCTACCACGACGACGCACTCACGCTCCGAGACGAGGACTACGAGGGCGCTCCGCTCGGGAAACGAAGCCACGTCCTCCCGTGGTCGCTTGCGACCCTCAACAGTGTCACAGAAGTGGAGTTCCACATGACCTCGCTCGTCGACGAGCGCACCGAAGACGTGGCGACACAGTTGATCGGCTACGTGAATTCGTAGCCCGACCGACGGTTCGTTGTTAAGAGCGACCGCGGTCAACGTACTGAGAAGGTGGACGAGGAGACGCGTCGATCCGGAGCAACTTGTTCCGGTGCGTCAGTTTAAGACCCCCGAGCGATAGGGGCGAGTATGAGCGAGCAGCAATCCCGATCCGACGAGGACGCGGCCTCGCGGGGACGCGGCGACGCGGACCGATTTGCGGGCAAGAAAGACGACAGCCTCCGGAGCAGAGACGTGACGGAGGGCGCAGAGCGGGCTCCCCACCGCTCGATGTTCCGGGCGATGGGGTTCGACGACGAGGACCTCTCCTCGCCGATCGTCGGCGTCCCGAACCCCGCGGCCGACATCACGCCGTGTAACGTCCACCTCGACGACGTCGCGGACGCGGCGCTCGACGGCATCGACGCCGCCGGCGGCATGCCGATCGAGTTCGGCACGATCACCATCTCCGACGCCATCTCGATGGGGACGGAGGGGATGAAGGCCTCGCTGATCTCGCGGGAAGTGATCGCCGACAGCGTCGAACTCGTCTCGTTCGGCGAGCGCATGGACGCGCTGGTGACGGTCGCGGGCTGTGACAAGAACCTGCCGGGCATGCTGATGGCGTCGATCCGCACCGACCTCCCGTCGGTGTTCCTCTACGGCGGGTCGATCATGCCCGGCCAGCACGACGGCCGCGACGTGACCATCGTGCAGGTGTTCGAGGGCGTCGGCGCGTACGCCGAAGGCGACATGAGCGGCGAGGAGCTCGACGAGCTCGAACGCCACGCGTGTCCCGGCGCGGGCTCCTGTGGCGGGATGTTCACGGCGAACACGATGGCGTCCATCTCCGAGGCGCTCGGGATGGCCCCGCTCGGCTCGGCCTCCGCGCCCGCAGAGGATCAGGAGCGCTACGACGTGGCCGAGCGCGCCGGCGAGCTCGCCATGGACTGCATCGAGAACGACCGCCGCCCCTCCGACATCCTCTCGCGGAAGTCCTTCGAGAACGCGATCGCCCTACAGACCGCGATCGGCGGCTCGACGAACGGCGTCCTCCACCTCCTCGCGCTCGCGGGCGAGGCCGACGTCGACCTCTCGATCGAGGACTTCGACGAGATCTCGCGGCGCACGCCGAAGATCGCCGACCTCCAGCCCGGCGGGAGCAGCGTGATGAACGACCTCCACGAGGTCGGCGGCGTGCCGGTCGTGCTCCGCCGCCTGCTGGAGGCGGACCTGCTCCACGGCGACGCGATGACCGTCACCGGCCGGACGCTCGCCGAGGAGATCGCGGAGTTAGAGGAGCGCGGCGACCTCCCGGACGACTCGGAGATCGAGGCCGACTTCCTCTACACGGTCGACGAGCCCAAAGAGGCCGAGGGCGCGATCAAGATCCTCACGGGCAACCTCGCGCCCGAGGGGTCGGTGCTCAAGGTGACCGGCGACGACGCGTTCTACCACGAGGGGCCGGCGCGCGTGTTCACGAACGAGGAGGACGCGATGGAGTACGTCCAGTCGGGCGAGATCGAGTCGGGCGACGTGATCGTCATCCACAACGAGGGGCCGACCGGCGGCCCCGGCATGCGCGAGATGCTCGGCGTCACCGCGGCCGTCGTCGGCGCGGGCCACGAGGACGACGTGGCGCTCCTGACCGACGGGCGGTTCTCGGGCGCGACTCGCGGCCCGATGATCGGACACGTGGCTCCCGAGGCGGCCGTCGGCGGCCCGATCGGGCTCATCGAGGACGGCGACGAGATCACGGTCGACATTCCGGAGCGCGACCTCTCGGTCGACCTCTCCGAAGAAGAGCTGGCCGAGCGCCGCGAGGCGTTCGAGGCACCCGAGCCGCAGTACGAGGGCGGGATCCTCGCGAAGTACGGCCGCGACTTCGCCTCCGCGTCCGAGGGCGCGGTGACGAACCCACGACTCACGCGGGATCTATAAGCTGAGCCGAACGCGCCACCGCGAGCTGTTTTCGGACTGAGACGGTCGAGACGCGGTGCCGCTCACTCCACGGTGCCGCCGTCGGTCTGGGCGGTCCGGACCGATTCGGCGCACCAGACGTTGCTCCGGCGACCGGCGCGCGACAGTTCGAGACGGACGACGGACCCGACCGGCAGGTCCGCGACGCGCTCGCGGGCGTCCTCGTCGGCGTAGTCGACGATGTGGTACGTCTCGTTCCGTGGATGTGCACGTACCGTGGTGCAATCGTGATCGTTCTGTGCGGAAATGACGGTGTACGCGTTGGACCTCGACATCATACTCCGTAATAATTGGACATACTATTTCAAAACTTCGTATATTCACTACGTGTATCGATCAAGACCTAACACGAATATAAGGTCTTACTATGCAAACGCGATTGGCCTCGCGATCGGGCGCTCACGCGTCGCCCACACATCACCACCCCTATCTTTGCGGGCCTCGAATCCCGGCCATGGAGCAAGGCGGCGAGACGGACGCGGACGCCGGCGGCGTGGCGCTGTTCGTCGACGGACCGAACGTACTGCGCGAGGAGTTCGACGTGGACCTAGACGACGTGCGGCGCGCGGCCGAAGCGGAGGGCCCGCTCGTCACGACTCGGTTGTACCTCGACGAGCACGCGACGCCGGGGCTGATCCAGGCGGCGGAGGCCCGCGGCTTCGAGGTCGTGGTCACGAGCGGCGACGTCGACGTGAAGCTCGCGGTCGACGCGGCCCGGTTCGCCGCCGAAGGGCGGATGACGACGCTCGCCATCGCCTCGCGCGACACGGACTTCAAGCCGGTCGTCGAGACGGCCAACGGCTACGGGATCCGGACGCTCGCGATCGCGCCCGGCGAATTCGGCCGCTCGGACGCCCTGCGAAACGCCGCGAACGGGTCCGTGACCCTCGACGGCGACGTGACCACGGAGGCAGGCGAAGCGACCGAGGACGGCGACACGGATGCGGCGACGGACGCGAGCGAGGAGACCGACGCGACAGCGGAAGCTGACGCGAGCGAGAAGGCCGACGCGACCCGGCAGCCCGGCGTTGAGGGGACGATCCACGAGGATCGAACCCGCTAGCGACGCGCTCAGACCCGGGTCTCAGAGCGGAGCCGACCGAGGAGCATCGCTCCGAGGCCGCCCGTGGCGGCGGCGACACCGCCGAACCCGACCGCGGTCGGGAGGAGTCCGACGCGAGCGATCGCGGCGTCGGCGGCAAGACGGAACCACCCGAGTTCCGGCACGGACAGCACCGCCTTGGCGCGTATCCAGTCCTCGCGAACGACCGGGGCGATCCCCGCGCTCTGGTCGTACTCCCCGTTGGCGTCCCCGTAGGTGATGTAGCCGTCGTGCGGGGCGGGACACGCCGCGATGTCGGCGCAGTCGCCGTCTAGAAGCGACGGGTCCGCGCGGTCCGTCCAGTCGTCGCCGGCCGCGACCGGGAACGCGACGCGGTGGAGAATCGGGCCGCGCCCGTCGTTCAGCGGGTCGAAGACGACCACGTCGCCGGCGTCGCCGAGGCGCGTCGGCGCGTCCGGGGCGGTGTGACCCGCGACGTCGCCCCACGGGAATCGATCGGTCGCGGTGACGACGACGAGGTCACCGCGCTCGACCTCCGGGGCCATGCTTCCGCTCTCGACGGCGACGAGCGGCGGCCACGCGCCGACGACCGCGGCGGCGACGAGCGCGACGACGAGGACCGCGGCGGCGGGCCCGAACAGGCCGGATCTGTCCCCCTTCACGTCGCTATCCGAGGGACCGATCGGCTTGAGGCTGTCGCCGGTCGGAGCGGGAGAGGGGCACGGACGCTTCGGTCTGCGAGCGCGTCGCGCCGGATGCCAAGGGGTTAAGGTCGGTCCCGGCGAGCGTACGCCCATATGACGGACCGACGGCCGCCCCTCCACGAGACACACGACGCGCGCGGCGCGAAGTTCACCGGCTTCGGCGGGTGGCAGATGCCCGTCGAGTTCGACTCGATCCGCGAGGAGCACGCCGCAGTCCGGGAGTCGGTCGGCGTCTTCGACGTGTCGCACATGAGCGAGATCGAAGTGTCGGGGCCGGACGCGACCGCCCTGCTCGACCGCCTGACGACCAACGACGTGACCGCGCTCGACCCCGGTGACTCCCAGTACGCCGCGGTGACGAACGCGGACGGGATCATGCTCGACGACACGGTCGTCTACCGGCTTCCGGACGGTGTCGAGGCGGGGACCGCCGCGTCGGCGCTCGCCGATGTCGCCGCGGACCCCGACGCCGACCTCGACGACACCACCGGCGATCCCGCGTACCTCTTCGTGCCGAACGCGGGCCACGACGACCAGATGTACGACCGCTGGGTCGACCACCGCGACGAGTGGGAGCTCGACGCGGCGGTCGCGAACGCGACCGACGACTGGGCGATGCTCGCGGTGCAAGGTCCGGACGCGGCGGCCGCGCTCGACGGCGGGACCGACGGCGACGCGGTCACGGATCTCTCGAAGTTCGAGGCGACGGCGGCGACGGTCGCCGACGCGCCGAGTTGGGTCGCGCGGACCGGGTACACCGGCGAGGACGGCTTCGAGATCATGTGTCCGACCGCCGACGCCGCGGCGGTCTGGGAGGCGTTCGTCGGAGGGGACGCGGGCGACGGATCCGCACAGCCGTGCGGGCTGGGCGCTCGCGACACCCTTCGCATGGAGATGGGCTACCTGCTCTCCGGGCAGGACTTCGATCCCGAGAGCGAGCCGCGGACGCCCTACGAGGCCGACATCGGCTTCGTCGTCGACCTCGACACGGCGTTCGTCGGCCGCGACGCGCTCGCCGCACAGCGCGAGGCCGGTGTCGACGAGCGGTTCGTCGGGGTGCGGCTGCTCGAACGCGGCGTTCCGCGCGGCGGCTACGCGGTCACCGACGGCGACCTCACGCGGATCGGGCGGCTGACCTCCGGAACGATGAGCCCGACGCTCGACGAGCCGATCGGGCTGGGGTATCTCCACGAGCAGTTCATCGAGGCGGGATCCGAGGTGAGCGTCGTCGTCCGCGGCGACGAGAAGCGCGCCGAGATCGTCGTCCCGCCGTTCCTGGATCGCTAGCCGGACGCTCCAGTGGCAGATCGCCGGGCGATTTCTCCCTGCGATGGCGGGTGATCCGCCTCCCGTCGAGAGTAACAGTAAATAGCGAACGGCCGATAGGGACACCCGATGGAGGAGTCCGTCGTCGCCGACTTCGTCGGCCGCGTTCACGCCACCGACTTCGGGAGCAGCGACCCGGTACGCGGTCGCGTCCTGTTGAGTCAGCGCCGCCTCGTGCTCGCGACGGACACCGAGAAGACGACGGTCCCGTTGTCGTCGGTGTTCGACATCGTGGTCGGTACCGTTCCGGGCGAGCTGCAGTCGTTTTTCCAAGACAGCGTCACCGTCGCATACGAGCAGAACGGGGCTCGAAAAAGCGCTCTCGTCGAGGGCGAACCGGCGGACATGGAGCGGTTCACTCGGTTGCTTTTCACTGCCCTACTGCGGAACGTGACCGTCACCGTTCGCCATCCGGCGAAGGTCGGTGGCCGCGTCACCGACGCCGACGACCACCCGGCGTCCGTGTCGCTCTCGTCGGGCGCGATCGGATTCACCGACTGTCCGGAGCCGTTCCGGGTCGACCTCTCGACGGTTATCGACTACGAGCGCACGGACCGGACGCTCGCGGGAACGCGGCGGCCGGCGCTCGTGTTCCGTCACGTTCCGGACACACAGACGGTCACGTCGATTGCGACGGTTCCGGACGGGCGAACGCTGAACATCCTCGGCCGGTACATCAAACTGGAGTACGACGAGGTGAGAGAGGACGTCGAGGCGTTCGATCCGACAGAAGAGCAAATGGAGATCCTCGTGTCGATCTACTCGGCCGGCGGGGAAGCGAACATCGCGGACGTGGTCACCGGCGACGTGGCTCAGACGTCGATGATCCTCGAAACCCTGCGCGAGGAGTCCCTCGTCGTCGACGGGGACTCGGGCGCTGCGCTCACTCGCAAGGGAAAAATGATCGTCACGTCCTACCTCGAGTCCGTCAACTCCTGACGGGGGCGAGTGTCACAGGGGGACAAGCTTCAAGCTACTGTGGATGCAGGGTGTTCACATGCCAGCCGACCGCCGCAGGCATCGAACGAAGCTCGACGCTGCGGCCCGCGATCGCGGGATAGACCCCTCGGAGGGCCGTCCTCCCGCCGACGAGTCCGACTCGGCGACCGGACCGCGGGTCGCACGGGTGCCGGAACCGCACGTCCACGACACGTTCTCTGTCGACGGAATCGACACCGACCGTCGAGAGCGACTGCTCGAACTCGTCCTCGCAGACCGCGAGGACGTCAGCGCCGTCTCGGCCACGGCTCGAAACGGGACTGTCGGGATTCACCACTCTCCGTCGCTCCCGCGGGACGATCTCAGAGAGACGCTGGAATCCCTCGGGTTCGTCGTGGACCCCGGCGACGCGGCGTTCGAAACGCGCCGGGCGTCGCAGTTCGCGTCCGCCAGAGTCGCGGTCGCGGTGCTGTTCGGGCTGATGGTCGCGACGCCGTACATCGCGGTGCTGTATCCGACCCGCGCCGAGTGGCTGTTCTACGATCCGGTGACCGTCCAGTATCTGCAGTCGATCCTCGACTCGCAGGTGGCGACGCACTTCTTCGTGAACCTCGGCGCGCTCTCCGGGATCGCGTTCCTCGTCGCCTGCGGCCCCCGGATCCGCGGGGCGCTCGTCGCGCTCGCCGAGGGTCGTATCACGAACGACGCCGCGTTCGTCGGCGGCGTGACCGCGCTCTTCGGATACAGCACCCTCGCCGCCTTCACGGGCTTCGAGGGGACCGTCCACTACGACCTCGTCGCCTACGCTGTCGTCGCCGTCACCCTCTGGACGCACTTCGGTGTCGACGATCCCGCAGTCGACCCGACGGCCGGCGAGGGATCGACCCCCGAAACTGCGAACGACGCCGACGAGGAGCCTATCGCCTTGACCAACGGGGGACGGTGAACGCGCGTCACGCCTCGTCGACGCTCACCGCATCTCCGACCGCTATCGAATCCCCGACAGCGACTGTGTCACCTCGAGACGCCCCGGGGACGACGGTGTTGACCATCAGACGGAAGTCGTGATCGAACCGGTCGCTGTCGAGCCACGTCGGGCGTGTCTCGCGGCGCTTTCGGATGAACCGCTCGCGGAAGCCGGCGATCTCGGTTCCGGTGTCGGGGTCTCGTGACGGCACGACACAGCGCTGACAGGGATTGACGCCGAGGATCGGCGTGTCTCCGGCGAAGAACCGGACGGCCTCGCCGTGGTCCGTGAATAACCGGTCCTCGAAGAACGCCGGACAGTCCGAGAGCACCACGTTCGGGCGGAGCCGGCGGCGCATCTCGGCCGCGTCGTCGACTTCGTCGAACCACGCTGCGACCGTCGCCAGCGTCGCCCGCGAGACGACCGTGGGACCGGGCGCGGCGCGGTCGTCGGGGAGGCCGCCGTCCGGCTCGCGAACGAGGTCGACGGCGTACCCGAGGTACTCACCGACCCACGCCTCCAGCGCCTCGCGGTCCTCTGGGAGGGCGAACCGCCGCTCGTCGGCGTCGATTCCCGTCACCGGGCGGTCGGGTCGGTCGAGGGTGACCGCCGTCGGCGTCGCGTCGGGGCCGTCGGCCAGTTCGTAGCTCGCTCCGAGGCCGTGAACGGCGGGTTCGCGCTTCCCGTTGACGTAGCCGCCGTCGCCGCCGACCGAGGCCTCGTGGGGATCGACGCCGGCCTCGACGAGGGCGTACGAGCGGTCGCCGCGCAGCGCCCCCTTGGGGCCAAGTTCGGCGCGGTCGACCGCGACGCCGTCGTTTGATTTCAGCGGATACGCGAGGAGTTCAGCGATGCGCACCATGCGCGGGATTCACCCCGATAACGCAAAAAGGGTCGGACGGGACCGTCGTCTCGGGCGACTACTCGTCGTCCGCGTCGTCTGCGTCGTCCGCGTCGTCTGCGTCGTCCGCGTCGTCCGCGTCGTCCGCGTCGTCGCTGTCGGACAGTCCGACGGCCTCGAATGCGTCGGCGACCTCGTCGCCGGGAACGGTCCGGTAGCCGTCCGCGTCGGTGATCGTGGCGATCGCGAGGTCGGTGGGTTCGAACTCGTCCTCGTGGGCCGCGAGCGCGGCGATCCCGAGTTCGATACCCGCCTGAAGCGAGAGGTCCTCGCTCCACTCCTCTTCGAGGTGGCCCTGGATCGTCTGGCGGCCGCCGCCGATGACGGTCGCCTTCCACTCGTTGGGCGTGCCGGAGGGATCGGCGGCGAACAGTCGCGGCTCGCCGTTATCTATCCCGCCGATGAGCAGGGCGGCCCCGTACGGGCGCGTGCCGCCGCGCTGGGTGTTCTCCTGAATGTGGTCGGTGACGAACTTCGTCAGCGTCTCGACGCCGACGGGCTCACCGTATCGGAGTCGATTCCCCTGCGACTGACGGCGCGCGAGGTCGATCAGTTGCCGGGCGTCTGCGACGTGGCCCGCGCTCGCGGTGCCGAGGTGGTCGTCGAGCTTGTGGAGCTTCTCGATGCTCTCAGATTCCATCAGCGTCGAGGACGCCCGCGACATCGCGACGAAGACCACGCCCTCCGTCGTCCGGACGCCGACGCTCGGCGCACCGCGAGAGACGGCCTCGCGGGCGTACTCGACCTGGTAGATCCGGCCGTCGGGCGAGAACAGCGACGTGCCGCGGTCGTACGCCTGCTGGTCGTTGCCACCCATCATCGTCGGTCACCCGCTCTCGCGGTGTCACGCTGGCTCATTACCCCTTATTACGCCGGACGATTGAAAAAGCATCCGTAACCGGTACGTTCGACGCGGCCACCGACCTCGTGCACCAAGCCGAGTCGTCTCCGCCTACGACGGAGATATCCCGGTCCCGCATCTGCGGTGACATTGACGTCCCACACGAACGACGGTCGCGCTCGCGACCCACCTCGCTGTGCTCGGGACCGTCGGCGGAGCCGCGGGACGCTCGGCGCTCGGATCACGATGGGCGCAGTCGACGCGTCGTCCGTCTTCCGCTGAACGCATACCGCCCTCAGCCGACGATCCGCTCGTAGGTGACGAACGCGAGGTCGTCGCCGCGATCGGTGTCGTCTGACGTGACGACCTCCCGACCGACCTCTGTCCACTCGTCCGCGTTCCAGTCCGGGAAACGCGTGTCGCCGTCGGGGCGCTCGGGGACCTCGGTCAGCACCATCCGATCGGCGCGGTCGAGGAACTGCTCGTACACCGTCGCGCCGCCGATCACGTACACCGCGTCGACGCCGCGGTCGGCGGCGTCCGCCGACGCGAGCGCGAGCGCGTCGTCGATATCGTTGGCGACGACGGCCCCGTCGGAGAGGTCACCGTCGCCGAGTTCGCGCGTCGTCAACACGACGCTGGTGCGGTCGGGGAGCGGACCGCCGATCCGATCGACGATGCTCTCGTGGGTCGCGCGGCCGACGATAACGGGGTGGCCCGTCGTCAGTCGCTTGAAGCGGGCGAGGTCGGCCGGGTAGTGCCAAGGCATTCCGCCGTCGTCGCCGATGACGCCGTTGTCGGCGACGGCGGCGACGAGGACGATGTCGGGGGCCGAATCGGCGACGTCCTCGTCGTCGCTCTCGTCCCCGGTACCGCCACCCGCCATCACTCTGCGACCGCGAACGAGATCCCGTCCGCGGAGTCGTAGCCGACGACCTCGATATCGTCGTACGTCAGTTCGTCGAGCGGTTTGTCCGCTATCTCGATCCGCGGGCGCGAGCGCGGCTCCCGCGAGAGCTGTTCGAGCAGTCCGGGCACGTGGTCGTACCCCTCCTCACTGTCGACCTCGTCGGGAGCGGTCCGCTCCACCCAGCTTTTCACGTCCAGGTAGTCGGCCTTGCTGTCGACGGCCGCGAGGCGCTCTTGAACGTACTTCAGGTTGTTCGCGTACCACGTCCCGCGCTCGCCGCGGCCGCAGTAGACGTGCGCGTCGACGACGGTGTGTCCGAACTCGCCGACTTCGTATCCGGTCCGCTGGGCGAGCGCGTTCGCGAGCAGCGCGTACGCCGCGACGTTGAACGGGACCCCCAGCGCGATGTCCCCCGACCGCTGCGTGAGGTGGAGGTTGAGACGGTCTCCTTGGACGTTCACCACGAAGGTGTAATGACACGGCGGCAGCGTGGACGTCGCGGCGTTGGCCGGATGCCACGCGCTCACGACCATCCGCCGAGAGCGGGGGTTCTCTTCCAGCGTGTCGAGGACGTACTGGATCTGGTCGAACGTGCGCCGCTCGGTTCCGTCCGGTCCCTCCTCGACGGTCACCCACCGGTGGGCGTCGTCGGGCCACGTCTCGCCCGGCAGCGCCGCGTCGTCCTCCGGAACCGGATACCGACGCCAGAAGCGTCCGTAGGCGGTATCGAGTCGTCCCTCGTCGTCCGCCCACGCGTCCCAGATCTTCGTCTCCTCGCGGAGGTCCCGGATGTGCTCCTCGCCGGAGAGGTACCAGAGCACCTCGTGGATGAGCGAGTTCCAGCGGTAGCCGTCCATCTTTTTCGTCGTCAACAGCGGGAACCCCTCCGCGAGGTCGACGGTGTACTGCCCGCTGAACGAGGCGATCGTGTCGACGCCGGTCCGGTTCGGCTTGTACGTGCCCGTCGACAGCGTGTCGTCGACGAGATCGAGGTACTGTTTCATGGGGATGGGGTGTCGGCTCGCGGCGCGCGTCTCGACGACGCCCCGAGACGACGGGTCTACTGTCCGCACGTCCGGACTGAACCTAAGCACTTGCGGATCGATTTCGGTGCGGTGACACCCTCGCCCGCCGTGAACGGCGGGCTTCCACCGCGGGTGGAATATCAGCAAGACGCTGAATAGTGATGTGCGCTCTCAAACAGCGTCGTCGACGGTCACGACGTGCGGTGTCCGAGGGCGGTTCGGAAAGTGGCGGCCTCTGTACTCATAGGGGTCGTCATCGCTGGTGCCGAGGCAGCTCGGTGCGGTGGGTCGTCATCGGCCGATCGCACGTAGTCGGGCGTAGAATAAAAGGGGCCGGCCCCGCTGTCAGTCGCCGCCGTGACAGGATCCGGCGTACGCGTTCCAGCGGTCGGTTCCGTTCGGGAGCCGAACCGTGCTCTCCGGATCGAACATCGCCGCCGCGGTCTGCGTGTTCGTCGTCTCGACCGGTTCCTCGCTCGTCGAGCGCGTACTCGGAAGTTCGGGGCCGCACGTCGGTTCCGTCTCCGAGTCTGCGTTAATCGTGTACTACGGGTGGCACATTCACCCCGATGGCCTTCTATGTAATAATTGTTCGTGTTTATTTTCGAGAGAGGCGACATCTTGCGTGTGATCGACTGACACGGGAGTCGCATCGGGCTACCACGGGCTGACCGGTGGGCCCACGAGTTGACCGGTGGACCCACGGGCTGACCGGTGACGCCACTCGGCCGCGTGCGACCGCGTTCGCCGTGGCGATACCGGTACTGGCTGCTCGCGCTGCTTCTGGTCGGTGGAGAGATACCGGTCGTCGTGGTTGGCATTCTCCTGTTCACCTGATCGGCCGCGTCGAACGCGACGCGGGTGACAGCGAACAGAGAAGGGTCAACAGCCGAACGGGTCGTGTCCGCGTGCGTCGCTACTGAATGTGGCCTTCGCGGCGGAGCTGGTCCGCGTCCTCGTCGTCGTACCGCCACTCGACGTTCGCTTTCTCGTCCTGCCAGTCCCACGGTTCGGCGAGCACAACGTCGCCCTCGCTGATCCACGTGCGATACTTCATGCGGCCGGGGATCCGACCCATCCGCGTCTCTCCGTCGACACAGCGCAGTCGGACGTGATTCCCGCCGAGGTGCTCCGTCACCACGGCGAACACTTCGTCGTCGTTGGGCATTCGGAGGTTCTTCCGTCCGGATTCTTCGCTCATACAGTTAGTAAGACAGACGGCCGTATAAGTGATTGGAGATAGGTGTGAGCGCATCTCGTGTGATCGGATCTCATTGTCGCTCAGTTTCGGGATCTCCGGTACGGGCTCGTCGAGCGCGTCGTCGGGGCGGAGCGACCGTCGGCGACCGAGCGAAGCGTTCAAGCCCCGCGGCGGCGAGTCGGTGCGTATGAACGATCTGGAGTCCATCGTTACCAACGAGGACACCGAAGCCCTCGCGCCTGCCGTCGTGGTCGCGACGATCGCGCTGCTCGGCGTCTTCATGATCGGCTTCTTGGCCCTGGCGATACGGTTCGTCCTGTAAAGCGCGGCGCGCGTCGGGAGACTGCCATCTCTCCGGACGGAACCGGTCACGAGTCGCCGTCTCTCCGGACGGGAACTGAGACGCGAGAACTCACGCCGGCAGTCGCCACCGAGGGGACGTATCCGAGCAACGTACAAAGGTAAAGTACCCGTAACGCGGACACGCGGGTATGGCCGACACGGAGGTCGACGACGTCGACAAAGCGATCCTGTACGCGTTACAGGAGGATGCCCGCAACATGTCGTCCGGGGACATCGCAGAGCGGACCGGTACTTCGGACAGCACCGTCCGCAAGCGTATTCAGCGTCTCGAATCCGACGGCGTGATCAAGGGATACAGCGCCAGCGTCAATTATCAGAGATCGGGCTATCCGCTCCGAATGTTGCTCTACTGCACCGCGACGATACCTCAACGCGGCGATATGATTCCCGATATCCTAGAGATCGACGGCGTCGTCTCGGTACAGGAACTGGTCACCGGTGAACAGAACCTCCTCGTTACCGTCGTCGGCGAGTCGGACGACGACATCACGCCCGTCGCACAGGAACTCCTCGACATGGGGCTCACCGTCGCCGACGAAGTGCTGGTTCGGACCCACGAGACGACGCCGTTCGGCAAGTTCAACTCCGGAACTCGCTCGACAGACGAATCCTAAGCGCGGAGACGCCGAGTTCTCCGCCGGGACCCCGTCGGTCGCGGTCGCCGACTGGTGTGTGACCAAACCGGGGCACACGTCCGTCCTCCTACAGGCGGTTTCCGTTAGCTCTCGACGACACGTCAGACTCGATCGACCAGCGATAGCGCCTCCGAGACGGTCCCCGAGCCTCCTGCGATCGGGCATCGACCAGATCTCCTAAAGAACATAATGGTCTATAATTACCTAATTGCGAACAGACTGTGAATACAGATAGGTTTAACAAACAGTACGTTCTTTGAGGGTAGTAGAAGCGACCGGGAGCGTACTCGTGAACGCGTCTCCGGTTCGAGTCGTGTGATAGGTTGAACGATGTCAGGACACAGTTCGAAACCGACGGTCGGACCACTTCCGGACACGACGGTCGATTCACCGTTCGTGCCCGTCGCATTAACGCGGCTCGTGTGGTCGCTGTTCGCCGCGAGCGTCGCCGTGTTGATCGCCAGCGTCCGATTCGGTGGGGGATGGGGAGTTCCCGGCGTGGTCGCCGTCGACGGTCTGACCGTTCTGATGTGGGTGGTAGTCACCTTCTTCAGCGGTGTCGTCCACAGCTACTCGCGTCGCTACATGGCTGGGAGCGCCCACAAGACGAGATTCTTCGTCGCGATGTCCGGGTTCACCGCGGTCGTGATGGCGCTCGTCGCGGCCGACCACGTCGCGCTGTTCGGGTTCCTGTGGGCGGCGATGGGGCTGTTGATGGCGGAACTCATCGGTATCACCGACGGCTGGAAACAGGCACAGGCGGCTGCGGCGGTCGCCCGCAAGTACTTCACCGCCAGTAGCGTGCTGCTGGGCGTCGCGCTGACTGCGCTGTGGTTGGAGACCGGCGCGACGACGATATCGGGCATCGGCGCGGCCGCCGACACGCTCGGCGGCCCGATGTGGCTTGTCGCCGCCGGCGCGCTCGTACTCGCGGCCATGATCCAGTCCGCGCTGATCCCGTTCCACAAGTGGCTGCTCTCTTCGATGACCGCACCCACGCCGGCGTCGGCGTTGATGCACGCCGGGTTCGTCAACGCGGGCGGCATCCTGCTGACCCGCTTCGCTCCGGTCATCACCGTCGACTCCACGCTCATGCTCGCGGTGGTCGCCGTCGGCGCGGCGAGCGCGAGCGGCGGAAAGCTGCTGAAATCGGTTCGGACGGACGTCAAAGGGAAACTCGGCTGCTCGACGGTCGGTCAGATGGGCTTTATGATCATGCAAGTCGGTCTCGGCTTCTTCGGGGCTGCGATCACTCACCTCATCCTTCACGGGTTCTACAAGGCCTATCAGTTCCTCAGTTCGGGCGAACAGGTCGAACGGACGTCCCCGAGCGAGGCCACCGAGCACACGGTCGGCCGTGCGACGAGCGTCGTCGGCCTCGTCGTGGCGCTGCTGACCGGTCTCGCCGGCGGCGCGGTGTTCACGTCGCTGACGGGGAAGGGTGCGACCGTCGACAGCGGCCTCCTGTTGACCTTCTTCGTCGTCATCACCACGCTCCACGCGGCCCGCAGTGCGATCCAGCACACCGCGCTTTCGACGCTCGCGCGCTACGGTGCCGTCCCGCTGGTGTTCCTCCCGGCCATCACCGTCTACGCCGTGGTCTACGAGGGGGTCTCTGGACTCCTGACGGTCAGTACGGCGACGACCGAGCTGACCCTGCTTCACGGCGTCATCGCCGTCGGCTTCGTCGGCATCTACGCCGCCATCGAGACCGGCGTCCACGAACACAGCCAGCGTCTCTACGTGGCGCTGTTGAACGCCACCCAACCGTCGTCGAACACCCTCTTGACGTCCACGGAGGACTACAATGAGTATTGAATCCACCGTCCGCGACAGCATCGACGAAGCGGTGACGACCGTCGGCTCCCGCTGGCCCATCCACTCGTTCGTGACGGCCAACCCCCTCTCGGGGTTCGAAGACCGGCCGTTCGGAGAGGCCGTCGCGCGCGCTGCTGACCTGTGGGGCGGCAGGGGATACCCCAGCGCCGAGACGTTCGCAGCGGCGCTGGAACGCGGACAGATAGATCCGGAGATCCTCGAAGGGACACTCGCCGAGGCGGGCTACGAGGACGACCCCGAACGGCTGCTCGATCGGATGGCCGACGCGACCGCCGACCCGACCGACGCTGAGGGCGCGGAGACGGACGACGCCGCGGCCCGCGTCGACCGGGTGCTGACGAAGTGGCTGGCGGTCTTCCTCGACGAGGGGAGTGCCCACTGGTCGATGCCGAACCGCGAGGAGGGGTTCTACACCGCCTTCCGGGGAATCGCTGAACACGACGCCGACGTCCCCGACGAGGGGGTCGTCGCCGACCTGCCCGAAGCGCCGATCGAGACCGTCGAGGCGGTCCTGAAGCCGTATCCGGAGAGCCAGTGGGTGTCCATCCTCGAGGAACAGCTGGCGGCGCTCCCGGGGTGGACCGGGTTCATCAAGCAGCGCGTCGAGGACGAGGGCGAGTGGCAGTCGGCCTGTCCGATAACGCTCGAGGGATACCTCGCGGCGCGTCTGGCGCTGGCAGACGCCGTCGGTGCCGACATCGAGCCGTCGAACGACGTCGTCGATGCGCACTCGACCGACGAACTCGCCGAGGCGTTCCTCGGCGCGTGGGAAGCGACCTACCGCGACGAACTCGTCGAGGCCGTCACGGACGAGAGCCGGTCGATGGCCGACGGCGGTTCGTCGGACCGTCCTGACGCCCAGTTGGTCTTCTGTATCGACACCCGCTCGGAGGCCATCCGCCGGCACATCGAGGCGACTGGCGAGTACGAGACCCACGGATACGCCGGCTTCTTCGGCGTTCCGATGGAGTATCGGGGATACGCCGCCGACGTCGCGGTCGACGCCTGTCCGCCGATCTTGGAACCACAGCATCACGTGGCCGACGCTCCGACGGACGACGAGACGCGGTCGCGCCACGACCGCCGGTCGGCCCTCGGCGCGGCCGCGGACGAGGTCGTCGAGATTCTGGAGGCCAACGCCGCCACCGCGTACGGCTACGTCGAGACAGCCGGGAGCGGCTACGGCCTCTCGCTCGCGGCTCGCACGCTCGTCCCCGGGCGCGTTCACGACCTGTTCGACGCGGCCGCCGGGCTGGTTCCCGACGATCACGAGTTCTGCGAGCCAATCGTCGACCGGCAGCACGACCGCCGGCACGCCCACGTCGGTGACCTCCCGGCGGGAATGACCCACGAAGAGAAGGTCGAGTACGCCGCGACCGCCTTCGAGCTGATGGGGTGGGAGGAGTTCGGTCGTCTCGTCGTCTTCGCCGGTCACGCGAGCGAGACGGCGAACAACCCCTACGACGCGAGCCTGGACTGCGGTGCCTGCGCCGGCAACCCCGGCGGCCCCAGCGCCCGCGTCCTCGCGAATATCTGTAACGACGAGGACGTCAAGGCCGAACTCCGCGACCGCGGGTTCGACGTCCCCCGGGACACGGTCTTCGTCGCCGGGCAGCACAACACGACGACAGACGAGGTGGAGCTGTTCGCAAGCGACGTGCCCGAGAGCCACGCGGACGACCTCGACCGGTTGCGCGCGGACCTCGTGACGGCTCGCGAGAACGCGGCCGCCGAGCGCGCCGAGAAGATGGACGCAGACGGGTCGGCCGGCGTCAGGGACGCCGAACGCCGCGCCGCGGACTGGGCCGAGACGCGTCCCGAGTGGGGGCTGGCCGGCAACGCCGGATTCGTCGTCGGTCCCCGCGAACTGACGCGCGACCGCGATCTCGACGGCCGGGCGTTCCTCCACTCGTACGACTGGTCGACCGACCCGGACGGAGACGCACTCGAAGCGATTCTCACGGGCCCCATGGTCGTCACCCAGTGGATCAACGCACAGTACTACTTCTCGACGACTGACAACGCCGTCTACGGGAGCGGGTCGAAGGTGACCCAGAACCCCGTCGGTAACGTCGGCGTCTACCAAGGCAATGGCGGCGACCTGATGTCCGGACTCCCGCTCCAGTCGCTGATGGCCGCGGACGACGAACCGTACCACCAGCCGCTCCGCCTCTCGACGGTCGTTCACGCACCGGTCGAGCGAGTCACCGACGTCTTGGCCGACCACGAGGAGCTGACCGAACTCCTTGACAACGACTGGACGGCGCTGACGGTCGTCGATCCGACGCGGGACCACCGCGCCTTCCACTACGAGGAGCACCTGGAGTGGGTGTCGGCGTCCGAGCGGACCGGGGTACCCCACGGGGATGTCGACGCCCCGGCCGTCGCAAACGACTAGCCGATCGCCGGTGAAGCGGTGAACGCCGGCGGGGGGCGCGTCCCCGCCGCGCCGCTTCCGACAGCGGTATGCCGTCGACGCCCGAACGGAAGTCAATGGACCGGCGCGTTCTGTTCGCGAGTCTCGTCCTGTTCGCCGGTGGAGTGACCGGCGTCAGCGTCGCGCTGTTCGCGTTCGTCGGCGTCGACGACGGCGCGACGGACGCCGAGGTCGTCTGGGAGTCCGACCCCGTCGCGGGCGACGACGGCAGCGGCGCGGTCGTCTCCACGATGGACGGCGACCCGCTCGTGTTGCAGTCGATCACCGAAAACGACACGCGATCGGTACGAGCCACCGCCGTCGGCGGCGGGGTAGAGTGGACGGCTCCGGTCGACGCCGGAACGGGCGGCGGGGCGTCCGAAGCCCCGGAAGACGCCGATTCCACCGCGACAAGCGGACTGGTGACGGGTACCCTCGACGGGGACCGCGTCGTCGCGTTCACGACCGAGTCCGGATCGCTCGTCGTTCGCGACGCGGCCGACGGCTCCGAGCGGTTCGCCGTCGACATCGGCGGTCAAAGCGGGATCCGACCCGCGATGGGCGACGTCGACGACGACGGCGATATCGAGGTCGTGGCGGTCTCGACGAGCGGTGTCGTCCGCGCCGTCGACGGCGGGGGCGAACCGGTCTTCGAGAGAGACGTCGGAGCACCGATAGAGCGCCGACCGCTGGCGCTCGACTTCGGCGGGAACGGTTCGGACGGCGAGAATGGTTCGGACGCTGAGAGCGCGAGAAGCGGCGTCGCCGTCGTCACCGCCGACGGCGACGAGCGCACCGTCAGGCTGCTCGACGCCGGCGGCGACACCCAGTGGACGACGACACCGTCCGTCACGCCGTTGAACTGGCGGCAGGCGGACAGCCAGAACGGACCGGTCCTCGCGCTCGGGGGAACGAACGGGAACTTGGAGACGATCGAGGTCAGCGACGGCTCGACCCGGTACGAGTTCGGGCTCCAAGACCTCCCTGTCGCGGTCGGAGACGCGGGGCCCGGACGCGTCTACGTCGGCGGCTCCGGCAGTATCTGGGCTGTCAGCCTGCTTGACGGCGAGGTTTCTTGGAAACAGCAGTACGGAGGCGATACGCGTGTGAACGCGCCGTCTCTCGGTGCGATCGACGGCGGCGACGAACGCGCCCCGGTGGCGATAAACCGGGAGGGTGACCTGCTGGTGTTGAACCGGAACGGCGGCGTTACCGCCCGCGGGAGCGTCGACGCGGTGGTGTACGCCAGTCCCCTGTTCGCTGACGCCACCGGGGACGGGAGCGACGAGATCCTCGTCGTGACGGAGGCCGGGAGGCTGGTCGCGGTCGATACGAACTGATCGGGGCCGGCGGACGGCCCACTATCACCGCACGGCAGCGCGTCCGGACTCGCGAAGTCACCTGTCGGGTTTTTACGAGGAGAGTGCGGCACAATCGGACGACTGCGCCGTATCGACGTCGATCGTTCACCGGAAACACGGTGTGTCGAATCACCGACGGCTCTCGGTGCGGAAGATACCGTCCGTCAAAAATCGGATCGACTGTGCTCCGTGCTATTCGTCCTCGTACACCCACGCGGCGGTGTCGAGGCCGTAATCGACGAGTTCGTCCTCGTCGAAGAACAGGTCGATCTCGCGTTCGTTCGCGCCCTCGTCCTCGTGATCCGACGCGTGGATCACGTTGTGGCCGAGGTCGAGTCCGAAGTCGCCGCGGATCGTTCCCGGGGCGGACTCGGCGGGGTCTGTCTCGCCGACCATCGCGCGGACCTGCCGGGTCGCGTCCGCGCCCTCCCAGACCATCGCGAAGACCGGACCGGAGGTGATGAAGTCGACGAGGCCGTCGAAAAAGGGCTTGCCCTCGTGCTCGCCGTAGTGGTCGTGCGCGAGGTCCTCGTCGATCCGCATGAACTTCCCGCCGACGAGCTTCAGTCCGCGGTCCTCGAAGCGCGAGACGATCTCGCCGATGAGACCGCGCTGGACGCCGTCCGGCTTCACCATAACGAAGGTGCGCTCGTCGTGGTGGCTCATCTACTCGCCACCCTGGTTGTGGCCTTCCTCGGTCCACTCGAGGTCGCGGGCCTCGCGGCCGAGGAGGTAGTTCTTCTCCGCCTTCGAGTCGACGAAGTGGAGGATCTGGCCGTCCTTCTTGACGTACATCGTGCCCGTGCCGGGCTCGATCTCCTCGCCGGTGTAGTCGCAGGTGCGTGTCTCGACCATTGGTTATCGTCCTCCGATGGAGTCCGCGTCGCGCTGGGTCTCCCGGAGCTGAAGCACGTCGCCCATGCGGACGGGGCCCAGGACGTTCCGGGTGATGATCCGGCCCTGGTTCGATCCCTCTTGGATGCGGCACTTGACCTGCATGGCCTCGCCGTGCATCCCGGTCTTGCCGACGACCTCGATCACCTCGGCGGTGGTGGAGTCGCCGGTGCCCTCTTCTGCGCTCATGGGTGGTTATCGAAGCTCCGCGACCTTCTCGCCGATGTCCTCGACGTCGTCGTCGGCGTCACCGGCGTCGACGACGGCGGCGGCGGCCGAGCCGACCTCGAGGCCGGCGGCCTGTCCGACTTCGTCCTGCGTGTCGACGAAGACGACCGGAATACCCTTCTCGTCGGCGAGTTCGGGGAGGTGCATCACGATCTCCTCGGGGGAGACGTCCTCGGCCACGACGACGAGGTCGGCGTTGCCGCGCTCGACGGCCTTCGTGGTCTCGTTGGTTCCTTTCTTCACGGTACCGGTGTCTCGGGCGACCTCGAGCGCTTCGAGCGATCGCTCGGCGAGGTCGGCTGGGGTTTCGTAGTCTACGTAAACGGGCATATGTTGTTCACCTGTCCTCCGTGCGGGCTCGCGTGTCCGTCCCGTGGTCGGTCCCTAACGGAACGGCACATCATCAACCCCACAGAGGCTGTGACCCGACGTAATCCGGACATCCATAAAAGCGCTTTCAATGTCCTGCGGGTGTGCGAGCGGGGATCACTCTCCGTTTTTGACTCCGCGATTTTTAAGCGTCGCTCCCTCCTCTCTCCGCTCACCGAATGGTCCGTCTCGTTCACTACTCCGACATCGAGAACGTCGTCGACGTTCCTGAGCGGGCGGCTCGCCTCGCCGGACGGATCCGCGCGCTCTCGGGCCCCGACGCCGCGGTCGTCGGGACCGGCGACACGACCGCCCCCGGAGTCCTCTCGCTGGTCGCGACCGGGCGACAGATAGTCGACTTCTACGCCGCGACCGACACGGAACTCGATACGTTCGGGAACCACGAATTCGATTACGGACCCGACGCGCTCCGCGATCTGGTCGCCGACGCACCGGTCACCTTCGTCTCCGCGAACGTCCGCGACGAGGACGGAGAGCCGTTCGGCCGTACGGAAGGCGTCGTCCCGTGGACGACGCTCGCCGTCGGCGGCGCGACGGTCGGCTTCGTCGGCGTCACCGACCCCGCGACGAACTCGTTGAACCCGATGGCCGCCGACCTGACCTTCGACGACCCGATCGCCGCCGCGCGCGACGCCCTCGACGAGATGCGAGCATCGGCCGCCGAACGCGGGGGCGGCGCGGCCGATTCGACGATTGACTACGCGGTCGTCCTCTCGCATCTCGGAACGCGCGACGACGAACTCGCGCGCGAGCTCGACGTCGACGCGATCCTCGGCGGCCACGTTCACAGCCGCCGCAACGAGGTCGTCGCCGGAACACGCCTCGTCCGCCCCGGCGTCAACGGCGAAGCGGTAGCGGAAGTCGAGTTCGAGAGCGCAGGAGCACCCGATACCCCGCCCGCCGCGACGCTTCACGAACCCGACGGCGCGGACCCCGTACCGGAGCTCGAAGCCGCCCTCGAAGAGCGGATGGCCGCCGCGGACCTCGACGAGGTCGTCGGCCGCGTCGACGAGCCGATCGAGCGGACCGGCGCGATCGTTCACGGCGGTGAGTGCCGCGCCGGCAACTTCGTCGCCGACGCGTTCCGGTGGACGCTCGACGCCGACGTGGGGTTGTCGAACGCCGGCGGGCTACGACAGGGCGACCCGCTCGCGGGCGCGGTGACGAAGGCCGACCTGATCAGCCTGATCCCGTTCGAAGAGCCGGTCGTGCTCGCGTCGGTGAGCGGCGCGGAGCTTCACGACGTGTTCCGCGAGATGGCAGCGCCCGACGTCGACTTCGGCGAGGACGACTGGTGGCACGGACACGTCTCGAACGCGCGCGTGGTCTGGGACGCCGACATCGATCTGATCGCGGAGGCGACCGCCGGCGGCGATCCGATCGACCCCGAGCGGCGGTACACGGTCGCCGTCTCGGAGTACCTGTTGCACTCCGAACACGAGTTTCCGACGCTCGCACAGCGGCATCGGATCGACGAGGGACCGATTCAGTACGAAGCGCTCGCCGCGTACGCCCGCGCGGAGGGGATCGATCCCGCCATAGAGGGACGGATCGAGATCCGCAGTCGCCGATCGACCGCGTCGCCACCCGGCGAGAATCGGTAGCGGAGAGGGGGGCGACGGACGGAGAGCCTAGGGTGTTCACGCGTTCGCGAACGGCTCCCAGCCCTCCCAGCGCAGCAGCGTCTCTGCGCGGTCGGCGTCGGCCAACAGCACGTTCCGCCGGTCCGGCAGCGTCTCGTCGGCGAGCGCTTGCGGGAGCGCGAGCGTCCCGCTCGGGACGTCGTCGTCGCCGGTCACCGGAATGTGGCCGCCGTCGAGTTTCATCACGAGGGGAGCGTCGAGTCGCTCTACCCCCTCGCCGTCGGCGTACAGCTGCTCGTTGACGCGCTCGTGGTCGACCCGCTGGATGACGGCCCGGTCGCCGCCATGGGGTTCCACGTACAGTTCCCCCAGGTAGTAGCCGCTCGAAAACCGTTCGAACATTCTGTGCATGATACTCTCTGGCATGGATGAACATAAGTGTTACCCGGGAATGACATCTCAGGATGTGACTACATGGCGACGATCAGTTGATCGTATAATTGAGTCTGCCGCTAGAAGTGATATGATCGGTCAGTTCTGCGAGTCGAGTCCGACGGCCTCCGCGAGTAGCGCGTGCGACGCCAGCGCGTCGTCGTGGTCGGGAGCCGTGTGCTGGACCATCACCTCGTCGACGCCGATGCGATCGGCGAGCTGTGTGAGGACGGACGCGATCGTCTCCGGGCTCCCGGAGACCGACCGGGGCCACTCGTCGGCGTCGAGGGATGCGGGCGTCGGGTCGGGCGTCGCTCCCAGCTCGTCGATCGCCTCCTCAACGGAGGGGGTCCCGTCGCCGAGGTCGCCTCGCTGCATTCGGCGGTAGACGGCCTCGGCCGGGGCGCGCCGTCGCGCGGCCGCCTCGTCGGTGTCCGCCGCGACCGCGTTGATCGCGAGCATGCCGCGAGGCGCGTCGAGGCTCGCGGGGAGCGCTCCCGGCTCGAACGCCTCGCGGTAGGCGTCGACCGCGCGCTCGGCGAATCCCGGACGGATGAACCCAGCGAAGCAGTAGGGGAGCCCGAGCGCACCCGCGATCTCGCCGCTCGCCGGGCTCGACCCGAGCACCCACGGGGCGGGCGGCGCGGCCCCCGAGCGGGGCACCGAGAGGTCGGCGTACGGGTGCCCATCGGGGTACGCGTCGTAGAGGTGGTTCACGACCGCCCGGATCCGCTCTTCGTGGTCCTCGTTCGGGTTCTCCACCCGCCGCTCCGTACCCAGTGCTCGGTCGGCCGCGGGCGAGCCGTTCGCCCGCCCCAGTCCGGCGTCGACGCGTCCCGGTGCGAGGCCGTCGAGCGTCCCGAACGCCTCGGCGACTTTGAACGGGCTGTAGTGGTTGAGCAGCACGGCTCCGCTCCCGATCCGGATCTCCTCGGTCGCGGCGGCGAGCCGGCCGAGCAGCACCTCCGGGGTCGTGCCGGCGAGCCGCTCGGCGCGGCCGTGGTGTTCTGCGACCCAGAATCGCGAGTAGCCGAGCCGCTCGGCCTGTTTCGCGGCTTCGACGGTGTTCGCGAAGGCGTCCGCGGCGGTGCCGCCGGCGGGGATCGGCGAGAGGTCGACAGCGGAGAGTTCCATGGGCGCACTCGGCGATCGGCGCGGGAAACGGTTGGGGTCCCGGCGGGGCCGTATCCGATCGAAAAGAGGCCCCGCCGTGACGCCTTCACACCGGTCGCGGGGCTAGCGAGTCGGCGAGAGAAACGAAAACGAGAGACCGTCAGTCAGTTGTCGCCGGACTTCGACTGCCAGGCGTAGTCGCGCCGGGAGGCGGAGTCGCCGAATCCGCACGACGAGCAGCGTTCCTTCTTGACGTGGTAGGACTTCTCGCCGCAGCGGCGGCACTTCACGTGAACCGTCTTGTTCTTTTTCCCCTGAGAGGGCGTTCCGGAGCCGGTCATGCTTTGATGGTGACGACGTTATCGCCGCGTATAATCGTTGTGTCTTCGATCGCGACCGCGAACTCGCCGTCGAGGTCGTCGTCGACGCGGTCGTCGACGTCCGTCTCTGGTTCGATCACGACGTTCATGTGCTGGTCGTAGCCGGCCAGGACGCCGTAGTACGTCGTGCCGTCTTTGAGGTGTACAGTCACCGGCTCCTCGAGCGACGCTTCGAGCACGTCGAGGGGTCGTCCACTCATTGTACGTACCGCGGCCCGTCGAGTTATTAAAAATACCGGGAGAAGACGGGACAGCGTCGCTCGATCCCGCGGCGAGACGCCAGCGCGGATGAACCCGGGTGTTTTTAACACGGGCACCTGTATCTGCGATCACCACACTCCCGCGGGACACGGTGAGTCGGCGGCGACTCGGCCGTAGCGGGGCCTCAACGACGCGCGGTCGGACGTAGCGCAGAACGGCTCCTTGCGGGGTTTCAGTGATCGACGCCGATCAGGCGCTCGATATAGACAAATCATGGAAATCGAAATTGCGACACTCGGCGGTTACGAAGAGGTCGGTCGACAGATGACGGCGGTTCGCGCGGGCGACGACATCGTCATCTTCGACATGGGCCTGAACCTCAGTAAGGTCCTCATCCACGACAACGTGGAGACCGAGAGCATGCACAGCCTCGATCTGATCGACATGGGCGCGATCCCGGACGACCGCGTCATGAGCGAACTGGAGGGCGACGTACAGGCGATCGTCCCCACGCACGGTCACCTCGACCACATCGCGGGCATCCCGAAGCTCGCACACCGGTACGACGCCCCCATCGTCGGGTCGCCGTACACGATCGAACTGGTTCGCCAGCAGATCGAAGACGAGGGCAAGTTCCAGGTCGACAACGACCTGGTGAAGATGCAGGCGGGCGGCACGATGGCGATCGGCGACTCCGAGCAGGTCGAGATGGAGTTCGTCAACGTCACCCACTCGATCATCGACGCGATCAACCCGGTCTTACACACGCCCGAGGGCGCGATCGTCTACGGCCTCGACAAGCGGCTGGACCACACTCCCGTCATCGGCGACCCGATCGACATGGACCGGTTCCGTGAGATCGGTCGCGAGGACGAGGGCGTCCTCTGTTACATCGAAGACTGTACGAACGCGGGCCGGAAGGGCCGGACGCCCTCGGAATCGTACGCGAAAAAGCACGTCGAGGACACGCTGACATCGATGGAGGACTACTCGGGCGGCATCGTCGCCACGACGTTCTCCTCGCACATCGCCCGCGTGAAGACGCTCGTCGAGTACGCCCGCGAGATCGGCCGTCAGCCGATCCTGCTCGGCCGCTCGATGGAGAAGTACTCCGGGACGGCAGAGCGGCTCGACTTCGTCGACTTCCAAGACGACATCGGCATGTACGGCCACCGGAAGTCCGTCAACCGCGCGTTCAAACGCATCATGAAGGAGGGGAAGGGGAACTTCCTCCCGATCGTGACCGGCCATCAGGGCGAGCCGCGTGCGATGCTGACTCGCATGGGCCGCGGCGAGACGCCCTACGAGATGGACGACGGCGACAAGGTCGTCTTCAGCGCGAGCGTCATTCCGGAGCCGACCAACGAGGGACAGCGCTACCAGTCCGAACAGCTGCTTCGGATGCAGGGCGCGCGCATCTACGACGACATCCACGTCTCCGGCCACCTCCGCGAGGAGGGCCACTACGAGATGCTCGACGCGCTCCAGCCGCAGCACGTGATCCCCGGCCACCAGACGCTCAAGGGGCGCTCGCCGTACGTCGACCTCGCGAAGTCGCAGGGGTACAAGCTCGGCCGTGACGTTCACGTCACGCAGAACGGAAACGTCATCCAGCTCGTCGAATGACGAGCGAGACGAAGGAGGCGCGGGTGCTCGAAGCCATCCGCGAGCGGCGCGAACTGGTCAACGCCGCTATCGACGAGGAGCTGCCGATCGAAGAGCCCGAGCGCCTCTACGAAGCGACGCGGTACATCCTCGAAGCCGGCGGGAAGCGGCTCCGTCCCACGGTGGCGACGCTGGCAGCCGAAGCGGTCACCGGTGTCGATCCCCTGAGCACCGAGTTCCGCGAGTTCCCGGCGCTCGACGGGCGGCCGGTCGACGTGATGCGCGCGGCGGTCGCCATCGAGGTGATCCAGTCGTTCACGCTGATCCACGACGACATCATGGACGAGGACGCGCTCAGACGCGGCGTGCCCGCCGTCCACGAGCAGTACGATACGTCGACGGCGATCCTCGCCGGCGACACCCTCTACTCGAAGGCGTTCGAGTTCATGACCGAGACCGGCGCGGACCCGGCGAACGGGCTGGAAGCGATGCGGATGCTCGCGTCCACGTGCACCGAGATCTGTGAGGGACAGGCGCTCGACGTCGCCTTCGAGTCGCGCGACGACATCCTCCCCGAGGAGTACCTCGAGATGGTCGAGTTGAAGACGGCGGTCCTGTACGGCGCGTCGGCGGCGACGCCGGCCGTGCTGCTCGGGGCCGACGACGAGGTGGCGGAGGCGCTGTACCAGTACGGGATCGACTCGGGCCGGGCCTTCCAGATCCAAGACGACGTGCTCGATCTGACGGTTCCGTCCGAGGAACTGGGCAAGCAGCGCGGCTCCGACCTCGTCGAGGGGAAAGAGACCCTCATCACGCTCCACGCCCGCCAGCAGGGCGTCGACGTCGACGGACTCGTCGGCGCGGAGACGCCCGCCGAGGTGACGGAGGCGTCGATCGACGACGCGGTGACCGCGCTCGAAGACGCCGGCTCGATCGCCTACGCCCGCGAGACTGCCGAGGATCTCACGGCGCGCTCGAAAGAGCACCTCGACGTGCTCCCCGAGAGCGGCTCCCGAGAACTCCTCCGTGACCTCGCCGACTACCTGATCGTTCGCGGCTACTGAGCGGTCGAGGTCGGACCGGAAGGCCGCGACCGGTGCGGCCGCATCCGCGAGGAAACAAACACCGCTTTATCCGCGGCGGCCGTCCGATAGCGCGTGTCCGGATACCGAGACGTCGCGTTGTTCTTGCTGCTCGCGCTCTTGTGGGGCGGCTCGTTCGTCTCCATCGAGGTCGGCCTCGACTATTACCCGCCGATACTGTACGCCGCCTACCGATTCGACGTGGCGGCGGTCGCGCTGCTCTCGTACGTCCTCCTCACCGAGTCGTCGCCGCTCCCGCGCACCCGCGGCGATCTGGCGGCGATCGGGTTCAGCGGCGGGCTCTCCGTCGCCGTGAACAACTCTCTGCTGTTCGTCGGCCAGCAGTACACCACGAGCGGGATCGCCGCGATCACCTACAGCCTCGTCCCGATCGCGACCGCCGCCGTCGCCGCGATGTGGATCGGCGGTACCACTCTCGACGCGCGGGGTGCGGTGGGGGTGGTGCTGGCGTTCGTCGGCGTCGGACTCGTCGCGCAGCCGGACCCCGCGAACCTCGCCGGCGGCGTTACGATCGGCGTCGGGCTCATCTCTATCGGCGTGACGGCCGTGGCGGTGGGCAGCGTCGGCCTCCGCACGGTCGAGACGAGTTTTTCCAGCATCGCGCTCACCGGGTGGGCGATGGGATTCGGCGCGCTGCTCATTCACGGATTCAGCCTCGGACTCGGGGAGTCACAGCGGCTTCCGGCCACGGATCTGCGGGCGCTCGTGGCGCTCGGGTTCCTCGGTCTCCTCGCGTCGGCGGTGGCGTACACGATCTACTTCACGCTGCTCGACCGGCTGGGTGCCTTCGAGATCAACCTGGTGTCTCGTACGTCGTCCCGGTGATCGCCACGGTCGCCGGCGCGCTGCTGCTCGGAGAGCCCGTCACGCCGCTGACCGTCGCCGGGTTCGCCGTCATCGTCGTCGGTTTCGGACTGTTGAAACACCACGCGCTCGCGACCGAAGCACCGAAGCTGCTCGCGCGGATCGGCGGACTGTTCTAGTCGTCCAGTGCCTCGATGTCCTCGACGATCTCGATCGCGTGATCTTCGGGGTCCACGCCCTCGTACGCGAGGACGACCGTCCCATCCGAATCGATCACGTACGTGTTCCGGAACACGCCGTCGAAGGTGTTTCCGAACATGTTCTTTTCGCCGTAGGAGTCGTAGGCGCTCGCGACCTCGCCGTCAGGGTCCGACAGCAGCGTGAACGGGAGGTCGTACTTCTCGGCGAAGGGCTCCAGATCCTCGACCGGATCGTCGCTGACGCCGACGACGGCGATGTCGGCGTCCGCGAAGGCGTCCCACTCGTCTCGGAATCCGCAGGCCTCGGTCGTGCACCCCGGCGTGTCCGCTCGGGGATAGAAGTAGACGACCGTGTAGCGCGCGTCGGCCGGGTCGACGGTGACGGTGTCTCCGCGGTGGTCTGCGAGCGAGATCGGTGGTGCGGCGTCGCCGGGTTCGAGCATGCGCGTTGTCCCGTCGGAGCCCCCTTAGGACGTTCGGTCCGGTTCCTTTTTACTCGCTACCGTCCTCGAGACGGTACTGATGGAGTGGCAACCGACTCCGTTCACCGCGCCGCTTCTCGTCGCGGCGGTCGCGTCCTTCGGATTCGCCGGGTACGCCCTCAAGAACCGGCTCCGAGGGGGAAAGCCACTCGTCGCCAGTTTCATCGGAGTAACCGTCGGTGCGGGCGTCTGGGCGCTGGCGTACGCCGCACAGCTGTCGGCGACGACGCTCGCCGAGACGCTGTTCTGGAACCGGTTCGTCTGGATCGGCATCGGCGTCCTCGCCGTCGCGTGGCCGGCGTTCGTGCTCGCGTACGTCGACTGGCGCGCGTGGCTTCGTCCGAGGCGGTTCGTCGTTCTCTGTGTCGTCCCGATCGCAGTCGTCGTCGCGGTTCTCGCCGTCGGTGCCGATCCCCTATTTTACCGCTCTTCCTCGCTTTCAGCCCCGAACGGTTACCTCGTGTTGACGTTCCTGCCGACGCCGGCGCTGATCGGGTTCATGGCGTACACCTACACGGTGAACCTCCTCACCTTCCTCGTTCTCGGATCGGTGGCACTCGACCGCGACGGGGTGTTTCGGCGGCAGGCGGCCCTGCTCTTGGTCGCCGGGGTCGCACCGATGACCGCCGGAATCGTCGGCGTCTGGGGGGTCTTCGGGACGACGTTCGTCGATTACACGCCGATCACGTTCGTCATGACGTCGGGCGTGCTCGGGTGGGTCGTGTTCAGATACCGCCTGTTCGATCTCTCGCCCGTCGCCCGCGACGTGGTGTTCGCGAACCTCTCCGACGGTGTCGTCGTCGTGGGGTCGGACCGGCGGATCGTCGACGTGAACGGCCCGGCGCGAGCGCTGTTCCCGTCGGCGACGATCGGTAGTGGCGTCGACGACGCGTTCGAAGGCGCGCCGGCCGTCGTCGATGCCGTCGACGACGGAAGCGGGAGCGCTCGGAAGACGGAGATGGGGACCGATATCCGCGTGACGATCGACTGCGGAACCGAGTCGCGCATCCTCACGGTTACGCCTCACGAGATCGCCGGCAACGCGGCCGGCCCCTCGGCCGTCGGCGGTACCGTCCTGCTGTTTCGCGACGTCACCGCACAGGAGACGCTTCAACGTCGGTACCGGGCGCTCATCGAGAAGTCGCCGAACGTCATCGCGGTCTGCGGAACGGACGGACTTCTCCGATACGCGAGCCCCTCCGTGGAGCGGTTATTGGGACACACGCCCTCGGAGGTCGAAGGTCGGCCGGCGATCGACTTCGTCCACCCCGACGACCGCGAGGAGTCACAGCGGGTGCTGGAGCGCGCCTTCGAGACGCGCGACCCGCAGACCGTCGCCCATCGACTCATTCACGCGAACGGGAACTGGCGACGGTTCGAGACGACCGTCGAGCGCCTGTTCGAGGACACGGACGAGGTGGTGATCACGGCGACCGACGTGACCGAGAGCCGACGATACGAACAGCGACTGCAGGTTCTCAACCGCGTTCTCAGACACGACCTGAAAAACGACGCGAACGTGATCGGCGGCTACGCCGGGCTCTTGCGCGACCACGTCGACGACGACGGCGCGGAGTACCTCGACATCATCGACCGCAAGGTGCAGACGCTGACGCACCTCAGCGATCAGGCCCGCGAGATCGACGTCGCGCTCCACAACGACGGCGGACGGGCGACGATCGACCTCTCGGAGTTGCTCTCGCGGCTCTGCACGTCGCTCGAATCCGCGTTCCCGCACGCGAACGTCAGCGTCTCGGTCCCGGAGACGGCGGTCGTCCGCGCGGACGAGCTGCTCGAATCCGCCGTGCGGAACGTCTTGGAGAACGCCGTCGTCCACAACGACGGGGACGCACCGGTCGTCGAAGCGAGCGTCGCCGCCGCCGCTGGCGGCTATCGGATCGCGGTCGAGGACGACGGTCCGGGGATCCCCTCGGTCGAGCGGACGGTCTTCTCGGAGGCCCGCGAGACGCCGCTCGAACACGCGAGCGGGCTCGGGCTCTGGCTCGTCCACTGGATCGTCTCGCAGTCCGGCGGCGATCTGACGATCGAGACGCGGGAGCCGCGGGGAACGAGCGTGAGCATGTGGCTTCCCGCGGCCGACGGTGCGGACCGGGATCCGGCGACTGAGCGATGACTCGGGACGTCCCGGACCAGCGAGTCGAAACGGTGCCGCGGAGTCGGAGAGCCCCTCCGCAACCTCTTTGCGGGCGGTCGTCGAACCGGGACCCATGAGTCACGGATCCCTGGACGACGACGCTGTCGAGAGCTACCGGGAGGCCGGTGCGGTGTTGGTCGAGGCGATGAACGAGGCCCGCGAGATGGTCGAACCGGGGCGGACGCACCTCGAGGTCGCCGAGTGGACGGAGGACTTCGTCCGCGAGCGGGGGGCCGGCCTCGCGTTCCCGGTGAACATCAGCGTCGACCCGGAGGCGTCACACGCGACGCCCGGCCGCGACGACGACACGACGTTCGGCGAGGAGATGGTGTGTCTCGACGTCGGCGTCCACGTCGACGGGTACATCGCCGACGCCGCCGTCACGGTCGACCACAGCGACACACCGGAACTCGTCGAGGCCGCCGAGATGGCGCTCGAAGCCGCCGTCGACGAGGCCGGTCCGGGCGTGGAAGTCGGGGTCGTGGGACAGGCGATAGAGGACGTGATCCGCGGCTACGGCTACACTCCCGTGTTGAACCTCTCCGGACACGGCGTCCAGCGCTACGACGCCCACACGGGGCCGACGATCCCGAATCGGGGCGTCGACCGCTCCGCCGAACTGGAGCCCGGGCAGGCCGTCGCCATCGAACCGTTCGCGACCGACGGACGCGGCAAGGTCGGTGAGGGAACCGACGAGGAGATCTTCGAGCAGACCGGCTCAGCGAGCGTGCGCGATCGCCGCGCGCGACAGGCCTTAGAAGAGATCGAGGCGTTCGACGACCTCCCCTTCGCCGCGCGGTGGCTGGAGGGCGACCGCGTCGGGATGGCGCTCCGGCGGCTCAAGCAGGCGAACGCGGTCAAGGGATACCCCGTGCTGAAGGAGGCCGACGACGCCGTGGTCAGTCAGGCCGAACACACGCTTCTCGTCACCGACGACGGCGTCGAGGTGACGACCGCCGGCATCCACGACTTCGACTGATGGAGCGGATCTACGCGCCGTGGCGGATCGAATGGGTCGAGCGCGACGACGACCCGATCGACGGCTGTCCGTTCTGCGTGCTCCCCGAGCGTGACGACGACCGCGAGTCGCGGATCGTCGCGTACAGCGACCGAAACTACGTGCTGTTGAACAACGCGCCGTACAATCCCGGCCACGCGATGGTGATTCCCCGCGAGCACGAAGAAGACCTCACCGACCTCGACGACGCAACGCTCGCGGACCACGCGAGACTGGAGGCGGCGACGGTCGAAGCGATGCGCCGCGACGTCGACCCGGACGGCGTCAACACCGGGCGGAATCTCGGCGGGTCGGCGGCCGGCGGCTCGGTCGACCACCTCCACACGCACGTCGTACCACGGTGGGACGGCGACACGAACTTCATGCCCGTCACCGCCGACACGAAGGTGATCGTCGAGGCGATCGACCGGACGTACGAGCACCTCCACGCGGGCTTCGCCGCCGACGCCGACGCGACCGATCCCGGCGACATCGACGCTGGAGAGGCCGTCAGGCTGTCGTTCGACGATTGACGCGAGAGCCGTCCCACGATCACGCTATGTCGACGTGTGCTCCAATGATGTCGACGTGCGCGCCCACATGATGCCGACACGTACACACACGATGCCGGCCCGCGTTCACTCCGTTCCGTGCGTGTAGCCGCGGTCCGGGAGCGGCTCGCCGTCGGCGGTGATCCCGTCTTCGGCCGCCACCACGGATCCGACACGGACGAGCGTGCCCGGACACCGGGAGGCGACGCGGTCCACCTCGGGCTCGGGGACCGTACAGACGAGTTCGAAGTCCTCGCCGAAGTGAGCGGCTAGCTCGAACCGTTCCGTCGGACCGTCGCTCACCTCGTCGACCGCCGGATGGACCGGAACGGCGTCGCGGTCGAGCGCGAACCCGACCCCGCTCGCCTCCCCGAGCTGATGGAGCGACCGGGCGAGACCGTCCGAGGAGTCCATCATCGCGGTCGCGTGCGATGCGAGCGCGAGCCCGTCGGCCACGCGCGGGGTGAACCGGAACAGTTCGTTCGCGCGTTCGACGGGCGAGGGAGACGCGTCCGCCGCAGTCGGATGGGAGTCGGCCCCGCGCTCGAACAGCCGGAGGGCCGCCGCGGAGCGGCCCCACTCGCCGGTGACACAGAGCGCATCGCCCGGCGCCGCCCCGGAGCGCGTGACGGGGCCGGCGTCCGTGACCGTGCCGATCGCGGTCGAGGCGGTCGTGAACTCCGCGTGCGTGTCGAGGTCGCCGCCGACGTACGAGGCGTCGACGGCGTCACAGACGTCGACCGCACCGGCGACGAAGCGGTCGAGGTCCGCCTCGTCGAAGTCGGCGTCGGCGTAGACGGCGACCGCCGCGGTCGCGGCAGCGCCCATGGCGGCGACGTCCGAGAGGGACGCACCGACGGCGCGCCAGCCGGCCGTGTACCTGCTCGTTCCCGGCGGGAAATCCGTCCGCTCGTGGAGCATGTCCGTCGTGATGACGGTGTCGTCGACGACGGCGGCGTCGTCGCCAGCGTGCGGGAGGTCGACCGCGAGCGCCCGGAGCGCGTCTCGCTCGTTCACAGTGTCGGGTCCACGACCGGCGCGGATTAGAAGGGATCGGTCCGATCCGTGCCCCTCGTTGACAACCCTCATTTAAGGCCGTAAAACACATTAACGAATATTATCATTATCAATCATTATGTTTATTACTACCCACAAGCACGTACCAGACGCGATGTCAGTACCCGTACGCGAACACGACGCAGACCGGCTCACGGACAGTTCGATTCCCAGACGCCCGCCGCAACCACCCCGACCCGATGACAACCCCTGACGACACGACAGACACGACCGACGCGACGACTCGCCCGACGACCGACCAGACATCGACGACGAC
The DNA here is from genome assembly GCF_055380345.1 of Halorubrum pallidum. Lineage (NCBI taxonomy): Archaea > Methanobacteriati > Methanobacteriota > Halobacteria > Halobacteriales > Haloferacaceae > Halorubrum > Halorubrum pallidum. Next base: position 940,220 of record NZ_AP043945.1, on the reverse strand, counting down.
ACGAGACGGGCGGACGCCCGGCACCGCCGACGCCACGCGACGGCCGGACGCGACCTCCCCACAGATTCCCGGCCGTACCCCGGCGACCGAGGAAGCCGGCGCGCCGCTCGTCCCGCAAACGCGTTCGACGACGCGGCCCGCGATCGAACAGGCCCCGACCGGCGGGACGCCTCGTCGTCCGAGCCCGCCGCCGGCCGACGACGAGCGGGACGCGCCGCTCGTCCCCGACCTGCGTCCGACCCGCCAGCCGCGCGCCGACGGAGGGGCGCAATGACGGCAATTCGTTCTCGACGCTCGCGGCCCGCCGCGAGCCCGATTCCGATGACGGGCACCGGGGACGGCCCGCGACCCGACCCGACCACGTTCACGCGACGCGCGACCGATCGATTCGACGACTCCGCCAGCGAGTGACATCCATGCACCCAAGCGAACTCGACGACGACGTCTACGCCAGAGATATCGACAACCCGGCCGGCCGCAAGCTCCGCGAGCGGTTCGCCGAACAGGACTACACGTTCGCGCCCGGCATCTACCACGCGCTCGACGCCCGCCTCGCCGAGATGGCGGGCGTCGACGCCGCTTACATGAGCGGCTACTCGACCGTCCTCGGCCAGTTCGGCTTCCCCGACCTGGAGATGGTCTCCATGACCGAGATGGTCGAGAACGCGAAGCGCATGGTCGAGGCGACGAACCTCCCGGTCGTCGCCGACTGTGACACGGGCTACGGCGGCGTCCACAACGTCCGCCGCGCGGTCCGCGAGTACGAGAAGGCCGGCGTCGCCGCCGTCCACATCGAAGACCAAACCTCGCCGAAGCGCTGCGGCCACATCGCCGGCAAGCAGATCGTCTCCCGCGAGCAGGCGCGCTCGCGCTTCGAGGCCGCCGTCGACGCCAAACAGAGCGAGGACACGGTCATCATCGCGCGCACCGACGCCTACGGCTCCGCGAACGGCGACTGGGACGAGCACGTCGAGCGCGGCCGTATCTACGCCGACGCCGGCGTCGACCTCGTCTGGCCGGAGATGCCCGACCCGTCCCGCGAGGACGCGGTCCGCTACGCCGAGGAGATCCACGAGACCCACCCGGACTTGGACCTCGCCTTCAACTACTCCTCGTCGTTCGCGTGGAGCGAGCAGGAGGACCCGCTCACGTTCGAGGAGCTCGGCGACCTCGGCTACCAGTACATCTTCATCACGCTGTACGGGCTGCACTCCGGCGCGCACGCCGTCTACGAGGACATGGAGAACATCGCCGAGAACGCCGAACAGGCGCAGTGGGACCTGGAAGACCGCTACCTCGGCCACGAGACGGAGAGCCACCACGAGCTCTCCTTCGTCCCGCGGTATCAGGACATCGAGGCGCGCTTCGATCCCGAAGCGAAGGCCCGTCAGGAGGAGTCAGCCGGCTTCACGGAAGACGAGAACGATCCGATCACGACCGGTGAGGATTCCGACACCACAGACGACGAGAGCGACCCGGTCGCGACGCCGGAAAGCGCCGACGACTGATCGGCGACGTCCGGTCAGACGATACGCGCGAAGTCTCGCTCGCCGCGTCACGCGTTTTTTGTTCGAACGACCGCGAGGGCGAGCGCCGAAGACGGCGTTCCGATCCGTTCACCGACGGTTCGCAGCCGCCTCCAACGCCTCGACCGCTGGGAGCGGTTCGCCCGTGAGCGCGCGGATGTACGCGCCGCCCGCGATCGAGACGTGTGAGAAGTCGTCCTCGTCGAGCCCGTACATCTCGATGGCCCGGGAGGTGTCGCCGCCGCCGACGACGGAGAAACAGTCGGTCTCGGCGATTGCCTCGAGGACGCCGACGGTGCCGTCGGCGAATCGCTCGTCCTCGAAGACGCCGAGCGCCCCCTTGACGAACACCGCGTCGGACTCGCGGATCGGCGGCTCGTAGCCGTCGACCGTCGCCGTGCCCACGTCGAGGTAGGCCTCGCGCTTCTCGTCGATCTCGTCGACGGCGACCTCGGCGCGGCCGCCGTCCGTCCCCTCGTACGCGAGGTCGGTCGCGAGGCGGATCGCGTCGCCGCGCTCGTCGAGCACCGACTCGATCAGCTCGCGGTTCCGCTCCCACTGCTCGTCAAACAGGTCCGTCTCGCCCACGTCGTGGCCGACCGGGTGGCCCGCGGCGCGCAAGAACAGCTCGCCTGCGACCCCGCCCAGCAGGAACCGGTCGACTCGGTCGTCCAGGGCGTCCATCACGCCTATCACGTCGGTCGCCTTGGTCCCGCCGACCACCATCGTCACGGGGCCGTCGAACTCGCGGGTCGCGATTGCGGTGTTGGCCTCGTACTCCGTCTCCATCACGCGACCGGCGTACGACGGGAGGACGAGCGGAAACCCGACCAGCGAGGCGTGCTCGCGATGGGCCGCCGAGTAGGCGTCGTTGACGAACGCGTCGACGTGCCCCGCGAGCGTCCGAACGAACTCGGTTTCGGCCTTCGTTTCGGGACTCTCCTCCGGCAGTTCGTCGTCGCACATCCGGGTGTTCTCCAAGAGGAGTATCTCACCCGCGTCGAGCGCGTCTATCGCGTCCAGTGCCTCGTCGCCGTAGGTGTCTGCGACGAATCCGACCGGGCGGTCGACGTGGTCGGCGAGGATGTCGGCGTGGCCCGCGAGAGTGGTGAAATCGTCGCGTCCGGGACGTCCCTGGTGGGCCAGACAGACGACGCGGTGGCCCGCGTCGGCGAGTTCGCGGACGGTCTCCGCGTGGCGATCGAAGCGGCGGTTGTCCCGCGGCTGTCCGTCCTCGATCGGTGAGTTCAGATCGAGTCGAACGAGGACGCGCGAGTCGGCTGGCAGGTCGTCGATTGTGGCGAACGTGGACATGAGTGAACGATTGACGGTGAGCTACTTAGTGGTGGGTTTCCGGGCGGTCGATCGGTGACGGGTAACGCCTCTCCGTGGCGGCTTACGCCTCGTCGTGGACGTACGCGGCCATGTCGAGCATCCGGTTCGAGAAGCCGTACTCGTTGTCGTACCACGTCAGAATCTTCAGGAGCTTCCCGCCGGCGATGACGTTCGTCGACTGGAGGTCGACGTAGCTGGAGAAGGGGAGTCCGACGATGTCCGAGGAGACGACTTCGTCGTCGGTGTAGCCGAGCACGCCCGCGAGCGGGCCGGAGTCGGCGGCGTCGCGGAAGGCGGCGTTGACCTCTTCCGCGGTGACCGTCTCGTCGAGGCTGACGACGAATTCGGTGATGGAGCCGGACGGAACGGGGACGCGCATCGCCATCCCGTCGATCTTCCCCTCCAGCTGCGGGAGGACCTCTTGGGCGGCACCCGCGGCGCCGGTCGAGGTCGGGACGATGTTCTCCGCCGCGGCGCGGCCGCGTCGGGTCTTCGCCTTCGGGCCGTCGATCAGGCTCTGTGAGCCGGTGTACGCGTGGACGGTGGTGAGCGTGCCGGCGTCGATGCCGAACTCCGAATCGAGCACCTTCGCGACCGGCGTGATGGAGTTCGTCGTACAGGAGGCGTTCGAGATCACGTCGTCGCCGTCGTACTCGTCGTGATTGACGCCGTAGACGAGCTGTTTGACCGGCTCCTCGCCCTTCGGCGGCGCGGAGATGATGACGGTGTCCGCGCCGCCGTCGAGGTGCGCGCTCGCGTCCTCGCGGGTGCGGAAGACGCCCGTACACTCCAGGGCGACGTCGACGTCGAGGTCGTCCCACGGGAGGTCGGCGGGGTCCTGCACGTTGTACAGGTCGACCGACGTGCCGCCGATCGTCAGCGCCTCGCCGTCGCGCTCGACGCCGTCGAGTCGGCCCATGACGGTGTCGTACTTCGCGAGGTACGCCATGTCGTCGAAGTCCATCACGTCGTTGATGCCGACGAGTTCGATCCGGGGACTCTCCAAGACCGCCCGGAACACGTTCCGCCCGATCCGGCCGAATCCGTTGAGCCCCACGCGGACAATCTCGTCGTCGCTCACGTCGTCACCCGCAGCGAGATATGATTTACTCATATTCGAAATAGGACACGCGCAGACACTTAAAACCGACTCAGCGTTTTCGAGGTGGAGCCTCCGGCCGGAGCGCGAGGGGTTCCGACGCTCAGTCGGAAGCGCGACGCGAGTAGGCCGGAGAGGAAGCCGATACGAGCTTTCGCAACCACTATGTTACACCATAATCTCATTGCCAGTTAGTGCTGTGCGTCCACAAGTGGCGCGCAGTACGGGCCGCAGTACCCCGGCCCTGAATGGTGGGTTTGTCGACCCCGAAGGGCGTCCGGTAGGCGGGGCGCACAAGACGCCCCGTCGCGCCAACCGAGGGCGAAAACCACATCAAAGCCCCACCCTCAACGAGCGAGGCCGCAAGGTCGAGCGAAGTAGGGTGGGGTCGGTTACTCGGGCTGTATCCGTCACAGACGTTCGGATTTGTTACGGCTGCTGGGACGGAACGGAGCGCGGCGACCGCCGGGGTGTCGCCGCCGATATCCGGTCAATACGGCGACCGACAGAAGGCTTATCGGGGTTACCCGCTTCACGTGCGGTATGGACAGAGACGACCGTGAAGATCCCTTCGGCGACTTCTTCGAGGAGATCGAACGGATGATGAACGAGATGGCCAACGCCAGCGCCAGCGCGGGACCCGGTGCTGAGGACGCCGGATTCGGCTCCGAGACGCACGTGGACGCGTACACGACCGACGACGGCGTCCGCCTCATCGCCGACCTCCCGGCTGTCTCGAAGGAGGAGATCTCGCTGCAGTGTGACGGCGAGGCCCTCACGATCTCCGCGGTCTCGGACAGACGGGAGTACGACGAGACGGTCGATCTCCCGGCTCCGGTCGACGAACACTCCGCGGAGGCGACGTTCAACAACGGGATTCTGGAGGTCGAGTTCGACCGTGACGACGACTCCGCGTCGATCGACCTTTCGTAGCCGGTCGCCGCTCCGCAACCGAGTTCAGTTTTCGCGCTCGTCCGCCGTCCGCCGGATCACCGCCGCGAGCCGATCGTAGAAGCCCGGCTCGTACTTCTCCGCCGCGTCGACGGTCGGGCGCGCGTTCGTCTCGTTGACGACGAGTCGGCCGTCCGCTTCCAGCAGGTCGACGCCGAGGTAGTCGATGTCGAGGGTCGACGCCGCGCGCTCGGCGAGGTCGCGGGCCTCGTCGCCGAGGTCGACGCCGACCGCCTCTGCTCCGCGGTGGACGTTGTGCTTCCACCGGCCCGACTCGACCGCGTCGGGCGAGAGCGTGCGTCGAACGCCGCCGACGTACGCCCCGTCGACGACCATCGCTCGGTAGTCGCTGGCGTTCGGAAGGAACTCCTGGAGGAGGTACGACTTGTCACCGGTCGCTCGGTAGTCGTGCACGAGGTTCAGGTAATCGACGACGCCGAGCAGGGAATCGAGGTCGTCGACGACCGCGACGCCGACGCCGCGGGTGGCCGAGTTCGGCTTGACCACGACGGGATACGAGAACGGCGCGGCCGCGGCCTCGACGACCGACTCGTCGACCGGATTCGACACCAGCGTCGTCCGCGGGGTCGGGAGTCCCGCGTCGTCGAGCGCCGCGAGCACGCCGGCCTTGTTCCGGGAGTTAACCACCGCTTCGCGGCCGTTCACCCACGGGACGCCCAGCCGCCGATCGACGACCGAGCCCTCCATGAGTCGGGAGGGATAGACGAGGCCGGCGTCGAAGTCGTCGAACTCGTCGCGGGCGTCCCCGCCGTGGACGTCGTCACCGCTCGCCGGACGACCGTCGCGCGCACCGCCCGCCGACACGGATAAGGCGCGCTCTTTCGCCTGCACGTGCTCGACCGCGATCCCGCGGTCTGCAAGCGGCTCGCGCACGCGCTCGAACGTCTCGGCGGCGGTCGTCATGGCGAGCCGGAGCATACGCCGACTGCGGCCTGTTCGAACTTAAAGTCGGTTCTCGCGGCCCGGGTCGACGTCGATCGCGTCGACCGGACAGACGTCGACACAGAGCATGCAGTCGATACACTGGTCCTCGTCTGCGGGGTTCGCCTTCTGCTCGGACTCGGGGTGGCCCGGAGTGTCGACCCACTCGAACACGTCGACGGGACAGTCCTCAAGACACGCGCCGTCCGCGAGACAGATGTCGAAGTCGACCGCGACGTGGGTTCCGCGGATTCCCTGCTTCTCCGGCGGGTCGACCGGCCCCCACACGGCGACGCCGTCCTCCTCGCCGACCTGCTCGCGGTTCTGTTCGAAGTTCGAATCGATGGCCATCTTGGACGTGATTCGCCGCTCGGGGGTTTAAACTCCGCGACGCGGGGCGGAGCGGGGGTCTCGGTGTCGGCGCCGACGGGCGAGATCGTCGCCGGTGAGTGCCTACGGGTGCGCGTAGTACGCGAGCAGGTCCTCGGAGCCGTCGGGGCCGTCGGTCTCGTCGGTCGCGTCCGGGTCGAACGAGTCGATCCGGGCGAAGCCGACGCGCTCGAACTGGACTACGTCGTCGACGGCGGCGTCGGCCACCGCGGGCTCCGCGTAGCCGCGCACGTCGCCCTCGACCGTCCGGAGGAGCGTCTCGTGGCTCTCCGCGGCCGGAGTCCAGTGGATCACATCCACGTCGCCGTCGCGGACCACGTCGATGCCGGCGTCGAGGAAGACGAACTCGTCGCCCGCGTACCGGACGGGGCCGTACCCCTTGAGCCAGACGCGTTCGCCTTCGGGAGGCAGGTCCGAGGACTCGACGACGACCCGCCCGGCCGGCACCTCGCGGTCGCCGCGGTCCGGGTGGTCGGGGTGGAGCGGCGGGTGACCCGCGTCGGGCGCGGGGGCGTCGCCGTCGACCACGTCGAGTTCGACCGCGGGGTCGTCCGCGCGGTCGCGCACGAAGAAGTAGCGATCGGCCGCGTCGTCGACGATGTCGCGGTTGTTCGCGTAGACGGACGACATCGCGAGGTCGACGTCGGAGGTGGACATTCCGAGTTCGACCATCGACTCGACGATGGCCTCGCCGCGGATCCCGCGGCGACGGACCGACCGGATCGTCGGCGCGCGCGGGTCGTCCCACCCAGTCAGATCGCCGGCCTCGATCAGTCCCTTGATCGTCGACGTGGAGAGTTTCACGTCGTACTCGTCGATCTGGACGTGGCCCCAGTGGAGCACCTCGGGGTACTCCCAGTCGAAGTAGTCGTAGACGAACCGCTGGCGTTTCGCGGAGTCTTGGAGGTCGATGCCGCGGATGATGTGGGTGACGCCGGTGAGGTGGTCGTCGACGCCGGACTGGAAGTCGAGCATGGGCCAGCACCGGTATCCACTGGCCTCCTCGCGCGGGTGCGGCGTGTCGATCATCCGGAACGCGACCCAGTCGCGCAGCGCGGGATTCTTGTGTCCGATGTCGGTCCGAACGCGGAGCACCATCTCGCCGGAGCCGTACTCGCCCGCGACCATCGCGTCGAACTCCTCGTGGACCGTCTCAGCGTCCTTCTCGCGGTGCGGGCACGCCTCGCCCGCGTTCTTCAGCTCGGAGAACTCCTCCCCGGAACACGAGCAGGTGTAGGCCCCGCCGGCGTCGATCAACTCGCGGGCGTGGTCGTAGTACGTCTCCAGTCGGTCGGAGGCCTTCAGAACCCGGTCGACCTCGAAGCCGAGGTACGCGATGTCGTCGAGGATGGCGTCGTACGCCTCCAGGTCCGGGCGCTTGGTCTCGGGGTCAGTGTCGTCGAACCGGCAGATGAACTCGCCGTCGTACCGCCGCTTGTACGTCCCGATGACGGCGGGCATCCGCGCGTGGCCCACGTGCCACGGGCCGTTCGGGTTCGGGGCCGCACGCATCACGACCTCTCCCTCCTCGGCGTTCGGCAGGTCGGGGAGGACGCGCTCGTCCGTCTCGTCGTCGGCCTCCAGTTCGGCGAGGCGGTCGGGAGCGAGTTCCGCGAGCCGTTCGCGTCTCTCCGCGTCGTCCATCGCGGCGACGCGGTTCACGACGGGGGCGACGACGCCGGGTATCTCGTCGCCGTGCGGGCGGAACTCGGGGTTCTCACCCATGAGCGGCCCCATGATCGCGCCCACGTCCGGGTCGCTGTCGTGTTTGAGCGCGTTGTACAGCGCGGCGGTCTCGCCCGCCGCCTCGACGCGCTCGCGGAGTTCGTCGTCCATGTCCTCCGCTATCCGGGGCGGCTAAAAAAACGCCGCGGAACCGCGGTACCGGCCGAACCGCCTCCGCAGACGGCGGTCGGGTCGGCTTGGGTCAGTCTGGTCCCGTTCGAGTCGACTCCGTCCATCTCAGTCCAGCCGTCGGTCCCGGAACGCTCGGACGATGTCCTGCCGGGCGATGATGCCGACGAGCGTTCCGTCCGTGTCGACCACGGGAACGCGATTGATGTCCGGGTCGTCGCCCGCGAGCAGGTCGAGCACCTCGTCGACGTCCGTCTCCGGCGTGACCGTCACCACGTCCGTGCTCATCACGTCGGAGATGGGGCGGTCGGCGTTGCGAACCATGTCGACGCCTAAATCGAGATCGCCCCACGGCGGTTTTATCTGGTACGTGAGGGTGTCGACGAAGGGCGGGAGCCCGATCGGGATCCAGAGCGTCTCGTCGTCCGGTTCGAACAGGTCGACGAGGTCGGACTCGGTGACGACGCCGACGACGCGTCCCTCGTCGTCGACGACCGGGAACCCGCTGAAGGGGTAGCGGGCGAACCGCTTGAACGCGTCCGCCACGTCGTCGTCCGGAGCGACGGTCTTCACGTCGGTCACCATCAGGTCACGCGCGTGCATACCGTCGCCGTCTCGTCGCGGCGTGGTAGGCGTTTCGGCCGCCCGGCGGTGAGCCGTCGCGGCACGGGGCCTTCGGGCACGCCATGAGGTACCAAACGGATCGATATTTATCAATCGAGCTTCAACTCGTTGCTATGACCGGCCCGCCGCTGGATGACGACGAGCCGATCGACAGCTCGTCCGCCGGCCTCCGCGACGGCCGCGTCAAGGCGCTCGGAGCGGTCCTCTGGACGCTCACGTTCCTCTCGGTGACGGTCGTGATCCTCGTCTCCGGTGACCGACTCGCCGAACTCGGGGGGCGAGACGTACTCCTCGTGCTCCTCCGGACCTTCGGCGGCGTCCTCGTGTTCTTCGTCGTCTTTCCGGTGTTGGTGAGGGTGATATCGGCCGGACGGCTCCGCTGAGAAGTGACGTGGTCGCGCGAAACAGAATGGCCGGGGTGGGCTCCGAACCCACGATCTCCGCATGTCCCAGGTCCGAGGCTCGGCGGAGCCACGGGAAGGACGCGGACGCTTCCAAGGCGTCACCGCACCGAATCTCTGAACCCTATGAGTGCGGCGCTATGTCCAGCTAAGCCACCCGGCCTCACGTCTCCGTACCGCCATGATACTCTTTAACCTTCCCATCCGCTCGACGCGTGCGAGTCGGTGACAGAGTCGAGCCCACCCGCGAAATCCGACGCGACGTGGCCGATCGGGAGCGGCGGTCCGCCGCGGACCCCGCGGATTTATGCCGGGCGGGGCGGATATCCGCGATATGAGCCTTCCCGACCTGCTCGCCGAGTCCGTCGGCGACGAGAGCGTCGTCGCCGAGGTCTCGCTCGGGGGAGACGACCGGCTCGCGGTCACGCCGACGCGGACGCTCGTGTATCGCAGCGACGGGCTGCTGTCGGACGAGTCGGTCGCGGAGTACTCCCACGACGTCGAGCGAATCGCCGTCTCTGCGGGCCGCCGCAAGGCGAAACTCACGCTCAGCTACGGCCTCGACGGCGACGAGACGATATCGGTGCCGGCGAAGCGCGTCGACGACGTGCTCCACCCGATCCTCGCCGGCATCCTCTCCGCGACGGGCGTCACGGACCCCGGCGAGTCGGTCGTCCGGACGTTCCGGTTCTCGGAGCTGACGCTCGTCGTCACCAGCGACCGGCTCGTCAAACACATCGGATCGGTGGTATGGGACGAGGAATTCGAGGAGTTCCCCTACGCCGACCTCACCGACCTCGACTTCGAGGAGGGGACGGTCGCGACCGCCGTGGTGCTCGCGCTCGACAGCCGCTCCGAGCGGTTCAAGGCCCCCAACGAGTCCGCACGCGCGGTCCGCGAGACCCTCGTCGACGCGGTCTGCTCGTTCTACGGCGTCGACAGCCTCGGCGAGTTCCGCGCGACCGTCGCCGCGGACGCGGACGACGCCGCGGACGGATCGGACAGGACCGCGAGCACTACCGACTTCGGAGAGGGTCCCGATCCCCTGTCGGCGTCGCCCGTCGCGGACGCGGAGGCCGAGTCCGACGCCGCACCCGGGGCCGACGCCCGCGACGAAACGGTACGCGGTATCGGCGAGGCCGACTCGGGTTCGCCTGCCGAGACGGCGAGCGACGCGGGAAGCGATCAGGTGACGGAAACGGCGGACACGCGAACGGCCGAAGCGAGTGACACCCGGACGGCCGACTCGGCGACAGATCCGGCGTCGACCGCGGCCGGCCGGTCGACTGCGGGCGGAAACTCGCCCGCGGACGGCCCGGCCGACGACACACCGAGCGCGGGCGACGCGACGACGGGTTCGTCGGGCGCTCCGTCGACGGACGCCCCGTCCGAGACCGACGTGCTCGACGATCCCGTCCCCGACGCGGCCGACGACGCCGGGTCGATCGACGCCGACGCGTTCGACGGGTCGCCGTTCGAGAGCGCCGGCGTCGAAGGCGAGGACCTCGCGACGGAGGTCGCCGCGCTCCGTCGCGAGGTCGAGGCGCAGTCCGAGCGGCTCGAACGGCAGTCCGCGCTCATCGAACAGCTGATCGAAGAACTCCGTCGCGGGCGCTGAGCGGTCGGATATCGTCGCGTCTTCGCCTCGCTGGCTCGGAACACCACCGCGTTCGGTCGGTCCGCAACTGGCCCTCACCTTATCACCGAACCCGACTCATCCCCGCCGTGATACCGTTCAGCGACGTGGCCCGCGCGGCCTACTGTCCGCGACAACTCTACTACGTGCGGCGCGCGGACGACCGTCAGGCACCGCCGGCGGCGCGCGCCCGGATCGACCTCGCCTTTCGGTACCCGACTCTCGTCGACGCGCCGGACGCGATCCTCCGCCGGCTCCCGATCCGTCGGTCGCCCGCGGCCTACCGCCGCAACCTCGCTCGACTCCGCGACCGCGACGACTACGACCGGCTCTCAGACCCCGATCGGACGCGGACGTTCTGCGCCGGGAAGGACTGTCACGGAACGGTCCACAAGGTGCTCTCGGGCGGCGTGGCGGCAGACGATGCGTCCGCCGACGCCCCGCCGACTCCGGTGATCGTCTCACCCGGAGAGCCGCCGGAGAACGGCGTCTGGGAGCCGCAGGCGGTGCGGGCCGTCGCGGCCGCGAAGGCGCTCTCGTGGGAACACGAGCGGGAGGTGCCGCGCGCGCTCGTCGAGTACCCGAGCGTCGGCGTCGTTCGGTCCGTCCGGCTCACGCGCCGGAAGCGGGCCGCCTATCGACGGGCGCTGCGGGCCGCACGCGCGATCGACGGTCCGCCGCCTCGCGTCGACGACGACCGCTGTTCCGCGTGTGACTACCGGGAACGGTGCGGCGTCGGTCGACGGTCGTTCCGGTCGCTTCTGGGGTGACCTGTGCGCTCGCCGACGCCCATCGCTCTCGTCGGGACTCGATCGGGTCTCGTCGCGGTCGTCGGAATCCGACCATTTATCTGTGTGTGACGCATCGGCACGCACACGAATGACACGAGACGATCGTGATCGTTCGGAGGATAGAGGAAGTCGCCTCGCGGCGGCTGGCCGCGAAATTCTCCGACGATAACGACTCCGGGGCACGCCCGCCCCGCGGCGGCACCGCCCCCGAGACAGCAGACACAGTTACGGATCCGCTTTTGACTCAGACACCACTCACTACCCTCGACGAGGTACAGCTCTTAGACACGACCCTGCGCGACGGCGAGCAGATGCCCGGCGTCTCGCTTTCTCCCGAGGAGAAAGTCGATATCGCGCGCGAACTCGACGCGGCGGGCGTCCACCTCGTCGAGGCGGGCTCGGCGTGTACCTCTGAGGGGGAACGCGAGGCCATCCGTCGGGTGGCCGCCGAGGGGCTCTCGGCGACGGTGACGAGCTTCGCTCGCGGGGTTCAGTCCGACGTCGACCGCGCGCTCGACTGCGGCGTCGATGGGGTCAACCTCGTCGTGCCCGCCTCCGACAAACACGTCGAGACCAAGGTCGGATCGAGCCGCGACGAGGTCGTCGAGACGACGGTCGAACTCGTCGAGTACGCGAAAGACCACGGCCTCTGGGTGGAGGTGCTCGGCGAGGACGGCTCGCGGGCCGACCTCGACTACCTCGCGCGCCTGCTTGGCGCGGGTCTCGACGCCGGTGCGGACCGGATCTGCTACTGCGACACCGTCGGCGCGGCGGACCCCGAACGTACCGCCGAGGTCGTCTCCCGACTCGCCGAACTCGGTCCGACGAGCCTTCACACCCACGACGACCTCGGGTTCGGGATGACGAACGTCCACGCCGGACTGCGAGCCGGTGCCGACACCGTTCACGGCACGGTGATGGGCGTCGGCGAGCGCGCCGGCAACGTCGCCCTCGAAGAGGTCGCGATCGCGCTCGACCGCTCGTACGGCGTCGACACCGTCGAACTGCCGCGGCTCTACCGGCTCTGTCGGACCGTCAGCGAGGCGACCGGCGTCGCGCTTCCGCCGAACAAGGCGGTCTGCGGGACCAACGCCTTCGCGCACGAGTCCGGTATCCACACCGACGGCACCCTCAAAGACGGGACGATGTACGAGCCGTACCCGCCGGAGACGGTCGGTCGAGAGCGCCGGCTCGTGCTCGGAAAACACGCCGGACGCGCGGGCGTCAAGGCCGCGCTCGCGGAGCAGGACGTGGCCGTCGACGACGACGAACTGGACGACGTCGTGAGCCGCGTGAAAGATCTCGGCGACCGCGGCAAGCGCGTCACCGACGCCGACCTGCTCGCGATCACGGAGGACGTGCAGGGCCGCGAGCGCGACCGCCACGTCGAACTCGTCGACCTGTCCGCGACCTCCGGCGGCAACCTCCCGACGGCGTCGGTCCGACTCCGCGTCGGTGACGACGAGCGCGTCGCCTCCGGCACCGGTGCCGGACCGGTCGACGCGGGGCTCGAAGCGGTCCGGGCCGCGCTCGCGGGCGGCGAGGCGGCCGGCGACGCCGCGGACGCCGACGGGTCGGCCGGCGTCTCCTTCGACCTCGACTCCTACCACGTCGACGCCATTACGGGCGGCACCGACGCGGTCGTCACCGTCGAGGTCGACCTCTCTCGCGGGGACCGGTCGGTGAGCGTCTCCGCGACGGACGCGGACATCACCCGCGCCAGTGTCGTCGCGATGGTCGACGGACTCGACCGCCTCTTGGCCGCCGAGGCCGACGCCACGGGAGTGGAGTCGAGCGCCGTCGCCGACGACTGAGCGCGCGATATCGACGCGGTACGCTCACCGGACGGGGTACTCTTGAGTGAGATTCCGATCGGATTCGGCTCCACGGGTTGGACCAGCGCCCGAGCGGCGATCGTCTGACGGGGATTTTAATCGATGACGCCCCACGTTCACCCGTGAGCGTCGTCGTCGCGGTCAAGCCGTCCGCTCGAAAGCGCAACGCGAAGGTGGGACGGCTGGTCTTCGAGGACGGGACCTGCCACACCTTCGGGAGCCGTGCCGCCGCCGAGCGGTGGGCCGACGACCTCTCGACGGGCGACGGCCACGTCTGGGTCGCGAGCGCCCATCCGCACGATTCCGGCGAAGCCGACTGTTACCTCGTCTCGCGGGCGACGAACGCGAAACTCGAAGCCGCCTACGACAAGCGCCGCCGTCGGCTCCGGAACGACCCGACCCCGGAACAGGAGTCGCTCGGCGGCGAGCCGTAGTCTACTCCAACTCCACGATGTCGCCGCGGAACCCCTCTACGGACTTCAGCGCGGCCTCGCGGTCCACGTCTCGACGAGCGGTGTGTTCTTTCCCTCGGGACGGCTCGATGCGCACGCGGTCAGTTTCCTTCGATCGCCAAGCGACCGCGGGCGAGTCGTCACGAATGACCGCGACGAGAGAAGCGACTCGTCGGTCAGAAACCGGCAGAAGCGCCGAGGCGGAGATTTGAACTCCGGTGTCCGAATGGACAGTAGATTTCGAATCTACCGCCTTGGCCAGGCTAGGCTACCTCGGCTCGTTTCCCGGTTGGCCGGTTCCGCTGTTATGCGTTTCGATCGTAGACGGCGACGGGACGAGCGGTTCGCGCCCTTCTCTCGCCCGTGACTACTCTTCTGTGTCCCGCTCCGCCAACAGCGCCGACGCGGTGATCAGAGACTCCAGTGTCACGTCGTGGTCGGCGAGGAGGTCCGCGGCACCCTCCTCGCGGTCCACCACGACGAGCACGCGGTTCACTGTCGCCCCCGCCTCGCGCAGGGCCTCGACGGCGTCGACGGCGGACTGCCCGGTCGTCGCGATGTCCTCTATCACGACGACCTCCTCGCCGTCCTCCAACTTCCCCTCGATTCTGTTTCCGGTGCCGTACTCTTTCGTCTGTTTGCGAGCGATGACGTACGGTCGGCCCAGTTCGGCGGCGGTCACGGCGACGAGCGGCACCGCGCCGAGCGCGACGCCGGCGAGTTTGGCGTCCGTCTCGCTGAGTTCGTCGGCGAATGCCTCGCTGACGAGCGCCAGCGCCGCCGGGTCCGTCTCGAACCGGTACTTGTCGACGTAGTAATCGCTCGTCCCGCCGTGTGAGAGTTCGAACTCACCGAACCTGACGGCGTCGGCCGCCCGGAGTGCGGCGATGAGGTCCCGTCGTCGCTCGTCGTCGATCATACTGGTGAGGCGCTCGCGGGCGATTATAAACCGGTCGGAACGCCGTCGACGGCACGCGACTGCCGCGAACGCCGTTCCGCCGCCGACCCTTCCGTACCGTCCGGTCTCTCACCGCTCGATCCCTCTCGTCGCTCGATCCTTCTCGTCCGGTCTCTCGTCGCTCGGTCGCCGGAATCTGCGGCGTGACGTCGTCCCCGCAGCGTCGGTTCCGGGACTGACCGCGAGACGGCACGTTTTACGCGGTCCGGATCACAGGGACGTTATGGAGCGGTACGACCTCCTCTATCGGCTGTACGACGAGTTCGACGTGGAGACGCTGCGAGAGTACCAGTCGTTCGTGGACCTCTTTCCGCCGGCAGATTCGCGCGTGGCGCTCGACCACTGGGAAGAGGTCAGTGACGAACTCGACCGACTGAAACGCCAGGTTCGCGAATCGTTCCCCTCCGGAGAGACGTTCGCTGAGGTCGCGTCGCGCGCCGACCGCGAGACGGCCTTCACCGCGCTCGACCTGTACACGCGGTACGATCGCTCGATCAACGCGCTCGTGTTAGACGTCGACGAGACGCTCCGATCAGCGGGGCAGACGGACAACGAAATCCCCCGCGAGACCCTACACATCCTGACGGAGATACACGAGTCCGGCGTTCCGATCATCATCTGTACCGGCCAGACGCTGGAGAACGTGAAGGGGTTCATGATCCAGGGGCTCGGCAACGAACTGGTCCATTCGGGCGACCTCTCGATCGTCTACGAGGCCGGAAACGGCGTGTTCACGCCGGGACACGGGTCACAGACGAAGCGCCTGCTGTATCAGGACCTCGGTGGAGACGTCCGGAGCGTGTTCGAGACGGTCCGAACCCGCGCGCTGTCGGCCGCGCCCGACAACGTCCGCCGCGGCTGTCACCTCCAGGGCAACGAGTTCAACGTCACGCTGAAGCCGAACTTCGAGACGGGGAGCGAGGACGCCGAAACCGTGATTGACGACGGACTCGTCCACCTGATCGACGTGCTCGGCGCGGCGGTGGTCGAGCAGGTCGCCGGCGACATCGAGGGGGACGACCCCACCGACGGTTCGGACGATCCCACACGCGGTGCCGCGTGGGCGCGAGCGCACTACGCGGCCGCCGACCCGGAGATCCGCGAGGTACTCGCGTCGTCGGGGATCGAACCGACGGCCGGCGGAGCGGATTCCGTCCCCGAGCCCGTTGCGTCGCTGTTCGACCGGATCGACGTCGCGTATTACCGGGGAGATGCCGCGGAGGTCGGATCGCTAGAACTCGACAAGGTCGCCGGCGTGGAGGCCGCACTCGACGTGCTCGACGTGGCCGACCCCTTCGCGCTCGTGATGGGGGACAGTAAGTCCGACCTCCGGGTGATGGAGTGGGTCGACGCCGCCGACGCCGGGATCGCGGCCGCGCCGGAGCACGCCTCGGCCGACGTGCTTTCACACGTGCTCGACCGCGACGAACTGGTGTTCGATCGGGGGGAGTCCGCGACGATGCTCCGGACGGCGTACGTCCTCAACCTGTTCGCACGGCTGGAGTAGCCCGCGGCGCGGACGGCGATCCGCGTGCGGCGGCTTGCCTCGTCGCAGTTATGTGTGACCGTCACGACTGTCCGGACATGTACGACTTCGTCGTCGTCGGAGCCGGGCCGCCCGGCTCGCGGTTCGCCCGCCGCGCGGCCGCGGCGGGCCGCGACGTGCTCCTCCTGGAGAAGGGGACGGTCGGCGAGCCGCTGGCCTGCTCCGGGCACGTCTCCGACGACATCTGGGCGTTCGTCCCCGACGACGCCCGCGAGCGACTCCTCCAGAACCGCGTGTACGGCGCGCGATTTCACGTCGGCGGACCGGGCTCGGACGCGTACCCGTTCTACAAGCGCGACCCTGTCTCGAATGTGATCGACAGAGTCGGGTTAGACCGGACGCTCGCGGACGCGGCCCGCGGCGCGGGTGCCGACGTGCGCGAGGGTCACGCCGTCGTCTCGGTCGAGGAGCGTGCGGACCGCGTCGCCGTCGAGGCGAGCGTCGCCGACGGCGGTACCGAGCGCTTCGAGGCGCGAATGATCGCCGGGTGCGACGGTCCCACCTCGCGGGTCCGCCGGTCGCTCGGTCTCCCCGAGCCGGACGAGTTGCTCCACGGAGTGCTCGCGTTCGACGACGAGCCGGACGACGGGGACCTCGTGGACGTCCACCTCACCGCGCCGACGTTCTTCGCGTGGCGGATCCCCCGCGGCGACGCCGGCGTGGAGTACGGGCTCGCAGCACCGCCCGGCGAGGACGTGTCTACGCGGTTCGACGACCTCACCGACGCCTACGGCGTGAGGACGGACCGGTTCTGTTCGGGAGCGATCCCGATCGGTCCCCCCGAGCGCGTCACCGCGGACCGCGCGTTCCTGATCGGCGACGCCGCCGCGCAGACGAAGCCCTTCACCGGCGGCGGGATCCTCTACGGGATGACCGCCGCCGACGTGGCCGCGGAGGCGATCGACCCGACGGATCCCGACACGCTCGCCGACTACGAGGCGGGATGGCGCGACGCGCTGGGCACGGAGATCCGTCTCGGCAGCACGATCCGTTCCTGCTACTCGCTCCCGGAGCCGATCCAGCGAGCCGGACTGTGGGCGCTGTCGGGCGAGATCGGCGTGCACATGGATCGGCCGTCCTCCGTCTTCTCGCCGGCGCACCTCCGGACGCTGTTCTCCCGCAGTGATCCCCCGGAGTGAGCAGTTCCCTTGGAGTGAGCAGTTCCCCCGGAGTGAGACGCAACCGCGCTACTCGTCGACGACGTCGGCAAACGAGACGTTCTCGCGGACGCTCGTGATCTCCACCGTCGGCTGATCGCCCGGTTCGGAGTCGGGGACGATGACGACGTACCCCCGCTCGATCTTTGCGATCCCGTCGCCCTTGTCGCCGAGCGTCTCGATCGTCACCTCGCGGACGTCACCTTCCGAGACCGGCGGTCCGTGTGCCGCGGTGTCGGCGGACGACCCCGACGGCGCGTTCGGGCCCGCCCCGTTCCCGGAGAGGGATCGGCCGGTGTCCCGTCCCGAATCCGTCTGTGATGCGGCCGCCTCGGACGATCCCGTCGTTTCGCGGGCGATCAGCGCGACCCGATACGACTCGCCCGGTTCGAGGGTGCCGTGTTCGATTTCGGACGATGGAACCGTGACGACGTGTTCGCCGTCTCGCTCTTCGATCTCTCCGGTGAAAAGACACGCCAGCGAATCGGTGATCTCGACCATGCAACCCGTTGCGGGCGCGTGGTTGAAAAACTCCCTATCTTCGCGTCCGGCTCAGTCGCGGCGGCGAACCACACGGACGACGACGATAGCCGGGGTCGGCGTCCGCTATCGGCGGCCGGTTTTCGTCTCCCCGTCGACGAGCATCGTCGACGGGCGCGTCTGAGACGACCGGCCCGACGATCGAACATAAACATTTACCCTGTTTCGAATAAACGACTGGACCATGAGCCGAAACTACGAGTCGCTTCACGACCCGAACGCGGAGTACACGATGCGGGAACTCTCCGCGGGAACGATGGGCGTTACGGGGTCGCGCGGCGGCGGCCGGGACGTCGAGATCACGGACGTGCAGACCACCATGGTCGACGGGAACTTCCCGTGGACGCTCGTCCGCGTGTACACCGATTCGGGGGTCGTCGGGACCGGCGAGGCGTACTGGGGTGCCGGCGTACCGGAGCTGATCGAGCGCATGAAGCCGTTCGTGATCGGCGAGAACCCGCTCGACATCGACCGGCTCTACGAGCACCTGATCCAGAAGATGTCCGGCGAGGGCTCCGTTGAGGGCGTCACCGTCACCGCGATCTCCGGGATCGAGGTCGCGCTCCACGACCTCGCCGGCAAGATCCTCGACGTGCCCGCTTACCAGCTGCTCGGCGGGAAGTACCGCGACCGGATGCGCGTCTACTGCGACTGTCACACCGAAGACGAGGCGGACCCCGAAGCGTGCGCCGACGAGGCGGAGCGCGTCGTCGACGAACTCGGCTACGATGCCCTGAAGTTCGACCTCGACGTGCCCTCGGGCCACGAGAAGGACCGCGCGAACCGCCACCTCCGACCCGGCGAGATCCGACACAAGGCGGAGATCGTCGAGCGGGTCACGGAGCGCGTCAAGGACAAGGCCGACGTCTCCTTCGACTGTCACTGGACGTTTTCCGGCGGGTCCGCGAAGCGGCTCGCCGACGCCATCGAGGAGTACGACGTGTGGTGGCTCGAAGACCCCGTGCCGCCGGAGAACCTCGAGGTGCAGGAGGAAGTGACCAAAAACACGGTCACGCCGATCGCAGTCGGAGAGAACCGCTACCGCGTCACCGAACTCCGCCGGCTCATCGAGAACCAAGCGGTCGACATCGTCGCGCCCGACCTCCCGAAGGTCGGCGGCATGCGCGAGACGCGGAAGATCGCGGACGTGGCGAATCAGTACTACGTGCCCGTCGCGATGCACAACGTCGCGTCGCCGGTGGCGACGATGGCGGCCGCCCACGTCGGCACGTCGATTCCGAACTCGCTCGCGATCGAGTACCACTCCTACGAACTCGGCTGGTGGGAGGATCTCGTCGAGGAGGACGTCATCGAGGACGGCTACATCGAGATCCCCGAGGAGCCGGGTCTCGGCGTCACGCTCGACATGGACGCCGTCGAAGCGCACATGGTCGACGGCGAGGAGCTGTTCGATCCGGCGTAGCCGGATCGAGCCAGCAGAGCGCAGCGCTGCGTTGTTCGACTGAGCGTAGTCAGCGGCGCCGTGCTCGTCCGCGCCGCGACGTCACCTCGGCAACGGGCAGACAGGTAGCACTCTTTTCGACGACGCCCGATCCGCGCGAGCAGCGCGGCCAGCGGTGTCGCGTCGGTATCACTATCGATCGATCGACCCAGAGCGCTGTTCGAGACCGTGTAGGTGCACGCTGTGACGGCCCAACAGAAGCTATATTTAGTATCAGTCTAACGGTGTGTCCATGACGATACAACGGCGGCAGCTCATCGCGGCGATCGGCGCTGGGGCGGTCGCGAGCACGGCGGGATGTTCGCAGTCGAACGGAGGGTCCGGCGGCGGAGACGGCACGGACGGCAGCGACGGTGATGACGGGACGGGCGGCAGCGACGGGGAAAGCGGACCGGACGTCGCGGGCGAGACGCTCACGCTCACGACGACCACGAGCACCTACGACACGGGACTGCTCGACGAGATCCACACCGACTTCGAGGAGATGTACGGCGTGTCCGTCGACGCGGTCGCACAGGGGACGGGTGCGGCCCTCGAATCGGCGCGCAACGGCGACGCCGACGTCGTGATGGTCCACGCCCGCGGCCTCGAAGACGAGTTCCTGCGCAACGGGTACGGGATCAACCGCCGCGACCTGATGTTCAACGACTTCGTGATCGTCGGCCCCGAAGACGACCCGGCCGGCGTTCAGGGGATGGAGTCGGCGACAGAGGCGCTCGCGGCCATCGCCGAGGCCGAAGCCCAGTTCGTCTCGCGCGGCGACAACTCCGGGACCCACACCAAGGAACTCAACCTCTGGGAGGCCGCCGGCACCGACCCGGGCGGCGACTGGTACCAGGAGACCGGAACCGGGATGGGCGAGGCGCTGAACGTCGCGAACCAGCAGGGCGCGTACACCCTCGCGGACCGCGGGACGTTCATCTCCCAGCGGTCGGAGATCGACCTCGTCATCCTGGTGCAGGGACCGATCGAGGACGGTCCGGAGATCCTCGCGAACCCCTACGGGATCATGGCGGTCAACCCCGGCGTTCACGACAACGCCAACTACGACCTCGCGATGGCTTACATCGGCTGGGTCACGAGCCCCGGCGTGCAAGACGCCATCTCGTCGTATCAGGTCAACGGGGAGCAGCTGTTCTTCCCGGAGGCGGTCTCGGAGGACCCGGACTTCCAACAGTACGTACCGGAAGGCTGGAGTAGCGAGTCCGCGGACGAGTGAACGTGCCGATCGAACCGACCGCACAGCTCGTTCCGGCGCTTCTGGACCTCCCGTTCAGGGAGGGGTACGTCTCCAGTATCATCTACGTCTCGCTGTACGTCAGCCTCGCGGCCGTGGCGTTGAGCACGCTGTTCAGCATCCCGGTCGCCATCGTCGTGGGTCTCGCCGACTTCCCGGGAAAGCAGTTCGTGAAGTCCGTCATAAACACGGGCATGGGGTTTCCGAGCGTGGTCGTCGGACTGATCGTGCTGTTCGCCGTCTCGAATCAGGGGCCGCTCGGGTCTCTCGACCTCATCTTCACCAAACAGGCGATGATCATGTCGCAGTTCGTGCTCGCGACCCCGCCGATCACGGCGATCAGCCTCGCGGCGGTCACCGGCGTGGACGAGACCGTTCGCGACGCCGCGCGCGCGCTCGGCGGCACCCGCTTCGACGTCGCGCTGGTGGTCGTCAAGGAGGCGCGGTACGGCATCGCGACGGCCGTCTTGGCCGGGTTCGGCCGCGCGGTGAGCGAGGTCGGATCCGTGCTCATCGTCGGCGGCAACATCACGGGCCCGGACGGCGTCTCGAAGACGCGAACGCTCACGACC
This sequence comes from Halorubrum pallidum, assembly GCF_055380345.1. Taxonomy (NCBI): domain Archaea; kingdom Methanobacteriati; phylum Methanobacteriota; class Halobacteria; order Halobacteriales; family Haloferacaceae; genus Halorubrum; species Halorubrum pallidum. Next base: position 918,912 of record NZ_AP043945.1, on the reverse strand, counting down.
GCAATCCAGCTCGAAGCCCGGCAGGGGCAGTACGAGACGGCCATGGTCCTCGGGGCCGTGCTCGTCGCGCTCGTGTTGACGGTCAACGCCGTGGTCGTTCGGTTCGGTGATCGGGGGGTGCAGGGCTGATGCTCCGCGCGACCGGCGTGACGCGGTCGTACGGCTCCGAGCCCGTCTTCCGAAACCTCTCGATCGACGTCGACGCCGGGGAGGTCGTCGCCGTCATCGGGCCGTCCGGTGTCGGGAAATCCACGCTTCTCAGACTGCTCGCGCTGTCGCTCGAACCGGACGAGGGGACCGTCACGCTCGACGGCGCGGACGCCTGGGGCGCAGACGAGTCGGCGCGGCTCTCGTTGCGGCGACGCGTCGGTATGGTCTTTCAAGAGGCCAGCCTCTTCGACGCGTCCGTCGCCCGCAACGTCGAGTACGGACTCCGGGTCCGCAGACCGTGGCCCGATCGGGTCCGGCGCTGGATCGCGTCGTTCGTCGGATCCGACGCGACCACCGATGCGGTCCGCGAGTCGCTCGACGTGGTCGGACTCGCGGACGCACTGGACCGACACGCGGGATCGCTCTCGGGCGGCGAGGCTCAGCGCGTCTCCTTCGCCCGCGCGCTGGCGTATCGCCCGGACGTCCTGTTGCTCGACGAGCCGACCTCCGATCTCGATCCGCGAAACACCGCGGTCATCGAATCGGCGATCGCGGCGGCGCGAGACCGCGGGATCGGCGTTGTCGTGGCCACACACGACATGCACCAAGCGCGGCGCGTCGCCGACCGCGTCGCGGTGCTGTTAGATCAGGGGCTCACCGAGATGGCTCCGGCGGAGGTCGTCTTCGAGGACCCCGCAGACGAGCGCACGCGGAAGTTCATCGACGGCGAACTGGTGTACTGACCCGGCGATCGTCTCGCGAAACGTCGGTGTAGTCGAAAGCGATCGGCGTCAGTTGGGACAGTTCCGAGACGAACGAGAGAAACGAGCGGCGGTCTGCGAGTCGGTTGGGCCGCCGGATCAGGCGTACTTCGCGACGACGTTGAGCACGTCGTCGAGTTCGTCGCCGTCGAGCGAGTAGCGCTCCTGAGCGAACACCGAGCGCAGTTCGGTCCGGTCCTCCGGCAGGAGGTCGGCGATCTTCACGGCGGTCGGCACGTCGATCTGTTCTAGCTCCGCCAACTCCTCGACGAGTTCGCGGGACTCGTCAGCGTCGAGGTGGGCGAACCGGTTGACGTGCTCGATCGCGCGAGCGAGTTCGTAGCGGAGATCGCGGTCCTCGTCTTCCGCTCGCTCGGCTTCGATCTCGACGAGGATCTCTTTCGCCTCCGACGTGGTGACGTACTCCTCGTCAACCTTCTCTTTGAATATCGTCATCTCAGTTCTGCTGCGCGCTCATGTGGGCGGCTCGGACGATGAGCGTCTTCGTCTTGCCACCGTCGGGGATCTCCACTTTGAACGCGGCGCCCTGTTTGCCCGTTACCGTTCCGGTGCGGCCGTCGAATCTCGGGTGGAAGCGGCCCTTCTGGACGCTCGGGTCGATCTTGAGGTGGACCTGGGTCCCCTCTTCGAACTCCTGAATCGCTCGCTGCGGCGGCGACGTGCCGCGGTCGCGGGGTTTGTTCGAGAGCTTGTCGCGGGTCGCCTTCTGGGGCCCATTGGAACTCGGCATGGTCTTGAGCGTTGTTCCGCTGCCGCGGTTATAAATGGTGCGTTACGGTCCGCGATCGGGAGCCGCTCTCACGGGATAGCGCGTCCGTTCGTCTCCGACCCACCCCGGGCGTTCCGCATCTATCCACCCCGGGCGTCTCCCCATCTATCTACCCCGGGCGTCTCCCCATCTATCTACCCCGGACGTATCAGCACACACCGGCTCTCGAAACCGCGAATACCACCGTTCGAAGACCCCTTTCGAAAGGGCTAATCCCGTGACTTCCCTATCGTGTTCGTAATGAGTCATCAGCTGCCGGACGTACAGGCGTCGGCACCCGACGTGACGGTCGGGCTCTCGCAGGTCGGCGTCACCGGCGTCGAGAAGCTCGTCAAGATCTCGCGGAACGGGGACCGCCCCATCGTCCTCATGGCCGAGTTCGAGGTGTTCGTCGACCTTCCGAGCGGCCGCAAGGGGATCGACATGTCCCGAAACCTCGCGACCATCGACGAGATCCTCGAAGAGATAACCCGTGAGGAGGCGTACCGCGTCGAGGAGGTCTGTGGGGACGCCGCCGAGCGGCTCCTCGAAAAGCACGACTACACCACCACCGCCGAAGTGTCGATGTCGGCGGAACTCGTCACTCGCGAGGACACGCCCGCGTCCGGGATCGAGACCCAGAGCACGGCGACGATCGTCGCGAGCGCCACCGCGACGGAGTCGGGGACCCGAGAGGAGATCGGCGCGGAAGTCACGGGGATGACCGTCTGTCCCTGTTCACAGGGGATGAGCGAGTCCCGCGCTCGCGAGAAGCTCGCCGAACTCGGCGTCGACGAGGAGACCACGGAGGAGTTCTTGGAGGCCGTCCCGCAGCCGGGCCACTCTCAGCGCGGCCACGCCACCCTCACGGTGACCACCGACGGCCATCCCGATATCGACTTGCGCGACCTGATCGACGTCGCTCGCGACTCGATGAGCGCGCGCATCTACAACATGGCGAAGCGACCCGACGAGGACCACATGACGTATCAGGCGCACGCCGACGCGAAGTTCGTCGAGGACTGCGTCCGCGCGCTGGCCGAGGGGACCGTCGACGAGTTCGACCACCTCCCGGACGACGCAGTCATTCACATGAAACAGTCGAACGACGAGTCGATCCACCAGCACAACGCCCACGCCGAACGCGAGGTTCGGATGGGCGACCTCCGCGACGAACTGGACGTCGCGTAGGCGTCCCCGTCGCGGGGAGGAGTCCGGTCTACTCTGCGGTCTCCGCCACCCGCTTCAGCAGCGCGTCCGGCGATTCTGCGGGCTCCGAGACCGTGTCGCCGGCGAGGACGACCGCCGAGCCCTCGGGAACCGCCTCGGGGGAGGGCGCTCCGTCCCGGTGGGCGTTCGGCGCGACGACCTTCTCGTGGTCCGCGACGCGCCACGCGGCGCGGTGGAGGTCGCTTCCCGGCTCGTCGCCGACCGCGATCACCGTCGTTCCGCGGAGGAGTCGCCCGACGAGGCTCCCGTAGCCGGCGACCTGGACGCCGAGCCGCTCGGTCGCTCCCGCGAACGCCTCCGCGGTCTCGCGGGCGACCGATCGATACCGGTCGTCGCCGGTCAGCGCAGCGAGGTCTGAAAGTGCGGTCGCCATCTCCACATTCCCGTCGAGCGGCCGGAACGGCCGGTCCAGCAGGCCCGCACCCGATCGGGGACCGTCGACGAACGAGCCGTCGACGTGGAGCCGGTCGATCGCCCGGTCCGCGACCGCGCGGGCGACGGTCGCTCCCTCGCCGAGCACGCCCGCCGCGCGGGTGTACGCGCTCACGACGTGGGCCGTGTCGCCGAGCAGGTCCGACTCGCCGACCTCGTCGCTGCCGCGGTAGCGGGTCACTTCCCCGGAGTCGGCGTCGATCAGGTCGCGTTCGAGCCCGTCGAGGATCCGGTGGGCGTACTCGCGGGCGCGGTCGTCGTCGGTGTAGGCGGCGACGGCGAGCAGCGCGTCGGCCGCCAGCGCGTTACCGCCGGCAAAGACGGTCAGGTCGCGGCGCGGCGAGTCGAGGTCGGCACGGTCCTCGGCGGGGGCGGCGTAGTAGGCGCGACCGAGCCCCGGACCGAGGCTCCCGCCGACGCCGTAGCCGGTCCAGAGGTCGTCCGTGAGGAAGGAGACGGCGTCGAGCGCGGGGTCGAGGTACGCGTCGTCGCCGGTGTAGAGGTAGGCGTTCGCGAACGCGCGGGTGACCGCGGCGTTCGTGTCGAGCGGCTTCTCGTAGGCCACGTCGCCCCAGTCGCGGGTCCCCGCGAACCGGAAGAAGCCGCCGGCGACCTCGTCCGCGAGGTGGTCGCGAACCGCGTCGAGCGTGCGGAGGGCGCGGTCGCGGTCGCGTTTCAGGGCGAACTCGACAGTCCGCGGAAGCGGGAACTTCGCGTCGGTGCCCCAGCCGGCGTGCTCTTCGTCGTATTTTACCTCCAGCTGCCCGGCGAGGTGGCTCTCGACGGCGTCGGTTAACTCGCCGCGCGGCGGCAGATCGGCGTCGAGCGCGCGTGGGACTCGCCCCGCCGACCGCCCCTTCTCCGCCCACATCTGCCTGACGGATTCGAGCACCTGCCGCATCCCGTCGACGTCGAGGTAGCCGGCACCGGTGAGCAGTTCGCCCTCGGGCGTGAGGAAGGCCGTCGTCGGGAACCCCCCCATGTTGTACCGCTCGCGCACACGCGGGTGGCGGTCGACGTCGACGCGGACGGGGACGAACCCCTCGTTGACGTTGGCGGCGATCCGCGGTTCGGCGTACGTGACCGCGTCCATCTCGTGACAGCCCTCACACCACGTCGCGGACAGCGACAGCAGTACCGGGCAGTCGCGGTCGTCGGCCTCGGCGAACGCCTCGGACCCCCAGTCGCGCCACTCGACGTGCGTCTCGTCGGTCATACGCGCAGTCGGGTCGGACCGTGGGTAAGCGCTTCGAGACGGGTCGGCACGCGGTCAGCCGGCCGGCAACTGCAGCTGGCGTCGACAGACGGTCCGCCGGGGCTGCCGGAGGAGACGCACGGGTGTGGAGGGGCGGCAGAGACGTGTCGATCGGTCCGTCTTGCAACCGCGTGCCGTCCGTCGATCAGCGCTTGTGATCGTGACCGAGCGCGAGCGCGAAGACGTTGGCGACTAACAGTCCGACGAACCACAGACCGGTCGTCCCGTTGAGCCCCATGTACAGCAGCGCGGGGTACGTAAGCGGGATGGCGATGGCCGCCCAGAAGGCGACCGCCTTCACCGTGCCGGTCATCAGGCCAGCGACGTGCCGGCCGGACGTGAGGCGAGTGGAAGCGGGGGTTGACATACTCACTTCGGTGTACGACGGGCATCCACATATAGCCGGGCGAGGGTTCGGGGATTTTCACCTCATTTCCCGGAGATCCACGGACGTTTCAAAACGGCCTCAGAATGCGTTTAATTGTTTATCGACCGACCTCACTCTTTTTCTCGCAGTTTCGACTCTGTTCCGAGTCGACTGAATTTCGTCCGCTGCGGTCGCGAAGCAGCGATCCGAGAAGACGGGAGAGTGACACAGAGAGGTCTTTGTCCGTACGCGAGACACTTATCCGGTCCCGCCGTAGGACCGGGCATGATCGACATCACGCGTCGACTGGCTCTCCGCGGCATCGCCGCGGGCGGGGCCGCCGCGATCGCCGGCTGTGCGGGCGGAGACGGAAACGGCGACGGTGACGGGACCGACAGCGACGGCGGCGACTCGCGAAAGCCGATCGAGCGGACGGTTCAACGGGTCGGAGCGCCGCTCTCTGGCCCGGCGTGGGACCGCAGATCGCGGCGCGGATTCTGTACGCTCATCGAGGCGGAGCGGGACGCGAACTGGCTGTTCGAAGACGCTCCCGAGGAGACGCGGGCGTTCGTCTCGGAGACCGACTTCGAGCGCGCCGTCGTCGTGTACGTCGAATCGGTCGGGCCGACGACGTGCCACTCCGAGATATCGTTCGACGACGTCGCCGTCGACGGCGGGACCCTGACCGCGAGCGCGCGGGTCGAGGATACCTCGGCGGTGGACGAGGGATGCGGACAGGCGATCACCTACCCGGCCGCGATGGTGCGGATCGAATCCGATCCCCGCCCGGAGTCGGTGCGGTTGCAGGTCACCAACGGCTGGGGCGAAACGGGAACCGTACGCGACGCCGACGGGGTGATGGATCCTGACGCGCTGCCCGGCGACATCCGCCCGGGCGGCGAGCCGAATGCGATTCCCGCCTCGTTCGACTGCCCGACCGAGGGCTTCGAGCGACACCCGCAGGTGTACGAAGGTGCGGTCAACTGGGGCGGCGGCGCGGGTCTCGACGGCGGAGACGGAAACGATACTGACGGCGATGACGGATCCGACGCCGACGGTAGCGGCGCGGGAGGCACCGACGGCGCTCCGGGTCCGCTCGCGCTCCGGGTCGTGACTCCCGACGGCCCGCTCTCCCGCGGTGACTCGTTCCGGATCGAACTGACGAACGTCTCCGACCGCCCGACGCACGTCGGCAATCAGGGCAAGTACAACCTCGAACTCCGCACGGAGGGCGGGTGGACGGAGATCCGGGGGACCGACGGCGAGGGACTGTTCGGATACACCGACGAGGCGCTCGGCGTCGACCCCGGCGAGACGCTCACGTGGGAGTTCGAGATGACGGAGTCGGGACTGACAGCGAGTGGCCCACACGCCGACGACCTCCGTGTCTGTCCCGATCTCGTTCCCGGCCGCTACCGGTTCGTGTTCTGGGGCGGCGACGACCTCGCGGTCGCGTTCGACTACGTCGGCTGACCGATCGCGTGCGACGACGGTGCGGCCATGCCGATCCAGTCACCTCGATCCAGTCACGTCGACTCGTCGATCGCTCTCGCGGCCGCGAGCACCTCGTCGTGGAGGTGACCGTTCGAGACCACCAGTCCGGTCGAATCGTGTCGCCAGCGGTCCCCGGAGAGATCCGTGGCGCGGCCGCCGGCTCGTCGGACGATGAACACGCCGGCGACGGAGTCCCACGGATTCGCGCGCAGGTTCGAGACGACCCCTTCGAGCCCGCCGGCGGCGACCGTCGAGAGCGTGAGCTGCGCCGAACCGAGCCGGCGCATGTCGCCGAAGCGTTCGACGATCGCCTCGCAGGCCGCCGCGTACTCGTCGCGGGCGTCGAAGTCCCACCACAGCGTCGGTGCGACGGTGCTCCGTCGCGTGTCGCTCACGTCGCTCACCGCGATCGGCTCGCCGTTGCGGTACGCGCCGTCGGCGTTGGCGGTGTAGACGTCGTCGAGTGCGGGCGCGACGACTGCGGCCGCGACGGGTTCGCCGTCGACGACCGCCGCGACCGCCGTTCCCCACACGTGGATGTCCCTGACGTAGTTGTCCGTGCCGTCGATCGGATCGATCACCCACGCGGCACCCGCGTCGGGCACCGTCTTGCGTTCGTCCTCCTCCTCGCCGACGATCGCGTCGTCGGGGAAGGACTCTTGAATCTCCGCGATCACGGTTCGCTGGGCCGCGCGATCGGCCTCCGTCACCACGTCGGTCTCGCCTTTCGTCTCGACCTCGATGCCGCTCCGGAACCGTTCGTGTGCGACCCGTGCGCCGGCCCGCGCCGCGCGCTCCGCGACGGCGGCGCGCTCGTCTGCATCTGTCATACCGGTACTCCGCGCTCGCGACGCGTATGCGCGTCGATCGCGAGATGTCGTGATATCCCGCACTCCCGCCGGTATTAACTCGATTCCGAATCAGAGTACCTTTAAGTGAACCGGGCGGGAAACAACGGGTATGGAACCAGAGGAAGCGGTCCGTCAGCTCGAATACGCCATCGACGCCTCGCTCGACGAGACCGGACAGCGCGCCGCCGCCGGGTACCGGCCGACGTTCGAGCGCGTCGCCGACCGCGCGGACGGAGCCGCCGTCTACGCGCTCGCGGGGACGCTCTCGGAGGAAGTCGTCGACGGCTGCTGTCCCAGCCCGGCCGAGGCGAACGCGGCCGCAGAGCGCGTGCTCGACGACTGGGCGTACACCGACGGCGGGGCCTGATCCGACCGCGGCCGCCGTCTCACACGTCGATACGGTCCCCGAGTTCCGGCGCGCTCGCGTCGAACCCCGTCTTTTTCAGGTCCGCAGCGAACGACTCACAGCGGTCGCCGTGGACGATCACCACCCGCGCGTCGGCGTAGTCGTCGAGGAACGACTCCAGCCCGTCTCGGTCCGCGTGCGCGGAGAAGTCGTACGACTCGACGGTCGCGCTCACGGGCCGCACCCGACGGTTTATCTCCATCCGACCGCGGTCCTGTAGCTCGCGGCCGGGAGTTCCCTCCACCTGATAGCCGGTCAGCGTAACCGCATTCGTCGGGTTTCCGCGGATCACGGGGAGATACGAGTGGACCGGACCGCCGGCGAGCATCCCCGACGTGGTGACGATCAGTTCGTTGTCGTCGGCGATCCGCTCACGCTGACCGTCTCGGCCCGTCACGAACCGGGCCCCACTCGTCGCCCGACGGAACGCCTCGGGGTCGCGCAGGAACGTCGGGTACTGCCGGAGCATCTCCGTTACGCCCACGCCCATCCCGTCGACGTACGGCTGTAGGTCGGCGTTGGCGGCGACGAGCATCATCTCCTGTGTCCGTCCGATGGCGAACGCGGGCGCGACGACCGTGCCCCCCTCCCAGATCGTCGTTCGCACGCGCTCGGCCCAGCGCTCTTCGACCGCGCGCCGGTCCTCGTGACGCACGTCAGCGTACGTCGACTCGCAGACCACGACGTCGGCGTCGGGCCGCGCGGTCGTCCCCGACACCAGCCGCTGGTCGTCGGTGTGGAAGTCGCCGGTGTACAGGAGGCGAGTGTCCCCGCTGTCCACGAGCACGTGTGCGGAGCCGGGGATGTGACCCGCGTCGAACAGCGTCACCGCGTACTCGCGGCCGCCGGCCGCGACGACGAACGGCTCCCCGTAGCCGTGCCGCTCCTCGACCTCGCCGAGGCGCGCAACGTGCTCCGCGGAGAAGGGGCACAGCGGACTGTTCCCGTGGAGTTTGAGCGTGTCGCGGGCGAGGGTCCGCGCGAGTTCCGCGGTCGGCGGCGTCCAGTGTATCGTCGGTCGACGCGATCCCTTCAACAGCGCCGGCACGGCACCGACGTGGTCGAGGTGGCCGTGCGAGACCACGACCGCGTCGGGTTCGGGATCGCGGATCGGGTACTGCGGGGGGTCGCCAGTCAACAGGCCGTAATCGAGCAGGAGGGCGTCGTCGACGAGGACGGCGCTCCGACCGACCTCGCGGGCTCCGCCGAGAAACTCGATCTCCATCGCGGAGGCGTAGTCGCTCCCGGCGTTAGTGTCCGTCGGTCGGTGTCACTCCAGTCGCTCTGCGGCGTCGCGCCGGACGAGTGGGTCCGCGTTCTCCGCCGGCAGCGTCACGACGTCCTCGCTCGCGAGCTCGTACTCCCGGTCGTCGACGCCGAGGATCGCACCGACATCGCGGGTGATCTTGACCGTGGTGCGGTCGTCGCGCGCCGCCGGACCGGACGCGGCGGCCCCGTCGGGATCGCCCTCGCCGGTGGGTGACGTGTCGCTCTCCGCGTCGCCGTCGGACCCGCTCTGGCCGGCGACACCCGACTCCTTCACGCCCGGCGCTCCCGGCGGCGCGGGCTCCGGCGGCACCTCGGTCGCTCCCGCCGACGCGGTCGGGTCTCCGGAGCCGTCGGTCGTCGCTTCCCGGCGCGCGTCGTCACGGGCCGCACCGCTCTCAGCGGTATCGCCCGTCGCTCCGGCCGGCGCCCCGTCGCCCTCATCTGCGGTCGTCGCTTCGGGGGCGGAGTCGGCGAGGGCGTCGACGGTGTCCTCGGGGAGCGCGTCACCGGGCTCATCGAGGTCCACCGCATCGCCGTCGTCAAGCGGTGAGCCGCCGGCCTCGTCGGGCTCCGAGCCGCCCATCGCGCCCGCGAGGGCGCTGTGGTCGGCGTCGGCGGACGGGGAACCGGAATCGGACGTCGCCTCGACGGAGTCCGGTGTCGCCTCGCTCACATCCGACGTCGATCGATCCGAATCCGCGGATTGCGCCGTCGCATCCGGATCGGACGACGGCGGCGCGTCGCCGGAGAGCACGTCGAGCACTCGGGACTTGTTCTCGCCGATCCGGTCAACGAGGTCGTCGAACAGTTCGCGTTCCTCCGTGGTCATCCCCTCGTCTTCGACGGGCATGTCGGCCGCCGCGAAGGAGGCGATCTTGACGACCTTGCCGACGCGGCGCTCGTACAGGGCCTCGGCGACTTCCTCCGCCGTCTCGACCTCGTCGGACATCCGACGCACGTCGTCGTCGGAGAACGGCTTGTCCACCTGCTCCGCGCGCCGGTCGCGGGCCGCGCGCAGGTCGGCGACGTACGCAGCCACGTCGTCGTAAAAGGAGTCCCGAAGGTGCTGGAGGCTGTCCTTGCGGCGTTCCTTGGCCTGCGCCGATCTGAGTTCGTCGAGATTCATCGTTCGGGGGCTTTCCGCGCCTCGCCGCGGGCCATCAGGAAGACCCCAGCGAACTCGGGCACGGTGTCTCTACCGGATTCGACTAACACCCTCTCGCCGTTTAGTTCTACCGTCCGTTCCACGTCGCTCTCGATCCGTATGTCGCGGCCGACGAACCGGTCCGGAACCGCGTCCCGCAGCGGTTCGAACGCGTCGAGGTCCGCGCGGTCGATCGGTGTGACGACGAGACCGGATCCCCCGTGGAGCGTCCCCGGAAGCCGGATGAGCCGCCTGGTGTCCGTGGTGACCGGCTCGTCGATCGGGGCGGTGTCGGTCGCGGTCACGCGCGCGGCGAGCGCGGAGACGAGCCGGCGCACGCCCGGCCCGCCGGCCTCGACGTTGCCCTCGCGGACCGCGGTCGGGTTGCGCTCGAACGCCCCGAGGATCGTCTCCGCGCGTCCCTCGCCGATCCCGTCGAGTTCCATCAGCCGCTCGCGGGCGGCCTCGGCGTCCATGTCGCGGAGGTCGTCCGCGTACTCGACGAGCGCCTCGTGGACGCGAGCGCCCCACCCACCCTCCGTGCGGAGCACGCGCTTCGTCGTGCCGCGCTCGGAGACCGTTCGGATCAGTCCCTCCGTGTCGAGATCGATCGCGCGGACGTAGTCGACGATCTCGCGGCGCGCCTCGCTGTCCAAGTCTCGGACGCTCTCGTCGCGGACGTGGACGTGGTACCCCCGTCCCCCCGAGAAGACGACGGTGCAGTCGTCGAACGCGAAGTCGTTCTCCAGAAAGTCGAGCAGCCGCCAGAGGGCGTCCTTGCACTCGGCCAGCATCTCGGGATAGCTCGTCGCCTCCGGGTCGACGCCCGGGAGGTGGTCGGCGTCGAGGTCGAAGACGAGATCCGCCGAGCGCCATCCCTTCTTCGACATCGTCGACGCGCCCGGATCGTCGTAGCGGGCGGCCGAGAAGTACGCGTGTCGGGGCGCGTTGTCTGCGAAGAAGGTGTCGACGTCGCCGAGGTCAAAAAGCGACTGGTGCCGAACCATCGTCGTCCCCGATCCCCGCGTCCACGGGATGTGTCCCCACTCGCGGAGGTTCGCGTCCGGGGGAAGCACGGGTGAGGCGCGGCGATAGTAGTCGCCGAACCGACCCTCCAGATACTCGCGCGTCCGATCGTCCATCCTCTCGCGTTGTACCCGCGGTCGACGTATAGACGTTACCGTTCGCGGCGGTCGACCACTGAAATCCGGTCTGTCCGTGCCTCCTCGTCGAACTGTATCCGGTCCCGACACACGTTCGGTGTCGCGGACGTGTGAGTGGAGAAACACCTGTGGCGCGTGCTCGTCAGGTTTATCAAGCCGTGTCCGTTACCGTCGGGTGACGCTTCGTCTGGAGGGCCGAAGCGTCAGCGGGGACCAACGACGCGTCCGACGCGGCTTTTTTCCGCGTCGGACGCGTCTCTTTCTGCCGAAGACTCGCGATATCGAGAGCTGTACGTAGGACACATTCCGGAGTCATATCAAACTGTAAGAATGATGGTGGATCCGATATCGATGACCTCACTGCGAACGGTAGTTGTTATTCTGATATATCCGATGTCGTGGAATAGCGGGGTAACCGGGGGTGATAGCGGCAATAGAGTCTAATTATAACGATATATTTATTTGTTCACAAACTGAACGTGTGAACAGTTGTATGTACGACCTCACAGGTTTTCAGCGTGACCTGCTCTACGTGATCGCCGGGCTCGACGAACCGCACGGACTCGCGATCAAAGACGAACTCGAAGACTACTACGAAAAGGAGATCCACCACGGGCGGCTCTACCCGAACCTCGACACGCTCGTCGAGAAGGGGCTCGTCGAGAAGGGCCAGCGCGACCGGCGGACGAACTACTACACGCTGACGCGGCGCGGGCAACGCGAAATCGACGCGCGGACGGAATGGGAGACGCAGTACATCGAACACTGACGCCGCCGGCACGGCACCGCTCTTCTCGGGACGAGCGATAGCCGACGTGAGCCACCACTCGACCGTGAGCTACTGGTCCGCGTACCACTCCGCGAACTTCTCGAGAGCCCGACCGCGGTGGGAGACCGCGTTCTTCCGCTCCGTCTCCATCTCGGCGAACGTCTCGCCGTCGTGTTCGAAGATCGGGTCGTATCCGAACCCGCCGTCACCGCGGGGAGCGACGATGCGTCCCGGCACGTATCCCTCGAACAGCTTGACCGGCAGCGCCTCGGCCGATCTCGATTCGCCGTCATCGGATTTCGGCCCCGTTGCCGCGGCCGCGTCGCGGTCGGCTCGGTCGACTGGGTCGGGGCTCGCGGCGAACGCCTCGCCGTCGCAGTAGCCAAGCGTACAGCGGAACGCCGCCCGGCGGTCGTCGAGGTCGGCGGCGATCTCGTGGACGCGCTCGACGCCGAGCGTGCCCTCGACGTACGCGGAGTAGGGGCCGGGAAAACCGTCGAGCCCGTCGATGAACAGCCCCGCGTCGTCGACGAGGACCGGCTCGCCCGCGTGTCGGTACGCCTCCCGCGCGCCGCGCGCCGCGATGGGAGCCAGCTCGTCGGCCTGTACCTCCGCGTAGTCGAACTCGAGCTGGCTGACGGAGCCGTCAGTCAGGTACTGTTCCGCCTCGCGCACTTTCCCCGGGTTCGTCGTGACGTATCTGAGCACGGCTGTCGGTGAGACCGGCGACGAGGAATAGCCGTCGGTCGCCGGGCGGTCAGTCGCCGGTCGAACAGTCGCTCTCCGCCGAGCGACGCCGACCCGAGGGGGGCTCAGTCGCTCGCGACGGCGAATCGCGAGGCGTCGCTCTCGGCGGTCGGCCCCGTCACGAGCGAGACGCCGACGGTGAGGGCCGCGGACAGCGCCATCAGCCCGAGCGCCACGTCCCAGCCGCCCGCGACGGTCCGCGGCAGCGTCGGGACGAACCCGACGACAGCCGACAGGACCACCGCGAGGTACGCGACCTGCGGGACGAGCACCCCGACGATCATCCCGGTCCGGGTGGTCCGCGGCCAGTAGAGCGCGCAGATCACGGGGAGCGCGAGCAGCGCGAACCCGGAGAAGGCGGTGTCGCCGACCTCGATCAGCGTGCCGGGCCGGAACAGACTCGCGACGAACGCGAGCAGCGCGAAGGCGGCGACACCGATCCGCGCGATCCACGCCTCGCGGCGCTCGGACGCCTCGGCGTTGATCGCGGGTCGGTAGCAGTCGCGGGTGAAGTACGACGACCCCGAGAGCAGCATCGAGTCGGACGAGGACATCATCGCGGCCATCGCGCCGGCGACCACGAGCGCCGCGAACCACGCGGGCGTGTACTCGTTCAACACGACCGGGAGCACGTTCGCGCCGTCGGGCACGTCGATCGGCATCCCGGCGGCCCACGCGCCGATCATGAACGCGGGGACGAACAGCAGGAGGACGAGCACGGGCCAGAGCGCGAACGACCGCTTCAGGGTTTCACCCGAATCCGCGACGAAGAACCGCTGGTTGATCTGCGGGAACATCGTCACGCCGAACGCGATGGTGATCGCCGAGGAGATGATGAACCCCGGCGTGTAGGTCCCGCCGCCGAAGCTCCCGAACTCGGGTCTCGCGTCGAGCATCGCGCCGGTCGCCGCGCCGACGCCGCCGACGGCCGACACGATCCAGACGGCCGCGATCCACACGACCGAGAGCATGAACAGCCCCTGGATCGTGTCCGTCCACGCGACGCCGCGCATCCCGGCGAGCGCGACGTACAGGATCATGAAGGTGGTGACGAGCGCCGCGCCGCCCCAATAGGGGACCACGCCGCCGGTCAGCCCGACGAGCGCCTCGCCCGCCCCCATCTGCTGGAGCATGACGTACGGAAACAGCCACAGGAGGCTCACGCTCGCGACGAGGACCCTGAGTCCGGTCGATCCGAACCGGTCGCCGAGCATCTCCCCGAGCGTGACGTACCCGTGCCGGTCGCCGATCAGCCACTGCTTGTACCCGATGACGTACCACAGCACCGCGAACAACACGCCGTCGAGCGTGCCCATCACGATCACCCACTCCGGCCCGGCGGCGAACGCGAGGTTGGGTCCGCCGAAGAAGGTGAACGCCGACAACAGCGTGGCGAACGTAGTGAACAACAGGACAGCGGTCCCTATCGAGCGGTTCGCGAGGTAGTAGTCCTCCGCAGTCGTCTCGGAAACTCGGTACGCGACGAGTCCGACGAGCAGTGCGATCACGAGATACCCGACGATCACCCCGAGAGAGAGGCCGAGGGTCACGGCTCGTCACCTCGGCCGGCGCGTCCGTCCCCTCGGCCGGCGGTCGCGTTCGACGCCGTTCGGCGTCCCATCCCGCGTTCCCACGCCCCGCTCCGGACGAATCGGGTGAACAGCACCGTACAGAGTCCTAACCACCCGATATGCCACCAGATCCACACCGGAAGCCCGGCGACGGTCAGATCGATGCCCCACAGCGGCCACGGCACGGCGAAGGCGACGAGTACAGCGAACGTCGGTATCCACACGAGATCTCTGCGAGTCCGTCCCATATCGATCGATGTTGTCTCTATATGCATAAATTCTACTATTCAAATTCGATAAGAATCTTTGTAGAAAATTCTTCTTCAAACAGTGGTGACGGAGACGGTGCGATAACTATTTTCCGCGACGGCCACAACCACGCACGGGCGGTCAGCGCCGCTCGATCATCACCATTCACCATCATGAAAGACACAGAAAAATATCTGATTCACGCCACCATCGCGGCCGACGGCGTCGTCGAGCGGAGCGACGTTGTCGGCGCGGTGTTCGGCCAGACCGAGGGGCTCCTCGGCGAGGAGTTGGATCTCAGGGATCTGCAGGAGTCCTCTCGCGTCGGTCGGATCGACGTCGCCGTCGAGTCCGAAAACGGTCAGTCGTTCGGCGAGGTCACCGTCGCGTCGAGTCTCGACAAGGTCGAGACCGCCATCCTCGCGGCCGCACTGGAGACGATAGACCGCATCGGTCCCTGTCGCGCGTCGGTCGAAGTGACGAGCATCGAGGACGTGCGAGCGGCGAAGCGCCGCGAGGTCGTCGAGCGCGCGAAGGAACTGATCGCGGGCGGCTTCGACGAGACGAGCCTCGCGAGCGACGATATCCTCGAAGAGGTTAGAGAGGCCGCCCGCGTCGAGGGCATCGTCGACTATCGGGGGCTCCCGGCCGGTCCTCGCGTCGGTGACTCCGACGCCGTCATCGTTGTCGAGGGACGCGCCGACGTGCTGACGCTTCTCGACTGCGGGATCAAGAACGCGATCGCGGTCGAGGGGACGAACGTCCCCGAAGCGGTCGCAGACCTCACCGCCGATCGCACCGTCACCGCCTTCCTCGACGGGGACCGCGGCGGCGAGTTGATCTTACGCGAACTGGCGCAGGTCGGCGACGTCGACTACGTCGCGTTCGCCCCGCCGGGCGAGTCCGTCGAGGACCTCGACCGCAGCGCCGTGTTCGACGCGCTCCGCGGAAAGGTCCCGTACAGCAGCCTCGCCGACGAACAGAACCTCCGAGAGGCCGCCGAGGCGGAGCCGCACGCGGGGGCCGTCTCCGACGCGCGCGGCGCTACGGACGGGTCCGGCGCGGTCGAGTCCGGCGGTGCAGACGGAGCCGGTGAGGTCGAACCGGGTAGTCAGGACGGTCCTAACCTGTCGACTGAGGTGTCTTCGAACGGGAGCGACGAGCGCGGCAGCGACGAGCGCGGCAGCGACGACACCAGTGACGAGGCTCCCGATATCGACGACGACGGCGAGCAGCGCGCCCGGTCCGACGACGAGACACGCGGCTCGTCCGCCGACACCGAGAGTGCTTCGGACGGGGATGCGGCGGCTCCGACGGACGACGAACCGACTGACGACGAGCGGACGGACGACGAGCCGCGATCGCTCGAAGAACACGTTCAGGAAATTGTCGACGCCGAGAGCGGCCGGGCCCGGCTCCTCGGCGACGACCTCGGCGTGCTCGCGGAGGTCGCCGCCGCCGACGCGTTCGACGCGATCGAGAGCGCGGACACCGCTCCGGACGCGGTCGTCGTCGACGGGCGGATCGACCAGCGGCTCCTCGACGTGGCAGCCCAGCGCGGAGTCGGGGAACTGCTCGGCCGCGATGTCGGCGAGTTCGTGAAACGGCCGATCGGGACGCGTGTCCTCACGGTGGGAGACCTCCGCGCCGGAAGCTAACGCTGTTCTGATCTCTCCAAGAGGGAGCGGCGGGCTACTGGAGTCGGTAGCGCAGGATCGCGGCGATCCCGCCGAGGTTCGCGAGCTGTTCTCCGGGGGCGAACTCCGAGGAGAAGACGACCACGTCGCCGCCTTGCCGTTCGACCGATTCGATCACCTCGTTGACATCTATCTCCCAGTCGCCCTCGCCCTGCCGCTCCGTGCGGAGCCGATCGTCGACGACGAGTAGCGTCTCGATCGCTCCGAACTCCGTCGCCTCGGCCACGTCTTCCGGACCGTACGTCGCCTTCGCGTCCTGTGCGATGTTCTCGGTGAGGTCGTCGATGAGGCTCGCTTCCTTGGATATCCGCGTCTCCTTTTGCACCTCGTCGACCGCGCCCCGCTTGAGCACCTCGTGGACGCCGCGATCGCCGGCGGCGGAGGTGTCGACCGTGGTGATCCGGTCCGTCAGGTCCCGGTACTCCTCCTCGATGTAGTCGAGCGCGTCCGTCTTCGTGAACCCCGGGCCGGCGAGGATCACGGCGTCCGCGTCGAGGTGGGCGAGCGCGTCAGCGAGGTCGGCGAACAGCTCCTCGCGCGGGCGGGAGTAGTCGCCTTTTCCCGTGGGTTTAGTGAACGAGGCGTACTCCTCGGTCCCGTACTGCTGGACGGTGTGGACGTACGCGGCCCCCTCTTCGACCGTCGCGATCGCCACGTCGGGGTTCTCGGCGGCTTCCGTCGCCTCCTCCAGTCGCTCGGTCTGGTCCGGCTTGAAGTGTTTTTCCACCGTGATCTCGTCGTGTTCCTCGACGTTGATCGTGTGGTGGGCGTTGAGTTGGTCCTCGCGCGAACAGGCGACGATGACGCCCGAGACGCGCAGGCGGTTGGCGAACCGGGCGAACTCGACCTCCTCGACTTCGAGCGTGACGAAGATGTGCTCGCGTTGCCCGCCGGTGTCGCGCATCTGGTCGTCGTTGCGCTGGATCCGGCGGGTGGTGTCGCCCTCGACGCGGTCACCGGGCTCCAAGACGTGCGCCAGATGCCAGAGGTCGTCGACGTTCTCGGGGACGAGGGTGAGCCGCTCGCGGCCCTCCTCGCCGTAGCCCCGATCGGAGATTCGCATGGCCGACCGTTCGCCCGGCCTCGTATCAACTCTTGTCTTTGTCGTCGCCCCTCGCCTCCAGCGAGACCCACTCGAAGCCGCTCGGGTCGGTTAGATCCGCATCGAGCGACCGATCGCGGTCGATCGGGACGGACCGACCCGACTGGACGGCGGGCGGTGCCTCGGCTCGCGGCGGTCGCGAGCCGCCGTCGCCCATCGATCGCACCGGCCGGCCGCGAACTCCGGCCGCCGCGCGTGACGCGGGAGACTCCGGCGGACCCCCGCTCGCGGAGGCGACTTCCGACGCGCCAGTCCCTACGACGCCGATACCGGCGGACCGAGTTCCCCGCAGCGCCGCGCGCGCGCCGCGGCCGTACACCCCGTGGGCGATCGTGCGGACGGCGAAGACGACGACGCCGCCGACGAGAATCGGAACGAGCGGACCGGCAGCGGCGTATCCGGCGGCGAGCACCGCGGTCGCGACGATCCACGCCGCCGCGTACCGGCCCGACCCGGCGACGCGGAGTATCCGGCTCGGCCGGAGGCCATCACGGAGTCGGCCCGACGCGGCGAACGCGGCGAGCGCGGCGGGTTTGACGTACGCGAACGCGATCAGATACGCGGCGGTGACCGCGGTGAGGAGTCCGACCGCGGCCGTGACGACGGCCGCGGTCCCGCTCGGGCCGAGTGCGCTCTCGATCGCGGCGGCGATCGGTTCCGGATCGACGGTCTCTGACCGGATAACGACGCCCGCGACGGTCGCCATCGCGAGTAGTAACAACAGCGGAGCGAGGAGGATAGCGCTCAACAGCGCCGACCTGATCCCGTCGCGGTAGAGATCGTTCCACGCGATGAACGACGCAGCACCGTCCGCGTTCCCGGTCTCGATCCCGTCGGCGAGGATTCTGACGAAGTAGCCGCGGACGACGAGCGCCGGCGTGAACACGAGCGGGCCGACCACGACGACCGGCGGCGTGGCGAGCGTCGCGGCGATCCAGACCGGGAGGGCGATCCACGTTGAGAGGGTCAACAGCCCGCCGACGACGAGGGTACCGGCGAGGTCAGTCGAACGCGCCAGCACCGTGATCACCCTCCGGAGCATATCGGATGCTGTTCCGCGAGAGGTATAAATGGTAACCGCGATGCCGAGTGAGCGATCGTCGATCGGTCGATCGAACGCTGAGAATCCGCCAGAGCGTTTATATGTTCCCGAGAAGTACGTCGATATGGCCGCGCGGGACAATCGTGTGCCTCTGACAAAACCGTAGCCGCCGTTGATCGGCGGCCCCCGTCTGCGGCTTTCGGACCGGTCTTCGGTGTTTTCTTGTTACTCTGCCGTCGATTCGTGCTCGTATCTTCCGGACACCTCACACGCCGGGCCAACCGTACGCCGGTACCGATTTATCCCGGCCGACCGAGGGTCCCGTATGACCGGCGACGAGCGGACGAGCGACGTGGAGTCTGCGCTCCGCAGCTACGGAGTCAACGTCGAGCGCATCGACGGGGGCGATCCGCTGAATCTCACGTACATGACGGCGTTTCCCGGCCGGGAGGTACACCGCGGGGAGATCGGTCGGACACTCAATTCGCTCATCGACCGCGCGGAGGCCGACGCGTGGGAGCCCGTCACGGTCGAGGCCACCGTGATCCGCTCGCCCGGAGACGTCCTCGGCGCGTGGCGCGCCGAGGCCGCGTGGTTCGACGCCCTCCTCGCGTACGAGATCTCGGAGACGGAATTCTCGACGCGCGTGCTGGAGACGTTGACGCACGCGGACGGGGACCCGGAAGACGCGGATGGGCGCGCCGGAGACGACGAAGCGGACGGGGACACGGGACACGACCCGACGGAGAACCCACGCGGTGAGCGGCCGTGACGCGCCGACACCCGGTCAACCGCGCGCAGCGACGCCTCCATCGTCCGCCGCGCGAGCGGTTCGCCACCCGCGAGATCGCCTTCGACGTCGACGGTGAGACCTGTCGCGGCACGCTGTACCTCCCCGGCGGCGGTCCGGAGGATCCGCCGGTCGTCGTGATGGCACCGGGGCTCGGCGCGGAACGGAGCTTCGGTTATCCCGCCGTCGCAGAGCGGTTCGCAGACGCCGGCTACGCCGCGCTGTGCTTCGACTACCGAGGCTTCGGCGCGTCCGACGGCGACGCACAGGCGGTCCATCCCGAGCGCCAACGCGACGACTACGCGGCGGCGATCGACCGAGCGCGCCGAGTCGACGCCGTCGGAAGCGGGCTGGTTCTCTGGGGGTCGTCGCTGTCGGCTGCGCACGTCCTCACGCTCGCCGCCGACCGCCGCGACGTCGACGCCGTCATCGGGCTCGTCCCGATGCTCGACGGGCGCGCGATCGCTCGCCGACGCGGCGCGCGATACCTGCTCCGATCGGGAGTCGCGGGCGTCCGCGACCTGATCGGGGCTCGGTTCGGGCGCGGTCGGACGGTCCCGATCGTCGGCGACGCCGCGGACCTCGCGGCGATCACGGAGCCGGGAACGAAGCGGAAGTACCTCGATCTGGTCGACCGAGACTCGCGGTGGCGAAACGAGACGCCGGCGCGGTCGCTGCTCCGCGTCGCGACCTACCGGCCCGTCGAGCGACTCGCGGAGATCCGCGCGCCGACGCTCCTCGTGGCCGGGACCGACGACGAGATCGTCGAGAGTGAGTCGGTGACGGACGCGGGCGAGGCGCTCTCTCGCGGGACCGTCGTCTCGATGCCCGCAGACCACTTTTCAGTGCTCGGCGAGGACTTCGAACCCGCGGTCGGCCACCAGCT
This sequence comes from Halorubrum pallidum, assembly GCF_055380345.1. Taxonomy (NCBI): domain Archaea; kingdom Methanobacteriati; phylum Methanobacteriota; class Halobacteria; order Halobacteriales; family Haloferacaceae; genus Halorubrum; species Halorubrum pallidum. Next base: position 898,768 of record NZ_AP043945.1, on the reverse strand, counting down.
CTCGTTCCTGCGCGACGTATTTTAAGTGACAGCGGGACGGACCGGCGTCCATGACCGTTATCGCGCTGTTGAGCGTCGCGCCGGTGATCGAGGGGAGCATGTCCGAGGAGGTCGCGAAGGCCGTCGCCGCGCTCGACGCGTTCGACGTGAGCTACGAGACGAATCCGATGGGGACGGTGATCGAAGCCGACGACGCTGACACGCTGTTCGCGGCCGCCGCGGCGGCTCACAATGCCGTCGACGGCGACCGAGTCTCGACGGTACTGAAGGTCGACGACAAGCGGACGAGCGGCGAGTCGGCCGCAGAGAAGGTGACGGCCGTGGAGGAACACCTCGGCAGAGAGGCGAAACGGGAGCGGTGACCGACGACTCGATGAGCGAGCGCCTCGGCGCGGCCGACTATCCCTTGATGTTGCAGACGGGGTACGTCCGCGCAACCTTGTCGCCGATTCCGAGATCGTCGCTGACGCGGATCACCTCGTCGATGTCCTTGTAGACGCCGGGTGCCTCCTCGGCGATCGTCGCGCCCGACTGCGCTTTCACGTAGATCTGCTGGTCGGCTTCGAGACCGTCTTGCACGTCGCCGCCCCAGAACTCCTGTTTCGCCTGCGTCCGGCTCATCAGCCGGCCCGCGCCGTGTGCGGTCGACCCGAACGAGACCGACATCGACTGGTCGCCGCCGCGGAGCACGTACGAGCCCGCGCCCATGCTCCCGGGGATGATCACGGGCTGCCCCACGTCGCGGTAGGCCGCGGGAACGTCCTCGTTGCCGGCGGGGAACGCCCGCGTCGCGCCCTTCCGGTGGACGTACAGTTCGCGCTCGGCGCGGTCGACGGCCGCGTCGCCGACCGCGGGCCGCCCGTCGGCGTCGACGGGAACCTCGTGGGTCTCCTTTTTGCCGATGTTGTGCGCCACGTCGTACAGCAGCTCCATCCCGAGGTCGGAGATCGGGTCGGCGTCGAACACCTCGCCGAACGTCTCGCGGACCTGGTGGGTGATGAGCTGGCGATTCACCCACGCGAAGTTGATGCACGCGCCCATCGCGCCGTAGTACTCCTCGGCCAGTTCGGAGCCGGCGGGCGCGGCCGCGAGCTCCTTGTCCGGCAGCGAATCGAGCAGATCGCCGTGCTCCGTCTCGATCCGCCGGAGGTAGTCGTTGCAGGTCTGGTGGCCGAGCCCGCGGCTCCCACAGTGGATCAGGACGACGATGCCGTCCTCGCGGAGCCCGTACGACTCGGCGACCGCGTCACGGAACACGTCCGTGACGCGCTGCACTTCGAGGAAGTGGTTTCCGGAGCCGAGCGATCCGAGCTGGTTGCGGCCGCGGTCTTTCGCCTTTTGGGTGACGTACTCGGGGCGCGCGTCCGGGCGTCGTCCCTCGTCTTCACAGCGCGCGAGGTCGCTCTCGATCCCGTAGCCCTCCTCCACCGCCCATTCGACGCCGCGCTCTAGGGCCCCGTCGATGGCGTCGGCGGTCCCGTCGATCACGCCGCCGCCGCCGAGCCCGGAGGGAACCGCCTCGAACAGCGCGTCGACGAGTTCTCGTTCGCGTCCCCGAACGTCGTCGTAGGTGAGGCTCGTCCGCACCATCCGGACGCCGCAGTTGATGTCGTAACCGATAGCTCCCGGCGAGATACAGCCGGTTCGGGCGTCGATAGCGCCGACGCCGCCGACGGGAAACCCGTAGCCCTGGTGGCCATCCGGCATACAGAGAGCCGGCTCGACCATCCCCGGGAGGTGCGTCGCGTTCCGCAGCTGTTCGAGGGTGTCATCCTCGCCGATCTCCTCCAAGAGCGCCTCGCTGGCGAGGACGCGGGCGGGGACGTTCATGTCGCCCTCGCGTGGGATCTCCCAGACGTGCTCGCGCACCTTCTCCAGTCGGATCCCGTCGATATCGCGGGTTGTCATACGCCGGCGTTCGCCGGGACGGGGGAATAGCGTTACGTCCCGCGGGCGGTCGTCCGCGTTCGCCGAGGAGCGCCGCTCAGTCGTCCGCCGGACCCGCAGGCTTCGCCGCACCCTCGGACCCGGCGTCATCCGGTGCGCGCCGCGGATCCGCGAGACGGTTGTCAAGCGCGTACGGCCCGGCTCCCGTGATCAACAGCGCGGACGCGAGACTGAACAGACCGATGTGCGCCAATACGGGGTCGTCGGGGATCCCGAACAGCGTGAGCGTGAACACGAACAGCGCCGCCATCGCCGACGCCCGGGTGAAGAAGCCGACGGCGATCGCGACGCCGATGGCGATCTCGCCGAACCCCGCGCCGAGGACCCACAGGTCGGGCGGGATCGGCGTCGCCGTCGAGAGCCCGTACTGCTCGACCACGCCGCGGGCCATCTCCGGCGCGAGCAGTTTCTCGAACAGACCGAGGAACGCGAACCCGACGCCCATTCCGACGCGGATTACCGTCGGCACGTACCGTTCGAGGCGGTCGAGGCGGTCGGTCCCCCACTCCACGGCCCGTCGGATCGGATCGATCTCGCTGTAGAACGTCCCGGGCGTGGACGCGACGCGCTCGAACACGTGGTCGGCGCTCGGGCGGCCGCTGCCGACGAGCGCGAGCGCGAGAAATCCCGGTATCCACTCCAGCGAGTAGACGAGCAGCGGCGCGGCCGGGAGCGCGATCAGATAGGCGACGAGCCCGGCTCCGGCGGCGACGCGCGTGCCGAAGCCGAAGATGATCATGAATCCAAGCAGGATCTGCAGGAGTCGGTCGACGCCGCCGCCGATCAGCGGGTCGACCACGGGGTTGAGGAAGTAGCCAGCGAAGCCCGCACCGACGAGCGGGAGTCCGAACCCGAGGCGCAACAGCCACGGGAGGAGGTCTCGGTACTCGATCATCACGGACCGGAAGGTCGCGACATCGCGGTCGAAAATGTGAACGCGGCGGTAGGTGACGACCGCGGCCGCCAGCGCGAGACCGCCGCCCGCGAGCACCGTCGCGTTCACTGGGTCAGCGAGTGCGTCGACCAAGAACGCGATCCCCTCGCCGACCTCTGCAGTCGAGGTGACGTACCGCACGTGCGCCGAGGCGACGCCGGACGCGAGAGCGACACCGGCGAGCGCCGCGGCGAGGACCGAGGCCGGGCGGACGAGGCGAGTGCGTGTCATACGAGGACAACGGGCCCCGCGTGGATAAATGGTCGAACGGCGGCGGATCGACGGAGATCCGGGCGGGGCGGGTGCCGGACGAACGGGACGGTCACCGCCGGAAAGCGGTGGACGTCACCGCGATCCTCACCGGTCGGCGGGATCGGCCGGGATCGGCTCGCTCGGCTCGTCGGTGACGGTGAACACCGCGAACGTCCCGCCGAGTACGAGTCCGTACAACAGGCGTGCGACCGCGATGACCGCGCCGAACTCGAGACTCGCCGTGAGCCCCGGGACCGGCAGCGTCGGGACGGGGAGCGACGTGGCCCCCTCGATCGCGAGGGCGGTCGGAAGCAACAGCCCGCCAGTGATCACGCCGAGCAGCGCCGAGTGGCCGACGCGGAGCGAGAGACAGCCTCCGAGATCCGTCTGCAGCTCCGCGAAGAGGGACCGGTCGAAGATCGCGACGAACAGCCCGCCAAACAGCGTGCTGTTGAACAGGTGGACGGTCCAGCCCGCGAGGACGGTCTCGACGCCGACGAGCGCACGGATGATCGGCATGAGCCCCAGTGCCCGTGTAACACGACACCTATTACCGCGCCGGCGACGAGTCCGGAGAGCCCGCCGGCGATCCAGTGGTGCTCGTCTACCGACTTCACTGTCCCGTCGCCACGCCACTTAATGACATACGTTACCAATAGTCTCGATAAAACATAGCTCTTCGGGCGAGCCGGTCACAAGCCGCTCGTATCGCTCGTTAGACGTCGAAGACGACGTACCCGTACCACTCGTCGTCGCGGCGTTCGAGCGTCATCTCGGAGTAGGTGACTGCTTTGATCTCGCGGGCCGAAACGTCGGCGAGGGGGACACCGCGGGCGGAGGCGTCGATCGTCCAAGTGGCGTCCTCGCGGTCTTCGGAATCCGCGGCGTCCGTCCCGTCGTCTTCGGCCGAGTGAGACGCGGAGACAGAACACCGGTGATCGGCCGGCAACACGAGCCGCACGTCGCGCTCGTAGATCAGTCGATCGAGGTAATCGAAGAGCAGTGCCTCCGGGCCCTCGGCGCGCACAGTGAGGTCGAACCGCTCCCCGGTGTCCGGGATCGACTCACAGCTCGCGGCCGTGAGCCCGTCGGCGACCGACGCGAACAACGCCGAGAGGGAGTCCCCGGCCGCCTCGACGGCGATGTCCGCGGTGTGATCTCGCAGGGCGTACGTCATCTGTCGGAGCCTCCGGTCGCGTCGCCCCGTTCGCTCGCGGCGTTCCGTTCGGTCGCGGCGTTCGGGTCCGGCTCGGCCACGTCGGCACCCTCCGCTGTCGTCGCCATCTCCCACTCTGTGTCGAGGCCGTCACGCAGATGGGTGGCCGTATCGGCCGCGTGGACCGCGTCGGGAGAGACGGCGTCTTCGTCCTCGGCCGCGCCCTCCAGGGCGACGCCGGACGTCACCACGGCGCGCAGCCCCTGCTCGACGCTCAGGTCCACCTCGACGATCCGGTCTTCGGGGACGAAGACGACGTGACCGCCCATGACCGGATTCGGAGCCATCGGCATGAAAATCGTCCGCATATCGCCGTTTCCGGTCGGCTCCGTGACCGCCTCGGGCGTCGCGCTCGTGACGAACGCGAGCGTGTAGGTCCCCTCCGTCGGGAACTCCACGAGAACCACCTCGCGGAAGTTCCCCTCGTCGGATTCGAGCATGGCGTCGCTCATCTGCCTGAACCCCTGATACACCGACCCGACGCCGGGGACCTGCTCGATCGCGTAGTGTGTGTACTCGACCGCCCGCTCGCCGTACCGGGTCGACTCCACCGCGATCCCGAGGACGAGAAGCGAGGTGACGAACACGATCGGCGTCGCGATCTCGACGACCAACTGGCGGGAGATCGAGCCGACGAACGGCACCGAGACTCGTGAGGAGAGCGGCGCGACCGCCGACGAGAAGGCGTCGACGTAGGCGTAGATGGCGTTGAACACGAAGCCCAGCACGGCGAGAGTGATGACTGCTGGCACGATCACGGCGACGCCGGTCACGAAGGATCGCCGGAGCCGCTTCCGTCCCGGCGACGTCTCCTCGAGCATACGAGTCTCCACGACCGACCGCGACAAAACAGTTCTGTCGCGGACTCCGACGCTGGTCTGTCCCCGGTGGCGGTGGAGTTATATCCCACAGGGCTGTTAGTTGCGTACAGTGAGCGTCACCGTAGAGAAACGGACGGATCCACCCGGCGAGGCCGAGCACGCGTCGGCCGCGTGGGACCTCAAAGAGCGGATCCGCGCCGACGAGGACGTGTTACGACAGCGTCGAGGGTTCTTCATCGACGCCTATCGCCGGTCCACGACGCACCTCCTCGTCGAGACCAACACGCTCGTCGCGTTCGCGTCCGTCCGCCGCGACGGCTACGTGCTCTTTCTAGCCGTCAATCCCGACTACCGCGGACAGGGACACGCGGAGCGACTCATCGCCGACGTCGCCGCGGACCACCGGTCGGTCACCTGTCACGCCCGCACGACCAACGACACCGCGCTCGGATTCTACGAGCACCTCGGATTCGAGGTCATTCGCCGGATAGACGATTACTACGAAGACGGCGGCGACGCCTACTACCTCAAGCTCGGCGGCGACTCGATCCGAGAACGACTCTCCGAGTTCGTGAGCCGGTAACAGGAACACCCGCCGACCCCGGTCGAACCGATAACCATTAGCACGCGCCGCGAGGAGACTCGGCCATGACGGATCCTTCGCCCGCGTCGCTCGCGGACCGCGTCCGCGACGGCGACGTGCGGTTCCACGAGATCGAGGAGTACGCCGACGCCGACACCGCCGCGGCCGCCCGCCGCCGCCTCGTCGCCGAGGCGGCCGACGCCGACGTCGACGCGCTCGGTGAGTACGCCTTCGACGCCGCCGACGCACACGGGTCGAACATCGAGAACATGATCGGGGCGGTGCAGGTGCCGATGGGCGTCGCCGGTCCGGTCTCGATCGACGGCGGCGCGCTCTCCGGCGAGCGGTACCTCCCGCTCGCGACGACGGAGGGGGCCCTGGTCGCCTCGATCAACCGCGGCTGCTCCGTCGTCACCGACGCCGGCGGCGCGACCGCCCGCGTGACGAAAAGCGGGATGACGCGCGCACCGGTGTTCCGGGTCCGCGACGTCGCCGAAGCCGAGGCGCTCGTTGCGTGGGTCCGCGACAGCGAAGGAGTCCTCCGCGAGGCGGCCGAGTCGACGACGAGCCACGGCGAACTCCTCGACGTGACGCCGTACGTCGTCGGCAACAACGTCTTCCTGCGGTTCCGCTACGACACGAAGGACGCGATGGGCATGAACATGGCGACCATCGCGACCCGGGAGGCCTGCGACCGGATCGAGGCCGCGACCGACGCGTCGCTCGTCGCGCTCTCCGGGAATCTCTGTTCGGACAAAAAGCCCGCCGCTGTCAACGCCGTCGAGGGGCGCGGGCGCTCCGTCACGGCCGACGTCGAGGTGCCGCGAGAGATCGTCGAGGAGCGGCTCCACACGACACCGGAGGCGATAGCCGAGATCAACACGCGCAAGAACCTTGTGGGGTCGGCGAAGGCCGGTTCGCTCGGGTTCAACGCCCACGTCGCCAACGCGGTGGCTGCGATGTTCCTCGCGACGGGACAAGACGAGGCGCAGGTCGTCGAGGGCGCGAACGCGATCACGACCGCCGAGACGACGGCCGACGGCGACCTCTACGCGTCGGTGTCGATCGCGAGCCTCGAAGTCGGCACCGTCGGCGGCGGGACGACGCTCCCGACGCAGGCGGCCGGGCTGGACATCCTTGGCGTCCGCGGCGGCGGCGACCCCGCCGGGAGCAACGGAGACGCGCTCGCGGAGGCGATCGCGGTCTGTGCGCTCGCCGGCGAGCTCTCGCTGCTCGCGGCGCTCGGGTCCCGACACCTGTCGTCGGCACACGCCGACCTCGGTCGGTAGCCGGTCAGAGGGCCGCCCGGCCAGTGGGGGAGGGCCCGAACAACGCTTTTGTAGCTCCGACATCCAGTTCGCGTATGAACGATGGTACGGTGTCCGTCCCGCCCGAGCAGTACGAGCGGCTCACGGCGCTCGCCGCCGCCCGCGGCGTGACCCCGGAGGCCCAGGTCGCGCGACTCATCGACGACGCCTACGAGGGACTCGACGCCGACGACGCGGCGACGGAGGCGCTCCCGCTCGGCGTGTGTGACACGGACGACGAGTAGGCCGGTCGACGACCGCAACGCAATCGATTCCGCCGGTCGCGGTCGAGCGCAGAAACACCTCACCGCGTGAGACGAGTCGTTACTGGAAGCCGATCCGGCCGCCGGTGTCGCGGAGCGACTCGCCGCCGCCGCCCTTGAACTGCTGTTCGACCTCCTCGTAGTACGAGAGGATGTCTTCGTTGATCGTCGGCCGCACCGACTCTAACGCGGCCCGGAAGTGCTTCATCTCGACCTCCTCGGCGTCGTCGGCGTCGCGCAGCGCCTCGATTGCGGCCTCGCGGGCTATCCCCTCGAGATCCGAGCCGACGTAGCCGTCGGTTATCTCTGCGATCTCGCGCAGACTCACGTCGGGAGCGAGCGGCGTGTCTCGGGTGTGGATCTCCAGAATCTGCTCGCGGCCCTCCTGGTCCGGCTGCCCGATCATCACGAGTCGGTCGAACCGACCGGACCGGAGGAGCGCGGGGTCGATCATGTCGGGACGATTCGTCGCACCGATCACCATCACGTCGCCCATGTCCTCTAACCCGTCCAGTTCGGTCAGCAACTGGTTGACGACGCGCTCGGAGACGTTGTTGCCCATCTCCTGCCCGCGCGAGGGCGCAAGGCTGTCGAGCTCGTCGAAGAAGATGATCGTCGGACTCACCTGCCGGGCCTTCCGGAAGGTCTGTCTGATCGCCTTCTCGCTTTCCCCGACCCACTTCGAGAGCAGCTGTGGCCCCCTCACGGAGATGAAGTTCGCGTTCGTCTCGTTGGCGACGGCCTTCGCCATCAGCGTCTTCCCGGTACCGGGAGGGCCGTACAACAGCACGCCCTTCGGCGCGTCGACGCCCATCCGGTCGAACTTCTCGGGGGAGGAGAGCGGCCACTCCACCGACTCTTTCACCTGCTGTTTGGCCTCGGAGAGCCCGCCGACGTTGTCCCACGAGATCTTCGGGAGCTCGACGAGCACCTCGCGCATCGCCGAGGGCTCGACCTCGTTCAACGCGCCCGAGAAGTCGTCGCGCTTGACGATCATCCGGTCGATCAGGCTCGGCGGGACCTCCTCCTCGTCTAAGTCGATTTCGGGGAGGTAGCGGCGCAGCGCCTTCATCGCCGCCTCCTTGGTGAGGCTCTCGATGTCGGCGCCCACGAAGCCGTGCGTCTCGTCCGCGAGGTGATCTAAGCTCACGTCGTCCGAGAGCGGCATCCCGCGGGTGTGGATCTGGAGGATCTCCTTTCGACCCACCTCGTCGGGGACGCCGATCTCGATCTCGCGGTCGAACCGCCCGGGACGGCGGAGCGCCGGATCGACGCTGTCGACCCGGTTCGTCGCGCCGATGACGATCACCTGCCCGCGGGTTTCGAGCCCGTCCATCATCGTCAGCAACTGGGCGACGACCCGGCGCTCGACCTCGCCGGTGACGTCCTCGCGCTTGGGCGCGATCGAGTCGAGCTCGTCGATGAAGATGATGCTCGGGCTCTCCTCTTTGGCGTCCTCGAATATCTCTCGGAGCTGCTGTTCGGACTCGCCGTAGTACTTCGAAATGATCTCGGGACCGGCGATGGAGAAGAACGACGCCGAGGTTTCGTTGGCGACGGCCTTCGCGAGCAGGGTCTTCCCCGTGCCCGGCGGCCCGTGGAGCAGGACGCCCTGCGGCGGCTCGATGCCGAGCTTCGAGAAGATCTGCGGGTGTTTCATCGGCAGTTCGACCATCTCGCGGACGCGCTGGATCTCCGACTGGAGCCCGCCGATGTCCTCGTAGGTGATTCCGCCGCCGGTCTTCTCGAACCCGGAGATCGGCTCCTCGCGCAGTTCGACCTCGGTGTCTTCGGTGATGAGACAGACGCCCTCCGGCTCCGTCTCGACCGCGATCAGCGGGATAGCCTGTCCCGGCGACCGCATGAACGGGTGGTTCGTCGAGGACATCACGGGGACGATGTCGCGCTCGACGACCGGCCGCTTGAGGATCTGCCGTTTCACCATGCCGGCGGCGTCGGATCCGAACTGGACCGACGCCTCCTCCGGCGGGGCCAACACGAGCTTGTCGGCCTTCTCGGCTTCCGCCTTCCGGATGGTGACGCGCTCGCCGATGCCCACGTCGGCGTTCTGGCGGGTGAACCCGTCGACGCGGACGGTGTCCGTGTTCCAGTCCTGCCGGTCCGCGCGCCACACCTTCGCGGCGGTCGTTTCTGCGCCCTCGATCTCGATGATGTCGCCGGGCGAGAGCTTCAGATGCAACAGCGTGTCGGGGTCGAGTCGGGCGATGCCGCGCCCCGAGTCGTTCGGGTACGCCTTCGCCACTTCGAGTTGAACTTCGTTCATGCTTCCTCGCGGGAGATACCAGTAACTGCACCCGGTTCGGGAATAAGCCTGTTGCCGTTACCGCCGTCGAGGGCGATACCGGGGACCGCACGCCGTAACCCGATCTGTGTCATCATGTGTCACGGTAGGAAACCCGGCGTTAAAACCCCGTCGTAAGCGTGCGTTTTCGCCGACGCCGGCGGCGACGCGTCGGGGGGACGGCGAGGTCAGTCGACGCGCCACCGTCCGCCCAGTTCGTCTCGCTCCATCGACTCGGCGTCGCCGTCGCGGAAGACGCTCACGCGCCCCGTCTCCTCGCTCAGGGTGACCGTCGCGATGACCTCCGGGCGGACCGAGGTCTCAAGCGCGCTCATGTGCCTGGACCCCATCCACGGCTCGTAGCTCACGTCGTCGACGAGATCCGATTCGTCGCTTCGGGTCCCCAGGTCGCGGAACCGCACCATCTGCGCTTCGATCTCGCCGTCGGCGGCGACGACGATGCCGCCGTCCCGTTCGAGGCTCACGGTCTCGACCGCGCCGACGAACCCGTCCTCCTCGAAGACGGACCGACAGCTCTCGCGAGGCCAGCGGTTGTCACCCATCGGGTCGGCGTACGCACCGTACTCGCGGTCCGCGACGACGGCGAAGTACAGCCCCGGTCCCTTGACGTGTGGCTCGTCCCACCCGTCGAACGACCGGCTGACGTGTTCCGCACAGTAGGTCAGCCGATCGATTACCTCTCTGACGCGGTCGTGTGACCCGTACTCGATCGCGAGGCGGCTCATCTCTCTGCCTCCGCCGCCGTCGAGGGGACGGCGGCAGCGCGGACGCTCATGGATCGATCGACGGGCGGCCGATATATAAGCGATTTCGAGTGGTGTCGACCGCCGTCGGCGACGTGAGCGGGGCGTCGCGAGCGCGACGGGAGCGGTCGACGAGCACGCAGTCACGTCCACGGGGCGAACAGCCGGGCGTCGAACCGGTCCGCACGGACGAGTCCGACGCCGAACGCGGCGGCGACGGCGGCGGGAACGAGGTTCCCGTAAAAGAGGTTGATCCCGCCCCAGAGGATCACGAAGCTCACCATGTCGTCGAGCATGAACTCGCAGTCGCGCAGGCGGGCGCGGAGGTCCGAGAGCGCGAACGCCTGATCAAGGGTGACGACCGCGACGGTCGCGGAGAGCACCCAGCCGGCGTAGTTCGAGAGCGGCACGCCGAAGAACGCGCCACCGCCGAAGTCCCAGAATCCGAGCGCGACCGCGCCCGGATCAAGGACCACGTCCATCGCGACGACGGCGGCGATCACGGTCGCAAGCCGGAGCCAGCCGTTCTCGGCTCGCGGGCCGAGAAGCAGCAGACAGAGCAGGTACGCGTTGACCACGAGCGGGATGAAGAAGACGGGGAGCGCCAGCGGCACGCCGGCCAGCATCGGGCCGAGGCTCACCGTGTACTCGAAGCCGCCGTACGGCCACCCCGTGGCGACGCCGACGAGTTCGATCGCGTAGGTGTACCCGATCAAGACACCGACCCACCCGAGCGCGCGGCGGTCGATCGACGGCAACACGCCGACGACGAGCGGCGAGCGCATCACCAGCACGCCGAACAGCACGAACCACGGGTTGAACGCGAGGGGATCGGGCACCCACCCTTCGGCGCTGCCGACGAGCGCGACCGCCCCGACGAGCGGGAACAGCACGGCGATGGTAAAGCGGTTCTCTCGGACGAGCCGATCGAGGAGTCCCTCGACCTCGCTCCGCGTGTCCGGGAGCCGAGCGCGCGCGGCGGCGACCCGCGAGGCGGGCTCTTCGGTCCCCTCTGCCGCCGTCGCGGTCGGCCCGTCGGTCGCGGCCGGTCCGCTCTCGTCGGTCATCCGAGCGCCTCCGTGATCGGGTAGACGCGCCAGAGCCCGCCCATCGAGAGCAGCGTTCCGATCACCGTGTTCAGCGCCGGGAACCACCAGTACGCGCGGTCGACCGCGACCGACGACGTCGCGACCCACGCGACGAAGACGGGGTATACCCCGATCAGCGCGCCGAGGCGGAGGTCGACGGCGGCGAACGCGATCGACGCGGCGGTCCAGCAGCCGAAGCAGTAGACGTACGTCCATCCCTCACCCAAAACCGTCGCTGTCGTGCGGATCCCCGCGGCTCGGTCCGGTTCGATGTCGGGGATCGCGGAGAACGTGTGCATCCCCATCGTCCAGAGCCACGCGCCGGCGAGCGCCGCGAGCGGCGGGTGCGTCCCCGCGGCGGTCGCGTACGCGGCCGCGCCGGGGAGGACGTACAGCCCGTTCGAGACGGAGTCCGCGAGCGGCGTGGTCTTGAACCGTAGGGGAGGCGCGCTGTAGGCCGCACCGAGCGCGAAGAAGCCGGCGAGGTACGGCCACGCGACGCGGGGCGTGACCGCGAACGTCGCGATCCCGATGACCCCCGCGGCGACCACCGCGAGCGCGACGAGGCGGTCACCTCGCCAGCGCGCCTCGCGGTCCTCCTTCTTCGGGTTCACCTCGTCGATGTCGGCGTCGAAGGCGTCGTTGACGCCGTAGAGGTAGACGTTCGCGGGCACGAGGAAATAGCCCGCGAGCGCGACCGTGACCGGCGTGAACAGTTCGCTCACGTCAGCGACCCCGTAGGTGACGCCGACGGCGACTGGACCGGCGAGGTACAGCCAGAAGCGCGGACGCGACAACACCAGCAGGTACCGAAGAAAGTCCGTGACCCCTCCCCGGGATCCATCGGGCACCGTCGACGTGTCGGGGTCAGTCACGGAATCACTCACGCTCAGATCGAGTCCGATATCGACTCTGCGGTCAGTTGACCGCTGATGAGACACATCGGAACTCCGATGCCGGGCGTCGTCGTCGAGCCGGTGAAGTAGAACCCGTCGACCGCCTCAGAGCGGTGGGGCGGCCGGAGCAGCGAAGTCTGTCGAAGGGTGTGTGCGAGCCCGAGGGCGCTCCCCCGATAGCTGTTGTATCGGTCGGCGAAGTCGTCGACGCAGAACGTCTCCTCGAAGACGATCCGGTCGCGCAGGTCCGTCCCGGTGTTCGCCGCGACGTCGTCTATCACGAGGTCGCGGTACTCCTCGCGACGCTCGGGTGTGTCTTCCAGCCCCGGCGCGATCGGCACCAGGGCGAAGAGGTTGCTGTGCCCCTCGGGCGCGACCGTGTCGTCGGTCTTCGAGGGCACACAGAGGTAGTATGCGGGGTCGTCCGGCCACGAGGGGTCGTCGAATATCTGCGCGAAGTGCTCGTCCCAGTCCGTCGGCAACACGAGGGTGTGGTGGGCGAGCTCCGGCACGTCGCCCTCGACGCCGAGGTACAGCAGGAACGCGGAGGGGGCGTACGTCCGCGACTCCCAGTACGCCTCGCTGTACTGCCGCTTGTGTTTCGGGAGCAGCTCCTGCTCGGTGTGCGCGTAGTCCGCGTCCGAGACGACGAGGTCCGCGAGGTAGCGGTCGTCTCCGACGGTGTCGACCGCGAACGCGCCGCGTCGGCCCTCGATCCCCGTCACCTCGGCGTCGGTGACGTACTCCACGCCCAGATCCGCGCCGAGTTCGGCGATCCCGTCGACGACCGCTCCGATCCCGCCCTCCGGGTAGTAGACGCCCATGTTGTAGTCGACGTGGCTCATCAGGTTGTACAGCGCGGGCGTGTTGTGCGGCGAGCCGCCGAGGAACACGAGCGTGTACTGCATCAGCTGCTGGAGCTTGGGGTGGTCGAAGTAGCCCTCGACGTGTCCCTGCATCTTGCCTAAAAGCGAGAGCCCCCACGAGTACCGGAGCACGTCCTTATCCACGTAATCGCGCAGCTTCGGGCGGTCCTCGTACACGAAATGTTCCATCCCGATCTCGTAGGTGCGTTCCGCCTCCTCCAGATACGCGTCGAACGCCTCGCCCGCGCCGGGCTCGTACTCCTCGAACAGCTCTCGGTTCGCCTCACGGTCCGGGAGCACGTCGACTCGGTCCCCGTCTTTCCAGAACACCCGGTAGTGAGGGTCGAGCCGCTCCAGCTCGTAGAACTCCTCGGGCGTCCGGTCGAAGTGGCCGAAGAACCGCTCGAAGACGTCGGGCATCAGGTACCACGACGGCCCCATGTCGAACCGGAAGCCGTCGGCTTCGAGCCGGCTCGCGCGCCCGCCGAGCTGTCCGTTCTTTTCGAGGAGGGTCACGTCCGCACCGGCGTCGGCGAGGTAACACGCGGTCGAGAGGCCGCCGAACCCGCCGCCGATCACGACGACGGACTCGCCGGCCGCGGCGTCGATATCCGGGGCCACGTCCATGGACGATCGTACGCTCGGCGGAAGTATAAAGACCGGCCAGACGGCCGCGACGCGGATCGGCCCCGTATCGATTCCACCGATCGAGTGGGTACGCCTAAGTCGCCGACGGTCCTACCGACACCTAATGGATCCGACGGTCGCGATCACCGGCGCAACGAGCGGGATCGGGCGGGCGGTCGCCGAGGCGTTCGTCGCCGCGGGCGCGTTCGTCGCCGTCTCCGGCCGCGACGGCGACGCGGTCGATCGCACCGTCGCGACGCTGAACGGGGCGAGCGACGAGACCGGAAGAACGGACGTCTCCGACGGGAGCGACGGAGTGGGCGACCCCGCCGGCACCGCCTGGGGAGTCCGCGTCGACGTGCGCGACGAGTTCGACCTCGAACGGTTCTTCGAGCGGGTCGCCCGCGAGGCGGGACCGATCGACGTCGCGGTCGCGAACGCGGCGATCCTCCACGGCGCACCTGGCGAGAAGCCGATGGACAGCCTCTCGTACGCCGACTACGACGACACGATGCGGACGAACGCCCGCGGCGTGTTCGCGACGATCCGGGAGGCGGTTCCGCACCTCGCCGCGGATGCCCGAATACTCGTCCCGTCGGGGTCCGTCGCGCACGACTCGACTCCGGGGATGGGCGCGTACGCGATTTCGAAGGCCGCTGCCGAGGCGGTCGCGCGCGGGTTTGCTGCCGACCTCGACGCGACGGTCGGCGTCGTCGATCCCGGGCTCGTCGCAACCGATCTCACCGGCAAAGAGCGCGCTCGCGACCCCGAGAGCGTTGCGCCGCTGTTCGTCTGGGCCGCCACCGAGGCACCCGCAGACGACCTCGACGGCGCTCGGCTCGGCCTCCGCGAGTGGAAGGCCGCAACCCGGTAGCTTATCATCGATACCGCGGCCAGCCATCCCGTGCCAGCCTCAGTCACCGCGCGGGGGAACGCGGGTGCGCGGTGCGGTCCCGTGCGGTCGGGGTCGGTCGGCGTGACCGCCCGCCACACGCACCGCCTGTTCGCCCTCGTCGCCTTCACACACCCGAAGTCAGTTGATCGCCGTCATCAGCGCATCACGCCTGTGACACGCGGGATTCGACGTCGGAGTCGGAGAAGTCGGCCGCCAGCGACGCGACCGCGTCCATGAACGCCGTCCGGTAACTCGCGGGGCCGGCGGGGTCCGACGCGGCGGCCCGCTCGCCGGCGATCCCGTAGGCCGCACACGCGACGAGCGCGGCCTCCCGCGTCGAGTCGACCGACGAGTCGGACGCGTCGGCCACCGCGGTCATCGTCCCGAGCGTGCTCGCGAGCATGCAGCCCGACCCGACGAACGACCCCATTCGCTCGTGTCCGACCGCGAGTTCGTGGCTCGCTCCGTCGTCAGCGACGACGTCGACCGGACCGGACGCCACGACGACCGCGCCAGTCTCCGCGGCGAGCGCCCGCGCGGCGGACGCCGAGCCGCCGCTGTCTCCGACCGATTCGACGCCCTTGACGGTCGCCTCCTCGCCCGCGAGGCCTCGGATCTCACCGACGTTGCCCTTGATCACGTCGAACTCGACCGCGTCGAGGAGGCGACCGACCGACTCGACGCGGTGCGGGGTCGCCCCGTAGCCGACCGGGTCGAGCACTACCGGGATGCCGGCCTCGTTCGCGCGAGCCCCGGCGTCGACCATGGCGTCGACATCGGTCTCGGAGGCCGTCCCGGTGTTGATCACGACCGCGTCAGCGCCGGCAGCCATGTCGCCCGCCTCGGCCGGGGCGTCGGCCATCACGGGGAGGCCGCCCCAGTGGAGCGTGACGTTCGCCGTCTCGCTTACGGTCACGTCGTTGGTGAGGTGATGGACGAGCGGCGCCGACTCCCGAACGGCCGACAGCGTCGCGCGGATTCGCTCGTCGTCGATCGGCTCAGCGGGCACCGGCGATCACCTCGCCGAGCGCAGCGGTTGCGGCCGTCGGGTCGTCCGCGGCGGTGATCGCCGAGATGACCGCCGCGCCGGTCGCTCCCGCCTCGACCACGGGTCTCGCGTTTTCGGCGGTTATCCCGCCGATCCCGAACACCGGAACGTCAACGGCGTCGGCGATCGCCGCCACCGGCTCGGTCCCGATCCCGTTTTTCTCCTCTGGAACGTCCTTCGACACCGTTCCGTACACCGCGCCGACGCCGAGGTAGTCCGCGCCAGCCGCCGCCGCGGCCTCCGCCTCCGCGACCGTCGACGTCGAACAACCGACGACGGCGTCGGAACCGAGCCGCTCGCGAGCGACCTCGACGGGCAGGTCCGACTGGCCGAGGTGGACGCCGTCGGCGTCGATCGCCGCGGCGAGGTCGACCCGGTCGTTGACGAGCAACGGCACCGATGCCGCCGCCGTAACCTCGCGGAGCCGCCGACCGAGTTCGTATCTGTCGCGGGCCGAACGATCTTTCTCGCGGAGCTGCACGACATCGACGCCGCCGTCGATCGCCGCCTCGACGACCGCCTCGGTGTCGCGACCGGCCGACCGGCTCGACTGCGTCACCAGATACGTCCGCCACTCGCTGGGATTCATCAGTGGTACTTTCTAGTGGTGAGTGAAAAGTGGTTCCGTCGACGGCCGTCGGGAGAGCGAGCGTCGCGAGCGCGGACCGCTCGGCGACGCCGGCCGTGCGTTGTCTCGATCCTACTCGTCGTCTGCGACCGCTTCGACGACTTCGACGCTGCCGGTGAGCTGCCGGTGGACGTACGGCATGTCGATGCCGGCGTCGTCGAACGCCTCTTTCACCGCGGCGACGTACTCCGACCGCACGCGGACGAAGTCCCCGCGGTCGGGGTCGGCGATCCAGATCCGCGCCTGCAGCCCGACCGCCGAATCACCCAGTTCCGTCAGCCGAACCGACGGCGCGGGGTCGTCGAGTATTTCGTCGTGGCTCTCGGCCTCCTCGACGATGATGTCCGTCGCCTCGTCGATATCGTCGTCGTAGCCGATACCGAAGACGAACTTCTGCCGGAGCGTCTCGTAGGCCACCGGATTGGTGACGGCGTTGTTCGCGAGGTCGCCGTTCGGCACCGTGATCCGCTCGTTGTCGAACGTTCGGACCCGCGAGACGCGCAGATCAATGTCTTCGACTCGCCCCGCGTTCCCGTTCCACTCGATCCAGTCGCCGACCTCGAACGGCTTGTCCTTCAGGATGAAGACGCCGGCGACGAAGTTACCGAGCAAGTCCTGCGCGGCGAACCCGATCGCTAGGGCGATCGCGCCGCCGAACACCGCGAACGCCGAGAGGAACGCGCCGTAGCCGGCGATCGTGAACCCGATCGCGATCGCGGCGACCCAGATGACCGCGTTCGCGACGCTCGATCCGAGGCTCAACACGGCCTCGTCGAACCCGCGGGAGCCGAGGGTCCGCTCGACCGCGGGAATCGCGACGACCTTGCCGATCAGCAGCACGGCCACGAAGCCGGCCGCGAACAGGAACACGGTAAAGAGGATCCCGGCGAGCGTCGCCGCCAATCCCGTCAGTCCGAACTGGAGTGGTACCATCATCGAACCATTCGGGAGAGTATATAAAGAAGGTACGGGCTTCGCGGTTGTTTACGTCCGGTGGCCGCTCAGTCGCTCCGGACTGCGAGCGGTCCGTCGCCCCGCGCGACCCCGCGGAGTCGCCGTCCGTGCACGTCGTCGGATCGGATCCGGTCGCGGACTGCGGACGGGAGCCACCCGTCGCGGCCCGTCGGCGACGGAGCCGGGTCCACTCCGACCGGCCGGACACCGTCCGAGAGGTATCGGGCGTGCGTCGGGAGCCGTTCGCGGAGCGGCATCCCGCCGGCGTCGGCCACGTCTCGAAGCCCGTCGAGGTCCGGCCACGCGTACTCGGGGTTGATGTAGTCGTCCGTGATCGGCGAGACGCCGCCCAGGTCGTCGATGCCGCAGTCGACGAGGTCGGCCGCCGGTGAGAGGTTCGGCGGCACCTGCACGGAGACGTCCGGGGGAAGCGCCGCCCGCGCCATCGCGACGACTCGGCGCATCGTCGCAAGATCCGGCTTGGGGAAGTCCGACCGCTCGTTCGGAACGACGTTCTGAACGATCACCTCCTGCACGTGGCCGTGTCGCTCGTGTAGCTCGCGGACGGCGAGCAGACTCTCCGCGCGGTCGCGCCATCCCTCGCCGATGCCGACGAGGATCCCCGTGGTGAACGGAACGCCCTGTCGACCCGCCGCGCGGATCGTGTTGAGCCGCTGTCCCGGCGCCTTCCGGCGGCCGCCGCTGTGCGCGTCGACGTCGGCGGTCGTCTCCAGCATGACGCCCATCGAGGCGTTCACCGCGCGCAGGTCGCCGAACTGCGCCTCGGTGAGGTCGCCGGGGTTCGAGTGCGGGAGGAGCCCCTCCTCCAACGCGATCTCGCAGGCGCGGTGGAGGTAGTCGTAGATCGAGTCGAACCCCCACTCGTCCAGCCGCTCGTGGATCGCGGTGTACCGGTCGTCCGGGTCGTCACCGAAGGTGAAAAGCGCCTCCGTGCAGCCCGCGTCGGCTCCCACCCGACATCGCGTCCGGATCTCTTCGGGGGACAGAAGCGACGCCTCCCCGGGCACGTCGTAGTAGGTGCAGTAGGTGCAGGTGTACCGGCACGCGGTCGTCAGCGGCACGAAGACGTTCCGGGCGAAGGTGAGTCGCTCGGCGGGATCGACGTCCGCCGGCGACACCGACAGCAGCCGCTCGACGTGGGCCGCATCGATCGACAGGTCGATGTCGTACTCGTCGGCCACCGTGAACACGGCCGTGAGTCGCGGCCGGGGCTCAAAAAGGATCGCGGTCCCAGATCCGGTCGCGGACTCGCTCGCTCAAACGCGCTCGACGCCGACTCGCCCGCCGCTATCGTCAAGGGTGATTCCGACGTCGCGGAGCCACGCTGCGGCCGCGCCGTCCCCGTGTATCAGCACCTCCGCGAGGTCCGCGGGCTCGTCCACGTCGGTCGCCAACCGGTGGGAGTCGATCACGCTGACGGTCGCGTCGATCTCGTCTGCGATTCGCCGGTGATCGCAATAGGACGCGCCGTGGTAGTCCACGCGAAACTCAGCGTGCTCGACGGCGAGTGCGTTCGTCCCGCCACCGCGACCGGGCGCGATCGAGACATCTGCGGATCGCTCGACGGTCTCGAACAGTCCTCGGAGCGCGGACGGAGTTGCGATAGCGAGGTCGGCCATGACGATCCCGACGGGCCGATCGGCGGCCGCGCGTCGGTCCGCCAGCGCCGCGTTCACCGCGGTCGTCAGCGGCCGGTCATCGATTTCGACCGGGCAATCGACCACGGCGTCGACCGGCCCGGTCGCGAGCACCCGCGGCTCGCCGCCGGCCGCCGCGACGGCATCGAGCACGTCCGAGAGCATGGCTCGGGCGAACGTCGCGCGCTCGGCAGGATCCAAGACGGTCGAGAGTCGGGACTTGGGGCACTCGGTGGAAAACGGAACGAGGACCTCCATCGAGCGGGTCGTCCTAGAACAGCGATTCCAGCTCGTCGCTGCCGTCGCTGACGAGCTCGTCGAGGTTCTCCTCGCTCTCCTCGCGAATCTCGTCGAGGTTGTCCTGCGCCTCGATGGCGACCTGCTGGAGCTCCTTGATCCGCGGGACGTTCGTGACGCCGGCGAGCAGGATGACGGTCGCGACGAACCCGGCACCGCGGTACGGGTAGTCGCCTCCCCGGACTTCCATCGATCCGGTCTGCTCTTCGAGCCACTTGCGCCCGCGCTCTATTCCCTTCCGGTTGAGGTACTCCGGCGGCCCGGCGAGCACGAGCAACGCGCGCTCTGCGCCCTCGATCTCACAGGGCAGCGTGAGCCGACCGAGCGCCGCCTTGCGGACGAGGCTCGTGATCCGGTTCGTCGTGTGCGCGCTGTCGAGTTCGTCCTCGTCGTCGTCGTTGCGGAGCCGAGAGAGCAGCCCGCCGGAACTTCGCTCTTCGACCTCCTCTTCCGCGTATCCGACGGTCGAGACGCCGCCGCCGGAGAGCGTGTTGATGATCTCAGAGGAGTCGACGACGCTCTCTGCGACCTCCTGTCCCTGCTGGATCTCGCCGGCGCCGAACAGAATTCCGAACCGGCGGACGATCTCCTCGTTGATCTCGGAGTAGCCGCCCTGAACGGACTCGCCGGTCTGTCGCCACGCGTCGTTGTCGAACACCATCAGGTTGTCCACTTCGCGGACGAACGTCTGGAACGAGCGGGCGGCGTTGAGCGTGTAGATTCCGCCCTCGTCGCTGCCCGGCAGGATACCGAGCCCGTAGACGGGCTCCGTGTAGATCCGCTTGAGATGTTTCGCGAGCACCGGCGCGCCGCCGGATCCCGTTCCTCCGCCGAGCCCGGCGACAACGAGGAACGCGTCGACCTCGTGGACCGGGATCGAGTCGATCGCGCCCTGCACCTCGTCGATGTCCTCCTCGGCGATCTCCGCGCCGAGCTCGTTGTCCGCGCCGACACCGTGGCCCTTCACGCGGGACTGTCCGATGAGGACCCGCTGTTTCTCGGTGATGTGTTCAAGTCCCATCAGGTCCGCCTTGGCCGTGTTGACGGCCGCGGCCGCGCGGACGATCTCCGACCCGGTCCGCTTGTCGTACTCCAGGAACTTGTCGACGACTTTTCCCCCCGCCTGTCCGAATCCGATCATTGCAAGTTTCATCGTGTGCTCCCTCGACCTTTGGAAAAAACAGAGCGTAAACTCCTATTTAAGCCTTCGGTTGACGTTACCAGCGCTGAGATCGCTGTCGGCGAGTGGCTCTGAGGGTCGCGGCTCGCTCCGACCGATCCGGCGTCGAACGATCCCGCGAGTCGGGGGTCGATCATGCGACGCCCAGGTACCCGGAAAGCGTCGTCAGTTCGTCGGCGTCGACGCCGAACGCGTCGATATCGTTGTCGGCCGTCGTGTTGTCGAACTGTAGCGATCGGTACTGGTCCGGCCCCATCGGGAAGCCGGGGACGGCACCGAGCACAGACAGCCCGATCCGCGCCAGCGGCATCGGCAGCGGCACGATGGTGACGCCGCGCTGTTCGGCCTCGTACACGAGGTCGGTCACCTCGCGGAGCGTCAGCCGCTCCGGACCGCCGACCTCGTAGGTCTCGCCGACGTGTTCGTCCGCCTCCAGCGCCGCGACGAGCATGGGGACGAGGTCCTCGACGTGGATGGGCTGGAACCGGGTCTTCCCGCCGCCCGGCAGGGGATAAAGCGGGATACCCGGCGCGAACATACCCTTCAGTCGCTTGGTGAACGAGACGAACTCGCCGCCGTCGCCGAAGACGACGGACGGGCGGAATATCGTGTACCCGAGGTCGCTGTCGCGGACGATCGCCTCGGCCTCGCCCTTCGCGCGGATGTACGCCGTCGTCCCGTCCGGGTCGGCACCGAGCGCGCTCAGTTGGACGAACCGGTCGATCCCGCCCTCCTCGGCGGCCCGAACGAGGTTCTCGGTGCCGCCGCGGTGGATACGGTCGTGCATGACGTTTCCCCCCTTCGGCTCGAACAGCGGCGAGAGCGCGACGAGGTTCACGACGGCGTCCTGCCCGTCGACCGCGTCGACGATCGAGTCGTAGTCGGTGACGTCGCCGACGGCGGCGGAAACGCCCTCGGGCGTGTCGTCGGCCGATCGCGAGAGGGCGGTCACCTCGTGGCTCCCGTCCGCGAGCGCGCGACAGAGGTGCGATCCGATGAATCCGGTTCCGCCGGCTACCAACACTTTCATACGGATCGCGAGGGGCGGAAGCCCCGTAAACCTACCGCGGAGTCGCCGTTCCGTTGAGATGGCGCGGGCGGATCCGGACGTCACCCGTCCCCTCGATCGGGCCCCGGAACGATCAACGCCGGCACGGGCGCGGTCCGAACGGTCTGCTCGGCGACGCTCCCGAGCAGATACCGCTCGACGCCGGACCGTCCGCGCGTCCCCAACGCGACGAGGTCGATGTCGTGGTCGGCGACGTACGACCGAATCCCGCCGGAGGCCGACGCGGCGATCTCGACGGCCTCGACCGTGTCGACGCCCTCGGTCGCGGCGGTGTCGGCCGCCGCCGCGACGGTCTCCTCGGCGGAATCGACCAGCGCGCCGACGCCCGAGTACGCCTCGCTCCCCACGGCACCGACGTCGACGACCGACAGCGCGTGGACCGTCGCGCCCGTCGCGACCGCGAGCGCCGCGGCCCGCTCGACCGCGGCGTCGGCGTGGTCGCTCCCGTCGGTCGCGACGAGGACGTTTCGATACGGGTACCGCGTCGTCGCGTCACCGGGACGGACGCTGAGCACCGGCACGCTCGATCGCCTGAGCACCCGCTCGGTGGTGCTCCCGAGAAGCAGGTGATCGAGCCCGGTTCGTCCCCGCGTCGACATCGCGATCAGGTCAACGTCGCGTTCCGCCGCGTACGCGACGATCGTCGCTTCGACCCCGCCCTGTACGACGTCGGTCACCACCGAGACGCCGCGGTCGGCGGCGCGGTCGGCGAGCTCCGCGACGAACGATTCGCCTTCGCGTTCGAGCACGTCGACGACATCACCGCCGATCCGCGTGACGCTGTCGTGGGTCGTGTCGGCGACGTTGAGTACGTGGACGGTCGCGGCGTGGTCGGCGGCGAGATCGAGGACGTGCTCGAAGGCCTCGCTCGCCCCGTCGCTCCCGTCCGTCGGGAAGAGGATCCGGTCGAGCATGCGCGCACCGTCACCGCGTGTGGGTAAAAATGCACCCCGCGTTCGCCCGATAGATCGGCGCGTCGTCGCTATTCCTCGTCGCTGTCGTCGCGGGTATCGTCGACGCCGCCACTCGCGTCGTCCTCGGTCTCGGTTCCGGCGGTCCCGGGCTCGATGTCCGTCCGGGTCACTCGCACGGTCGAAATCCGAGCGCCGTCGACCGCCGTGACCTCGAATCCGTACCCGCCGACCGAGACGGCGTCGCCCGGGTCCGGCGTGCGACCGAGACGGTCCAACACGAGCCCGCCGAGCGTCTCGTATCCGTTCCCGTCGAAGTCGGTGCCGAGCGTCTCGTTGACGACCGACAGCGAGACGGAGCCGTCGGCCTCGTAGGTCCCCTCGGCCTCCTTCCGGATGGTGTGTTCGCCGCGGCCGGCGTCGAACTCGTCGCGGAGGTCGCCGACGAGCGCCTCGACGGCGTCCTCGACGGTGGCGATCCCCTCGAAGGCTCCCCACTCGTCGACGACGGCGGCCATCTGGCGCTGTTCGGTGCGGAACTGGACGAGGAGGTCGCTGAGCGATGTCGCCTCCGGGACGACGATCAGGTCGCGCGCGAGGTCGCCGGCGGTGACCGACTCGTCGCCGGTCTCGACGGCTCGCAACACGTCTTTCACGTCGAGAAAGCCGACCACGCGGTCGGCGTCATCGTCGGCCACGACCGGGTAGCGTGTGTGTCCCGCGTCGAGCGCGATCGCTCGGATCGCGTCGAGGTCGGCGTCGACCGGCACGCTCACCACGTCGGGGCGAGGGACCATCACCTCGCGGACGACGGTGTCGTCGAGTTCGAAGACGCGTTCGACCATCTCGACTTCCGCGTCGGCGACGTGCCCGGCCTCGCCGGAGCGGGCCAGCACGCGACGGAGTTCGCGCTCTTCGAGCGTCTCGTCGGTCTCGGACGCCGGCGGGACGCCGATGGCCTGCGTGAACGCGTTCGCGGTTCCGTTGAACACGACGATTCCGGGGGCGAACAGGTAGTAGGAGAGCTTCATCGGCGGGGCCAAAAGCAGCGCGACCCGCTCCGCCTGCGCGATGGCGATCGTCTTCGGCGCGAGCTCGCCGAACACGACGTGGAGGAAGGTGATGACGCCGAACCCGATCGCGAACGCGACGAGGTGAACGAGGCTCTCAGGGAGCAGCGGTCCGAGCACGGGTTCGAGGAGCGCGGCGACCGCGGGCTCGCCGATCCACCCCAGCCCGAGCGACGCGATCGTGATCCCGAGCTGCGTCGCCGCGAGGTAATCGTCGAGGCTCTCCATCACGTCCTGCAGCGCGCCGGACCCGGCGCGACCCTCCTCGACGAGCTGTTCGACGGAGGTCGAACGGACCCGCACGAACGCGAACTCGCTCGCGACGAAGAAGCCGTTCAGTGCCACGAGCACGAGCGCAGCGACCACGCGGGTGACCGAGACGGCGACGGCTACCATCGGTGCCTCCGTGTCGACCGCGGTGCGGGAACGTCGCTGACCATGACGGCGATTCACCGCCAGTCCACTAAAAAGGACAACGTCGCTCGTCGGCGGCGGGGACTCACACCGGAGACGGTACGGTACCGGTCTCCCCTTCGAAACCCGGACCGTTTATTCTCTGGCGCGTCCGAGCGCACCCATGCTTATCACGCTGGAGGGGATCGACGGGAGCGGCAAGACGACCGCGTGGGAGGCGTTGCGCGACCGCTTCGGCGACGCGACGTTCACTCGCGAGCCGACCGACAGCTGGTACGGCGACGCGGTCTACCGGTCGATCGAGGCCGACGACGCGGACCCGCTCGCGGAGCTGTTTCTCTACACGGCCGATCACGCGGACCACCTCTCGCGGACGATCGAGCCGGCTCTCGCGGACGGAACCCTCGTGATCTCGGACCGCTACTCCGACTCGCGGTTCGCGTATCAGGCGGCGACGCTCGCCGCGAGCGAGGTCGACATCGAGCGACCGCTGGCGTACGTCCGCGATATCCACGCGCCGTTCTCGCGACCGCCCGACGCGACGATCTACCTCGACCTCGACGCGCGGACAGCGGCCGAGCGGGCCGGGCGGACGAACAAGTTCGAGCAGGACGGCTACCTCGCCGCGGTCCGCGAGAACTACGAGCGGCTGATCGACGCCGAGCCGGACCGCTTCCACCGGGTCGACGCGACCGCGCCGCAGGCGGCGGTCAGCGACCGAGTCTGCGAGATCGTCGCGGACCTCACCGGCGCGTAGCGTCTCGCCGGTCGCCCCGTCGAGGATACCCACTCGGCTCGTCGTCAGTCGGCACGCTCACCGCGTGTCCGGCAGCTCGTACTCGTCGGGCGATGGGACGTAGAGGTAGTCGATGGCCACGCCGAGCACGATCGGGAGCGCGATGAGCAGCCCGAACACGATGGTCGGACTCCCGAGGTCGAGGCCGACGCCCACGTTGAGCACGCCGGTGAAAAACAGCGTCGAGACGAAAAGCAGTATCGGCGTCAAGACGATCGTGTAGACGACCGACCCCCACGCGGTCGACAGGCGAAGACGGAAAAAACGCGTCGTCACCCCGGCGAGCAGGACGTGAAATCCGACGAGCGCGACGAGGGTGACGAACCCGATCAGCGCGAGCATACGCGGGCTAGGGGTTCCGTACATTTCCCCCTATCGCCCGCGGCGCAATCGATATATTTCGGGACGGCCTACGGCTGTCGGATGCGCCCCGCCGAGTACGACTTCCACCTGTTCGATCTCGACGGAACGCTCGTCGACGCCGAGTGGTCGTACACCCGCGCGGTGTTCGACCGGGTCGGTAACAGGCTCGACAGACGCTTCTCGGATCGAGAGGCGCGCGTCCTCTGGCACGGCCTCGGCGGCGCGCGCGGCGACACCCTCCGTGAGATCGGCGTCGACCCGGATGCGTTCTGGCCGGCGTTTCACGCGGTCGAGGACCCGATCGCCCGTGCGGAGGCGACGTACCTCCACGACGACGCTGCCCGACTGCTCGACCGCGTCGACGAGGTCGGCGGTCCGGTCGGGCTCGTCACCCACTGTCAGCGGTTCCTCGCGGATCCGGTGCTCGACGGGCTGGATCTCGCCGGGCGGTTCGACGCGGTCGTCTGCTGTACCGACGAGACCGGTTGGAAGCCCGACCCCGACCCGATCGAGCACGCGATGGCCGCACTCGACGTCGATCCGGCCACGGACCGCGGATACTACGCTGGCGACGGCGAAAGCGACGTGGGTGCGGCGTGGAACGCCGGGCTCGACGCCGTCCATGTCGAGCGCGTCGGCCACGAGGACCGCGGGCGGTGCGTGCTCGGTGACCACCGCGTGCGACGGCTCGACGAACTGCTCGAAGCGACGTGAGGGGACCGACGCCGACCGGAATCGCCGCCGCCGGGATCGGCGAGCGGCGGCCGCGCGAACGGGAGGCAGACCCGCGCTCGTGTTACGATCCGGTGACCGACCGGACTCGCTCTTTGCCGCACTTGGTGCAGGACTCGACAACCTCGTCGGGGTCGATGACGATCGCACGGCGCTCGTACCGGTGCCGGCAGATCACGCGTTCGATCGTGATGTGCATACTCGTACCATAGATAGATCCCTTATGATACTTTCGTGTGTACACACAGAGTGAGGTAATAGAATACAAACAACTAATATCCATTCATACAGTGCCCATATATTCGTTTTTATCAAAATAACCTCTATTTCGATCGGTCTTGTCTCTCATCCGACTCGACTCCGAGTCTCCGTCTCGTTTCCCGGCCGTCGGCGAGCGGTGTCGACCGCGACGCCGACCGAAACGGTCGTGAGTCGCCGCGCGAAACGCGACCCATGACGAAGTGGCTTCACAGCGGTCGTCGCCGCGATCTGTGTGCCCTGCTGTACGACGCCGGTGAGTTGCGCGCGCAGTCGCTGAAGCGTCGGCTCGAATCGCACTACGACGAGCACATCGACCCCGGATCCTTCTACGGGACGCTGACGTCTCTCGTCGAGGCCGGTTTCCTCGATCGCCGCACGGAGGGTATCGCGGACGTGTACGCGCTCACCGACGCCGGCGAGCGCGCGTTCCTCGATCACTGCGAGTGGCTCGCCGCGCGGGTCGACGGAGGCCGATCGGCGGACATCGACGGTTCGAACCTCAAAGGTTAATAATATCTGTGCAGTCAGTTATTATATGACGGTCGTCAGCGTCTCGATGCCGGAGGAGCTACTGGAGCGGATAGACGGGTTCGCCGACGAGCACGGGTACTCCGGCCGCAGCGAGGTCGTCCGTGAGGCGTCTCGGAGCCTCCTCGGCGAATTCGAGGACGAGCGGCTCGACGGTCGAGATCTGATGGGCGTGGTGACGGTGCTGTTCGACTACGAGACGACGAGCGTCGAAGAGCGGATGATGCGGCTCCGACACGAGCACGAGGGGATCGTCGCCTCGAACTTCCACAGCCACGTCGGCTCGCGCTACTGCATGGAACTGTTCGTGCTCGAAGGGAGCCTCGACGAGATCTCGGCGTTCGTCGGGAAGATCCGCGCGACGAAGGACACGCTCACCGTCGATTACAGCGTGACGCCCGTCGACGAGTTCGAATCCGAGCGGTGACGTAATCGAGTGTGTGATTTCGGGGAGAGCGCGCCCGAACGCGGCTGGATCGGTGCCGACTCGCTCCGCCCCCTACGGGTATCGCACGGAACACGGGGAACAGCAAAGCCTAATGAGGTGGGCACTAAATCGGCAGGTGATGCCCACTGTAGAATACCTCAACTACGAAGTGCTCGACGACCAGGGCTGGTCGATGGACGACGACGACCTCTTCGAGGAGGCTGCCGCCGCCGACCTCGACGACGAGGACTACGGCACCCTCGAAGTGAACCAAGGCGAGTACATCCTCGAATCGGCCGAGGCACAGGGCTACGACTGGCCCTTCTCGTGCCGCGCCGGTGCGTGTGCGAACTGCGCCTCCATCGTCAGAGAGGGCGACATCGATATGGACATGCAGCAGATCCTCTCCGACGAGGAGGTCGAAGAGAAGAACGTCCGCCTGACCTGCATCGGTAGCCCGGCGACGGACGAGGTCAAGATCGTCTACAACGCGAAACACCTCGATTACCTGCAGAACCGCGTCATCTAAAACGGCGTTCAACGCTCGTTACCAGACGCGGCCCCTTCGGGGGTAGCGGCGGTTCAGGCTGACCGTTTGCGGCGTGAAGTAGAACACGTACCTCTGGTTTTCTCGCGAAGTGAATCGCGTTCCCGTTGTCCACCCTCTCGTATCTCACAACACGTTTTCTCGCGAACGAGATGCGTGTAGGGACGTGAACTACCCGCCTCGCTCGTCGCTAGGTTCGCTCCTTGAGGCGGGAGACTCCACATCACGCTGAATCCCCTCTTCGCCAGATGACGCCTTCGTGTATATGCAGAAGCCGAAAACGGGTCACGTGCAAAGGAAGCATCTTCGCGCTTCAGCTCGGGGGAGACGTCAAGCGCCGTCACCGAGTTTCGTCTCGCCGACGGGATCGTGGCCGTCGATGACATCGCTACCCATGTACGGGCGCAGCGCCTCGGGGACCGTGACGGTCCCGTCGTCGTTCTGGTAATACTCCAAGATCGCGACGACGATCCGCGGGACCGCAAGTCCGGATCCGTTGAGCGTGTGAAGGTGTTCCGCGGACTCGTGATGCTCCTCGCGGTACTGGATTCCGGCGCGTCGCGCTTGGAAATCCTCGAAGTTCGAGACGGACGAGACCTCCAGCCAGCGGCCGCCCTCCTCTGGTCCCTCGTCCATGTCGTCGGCCGGTGCCCACACCTCGATGTCGTACTTCTTCGCCTGCGTGAACCCCAGATCGCCGGTACACATCTCCAGGACACGATAGGGGAGTTCGAGACGGCGGAGCACTTCCTCGGCCTCGTCGACGAGCCCCTCGAACCGATCGTCGCTCTCCTCCGGTCGGACGAAGTTCACCATCTCCACCTTGTTGAACTGGTGGACGCGGACGATCCCGCGGGTCTCGGTGCCGTGCTCGCCCGCCTCCTGTCTGAAGTTCGGCGTGTACGCCTGGTATTTGAGGGGAAGATCCTCGCCCAACAGGATCTCGTCGCGGTGGAGGTTCGTGACGGGAACCTCGGCGGTCGGGAGCAGCCAGAGGTCGTCGTCGTCGTACTCCTCGGCGTTCGTCCCCTCGACGCGGTAGGCGTCCTCGGTGAATTTCGGGAGCTGTCCGGTTCCCCGCATCGACGCGGAGTTGACGGGGATCGGCGGGAACACGTCCTCGTACCCCTGCTCACGGTGGACCGCGAGCATGAACTGGATCAGAGCGTGCTCCAAACGCGCGCCGTCACCTTTCGCGACGTAGAAGCCGCCGCCGGCGACCTTGGCGCCGCGCTCGAAGTCGAGGATCTCCAAGTCCTCGCCGAGGTCGTAGTGTGGTTCGATCTCGCTCGGAATCTCTCGCAGGTCGTCGAACCCCT
Organism: Halorubrum pallidum; assembly: GCF_055380345.1. Taxonomy (NCBI): domain Archaea; kingdom Methanobacteriati; phylum Methanobacteriota; class Halobacteria; order Halobacteriales; family Haloferacaceae; genus Halorubrum; species Halorubrum pallidum. The sequence continues at coordinate 869,805 of NZ_AP043945.1, read as the reverse complement.
CGCGGCGCACCTCGACGTTCTCGGACTCGTCCTCGCCGACCGGCACGTCAGCCTGCGGAATCTGCGGGAGTTCGAGCAGGGACGCCTCGAGTTCCGCCTCCAGTTCGTCGGCTCGCGTCTCGACCTCCTGTAGCTCCGATTTGAGTTCCTGTGAGCGCTCGATTGCCTCCTGTGCGGCCTCCTCCTCTCCGTCGGCTTTCAGCTCACCGATTTTCGAGGAGACCTCGTTGCGCTCGTGGCGCAAGTCGTCGCCGCGCTGTTTCAGCTCTCGCCACTCCTCGTCAACGTCGAGTATCCGGTCGAGGTCCACGTCGACGCCCTTGTCGTCGAGCGCCTCGCGGACGACCTCGGGGTTCTCCCGGACGAACTGTCGAGACAGCATCTGTCTGGAATTCCGCCGGACGGCCCAAAACCGTATCGGAGCGTCGGCAGCGGTTGCTGCCGGGAGTCGAGCGACCGCTCTGGCGATCGAGTGAAAAACGAGCCGGTGAAGCGAGGATCGTGTCCCCGTCGTCTCAGGGGAGTATCGCAAAGGTGGCGAACACGGTGAGGAGCGCGATCGCGGCGACGACGACACCTACCACGCGCATCATCAGGAGGCGCGTTCGACCGAGTTCGACCCGCGCAGTCCCGTCTGGACCGCGCACCTGCCATCGGGTCATCCGTCGGGGGAACGCTGCCATCGCTAGCGCGCCCGCGGCGACGAGGAGGGGCACCGCGGCGAAGAACGGCCGGAGGGGTGCGGGGAACATATCCGGGCGATCGACGCGCGACTCAACAAAAGCTTACGGTGGTGAGTGTCCGCGTCGAGAGAACTCCGTCAGTACCCGCCCGGCAGCGCGAAGACGACTGAGAGCGCGAACAGCGGGATTGCAGCGACCACCGCGTACCAGACCCCGGCGGCCACGACGAGCGCCCACGTCGACGGGCCGTAGCCGGTCGGGTCCCAGTCGATTCCGAGCCGGGGTAGCCCGACGACGGCGACGACGGGCGCGACGAGGCCGGTGCAGAGCCCGCCGACCAGCGCGGTCTCGATGAGGGCGTTGCTCCAGCCCGCCCCGGACGAGTCGACGAGCCCGACCGTGAGCAGGACGCCGACGAGGTACGGCACGGAGAGTCCGAGCGCGACGGCGAGGTACGAGACGGTCGTGCGGCCCGCGGGCGGCAGCGCCCGGAACAGCGCGCGGAACCGGGACGCGAGAAGGAAGGGCGACCAGAGCGCGGCGGCGACGATTCCGGGGATCGCGAACAGCGCGAGCGTGGAGAGCCAGCCGACGACGGTGCTGACGGCGATCGTGGAGGGGACCATGTCGTGAACGGCTTTCGCGCACGACAAACCTTTTGTGGTGCAGCTCGGGCCGTTCAACGGTGTCGTACGCGGGTCTCGGAACCGAACGATCCCCGTCCGGCCGCGGCGTCGAGTCCCCGTCCGCTCCCGAACCGCCACGGTTTATGTACCGTGACGTGAGCGCGTACGCATGCTCATCACGGGAGCGGAGCTGGCTGACGGACGGGTGCGTGACGTCCGGATCCGAGACGGAACGATAGCGCGGGTTGCGACGGGACTCGACGCCGCGGCCGGCGAGCGGGTCGTCGAGGCCCGCGGCCGTCACATCCTCCCCGGCGCGATCGACGTCCACGTCCACTTCCGCGAGCCCGGTGCGAGCCACAAGGAGACCTGGCGGTCGGGATCGAAGAGCGCGGCCGCGGGCGGCGTCACCTGCGTCGTCGATCAGCCGAACACCTCGCCACCGACCGTCGACGGCGCCGCCTTCGACGAGAAGAGCACGCTCGCGTCGTCGTCGCTCGTCGACTACGGGATCAACGGCGGCGTCACCGGCGACTGGGATCCGGAGGGCCTGTTCGAGCGTCCACTGTTCGCGCTGGGCGAGGTGTTCCTCGCGGACTCGACCGGCGACATGGGGATCGCGCTCGACCTCTTCGAAGAGGCGCTGGCCGAGGCCGCCGACCGCGACGTTCCGGTCACGGTGCACGCCGAAGACGAGACGCTGTTCGACGACGGGGCCCTCGACGGCGACCTCGGCGGACCGGGGACCGCCGCGGTCGCCGACGCGTGGTCCGCCTACCGGACCGCCGACGCTGAGATCGCGGCCGTTGAACGTGCGCTCGACGCCGCTGCCGGGTTCGACTCGCAGGTCCACATCGCGCACACGTCGACGCCGGAGGCGATCGACGCGGTCGCAGACGCCCGCGAATCCGGCGGCGCGGCGGCGACCTGTGAGGTCACGCCGCACCACCTCTTCTTGTCCCGGGAGAACGCCGGCCGCCTCGGTACGTTCGGACGGATGAATCCCCCGCTGCGCTCCGAGGCGCGCCGCACCGCGGTGTTCGAGCGGCTCCGCGACGGCGACGTGGACGTGGTCGCGACCGACCACGCGCCTCACACGGTCGAGGAGAAGCGACGGGGGCTCTCGGACGCTCCGAGCGGCGTTCCCGGCGTCGAGACGTTGTACCCGCTGCTCCTCGAATCGGTCCGCAACGGCGAACTGTCGATGGAGCGGGTTCGCGACGTCGTCGCCGCCAACCCCGCGTCGGTCTTCGGGTTGTCCGCCAAGGGTCGGATCGCCGAGGGTGCCGACGCCGACCTCGTGTTGGTCGACATGGCCGATCCGCGGGAGATCGAGGCCGGCGCGCTCCACAGCGCCTGCGGCTGGACGCCGTTCGAGGGGCTCCGAGGCGTGTTCCCCGAACTGACCGTCGTCCGCGGATCGGTCGTCTACGAGCGCGATCCGATCACTGGCGCGGAGTCGTTCGGCGATCCGGTCGGTCGCAACGTCCGCAGCGCGTGACCGGCGCGTGACCGGCGCGTGACCGGCGCGTGACCAGCGCGTGGACTGCGGGTCGCGAACTGCGGACGGGTTACGGAAGTTCGAGGAGAAAGCCTCGCGGTCGGTCGTCGGGCGCGATGGCACTCCCGACACTATTTAATACGGGCACCATGTACCTTCGACTGTAATGTCGGAAGTCTGCTCGACGTGCGGACTGCCCCAGGAACTCTGCGTCTGCGAGGACGTCGCGAAAGAGTCCCAGCAGATCAGCATCCGCATCGACGAGCGCAGGTACGGTAAGGAGGTAACGGTCATCGAAGGATTCGACCCGAAAGACGTCGACCTGAGTTCGCTCTCGTCGGATCTCAAGTCGAAGTTCGCCTGCGGCGGTACCGTCGAAGACGGTGCCATCGAGCTGCAGGGGAACCACTCGGGCCGCGTGGAGGACTTCCTCCGCGACAAGGGCTTCAACGTCGCGTGACCGTCACCTAACCGTCCGCCGTCGAGCGATTTTTCGCGAACTTCACCGTGGAGCGGCCGCGTTGTCGTCGCCGAGCACCGGCTGCCAGATCAGACCGGAACCACTGCGCGACCGGCGACGAACGCGACCGTCGCGAGGAAGGTCCCGTACTTGAACCGCCGCTGTGCGGTCGCGGGATCGGCGAAGCTCTCGTAACAGGCGAACAGCATGACCGCGTCGGCGACGGCGACGCCGAAGAGGTAGACGCCGCCGAACGTCCCCGTGAGGTACGGGACCGGGCTGACGGCGATCGCGACGACGAGCGCGCCGGTCGCGAGCCAGAGGGCCCGCCGTTCGCCGACCGCGATCGGGAGCGTGGAGAGCCCCTCTTTACGGTCGCCAGCCACGTCTTCGACGTCTTTTATCACCTCGCGAGCGAACGTCGAGAGCCCGGCCAAAAGCGCGAGCACGACGACCGCGGCCGGCCTGCCGACCGCCGCGCCGCCGAACAGGAACGTCGATCCGACGAGGTACGAGACCAGCACGTTCCCGAGCCCCGGCGTTCCTTTGAACACGGTCGTGTACGTGACGAGTGCGACGAGGTTGACGGCGGCGATGAGTATCGAGAGCGGCGGGAGAAACGCCGCGAGCGCGACGGCGAGCGCGAACCACCCACCCGAGACGGCGAGCGCGCCCCGCGGAGACACCGCGCCGCGCGGGATCGGGCGATCCGGGCGGTTGACGGCGTCGATTTCGCGGTCGAAGTAGTCGTTGATCGCGTTGCCCGCCGCGACCGCGACCGCGGTGACGGCCATCGCGACCGCGGTCGGAACGACGGCCGCGTCGATCCCGGCGACGAACGCGCCGGTTCCCGTGAGGACCGCGGCCGCGACGCAGTTGCCCGGGCGTGCGAGTTCGACGACTCCGCGCGCTGTGTCGTGCACGTCGTCTCCGACCACCGCCGGCCGACACATAAACGACGCGGGATCCGGCCGTACGGGAACTCTCCGCCTACCGCGTGCGATCAGTCCGCCGGCGACTCCCTGTCGAGTCGGCTCGCGGCCGCCGCGCCCTCGCGCTCGCGCTCCGTCAGGTAGCACTTCGGATCGGGCGCGAACGGGTCGCCGTGTGCGGCCAGCGCGCGGAGGCGCGACCCGCCGCGGCAGATGTCCCGGTACGCGCAGTCGGCACAGCGCCCGGTGAGGTGGTCCTCGCGATTGCGGAGTCCGTCGAGGAGCGGGTTCGACTCGTCGGACCAGATCGCGCCGAACGAGCGGTCCCTGACGTTCCCCGGCGAGTATCCCTGCCAGAACTGCGTGAAGTGGACGTTCCCGACGGGGTCGACGTCGCCGACGCGCTCGCCGGTCGGATCCCCGCCGTTGCGCCGGAGGTAGCGGTGGATCAGCCGGGCGCGGTCGATCCCCAGTTCGCGGTCGGCGTACTCGACGAGGTACCCCGCGTCGGCGTAGTTCCCCACGAGCAGCGTCTCTATCTCCTCGCCGGCGTCGTGGTACTCGCGGGTGAGGTCACACAGGTCGGTGACCGCCTGTCGAGTCGCCTCCGGCGAGAGATCGACGTCCGAGATGTCCGCGCCCCGCCCGCCGTAATCGAGGTGATAGAAGCAGAATCGGTCGACGCCCACGTCGACGAGGAGGTCGACGACGCCGGCCAGATCCGCGACGTTGTGCTCGGTGATCGTGTACCGGAGCCCCGTTTTGAGGCCAACGTCGAGACACGCCTCGATGCCGCGGACCGCGGCGTCGAACGCGCCCTCCTCCCCGCGGATGCGGTCGTTTCGCTCGGGGAGTCCGTCGACGGAGACGCCGGCGTACTGCAGCCCCGCCCGCTTCAGTTCCCGCGCCCGATCGCGGGTGAGTAAGGTTCCGTTCGTGGAGAGCACCGGGCGAACGCCGCGGTCGGCCGCGTGCGCGACGAGCTCCGGGAGGTCCTCGCGGACGAGCGGCTCTCCGCCCGAAAACAGGAGGACGGGAGCGCCGAAGTCGGCGAGGTCGTCGATGAGGGCCCTCCCCTCTGCGGTCGACAGCTCGTTTTGCGCGCCCTCGCAGTCGGCCGCGGCGTAGCAGTGCTCGCAGTAGAGGTTACACCGCTTCGTCGTGTTCCACACCACGACGGGCCGGCGCTGCTTGTCCGCCGTGATCTGCGTCTTCGACGAGTCGCCGGCGGCGTCGTACCGAAGCCCGTCGCTCTCGGCGTCGAGCCCGCAGAGCAGTTTGCTGACGGATATCATCGCGACCCCTCCGCGTCGGTCGCCCGGGGATCGTCCCCGACGCTCGGCGTTCCTTCGGTCTCCTCGTACACGCGGGGTTCACCGTCGCCCGCTGCGTCGTCTCCCCCTGGCGCGTTCCCTGTGCTCTCGTCCGCGAGCGACTCGGCCGAGTACCGATGGGTCTCGTCGGCGAGACACACCCAGACGTCGCGGGCGTACCACGCGAAGAGCGCGCTCGCCTCCTCGTGAGCGGCGTCCGGAGTCGGTGCCGCGACGGTGCCGACGTGCCGGAGCGGGTCGGCCTCGTCCTCGCGGACGAAGACCTCGAACCGCCGGCCGTCAGTCGAGCGCGATCCGTCCTCTGGAGTCCGATCCGTCTTCTCGACCATATCCCGTGTACGGTCAGTCACCCGAACGGCGTTTCGCAGGTTCTCACGGCCGTGCAACGCGACCGAACACGTTTGTGGGAACGAAGTATATATCAAGTGTCGCTATATGAAATATCGAGTCGGCGGCCGCTACGGCGGTCGTTCGATCTCGAATCGGTCGTCGGTGCTCGCGTACCACTCGCCGGCGAGTCGCCCCACCGTGTCGAGTCGGTCGATATCGATCCGGCCGTCGGTGAGGACGGACTCGGCGGCGTGCGCGTACACGACTTCGCCGAGCACCAGCGTCGAGGTACCGACCTCGACTGCGTCGTACAGTTCACACTCCAGTCCGACCGCCGCGTCGGCGACTCGCGGCGCGTCCACCCGCGTCGCCTCGACGCGCTCGATCCCGACGTGGTCGAACTCGCTGTCTCCGGCCTCGAGGGTCGCGCTCGACGCGTTCATCACCTCGACCAAATCGGCCGTGACGACGTTGACGACGAACGCCTCCGTTTCGAGGGCGTTCGCGAGCGTGTCCTTCGGGTCCGCCGCGGTCGCTACCGGCGCGAATCCGACGACGGGTGGGTCGATCGCGACGACGGTGAAGAAGCTGTACGGCGCGAGGTTCTCCCCGGCCGGTCCCCGCGAGGAAATCCACGCGATCGGTCGGGGCGTCACCGCGGTCGAGAGCAGCCGGTACGGCGACCCGAAGGCGTCCGGTCCGCCGCTCCGATGGGCGTCGTTGTGCGTGTGGCGTGGATCGCTCTCTTCGTCCGGCATCAGCGCTCGTATTCGCGTTCGAAGGGGTCTATCTCCTCGCTTCCCGGCTCGTCTTCGTCGTGAGTGAATCCCGGCCCCATCGTCGCCAGTTCGAAGACGAGTCCGTCGGGGTCGCTGAAGTAGATGCTCTTGAAGTACGTCCGGTCTTTGATCTCGGAGACGCGAACGTCCCGCTCGCGCAGGTGCGTCTGCCACTCGCGGAGCGTCGCCTCGTCTTCGACGCCGAACGCGAAGTGGTGGCTCGCGCCGGGGCCCGGCGCGCCCTGCGAGTTCGGGTACTCGAAGTACGTGACGGTCGTCCCCGGCTCGCCCCCGGGCGTGGACGAGAAGTAGTAGTGCGGCGTCCCCGGATCGTCGTAGTTCTGCGTCCGCTTGACGGTGTGCCAGCCGAGCGCGTCCTCGTAGAACGCGACGGTCTCGTCCATGTCGGTGCAGATGTTCGTCACGTGGTGTAAGCCGGTGGTGGGCGGGGCGTCGGTCATGAGTCGTGTCTCGTGAGTCGTCGCGGAGTCAGTTAGTGGTACTGGCGTCGAAAAACGCGAGGTCGACGGCGTGGCGCCGGACGTCCGGTCTCATCCGGCCGAGCCCGACTCAGAACAGTCCGAGACCGACCGCGTAGGGCCACGCGGTGCCGCCGACGGCGAGCAGCGTGAGCGCCGCGCCGGCACCGTACATATTCTTGAGGAAGCTCGTCATCTCGCTCTGCTGTTCTTCGGGATCGTCGACCGACCAGAAGTCGTGCATCGTCACGGCCGAGACGGCGAGAAAGACGGCGAGCGCGCCCGCCGAGAGCACGGGGAACGCGCCGACGGCGACTCCGAGACCGCCCAAGGCGAGCACGAGGCCGGAAGCGATCACCGAAAACCGCGGGGCGGGAAGGCCCTTGAACTCGGCGTAGCCGGCCATGGTGTCGAGGTCCATGAAGTGGTTCAGTCCCATGAACGCGAGCGTGCCGCCGAACAGGATCCGGCCGATAAGGAACAGTTCGCCCGCCAGCGGCGCGTCGAACTGAAGCGGTAGCGTCGTGATTTCTGCTAACATCGTGTAACCACATATACGGACGTAACCTATATATCGTTTCCCGGACAATCGGGTAAGCAGGTAACACCGATGTCCTCACCAGAACTCTCCGACGGGGATCCGGCGGAAACGACCGACACCGCGTCCGGAACAGACACGTCTTCGGCTCCGGAGACCCCGTGTCCAGTCGTCGATTCGCTCGAACAGATCGGCTCGCGGTGGCGGCTCGTCGTCCTCCACGAGCTGTTGAACGGCGAGTCGCGGTTCAACGAACTGAAACGCGAGACCGACGCCAACGCCCGCACTCTCTCGCGCGTGCTCGACGACCTCCAGGAGACGGGGTTCGTCGACCGCCGGCTGGAGGAGGATTCGCCCGTGGCGACGTTCTACAGCCTCACCCCGAAGGGAGAGTCGCTCGCACCCGTCTTCGAGGAGATCGACGACTGGGCCCACGAGTGGCTCACCGAGTGTAACGCCTGACAACGGCCGCACTGCCGCCGAAACGCACACCACCCTCCGTCCCGTACGGATCGGCGTGTACGCCGGAGTAAACTACCCCACCCTACTTCGCTCACCGCATACGCGGTTCGCTCGTTGAGGGTGGGGCTTTGATGTGGACTCCCGGCAATCAGTCGCTAGCAATAGGCTGGTGACTCTCGCCGTTCACCGTCCCACCAGTTATACGCACGTCTACTGGTGCGTCTCCGCTCCCCGACTTGGGCGAGGAACGGAGGCTGTGTCTCTGTTTCCGGGCGTATCGCACCCCGATGTTCTTCGCTGCATTGTAGTCCGCGTTGACCTCATAGCCGCACTTCTGGCACTCAAAGTGTTCACCGTGGCGGTTGTCTTCATGCGTGAACCCACAGTCCGTCCGAGAACAACGTTGGGACGTGTGGTTCGGCTCAACTTGCTCCACGGAGACGCCTTGTTCTAGTGCCTTGTAGGAGACGTACTCGGACAGGCGTCGGAACGCCCAAACGTGGTGCCACTTCGCGTATGGAAGTCGCTCACGGATGTCCGTTAAGTCCTCGAACACGATCACGTCGCAGTCGTGTTCGGCGGCTTCCTCGACGATCTCGTTGGCGACGGTGTGGATGTACTGTTTTCGCCAGGCTTCTTCGCGCTTTCCGAGGCGAAGCAGGGCATTGTGTGCGGCCTGCGTGCCACGTTGTTGCATCTCACCACGCCGCTTCTCAAACTCGCGGCACCAATGGTCGTAGTCGTCACCTTGCCAGAACGTGCCGGTCGAAGAGACGGCGAGGCTGTTGACGCCGAGGTCGATACCGAGGACTGTTTGGTGCCCGGTATCTTCCGAAACCTCGTCATCGTCGTCCTTCCGAGTCGTGATGTGGAAGTAGAACTCGTCGGTCGCCTTGTCGTATTGGAGTGTACTCGCCCGGAACTCATACTCGTCCGAAAGAACGTACTGTTCGTAGGGCGTCGGGCTGTCTGCCGGGAGTTCAAACTCGCACTCGACGCGCCCGTTGACGGTTGAGAGTGAAACTTTGTTCCGGTAGAACGTCGCACTCCGCTTGTCGTAGACCATGCTCCACGACGTGAACTCTGGTTGGCTCACACGCTTCCCTTGTTTCCACCGTTCAACGACACCTTTCGTCGCTTGGACGGCGCGGCGGATCGCTTCTTGGACGAGGTTCGCAGTGAGGTCAGTTTCCTCCCGCAGCTCCGCGTAGAGCGCGTCACGCGCAGTTGAGTTCGCCGTAACGCAGTTTGTGTAGGAGCGACCGTCCCAACAGAAGTCGGCGGCGCGGTTCGCACAGTAAAGGAACTGGCGGGCTGACTGGTGGAGGTCGTCGCGTCGCTCATCGGGAACGCTGAGTTTGACCGGCGCGGTTCGACGCACCTCCATATTTCAGATTACTACTTGACGGTACTTATAGTCTCGGGAGTCGGGCGATCGAAGTATGCCGGTTGAGTCGTGCCATGTCGGTTTCCTCTCCGACCTACTCGCTCGCTACACTCGCTCCTTGAGGTCGGAGGCTCCACCTTGAATTATGCTGAAGAACACCCCCTGCTGTCTGTGCGGCCGCGACGACACCCACACCCGGATCGCGGTCCCGCCGCGCGCGCTCCGGCTCATGGAGAACGGCGGGCCGATCGCGTGGCACGACGTGGTCGGCGCGGTGACGCTCCGCTTTTGCGCCGACGACTGGGACCTCGTGAGCGACCTCGCGATCGAGATGGACACGCACCCGCTCTCGCGGTGTAACGCCGCGCACGTCTCTTTAGATCTCCGCGCGGACCACGAGGCGCTGCTGTCGGCGACGAAAGACGAGCCCGACCAGACGGAATTGGAGTCCCGACTGGAGCGCGAGGCCGAGGCCACCCTCAACGCGGTCGACGACCCCTACACCGAGGAACGCGACGTGGTCGAGGCGATCATCGTGTTGCGCGCGCTCGAAGCGCTCGGAGTCAGACCTGAGTCGCGCGACTCCGTCACCACCTGACCTCGAAGCCGTCGAGCCCCTCCGGCTCCTCGTAGGTCGCGTCGACGTCATCGACCTCAGCCGCCTTGCTCCCGGTCTCACACCAGTCGACCATCTCGCGGACCGCCGCCTCGTCGCCCTCGAAAACGGCCTCGACGCGGCCGTCGTCGAGGTTGCGGACCCAGCCGTCGACGCCCGCCTCCCGGGCGGTGTCGCGAGTCGTCGCGCGGTAGTAGACGCCCTGTACGCGACCCGAGACGTACACGTGTGCTCGCGTTCGATTGGTCATCGACGGGTCGTGCGTTTGCCGGCATTGTAAGTACCACGGCGGCCGGCGCACAACCGACGACTTCTAACGACTCGCCGGCGACACGTCGACTATGGAGTTGTTCGGAACCGCGGGGATCCGCGGGAACGCCACGGAGCGGGTTACCCCCGAACTCGCGCTCGCCGTCGGCCGGGCCGTCGCGGCGGAGGTACGCGTCCGGGAAGCGGCCGGCGACGGTGAGGAAGGCGCGGACGAAAGCGACGGGGGCGACGACGCCACGGAGCCGGCACCCGAGGTCGTGCTCGCTCGCGACGGGCGGGTGACCGGCCCGGCGCTCGCGGCCGCGATGGCGTCGGGGCTCGCGTCGGGCGGCGTCGCGGTCGAGCGAGCGGGGCAACTGCCGACACCGGCGCTGGCGCACGCGTCGCAGGGTCGGTACGGCGCGATGCTCACGGCATCGCACAACCCGCCGAGCGACAACGGGATCAAGCTGTTCCGCGACGGCAGCGAGTTCGACCGCGACGCCGAACGCGCCGTCGAGGCGCGCGTCGACGCGGAGACGCCGCCGGCGGCGTGGGACGAGTGGACCGCTCCCGAGCGCGTCGACACGCTTCCGCGCTACCTCGACGACGTGTGCGAGTACGCCGCGGGGTTCGGATCCGACCTCGACGGCCTCCGGATCGCGGTCGACTGCGGAAACGGGATGAGCGCGCCGGCGACGCCGACCGTGCTCCGCGAGTTGGGTGCCGATGTCGTCACCCTCAACGGCAACGTCGACGGCCACTTCCCCGGCCGCGGGAGCAAGCCGACGCCGGAGACGCTCGCCGATCTCCGCGCGTTCGTCGCCGACGCCAACGACGCTCGCGGCGACGCGGATACCACTGCGGAGGACGGGTCGACGGCGGGCGGCGGCGAGACGGACGAGAAGTTCGCCTTCGGCATCGGTCACGACGGCGACGCGGACCGGATCGTGATCGTCGACGCCGACGGCGAGGTCGTCCACGAGGACACCGTCCTCGCGATGCTCGCCGAGCGGTACACCCGAGAGAGCGACGCCGCAGATCCGGTGGTGGTCACCACGCCGAACGCCTCGGGCCGGATCGACGAGCGCGTCCGCGAGGCCGGCGGGCGCGTCGAGCGCGTGCGGCTCGGAGCGCTCCACGAGGGCATCGCGTCCGTCCGTGAGGCGGCGACTCGGACCGGCTCCGACGACACCCGCGTCGTCTTCGCCGCGGAGCCGTGGAAGCATATTCACGTCGGCTTCGGCGAGTGGATCGACGGCGTGGCGTCGGCGGCCGTGATCGCCCGGCTCGTCGCCGACGAGGGCCTCGACGGGCTCCGAGATCCGGTCACGGAGCGCCCGTACCGCAAGGTCAGCGTCGACTGTCCGGACGACGCCAAGACCGACGCGATGGCTCGGCTGGAAACGGCCCTCCCCGACGCGTTTCCCGACGCGACGGTTGACACCGACCACGGTGTGCGCCTCGAGTTCCCGGACGCCTCGTGGGTCCTCGTTCGTCCCTCGGGGACGGAACCGTACGTCCGCGTGTACGCCGAAAGCGACGGCGTCGACGGGCTGATCGCGGAAGTCGAGGAGATCGTCGAAGCGGCGGTCGAATCGGTCGTCGAGGCGACCGACGACGGTGGGTGAGGCGACCGCCACCGACCGCGCGTTCGACCGACACCCGGTTCGTCCTCCCGCTCCGGCTCCGGAACGCGCGTCCGCGTAACTCCGCCGTGAAGATTAACAACGTCCATTGTGAATTGAAAACATGACTCGTGCGAACGACGTCGCCGTCGGGATCGTCGGTCTCGGTGGGATCGGACACCACCACGCGACGAAACTTGTCGAGCGGGGAGCGACGCTAGTCGGTGGTATGGACGTCGAACCGAACGCGCGCGGCCGCTTTCACGAGGAGTTCGGGGTGCCGGCGTACGAGGAGGAGGCCGATCTCTACGACGACTGCGACGCGGTACTCGTCACGACGCCGAACCGCTTCCACGAGGAGTACGCGCTCTCGGCGCTCGACGCCGGCCTCGACGTGCTCCTCGAGAAACCGCTCGCACACACGCTCGAGAGCGCGGAGCGAATCGCCACCGCCGCCCGCGACGCCGAGGGGTTCTGTATGGTCGGTTTCAACAATCGATTTGCGGAACCGGTACAGGTCATAAAGCGGTACCAGGAGGCGGGCCGGTTCGGCGAGACGACTCACGTTGAGGCGAACTACGTCCGCAGGCGCGGCGTCCCCGGCCGCGGCTCGTGGTTCACGTCCCGCGAGGTCGCCGGCGGGGGCGCGCTCATCGACATCGGCGTCCACGCCGTCGACCTCGCGCTGTACTTCCTCGACCACCCCGAGGTCGTCGAGGTGTCCGGCGAGACGCGCTCGGAGTTCGGCGGGCGCGACGACTACGCGTACGTCAACATGTGGGGCGACGACGCCGGACCGGAGGGGTTCGACGTCGAGGACTCCGCGTCGGCGCTCATCCGCGACGCCCACGGCAACACGGTGTCGCTGGAGGTCGCGTGGGCGACGAACCGCCCGACGAACGACGAGTTCGTGGTCCGCGGCACCGAGGCGGGCGCGACCTTCGACCGTGGGACCGACGACCTCACCATCCACGAGGCGACCGCGTTCGACGGCGACCAGCACCACGTCTCCGACGCCGAGATAGCGGTGCGAGAGACCGACAGTCACGCGGCCGAGCAGGGCGTCTTCCTAGAGGCCGTCGCGACGGGCGACGCACCCGACATAAACACGATCGACGAGGCCCTGTCGGTTCAACGCGTCATCGACGCGGTCTACCGATCTTCCGAACGGGGCGAAGCGGTCCGTCTCGACTGACGCGCGGTGTCCGGGTTCTCCCGCGTCGAAAGATGACCGCACTGAACGTTAGATATCGCCGAAGACGGTTTATCGACACCGTCGCTGGACCTCAGGGGGACTCACCTGTTCCGACCGTGGACGTAGGTCTGGTTGTGGTCGGGAAAGACTTCGTCGACCGCTCGCTCCCCGTGCTCGTCGGCGATGAGCCTCCGGAGTTCGTCCTCGTAGTCCGCCTTGGGCACCTCCTCGCTCGGTCCCTGCTGAACGTCGAACGTCGCCTCGACGAGGCGGTCGACGGCGTGGCGACCGAACCCGGACAGCGGCGAGATGTAGTCGACGCCGTGGCGGTCCTCCAGACTCTGCGCCTGCGCGCGAGAGACCGTCGGCACGCGGTCGTCTCGGCGCGTGCCGTCGGCGACCGCGTCGACGTCTCGGGTCGCTATCACCTCCAGGGCGTGCTCGTGCACGCGCTGGATTCCGTTTCGTGGGTACCCGTCCGCGATCATCGTCTCGGCGGCCGCCGCAGCCACCTCTTCGTCGAGATCGACTCGTTCGAACGGAAATCCGAGTTCCGTGGCGGCGCGCTCGGCGTGTTCCCAGTCGTCGGTGAGTCCGAAACTCCCGGTGACACACCGCACGTCGTAGAACCGATCGAGCAGGTGGGCGGCGAGCGACGAGTCCTTCCCGCCGCTGTACAGCAGCGCGAGCTCCATCTATCGGCGGCGGATATCGAAGCTCTGCTGGTCGGGCTGGAGTTCTTTCAGCAGGTCGCGCATCTGATCTTCGTCGATACGTCCCTGAATGCGTCCGCTCTGTGCCAGCGCCGCGACCTGCTGTTTCACCTTCTCACCGAACTCGGGCTTCGACATCTCGACCGCGTTGAGTCGTTGGCGCGCGCCGTCGGTCAGATGCTGTTTGAGCACCGCCTCCTGTTGGGCCTCGGCGCGTTCCTGGGCCTCTCTCTGAGCGTCGGCGTCGCCGCCACCCTGCTGTTGGCGCTCGCGAAGCTCTTCCATCTTTTCCTCTCGAAGCTCTTGGAGACGTTCGTCGTCGGAGTTCTCGCTCATACACGCCCGTTCACGGTCCGCGCGAAAAACGATTTCGGAGGGATCGCCGTCTCGGCGGACGCGAACCCGGATCGAAACGGCGGTGGCGGGTCGGTCCGCGCCGCTTAAACGGCTCCTCGGCATAACTCGCCGCAATGAGCGAATCGCGGGAGTTCTGTCCGCGCTGCGGTGACGCCGTCGCCGAGCGGCGGGAGCCGCTGCCGGGCGATCCGGGCGGGCGGGACGCGCTGTTGTGTGACGACTGTTACTTCGAGGACTTCGATCTCGTCGACGCGCCGGAGAGAATCGAGGTTCTCGTCTGCTCCGGGTGCGGCGCGGTCCGGCGCGGGGTGTCGTGGCGAGACGTCGGCGCGCGCGACTACACCGACGTCGCCGTCGACGAGGTCGCGGAACGGCTCGGCGTCCACGTCGACGCCGCGGACGTGGAGTGGGGCGTCGAGCCCGAACAGGTCGACGAGACCACGATCCGGATGCACTGCCGCTTTTCGGGCGTCGTCCGGGGCACGCTCCGCTCCGCGGAGGTCACCGTTCCGGTTAGGATCTCGCGCGGGACCTGCGACCGCTGCGGACGCATCGCCGGCGGCTACTACGCCGGCATCGTGCAGATCCGCGCCGACGAACGCGACCTGACGCCCGAAGAGCGCGCGGAGGCGCTGTCGATCGCGGAATCGTACGTCGCGAAACAGGAGGAAGACGGCGATCGCGAGGCGTTCATCACCGAGGTGAACGAGACCGACGACGGCCCGGACGTGAAGCTCTCGTCGAACCGGCTCGCACAGAACGTCGCGACGCGGATCACGGACCGGCTCGGCGGAAGCTTCGAGTCGTACCCCACTCTCGTCACCGAGGACGGCGACGGAAACGAGGTGTACCGGGTGACGTTCGCGGTCCGGCTCCCTCGCTACGCCGAAGGAGAGATACTCGATCCCGGGGACGGCGACGGCCCGGTCCTCGTCACCGGCGTGTCCGGTCGGCTACAGGGAGTACGTCTCGCGACCGGAGACGAGTACACCTCCGACTTCGAGGAGGCCGACGCGCCGGACGCGACGCGGCTCGGAACCCGAGACGACGCCGCGGAGACGACCGTGGTGACAGTCGAAGACGAGAACGCCATCCAAGTGCTCGATCCGGTCACTTACGAGGCGAAGGCGGTTCCCAATCCCGAGTTCGTCGACGACGACGCGGACACCGTGCTCGCGTTCGAACACGGCGGCGAGGTCCACCTCGTTCCCGAAACGTAGCGGCCGCGACCTGGTGGGTGCGGCGGCTGAGACGATCCACGAGAGGGAGCCGGCGCGGATCGAGAGAACTCGCTCGAAGCTGAGCGAGCGGAGAACGAGCGTCCGTCAGTCGGCGCGAGCCGGCTGCTCGTCACCGAGCGCGGCGGCACGCTCCGAGTTGGAGACCTCGATACCGCGGCGTTCGAGCTGATCGATGAATTCGGACACGCTGAGACCGGCCTGTGCGGCCGCCTGTGAGAGTGTCAGCGTTCTCGAACCGTACAGCGTCAGGGCACTCGACAGCCCGTGTGAAGCCATACTTCCAGTACAGCCGTGAGGGATTATGAAGGTTACTACTTCATTCATGGCCCTGATAGACCTTATACGATATATATTGACGATCGATCAGCGACGCAGCGTATAATTACTACCACATTGATCGCCGTTTTGGATCGCGTGAGCGGGCGGCCGGGACGGGTCGAGCCCGCAGGAATTATCAGCGCTTGCGACCGATACGTGCACATGGAAAGGCAACAGCTCATCGCCCTGTTCTTCGCGTTCCTCATGGTGAGTTCGATGGTCGCATGGGGCGTCTCGCTACTCTGAGTCGTTCACCAATCGACACAGACGAGACGGTTCGAGACCGGGCCGTCAGCCGTCGCCCCAGACGTCGGAGAGCGGGTGATCCTTTCGACGCTCGGCGTCGTTCTCCGATCGAGTGCCGTCGCTTCCGCCGGCGTCATCACGGCCGTCGACACCGCTGGTCTGCCCGCCGGGGCTCGACGCGTCCGCGGCCGCTCTGTCTCGGTCGGCCGCCCGACCGCTCGTGTCGTCGACACGCCGCCCGTCGCGCCGCCGACCCGCTCTGGAGGGACCCGATGGCTCGGCGTCGATCCCGGCGAGTGCGGCCGCCGGATCGAACTCGGGCAGCGACGGGGCCGTCATCGCCTCGATCTGGTCGCGGAACCACGGCGGCGTGTCCGCCGCTGCGCGGTCGAAGAGATCCAGCAAGGAGTCGTCCGCGAGGTAGGTCGCGCCGTAGTCGTCCGGGGCGCGGACGACGCGCCCGCACGCCTGAATCACGGTCCGGAGCGCGGTGCGGTGGTACCACGCCCACTGCCCGTCGGCCAGTCGGCGGGCGACCCGCGAGTCGTTGGTGTTGCGGTACGGCGCTTTACACACCACCTGCCAGCGACACAGGTCGTCGCGGAGGTCGAGCGCCTCCTCCATCTTCACCGAGACGAACACCGACGGCTCGTCGCTCGCCCGCCACGCCGCCAGCTCCGCGTCGCGGTCGTCGCGTCCGTGCCTGCGCACCCGTGCGGCGACGCCGAACTCCCCGAGCAGTTCGGTGAGCCGCCCGGCGATGTCGTACGAGTGCGCGTGGATGAGCCCCTTCTCGTCGGGGTGGTTCGCCATCAGGCGCACGATCAGTCGGGCGATCTTCGGCACCGTCTCGTCGCGGTGCTCGTAGGTCATCGAACCCTGTGTCACGTCGTAGAGCGGCCGATTCTCGAGCGGGAACGTGTGCTCGACGTCGACGAGGGCGACGTTCGCGGGGTCGAGACCGACGCCCCGACAGAACGCGTCCTTCGAGAGGATGGTCGCGGACAGTAAGGCGAACTTGTTCCCGCGGTCCCAGACGGTGTGTCTGAGATACCGCGCGGGATCGAGGGGTTTGATCGCGATCTCCGATCCCTCCCCTCCGGGCTGGTCGACGACCCACGTCGTCGGCGACTCGGGATCGCGGTAGTCCTCCAAGAACCAGCCGAGTTCGCCGCTGAGTTCCTGAAGCCGGTCCCGGCGGGCCACCTCCTCTCGGTCGAGTTCAGCCTGCCCCGTCAGCTCGTCTTTCGCGCGTCTCGTGACGTCGAGGAGCGACTCGACGAAGCGCGCGGTGCGATCGAGCGCGTCCTCCTCCGAGCCGGCGTCGGCCGCCACGTCGGGCACGCCGATCTCGTCCCACACCGGGACGCGGCTCGGGGAGAGGTCGATCGTCGCGTACATCTCCGCCCACTCTGCGAGCCCGTGCGCCTCGTCGATCACGACCGTGTCGCGCTTCCGGAACACCTCGGAGCCCGCGGTCCGCATGAAGTACGCTAACGTCAACGCGGCGTATCGGTTCCCGGAGGCGATGGCGCGATCGGAAAAATACGGACAGCGGTGTTTCACCGAGCAGTCGAACCCCTGTTGGCGGACGCAGGGGGCGCGGTTGACCGGCGTGTCGTGTTCGCCCGGGAGGATACAGTCGTAATTCGATTTGCCCCGAATGACTGCCAAGTCGTCGAGGAGGTCGTCGGCCTCCACGTCATCGATCTGCGACACCTGCGGGGTCGTGTAGTACGCGCCGGTCGCCTCGCTCGGCGACGTCTCCTCGACGGTGTCGGCCGCGCCCATGATGGCGCGCGCGAGCAGCGACTTGCCGCTGCCGGTCGGCGCGCGCACCAACACCACGTCGTTGCCGGCGGCGAACGCGTCGCGGATGTCCGCGAGCGCCTGCCGCTGTGCGCCGCGGAAGCTCGGCGCGGGGAACTCGCTGGGGATCCGATCGGGGTCCACGGGTGTCCTGACGCGCTCCCCGAGTTAAAGGCTCGTTTCCCCGGCGGCGGTCACCGACCGAACGCCCCGAGGCTCGACTGCAACTCGCGGGAGGGCACGTCGTCCGTCAGTTCGTAGCCGACGAGTTCGCGCGCGTCCACCGCGTACGTCGAACCGCCGCGGTCGAGCACCAACACCCGCCCCTTCCAGCCGCGGACCGCGCCGGCGGCCATCGTCTCGGCGACCGGCCGCTCGTCGAGGTCGAGCCCGTAGTCGAACGCGAACCGATCGATCGGGTCGAAGCCGTCGAGCAGGGAGTCCCACGCCGCCTCGTCGACGCCGCGTCCGAACCCGTCGATCTTCGTTGGGACGCGCACCCGGTCGACGAGGTCGTCGCGGGACGCCAGTTCGGATTCGACCTCGCGGGCGACGCGCCCGTCGGGAAACGTCCGGATGTGGGCCGCCCGGTCCGCGCCCTGCTCGCGGAGCCGCGTCTCCAGCCGCCACAGCCGCGTGACGCCCACCTTCAACACGTCGGGTGCGAACGCCGCGAGGTACATCGCGTGTTCCTCGTGACAGTCCATCTCGTCTTTGAGACACGTTCCCGTACAGCGAGCGCACACCCAGACGTGGCCGTGATCGTCGCAGTGGGGGGCGTCGTCGACGTCGCAGGCGATGTGGTCGCCCTCGTGGACCGTTCCGGCACACCGGCGGTCGCCGAGGCCGAAGGAGAGCTCGTCGCCGGCGGCGGCCGACACGAGTTCGACCGCGCCGCCGCTGGCGACGTAGAGCCCCTCGCCCGCCTCGTAGTCGACGACCTGCACACGACCGGATAGGGGAAGCGGCGACTTATGCGCATCGTCGCCGGAGCGTTGTTAATCGAGGCGGACCACGACCGGGTATGCCCGCGCCGTTCGATTCACCCGACCCGCCGGAGTCGCCCAGTTCGCTCGCGGTCTCGCTCTCGGCGACCGTCACCGACGCGCGGACCGCCCCGGCGGTCGAGTTCGCACTCACCGTCCGCAACGACGGCGACGAGCCGATAACCCTCCGGTTCCGGACCGGCCAGCGCGCCGACTTCGCGGCGACTCCGATCGGGACGGGGACCGAACCGGTCGAGGGGACCGACCCGGAACCGGTCTGGCGACACGGCGACGGCCGGCTGTTCACGCAGGCAACCGGCACCGAGACGCTGTCGCCGGGCGATGCCGAGACCTACGAGGGGACGTGGGCCGACCCGCCACCGGGGACGTACGCGGTCGACGGCTGGCTGACCGTCTCGGGGTACGGTGTGAGAGACTACGAGACGGACGGCGACAAGACCGACGGCGACGAGACCGATGAGTGGCGGCCGGCGGCGACCACGACGATCGAGGTCGAGTGACGACGTTCCGCGACCGGAGAGTCGCTCACGCCTCGTCGCCGGAGCCCGAACTCTCGTCGCGTGCCGGAACCCCGCCGTGAACCGCGCCTTCGACCGCGGCCTCCAGCCTCTCTCGCGTCCGATGGCTGCGCTCCGCGTCAGTCCGGACCTCTATCAGGTGTGACCCTTCGGCCTCGCGGGCCTGCGCGTACGCCGCGTCGAGGTCGTCCGCGACATCAGCGGCGCGTGCGTCGTCCGGTTCGCTTCGGGCCTCGGGGCGCGCGTCGATCCGGGTGTACGCCAGTCCGTGCAGGTCGGCCATCGGCTCGAATTCGATCCCGTGCGGGGTCTTGAACGCCTCCGTGAACGGCGGCTCGAACGACTCGATCGGGAGCTTGTGGAAGATCCCGCCGCCGTCGTTGTTGACGAGCACGACGGTCACGTCGGCGTCACAGCGATCGATCGCGAGGAGGCCGTTGGTGTCGTGGTACAGCGCGATGTCGCCGACCACGAGCGTGAGGTCGTCGGTGGTCGCGGAGCCCGCGCCCAGCGCGGCCGAGACGATCCCGTCGATCCCGGAGACGCCGCGGTTGCCGAGCGCGGTCACGCTCGTCGTCAACGGGCCGACGAACCGGTCAAGGTCGCGGACGGGCATCGAGTTAGAGACGAAGAGCGTCGCCGGATCGGGGAGCCCCCCGGCGACGACGCGCAGCACGTCTCCCTCGTGGAAGGCGGGGGATTCGCCGCCGGAGCCGCCGACCGCGTCGATCGATCGGCCGACAGCGTCGGCGGCGTCGCGGTCGCGGTCGTGGACCGCCCGCGCCGCACGGTCCGCCTCCTCCCACTGCGCCTGCCAGTCGACCTCGTCGGCGTGTTCGGGGGCGCGGTTCTCGCCGCGGCCGCGACTGCCCCCGCCGCCCCCACCACCCACGACCCGCGAGAGACGGGCACAGAGGCGGCTCGGCTCCGCGGCCACGAGGTCTGTCGCGGCGAACTCGGCCTCCCGCCAGCGACCGGCCGGATCTACCTGGTACTGGTCGGCCCCGGTTTCGGCGAGGTACTTCCGGAGGCGCTTCGAGGTGGGCGACGCGCCGAGTCGCACGACGAGTTCGGGATCGGCCCAGTCGGTCCCCGCGCCGCCGTCGCCCGCGAGCGCGGCCGAGAGGTACGCGTCGTACGCGCCGATCACGGGCGCGACGCGCGTGTGACCGCCGAACCGAACGCCGGAGAGCGGGTCGGCCAAAACGGGGAACCCGGTCGCGTGCGACAGCGCCGTCACCGCCTCGGCGTCGAGCCCGGGCGGGTCGGCCGGCCCCGCGACGATCAGCCCGCGGTCCGCGGCGGAGAGGTCGCGGGCGAGCCGCCGGAGTTCCTCGTCGCCGGGCTCCGGTGCCCCCGGCGTCACGTCGACGTACGGGCCGTCGCGGCCCGTCGCGGCGACGGGGTCGAGGTCGTCCGGCACGTCGCCGGGGACCGGAGTTGGCTCCAGCGGCTTCGCGAACGGGACGTTGAGGTGCACCGGGCCGGCGTCGGTCCCCTCGGCGGCCGCAACGGCGCGGGCGACCGTCGTCCGGAGCGACCGAAGCGAGCGGTCGGTCGCCGCGGGCTCGGGCAGGTCCTTGTAGTACCGAACGGCGTCACCGTACAACTTCTCTTGGTCCGCCGTCTGGTTCGCGCCCGAGTCACGGAGTTCTGGCGGCCGGTCCGCCGTGAGCGCGAGCAGTGGCACACGAGCGTTGTCGGCCTCCATCACGGCCGGGTGGTAGTTCGCGGCGGCCGTGCCGGAGGTGCAGATGAGCGGCGTCACGCTCCCGGTGCGTCGGGCGCGACCAAGCGCGAAATAGGCGGCCGAACGCTCGTCCAACTGCGAGAAGACGTGGAGGTCGTCGGCGCGGGCGGCGGCGGTCGTCAGCGGGGTCGACCGACTCCCCGGTGAGACGACGACGGCGTCGACGCCTGCGGCGACCAACTCGTCGACGAGCGCGCGAGCCCACAGCGTGTTCCGGTTCGGCGCGGTCATTACGCCCACTTCGACGTCGCGAGGTAAATACTCCGGCGAGTCGTCCCCGGTCGGTTCTGCAACGCTTATGCCCGCCGACCGACTTCGATCGGACATGAGCGACGACGACGCCGTCGAGGTCGAGTCCCCGGACGACGCCGAGACCGACGCGTCCGCGGCGGAAGCCAGCGAATCGCAGGACGCGGCACGAACGAACGGCACGGCAGCGGCCGCGAGCGGCGACCCGACCGGGTCGGCGGCCGAGGACGACGAGGAATCGCTCGCGGCCGAGGTCGCCGAACACGACGAGGAACTCGCGGCCGAGGTCGCCGCGCTAGAGGACGAACTGGCGGAGACGCGGGCGGAACTGCTCGAAAAAGACGAGGAGATAGACGAGTTGACGAGCAAGCTCGCGCGCGTTCGCGCCGACTTCAGCAACTACAAAGAGCGCGCCAAACAGAAACAGGAGGACATCCGCGAGCGCGCGTCGGAAGCGCTCGTCGAACGGGTCACTCCGGTCCGAAACGACCTGTTGCGCGCGCTCGATCAGGAGGAGGGAAGCGACCTCCGTCCGGGCGTCGAGTCCACCTTGGAGAAGTTCGACGAGGTGCTCGCCGACGAGGGCGTCGAATCTATCGACCCCGCGCCCGGCGACGACGTCGACCCCGCCCGGCACCAGGTGATGCTCCGCGTCGAGAGCGACCAGCCCGGGGGAACCGTCCACGAGGTGTACGAGCCTGGCTATGAAATGGGCGACCGCGTCGTCAGCGAGGCGAAAGTCACGGTCAGCGCCGACGAGGAGTAGCCCGCTCTCCGCGTTCCGACCTCACGTGGCATCCGATCGCGAGCGGCCGCCATAGACGTCCGCGAGTTCGTCGAGTCCGGGGTCAGACGCGGCTGCGTGGGGGACCGAAAGCGGCGACACGGACACCTCGCCGTCGACGACGGCGCGCCGATCGGTTCCGACGGCGTCTGGGACGTCGGTCGCAGTCATTCGCCCCCAGATCGGGTCTGAGAAGGCGACGCGCCCGTCGCCGTTCCGGGTCGCCTCGATCCCGTACCACTCCGACGGCGTGGTCACTCGCATCGGTGCACGGCCGTCACGGTCGGTCCGGGCGAGAGAGCCGCCGTCGGCGCCGACCGAGTCGGGCTCCGCGATAGGGGCGTTGACGTTGAGGTAGTCGGCGCGGTCGAAGACGCCCGCCTCGCCGGCGCGATCGACGAGGAACGTCGTCGCTCGCGTCGCGTTGGCGAACTCCGCCGGCTCCAGTTCGCGTTTCCACCAGTCCTCGTCGCCGGGGACGTACATCGAGGTCGCCACCGCGGGCACGTCGAAGAAGGCGGCCTCGACGGCGGCCGAGACGGTCCCCGACCGACCGAGGGTGTACGCACCGAGGTTCGCCCCCTCGTTGCATCCCGCGACGACGAGGTCGGCGTCGGGGACGAGCTCGTCGAGCCCGGCGACGACGCAGTCGACCGGGGTTCCGTCGACCGCGTAGCCGAGGTCGTGGTCGGTGACGGAGACCGCCTCCGAGAGCGTCCGCCCGGTCGACGACTGGTCTGCGGTCGGCGCGACCGTCACGACGTCGTAGTCCGCCGCGAGCGCGTCGCGCATGGCGCGGAGGCCGACGGCGTCGATGCCGTCGTCGTTCGTCAACAGGATCCGGTCGACGCTCATACCGGTACGTCGGGCGGTTCGGTCAAAAGCCCACCGGCGGAATCGAAGGAAAGGCACACGTACCGCCGGATCCACCACCCGGTATGGGATTCGGCGACACCGCCAAGAAGATCCAGACGCTCGCCGACAAGGCCGAGCGCACGTACCAGAAGATCAACGAACTCAGGACGGAGGTTGAACAGACCCAGACGACCGTGATCGACACCTCAGAGCGAGTTCAGCGGCTCGAAAACGAGATGGCCGAACAGCGGGCGGTCCTCGACGCCGTCGCCAGCGAGGTCGGCGTCGACCTGGAGAGCGTGAGTGCGGAGGCACACATCACGGACGCAGAGGCGGCCGCCGACTCCGGCGCTGGAGAGACCGACGGGGAGTCGACGAGCGGCGAGTCGGGTGACGAGCCGAACGGCGGATAGGGCGGCGAGTCGGGCGAGCGGTCCGCGGTCACTCGTCGGGATCCGTCCGCGAGACGACCTCGGCAGGCACGCCGGCGACCGTCGCGTTCGGCGGCACGTCCTCGGCGACGAGCGAATTGGCGGCGACGCGCGCACCCGCACCGATCGTGACGCCCGGGAGGACGACCGCTCCGGCCCCGATCATCGCTCCCTCTTCGACGATCACGTCGCCGAGACGGTACTCGTCGCGGAGGAACTCGTGACACAGCAGCGTGGCGTCGTAGCCGACAATCGCGTCGTCGCCGACCGTGATCCGCTCCGGCCAGAAGACATCTGGCGTCGACTCCAGCCCCCACGAGACCCCGGTCCCGACAGTCACGCCGATCCGGCGCAGCAGCCAGTTCTTGAGCCTGAGACTCGGACAGACCCGCGCGAGGACGATTACGACGTAGTTGCGGACGACCGCGAGCGGCGACTTCGCGTCCGGCCACGACCACAGCGAATTTCGCGGCCCTCGCGTCGGGAAGCGGTCCAGACGGTCGGCGCGAACACTGTCCGAATCCACCCCTTCCGGCCGTCTCTCCTCCGGGTTCGTCGGGTCGGTGTCGTCACTCACGACGCGACCTTCGTGCGGCTCTAATAAAAGAGTCGCTGCCGCGAACCCGAGACGGCGATCGCTCAAGTACCATGCCGCGGCCATCGCGCCCACGACGGAACGCCGGCCCACGGTCGGCCGAGACGGGTGCGCGATCCACCGCCGTGGGACCGAACTGGGATCGCCTGTTCGCCAGACGACGCCCGAGAGCGACGCTATCGCGCGCTCACGATAGCGGCTAGGACCGAATCTCGTCCATGTGTTCGATCCGACGCTCGACGAGGTCGGCGGTGCCGATGTCGTGGCGGATCCGGACGCGGTCGCCGGCGACGGCCAGCGCGTCGGCCGCCTCGGCCTCCGCCGCCGCGATGGAGTCGCCGCGGCCGACGACGGCGAACGACCGGGATGTGGTGGTGTACAGTCCGTCCTCGCGTTCGTCGACGCTAGCGTAGTAGAGGAGCGCGTCGCCGACGCTCGTCTCATCGACCGCGATCTTCGCGCCGGCGTCCGGGTCGGTCGGATAGCCGTCGGGCACCGCGTACTTGCAGACGGTCGCCTCGCCGGAGAACTCAAGGTCCGGCAGGGGTTCTCCGTCGCGGGCGGCGGTGAGTACGTCGAGGAACGGCGTCTCGAGCACCGGGAGCGTGTTCATCGCCTCCGGGTCACCGAAACGCGCGTTGAATTCGACGACCTTCGGTCCCTCGTCCGTGAGCATGAACTGCCCGTAGAGGACGCCCTTGTAGTCGGGGAGCGCGTCCACGACCGCGTTCAGCACGTCGACCGCGGCGTCGTAGTCGCCGTCGGCCATGAACGGCAGGGAGAACCCCGTGTCGGTGTACGATCCCATCCCGCCCGTGTTCGGCCCCTCGTCGCCCTCGTAGGCGCGCTTGTGGTCTTGAACTGCCGGCGTCGTCCGCACTTCACCGTTGGCGACGAACGCCTGCACGGTGAACTCCTCGCCGACGAGCCGTTCTTCCAACACGACGCGGGCGTACTCGGAATCGCGGAGGTACGCCTTCGCCTCCTCGCGTGTCACCTGATCGCCGATGACCTTCACGCCCTTGCCGCCGGTTAGTCCCGCGGGCTTGACGGCGAGGTCGCCGTCGTACTCGTCGATGTACGCGCAGGCCTCTTCGACGTCGTCGAACACGGCAAAGTCGGGACAGCCCGGGATCGATTCCTCGTCCATGAACCGACGCTGGTACGCCTTGTCCGTCTCTAGGCTCGCTTCCACGGCCCGCGGACCGAAGGCGTACACGCCGGCGTCGTCGAGGGCGTCGGCGACGCCCTCATCGAGCGCCGACTCCGGACCGATGACTGCCAGATCTGCGCCGACCGACGTCGCGTAGTCGGCGATCGCCGCCGCATCGGTCTCGTCTATCGCCTCGAACCCGTTCGCGAGCCGGCGGATACCCGGATTTCGATTGCTCGCGCAGGCGTACAGCGCGCAGTCGTCGGCCACCGCGCGGGCGATCGCGTGCTCGCGTCCGCCGCCGCCGACGAGGAGTACGGTCTCCGTCATGATCGACGGGTCACCGCACGGTAGTGTAAACGTTACTCTCTATCTGCGCGGATATATACAGATCCGTGGATCCTCTTCCGTCGGCGTCGACGGGTGCGCGGACCGGTGTGACGGGTTTTTGCCGCGTCGGACCGAACCGTGCGTATGTCACAGCCGACGGCGCGGAACCGCCTCGACGAGGAGGCGAGCCCGTACCTCCGACAGCACGCCGACAACCCGGTCAACTGGCAGCCGTGGGGCGAAGAGGCGTTCGAGCGCGCTCGCGAGCACGACGTGCCCGTGTTCGTCTCCATCGGCTACTCGTCGTGTCACTGGTGTCACGTGATGGCCGAGGAGAGTTTCGAGGACGGGTCGGTCGCGGCCGTGCTCAACGAGGAGTTCGTTCCGATCAAGGTCGATCGCGAGGAGCGCCCCGACGTCGACAGCACGTTCATGACGGTCTCACAGCTCGTCACCGGCGGCGGCGGGTGGCCGCTCTCCGCGTGGTGTACGCCCGAGGGAAAGCCCTTCTACGTCGGGACGTACTTCCCGCCGGAGCCGCGCCGGAACCAGCCCGGGTTCCGCGACCTGTGCGAACAGATCGCGGAGTC
Source organism: Halorubrum pallidum (assembly GCF_055380345.1). Taxonomy (NCBI): domain Archaea; kingdom Methanobacteriati; phylum Methanobacteriota; class Halobacteria; order Halobacteriales; family Haloferacaceae; genus Halorubrum; species Halorubrum pallidum. Next base: position 843,660 of record NZ_AP043945.1, on the reverse strand, counting down.
CTGGCGCGATCCCGACCAACGCGAGGAGATGCGCCACCGCGCGGAGCAGTGGGCGACGAGCGCGCGCGACGAACTGGAGTCGGTTCCGGGCGATCCGGATGGCGATTCGCCGGGATCGGAACTGCTCCGGGAGGCGGCCGCCGCCGCGGTCCGCGGCTACGACGAGGAGTACGGTGGGTTCGGGAGCGGCGGTGCGAAGTTCCCGATGCCGGGTCGGATCGACCTGCTGTTCCGCGCGTACGCCGAGAGCGGCCGCGAGAGCACGCTGGCAGCCGCGACCGGCACGCTCGACGGGATGGCGTCGGGCGGGATGTACGACCAGATCGGCGGCGGGTTCCACCGGTACGCGGTCGACCGCCAGTGGACGGTCCCGCACTTCGAGAAGATGCTGTACGACAACGCCGAGTTACCCATGGTCTACCTCGACGGGTACCGGCTCACCGGCGAGTCGTCCTACGCCCGGATCGCGAGCGAGACGCTCGGGTTCCTCGACCGCGAGCTTCGCCACCCGGAGGGGGGATTCTTCAGCACGCTCGACGCGCGGAGCCGCCCACCCGCGGAGCGAACGGGCGAGGATTCGGACGCGGCGGGAGACGTGGAAGGCGCGTTCTACGTCTGGACGCCCGCCGAAGTCGACGCGGTCTTGGACGAGCCCGCGGCGTCGATCGTCAAACGGCGGTTCGGGATCCGGGCGGGCGGGAACTTCGAACGCGGTACGACGGTCCCGACGGTCGCGGCGTCGATCGAGGAGATCGCCGACGAGCACGACCGCCCGTCAGAGGAAATTCGGGAGATCGCGACGGACGCGCGCGTTGCCCTCTTCGAAGCGCGGGAGTCGCGTCCCCGTCCCGCCCGCGATGAGAAGGTGCTCGCATCGTGGAACGGCCGGGCGATCTCCGCGTTCGCGAACGCGGGCCGCACGCTCGGCGACCCGTACGCCGTGATCGCTCGCGACGCGCTCGACTTCTGTCGCGAGCGGCTGTACGACCCCGAGACGGGCGAACTCGCCCGGCGCTGGCTCGACGGCGACGTACGCGGACCGGGGTACCTCGACGACTACGCGTTCCTCGCGCGCGGCGCGCTCGACGTGTACGCCGTCACCGGCGACCCGGAACCGCTCGGGTTCGCGCTGGAACTCGCCGACTCCATCGTCGCCGACTTCTACGACGCCGACGACGGGACCGTCTACTTCACGCGGGAACCGGAGGCGGGCGATGCGAGCGGTAAAGCGGAGAACGGCGGAGCTTCCGACTCGCTTTTCGCGCGGCCACAGGAGTTCACCGATCGATCGACGCCGTCGAGTCTCGGCGTCGCGACCGAGACGCTCGCTCTCCTCGACGGTTTTCGGACCGATCGGCTGTTCTCCGAGATCGCGGAATCCGTCGTGACGACGCACGCCGATCGGATACGCTCGAGTCCGCTGGAGCACGTGTCGCTCGTTCGCGCCGCGGACCGGGTCCGGACCGGCGGGATCGAAGTGACGATCGCGGCCGACGCGGTTCCCGACGAGTGGGACGAAACGCTCGGCGAGCGATACGTTTCCGGGGCGCTCGTCGCGCCGCGACCGCCGACGGACGACGGCCTCGACGAGTGGCTCGATCGGCTGGACCTGAAGTCGACCCCACCGATCTGGGCGAACCGCGACAGCGAGAGCGGTGACCCGACCGTGTACGTCTGTGAGGGACGAGTCTGCTCGCCCGCCGAGACTGACCTCGACGCGGCGTTAGAATGGCTCGCGTCACGAGCCACGGACGACACCTAAGGGAATCGAGCGGCTGTTTTTCCGGCCGGAGAGGTGGGGGACAACCGAGCGCAGATACCCGGATGGACGCCAGAAGAAACGGGCGATACACCGGACATCGGCGGTTCGAGATCCTACTCCTCTTCCTCTTCCTCGACGGGAATGCGACCTCGCTCCCAGACGGTGTGCGCGGAGGTGTCGTTCGGTGCCGTGTGCGAGATGTCTTTCATCGTGTCCCGATCGCTCATGATACCCGGCCGTTACGACGAACTCCGGATTAACCCTTCGTGAAAACAGATATATACACCTAATATCATATAAGGGTGCACCGTCTCGATGGCGTCCCGTCAGAGGCGGTTCTGACGATGCAATGCCGTGTTTCACGCTCCAGCACCCGCTCGATGTCGGTCCCGGCCTCCGGGAACGCCGTCCGAACATGTTGGTACCAAAGTGGTTGTCCACCCGGCGGCAACGTGCCGGTGATGCAACTCACGCGCAAGACGATCGCGAAGGTAATCGTCGCGGCGTTCCTGTTGAACCTGGTCGTCATGGGTGCCGGGGCGTGGTTCGCGTATCAGGAGGCGCCGCCGATTCCCGACGAGGTCGTCGGTCCCGACGGCGAGACGATCGTCACCGGTGCCGATGTCCAAGACGGGAAGGCGACGTTCCAGCAGTACGGGCTGATGAACCACGGGTCGATACTCGGAAATGGCGCGTACTACGGAGAGGACTACACCGCCGAGACGCTGGAGTTGAAGGCCCAACACATGCGCGACTACTACGCGCGCGAGGAGTACGGGGCCGAATACGACTCGCTCGGATCCGCCGAGCGAGCCGCGGTATCCCAGACCGTCCGCGACGACCTCGACGAGGCTCACGACGGGAGCGACGTCGTCGAATACTCGGCGGCCGAGGCGTACGCCCACAAACGGGTGAGCGAGACGTACGTCGAGCGATACCACGAGGGTGACCACGCCAGAGGCGTGCCCGAGGGCATGATCCAGTCGCCGGAGGAGGCGCGGCAGTTCGCCGACTTCGCGCTGTGGACCGCGTGGTTCTCTCACACCGACCGGCCCGGTAGCGACAACTCCTACACGAACGAGTGGCCCTACTCGCCCCCCGCCGGCAACGACGCCACCGGTGCCGCGATGATCTGGAGCGTGGTCGCGATGGTGCTCCTCGTCGGTGCGGCCGGAGTTGCCATCCTCCTGTACAAATCGGTGAAGCTTCCGGAACCGTCGGCGGCGGGGATCTCGGTCCCCGAGCCGGGCGACGTGAGCGTGTTCCCGAGCCAGCGCGCGGCGCTCAGATTCGTTCCCGTCGCCGCCGGCCTGTTCCTCGCGCAGGTGTTGCTCGGCGGGTTGCTGGCGCACTTCTACATCGAGCGGGCCGGTTTCTTCGGCATCGAGGAGCTGTTCGGCGTCCACGTCCTCCAGTTGCTCCCATTCTCCATCGCCAAGACGTGGCACATCGACCTCGGAATCTTGTGGATCGCGTCGACGTGGCTCGGCGCGGGGCTGTTTCTCCCGCCACTTTTGACAGGTCACGAACCGGCCAACCAGAAGCGGTACGTCAACGTCCTGCTCGGCGCGCTCGTGGTCGTCGTCGGGGGCGGAATGGGCGGGATCTGGCTCGGCGCGAACGGCTACTTCGACGGCCAGCTCTGGTGGCTGCTCGGAAACGAGGGGTTGGAGTACCTCGAGGTCGGGAAGGTGTGGCAAGGCGGCCTGTTGGTCGGGTTCATCCTCTGGGCCGTGCTGGCGATTCGAGGACTCGAGCCGCTGCTCGACCGTGAGCCGGTGTACGGACTCGCGCACATGATCCTGTACGCCGGAGGATCCATCACCCTGCTCTTCCTCGCCGGCTTCCTGTTCACGCCCACGACCAACATCGCCGTCACCGAGTTCTGGCGGTGGTGGGTGGTCCACATGTGGGTCGAGGGGGCCTTCGAGTTCTTCATCGTCGCGATCATCGGGCTCACGCTCGTGTCGATGAACCTCCTCACCCGCCGCAGCGCCGAGAAGGCGGTGATGCTGCAGGCGCTGTTGGTGATGGGCACCGGCGTGATCGGCGTCTCACATCATTACTGGTGGATCGGGATGCCCGACTACTGGGTCCCGATCGGGAGCGTCTTCTCGACGCTCGAACTGCTCCCGCTGATATTCATCCTCTACGAGGCGATCGGTCAGTACCGGGCGATGACCGCCGGCGACGGGTTCCCGTACACGCTCCCGTTCATGTTTATCGTCGCGAGCGGGGTCTGGAACTTCGTCGGCGCCGGCGTCCTCGGGTTCTTCATCAACCTCCCGCTCGTCAACTACTACGAACACGGCACCTACCTCACGGTGGGACACGCGCACGCCGCGATGTTCGGGGCCTTCGGATTCCTCGCGCTCGGGATGGTCGCGTACATGCTCCAGCTGTCGATCGACCCCGAGCGCTGGGACGGCTCGTGGCTCCGCGCGTCGTTCTGGTGTTGGAACGTCGGACTCGCACTCATGGTGTTCGTCTCGGTGCTCCCGGTCGGGTTCCTCCAGCTCGACGTCGCGTTCACCGAGAGCTACGCGGCGGCTCGAAGCCTCGGATTCTACGAGGGGTCGCTCGTCCAGACGCTGTTCTGGGCGAGGCTGCCCGGTGACACACTGATCATCATCGGGACGGCGATATACGTCGCCGACCTGCTCCGCAAGCGGTTCGTCCTCCGAGAGTCCGCCGAGGACCCGAGCGTCGACGACATGGCCGTCGCCGAGGGAATACTCGGGGACGACGACTGAGACGCGTCAAGAGTCTCTGGCCGTCTCGACGTCGAACCCGCCGGCGTCCGCGGGAGGTCGTCGACGAACTCTCCGATCGCCGTTCGATCGACGCGCAGAAGCGTCTCGCTGCAGGTCGACTTGACGATCTCGACGCGGTGGGTCACCTCGGTCAGCGTGGCGCGATGCGACTTCGCAGTACCCCAGATCGACGGCTTCGAGCGGGATCTCCCGCTGTCGTTCCGTGAGGAATTCGTCGGGGTTCAACGCTCGGACGCGTCCGGCGTCTCCGCAGACGACGCCGACTCCGCGTCGCTCTCCCGAAGCATTGCCGCGCCCCCGTGTCGGCTCACGGTCGCAACCATGTTGCCGGCGAAAAGCAGCGCGCCGGCCGCCGCGACTCCCCCGCCGACGACCCGGAGGAGACGGCCGTCGGCTCCGCCCGCGGCGACGCCGGGAGTCAGCGGAGCGAACTCCGGCGCGACCGTCGCGGCGAGCAGCAGGCCAGTCCCGAGGAGCGTCGCGGCGAGGTCGACTCGCGCGAGGCGGGCGTCGTAGAGGTCGTCGATGGCTGGGACGCGCTCCAGACCGACCCGGTCGGCGTAGCGGTCGAGCCAGACGATGAACGGAACGACGTGGTAGACGCTCCCGACGACCACGAACCCGACGACTGCGCCGAGCAGGATCGGGCCTGCGCCGGGGGCGCCGATCCTGACGGCGGAACCGAGGGGGCGAGCAAACCACGTCGCGGCCGCGGTCGTGCTCCACGCGAGGAGCGCGACGCCGACGACCGCGTACCGCGAGAGCATCGGCGTCGCGGTCGCAGCTGTCGCGTCGCGCACCCGTCGGAGGAGCACCCCGCCGGCGGTCGCCGTCCCCCCCGTGACGAGGAGCCCGCCGGCAGCGGCGAGTGGCGCGATCTCGATCAGTCGGCCGGCGGCGAGCGCCGTGACGCCGACGGGATATGTCGCCGTCTCGAACCGAGCGAGCCGTCCTTCGACGGGCGTCGCGTCGGTCTGGGAGAACATGGGGCCGAGCTGGTAGAGCGCGCCGATCACGGTCGTGATCACGCCACCGAAGAGCGCGAGCGTGACGTGAGCGTCTATCACGGCGGGCCGCGAGAGTCCGAGGGCGGCGAGGATACCCCATCGGTAGCCGGCCGCGAGCGACCCACCGAGGACGGCCGCGAGCACGAGAAAGCCGATCCCCAGCGCGAAGTGACGCTCGGTGACGTCGAGGGGACGTGCGCGCCGCAGCGTCCGCGCGAGGTTATACGCGAAGACTCCGATCCCCGCGGCGATCAGTCCGGCAAAGAGCGCACCGTCGGCCGAGCGGCCGAGCCAGAGCCCGCCGGCGAACCCGGTAACGCCGACCGCGACGAGACAGAGCTGAAGCGTCGCCAGCCGCTCGGAGTGGAGCGTCACCCCGGACCACACGGGGACGAACTGCGTCACCGCGCCGAGGATCGTCAGACACACCCACCCGACGAGAAGCAGGTGCGCGACGGCGACTCCCGCGGGACCGAAGCCGCCGAGACCGACCTTGACGAGCCCGGAACGACCTTCCGCGACGCCCGTGATGTGGACGAGCGCGAGCGCGCTGCCCGCGGCGAGGAACGCCAGCGAGGCGACGAAATGCCGGAGCGGGATGGTGGTCGGCGGACGCGTCGATGTCGTGAGATCGGTAGGAACGCCGCGCATGTGCACGCGTTCGTCCCGGGCGTTCCTGTGGCTGTGTCCGAACATGTTCGGAGCAAACTACGGGCGGGATCGTCCCGAATCGTCGGACATGTCACGAGAGGCGACCGCGCTCGAACGTACCGACGCCCCGGCGGACCGGCCGGTTGAGACCCTCGACGTTCGCGAACTTGGCCCGCCGGAGCCGCTCCGGCGAACGCTCGAACTGCTCGCAGACACGCCCGACGAGGCCGTCCTCCTCCAGCGAAACGACCGAGCACCGAAGTTCCTCTATCCCAAGATCAAAGCTCGCGGGTACCGCTACGACACCGTCGAGGACGGTAACGCGATCGTCACGGCGATCTGGACGGCGACCGAGACGAGCGAGGAGGGAGACGAGCGATGACCCTCTTCGGCGACTCCGAACCCGAGTTCGACCCGGCGGACGCGTTCGTCCCGGACCACATACCCGACACCGGTCCGTTCCTCGCGGACCACGATGTTCTCACCGGTGACGGCCACGTCGCGGTCCACCGCCACGCCGCCGACGCCTTCGAGGAACACGGGGTGTACGACGCCACCTTCGGCTACAATCTCGCCCGGCTCAACCGCGATCCGCGCCACCCAGACGCGGGGCTCCGGTACGCCGAAGAGCGCGGGGAGCCGTCGACGCTCCGCGTTGCGTTCACGCCGACGACGGCGTTCTGCCCGCAGGCGGAGCCGCTCGCCGTGGGAGCGCTCCGCGCGCTCGCCGCGCTCGACGCCGACCACGGGTACGATCGGGTCCGCGTACGAGTCGACGGCTCTCTCGACGGGAGCGACGCCATCAACGACCGTTTGGCGGCGATAGGAGACACGCTGTCCGACCGGGACGAGGGCCCCGCGGCGTCCTCGGACGCCGACACGGGCGAGAGCGGACCGGACACCGTTCTCGACGTGCGCGATCGAGACGGCCCGCCGTTTCCGGTCATCGACGAGGCGCTCGACGACCTCGGCGCGGACGAGACGCTCCGCCTCGTCAACGACTTCGAGCCGGCTCCCCTGTACGACGTGCTGTCTGACCGCGGGTTCCACCACGAGACCGAACGGGTCGATGACGACGAGTGGCGTGTCGCGATCCGGCGGCCGTGACGGCGCGGGTTCCGCTTATATATCCTCCGCCGAACTGTTCGGGTCACCGCCCCGCGTGTCGGGAATCGTCGCCGAAGGTATTCCCTATACGTCCCTACACCGAATCGCATGACACGAACCACGCTCGACCGGCGGACGTTCGTTCGAACGACCGCAGCACTCGGCGCTATCACCGCGCTCGCCGGCTGTAGCGGCGGGAGCGGAGACGACGGAAGCGGCGACGGCGATGACGGAGACGGCGGAAGTAGCGACGGCGACGACGGAGACGGCGGAAGTAGCGACGGCGGAAGCAGCGACGGTGGATCCGACGGCGGGTCGGAGTACCTCTCCGAGGAGCCGGGATACGACGGCTGGTTCGACGGCGTCTCCAACTACGAGGCGACGGTCGACAGAACCGACGCCGACGAGGTGACGGTAGCAGTCGGGGCGGCAGACGGCCTCTCCTTCGGTCCCGCGGCGGTGGCGATCTCGTCGGGGACGACCGTCGTCTGGGAGTGGACCGGCCAGGGCGGCGATCACAATGTCGCGGCCGACTCCGGGAACTTCGAGAGCGAGACCGTCGGGGAGGAGGGACACACCTTCGAACACACCTTCGAGGAGTCCGGGATCCACGAGTACGTTTGCACGCCGCACGAGGCGGTCGGGATGAAAGGTGCGATCTACGTCGAGTGATCGACCTCGGCGGCCGCGACAGTCGATCTGACCGTTGACCACCGGTCGTCGCCAACCGACTGCCGACCACCGGTTACCAACCACCGACTACCGACCACAGACCACTGACCCATCACATGCCACAGGCACGACTTCTCGTCCACTTGCCCGACGGACCGTGGATAGCAGACATCTCCCGTCGGTTCCCGGACACCGGATTCCGGGTTCTCACCGCGGTTCCCGACGACGACGCCGGGTTCGCGCTCCTCAGAATCACCTCGCGAACCCCCGACGACGTCATCGCGGCGATGCGATCCCACCCGGCGCTCGCGAAGGCGTCCGTGATGGCGCGAGACGGCGGTGTCGCGACAGTACGGATCGAGACCGACGCGCCGCTGCTGTTACTCGCCGCGAAGCGGTCCGGACTTCCGATGGAGATGCCCCTCGATATCGAGGACGGCGTCGCGGAGGTCGAGGTGACGGGGGAGCACGAACGCGTCGCGGAACTCGGTCGCTCGCTGAGAGAGCTCGGACTGGAGTTCGACGTCGAGCGTGTTCGCCAACACGTCACCCCGGGCCGAACGCTGACCGACCGACAGCGAGAACTCCTATTCACCGCCGTCGATCTGGGGTACTACGAGGTCCCCCGTCGCACCACGCTGACTGAGGTGGCCGACCACGTCGGAATCGCGAAGTCGACGTGCAGCGAGACGCTTCAACGCGTCGAGCGAACGGTGATCGGCGAGTTCGTCGATGGACTTCCGCGGCGACCGGAGGCGGCGGGCGACGCGGAGAGCGCTGACGCCGGGGCGAAGACGGGGCTCGATAGGGAGGCGACGACAGAGACGGAAACGACGGGTGACGCCGAGGCCGTTACCGCCCGAACACGCTAGCGACTCCAAGAGACTGATTCACATGACCGACACGCACGACACCGACCACGACACGACTGCCGAACCGATCACCGACCGAGTCCACGACAACTCGTGGTCGGCGAACCTCGAAGCGCCGCGGTACGCCGACGACCGGGAGCTCGTCGTGCGCGACGCGCTCGCCGCGATCGACCATACCGCACCCGGAAATCACGTCAACCTGGTCACCCACGGCGACCTCGGCCATCCGTCAGACTACCTCTACGACGCGATCGACCGCGAGAGAGGCCTCGAACCGGAGTACGTCGAACGCTGCGGCTGCGGCGGTCACGTCAGCCGCGTTCAGGTGGAGTGAGTCGGCGGGAGCGGACGGGCGGGGCGGGCGAGAGCCCGGAGCCGGCTACTCGTCCGTCGTCTCGATGTCCGCCGAGAGCCCCTGTGCCATCTCGATCTCAGTCGAGTTGTTCAGCGTCCAGGCCGTTCGGTCGGTGACGGCCTCGATGATCTCCCGCGCGGAGGGGTTCCCGTTACCGGATTTCTTCACGCCGCCGAACGGGAGCTGCACCTCGGCACCGATACACGGCAGATTCCCGTACGCGAGTCCCAGTTCCGCGTGGTCTCGGTAGTAGTTGATCTGCCGGTAGTCCTCCGAGATGACCGCACCGGCGAGCCCGTAGTCGGTGTCGTTCTGTATCTCGACAGCGCGATCGATTCCGCCCTCGTACTCCAAGAGCGCGACGTGGGGGCCGAACACCTCCTCGCGGGTACAGCGCAGGTCCGCGTCGGGGTCCGCCTCGTAGACGAACGGGCCGATCCAGTGTCCCGCCTCGTGCCCCTCGGGGATCTCCGCGTCGTCGAGATCGGTCCGGTCGACGAGAACGGTCACGCCTTCGTCGCTGGCGAGATCGTTGTACTCGATGACTTTCTCGCGGTGCTCCGCCTCGATGAGCGGCCCCATGAACGTTCCCTCGTCAAGGGGGTCGCCGACCGCGACCGACTCCGCGACCGCGACAAAGCGGTCTCTGAACTCCTCGTATACGTCGGTGTGGACGATCAGTCGCTCCGCGGAGACGCAGCGCTGGCCGGTCGTCTTGAAACCGGACATCACCGCCGAGTGAACCGCGATGTCGAGATCGGCCTCGTCTGTGATCACGACCGCGTTCTTTCCGCCCATCTCGCAGGCAGCGCGCTTGCCCGGGACGCCCCCGAGCGCGTCCTGAATCTGGTGACCGACCTCCGCGGAGCCGGTGAAGAGGACGGTCGAGACGCCGTCGTGTTCGACTATCGCCTCGCCGGCGTCGCCGAATCCCTGAACCATGTTGAACACGCCGTCCGGGAGTCCGGCGTCCTCGAACATCTCCGCGATGATCTGGGCACATCTGGGCGTCTGTTCGGCGGGCTTGAACACGACCGTGTTGCCCTCGACGAGCGTGACGGCCATGTGCCAGAAGGGGATCGCGACCGGGAAGTTCCACGGCGTGATACAGCCGACGACGCCGCGAGGTTTCCGCCGCATGTAGGCGTCCTTCGCGGCGATTTCGGAGGGAACCACGTCCCCGTTCGGATGGCGGGCGTCGCCCGCGGCCCACTCGACCATGTGTGCGGCCTCGACCACGTCGGCTCTCCCCTCGCTTATCTCCTTGCCGCACTCTCTGGTGACGATCTCGCCGAGCTCGTCGGTCCGCTCGCGCAGTTCGTGGTACACGTCCCAGAGGTACTCGGCGCGGTCGATGCGCGAGCGCTCGCGCCACTCCCCGAAGGCGTCGGCGGCCACCTCGACCGCGCGGTCGACGTCGGCCGGCGTCCCCCGTCGGAACTCGCCGAGCGTCTCGCCGGTCGCCGGATTCTCGCTCGTGAAGGTCCGAGAGCCCGAGCCGGCGACCCACTCGCCGTCGACGTAGTGATTGTGGACAGCTACCATGTGTGCAATATTTGCGAGCACTTGTAAAAAGTCATCTCTCGGGGTCTCTGCCAGCGGACGACCGCGATACCGGACTACTCCTCGGTAACGGCCGCGTCGCCTTTCGCGTCGGTCGCGGTCGCTCGCTTCTCCAGTTCCCCGTTCAGCGCCGCGGCGTCGAAGTCGTGATCGGGACGGATGGCGACGAAATCGAGGAACCGGCGCGCGGCGAGCAGTTCCGCGGTCGAGTAGCTCGCGAGCGCGGCGTCGACGGCCGCGGGCGCGCCGACGAGCGGTTCGAGGGCGGCCAGCGCGCTCGCCAAGTCGTACGAGCGCGCCGACTCGCGGCCGTCGCCGCTCACGTTCGTCGCGTCGATGACGTAGAGGTCACCGTCGCACACGAGCACGTTCTCGGCGCGGAGGTCCCCGTGTGCGAGTCCGGCGTCGTGAACCGTCCGGAGCGTCTCGAAAAGCGACGGCGCGAGCGCGGCGACGGCATCGCGGTCGAGATCGTCGAGGGGCCGAAAGTCGGGGAGGTACTCCAACACGAGCACGCCGAGGTCGCCGACCGAGAACGCCTCGACCGGTTCCGGCGCGTTCACGCCGAGTTCTCGCACCTTCCGAGTGGCGTCGAGTTCGTGGCGAGCCATCTCGTAGGGGGTTTCGTGGCGCTCGAAGAACCCTTCGGTCCCCGCCGAGAAGGCCCCGAGGTTCCGCCCGGTGGTAAAGAGGGTGTGGACCAGCGTGTTCTGCCGCGTGATCACCTTCACGAACAGGTCGTCGTCGACGACCATCGGCGTCGACAGCCAGTTGTCGGCGTCGAGGAAGCGCACTCGCATCTCGTCGCGGTCGTACCGGTCCGCCAACTCGCTGACGACCCGCTCGATGTCGGGCCAGTCGACGCGGCCGCGAACGAGCTGCCGGAGTTCCATACCGCAACGAAACGCGACGACGACGGATAAGTGACACCGTCACGCGACAGGGACGTTCGGTGGTCGCTGCGTGCGCAGGGTGGCAGTGTCCGTAGTATTGTTCACGGTCGTTCGTACTGTTTATGGTCCGTGCCAGCGACTCTCATGTATGGAGTTCGATCTATCCGCGGAACACCGGATGATACGAGACACGGTCCGGGAGTTCTGCGAGTCCGAGATCCGCCCTATCGCCCAAGATATCGAGGACGAACACCGCTTTCCCGCGGAGGTGTTCGACGCGCTCGCCGATCTCGATATGATGGGCATCCCCGTCTCCGAAGAGTACGGCGGACTCGGCGGCGACCAGCTCACGTACGCCGTGGTCACCGAGGAGCTGGGTCGCGTCTCCGGCGGGATCGGCCTCTCCTTTGCGGCGCACACGTCACTCGGTGCGAAGCCGATCGAGCTGTTCGGCACCGACGCCCAAAAGGAGACGTGGCTCCGTCCGCTCGCCGAGGGCGACGGGCTCGGAGCGTGGGCGCTCACCGAGCCGGGGAGCGGCTCCGACGCGTCGAACATGGAGACGAGCGCCGCCTACGACGCCGACGCGGACGAGTACGTCCTCAACGGCACCAAACAGTTCATCACGAACGCGACCGTCGCGGACTCGGTACTGGTGAAGGCGGTCACCGACCCCGATGCCGGCTACGACGGCATCTCGACGTTCATCGTCGACCCGCTCGCGGACGACGGGTTCGAGGTGACGACCGTCTGGGACAAGATGGGGCTCAACTGCTCGCCGACATGCGAGATCCGCCTCGACGACGTTCGGATTCCGGCGGATCGGCTGCTCGGCGACGAGGGCGAAGGATGGACCCAGACGATGAAGACGCTCGACGGCGGCCGGATATCCATCGCCGCGCTCTCGGTGGGACTCGCGCAGGGAGCGTACGAAGCCGCAAAGGAGTACGCCGGCGAGCGTGAGCAGTTCGGGAAACCGATCGCGAAGTTCGACGCGATCCGCGACAAGATCGTCCACATGCATCGACAGACAGAGCGCGCGCGCCTGCTCACGCACAGAGCCGCGACGCGGTACGACGCGGGCGAAAACGTGACGCGGGAGTCCGCGCTCGCGAAGCTCGACGCCAGCGAGGCCGCCCGCGAGGTGGCAGAAGAAGCGGTCCAGACGCTCGGTGGCTACGGTTACACCACCGACTTCGCGCCACAGCGGTTCTACCGCGACGCGAAGCTGATGGAGATCGGCGAGGGAACGAGCGAGATCCAGCACGTCGTGATCGGGCGCGAACTCGGTCTGTGAGCGAGCGGGGGTCAATCGTGTTCGCTCGCTAATGCTCGCTGTACGCGACCGATAGGGTTCGAATCACTCGACCCGCTACTGCTCACGTCGTTCGTAGATAGCGGGGGTCAGTCGTGCGCGCGACTGAGCGAAACGAAGGAGCGGGCACGGCGGGATTCGAACCCGCGATCGAGAGGTTAGGAACCTCTCGCCCTGTCCGCTAGGCCACGCGCCCGAATTGCGTGAGAAAACGTCGCATCCGGAAACCGGTCAGCGGCACGAAGCGGGGTTACGTGCTCGTCTCTTTGTCCGTGTCGAGATCCTCGAACTCCTCGTCGTCGTCGAGCGTCGAGTCCGTCTCGTCGTCGTCGCCTTGCATCTGACTCAGTTCGTCTTCGACCTCTTCGCGGCCCTTCTTGAACTCACCCATCGCCTGTCCGGTGGACCGTGCGAGTTTCGGAATCTTGTTCGCCCCGAACAGGAGGACCAAGACGAGCAGGATGATGAGGAGCTCCGGCCCCGCCGGAATGCCGCCGATCAGTGGAATCGCGCTTGCCATCTCTACACGGGCGTAGCTCTCTGGCGACTATAGTCTTTTTGCCTCGACGAACGCGGGACGCGCGGGAGCGGCGGACGCACAGTCGAATTGACCCTCGTGACTGACCGCCGAGTCGACGCGGTACGCGCCGAAACCGTGATACGTCCCGCGGGCGATCGGACGGTATGCCAGACATCGGTGACGACGCCCCGACGTTCGACGCTTCGATCGTAGACGGCGACATCGAATCGTTCGAGCTGTCCGATCATCTCGGTGACGAGCCGTTCGTGCTCGCCTTTTTCCCGGCCGCCTTCTCGAACACCTGCACCGACGAGATGGAGGCGTTCCGCGACGAGTTCGACCACGACGGCTGCACGCTCCTCGGCGTGAGCACCGACCTCCCGCATGCGCTCGAAGCCTACCGCGTGCAGTACGACTTGCCGTTCGCGCTCGTCGGCGACCCCGATCACCGCGCCATCGAGGCGTACGACGTGATCGAGGAGTTCGAACGCTACGGCGTCGACACGGTCGCACGGCGGGCCATCTTCGTGATCGACACCGACGGCGTCGTGACCTACCGGTGGCTCGCGGAGCACTCAGGCCAAGAGCCCGACTACGACGAGGTCGCGGAGGCGGTCGAATCGGCGTCGTAGTCGGCACGTCTCGCCGTCGAGCGTGCGTCACGCCGGGTCTCGGAGCCCCTCCAGCGCCTCCGGGTTCTCCATCGACGAGAGATCACCGGGGTCCTCACCGCGGTACACCGAGGCCATCGCCCGACGGATGATCTTCCCCGACTGCGTCTTCGGGAACGCCTCGACGAACAGTAGTTCGCGTGGCCGGAACGGCCGCCCGTGCTCGGCGGCGACGAGATCGGACAGGTCCCCGCGGAGGTCGTCCGTCGGCTCGACACCCGGTTCCAGCACGACGTAGGCGACGACGGCGGTACCGGTCGTGTCGTCGGGGACGCCCACGGCGGCCGCCTGGTTCACCGCGTCGTGGTCGATGAGCACCCCTTCGATCTCGGCAGGTCCGACCTTCCGACCGGCGACGTTCAGGGCGTCGTCGGCGCGGCCGTGGAGGAACCAGAACCCGTCCGCGTCTTTCTGCGCGAAGTCGCCGTGGTCCCATAGGTCCGGCCACGTCGACCAGTACTCCGCCACGTAGCGCTCGTCGCCCGACCAGAGAGACTTCGTCATCGACGGACAGGAGTCGCGAGCGACGAGGAACCCCCGCTCGTGGTCCTCGCGGACCGACTCGCCGGCCTCGTCGACGATGTCGACGTCCATCCCGAGCCCCGGCCCGCCGAGCGTGCAGGGTTTGAGCGGCTGGTTCGGCATCGGCATCAGGAAACAGCCGCAGATCTCCGTGCCACCGGAGATGTTGATAATCGGACACTCGCCGCCACCAACCGCGTCGTAGAACCAGCGCCACGACTCCGGGTCCCACGGCTCGCCGGTCGAGCCGAGGATGCGGAGGCTAGAGAGGTCGTGGTCCGCGACCCAGTCGTCGTCTCCGACTCCATCGGAGTCGGATGTCTCGTCAGACGCCGGCTGACGGCTGCCCTGTTTGCGGAGCGAGCGGATCGCGGTCGGAGAGATGCCGAACTGCGTGACGCCGTGGCGGTCGATCAGTTCCCAGAGGCGGTCAGGCTCCGGGTAGTCGGGCGCGCCCTCGTACATCACCACCGTCCCGCCGAAGGCGTGGTTGCCGATCAGCGTCCACGGCCCCATCATCCAGCCGATGTCGGACACCCAGAAGAACCGGTCCGCGGGCTGCTGGTCGAACCCGAAGTGGATCTCCTTGGCACACTGGGTCAGGACGCCGGCGTGAGTGTGGACGATTCCCTTCGGCTCGCCGGTGGTCCCCGAGGAGTACAGCAGCATGGACTCCTGATCGCTCGGGAGCCGCTTCGTTTCGTAGGTGGTCGGCTGTGCGGCGATCGCATCGGACCACGCCACGTCGCGGTCGGGGATCCATGAGACCGGATCCGTGGCGTTGCCGGG
The DNA here is from genome assembly GCF_055380345.1 of Halorubrum pallidum. NCBI lineage: Archaea > Methanobacteriati > Methanobacteriota > Halobacteria > Halobacteriales > Haloferacaceae > Halorubrum > Halorubrum pallidum. The sequence goes on along the minus strand of NZ_AP043945.1, from coordinate 828,187 downwards.
CGGAGAGTCCGGATCACCGACCGGCGTCGCGCCTAGCCGGTCGTACACCACCGCGTGTTCGACGTGGCCCGCCGCGTCGATCGCCTCGTCGGCGGTCGCCTTCAGCCGCACCTCGCTCCCTCGGCGGTAGAAGCCGTCGGCCGTGAACAGAACGGACGGCTCCGCGTCGGCGATCCGGGTCGCCGTCGCCTCCGTGCCGAACCCGGAGAATATCGGCACCGCGATCGCACCGACTTTCAGACAGCCGTAGAGGATCGCGACGACCTCGGGCACCATCGGCATGTAGAGTCCGACCGTGTCGCCGGTCTCGACCCCGACCGACTCCAAGTAGTTGGCGACGCGGTCGGTCTGCCGGCCCAGCTCGTAAAAGGTGATCTCTCGGACATCCCCGGGCTCTCCCTCCCAGATCAGCGCAATTTTATTGCGAGCCGGCGAGTCGACCGCGGCGTAGCGGTCGACGACGTTGTGCGCGACGTTGATCTCACCGCCGGGGTACCAGTCGGTGAACTGCGGGCCGTCGGCGTCATCTCGGACCGCGTCGTACTCCGTATAAAAATCGATGTTGAGGTACTCAGTGATCTCGTCCCAGAACCAGTCGACGCCGGAGGCCGGTTCACCCTCGACTGAGGAGGTGGTCCGAGCGATCAGCTCCTCGTAGTCGTCGATACCGTACTCGCGCATGAACGCGGCGACGTTCGTCGACTCGGCGAACGCCTCGGTCGGTCGGTGGACGACCTCGTCTGTCCCCGCGTACTCGTCCATCTCGTCCGGCCGTTTTCGCGGTGACTATAAGTAACTTTCCTGAAGGTTCAGCTACCTCGGATCGACGCACTCGCCGGCGACCGAGACGGTTCCGGCGTCGACGGCGACGGTTCCGTCGTACAGGGCACAGCGGTCGGCGTCCCACGCGAGTCGCCCCTCCCAGTCGTCGCCCGTCACGACGACCTCGTGGCGGCCCGTGGCTCCGACCGTCGTCTCGAACGCGCGGGCGACGCCGGGGTCGACCCGCTCCGTCTCCTCGGCGTGCGTCGTCCCGTCGTCGCCGCGCACCGCGACCGTAACGTCGAGCGCCTCGTCGCCGTCGTTTTGCACCGTCAGGTCGAGCCGTCCGGAGTCGTCTCTCCCCGATCCGAGACAACCCGCCGTCGCGACGAGGAGGGCTGTGCCACCGGCGACGAGGAGTCGGCGTCGGTTCATACGGCCTGCTCGTCGCCACGGAACTTTAACTTGCACCCGCTGTGCCGGTGCATCGAGGCGGAGAGAAATTCGGTCAGAAAGCGGCGTCGGGCGGGACTACTCGGAGTCGCCGTCGACGATCCCAGCGTCGTCCGCGACGGGCTCCGCGTCGGAGTACGCCGATTCGGGCACGATGTCGACGGAGGCGACCTCGTCGTCCGGATCGAGGTTCATCACGATGACGCCCTTCGTGTTGCGGCTCACCGTCGAGATCTCCTCGACGCGGGTCCGCATGATCTGGCCCTCGCCGCTCATCGCGATCAGGTGGTCGCCGTGGGTGACCGCCTCGATCGCGACGACCTCGCCATTGCGGTCGCCGGTCTTGATGTCGATCAGTCCCTTCCCGTTGCGGGACTGGAGGCGATACTCGTCGAGGTCGGAGCGCTTCCCGTACCCGTTCTCGGTGACGGTGAGAACCCAGTTGTGATACGCCTCGTCGATGGCCGCGACGCCCGCCACCGCGTCGCCCTCGCGGAGGTCGATGCCGATCACGCCGCGAGCGGTGCGGCCCATCGCGCGCGCCTCCGACTCGTCGAACCGGATCGCCATCCCGTGCCGGCTCCCGATGACGATGTCGGTGTCGCCGCCGGTCACCTCGACGTCGACCAACTCGTCGCCGTCCTCCAGTCGGATCGCGCGGATACCCGTCGACATGATGTTGCCGAACTCGGTGACTGCGGTCCGCTTGATGTAGCCGTCGCGGGTGACCATCGTGAGGAACTCGTCGTCATCGAGATCCTCCGTGTTGACGACCGCTTCGATCTCCTCGCCGTCGCCGAGATCGAGGAGGTTCACCGCGGACTTCCCGCGCGCGGTCCGAGACATCTCCGGGATCTCGTACGTCTTCAGCTCGTAGATCTGTCCGCGGTTGGTGAAGACGAGGAGGTAATCGTGGGAGTTGGCGGCGAATACGGAGGAGACGCGGTCGCCCTCCTTGAGGCCGGTGCCGATGATCCCCTTCCCGCCGCGGTTCTGTGCTCGGAACGTGTCGAGCGGCATCCGCTTGATGTAGTCGTCTTCGCTCATCACGACGACGCACTCCTCCTCGGGGATAAGGTCCTCGTGAGTCACGTCGCCCACGTCCTCGATGAAGCTGGTGCGACGCTCGTCGTCGTACTCGTCTTTGATCTCCGCCAGCTCGTCGACGATCACCTGATCGAGTTCGTCGGGGTCAGCGAGAATCGACTCCAGCCGCTCGATCCGAGCGACGACGTCCTCGTACTCCGATTCGATCTCCTGGGTCTCCATCGAGGTGAGCGACCCGAGCTGCATCCGGACGATGTGTTCGGCCTGCGCCTCAGAGAACTCGTAGTCGGCCTCAAGGGCCGCCTTCGCGGCGTCACGGTCGTCGGAGTCCTGAATGGTCTCGACCACGCTGTCGACGTTGTCGAGCGCCTTCAGCCGCCCTTCGAGGATGTGTGCGCGGTCCTCGCGCTCCGCGAGTTCGTGCTCCGAGCGCCGCCGTATCACGTCACGGCGGTGCTCGACGTAGTGTTCGAGCGTCTCCTTGAGATCTAAGACCTGCGGCGAGCCGTCGACCAAGGCGAGGTTGATGACGCCGAACGTCCGTTCGAGGTGACTCTCCAGCAGCTGGTTTTTGACGACCTCGGCCATCGCGTCGCGCTTGAGGTCGACCACGACGCGGATCCCGTCGCGGTCGGACTCGTCGCGGAGATCGCGGATCCCCTCTATCGCGCCCTCGTTGACATCCTCGGCGATGCGCTCGACGAGCCGCGACTTGTTCTGCTGGAAGGGGAGCTCCGAGATGACGATCCGCCCCTCCTCCTCGTCGACCTCGAACTCGGCGCGGACGCGGACGCGACCGCGACCCGTCTTGTACGCTTCGTGGACCGCGTTCCGGCCGACGATGTTCGCGCCGGTCGGGAAGTCCGGTCCCTTGACGTGTTCCATCAGGTCCTCGACGGTGCAGTCGGGGTTCTCGATGAGCGCGACCGTGGCGTCGATCACCTCGCCGAGGTTGTGCGGCGGGATGTTCGTCGACATCCCCACCGCGATCCCTGACGAGCCGTTGACGAGCAGGTTCGGGAACGCCGACGGTAACACCTCCGGCTCCTCGAGACGGTCGTCGTAGTTGGCGGAGAAATCCACCGTGTCGCGCTCTATGTCGGCCAGAAGCTCCTCCGCGATCGGCGACATCCGCGCCTCCGTGTACCGCATCGCGGCCGGCGGGTCGCCGTCGACGGAGCCGAAGTTACCCTGCCCGTCGACGAGTGGGTACCGCATCGAGAAGTCCTGTGCCATCCGCGCGAGCGTGTCGTAGATGGCGCTGTCGCCGTGCGGGTGGTAATCGCCCATCGTCTCGCCGACGACGGAGGAGGACTTGCGGTGTGCGGAGTTGCTCGTGACGCCCGCCTCGTGCATCGCGTAGAGGATGCGGCGGTGAACCGGCTTGAGCCCGTCGCGGACGTCCGGGAGCGCCCGGCCCGCGATCACCGACATCGCGTAGTCGATGTACGACTGCTCCATCTCGTCTTCGATGCGTGCGTTCGTCACCTGCGCGGCGCGAACGTCGGCGGCGTCGACGTCGGGGGCGTCGGAGCTCATATGTCCACCCACTCCGCCTCAGTCGCGTGCTCTTTGATGAACTGTTTTCGCGGCTCGACCGCGTCACCCATCAGGATGTTGAACATGCGGTCCGCCGCGGCGGCGTCGTCGATGTTGATCCGCTTGAGCCGGCGGTTCTCCGGATCCATCGTTGTGTCCCACAGCTGGTCGGGGTTCATCTCGCCGAGCCCCTTGAACCGCTGGACCTGCGTCGGGTTTCCGTCGCACTCCTCTGCGACGATCCGGTCGCGCTCCGCCTCCGTCATCGCGTCGTACGTCTCGCCGCGGTAGCGGACGCGGTACAGCGGGGGTTGAGCCGCGTACACGTAGCCCGCCTCCAAGAGGGGCTTCATGTGACGGTACAGGAGGGTGAGGAGGAGCGTTCTGATGTGCGCCCCGTCGACGTCGGCATCCGTCATGATGATTATCTTGTTGTACCGCACGTCCTCGATGTCGAACTCCTCGCCGATCCCCGCGCCGATCGCGGTGATCAGCGCGCGGATCTCGTCGTTCTCTAAGATGCGGTCGAGGCGGTGTTTCTCGACGTTGAGGATCTTGCCCTTGAGCGGGAGGATCGCCTGATTCTCGCGGTTTCGGCCCTGCTTGGCACTATTGTGAACGAACATCCCTGATTCGAGCGCGAAGTTGTGGGTTCCGGGAACTTCGAGATCGTACACGTCTTCGGTCTCGTCGAGTGGTTCCACAGACGCGACCGAGTGGTTGTGTGTCTCTACGGCCTCGATCAGTGCCGTTTCGTCCTCGAAGAACTTCTCTATCGTTGTTGATTTCGTGAGGGTGTTCGGTCCGCCCTCTGCCTGTCTCCGCTCGTCGTAGTTCTCTAGGTCCCCCTCGTCTTCGAGAACCTCCTTCATGAACGGAATCGTGTGCTCGAAGTAGGTCTGGTTGTACGCCTCCATACGCTGTTCTCTGAACTCCTCGTCCCACTGCTCTTCCGTCTTCTTGCTCCGCCACTCGCGTAGCTCCTCGTCTACCCACTGTTTATTCGCCTCTTCCCGGCGCTTTTCGACTGCTTCCGGGTTGTTTTTGTAATACTCCTCGACCCGCTGGGACTGCTCCTCGCGGTGTGACTCGTCTGCCCAGTACTTCCGGGCTTCCTCGGTGAGACGCTCACGCACACGCTCTCTGTACTCAGGATGCGTATCGTAGTACTCTCGCCACGCGTCTCGCATCTCCTCACGGTACTCTTCGTCTTCCCACTGCTCTTTCGCCTGCTCGCGGAGGATTTCCGCGGTCTCCTCTCGCTGCATGCGCTCGCTCATCTTCTCGCGGAATTCCTCGCTCTGTTTGAGTTCCCGAAGCTTCGCAAAGACCTCCTCTGTGTGCAACGTTCGCTCCGCATGCTCGCGGTGTATCTGCAGATGCTCGTCTTGTGGAAGACGCTGGATATTGTCTGGACGGTTGTTTCGCTTGTCGAAGTCGATATGATGTTTGTGCTCTCCGTCACCCTCGTCGTACCGACCGCGTTCCAGATTGTGCCGATCCGCGAGGAGGTGGGTGAATTCCCAGAAGTCCCGCATTATCGGCTGTTTCACCATCTCATAGCCGTCAATGGTGATATTCTCGTCGTCGGTATCCGACGTCTTGCGGTACAGCGGCATGAGTGACTGTCCGTCTTCGAGCTGTTGTGCTTCACAGTAGCTCCCATCTCTGAGCATGAACTCGTGATCAGGTGTACACCGTATCGTCTCGCCGTTATCGAGGGTGACCCGAACGAGGTTCGCGTCGCGTTTCGTGACCCGAGGATTCGTCACCTGCTGGATCTCTATCTTGCCGTCTGGTCCAACCGTGTAACAGTAGTGCGTCTCTCCGTCTTCGTGCTCCTGAACCAGATTTTCGAATGTGATCGATCGACCGGAGGCGAGTGCAACTTCCGTGTCGCCAGTAAAGCAGCCTCCCGCACTGTCGCCCTCGACGACGAACAGCTCCGCCTCCTCCGGGTCTCGGGTCTGACAGTCGGCGAGTTTGCCGGGCAGCGCCGTCGATTCCAGCGCGGACTTCCGCCGGGTCAGCTCTTCTGCCTTCTTCGCGGCTTTCCGGGCGCGCGCGGCCTCCGCGGCCTTGTGGACGACCTTCTCTGCGGTGTCGGGGTTCTCCTCGAAGAAGGTGCCGAGCTTCTCGTGGGTCGCGGACTCGACGACGCCGCGGACCTCGCTGTTGCCGAGCTTCGTCTTCGTCTGCCCCTCGAACTGCGGGTCGGGGTGTTTGATCGAAATGACCGCGGTGAGCCCCTCGCGGACGTCCTCGCCCTTGAGGTTCGCGTCGAGGTCGTCGACGAGGCCGTGCTCGTTGGCGTAGTCGTTTACGGTCCGCGTGAGGGCGGTCTTAAAGCCGGTGAGGTGGGTGCCGCCCTCGCGGGTGTTGATGTTGTTCGCGAACGCGTGGACGGAGCCCTGAAGCTCCTCGGTCGCCTGCATCGCGACCTCGACGTGGACGCCGTCGCTCTCGTCTGCGAAGTAGATGACCTCCTCGTGGATCGGCGAGCGCGTCTCGTTGAGGTACGCGACGAACTCGCGGATACCGCCGTCGTACTTGAACGTCTCCGCGGTGTCGTCGCGGTCGTCGACGAGGCGGATCTTGACGCCGGAGTTGAGAAAGGCGAGCTCGCGCAGCCGGTTCTCGAGCGTCGAGGTCTGGAACTCGGTCGTCTCGAAGATCTCCTCGTCGGGCCAGAAGCGGATCTGCGTGCCGGTCGACTCGTCGGCGTCCATGTCGCGGACGCGTTCGAAGCCGTCCTCGGCGGGCTCGCCCCCCGCGAACCGGTGGCGGAAGACGCCGCCGTCGCGTTTGACTTCCACTTCGAGCCGCTCAGAGAGGGCGTTGACGACGCTGACGCCGACACCGTGGAGGCCGCCGGAGACTTGGTACGACTTGGAGTCGAACTTCCCGCCGGCGTGGAGGACGGTCAGGATGACCTCCAGCGCCGGCCGGTCGTACTCCTCGTGGGTGTCGACGGGGATACCGCGCCCGTCGTCGGTGACGGAGACGGAGCCGTCGTCGTGGATCCGGACCGCTATCTCCTCGCAGTGACCCGCGAGCGCCTCGTCGATGGAGTTGTCGACGACCTCGTAGACGAGATGGTGTAGCCCGCGGTCGTCCGTGGATCCGATGTACATCGCCGGACGCTTACGGACGGCCTCTAGGCCTTCGAGGACCTGGATCTGGCCGGCTCCGTACTCACTCTGCTCTGACATAGAACTTACCCGAGCTAGTCAGTGGCGGGTTATAAAGCCGGCGCACGCGCGCGGGCGTGTGAGCGAGGCGGTCGAGCCGGTCGATCCACAGTCACCCGCCGCCGCTCACCATCCGTCGGTCCGGTCGTCGAGGTGGGCTCGCGCAGGCTCGACGACCGCCGCGCGAAGCGCCACCGGATCGACGCCGCCCTCCGCGCCGATGCCCTCCGCGCCGACGCCGGCGGCGGTCTCGCGAGCGATCGACTCGACGGTTCGGTCCGCGAGCGCGTCCACAGTCACCGGATCGCCGCGCCGTTCGAGTGCGGCGACGACCCTCGCGAACCGCTCCCGAGTCGCGTGGGCGTCGGCGAGCGCGTCGGCGTCGGGAGCGTCGGCGGGGGACTCCTCGGATGAAGGATCGCGGTCGGATCTGACGATCTTCCCGCGCCCGCCGCGCTTGTTTCGGACCACGACGCCGGCCGCGGGGCCGTCGCGCCACGCCGATTCCGGGATCGCGTAGCTTTCGGGGTCGAAATCGCGGGCGTTCACCTCGCGCTCGACGGCGTCGACGGCGACGAGTCCGACGCCGTCGAAGATCGCCTCGACGGCGTCCGGTGGGCGGAAGGCATCGGCGTCCGCCGCGTACACGTCGGTTCCGAGGAACGCCGGGAGGCGGTCCCAGTCGTAGTCGGTTCCGCAGTGGTGGGTCGCGACGCCGAGGAACGTGACCCCGGCGGGCTCGTCGACCGCGGCCCGGAGCGCCTGCCGGTCGAACGCCTCGCGGACCCGGCGGACCGCGGGTCGGAGGGAAAGCGGCACCGCCGCGTCGTCGGCGTACGTCGTCTCCGGGCCGCCGAACCGGAGCAGCCCGGACTCATCCATCTGGAAGCGGAGCCCCGTCCCGTCGATCAGTTCGAGGATCCAGAGGTGACCGTCGAGGAGGTCGTTTGGCGCGTTCGGATCGGTGACGTCCGGGAGCGAGGGGAACGAGCGCATGCGAGAGCGTGATCCTCGAAGCGTGTGGCCCCGAGCGGGTTGGGTCTTTGGGACGCGTCGGGCGCGACCGGCGCGTTCATTCGGAGCCGAGGCTACGCGCGACCCCCCACAGCTACAAGCCGGCCCCCGACGTACTCCCCGGCGATGCTACCGATCGCGGACTCGTTCGAACACGACTATCGGGGCTGTGAGATACTGTACGGACGGGGGCGTGCCGCGGACCTCGACGCGTTCCTCGGCGACCGCGGACTCGACGACGCGCTCGTCGTCTGCGGTGCGAACGTCGGCGCGAACGACGACCTGATGGACCCGATCCGCGAGGGGCTCGACGACCGGCTCGCCGGCGTCTTCGACGGAACGACGCCCGATAAGCGCATCGAGGACGCGTACGCGCTCCTCGACGAACGGGCGGCCGTGGGCGCGGACGTCCTCGTCGCCGTCGGCGGCGGGAGCAGCCTCGACACGGCCCGTCAGGCACCGATGCTCGCCGCGGACGGACGCGACCTCGACCGGCTCCGAGCGGCTGCCGAGGAGTCCCCGGACGAGGTCGGGCCCCTCGCGCCCGGTGCGGACGCGACCCTGCCGGTCGTCGTGATCCCGACGACGTTCGCGGGGGCTGACCTCTCGACTGGCGGGTCGCTTGAGGTGTGCTCCGCCGACGCCTCGCCGACCGGGCAGCCGGTGACAGTCAGCGGCGACGCGCCGATGCCGATCGCGGATCTGGCGGACCCGGCGCTGTTCGAGACGAGCCCCGAGTCGGTGCTCGCGGGGTCGGCGATGAACGGCTTCGACAAGGGAGTCGAGACGCCTTACGCCGCCGACGCGACGCCCATGAGCGACGCGGCCGCAGTTCACGGGCTGCGCCTGCTCGCCGACTCGCTGCCGGTCGTCGCCGGCGACCGCGGCCACCCCGACCCGGAAGCCGCCATGGACCGGGCGGTTGTCGGCGCGCTGCTCGTCCAGATCGACCGCAAGATAAGCGTGATCCACGCGGTCGGCCACGGCTTTGCCCGCCGGTACGACGTCCAGCAGGGGGCCGTCCACGCCGTCGTCGCGCCCCACGTCCTCGCGTACCTCTTCGAGGAGGTCGACGCGAGCAGGCGCGCGCTCGCGGCCGGATTTGGCGTCGACGCCGAGAGGCGGTCCGACGAGACGGTCGCCGAGGGCGTCGTGGAGGCAGTCGCCGCGGTCCGCGACGACCTGACGATCCCCTCGCGGCTACGCGACCTACCGGAGACCGACGCGGACGACTTGCCCGCCGTCGCCGAGTACGTCGTCGACGACTGGTGTATGGACCGCGCCCCCGAAGGCCTCGACGCCACCCCCGAAGAGATCGAGGGCGTGTTGCGCGCCGCGTGGTGAGGTGTCGAGAGGGAGTCGGAGTGGGGGAGGGCCGTTCGAGTCAGTCGTCCGCGGTCGCCTCCGGCCGATACGCCTCGCTTATCTTCTTCCACTTGCCGGAGCGGAACCGCCAGTAGTTGATCGCGGCGGGGATCGTCGTCTCGGCGAGGAACGCCAGGTAGAGCCCCCACAGCCCGATCGCGGGCAGCGCGATTTCGGGGATCGTCGCGCCGACGAGCGGTACGTCGATCGCGGGTGTGGCGTCGTTCGCCCCGACGTACGCGAGCGGGATCGACACGCAGAACATCCCGAGGAACTGACTCGCGAAGGGTATCTTCGTGTCGCCGGCGGCGTCGAGCGGCCCCGCGGCCCCGCCCGAAACGCCTTGGAAGACGACGGCGACGCAGGCCGCGTACACGAGGTTCACGGCGATCGGTATCTCGGGACTCTCCGGCGTCTCGGCGAACAGCGTGACGATGTCGGTCGCGAAGACGGCCATCAGCGCCGCGAAGACGACGTACGTCGCCACGGAGAATCGGATGATGTCGCGGGCGTACGCCTCCGCCTCTGCGACGCGCTCGACGCCCAGTTCCTGCCCGACCAGACTGGAGGAGGCGAGCCCGAAGCCCCAGCCGGGCGTGTTCATGATCCCCCAGATGCGCCGCGCGATGACGAACGCCGCGACGGTGTTCTCGCCGAACACGTCGAGGATGGCTAACATCGGGAACTCCGCGACGGTCCACACGAGGTTGCGCGCGCCGACGGGGAGCCCGATTTCGACGAGGTCGCGGAGCATGTCCGGCGACACGTACGACCCGAACGGGTCGATCGACACCGGGAACGCCCCGATCCCCGGCACGCCGCCGCGAACGAGGCCGACGGCGAACGCGCTCGCCGCGACGACGTTCGAGAGCACCGTCCCGACCGCCGCCCCCTCGACCCCCCAGCCGAGGCCGAAGATGAACAGCGCGCTGAGGACGATGTTCGCGACCGCGCCGCCGGCGCGGACCTGCATCGCGGTGTAGGCGTCGTCACAGCCGACGAGCGCGCGGCTCCCGACGAGGTTCAACGCGGCGAAGGGAACACCGAGCCCGACGATTCGAAGGTACGCGGAGCCGTACGCGATCGCCGCCTCGTTGCTGCTCAACACGTCGAGGAGGGCTGCCGACTGCGTCCAGAAGACGACGGAGACGGGGACTGTGACGGCCACGACGAGGAGGACGCTCGCCCGGACGGCGTCACCGAGTTCAGCGAACGCCTCGGCACCGTACCGCTGGGAGACCAAGGCGATGGTGCCGCCCGCGACGCCGCCGCCGATCGCGAACGCGAGCCCCCAGTAGGGGCCGGCGAAGCCGACGCCGGCGACCGCGCTAGTACCGACGGCGACGCCGACCATCGCCACGTCGACCGCGTTCTTCGACATTCGAGCGATCCCCGTGACGATCCGCGGCCACGCGAGGTCGGCCGTCCGGACCACTCGGTGGCGGTCGATCAGCCCGACGCGCGCCAGCGCGAAGCCGATGTAGCAGATTGCGGCACGAAAGGGGTTCGGAAGGCGGGCCACTGCGGGTCTAACGCTACCACCGTGTGGAGTATAGGGATTTCGTCACGCGTCCGATACGGGGTGTCGTCACGTCCCGAACGTCAGGAGTCGTCACGTCCCGAACGTGCGGTGGCGTTTCGACCCGGCGCCGGTCACGCCCCGGAGACGAGGTACACCGATACCACCGCGAAGACGATCCCGAGCGCCTTGCGGGCGGTGAACGATTCCCCCAAGACGAGGAATCCGATCACGGACGAGAAGACGAGGAACATCGCGAAGACCGGCGTCACGACGCTCACCGGACCGAGCGCGAGCGAACGGTACAGCGCCAGGATTCCGATGCCGAGGAACAGCCCGGCTGCGAGGACGTAGGGTATCTTCGGCGATCCGAGGTGTGCCGTGAACCCCTGATCGGTGTACGCCAGCACGCCGAGAGCCATCGCGACGAGCAGCGTGTTCGAGACGACGACGGCAACGTCGCTCGGAACCGCGTCGGGACCCGTCGTTGCGACGCGCATGAGCGGCGAGACGAACGCGTACGCCCCCATCGCGATCAGGGCGTACGGCAGGTACGTCGGTTGCATACCCGAATCGTTGGTCTCCCGCGCGAAGTGCCTGCCGAAAGCGGACGGAGAGGAGAGGCGTTCGCGATAACTACGACGACGGTTTGTCTCTCCCGTGCCCTTTTGGGTTACGCGTCTGTACCGCCGGCCATGGTACGCCCCTCCCGTCGGGACTTCCTCGGTGGAAGCGCCCTGACGCTCGCCGCGCTGACAGGCTTCGTCGATCCGGACGCCGACGGAGACGGACGCTCGCGCTCGGACAGCACGCCGACCGACCTCGACGTCGACGTTCCAGCGCCGCTCTCCGACGCGTTCGCTCCCGTGCCCGCGGCGGACGCGCTGTCGACGACGTACGCCACCGTCATCGCCGAGCGCGTCGACGCGAATTCGACCGAGGACCTGTCGTATCGGGCCCAGTCCGCGACAGAGACGCTCGGCGTGGACGCGGACGCGCTGTCGGCGACGGTCTCGGTCACGCCGACCGACCGCGGCGTGCGCCTGCTCACCGCCGCGGGATCGTTCGACCGAGTCGACATCGGAGAGACGATCGCGGTCGGCGAGAGCGGTGACGCTGGCGGCGACGCCGACGGTGGGAGCGACTGGAGTTCCGCTCTTCCGGCTGACGCCGAGACGACGGACGATCTCCCGGCCGGCTGGCACCTCGCCGACGACGGGGACACCGCCGTCGTCGCCGGTGAGGGCGTGGCGGCGGCCACCGACGGCGCTGTTCCAGCCACCACCGGCGCGGCGGGGTCGGGCGGGGACGAGACCGATCGGCGGATCGAGATCGCCCGAATCGCCGGCCGCGCGGCCGCCGGGAAGGCCGACCGGCTCGCGGAGTCGGCGATCGGCGAGGCGGCGCTCCCGCGGCTCGGCGGGTTCGCGACGGTGCTCCTCGTCCCCGACGCCGCAGAGGGGCCGTTCCCCTCGGAAGTTTCCGGTCGCGTCGGCGCGTTCGCCGTCGGCTTCGAGACGGCTCCGGAGGACCTTCGCGAGCTGGACGGGACCGCAGAGAACGCCTACGTCATCCGCCCCGCGGGCGACGCGTCTGGCACCGGATCCGGGGCGAAATCGATCGACGATGACGCGGTCGAGCGGCTCGTGCGCGCGGTCGACCCCGCCGTTCCGGTCGAGACCGACGTCTCGCGGACGGACGGGCTGATCCTCGTCGATGTCACGGTCGAGGCACCGCCCGATCTGGACAGCGAGGCTGCTCCGGACGCGGAGGTGCGGTCGCGGTTCGACCGGGAGGCCGGCACGGTGACGTTCGAACACCGCGCGGGCGAGGCGGTGCCCGCCGACGATCTCGAGGTGTGGCACGGCGGGGAGGAGGTGAGCGACGCGGTCCTCGGCGGCGGAGCGTTCGAGGCGGGTGACGCGATCACCGTCGACACCGGTCAGATCGGGACCGTCACGCTTCGGTGGTTCGATGCCGACGAGAACGCCTACTACACGTACGCTCGCGAGCGCGTCGACCGCGAGGCGTTCACGTTCTCGTATGACATGGACGCCGAGACGCTGGATCTGACCTACGAGGGCGATCGGGCGGCCGACCCGGACGCCCTCCGGCTGGTCCACCGCGGCGAGGACGGGGCTCGAACGGTCGGCGGGGAGTTCACCGACGCCACGCTCGAACCGGGTGACGCGGTCACCGTCGACGGCGTGGGTATCGGCGACAGCGTGCGACTGGAGTTCGACGTGGAGACGCCGCCGGGCGTCGGGGCGGGCTCGCTCGCGCAGTACCGCGCGTCGCCGCCGCAGGTCTGGATCCACTCGCGCGCCGAGGAGGGGACGACCGTCCGGTACGCGGGCGATGAGTCCCGCCCCGCGGACGCGTTCGTGACGCTGGTCGACGGGGGGCCGACCGACGCGCAGTTCGCCGACGAGTACGACACGCTGTCGGATGGGGACGAACTGGTCCTCGGCGAGCTTCCGCTCGGGAGCGCGGTCGCGGTCGAGTGGCGCGAGCCAGACGAGCCGATCGTCATCGCCGAGCAGGAGGTCGTCCCGAGCACGCACGCGGGGATCGAGTACGACCCGGACGCCGGCGAGGTCACGGTGCGCCACCGCGGCGGGCGAGCGCTCCCCGCGTCGGAACTGGAGCTACGGGCCGGCCGGGAGCCGACCGAGGTACAGCCCGCGGACGAGCTCGACGAGTTCGGACGCGACGACGCGTTTTCCGCCCCCGTTCCGCCGCTCTCGCGGGTTCGGCTCGTGTGGATCGGCGGCGAGCGCGAGCATCACCTCGGCGGGACGACCACGGCCCGCGACGCCGTGGTCGCGCGCTACGACGCCGCCGCAGAAGAGATGACCGTGGAGTACGTCGGCGAGCGTCCGGTCGATCCGAGTCGGCTGCGTCTCTCGGTGAACAGCTCGGACGCGCCGCGCGAGCGCGAGTCGCGGTTCGCGGCCGAGCACGACGAGCTGACGGCCGGCGACACGGTCGCCGTCGAGGGCGTCGGCGGCGACGACACCGTGGTCGTCAGCGTCCACACCGAGTTCGAGAACGGCGCGGCGACCAGTTCGGTGGCACACTTCCCGGCGACGCCCCGCCGCGGATTCGTCGTCGGCGACGGTGCGGACGGAGCGGGCGGTGAGAACGCCGGGAGAGAGAGGGACGCGTCGGGAACGACCCTGCGCTACGTCGGCGAGGTCCACCGCGATCCAGACGCGTTTCGGGTCCTCGTCGACGGCGAGCCCGCGGACGCGCAGCCGTCCGACGAGACGGATCGGTTGACGGGAGGCGAAACGCTCGCGCTCGGCGAGCTACCGGCCGGGACGACGGTCGTCGTGGAGTGGACCGCCGGCGATCGCACCCGGAACGTGACCGAGCACGTGATTCCGCCGCGAGCGGCGTTCGAAGTGGCGTTCGACCCGGCCGAAGAGGGCGACGGAGGGGACGTGACGTTCACCCACGCCGGCGGCGACGCCCTCGACGCCGAGCGCGTCGACGTGGTCGTCGAGCCCGGGAGCGACGGGCTACAGCCGTGGGACGCCGACGGCGGAGAGGTGACGGCCGGCGACGAGACGACCGTCGCGGTCGACGAAGAGCCGCACATGGCCGTCGTCGTCTTCGACGAGCGCGAGTCACTCCACCGGGAGCGGTTCGACCGGGAAGGGTAGTCCGGGCGGCGCGCACACCGACCGCGATCCGCGGCCTTCAGTACGCTTTTGAGGCGAGCGACCGATCGATCGGGTGTATGGACGGAACCTTCGACCACGTGATGATCCGCGTCGAGGACTTAGAGGAGAGCCTCGACTGGTACCGGACGCACCTGAACTACGAGGAGAAGGGCCGCTGGGAGGCCGACACGTTCACCAACGTCTACCTCGGTCCCGAGGACATGCACGAGGAGGGCGCGCGCCTCGAACTCACCTACAACCACGGCGACCACACCTACGAGAACGGCGACGCGTGGGGGCACATCGCCGTGCGCGTGCCCGAAGACGCGCTTCAGGAGTCGTACGACCAGCTGATGGACGAGGGCGTCGACGACTACCGCGACCCCGAGTCCTGCGGGAACCGCTACGCGTTCGTGAAAGACCCCGACGGCCACGAGATCGAGATCGTCAAGCGCGACCACGGCGCGAAGTGGAGCATCGACCACACGATGATCCGCGTCGAGGACGCCGACGAGGCGCTCGGCTACTGGACCCGCAAATTCGAGCACACCGAGGTCCCCGGCCGCTGGGAGGCCGACTCCTTCTCGAACTACTTCGTGGCCCCCGACGACGCCCCGCAGGAGGCGATGAAGCTGGAACTCACCTACAATTACGACGGCCGCGAGTACACGATGGCTGACGGCTGGGGCCACGTCTGCGTCCGCGTCGACGACCTCGACGAGGCGTGGGAGACGCTCATGCGACGGGAAGCGCCGGACTACCGCGACCCGGAGTCGTGTGACCACCGGTACGCGTTCACCAAGGACCAAGACGGCCACGAGATCGAACTGCTCGTCACCGAGTAGCGCCGCCGCAGCCGGGACCGCGTCTCACTCCTCGTCCGCCGGCCGGAACACCACGAGCCGTTCCCCGTCCGTCTCCCGCGTTCCGACCGACGCCTCGACCTCGTCGCCGGTGTCGATCGCGGTCGGATCGGGGTCGATCCCGCGCACGACTCCCGTGACCCGCGCCGGACCGAGATCGACGATCGCGGTCACGTACGGCGCGTCGTCGGCGAAGCGCGGGGACGGCACGTGAACGACGCTGTGCGTCTCGACCGTCCCCGTCGAGTCGAACGGTTCGCGCGAGAGTTCGGTCGACCCGCACTCGGGACACACCCGACGCGGCGGGAGCGATCCGTGTCCGTTCGGACAGACGAGCGCGTACCCCTCGCCGTCGGCGAGCGCGTCGACCCACTCGTCGTAGCCAGCGTTCGCCGCTGGCACGGGACCCGCGTCGTCGCTCATTCCGCCACCTCCAGCACGTGGACGACGGCGCTGGCGACGGTTCCGCCGGCGTTGTGAGCGACGCCGACCTCCGCGTCGGCGACGTGGTCGCTGTTCGGGTGGTCTCCGCGGAGCAGCCGGGTCAGCTCCGCGATCTGCGATCCGCCGGTCGCGCCGACCGGGTGGCCCTTCGCCTTCAGCCCGCCGGAGAGGTTCACCGGCACGTCGCCGTCGGCGGTGGTGCGTCCGTCGCGGGCGGCCGTGATCCCCTCGCCGCGCGGTGCGATTCCGAGCGACTCGATCGCGAGCACCTCCGCGATGGTGAAGCAGTCGTGGACCTCGGCCACGTCGACGTCGTCGGGACGCACGCCGGCAGCCGCGTACGCCGTCTCGGCCGCGTCGTCGGCGGCGGGCGTCCGCGCGACGTGCTCGCGGTCCGCGAGCGCCAGCCGGTCCGTCCCCTGTCCGACGCCGGTCACCGCCACCGGGGCGTCCACGTCGTGGTCGGCGGCGTACTCCTCGGAGACGATCACCAGCGCGCTCGCGCCGTCGGTGATCGGACAGGCGTCGTAGAGGTGTAACGGCTCGGCGACCGGCGGGGCGTCCATCGCCTCCTCGACCGACACCTCAGAGCGGAACTGGGCGTACTCGTTCGGGACCGCGTTCGCGTGGTTCTTCGACGCGACGTGCGCGAGGTCCTCGCGTCCGCCGCCGTACGCGTCGAAGTACGCCGTCGCCATCAGCGCGTACGCGCCGGGGAACGTCACGCCCTCGCGGACCTCGAAGAGGTCGTCGGCCGCGATGGCGAGCCCCTCTGTCACCTCGGCGGTCGGGAGGTTCGTCATGCGCTCCATCCCGCCGGCCAGCACCACGTCGGCGTCGCCGGCGCGGACGGTTCGAACCGCCTCGCGGACGGCGACGCCCGCGGAGGCGCACGCCGACTCGTAGCGCGTCGCGGGACAGCGCACACCCGCCGCCTCGGCCATCAGCGGGGCCTGATGACCCTGATGCTCGGCGAGTGATCCCATGAAGTTGCCGTAGTTCAGTTCCTCGACGTCCTCGCGGGGAACCCCGGCGTCCTCGAACGCGCGGAGCGCGGCGGTCGCGAAGAGGTCGCGCCCCGTCCGCTCCGGGTGGTCACCGAAGCGCGTGAGCCCGACACCCGCGACGCGTACGTCTGTCATACACGAACGATGATCCGGATCGGGTTTATCCCTGCCGGAATCGGTGAGAATCGATACGCGCGGGCCAGAACGGCCGGCCGATCATCCGATGTACCGAAGGTCGTCGTCGGGCACCGCCGGCCCGTCCTGCATCTCGCGGATCTTGCCGACGACTTCCTCCATCTCCTCGGCGCGCTCTTCGAGGCTCTCGTAGTCGACGGCGAAGTCGAGCAGGGCTTCGAGCGTCTCCAAGACGGTTCGCGCGCTCTTGGGGTCGACGAGGTAGCCGCTCGTCTCGCCCATCAGACAGGCGGCGTCGAAGCCGCGACGCCCGCCGAGTCCGAGCACGAGCCCCGAGACGCCGACGATGCCGCCCGCCGGCTCGTCGGGCCGGAACTCGACGTCCGCGTCTTCGAGCACGTCGATGAGGCCGCCGTTAGAGACCGCACCGAGCACGGTGTACTCCTCGACGAGCTCGCCGGTGGGCACGCCGCCGAGCGCGTACGCGCGCTGCGCTCCGAATTCCTCTGCGACGTCGAGGAACGTCGTGGTGAGCCGGTAGTGGCCCGCGTTGGAACCGGCCTGGTGATCGCCGGTCAACACCAGCAGATCAGCGCCGTCGGTCTCGATCGCGTGGAATTCCGCGCAGGTCAACTCGGCGACGCCGTCGCCGTCGATGTTCACCTGCGGCGGGAACTCGGTGGTGTACACGCGCCGGACGAGCTCGCCATCGAACTCCTCTAACAGGTGCTCGGCCGCGAGCTTTCCCACGTGGCCGACGCCCGGCAGTCCCTCGATGAGCACCGGATCGTCGAGCTCCGGCGTCGCGACCGTGTCGATCTCGATATCGTCCATGTCCTGTCTTACGGGACGGCGTTCACAAGAGGGTGGCTATTCGGGCAGCGGTCGGACCGACCGCGTCCGACAGCGGTCCGGCCGGGGACGGTCTTCCGTCTCCGCGGCTACTCCGTCACCCGTCGCCGGACTCGTCGGCGATACTCGCCGTACGGGTCCTCGGGGCTGAACGGGGCGGGCGCGCTGTTCTCTGTCGGCCCGTCGCACTCCGGACAGCGGTCGCCGAGCGCGTACACCGGCCGGTCGTGGGCGGTCTCCCAACTCGCACAGACGCGGATATCGGATTTCACGGGGAGAAATAGGGGGTTACTCGTCGTCTTCGCGGCGCTCGCGGTGGTACGCGCCGGTTCCGCCCGCGGCCTCGATCGCCTCGCGGGCGCGGTCAGCCGCGGCTTCGAGCTGGTCCTCGGCCGTCTTGTAGTCCGGCGCGCGGACCTTGATCCGGTACTCAGGCGACCCGACGTAGCCGACCTCGAGGTCGACGCCGTCGGGAACCTCGCCGTTGCCTTCGGCGGCTTCGAGCGCTGCCTTCACGTCGTCGACGCCGTCGGACGCCGCGGATTCGAGGTCGACGTATCCGGTCACGTCGACGTAGGGGACGGAGACGTTGTCGCGGGCCGCCTCGACTATCGACTCCGCGGCCGCCTCGTCGACGTCGACCGTGTCGAGTGCCTCGCTGCCGCTGATCGCAGCCGCCTCAAAGGCGTCGTAGAGGCTCTCGTACTCCTCTAAGAGCGAGTTTGCGACCTCGGTGTACCGGTCGTCGTCGACGTCCTCGCCGAGGGCGATGAGCATCCAGTTGTCGGCCTTCTGTGCGTTCTTCCAGGCCTGTATCTTGTCTTTCCGCTGGTGCTCGTTGACGTCTTTGATCGACAGATCGATCTGGTTCGCCGACTCGTCGACCTCGAGCACCTTCGCGACCACCGTCTGTCCCTCGCGGACGTGGTCGCGGACGTTCTTGATCCAGCCGGAGGCGACCTCGCTGATGTGACAGAGGCCGCGTTTGTCCTCGTACTCGTCGAGGTCGACGAAGACGCCGAAGTCGGCGATCTCGTCGACGTCGCCGACAACCAACTCGCCGGGTTCGGGCCAGCCGCTGTACTTCATACGGGGGTGATGAGGCGGTTACCGCGCCTCAACGGTTTCGACGATCTCGCCGTGGAACTCGGCCTCCCCGCCGGTGGGGGTCGCGAGCGTCGTGCCGCAGACTGCACACGACACCGTCGAGGAGGCTTTGCCGAAGACGACCTGTTCGTTCTCGCAGTCGCCGCAGGCGACGCGGTGGAAGCTTCCCGCCATGCTTACTCCTGGAACGTGAGCCGGCCGGCGCGCCAGCCCTCGCGCATGTGCGCCTTGCCGCAGTCGCCGCAGCGGTACTTCAGGTGAGTCTTCTTCGTCGGCTTGTCGCCACCGGGCACCTTCGAGTACCCGCCGGCGTTGCCGATCGTCGCGAGCGCGCGGCGTCGCTGGCGCGCGTCGCGTTTCATTCCGGTCGCCCGACCCGATCGAACCTTCTCCACTTCGTGCTCCTGGTGGGAGTCACAGTTGGGACAGTACGTGTTGAAACGACGTGGCATTTCCATGGATATCGACCTTGAAACGCGGTTCGTCACCGACGCTTAAAACGGGTTTGGTCTGTCTCGCGACCGTGCGAGACGGTCGCGCTCCGTCTTCGAGCGAGCCACGCCGCGCGCTTCGGGTCACGCCTCCCACTCCGCGACCGCCCGCACCGGCGATCCGTCTCCGTCGCGAAGGCGGAGGGGAAACGCGTACAGCCGGAACCGCTCCGGTGGCCCGTCGAGCCCACGGAGGTTCTCGACGATCGGGAGGCCGGCCCCCAACAGCACGTCGTGGGCTGGCGTACCGTCCGTCGTTTCGTCGTCCGTCGTGAGGCCCTCGGTTTCGCCGTCGGTGTCCACCCCGGCCGGCGTCGGGTCCGGGCCGAAGGTGTCGAGCCCGACGCCGACGCCGGCCGCGCGGCACCGCTCCGCAGCCGCTTCGGTCAGGTACGGGTGGTCGCGGTACCGCCCGGTCCCCCACCGCATCTCCCACCCCGTACGGACGACGAGGAGGTCACACGACTCGCGCACGTCGCTCGGGTCCGGCAGCGCGGCGGCGCGGATCGGCTCGCGAGCGTCGAGCGCGCCCGCGAGGTCGACGAGACGGGCGTCGAGCGCGAACGCTCCCACGTCGACCACGTCGATCGGCTCCCCGTCGGCCAGCGTGTGCCGGGGGGCGTCGACGTGGGTGCCGGCGTGGCTCCCGGTTCGGAGTTCGCTCGTCGCGTAGCCGTCCTCCGCGTGCGTCGCGTCGGGCGACAGCGTCACGTCGGGATCGCCGGGGTAGGTCGGCATCCCCGTCTCGATCGGCCGCGAGAGGTCGCAGAACATGGTCGGAGATGGCGCTACATCCGATAAAAGCCGTCGTCCGCTGCGGCGCGGTCAGTGTTCGACGAACTCCACGAGCACCCCGCCCGTCGACCGTGGGTGCAAAAAGGCCACCTCGTGGCCCCACGCGCCCGGCCGCGGCTCCTCGTCGATGCGATCGACGCCGAGGTCGCGGGCGCGGTCGAGCGCCGCCGGGAGGTCGTCCGTCGCGAGCGCGACGTGGTGAATTCCCGGCCCCTCGCGATCGAGGAAGTCGGCGATTGCGCCGTCTTCGGCCGGCTCCAACAGCTCAAAATATCCGCCATCGTCGAGTTCGAGGAAGACGACGGACATCCCGTCGAACGTTTCCTCGTGAGCGATCGGCGCGTCGAGCAGTCCGTCGAACAGGTCGGCGAGGGCTGTCGCGTCACGCGTCGCGACGCCCACGTGGTCGAAGTGCATGCGTTCCGGATCGACCGTCTATACCTTATAACGACCGAGGAGTCGGATCCGTCCCGCCGGGATCCAAAGATTTGGGTGCGAGCCGGGAGTAGCGAGGACGGACCACCAGTGAGCGATTCACAATCCGAGACGTCGGAGCAGATGACGTCGCGGAACATCCTCGGCTCGCTGCTCGACAGCGGACTCCACGAGATGAATCGAGAGCGGTCCGGACTGCTGCTCTCGGGGCTGTCGGCCGGCCTCGACATCGGGTTCGGCCCGCTGATGATGGCGGTTGTTCTGACGCTGTCGCCCGGCGGATTCGGCGATCTGACGACCGAGCTCCTGCTCGCCAGCGTCTACTCGATCGGCTTCATGTTCGTCATCATCGGCCGCTCGGAGCTGTTCACCGAGCACACGACGCTGGCCGTGATCCCGGTCCTCGACGGCCAAGCCTCTCTCCGGCAGTTGGGGCGGCTCTGGGGTCTGGTGTACGTCGGGAACCTCGTCGGCGGGTTCCTGTTCACGCTGCTCGTGACCCTGTTGATGCCGGAGCTCGGCGTCGTCGCGCCAGAGTCCTTCGAGACGATCGCGTTGAAGCTCGTCGACCACGACCTCCCGTGGCTGTTCGTCGGCGGCGTCTTCGCCGGGTGGCTGATGGGATTGCTGGCGTGGCTCGTCGCGGCCGCACAGGAGACGACGAGCCGCATTCTCCTCGTGTTGATCGTCACCGGAACGATCGGTCTCCTCCACCTTCCCCACTCGATCGCGGGCAACGTCGAGGTGCTGTTCGGGCTGCTCGTCTCGCCCGCGATCACGCTCGCGGACTACGCGTCGTTCCTCGTGTTGGCGACGATCGGTAACGCCTTCGGCGGGACGGTGTTCGTCGCGCTGCTGAAGTACGGTCACGTCGTTCGCGGCGCGAACTGACCACCCCGACACGAGCGTTCCCGGGACCGCGGTGCGGCTGCGGTAGGACCGCCCCTACCGACCCGGCTTGTATTCCCCGAACTCCTCGCGGAGCACGTCTGAGATCTCTTGGACGGTCGCGTACGCCTTCACCGCATCGACGATGTGAGGCATCACATTCTCGGAGCCCCGCGCTGCCTCGCGCAGCGACGAGAGCGCGTCGTCGACGGCGTCGCCGTCGCGGTCGGCTTTGACCTCTTGGAGCCGGTCGCGCTGGTTCTGCTCCTGTTCCGGATCGACCTCCTCTAAGTCCATCTCGGGTTCCTCATCGACCTCGTACTCGTTGACGCCGACGATGATCCGGTCGCCCTCCTCGATCTCCTCCTGGCGGTCGAAGGCGACGTCTTGGATCTGCCGTTGGACCCACTGGCTCTTGACCGCCTCCAGCATGCCGCCGCGGCGGTCGACCTCCTCCAGTAGCTCGAAGGCGTCCTCCTCGATCCCGTCGGTCAGGCTCTCGACGTAGTAAGAGCCGGCCAGCGGGTCGATCGTGTCCGCAGCGCCCGACTCGTGGGCGAGTATCTGCTGGGTCCGGAGCGCGGTGCGGACCGACTGCTCGGTGGGGAGCGCGAGCGCCTCGTCTTTGCCGTTCGTGTGGAGGCTCTGGGTGCCCCCGAGCACCGCCGCGAGCGCCTGATACGCGACGCGAACGACGTTGTTCTCGATCTGCTGGGCGGTCAGCGTGGAGCCGCCGGTCTGCGTGTGGAACTTGAGCTGCTTGGACTTGGGGTTCTCGGCACCGAACCGATCCTCCATGATCTGCGCCCACATCCGACGCGCGGCGCGGAACTTCGCGGCCTCCTCGAAGATGTTGTTGTGCGCGTTGAAGAAGAAGGAGAGCTGCGGGGCGAAGTCGTCGACATCGAGTCCAGCGTCGATCGCTGCCTGCACGTACTCGATGCCGTTTCCGAGCGTGAACGCGACCTCTTGAGCCGCCGTCGAGCCGGCCTCGCGGATGTGGTATCCCGAGATCGAGATGGTGTTGAAACTCGGCGTCTCGGACGCACAGAACTCGAAGATATCAGTGATGAGCCGCATCGAGTGCTCGGGCGGGTAGATGTAGAGGTTCCGCGCGATGTACTCTTTCATGATGTCGTTTTGGATCGTTCCGCGGAGCTGTTCGCGCGGGACGCCCTGCTTGTCCCCCATCGCGACGTACATCGCGAGCAGGACCCCGGCCGGAGCGTTGATCGTCATCGACGTCGACACCTCGTCGAGAGGGATCCCGTCGAAGACGGTCTCGAAGTCGTCGAGGGTGTCGATGGCAACCCCCGACCGGCCGACCTCGCCCTCGGCCATCGCGGCATCGGAGTCGTACCCCATCTGCGTCGGGAGATCGAACGCCATCGAGAGCCCCGAAGAGCCCTGATCGATGAGGTAGTTGAACCGCTCGTTCGTCTCCGCGGCGGTTCCCATCCCGGCGTACTGGCGCATCGTCCAGAGCCGTCCGCGGTGCATCGTCGAGTAGACCCCGCGCGTGTACGGCTCCTCGCCGGGATTCCCCAGATCCTCGCGGTAATCGTGACCGGGCACGTCAGCGGGGGTGTACAGCGGATCGACCTCCTGACCTCCCGTGTCGGTGGTAAACGTCTCCTTGCGCTCGCCGAACCGGTCGACGGTCTCGCCGTAGGTTCCGTCCTCCCACGACGCTTTGGCCTCTCGGATGGCGTCCAATTCGTCAGGATCGTACATTAGTGAGATCAAGTGTCGAACACGACTTAACAGTTTTCAGAATCTCGTTCATCGACGGACGGCATCTCTTCAGACGCCACGGGACCCTGCGAACATCACGCGCCGCTCGCTCGCACGCGGCCGCGGGTCACACGTGAGGACGAGCAGTCGCCCGGTTTTAACTGTGAGGATGAGCGGTCGCCCGGTTTCAAGTGCCGTGCGGCCGATCCGCACACATGGACGCACGATCCGACGCCGTCGAGCGCTTCCTCGCCGCGACCGCGCCCGACCACACGTCGACACAGGACGAGATGGCCGACCTCGCCGACGACTGGGGGTTCCCCATCATCGGGCCGGAGGCAGGTGCGGTGCTCCGGCTTCTCGCCCGCCTGACCGACGCCGGGCGCGTCTTCGAGTTCGGCTCCGGATTCGGCTACTCCGCGACGTGGTTCCTCCGCGGGGGCGCGGACGCCGTGATCTGCACCGAGTTCGACGAGGAAGAGGCCAAACGCGGCGTCCAGTTCGCGGCCGACGGCGGGTACGCCGACCGGGTCACATTCGAGGTGGGCGACGCGATGGAGACGATAGCGCGCTACGACGGCCCCTTCGACGTCGCCCTCATCGACCACCAGAAACACCGATACGCGGACGCCTATCGAACCGTCCTTCCGAAGGTGCGGACCGGGGGCGTGATCGTCGCAGACAACGTCACGCGCGGCCCCATAGAGTTCGCCAATCTCGTGGCTCACTTCGAGGAGGGCGCGCCGCTCCCGGACGCCGAAATCGACGCCGAGACGCGCGGCATCGGCGAGTACGTCGGCACGGTCCGCTCCGACGACGCCGTGGAGACGGCCGTCCTCCCGGTCGGCTCCGGGATCGCGGTGTCGACGAAGGTGATCTGACGCTCGACGCCGCGGTCCCGTCTCGCGCGACCCGAACTTCTTCGGGCCTCGACGGCGAACCCCGACTCGATGAAGGTGGGGCTCATCTCGGACGTCCACGCGAATCTGCCGGCTCTCGACGCCGTCCTCGACGACATGCCGGCCGTCGACCGGATCGTCTGTGCCGGCGACGTGATCGGCTACAACCCGTGGCCGGCCGAGTGCGTCGAGCGCGTGCGTGACGTCGCCGCGGCGACCGTTCGCGGCAATCACGATCGAACGGTTGAGACGCCCGAGCGCTACCGGGCGAACCGGATGGCCGAGGCGGGACTCGAACACGCGAAGGCGTCGCTGTCCGACGACCAGCTCGCGTGGCTCCGCGGGCTCCCGCGGACCGCCGAGATCGCGGGCGGGCGGTACCTCCTCGTTCACTCGCACCCCGCGGCGGAGCGCGAGGACGCCTACGTCTACCCGGAGGAGTTCGGGTCGCTCGACCGCCACATGGGCGAGTACGACGGGATCGTGCTCGGGCACACCCACGTGCAGGGCGCGCGCTCGGTGGCCGGCGGGCTCGCGGTCAATCCGGGCAGCGTCGGCCAGCCCCGCGACGGCGACCCCGACGCCGCCTACGCCGTGCTCGACGCCGCGACCGACGAAGTCGACCTCCGCCGCGTCGGCTACGACGTCGACCGCGTCCGCGACCGCGTCGCGGACGCCGGACTTCCGGAGCGGACCGCAGACCGGCTGTACCAAGGAAGATAAAACGACTCGAACGGTCGACGCCGACGCGCTCACCAGATCCCGGCGAGGAGCAGGACGTTCCGTACCGCCGCGAGAACCGAGAGCAGGCCGACGACGGCGCACATCAGGGTCGCGACGAGCCGGCGGGACCCGCCCGCGAGAGCGACCGGAACGCCGATGATCGCCATGCCGACGGCCTTGGTGAGAACCATGCCGCGGAGCGGGCCGAATCGCGTGATGAACGCGCCGCCGACCGGCGATCCCTCGACGTACTCGCCACCGGTGATGGCGAGGTACGTGGACCCGACGTCGGCGACGGTGCCGACGGCGAAGAGGACCGCGGCGAGAGCGAGACGAGAGGGCACTGACCGAGCGAACGCGGTGCGAGCAGATAAGTTTCCGGGGGTGGAGAGTCCGTGACGGGCGGTCCCCAGTCGGCCCGGGCGAGACGCCGCCGCCACTTCACACGTCGGCGCGTCGCCGCCGTCGCCTCACACTTCAGTGCGTCGCCACCGTCGTCCCGTCGAGACCAAACGCGGACGGCCCACCTCCGGATCCGACGGTGGGTGGTCACGGCGCGCGCACAGCACGAGGCCATTTAAACCGGAGGACGCCATACCCTCCGGTAATGAGTTCGTCCGACGACGAGTACGACATCGCGGTGGTCGGCGGCGGTCCCGCCGGGCTGACGACCGCGCTGTACGGCGCTCGACTGGGTCACGACACGGTGCTCGTCGACCGCGGCGGGGGCCGAGCGGCGATGATGGCAGACACTCACAACGTGATCGGCGTCACCGAGGAGACCTCCGGCAACGAGTTCCTCGCGACCGGTCGCGAGCAGGTGGAGTCGTACGGCGGCACGTTTGAGCGCGGGTTCGTCACCGACGTTGAACGCGCCGCCGACGAGCGCTTCCGACTCTCGCTCGGCGACGACGAGCTGCTCGCCGACCGCGTCGTGCTCGCGACCGGCTTCTCCGACAAGCGCCCCGACCCGCCGCTCCCGCGGACCGGCAAGGGCCTGCACTACTGTCTCCACTGTGACGCCTACATGTTCGTCGACGAGCCGGTGTACGTGATGGGCCACGGCGAGGCGGCCGCCCACGTCGCGATGATCATGCTCAACGTCACCGACGAGGTGGATCTTCTGACTCGCGGCGCGGAACCGACGTGGAGCGACGAGACCGACGCACAGCTGGAGGCACATCCGATCGACGTGATCTCCGAGGACGTGGTCGGCGTCGAGAACGACCCCGACTCCGGCTGGCTCGACGCCCTGGAGTTCGAAGACGGCACCACCCGCGAGTACCGCGGCGGCTTCCCGATGTACGGCTCCGAGTACAACACCGGGCTCGCGAAGGGGCTCGGATGCGACCTCACCGACGACGGAACGATCGACGTCGACGACCACGGCCGCACCAGCGAGGACGGCGTGTACGCCGTCGGCGACGTGACGCCCGGCCACAATCAGGTGCCCGTCGCGATGGGACAGGGAGCGAAAGCCGGGCTCGCGATCCACAAGGAGATCCGAGAGTTCCCCCGCTCGAAGGAGGCCGTCGCCCGCGACGGCCCCGTCGCGGAAGACGAGGTCCCCGCCATCTCACCCGAACTCATGGCGACCGCCGTCGCCCACGAGGGACACGCGGGCGGCCCGCGCGAGGAGACGGACGCCGAGGCGACCGCCGAGACGCCGCGGGCCGACGACGACTGATCGTCCGCAGACGCGCGCTCTGCGTGTCGCAACGCTTTTGCGGCCACTCTCGGGACAGGGGTGTATGAGCGACGTGAGAGCCGAACTCCGCGAACAGTTTTTGGACGCCTTCGACGGCGCGGACTACCCGGTCGAGTCCCAGATGGATCTCGTCCCAGTGCTTCCCGACGGGCCGACGACGACGTTCGAGGCCGGCGACGTGCGCGTCACCGCGATGGAACTGGCCTCGAAGCTCGGCGGAGAACAGGAGTTCCCGTACGAGTCGGCAGACGAACTCGTCGACGACATCCTCGACGGGCTCGAAGCGAAGGGACTGATCTGACCGGCGCGGCCTCGCCCTCTCGACGCGTTCCGGGTCTTTTCCGTCCTCACGCCTCGTTTGGTCTCGACGTCGTCCGTTCCGCCTTCCCGCGCGCGTTCCCGCCGCCCGCGATCCCGCTGGATCCGTTCTGAGCGAGGGGTTGATACGCGCGCGGCCGCAACCGTGAGCGTGGCCGTCGAACCCGTCACCGCGCTGCCGACGTGGGTCATCCTCGGAGTCGCGGCCGGCGTCGTCGCCTCCGTCGTCGTCGCGCTCGTCTTCTACCTCGGCTCTCGGTTTATCGCACCGGGCGGCGCGGCCGACGACGCCGGGCGATCCCGCACGGGCGACGAGCGCCGCCGCCGCGAGATCCGAGAGTACCTGACCGCGACGGACGTGCGGTTCACCGAGAACCACGCGCTCGGTGACGTGAGCGTCCCCTTCTACCTCCCCGATCGCGACGTTGCCATCACGTTCGACGCGCACGACTACTTCAGGCTGGAGGGCGAGGGCGTGTACACCGTCCTCTGTGAACACGAGATGCCCGGCCGCGGGCTCGGCCGTCGGCTCCCCTTCGAGGTGACCGAGCCCGACTGGGGGACTCGAGGGGGACGCGTCGGGACGGCGACTCCCGATCCGGTCGCAGCCGCGTTCGACGAACTCGACGTCCCTCGCGACGCCGACGCCGACGAGGTGAAACGCGCGTACCGGGAGCGCGTCAAGGAGACCCATCCCGATCAGGGCGGCGATGAGGAGTCGTTTCGGCGCGTCCGCGAGGCGTACGCGACCGCCCGAAACCACGCCGGCGGCCTCGGCCGGCGGGGAGACGAGGCCTCCGAGCGAGGCGGCGACACCTCCGGCCAGGGAGACGCGGCGACCCGCCGAGACCGGGGCCGCCGCCGTCACGCCGACTCGCCGACCGGATTCGGCCGGTGACCGTCACCCGGCGCTCCTGTGAGACGAGCGGATCGAACGCCTCGCGAACGTTTTTGTCGACTCCCGCACAGTGTGACGTGTGAACACAGACACCGCCTGTCTCGGCTGCGGCGAACCCTTCGACTGGGAGGACGGCGACTGTCCGACGTGCGGCTGGAGCCGCGACGAGTGGGCCGACAGCGGTCGGCACGGACTGGAGAAGGACGGCCACGGCGAGCCCGAGGAGGACGAGCGGTCCGGCGGGGCCGGCGGCGGGCTCGGCGGACTCGGACCGGTCCGGTGAGACCGGGAGTCGCCCGCGACGCCGTTAGCTGCTCGCGCCGTCCGCGCCGTGACGGGCCCTGTGGAGCGCGTCGCACACCGCGCCTTGGCCGCTCATGTTGACGTCGGCGAGTCGGGACCGCTTCTGGACCCGATCGAGCCGATCGGCCGCGATCGGATCTCCCTCGGGCGTCAGAAACAGCGTGTCGCCGGCGGCGGTGACGTGGCCGCTGGCCGACGCCCGCTCGACGTACGCCTCGATCGGTTCCCGGTCGACGACGACCGAAAGGCCGTCGAGTTCGACGTGTGCATCCTCGCCGGCGAGCGTCACGTCGTCGCGGTCGAGCGCGACGATCTGTGTCGGGTCGACGCTGGCGTCGAGGAGAGTCGCAATCGCCTCGCGTTGGCGCGAGACCCGCGCCTTGTCGGCGATAGACGCCCTGACCTCTGCGACGCCGCCGTCGGCGTCCGGGAACGTCTCGCCGAAGGTGTCCCGGGCGTTGACGCCGGTCGTGATCTCCTCGTCGTGCATGTGGTCGCACAGTTCGATCCGGGCCGTCGTGACCCAT
Source organism: Halorubrum pallidum (assembly GCF_055380345.1). Taxonomy (NCBI): domain Archaea; kingdom Methanobacteriati; phylum Methanobacteriota; class Halobacteria; order Halobacteriales; family Haloferacaceae; genus Halorubrum; species Halorubrum pallidum. The sequence goes on along the minus strand of NZ_AP043945.1, from coordinate 799,502 downwards.
CCGAGCGACTCGATCTCGTCGCGGGCGTCGACCGCCATCATCCACGCGAACGCCGGCGAGCACCAAGCGGTCGGGAGGGTGAACTGCACGAGCACGCGTCCGTCGTCGATCTCGATCGCGTCGACGTAGTCGAGTTCGACGATCGATCGGGCCAGTTCGGGGTCCTCGACGCGGTCGAGTCTGCCTCTGACCGCCGCGACGCCCGGGCCGTCGGTCGGCTCCGTGAGTTCGCCTGTCGGGTCCGCGCTGCTCCCCGACATCAGTCCGCCGCGGCCCCCGCGTCGCCGCCGTAGTGGTCGGCCAAGTCGAACCGCTCGGTCATCGGATCATCGCGGAACTGACGTTTCTTCTCTTCGATATCGATGTCGTACAGCCGGGCGGCGTTCTCGCCCATGACCTTCTTCATCGTGTCGACGTCGAGCTCGACGCCGTACTCGTCGCGCTGCTCGTCGGTGAGTTCGGCGTTCATCACCTGATCGACGAGCCAGTCGGGGTTCCACAGCGCGTAGTCGGAGCCGAACAGGATCCGGTCTTCGCCGAGCCAGTAGAGCAGTTCGCCCATGATCTCGCCGAACTTCCGCTTCCGGTTGGTCGACATCGCCGACGCGACCGCGAGCCCGCCGTAGACGTTCGGTTCTTGGGCCGCGATCCAACAGAAGTCGTCGAGCCGCGGGAGGCCGACGTGGTTGACGATGAAGTTGAGTTCGGGGAACGACGACGCGGCGTCGTCGATGTCTTTCACGTCGAACGCGTCGCGGTTGAGCGGTCGGATCGTCGGCCCCTTGTGCGCGTTGATGTTCTCGATGCCGAGTTCCGAGCACTTCTCTAAGAACTCGAAGGCGTCGTCGCTATCGAGCCGCCAGCCCTTCGAATCGCCGCGCCACGCGGCCGTGTACAGCTTCACGCCGGGGATGTCGTACTCCTCTTTGAGGTGTTCGAGATACCGGAGCCCTTCCTCGCCGTCACGGGGATCGAAACTCCCGTTCAAGACGAACCGCTCCGGGTACTCCTCGGCGAACTCGGCGTTCTGCTCCGTCGTGTTGAACCCCTCGTCGTAGAACTCCGTGAGATACGTTGGCTGGAAGATCGCCATATCGGCCGCCGCGTTCCCGAACAGGTCGTTCGCCATTCGGTCGGCACCGTAGTGACGGTACTCGTCCATATCCCACTGTTCCTCCTCCGGCGTGAACCCGGTGTGATAATCGTAGAAACACTGGATGAACTGCTCTCCCCCCTCGTGCGTGATGTTCTCCGTGCGAGCGTCCCACAGGTGGACGTGCCCGTCGATGACAAAAATCTCCTCGCCGTCCTTCTCGTACATGCGTCCTCTTGTGAGGGGTGGCCACACATAACAATAAGGATCGTTCGGGATGGTTATGGGTTCATAACGAACGTTTATGCGAGAGGGGCCACGACTGTGAGTCACATGCAAGCTGCGCGACTCCACGAGTACACAGACGACATGACAGAGGGGCTGCAGATCGACGAGGTCGACCGACCACACGCGACCGGGGCCAGCGACGTGATCGTCGAAGTCGAAGGTGCGGGATGGTGTCAGACGGACAACCACATCATCGAGGGAATGTGGGAGGAGTACGTCCCGCAGGATCTGCCGATGACCCTCGGTCACGAGAACGCGGGCACCGTCGTCGAGACGGGCGACGACGTCGAGATCGTCACCGAGGGCGACGCGGTGATCTGTCACCCGGTACAGACCTGTGGCACCTGTCGGCCCTGCCGGCTCGGCGAGACGATGTACTGCGAGAACGACGCGTTCAACGGACTGACGACCGACGGCGGCTTCGCCGACTACCTCCACACTAGCGAACGCTCCGTGATCCCGTTACCGGGGGGAGTCGACCCGATCGACATCGCGCCGCACGCCGACGCCGGCATCACGGCGTACCACGCGGCGAAGAAGGCGGTCGACGAACTGAACCCCGGCGACCACGCGGTCGTCATCGGCATCGGCGGGCTCGGCCACATCGGCCTCCAGTGTCTCAATGCGATGAGCGCGGCGCGGATCACAGCCGTGGACGTGAAAGACACCGCACTCGATCTGGCGGACCGGTACGGTGCCGACCACCTCGTCAACCCGACCGAGGCCGACGTGCCGGCCGAGGTCGAGTCGATCACCGACGGGACGGGCGCCGCGCAGGTGCTCGACTTCGTCGGCGCGGACCAGACGACCGCTTACGCGCCTGATGTCACCGCCGCCGGCGGCGACCACCACATCATCGGCTACGGCGGCCACATTCACGAACCGGCACAGGCGCTCGTGAACGGCGAGTTCTCGTTCGTCGGCAACATCGTCGGCCGATACGCCGAGCTACAGGAACTCGTCGCGCTCGTCGAGCAGGGCGACGTCGATCTGCACACCAGCCGGTACGACATCGGCGACGTGAACAAAGTGGCCGAAAAGCTCGAACACGGCGAGATCGACGGCCGTGCCGTGATCACGCCGTAGGCGACGCCGCTGCGCCGCGAGCACACGACATCCAACGTCGATTTTTCATAGCCGCCCCGTTGTCACACGTTGCCCTGGAGTCGTCGCGCCGCGAGCGTGAACAGTCCGAGCCCGATCAAGTAGAGCCGCCAGCCCGCGTTCGCGATCGGGAACCGTCGGTCGACCGGCTCCTCGGTGATATCGTCCGGGTCGCGGGGCTCGACGGGGTTGTTCACGTGAACCGTTTCGGTGGTGCCGGTCGCGCCGGCGTCGACCGCGCGCCGTCCCGTCTCGGGATCCACTCGGACGTCCACGAACGTCTGAACGAACCCCTCGGCGGTCGAGAAGACTATCTCGCCGTCGAGTCGGACGAACCGGTCGACGAGCGGCCAGGCGACGTTGACGCCGTCGAGGTGCGTCCAGTCGAGTCCGACGTGCGCGAACGCGTGGACGAACAACGCGACCCACGCGACGGCGATCCACCGGTCCGCACGCTCGCGTTCGTCGAGTCGGGTCCGGACGAGCGAGCGCTCCCGAACTCGGGTGTCGTAGTAGAGGAGCACCGCGGCGACGGCGGGGAACACGAGGGTGTGACCGACCGTCCGGTGTGCGCCGGGCATGATAGGGCCGAGGAAGCTGTCGACCTCGGGGAGCACGACGATCACGAGCAGCGCCGCGAGCGCCCGTCGGTCGTAGTAGTCGCCGAGGAGTCCGGCGGAAAGCAGGAGCGCGAAGCCGGCGTGGACGACCGTAGAGGGCATTCAGCGCGCCACCTCCGCGTCCGCCCGCCGGAACCGAACCGCAAGCGTCGCGACTGCGCTCGCGACGACGACGAGCTGCCAGCCGGTCCGGACGAGAGCGAACTCCCGCTCGGCGTCGAGCGAGAGCCCGGGCCGGCCGTCCGGATTCACCCACGTCGGAACGGCGTATGTCTCGCTCGTGCCGAGCCGTTCGATCGGGAACACGCCCGGCCCCTCCCTCCCGAGCGTCACGAACGTCTGGACTATCCCCTCCTGTGTCGAGAGCACGAGCCGACCCGACACGAGGTAGTAGGCGTCGTGAACCGGGTAGAGGAGGTTCACCCCCGCACGCCAGAACAGGTCGGGTCCGATCCCCGCGACGGCGAACGAGGCGAGCGCCACCCACGCGACCCGGACGGCGCGGTCGCCGGTCGTCTGGCCCGCGCGCTCGCGGAGCCACGACCGGTCTCGGTGTACCGTGTCCCACCGGAGCGCGAACCCCGCGACGAGCGGCAGCCAGAGGGTGTGAAAGAGCGCGTTCGCCGCGCCCGGAACGACGAGGCTCGCGACCGCGTCGAGGTCGGAAGCCACCGCGGCGGCGACGACGACCGCGACGGATCGCCGGTCGAACGCGCGTCCGAGCAGGGCCGCCGCGAGCAGCGCGCCGACGGCCGCGCTCACGAGCGTCGGGGCCATACTCGTCCTGACGGTCGCACGGCGATAAGCGCACCGGGGATCGGAGGTGTCGGTGTCGCCTCTGTCCCCGTCTACAGATGAGCAGAGCGAGTGTCTCGGGGTCGCTCGGAAGGCCATATCTCCCGTGATGGCGAGACGCTCCGCGTCTCGAACCACTTGACCCCGAGGCGGTTCACTCCCGGATCAGCACGATCCCGTCGCGGAACACCGAGTGGTTCGGGAGGACGTGTTCCTCGCCGTCGGCCTCGATGCGCGTGACGAACAGGTCGACCTCTTGGACGATCCCGCGTTCGCCAGCGACGCGGACCTCGTCGCCGATGCCGTACGGCTGTCGCAACAGGAGGAAGACGCCCGCCGCGGCCGAGGCGACGAGATCCTTCGTCGCCAGCGCGGCGAACAACACGATCGCCAGCGCGAACGCCGCCAGCAGCACGATGAGCGCGATCGTCTGGACGCCGATCTGTCCCAAGGCGACCAGCGCGGCGACGTACACCACGCTGTACTTGACGAGCGGCGGGAACACGCCGAGTTCGGGCAGCTTGATTCCCCGAAGCCGCTCGGCGACGAGGAGTTCCGCCTTGTCGCCGACGACGACGCCCACGATGAGAACAATGATGGCGACGAACACGCGGGGGAGGAAGGCCGCGACGCCCGACCAGAACTGTTCGAGGTAGTTCACGTCGGCGACCGTGAGCGCGACGATAACGGTGACGGCGACGATGAAGTAACTCGACAGTTGGGCGAGGATGTGGACCGTCGAGGTGTCGAACTCGCGGGCGGTCCGTTCGAAGGCGGTCCCCTCGATCACGTCGGGGACTCCGGCCCTCGTCAGCAGCCGGCGGTTGATCACGCCGACGACGTAGGCCGCGACGAGTCCAAACGCGAGCACGAACAGGGCGAGCCAGAGCCGGTCGGGGACGGCCGCGACCGCCCCCGCGAGCGCGCTCGTGACCGTGGACATCGTTTCAGTACTCCTCCGGGTCGATCTCCAAGACGAGTTCGCCGGCTTTGAACGCCCGGACGAGCCCGTCGGACTCCGAGAGCACGATCGCGGTCGCGTTCGTGTCCCGAGTGATCGCGCCGCCGGCCATGTGGCGCGCGCCGAGGCCCTTCGGGATGTCGACACCCTCCGCGCCCGGTTCGAGGTAGCGGTACGCCGAGACGATCTTGCCGGAGTCGGAGACGACGAACGCGCCGTCGAGCCGCGAGAACTCTTTCAGCATCACGTTGACGATGGGGTCGCCGACGTGGACGTGCGACTTCTCGAAGGGATTGTACGACAGCGGCCGAGACTTGTTCATCACCTTCCCGGCGTCGCCGACGACGAAGAGCGCGCCGACCGGCTTGCCTTTCTGTCCCTTCTTGCCGAGTTCGATGGCGACCTCGAAGACGTCGCGGATGACGCTCGGTTCGGCCCGGGAGTTGACGAACAGGTCGTAGATGCCGGTGTGGATCGTCTCGTCGGCGGTGACGCGAACCACGGCGTCGGAGCCGCCGTCGAACACCGACGCGATACAGACGACCGCGTCACCCTCGGCCACGAGGTCGGCGTCCATCGCGCCCTCGATGCCGAACCGGATCCGGTCTTTGACGTTGTCGAAGGGGAGGGGGAGTTCGACGAACACCTCGGCGTCGACGTCGTTGTCCGGCGCGACGACGACGACGTCGGGGTCGTCGCCCCCGCCGTCGTCGACGAACCGGTCGTGGAAGGAACTGGTCGGCGAGAACAACAGCGCGGCGTCCGCGTCCTCGACGAGATCGGACAGGTGGTCGGTGAGCGAGGCCATTGTTACACGAACTCTCGGATACCGTATAATCGTTGTGTCACCGTCTTGCAGGCGTCTGACGCCGAATATCGGGATCGAGTGCCTACCGTCGTCCGACACCGTGCGCGCGACTTATCCCCTCGACGACCGATACACCGCCCATGGCGACTCGCGAAGCCCTCTGGGACTACCGCGACGCGTTCGGCGACGCCTTCGGACGGACGTACTTCAGGCGGTTCGGACCGGGCGTGGCTTCGAGCGTGGGGATCGGGACGTACCTCGGCGAGCCCACGGCCGCGGTCGACGACGCGTCCCGGGCGGCGATCGGGCTCGCGCTCCGATCCGGGGTGAACCACGTCGACACCGCGAGTAACTACCGGGCAGGGCGCGCGGAGCGCGTCGTCGGTGAGGCGGTCCGCCGGTCGCCGATAGACCGCGAGGCGGTCGTCGTGGCGACGAAGGGCGGGTTCCTCCCGTTCGACGGCGAGCGTCCGGACGACCCGGGAGCGTACGTCCGCGAGCGGTTCTTGGAGCCGGGGATCGTCGACCGCGCTCACCTCGCGAACGGCGCGCACGCGATCTCGCCGGCGTATCTGTCGTGGTCGCTCGACCGGTCGCTGCAGCGACTCGGGCTCGACGCGGTCGACTGTTTTTACGTGCACAACCCGGAGACGCAGCTCGCGGTCCGTTCCCGAGACGAGGTGTACGACCAGCTGGAGGCCGCATTCGAGCTGTTAGAGCGGCGGCGAGCCGCGGGCGACATCGGCGCGTACGGCGTCGCGACGTGGGACGCCTTCCGCGTGCCTACCGACGCGGACGGGTACCTCTCTCTCGCCGAGGTGCTTTCGCGGGCCGAGGCGGCCGGCGCGGCCGTCGGCCCGGACGGCGATCACGGGTTCGAGGTGATCCAACTCCCGTTCAACGTCGTGATGGCCGACGCGTTCACCCGAGCCAACCAGCCGGCGCCGCCCGATAGCGACGTCGACGGTCCCATCTCGGCGCTCGAATTCGCCCACGAAGCCGGCCTATCGGTGGTGACGAGCGCGAGCATCGCACAGGGCGATCTCGCGCTCGAGGGCGCGATACCGGACGACGTCGACGCGACGATCGCGGGCGAGACGCCGGCCCAGCGGGCGATCAACTTCGCGCGGAGCGCGCCGGGAGTCACCTCGTCGCTCGTCGGGACGACGGACCCCGATCACGTCCGCGAGAACGTCGCGGCGGGGACGTTCGACCCCCTCGGCGCGGCGGCGTTCGACGCGGTGTTCGAGTAGCTCGCGGCGGTGCACGCGGAACGCGCTCCGCACTCGGGAGACGTAGGGACGACGACGGCTGGAGGGAGAGATCGGTCCGGGCGGGGATCGTCGGCGATTCGGTCAGTGGGCGTGGACTTCGATCCGAGGGTTCAGCGCAGTTCCTTGTACGTGGCTTCGCACTCCGGACAGACGCGGACCGCGAACACCTCGTCGGGGTCGTTCTGCTTTTTCAAGACCATCTCGCATTCGGCGCAGTTGAGCCGCTCGTAGGTGTCTTTGAACAGGTCGCCGTCCCGCAGTCCCTTCCGTGTCGATTTCATGAATCGTGGTTACTCGCGTGGCGGTATAAAAACCCCGTACGACGCCAGTCGGACGGTGCGGTCGTTCAGAGTCGGCGACCGTCACCGTAGATACCTATCCGCATGCCGCGGCGGCCCGCGCACTGCGGCCTTTCGCAACGTTTGTCTCCCACCGCCGGAAAGCTCGCTCGTGTCACGGACTCGGCTGTTCGGTTCGCTCTGCGCTCTCGTCTTCCTCGTGAACTTCGCGCGGGTCGTGTTCGCACCGCTCGTGGGCGAGTTCATCGGCGAGTTCGGGATCGGCGAGGGGACCGCCGGACTCATCGTCACGCTCGCGTGGCTCGGATCGGCCGCACCGCGGATCCCTGCCGGGTGGGCGCTCACCCGATTCTCCCGACAGTTCGTCGTCCTCGCGTCCGGTGCGGTGGTGACGCTCGGCGCGCTCGGCGTCGCGCTTGCCCCCGGCGTGCCGACGCTGATGCTCGCCGCGTTCGCCGTCGGGTGCGCCTCGGGCGTCTACTTCGTGGCCGCGAACCCGCTCGTCGCGGAGCTGTTTCCCACCCGCGTCGGCCGAGTGATGGGCGTCCACGGCATGGCGAGCCAGCTGGCGGCCGTCGCCGCCGCGCCCGTCGTCACCGTCGCGCTGTGGTACGACTGGCGGGTCGCCTTCTACGGACTCGCCGCCGTCGCCGCCGCGACCACGCTCGTCTTCGTCGCGCTCGCGAACCGGACCGACCTCCCGGACGCCGGCGCGAGCGACACCGACTTCGCCGGGGGCGCGCGGGGAGAGTGGAAGATCATCCTCGCTGGCGTCGTGTTGATGGGGCTCACGAGCTTCGTCTGGCAGGGGCTGTTCAACTTCTACGAGCTGTACATGATCGACAAAGGGCTTCCGACGGCGACCGCGCGCAACCTGCTCACGGTGATCTTCGCCGCCGGCGTCCCCGCGTTCCTCGTCTCGGGTGATCTCGCCGATCGGCTCCCCCACGTGCCGTACCTCCTCGGGATCGTCTCGACGTTCGTCGTCGGAGTGGTGTTCGTCGTCTTCTCGTCGGGACTCGTTGTCGTCGTCGCCGCGAGCGTCGTCGTCGGATTCGCGATTCACATGCTGTTTCCCGCGGGCGACACCTACCTCCTGGCGTCGCTGCCCGACGAGTCGCGCGCCTCGGCGTACGCCGTGTTCTCGGCGGGAATGATGTCGGCGCAGGCGGCCGGCTCGTGGGTCGTCGGCGAAGCCGTCGAGGCCGGCGTGAGCTACGACGCCGTCTTCCTCGCGCTCGCCGGCGGCCTCACAGTCCTCGTCGCCGCCTACGCAGTCCTCGATCGGGCGGGCCGGGTGCCGGGCGGCGCGGCCGGCGGGCCGACGACGTGACGCCGTGGGCGGGGAGTCGGCGGCGCGCTTCGGAGGCGCGAGAGCCACGGCGCGGGCGAGCCGGAACCCCCACGGGTATCGCACCTATTTAGGGCATCGCGCCCCTGTAAACCTTCAATGGAGTACGTACAAGAACGCGTGACGACCCTTCACGCGTTGACCGATCACCGGCCGGACGCTCCCACCGGCCGGGCGGCGGTCGTGGTGCCGATGACCGAACGCGAGTACGGCACGCTCGCGGCCGAGCGCGTCCTGACCGCGCTCGAAACCGTCGCGCCGGCCCGCGTGATCGTTCCGCTCCGCGCCCCCGCCGAGCGCGTCGGGCCGTTCGTCCGCTGGCTCGACGGGTTCGACGTCGAGGTGGAGACGCTCTGGTGTGGCGGTCCCCGGCTCACGGATCTCCTCCGCGACCACGGGCTCGACGGCGCTCGCGGCAAGGGACGGGACGTGTGGCTCGGGCTCGGCCGCGCGCTCGACGCGGAGTACGTCGTCGTCCACGACGCCGACACGAAGACGTACTCGCCCGCGTTCGTCAATCGACTGGTGTTTCCGCTCGCCCGCGGCCACGACTTCTCGAAGGGGTACTACGCCCGCGTCGAGGACGGGTCGCTGTACGGGCGGCTGTTCCGGCTGTTCTTCCGCCCGCTCGTGCGAGCGATCGCCGCCGACGCCGAGAACACCGGGGACCGCGAGGCGGCGATCGTGGAGTACCTCGACGCGTTCCGCTACGCGCTCGCGGGCGAGTTCGCGGCGACGAGCGACCTCGTCTCGCGGCTCCGACTCCAGCGCGGTTGGGGGCTGGAGGTCGGGACCCTCGGCGAGGCGTTCGAACACGCCGGATTCGCGGACAGCGCGCAGGTCGACCTGGGACGGTACGAACACGACCACCGCTCCGTCGACGGTCCGACCGGACTCGCGGACATGAGTCGGTCGGTCGGGGCGGCGACCCTCCGCGCGGTCGAGAACGCGGGCGTCTCCGTCGATTACGCCACGCTCGCGAGTCGCTACCGCGAGGCGGCGGCCGACCTGATCCACGGGTACGAGACCGACGCCGCGTTCAACGGACTCGCGTACGACCGCGAGGACGAGCGCGCGCAAGTCGAGACGTACGCCGACGCGCTCGCTCGACCGGGGTCGGACACGCGGCTCCCGGCGTGGCGAGACGCGCCGATATCGCCCGCCGACGTCGCCGAGGCGGCCCGAGCCGATATCGCGGCCGTCACCGACACACCACCGATCGCGGCCGTCGCCGAACCCGCGACTGAAGACGGCAGACGCGCGGCGAGAGACTCCGACGGCGTCCACGAACGCCGGAACGGTCACCGACCGTCGGAGAGTCGAGAATCGGACGCCACACCGGGTGAAGAGACGTGACGGCGGAGGACGCGCCGAGCGTGGCGGCCCGCGACGATCTCGCCGGAGTCGTCGACCTCTTCGGCTGGCTCACCCGCGCCGAGCTGTCCCGGGCGCTCTCGGAACTCGCGTTCAAACAGCGCGCGGCGGCAGACGACGAGGCCATCGCCGCCGCCGTCGACGTCGCCGTCGCGGAGTACGCGCTGGTTCCCGCGCCGCCGGCCGCGCTCGCAGAGTCGGGGTCGACGCCGGACGCGGTCGAGCCTCCGGAGCCCGTCGACGGCTCTGCGACGGCCGATCCGTCGGACCGCGTCGCGCTCGCGGTCGGTCCCGCCGCGTTCCCGTCGCTCCCGCCCGACGCCGAGGACCTCCCGCACATCCTCGACGTGCCAGAGCGGGGCGTCGACCGCGAGGCACTCTCCGCGGCGGTGCTCGACCGACTCTCCGCCGACGCGATCGAGGCCATCAGGACGAGCGACGCCGACCGGCTGGAGACGCTCGCGGACGTGACGTACGACATCGAGGCGTGGGCTCCGGTCGACGCGAGCGACATCCGCGAGCGGATCGTCGCCGCGGCGGACTCGTAGGATACGACCCGTCTCGGCGACGCCTCGACCGCGGCTGCCGGAGACGGGTTGAAAGGGACTCGGCCCGAATGACGGGTTTGGGAACGAACGCTGACGGCGACGCCGACCTCCACGAGATCGACCGGTACGATCGCGGCGTCGGCTGGATCGCCTATCCGAACGAGACGATGGAGCGCGCGAGCCACGCGGTCGCGGTCCCGAACGACGAGACCGGTGCGGCGGACGTGTGGGTGTTCGACCCGGTCGACGCGCCGGGCGTCGACGACCTCCTCGACGACCTCGGCACCGTCGCCGGCGTCGTCGTCGGGCTCGATCGCCACGAGCGCGACGCGGCCGCGATCGCGAACCGCCACGGCGTCCCCGTCTACCTCGCCGACTGGATGACCGGGATCGCTGACGGCCTCGACGCGCAGGTCGAGCGGTTCGGCTCCCGGCTGGCGGACACCGGCTTCGAGACGTTCCGGATCCGCGACTCCACCGTCCCGCCGTGGCAGGAGGTCGGCTTCTTCGACGGCGAGACGCTCATCGTCCCCGAGTCGCTCGGGTCGTCGTCGTACTTCCGGGGCGACCGCGAGCGGCTCGGCGTCCACCCGATGCTCCGTCTCACGCCCCCGACGGCCGCGCTCTCCGGACGCGACCCGGATCGCGTGCTGGTCGGTCACGGCGTCGGCGTCCACGAGCGGGCCGCGATCGCGGTCGAGGACGCGCTCTCCGGGTCCAGATGCAAGGCGCCGGGGCTGTACGCGAAGACGCTGCGCGACGCGCTCGGTATCTGAGCCGATGACCGGAGTTCGATCACTGTGATCCACGTCACGCGCGACCTGTTGACGGTCCTGCTCGATCACGCCGACGACCGCGACCCGACGGCGACGAACCTCCGGCTCTCGTCGACCCCGGCCGGCGACTTCGAGGAACCGACCGGACTCGACCCGAAGACGCCCGTGCTGACACACTTCACGCCCGAAGGCGTCGGCGGCGCGGTGAACGCCGTGTTCGGCGTCGACCTCGGGACGCCCGTCGGACGAGGCGGAGCGCGGTTCCTCTCGCACCCGGACGGGTTCCTCGGCGTCTCAAAGACGGACGACCTCGCCGCGGTCGTGATCGTCGCCGTCCCGCCGTACGACGACGACGCGGTCGCCGCGTTCGACCGCGCCGGCGACGGGATCGAACTCGCCGTGCTCGACGCCGCGCCGCCGGAGGAGTCTCTGCCCGAGTGACCGGGAGAGCATGGGTTTCAAGCGTTCGGGGCGAGTAAGTCGCATCGATGGCAGCACGCCCACCCGGAGGCGGCGGATCCTCGGAACCGGAGGCGATCGAGTTCGGAATCGCCGTGCTCGACGCCCGGATCGAGGAGGCCGACGTGTCGTTCCCCGCGACGAGCGAGGAGATCCTCGGCGCGATCGACGACCCCGAGATCCCGTACGACGCCGCCGGGCGAACGGTCGCGCTCTCAGCCGTGTTCGACGAGCTTCCTCAGAGCCGATTTCAAAACGAGACGGAGCTCCTCGACGCGATGTATCCCGTGTTCGACGAGAAGCGACGGACGAGCGGCGGCGTGTTGTCGACGCTGCGCGACGCGTTACCGTTCTGAGACTGTCCCGGCTGGCGGCTACCGCGGCGGTTGGTCGGACTCCTCTTCGTCGGATCCCGTGTCGAACCGCTCGATGACGTCGTTGACCAACACCACGTCGCCGACCGCGCGAACCCAGCGGTACGGGACGATGACGCCCGTGTTCCGCTCGACGCGGCCCGCGAACAGCTCGTGGTTGAGTTCGGCGAGCGCGAGTCCAGTCACTGCCCGCGCGTCCAGATCGAGGCGCACGTCCTCGATTTCACCGACGAAAACCCCGTTGTTCGAGTACACCTCACGACCGACGAGCGACGTGATCTCCTGTGGAGCCGCGTTCATATCCGATACGGTCACGAGCGCGCCTAATAAGCGTTCGTTGTCGAACGACGCCCGTCAGACGGAGCCGGACGCGGTCTGCCCGCGTGCGTCGCCGATCCGGTCGCTCGGGCGGTGAAATCACGCTCGGGGTAGCTCACGGCTGCCGTGCGGTCACTCCCGCGGGGCGACCAGCTGGACCGGGTGCATCGGCGCGTCCCCGAGCAGCGCGTCGATCTGTTCGGTACAGGACGTGCCGGCGGCGACGACCGTTCGGTCGGTGTCGCCGAACTGCTCTCGGATGGGCTCGCCCACGTCCATGCTCAGCTCGTAGTAGTCGCGTTTGTAGCCGAACGATCCGGCCATCCCGCAGCACTCGGTGTCGGAGACCCGCACGTCGTAGCCGAGCCGCTCCATCACGGCGGTGGCGTGCTCGCCGACGCCGATCGTCCGGGCCTGACAGTGCGGGTGGTACGCGATACGCGTCCCGGACGCGACGGGGCCGGTCCCCGCCGCGGGCGCGCGGAGCGCGGCCGGGTCGCCGCCGTTTTCGAGCAGTCCGAACAGGTACTCCATCACGTCGTAGCTGGCCTCGGCGAGCCGCTCGTGAGACGCCTCGGGGAGGAACTTCTCGTACTCGCGGCGGAACATCCCGAGGTCGCTCGGCTCGATGACGACCACGTCGCGGCCGGCGTCGACGTGGGTCGCGAGCCCGGCGTACACGTCCTCGGCCTTCGCTTCGGCCGTCGAGACCATTCCCTGCGAGAGCGGCGGCCGGCCGCTGCCCGGGAGGTCGGGAATCCGAACGTGCACGTCGAGCGCCTCCAGCGCGCGCACGGCCGCCTTGCCGCGGTCGACGTCGACGTAGTTGGTCGCGGTGTCCGGGTAGAGGACGGCCTCGCGGTCGGCCTCGTCGCGCGGGACGCCCGCCCCGCCGCGCGCCTCGAACCAGTCGACGAGCGATCGGCTCGCGAAGTCGGGGAGGTCGCGCCGGCGGTCGATCCCGGCGACGCGCTCGCCGAGCGCGCGGAGCGGCCCGACGTCCGCGAGCCGGTTCGCTATCGGCGCGGTCCGGCTTCCCCACTTCGCGAGCGTCTCGTAGTTGCCGACGATCCGAGTGCCGATATCGAGCCCGGCCGGCTCCTCGTCGGGGACCAGCTCCTCGAACATCCAGTCGACCTGACTCCGGTCGGCCTCGCCGCGGTTGATCCGGTCGCGCACGACCGTGTTGATCCACGGGATGTCGATCTCGACCGGACACGCGGGAACGCAGCGCGAGCAGCCGGTACACAGGTCGTTGAACTCGGCCGCGGTGTCGAGCCCCTCGATACCGGCCTCCCAGCCGGTGGCGATGCCGCCGGAGTACGTCTCGCCGCCGAACGCGTGGCCGCCGACGCTCTGGAAGTTCCCGCAGGAGTTCGAGCAGGCCGAACATCGGATGCAGTACAGCGTCTCCTTCAGTTCCTCGTCCTCGCGCATCTCCATCCGGCCGTTGTCGATGAGTACGAGATGGAAGTCGCGGTCGGACGCGCCGTCGGCGGAGTCGTCGCCCGCGGCGCCCGCCAGCGGCTCGTCGTCGGTCTGGAAGTCCGGCACCGGCGAGTCGACCGGGGGCGTGAGCGTCGAGATGTAGGAGGTCACGTCCTGTCCGGTCCCCGACCGACCGATCAGCTCGACGAAGGGGGCGAACTCCTCGACGCTCGGGACGATCTTCTCGACGCCGGCGACCGCGACGTGGGTGTCGGTCGCGGTCACCGTCTTCCGGGCGTTCCCCTCGCTCGTGACGAGCATCATGGTGCCCGAGTCGGCCGCGATGAAGTTCGCGCCCGTCATCCCCACGTCGGCGTCCTCGATCAGCTCGCCGAGCCGCTCGCGGGCGAACATCGTCAGTTCCTCCGCGGTCTCCAGCGGCTCCTCCGGGTCGAACCGCTCGTTGAACAGCTCCGCGATCCCCTCGCGGGACTTGTGGATCGCCGGCGCGACGATGTGCGACGGGGCCTCGTCTGCCACTTGAAGCACCCACTCGCCGAGGTCGGTCTCGACGACCTCGACGCCCTCGGCTTCGAGCGCTTCGTTCACCTCGATCTCCTCGGAGGTCATCGACTTCGATTTCACGAGGCGATCGGCGTCGCGCTCGTCGGCAGTCAGCTCCGTGATGTACCGGTTCGCGTCCGCGGCGTCGTCGGCGACGTAGACGGTGCCGCCGTTGGCCTCCACCGTCTCTGTCACCTCCTCGATGAGTTCCGGGAGTCGGGCGATCGCGTCCTCCTTTATCGAGCGCGCCTCGCCTTTCAGGTCCTCGTAGTCGTCGAGCCGCGCCGTCGACTCGTACCGGCCGTGGTTGAACCCGCGGGTGTTCTCGGCGACCGCGTCGCCCTCGGTCGCCATCAGTTCGCGGATCCGGTCGGCCTTCGAGGCGTCGCTACTCATCGGCCGACTCCGGTTCGGTCCCCTCCCCGTCCTCGCGAAGCAACACGACGTGGACCTCCTTCGGGCCGTGCGCGCCGTGGACGAGCCCCCCCATGTCGGCGGTCGCGCTCGGCCCGGTCGCGAACACGACGTCGGCCGACTCCTCGCGGGCCTTCGGCCCGAGCCAGTCGAACGCGTCGGGCATGTCGGGAACGAGATCGCGCTCGCGGAGGACGACCACGTGGCGGTCGACGAAGAGGCTCACCGGCTCCGTGCCGGCCGCGTCGGACTCGATCGCGACGCTACCGTACGTCGCGACACCGATTTCGGCGTCGGTGACGCCGGTGTGTGCCGCCCGTAGGTCGGCGGTCGTCGGGTCCGTCTCGACTCGGTCCGGAAGCGGCGCGTCCGAGACGCCAACGGCCGGAGCGCCCGCGGCCTCGGCTATCAGATCGCGGCACGCGCTCTCGGAGCCCTCGCTCACGGCGACTCCGAGATCGTCGAGCCGACGTTTGAACGTCGATCGGTCGGCGAGTGACATACCGGACGATTCGGGGGGGACGCATATGGGTGTTATGCCGATCGTTCGTGATGGTTCCGGCGAGACCGTGCGACCGCCGCGGTCGGGACCGCCATCCTCGCCGACGTCAGGAGGTTTTTGACCGTTCGACCGTGACAGTCCCTCATGGCAACCAACACGCCGGACCCGCGGGACGGGGGAGACTTCGATTACACCGGGGGGTCGGTCGACCGACCGGACCTCGTCGACGCGCTTGACCGCCGGGTCGACGGCGACGTGCGGTTCGACGAGTACTCGAAACGAATGTACGCGACGGACGCCTCGGCGTACGAGGTCACACCTATCGGAGTGGTGATCCCCGAATCGACCGCGGACGTCGCCGCGGTCCACGAGTACTGCTTCGAGGAGGGAATACCGGTGCTCCCGCGCGGCGGCGGAACGTCGCTCGCCGGCCAGACCGTCAACGAGGCGGTCGTCCTCGACATCACCGGCGAGATGGACGCGGTTCTCTCGGCCGATCCAGACGCGGCGACGGCGCGGGTGCAGGCCGGCGCGTACGTCGGCGACCTCAACGCCGCCGTCGAGGAGTACGGGCTGAAGTTCGCGCCCGACCCGGCGTGGCGAGACAAGTCCGCCGTCGGCGGCGCGATCGGAAACAACTCCACCGGGTCGCACTCGCTGAAGTACGGAAAGACGGACCACTACGTCGAGGAACTCGAGGTCGTGCTGGCGGACGGCACCGTGACGACGTTCGGCGAGGTCGCAGTCGAGGAGCTTCGCGAGTCCGCGGACGCCGAGAGCGACGAACTCCTCGACCGGATCCACGCCGAGATCGTGCGGATCCTCGACGAGGAGGCCGACGAGATCGACGAGCGGTTCCCGGAGATGAAACGGAACGTCTCCGGGTACAACCTCGACCGGCTGCTCGCCGAGTACCGCGGCGAGTACGGCGAGGAGGGCGTCGTCAACCTCGGCCGGCTCGTGGCCGGGAGCGAGGGGACGCTCGCGACGGTGACGGAGGCGACCGTCTCGCTCGTCGAGATCCCCGAGACCAAGGCGGTCGCGCTTCTCACCTATGACGACCTGTTGGACGCGATGGAGGACGTGGCCCCGATCCTCGAACACGACCCGGCCGCAGTCGAGGTGATGGACGACGTGCTGCTCGGGCTCGCCGCCGACACGCCGGAGTTCGCGGACGTGGTCGGTATGTTACCCGACGGGACAAACTCCGTGCTCCTGGTCGAGTTCTACGCCGAGAGCGACGAAGAGGGGCGACAGAAGGTCGCCGATCTCGTCGCCGACCGCGTCGGGACGGCCGACGATGGCGGCCCGGAGACGGTCGAAACGCCGCGATCGGGAGCCGCCGAGACGACGAGCCAGCCGCGCCGCGCCGTCGATGCGATGGAGGCTCACGACCCGGACGACCGCGAGCGCTTCTGGAAGATGCGCAAGTCGGGGCTCCCGATCCTGCTTTCGCGCACCACGGACGAGAAGCACATCTCCTTTATCGAGGACTGCGCGATCCCGCCGGAGCACCTCCCCGAGTACACCCGCGAGTTCCAGGAGATCCTCGAAGACAACGACACCTTCGCGACGTTCTACGCGCACGCCGGTCCCGGCGTGCTCCACATCCGTCCGCTGATCAACACGAAGAACGTCGAGGACGTGGACGCGATGGTCGACATCGCGGACCGCGTCACGGACGCCGTCGTCCGGCTCGGCGGGTCCGTCTCGGGCGAGCACGGCGACGGGCACGCGCGGACGCAGTGGAATCGGAAGCTCTACGGCGACGACCTGTGGGCCGCCTTCCGCGAACTGAAGACCGCGTTCGACCCCGACTGGCTGCTCAACCCCGGGAACGTCTGCGGCGACCACGACATGAGCGCGGACCTGCGGTTCGACTCGGAGTACGAGTACGACGCCGAGTTCGATCCCGCCCTGGAGTGGGCCGTCGACAACGGCATGCAGGGCATGGTCGAACTCTGTCACGGCTGCGGGGGGTGTCGCGGCCGACAGGAGACGACCGGCGGCGTGATGTGCCCGACCTACCGCGCCTCCGAAGAGGAGATCCAGGCGACACGGGGTCGCGCGAACATGCTCCGCGGGGCGATGAGCGGAGAACTCCCGGAGGACCCCACGAACGACGAGTTCGTCACCGAGGTGATGGACCTGTGTGTCGGCTGTAAGGGATGCACGGTCGATTGTCCGAGCGGCGTCGACATGGCGAAGCTGAAAGCCGAGGTCGAACACGCCCACCACGAGGAGCACGGAGCCGACCTCCGCACCCGACTGCTCGGCAGCTTCGAGTCGCTCGCGCCGATCGGGTCGGCGCTCGCGCCGCTGTCGAACCTCCCGGGGAAGATCCCGGGTGCGGGCGTCGTCATGGAGAAGACGCTCGGGATCGCCAAGGAGCGAGACCTCCCGACTTTCCGATCCGAGAGCCTCACCGACTGGTTCGAGGCACGCGGCGGGGCGGGCGTCCCGCGCGACGAGGCCGACCGCGAGGTGTTGCTGTTCCCGGACGTGTACACGACCTACACGAACCCCGGAGCCGGAAAGGCGGCGGTTCGGGTGTTGGAGGCCGCGAACTGCCACGTGTGGATACCGGACGTCGACGGCAGCGGTCGGCCGCCGCACTCGAAGGGGCTGCTGGAGAAGTCGCGGGCGACCGCGGCGGACGCGGTCGAGACGCTTGCGCCCGAAGTCCGAGACGGGAAAGACGTGGTCGTCGTCGAACCGACGGACGCCGTGATGCTGCAGTCCGATTACCACGACCTGCTCGACGGCGACGCCAGTTCGGTCCCCGACGCCGACGTGGCGACCGTCTCCGAGAACACCTACGGGATCATGGAGTACGTCGACGCCCACCGACTGGACGAGACGATGGGGCTCAACGCGCCCACGGAGTCTCTCACGTACCACGGCCACTGTCACCAGAAGGCGACCAAGAAAGACCACCACGCGGTCGGCGTCCTCCGGCGCGCCGGCTACGGCGTCGACCCGCTCGACTCCACCTGTTGCGGGATGGCCGGCTCGTTCGGCTACGAGGCGGAACACTACTCCATGAGCAAGGCGATCGGCCGTATCCTCTTCGATCAGGTCGACGCGAGCGACGGCGACGAGGTCGTCGCGCCCGGCGCGTCCTGTCGGACGCAACTGAAGGAGCGCGACGCGAACGCGCCGGAGCCGCCGCATCCGATCGAGAAGCTGGCGGCGGCGTTGGCGTAAGGCCGACTCCCTCAGGGCTCTCCGTCGCCCTCGACTCCGTCGCGTTCGCGCTCGCGGCGACGGGCAAGCAATCGCCGAATTCCCTTTCCGGGGCCGCCATCGATCGGCCAGCCGTTCGTTCGCCACTGGGGCGGTTCGGGGGAGAACTGCGGGCACGACCCCGAACACTCCCGCGCGGTCGGGAGCGTCGACTTCGCCGCGCAGTGCGGGACGAGCGCCCGTCCCGCTCGCCGGAGTTCGAAGTGTCGGCAGTCGGGCCGCATCGTGTCGTGAAACGACCGCCACCCCTTCCCGTACGCCCGCTCTGCGATCTCCAGCCGGCGGGTAGTCGCCTCGGTGTTCCGATCGCTGCCGGTCGGAGACAGATCGCTCGGGTGCCACGCCACGTCTCCGCTCCCGCTATCGACGCCCTCCGAGAAGTCGGTCGCGAGGACGCCCGCTTCGACGGGCATCTCGCGCAGCAGGGCGCGCTCGATCCGGTCGCCCGTCGTCTCGGTCGCGAGCCACACCTCGTCGGCGAGAGCCGTCTCGACGTCGTGTGCGAGCTGGTCAGCGAGCCGATCGGCGGCGGAGCGGTCCAGGTCCGGCTTGTTCTCGACGGCGACGATCCGCGTGACCCAGTCCGGGTACGGTCGCACGCGGCGGACCTGGATCCGGTTGCCGTCTCGGCGCGTCTCGACCAGGCCACGTCCCGCGGCGCGGTGGACCGCCTTCCGGACGTATCGCCACGGGTAGCCGGGGTCGGGCAGCGCGTCGCGATACCACGCCCAGTCGGCGGGCGCGTGGCGGACGACGTGCAGGAGGTCCGAGTCGACGGTCCGGTCGCCGAACGCCCGCCGCGCCGCGAATGCCGCCGGGTCCACCTCGATCACCACCGTGTCCCAGCGGCGCTCGCGGGTGCCGAGCTGGCGGGAGACGATCGCCGGCCGCGGGCCGTCTCCGGGGTGCCACGCCAGTTCGGCGTAGCGACAGACGAGCAGTTCGTAGCCGAACTCGGCGTCCGGAGTCACAGGTCAGCGTCGGAGTCGGCGGATAAAAACGAACCGCTCGATCGCGGCGGCGGCCGGCTGTTCGGACCGTCGCGAACCGATCAGACGTACTCGCCGCTCTCCTCGTCTTTCCGCTCGTCGAGGTACTCGTGGGCCTCTTCGAGAATGTCGCGGGGGCCGTCTTGGGTGATCGTGTTGAGCGCCTGGTCGTAGTCGCGCCACTGCAGGTCGCGGTGCTCGTTCGAGATCTCGGCGCTCGCCTCGAACGAGCGCGCGATGAACAGGTGAACCGTCTTGTGAATGGTGTTACCGTTCGCCTCGAACACGTAGTCGTACTCCTTCCGGAAGCCGTCGATCAGCCGGAAATCCTCGATTCCGGCCTCCTCGGAAACCTCCCGTATCGCCGTCTGCTGAAGCTCCTCGTCCCCCTCGACCCCGCCCTTGGGGAACTCCCAGTCCCCCGGCCGGCTCTTCAGGAGCAAATACTCCCGTTCGCCGCGGGTATCGCGGAAGAGGATGGCTCCAGCGCTGGTCGCTTCGACCGTCATTAGCGTCAGGTAAGCAACCACCCCTAAAGAGGGTGTCGGACTCATCAACACACCGGGCGTTTCAGCCGCCGTCGGCGGATCTGCGCCCCGAGCAGCCGCCGACACACGGCCGCTTTTCGGCGGACCTCCGCGATCCGTCATGGACCGCCGCGGACCGCCGGACAGGTAGGTGCGCTTTTACTCCTCGGGGTATCACACACGCACGACCCCCAGCCATGACCTTCGTCACGAAACTCTCGTTCGCGTCCGGCGACCACGACGTGCTCTCCGAGACCGTCCAAGACCTGAAAACGACCCTCGAACGCAAGGGCGCAGAGTGTAAGGGCCCACACGCCACGCCCGCCGAGACGGTTCGCGTTCCCCTGTATAAACAGCTCCGCGCGGGCGACGAGTTCTCGCCGTGGAGCTACTCGGTGTACAAGCGGTCGATGGAGATTCACGGTGCCGACGACATCGCGCGAGACGTGGTCGCGCGCGACTTCCCCGACTCGATCCACGTCGAGGTCGAGGTCGACCAGAAGAAGCCGCTCGGGCACCGCCGGGACTGATTCCGACGTACCGGCGGTCGCCGATATCGATATCGGGCGTCATCGCCAGCGACGTCTCAAGAGTGCGAACCGGTTCCGTTCGCCCGTTCCGGGCTGCCGGTGAGATCGGTGTCGCCGCGACTCGGTGCGCTCAATGCGATCGCGCACTGTTTGAGATTCGGTTCGGCCGATTCCGGGTCCGCGGCGGACAGCGTGAGTCGGTTGGCGGCCGGGTTGTGAACCGGGAGCCAGACGAGCCCCGGCGGCACGTCGGCGTCGGGTGCGACCTCGACCGCGACCGACGAGCGACGGGACTCGATCACCGTCTTCCCCCGGTCGAACGCCGCCAAGTTGTCGGCGATCGTTTCGGGGTGCACCCGCGCGGCCATCGCGCGTCCCCCGCCGGCGTCGGTCCGGGTTCTGACACCGGTGTTGTAGGCGTCCGGACGCCGGCCGGTCGTGAGTGTGAGCGGGTACTCCCCGTCGATCGGCTCCGGGACGCCCTCGTGTGACGCGTTCGAGAACCGCGCCCGGCCGGAGTCTGTGTGGAACGACCACGATCCGGCGGCGCCCTCGGCCGTCTCGTCTCCGTCGGACCCGGCACCGCCGCCCCGATCGTAGTATCTGTATCCTCCCTCGTTTTCGGCGTCCGGAGCGGGCCACCGGACGGCCAGTGACTCGGAGAGCCGCTCGTAGGATATCCCGGAGAAGTCGGCCGTCGTACCGCCCGTCAGGGCGCTG
Source organism: Halorubrum pallidum (assembly GCF_055380345.1). NCBI lineage: Archaea > Methanobacteriati > Methanobacteriota > Halobacteria > Halobacteriales > Haloferacaceae > Halorubrum > Halorubrum pallidum. The sequence goes on along the minus strand of NZ_AP043945.1, from coordinate 778,140 downwards.
ACCTCGTCGAACAGCGCCTCGGGGTCGAGCCGCGTCGACTCGAACAGCTCCGGAACGACCCGGTCTGCGACCGCGCCGATGATGTCCACGTCCTGCCGAACGTTCTCGGGCGGATCGCGGGCCGCCGTGACCCGCGACACGCGACGCTCCATGTTCATCACCGTCCCCTCGGACTCGCCCCACGTCGCCGCCGGCAGCACCACGTCGGCCAGCTCCGCGGTGTCCGAGTGGAACGCGTCCTGGACGATCAGGAACGCGTCGTCGAGGGCGTCTCTCACGTGCCCCGCGTCGGGCATCCCCGCGGCCGGGTTCGTCGCCACCGTCCAGCAGACGTCGATGTTGTCCCGAGCGATCTCGTCGATGATCCGAATGAATCCGGGTCCCGAGGAGTCCGGGAGCCGGCTCAGGGGCACGCCCCACTCGTTCGCGATCGCCTTGCGGTGGGCGGCGTCGTCGAACGGTCTGTACCCCGGCCACGACGACTTCGAGGCACAGACGCGGTTCCCCATCGAGTTCGCCTGGCCGGTCAGCGAGAACGGCCCGCTGCCCGGTCCCAGGTTTCCGGTGGCCAGACAGAGGTCGATCAGCGAGCGAGCGGTCCCCGTCCCCTGAACGCTCTGATTGACACCCATCCCCCAGTACACGATGGTTCGATCGTCGAACGCCGCGGCCAACTCCGCGACGCGATCGGCGGACACGCCGGCGGTCTCGGCCGCGACGTCGACGTCCGGCAGCGATCCGACCATCGCCTCGAACCCCTCGGTGTGTCGCCCGACGAACTCGCTGTCGACGAGGCCGTCGTCGACGGCCCGCGCGAGCACCGCTCGGGCCAGCGACAGATCTGTCCCCGGCTCCGGCCGAACGTGGAGGTCGGCGTCCGCGGCCGTCTCGCTCTCGACGGGATCGACGACGATCAGATCGCCGTCGTCGATCGTGCTGTCGGCGATCCACCGGTACAAGACGGGATGGGCGATCTTCGGGTTCGCACCCCAGATCACGTGGGTCTGTGCGTCGGGAATGTCCTCGTACGTCGGCGGGGGCGCGTCGCTCCCGAACGCCTGCACGTACGCCCGTACCGCAGAGGCCATACAGAGGGTAGTGTTGGCGTCGTAGTGGCGGGTGCCGAAGCCGCCGCGGGCGAGTTTGCCTAGCGCGTACGCCGCCTCGTTCGTCTGCTGACCGCTCCCCAACACCGCGACGTTGTCGTTCCCCTTCCTGAGCGCTTCGATGATCCGCACGGACACGGTCCCGAGGACGGTGTCCCAGTCGGCGGGCTGAAGCGTCCCGCCGCGGCGGATCAGCGGTTCGGTCACCCGCTCGCCCCTCGGGTCGACCGTCTCGCGGACGCCTCGGCTGCACGTTTCCCCGTCGTTCGTCGGGTGGTCCTCGTCGCCGCGAACGTCGACGACGCCCCGCCCGCCGTCTGCGGCGCGCTGTCGGTAGCCGCAGCCGACCGCACACCGCATACATGTGGTTGGTTTTCGATCAGTCATTAATCGTTATATGAATCTATTGTTTCGATCGAATCCGCATATTCATTCGATCGCCCGGTGAATTCGGATCGATGTGTCGTTCTGTTTGAATTCATTTGAGATAGCTCTTTTTCACACGAACGATTGTGTGGGGCATGGTCGTCGACGAGGGGAAGGGCACAGGATTCATCAGATAGGTGACGCGGAGTCAGTCGTCCGACGGGGCGGGCTCTCCGTCCGCGCTCGGATGCCCCTCGTGGACGAGGGGGTTCGACGGCTGCGGGGCTCGCACGTCGACCGCACACTGCTTGAAGTTCGGTTCGTCGGACTCGGGATCGACGGCCGGGAGCGTGAGGACGTTCACCGCCGGGTGGTGGATCGGCAGCCACACCATCCCCTTCGGGACGCCGTCGTCCGGGTTGACCGCGATCGTGGTCGACCCGCGCCGCGACGCGACGACCGTCTTCCCGCGGTCGAACTCCTCGATGTACTCCAGCGTCGTCTCCGGGTGGATCCGTGCCGTCGGTGGCGCGTCGGTCTCGTCACCTCGGCTGCGAACGCCGGTGTTGTACGCGTCGGCGCGCCGCCCGGTCGTCAGCGTCAGCGGATACTCGTCGTCGGTCGGCTCGGCGAGCCCGCCGTGAGTCCCCGTCGAGAACCGCGCGCGGCCCGACGGCGTGGGGAACTCCCACCCGTCCTCCTCGACGTAGCGGTACTCCCCCTCGGCTTCGGGCGACGGCGCGGGCCACCGAACCGCGAGTTCGGCGTCCAGCCGGTCGTACGAGAGGCCGGACAGGTCCGCGAGCGTCCCGGCCGTCAGCTCGCACAGCTCGTCGAACACCGACTCCGGCGACGTCGTCGGCTCCGAGAACAGCGCCGGATCGATCGCCGAGCCGATCGCGACGATGATGTCGAGGTCCCCTTTGATCTTCGGCGAGGTCTCCGTCGCGGCCCGTACTCGCGAGATCCGTCGCTCCATGTTCGTGACGGTCCCCTCGGACTCGCCCCACGTCGCCGCCGGCAGCACCACGTCGGCCAGCTCGACGGTCTCGGTTCGGAACGCGTCCTGCGCGACGAGGAAGGTGTCGTCGAGCGCCTCCCGAACGCGGTCGCCGTCGGGCATCCCCGCGACCGGGTTCGTCGCCACGGTCCAACACACCTCTGGCGGCCCGTCCGCGATCGCGTCGACGATCCCGACCGGTCCCGGTCCCGGATCGTCCGGGAGCCGGCTCGAAGGGATTCCCCACGCGTCGGCGACGGCACGTCGGTGATCCGGATCCGTGAACTCGCGCTGGCCGGGCCAAGTCCCCTTCGACGAGCAGACGCGCGTCCCCATCGAGTTCGCTTGGCCGGTCAGCGAGAACGGTCCGCTTCCCGGCCGGAGGTTCCCGGTCGCGAGACAGAGATCGATGAGCGCCCGTGCGGTCGCGGTCCCCTGGACGCTCTGGTTGACGCCCATTCCCCAGTACAGAAGCGTCGGATCGCTGAGGGCGGCGGCGACGCGCTCGACCGTCTCGACCGGGACGCCGGCCGTCTCGGCCGCCTCCCGGACCGAGGGTAGCGAGTCGACCGTCGCCTCGAAGCCGTCGGTGTATCGATCGACGAACTCGCGGTCGACACTCCCGTCGTCGACGACCTGCGCCAGCACCGCCCGAGCGAACGCGAGGTCGGCTCCCGGGTCGATCTGCGCGTGCACGTCGGCGTCGTCGACGGTCTCGCTCTCGACGGGGTCGACGACGATCAGATCGCCGTCGCCGCTCGCGCTGTCGGCGATCCACCGGTACATCACCGGGTGTGCCACCGCCGGATTCGCGCCCCAGACGACGTGAGTCCGCGCGTCGGGGATGTCCTCGTACGTCGGCGGGGGCGCGTCGCTCCCGAAGGCCTGGTAGTAGGCGGTGACGGCCGAGGCCATACAGAGGGTGGTGTTGGCGTCGTAGTAACGGGTGCCGAAGCCGCCGCGGGCGAGCTTGCCCAGCGCGTACGCCGCCTCGTTCGTCTGCTGACCGCTCCCCAACACCGCGACGCCGTCCGCACTCTCGGCGAGCGCGTCTTCGAGGTGCGAGACGACGGTGCCGATCGCCGTCTCCCAGTTGGTCGAGACGAGGGTTCCGTTCTCCCTGACGAGCGGACGGGTCAGCCACTCCCCGTCGGGGTTGGCCGTCTCGTCGACGCCGCGCTGGCAGGCGAGACCGCGGTTCACCGGGTGCGTCGCGTCACCCCGGACGGTGTCGAGCCCGTAGTTGTTCGCGTATCCCCGCTGTAGGTGGCCGCAGCCGACCGCACATCGCATACACGTCGTCGGCGTCCACTCGCTCATCGGCGATGCCGCACCTCCGCGACGGAGTCGCCCCGCCCTGAAGCGGGCGATTCGCCGGTGGTTCCGATCCGTGGCCGGTCCGAAATAGGTGGCCCGCACACGTTGTGTCGCATCAGTTGTTTTCTGAATACAACATACCCTATCGGCTCTATAACTGTTTTGGTACAGATAATATATCGAAATACACGAAAATTCGTCCATTTATTTCGTGTATTTCTAAATAAACGCGTGCACGCCCGAGCGGGCGAGTCGTCGCCGCCCGCACACGCGTCGCCCGATTCGGTTCGGCTGCTCAACGCGGGACCCCCTCGAACGTGGCGACGACCCGAACCCGACGGTCACGGAGACGCACCCGGACCGCGGTCGCCCCGGCGAATCGCCGACTCGCTCGTCGGACCCTCGACCCGCGGGAGAACGAAATCCACAGTTTGCGTTTGTAAACTTCTGACAGGTTTCGCTACCGCACGTATAATTTCTATATCGGATGGTAGAAATATAGGGAGCCATGGCAGCCCGTTTTTCGATCGCCCGGTTATCTACCATATTTTGTGATTTTATAAGAAGCGAACTATTTTATGCTATCCTATAAATTTCTAAGCGAAATGACCCAGCATTCGGCCACTATAGATGCAGAACGGTTCCAGACCAACGAGGAGGCTGATCGGTGATGGTTAACAAAAAGGAGGAGTGGAAATCGGAGCTATACGGCGACCGAGTGCGCGAGAAGTTGGTCGAGTTCGCCGAAGAAGGGTTCGACTCGATCCCCGAGGACGAGCGGGACGCGTGGTTCACCCGCTTCAAATTCTGGGGAGTGTTCCACCAGCGCACCGGTCAGGAGAGCTACTTCATGATGCGGCTGACCAACGCCAACGGGATCTTAGAGCCCGGACAACTGCGTGCGATCGCCGAGGTCGCTCGCGATTACGCGTCCGGTCCCGTCACGAATCCCGAGTTCGGCGACAGCTGGATCGACCTGACCACGCGACAGTCGATCCAGCTCCACTGGATCAAACTCGAAGATATCCCGGAGATTTGGGAGGAGCTGGAGTCGGTCGGCGTGACCACCCGATCGTCGGGCGGCGACACCATGCGGAACATCTCCGGCAGCCCGGTCGCCGGCAAGGACGCGGATGAAGTGATCGACACGCTCCCGCTTCTCGAACGGTTCCAAGAGGAGATCCGCGGAGACGACGACCTCTGTAATATGCCCCGGAAGTTCAACATCAGCATCTCCGGGACCCCGGAGGGCGGCGCGCAGGACGCGATCAACGACGTCGCCCTCGAACCCGCCCGCAAGGAGATCGACGGCGAGGAGACGCTCGGTTTCAACGTGCGCGTCGGCGGCGGGCTCGGCGGCAGAGAGCCCCGCGTCGCCCGGCCGCTCGACGCCTTCGTGACGCCGGACGAGGCCTTCGAGGTCGTCCGCGGCTTCGTCGAGCTGTACCACGACCACGGCGACCGGCAGGTGCGCGCGAAAAACCGGTCTCGCTTCTTCGTCGACGAACACGGCACCGAGTGGATCCGAGACCTGCTGGCCGAGGAGTACGTCGACGGCGACCTCCGGGGCGCGGGCGAGGACATCCGCGACGAGTACACCTACAACGCCGGCCGCGCCACAGAGGAGGGTAAGAAGGATTACACGGGCGTTCACGAACAGGGCGACGGGCGGAGGTACGTCGGTCTCAGCGTTCCCGTCGGTCGGCTTCCGGCCGAGGAGGCGATCGAACTCGCCGACCTCGCCGACGAGTACGGCTCCGGCGAAGTCCGGCTCACCCGCCGGCAGAACCCGATCATCGTCGACGTCGAGCCCGACCGGGTGGACGATCTGCTCGCCGAGCCGCTGCTCGCGAGACACCGGCCGGAGCCCGACCCGTTCGTCCGCGGCGCGATGGCGTGTACCGGCACCGAGTTCTGCTCGCTCGCGCTCGTCGAGACCAAGGCCCGGACGGCGCGGCTGCTCCGCTGGCTGCGCGACAACGTGGACCTGCCGGACGACGTCGAGCAACTGAAGCTCCACTTCTCCGGTTGTACGGCCGACTGTGGCCACGCCAACACCGCCGACATCGGTCTTCTCGGCATGCGAGCGCGCAAGGACGGTGAGATGGTCGAGGCGGTCGACATCGGCGTCGGCGGCGGCATGGGCGAGGACCCCTCGTTCGTCGAGTACGTCCGACAGCGCGTCCCCGCGGATGAGGCGCCCGGTGCGATCCGGAACCTCGTCGAGGGATTCGCGGAGCGGCGCGAGTCGGGACAGACGTTCCGCGAGTGGGCCGATTCGACCGATTCCGAGACGCTCGCCGAGCTGTGTGAGCCCGAGGAGACGAACTACGCCGACGCCTCGCTGACCGACGCCAAGCAGTCGTGGTACCCGTTCGCAGACGAGGGAACGACGGCGGCCGAACCGGAGGTCGTGTCGTCCGATGACTGAGTCACCGACCGACGACTCCGCAGCGACGGCCGACGAGCGTGGGAGTTCCGCCATCTTCGACCGCGCGCAACACGCATCCGCGGACGCCGCACCCGAGCTGTTCGGGTGGTAGAGACGCAGGTCGTCCCGCGGGGCAGATGTGTGAAATTGCCTCTCAGTGTGCGGGGGACGGCTGCGAGTTTCGGAGTGCGAGAACGGGTTCCCGACGTGGACGGCGAGACCCGACACGCGTGCCGAGAGATGGATCGAGAGGGACGCTACTCGTCGTCTCGCGTCGGCAGGTCCGGCTCGAAGGCAGCCGACTCGACGGCCATGTCGAGTACGGCGTCGACGTTCTCGCCTTCGGTGACGCTCATCGTCGCGTCGACGGACTCGGCTTTGACCGCGTCGTACCGGTCGTGTTTGTTCGCTACGGTGAGGAACGGGACGGCCTCGCCGAACAGCTCTCGGACCTCCTCGCGGAGTTCGAGTTGAACGTCGAGCGGGTAGCCGCAGTCGCCGGACGGGTCGAGAACGAAGACGACGGCGTCGGCGAGGTGCTCTAAGGCGCTCACCGCCTGTCGCTCGATGTCGTTGCGCTCGTCGGCCGGTCGGTCCAGCAGCCCGGGGGTATCGACGATCTGGTACCGGATGTGGTTCCGCTCGAAGTGACCGATCTGCACGCCCTTGGTCGTGAACGGGTACTCCGCGATCTCGTTGGACGCGCGGGTGACGCGGTTGACAAACGACGACTTCCCCACGTTGGGGTAGCCGGCGATCACGATGGCCGGCTCGTCGGGACGAACGTCGGGAAGCACTTTCAACTGGTCGCGCGAGTCGCCGATGTACCGCAGGTCATCCTCGATCTGGTCCATCACGTCGGCCATGCGCGCGAACGCCTGTTTACGGTGTTTGCGGGCGGTGTCGATGTCGGAGTCGCGGATCTTGGAGGTGTACTCGTCCCGGAGGTCCTCGATCTGTCTGCTCGCCCACATCACCTGCGAGAGCGCCTGTCGGAGGCGGTCCACGTCGACGATGGCGTCGGCCAGCTCGTAGTAGAAGGGGTCGACGTCGAAGCCGAAGTCGGGCCACGAGACGACGACGTTCTCCAGGTTGTCCGAGAGCACGTTGCCGGCCGTCCGCAGCATCGATTCTTGCGCCTCGTGACCGCGCTTGGCGCGGCCGGCGCGTGCCGCCCGGGAGAACGCCTTATCGACGAGTTCCTCCGATCGAGGCGTCGTCGGAAGGCCCTCAAATATCATGTTATCCGCCTTTGCCCACCGAAGCGTATAAGACCGTCCGTTCGTCCACCGCCGCGACACGCCGGCGCACGGTCGGACGCGCGGAGAACGGCCTCGCGACCGAGCTTCGGGGACCCCGCGACTGGACCGCGATCGCGTTGCCGACACGCATGAATAATTATTATACATTTGGCGCATATTTCAAGATATATTTATGCTTCAAAAGAATATATGAATACATGACGAACTCGTTTACCCCCACCACGTACGACGACCTCGATCCGGATCGACGACCGAGTCTCGCGGCGGCGCTGGTTCCGATCTTTGCCGTCGTGGCGTTCCTCGGCGTCGGATCGGCCGTGTTGGGACTCGACCCGCACGCGCCGTTGCTGTGGAGCATCGTCATCGTCGGCGCGTTCGGTCTCTGGCTCGGCTACGACTGGGACGAGCTGTTCGACGGCATCTCGAACGGGCTCGTGATGGGGCTGCAGGCGCTCCTCATCATCTTCACCATCTACGGGCTGATCGCCACGTGGGTCAGCGCCGGCACGATCCCCGGGCTGATGTACTACGGACTGGAGATCCTCTCGCCGACGACCTTCCTCCCCGCGGCGGCGGTCGTCGCCGCGGTCGTCGCCTTCGCCATCGGCTCCTCGTGGACGGCGGTCGGCACGCTGGGCGTCGCTTTCGTCGGAATCGGCGCTGGCCTCGGCGTCCCCGCGCCGATGACGGTCGGAGCCGTGCTCTCCGGGGCGTACGCGGGCGACAAGCAGTCGCCGCTCTCGGACACGACGAACCTCGCCGCCGGCGTCACCAACACCGACCTGTACGCGCACATCCGTCGGATGCGGACCGGCACGCTCGCCGCGTTCGGAATCGCGGTGCTCGGTTTCCTCGCGCTCGGGATCCGCGCGAGCGGCGAGATTCCCGCCGGTCGGATAGCCGAGATACAGGGCGGGCTCGCCGAGACGTACGCGATCACGCTCGTCGCGTTCGTCCCGCTCGCCGTCACCTTCGGGCTGGCGCTGCGGGGGTACGCCGCCCTCCCGACGCTCGTCGCCGGCGTCTTCGCCGGCGTGTTCACGACGGTCCTCGTGCAGGGGACCGGCTTCGTCGCCGCGTGGGACGCCTTCATGTACGGGACCGCACCCGAATCGGGGTCCGATCTGGTGAACGATCTGCTCGCGACGGGCGGACTCACCGGATCGGCGTGGACGATCACGGTCGTCGTCGCCGCGCTGTCGCTGGGCGGAATACTCGAACGGACCGGCGTGCTGGCGGTGATCGCACACGCGTTCACGTCGACCGTCCGGAGCGCGGGCGTCCTCGTCGCCGGGACGGGAATCTCGGCGATCGCCATCAACGCGCTCACTGCCCAGCAGTACATGAGCATCGTCCTCCCGAGCGTCACGCTCCGGAACACCTACGACGAGTTCGGCCTCGACAGCGACCAGCTGTCCCGCGCGGTCGAGGCGGCCGGGACGCCGACGGGCGCGCTGTTCCCGTGGCATGCCGGCGCGGTGTACATGACCGGCGTCACCGGCGTCCCGACGCTCGAGTACGCGCCGTACTTCCTGTTCGCGTTCTTCTCGCCGCTCGCGCTGTTCGCGATGGCGGCGACCGGCTACACGATCGAAGCGACGCCGACCGGAGCGCCGCCCACTACGGCGACTACCGGGATCGGTGACACGGCCGGGGACGACGACTGAGACGCCGCGACGGTCCCCGAGCGCGGGAGTCGAGAGCTGACGGTCGCGTCGTTCGGTCACGCGACCGGTGCGGTTAACCCTCGTCCGCTCCCGAATTCGCCGTATGTCCGACGGCTGGCTGTACGGCTGGGGGCTCGGATCGGTCGCGTTCGGCGGCGCGTCGCTCGTCGTGCCGCTGTACGTGGTCGACCTCGGCGGCGGTCCGATCGTCCTCGGCGTGCTCGCCGCCGTCGCCGCCGTCGTCGGCGTTCCGGGCGCGCTGTGGTTCGGCCGCGTCGCCGACCGCACGGGAAACCGCCGCGGACTCGTTCTGGCGGCGCTCGCGGTCGCGGCGGTCGCGGTCGCCGCCGTTCCGCTCACAGAGAGCGTGAGCGCGGTGATCGCGGCCAACGCAGTCGTCTGGTTCGCCTTCGCGGCCGCGACGCCCGTGTTGACGCTTCTCGCGGTCGCAGAGGCACCGGAGTCTGCCTGGAGCGAACGGATCGCGGACCTCAACCGGTTTCAGGGGGTGGGTTGGGCGCTCGGGCTCCTCTTCGGAACGGTGTGGACCGGCCTCGGCTCGCTCGTTACGTCCGCGGCGACCGCGACGCGCTGGCTGTTCGTCCCGCTCGCGGTCGCGGCGGCGGTCTCCTGCGCCGTCGTCGCTCGAACGCTGCCGGCGGACCCGTCGCTCGGAGACGCGACCGTCGGTAACGGTTCCGGGACGATCCCCTCGGGGAGCCGCGTCCGTCGCGCCATCCGCCGTGCGGACCGGTTCGCGGTCCGCGGCGCGACGCTCCCCGGATCGCTCGCCCGCACCGACTTTCGCGGACTGGATCCCCGGCGGCTCGCGGCGCGGTTCACCCCCGCGCTCGCGGCGTACTTCGCCGCTTGTCTCCTGTTTCTGTCGGGGTCCGCGGCCTTCTTCGCGCCGCTTCCCGCGTTCCTCGCCGCCGTGGGGTACGACTCCGGGGGAACGTTCGCGCTGTACCTGATCAACAGCGCCGCCGCCGCGCTCGCGTTCGGAGCCGTCGGACGCCTCGCGGGCGAGCGAAACGTGGTCCGACTCCAAGTCGGCGGACTGGTCGCTCGCACCGCCCTCCTTCCGCTCGTCGCCGTCGTCGGCACCGCTCTCGGCGCGAGTGCGCTCGGCTTCACCGCCGTCGGCGTGGCGTTCGCGCTCATCGGACTCACGTGGGCAGTGATAGCAGTCACCGCGGGGATCGTCGTCACCCGGCTTTCACCCCCGTCGATCCGGGGCGAGGCCCTCGGCGTGTACGCGGCGCTCGGCGCGCTCGCTGGCGGTATCGGTAGCGTCGTGGGCGGATGGCTCGCCGCCGAGAGCTACGCGCTCGCGTTCGGCGTCGCCGGCTTGCTCGTGTTTGCGGGCGCGGCAGGGGCGTTCGCAGTGGATCGTCGCGTCGACGGCGACCTGCCTCGGCGCGGATAGAAATCGGGAGCGCTCGTCCGACACGTTTACGCGCCAGCCGGGCGGTCCCTCGAACATGAGCCTAGAGGCCGCCGTCGCCGCCCCGTTCAAACAGCGGGCCAAAGCGCGGCTGGGCGAAGGCGAGTTCGTCGTCGCGCTGTCGCTCGACCGCGACTGGTTCTCGCCGGACCAAGCGAAGCGGCTCGTCGACGTCGCCGTCGGCCGCGGCCTCCTCGACGCGGACGACGGTGAACTCGTGACGCGGTTTGATCCTGACGACGTGGTGATTCCGGAGGGGTTCACCCCCGACGAGTCCGTCCTCCGCGAGCAGTCGACCTTCGAGACGGCGCTCGACGCGATCGTCTCAGCCGGCGTGGAGAAACAGCGGGCGGTGGCGGGCATCAACGAGCGCCAGCGGACGCTGGAGATCACGATCGAGGCCGCGGCGGTGCTCTACGCGAAAGAACACGGTGCCGCGGTCGATCGCCTCGCTGCCGCCGTCAGAAGTGACCTCGCGAGCGCCGGAGAAGAGGCAGCCGACGAGAACGCTCGTGGGGACGATTCCCGTGACGAGACGGACGATCCCGCGGAGGTCGCGTGATGGTCGCGGACCGACTGACCGACGGGGTTCGGATCGCCCAGCTGCTCGCCTCGGAGATATCCGGAAACGAGGGGCGGCTTCGCGATCTCGTGCTCGCCGACGCCGATCCCGACGTGGAACCGACGACAGACGGAACGCTCGCGTATCGGATCGTTCGCGACGCCGATCGGGGTTCCGAGGCCGTCGCGGAGGTGTACGTGCAACCCGATCGGATCCGGATAGAATTCCTCGTGGCACCCGACGCGGCGGCCGACGCGGCCGCGGACATCGAACTCCGAGTCAGACCGAAGGCGGTCCGGCCACCGCGAACCCTCGTGTTCGTCGAAGACGGCGCACAGGTCAAGCGGTCGCTGCCGGTGATCGAGGCCGTCGTCGACGCGGTGTGAGAAGAAATGAGAATCCGGACGCCGAGCGTGTCGCCGCTTCAGTCGGACCGACCGCCGTCACCCATCGCGACGGTGCGGGCTCCCGACGCCGCCGAGTCGCCGTGGGGCTCTTCGCGGACGTCGAACTTCCGGAGCAGCGCTCGGAGTCGATCGGCCTGATCGGCGAGCGAGCCGGCTTCGTCGGTGGCCTGTGACATGGCGGCGAGCTGCTCGTTTGCCGCCTCGCTGACGTCGTCTGCCTCGTCGGCGGTCGATCTGCTGATGCCCGCTACCTCCTCCACCATCGACACCATCTCCTCCGTGCTCGCGGCCTGATCGTCCGTCGCCTTGCTGATCTCGCGGATCCCGTCGTCGGTCTCTCCCGCGTTGTCCGCCACCTCGGCGAACGCGTCGGCGGCGTCTCTGACCGCCTCTGCACCCTCTTCCATGTGCTCTTCTGCGGTCCGGACCTCGGCGACGGCCGCCCGCGTCTGTGCCTGCGTGCCGGCGATAAGCTCCTCTATCTCCTGGGCCGCCTCCTGCGTCTCCTCGGCGAGCTGTTTGACCTCGTCGGCGACGACCGCGAACCCGTCGCTCCCGCCGCCACCGCCGCCGGCCCGCGCGGCCTCGATGTTGGCGTTCAACGCGAGCAGGTTGGTCTGCTCGGCGATGTCGCTTATCAGGTCGACTATCTCCCCGATGTCTTCCATCCGTTCGTCGAGTATCCTGACCTTCTCCGCCGTCTCGTCGATCGCGTCCCGTGACTCCTGGACGCTGTCTATCGCCTCGCCGGCGGTGTCCTGTCCCTCGGTGGCCACCGACGCCGTCTGCTGGGCCGCGTCCGCGACGGTCTCCGTCGACGAGGCGACCTCCTCGATCGTCGCCGAGAGGGTGTTCATCTCGCCGGAGACCTGTTCGAGCATCTCGCGCTGTTCTTCTGCCCCGTCAGCGATTTCCTCGACGGATCGGCTCACGTCCTCGCTGCGGGCCTCTGCCGTGTCCACGCCCTCGACCGTCTTTTCGCTGGCTTCGGACACCTCGCCCGCGAACGACTGCACGTCTCGCATCGTCGCTTCGATGTCGTCCATCATCTCGTTGAACGCGGTGCCGATCTGTTCCATGGCGTCGCTCTCGCTGTCGGCGTCCAGCCGGACGGTGAGGTCGCCGTCGGCCGCGCGATCCATCGTCGCGCTGTAAACGTCGGCCTTCGTTTCGAGGTGCCGATTCAGGCGCTCGACCTCCTCGCGGCGCTTTTCGACCTCAGCTTTCGCGTCCTCGACGTCTCGAATCTCCTCCTTCTGTTCGGAAACCAGCTCGAGCTGTCGCTCGGCCTCCTCGCGTGACTTTTCGATCGAGTACCAGTTGATCACGAGCGCACCGGCGAGCGCCGTGACGAAGACGGCGTGGATGCCGCCCCACGCGATCGGGTTCGCGATCGCGGCGGGGTGGTTGTATACCAGACTCGAATCGATCAGTCCGAACAACCCGTGGCCGGTGGCGACGTACGCCATCCCGAGCCCGAAGGGGAGCCAGTCCTCGTACACCGCGACGACGGCGATGAACACGAAAAAGTGGAAGTGCGCTTCGATGTAGCCGCCCGAAAGCTTCACGAGCGCCATCGAGACCGTGAGTCCGCTGAACGTCGCGAGCAGCGTTCGCGTCCGTCGGTCGAAGCCGGACCACGCAGCGAGACCTCCGGTACCGAGGACGATGGCGAGTGTACCACCGAGCATCCAGAGCGGCGTGGCCGGAATCTGCGCGCCGGTGAACGACTCCGTTCCCTCGTACAGCCCCAACGCCGCGAGAAACGGCACGTGGATGGCGATGACTATCAGGATGTTTCGATGGCGCGGACGCCACATCTCTTTCGGCATGGAGGTCCCGTCTGGAACGTATCGGAGCACCTCGCGGACGCCGCCGAATATCCCAGAGGGTTCGCCACCGGCCGCGCCCTCCGTCGTCGGCCCGTGACCGCCCCCAGCGGACCCGATCGTTGAGTCTGTCATACACGTCGATCGTCGTACCCGATAAAAGAACCCACCCTCCGAATATTACCACTGATACTCACTAGACACACGGTATCAGGCGTCAGGTGGTAGTTTACAGATATCACACCACACTGTCGAACGAGTGTCTACATCGCCGGAACAACGACGGAAGTCGAACACGTTCGGAGTCTCTCCTCGTCGTCGGATCGCTGGCGTCCCGGCGATGCTCCCGCCTGGACGCTCTCCGTCTGATCGTCATCTGCCCTGATCCGTGGCGACGCCTTTTATGTTACTCCGAACGGCGATACGGCCGTGACGCTCGATCCGATCCACGTCGAGAACATCGCGCGGCTCGCGTACGGGATAGCGGGCGACGTGGACACGACCGACCACGACGACCTCGCGGGAACGGTGTGGAACGACTGGCTTCCCGACCTCCGTCGCGACGGCCGCACCGTGATCGAGCCCGTCGACGACCACGAGCGGCGACGCGCGCAGATCGACGACGCCGCACTCGCGGCGCGGCCGTTCGAGACAGTCCACGGGCTCGACTCAGGAACGATCAACCCGACGACGTTCAAAAACGGGCTCGTCGTCGACGTGGCCCACGCGGCGATGGCGAGCGAGCCGACGGACCTGGATCTCCACCGCGACCGCACCATCGTCGCGACCGTTCACGCGGGCGACTCCACCGCCGACTTCGACGGAGAGTGGACCGAACGCGACGAGGGACACACCCGCCAGCGCGTGCTCCACGCGCCGCGGGTGAACCGGTACGCCGAAGGCGTCGTCCACGCACTCGCGCTGTACCTCGCCGAGGGCACCCACGCGCTCTATCACGCCGACCGCGTCGACGACCTGCTCGTGCTCGACGGCCCGATCTACCCCAAAGAGCTGTTCACGTGGGACGACAGGAACCCCGAACTCGGAGCGCTCGCCCGCGAGGCGAAGCCCCGCGCCGTCGTCGAGAACTACGTTCGGCTCGTCGAGCGGTTCGTCGAGCGCGACGTGCCGCTCGTCGGATTCGTGAAGAACCCCTCCAGCGGGACCGTCGTGCGGTCGCTCGCCCGCGAGGGCGTCGAACCGCCGTGGCCCGACGACACCGCGCTGTTCACTCGGCTGCTGGAGCGACGCGACGCTGACGGCGGTCCCGGGGACGGTAGCGGAACCGAGGTCCCCGGCGACGAAACCCGGGCTGTCGGCGAGCGCGTCGACGACGAGATCACCTTTACCACGTGGTTTCACAGCCGCGGCGGGGCCGACGAGACGATGGCCGCCGATCGCGACGCCCTCGGTATCGACCGCGAGTTGGCGCCGGCGCTGTACGAGCCGACGTTCATGGTTCTGTACGACCCGCGGACCGACGTGACCTACAAGCTCGAGGCCCCGTACGCGTTCACCCGCGACCGAGACACGCGCGAGCGACTCACGCGACAGGTGCTCGCCGACGTGGCGGCCTCCCGCGGACCGCCGGAAGCCGTGGCGAAGGCCGACGAGCTAGCGCGGATCGCGGCGACCGAGAAAGCCGCGCTCAGACGGGCGTTCGAAGACCGGTTCGACAGCGAGCAGCAGTCGACCTACGACGACCATCGGTGGGGAAAGACGCGGCTGTGACTCGCGTCGAGCGGCCCGAGGTTGCCGCCGTCAGAGCGCGCTCCAGAGGAGCCCCGCGAAGATGATCGCGTTGTACAGTCCGTGGGCGAGCCCGGGCACCAGTACGTTCTCCGTCCGCTCGTAGAGCACCCCGAGGATCGAGCCGAGGACGATTGTCACGCCCATGTACGCGATCTGCTCCGGGAAGGTCCCCTCCACGCTGCCGTGCAGCGCGCCGAACATGATCGCCGCGATCAAGATGGCCGGCGCGGCGTCGAACGAGCGCCGGAGCCCGCCTTGGACGACCCCGCGAAGCAGCAGCTCCTCCGCCGGGCCGACGAGGAGGATCGAGACGACGATCATTGCAGTGTAGTACGCGACGGGGTCGCCGGCGGCCACCGTCGCCGGGTTCTGGCCGGTCCCGAGTCCGGCCGCCCGAAGCCCGAACAACAGTCCGATCTGGAGACCGTAGAGGAGGACGGCAGCGCCCGCGATCAGCCCGATCTCCCGGACCGACGGCCGCGAGATTGAGACGAGACTCCGCTGGTCGGTGATCACCAGGTAGCCGACGACGCCCGGGAGAAATCCCGCGAAGCTGACGGCGGTTTCGAGAAGCGTGAACGCGTTCGTCCCGTCGGTGACGACGCCGACTCGAAGCGCGAACGACGTGACCACTTGCGTGATCAGGCTCGTGAGAACCAGCGCGAACACGAGCGCGAAGGCCGCGCTCACCACGTGGACCAGTCGGTCGACCGGGACCGGGAGGTCGTCCGTCATTGGCGTCCGTTGGACGCACGGCGTGTTAGGCGCTCCGGAACCGCTCGCCCGGAGCGCCGCTTCGGGGCGCTCACGGAGCCCGATTCAGGACCGCTCGATCCGCAGCTCTCGCTTGTCGGCCACGGCGTCGGCCTCCGGGAAGTCGCCGCCGCCGAGCAGTCCCCGCGCCGCCTTCTTTCCCCACTCGACCGCCGGCTGGGTGAACGTCGAGACGCCCGCAAGTTCGCCGTAGAGCACGCACGCGGCCTCCATGCCGTACAGCAGCTCTCCGAGACTCCGCTCGTCGACGCGGTCGATCTCGACGCGGAGGTTCGGCACGTCGGCGGCGGCGAGGCTCGCCTCCGTCGCCTCGAACTCCGCGTCGAGCAGTTCGCCGAGCGACGAGCCGCCGAGGTACGCGAGCCCGTCGAGGTCCGTCTCCGGGATCGCCGTCTCCGCCCGCTCCGTGGGTCGGACCAGCGAGACGACCTTGTCCGGCGGCCCGGCGCGGTACAGCTGAAGCTGGGAGTGCTGATCCGTCGCGCCGAGCGCGCGGGCCGGCGTCTGTCCGAGTCCGTCCTTCCCCAAGCTCTCCGCCCACAGCTGGGCGAACCACTCCGCGAACGTCTCCAGCGACTCGACGTACGGCATCACGGCGTTGGTGAGCGCACCGCGCTCGGCCAGCGCGTACGTCGTCGCACCGTAGGCGTACGCTGGCGACTCGTACAGCGAGCCCGAGAGCGCGTCCATCCCGTCTCGGCCGCCGGCGAGCACCGCCTCGATGTCGTGGCCCTGCAGCGCCGGGACGGTCAGTCCGACCGTCGAGAGCGCCGTGAACCGCCCCGGAACCCCGTCCGGAACGTCGAGCGCCGGCAGGTCGTGCTCGTCGGCGAGCGACCGGAGGTTCCCCTCTTCCCCGGTCGTGACGACGGTCCGTTCGGTCCAGTCGACGCCCGCCTCGGTCATGGCCTCGCGGACGACGAGGAAGTTCGCGAGCGTCTCGGCGGTCGTCCCCGACTTCGACACGACGTTGACTACGGTCTCCGAGAGCGGGAGGTCGGCGAGCAGCGCGTCGACGGCGTCCGGATCGACGTTGTCGAGGAAGTACGCGTCCACGTCGCTCTCCAACGCGTTCGCGATCGTCGCCGCGCCGAGCGCGCTTCCCCCAATGCCGACCGTGAGCACGGCCGCGGGGCGATCGAACCGATCCGTCACCGCCCTGATCGCCTCGGGGTCCGTCGTCTCCGGAAGCGTCAGCGCCGCGTATCCGAACTCGTCGGACTCCATACCGGCCTCGATCCGCTCGTGTGCGGCCGTGACGCGATCGTCGATCCGATCGAGCGTCTCGTCCGTGAGTCCGGGCGTCGTCTCCATCGTGTTGCCGAGGTCGACGTCCATACGTCACGTGGCGGGCGACCGCGACTTAAGCGTGGGTTTCTGCGAAGGCCAAGACACTTCCGAAAAGAGCGATCTCGAACGACCGGTCGTGTGGCCGACAGGTCCGATCGGTCGCTCGACCGGCGATCGCGATCGACTCGCGGCGGTCCGGAGAGCGCGCTACCGAACCGACGGCTACCGGGTCAGCACTCCGACCAGCCGCAGGACTCGCACGTCTTGCAGCCCTCGGAGTAATAGAGGTTCATCCCGCCGCAGTCGGGGCACTCGGGCGACTCGCCCGCCGCGATCAGCTCCTGCATCGCGTCGGTGCCCTCGTCGTCCCTCTCGGCGTTCGGCCCGTCGGGCGCGTCGGAGCCCGTCGGAACCGCGTCGTCGACCGCCGGACCGGCGTCGACC
Organism: Halorubrum pallidum; assembly: GCF_055380345.1. NCBI lineage: Archaea > Methanobacteriati > Methanobacteriota > Halobacteria > Halobacteriales > Haloferacaceae > Halorubrum > Halorubrum pallidum. The sequence goes on along the minus strand of NZ_AP043945.1, from coordinate 760,486 downwards.
GCGCCGCCGTCGGTCTGGCTCGGCGGCTCGGCCGCGGCGTCGCTCTCGACGTCGTCGAGGCTCTGCTGTTGGGGGATCCCCTTGTCGACGTCGTCGTCGAGGTAGCGTCGGAGCGCGGTACCGATCGCGTCGGGGATCGACTGGATCTGCTCGCCTTTGTCCCACGCGACCTTCGGGCTGCGGGTACCCTGCAACTCGTCGACGATCTCCTCGGGATCGACACCCGAGCGGAGCGCCGTTGAGATGACCTTCGCGAGCGCCTCCGTGAAGGAGTTCGTGTAGCCGCCGGAGTGGCCGATGTTCGCGAACAGTTCGAACGGTCGGCCGTTCTCGTCCTCGTTGATGGTGACGTACAGCTTGCCGTAGCCGGTCTCGACGCGCTGGGTCACACCCGACAGCGAGTCGGGGCGGGGACTGCGCTCGCTGTAGTCGATCTGCGGCTGCTCGCTCGCTTCGAGCAGGTCCGCGATCTCCGTGTCGATCGCTTGCTGCACGTCCTCGTTGTCGAGGAACGCCTCGATCCCGCCGAACACCTCGCCGATCTGCTCGACGATCGTCTCGGCCGCCTCGCTCTCATCGGCGAACTCCGCGTTCTTCGCGCGGGTGGTGAGCACCTGCTTCGAGCGGGTTCCGTCGCGGTAGACGGTGACGCCCTTCCCGCCGTGGTCGTAGATGTAGCGGTACACCTCCTCCATCTCCTCGGCGGTGGCGTCGTTCGGGAAGTTACACGTCTTCGAGATGGCGGAGTCGACGCCCTGCTGGCAGGCGCACTGGACCGCCGCGTGCTGCTTACCGGAGAGGTCGCCGGTGACGACGAACAGCTCGCCGATGGCGTCCGGGACGGTATCAAGCCCGTCCACGCCGTCGAACTCGTTTTCCGCCATCTGCGCTTGGGCCTCCGATTTGACCGCGTCGACATCGACGTCGTTCTCCTCTAAGGTGCGGAGGAAGTAGTCGTCGAACTCGACGAGCATCTCGTCGCCCTGCACGTCGTCGGAGACGTTCTTGTAGTAGGCGACGTTGTAGATGGGCTCACAGCCGCCCGTCGTGTTTCCGATCATCGAGGTCGTGCCCGTGGGCGCGATGGTCGTCGTGTTGTGGTTACGGATCGGGAACCCGTCTTCCCACTCGTCGGCGTCGAGACCGGTGTAGTGTTCGAACCAGTCGCGGTGCTCGGTGGGGTTCGCGTACTTCGACTCTTCCCAGTCGTTGAACGTCCCGCGCTCCGTCGCGAGCTCGTGGGAGGTCCGCTTCGACGCGTGGTTGATGTGGGTCATCAGCTGGCGGGCGACCTCGTTGCCCTCCTCGGTGCCGTATCGAATGCCGAGCTGGATGTACAGCTGGGCGAGCCCCATGACACCCAGTCCGATCTTTCGCATGTCGCGGACCTTCTCTTCGATCTTCTCGACGGGAAAGTCCGACATCGTGACGACGTTCTCCAGGAAGCGCGTGCCGTAGTCGATGCGCTCGTCGAACTCCTCGAAGTCGATCGCCTCTTCCAAGAACGCCGACATGGCCGCCTCCTTCGAGTCGTACTCATCGGCGTGTGCCGCGGACCAGACGCGCCAGTCCGGCGCGTCCTGCGCCGCGAGCGTCGAGAGGTTGATGTGACCGAGGTTACACGCCTCGTACTCTTCGAGCGGCTGCTCGCCGCAGGGGTTCGTCGCGAGGATGCGGTGGTCTGGGTGTTCCTCGACGTCGAACGAATGCTCCTTGTTCACGCGTTCGAGGTAGATGACGCCCGGCTCGCCGTTCTCGTGGGCGCCCTCGATCATGTCGTCCCACAACTCCTGTGCGGGGATCGACAGCTCCTCGCCGACCTCGACGTGCTCGCCGAGACCGAACATGTCGTAGATCTCCTTCGTCTCCGGCGTCGCGACGTGCGGCTCCTCCGTGCGCGGGTTGGTGAAGGTGAACTCCTCGTCGTTGTACAGCGCCTCCATGAAGTCGTCTGTGACGCCGACGCTGATGTTGAAGTTCGAGAGGTGGCCCTCGACGGCGTTTCGGAGGTGCTCGGGAACTTTCCCGTCTTCGTCGATAAGCTCGCGAGCCTCCTCCAAGGCGTCCGCGAAGGAGTTGTGCGTGAAGTCGTCGGGGTCGTTCAGCCGCAGCGAGTGCGCGAGCGAGACGTCCTTGTTCTTCGAGTGGATGAACTGGATGACGTCGGGGTGCGAGACGCGCATGACGCCCATCTGCGCGCCGCGGCGCGCGCCGCCCTGCGCGATCGTCTCGCACATCTGGTCGAAGGTACGCATGAACGTGATCGGCCCGGAGGCGATGCCGCCGGTCGAGCCGACTGAGTCACCGTACGGCCGGAGCTTCCAGAACGCGTACCCCATGCCGCCGCCGGACTGGAACACCTCGGCCGCCTCCTTGGCGGTCTGGTGGATGTCCGTGATGTCGTCGCCGGGGGAATCGACGAAACACGCGGAGAGCTGCTGGAGCTCGTCGCCCGCGTTCATCAGCGTCGGCGAGTTCGGCATGAAAGAGAGCGACTCCATCCCGTCGCGGAACCGGTCCGCGGTCGCTTCGACGTGGTCGCGCACGCTCTCGGGAAGCTCGGGGACGACGGTGTCGTACGCGAACTTGTTGACGTTGTGCGCGGTGAGCGTCGTCTCCGCCTCGTCGTCAGCCGTGACGCCCGCGCCGAACACGTCCGCCGCGAGCTCGTCGCGACGCGGGTGGTCGGGCTTCAACTGATCGGGCGTGACGGTGATCTCGGCGCCCTGATTGTCGGCCTCGAAGACCGCCTCCGCGAGCGCGACGTTGCGCGCGACGCGGTCGAACAGTTCCTCGGGATCCTCGATCGCCTCGCCGTCGGCGTTCTTCCGGAGGTACCGGGCGGGCAGGATATTGTGGTAGGCGTTGGCCGTGAGCCGCTCTTCCATCGTCTCGCCCGTGGTGCGTTTGATCGGCAGTTCGAGTTCGTCGGCGGCGACGCCGTCGCTGCTCATTCGGCAGCCACCCCGATCGGTCGGTATGGGATATGAATCATCGTAGTGTTGGTGTACTGGCGAGGCGGACCCTTGTACGTTCGGATGTCCGAACCCGACAGGCTCTCAGTCGTCTATGTGTCTGATTAGTTATTCAATTCAATTCCGCGCGTCTGACGCTGGGTTCAGGTACGTCGGTACTGAATGAGTCCCCAATATATAAGCGTAGGTAGACCGAGGTGAAACTGATCTGCTGTCGAAAATATCGCCAGACAGCACCGGTATCGCACTAGAACAAAAGGGGGGTTGAGTGACCGCCACGGTCCACGCCGTCGCGGAATGAAGCCTCGTCCTACTCGCTGAGGGTGATGATCGTTCGTTTGAGAGTACCCCGTTAGATCGACATATGTATCAGAATATAACAATAAATCGTTCGACGGCGCTCCCACAAGCTTATGCCCGGCCTCGTCGTGGCCCTGAACATGACCGCGTCACTCGCCGCGTTCGCGACATCGGCACCGCTTCAGGCCGGAATCCTCGCCAGTCCGACCGGACAGCTGCTCGCCGCGCTCGTCGCCGCGGCGATCGTGATCGTCCTCGGGAAGTTCGTGTTGAAGCTCGCGTGGCGGCTGGTCACGATCGGTATCGTCGTCGTCGCCGCGGTCTACCTGCTGACGGTGCTCGGCGTCATCTGAGGCGACGACAGAACCCGCGTGATCGGCAGACAAAAATCAGCACCGCACGGCCGCGGGCCCGTCCGGCTATCGGACCGGTCCGATCACTGGAACGCCGCGCCGGGCTCGGCTTCCGTGCGGTCGACGTCCGACCGCTTGAACTGCTTTTCTATCTCCTCGTAGCGCTCCCGCGTCTCGGGAGTGACGCTCGGGTTCACTTCCTGTAAGGCGTCCTCGAAGTGCTGCATCGTCACGCGGACGTTGCCGACGGACTCGCCGACCTCCTCGCGCGAGACGCTGCCGATGAACTCCCGGGAGGCGTTCATCGACGCCTCGCGGGCGACGGCCTCGATGTCGGCGCCGACGTAGCCCTCGCTCTTCCGGGCGAGCGCGTCGAGGTCGACGTCGTCGGAAAGCGGCTTGTTCCGGGTGTGGACCTCGAATATCCGGCGGCGTGCCTCCTCGTCCGGCACGGGCACGTGCACGTGGCGATCCAGCCGACCGGGCCGAAGCAGCGCGGAGTCGATGAGATCCGGGCGGTTCGTCGTCGCGATGACGACGACATCCTCCAGCGATTCGAGCCCGTCGAGCTCCGTCAACAGCTGGGAGACGACGCGCTCGCCGACGCCGGAGTCGCCGGAGTTCGTGCCGCGCTCGGTCGCGATCGAGTCGATCTCGTCGAAGAACACGATCGTCGGCGCGTTCTCGCGGGCCTTGCTGAACACCTCGCGGACGCCCTTCTCGGACTCGCCCACGTACTTGTTCAGCAGCTCGGGCCCCTTGATCGAGATGAAGTTCGACTCGCTCTCGTTGGCGACGGCCTTCGCGAGCAGGGTCTTCCCCGTGCCCGGCGGACCGTACATCAGGACGCCCTTGGCGGCCTGCATGTCGAGTTCCTCGAACACCTCGGGGTACTCGAGCGGCCACTGGATCGTCTCGCGGAGCCGCTCTTTGGTGTCTTCCAGACCGCCGACCCGGTCCCAGGTGACGTCGGGGACCTCCACGAACACCTCGCGCAGCGCGGAGGGTTCGATCCCCTTGATCGCCTCCTTGAAGTCGTCCTCGGTGACCTGAATGGAGTTCAGCACCTCGGCGTCGATCTCGTCGCTCTCGAGATCGAGCTGCGGACGGATGCGCCGCAGCGCGTGCATCGCGGACTCCTTGGCCAGCGATTCGAGGTCGGCACCGACGAAGCCGTGCGTGTTCTCGGCGTACTCGTCCAGATCGATTCCCTCGACGAGCGGCATGTTACGCGTGTGGACCTGCAGGATCTCCTTGCGGCCGTCTCGGTCGGGGACGCCGACCTCGATCTCGCGGTCGAAGCGACCGCCGCGCCGGAGCGCGGGGTCGATGGCGTCGACGCGGTTGGTCGCGCCGATGACGACGACCTCGCCGCGCTCCTCGAGCCCGTCCATCAGCGAGAGCAGCTGGGCCACGACGCGCCGTTCCACGTCGCCGCCGGCCTCCTCGCGTTTGGGCGCGATCGAGTCGAGCTCGTCCATGAAGATGATCGACGGCGACTCCTCCGCCGCCTCCTCGAACACCTCACGGAGCTGCTCTTCGGACTCGCCGTAGTACTTCGACATGATCTCCGGCCCGGAGATGGTGTGGAAGTTCGCGTCGATCTCGTTGGCGACGGCCTTCGCGATCAGCGTCTTCCCCGTGCCCGGCGGACCGTGCAGCAGGACGCCCTTCGGCGGATCGATGCCGAGCCGCTTGAACAGCTCCGGATGCCGCATGGGCAGCTCGATCATCTCGCGGACCTGCTCTAGCTCGCCGTCGAGTCCGCCGATGTCCTCGTAGGTCACGTCGGGGCCCTCGCCGGTCCCCTCGGGACCCTCGCCGCGCTCGGCGATCTCCTCGGCTGCGACCTCCGAGATCGAGATCTCGGTGTCGTCGGTGATGACGACGGTGCCGCCGGGATGCGTCTCGGCGATCTTCATCGGTACCGCCTGCGACTGCCCGCCCATCAGGCCGAAGCCCATCGAGGTGCGGATCGTCTGTCCCTCGGTCACCGGCTGACCGGAGAGCTTGTCGCGAATGAACGGCGCGATCTGACCGCGCACGCGGAGTTGGCTCGGGAACGCGATGGTGACCGACTCCGCCCGCGAGACGTCGACCGACTCGACGGTCACGCGGTCGTCGATCCCGACGTTCGCCTCCTGACGGAGACGTCCGTCGATGCGAACGACGCCGGTTCCGTCGTCTTCGGGGTAGCCGGGCCAGACGCGGGCGATGGCGGCCCCGTCCGCGCCCTCGACGCGAACGATGTCCCCGCCGGAGAGGTCGAGTTCCTCGGCCGCGACGCGGTCGATCGCCGCGAGGCGACGACCGGCGTCCTTCTGTTTCAGCGGTCTGACGGTGAGCTTCATCGCTCGCCCTCCACCGTGATCACGCCGTTTTCGACCGAGACCGACTCGGCCGTTCCGGGCAGTTCGAACTCGGACTCGACCGGGTCTCCGGACCCCTCGATCACGACGATCGCCGTCTCGTCGACGGTGTCGACGGAGACGTTTTCCGCGTCGACGCCCAGATCGGCGGCGACGACCCACCCGTCCTCGTACTCGTACCGACGAAGCAGCGCACCGTCGCCGGTCGATTGGGTCTGTTGGTGATTCATCCTAACAACAAGTTAGGTGCTAAAGTATTTAAATCTGTCGTGTAAAATCGCATGACGTGAGTAAATGAGAACAACATCGGTGGTGTTGTGGTTCAGAGACGAGAGATAGGGGAACGGCGCGTCGGTGAGACGATTTCCGGCACGGTAGCAGGTGCGTGAGGTGCCCGGTGATGGACGCTTATTGGGTCGGCACGCGAGCGGACGGACATGGAGCGCGTCACCCACCACGGTCGCGAGACGACCTACCGGGCCTCCGGCCGCGGCGGAGAGGGCCCGACGGTCTGTTTCGTCCACGGTAGCGGCGGGACGAAGGGCGTCTGGAAGGCGCAAGCGCGGAGCGACCGATTCCGCGCCGTCGCGCTCGATCTGTCCGGCCACGGCGACAGCGACGATGTCGACACGCCGGCGGGACCGGAGACGCTCGACGCGTACGCGGACGACGTCGTCGCCGTCGCCGAAGCGACCGGCGCGACCGTCCTCTGTGGCAGTTCGCTCGGCGGAGCCGTGGCGCTTCGAGTCGCGCTCGACCGCGACTGTGCTCTCACCGGATTGGTCCTCGCGGCCACGGGCGCGAAGCTCGGTGTGACTCCCGAGCTGCTGGACGCGCTGGCGACCGACTTCGACCGGGCGATCGATCACCTCCACGAGCCCGACCGGCTCTTTCACGACGTGCCGCCGGAGTACCTCGAACTGTCCCGCGCCGGCATGCGCGAGTGCGGCCGCGAGGTCACGGCGCGCGACTTCCGGACCTGTCACGCGTTCGATGCCCGCGATCGCCTCGACGAGGTGAACGTCCCGTCGCTCGCGGTCGTGGGAGAACACGACGCGCTCACGCCACCCGCGTACCACGAGTACCTCGCCGACCGGATCGACGACTGCGAGTGCACGGTGATCGACGACGCCGCCCACCTCGCGATGCTCGAACGCCCGGCGGGGTTCAACGCGGCGCTGTCGAGGTTCCTAACAGAGGACTCTGACTCGCCGTAGCCGTCCGTGTGAGACTCACACGAGCGCAAAATCGGTCACAACGGGCAAATCGGTCAAAACAGGAAATTCGGTCACAACGGGGTACGGGCGGACGAGAGCGCCCCGCGAAGCGGCGGCCGCGGGTGACGGACCGGCGCGCTCCGCGTCCCGAAGACGATCCACACTGGACTCGGTTCGGTACCACTCGGCTGTCGATTGAGGTCGGTGCCGGTCCTGAATGTTCCCGTACTCACCTCGTGGTCTATGTTACCACCCCGCAATATATAAATTGATCGGCGATCCCGCCGATCGGGACGCACAATTCGGGCAGACGCCTAGACGACCCCGTTCCGATCACCCGCGTCCCCGGTACGCTTTCCACGCTCGGCGTCGACCGATGGCCTATGAGCACCGACGGGGGCGACACGGAGCGAGCCGACGACCGGTCGGCGAAGTCCGGCGACGGATCCGTAGACGCCGGTGACGAGACCCCAGACGCCGACGGCGGAGTATCGACGACTGGTGATGGGACACCGACGTCTGGCGACGGCGTGACGGACTCCGACGACCCGCCGGCGGATCCGTCGCACGGTCCGAGCGATCCCGACATCAACGACCTGCTCGCGAAGCTCGACGCCCTGAGCGACACCGTCGACGAGGGGCACGAGCGCGAGAAGGTGCGACAGACCATCTCGCTCGTCGAACGAATGCCGGGAAGCGCGGCGTTCACCACGCGGATCACCAAGTACACCTCGCGAGACATGGCGGAGGCGTTCGTCGGGGCGGTCCTCTTCTCGCTGCCGCTTCTCGTCGAGGGCGGCGTCTTCGAGATCGCGGTGTGGTTCGCCGCGACCACGCCGGGAGGAGTTCCTGTCTTTCTGATCGCCCACGTCGGGTTCGTCCTGGTTATGACCGCCGGGCTGCTCTACTTCGCCGATTTCCGACACATCGAGGTCAGACACCCGATTCTCGGCGTTATCCCGCGCCGGTACGCGGGCATCCTGCTCGTCTCGCTCGTGACGTCCGTGTTCATGCTGTTCCTCTGGGGACGGCTCCACGAGGGGGGGCCGACCGCGATCGAGCAGGTGGGCCGGGTGGCAATCGTCTGGGCGGCCGCCGCCTTCGGTGCGAGTCTCGGCGACATCCTCCCGGGCGAATCACAGGGAGAGGACATCTACGACATCGATATCGACTTCGACCGCGACGACGAGCGACGGGACTGACCGACGCATCGCGCCGTCCGCGCCACGCGGCTGCGCCGTCAACGCCGTCAGACCGATCCGCCCTTTCCACACCTTTTTCGCCGCGGCGACCCTACGACTGTCCATGTCAGCGTTACGCGACGCGCTCCGGGACCTCCCGGACGCGGTGTTTGCGGACCTGCTCGAATCCGACGACGGGTACGTCCTCGTCGTCGACCTCCCGGGCGCGACCGCGGAGACGACCGAGGTTCTCGCAGAAGACGGGCGGCTCGTCATCGAGGGACGCCGAGAGAAGGGCGTTCCCGACGGGTTCCGCTACGTGCGCGAGGAGCGTCCGTTGTTCCTCGACGCCGAGTTACCGCTCCCTCCGGACGCAGACGAGAGCGGTGCAGACGCCGAGATGGACCGCGGCGTTCTCGAAGTCACCGTCCCCAAGCGGGCCGGCGACGCCGCCCGCACGATTCCGATCGACGAGGGGGACGAGGGCGGTGCGGACAGTGACGCCTGACGGGTGGTGACGCTGGTCAACCTTCGTGCATACTGGCGGTTCGTCGTGGTCCTGCGGCGGTTCTCGCCGCTGATCGTCGCCTACTGGCGGGACCGGAAACGGTACTTCCTGTTCGGCGGGAGCCGCGAGGTCGACACGGAGACCCAACGCGAGCGCGCGGCGGTCCTCCTCGATATCCTGCTCACGCTCGGCCCGACGTTCATCAAACTCGGTCAGTTGCTCTCGACGCGGCCGGACATCCTCCCGCCCGCGTACATCGAGGTGTTAGAGGACCTCCAAGACGACGTGCCTCCCGCTCCGTGGGAGGAGTCGCGGACCGTGCTCGAAGGCGAACTCGGCCCCGTGGACGACGTTTTCGACGATTTCGACCGGGAGTCGATAAGCGGTGCGAGCCTCGGTCAGGTGTACACGGCCCGGTACGACGGCGACCCGGTCGCGGTGAAGGTCCGACGCCCGGGGATCGAGTCGCTCGTCGAGGCGGACCTCCGGACCATCCGCTGGCTGATCCCGCTCGTCAAGCAGTTCACCGGGAGCGGACGGGCGTTCTCCCTGGAGAACCTCGCCGACGAGTTCGCGAAGACGATCCGCGAGGAGATGGACTACGACCGCGAGCGGACCATGCTCGAACAGATCCGCGCCAATTTCACAGACGAAGAGCGGATCCGGATCCCGCGGGCCTACGAGGCGGTCTCGGGACCGCGCGTGCTCACCATGGAGTACATCCCGGGAACGAAGATCAGCGACATCGACGCGCTCGACGAGGCGGGGTTCGACCGGAACGCCATCGCGGAGACGCTTCAGAAGGTGTACCTCCAGATGATCATCGAAGACGGGATGTTCCACGCCGACCCCCACCCCGGAAACCTCGCCGTCGACGACGACGGCGCGGTGATATTCTACGACTTCGGGATGGCGGGGAGCGTCGACCCGTTCATTCAGGAGAAGATCGTCGACTTCTACGTCGCGGTCGCGCGCCAGGACATCGACGCAATCTTGGACACGCTGATCGCGATGGGGACGCTGTCGCCGGAGGCCGACCGCGAGGTGATGGGGAACGTGATGGAACTCGCCATCGCGGACGCCAGCGGCGAGGACATCGAGCAGTACCAGGTGAATCAGATCATCGAGCAAGTGGAGTCGACGATCTACGAGTTCCCGCTGCGGCTCCCGCCGAACCTCGCGCTCGTGTTGCGGGTCGCGACCTTCGTGGAGGGCGTCTGTGTCACGCTCGACCCCGAGTTCGACTTCATCTCGACGGCGACCGAGTACCTCAGAGACGAGGGGTACTACGAACGGACCGCTCGGAACCTGGCCGAGGAGGCGGGACAGCAGGCACAACGGACCGCCGAGGCGCTGTTCACCGTCCCGCCGAAGGCCGACGACTTCTTCGATCGGGTGAACCGCGGCGACCTCCACGTCGACGTCACGATCGAGGACGACTCGAACGTCCTCGACAAACTCGCGATGCGGATCGCCTACTCCGTGCTGCTCGCGGTCGGCGTGCTCTCGGCGACGATCCTCTACTCGTTTGCCGAGGAGTGGCGTCTCGCGGCGATCGTCCTCGTGTTGGCCGCGCCGCTCGCGGTCGCGCTCTACCGGTCGTTCCGAAAGAAGCGCGGGATCCGCGCACGACCGCAGTTCACCCGACAGGGGATGAAAAAGCGTCGCGAGGACTGAACCGACGAACCCGTTCTCGCGAGGACTGAACCGACGAACCCGTTCGGGTCCGACCGGTTCCGTCACGTCGTGACCACTTGGATCGGCACGAGGAGGAAACAGAGCGCGCCGATCGCGAACGTCGCGACCCCGACGGCGAGACGCGGCCAGCCGATCCGCGCCTCGTCGGTCGGGTTCGCCGGTCCGTTGAACGCGATCACGAGCGAGAACACGCCCCAGAAGGCCCACAGCCCGACCGACTGATCGATCCCGAAGCCGCGCCAGAAGTAGAGGTACGCGGCGACGGCGAACAGCGCGGCGGGCACGAGCGACGCGATCGTCTCCTGTCGCGGGCCGACCATCGCGCGAACCATATGTCCGCCGTCGAGTTGACCGACGGGAAGGAGGTTCAACAACGTGAAGAACATTCCGACCCAGCCTCCGATCACCACCGGATGCGCCGTCAGGCCCGGCTCCTCGTACGACGTCGGCTGACCGAGGAGGTCGGCGATGATCGACAGAAGCGGCGGGTTGTTGAACTGGATGACGGTGCCCGAGGCGTCGGCGACCGTCGCGGGGACCCGGATCGGATCGAGCGAGAGCCCGATCACGGTGACGACGACCGTGGCGACGAGACCCGCGATCGGTCCGGCAACGCCGATGTCGAACAGCGCCTTCCGCGAGGGCATCCGTCCGCGCATTCGGATCACTGCACCCAGCGTACCGAACGGGAACACGAACGGGATGACGTACGGCAGCGAGACGTCGACGTCGTGATACCGTCCAGCGGCGTAATGACCCAGCTCGTGGGTCATCAGGACGCCGAGTACCGCGGCCGTGAAGGGCCACGCCTGCAGGACGGTCAGGGGGTTCGCGGTGATCTCCGTCCACCCGACGTAGAACCACCCGTACGCCCCGACGAAGAGCGTCGACAAGACGGTCGCGACGAACAGCGCGAGGTTGATCCACGGGACCCCCTCGCGGCCGCGGCCGAACGGCGTCGCGACGACGACCTGCCGGCCGTTCGCCGATTCGACGCTGACGTCGTAACCGGCCTCGCGAAACGGTGGAACCAGCTTCCGCGCCAGCGTCCGCTCCGGGATGTACGACTCGCCCACGTACCGAACGCGACCGTCGTCCCGGTGGACCTCGTCGACCCGGAAGAACGTCCGCAGCGGCTCCGGACGCGGCGCGTCGGTCGTCGCCGACATCCCCCCGTCCTCGTGCTCTGGCATCGTCCGTCGTAACTGGTCGTCCAGTATAAACCCCGCGTCGGACAGCGGTCGCTTGACGGACAGCAGTCGAGACGCGGACGTAGCGACCACTGGAAGACGCGGCACCGCCCGTCTTCACGCTATCCGGTAGGCGGGTGGAAAGAAAGGGTAGGAGGAACGAGGCGGGGACGCGCGTGAGCGCGCTGTCGTTGACTTGCGGGCCGGCCGGTCCGCGGGTCCGCGGCGGTCCACCGGGTTCACTCGACGGCGACCGGTCGCATTACGCCGGCTCGATCCGCCACGTAGTCGCGCCCGTGTACGACCACTTCTCGACGGTGAGTTCGGTGGCCGAGTCGCGGAGCTTCACCATCAGCGCGCCGATCTCCTTCGGCGAGAGATCGACGTCGTCGGCGATGAACTTCCCCTTGAAGTACATCTCGCCCTCTTCGGCGCGATCGAGCAGGTACTGTTTCAGCCGCTCTTCCTTGCTGCGGTCGTCGGTCGTCGCGGTCGTGGACGGGTTTGCAGTCGCGCTCATAGTACATCCCCTGCTTGTCCCCGGATGATGTTATAAAGGGGAGACCGTTAGACGGTGTTCAGTAGCTTTCATGGCGTTTTATTGGATCGGGGCGATCTAAAACGTGTCTGACGGATCGTTCACAACGCCCTCAGATACACGTAGAAATTTTATACACCGATTAGAGAGCGTTTCTGTGGTTCCCTGAGTGAGACAATTCTGTTCGTTCTTCACCAACAGAATTGGAGAGTAGCGGAACGAATATCCGCAATCTGGCCGGAGCCGTCCTCGCTCGCGCGGGGTAGTGTCGATTATTACATGTGAATTAGTCCGAACAGATTGCACGAATCGGGCGGAGTCGACTTCCGATCACTCGCGCTGGTGAACCCAGAACTCCTCGGCTTCGGTGGTCTCTTTTTTGAATATCGGGACCTCGTCTTTGAGGCGATCGATACCGTCTTCGACGGCGCGAAACGCCTCCCGACGGTGCCCCGCGAGCACGACGACGAACACGATGTCTTCGCCCGCCTCGATCACGCCCGTTCGGTGGTGCATTCGGACGTCGAAGACGCCCTCGCGCGCGGTCAGTTCCGCGGCGATGGTGTCCATCCGCTCGTCCGCAACGCCCTCGTACTTCTCGAAGGCGAGGTGAGTCGTGCGGTCGTCCTCGGACCCGTCGCGCGCTCGCACCCGACCGGTGAATGTCGCGATCGCCCCCGAGCGGTCGGCTGACGCCGACGACTTCGCCCGGTGCACGAGCGTCTCGCGGGTGATCCACGGCTCCGCATCGGCGAGGTCAGCGACGAGGCGGTCGAGGTCGATGTCGTCCGCCGACGGTGCGGCGGCGAGGACTCGTCCCGGCGCATCGTCCGAGTCGATGTCGTCTCCGAGCAGAACCACGGGCACGCGCAGCCGCGACTCGCCGAGCGCGACGAGGTGATCGTGGGCCGGCGCGAGGCCGTCGAGCAGGTCGTCGAGCCCGTCGGCGCGCCCGGATCCCGACCACGATCCGTCCGCCGCGAGCGTGAACTCGGTGTCCGCGCCGAGTTCCGTCCGTATCTCAGTCGCGCTCCGAGCGTCGACGACGGCCACCCGCCCGTCGAGCCGATCGACGAGGGACTCGGCGAGGACCGGTGCGTCGGGACCGAGGATCGATATCGGCTGCATACTCGACGGCGGGGTGCGAGCGGCTTAGGCGTTTCCCGGCGGCCGGCCGCGTCCGGGCTTGATAATCCTTAAGACCGCGACAGGGGTATTCGACGGTAATGAGAGTCGTCGTTTCTGTCGGCGGGAGCGTGCTCGCGCCCGATCTCGCCTCAGGCCGAGTAGCCGCGTACGCCGACGCGATCGAGCGACTGGTCGCCAGCGGCCACGAAGTCGGCGTCGTCGTCGGCGGCGGCGGGATCGCGCGCGAGTACATCGAGACGGCACGCGACCTCGGCGCGAATGAGGTCGAACTCGACCAGTTCGGCATCGGGACGACCCGGCTCAACGCCCGGCTGTTGATCGCCGCGCTCGGGGAGACCGCGGCCGTCTCGCCCGCGACCGAGTACGACGAGGCCGCGGCCGGACTCCGACGCGGAGAGGTGTCAGTGATGGGCGGGATGACGCCCGGACAGACCACCGACGCCGTCGCCGCCGCGTTCGCCGAGTCCGTCGACGCCGACCTGCTCGTGTACGCGACGAGCGCCGACGGCGTGTACGACGCCGATCCCAACGTCGACCCCGACGCGACGCAGTTCGCCGAGATGTCGCCCGCGGAACTCGTCGAGGTCGTCCTCCCGATGAGTCGCGACGCCGGTGCCTCGGCCCCCGTCGACCTGCTCGCCGCGAAGCTCATCGACCGCGCGGGGATGCGCGCGATCGTCCTCGACGGCACCGATCCGAGCGCCGTCGTCGACGCCGTCGTCTCCGGCAACCACACCGGCACCGACGTGACCCCGGTCGACGACGACCGGACCGATCGGGAGAACGCCGCCGAGCAATCATGACCGGCGACGCCACAGACGAGCACGGCGACTCTCCGCACATCCTCTCGGACCGCCCGACGGTCAGCGGTGACGACGAGGACGCACTCGGCGGCGACGGGGCCGCCGGAGACGACGGCTTTCGCGCGTTCTGGGCCGACGTCGTCGCCGACGCGATCGAGGCGCGCGGCGTCGACGATCCGGTCGTGATCAAGGGCGGTGTCTCCCCCTCGGGCGTGGCCCATCTCGGGAATTTCAACGAGATCATGCGCGGCTACTTCGTCGCCGAGGTGCTCCGCGACCGCGGCCACGAGGTCAGACAGGTGTTCACCTCGGACGACAAGGACCCGCTCCGGAAGATTCCGCGGAAGCTGGCGAACGCCGACGGCGAGATCGTCGGACTCGGCGAGGTCGACGCCAGTGCGCTCGGGCGGAACCTCGGCAAGCCGTACACCGCGATCCCGGACCCGTTCGGCGAGCGCGAGTCGTACGCGGCCCACTTCGCGGCCCTCCTGAAGGCCGACGCCGACCGCCTCGATGTCCCCGTGGAGATGGTCTCGAACACCGACCTGTACGCGAACGGCGACTTCGACGAGGTGACTCGGACGGTTCTCGGCGATCTCGATCGCGTCCGCGAGGTGCTCTCGCAGTACCAGGACAAGGTCGACGGCGAGTACGTCCCGTTCAACCCCATCTGTGCGGAGTGCGGCAAGGTCACGGAGACGGTGACTGCGGTCGATCTCGACACGGAGACGGTCGAGTACGTCTGCACGGACATGACGGTCGGCGACGAGACGATCGAGGGCTGCGGCCACGAGGGAACGGCGACGTTCCGCGAGGGGAAACTCCCGTGGCGGCTGGAGTGGCCCGGACAGTGGGAGGTTCTGGAAGTCGACTTCGAACCGTTCGGGAAGGACCACGCAGAGGGGTCGTGGCCGTCCGGCATCGACGTCGCCCGCAACGTCCTCGGGATCGACCCCCCGGTGCCGATGGTGTACGAGTGGTTCACTCTCAACGGGAAGCCGCTCTCCTCGTCGTCGGGAAACATCGTCACGGTCCCCGAGCTACTGGAACTGCTCGAACCCGAGGTGCTGCGGTACTTCTTCGCGCTCCACCCGAAGAAGGCCCGCGACCTCGACATCGAACGGCTCGATCAGCTCGTCGATCGCTTCGACCGGTTCGAGCGCGCGTATTTCGGCGAGATCGACGACGAGGACCTGACCGCCTTCGCCGAGCGCGCGTACCCGTTCGTCGTCGGCCAGACCGAGGACCCGCCGACGGAGAAGCCGATCCGGCTCCCCTACACGTTCGCGGCCGTCCTCGGCATGGTCGACGACCCGGCGTTCCGCGAGCGGCTCGCCCGCGACGAGAGACACATTCCCGAAAACGCGAGCAGCGAGGCGGTCGACGCTGCTCTCGCCCGCGTCGAGAGGGCGAGATCCTGGGCGGAACGGACGGAAAACGAGTACGACTACCGGCTTCAGACCGCGCTTCCGGACGTCGACTTCGATGACGACGTGGCGGCCGCGCTCGATGAACTCGCCGACTTCGTCGCCGACGGTCACGACGGCGAGGCGATACAGAGCGAGATGTACGAGACGGCTCGCGACCACGACGTCGAAGTCAGCGACTTCTTTTCGGCCGGCTACCGGCTCTTCTTCGACGACACGCAGGGTCCCCGGCTCGGCGAGTTCCTCGGCGAACTGGAACGCGAGTACGTGGTACGGCGGCTCCGCCGGGAGGCGTAGATGGTCACGGATCGATCGCTCGACGATTTTTCGGGCGACGCGGACGCCGATCGGGACGACGGAGACGGCGATCAGGGGAACGCGGGCGCGGAGCCCGAAAGTGGTGATCAGACCGATGCGAACGCTGCGGCGGACGAGGCAGTCACCGCGACTGCGGCGTGGACTACCGACGGCGCCGACTGCGACCGCTGCGGGGAGTCGGTGTCACGTCGCTGGCGCGACGGCGACGCCCTCGTCTGTGCCGGCTGTATGTCGTGGGAACGGTAGGTCTCCCGTGCCGCGCGCGGTCCTCACCGAGTAGTCGTGACTCGGTGGCGACGAAGTCGGCCTGTCGCGTCAGCTACTCACCGTCGACGATCACTTCGACGGGACCGTCGTCAGCCGATTCGGCCGAATCTCCCCCGTCGCTGCCGTCGGTCGCGCTCTGTGCTTGCTGGTAGTAGAGGCCGCCGGCGACCGCGAGGACGACCCACGACCGCCAGTTCGCGAGGTTGAGGGTGTATCCGATGCCGAACGGCTTCTCGACAAGCATCCCCTTGTCTGGCTGCCAGTACGACGAGAGGAGGCGACCGAGACTCGGCCGGTCGAAGTTGTACGGGATTCCGAGAATCTCACCCGAAGACGGTTTGTCTGCCATACCGGTAGGTCGCTCGCCGGACATATAAATCGTGGCGCAACCACCGCTCGGCCGCGGCGGACCTCGGAGACGTGTGTCTCCTGCTCATCGAGACTCCAGACCACCGCGTATCCCGCTCACTGGTACCGGCCGCGTCCCTCGACCTCACGAAGTCGGTCGAGGACGGTCCGGTCGCCGACCGCGGCGTAGCCCGCCTCGAACGCGTCGATCAGCGCGTCCGGATCGGTCGCAGTCGCCCGGACCGACCCCTCGAAGACGTGGAGATCCATCGCGTGATCCTCGACGTGACCGGTGTGATACCCGAGACCGAAATCGATGAGCGCGGTCCGTGCAGCCGCACCCGACGGTCCGGACCCGTCGTCTCTCGACTCGGGATCCTCTCCGTCCGATCCGCCGGCGATCCGGACGTTCCGGGTCGTGGGATCGCCGTGGACGATCCCGGCCCCGTGGAGCGTCGCGAGGTGGCGGCCCGTCCCGCGGACCCACGCCTCGCCGTCGTCGAGGGCGGCCGCGAGGTCGCGGTCGCCGACGTACTGGAGCGTCAGCGTCGCGTTCGCCACGTCGACGTCGTACACGAGAGGAGTCGGGACGCCGGCGCGGCGCGCCTCGCTCGTGAGCCGCGCCTCTGCGACGGTCCGATCGCGCCGGATCGAGCGATCCAGTTCCGGGTGTCGGTACCGCTTCGGAACCCGGCGCTTGATCACGCGACCGTCCCCGTCGCCGGTCTGGATGTCGACGACCGCCTCCGCTCCGCGGTCGGAATCGCGGCCGTCGGACTCGGGGTCGGTTCCCGGCCGGGCCGTCTCCGAGCGACGCGTCACCGCGCCGACCGCGACCGATTCGGAGCCGTCTCGCCACGTGACGGGCACCCGATCCGGCCGGAAGTTCGGATCGACGGCCGACTCGGCGATCGCCACGGTGTCGCCCGCTCGCGCCATCTTCGCGCCAAGGACGGCGATCATCCCGGCGTTATCGCGGAGAAACCGCGGCTCGGGCGCGTGAAAATCGGCTCCCCTGTCGGCACACATCGTCGCGAGCATCTCCCGCAGCCGCTCGTTCTGAGCGACGCCCCCGCCG
The DNA here is from genome assembly GCF_055380345.1 of Halorubrum pallidum. Classification (NCBI taxonomy): domain Archaea; kingdom Methanobacteriati; phylum Methanobacteriota; class Halobacteria; order Halobacteriales; family Haloferacaceae; genus Halorubrum; species Halorubrum pallidum. The sequence continues at coordinate 742,767 of NZ_AP043945.1, read as the reverse complement.
AGGACGAGTTCGGTCGCACCGGTCAGCGACAGCGCCCGCTCGGCGACCTCGGCGAGCATCGCGAACACGTGTTCTTGGAGCGAAAAGCAGATCGCCTCCACCGGTACCCCGTCGTCGTACGCATCGTTGGCCGCGGAGCTGATCCCGGAAAACGAGAAGTCCATCCCCTTGACGACGTAGGGGAGATCGAGAAGATCCTGGGAGTCGCCGTCCGAGTGCTCCGCCGCGAACTCGGCGGCCGCGGCCTCGACTTTCGGCCCACCGGGATGGTCCCATCCGACGTGACGTGTGAACTTGTCGATCGCGTTGCCGACGCCGGCGTCCATCGTCTCTCCGAGCACGCGGTAGCGACCGTCGTGGTAGCCGAGGAGGTGCGCGTTCGCACCGGAGGCGTTCAGACACACCGGGCTGTCGAACCCGGAGCGGTGTCGACCGATCTCCAGGTGTGCCACCATGTGGTTCACCCCAACGAGCGGAACGTCGAGCGCGCCCGCGAGCGCTCGCGCCGCGGTGCCAACCGTGCGGAGGCAGGGGCCGAGTCCGGGACCGCGAGAGAAGGCGACGGCGTCGATCGCGTCCGGACCGTGCTCGTCTTCGGCCGCGGTCAACATCGCGTCGACGACTGCGGGGATCGCCTCCGACATGTGTTCGGCGGCTTCACGCGGGTGAATGCCGCCGCTGTCCGGCTCGTAGGGATCCGATTCGATGAGAACGGCGTCGGTCTCGGTGTCGTACAGCGCGGCGCTCGCACACCACGCGGTTCCCTCGATACCGAGAACGCGCATTCGGCGGGCGTTAGGCCTCTTCGGCGTCCGCGTCGCCCTCGCTGCCGATCTTGTTGCGTTCGAGCATGTGCTCCTGTTCGACGTCGAGCGCGTCGGCCGCGGAGTCGTACACCTTCGCGTAGCCGACCGTCTTCCGCATGCCGAACTTCGTGTTCAGCTCGTGGACGACGACCTCCTCGGAGTCCTTGTCGAGTTTGGCCGCGAGCGAGTCTCGGACCGAGAGGCGGGAGGGCGTCGCCTCCTCGTGGGTCGTCTCGAAGCGGATATCGGTGCGGTGCAACATGGGGTTCTCTTCTTCGGAGATGATGTCGACGTCCATGGTCAGTTACGCGTATATCCCCCCGAAAGCTGTAAAAGGATTTCGAAGCGGGGGTGTCGCGGCGGATCGACTGACTCTAGCGCTCGTCCGGATCGACGCCGAGCGCGTCGTAGGCTGCGTCGACGTCCCCGTCGAGCGCCTCGAACAGCTCGCGGGCCTCGTCCCTGGCCTCCGGGGTGACCGGAACGCGAACCATCCCCTCGCCCGGCTGGCCGTAGACCACGCTTGCACCGTCCGGTGCGGCGATGATCGCCGGCAGCGTCGCGAGGTCCTCCTCGCCCGTCACCTCGATCGACACAGGTTCGTCGGCGGACAGCGCCGTCGCGAGCGCCGAGAGCAGGTCGGCCGACAGCGACGCCGAGGGGTTCGTCACCGCGATCCGACGGACCTCCGCGGCCGCGAGCGCCGTCTCGATCTCCTCGCGGACCGCTTCGCGCTCCGTCTGTCCGTCAACGACGGCCACGTCGGGGGCGCGACCGGCCTCCCGGAGGTGGTAGGTGACCACGTCGCCGACGGCGACGATCGGCGCGTCGCCGCCGTGCTCGTCGCGGGTCGATGCGGCCGCCGCGATCAGCGCAGTCGCGTCGGTCGTCACCGGACCGAGCGGGTCTTTGAACGCGTCTCTGAGCGAGTCGGGAAGTGTGAGCATGACTGTGAGGTGAGCGGGTCTATAGTGGTCTAGATAGGCCGGTCGTGAGTAGAGCGGCGGTGCGTCGTGAACGGGCGGGTCGAACGTGACTCAGTCGTTGGTGCGCCGCCTCACCGGACCTTCAGCGCGTACGAGCCCGCCTTCGTGACGTTCATCTCTTCGGCGATCTCGCTGTTCTCCGGCTGGGTGATGATGACGTAGCCCGCCCAGTCTTCCGTCAGCGACGACGACCCGCAGTGTTCGCAGGTCTGTGCGTCGGGGTCGTTGACGTGGTGACACTCCCGACACGCGAGGCGGTCCTCGGCCATCAGTCGGCCTCCTCACCGGTCTGTTCGCGGTGTTTCCGCTGTCCTTCCAGCCACTCGTGTTTCCCGAGGCCGGGCTGTTTCGCCGTCAGGCCGATCTTCGAGTCGCGCGGGTTGCGCTCGTCGATGCTCTTCGTCACGACGCGGACGCGCACGGCGTCGTCGACGCCGAGGGTCTTGTCGGAGTCCGAGGAGGCGAGCTGCTGGTTCGCCCCGTCGAACGTGAGGTACTCGTCTGTGATCTGTGAGACGTGGAGAAGCCCGTCGACCGGGCCGATCCCGACGAACGCGCCGAACTCGACCGTCTCGACGACGGTGCCGTCGGCGACCTCCTGCATGTCGGGGTCGTAGGTGAGCGCGTCGAACTCGGCCTCGTAGTAGACGCCGGGCCGGTTGTGTAACACCGCTCCGTCCCCGATGTCGTGGACGTCGATGACGCTCACGACGCTGCCGACGTCTTCGTCCATCCGTCCTTCCAGCTTGTCCTGCAGCAGGGCTTTCACCCGCTCGTCGGTGACGTCCGCCAGGTGTTTCGGCGGGACCTCGACCGTATCCTTGAGTCGAACTCGTTTGTACATAGTGTTGGTTGTCCGCGTCCGCTAGGGTTCCGTTATCGCCAGTGTGTTCCGACCCCTTAAACCGATTACTGGTGCGTCCGCCTCCAGCACCCGGTTCGCAAGCGGTCGATCGTTGGTGACGACGCCGTCGACCCGGTCCTCGGTGACCAGTTCGACCAGCGCGTCGTCCGCGTACGATTCCGCCGTCTCCACCGTCTCTGCCCGCGCAGCGAGGTCCGCGCCCACGCTCGCCGCGGTCGCCTCCGCGCCGTTCCCGGCCCGTAATCCGTCGAGTTCGGCGAGCACGGCCGCGGGAACGACCGACTCGTAGGCCCCGAGGAGCCGATCGAGTTCCTCGAAGAGCCGCACGTTCGCCTCGACCGGGGCCATGAGCGCGCTCGCGTCGAGCGCGACGACCGGTGCGGCGGCGTCCGCACCCGCCGACTCCTCTGCCGTGAGAGCGCTTCCGCGGGCGGTTTCGGTCACGTTACGAGAGAGTCCCGACGCCGATGAGCCGCCACCGCGCGCCGACCCGTCGGTTGATCGCGATCTGCGCGCCCTCCTCGGCGCAGACGGGCCGTTTGAGGCTCACTTCGCACTCGCCGTCGCGAGCGCTCGTCACCGCGCCGACGGTGGTGGCCGTGCCGACCGTGAGCATCAGGGGCTCGCCCGTGCTTATCTCCTCGATGTCGCTCTCGCCGCTCTCGTCGTCTTCCTTCCCGACGACGCGGTCGAGCAGATCGACCTGCATCTCGAACTCGTTGCGGGTCGGCGGGAGCGTGCCGGGCTCGCCCGCGACCTGTCCCGCGAGCGCGTCGCCCTTCGTCAGGCTCGGGTCGAGCCCGGTGCCGACGCCGAGTAAACCGCCCGGACGGGCGCTCTCGACGTCGTTGCTGCCGGCCTGCAGCGAGCGGACCGTCGTTTCGAGCGGTCGCCACTCCGTCTGTCCCTCCTCGTCGACCTCGCGGCCGGGCCGGATCTCGAGCCCGTCGCCGACGGACAGCTCGCCGCTGACGAGCGAGCCGCCGACGACGCCGCCCTTGAGGTCCGCCGCGGTCGCACCCGGTCGGTTGATGTCGAACGAGCGGGCCGCGTACATGCGAGCGCTCTCGCCGGGGTCGCGGTCGGGCGTCGGGATCTCCGTCTCGATCGCGTCGATGAGCAGGTCCATGTTGACCTCCTGTTGCGCCGAGACGGGGACGATCGGCGCGTCCTCCGCGACGGTGCCTTCGACGAACTCCTGGATCTGTCGGTAGTTGTCGACGGCGCGGTCGCGGTCGACGAGGTCGACTTTGTTCTGTGCGATGACGACGTTCTCGATCCCGATCAGATCGAGTGCCATCAGGTGTTCCTCCGTCTGCGCCTGCGGGACGTCCTCGGTCGCGCTCACGACCAGGACGGCCCCGTCCATGATCGAGGCGCCCGAGAGCATCGTCGCCATCAGCGTCTCGTGGCCGGGCGCGTCGACGAACGAGACCGTCCGGATCGGCTCGCTTTCGGAGCCGTCCTCGCACTCCTCGTCGACGGTGTAACACTCGGGCGCGTCGACGCCGGGGCAGCGGCGGAACGTGGCGTCCGCGTACCCCAATCGGATCGAGATTCCGCGTTTCATTTCCTCGCTGTGCTGGTCGGTCCACGAGCCGGACAACGCCTGCACGAGCGTCGTCTTCCCGTGGTCGACGTGACCGACGAGACCGATGTTCACCTCCGGTTGTGTGTTGGCTTCAGTCACTGTTGGACCTCCTAACGGAGTAGTCTTACCGGAAATTCGCCCCGTGCGAGTGATAAAGTTGCTGTTATAGTGGCGAGGCGCCGGCGACGACCGCGCTCGGTTCGCATCGACAGATCAGCGTTCGCCGGGCGTCGTCGAGACGCGGTCGGTGAGAATCGGGGCGTGCATATCCGGGCCGGACGTCCGACTGACCCCGAGCACCAGCATGACGGTCATAACTGCCAACAGCCCCGCCACGGCGAGGAAGAAACTGGTCACGCCGATCCTGATCAGGAGCGTCATTCCGAGCAGTTCGCCGGCGAGCGTGGCGAGGAAGGCGGCTACCGTGAGTCCGAGCAATCGGTCCTGTGAGTCTGCGATCATGCAGGCCACTTGGTGCCGGAGGGGGTTAAGCCGCACCCGACACCTGCCGTTATGTCTCACGCTGCCACGCGCCACCGTTCGGTCCGGTTCCGTTCGACGCAGATTTACGCCTCACGGCCGTAGCCCCGCTCGACATGGGATACGCGTGCCCCGTCTGTGAGACGCCGCAACGCGACGGCGAACACCTCGCACACCACCTCGCGTTCACGGCGATGCTCCACGGCGACGACCACGCCGAGTGGCTCGACGACCACGTCGCCGACTGGGCAGACCGCGACCCCGACGGGCTCGCGGCCGAGGTGACCGAACACGCCGAGGCGGCCGAGTACCACGAGGTGTTCGAGGACACCGTCGATCGCGGGCGGCCGGACGTGGACGTGGGCGCGCACGCTGGTCGCGCGCGCGGAGACCACGCCCACGACGGACGCGGTCACGCACACGGCTCCGCCGCGAGCCCCGGTGTCGTCGATGAGAGCGGCGCGACCGACCCGGAGACCGCCGAGGCGCTGGAGGAGGCGAAAGAGATGACGCGCGAGATGCTATCCGACGGATCGGCGGACGACGACGACGCCAACCGCGACGACGACACCAACCGAAACGGCGACGCCGAACGCGACGATCCGACCGCGTAACGGAACGCCCTTTCCCGTCGACGTCGAATCGGGGGCATGCACACCAGAGGGACGTTCGCCCCGGAGACTCGCACCGACGCGCTCGAACGATACGAGGAGGTCGGCCCGGTCGCACAGGTCGTCGTCCGCGAGGCGACGAAGGCGATGGAGTTCGACGCCGACGAGTACGACGAACGCGTCACCCCGGAAGTGGTCCAGACCGCCCGCGACGCCACGTTCTCGGAGCTGCTCGCAGTCCACGTCGGCGACGAGAGCGAGTTCGAGGCGTGGCTCGCCGACAGCCAGTTCGACGCCGAGGACGTAACGCGGATCGGATCGGAGAACGTCGAGAACGTCGCGTGGCATCCGGTCCCGTTCGCCGACACCGTCGTCGCGGCGACGTACCAGGACGAGCCCGACGCGGCCGCGAGCACCCTCCGCCGGAACGCGTTCGGACGCGTGTACCGCGAGGAGTTCTACGCCTCGGGTCGGTAACGCGGGCCATCGTCGCGGACTGTCGTCACGCAGACCATCGAATCGAGATGCCGACGCGGTCGACGCGCTGTGAGTTCGCATTTAAAAAAAAAGCAGAAATCGGAGTGTCGGGGGCGACCCGACGCGTCCGCGGAAGCCGGCCCTTACGCGAGCTCGTCGATCTTCTCGACGACGGCGTCGGCGAACTCGCTCGTCGCGAGCTTCTCGCCGCCGTCGATCTGGCGGTGGAGGTCGTAGGTGACCTGACCGGACGCGATGGTCTCCTCGACGGCGTCGCGCACGAGGTCGGCGGCGTCGGACCAGCCGAGGTAATCGAGCATCTCGCGGCCGGAGAGGATCATCGCGGTGGGGTTCACCTTGTCCTCGCCGGCGTACTTGGGCGCGGAGCCGTGGACAGGCTCGGCGAGCGCACGACCGTGGCCGTAGTTGACGCCGGGGGCGATTCCCAGGCCGCCGATCTGCGCGCCGGCGGCGTCGGACATGTAGTCGCCGTTGAGGTTCATCGTCGCGATGACGGAGTACTCGTCGGTGCGGGTGAGAAGCTGCTGGAGCATGTTGTCGGCGATGCGGTCGTTCACGACGACCGTGCCCTCGGGCTGTTCGCCGTCGTGCTCGTCCCACAGCTCGTCCTCGGTGATGACGTCCTCGCCGTACTCCTCCTCTGCGACCTCGTAGCCCCAGTCGCGGAAGGCGCCCTCGGTGAACTTCATGATGTTGCCCTTGTGGACGAGGGTGACGGTGTCGCGGTCGTTGGTGATCGCGTAGTCGATCGCCTCGCGGATGAGCCGCTTCGAGCCGAACTCCGAGATCGGTTTGACGCCGATCCCGACCGGACCGTCGTGAATGACGTCGGCTATCTCCATGTCGTCTTCGAGGAACTCGCGTACCTCCTCTACCTCGTCCGTTTCGGCCTCCCACTCGACGCCGGCGTAGACGTCCTCCGTGTTCTCACGGAAGGTGATCATGTCCATCGCCTCGGGGTTTTTCACGGGCGACGGGACACCTTCTAGGTGGTAGGTGGGCCGAACGTTCGCGTACATGTCGAGCGTCTGCCGGAGCGCGACGTTCAGCGATCGGAAGCCCGCACCGACCGGCGTCGTAAGCGGCCCCTTGATCGCGACGCGGTGGCTGCGAATGGCCGAGACCGTGTCTTCTGGGAGGTTCTCGTCGTACTTCTCGCGGGCGCTCTCACCGGCGTAGACGCGCATCCACGCGATGGAGCGGTCGGTCGCCTCCGCGGCGGCGTCGAGTACCTTCTGTGCTGCCGGTCCGACGTCGGTCCCGATCCCGTCGCCGTGGATGATCGGGATGATGGGATTCGACGGGACGTTCAGCTCGCCTGTCTCCTCGTCGGCGAGCGTGATCGCCTCGCCGTCTTCGGGGACGTCGACCTTGTCGTAGCTCATGAACGTTCGTGGATTCTTGGGGCCCCCTAAAGTGCCTGCCGCTTTGCCGCTGGCGTCGCACTCGCCGGAAATCGAAAAGGGGGCTGGATTCGACTGTAGCGGCCGCGAGGGCGGCCTCCGGCGGACAGACGCGGCGGACGCGCCAGCCCGAATCGGTCACCGATCGCCACACCGCCGTCCGCCGAGCGGTCTGACCTGTGTCTCGTCGCCGCCGCCGATGTCGACCGAGACGATCGAGACCGTGACGCGCTCGATCTCGGCGTCCGCGTGTCCGCTCGCGCGATCACAGAGGTGCGCGAGGAGGTGGCGGGTGCGTGCGGACTCGGGCGAGTCGGCGAGCAGGGTGAGGAACTTCCGCCACCGGGCGGTCGGATACGCGCGGGCGTCCGAGGGCGGTCTGTCGGTCGCGACGGCGTCGCCGTGCAGGGCGTCGACCCGGGACCCCTCTGCGGTCGCGGCCGTCGCGAGCACGAGCGTGTCGGTCGTCGGCGGGTCCGGGGCGAACATGTCCCACCCGCTCTCGGCGGGGTCGCTCACCGCGGCGACCGGCTCCGGCGTCGCGACGAGGCCGAGCGCCAACGCGTTCCAGCAGAGCAGCGCCGCGAGCAGGACCGCGGCGACGGCCGGTAGGACGCGACGGCCGACCGACGCAACCCGATCGATCTCGGCGACCGGTTCACTCCGTGGCGCGTGGTGCGGGCCGACCGCCTGCCTCAGTCGCGGCGCGACCGCATCGAGGCGTGTCTCGACGTCGTCCCACACCGCGGACGGAAGGAACGGCAGGAGACCGGCGGCGGACACGAGCGGGAACACCCCGATCTGGAGCACGAGCGCCATCGCGAGGTGGGTGGCGACGAAGATCGCCGTCAGCGCCGTCCGGATCCGCCTCGCGGCGAGGACGAGGAGCGGCGCGGCGGCGAGGAGTCCGAGCCAGCCGTAGGTGGCCGCGGCGAGGAGGCCAGGGGTTTCGGGGACGAGCCCGCCGAACGGTCCGTGGAGGTAGGTGAGTCGGAACACCCGACCGATGGCCTCGCCACCGGTCCAGGCGGTGCCGCGGAGCTTCACGACCGCGTTCGACACGTAGACGACGAGCGTGACGGCCAAGAGCAGTGCGGACGCCGGACCGACGAACCGGTCGACGTCGTCGCCGTCGCGGTCCGCGGCGTCTCTTCCTCGTCGGACCGCGTCGATCGACCACCGCGATCCGAGCGGACACAGCAGCCCGACGCCGAGCAGCTGTAACAGGTGGGTGTCGCCCGCGTTGAGGACGAACGGATTCCGCGCCTGCAGCGACGCCAGAAGCACGAGCGACGCCGCGGTCGCGAGTCGAGTCCGGTGGCCGACCGCGAGCGCCGCGGCCGCGACGGCGGCGAGCGCGAAGAGCGCCGCTATCACCTGCGGGTCGCCCGAGACCGCGTGCAGCGAGACGCGGGCAACGAGCGGATACACCTCGGCCAGCGCCGATCGGGGAAGCGCGCCCGAGTCGGTGTAAAACGCCGTCAGGTTCCGCGCGCGGAGCCCGAGGTCGACGAGGAGGACGACCCCGAGCGCGATCCGGAGCGCCGCGAGCGCGCGGCGGTCGACGCCGAGGCGCTCGCTCGCCGCTGCGCGCAGGCGGTCGGCCCACGATCGGCTTCCGTCCTCGCTCACAGTGGTGCCGTCTCTCCGAGGCGCGGAGATAGGTCTTGCGGGGAACGGCGGCCGGCGGACCGAGGATACAAAACCGGTCGCCGCGTGCGTCGGGTATGGTCACGTTCCTCGCCGGCGGCACGGGGACGCCGAAGCTTCTCGACGGAGCGACCCGCGTGTGGGACGCCGGGGACGTCTCGGTCGTCGCAAACACGGGCGACGACGTCGAACTCGGCGGCCACCTCGTCTGTCCGGACGTCGACACCGTGTTGTTCGCGGGCGGCGACGTCCTCGACCGCGAGACCTGGTGGGGGATCGACGGCGACACGACGGAAACACACGGGGAACTCCGACGGCTCGCAGACGAGATAGCGGTCGACTCCGGGCCGCGATACCTCGACGACGAGGCGCAGACCGCGGGCCGGGCGATCGCTCGATGGCGGCGCTTCTCTGCCGTCGGCGAGTTTATGGAGATCGGCGATCGCGACCGCGCGGTGCATCTCACCCGCACGGGCCTCCTCGACGAGGGACGCACGCTCACCGAGGTCACGCGCACGCTCGCCGACGCGTTCGGGCTCGACGTCGATCTCTCTCCGATGTCCGACGACCCGGTCGCGACGCTCATCCACACCGAGGCCGGCGAGACGCTCCACTTCCAAGAGTACTGGGTCGCCCGCCGCGGCGAGCCGCCCGTCGCCGACGTGGAGTTCCGGGGTGCCGAGGCCGCGGCGTTGACGGACGCGGTCCGGACGGCGCTCGCGGACCCGGTCGTGATAGGCCCCTCGAACCCCGTCACGAGCATCGGGCCGATGCTCGCGGTTCCCGGCTTCGAGCGCGCGCTCCGGGAGACGCCCGTCGTCGCGGTCTCTCCGTTCGTCGGCGACGAAGTGTTCTCGGGGCCCGCCGCCGATCTGATGGCCGGGACCGGAGCCGAGCCCTCGACCGCCGGCGTCGCCGAGAGCTACCCGTTCGCGGACGCGTTCGTGCTCGACGACGACGACCCGACGCGCCTCGACCGCCGCGTCGAGCGCACCGACACCCGGATCGACGACGCCGACGACGCCGAGCGCGTCGCCCGGGCATGCGAACGCGCGCTGGCCGCGGTCGACTCGGGCGGTCTCGGCCCCGACGACGGGGAGGTGACGGGATGAGGCCCCGGCCGAGCGACCTCGATCCCCCGTTCCTCGTCGCCGCGAGCCTCAGCGGCGCGGCCGACGCCGACTGGGCCCGACGGGCCGCCCCCCACGTCGACGCCGCGGTGCTGGGCGGGATCGCGCTCGATCCGCCGAGCCGGTCGGCGGCGCGCGACCTCGTCTCCCGCGACCGCTCGGAGTTCCTCCCCGACGATCCGATCGAGTGGATCGGCGGCCAGCTCGACGCGGTCGCCGACGCCCCCGTCGTTGCCGGCGTCAACGTCCGCAGCGCGACCGTCGGGCCGGTCCGGGAGGCGGCCGCGGTCTGTGCCGACCGCGACGCGGTCTGTGAGATCAACGCCCACTGCCGCCAGCCGGAACTCCGCGAGGTCGGGTGCGGGGAGTCGCTGCTTCGCGACGCGGACCGGCTCACCGAGTACGTCTCGGTCGCCGCGCGGACGGGGGCGACGACGAGCGTGAAGGCCCGCGCGGAGGTCGACGGCGTCGACCTCGTCGCCGTCGCGGACGCGGTCGCGGACGCCGGCGCGGACTGGCTCCACGTCGACGCGATGGACTCTGAGCGGGTCGTTCGCGACCTCTCAGACACCGGCCCGACGGGCCCCGACGACGGCCTCACCGTGATCGCGAACAACGGCGTCAGGGGTCGGAGAACCGTCGCCGAGTACGCCGCCTACGGCGCCGGCGCCGTGAGCGTCGGCCGACCGAGCGATCGGCCCGCGGCCCTCGCTCGCGTTGCGGACGCGGTGACGGCGTGGCGAGAGGGGTCGCTGTCGGAGGTCGACGCAGACGAGCGATCGGAGGCGTCGCCGTGACCGCCGAGGGCGACCGGCCCCCGGCGGGCGACCCGTCGCCGGTCGACGACGCGGTCCTCGCGATGCTCCTCGAAGTCGCCGGAACGCCGAAGCCCGGAAACGTCGACCGACGACGGGACCTCGGTGGCCTCCGGTTCGAGTCGTTCCTCGGCGGCGCGGTCGGGGCTCGGTCCGGGCTCGAACTGGCCGCTGGCAACGGGAGTGACGGCGAGACGGGCGACGGCCCGATCGATGACGATCGGCCGCCCGTCGGCGTCGCCTTCGAGCGCGCCGTCACGGGGATGGCCGACCGCGCGGGGACGAACACCCAGTTCGGCTGTCTGCTGCTCCTCGTCCCGCTCGTGCGGGCGGCCGCCGCCGGCGACCTCTCGCGCGCGGGCGTCGATCGGGTGACGCGGACCACGACTGTCGACGACGCGGTCGCGTTCTACCGGTCGTTCGAGCGCGTCGACGTCGCGGTCGCAGAGCCTCCCGCGGACGCGGACGCCCTTGACGTGCGCCGCGGCGGCGACGCCGAGCCCGCGCTCAGAAAGCGCGAGGCGACGCTTCGGGACGTGATGGCACTGTCCGTCGGCGACAGCGAACCGCCGGACTCCGCGGGCCCCCACGGTAACGACGCGGTCGGGGGAGGCGGATCGGACCCTCCATCCGACGAACCGGAGCGCGTCGCCGACCGCAACGCGCAGGAATGGGTCGAGGGGTTCCCGCGGACCTTCCGCGCGGCCGAGTGGATACTGACCGACGACGGTCCGCTCGCGGACCGGGCGGCTCGGGCATTCCTCGGATTGCTCTCGACGGAACCCGACACGCTCGTTGCGACGAACCACGGTCCCGCCGCCGCGCGAGGCGCGACGGCGAGGGCGGCCGCGATCGTGAGCGGCGACCGCGAGAGCGCACTCGACACCTCTCGCGGCCGCGAGACCGGGTCGATCGGCGGCCCGCCGTCTCCCGAGGCGGTCCACGCGATCGACCTCGACGCCGTCGAGGCGCTGGCGGACGCGTTCGTCGACGAGGAGATCAATCCCGGAACGACCGCCGATCTCACCTGTGCGGCGCTGTACGTCGCGCTCAGGCGCGGCGCGGAGGTCGCGTTGTGACTACCGAGAACGGTGGGGGCGATCCCGCCTCCGCGCCCAACGGGTGGCCCGTCCGGCTCCGCGGCGTCACGGAGTCCGTGGTGACGACGCTCGGCCCGAACGGCCGGTGGAACGCCGCGGCGCTCGGCCTCCACGCGCCGGACTCCCCCGGCGATCCGGTCACGGCGCGGACGTACGGGCGAACGCGAACGTGGCGCAACTTCACGGAGCGGGGCGGCGGTGTCGTCCAGTTCACGGCCGACCCGCGGACGTTCGTCGACGCCGCGCTCACGGTCCACGAAGTCGACGACCCGGTGCTCGCGACCGCCGACGCCTGGGTCGAGGTGGACGCCGAGCAGATCGCCAGCGAGACCGAAGGAGACACCACGATCCGGACGTGGGCGCTCGATCCGGTCGAGAGCGCGGTGCTCACAGAGCGCGTCCCGACGACGAACCGCGGGTTCGGCGCGGTCGTCGACGCGACGGTCGCGGCCTCGCGGCTCGACGTTCCCGGCTTCGACGAGGAGACGCTCCTCGACCGGCTGTCGTACTTCGGTGACGTGGTCGAGCGCTGCGGCGGGCCGGCCGAGCGCGAGGCGTTCGTGCGGATCGACGAGGCGACCGCGTGGCGCGACCGACGAGCGGGTCGCGAGTGAGCCACGGACCGTCTCGTCCCGTCCCCCGCTGACTGACACACTCGCCTCGGGGCCGCTCGCGGCGGAACGAACCCTTTTAGTTCGCCCCGAGGGTACCGCTCGGTATGGCCATCAAACCCAAGTACATCAAACAGCTCGGGAACGTCCTGCTGGAGCGGTATCCCGACTCTTTCAACACGGACTTCGAGACGAACAAAGAGAGCGTCACCGCGCTGACGACCGTCGAGTCGAAGGGCGTCCGTAACCGGATCGCCGGCTACGTCACCCGGAAGAAGGCGCAGGCGGCACAGCCCGCGTAACGGCGTTTCGTATTCTCCAGCGACGACTCGAAGCGACCGACAGAGGCCGGGCTCCGTCGGACGAGCGTTTATATTCGAAACCGCGGCCACCTCGGGGAGATGGATGCGTTCGTTCGACCCGTCGTCGACCCCACCTTCTCGGTGGCCGCGCTCGCGTTCCTGTTGGGCGGCGTCGCGCTCGGGACGGCGAGCGGGCTCGTCCCGGGGCTCCACGCCAACAACTTCGCGCTGCTTCTGGCCGGGCTCGCGCCGTCGGTCCCGGGGGACCCGCTTCTCGTCGGGATCGCGATGCTCGCCGCGGGCGTCGTGCATTCGTTCCTAGACATCGTCCCCGCGCTCGCGCTCGGCGTTCCCGACGCGGCCACGGCGGTCGCGGCGCTCCCCGGCCACCGGCTCGTGATCGCCGGTCGGGGGCGCGAGGCGCTGCGGCTGTCCGCGGTCGGCTCCGCGCTCGCGGTCGCGCTCGCCGTCCCCCTCGCGATCCCGATCACGTGGGTCATGGTTCGCGGGTACCCCACCGTCCGCGCGCACCTCCCGCTCCTCCTCGCCGGCGTCGTCGCCGCGCTCGTACTCACGGAGTCCTCGAAGCGGGCCGCCGTCGGCGGGGTGATCGCCTTTTTGGCGAGCGCCGCGCTGGGACTCGCCACGCTCGACGTCGACCCCGCGGCACCGCTCGATGCGGGCGGTATCCTCGCGCCGCTCTTCGCCGGGCTGTTCGGCGCGCCGGTGCTCGTCGACGCGCTCGGCGGGGAGGGAGTACCGCCGCAGGCCGACGCGCGGATCACGATGACGCCGCGAGACCTCGGCGTGAGCGCGGGGGCGGGGTCGCTCTCGGGCGCGATCGTCGGGTACATTCCGGGCGTCTCCGCCGCCATAGCCGCCGTCGCGGCGCTCCCCGCGATCCCGCGGTCCGAGGGCGACCGTGGTTTCATCGTCGCCACGAGCGGCGCGAACACGGCGAACACCATCTTCGCTCTGTTCGCGCTCGCGGCGCTCGGCACGCCCCGAACCGGGGTAACCGTCGCCATCGACCGGGCCGAGGTACCGCTCGCGCTCCCCATTCTGCTCGTCGCGGCGGCGACCGCCGCAGTCTGCGGGTTCACGCTGGTGGTACTCCTCGGAGACAGGTATCTCAGTACCGTCGGGACCGCCGACTACACGCGGCTGTCGGTCGGCGTTCTGGTGCTTCTCGTCGGGATCTCCTTCGCGTTCGCCGGCGCGTTCGGCGTCGGAGTGTTCGCCGTCTCCGGCGTTCTCGGGCTGTTCCCTCCCCGAGTCGGCACGCGGCGGGTGCACCTGATGGGCGTGTTGATCGGTCCGCTAATCGCGGGGTGAGACCGCCGATCACGGGCGACGCACGTGACGGTATCGAGGCGAACCGCGGTACTGCGTGACACTCGATCGGACGCCGACGAGGGCAAAGAACAACGGTTAAAAGTCGCGCGGTGGTGGATCGAGTATGAGCGAGAGCGAAACGCAGGGCGCTCGACAGTGCGTCTCCTGTGGCATCCAGGTCGCCGGTATGAACGCCGCGCGCTTCTCCTGTCCGGACTGCGGCGCGACGATCCACCGGTGTGCGAAGTGCCGGAAGCAGAGCAACCTCTACGAGTGTCACGACTGCGGCTTCCGGGGGCCCTAACATGGGCGATGTCGCCGCCAAGATCAAGGTCATGCCGGACAGTCCCGACGTGGACCTCGACGACCTTCAGGACCGTCTGGAGGAGTCGCTCCCGCAGGGCGCGAAGATCCGCGGATTCCAGCGCGACGACGTCGCGTTCGGACTGGTCGCCCTCCTCCCTACGGTCATCGTCCCGGACGGTGCAGGTGGCACCGAGGCAGTCGAGGAGGCGTTCACCGAAGTCGAGGGCGTCGAGTCCGTCGCCGTCGAGAACGTCGGTCGACTCTGAGCCGGTACCGCTCACGCCGGACGCGTACTGCGAAGGGTTTTCTGCCATATCGTAGCCGAGTAGCGACCGTTACACCCCGGTCGACGCGCGGTATCGGTCACGCCGGAACCGAATGCCGCGAGGTCACGCGACGTGTTCGTCGACCCACGCCGTCAGGTCGTCGCCGGCGATGAACCCCTCGGCGCGCCGCGCGACGGGAACGCCGTCGACGAAGAGCACGAACAGCGGAACGCTCCGCACGTCGAAGCGCTCGACGAGCGGCGGGTCGTCGCGGGGGTTCACGAGCGCGACGTCGACGTCGACCGCGCGGGCGACGTTGCCGAGGACGGGCTCCATGCTCGCGCAGATGCCGCAGCCGTCCGTGTAGAACTCGACGAGCGCCGCGTCCGCGTCGGCGACGAACGCGTCGAGCGCGTCTTCATCGGTGAGAGACACTGGGCGTCGGGCGGGCCCGTCGCTCGGTACCCCATCGCTCTCGATATTGGAACTCACACGCACTATTGGGTTCGTGCGGATATAAACACACCCCTCGAACGTGCCTCATCCGTGGCTGTCCGCCGACGAGCACACGGCGTGGAGCATCAGGGGTGTCAGATGTCGATCGGACTCGTCGTCGCCGCGCTCTCGGCCAGCGCGTCGATGACCCGCATGTTCGCGATCGCCTCTGTGCCGTCGGTCCGCGGACTCGCGCCGCCGGCGGCGCAGTCGGCGAAGTGGTCGACCTGTAGCCGGTACTGGTCTACCGGGTCAAACGTCTCGACTCCGCGGCGACCGTCGACCTCGTAGGTCAACTCGACGTGTTCGTCCGCCGGCGCGTCGAACGCCCGCTCGACGGCGATCCAGCCGTTCGTCGCGTCGATCCGGTACCGCTGGACGAGCTGGGTGTCGAACCCGGAGGCGACCCGCGCCGAGCGGCCGTCGTCGTACGCCAACACGCCCGCGAGCTCGGTGTCGACGCCGGCGTTGCGGGTGTCGTTCGTCTCCGCGTACGCCCGGTCGGGGTCACCAAGCACCGTCCTGACGAGCGAGACGGGATAACACCCGACATCCATCAGTGATCCGCCGGCGATATCGGGATCGAGTCGCACGTCGTCCGGGCGGTCGTACAGCGGGAACCGAAACGTCGCGGTCACCGTGCGCACGTCGTCGAGCGTGCGCTCGGCGAGCGCTACTGCGCGCTCGGTACGCGGATGGTAACGATACATGAACCCCTCCATCAGCGTGACGCCTCGGTCCTCGCAGTGATCGACCACCGCTCGCGCCTCCGCCGCGTCGACCGCGAGCGGTTTCTCACAGAGGACGTCCAGCCCCGCGTCGGCGGCGCGCGTCGTCCACTCGGCGTGGACGCCGTTCGGAAGCGGGACGTAGACGGCGTCGAGCGAATCGTCCGCGAGAAGGGCGTCGTACGACCCGTAGCTCCGCGGGATCGACTGCTCGGCCGCGAACCGCTCCGCGCGGTCCCCGTCGCGTGAGGCGATCGCACCGACCGCGTGGTCGCTCGCCGC
This sequence comes from Halorubrum pallidum, assembly GCF_055380345.1. Taxonomy (NCBI): domain Archaea; kingdom Methanobacteriati; phylum Methanobacteriota; class Halobacteria; order Halobacteriales; family Haloferacaceae; genus Halorubrum; species Halorubrum pallidum. The sequence goes on along the minus strand of NZ_AP043945.1, from coordinate 726,507 downwards.
GATCGCCGGAATAACGGCTTTACGGGCGATTCCCGCTGTCCCGAGCACGCCGAACGTGAGTCCGTCGTTTGCGATTGGCATACGCAGACAGGGACGTCGACCCGTCAAAAAGCACCGTGGATCCGCCCGGACGCGCGGGACTGTGTGTCACGTCCGATCCGGAGCCCGGCGGTCGGAGTGACGATCGTTCCGTGTCGAGATACCGCCGGCTGCTCGCGTCTCCAGCCCTCGATCGCCCAGTTGCCTTCGGGACGGTGCTTGCGGATCCGAGTGCGTATCGATCTTCCGGATCGCGGACCGAGAGCGAGGAATCGACTGCGGACGGGTCAGTCCAGCGCCGCAAGCGCCTCGGCGGCCTCGCGCGCCGCCTGGAGGAACTCGCGTGCGCGACGCGGGTCGTCGGTCGCCTCGGCCTTGCGGGAAAATCGCACGAGCGTCTCGATGAGCGACTGGCGAGCGTCGGCGACGGTACCGGAGCCACCAGTCCGAGAACCAGCGGTCTCTGATCGGTCGGTCGGTTCACCGCCCCGTGGCTGCGATCGCGGGGCAGACGCGTCGGTGGTCGCGTCAGGTGTGGACGCGCCGGAGGACGTGTCAGTGGTGGACGCGTCGGGGCCGGACGGGTTAGCAGGCACGTCAGCGCCGGTCGACTCAATCGTAGGCATGCCGGAACCGTTATCGTCTCCGTCTCGCGGTCCGGCCGTGCTGTTTGTGTTGGCTCCCGTCTGCGGGTCGGATGCAGACTGATCCGCGGCGCTCGCGGCGTCGTTCGACTCGCCCGAGTGACACGTCGGGCAGAACTCCCGGCCGTCGTGTCTGAATATCGGATCGCCGCAGTCGTCGCAGTGGCGGTTCGTCATCGTCGCGCCTTGCAAGAGGAGTTCCGACATCCGTTGGGTGTGTTCACGCTTTTTATCGTCTCTCGCGAACTTCTCGCGGAGCTTCTCCCGTTCGGCCTCCTTGTCGAACCCGTCGCTCATGCGCGGACAAACGTGACTCACGAGCAAAAGTTCCGTGGGCTCGAGACGACCGACCCGTCCTTGCGACCCGACTACTCCTCGGTCTTCGTGCGAGTCCGGTCGGGGTCGAGTTCGCCGCGGTGGATCTTCGCACCGTCTTGGGCGACCTGCCGTCCGAGCACCGCACACTTCACGCGCATCGGCGAGATGTCGACCCCGAGCATCTCGGTGATGTCGTCGGTGTCGAGCGCGTCAAGTTCCTCGACGGACATCCCGTGGAGCCGTTCGGAGAGCATACTCGCCGACGCCATCGAGATGGCGCAGCCGTCGCCGGTGAACCGCACCGCCTCGATCCCTTTCCCTGCGTCATCGAGGTCGATCTCCATCCGGATCGTGTCGCCACACGAGGGGTTCTCACCGACGTGCGTGAAGTCCGGATCCTCGAGTTCCCCGTAGTTGCGTGGATTCTTGTAGTGGTCGAGGATCTGCTGTCGGTACATGTCCGAGCCCAGTCCCATATCGACCGTGAATACGCCAGTGCGGGCCAAAAGGGTTCCGTCGGCCGGCGGGATGCCGACACCGACGGCCCGGAACCGAACGTCCGGGGTGTCCCCGAGATACGCCCGTCTCAGTCCTCGTGCGTCTCCGGCGCGTCCGCGGTGGCGGGTGCCACCGTCCGGTCGGGCCGGTCGTCACCCACGAGCGATCGGACCCGATCGAGGATGGCGTCGTACTGTCCCCGCTCCGAGGTCTTCCGAAGGTACGTGTCCGCGCCGGCCGCGATGGCGGCGGCCTCGACATCGGTGCCGCGACAGGTGGTGTGAAACACGGCGGGCACGTCGCTTCCGGCACGCCGGACGTGTCCGAGGAGTTCGACGCCCGTCCCGTCGGGGAGGCGCTGTTCGGTCACGACGCAGTCGGCGTCCTCGACCGACTCCATCGCCGCCGTCACTCGGTCCACCGAGCGGACGACGAACCGATCCGGAGCCTGGTCGGCGAACGCCGCCAACAGCTCCGCCACGCGCGAACTCGGTTCGACGTGCAGGATCTCGATCGGATCGGTCTCCCCGCGACCTTGGGAGGCGGTGGCACGGTCGTCGGTCGGGGGTGAAGGCGGGTAGGTGGTCATTAGTGGGTGGGCGAAGCCACAGCGCGGCGCAAAATGACTGTGGACGTTGCTCTTACGTCGTCATATCGAAGAGGGGAGACGATAATAGTTGTGAGACGGCCGTTGTCACGCCCCACGACGGCTGTTCACGCGAACAGATCGCGTGCCTCGCCGACGGCCTCGACGAGGGCGTCGATCTCTGAGACGGTGTTGTACACGTAGAAGGACGCTCGCGCCGACGCGGAAATGCCCAGTTCGTCGTGAAGCGGCTGGGTGCAGTGGTCGCCCGCGCGGATCGCGACGCCGTAGTCGTTCAGGATGCTCGAGAGGTCGTGCGCGTGGACGCCCTCGACGTTGAACGCGACGAGCCCGCCGCGGTCGTCACCGGGCGGACCGTAGATCTCGACGCCGCCGAGCGCGGACAGTTCGTCGTGTGCGTACTCGGCGAGTAGGCTCTCGTGCGATTCGATCCGGTCCATTCCGATCTCGTCTAGGTAGTCGATCGCGGCCGCGAAGCCGATCCCCTGTGCGATGGAGGGCGTGCCGGCCTCGAACTTCCACGGGAGGTCCTCCCACGTGGAGTCCTCGAAGGAGACGCGCCGGATCATGTCGCCGCCGTAGAGGTACGGCTGCATCGAGTCGAGGAGCGCCTCGCGGCCGTACAGGGCACCGATCCCGGTCGGACCGCACATCTTGTGGCTCGAAAACGCGAGGAAGTCGACGTCGAGGTCCGCCACGTCGACCGGCCGGTTCGGCACCGACTGCGCGCCGTCGGCGAATATCAGCGCGTCGCGGTCGTGCGCGAGGTCCGCCAACTCGCGGATCGGGTTGATCGTCCCGAGCGCGTTCGAGACGTGGACGACGGAGACCATCTCGGTGTCGTCGTCGATCAGGGCCGCGGCGTGGTCCATGTCGAGTCGGCCCTCGTCGGTAACCTCGACGAACCGAACGTCCGCACCGGTCCGCTTTCCGATCTGTTGCCACGTCACGAGCGACGAGTGGTGTTCCATCTCGGTGAGGACGACGTTGTCGCCCGGACCGAGCTCTTCGAGTCCCCACGCGTACGCGACGAGGTTCATCGCCTCGGTCGCGTTCTTCGTGAAGACGATCTCCTCGCGGCCCGCGGCGCCGACGAAGTCGGCGACGGTGTCGTGGGCTTCCTCGTAGGCGACGGACGCCTCCTGACTCAGCTGGTGGATCCCGCGGTGGACGTTGGCGTTGTAGCCGCGGTAGTAGTCCGCGATCGTGTCGACGACGGGGTCGGGCGTGTGCGAGGTCGCCGCGTTGTCGAGGTAGACGAGCGGCGTGTCGTCGCCCTCGCCCTGGCCGGGCGTCTCCGGGTCACCGCCGACCTTCCGATCGAGGATCGGGAAGTCGTCCCGAACCGCCTCCACGTCGAACGGGTACTGTTCTTGGACTCCCATTGTCCGATATGGGGGCCCGAGCACTAACACACCTTCGGTCCGGTACGTGTTGCCCGTATCGGAGACGGACGCTCTCGGGCACGCGCCGGCGACGCCGACCGCCTCGACCGTATTCCGATCGCGGCCGGATTTCACGCGCCGCCCGCGGTCGGGCGTGACGGCCGAACTAGTGCCCTTTTGAACGCGGGGGACCTCCGTTCGGGTATGACCGAGACACTCAGGCTCGCCACCCGCGGGTCGGACCTGGCCCTCGAACAGGCCGGGACCGTCCGCGACGCCTTATCGAGCCGCCGCCTCGACGTGGAGATCCGGCGCGTCGAGACGCGCGGCGACCAGATCCCGGACGAACTGATCCACCGACTCGGCAGGACCGGCGCGTTCGTCCGCGCGCTCGACGAGGAGGTGCTCGCCGGCGACGCCGACCTCGCGGTCCATTCGCTGAAAGACGTTCCGACCGAGGGGATGGACGACGTGGTCGTCGCGGGCGTCCCCGAGCGCGCCCCCTCAGGCGACGTGCTCGTCCACCCAGACGGGCTCGGCATCGAGGACCTCCCGTCGGGGTCCGTCGTCGGGACGGGGTCGCTCCGACGGACCGCACAGATCACGGCCGCGCGGCCGGACGTGGTCGTCGAGCCGCTCCGCGGCAACGTCGATACCCGGATCGAGAAACTACTCGCGCCCGGACTGCAGGCGGAACACGAGCGCCGACTGATCGCCTCGGGCGAGGCGAGCGCGATGACGGCCGAAACGGGAGGAGACGGTGCCGCCGGCGAGGGGACTCCCGACGCCGACGAGCCAAACTGGGACGCCCTCGACGACGATGCGGCCGACGCAGTCGGTGACGACGCGGGTGAGAGCGAGGGAGACGCGGACGGCTCCGAGGAGGCGTTCGAGCGCACCGTCGAGGAGTGGTTCGACTCCCTCTCCGAGTTGGAACGCGCGGCGATGGAGCGCAAGGTCGAGACGGAGTACGACGCGATCGTCCTCGCCGAGGCGGGCCTCCGCCGCTCCGATCTGTTTTACGAGGTCGAGACCTCGCGACTCCCCCGCGAGGAGTTCGTTCCCGCCGCCGGACAGGGGGCGATCGCGGTTACGGCGACCGACCCCGACGTGGTCGAGGAGATTCGGTCCGCGATCGACCACCCGCGGACGCGGGTGGCGGTCACCGTCGAGCGGACGGTCCTCGGCGAACTCAACGGCGGCTGCGTCGCGCCGATCGGCGTCTCGGCGCTCGTGCAGGGCGAACACGTCCACACACGGGTCCGCGTTCTCTCGACGGACGGGACCGAGGAAGTCGCGGCGACCCGCGATCTGCCGATCCGATCGCACGCGAAGGCCGCCGAGTCGTTCGCGGCGGACCTGGCGGACCGGGGCGCGGACGACCTGATCGCGGCGGCGCGCGAGGAGACGGCGGTCGACGAGGAGGCGGCGGCGCGAGAGGAGGCGGACGATGAGTGACGGTTCGCCCCTCGGTACCGTCTACCTCGTCGGCTCCGGTCCGGGCGACCCGGAGCTGCTGACGGTGAAGGCGGCTCGGCTGATCGAGTCGGCCGACGTGGTGCTCCACGACAAACTGCCCGGCCCGGAGATCCTCGGCGAGATCCCCGAGGAGAAACGGGAGGACGTGGGCAAGCGCGCCGGCGGCGAGTGGACACCGCAGGAGTACACCAATCGCCGGCTGGTCGAACTGGCCCGCGAGGGGAAGTCCGTCGTCCGCCTCAAGGGCGGCGACCCGTTCGTCTTCGGTCGAGGCGGCGAGGAGGCCGAACACCTCGCCGACGCCGGCGTCCCCTTCGAGGTCGTTCCCGGCGTGACCTCCGCGATCGCCGGGCCCGCGGTCGCCGGAATTCCGGTGACTCACCGAGACCACGCCTCTTCCGTTTCCTTCGTCACCGGCCACGAGGACCCGACGAAAGACGAGTCCGCCGTCGACTGGGACGCGCTCGCGGCGACCGGCGGCACCATCGTCGTGCTGATGGGCGTCGGCAAGCTCCCGGGGTACGCCGCGGCGCTCCGCGAGGCCGGGCTCGACGGCGACACCCCCGTCGCGCTGGTCGAGCGCGCCACGTGGCCCGAGATGCGCGTGGCGACGGGCACGCTCGATTCGATCGTCGAGGTCCGCGACGAAGCCGGGATCGAGCCGCCGGCCGTCACCGTGATCGGCGACGTGGCCGCGACCCGCGACCGGGTGGTCGCGTTCCTGCGGAACGAACTCGACGACTCCGACGGGGGTGACGTGGCGTGAGCGGCGCGAACGCCGATGACGCGTCCGGAGGCGGTGACGCTTCCCGCCCCAGTGTCGCCGTGTTCCGGCCGGCCGACGACCGGATCGACGCCGCCGCCGCGTTCCTTGAGTCGCTCGGCGCGAACCCGGTCACGGACCCGATGCTCGCCGTCGAGCCGACGGGTACAGTCCCCCGAGACGCCCCGTTCGTAGTCCTCACGAGCAAGACCGGCGTCGAACTCGCGGACGAGGCGGGCTGGGACCCCGGCGACGCGACGCTCGCCGCGATCGGTCCCGCGACCGCCGGTGCGGCCCGAGACGCGGGGTGGACCGTCGACGTCGTCCCCGACGAGTACACGTCGGCGGGGCTCGTCGCGGCGCTCGAAGCGCGCGTGGCGGGCGAGCGCGTCGAGGTGGCGCGCTCGGACCACGGCAGCGACGTGCTCTTGGACGGACTCCGCGAGGCGGACGCGAGACCGACCGAGACGGTGTTGTACCGCCTGACGCGTCCCCCGGAGGCCGGTGATTCGGCCGAACTGGCCGCCGCCGGCGAACTCGACGCCGCGGCGTTCACCTCGTCACTCACGGTCGAGCACTTCCTCGACGCGGCCTCGGAGCGGGACCTCCGCGACGCGGCGGTCGCGGGACTGAATACGGCCACCGTGGGTGCAATCGGACCGCCGACCGCGGAGACGGCGGCAGAGCACGGAATCGACGTCGACGTCGTCCCCGACGACGCCGAGTTCGAAGCGCTCGCGACCGCCGTCGTCGAGACGGCGACCCAGCGCTGACCGAATCGGCCGAGACGGTATTCGGTCTTCCGCCTGTTCTCGGGAACGATACCACCGGGCGAACTGCCAGTCACTCGAATCCCGTCAAACCGCTGTGTTCGGGCCGGGTGAGGAGAAAAGGCGCGTTCAGTATCTCCTCCATCTAAATATCACTTCTGAAAATGAGGTGCACGGATTTATTATCCGATAGCTGGGAGATAATGGCATGGAATCGAGCGAGCGCTGGACGCTGCGGGTCGACGACGAGATGCTCGTCATCGAGTTTCCGCACGGAACGGGGTTGAGCCCCGATGACGGCGAGGCGCTGCTCGATCGATGGCGGACCGTCACCGCTGACCGTCCGATCGACGCCGTCGTGATCGTCGTGCGGACGAGCCGCCCGTGCTCGGATGCCGGCCGGCGCGCCCTCCGCGAATCCGCCCAGATCGCGGTCGCTCGCGGTGTGAAGCGGTTCGCCGTCGTCGGCGAGCGGTCGAAGCGTCAGTACCTCAAACGGACTATCAACATCGACGGGGTCACGGTCGAGTCGTTCAACGACCCCGAGACGGCGAGTGGGTGGGCGCGAACGCCCTCGGGACGGTCGCCGCAGGTGGATTCGACGATCTGAGCGGCCGTCGTCACGCGGACACACGACACGGCCCGTTCGCGACAGGCGCTCGTCAGGTCCTCTCGTCGACGTGCGGTCGCACCCCGCGCACGATCTCGTCGACATCGTACGCATCGTCGGTCGCGTCGAAGATCGTCTCTCCGTCGGCGCGAACGACGAACACGCCATCGTCGCCGGTCACCAACGCGACCTCGTCGATCGACTCGCCGAACTGCCGGAGAACGGCCTCGGAGACGTCTCGGGCCCGGTTCAACATACCGCACGGTACGCAGTACTCGATCTCGACGCGGGTCATGCACCCGGTTGGGTCCGAGACAGGTTAAACGCGGTGCCGGCCGCGTGTGCCCCGTAGCCGAACACGACGACAGGTCAGATCACCAGCGCGTCGAAGACGACGGCGAACAACAGGAGACCGAGGTAGGCGTTCGACGCGTGGAACGCGCGGAACGCCGCGGCCTCGGTCTGCTCGTAGTGCAGTCGAACGACGGTCCAGAGGAACACCGCGCCGAGCGCGACGCCGACGGCGGCGTACAGCGCGCCGAGCGGATCGGCGGCGGCCGCGAGCGCGACCGCGGCGACGAGCGTCGCGCCGAGGTACCAGACGATGTGTCGCCGCGTCGCCGTCTCGCCGCGGACGACGGGCATCATCGGGAAGCCGCCGCGTTCGTAGTCGTCTTTGTACGCCAGCGCGAGGTTGTAGAAGTGCGCGGGCGTCCACAGGAAGATCACGAGCGCGAGCAGCAGCCCGCCGCCGCCGACCGTGCCTGTCACCGCCGCCCAACCGATGAGCGCGGGAAGCGCGCCGGCGGCTCCGCCGATGACGGTGTTTTGCACGGTGTTCGGCTTGAGCACGAGGGTGTAGACGACGCTGTAAAACACGATCGCGACAAGTCCGAGCGCGGCGGTGAGCGGGTTCACGCTCCAGAAGAGGCCGAGAGAGACGGCCGCCAACGACACACCGAACGCGAACGCGTTGCGAACCGACACGAGGTCGGTGGCGAGCGGTCGGTCGCTCGTCCGCTGCATCCGCTTGTCGATGTCGCGCTCGAACACGTGGTTGAACGTCCCCGACGCGCCGATCGAGAGCGCGCCGCCGACGAGCGTCGCGCCGACGACGTACGGGGTGAACCCCCGCCCGCCGGCCAGCGCCATCGCCGCGGCGGCGACGAGACAGAGCAGCCACATCAGCCGCGGTTTCATGAGCCGGAAGTAGGCGGCTGCGGTCGCCCGCAGCCGCGGCAGGGTCGCCGTCGGAATCTCCGGCGCCGGCGCGTCTTCGACCGGCGGGAGGTCGTCCGTCCCCAGATCGAAGTCGACCGGCGCGTCGTCGTCTCCGGTCTCATCCTCTAACCGCCACGCGAGTCCGGCGAGGACCGCGCCGAAGATGATCACGCCGAGAAGCAAGTGAAGGGGACCGAGGGCGGCGGGGAGCGCGCCGACGGCGACGAGAGCGCCGATCGCCGCCTGAACCGGATACAACAGCAGCGCCCCGGCGAGCGCGAGGCGTATCCGACGGCTTGCGCCCTCGCGCCACGCGAGCGCGACAGATGTCACCACGAGAAACCCGACGACGACCGCGGTCAGACGGTGTCCGAGCGCGATCCACCCGTCCGGCGACGACGGGAGACCGGTGCCGCCGCTACAGGCGGGCCAGCCCCCGCAGGCCGCCGCGGCGTCGGTGAGCGACGTGGTCGCGCCGACGACGAGCAGGAGGTAAACGCCCATCGCCGTCGCGGCCAGAACCGCGGGGAATCGGTCGGGTATCGTCACGTAGCGGCGTTAGGAACCGATCCATATATGTCCCGCGCTTCGGCGGGTGACGAGCGAGTGGCGGCTCGCGGCCGAACGCGATCCGCGTCCGGACGTATCACGAGCGGTCGCCGGCCACGTCCCCGTTGTCGGCCACGTCCCCGTCGTCGGCCACGTCCACATCGCCGGCCGCGGTCCGTCGCCTGAGGATCCGATCGACGATGTCGCCGCTCGACAGCACCTCGTCGTCGTATCGGGGCTCGCGGCTGGTGGCGCGTTCGACTCGGCAGTCGATCCCGCGCTTGGCGAGCGCGTCTGCGATGGTCGCCTCGTCGTGGTGTTGATCGAATCCCAACACGATCACGTCCGGATCGAGCCGCTCGATGGGGACGAACACGTCCTCTGGATGCCCGAGATGGGCCTCGTCGACCGAATCGAGCGCGTCGACCATGTCGCGGCGCTGGCGAGCACACAGGATCGGGTTCGGCTTGTGCGTGACGTTCGTCTGTCGCGCGACGATGACGTGCAGTTCGTCGCCGTACGTCGCCGCGTCCGCGAGGTAGTGAACGTGCCCCGGATGCAACAGGTCGAAGGTCCCCTGTGCGACGACCCGAGTCATCGGAACCACGAGAGGAACCCGCTGTCGTCGCGCCGCTCGTCGACCAGTTCGCGGTCGATGTCTTCCTGCGTGAAATCGAAGAAGTGCTCGTCGGGCACCTCGACGTCGAGGACGTCGAGCGTCGTCTGTCTCCCGTCGTTGTCGAACGCCTTCCAGTCGCCCCAGCCGTAGGGCGCGCCGACGATGATGTGGACGCGTCCCTGTCCGAACGTCGAGAGGTCGGCGTCGCTCGGACGGAGCGCTCCGTTGGGATGCGAGTGAACAGAGCCGACCGCCCGCATGTCGTTCGGTTTCATGTGCGTGCGGACGCTGGCGCTGGTCGGGTTCGACTCCGTCCCGGGGATGACGAGCACGTCGGTGATGACCTGCCCGTCTCGGTCGACGTCGAGCTTGCGGGCGTCGTCCGCGCGGAGGAACCCCATGTACTCGTTGGGGTGGCTCTCCTCGCTCGCCTCGAGGATGAACTCCATGGTCTCTCGGGCGATGCCGAGGAGTTCGTCCGAGCGGAACAGTCGCATGCTCGAACGCAGTCGCCGTCGCCTCATAGGGATTCCGGACCGAGGGTCGATTCCGAACCGCCGGCCCGGTCGCGAGTGTCGTCCGGCAGCTCCGAGTCCACGGTGGAGACGCGAGAGAACAGGCTTAACCCGGGTCGCTTCCGATGAGCGCCCATGAGCGAGAACACCGCCGGGGATTCCGGCACGCGGGGCGATTCGAGCCTCGAACCCGACGCCGAGGCGGCGGAAGGGGCGGCCGACGACCGGCCGACCGTCTACGATCTGGCACCGGACTGCACGCTCGAAGACACCGATGTCGACGCGCTGTACCACGCCGAAGTCAACGGCATCGTCGATTACGGCGTCTTCGTCGACGTCTCCGACGCCGTGAGCGGGCTCGTCCACGAGTCGAACCTCGACGACGACTACGCCGTCGGCGACCGACTCGTCGTGCGGCTGACCGAGGTGAAGCCGAACGGCGACGTTGCGTTCGACGACGCGGATCTCGACGACTACCGAACCGAGACGATCGCCCACGAGCCCACGGTCTCGCGCGTTCACGGGCTCTCTCCCGGCGACGAGGTCACCGTCGAGGGCGAGGTCGTGCAGGCGAAACAGACCGGCGGCCCGACGATCTTCGCCGTCGCGGACGCCACCGGCGTCCTCTCCTGCGCCGCCTTCGAGGAGGCCGGCGTCCGGGCGTACCCCGAGGTGAGCGTCGGCGATATGGTCCACGTCTCGGGCACGGTCGAGACCCGCGAGAACGCGCTCCAGCTGGAGGTCGACTCCCTGAAACGGCTCTCCGACGAGCGCGCCGTGGAGGCGCGCGAGCGGTTCGAGGACGCGCTCGACGAGCGCGCGGAGCCCGCCGACGTCGACCCGCTCGTCGAGTGGGAGGCGTTCGAGCCGATCCACGACGACCTCCGCGAGCTCGCCCGGCTGCTGCGCCGGACCGTGCTCACCGGTCGCCCGATACGCGTCCGTCACCACGCCGACGGCGACGGGATGTGCGCGGCGATCCCGGTACAGCTCGCCTTAGAGAACGTCGTACGCGACGTCCACGGGGACCCCGACGCGGCTCGACACCTATTCAAGCGGCTCCCGAGCAAGGCCCCGTACTACGAGATGGAGGACGTGACGCGCGACCTCAACTTCGCGTTGGAGGGACGCGCCCGCCACGGACAGAAGCTCCCCTTCCTGCTCATGCTCGACAACGGGTCGACCGAGGAGGACGTTCCCGCCTACGAGAACCTCGCCCACTACGACATCCCGATCGCGGTCGTCGACCACCACCACCCCGATCCGGCGGCCGTCGAGCCCCTGCTCGACGCCCACGTGAACCCGTACCTCCACGACGAGGACTACCGGATCACGACGGGGATGATGTGCGTCGAACTCGCCCGGCTTATCGACCCGTCCATCACAGACGAACTGGAACACGTTCCCGCGGTCGCCGGGCTCTCCGACCGCTCTAAGGCGGAGGCGATGGACGACTACGTCGCGCTCGCCGACGAGGCCGGCTACGACGAGTCCGATCTGCTCGACATCGGCGAGGCGCTCGACTACGCCGCCCACTGGCTACGCTACTCGGAGGGGAAGACGCTCGTCAACGACGCGCTGAACGTCGGCTGCGACGACGAACAGCGCCACGAGGAACTCGTCGAGTTCCTCGCCGAGCGTGCCGAGCGCGACGTGGACCGACAGCTCGCCGCGCTGGACGACCACGTCGAGCACGAGCGGTTGGCCTCCGGCGCACACCTGTACCGGATCGATCTCGACGAGTACGCTCACCGGTTCACCTATCCCGCACCCGGAAAGACGACCGGAGAGCTTCACGACACGCGGGTCAAAGAGACGGGCGATCCCGTCATCACGATCGGTTACGGACCGGACTTCTGCGTGCTCCGCTCGGACGGGGTGCGGCTCGACATCCCGAACATGGTGACCGAACTGAACGAGGAGCTTCCCGAAGCCGGCGTCTCCGGCGGCGGCCACCTCGTCGTCGGCTCGATCAAGTTCGTGAAGGGCCGGCGCGGGGCGGTCATCGAGACGCTCGTCGAGAAGATGGCCGACGCGGAGATCGACGAGGCGCTCTCCTCGACGGCCGCGCTCGACGACTGACCGCGCCGGAACCCTCCGGCCGGCGGATATCGCTCACGCGAACCGCACCTCTCTGCGCGCCGCGGCTCTCGCCCCGATGATCGCGACGCCGAGTCCGGTGAGGAGTCCGACCGGGAGGTGTATCCCGCCGCCTCGCCAGTCGGCGGCGTACGCCCGGGCGTAGAAGTCGGCGACTCCCGCGTCGTCGACGGCGAGCAGCACCTCCCGATTCTCCGTCGCCGCCCCCTCGTTCCAGTTGAGACTGCCGACGATCGCCGCGTCGTCGACGACGAGTCCCTTCGCGTGGACCTTCCCGTACCGACCCCGCGGCTCCGAGACCGCGACCGCGATCGGCTCCGATTCGAGCGTCGCCGCCAACTCCCTGTTTCCGTCGCGGTCGTACCACGCGCCCGACAACAGCAGGTGAACGTCGACGCCGCGGTCGGCCGCCCGCCGGAGCGCGCGGACGATCCGATCGTTCGGGCCGCCGGTCCGAGGCACCACAGCGAGCACGCGGTCGTCCGCTGCGTCGATCCGGGCGACGATCCGATCGGCCGCGTTCCCCGGGGCGGTGAGAAGCGTCACGTCGGCACGGGCGGGCGCGGGCGGCTCGAACCGCGTGGGGTACGTGTCGTCCGCCCGCCCCGAGTCGTGGAATTCGGTGTCGGCCTTGAACTCCCGCCACGGACGGGCGTCGGCGGCCGCAGCGTCGTCACGGAACAGCGCCGCGAGGTCGTCGGCCGGAGAGGACGGGGAAGTCGATCCGGATCGGGACCCGGCGTTCGCCGTCGGCTCCGCGACGATGCCCCACCCGCGGTTGGTTCGCCCGCCCGTTCCGGACGCCTTCCAGTTCTCGGTGAGCACGACCGCGTGGTCGTCGGCGACCGCGTACTTTGCGTGGTGGAAGCGGAACCGCTCCGGATCAGCGTCGAGGATCCGGACCTCGACGTCGGCGGCGACGAGCCGGTCGACGAGGCGGGCGCTCCGCGCCGAGAAGCCGCCCACCGGCGAGCCTTCGAGGAGGACGCGGACCGCGACGCCGCGGTCGGCCGCCGAGACGAGGAGGTCAGCGATCCGGGTCGATTCGAGGGTGTACCCCGCGAGCAGCAGCCGCTCGTCCGTCCCACGCAGGGCGTTCGCAGGAACGTCCGGACTGTCCGGGAGGACGAACGGAGTCACGCTCGCGTTTCTGGTCGAGACCGGTTCTCTGGGGTCGTATCCGCGCGGTCTCCACTCGTCCCAGTCGGCCCGCCAGCGGTTCCCCTCGGTGACGCGACCGTACTCGATGACGTCGACGGGGGTGCCGTTCAGTCGGAGTTCGATCCGATCGCCGGAGGCCGACAGGGGGAAGTGACCGTCGAACTCGCGGAGTTCGACCGGCCCGCGATCGGCGGCAGCCGGGCCGTCGGCCAAGAACTCGGCGCTGTATCGGGGGGCCATCGACAGCGCGACGACGCCGCTCGCGTTCGCCGGGATCGACGCCTCGTGGTAACCGTCGGAGAGGGACCAGTTTCCCCGCGTCGGGAGGGAGACGACGAGGTACTCGCCGCGGTTCCCCTCGGTGGTCGGGTTCGGGTACAGCTCGACGATCCGCGGGTCGGTCGCAGTGGCGTTCGCGGAGTCGCCGGCGAGCGTGTCACCTCCGGCGGCTTCGACCGGCGCGGCCGCGACGGCGGTCGTCGCGGCGAGTCCGACGAGGAGGACGGCGAGCGCGACGACGAGGGATGAACCGGCCGCTGTTCGGTCTACGGGCGGTCGATCGACCGGCTGGTGGGCGGTCCGCACGCGGCTGACTGGCGCGGTATCCGGTAAAAGAGCCGGGACGGAGCGGGGCGGAACGCGAGACGATCGGACGGCCGACGTCGAGAGGGAGGACCGACTCCGGCGCTCTTAGGCCGTCGGAGCCGTCGCGTCGAGCGCGCGCTTCGCCTTCTCGGCCTCCGTCGAGACGATGAACGAGTGCTCGTCCGCGTGGTCGGCGACCGCGTCGAGCGCCTCTCGGGTGCCGATCTGCCGGAGCGCCCAGCCGGCGGCCGCGCGGAGGTCGTCGTCACGTCCGCCGTCGGCGAGCACGTCCGCGAGGGGATCGACCGCGCGGGCGTCGCCGATGAGACCGAGCGCCCGGGCGGCGAGGGGCCGGACGAGTTCGTCCGTGTCGCTGTCGGCAGAGAGCTGGTTGGCGAGGGGCTGAACGGCCTCGCGTGCGCCGATTTCGCCGAGCGACTTGAACGTCGCCTTCTGTAGCTGCGGGTTCGACTCCTCGGGGACGAACTCGACGAGCGTCTCGGTCGCCTCCGTCGCGGCCATCTTGCCGAGGATGCGGATGGCGAACTGATCGCGCTTCTCGGCGCGGCCGAGCAGTTCGTCGAGCGACGCCTCGGTCTTGCCGCGCTTGCCCATCCGTTCGAGCGCTTCGAGGCAGTGCCGCTCCATGAACTCGGAGGTGAGCGAATCAAGCGCGAGCAGTATCATGTCGACGTTGCCGCGCGCTTCGTGTTCCTTCAGCGCGGCCCACTCGACCGGGAAGTCCTTGTAGTGACCGAGCACGTCGTAGTACCCCTGTGCGCGGAGCTGCTCGTGGGTCTCTAGGTCGTCCCACTCCTCGGCGTCGTCGAGGCCGTCCGCGAGGTCGTCGGTCGCGGCCAGCAGCGCCGAGATGGTGTCTACGTCGTCGTCGGCATCGAGGTCCGCGTCGTCGACAGCGTCGGCGACCGAATCGAGCGCCGTCACCAGCGTCTCGATCGGGACGGCGTCGGCCGGCGCGTCGACGGCAGCCGTCCCTCCGGTCCCGGCCGCATCCTCGGCGTCGGCGGCGTCGAGAACCTCCTCTGCGTCGTCACCGCTCTCGACGTCGATCGCGTCGGCGCTGGCGTCGACGAAGGCTCGAACCGCGTCGGCGGCGTCGGCGTGGCCGGCGGCGGTCCACTCGGTGTCTTCGAGCGTCGCGGCCGCCGTCTCGATCGCCTCGACGATATCCGAGCCGTAGGGGCCGCGAGCGTCGTCGACGTCCTCGCGTAGCTCTGTGATCCGGGATTCGAGGTCGCCGCGCGGATCGTCGGCGTCCTCGTCGTCTTCGTCCGGATCCGGGAGGTCGGCCTCCTCGACGCCGGTCTCGGCGTCGTCGAGGAGCGCGTCGACGTCGTCGAGGTCGGGCTCGGTCTCGGCGCCGTCGAGGAGCGCCGCGATCTCGTCGAGATACTCGTTCAGGGACTCCTCGGTCGGTTCGTCGGGACGCGTCGGCGCGGCGGCCTCCGTCGACTCGCCGGCGTCCGCCGCCTCCTCCGCGTCGCCCGCGGCGTCGGCCTCTTCGGAGGCGTCGGCCGGGTCGTCGTCGCCGTTGCTCATACATCAGACTGCGCGCGTAGTCCATTAAGACGTTTCCCTTCGCGGGCGAGCCGAATTCGGTTCGATCCGAGAGTCGCGTCGTCACCGACGAGGATCGAACGGCGAGACTACGAGTCGCCTGCTGTCGAGGACGAAACGGTGAGGAGACGGTGAAAAGACAGCGAGGAGTGGCGAGGAGTGGTGAGGAGACGGTGAGGAGTAGTGAGGAGACGGCAGACGACGATGGTATCACCTTCAATTCTATTCCAGATATGTGAATTCTGTTTTCAATATTTTGAATATCTATTTTTGATATGAGAAGTATTAAGTGCGAAACGCGCGTACGTGTAGGTAGGCATGAGTACGCAAAAGCCGGCCCGTCAGCGATACGGAGAGGTTCACGAGAGCGAGGCGCTTCGCGTCCCCGAAGAGAAGGCAGAGCAGCTCGTCGACGCGCTCAATACCGACCTCGCGGCGACGTACGTGCTCTACCACCAGATCAAAAAGCACCACTGGCTCGTCGAGGGCGCTGAGTTCCTCGGAATCCACGAGTACCTCGGCGAGGTCGCCGCCGACCTCGAAGCGGGTGCAGACGCACTCGCGGAGCGAGCACAGGCCCTCGGCGGCGTGCCGCTCTCGGGCGGCGCGAACTACGAGGAGCACGCGCCGGTGACGCCCGAAGACGCGGACGCGTACGACATCCGAACGTCGCTGGAGAACGACCTCGAGATGTTCGGCGACATCACCGAACAGCTCCGTGAGCACGTCCAACTCGCCAACAGCCTCGGCGACTACGCCACCGAGGAACTCCTCCGCGAGATCCTCGAAGACGTCGAGGAGCACGGCCACCACGTCGAGCACTACCTCGAAGACGACACCCTCGTCACCGAGGGAGCACTCGAGTAACGCGCCGCTCTCCGTCTCGGCGTCCGGACTCCATTCTGTACTATTCTATGTACCGCCGATCAGCGACCGCGCCGCCGCACAGGCGACGCGTCAGTGTGCAACGGCCGCTCGCACCAGAGATACCACGACAGCCGCTCACACCAGAGATTCTACGACGGGGTGCGCGGCGGCGCTCGGCAACGTGACGGGCGAGACAGAACCGGCACAGCGCCTCCGTGGCCGTCAGGCGTCTCGCCGACGACGGAGCGCGTACGCCGCATAGCCGACGGCGACGAGGAGCCCGACCGACAGGAGGCTGCCGAACACCGCGGGCGAGGCGGTGACGTACTCGCCGAACGGATCTGTCAGCGCGAGGACGCCGACGGTGAGCACGGCGGCGATCAGGATGCCGACCGCGCCGAACACCTTGAACGCCGCGTCGAGTTTCGGCTGTGCCGCAGTGGTCGAGTGGCTCATACGCACACGTACGAGATCTGCATATATATCACCACCACGGGATTCTCACGGAGAGAAAACGACGACGGCCGCCGCACCGACGGTCACTCGGGGTGTCCCTCGACGATGGCGACGCCGGAGGACGCGCCGATCCGGGTCGCGCCGGCGTCGAGCATGGCCACCACGTCCTCGTAGGAATCGACGCCGCCCGAGGCCTTCACCGGGAGGTACTCGCTCATCAGCTCCACGTCGGGGACCGTCGCGCCGCCGTCGGCGAAGCCCGTCGAGGTCTTCACCATGTCGGCGTCGGCGGCGACGGCGGCCTCGCAGGCGCGGCGCTTCTCGGCGTCGGTCAGAAGCGCCGTCTCGATGATCACCTTCACCGGGATCGGCACCGCGGCGACGACGTCGGAGATCTCGGCCGCGATCGCGTCGTCCTCGCCCGACTTGAGCCGACCGACGTTGATCACCAGATCGATCTCGTCCGCGCCGTCGTTCCACGCCGCGACGGCCTCGTCGCGTTTCGTCTCCGGCGTGTGCTGGCCGTGCGGAAACCCGACCACCGTCGCGAGCGTCGCCGGCGCGTTCTCGTAATCGGCCGCCTCAGAGACGTAACAGGGCGGGATACACGCGTTCATGCCGTGGTCGGCCGCCTCGTCGAGGACGGTCTCGACGTCGCCCCACGTCGTCTCCGGGCCGAGCACGGTGTGGTCGATGCTGGCGGCGAACTCGTCGCGGTCCATGCGCCGACGGTGGGTGCGACGCGTGAAAGACGTGCGGGGTCGCCGTCGGTGCCGGTCCGAGGTGAGTGAGACGCGAAGGCGGGCGGCGGTTCCCGGCGTCTCGATCCCGGGAGAACCGCGGCCGACCGGTCAGCCCCGATTTCGATCTCGGTGCCGCTCACCGCGGCGTCGCCGACGAGGGCGGCGTCGGCGGCGACGGTGGCGACGTCGACGACGACGAGGGCGACGCCGCCGACGACCGAGAGCCGAACGGTTGGATTCAAGTCCGCCGCAGGGGAACCGGGTGGTATGCAACCGGGAGATCGCGTCCGCGTCGACCGCGGGGACGTCACGAACGAGGGCGTACTGCTCCCCTCGACGACTCGCGACCACCTCGTCGTCAAGCTCGACGGCGGGTACAACGTCGGCATCGACCGCGAGGCGGCCGACGTTGAGGTGCTCGAATCCGGTGCCCGCGACGTCGACGAGGGATCCGGCGCTGGCGGCGGCGAGGCCTCCGAGATCACCTTCGACTCGGACCTCCCCACGATCTCGCTCATCTCGACGGGAGGCACCATCGCGTCTACCGTCGACTACCGGACCGGCGCGGTCACCGCGCAGTTCGACGCCGAGGACGTGCTCCGGGCCGTCCCCGAACTCGCGGGGAGGGCGAACTACCGCGGGCGGGTCGTCGCGAACATCCTCTCCGAGAACATGGACCCGTCGATCTGGCGGGACCTCGCGGCGGCCGTCCGCGAGGAGATCGAATCGGGTGCCGACGGCGTCGTCGTGATGCACGGCACCGACACGATGCAGTTCTCCGCGTCCGCGCTCTCCTTTATGCTCGACTCGCCCGTTCCCGTCGTCTTCACCGGGAGTCAGCGCTCCGCGGACCGGCCGTCCTCTGACAACGTGATGAACGCGGTCTGTGCGGTCGAGGCCGCGAAGGCCGACCACGCAGAGACGCTGGTGTGCATGCACGCGACGCAGTCCGACGACGCCTGCGCGCTCCACCGCGGCACCCGCGTGCGCAAGAACCACACCTCGCGCCGGGACGCCTTCGAGACCGTCGGAGCCGAGCCGCTCGGCCTGATCGACTACGAGGCGGCCGCCGAGGCGGGCGCAGACGGCGACGCGGCCGACGGCGCGATCGAGTGGAACCGCGATCCACTCTCCCGCGGCGAGGACGACGCCGAGACCGTCGGGTTCGACCCCGACCTCGACGCCGACGTGGAACTCGTCAAGTTCACGCCGGGGATGGACCCGGCGGCATGGGACTACCTCGACGGGAAGAGCGGCGTCGTGATCGAGGGGACCGGGCTCGGCCACGTCCACACCGACCTCATCTCCCGGATCGAAGCGCTCGCGGAAGACGGCACGGTCGTCGCGATGACGAGCCAGTGTCTCGAAGGGCGAGTCTGCGACCGCGTGTACGACACCGGCCGCGACCTCCTCGACGCGGGCGTCGTCGAGGCGGGCGACACCCTTCCCGGGACCGCGAAGGTGAAGCTGATGTGGGCGCTCGCGAACGTCGGTGACGCCGCCGAGGCGATGGGGCGCGACCTCGCGGGCGAGTTGACCGAGGAGTCACGTCCCTGGCGATGACCGCGGACGCCGGGGAGACGGGCGAGAGCGGCGGGGCGGCCGGCGACACCGACCTCGTGGTCCGCGAGGCCCGCCCCGGCGACGCGGACGCGGTCGCGGCGTTCACCCGCGACACGTGGGGGGAGCGCTACACAGACTACGTCCCGCGCGTGTTCGCCGAGTGGGCTGGCAGCGACGCTCCCGACCGCGGCACGTTCGTCGCAGTCGCGCCGCCGGCGGCGGTCGATACCGAGGATATCGACGGGAGAGAACGAGACGACACGCTGGTGACGGGCGGGGGTGACGGCGCGTCGGCCGCCGGCGAGTCCGAGGCCGTCGTCGGGTGCATCCAGGGCGTGCTGCTCTCGGAGTGGGAGGCGTGGGCACAGGGGATCCGCGTCGATCCCGCCGCTCGCGACCACGGGGTCGGCACCGCGCTCGCGACGGCGGCCCTAGAGTGGGCGCGGGAGCGCGGCGCGACGGCGTGTCGCAACATGACATTTTCGTGGAACATCATGGGGCTCGGCCAGTCGCGCGCGGTCGGCTTCGAGCCCGCCACGGAGTTCCGATTCGCGGAGCCGGAGCCCGACGCGGCGGCGACGGCGGAGTCAGAAGTCGCGGGACGCCCGGACTCCGAGACGCGCACGCGGTCCCGCGTCGACGACCCCGACCCGAACGCGGCGTGGGCGTTCTGGACCGACAGCGACGCCCGCGACCACCTGCGTGGACTCGAGCTCGACCCCGGCGAGTCGTGGGCGTGCTCCGAGCTCACCCGCGACCGGCTCGCGGCCGCGGCCGCCGAGGGCCGGTTGATCGCGGTCGCAGACGACGCGCTCGCCGGGGTCACGGTCCGTACCCGCGTCGCCGACCGGCCGGGCGAGAGCGATGGCGACGCCGAGCGGATCGCAGAGTACGGCGTCGCTGCGTGGCGCGACGCCGACGCGGCCGGGGCGCTCTACGACGCCGTCGCCGCGGACGCCGCCTCCGCCGGCGCTGACGCCGCCCGCGTGTTGATCCCGGAGACCGCGGAGCACGTGAGCGACACCGGGGCGAACCGGGTCGCAGTCGCGGCCGAGCCCGACTTCGTGATGCGCGCGGACCTCACCGGCTCGGGCGGCGGGACGTAGCGCTCGACGGATTCAGCGGACTGGGGCGACTCGCCGGCTCCTGTCCGAACCGCCACGCTCTTTCCGACTCGCGGCGTCCGACCGCCATGGACCCGGCCCTCCTCCAGTTCGAGACGCTCCGTTCGCTGCTCTATTACGGGGCGGTCTACGGAATCGTGCTCGCGGTGGCCGTCTGGATCTACCGGGACGCCAAGGCCCGCGGGAGCGACCGTGCGCTGGCGTGGTTCCTCGCGACGCTCGTGTTCACGATCGTCCCCGTGCTGGCGTACCTGTACCTGAATCGCGACGCCGGGCCGGCCGGGAACTGAGCCGGTCCGGCCGCCGTGGTACCGAACGGCAGCGCCGACCGCGTCCACCCCCGACAGTTTATATACGGTGACGCGGAACGACCGGTGGATGCCCTCCACGAGACGCCTCCCCGCCGTGAGTCGGCTCGCTCGCGGTCGTCGGCTTCGCGCGCTCTCGATCGCCGCGGCCACCCTGATCCCACTCGTCGGCGTCGTCGCGCTCGGCTGGAACGCCGCCGCGCTCGTCACGCTCTACTGGTTCGAACTCGGGATCGCCTCGTTCTGGGCCGTCGTGCGCGGGCTGTTCGCCGGCCGTCCCTCCGAGTTCGAGGACGGGACGCTGATTGCGGGGCCGCTCGCCGAGCGTCGCGTCGCGCTGTCGATTCCCGGGACCGACGCACGGATCTGGCTCTCCTCGCTGCTCGTCCTCCCGGTCGCCGCGGCGGTCCTCGCCGTGGTTTGGGTCGTCGTCGGAACGCTCACCGTCGGGGTGGTCGTCGACGGCGGGCTCAGGCCGGCCGCGCTCGACACGGTGACGCTGGCGGCGGTCGGGCTCTTCGTCGGCGAGGCGGCGACGACAGTCGTGGAGTACGGGTATCGGGGCGAGTATCGCGAACACAGCGCGCAGACGGCGATCCAAGGCGTGTTCATGCACGGGCTGGCGATCTTCGCGGGCGCACTCGTCACCGTCACGCTCGTCGCCTCGGCGACCGTCGGACCCGACACCGAACTGAGCGCCGTCAATCCGGATGCGGTCGGTCTGCCGGTGCTCTGTGGCGTGATTGTCTTGAAGCTCGCCTTCGACATCGCCGGCCTGTACGGCGACCGATTGGCGGCGTTCGACGAGTCCTCCTCGATCGACCTGGGATTCGCGTACGACCCGCCGGAGCCGACTCCGGTCGACGATCCACTTCGCTCTCCCTCGCGTACGGTTCGGATATCGCGTCGCGGTCGCGTCGGCGGCGTGGTAGCCACGATCGGACGCCATCCCGGACTCTGGTATCTCGCCGCGCTCCCGGCGCTCGTCGGACTGCTGTTCGCGATCGGCGGGGCGTGGGCGACCGTCGCGCTCCTCGCGGGAGTCGCCGTCGCGGTCCCCCTCTCGCTCGCCGCGATCGACCACGAACTCCGGTACGGGCTCGTCGAGTACCGCGTCGGCGAGGACGCGCTCGTCGCGTACGACCGGCTGTTCGGAACGGTGCTGTGGCGGGTCGAACCGTGGGAAGAGAGGGGGCTCCGCGTCGATCGAACTCGACTCGACCGCCGGCTCGACACCGAGACCGTCGTGATCGACGTGGGCGACCGCGAGCGTTGGGTACCGTGGCTCGCCGACTCGGACCCGATCGTGGACGTGTTCGATCGGCGCGCAGGCCGAGCGGAGGGGTGAGCTAGCTCTCGTCAGCCCGGTACAGCGGGTGCGCGTCGCCGACCAACCGCTTGAACGCCCGAACGACGAGTTCGTGGAACGCGACGAGCACGAGCACGCTGAGGGCGATGACTCCGACTTCGACCGGAGTCGTGAGGAGCCCCAGCGAGACGATGAGCGTCGTCGCGCAGGCGGGCGGGTGGATCGCACCAGTCGCGATCATCGCCCAGCTTGTCGCCACGAGCGAGAGAGTCGCGCTGGCCGCGAGCCAGAGCCCGTCCGCGGAGAACGCCGGCGGCGGCGGCGTCAGGACCGCGCCGTCCGCGAGCAGCCGCCACGCCGCGAATCCGGCGACACCACCGATAAGGTGGCTCCCGACGATCCGGGCGGCTCGGTTCCGCTCTGCGCGCCGATCGAACGCGAGCGCGAACGCCGACGGACCGAGGCTCGGAAAGACGAACGGCTGGCCCGTGGCCCACGAGACCGCGGCGAGGACGGTGAAGAGGAGCCCGGCGTACAGGCTGGTGCCGACGCGGCGACGCATTGCCACCCGATCGGCGAGGGACTCACAAAGACCCGCCGGATCCGCACGGAGATATCGATCGCGATAGCCGAACCCGAACGCCTAATTGCGCCCGAACCGCCGGTGGTGACATGTTCGCGACGCTGCCGGACGCGCTCCGACTGCTCGTCGTCCCCGTCTTCGCGTGGGCGGCGCTCCGGGACGTCCGAACCCGACGACTCCCGAATCGGCTGTGGCCGCCGCTGTATCTCTTCGGAGCGCTGGTTCTGGTTTGGGAGACGGCAACGCTGTGGCCGCTCGCCGGAGTCGAGGGGCGGCTGTTCCTCGTTCGGGCGGCGATCAGCCTGATTTTCGTCGCGCCGCTCGGTTACGCGTTCTGGTATCTCGGGGCGTTCGGCGGCGCTGACGCGAAGGCGCTCATCGCGCTCGCGCTCGTCTTCCCCACGTTCCCGACCTACGAGATCGTGGGAACGACGTTCCCGCTCGTCGACACGCAACTCGGCGTCTTCTCGCTCACGATCCTCACGAACACGGTGCTGCTCGGACTGGCGTATCCGATCGGACTAGCGGCCGTCAACCTCGCTCGCGGTCACGTCTCTCCGACCATGTTCCTCGCGCGGCCCGTGAGCGTCTACTCGCTCTCCGATCGTCACGGACGGCTCTTCGAGGACGACGTGGGCACGACGCGGAGCGGACTCGATCTGGACGCACTCCGGATGTACCTCCGGTGGCGAGGGCTCACGCTGGGCGACCTGCGTGCCGACCCCGATCGCCTTCGTGACCCCGACAGCGTCGGCGAAACGTTCGAACCCACCGACGGGGGAACGCACGTCGGCCCGCGAACCGACGGCGACGTGGATGAGACGGGAGACGGGTCGACGGCGGGTGACCCCGCGCCGACTCACGACGATCCATGGGCGGCCGGGCGGTTCCTCGACGATATCGACCACGGCGCGTACGGCACCGATGCCGACACGCTTCGTGGGGGGTTGAGGGTCGTCACGCAGAAAGACCGGGTGCTGGTCTCGCCCGGAATGCCGTTCGTCGTCCCCATGGCGCTCGGACTTGTCGTTTCTCTGACGTACGGCGACGTGTTGTTCGCTGTGCTCGGTGCCCTCGGGACCGTGTGACGCGGTCCAGAGACGGGAACGGATGCCGCGAGCGTCCCACAAGCGAGGTGTCGTGGGGTGAGAGATGCACCACCGTCGGAGGCGAGAATGCAGGGCGTCTCGTGTTTCCACTGGGAACCCCGATACCGTCTCCGTAGGGAGGGCGCGAATCAGTAGCTTGAAAACCGCGCCGGACGGAGCCAGCGACATGGCGCTCGAAAAGGAGGTTGATTGTCCATCGTGTGGTGAGTCCCAGAAGTTCTACCGGACCGCGGCGATGACGCTTCATCTCGGCGAGAAGACGAAGTGGCGCTGTCCGGAGTGTAGCTACGGGTTCGTTGAGATCAACGGGATCGACACGCTCTCTGCGTAGAGGGCGGAGCGCGTTCGGATCGTCGACTCGCATTCTGTTGGCCGATATCGGACGAGCGTGTCCGACTACCCCACAGGAAGCCTCGGAGTCACTCCCCGAAGCGATTCACTCTTCGGTGAGATCGAGGTCGAACTGCTCGTTTTCGGAGACCGCGTTGAGCACGACGCTCGTGTTCGACTCGCGGATGTCGGCGTCGGTGAGGATCGACTTGATCTGGTCGTTCATCCCGTCCGTGTCGGTGAATTTCCCGATGGCGATCACGTCGTAGTCGCCGGTGACCTCGTAGACGCTCACCATCTGTTTCTCCTGTCTGAGCTTCTCCGTCACGTCGGGGAGCGCGCTCCCCTCTACCTTGAGCTGGAGCACCGCCGTTACGTCGTATCCGAGCTTGTCGTAATCGACGACGGGAGTGTACCCGCGGATCACGCCCTCGTCTTCGAGGTCGCGCAGGTGGTTCGAGACGGTGGTAACCGACACGTCGAGTTCGTCACCGAGACTTCTGAGGCTGGCGCGGCCGTTACTGAGAAGGGAATTGACGAGTTTCGCGTCGAGGTTTTCGTACGTCATCACACTTGAACACGCGTTCGGGGGTTTATAATTTTACGAACGTCCAGCATTTTTCCGCGAGTGGCGGTTCATGCGTCAAGCGATAAGGCCTTTATACTGGCAGATAACGAATGAACCGTCCAGAACATGACGGACGAACACGCAAAAACGGACGGCGGTCTAACGGCCAAAGAACAGGCGGTACTCGACGAAATAGAGGAGGAAAATGTCGATTTCCTGCGGCTCCAGTTCACTGACATCCTCGGCGTCGTGAAGAACGTCTCCGTGCCAGCCCATCAGGCGGAGAAGGCGTTCACCGAGGGCATCTACTTCGACGGCTCCTCCATCGAGGGATTCGTCCGCATCCAGGAATCGGACATGCGTCTCGTTCCCGATCCCGACACGTTCGCGGTGCTCCCGTGGCGGAGTGACGGTGACGGCGACTCCGCCGCCGCCCGACTCATCTGTGACATCGTCACCACGGAGGGGGAACCATTCGAGGGCGGTCCGCGCCAGGTACTGAAAAGCGTCCTCTCGAAGGCCGACGATATGGGATATACGGTCTCGATCGGGCCGGAACCGGAATTCTTCCTCTTCAAAACGGATGACGACGGCAACGCGACGACGATCCCCCACGATAACGGAGGGTACTTCGACCTCGCTCCGAAGGACCTCGCGAGCGACGTCCGCAAGGAGATCATCTTCACGTTGGAGGAGATGGGCTTCGAGATCGAGGCCTCCCACCACGAGGTCGCCGAGGGCCAACACGAGATCAACTTCAAGTACGACGACGCGCTTACGGCCGCGGACAACATCGCGACGTTCCGCGCCGTCGTCCGTGCGGTCGCCGCCCAGCACGACCTGCACGCGACGTTCATGCCCAAGCCGATCGCCGAGATCAACGGATCGGGGATGCACAGCCACATCTCGCTGTTCGACGAGGACGGCAACGCCTTCGCCGACGACGACGACGAGTTCAACCTGAGCGAGACGGCCTACCAGTTCATGGGCGGCATCCTGAACCACGCACAGGCGTTCACGGCCGTCACGAACCCAACGGTGAACTCCTACAAGCGGCTGGTGCCCGGCTACGAGGCACCGATCTACGTCGCGTGGTCCGACACGAACCGCTCGGCGCTGGTGCGCGTCCCCGACGCCGCGGGCGTCTCCGCGCGCTTCGAGGTCCGCAGCCCGGACCCGTCGTGTAACCCCTACCTCGGGCTGGCGTCGATGATCGCGGCCGGCCTCCACGGCATCGAGACAGACGCCGATCCCGGCGACCCGGTGCGCGAGGATATCTACGAGTTCGACGACGCGAAACGCGAGGAGTACGGCATCGACACGCTTCCGCCGAACCTCGGCAAGGCGGTCGAGGCCCTCGAAGACGACGACGTGATCCAAGACGCGCTCGGCCCCCACACCTCCGAGAAGTTCGCGGAAGCGAAGTCTCAGGAGTTCAGCGAGTACCTCACCCAGGTCTCGGCGTGGGAAGAGGACCGCTACCTGGAGACGTTCTGAGACGGCCACAACCCGTCGCTCCGCTGCTCCTCGACGGCGCGGTTTTTCTCAAAGTAGTTTTTTGACGGCGTGAGTTGGTAGTCGTCGCTCCCGGAATTGCGATCCCAGTAGAGCACGATACCCGATCAGGCCCGTTCGTGTCGGACCGCGTCGACGCCCCGGTGAGCGAAGGCCGGCAGCGCGACGACGGCCACGACCGCCGCGGTGGTCGCGACGAGCGTGACGGCGAGCGAGTTCGCGAGCGCGTACGTCCCGACCCAGAGCGCACCGGTGAGCGCCAGCGCCGGGACGACGACCCGGACCGGCACGGGTGGCTCGTCGCCGGTGACGAACAGCCACCCGACCGCGCCGCCAACGCCAGTGGCGATCCCGATTCCCGCCTCCACGACCTCGCCGGTGTGACCGGCGGTGACGGCGAGACCCGCAGCGACGACGGAGAGGGCCGCGGCCGACAGGAACGCCGGGGTGGGATTGAGTGCCGCGGTCGGGTCGTGCGGTGTGTCGCTCCCTCGTGAACGGAATCGCGGGTCACCCGCAAGCCAGAGTCCGCCGGCGACGACGCCCGCGCCCACGGCGACGCCGACGACCACGTCGACGAGGTAGTGGACCTCGATGACGACCCGAGAAGCGGCGACCGCCGCCGCGACGACGCCCGCGCCGAAGAGCCGTCGTCGACGCGTCCAGACGCGGTTGTACAGTAGCGCCAGCGTCCCGTACGCCGCCGCGCCGCCGGTCGCGTGGCCGCTCGGGAACCCGAACCCGTCGGAGAGCACCTGCGCCTCGAACCAGCCCGCGAGCAGCTCGGGAAGCCACGTCGGCACGTCGACCGGAGGCATCGCTCCCGGTGGCCGCGGCACCGCGAACCACGCCTTGCCGACCGCGACGACGGCGTACGCGCAGGTGACGACTGCGATAGCCGTCGCGCCAGCGCGCCGCGGGGAGCCGGCAGTCTCGTCGCCGGCGAACCAGTAGCCGACCGCGAGCAGACCGAAGAGGAACCACGGATCCGCGAGGTGGGTGACGGCCGCGAAGACGACGACCACGAACTCCGGGAGCGAGTCGACCGCGGCGGTCTCGCCGATCCCGCGCTCGGCCGGAACGAGTCCCGTCACGCCCGAATCCCCGTCCGACGGACAGTCACGGTGGTCATTTTCGGTCGCGTGCGTAATCGAGCGCCTTGCCCGGCGTCTCCAGCAGGTTCAGCCCGATGCCGACGACGATGAAGAGGGTGTACAGCCCGAGCGTCGACAGCCCGAGGATCACCATCGCGGCGATCGCGTAGAGCCCGTCGAGCAGTGAGAAGGCCCCGAGCGTCAGCACCGTTCCGTACAGCAACACGAGGTACGGACCCCAGCCGCGGGCGTGCCCGCGCCGCATGCGGTCGCGGACGTACCGCTTCAGCTCGGCCTCGACCGCGGGTTTGTCGACGGTTCGCTGCTCGACGTCGTCTTCGAAGTCGTCGAACTCCGCGCGGAGTTCGCTGAGTTCCTCCCGCAGCGCCGCGACGTCCGGGGCCCCGCGCGGGCGCTCCTCGTCGCCGGCACCTGAGGCGCCGTCCGACTCGCCGTTCATACCCGTGGGTCGACCGCGGTCGTGTTGTAACTGCCGGTCCGCGCCGTGGGGAACGGGGCCGCCGTCGCGGCTCGGTCCGTCTCCGCGACTCACGCGGTGGTCCCCCTCTCGGCCGGCCACCACGACGTTGACCACCCCGCCGACCACGACGACGATAGCGGCGAGGTACAGCCACGTGACGAGCAGCAGGATCCCACCGATGACACCGTACACCTGATACTGCGCGGCGCTCGCGGCGTACACCTGAAAGCCGGCCTGCAGGAGCGTCCATCCGATCGCCGTGAACACCGCACCGGGCAGCGCCTCTCGAACCCCGATGGCGGGCTGAGGGAGCAGGTAGTACATCGGGAAGAAGACGACTGCGAGAAACGCCGGCAGCACGAGGATGCTGGCGGCCTCGAGCGCCGGGACCGCGTCGGCGGCCGCGAGAAACGCGCCGACCACCACCATCACGCCGATCCCGACGCCGATCGCGAGGACGACCGCGACGGCGTCGATGACCTGCTTCAGGAAGTCCGGCGATCCGTCGACGCCGTACAGCGAGACGAACGCCGTGTCGAGTCCGCGGAACACCTTCAGCGTCGACCAGACGAGCACGCCCACCCCGAGCACGCCGGCACCGGTTCGCCCGCCCGCGGAGTAGATCGCGTCGGCGATGGCCTCCTCGCCGGCGGGAGTGAGGAAATCGCCGGCCGTCGCCACGAGCTCGCCGGCGATGACCTCGCCGAAGACGGCGGTCGCGACGACGACGAGCAGCAGGAGCGCGGGGATCAGCGAGACGAACGCGTAGTAGGCGATCGCGGCCGCGAGGAACGTCACCTGCCGGTCGATCGCGACGTCGGCGACGCGGCGAGCGGTGTCGACTGCGGCTGTCAGGTGGCTGGACACGCGTGTGGATTCGGGCGATCGCGACAAAAAGGGCGGGTCGTGAGACCGGAAGAGTGCGCCTCGGGGGCGAACGGGCGCCTTTCCCGAGGTGACCGGTCGGTCGGATCCCTCGACGGCGATTTCAGTGGTCCGCGTCGTCGCCGAGGATCGCCTCGCGCATCTCCGGGATCGACGCCGTGCTCTTGACTGCCGTGCCACGGTAGTGCGCGCGGCTCGCCTCGTGGCCGGCCGCGCGCAGTCGTTCGACGAACTCGGCCATGCCGATAGCGGGTTCGCCCCACTGCTTGTACAGTCGGTGCTGGTCGTAGTGCGTCGGCGTGTCGATCTCGCTCGCGACCGTATCGAGCAGCTTTCGCGCGCGCTTCGCCTCGCCCATGTCGTCGGTGACGCGGTCGCGGACAGCGCTCGCGAAGTCGGCGTCGGCGATGGAGCCGAGCCAGATTGGGCCGGCCGTGAGGACGCGGTCGCTCCCGCAGACCGGACAGGCGTCGACGGGGTCGGCGATCAGCCCCACGGTCGGCTCGCGCCAGAGGCAGTCCTCACAGCCGTCCACGTAGCCGAGCTGGTCGACACAGTCGTCCGCGACTCGCGCGCCGGACTCCAGTTCGAGGTACGTCCGCGCGTAGTGACGCGAGACGTGCGAGAGGATCGGCCGGGCCGCCTTGTCGTAGCGCGCCGCAGTCCGGACGAGCGCCGAGATCAGTGTCCGGAGCCCCATCTCGGGGTGGTAGTCGGTGTTTCGGGGGACGGCCCCGTACTTGCGGATCCCGCTGTTGAGGTGTGCGCCACAAAGCGGCGCGGTGTCGGTGGCCGTGACACAGACCAGGTTCCGCCCGTTCGCGAACGCGGCGTCGGCGAAGGGGATCGGCGTCCCGTAGGGATCGAGATCGACGACGTCGAACGGGCCGTCGTCGTACAGGAGAGCGTTCGCGTCTCGGCGGACGGTCTCGCCGTCGAGGCCGTTTTCGGCGAGGTTCTCGGCCGCGAGGTCGACGGCGTCAGGATCGACGTCGGCACAGGTCACGTCGTATCCCGCCGCGGCGGCGCGGACGCCCCGGATCCCGGAGGCCGCCATCGCGTCGAGGTACGACGCCGCACGCGGCTCGCGCTCGCGGTACGCGCGAAGCGCCGCGACGGTGACGTCGCGGTTCAGTTCCTGTGTGGGGTTGAAGAAGACCCCGCCGCCGGTCCCCTCGCTCGCCCCGTCGCGCGCCTCCGGAACGGAGACGGTGACGCCGCCCTCCTCGATGTCCATGCTCCGCGTTCGACCATCCGGCACAAAAGGACCGCGCTCCGCGAACGACCCGGAGAACCGACATGTCCGTCCGGCGTCACAGAAACACGGTGATTTTAGCCCGTCAGCGCGGATAGAGCATATATGACGACGAACACGCCGAAACGGCGAGTGGACACCGAGGGATCTCGACATCCGGGAGCGACAGGTCGAGACGCTGGTACGGAGGGGACGTGACGATGGTGAGTCCCGCCCGCGTGGACGCGATCACGGACATCGCGTACGGCGCGTTGATCGTGGTGTCTATCGCGCTCATTGCGACGTTCGAACCCAACAACGTCGGCGTCGCGTTCGGGGTGGGCGTGTTCGCGTCCTACGTCGTCCACGTCGTCTGGAAGATGGCCCGCTTCGACCCTGATTGGATGACTCGCGAAGTCGCAGATCAGGTCGGCAAGGAAGTGGAGAAGACCGTCGGCGACACGGTCAACAGGGAAGTGGAGAAGACCGTGGGCGACACCGTCGACAAGGAGGTGACCGGTAAAGTCGAGGAGACCGTCGGTGAGACGGTCGAGAAGACCGTGGAGAAGACCGTCGACGAGAAAGTCGGCGAAACCGTGGAGAAAACCGTCGGCGAAACGGTCGAAAAGACGGTCGGCGAGAAAGTCGAAGAGACAGTCGGCGAGAAGGTCGAGGAAACGGTCG
Organism: Halorubrum pallidum; assembly: GCF_055380345.1. NCBI lineage: Archaea > Methanobacteriati > Methanobacteriota > Halobacteria > Halobacteriales > Haloferacaceae > Halorubrum > Halorubrum pallidum. The sequence continues at coordinate 696,213 of NZ_AP043945.1, read as the reverse complement.
GCGAGAAGGTCGAAGAAACGGTCGAGAAGACTGTCGGGGAATCCGTCGAGAAAACCGTCGAGGAAACGGTCGGCGAGAAAGTCGAAGAGACGGTCGAGAAGACCGTCGGGGAATCCGTCGAGAAAACCGTCGAGGAAACAGTCGGCGAGAAGGTCGAAGAAACGGTCGAAGAGACGGTCGGAGAGAAAGTCGAGGAGACGGTCGACGAGAAGGTAGAGAAAACCGTCGACGAGAAGGTCGAAGAAACCGTACAAAAAACAGATACGGATGACGAGCAGACGGACGGCGAGCAGACGGATGACGACGACGGGACCGACAGCGAAGCTGCGGACGGCCGATAACGGTAGGGCCGCTGGAGGCATCCAAAAACCGCGAGGTGGCGAGGAGAACGCTGGCGATTTATAAAAGGCGAGGCGAATACCCGCGTCTTCAGGCGCGGAAGGATGTCAACCGAGACGTTGTTCGCCGCCGGTCACGGATCGACGCGCGTGAGCCACGCCGCCGGATCGTCGATCTCGGCGTCTGTCGGTAGGTTCTGTGGACCGTTCCAGACGGCGCTCGCGGCCTCGATTCCGCGAGCGTCGGCGACGTACGAGAAGAAGGCCGCGCCGCGCTCGTACTGCCGGCGTTTGAGTCCGAGACCGAGCAGTCGGCGCGCGAGTCGCTGTACCGGTCCGCCACCTCCACGCCGGGCGTCGAGCTTCCGGCGCAGGTCGGCGTACTCGCCGTCGAACGCGCGGTCCATGAGCGTCTCCGCGTACCCCTCGACCGCCGTCATCGCCGTCTGAAGCTCCGCGAACGCGGCCGGATCGAAGCCGCCGGTCGAGAGCCCGTCGACGCCGCGTTCGACCCGAGATTCGAGATACTCGGGGAGCCACGGTGCCGCGCCGAACTCGGCCGCGTGCGTCACCTCGTGGAAGGCGATCCACCGCCTGAATCGAGGTGTCTCGACGTCCAGCATCGCCGCGACCCGGACGATGTTCGGGTGGACGAAGTACAGGCCGTGATCGGCGTCGGGCTCGTCGGCGAGCAACAGGGGGTCGTACTGCCCGAGCACGTTTCGCGCGAGGAACCCGAGCGCGAACGCCATCGATCCGGTGTTGGCGATCCGGGAGAGGTCACGCACCGGCTCCCACGTCCCACGGACTGCAGACGCGTCACCGAGTGCGACAGTCGACCGGCTCTCGGAATCGCTCGCACCCCGATCGGTCGTGGCCGAATCGGTCGCGGCCGCCTCGATCGGAGCCATCACCTGCCGGAAAGTGTCGACGCTCGCGTCGATCCAGTGGTGTCGGTTCTGCACCTCGATCGCCTCCGGCACGTCGAAGTCGATCCCCGCCACTTCGCGGAGACGAGCGTTCGCGTCGCGGACGTCGGCCGCGTATCCCCTCCGCTCCGCGGCGGTGAGTTCGAGCGGTCCGGGATCTGTGCTCGCCTTCGCGGCCGCGGCGGCCCGATCCCAGTCGACGACGCCGGAACCGGAAGCCTCGGAGACGGCCCGGACGCTTCGGAGGATATCCATACGGATCGGACGCGGACCCGCCTCAAATCCCTTGTGCCGGCGCCGTCGACGAGCGGCGACGGAGGTCTCTGATGCGAGTACTGACACCGGTCCGAATGTCGGATCCGGCGGTTTATTATTCGCACCACGACAGCCACACCCATGAACGAGCCACAGCGAGCGTTCCTCGACGACCTGCTCGCCACCGCCAGCCCGTCCGGATTCGAGACGGCGAGCCAGCGCGTCTGGACCGAGTACGTCCGCGGGTTCGCAGACGACGTGTCTACGGACGCCTACGGCAACGCGGTCGCCGTTCACGAGGGCGACCCCGATGCGCCGACGATCGCGTTCACGGGCCACGCCGACGAGATCGGCTTCATCGTCCGGGACGTCCTCGACGACGGCTACCTCCGGATCGGCCGGATCGGGGGTTCCGACCGCACCGTCTCGAAGGGGCAACACGTCACCGTCCACGCCGACGAGCCCGTCAACGGCGTGATCGGCCAGACCGCGATCCACCTCCGCGACACCAGCGACGACGAGTACGAGGACATCGCGGGGCAGTTCGTCGATATCGGCGCTGCGGACGCCGACGAGGCCCGCGCGAACGTCGAAATCGGCGACCCCGTCACGTTCTCGACCGCCGAAGCGGAGCTGGTCGGTGACCGGCTCGCCGCGCGCGGGGTCGACAACCGAGCCGGCACGTGGGCGGCCGCCGAGGGGCTCCGTCGCGCGGTCGACGCCGACGCGGACCCCACCGTCTACGCCGTTTCCACGGTACAAGAGGAGGTCGGGCTCCAAGGCGCGCGAATGGTCGGAGTCGACCTCGACGACGTGGACGCGTTCATCGCCGTCGACGTCACCCACGCCACCGACAATCCGGACATCGACCGCGAGCACCGCGGACCCGTCGAACTGGGGGCCGGACCGGTCGTCAGCCGCGGGAGCGCGAACCACCCCGCGCTCGTCGACCTCGCCACGGCCGCCGCGGCCGACGCCGGCATCGAGGTGCAACTGCAGGCGGCCGGATCGCGGACCGGCACCGACGCGGATGCCTTCTACACCGCTCGTGGCGGCGTCCCGTCGCTCACCCTCTCGATCCCGAACCGCTACATGCACACGCCCGTCGAAGTGATCGATACCGGCGACCTCGACGCGGTCGCAGACCTCCTCTCTGCGATCGCCGAAGACGCGTCCGACGCGACGCCGCTCGCCGTCGACGTGTGATCCGGTCCGACGACGACCGTCGCGACGCCGATGAACGCCGGTCTCTGTCACGCTAAACCGGGGCACGGAAGCGGCGAAACGGAACTGTTTTACAATCGCCTTTCATACCGAAGAATGCGTCAACGGACGTGCGCTCTGGTGGTGTAGTCCGGCCAATCATATTGCCCTCTCACGGCAATGACCTGGGTTCGAATCCCAGCCGGAGCATCTCTTTCCCCTCGCAGTCTTGTGTTTTTCGCTAGGGATACGTGAATGAACGTCACAGCCGAATCTACTTACGCGGTTTGAGTGGGCAGCCGTATAGCCGAGCACGGTACGGTGGTTTGGTGAGGAATCGGGCTGCGCGGTCCCTTTCCGTGTATGCTGACACCGAACGGCGACGGTTCCGGCGCACTTCGCACCCGACGATCGACTCACGCCTCACCACCGTGGCGAGGGCGGTGTCAAGCGCGTCACGGGTCGTCGCGAGCGCTTCTGGTATTCGTCAGTCAGCGTCGAACCGTCTGTCGTCAGTCGGGGGATTCTTGCTCCCCGGTGGCGATTGTGTATCGTCACCTATGCGCCAGCCCGCAGCCTGGATGGCACCTATGGATGATCGCATCCTTGAGGTGCTGAATGCGGGCCTCGTACTTTCTCCGACGATTATTGCTTACAACATCGATAAGAGTCGAGAAGCTGTTGGCAGAAGGCTCTCGGAATTATCCAAATCAGGGTTAGTTAAGCGAATCGAAAGAGATCGCTATGAGATTACTGAGCGTGGCTCCGCCTACCGCACGGGAGAACTCAATGTCGACGAACTAGAAGACGAATGAACATCGATCTAACTTCCTATTCGCCGGATTCGGCATTGTCGCGGTGGTCACACTTACCTCATGAAAGAAGTCAATCCCAATTGAGTGGACGATGTAGAACTTTTCCCTCGTAGAGTAGCCTTGTGTGATAGGTAGATTCTTTATTATTGTTACTCAGTGTGACGTATGGTGCTTGAACCCCTCTCGCAGATTTTCAGTTCAATCTCTGAAATCAATTCAGGAACTGTGGAGGTCTTCTTAGGAATGGATTCCCCTTATCAAACAGTCAGATGTCCTTGTGAGATCATACCAACACCCGATCGATCTTTGCTAGCCGGAATGACTATTGGAGTTCTCGGGAACCTTCGCAACGAGGGTATTGATCGACTCATTCAGTCTATCTCAATGGATCGGGAATTCTGGCAGTTCAATTAACTATGATGTTTCTAGGAATCTTCACCGTATTTAATATCGCACGCAAGATCCAAATAGAAACCTCAAAAATATGATTAACGAGTTTTCCTTAATTTTTCACATATCCCAAATTGATTTATCGGGTTTAGTCAAATCACTAAATGAAAATTCTGGAGCTGCCCAGTCCGTAGTGGCGGCTACATCTCTGCTCCATTCGTCTTTAGCTAAGACTCACACCTCGGTTGTGTAGCGGTAGCGAGCGTCTCTTGTAAGATCGGTCGTTGTTGATGGATCTTCTGAGCATCCTCGATGAGCCGCTCCAGCAACGGTGGTGGTGAGTAGCCGAGGTACTCACCGAGTTCGTGGAGAACAAGCTGGGCGTGCGACCGGAAGGTCGCCGCCCAGCGTTCCGGTGGAAACACAATCTCGTCGTCAGCCTGCTCGGTGACCAGATCCAACAACTCACGGCTCACTAGCAGCGACAGCAACGCCGCATACAGCAAAATCTCCACCACAACAGGGTTGCTCGTGTCGAACTCATCTAGTTCGTATTGCGTCTTCAACTCACGAAACAGCGTTTCTACCTCCCATCGACACCGATACAGCGTCCCTAGATCTGCTGGGAGAAACTCTTCTCTCGGTAGATTTGTGATATACAGATGGTAGTCGTCGGCGTCCTCGTCCCGGACGCCGACGACGCGGAACCGCTTCGTGTCTAGCGACCGTGTTCCCTCGTACTGACCCCGCTTGAACTCCGCTTCGACCTCTACGTCAATGTACTCCCGCGAGAGATCACCGACCACGTCGTGGATATTCTCCCCTTCCAAGGGAATGGCGCGGCCGCGCCATTCCCGTAGTTCCTCTGTTATCACCGGATTCGCGTTCTGCTTCAACCGGCTCACGAAGTAGCCGTCGTTCTCGTCGATCAGCGCAAAGCGGCGGTACTTGAAGTACGCTAGGTCGAACAAAACCAGCCGTCCATGCAGCCACGATCCCGTCTTGAACAGCGTGCTGTCGTGCGCTTTTTCATCGGTCACATCGATTCGTTCAATCGTCTGGTCGGTGGCATTGTGGAGCAGGTGGAGCTTCGCTCCAGCCTGCTCCTCGTGGCGAGCTTGGAACTCGTCGGAAAGGAACTCGTGCAACCGCAACACCGTTCCATCAGCGATCATCACGTCCCTGAATCGGTTGATATCAGCGTCAACAGCGTCGGGAACAGCGACCTCGTCGAGACCACGCTCGACGAGGTCGCGGAGATACTCTGCAAGTGACGGTGTCAACCGGTGATAGAAGCCACCGGGAGAGATCGTCTCATCGGCTGTAGAGTTGTAGCTGCGTCTAAATCCAGCGAGTGTTCGGCTCTCGCCTGCGGCGAAGCCGAACACAAGCGCCCACACGAGGACGGGAATCTGAAGCTTCCCCTCCCGTTCGACCACGCCGAGTTCCTCGGCGTGCTCTTCAAGGAACTCAGAGGGAAACAGTGTAGTGAGACGACGCAAGATTCTCGATGAGGAGGTCTCGTTGTACACACTCGACACCTCCTCATTCCTTCCGAAAAGTAGCCTCGATAAGCCGCTGCTGTCACGCGGTTCTTCGCTTAGCTAAAGACGGATGTGGTCTAGGGGTGATGACCCACGCCAACGTGTCCCCTAACGTTGAGGATTTCATTCGTGACTTCCCCGCATCTGGCAATTTCTACGACCGAAATGACGGATTCGAATACGATGACGAGAGCCGATATCTCGATATCTCCGAGGAACTGACCAGTATCGGACAAGAAATCAGAAATGAGACAATTCGCTTCGTCGACTCGGGTGCCTTCCTCAAGGAAGGATCTCAATTCGAATCCTACGAAGAACTGTTCAATCGATACGAAGCCATGGATGCCGATTATGGCATCATCATCGACAAGCTGAACAATTCCGATGAGACAGTCTCTGAGGCTATCGACGCTATGAACACCTACGAGGATTATAATTATAATTTCAATCTCGTAGGAGTCGCTCAGGGTACTGACGTAGACGAGTACTTGGACTGCTTCGACCAGCTTCAGGATCTGGGATATGATCACGTCGCCGTTGGAGGACTTCTAAAGAAGGCCGGTGAGAGGAGTGGCGCGTTCGCACACGTTGATAGCGATGAGTACATGGAAGCCGTTCTCCGGCGAATTCGGGAGCACTACGAGGACGAGTGGTTGTTCGCACTCGGTTGCTATCACCCTGAGCGTCACGAACTTTTCGAGGATCTCGATCTCTTCGGTGCGGATTACAAGGGCTGGGTCTACAAATACAAGAGCCAGTACAACAATCGACGAAAGGCTCGAGATTGGCGGTTCCGCAGCGTGAGGAGCTTCATCAAACACAACACGACGACGGGCACAAACAGTGCGGAAAATCTACTTATTCTCCCGTGCAGCAACGGTAAGATCAATTCGCCGGGGCGGCTACCTTCGGAGAAACGATATTGTGGTCAATTCTTCCAGACGTACGACAAATGGAGAGGCGAAACCAAGAATCCGAAAGAGCAAGTGGACCTACTAATCTACTCTGCAAAATACGGACTTATCCAAGGTGAGCATCTGATTCAGGATTACGATTCAGTACTATCCGGAGACCTATCCGAAGAGAAACTGGAGCAACTCGGCTGCGATCTCTACACCTATCTTAAGTATCGATCCTACAACGAAATCTTCTGCTGTGGAGGAGAAGACTATCGAAAACCAATAGAAAACGTCCTCAGAACTCTGAAATCGCGAGAAATAACAGATGCTCCAATCGTAACTGCGGAAGGCAAAATAGGAATACAACTGAGCAAGCTCAAGGAATGGCTGAATGACGAGCCATCTATTCAATCAGGGCGACGGAGTACGTTTGCAAGTGTAGACTAACAAGGCTAAATCTCCCAATCAGAAATCCTCCAACTCCATTCGATCATCTCAATCCTTCTCTCACGAGTGGCTATTCGTACGGGGATATTATCACACGGATCAACACGGTCTGCTCAAGGCAAATTATAAGCGACAGAAAGATCGAAAACAAATAAATTATCTCCGGGATTGGTTGGGCAAACGTACTTGGGAAACATTATTCCCTTTCGTTGTCGAGGACAATCTTGGTCAGCTAATTCAAAGATTGATCTCTAGACCTGTTACACAGGCAAAAATGTACCGTAATCCCTCAAGTAATCCTAATCATTATAGTCGGGCGACGTAGTCTTGGACACAAATTTATCAGCGGCAGTACAATGATTATCGTCAAAAGTAACATATCTCTACATTATGAATGAGAGCGAGGTGTTGGATGTCTTAACCAAGTGGTTTGAGGAGGAAGGGTTTCGATTCTTTGTACACATTGCTGGGGGGACGAGAAATGATCCAACCTATTGCGAGATCGCTTGCGTGGTATAACGCCCACATTTGAACACATTACTCATGGTGTTGTGACTTTCTGATGTCCGTTCCTTGCTGTGGTAGTGTGTTTAACCTGCCAGAGTATTTCACCGAACCCTATTTGAAACCACTATTGGGCCGGACTGGCTGTGTTGAATCGCTGTAAGGCGTAGAGATTCACTGTTTGACGAAGCGCTTGATGTTATAGACGACACACATCAGCGCGATCTCGCGGAACTCACGAAACCATGACCGCGCTCGCACGGCGAAGCCGAGCGAGCGCTTCACAGCCGAGTTCACAGTTTCGGTCATAGAGCGCTGATTGTAGCGGTTATCGTCGATTCTAGCGTTGTGGGCGTGATCGTACGAAGCGAAGATACGGTGCTTGATCAGCGGTCTGATCCCGATCTCACGTAATCCTTCACGAAGCGATTGCTTGTCATAGCCTTTATCGGCCGCGAGAGACCGCAGATCGCCCGCGTTCCGGCGGGCGATCTGCTCAGCAAGGTCTGCGTCGCTTCCTTCCCGATTCGTTGAGCAGTGAACGTCAAGGACGGCTTGAGACGCTGTATCGACGAGTTTTGTGACTTTGAGTTTTTGAACGCGGTAGCTGATTCGCTGGCAGTAGTGGCGGCTCGCTGGTGAGCGGTCGTAGAACGTGGCGTCAATCGCGGCGTGTTCAGAGAGATCGTGCAGCTGCGCCGACTGGCGCAGCAGCACTCGACAGACGCTCATGCTGATCCGATCGAACGCCTTACACAACGTGGACGGTGCGGGGAGATCGGCCGCGTTGAGGCCGATCTCCCCGGTTATTTGTGGCATCTCTTTGAGCAGGTCGATCGTCATGCGGTACGATGAATCGAGGTAAATCCGCAGACAGTGAAGGGAAACGAGTGCATAGTCGGCGAATCCGCCGCCACCGTCCGGGGCGGCGGATTCGCCTCCATCGCCAGTAACTCTTTGAGCAACCGGCACAACTTCCCCGATGAAGCGGGAGATTTGCGTCATAGACAACCGCATTCTCCCGCTTCAGCTCCTTTGATTTAGCGGCCTATCTCGCTGCTGTATGGCGATTCAACACAGCCGCCGGACTTCTTCGACGGAAGCTGGTCTTGATGCGTCTGAAAGCTAAGGATTATATATTCTCACAGTATTCTCAAAGTATGTCTCAAAGAATATCTACGAAGGGGGCATTGTCGGCGGCCGAACTTGATGCCAACCAACGGATCCTCCAAATTGGAAAGCACAAGCCCATTCGGATCAGTTCGGGACACCGTATCCTCGATCATGACGGGAAGTGTTCGCGGCCACACGGCCACAATTACGAGATTACTGTCGAGGTGACCGGCAAGCTCACCGAGGAGGGATGGGTCGTCGACAAAGGCGACGTGATTGATGTCATCGATGCGTGGGATCACCGATTCCTCGTCGAAGAGGGTGATCCGCTCGTCGATGCATTCGAGATGTCGGGGGACGGTGACGCCCTCGTCGTCCTCGATCAGCCGCCAACGGCGGAAGTGATGAGCGTGCTGCTTGAACAACGCATGCTTGACGCGTTCCCGGATACCGTTTCAAATGTCTCAGTGGCAGTCAGTGAAACCCGCGAGCTCTGTGCGACGTACTGATGCCGGTCGCTAGTGACGTGGAAGAACCCACAACAGACGCTGAGGCGGCTGCTGAGGGTCTCCCGATCAACGAAGTGTTCTACTCGTTACAGGGCGAGGGAATGCTTGTCGGCGTGCCCTCAATGTTTGTGAGAACCTCCGGGTGTAACCTGCGCTGTTGGTTCTGTGATTCGTACCACACGTCATGGGAGCCGACCGGTGCGTGGCGCGATGTTGATTCCATTGTCGCAGAAGTACAGTCACACGATCAGGCGAACCACGTCGTCCTCACTGGCGGGGAACCACTCATTCACGAGGAGTCTGTAGATCTCCTCGAACGGCTCGCCGCAGACGGGTATCATACGACAGTGGAGACAAACGGGACCATCTACCGGGATGCACCGATCGACATCGCAAGCATCAGTCCGAAGCTGGCGAGCAGCACGCCGACGCCGGACCGTGATCCGAAAGGCGACGGGGAGTGGGAAAAAAAGCACGAAGAGAATCGGATCGATATGGATGCACTCTCCCAGATGGTTGATGAATACGAAACGCAACTCAAGTTTGTCGTAACCGATGAGTCAGATCTCCCAGAAATCACGGACCTCGTTGAGCGGGTGCGGACGGCGACGGCGTCGACGTTGGCGGACGAGGACGTGTTGTTGATGCCGGAAGGCATGATGCGTGAGAAACTCGATAGGACGCGAAGCCGCGTGGCAGAACTAGCGATGGAGCATGGGTACCGATACACGCCACGACTCCACGTGGATCTGTGGAACGACGCCCCAGGGACATGAACGTCTCACTAGAACACGTGAATCGGGGGTATGCCGTGATACAAGTGCAACCTGATGGACAGAGCGAAGACGAATTCGATACAACAGCAAACTCATGAGTACTGAAAGTGCGGTGGTCCTGGTGTCTGGGGGGATGGATAGTGCGACGGCCGTGTACGAGGCGATGGAGCAAGGGTACGAACCGTACTTTCTCCACACTTCGTACGGGCAACGCACGGAAGCCAAAGAGTTCGAGTGCGCGGAGGCACTCGCTGGCGAGGTTGACGCAGCAGACTTTCTCCATATCGAAACGGGCCACCTCGTGCAGATCGGTGGGTCGAGTCTGACTGACGAAGAGATGGACGTGGCTGACGCGGACCTAGAGAGTGACGAGATCCCGACATCATATGTCCCGTTCCGGAACGCGAACCTGTTGTCGATGGCGACCTCGTACGCGGAAGCAACCGACTCCTCGACACTGTTCATCGGCGCGCACTCGGAGGATTTCTCCGGGTATCCAGACTGTCGGCCGGCCTTTTTCGACGCGTTTCAGCAAGTGATCGACGTTGGGACGAAGCCGGAGACGGAGATTGATTTGAAAGCGCCGTTCGTCGAGTGGTCAAAATCGGACATCGCTGAGCGCGGCTTAGAGCTCGGTGTCCCGTACGAGATGACCTGGTCGTGTTACCGGGAGCAGGAGCCGGCGTGTGGAACGTGTGATGCTTGTGCGTTCCGGCTGGAGGCGTTTCGAAATGCCGGGTCACGCGACCCGATCGCGTACGCTAAGCGGCCGAAGTTCTCGTAACACCCCTGTGCAAAACAAGGCCGCTTTGGCTCGGTCAGGTCAGGATCCAGTGCCCGGATCGCCTGTAAGTACAGCGAAGCCTGGCGCTACTGCAGAGTCCATCGTCTGTACTGCTGATCGAATAACCTATCGAGGCTGAGTCGGTAACTGGTAGATGTGCTACATCCAATACGGGTAGTGGGAGTCACCGTGAAATAAGAGCCCAACAGAGCCGAGAAAATAGACTTAGTGACCGTTCTCGTCTTGGTTCACATCCCCTCCGGCTCGAAGTTCATCACGAGCCGCTCCTTCGCGTCCTTCGAGGACCCGCGCTTCCCGTTGTTGATGAATCGCTTCTCGTCGCGATCGAGCACGTACACGTCTTCGAACCCGTCCGGAAGATACTCGTCCGCGCAGATCCAGTCACCCTCCAACCCCGCGAGCCCGTCGACGAGCGCCTCGTGGTCGATCGTGTTCACGAGGTAGTAGTCCTCATAGCCGACGTACGGCGGGTCGCAATAGAACACGGTGTCCGCGCTGTCGTACTTCTCGAAGACCTCGGCCCAGTCGGGGTTCTCGATGACTACGTCTGCGAACCGGTCGGCGAACTCATCGAGGCGGTCGACCTTGTTCGTGTACGACTGGGCCTGACTCCGGACCTTCGAGGTCCCGAACCCGGCGATGCTGTCGTACGTCGCGCCCCACTGCGTGTACCGGAGGTAGAAGAACTGGCCGGCGCGCTCGATCGGGTCGGCTGGCCGGTAGCCGTGGAAGAACTTGTGCGCCCACTCGTCGTAGATTTCGCGCGAGTACGGCGTCCGATCAAGCCACTCGACCAGCTCCTCGCAGCGGTCGCGGAGCACCTCAAAGAACTGCACCAGGTCGCCGTCGCGGTCGTTGTACACCTCGACGTCGCTCGTGTCCGAGTCCTTGTTCGCGAGGACGCCGGCCGCACCCCCGAACACTTCCACGAAGCAGGTGTGCTCGGGCGTCTGGTCGAGGATCCACGACGCGAAGCGGCTCTTCCCGCCCGGGAAAGGAAAGACGGCGTCCGCCATCAGGTACCTCCGTCGAGTCGCTCGCCGACCACCTTGGCGACGCGCCTGACCCAGTCCGGCACGTCGGCGTCGTGGACGCTGTCTCCCTCACAGAAGATCCGCGTGATGTCGAGCGAGCCGTTCACCGCCTCGATCTCGACGCGAAGCGTGGAGTTCGCGTCGACGCTGACTGCGCGAGCGTGGTAGGGACTGTGACCGCGACTCCCGTCCGCGATGAGGTCGATATCGAACTCTGTCGTCTGTGTGCTACCGCCGTGGACCGGCTATTTCGAAGCCAGGCTGCTCGCTGATCGTCGATACCGGTTTAGTGTGACCGTAGGTGCCGGATAGTCACGAATCGCAGGACAGCGAGGACTGCCGGCTTAATTCTTGCCCGGACAAGGCACGCCAGCGGTACCTCTAGCGGTGTAGAACGACGAAATTGGGTGGCTGGGGAGTCCCAGCCCACCAATTCATTCGGGCGAGGCCCGAATTCAATTAAGGTGGGCCAACACGGATTTGAACCGTGGACCTCCCGGTTATCAGCCGAGCGCTCAACCTGACTGAGCTATTGGCCCAGGTGAGCGCATTCAGTGGTTGCGCGGGTAGGATTTTAAGGGTTTCCTTTCGATCGTCGCGTCGCCGTCTCGCGATTTCGATCAGAAGCGCCGGCCGTCTTTCGCTGTCGAACGGTCAGTCAGTCCGCTTCGACTCGTCGTCCTCGACGGTGTAGTCCACGTCGACGACATCGTCTGCGTCGTCGCTTCCCCCCCAATCCTCGGCGGAAGTAGCCGAATCGCTACCGGCCGTGTCGCGCTCAGTCGAGTCGTTCGATCGTCCGACGTCGTCGGTGCCGTCGAATCCGCCTCCGAAACTCCCGCCCATCGTGAATCCGCCGCCGTCACCGGGGAACCCACCCACGTAGACGTTCCCGGTAGTGAAGCCCCCGGTCTCGCTGTCGAGGTACGGGACCACGACGTACTTCTTGAGCGCGACCCGGATCGGAACCCGTGAGAGCGGGAACGCGAACAGGAAGCCGACCGCGTCGGTGACGAGCCCCGGCGTGAGCAGGAACGCGCCGGCGGCGATGAGCAGCCCGCCGTCGAGCAGTTCGTCCGTCGGTGGCTCACCGCGGGCGAGCTTCCGTTGGACCCGTGCGAGCGTCGCGCGCCCCTCGGCGCGGAGCAGCAGCATCCCGAGCACCGCCGTCAGCACGACCAGTGCGACGGTGGTCGGCCAGCCTAACCGCTCCGCGACCACGATCAGGAAGAGCGCGTCCACGAGGGGGACGACGAGCAGCAGCGCGAGCAGCGTTCGCGGGCGCATACCACCGAGTTTCCGCCGGGGACTCATAGCCCTTTTCGTCCCGATCCTCCGCGACCGCCACGGCTTTGACTGACGGGTCCGACCCGAGGGTATGGACATCGCCGGCGCGCTCGGGCGTGACCCTCCGGACAGCGAGTCGTTGCCCCGGTGGCTCGCGCCTCTTCCGACGGCGCTCGAAGACATCGCCTTCCGGTTCGTCTGGGTCATCGTCGCGATCAACCTCGCCGGTACCGCGTTCGGCTTCTGGTACTATCGGTCTCAGTTCCGAGCGCTCCCGGCCGAGATGTGGCTGTTCATCCCCGACAGCCCCGGTGCGACGCTGCTCATCGCGCTCGCGCTCGCGGCGTGGGCGGTTGGTCGGTCGAGCGACACCCTCGCCGCGTTCGCCTTCTTCGGGAACGTCAAACTCGGACTATGGACCCCGTACGTGCTCGCGGTATTTTACCCGCAGTTCCTCGCGAACTCGGGGCCCGTCATGTACGCGTTCCTCTTCGTGAGCCACCTCGGAATGGTCGTGCAGGCGTTCGTGCTCCACCGAATCACCGACTTCCCGCTGAAGGCGGTCGGCGTCGCGACACTGTGGTACACGATAGATCTCCTCATGGACTACTTCGTCCCCGTGACCGGCGACGTGACCCATACGTGGCTGCCGTACGCCGATTCTGCCCCGTGGTTCACGACTACCGTCCTGCAGGTCGCGGCCGCCGGCGCGGTCGCGTTGACCGTCGTGCCGCTGTACTGGACGCTGGCGACGCGGGTCGCGACGCTGCGGCAGCGGGCGGCGTCACGGAACGGAGACGAGTCTCTCTGAACTCCGTCCACCGATCCCCGTTTAAGTTCGTCCGGACCGTCGGGGACGACATGAGCGTCTACGAGCGGGTCGCCGATCTGTCGGTCACGATCGAGTCGGTCGGACGACGGCGGTACGTCAGTGAGACGACGAGCGGTTTCGAGCGGACGACCACGGAGTTCCGGCTCTCGGGCGACGGCGTCGTCGGCCGCGGCGAGGACGTGACCTACGAGACCGCGGACCACAACGCGCTCGCGGAGACAGACCCGATCGACCTCGAAGGCGAATGGACGATCGCGGAGCTGTCTACACACCTCGACGGCATCGATCTCTTTTCGGCGCGACCGCCGACTCAGGCGCACTTTCGGCACTACCGACGATGGGCGGTCGAGAGCGCCGCACTCGATCTGGCCCTGCGTCAGCGCGGGGAGTCGCTCGGCGAGTTTCTCGGGATCGAGGCGGATCCCGTCCGGTTCGTCGTGTCGACCCGGCTCGGCGACCCGCCGACGACCGATCGCGTCGAGGAGCTGTTGGCGCTCGACGACGACCTGGAGTTCAAACTCGACCCGACGCCGGACTGGCCCGACGAGGCGTTCGTCACCCTCCGTGAGACGGACGCCGTGCGGATCCTCGACCTGAAGGGCTGGTACGAGGGGACCGACGTCGACGTCGAGGCCGACCCGGAACTGTACCGCGACGTGTTCGCCGCGTTCCCGGCCGCCGTCGTCGAAGACGCCGCCGTGACGCCGGAGACGCGAGCTCTCGTGGAGCCGCAGGCCGAGCGACTCTCCTTCGACTATCCGATCGACGGCGTCGAGAGCCTGCGCGAACTGCCGGTCGAGCCGGGATGGTGTAACATCAAGCCCTCGCGGTTCGGCACGCTCGAATCGCTATTCGAGACGATATCGTACTGCCGAGAGAACGGGATCCGGCTGTACGGCGGCGGCCAGTTCGAGCTGGCGAGCGGGCGGACCGCGATCCAGACGCTGGCCGCACTGTGTTACCCCGACGCGCCGAACGACGTCGCGCCCGGAGCGTTCAACGACCCGACGGCGTCGCCGCCGTACCCGACGAGTCCGCTCACGCCGCGGTCCGACGCCGTCGGATTCGAGTTCTGATGCGAGACGACGGCTGGCGGGAGTCGGTCCGTCAGTGGGGGGTCGTTCCGGTCAGTCGTCGTCCGCGGCTGCGCCGCCCGTCGCCGTGTTGTCCCCGGATCCGTCGCCGTCGGTTCCCGTCGCGGTCGCCGCGTCGTCCTCGATGCTCGGCGGGTACTGTCCCCGATCGAGTGTGAGGTCGGACTGCGGCCGCGCCATGCAGGTGAGCGCGTACTCTTCCGCCTCCTCGTCGGTGAGTCCGCGTGCGGCCGGTTGCGTCACCTCGCCCTCTACTATCTCCGCGGAACAGGCCAGACACATCCCGACGCGACAGGAGTACTCCTGCGCGATCCCCTCCTCGATGCAGGGCTGGAGGATCGTCTCGGTGTCGGCCACCTCGATCGTCTCTCCGGTGCCGACGAACTCGACGGTGTACTCGGTCATAGCGCGGAGTACCCGCCGACCCGTCAAAAATGGATCCCCTCGATCGCGTCGGCGTCGAGGGGACGGAAGCGACAGCCGCCGGCGGATATCGGCCCGGCTTCGTCACTGCAGTACCGAGATCGGTCACCGCGATCCGGACCCGCTCGTCTGACTCACGAGCCGCGTCGCCGTCGCCTTCCATCGGATCAACACCTCGTCGCCGACGGCCAGATCCAACCGCGCAGCGCTGTCGCTCGTGATCAACACGCGGAACGTCACCCCGTCTACCCCGATCTGCACCGTCGACACCGTCTCGCCGGACTCGATCGCGACCACCTCGGCGTGGAGTCGATTCCGCGCGCTCGTCGCGTTCGGGTCCGCGCGCTCGTCGCTCGCGTACACGGTCACCGCGTCCGCGCCGATGCGGACCTGCACCGCGTCGCCGACGCCCACGCCGTCGTGGAGTCCGCGAACGTCGCCGACCGCGGTGTCGACCGTCGCCAGTTCACCGTCGACGCGTCGCACGGTCCCGTCGAGCACCGTCTCCGGAACGGTCGCGGTCGCCGCGAGCACCGCTTGGAGCCGGTCGTAGCGGTTCAAAAGCCGTCTGCCGGCCGGCGACAGTTGACTCCCGCCGCCGCCCGATCCGCCCCGCGTGCGCTCGACGAGGACGCCGAACGCGTCCTCCAACGTCTCGATCCGCGAGAGCGCACGCGCCCGTGAGCGTCCCAGATCCGACGCGGCCGCCGCGACGGAGCCCGTCTCGTGGATCGCGTCGAGCAGCGCGGCGTCACGGCCGTCGAACTCGGTGTCGCCCTCGATGAGTGCCGCCTGCCCCCGGCCGGTCGTCCCGTCCATGAGAGAAGCGTCGCTCCGCGGGGTGTTGGCGTTTTCCCTCCGTCTGCTCAGTCGTCGAGTTCCTCGGTGACCGAATCGGGCGGGGAGTCGAACTCGGCGGCTGCATCGGGATTCGACGCGACTGCGCCGAGACGGTCTGGGAGGGTGTCGAACTCGGGATCGAACAGGCGGAGCGCCGTTCGGATGGTCTCCCAGTCGTCCTCGCCGGCGGCGTCGCGCAGCGACCGAGTTGGGGCCGCGAGCAACTGCCCGACCAGCGCGTCGGCCATGTCCTCGACGGTCTCGCGTTGCGCCTCGGTGAGGTCGCCCTGCGACTCCAGCTTCGAGACGGCGCGATCGACCTCGCGGGCCTTCACCCGGTCCGCACCCGCGTACATGGCCGAAATCGCGTCGTCGGCGCGCTTGCGCTTGTACGCCTGAAGGATCCGGTCGAGCTCCTCGTCGATGATCGACTCGACCGTCCGCGCCTCCTCCTCGCGGCTCTCGCGAGTGCGCCGGGTGACGTCTTCGAGCGCGTCGATGTCGTAGAGCGTCACGCCCGAGCTGTCGGCCGCCGCGGGATCGATATCGCGAGGCTGTGCGATGTCGATACAGACGATCTGGTCCGCGTCCGCGACGTGGTCGGGATCGACGACCGGATCCGTGCTACCCGTCGCCGAGATCACGAGGTCGGCGTCGGGTATCACAGCCGGAAGGTCGCCGAGCGACACCGCCTCCGCGGGCGTATCGACCTCCTCGGCGACGAACTCCGCGTTCGGCACCGTTCGGTTCGCCACCACGATGTCCGAGACCGGCGTGTCGTCGAGCGTCCGGGCCGCGAGCATCCCCATCTCGCCGGCGCCGATCACGACGGCGAACCCGTCCGTCAGGTCGATCTCGGTGGCGGCCAGCCGGACCGCGGCCGAGCCGAGCGAGACGACGCCCTCGTTGATCGACGTCTCGTTGCGGGCGCGTTCGCCGACGTGGAGCGCCTTCGTCACCGCGTCCTTCAGCACGGGGCCGATGCCGCCGGCGGACTTGGACTCCTCGTACGCCTCGCGGAGCTGCCCGATGATCTGGTCTTCCCCCAGCACGAGCGATTCGAGACCCGACGCGACGCGCATCAGGTGTTCCAAGCTCTCCTCGTGGTCGAGGCGACGGACCGCGCCGCCACGAACCTCCGGCGCGAACGACTCCAGCGCGACCGCTCCGTCGATGGTCCGATCGGTGACGACGAACGCCTCCGAGCGGTTGCACGTCTGGAGCGCGAACGCCTCCTCGACGCCGTCGCGGGCGAGCAGGTCCGAGACGGTGGCGCGGACGCCGTCGCCGCCCGCGGCCTCGATCTCGTCGACAGTCGCGCGGGAGTGGGCGACGCTGACACCGGTGATGGCCCCCGTCTCGTTCATCGGGTGAGTACCTCCTCGATCACGGAATCTGCCTCACTTCGGCCGTAGGATCTCCCCTTTTGTAAAGCCTTCCAAACCCCCTCGGATCGCACGACTCGACGGATCGCCTCGCGCCTCGCTTCGGGAGGAACGCCCCGATCTTTCAGCTCCGCGCGCAGATCGCCGGAGAGTGACGCCATTGCCCCCGCCCCCTCGATCTCGTCTGCGATGCGCTCGCGGAGGGCCTTCGCGAGCGCCGGGCTCACACCGCCGGTCGAGAGGGCGACCCGAACCGGGTCGTCGTCGACCGTCGCCGGGACGACCACGCTCTCCGCGGCGCGGCCGTCGGGGCGATCCGCAGTCGAAACGTCCGTGCGGTTGACGAGGATCCCGCGCTCTGTCGCGGCCGCCTCGGCCGCCGCGTTGACGACCGCGTCGTCCGTGGCGGCGACGACGAGCGCCGGTGCGAGCCGGTCGATCCAGTCGCGGACTGCGGCGGCGTCTGGCGCGGCGCGAACGAGCTCGACGCCGGGGCGATCCGCATCGGCGGTACCCGTCGCGAGGTCGGCCAATCGATCGGTGAACGCGGGGCTCACGACGACGACTCGCGCCTCGTCGGCGAACCGCGACGCCTTCCGCGCGCCGACGCCGCCGCCGCCGATCACCAACACCGTCTCGCCGGTGAAGTCGTGATACAGCGGGATCACGGTGCGATCACGCCGTGTTGCTCTCCGCACGGTCGGCGATGCGGATCCCCGTCTTCTTCAGGATTCGAGTGGAGAACAACGTGTCCCAATCGCTCTCGCCCACGTCCCAGTACTCCGCCATCAGGTCTCTGACCTCCGCGATCCGGCGTTCGCTCTCCGCCTCCGTCCGTCCGTGCGTCATCGCGAAGAAGTTGTACTCCCAGACGCCGGCGTGGCGCGGGCGCTCGTAGCAGTGTGTGACGAAGGAGAGATCCGCGACCGCGGGCCCGACCTCGTCGAGCGCGTCCTCGGGCACGTCCCAGACGGTCATCCCGTTTTCCGTGTACCCGAGCGCGTAGTGGTTCGGAATGACGCCGACCCGGCGGACCTTCCCCTCCAGCTCGAACCGTCGTATCGTCTCTATCACCCACGCGACATCGGCGTCGATCGCGGCCGCCACGTCGGCGTACGGCGTCTCTGTGATCGGCAGCCCCCCTTGAATCTCGACGACGAGGTCGCGCTCGGCCGGGGTCAACGTCGACCGATCGGTCGGCGACGCGTCGTGACCGAGGTCCGACAGGTCGACGTCGCCGTCGGGGACCGGCCCGTCGACGAGGAACGTCGCGCCGACGTGGAACTCCCGGAGCTTCGGCAGGTTGTACGTCTCCTGACCCGTCGCCGCCTCGATATCTGCAAGGACTTCCTCGACCCGGTCGCTCCCGTCTTTGTCCGGGTCCGGGTGGTCCGCGACGCTCACCACGAACCAGACGTTGAGGTGCGGGTGCTCCCGCTCGTAGTTGTGCGCGACCTCGGTGAACCCGTTGACCGTCTCCACGACGGCGTCGAAGCGGTCCTCCGGCGCGTGCATCGCGACGAGCGACGCCGCGCCGCCGATCGCCTCGGCGTTGACGAGCGCGCCGAATCGAGACAAGATCCCCTCAGCGTCGAGTTCGCGAACGCGCTCGCACAGCTCCGAGCCGGTGACGTCGACGCCGCGCTCTCGAAGCGCCGCCGCGGCCGGCTCGAACGGCCGTTCAGTCACCGGAAACCCGCCCTGAAAGGCGTTTATGATCCCGCGGTCGAGCGTCGTCAGATCCGCGTCGACCTCTCTCATGTGCTCGGATCGGAGCCGAGCGAGAATAAGCGATCCGACCGGCGGACCCGATTCACCCGTCGAGGTCCCGCGCGATATCCGACAGCGACGATCGGGGGCCGCGGTTCGCGTCGTAGATGGCGCGGTCTCCTGGAATCCGGAGACCGTACAGCTCTCCGGGGACGACAACGTCGAGGACGACGCTCTCGTCCGGGTCTCGGCCGGCGGCATCGAGCCACGCGACAAGCCGGTTGTCGCCCTCGCCGGGCTCGCGCGCGAGCCGCCGGTTGTCGTACGCGCCGCGGATCAGTCGTCCGCGGCCGTCCGCCCGCACGAGCGCGTGGTGCTCCTCGCGGTCGAAGACGAGGCGGACGACGTCGCCCTCGGAGAGCCCGAGCGACTCGCACGTGCCGGACTCGACGCGTCCGGCGAGCGCGTCGTCGTCTGGGAGGCGGACGCAGGGACGGCGAGTGCCGCCGCTGCGCGCGAGAGAGACGCGTATCGAAGCGACGCCCTCGTCGTCGGAGGGAACGCGGGGCATCGAAACGGGGGTTACTCCTCGTCGGACTCGTCGGACTCGTCGGCGTCGTCGCCCTCGCCGAACGCGGCGGCGACGTCGTCGCCCTCGACGACCGAGACGTTGATCTGTGCGACGTCATCGTCGATCTCGCGGCCGCGGACCGTGATACGCTTGCGCTCGCCCTCTCGCGACGGCTTGAAGCCGACGCCGTCCTCCAAGAGCAGTTCCTTCAGGCGGGTCCCGGAGACGTCCTCGCGCATCGGGCGACCGGTCTCGTCGGAGCCGCCGGTGATCTCGACCGTGTGGTCCGAGAGTCCGAGGGCGTCGCCGCCGATCTCGTCGCCGATCTCGCGCCCGAGGAATCGGTTCGCGTCCTGTCCGTCGATCTCGCGCTGAAACGTCTCGCCGGTCTCGGGGTCGGCGACGACGACTTTGAATTCGGCCATGCGCGATCGGAGACTCCCGCGAATAAAAAGCACGTCGAAACCGTAATCGGCGGCCGAACGCCCCGATAGCGGAGCGATCGCCCCGCCAACGGACGATCACGCTCGCGGGAGGACGTCACGCGTCGTCCCCGACTCGGTCGATTCGACGCCGACCGTTACCCCACGGACCGTCGACGAACGCGTCCTCGACGGCCCGCGCAACGCGTTCGGGATCGGACGGACCGCCGGCGGCCGCGACGCTGCCGACGGTCGTCGGATCGAAGGGAACCGCGAGCGCCTCGTAAACCGGATCCGTGATGGTCGCGATCGCTCGCGCGTCGGCTCGAGTGACGACGAGACACCCTGCGACGAGCGCGGCGTCCGCGCGGACTCGCTGAGCGAGTCCAGCGACTTTCCCGCCGGCGGCGACGCGGAGCGAGTGATCGCCCGGACAGAACGACGCGGGCGGTTCGCCGGCGACGACGTCCGCACCGAGCCCTCGAAGCGCGTCGGCGACCGTCGCCGTTGCTCGGTCGTACCGATCGGCGATCGACGCCGAGGCGTCGGTCAGCGGAACCGCGTGTTCGAACGCCAGCGCGTCGCCCGGATACGCGACGGCTCGCCCGCCGACATCGCGTTCGAGCGGCTCGAACCCCCGGTCTTCGGCGATCCGCACTGCGCGATCGAACCCGGGATCGCGGGCGTCGCGACGGCCGAACGCCATCACGCCCGGCGGACGCCACACGCGGATCGCCGGCGTTCCGTCGGCCGCGCTCGCGAGCAGGCATTCTGTCCGCGAGCGCGTCAGCGGCGACTCGTCGGCACGGTCTCGAAACACGCGCATACCGGCCGGACGCCCCGATACGTGAAACCCGTTGCGGGGGAGACACGGTATACGCAAGGGTTTTGCGGGGTCGGACGAGTCACGAACTGATGAGTGACCTCGGCGCGCTACCGGTGCAGGCGTACCTCGTCGCCTGCCTGCTCGCCGGGGTCATCGGTCTGTGGCTCGGGCGCGTCGCGTGGCGCGATCGCACCGTGCCGGGCGGGACCGAAGTCGCGCTCTACCTGTTCTGTGGCGGCGGGATATCCCTCCTGTACGCCGTGCGCGTCGCGAGCGGAAGCGAACTGGCGATGGCGGTCGCGCTCAACCTCGCGACCCCGTTCGTCGCCGCGGTTCCCGGGATATGGATGGCGTTCGTCCTCGCATTTTCGGGACGCGACCGCTGGCGAACCGAAGAGCGGGTCGTCGCGCTCGCGGCACCGGCGTTCATCTGGGTGTTGACCGCGTGGTCGAGTGCGACACACGGGCTCTCTCGGCAGTCCCTACGCCCCGTCGTCGAGGGGCCGTTCACCCTCCTGTCCTTCGGACTCGGTCCCGCGGACTGGGCGTTCGTGGTGTACGCTTACGGGTTGTGTCTCGCCGGCGCGCTCGTCGTGATCGACCTGTACCACCGGACGGGCAACCGCTACCGGCTCCAGACGTTCGTCATCCTGCTCGGCACCCTGTTCCCGTTTCTCGCGGGTATCATCACGATCGTCGACTTCGGGAGCTACGCGGCCCTCGCGTGGTATCCGGCGGCGCTCGTGGTTCACGGCGTCTTCCTGTACGGCACCGTCTTCTGGCTCGGCACCCTCGACGCCGCCGTCGTCGCCCGCGACACGGCCGTGGAAGTCATGCAAGACCCCGTGATCGTCGCCGGTTCTGACGGTCGGATCCGCGATCTCAACCCGGCTGCAGAGAGCCTCCTCTCAGACGACGCGGTCGGCGCGTCGCTGTCGGCGGTGTTCCCGCGGCTGGAGGTCGGCGTCGAACACCCGATCGCGATCGACGGGCGACAGTTCGACATCCAGGAGGATCCGATCACGGACCCCCGTGGAACCGACCGAGGACACGTCTTCTTGTTGCGGGACGTGACCGAGCGCGAGCGGCGACAGGCGGAGTTGGAGCAGCGCGAGACGGAGCTGGAGCGACAGAACGAGCGGCTAGAGGATTTCGCGGGAGTAGTCTCACACGACCTCCGGAATCCGCTCGCGGCGGCGACAGCGGCCGTGGAACTCGCCAGACACGGCGACGACGGCGAGGAGGCGCTCGACCGCGCGGCGGACGCGCACGAACGAATGGACGACCTGATCGAGGGACTGCTGTCGCTCGCGACCGCTGGGAAGGCCGTCGACTCCTTCGATCGCGTGTCGCTCGACGCCGCGGTCCGACGGGTCTGGTCCCGGCTCGAAACCGCGGCGGCGACGCTGACGGTCGAGGGACCGGACCCGACGGTGCTTGCCGACCGCGACCGGCTCGAACAGCTCCTCGCCAACCTGTTCCGAAACGCGATCGAACACGGCGGCGACGACGTCGCCGTGCACGTCGCGATCGAATCCCGAGACGACGGCGTGGCGCTGGCCGTCGGCGACGACGGGCCCGGAGTGCCGCCCGATCGGCGCGATCAGGTGACTGAACGCGGCGTCTCGCTCGGTGGCGGCACGGGTCTCGGGCTCGCCATCGTCGGCGACATCGCCGACGCGCACGGCTGGGACCTCTCAGTCGAGGCGTCGGCGGCGGGCGGAGCCCGCTTCGTGATCACGGGGATGGAGCCGGCGGACGACGACTGATCCGGCCTAGAGCGAGGCCGGACGGCGGCCGAACCGGTGCCGCGATCGAAGTTCCGACGCGTACTTGCCCCCGGAGCCCCACGTCGAAACGACGATGCCAGTCGCGATCCCGTCGGCTGTGCTCGGCCGATATCGGCGGTTCTCTCGGTTCAACTCCCCGTACCGCGCACACGACGACGGCAGCGCGATCGACCTCTATCCCTCCGGATCGACCGGGCCGTCTCCCGTCTCCGGCGTCGTGCGCGAGACGCGGACCGTCGGCTGTCCGGACCGTCCGTACGCGGCCGACGAGGATCACCTGATCGTCGTCGACCTCGACGAGGCGTGGTGCCGACGAACGGGCGCACCGCCCGGAACCGTCGCGCGGCTTCTCCATGTGGTCCCCGCGGTCGAGGCGGGCGACCGCGTCGCCGTCGGCGACACGCTCGGGGAGCTGACGCGGTCGGGCTTCTTCGGACGGTGGGTAGACGACCACGTCCACCTCGGCTTCCGGCCGCCGGAGACGGACCCGATCAGGGCGAGCGGGTCGCTCCCGGTGACGGCCGCAGTCGACGTGGAGGCGGTGGAGTGGGACGGGACCGGCACGGTCGTGGAACGCGGACCAACACACGTGGTCCTCGACGCACCGTCACATCCCGCACCCGGCGAGCGGTTCGCGGCGCTCGCGAGCGACGAGGGAGTCCCGCTCGACGGCGGACTGACGCACTACGCGGGCGGCGGGACGTTCCGGGAGCGGCCGCTCGACGACGGGACGGCGTTGTCTCTCTGGGGCAGTCGCGTCGGCGTCGCTCGCGGGAGGAGTATCCGGTGGGACGACGCGGCGGTGGTCGCGAACGGCGAGCGCGTGACGGGGCTGTCGCTGTTCGGCGCGCGCGACGGCGTGGGAGCGAAGGTCGTCTGGCGGGAACCGGCCGTCGACGTGGGCGACGAGGTGCGCATCGGCGTCACACCGGACGACGATCCGATCCAACTCGGCAACCGATGATGGCGAACAGCCGGCGCGGCCGCTGTCTCGCGGCGGTGCGCCGGGCGACGGCCTCGGTCGCCGCGAGCGGGGCGTCAGGTCACGGCGGGCGTGGGCGCGGTATCGAATATAACTCGCCGGATCGCCGGCCATCGAGCGCTTCGGTGTCGTCGCCGATCAGAGATCGGGCGAGCGGTCCCACGAGTAGCCGACCAGCGATCCGACCGGGTCATCCGCGCCGGGATCGTCCAGAAGTGCCGCGAGCTCCCGCACCGCGTCGCGGTCGACGCGGTCGGGCGCGGCGCGGACCGTCACGGACTGCTCGCCGAGAGAAACGAACCCGCAGCCCAGCCGCTCCGCGGTTTCCCGGAGTCCGAGTCCCGCGTCGGCGTCGCCCGCGGTCACCCGCCTGACGGGGCTCTCGAAGGCGCGGACCGTGCGTTCATACCCGTCGATCCGCGCCGTGAGATCCGACTTCGAGACCGACCGACGCTCCGCGAGTCGGTCGAGCGCGTCGTCGAGGCTCCGTCGGAGTCCGGAGTCGGGCGGACGGTTCACGAACCGGAGGTCGCTCTCGACGAGCGAGGAGAGGCCGTCGACGGACGCGGGGTTTCCCTCGGGGACGACGAGTCCCCACTCGCGGGACCAGCCGCCGAGGACAACGGAGTCCACGTCGCGGCTCGTCGGCCCGGCGACCACGGCCACGTCGGGGACGCCGTCTCGGAGCCGGCGCAATCCCTCTCTGGACCCGACCGGGAGGTACCGCGGCGCGGCGAGGCGGTCGAGCAGTCGGTTGAACGCCGGGTCGTCCTCGCCCGCGCCGAGCAGCGACGGCGGGCGGACGTCGGGCGAGAACAGTTGGACCTCGACGGTCTCGCCCGCGTCGAGAACCTCGGTGTCGGGATCGACTGCGACGACGCCGTCGGCCTCGACGAGGCTCGTCGTCGCGCCCGATCCCTTGTCCACCGGATACACGAGCGGCGGCCGCTCCGTACCCGAGTCGAGGTCGAGCAGCCCGACCGGCATCAGCCGGAGGCGGCCCTCGCCGTAGCGCTCCGTGACGGCCATCCGCCCCTCGACCGTCGACGTGGCGGGTTCGGGCTGGCCGGCTGCCTCGCGGACCGCGGGCGCGACGAACGTCCGGAATATCGTGAGCGCCGAGACTGGGTATCCGGGAAGCCCGATGTACGCGGATTCGCCGGCGTCTGATCCGGATTCGCCGGCGTCTGATCCGGACTCGTCGGGGTCCGAACCCCGCCGGTCGAGCCGACCGATCAGCATCGGCTTGCCGGGTTTAACCGCGACGCCGTGAAGGAGCAGGTCGCCGCGCTCCTCGATCACGCGGTAGATCACGTCGACCGCGCTGGCCGAGGTCGACCCCGAGGAGAGGACGAGGTCGCACTCGTCGGCCGCCCGTCGGAGGAGCCGCTCCATCTCGTCGTAGTCGTCGCCGGCGTGGGGGTAGAAGACGGGCTCGCCGCCGGCCTCTTCGACGCCCGCGGCGATCGTCGTCGAGTTCACGTCGTAGATCTCGCCGCGCGCGGGGTCGAGGTCGTCGCCGGGGCGGACGAGCTCGTCGCCCGTCGAGACGATCCCGACCCGCGGCGTCCCCTCGACCGGAACCTCGTCGATCCCGAGCGCCGACAACAGGCCGATCTCACGGGGTGTCAGCCGCGTTCCCGGGCCGAGCGCGCGCCCGCCGGCCGCGATGTCCGCGCCGGCGCTCATCACGTGGTCGCCCGGGGCGACCGCGGTTCGGATCGCGATCCGGTCCGGGCGGTCGCCGTCACCCACCTCGTCGGTCCGCTCGACCATCACCACGGCGTCGGTCCCGTCGGGCATCACCGCTCCCGTGGATATCTCCGCGCACGTTCCGGGTTCGACGGTCACGTCGGGGGCGGCCCCTGCGTGGACCGCACCGACGAGGTCCAGCTCGACGGGGTCGGCCTCGTCCGCGCCGAAGGTGTCGCGGCCGCGGACCGCGTACCCGTCCATCGACGCCCGGTCGAACCCCGGCACGTCGATCGCGGCGTCGATCCGCTCGGCGAGGACCCGGCCGCGAGCGTCCGCCAGCGGGACCGTCTCCGGGTCGGGCGCGAGATCGAGCGATGCGATCGCCTCGCGGGCGGCGTCGGGGGTCGCGAGGTCGCGGAACTCCCGGCGGTCGGTCACGGCGTCACCTCCCACAGTTCCACGTCGACGACCGCCCCCGCCTCGATCCCCTCTCGGGGTTCGGGGACGACGACCCAGCCGTCAGCGAGCGCGACGCTCGAGAGGATCCCCGACCCGCTCGCGCGAGTCGGCGTCGCGGCGGGAAGGTCGGCGTCGCCCTCGCCGCCGTCCGGACCGTCGTCGCTGTCCTCGATCGACACCCGCGCGAACGTCCGCGTTCCGGGCTCGCTCGGTACCTTCCGTGCGAGGCGCGCGCGCCGCGTCGGAAACGGGTCCGCCGTCGTCCCGCCGCTCCGCTTTTGCGCCGGCCGGAGGAACTGCGCGGCGTTGACGATGCAGGCGACCGGGTACCCCGGCAGCGACACGATCGGCGTGTCGTCCGCCCGCCCGAGACAGACGGGGTGACCGGGTTTGAGCGCGACGCCGTGAACGAGCACCTCGCCGATGTCGGCGACGACCTCCGGCAGCAGGTCGCGCTCGCCGACCGACGACCCACCCGTCGTGACGACGACGTCGGCGTCGAGGTCGCGTTCGATGGCGGCCGCGAGTGCCGCCGCGTCGTCGGTGACGACGTCGCGGTACCGCGCCTCGCCGCCCCAGCGTTCGACGAGTCGCGAGACGGTGAGCCCGTTCGTCTCGATCACCTCGCCGGGCACCGGGTCCGACTGGACCAGCTCCTCGCCCGTCGGGATCACGGCGACGGTCGGCCGCTCGTACACGGGGACCGAATCGAGCCCTACCGACTTCAGCAGCCCCAGATCGGAGGGTCGGAGGACGTGACCGGGATCGAAGAGCCGCTGGCCGGCGGCGACGTCCTCGCCGGTCGCACCGACGTTCTCGCCGGCGGCGACCGCGTCGAACGCCTCGAGTTCGTCGCCGACCGCCTCGACGTGTTCGATCATGACGACCGCGTCCGCGCCGTCGGGCACCGCGCTGCCGGTGTGGACGCGTGCGGCCTCGCCGGGGGCGAGCGACTCGACCTCCGTGCCCGCGGCCCGGAGCACGGCCGGCGACCGATCCGACGCGCCGAAGGTGTCCTCGGCGCGGACCGCGTACCCGTCCATCGCCGCGCGGTCGTAGCTCGGGACCGGATCCGAAGCGTCCATCGGCTCGGCGACGATCCGCTGGTCGGCGTCGGCGATGGGGACCGACTCGGTCCGACCGTGCGGCGAGACGGCGTCGAGCAGCGTCGACCGCGCGTCCGCGACCCGGGTCCGTCGCTTGAACCCGGTCTCGCGTCTGTCGTGACTCATGTCACGTCGTTTCTGGGCCGCGTGCAAAAACCCCGCTCTCCGGGTGAGTCCGTTTCGCTCTGGGCGCGGTCGACCGCGCGCCGCGTCGGCCTCGCCGGCCCGTCAGGTAACCCACGAGAGCACCCGCGCGGCGCGATGGGCCCCCTGGGCGATCGCGACGCGGACCGTCGAAACGAGGTCGACGGCTCCCCGCGTGGCGGCGGCCGCGCTCCGGGCCGCGCCCGTCGTGGCGTAGTACCCGGTCTTGCGGCCGGCGGCGCCGACGTAGTGTTTCGCGGCCATCCGGATCGGCGCGCGCCGCCCGTCGACGGTCGTCGTCCCGTCGCGGATCGCGTCGAGAACGTCGTCGGCCGTGACCGCCGTGACCGAGTCGCGGTCGGCGATCTCGACGTCGGTGTACGCCCGCCCCACGTACTCCAGGTGGTGGGCGTCGCTCGCGGCCACGCCGGGGTAGTCGTGGTCGGCGGCGAACCGCCGCGCGCGGCGGTTGCGGTACCCCGTGAACAGCCACGCGTTGAACACCTCGACGGCGTCGACCTCGTCGGTTTCCGAGGGGCCGTCGGTTTCGGCAACGTCGGCGAAGTCGGACACCGCGTCGTCGCCGGCGCGAGCGCCGTCCGTGTCCTCGCCCGCCGGAACCGGGATGTGACGCTGTCGCACGCCGTGGCGAGACCGCTGGAACGGATGGGGGACGATCG
Source organism: Halorubrum pallidum (assembly GCF_055380345.1). NCBI lineage: Archaea > Methanobacteriati > Methanobacteriota > Halobacteria > Halobacteriales > Haloferacaceae > Halorubrum > Halorubrum pallidum. The sequence goes on along the minus strand of NZ_AP043945.1, from coordinate 668,406 downwards.
CGACGCCGCCGTGCTCGTGGATCCACGCGACCGTCTCGTCGTACGGTTTCCGGCGCGGTGGCATGCGCTCGACGCCAACGGCGAGCAGGTGGCCGTGCGCCGTCGACACCTCGACGCCGGGGATCCCGATCAGCCCGTACTCGTCGGCGATCTCGGCGGCGCGCTTCGACTCGCCGATCACGTCGTGGTCGGTTATCACGACCGCGTCGAGCCCGATCTCCGACGCGTGCTCTAAGATCAGCTCGACCGGCTCGTGACCGTCGTAGCTGTCGTCGGAGTGGACGTGCGGGTCGATCGAGACGGTGACGCCAGACACACGAGCACGTACGCGGCCGGAGATATATAAAAGCGCGAGAGCGACCGCGCGTCGGTGACGGCTCGGCGAGGGGCGACCGACGCCGCGGAGGGAACTGTTAGGTGGTCCCGCCCGAACGCGGGCGTATGACCGATGCGACGGACGCGGACGGCGAGCCGACGGACGCGACGGACGCAGATACTGACGACCGCGCGTACGTCGACCGCGCGATCGGCCTCGCCGAGGAGGCGGTCGACGCCGGCGACACCCCCTTCGGCGCGCTGCTCGTCGTCGACGGCGAGGTCGTCGCCGAGGACCGCAACCGGACGCGGAGCGACGACGACGTCACCGCGCACCCGGAGCTGGCGCTCGCGCGCTGGGCCGCCCGCGAGCTGTCCCCCGACGAGCGGGCGCGGTGTACGATGTACGCGAGCACCGAGCCGTGTCCGATGTGTTCGACCGCGGTCCACTACGCCGGGATCGACCGCGTCGTCTTCGGCGTCGCGGGCGCGACTCTGAACGACCTCACCGGCGACGTGGTGACGATTCCCTGCGAGGAGGTGATCCGACGCGCCGGCGGGACGACGACGGTCGAGGGGCCGGTCGCCGAGGACGCCGCGACGGCCGTCCACGAGTCGTTCTTCGACGGAGCGTAGCGTGGGACACGGCAGTCGATGACGCCCGACTGCGGCCGGTCACTTATCAGCGCGCCCCTCGTACCCGAGGAGAGACGATGAGCTACCCGGTCACCTATTACTGCCCGCGCTGCGGGACCCTCGTCGAACTCGACCGCGACGGCTACCTCGCGGACAAGTCGGTGACGCCGTATCCCTTAGAGGGGTGGGCGTACGTCGCGCCGACGGAGCCGTTCGAGGACGCAGACGGCGTCAGGTTCGTCTGCGGCGAGAGCGAGGGCGTCGTCTGGGACCCGCACGACGGGATCCGTGGGACCGACGCCGGCGGCGACGAGCCGAACCGGCCGCCGCGCGAGGACGCAGTCGGCTGCGGCGAGCCCTTCTACCTCTCTTTCGTCCGCTACGAGGAAGGCCGCGAGGTCGACCCGCGCGCCGAGACGGAGCTGGTGGAGATCGACCCCGATCCGCGGCACAGCGGACCGCGCGGCCCCCGCGGCCCCGGCCAGACGAGCGATTCCGACGGCGGCTTCTGGTAGCGACCGGCTGCGTCCCCGTCCGGGATCGGCGTCGGGGCGAGTGTTGCGGACCGAGTGCGCCAGATCGAGTGCGTCCGGCGGGTTCGCGACCGACTGACAACTCCCTTAAACGGTGAGCGAGTACGCGGGGGCATGGAAAGCATCAATCGGACCGCGATCGAGCTCGTCGACGAGGCGCTCGACTTCGCCGGCGAACTCGACGTCGTCGGCTACGAACTGGACAACGGCGCGACCGTCGTCGACTTCGGCGTGGACGCCGCCGGCGGCGTCGAGGCAGGGCTGCTCCTCGCCGAGATCCAGACCGCGGGCCTCGCGAACCTGCGGACCCGCATGGGCGAAGTTGCCGGCGCGCCGCGACAGTACGTCGAACTCTCGACCGACCACCCCGCGATCGCCCTGCTCTGCTCGCAGAAGGCGGGCTGGGAACTCGCCACCGAAGACGGCTTCGAGGGGCTCGGCTCCGGTCCCGCCCGGGCCCTCGTCGGCCGCGAGACGGAGTTCGAACGCGTCGGCTACTACGACTCCTCGGAGTTCGCGACGCTCGCGATCGAGTCGACCGCGCTCCCGACCGAGGCGGTCGCCGAGCACGTCGCGGACCTCGCCGAGGTCGACCCCGAGAGCGTCTTCCTCCCCGCCTACGCGACCGGCTCGACGGCGGGGTCGGTCGCGACCGCCGCGCGCGCGGCCGAACTCGCCGTCTTTCGACTGCTCGAAGTGGGCTACGAGCCAACCGACGTGCTCCACGCCTCCGGCTCCGCGCCGATGGCCCCGGCCACCCGCGACGAGGACCTCGCGATGGGGCGGACGAACGACGCGCTGGCGTACGGCGGCGAGGTGCACCTGCAGGTCGCCCGCGACGACGACCGCTTCGAACAGATCGTCTCGACCGCCCGCGACGAGTACGGCACTCCCTTCGTAGAGGTGTTCGAGGAGGCCGACTGGGACTTCTACGAGGTGGACGAGCGCGTCTTCGCGCCCGCGAAGGTCACGGTCGACGTGATCGACGGGCCGGTGTACACGGTCGGCGAGACGGACGAGGAGCTGCTCGCGGCGTCGTTCGGCTACCGCTGAGGGATGCGTCTCAAGCCGGTTCCCGAACCGCCCGACTCGCTCGACGACCTCCGCGAATACCAGCGCGCGGTGCCGCTCGTACCCGGTAGCACCGACGACTGCTGCGCTCGGCTCCGTGACCGCCGCGGCCTCCCCGACCGCCGGACCGCGAACGACTGGCTCGCGTTCCTGCGCGCGCTCGGGCTGGTCGACGAGACGCCGCGAGGATTCGTTCGGACCGACGCCGAGCCGACGGCAGCGCGCGTCCGTGAGGGACTCCGCGAGGGCGTCCTCCTCGTTCCGGAGACGCTGTCGCTCCTGCGAGCGGCCTCGCCCGCGGAGCCGCTCACGCCAGACGGCCTGTTCGAGGCGACCCGAGAGTCGGTGCCGCGTCACGACCGCGCTCGCGACCCGGAGTGGGAGGCGGCGTGGCGCGAGCGCGCCGACCGGCTCCTGCGGTGGCTCGCGCTCGTCGATCTGGCCGCGGCAACCGAAGCCAACGAGACACCCGGTAGATCGGGGGACTCGACCGCCTATCTCGCCGGCGACGCGGTCTGATCGCCGGGTCGAAGCCGGGAGGAATCGGCCCGTGACAAGCCTTTTACTCGGAGCCGGAGAGGATGTCGCATGGGACGATTCGACGAGCGGGAGTCGCCGCTCTCGGTCCGGTACGAGCCGGCGAGCGTGAAGGACCTGCTCGTGGAGATGAAGGACACGGCCGAACTGCTGATCGACCTCTCGTACTCCGCGGTCCTCCACGGGAGCCCGACGATCGCCCACGAGGTCGTCGAACTCGAACACCGGATGGACGTGCTCCAGATGCGCGCGCGGATGAGCCTCATGCTCGCCGCCCGGAGCCCGGACGAGGCCGAGACGCTCGCGCCGGTGCTCGGCGTGGTGGGCGCGGCCGACAAGATCTCCGACGCCGCCGGCGACATCGCGAAGATCGTCACGGAGGAGATCGGACTCCCGGACGCGATGCGCGGCGCGCTCACCGAGGGCGTCGAGACGCTGGTCCGGGGCACCGTCTCGCCCGACTCCGACTACGCCGGACGGACGCTGAAAGACGTCGACCTGGAGTCGGTGACGGGCGTGCGCGTCATCGCGATTCGCCGCGAGGACGACTGGATCCTCAACCCCGGTCCGGGGACGCGACTCGAAGCCGGCGACGTGACGCTCCTCCGCGGCCCGGAGACGGGCGTCGCCGAGGCGTACCCCGAACTGGCGCAAGAGCCGTTCGAGCCGGCCGAGCCCGTCGAGCCCGCGATCGACGACTTAGAGCGCGCGGTCGACTCGATCGTGTTGATGAAGAACCTCTCCGAACTCGCGGTGGATCTGGCGTACGGATCCGTGCTGTTCGACAACGCGGCGCTCGCCGAGGAGGTGAACAACCTGGAGATCGAGGTCGACGCCCTCCAGTCCCGGTTCGAGGCGTGGACGCTGCGGGCCGCCCGCGAGGCGGTCGACCCCGTCTCGCTCCGCGGGCTGATCCACCTCGGCGTCGCGACGGAGGAGATCTCGGACGCAGCCTTGGAGATCACGGAGGGCGTCGCCCGCGACCTCGGGGTCCACCCCGTCGTGGAGATGGCGGTCCAAGAGTCCGACGAGATCATCACCCGCACGGTGATCGAGGCCGGCAGCGATCTCGACGGGACGCGGATCGAGGAAGGGATACCGGCGACCGATATCTCGACGAGCGTCATCGCGCTCCGACGGCCGGAGGAGGGATGGCTCGTGGGCCACGACATCGACACGACGCTACGCGCCGGCGACGTGGTGCTCTCGAAGGGGACCCGGACCTCGGCGGAGGAGTTCGAGGCGCTCGCGTCGTGACCGACCCGTCGACCGCAGAGCGCGCTCGGATCGCTCGCGCGTACTACGACGCTCTCGACGCCGGCGACTACGACCGGCTCGCTGACCTGCTCGCGCCGGGGTTCGTCCAGCGACGCCCGGACCGGATCTTCGAGGGGCGCGACCGCTTCGTGGCGTTCATGCGCGACGAGCGGCCGATAACGGACACGACCCACGTCGTCGAGGCGGTGTACCCCGCGGGCCCCGGCGTCGCCGTCCGAGGGCGGCTGCTCGACGCCGACGGCGACGCGCTGTTCGCCTTCGTCGACGTGTTCGACGTCGCGGACGGACGGATCACCGAACTAGAGACGTACGCGGCGACAGACGGGTAGCGGGCGCTCCTCGGTCGGACCGGGAATGCCGAGCCGACGGCTCAACGATGTAGAGCGACCGCCGCTACGGCGCGGACGTTGAAAGGCGACCGCCTCGCGCGAACGCGAGACGACCGGTGTGTCACACGCCGGCAGCCGGTCGGGTAAGCGTCCGCCGCGCCGGTATATAAATCCTCGTTCGCGCGGCCGTCAGTCGGGTCGGTGGACCGCGCCGTCGCGCGAGTCGGCGTCCTTCCGCCGGAGCGCGGCGGCGGCGTTGTTGGCGTCGTAGCCGAAGTACACGTCCTTCGCGTACGACTCCGCGACCTCGGCGGCGTGGATCAGCTCGTCGACGTCTACCTCGACCGCGTACAGCTCGAGCGAGAACGGCGTCTCCGGGGGCGCGCCGTGGACGTCGTAGTCGCCGCCGAGCCGCGAACGGAAGCCGCGAGCGATCGTTTCGAGCCAGTAGGTCGTCGCGTACTCGGTGTCGTACAGCGGGACGACGAACTCGTCGACGTGGTCGGCGAGCCGGTCGACGTCGATCCCCGCCCGCGCGCGGAGGTGGCCCGGATACGGGTCGGGATACAGCGTGAGCAGCAGTCGGCCGGGGACCAGTTCGGCCGCGTCGGCGACGAACTCGGTTATCACGTCGGCGCGCCAGTCCGCCCACCGCTCGCGGTCGCTCTCGGCGAACAGCCGCTCGCAGCGGTCACAGCGACAGAACCCCTCGCGCGGGAACCCCACGTCGTCGAGGCGCACGTCATCGTTCTCGGCGGCGCAGTCCTCGATGATCTCCAGCAGTCCGTCGCGGTACTCCGGGTGAGTCGGACAGATGTACGCCCAGTCGAAGTAGTCGCGGTCGCGGGTCGCCGGCTCGCCGCGCCCGTCGACGGGGACGAGATCGGGGTTCTCGCTCGCCGCGGCGTTATCGCCGAAACACGACACCATGTTCACGGCGTTCGGGAGCGGCGCGGCCGCCCGTCCCGTGACGTCTTTGACCTCGTAGAAGCCGAGGTCGAACGGCTCCATCTCGACCTCGTCGGCGTTGCGCGTGACGACCCCGTACATGCGAGTCGCTACGCGGTTGCGGGGTAAAAACTGCAGGCATCCGCCCGCGGAGGGTGGTGAATGCCGATGCGATCGGAGCGGACCTGTGTCAGACCTCGACCGGCTCTTTGTCGCCGGCGAAGAGGAAGTACGCGAGCGCGACCAGCGACAGCACGAGGACGAGCTTCAGTTTCTTGCTCATACGCGAATTATCGAACCGGAGTCGCTAAAATCTACCGGCGACGGCGACCGCGATGGACACGATCGGTGACGCGGAACCGACGGCGACCACCGAACGGAGCGCGTCACACGTCGATGTGCTCGGCGATGTCCGTCCGCAGGATCGTCGAGCAGTAGTCACACCGGACGCCGTCGGCGACGACGTCGAAGCGGGTCTCCACGGGCTCGCCGGCGTTGGTGATGCAGTTGCGGTTCGGACAGGAGAGCACGCCGCTCACGGTGTCGGGCCGGGTGACGCGGTTCTTCTCGGCCACCTCGAACTCGCGGATGATGTTGATCGTCGCCTCGGGGGCGATGAGGGAGAGCACGTCGACCTCGGACTGCGAGAGCTCGCGGCCCTCGACTTTGACCACGTCCTTTCGGCCGAGCCGGTCCGAGGGGACGTTCATCACGACCGAGACGCCGAGCCCCTCGGAGCCGTCGATGCCGAGGATGGCGAGCACGTTGAGCGCCTGACCGCCCTCCACGTGGTCGATGACGGTGCCGTTTCGGATCTTCGAGACGCGAAGCTCGTGGTCGCTCATCGGTCCACCTCCTGTCCTTCGACGGCCTCCGCGTTCTCGATCAGGGTGTCGAGGAGGGCCATCCGCACCGGGATCCCGTTGTGGGCCTGCTCGAAGTACCGAGCGTGGTCCGTCGCGTCGAGGTCGGGGGCGATCTCGTCGACCCGCGGAAGCGGGTGCATCACGGAGAGGTCGTCCGCCGCGTCCTCTACGGTTTCGGCGTCGATGCGGTACTCGCCGGCGACCCGGTGGTACTCGTTCTCATCGGGGAATCGCTCCTTCTGGATCCGGGTGACGTACAGCACGTCGAGTTCCCCCACGATCCCGTCGAGGTCGGTGTGCTCGCGGATCTGCGCGCCCGTCTCGTGTAAGTCGAATCGGACCGAACGCGGGAGCCGCAGCGACTCGGGGCTGATGAAGTGCTGGTTCGCGTCGAACTCGGTGAGCGCGGCCGCGAGCGAGTGGACCGTACGACCGTACTTCAGGTCGCCCATGATACCGACGGTGAGGTCGTCCAGGCCGTGGTTCTCGCGGATCGTGTGGAGGTCGAGTAGGGTCTGTGAGGGGTGTTGGCCGGCCCCGTCGCCCGCGTTGACGACGGGAGTCTCGACGTGTTCGGCCGCCAGCGTGGCCGCGCCCTCGCTCGGATGTCGGAGCACCAGGGCGTCCGCGTAGCCCTCGATGACGCGGACGGTGTCCGCCAGCGACTCGCCCTTCGAGACGGAGGAGGAGTCGACGTCGCCCATGTCGATGGTGTTCATCCCGAGGCGTTTTGCCGCGCTGTCGAAGCTCATCCGGGTGCGCGTGCTCGGCTCGAAAAAACAGAGCGCGAGCACGCGCCCGGCGTGCCGGTCCGCGTAGGCGGCGGGGTCGTCGGCGACCGCCCGGGCCCGGTCGAGCACCGCCTCGATGTCATCCCGCGAGAGCTGTTTCGCGGTGATGAGGTGGTCCTGACGCATCGTCGAAGAAGGGAACTGGCACGCTCTTGAATCTCCCGGCTCGGGCCGCGTCGGGGGTGCCCACGTCCGTGCGGACCGACGGACGACGCCGCTTCGAGATTCGAAAGTGGCCGCGTTCGCCGGGCCGTCTCCGACCGACGCACCGACCGGACACCTAAGCCCGTTCGGTCCGAACGCCCGTCCATGTCCGAGAACGATCCGGCCGACCTGCTCCCGAACGATCGCGTGAAACAGGCCGCCGTCGACGGCGACGTGACGCAGCTGCACCGCGGGAACCGGTACGGCGAGGCGGGCGACACCTTCGAGGTCGACGGCGTGACCTTCGAGTTGACCGAGGTGACCGAGCGCACGCTCGGCGACATGACGGACGCGGACGCGAAACGGGAGGGTTCGCCGTCGCTCGACGCCTACAGGGAGCGGATGGTCCGAGCCCACGGCGGGAACTTCGAGTGGAACGACCACGCCGACGTGGTGCGCCACCGGTTCGAGCGCGTGGAGTGATCGAGGAGACGAACAGAGGAGACGAGCAGAGGAGACGAACTGACGAGACGAACCTACGAGACGAACTTCAGCAGGTCGTCCCGGTTGTGCTCGTGAAAACGCGTTCGGAGACACTCCTCTAGCGCCTCGATGTCGCCGCGTTTCGCGCAGATCGGGGCGATCCGGTCGGACCACTGTTGCCACGGCGGGAACAGCCCGAGCCGGTCACAGATGTCGTCGAGCCGGTCGTCGAGGTCGTCGATCTTGTCGGTCTTGTTCACGGCGACGATGGGTTCGACGCCCACGTCTTCGAGGAAGCCGTACATCTCCACGTCGTGGGGGACGTTCCCGCGCTCGGCGTGCCGGTCGATGATGTCGACGGCGGCTTTCCCGTCCATGACGACGACGCCCGCGAGGATCGAGTCCGCGTTCTCCTCCAAGTAGTGCACGATGTCCGTCTTGATCTGCTCGCGGCGCTCGTCTTCGACGCCGGACATGAACCCGAACCCGGGCAGGTCCGTGAACATGAACCCCTCGCTGGCCCAGTCGAAGTGGTTGGGCTGGCGGGTCACGCCCGGCTTGCCGCCGGTCGAGAAGTCGTGGCCCGTCAGTTCGCGCATGAGCGTGGACTTGCCGACGTTCGAGCGCCCCACGAGGACGACCTCGGCGTCGCGGTCCGGCCGGTCTTCGAACATGTGCGTCCGTGCGCGAGGGAGCCGGTTAAAGGGCGCGTCGTGCGGCCGCCCCGCGAAGATCCGTGAGATCGACCTGACGCGACCTGTACGACCAAGTGCGCGCCGCGAGTACCGGGACGCATGCTCGTCGAGGATGTGATGTCGACGGACCTGGTCACCTGCGACGTCGGCGCGTCCGTCAGGGAGGCCGCGGAGCGGATGCTCCGGAACCGGGTCGGGAGCGTGATCGTCGTCGACGGCCGGACGCCGGCGGGGATCGCGACTGAGGCCGACGTGCTCCACGCGGGATACGCCTCTGACGAGCCGTTTTCTGCGATTCCGCTGCGGAGGGCCATGACCAGTCCGGTCGCGACGGTTCGTCCGTCGGTGACGCTCCGGACCGCGACCGACCGGATGCGCTCTGAGGGCGTCAAAAAACTGGTCGTCACGGAGGACATGAGACCGGTCGGAATAGTGACCACGCGGGACATCGCCGACAACTACGGACAGATCCGTCGAGAGGTCCGCGACCTCGCGGCCGACGCCACTAACTGGTCGAACCGCGGCGATCGGCGCTGAGGCGATCGACACCGAGACGATCGTCTCCGTAGCGGGCGCCGCGTCTCGCCGAACGTGTTCGCGCGGCGGCTTATTCGGATCGGTCGCGTACGCGACGATATGACCGCAACACAGGAGGCGACCGACCATCGGACCGAGGGCGACCCCGAATCGGCGTCGGACGCGGACGCGACGACCACGGTCACTGTGAAGTGCACCGGCCACGTCCGCACCGAACTCGGCGAAAACGAGTTCGAGTACGCCTTCACCGGCGACACGCTCCGGGCGTTCCTCGACGAGCTGTTCGAGGAGTATCCGGAGCTACAGGAGATGCTCATCGCGGAGACGGAGGCCGACGCGACGCACAGCGGGTGGGCACCGGCGCCGGAGGAACTCCCCGGCACGTGGACGAAGAACCCGGTCGGCGAACAGACCATCGCGTACGCCCGGATCCTCGTGAACGGCCGCTTCAACGAGAACGAGCGAGGGTTCGACACGGAACTGACGGACGGCGACCGCGTCGCGCTCGTCTATCCGTTCATGTTCTGCTGTTAGCCGGCGGGACGACTCCGCCGGCGACCGATCGCACTCGCCCGATCACGCTCGCCCGATCGACCCCGGAGACACCGACACCGACGATGGCGATTCCACACCGCGGTCCCGATCCACGATGAACCCACGAGCGATAGACACGTCCCAGCGGCCGTTCGTGCTGATCTGGGAGATGACACAGGCCTGTGAGTTGGCGTGTAAACACTGCCGGGCGGACGCGAAGCGACGCCGCCACCCCGAGGAGCTTTCGACCGACGAGGCGCGGGCGCTGCTCGACGACGCCCGCGAGTTCGGCGAGGGGCAGTTGGTGGTGCTCTCCGGCGGCGATCCCCTCGCGCGAAACGACGTGACCGATCTCGTCGCGTACGGGACCGACGCCGGACTCAAGGTGACGCTGACGCCGAGCGGGACGGAGTCGCTCACGGTCGAGCGGATCGAGGCGCTCGCCGACGGCGGGCTACGTCGGCTCGCGCTCAGCCTCGACGGGGCCACGGCGGCCGCCCACGATGAGTTCCGCAAGGAGGCGGGAAGCTTCGAGCAGACGGTGGCCGCGGCGCGCGCCGCGCGGTCCGCCGGGCTCCCCCTCCAGATCAACACGACGGTCTGTGCGGAGACCGTCGACGAACTCCCCGCGGTCGCCGACCTCGTCGCCGACCTCGACGCGGTGCTCTGGTCGGTGTTCTTCCTCGTTCCGGTCGGACGGGGACGGGTGTTGGATCCGGTTTCCCCCGAACGCGCGGAGCGCGTGATGAAGTGGCTCCGCGAGGTCGCGGCGGACGCGCCGTTCGGCGTGAAGACGACGGAGGCACCGATGTATCGCCGGGTCGCGATCGAACGGGGACGCGCCGACGACGCGGCGCGCGCGCCGTCTTCCGACGGGATCGGCCGGCGAACTGGCGTCACCGCCGGGGACGGCTTCGCGTTCGTGAGTCACACCGGCGAGGTGTACCCCTCCGGGTTCCTGCCTGAATCCGCGGGAAACGTCAGGACGGATCACGTCGTCGACGTCTACCGGAACGCGCCGCTTTTCGAGTCACTCCGGAACCCCGACGCGCTTCGCGGGAAGTGCGGCGCGTGCTCGTACCGGCGGGTGTGCGGCGGAAGCCGCTCGCGGGCGTACGCGTACACCGGCGATCCGCTGGCGAGCGACCCGCTCTGCCCGCACGTGCCCGACGGGTACGACGGTCCGCGGCCGGAACGGACGTTCGCGCGGCGGGAGTCGTCGTCGGGCGGCTGATGGCGTGCGCGACCGCGAGAGACCGCAGCACCTAACCTCGCTCCGACCCGAGTCGCGGTATGCGCATCGACCCGTTCGGCCTCGAACGCTGGTTCGCGGAGCACGAACACGAGGCCGACATCATGTTGGCCGAGAGCGGGATCCGGTCGCTGGACGCGAGCCGGTTCGACCTCGACCCCGGTCGGCTCGACTACGTCATCCCGACGAACGGCGACTCCGACCTCCGCGCCTCGGTAGGCGACCGATACGGGCGCAGCGCCGACGAGGTGCTCTTCACGTGCGGCACCCAAGAGGCGAACTTCCTCGCGTTCGCGTCGCTTCTCGGCGACGAAGGAGGCCTCGGAAAGGGCGGTGCCGGCGACTACGATCCGATCGGCACCGGCACTCACGCGGTCGTCGTGACGCCGACGTATCAGGCGCTCCACGCCGTCCCCGAGGCGTTCGGCGAGGTGACCCGCGTCGGGCTGGAGCCGCCGACGTGGAAACTCGCGCCCGACGCGGTCGCCGAGGCCGCCCGCGACGACACCGCGGTGATCGTGGTGAACAACCCGAACAACCCAACCGGTCGGTACCACGACGAAGACACGATGCGGGCGATATACGACGTCGCCGTCGAACACGGCGCGTACCTGCTCTGTGACGAGGTGTATCGGTTGCTCGCCGAGGACCCGCAGACGCCGGTCGCGAGCTACGGCCGGCACGGGGTCTCGACGACGAGCCTCACGAAGGCGTACGGGCTCGCCGGACTCCGGTTCGGCTGGATCGCCGGTCCGGAGCCGGTCGTCGAGCGTGCGTGGCAGTGGAAAGACTACACGACGATCTCCCCGTCGATCTTCGGCCAGCACGTCGCGGAACAGGCGCTCGGCCGGCGCGAGGACCGCATCCTGTCCGAGAACCGCGCGCTCGCCGAGACGAACCGCGCCGTCGTCGCCGACTGGGTCGCGGGCCACGGGCTCGACTGGTACGACCCGGTCGGCGTCAACGGGTTCGTGACGGTCCCCGACGGCTTCACAGACGCCGACGAGTTCTGTCGGAGCATCGTCGAGGAGGCGAGCGTCGTGCTCGCGCCGGGAGAGTTGTTCGGGTTCCCGGACCGCTTCCGGATCGGGTTCGGGCTGCCGACGGAGACGCTGGAAGAGGGACTCGATCGGGTGGACCGCGTGATCGACCGTCGGGGGACTGCGGCGAACGGGGGTGCGGCCTGATGGGGCTGTTGAGCGAACTCAAAGCAGACGTGGTGGGATTCGTTCGGGACCCGACGGACGAACAGAAGCTGCTGTTCCTCGCGGTGATCGCGATCGCGATCGCCGATCGGTTCTTCTACTGGATCGACTTCCCGATCGTCGTGCGGACGACCGCCGCGGTCGGCGTCGGGTTCATCGTGCTGTTCGTCGCGAGCTACCTGTACACGGGCTCGTTCGTGCCGCCCGACGGGAACGTCGACGACGACGGAGAAGACGGAGACGACGGGTACGTCGACGAACTGGACCCCTGACGGCGAGAACGGTCGCGGCGGCGTTCCAAACGGTTTATACCCGCGCCCGGGGAATTTGCGCGCATGCCGCGAGAGCAGAAGCAGGTTCGCGAACTACAGGAGGGCAGCTACGTCATGATGGACGGCTCGCCCTGCAAGATCAATCATTACAGCACCGCCAAACCCGGCAAACACGGGAGCGCCAAGGCCCGCGTCGAGGGCAAGGGCGTCTTCGACGAGAAGAAGCGCTCGCTCTCCCAACCCGTCGACGCGAAGGTCTGGGTCCCGATCATCCAGCGGAAGCAGGGACAGGTCGTCTCCGTCTCCGGCGACGACGCGCAGGTCATGGATCTGGACACCTACGAGACGTTCACGATGCGCATCCCCGAGGACGAGGACTTCGCGTCTGACGACAACATCGAGTACCTAGAGTACGAGGGCCAGCGGAAGGTCGTCGGGTAGTCGGCACCGATGTTTCCGGGAGCGACGACGGACCGCGAGGCTGCTTCTTACGTGGTCGTCGGCGCTCCCCTCGACGCCACGACCACCTTTCAGCCGGGCACCCGATTCGGACCGGATCGGGTCCGGCGGTTCGCCGAGACGTTCGACGACTACGACCGCCGAACGGAGAGCTGTTTCTCCGCTCACGGCGTCTGTGACGCCGGGAACGTGCGTGCGTGGGACGACACCGAGGCGTACCTCGATCACCTCGCCGCCGAGCTCAGGAGCGTCGTCTACGACGACGCCATCCCGCTTCTCGTCGGCGGCGAACACACCGTCACGCACGCGGGCGTGGACGCCGTCGACCCCGACGTACTGGTCGTCTGCGACGCCCACCTCGACCTGCGGGACGCCTACGACGGAAACCCGCTGAACCACGCGTGCGTCACGCGACGGGCCCTCGACGATCTGGGCGTCGACCGCGCCGTGATCGTCGGCGCACGTACGGGGTCCGAGGCCGAGTGGGACCGCGCCGCCGAGGCCGACGTGACCGTCGTCGCGCCCGAGGACGCCCGGGCGTGGATCGACGGCCTCGCCGGGGACGGCGACGGGTCCATTGGGGACGACGGCAGATCGACCGCGAGCGACCCGTTCGCCGGTGAGGCCGTGTACTGTTCGATCGACGTCGACGGCCTCGATCCCGGCTTCGCGCCGGGGACGGGGACGATGGAGCCGTTCGGTCTGACGCCGCGAACGGTCCGCGACCTCGTTCGGACGGTCGCACCGCACGCGGTCGGCTTCGACGTCGTCGAGGTCAACGACCGCGACGACGGCCAGGCGGCGGCGCTCGGCGGGAAACTCCTCCGCGAGTTCGTGTTCGCGCATGCGACCAGCGAACGGGGAGAATCTGACGTATAGGCGCCCGAAACGGACGATTAGGGCGACACAGCCGATTCGAATCGAAACAGGCGATTAAATCCCGAACGGGTTGCGCTCTCACGAGACCTCGGAAAGTCGTCGCCGCGCGGCTGTGACCGCCTGCATCGCGTCGATCCATTCTCGGGGATCCGTACACCAGATTCGGTCGCCCTCGACGCTGACGCAGAACACGGAGTCGCTGGAGGGCGTGAGCGTTACCGCGTCGACGTCGGGGCGATCGCCGAGGTGCGAGTCGATCAGGCGTCGAGCCGTCTCGGCTTCGGACTGGAGGCGGCTGCCGACGGCGTACTCGATGGCTATCTCTGCCATGCGTGTCCCCACGTTTTGCATGATTAATAACGACGCTTTGCTGGCAGTGCTTGCGGCGTTCCGCGACGGGTGTCGCGCCGCCTCACGCGAGGTGATCCGCGGCGAGCGCCCCGATCACCACGCCGACCACGCCGTCAGGCTCTCGTCGCGAGCGTACACTCGCTTGCAGTCCTTGGCATAGGCGAAATCGCCCGCGTGATCGAGCTTCTCGTGGCGGTATTCGGGAGCGTCCTCGCGGATCTGGAGCCCCTCGACGGTGAACTCCTCGTCGCCGAATTCGACCGTCTCGTCGACGGTGAACTCGTAGTCGCCGGGGACGTTCACGCGCAGCGAGCGCGTCTGGTCTGCGGTGCCGTCCTTCGGGTGAAGCGTCACCGCGACGGCGACGTTGTCGACCGCGCGCGTCCAGAGCGTGTCGACGTCCTCGATGTCGGCCTCCTCGACGCGCCGTTCGGGACCGACCTCGATCCCGGTGACGCGAACCTGCATCAGCGCGTCTTCGGTGTCGACGACGAACTCCTCGCCGGTCGCGACGTAGGTGTCTGCGGGCACGTCCATCCGGGTCGTGAACGACTCGCCGTCCTGTGAGACGACGATCGTCAGCTCGACCGTCTCTTCCTCCGGTATCTCGGTTTTGTACGTGTGATCGCAGTCTGTACAGCGGACGGTCGCCTGTCCGCCGGGGCGTAACACCTCGTGGACGGTCTCCTCGCCCGGCGAACACGCCGGACAAGGGAGACCGACTCGGTCTCCGGATTCGCTCATTACCGCGTCGTACCCGTCCAACGCGTAAATATCCGCCCCTGTGTCCGCGGTGCGTGGATCGCTGGCGCGTGCGAACGGCTGGCTCACCGGACATCCCCCGTCATCGGAGCCGTCACGCCGCCGGTGTAAGGAAACTGGTTTACCGGTGTCCGGGATACGGACGCCCATGATCGTACCCGGATCCAGCTCACAGCTCCTCGCGGCCGCGCTCGCCGAGGAGACGGGTCGACCGCTCGCGACGCCGACGTACGACCGCTTCCCCGACGGCGAGGGGCTCGCGGCGGTCCCCGACTTCGACGGCGAGTCGGCGACGGTCGTCGCGACAACCGACTCCGACGCCGCGTGGGTCGAACTGCTCCAGTTGCAAGACGCCGTCCGCGAGGCGGGCGCGACGGACGTGACGACCGTCGTTCCGTACATGGGATACGCGCGACAGGACCGGTCGTTCGGCGACGGCGAACCCGTCTCGGCGCGCGCGATGGCGCGCGCGATCTCGACCGGAACCGACCGCGTCGTCCTCGTTAACCCCCACGAGCGGGACGTCGCGGACTTCTACGACATGCCGGTCGAGACCGTCGACGCCGCGGCCGTCCTCGCGGACCCGCTTCCCGCCGACCTCGCGGACCCGCTGTTTCTCGCGCCCGACGAGGGCGCGATCGACATCGCTGAGACGGTCCGCGACGCCCACGGCACCGGCGAGGTCGACTACTTCGAGAAGCGCCGCGACCGCGACACCGGCGAGGTCGAGGTCTCCCCGTCGGACGCGCCCGTCGCCGACCGCGACGTGATCGTCGTCGACGACATCGTCGCCACCGGGTCGACGATGAGCGAGTCCGTCTCGGTGGTGACCGACCGCGGCGCGGCCGGCGTGGTCGCCGCCTGCGTCCACCCCATGCTCGCGGCGAACGCCGTGACGAAGCTCCGGAGCGCGGGCGTCGATCGGCTCGTCGGCAGCGACACGATCGAGCGGGGCTGTAGCGTCGTCAGCGTCGCGACCCCCCTCGCCGACGCGCTCGAATCCGCGGGACCGAATTAGGCCTCGTCGTCCGGGATTTCGCGGATCACGCTGGCGGGGTTGCCGCCCACGACGACGCGCTCGGGCACGTCGCTCGTCACGACGGAGCCGGCCGCGACGACCGCGCCGTCGCCGATCGTCACGCCGGGCGTCACCACGGCGCGACCGCCGATCCACACGTCGTCGCCGACGGTCACCGGCTCCCCGCGCTCGCGGCCCGTCGCGCGCTCGTCGGGGTCGATCGGGTGCGTCGGCGCGTACACGTGGACGCCGGGACCGAGCAGACAGCGGTCGCCGAATCGGACCGGCGCGACGTCGAGGAAGACGCAGCCGAAGTTAGCGAAAAACCCCGTGCCGACCGCGACGTTGTAGCCGTAGTCACAGCGGAACGGCGGCTCGACGATGGCCTCGCTCCCGCCCGCGTCGAACAGCGAGTCGAGGAGCGTCTGCCTGTGGTCGCGCTCCGTTTCGGTCGTCGCGTTGTACCGGCGGACCAGATCGCGCGCTCGCGCCCGGTCGGCGACGAGGTCCGGATCCGTCGGATCGTAGGGCTCGCCGGCGAGCATTCGCTCGGTTTCGGTGGGCATAGTCGGTGTGGCGGCCGCACCCCGATAGTGGTTTCTCACCGGCGGCGCGGTGCTCGCCGACGAGGGGACGATCGGCAGAGTTCCCGCAGGACGGGCCCGTTGGCGTACCGTTATTTGTCCCCGGATCGAATCGGGAGGCATGTACGACGACATCCTGGTGCCGACCGACGGAAGCGAGGCGGTCGACCGAGCGCTCGACCACGCGGTGCGCCTGGCGGACGACCACGACGCGACGATTCACGCGCTGTACGTCGTCGACCGGCGGATCGTGACCGCGAACTCCGGCGAACTCCACGACGACATCGTCGCTGACCTCGAATCACAGGGCGAGACCGCGGTCGAGCGCGTCGCGGAACGTGCCCGCGAGGCCGGCCTCGATGTGGAGACACGCGTCGTCGAGGGGACGCCGGACACGGAGATCGTCGCCTACGCCGAGGAGAGCGACATCGACGTTATCGTCTTGAGCCCCGAGGGGAAGTCGCCGCGCGAGCGGATCCAGTCGCTCGGGAGCGTCTCGGACCGCGTCGCCGACGACGCGACCGTCCCGGTGTTCCTGATCAAGTAGCGATCGGAGACACGCCGCAGCGCCGTACGCCCTCGTTCCCCGACAGGTCGCCGCTCCGTGGAGCCGTCACTCCGCGAGTTCGTCGGTGGCGTCGCTCGTCGTCGGCCGTCGCGGCCACTCCTCTATCGTCTCCGTCATCTCGTTGGTCTCCCGCGAGATCCGGTCCATCCGAGATCCGGTCCATCCGGTTCGTTTCCCGGACGCGGCGGCGCGACCTGGTCGACCGCCCACCGTGGGGCACTTAGGCGTCTGCGTTCACAGCCGGATCATGGAACTCACCGTGCTCGGCTCCGGCAGCGCGATGCCGGTGTCGGACCGCGCGCAGGCGGGCTACCTCCTCGCGGACGGCGACCGGTCGCTGCTCGTCGACTGCGGCGAGGGCGTTCTCCACCGGCTCGCGGGCACCGACGTCGGCTACGAGGGCGTCTCGACCGTCCTCCTGACGCACCACCACCTCGACCACGTCGCCGCTCTCCTGCCGCTCGTGAAGGCCAGGTGGCTCGCCGGCGCGGAGCACCTGACGGTCGTCGGACCGACTGGAACGAAGGCGCTCGTCGACGGGCTGCTCGACGTGCACGCGTACCTCGACGGCCGGATCGACCTGTCGGTCCGAGAGGTGTCCGCGTCGCGGCCGTTCTCGGCGGCCGGGTTCGACGTCGCGGCCCGCGAGACCCGCCACTCGATGAACGGCCTCGCCTACCGGTTCTCGCCGCCGAGCGTCGACGCCGACCCCGCCGAGGGACCGCTGACGCTCTCGGGCGACACCGAGGCGTTCGGAGGGATGGCGGCGTTCGCCGACGGCAGCGACGCGCTCGTCCACGACTGCTCGTTCCCGGACGGGACCGACGTGTCGAATCACCCCACCCCCACGTCGCTCGGCGAGTCGCTGGCGGGGGCAGAGATAGACACCCTGCTCCTCTCGCACCTCTACCCGCACACGGGGGGGCGCGAGCGGGAGATGGCTCGGAGCGTCAGGGAGGCCGGCTTCGGCGGGACGGTCGAGGCCGCCAGAGACGGCCTCGTCGTCGAGTTGTGAGCGGCGGCCGCACGTCGGACGGCCGGCGGGGGTTCTAGCGGGCGGCCGGGAGGAGGTCGGCGAGACGCCGGACCGCGTCGACCGCGGTGGCCCCCAGCACGTAGGTGATCGGCTCGACGCCGAACGCCCCCTCGTGGTAGACGACCGGACGGACGCCGCCCTCGCGGAACCGATCGCGGAGCCGGCGGTCGCGGTCCTCGTAGTCGGCGTCGATCCGGAGGGGGTCGAACCCGCGCTCCCGGGCGGCGTCGAGCAGCGCCTCGTCGGTTCGGACGTTGATCGCGGCCCGCACGGTCGGGTCGACGGCGGCGGCCGCGAGAACGGTGCCGGCCACGTGGCGGGACGCGCCGAACTCGGGGTTCGCCGGCACCTCAACTCGCCCGTCCATCTCGTATAGCCGTCCGGGGACCGCAGCGACGTCGGCGTGATCGGTCGCGTCCGGGAGGGCGGTGCCGACGTTCGTGCCGACGTTGGGGACAACGCGGGCGGCCCCCTCGGTGCGGGCGAACAGCCGCGCAGCCTTCCGGACGTCGGCGAGCGCCTCCCGCTCGGCTCTGACCCGGTCGTCGTCGCCGCGAACGCACAGGTCACAGCCGAGTCCGGCCAGCGCCGGCATCTCCTCCTCGTGAATCGCGCAGATCGGTCCCCGGTCCTCGAGTTCGCTGACGAGAGCCAACAGCTCCGCCAGCGCCTCGTACTCGTCGAGATCGCCCGATTCGAACCCGTCCGCGACGGTCTCGACGGTCCTCTCGGTCCGCGGGTCGTCGGCGATCCGTGGCTCGGTCTCGGCGTCGCCGCTCGCGTAGCGGCTCACCGCCGCCTGCGTGACGCCGAGCCGGTCTGCGACCTCCTGTTGGGTGAATCCCCGCTCGGCGAGCGCGCGCGCGAGCAACACCCGGACTGTGGGAAGGAACCGCTCGACGACGATCTCGCTCGGCAACTGCAGCGACATGTCGAACGGAACGCGAGCCGGCTCCTAAAAGGGTCCGACGGGACGGGGGAGATCGTAGAGCGGAGGAATCGCCGCTATATACATAGGTTATATTAGTTGCTAATAACACGGAGTATGCATGGCGTTCAGCGACGACCTGCTCGACGCGGGCGCGGAGATATGGGCCGCACAGTTCGACCACCCGTTCGTCACGGAGCTGGCCGCGGGCGATCTCGATCCGCCCGCGTTCCGGCGGTGGCTCGAACAGGACTACCGGTACCTGTTCGACTACGCGCGGACCTACGCCGTGGCGGGCGCGAAGGCGCGCGAGGAGACGGCGATGGCGACGCTCCTAGGCGGGGCCGACGCCGTACTCTCCGAGGAGCTCGACCTCCACCGGTCGTTCGCGGCGGAGTACGGCGTGAGCGAGGCGGATCTCGCGGAGACGGCGAAGACGCCGACCTGCGAGGCGTACACGAGCTTCCTCGTCCGCACGGCCTACGAGCGCCCCGTTCCGGTCGCCGTCGCGGCGCTGTTCCCGTGCATGCAGGGGTACCTCGACGTCGCCGATCACATGGCCGAGATCGCGGAGACGGACCACCGGTACACGCCGTTCATCGAGACGTACACGAGCGACGCGTTCCGGGCCGAGACGGCGGCCGTCCGCGATCTGGTCGACGACCGCGCGACCGCCCGTCCCGACTACCGCGACGAGATGCGGGAGGCGTTCCTGACGAGCGCCCGCCTCGAACTGGCCTTCTGGGAGATGGCGTACGCCGACGAGAGGTGGGCGGCGTGAGCGAGCGCTTCACGGCGACGCTCCGTGACGCGGTCGAAGACGAGTGGCGCGCCGCGACCGAGCACCGGTTCACCCGAGAGCTGGGGGACGGAGCCCTCGACGGCGACGCGTTCGCGCGGTACGTCGTGCAGGACTACGCGGTCGTCGAGGAGCTGACCGCGGCGTTCGCGGTCGCCCTCGCTGACGCGCCGTCAATGGACGCGCGCCGCCGCTACGTCGCGTTCCTCGACACGCTCACCGACGCGGAAAACGACTTCTTCGAGCGCGCGTTCGACGCGCACGGCGTCCCGGAGCGGGACCGGACCGACCCGGATCTCTCCGCCCCGACGGCGGCGTTCCGGGACCTGCTCGGCCGCGCCCGCCGCGAGGGCGGGTACGCCGAGACGCTGGCCGTGCTCGTTCCCGCGGAGTGGAGCTACCTCGCGTGGGCGACCCGAGAGGCGGCCGACCGACCGGCGGAGCCGCTGTTCGACGAGTGGATCGAGCTGCACGCCGCGCCGGCGTTCGCGTCGTTCGTCGACTTCCTGCGCGCGGAACTCGACCGCGTCGGTCCGTCGCTGTCGCCGCCGCGGCGCGAGCGCGTCGCCGGCCTGTTCGCCCGAACGGTCTCGCTCGAAGTCGCGTTCTTCGACGCCGCGTACGTCGCGGAGGCGGACTGATGGTCTCTACCGAACTCGCGCTCGCGGTCACCGTCGCCGCGCTGGGAGCGTTCACCGTCGCCGGCGTGCTCCACGCCCGCGGACGCGTCCGGACCCTCGACGACTACGTCACGGCGCGGGCGACGACCGGCCCGGCGGCCACGACGGCCACCCTCGTCGCCAGCGTGATGGGCGCGTGGATCCTGCTGGCCCCCGCCGAGGCCGGGGCCGCGTTCGGCGGGCTCCCAGCGGTCCTCGGGTACGCGATCGGGAGCGCGGTCCCGTTCCTGCTTTTCGTCCCCGTCGGCCTGCGCGTCCGGGAGCTGCTCCCGGAGGGACACTCGCTGACGGAACTCGCGCTCGCGCGGTACGGACGGCTGATGTACGCGCTCGTGGTAGCCGTCTCGATGTTCTACATGTCCGTGTTCCTCGCGGCCGAGATGACCGGCGTGGCGGCGGCGCTCGCGCTCGTCGCCGAGGTCCCGCAGGCGTACACCGCGGCGCTTATCGGCGCGTTCGTCCTGCTGTACACGGCGTACGGCGGCCTCGTCGCCAGCGTGTTCACCGACACGCTCCAGGCTATCGTGATCTTGCCGCTGTTGGCGGTGAGCTTCGCCGGGGCGGTCCTCGCGCTCGGCGGAACCGGGACGCTTCACGCCGCCGCGGCGTCGGCCGACCCGACGTTGCTCGACCCGACGTTCGGACCGGGCGTCGCCTTCGGCGTGTACGTCGCGTTCGCGGTGCTCGGCGCGAACATGCTGAATCAGGGCGTGTGGCAGCGCGTGTACGCCGCGCGCGACGACGGGTCGATCCGCCGCGGCTTCGGCGTGGCCGCGGTGGCCGTGATCCCACTGGTGTCGCTCGCGGGCCTGTTCGGCGTCATCTCGGCGGCGCTCGGACTGACGGCCGACGGCGGCGCGTCAGTCGCCTTCTTCCTCCTCGTGGTCGAGGCGTTTCCCGAGTGGATCGCGCTGTCCGTCGTCGTCCTCGCGGTACTTCTCGTCGCAAGCTCTGCCGACACGATGTGTAACGCCATCGCGAGCCTCGTCACCGTCGACCTCGCACGAGCGCTCGATGCCGACGGTCGCGCCCTCGGTCGCGCCGGCCGCCTGCTCACCGCGCTCGTCGCGGTTGGCGCGGCCGTCGTCGGAGCGCAGGGGTACAGCGTGCTCGCGCTGTTCCTTACCGCGGACCTCGTCGCGGCGGCCGTCTTCGTCCCGTTCCTCGCCGGGCTCTGGTCGACGAGCCTCTCCGACCGCGGCGCGGTTGCCGCCAGCCTCGCCGGGCTGGCGGTCGGCACCGCCCACTTCCCGCACTTCGCGCCGGCGATCGCGGCACTGCCGGGGCCGACGCCGACGCCGTCGTTCCTCGTCGCGTTCGCCGGCGCGACGCTCGTCTCCACGGCCGCCACCGCCGTCGCCCATGCCCTGGGCGGCGCGGAGGCGGACCTCGGGGCACTCGACGCGGAGATACGACGGCTCGACAGCCCCATGACCGACGGGGGCGTGGCCGTGGACGGCGGCGGTGGCGACAGGCGTGACGGCGGCGACGAGGAGGACCAGCCGGCCGACGGGGGTGAGGCGGCGTGACGCCAGTCGTGCCCGCGGCGATCGGGGCGACCGCGTTCGCCGCGTTCGTGTGGGGGTCGATCGCGCTCGTCGCGCTCGTGTTCGGATACGTGGCGACGGCGTACGCGCGCGAGGCGCTGTGGACGACCGACCGGAGCCCCCACGAGAAAACGTAACCGAATCAAGTTTCTCGGTCCGGCGATCGAACCGGATATTTAAGCGATCTCAGTCGCTTCGATCGACCATGACCGAGCCGCTCGCGGACGACTTCGGACGGGAGGTGACGGGGGTGCGAGTCTCGCTCACTGACCGGTGTAACTTCGACTGCGTCTACTGTCACAACGAGGGGCTCGGCGACACGCGCGGCCCGATGGAGCCGGGCGACGCGGAGATGAGCGCGGACGACGTGGTGCGCTTTCTGGAGGTCGTCGAGGGATACGGCGTCGACTCGGTGAAATTCACCGGCGGCGAACCGATGCTCCGGCAGGATCTAGAGGAGATCGTAGAGCGTACGCCAGAGTCGATGGAGGTGTCGATGACGACGAACGGGACGTTCCTCCCCGGCCGCGCCGAGGACCTGAAGGCCGCCGGGCTGGATAGGGTGAACGTCTCACAAGACGCGCTCGACCCGGACGACTTCGCCGAGGTGACGAAGTCGGGCGCGTACGAGCGCGTGTTGGAGGGCGTCAGATCCGCCGTCGACGCCGGACTCGATCCCGTGAAACTCAACATGGTCGTGTTCACGCACACCGCGGGCTACGTGGAGGAGATGGTCGAACACGTCGCCGACAACGAGGGGCTTCAGCTCCAGCTCATCGAGTACATGCCGGAACTCACCGGCAAGCCGGAGTGGAACATCGACATCGGACGCGTGCACGACTGGCTCGCCGCGGAGGCCGACCGCGTCGAACACCGCGAGATGCACGACCGAAAGCGGTATTTCGTCGGCGAGGACGCGGACGGCGAGGGCGGCGGGATGGTCGAGATCGTCGACCCCGTCGAGAACGAGGAGTTCTGTGCCAACTGTGGCCGCGTCCGCGTCACCCACGAGGGCTACCTGAAGGGGTGTCTCAACCGCAACGACGACCTCCGGTCGATGGGCGAGATGACCCGCGAGGAGATAGCCGAAACGTTCGAGGCGGTCGTCGAGAATCGGGTTCCCTACTACGGCGAGTACCTGATCGAGAACGACGACGGCGAGTACGAGATCAACGATGCGTACCTCGGGACGCCGTCTGCGGCGGACTGACCGCCGCGGCGGCCATCGCGTGACCGAGATCTCGAGTCGTTGGGCCGTCCCGTTCCGCGCCTTTTAATCCCGTGAGCGGCGAACACCGACTATGTCCCAGCCGCGCGTTCCCGGTGGCGACGAGAACACGCTGGAGCTGCCGTGCGGAGAGACGATCGGCGTCGGCGAGTTGGACTTGGGGATGCGCGAGTTCGCGTGCGACTGCGGCGAGACGCACGCGGTCGTGATGGACGTCCATCCGCCGGAGCGCTTTCTGCCCGACTTCCTCGTCGAGGTGCTCCGCGAGGCGATCGAGACGACGAGCGAGGAGATGCCGGAGTTCGACACCCCACACCTGCTCGGCGTCGTCTTGGAGGAGTTTCCCGACCGAGTCGTCGCCCACGACGCGACCGAGAACGCCGACGTCGGCTACGCGATGGTGTGGGTGACCGCGTTCAACTCTCGGCGGCTCCACGAGATCGTCGTCGAACTCGTCGTCGAGCTGATGGAACACGCCGTGAGCCATGCCGACGACGACGAGGCGCTCTCGGCGTTCGAAGCGGAGATGGTCGAGTTCGACGTGAGCGAGTTCGTCGATCAGTATCGCGCCGAGCGCGACCTCGAAGCCGAGGATCCGTACGCCTGATCGGTCGTGGGATTCAGATCGGTTGAATCGCCCGGTAACGGCCATCTGAGGCCGTCTGTCTGACGGTTGTCCGACTCGTGTCTCACTGAACCCTATATGTTCGGGGACCGTACGTAAGACGCATGAGCACCGGTGAATTCGACCGGTACGAGCGGATCCGCGGCGTGCTCGCTGCCGCCGACGAGCCGCTGACGGCGCGGGAGATCCTCGCGCTCGTGGACGACCGCGACGGCCTCGACAGTCCCCACCGCGTCGCGACCGTGCTGGGCCGGCGGGCCGAAGGCGGTGAGATCGAGGTCATCGCCGACCGGCCGTATCGATACGCACTCGACGCGTGACGCGGTATCTGTGTAGCACCGCCGAACGCGGTACGACACGACATACCTTGCGAAAATCGCAAATTGACTGCGAGATTCGTATTCTATCGTCGGCCTTATTACGATGAGCGTATTTCGTCCGCTCAATGAGCGAGGACCGGACTATACTGCTCATCGGTAGCGGACCGATCCAGATTGGACAGGCAGCGGAGTTCGACTACTCCGGCGCGCAGGCGTGTCGCGCCCTCCAAGAGGAGGGTGCCCGCGTCGTGTTAGTGAACTCGAATCCGGCGACGATCATGACCGATCCCGAGACGGCCGACCGAGTGTACATCGAGCCGATCACGCCGGAAGCGATCTCGGAGGTCATCCGGATCGAACAGCCCGACGGCGTCATCGCGGGACTCGGCGGTCAGACTGGGCTGAACGTCACCGCCGAACTCGCCGAGCAGGGGATCCTCGAAGACCACGACGTGGAGGTGATGGGGACGCCGCTCGACACCATCTACGCCACGGAGGACCGGGACCTGTTCCGCCAGCGGATGGAGAACATCGGCCAGCCGGTACCCAAGTCGACGACCATCTCGCTCGGCGAGGGCGAGTCGGTCACGGACTTCGACGAGGAGGCGTTCCGCGGGCGCGTCCGGGACGCCGTCGACGACGTCGGCGGCCTGCCCGTCATCTCGCGGACGACGTACACGCTCGGCGGCTCCGGCTCCGGGGTCGTCGAGGAGTTCGACGAGCTGGTCGAGCGCGTCCGCAAGGGGCTCCGCCTCTCGCGTAACAGCGAGGTGCTGATCACGGAGTCAATCGCGGGCTGGGTCGAACTCGAGTACGAGGTGATGCGGGACGCCGACGACTCCTGTATCATCATCTGCAACATGGAGAACATCGATCCGATGGGGATCCACACCGGCGAGTCGACGGTCGTCACCCCCTCGCAGGTGATCCCCGACGACGGTCACCAAGAGATGCGCGACGCCGCGCTGGGCGTCATCCGCGAACTGGGCATTCAGGGCGGTTGTAACATCCAGTTCGCGTGGCACGACGACGGCAGCCCCGGCGGCGAGTACCGCGTCGTCGAGGTGAACCCGCGCGTCTCTCGCTCCTCCGCGCTCGCCTCGAAGGCGACCGGCTACCCGATCGCCCGCGTCACCGCGAAGGTCGCGCTCGGCAAGCGGCTCCACGAGATCGAAAACGAGATCACCGGCGAGACAACGGCCGCTTTCGAGCCCGCCATCGACTACGTGGTGACGAAGGTGCCGCGCTGGCCCATCGACAAGTTCGACGACGTGGACTTCGAACTCGGCACGGCGATGAAATCGACCGGCGAGGCGATGTCGATCGGCCGGACCTTCGAGGAGAGCATGGTGAAGGCGCTGCGCTCCTCCGAGTACGACCCCGCCGTCGACTTCGAGGAGGTCTCCGACGCGGAGCTGGAGACGGAGTACCTCGAACGGGCGAGCCCGGACCGTCCGTACGCGATGTTCGAGGCGTTCGACCGCGGCTACGGCGTCGACGACGTGATCGACCTGACGGGGATCCACCGCTGGTACGTCGAGCGGTTCGAGAAGATCGCCGACGGGACGGCCGCGGCCGCAGAGAGCGACTTCACCGAAGCGGCGATGGTCGGCCGCACCGACGCCGAGATCGCGGCGACGGCCACCGCGGGCGGCGTCGACGCCGACGTGAGCGAGGTCGAGACCAGCGTTCCGGACCGCACGTACAAGCAGGTCGACACCTGTGCCGGCGAGTTCGAGGCGTCCACCCCGTACTACTACTCCGCGCGCCTGCCGGAGTTTATCCGGGACGCCGACACCGCCGGCGCGGCCAACGAAGTCCGCGTCGACCCCGACGTCGAGAGCGTCGTGGTCGTCGGCGGCGGCCCGATCCGCATCGGACAGGGCGTCGAGTTCGACTACTGCGCGGTCCACGCGGTCCGCGCGCTCCGCGAACTCGGCATCGACGCGCACGTGGTCAACAACAACCCCGAGACTGTCTCGACCGACTACGACACCTCCGACGGGCTCTTCTTCGAGCCGATCTCGGCCGAGGAGGTGGCCGACGTGATCGAGACGACCGGTGCGGACGGCGTGATGGTCCAGTTCGGCGGCCAGACCTCCGTGAACGTGGGCGAACCCCTCAAAGCGGAGATCGACCGCCGCGGACTCGACTGCTCGATCTTGGGGACGAGCGTCGAGGCGATGGACCTGGCGGAGGACCGAGACCGGTTCAACGTCCTGATGGACGAGATGGGCGTCGCCCAGCCGGAGGGCGGCACCGCAACGAGCGAGGCCGAGGCGCTCGATTTAGCCCACCGGATCGGCTACCCCGTATTGGTGCGTCCCTCCTACGTGCTCGGCGGCCGCGCGATGCGCGTCGTCGAGAACGACGCGGAGCTGGAGGAGTACATCGAGGAGGCGGTTCGGGTCTCGCCCGACAAGCCGATCTTGGTCGACCAGTTCCTCGCCGACGCGGTCGAACTGGACGTCGACGCGGTCGCGGACGGGGATGACGTGCTGCTCGGCGGCGTGATGGAACACGTCGAGAGCGCCGGCGTCCACTCCGGCGACTCCGCCTGCATGATCCCGCCTCGCTCGCTCGACGACGACACCCTCGCGCGGGTCCGCGAGGTGACGGAGGACATCGCCCGCGCGCTCGACACCGTCGGACTGCTTAACGTCCAACTCGCCGTGACGGGCGTCCACGACGCCGACGCCGAAAGCGAGGTGTTCGTGTTAGAGGCGAACCCGCGCTCCTCGCGGACGGTCCCGTTCGTCTCGAAGGCGACGGGCGTCCCGATCGCGAAGCTCGCGGCGAAGGTGATGACGGACGACGTCTCGCTTGCGGACCTCGATGTCGACGAGCAGATCCCGGAACACCGCAGCGTGAAGGAGGTCGTCCTGCCGTTCGACCGCCTACCGGGCTCTGACCCCCGTCTCGGTCCGGAGATGAAGTCGACCGGCGAGGTCATGGGCACCGCCCGCTCGTTCGGGAAGGCCTATGACAAGGCGCAGGACGCGACGAGCAAGCCGATTCCGGAGTCCGGCACCGCGGTCGTCGACCTCTCGGCTGAGGAGTTCCCCGACCCCGACACGGAGGCGGGCGAGGCGCTCGTCGAGGGGTACGCCGAACACTTCCAGCTGAGCGAGGCGACGGACCTGATCGAGGCCGCGAAACGCGGCGAGATCGACCTCATCGTCTCGCGCCAGCGCGAACTGCTCGAAGTCGCCGTCGAAGAGGAGATCACCTACTTCTCGACGTACGCCTCGGCGAAGGCGGCGCTCGAAGCGATCGAGCACGCCGGCGACGACATCGACGTGATGGCCGTCTCAGACCGGCCGAAGCGCGTCGAGAAGTGGGGCGCGAGCGAGTAGCCCGAATCTGACGGACGCGCTCGCCGAGCAGCCACGGCGTCGTGCGGTCGCTCACAGCGGACGGTCGCGAGATAGCTTTCGGGGGCGTCCAGCGGCTTTATGCCGCGTCCCGGAGAGGTGCGTGCATGGACGATGTCCTCACGAACTGGCTGCTCGGGCTGATCGCCGCCCTCCTCGCCGTGCTGGTGCTCGCGACGACCGGACCGGAGTTCCTGTTCCCGCTCGCCCCGGTCGCGAACGTCCTCGCGCTCGTCACCTTCCTCGCGTTCGTCATTCTCACCGGCGCGTTCCTCGTGTACACGGCGTCGTTCCGAGACCGGTGACCCGTCGCGAGACCGGGGGACTCCTCCGGCGCGGGCCGGTCGTGTAGCCCGCCCGGGTGCATTTTTGTGCCGGGCCGTCGTGGCCCGCGTATGGAGTACACGACGCTCGGAAACACGGGCATGACCGTCTCGAAGATCTGTCTCGGCTGCATGAGCTTCGGCGACCCCGACTGGCGCGAGTGGGTCTTGGACGAGGAGGCGGGCCGCGAGCTGATCGACCGGGCGATCGAACTCGGCGTGACGTTCTTCGACACCGCCAACATGTACTCGAACGGGGCCTCAGAGCGCGTCCTCGGCGACGCGCTCGCTGAGTACGACCGCGACCGGTTCACCGTCGCCACGAAGGCGTACTTCCAGATGGACGAGTCGAACCCGAACTCGGGCGGACTCTCGCGGAAGGCGCTCGACCAGGAACTCGCGAACAGCCTCGACAGGCTCGGTATGGACACGATCGATCTGTATCAGATCCACCGGTGGGACTACGACACCCCGATCGACGAGACGCTCGCAGCGCTCGACGACGCGGTCCGTCGCGGAGATATTCGGTACCCGGGGGCCTCATCGATGTGGGCCCACCAGTTCGCCGAGTCGCTCCGCGTGAGCGACCGCGAGGGGTACGAGCGGTTCGCCACGATGCAGAACCACTACAACCTCGCGTACCGCGAGGAGGAGCGCGAGATGCTCCCGCTGTGTGACAACGAGGACGTGGGCGTGATGCCGTGGAGCCCGCTCGCGCGCGGCTACCTCACCCGGCCACACGAGGACGTCGACGCCACGCTGCGCGGCGAGACCGAAGAGCACCTCTACGAGCACCCCTACCGCGAGGGCGGCGGGCCGGCCGTCAACGAGCGCGTGGCGGAACTGGCCGACGAGAAGGGCGTGAAGATGGCGCAGGTCGCGCTCGCGTGGCTGTTCCAGAAGGACCGCGTCGACACCCCCATCGTCGGCACCACGACCGTCGAACACCTCGAAGACGCCGTCGAGGCGCTCGACATCGATCTGTCCGCGTCGGACGTCGAATGGCTGGAGGAGCCGTACGAACCGGTTCGGGTGTCCGGACACGAGTGACGGACGCGAGCGCCGGCATCGCCGACCCTCAATATTGTATTCGGTGTTTTAGGAGATATATGGGCAAGCCATATACCGAGTGAGAGATTCACACGCACGTATGAGCGAGAGATCAGAGCACATCCCCGTCCAGTCGAGCACCGAGTACGCCCGTACCCGGACGCGGTGTCCGAACTGCGGCGACCACGTGCCGGCGATCGGTCGCGACACGGAGACGACCGAGTGTCCGAACTGCCAGACGCCGGTTCGAGCCTGAGCGCGGGTTCGGAGCGTCACTCCGGCCGCGTTCCCGGGACGCGCGCGGAGCGCGGAGCGACAACCCTTTTCGGCCGGGGCGTCGAAGCCCCTCGCATGGCAGACGACGACGCCAGCGACGCCGAGACCGGCGACGAACAGGGCGGCGACGGAGAGGAAAAATCCTTCCGCGAACGCGTCGAGGAGATCCGCGAGCGTCGCGAGGAGGAGCGAGAGGAGGGCGACCGTCCGAGCCCCGAGGAGATGATGGGCGGCGGCGGTGGCGGCCCGCCCGGCATGGGCGGCGGTGGCGGCGGCAACCCCTTCGCACAGATGATGTCCGGGATGATGGGCGGCGGTGGCCCCGGCGGCGCTGGCGGCCCGCCCGGCATGGGCGGCGGTCCGGGCGGCCGTGGCGAGGAGGGCAGCGACCAGGCCGGCAACGAGGAACTCGTCCGCGAAGTCCGCCAACTCCGAGACGAGGTCCGCGACGCGACGCGGCAGCTCCAGCGCATCGCGCAGGCGCTCGAAGACGACTGAGCGCGGCGAGCGGGAGGTGACGGACGGGCGCGGGCTCAGCCGAGCCGCTCGTCGAGGATCAGTCGGGTTTTCGTGGATTTGACCTCGTCCATCTCTCTCGCCTGCGATATCAGGTCGTTGACCGCGCGCGTGTCCACGGCGTCGACGACGAGGACAATGTCATCCTCCCCCGAGACCTGCCAGACGAAGTCGACCTCCTCCCAGTCGACCATACGGTCGCCGACCGCGTCGGTGTCGACATTCATCTCCACCGAGATCTCGATCATCGCCTTCACGTTTCCGGTGCGGGTGGTGACGGTGAACCGCTCGATTATTCCGTCCTCAGTCATGCGGTCGACGCGGTTTCGCACGGTCCCCTCCGAAGTCCCCACCTGATCGGCAATCTTCGTGTACGGCGTTCGCGCGTCCCGGCGCAGGATAGAGAGGATCCGGCGGTCGAGGTCGTCCATACGCCACACATTTCCCCCGGTGACTTACTCGTTACGAATATCGTAACAGAGCTTCGAACGACGCATTTATTATCCCATACACGTACGTATCTCGTAATGTCGGACGCCTATATCGCGCTGGCTGACGGACGCGTGCTCGAAGCGCGCGCGCGTGCACCGGGGCGCACCCGTGGAGAACTTGTGTTCACGACCGCGTACACAGGCTACGAGGAGTCGCTCACCGATCCCTCCTACGCCGAGCAAGTCCTCACGTTTTCGTACCCGTTGATCGGGAACTACGGCGTCCGAACCGAGCGGTTCGAGTCCGAGGCGGTTCAGCCTCGCGCGGCGGTCGCACGCGAGCTGACCGACGACGTCGCCGATTGGCTCACCGAAGAGGGCGTGCCGGCGATCGACCACCTCGACACCCGCGAAATCGTCACCACCGTCCGCGAGGAGGGCGCGATGGCCTGCGGGATCGCCGCTGGCCCGGACGCGACTCCCGAAGACGCGGTCGAGGAGATGGAGGCGTGCAAGCCGATGAGCGACCACGTCGATATCGGCGCGCAGGTGTCCGTGTCCGAGCCGACCGTCTACGAGGGAGGCGGCGAGGCCGACGTGGCGCTGCTCGACTGCGGTGCCAAGGGGTCGATCATCTCCTCGCTCATGGAACGCGGCGCGGACGTCCACGTCCTCCCGTACGACGCGACGCCCGAAGACGTGGCGGCCGTCGACCCCGACGTGCTGTTCGTCTCGAACGGGCCGGGTGACCCCGAGAACTTCGTCGCCGCACACGAGGTCGTCGAGGAGTTCGCGGGCGATCTGCCGATGGCCGGCATCTGTCTCGGACAGCAGGTGATCACGAGCGCGCTCGGCGGCTCGACGGAGAAGATGGCGTTCGGGCACCGCGGCGTCAACCAGCCCGTCAAGGACCTCCGCACCGACAAGGTAGTGATGACGACCCAGAACCACGGCTACACCGTCGCCGATACCGGTCCGCTCGAAGTGACGCAGGTGAACGTCAACGACGACACCGTCGAGGGGCTCGACAGCACGGATCTGGACGTCATCACCCGTCAGTACCACCCAGAGGCGAACCCCGGCCCGCACGACTCGCTCGGCTTCTTCGACGAGGTCATGGACCTCGCACAGTCCACGTCGCGCGTCGTGGCCGACTGACCGCGCACCCGGCCCGCTCAGCATTTCAGCGTCTCTCGTGTCGGTTTCTCAGTCGTCGATCGACCGGTGATAGCGCTCGACCGGCGACGTTTTGGTCCGCCCGCGTCCAGTGGATCGCATGACTACGACGGTCCTCCTCACCAACGACGACGGCATCGACGCCGTCGGGCTCCGTGCGCTCTCGGACGCGCTCTCCCGCGAGTACGACGTGACGGTGGTCGCGCCCGCGAGCAACCAGTCCGGCGTCGGGGGCGCGCGCTCGTGGTGGGAGACCACGGTGGAATACGAGGAGACCGACGGCGGCTACGCGGTCGAGGGGACGCCGGCCGACTGCGTCGCGGTCGCGGACGTGGCGCTCGGTCTCGATCCGGATCTCGTCGTCTCCGGCTGTAACCACGGGCCGAACATCGGCGCGCACATCCTCGGGCAGTCGGGCACGGTCGGAGCCGCGATGGAGGCCTCGTTCCTCGGGACGCCCGCAATCGCCGTATCGCTGTACGACCGCGGGAATCTCCCGGTGCCTCCGACGCTGAGCACCGACGAGTTCGCGCTCGCCGCCGAGGTCATCGTCGATCTCCTCGACGCCGCGACGCACACCGGTGACGGTGATACCGCGCTCCCCTTCGGCGCGGACGTGTTGAACGTCAACGTTCCGGCCGCAGACGACGCGGCCGCCGACCGGCCGACGTACCGACTGACCGAACCCGCTCGCGGCTTCGACGTGAGCGAGTTCCGACCCGGCGAGACAGACGCCGGCGAGAGCGGCTTCGACGAGCGTCGCGGCGAGATGGGGATGGAACTCCGTGACAGATTCTGGCGAGAGTTCCTCCGCGGCGACGTGCCCGACGACCCCGGTTCAGACCGTCGCGCTGCCGTCGACGGCGAGGTGAGCATCTCGCCGCTGTCGTCGTCACGCTCCGTCGCCGCCGAACGAGCGGGCGATGTCGTCGCGATCGGCGGGGGTGACGGAGCGGCACCGGAACACGAGCCGGAGTAGCCGGGCGTCGTCCGGTTCCACTCGATCGCTCCCTCGCCGTCGCTGACGGTCCGGGCTTACCGCCGCCCGCGTCGCCGCCGCCGCGATCCTCCGGTGAACTCCCTCGCGAGGCGACCGAGGTACCACACCAACGCCAGCCCCAGCACCGCGCCGGCGGCGAGCGCTGCGAGGAGCTGTATCGGAGTCGCCCCCCACTGGAGGGCGATAAGTGGCGGAGACACGGCGACGAGAAGGAGGAACCCGGCCTTGATCTTGCGGTTCCCCGCATCACGCTCCGCGTCTGACATGGGGCCTACCACGCGCCCCACCTCACCGGATGAGCGGCGTCCACGGTTGCTCCCGCGTTCATGTCCGTGCGACGGTGCGAACGGGTATCAACCCGGCGGAGTGCGCCCGCAGGGTCGTTGCTGCGCGTCGCACGGTTTCGGGTCGCGCGTCAGGCTCGGCGAACGAGGTGGTCGCGGACGGTGCGCTGACACTCGGTACAGATACCACTGAGGCGCGTCGCCGTATCCAAGACCGGGTGGGTGACGGACAGGTTCGCGTACACGTGCTCGACCAGCGAACGGTGCGTGATCCCCACGGCGACGTCGTGACTCGTCGCGCCGCCGAGGTCTTCCTGCCGATCCCGACACACCCCTGCACACTGCGCCCGGTGTGCCTCCAACCGGTCGTGGTACGCCCGAAGTTCGTCGAATCCGAGCGCAGTCACCTCGTCAAATTGGCCGAAAGTGTCGTCCGAGTCGGTCACTGCGACCATTCCGGATAGGGGACAACTGAGTACGGAGCAGTCGCTCAGTGTCGAAAAAGAATGTAAAGGAGTGTAGATGTTCGTTACTCGTTTCCGAACATCTGGCGCATCATCGGATGCATCTCCATCAGCTGCTCTTCGGCGATCTCCTCGTACAGCTTGTACGTGATGGAGACGGCAAGCAGCAGCCCGGTTCCGGAGACCTGTCCGATAGTGCCGAGCAGGTTCGCCATGACGGCGAGGAACCCGACCAGCGCGCCGCCGATGACGGTCACCTGCGGGATGTACCGCTCCATGACCTTCTCGACGACCTGCGGGTTCCGGCGGAATCCGGGAATCTGCATCCCGGATCCCTGAATCTGCTGTGCGGTCGCTTCCGGGCCCATCCCGGTCGTTTCCACCCAGAAGATAGCGAAGATGGCCCCGCCGACGATCATGAACGTCAGGTCGATGGCAAGGCGAACGGCGATCATCCACGGCTCGACGCTCGCCGGGATCTCACCGAGGAACCACATCCACTCGCCCCGCGTCTGGATCGGGTTCAAGTAGTAGAACAGCCCAGAGATAGGCTGCCCCTGCTGGCTGTACTCTCCGAGCCACGCTGGCATCCCCGCCCACTGCGAGGAGAGGATCTGACCGAGGAACTGGATGTTCGCCTGCAGCGCGCGAACGAGGATCATCGGCAGAACGGACGCATAGATGAGCTTCACCGGGAAGCGTCCGCGAGCACCCTTCACACGAGCGTGTGACAGTGGAATCTCGACCCGGACCGACTCGGCGTACACGACGATTCCGAAGATGAAAAGCGTCGTGAACAGCGCGAGGATGTTCCCCGGATCGAAGAGCAGATTTTGGAGCCCCTCGCTCGTGAACGGCGACAGCGTGCTCGGATTCCCGCCGAAGATGAGTCCATACCAGTTGGCGAAGAATCCGTTCGCACCGAGCGCCGAGAAGCTGAAGAAGCCGCCGACGATCTGCTGGCTGACCGCGGCGATGATGAACAGACCGACGCCGGAGCCGACGCCCCACTTGCTCACGATTTCGTCCATGAACAGGATGAGGACGCCGCCGACGAAGATCTGCGCGAATATCAGCAGCTCGACGCCGAACGTGCCGATGCCGAGCGACTGTGCGACCGCCGGGTCCGCGGGAAGGAACTCACCCGTGAAGACCATCGGCGCGGCGGTGAGCCCGGTGACGATGATCACCAGCAGCTTCTGGAGGCCCTGGTACAGCACCTGGTCGCGCGGGTCGTCCGTGTCGAGCCCGAGCAGGTTCGCCCCGCCCAGAAGCTGCAAGACGATGGACGCCGTGACGATCGGACCGATACCGACCTGCAGCAGCGAGCCGGACTCGCCGGCGAGCACCGATCGGAACTGCCCGAAGAAGTCCGACCCCTGAGTGGCAGCCAACCCGAACGGGTTGATGTTGGTCAGGAAGAAGTAGACTATCAGGATACCAGCCGTCCACGTGAGCTTCCGTTTGAACGGGACGTGACCCGCCGGCCGCTCCACAACGGGCATCCGCGAGAGCACCGGTTCGGCGGCCTCCTTCCAGCTCATGATTACGCCTCGTCGGCCTCGTCGTCGGAAGTGTCTTCTGATTCGTCAGCGGCTTCCTCGGCGCGCTCGGAGAGCGTCGCCTCGCCGCCCGTTTCCTCGATGCGTTCGACCGCACCGGCGGTGAACGCGTCGGCCGTGACGCGAAGCTCGCGACGGACCTGTCCGCCGCCGAGCACCTTCACCACGTCGGCGTCGTAGCCGTCGTCGACGACGTCGCGCGCGTCGATGACGTACGCGTCGCCGTCTTCCTCGGCGAGCCCCTCGGCGGCGTACAGCGCGGCGTCCTCGTCGAGCTTCTGGACCTTGACTTCAAGGACGTCCGTCTGAGAGTCCTCCGGGCGCTTGAACCCGTGCTTGCCGAGCGGACCGTAGTTGTGGTACTCGTGTTTCGCGCGGCCGGCCGCACCGCGGCCGCCACGGTGACCGGCACCGCGCCGGTTCTTGTGCGTTCCGCCGCCGTGGGTCCGGGACCCGCGCTGTCTGCGTTTCTTGTCCGTCATCGCATAGCCTCCAAGAGGGAATCGATCTCCTCGGTGGTGTGGCGACCGAGTTCGCCGCCCTCGATCACGGGGTGTTTGATGCCCTCGTGACCGCCGCGGGGAGCGTGGAGTCGCAGCGTCGGAGAGAGCCCCTGATCGCGCAGGGTCGTCTCCTCGGCGACGAGCGCCTCGGCCAACGCCTCCAGGTCGGCGTAGTCGGTGTTGTCGTCGATCCACTCGTCGTCGATGTCGGCGGAGCCTTCGAGCGGCTCGCCGCGCCGTGCGATGGTTCGCGCGACGGCGTCGACGCTCGGCTCACCGAACGCGACGATGTCGTTCACCTTCGTGATCATGCCGCGGTACGAGTCCGTCTCGGGAACGAGCGTCGCGTGGTTGACGCGCCCGACGTTCAGCATGTCGAGCGTGTCCTCGACGCCGTACTCGAGGTTGACGTCGCCGCGGAGCTGCACGATCGCCTGCATCACTCGCTCACCTCGTCGTAGTGGACCTCACGCGCATGCTGCGGAGTGCGGGACTGCGCCGCGTTCTCCAGCGCGTTGAACGTCGCCTTCGCGAGGTTCACCGTCGTGCGTGTGTTGCCGTCGGAGTTCGTCCACGCGTCCTCGACGCCGGCGAGCTCCAAGATGTTTCGAACCGTCTCTGCGGCCGCCAGTCCGAGCCCCTGCGGGGCGGGCTTGATCTCGACCGTGACGGAGCCGGCCTTGCCGGTCGCCGTCCGAGTCAGGGAGTTCGTGCCGCCGGGCTGGTCCTCCCAAGAGCCGGAGCCGCGGTCAACCTCGATGATGTTCAGCTTCGCGACGTCGATCGCCTTCTGGATCGCGCCGCCGACTTGGTCGTCTCGGGCCTGCGCGTAGCCGAGGTAGCCGTCGCGGTTGCCCACGGCGACCACACACCGGAACTTCACGCGGCGGCCGGAGTCGGTCATGCGCTGGACCATGTTGATGTCCAGCACCTCGTCTTCCAGCCCCGGAAGGAGCTGGTCGACGATCTCCGCCTCCTTCAGCGGGAGACCGGAGTCGAGTGCCTGTTCCATCGACGAGATATCGCCGTTCTGTACCTTGCGGCCGAGTCGCGTCCGCGGTTCCCAGCCGTCGTTGTGTCTACTCATGGTCCTCCTGGATTGTCGCGAGCACGTCGTCGAAGTGCTCGGGTAGGTCGGCCGCATCGAAATCGCCGCTGTACAGCGGCTCGTCGAGCTGCTCGGCGTACGCGGCGATGTGCTCGCCACGCGTGCGCGACCAGTCGGCAAGCACGTCGTCGTTGTGCGGGATTTCGAGGCCGGCGTCGATCGCTCCTTCCTGTACTGCGAACGTCTTGTTGCCGGGCGTCGCCGTGTTGAGACCGATGTCGAGCACGGCCTCGTCGAGGCCGGCATCGACGGCGCGGGCACCCGCGAGGTACCCTGTGAGGTACGCGCTGGGGAGGTTGCCCGTGGGGGCGTCCCAGCCGTACTCCGCGAGTTCCTCGCTGGAGGCGGCCGCGTGGGTCTCATCGCCGTCGGGTCCGGGAGTCACCAGCTGCGCCCTGACGTGAGCGTTGCTCACCCGGGCGACCAGGCGAGGCTTGCCCGATTTCAGCAGGCGCAACCTCTGATGGTAATCCGTCCGGACCTCGCGGCGGCGACGCATCGGCACCTTGTATCGTGGTCCTGTCGCCATTAGTCCGTCACCTCGTAACCGTACTGCGTCTGGATGTACGCCTCCAGCCGCGCGACGTCCTCGAAGTCGCCACCGCTCGCCTTGTTGTAGAGCGTGCGGTATTCGCTGGCGTCGAGCACGTTCTCGTCGTCTCGGAGTTCCTTCAGGCGGGCGCGCTGTGCGCGGATCCGCGCCTTCCAGTCATCTTTCGTGTTCTGCCGAGCGCCGGATTTACCCTTTCGGGTGCCGGCACCGGACTGGTGGCCGTACGAGCGCTTCTCCGCGCGCTCGCGGGCCCGACCGCGGGAGTTCGTCTTCGCGTCTTTCGCACGGATCGTTCCCTGATCGATGAGATCGCGGATGTCCTCGCGGGTGATCGCGTCCTCGATCTCCTCCTGTGCCTCGGGGTCGAGCCAGACGCGGCCCTTGCCGACGTCGAGCTCGTCAGCCGCGAGTCGTTTCTGCGCTTTCAGGTCACTCATCGTCGACCTCCACTTCGACGTAGGTCGGGTTGAGCACGCGAATTCCGCGCTCTTCCGCCTCGTCTTCGATCAGTTCGCGCTTCCGGCCGCCGACCTTCGAGGCGATCCGCACCGCCTGCGTGTCCCCCTCGACGCCTTCGAGGTCGTCCGTGTTGTGCACGCGGACCTCCTCGAAGCCGCTCGGGTGCAGGTCGCGCGACGCCTTCGGCGAGCGGAACCCCGCCTCGACGACGGGACCCTTCGCTTTCATGCGGCGACGCTGCTTGGAGAGCCCGCCGCGGGGCTTGCGCCACGACGTCGGGATCCGTTTTTTCTTGTGGTAGTCCTGCCGGTTGAACTGCGGCTTCCCCTCGCGGTGCTTCTGTGCGAGCGCGCGAGCGGTCTCGTCGTCCAGTTCCGGCGTCTTGTCGGCGTGGCCGCGGGGCCGAAGCTCCGTCTCGACCTCCTCGTCGGATTCGGCCTCCGCGGCCTCCTCCTCGGTCTCGTCTTCGATCTCCGCTTCGGCCTCCTCGTCGACCTCCAGCCCGCCGACGTCTGCTTTGATACGCGCGGCGAGCGCGTTTCCGACGCCGTCGACCTCGGAGAGTTCCGATTGAGAGGCAGCCTTCACGTCCTCGACCGTCTCGTAGCCGGCCTCGCGAAGCGCGTCCGCCTTCGAGGGACCGACACCGCTGATGTCTTCCAGTTCGTCTGCCATGCGTTAGGCACCTCCGGTGGGTTTCTCGACGATGTACACGCCGTCTTGGAAGACGCGCGTGTCCTTGTCGGTCACCTTCGTCAGCTGTTCGATATCGGCGGCGGTCTGTCCGACGGCCTCCTTGTCGGAGCCCGTGAGCGTGACCGTCTCGCCGTCGATCTGTACGTCCGTGTCTCCGCGAATGGGCGTGCGTCGCTGTGCGCGTTCGCCGAGGAAGTTCTCGATGACGACCTCGTCGCCGTTCACGGTCACCTGCATCGGGAAGTGGGCGTAGTACACTTCCATCGTGTACTCCCATCCGTCGGTGACGCCGTGGATCATGTTGGCGACGTGGCTCTCGAAGGTGCCGACCGTGGCGTTCGTCTTCGCGTCCTCGTTCTCGGAGGCGACAACGACGACATCGTCCTCGACCGTGACCTCGACGTCGGGGTACCAGAGGCGTCGCGTGACGCTCCCGTTGGGACCCTCGACGGTGAGTTCGAGGTGGTCGGTCTCGGCGGAGACGTCGTCCGGAATCTCGATTTCGACTCTGTTCATTGTTAGTAGACGTATGCGATCACTTGGCCGCCGATGCCCGCTTCTCGGGCTTCGTAGTGGCTCATGACGCCGTGGCTCGTCGTGACGATGAGCGTCCCGTAGTCACGGGCGGGGAGGAATCGCTTCTCCCACTTCTCGAACTCGTCTGCACCCGCGGAGTAGCGGGGCTTGACGGCGCCACACTCGTTGATCGCGCCTTTCAGTTCGACCTCGAACTTCCCGGCTTTCCCGTCGTCGACGTACTCGAAGCCGTCGACGTACCCGCGGTCGTAGAGGACCTCGAGGACGGAGCCGATGATGTTGGAGGCGGGCTCAACCGTGTACGACAGATGGCCAACGCTCTCGGCGTTGTCCATGCCGGCGAGCGCGTTGGTGAATGGATCGTTTCCCGTCATGTTCAGCTGTACTTCTCGAATCCCATGTCTCGAGCGACCTCGCGGAAGCACTGCCTGCAGAGGTTGATGTCGTACTTGCCGACAAGCCCCTGCGCGCGGTCGCACCGCCGGCAGGTGTGCCGGGAGTCGGTGCGTTTCGCGGCGTGTTCGCC
Source organism: Halorubrum pallidum (assembly GCF_055380345.1). Taxonomy (NCBI): domain Archaea; kingdom Methanobacteriati; phylum Methanobacteriota; class Halobacteria; order Halobacteriales; family Haloferacaceae; genus Halorubrum; species Halorubrum pallidum. The sequence continues at coordinate 629,358 of NZ_AP043945.1, read as the reverse complement.
CGTATCGTTGTTCGCTTCACTCATGCCGTTACCTCGACGTCAAAGTTCGTTTCGAGGAACGCGGCCGCGTCCTCGGCGGTCATCCGGTGATTACCCGGGATCGACGACGTTCCCTTGTCGCGCTTGGAGACGCGGTAGCCGGGACGGACGATCGTCGTGGTCACGTCGAGCCCGTAGATCCCGATGTTGGGGTCGTACTCCTGGCTCGGGAAGTCGGTGTGGTCTTCGACTCCGAAGCTCAGGTTGCCGGTGTCGTCGAACTGACTCCGATCGACGTCGACGATATCCAGCGCGGTTTCGAGGAACGCGTGTGCGTCCTCGCCCCGCAGCGTCACCTTGACGCCGATCGGGTCACCCTTGCGGATGCCGAACTCGGCGATGGTGCGCTTCGAGGTGGTCCGGACCGACTGCTGGTCCGTGATCTCCTCGATGATCTCCTCGGCGTCGGCGAGGGGTTCACCGCCCTGCCCGACGCCCATGTGGACGACGACCTTCTCAAGGTACGGCTCGCGCATCTCGTGGGCGGCGCTCTCGGCTTCACTCATCCGAATCACCCGCCTCGTCGGCGTCGTCGCCGGTGAAGTTCTCGTCGATGACGACGAGGTACTCCTCGACCGTCTCGTATCCGTCGCCTTCGTCGGCGACGGTGACGGTGTTCGAGCCGGATCCGAGCGTCACGTCGATCTCGTCGACCTCGCCGATGCGACCGGCGTGTTGGCCGGCGACGGCGGTCACGAGCGCGCCCTCCTCGTACTCGAAGTGGGCGACGACCTCCTTGGTCTCGTTGTCGACGACGATCGAGTCTTTCGTGTCGTACTCGGTGTCGGCGTCCACGCGGACGTTCGTCCCGTCGTGGAGCGTCAGTTGGGCGTCTCCACCGGGGATGACGGACTTGTTCGTGATCTTCCCGAGCCGGCTTCCGGCGGCCTCCTCGTCGACGGGAGTCAGCGCGAGCCGACCGCCCTCGTCGGGGAAGACGCGGAAGAACTCCTCGCGCTCGGCGAACGCCAGGATGTCGAACATCCCGATCGGACGCTGCTCGTCCGAGATGGCGTCCCCGTTGACGAGGACCGAGTCGTTGTTCAGCGCGTAGCGCGCCTCCTTCGTCGAGTCGACGTAACCGAGCACGTCCCGCAGCAGGACGACGAGCGGAACGCCCGCCTCACCGTGGGGGCCGGCACCGGCCTTCACGGTGAACGTGTCAGTCTTGCGCTCGACCGGCCAGGAGTTCGGTACTGCCAGTCGCTTCTGATGTCGCGTCATTCGTTATCCTCCTGGAGCCGCGCCTCCCGGCGCTCGTCTTCCAGGTCCAGATCGGTCACCCGAACGTTGCTCGCCGGGATCGGACGGGGAACCTCCTCCCCATCCGCCTTCTCGACGGTGACGTCCTCGACGGTGATCCGTTCTGCGGACAGGTCGACGGAGACGACCTCCGCCTCCGTCCCGGCCGCGTCGCCGCGAAGTACCTCGACGGTGTCGCCGGCGTTGACGCGGACGTTCCGCTGACCGTACTCCTCGCGGAGGTCGTCCGCGAGGGTGGCCCGGACCTGCTTTTGCCGCTCGTGGAGCGGCGCGGTCTCCGACCGTTTTCGCTGTTTGCGTGGCTGTTTCGTCATAGTTAGACGATCATCGTCGCGGTCGAGGCAATGCTCCCGAATCGTTCGGCGACCTCGCGAGCGACGGGGCCTTTGATCTCCGTGCCCCGCGGCTCCTCAAGGTCGTCGATGATCACGGCCGCGTTGTCCTCGAACTTCACGCGCGTGCCGCTCGGACGGCGGATCGGCTTGCGCTGGCGGACGACGACCGCCTCCAGCACCTGTCGCCGCATCTCCGGCGTCCCCTTGGTGACCGAGACGGTCACCTTGTCGCCGATACCTGCCTTGGGGTGACGGTTCTTCGTGCCGGAGTAGCCCGACACGGAGATGACCTTCAGCTCACGAGCGCCGGTGTTGTCGGCGCACGTGATGAGAGAGCCCTTCGAGAGCCCCTGCGTGACGTCGGCCTTGAGAGCCTCCATCACTGATCACCCGACAGGTTCTCGACGACGACGTGGGACTTCGTCTTCGAGAGCGGTCGCGTCTCCGCGATTTTCACTTCGTCACCGACTTCGAGCGAATCGAGCACGCCCGGCACGTGAGCCGGGATGCGCGAGCGGCGCTTCATGTACCGATCGTATTTCGGTACGAACACGTCGTATTCTCGCTCGACGATGACGGTCTTTTCCATGTCCGTCGACACGACCGTTCCCTCACGAGTCTGGCCGCGGACGGAGAGCTGCCCGTAAAACGGGCACTTCTCGTAGTCGTAATCCTCCGGGTTGTCTGGCTCCGGAGGCGTGGGTACGTCGATTCCTATCGCCATTGTGTGACACCTCGTTCGGTGCGTTCGGCGGGTCGATACCGCAACCGGTCGCCATCCACCGTTACGTAGACCGCGTCTTTGCACTCGCCTCGTCGGCTCGCCGGACCCGCGTCGTCACCGGTGACGACGCACGTGGACCCGGACGGGCCAGACTGACGGGGGCGGACCCCCGTAGTATCCGACCCGAGTTGGGACGCGGACCCCGACGACTGGCCGTCGTCGGCGGCTTCATCTGTGTGAACGGTTGGGTGATCAACGACACCGAACTCGAACGTCGCGCCCGCCTTGGGCACGCGTTTGTCTCCCGACTCCGTTCGGACCACGAGGGTGCCGAACGTCTCGGACGACACGCGACCGGCGATGCCAACGCGGGCGTCGCTATCGGCGTCGGCCACCCGAACCGGGAGGCCGACGAGTTCGTGTCGAACGAGCTGATCGGGAGATATCATCGTTATTCGTCGTCGAAGTCGCCTTCTTCCTGCTGGATCGTCTTGATCCGCGCGATCGTTTTCTTCAGTTCGTTGACGCGGCCGGGGCTCTCGGGCATCCCGCCCGCGGCCCGCTGGGCCTTCGAGTTGAGCAGTTCGGTCTCGAGTTCCTCGAGTTCGACCTGCCGTTCAGCCGCGGTCATGTCGCGGATTTCCTCGGTGTAGAGGATCGCCATCTATTCGTCCTCCTCGTCTTCGTCGGCCGCTTCCATCTCTGCGACGAGGTCGGCCGCCTCGGACTCTATCTCCTCGTCGAGCTCGTCGATGTCGTCCGCCTCCGCGTCGCCGACCGGTTCCTCTTCCGCGACGTCGGTCGCGTCCGCGGCCGTCTCTTGGGTCTCCTCGACGACCTCTTCGACGACCTCCTCGTCGATGACGTCGGCGGGGTCCTCGTCGGGCACGTCGACGTCGTCGTCGGCACCGACGTCCGGGACCTCATCGGGCTCCTCTTCGAGCAGCGACTCGACGCCCTCGTCTGCACCCGCGTCGACCGTCGCCTGCTCGACCTCCGGCACCTCCGCGTCCTCGCGGATGTCGAAGTCGTCCGGGAGCTGCGCGCCCGGCGGGATGATCTTCACGTTGACGCCGATCGTCCCGAGCTTCATCACCGCGACGCCCTGGCCGTGGTCGACGACCTCCTCCGCGGGCTCGCCGTTGTGCTTGATGTAGCCGCGGTTGAACTTCTCTACGCGCGAGCGCGCTCCGGTGACCTTTCCGGAGAGGACGATCTCGGCGCCCAGCGCGCCGGCGTCCATGATGCGGTCGATCGTCGTGTGACCGGCCTTCCGGAAGTACCAGCCGCGCTCTAAGGCGTTCGCGAGACGGTCCGCGACGATCTGAGCGTTCAGGTCGGGCTCGTCGACCTCCTGAACGTCGATCTGCGGGTCGTCCATGTCGAAGCGGTCCTCCAGCTCGGTGGTGATCTTGCGGATGTTCTTCCCGCCCTTCCCGATCACCATGCCGGGCTTTTCGGCCTTCAGGACGATCTGCGTGCCCATCGGCGTCTGGGCGACGTCCATGCCGCCGTAGCCGGCGCGGCCGAGCTCGTCCGCGAAGAACTCGTTGATCTGTGAACGGCGCAGGCCGTCCTCGATGAATTGGTGTTCGTCAGCCATTATTCGTCAGCCTCCGGGTCCTCGATGATGAGTTCGACGTCCGCGAGCGTGGTGTTCCACTGGGTCGCCCCCGCCGCACGCGGGTTCCGCCCCGGTCGCTCGCCAACCTTGTGCGGTGCGACGTGTTTGATCACCATCTCGTCGCCGTCGAATCCCTGTTCGTCCGCGTTGTTCTTGACGTTCTCTAAGAGCTTGAGGAAGTCCTTCGCGGCCTTCTCCGGGTATCGACCCGCGTCCCAGCCGTCGATGTCGGAGCGGTGACCCGCGCCGGCGTTGTGCTGGCGCATGGGCACCGACGTCTCCTCGTCGATGACTTCCTGGAGGAACTCCTCGGCGTCGGCGACCGTCTCGCCTTTGATCTCCCGAGAGATCTCCTTGCTGTCCTTCACGCTGATGGGCCGGTCGCGGAGCATCCCCTTGGCGGTGGTCTCCGGGTCGGCCTCGACGCTGTAGTTGATTCCCATGGTTACTTGAGGGGCACGAACTTCGAGGACCGGGTCGCGCCGATGCCGGCCTGACCGTGTTCGACGGTGCTTCGAGTCTGATGAAACTCACCGAGGTAGTGTCCGATCATCTCGGGCTCGACCTGGACGCGCTCGAAGCTGTGTCCGTTGTACACGGCAAACGTGACGCCGACGAACTCCGGGAGGACCGGCATGTCGCGCAGGTGCGTCCGGATCGGATCGTCCGCCGTCGTCTCCTTGTCGCGGCTCCGGACCGTCTCCAGCAGCTTCTGCTGTTCGGTGCCGAGTCCGCGAACGATGCTTCGCCGCTGGCGTGCGGGGAGCAGTTCCGCGACCTCGTCTACGTCCATCTCCTGCAGTTCGTCGAGCGAGTGACCGCGGTAGGCGAACTCCTTGCCCTCGCGGCCGGTGCGGTAATCTGAACTCATTTGTTGCCACCTCGTCCGGTGCGCTTGGATGCGATGTCACCGACCTTCCGTCCCGGCGGGGCGTCCCGCGAGACCGATTTCGGCTGGCCGGGGTGTTGGCGACCACCGCCGCCGAAGGGGTGGTCGACGGCGTTCATCGCGACGCCGCGGACGCGCGGGTATTTGGTCCCGCGCGCTTTCATCTTGTGGTACTTGTTCCCGGCCTTGACGAAGGGCTTCTCCGTCCGACCGCCGCCGGCGACCACGCCGATCGTGGCGCGGCACTGCGGGTCGAGCCGCTTGACTTCCCCGCTGGGAAGCTGGACGACCGCGACGTCGCGGTCGTGGGTGAGAAGCGTTGCCGACACGCCGGAGGCGCGAGCGAACTTCCCGCCGTCTCCGCGGTTGCTCTCGACGTTACAGACGGGGACGCCTTCCGGGATCTCCGCGAGCGGGAGCGTGTTCCCGGGCTTGATCTCCGCCGAGACGCCGACCTGGATCGTCTCGCCCACGCTCACGCCCTCAGGCGCGAGCACGAGCCGACGGTCGTCGTCCTCGAACTCGATCTCCGCGAGCGGAGCCGAGCGGGCGGGGTCGTGTTCGATCCCGACGATCTCGCCGGAGACCGTGTCCACGTCTTCGAGCTTCTTGTGCGACAGTTCCGCCTTGTAGCGGTGGGAGGGGGCCCGGAACGTCGGGCCGCCGCGTCCACGCCGCTGTCCTTGAATTCGTCGTCCCATCTCAGAACACCCCGATGCGCGACGCGATCTCCGTCGCGTCGTCGTCCTCGGAGAGCGTGACGGTCGCCTTCTTCGTGCCCTTCGAGGTCACCTGCGTGTTCACGTCGACGACGCGCACGTCGTACCGCTCGGAGACCTCGTCGCGGACCTCCGGTTTGGTCGCGTCGACGTCGACGACGAACACCAGCTTGTTCTTGAAGTCCATCTGGTTCATCGCCTGCTCGGTGACGAGCGGATGCTCGATGATCGAGTTCATCGCTCCGCCACCTCCTCGACGGCGCTCTCGGTCCACAGCGTGAGTCGACCCGGATGCGCTCCCGGCGCGAGGTCCTCCGCGTTGACCTCGCCTGCGGTCGCGACGTCGACGCCCGCGAGGTTGCGGGCGGCGCGGGACGGCTCCTCGCTCGTGACGACCAGAACGGACTTCGGTTGGCTGTACTTTCGGCCGCGGGTCTTTCCGCGACCGGACCGAACGGAGCGGCCCTCCTCCGCGCGCTCGATGTCGGTGTCGACGCCGACGGCTTCGAGCACGCCCAGGGCCTCCTGGGTCTTTTCGAGGTCCTCGAACTCGTCGCTCACGACGAGGGGGAGATCGAGGTCCGCGTCGAACGCGTGACCGCGCTCGGCGACCAGCTCTGCGTCCGTGGTGGCCGCGATGGCCGACCGGATGGCGAGCTGTCGCTCCTTGTCGTTCAGTTTCTTCGACTGGTCCTTCTCGGCCTTCGGGGGGTGCGCGGCGCGCCCCGACACGGCGTTCGGGACGCGGCGGGCGACGTTCTCTGAGCGCGGGATGTGTGCGAGCCCGCGGCCGGAGCCGAACGACTCCGCGGGGGTCCGCAGCCCGGCGAACTCGTCGGCACCGTAGGCCTGCTTCCGGTTGGCCTGTGCGGCGGTGACCGCCCGACCGATGAGGTCCGGTCGGAACGCGGTCTCGAAGATCGCCGGCAGCTCGATGCTGCCCGCGTCCCCGCCGTCCAGGTCGTGTACTGTTGCGTTCATTGGTTATCCCTGGTTGGATGCGGTGGATACGTACCGGACCTCGGGGTCGAGGCGCGGCTGGTCGTTCGGCCGGATGGCCGGGCGGAATCGCAGCAGGCGCTGGTCCGGACCGGGCAGCGAACCCTTGATGAGCGCGTACTCGCCGTCGACCTCGCCGTAGTTGACGAAGCCGCCGTCGACGGAGGCGTCGTCGCCCTCGCCGAAGTCGATGAGGCGCTTGTTGAGCTCGGTACGCTGGTGGTAACCGGTCTGCCCCTGCTGGGGAACGGTGGAGCGCACGCGGGAGGGGTTCCACGGACCGAGATTTCCGATCCGACGCCGCCATCCCTGGCGGGCGTGTTTGCCCTTCCGCTTTTGAACGCCCCAGCGTTTGACGGGACCCTGCGTCCCTTTCCCCTTCGTGATGCCCGACACATCGGTGTACTGTCCCGCGCGGAAGACGTCGCCGAACTCGTGGGCACCGCCCTCCGCGACGAGATCGAGCCCGAAGTCGACGCGCTCCTCGAGAGAGCCGCCGCCGACCCGGGTCTCCATCACGTCGGGCTTCTTCTTGGGTATGTTCGAAAGCTCCGAGGGAGCCGTGTGCGTGATGACGCGAACGTCGTCGACGACGTCGTCGTCCAGCAGCGCGCGAAGCGCGTCGGCGTTCTCCTCGAAGCTGTCTTCCGCCGGGAGGTCGAGCGCGCGGTCGAGTTCCTCGTGGAACTCGGTCGCCCAGACCTCTTCGACCGGTTTCTGTCCGTACGGCGTCTCTTCGTAGGCGCGCAGGGCCACCGCGTACATCGGCGGCGTCTCGACGACCGTGACGGGAACGGACTCTTCCATCCCCTCACGCGGCGAGTTGGCCTCGTCGTTGACCATGACGACGTGAGTCATCCCGGCTTTGTAGCCGGCGAAGCCCTGTAGCGCGGGGGCTCCGTCGTCGTCAGGCCACGAACGGATACGCGGTACCTCGCTGTCGGCGCGGGTCCGCGGGCCGTAGCCCAGCGAGCCTTTTCGTGGTCGGCTTGGTTGTGGCATGTGTTTACTCCGTGAGTGTGAGCGAGCCGAGAGTCACGAACAGAGCCTCCTCCGTCCGGACGACCTCGCTCGCCTGTGCCGGGATCGTGTTCAGCCAGAGGTCGAACCCCGGATCGGGTTCGACCGGGCGGCCGTCGGCGACGGCCGTCCGAATGTCGTCGGGCGACAGCCCGAGCATCTCCGGAAGCCCCCGCTCGGGCGCGCCGAAGGCGACGGTGTAGCCGCCGGCCTCCCGCGAGTCCGAGACGATGCCGCCGAGCCGCGAGACGGAGAGTTCCTCCCCGTGTCGCGACGTCGCGACGGCCAGTCCGTCGCCGGCGAGCGCTTCCGATAGGTCCGCGTCCACGACCTGGAAACCGTCCTCCGGCTTCCCGGTGATGCGGGCGCGGACCGGTTCTCTCGAAGAGACCCTGATGGTGACGCGCTCCCCCTGCTCGACCTCCATTCCGGAGGGAACGAGCAGGGAGATCGGGTGTTCCCGCAGCGGGGAATTGACCCGGACGCGGCCTTCAGGTCCGACCTCGGTCACGAGTCCCTGTGTTTTCGACTCTTCCCCGCTCGGGGTCGAGCCGGTCCGCCACGGCACGCGGAGCGGCGGGAGCACGCCGGCGTACCGGAGTTCGTCGCGCTCCCCCCAGAGGTCCTTTCGGAGCCCCGGCGGGGTCGCGGCGTACCCAAGTACGGTGCGGACGTACTCACCGCCCCGTCGCCGTTCGCCTTCCCTGTCGGGGAAGACGACCAGTCGATCCGCCCGGAACACCGCCGCCGCACGGGCGACGTAGCCGAGTTTGCGAGTCGCCTCGCGAGTATCCTCGGCCTCCCGGACGACCGAAGACGGAACGCAGATCGTGAGTCCGTCTTCGGTACGCATCGTGGCGAGACTGTACTCCTCGATTTCGGACGACATCGTAAAAGGGTAGCGGTCCCGTTTCCGGGCTGTGGGGCGTTCACACGGCCCCTGACAGGCGATTCACTTCGCGATCCGAGCGAACGCGTCACACGGCTGCCGGTGGGCCGGAGGAGACCCCGCTCCGCGTCGGAGGATCAGGCCGAAGATGAGGGGAGTCAAGCCGGAGCGAGTCGGACCACCGGCGCGTCCGCGTCGTCGACGGAGACGTAGAGGTAGCCAGTGGTCGGTTCGACCGCGAGCGCCCGAACGCGCCAGTCGCGATCGGCGAGCAGCGGCTCCCGCTCGGTCACCGCGACGTCTGCGGGACCTGCGCCCTCGACGGTGAAGCGACCGAGGTACTGCGCGGCGAGCGTTCCCGCGAACAGATCGCCGCGCCACTCGGGGAAGGCGTCGCCGTCGTAGAAGACCGCACCGCTCGGCGGGAACCCGCCGGAGCCGCAGGGCCAGTAGTGCACCGGCGCGACCACGTCGCCGCGCTCGCGGTGGCTCGGGGCGACGCGCTCGTCGGTCCCGTAGTTGCACGCCTCGCTGGCGACCGGCCAGCCGTAGTTGCCGCCGCGTTCGATCACGTTGATCTCGTCGCCGTCGCGCTCGCCGTGCTCGCACTGCCAGACCCGTCCCGTTTCGGAGCGGACGGCCATCGCCTGCGGATTGCGGTGACCGTAGCTGTATATCGTGTCGCGCGCGTCCGAGTCGTCGACGAACGGGTTGTCCGGGTGCGGATCGCCGTCGGCCGTCAGTCGGAGCGTCGACCCAAGCTCGTTCGACCGGTCCTGTGAGACGTGGTCCGGACCGAACGCCGTGTCCCGGCGGTCGCCCACCGTGACGAACAGCGCGTCGTCGGGACCGAACGTCGCCCGCGATCCGAAGTGCAACTCGGAGTCGAGAAACGGCTCCGCGACGCGGATCGACTCGAACCCGTCGAGCGCGGGCGCATCGGAGCCGTCGAACCGGAGTCGACCGCTCCCGACGTGCGTCGCCGCCGCGCCCGAGTCGTCCGCCGCCGCGTACGTGAGGTACACCCGCGGATCGTCCGGGTACGACGGGTGGATCGCGACGTCGAGCAGTCCGCCCTGACCGCGCGCGAACACTTCTGGCGCGCCCGCGACCGACACCGCCGATCCGTCCGCGGGGTCGAGGAGCGAGAGCCGACCGGGGCGCTCCGTGACCAGCAGTCGGCCGTCGTCGGGGAGAAACGCGAGTCCCCACGGGTTCTCGAACCCCTCCGCGACGCGTTCGACGGTGTACGCCACGTCCGCGCCGTCGTCCGATGCATCGTCGGCGGAGTCGTCGCCGTCCACAGCGGCGTCGTCGGAGCCGCCGCCGAGACAGCCGGCGAGAGAGAGCGTCGCGAGGCCGGCAGTCGCTCGAAGGGCGGTGCGTCTGTCGGCGCGCGGCGGGGTGTCGGAGTCCGTCATACAGCGGGGTCGGCGATTCGTATCGACCGGTTGGTCGGGAACGGCATGACGCTTGCGACGGGCGTCGGCGACCATCGTTCGGAACCCTTATATCTCCCACTCGGACTATAATCGAGTGCGAAGCACGCACCGGTAGTGTAGTGGTATCACGCAACCTTGCCATGGTTGCAACCCGAGTTCAAATCTCGGCCGGTGCATTTCTCGAACACAGTGAGAGAAATCACCGAGAGTTTGAACTCAGAAAGGCGCAGCGGCGAGCGAAGCGAGCCGACCGTCTTTCCCTAGTTCAAATCTCGGCCGGTGCACTCCTTGCGGTCGGACACCGTCCGTCACCGATACGCCGGCGCGATGGTCACCGACGTCCGGTCAGTCACTCGCGCAGCGAAGAGTAGTCGGTCAGTTCGACGCGGTTCTCCGCGGCGTCGAGGTTCGAAAACGAGGGAACCGTGGTCCCGGTGTTCGCGACGACCCGCGAGGCGACGGCGACGCCGCGGCGTAGTGCCGACTCCTCGTCGCCGGTTTCGACGAGTTCCGAGAGCACGCCGGCCAGCATCGCGTCGCCAGCGCCGACCGTGTCGGCCACGTCGACGTCGAGGGCGGCGGCGTGGACCAGCGCATCAGAACTCGCCAGCAGGACTCCGTCGTCACCTAACGAAGCGACGACGCGCTCGAATCCGCGCTTGCGAAGCGTGTCCGCGGCGACGACGCAGTCTTCGACGGTTTCGACCGTCTGTTCGACGGCGTCGGCGAGTTCCTCCCGGTTGGGCTTGCAGAGCGCGTACTCGGCGGCAAGCGCCTGGAGTGTTGTGCCACCGACATCGACAACGGTGTTCCACTCGTCGGCTTGGGCGATCCGATCGATGGCCTCGGGACCGAGCCCCGGTGGGAGGCTCCCGGCTACCAGCACCATCTCAGGGTCGTGTCGCTCGACGGCGTCGATCACGTCGCCGACGAGGGAGACGCCGACGGTCGGCCCGTCGCGGTTGATCTTGAATTCGCCCTCGTCGGCGAGGATCGTTGTGTTGAGCCGCGTTTGCCCGTCGATATCGACGAGATCGGTCTGGATCGCGGCGGTGTCGAGTTCGGTTCGGATGTACTCACCGAGGAAGTCTCCGACCAGCCCCGTCGCCACGGTATCGGCCCCGAGGCCGGTCAGGTACTGCGAGACGTTGATTCCCTTGCCACCGGCGTCAAACTGCGCCTCGTCAGTGCGTGCGACAGTACCTGCCTTCGGCATGGCGTCGACCTGAATCGTGTGATCGACCGCGGGGTTGAATGTTACCGTGACTATCATCGTTCCTCCGCGAGCGTGACATCGGCGCTCTCGAACTGTTCGGCGAGGTCGGTCGGGACGTCGACATCGGTGACGAACACGTCGATGTCGGAGATGTCTGCGAAGCTGATGAAGCTCTGCTCACCCAGCTTCGATCCGTCGGCGACCAGCACGACCCGGTGTGATTTCTCGATCATCAGCTCTTTGATCCGTGCTTCATCCTCGTTAGGCGTCATGAGGCCCCCCTCCGCGTTGATGGCGTTCGTTCCCAAGAAGAGTACGTCGAACGTCATCCGCTCCATGAACCGCTCGGCGCTCGGCCCCACGAGCGCGCGAGTCGGGCGACGCAGAGACCCCCCGGTGAGCTTCACTTCGGTGCCATCGTCATCGAGTTGTATCGCCTGTAACGGGGAGTTCGTGACCGCCAGTACCGTGTCGTTGGCGGGCAGTTGCTTTGCGACCTGCATCGTCGTCGATCCGGCATCGAAGAACACCACCTGATTGTCGTGGACCTCCTCGACTGCTCGCTCGGCAATTTTGATCTTGGCGTCGAGGTTCTGGACCTCTTTCTGGCGGTAGGACTGTTCCTGACCTACCGAGGTCGCAGGGACGGCACCGCCGTGGGAGCGCTCAAGAAGTTGGCGGTCCGCGAGCTCATTGAGATCTCGCCGGATCGTCGCCTTCGAGCAGTCCATCTTCTCGGAGAGTTCTTCGACCGAACAGCCGTCCCGCTCGGAGACGAGTTCGACGATCTTTCGCTGGCGTACTTCCGGTAGCATGGGTTGTCCGCTCGTTCGACACGTTGGTACCCACTGCTATAACTGTTTATCACACTTTTCGACCGAATATGATTGGAATAAAATATCATCTGAACAAAGGGTGCTCAAATCGGATTATATGGGAACTGAACTGTCGATATAGCGTATGAGAGTGGTTGATTTTGCAGACTATGTCACATGGTATCTCTCCACTAGCATACAAACACTGCTCCCAGTCGGTCGAATAGCGTTCAAAACGTCATTTTAGAGGTTGGCGTGTCTCCACAATGATTGTTATCGCGCTGAACGGCCCCATTCCAGTAGAAAACAAGCACATTCGAAAATACTTTTTCACATGTGGAAGTAGTAGTGTTCAGAGCGACAATGGCAACAAAAGATCAGGCAGAAAGCAAGCTCCGTTCACACGTCACCTCGGTGAAGGAGGATCTCATGACAGGGGTTTCCTTCATGATTCCGTTCGTCACAATCGGCGGGATCTTCACCGCGTTGGCGTTCCTCGTGGAATCGCGCTTCGGACTTGTTGCGAGCAATATCGAGACCGCAGACGCGTTCGCGTCCGGCTCACTAGCATGGTACTTTGCTGAAATCGGAGGACTCGGCCTCACGATCATGATACCCGTTCTGGGCGCGTACATCGCGTACGCCATCGCCGATAGGCCCGGACTTGCACCGGGGTTCATCCTCTCGTATGCGATCCAACAACCCGCGATCATCGATGCCGCGGGCTCAACGGTCGGTATTTCCTCTGAGGGGGCCGTCGCAGGGTTCCTCGGGTCCATCGTGGCCGGGTTACTTGCCGGTTACGTGGCGAAGTGGATCAAAGGCTGGTCCGTCCCGTCGTCGCTCCAGCCAATGATGCCGATCCTCGTCATACCCGTGTTTACGACCGCGTTGCTCGCGCCCCTGGTCATCTTCGTGCTCGGCGTTCCCATCGCGCTAGTCGATTCCGCGCTGACCAATACACTCGAGGGGATGCAGGGAACCAACGCCGTTCTGCTCGGCCTGATCCTCGGCTCGATGATGGCCTTTGACATGGGCGGTCCCGTGAACAAAGTCGCGTACGTCTTCGGCACCGTACTAGTTGCAGACGGCATCTACGGCCCGATGGCCGCCGTGATGATCGGTGGGATGACGCCCCCGCTGGGACTGGCGCTGGCGAATTTCGTTGTGCCTCACAAGTTCGCGCCCGAGATGAAAGAAAACGCCGTCGCCGCCGTGCCGATGGGTCTCTCGTTCATCACTGAGGGCGCGATTCCTTACGCCGCCGCTGACCCGCTACGCGTGATCCCGAGCATCATGGCTGGAAGCGCGGTCGCCGCCGGTACCGCGATGGGCCTCGGCGTCGGGATGCCCGCACCCCATGGCGGCATCTTCGTGATTTTCGTCGCTGGGAACATCGTCGGCTTCCTCGCGTGCATCGCGCTGGGAACGCTCGTGACCGCGGGTGTCGTCGCGATACTCAAGCCCGATCACGAAGATGACGTTGCAGACGAACCGGAGGTCGACACTGCCGCCTGATCGAGACCATCTACCACAGTCCTATTTACACCATAACAACCCAGCACACACGTATGAACTCTAACTCGGAACACACCCCACTGACGACAGACCTGATCGCTCTCGAGGGCGCTCCCGCTGACAAGCGCGGTGTCATCGAATTCCTGCTTGATCTCGCGGTCGACGCCGATCGCGTTTCTGACCGTGATCAAGCCGTTGAGGACGTGCTCGCCCGCGAAGAGGAATCGACGACCGGCGTCGGTATGGGGATCGGAATTCCCCACGCGAAAAGCGGTGCAGTCCGCTCGCCGACGATCGTATTTACCCGCGTCTCGGACGGAGTCGACTTCGACGCCATGGACGGCGAGCCGGCGACACTGATCTTCATGCTTCTGGTCCCCGAAGAGGGCGGAGAGGCGCACCTCCAAATGCTCAGTTCGCTCTCTCGTTCACTGATGCATGAGGAAACGCGCGAGAACCTCCACGAAGCCGAATCGGAGGATCGCGTCCGAGATATCGTACTGGAGGCGGTCGAACAATGATCGAACGGACCGTTACGGTCGTCCCAGAAGACGGCCTGCACGCCCGTCCGGCCTCGAAGTTCGTCGAGACGGCAAACGACTACGACAGCGAGATAACCGTCGGTGCGAACGGCGATGACCCCGTCAACGCTGCGAGCATGCTCGCGGTTACCGGGTTGGGAGTCAAATCCGGCGAGGACGTCTTGCTCACGGCTGACGGCCCTGACGAGAAAGCCGCGATCGAGGCGCTCGAAGACGTCCTTACGACACCGGAGGAGTAAGAACATGAACCGGACCCTAGACGGCGTCGGTGCCACGCCCCTGTCTGGACTGGGAACCGCGCGCTGGTATCGCCCCAGCGATCATCCCGATCCGGAGGACGTGGCCGGCGCTGACCCCGAAACCGAATACGAACGGTTCGACGAGGCCCGCGCCGCGGCTCGCGAAGAGCTCGAAGCCGAGCGCGAGCGCACTGCCGAGCGCGTCGGCGAAGAAGAGGCCGCCGTGTTCGACGCTCACTTGCAGTTCCTCGACGACCCCCAGATTATCGACGGTGTCGAGGACGCGATAGAGGACGGCGCCGCGGCCGAAGCCGGTGTCGCCCGCTCGTTCGACGCCGCCATCGAGCAGTTCGAAGGGATGGAGGGAATGATGGCCGAACGCGCCGACGACATGCGAGATATCCGCGACCGGCTCCTCCGACTCCTCTCGGGCGGCGAGCGCGTTGACCTCGCGGAACTCCCGGAAGGCACCGTGTTGCTAGCCGAGCGGCTCACGCCCAGCGACACGGCTCGGCTCGACCCTGATACCTGCGCCGGCTTCGCGACGATGACCGGCGGGCGTACCTCTCATGCGGCGATCTTCGCGCGCTCGCTGGGCATCCCAGCCGTCGTCGGCGTCGGCGGCGACCTCGCGGAGATAGAGGGCGGCGCTGAGGTCGCCGTCGACGCCAATAACGACGCCGTGGTCGTTGATCCCGACGAGGGAACGCGCTCGCGCGTCTCGGCATCACGCGACGTTGAGGTCACAACCGAGCGCGTCGAGACGGCCGACGGTCGCGAGATAGAAGTTGCCGCCAACCTCGGAACCCCCGCCGAACTGGAGGGGGCCGACGCTCAGGGGGCCGACGGCGTCGGCCTCTACCGCACCGAGTTCCTCTTCCTCGATCGTGAGTCGCCACCCGACGAGAGCGAACAGGTCGAGACGTACGTGGAGGCGCTTGATGCCTTTCCCGAGGGTCGGGTCGTCGTCCGTACGCTGGATGTGGGAGGAGACAAGCCCGTTCAGTACCTCGATTTGCCCGACGAAGAGAACCCGTTCTTGGGCAACCGCGGCGTCAGGCGGTCGCTGAGCGATGACGACGATCTGTTTGAGACGCAACTGCGCGCGCTGCTCCGGGCTGCTGCCGAGGGAACCGGCACACTTTCGGTGATGTTCCCACTCGTCGCGACCGTCGAAGAACTCGACGCCGCGCTTGAACGGGTCGACGAGGTAGCGAGCGATCTCGACGACGAGGGGGTTCCCCACGCACGACCAGAACTCGGTGTCATGGTCGAGACGCCCGCAGCCGCGCTACTGGCCGATGAGTTCGCCTCGCGCGTGGACTTCCTCAGCATCGGGACCAACGACCTCGCACAGTACGTGATGGCCGCAGCGCGCGAGAACGACGCCGTGGCCCACCTCCATGACCCGCGCCATCCGCCCGTCCTGCGGGCGATCAACCGCAGTATCGAAGCCGCCCACGACAACGACGCTTGGATCGGTATGTGTGGAGAGATGGCCGGTGATCCCGAGCTGACGGAACTGCTTGTTGGGCTCGGTCTCGATGAACTGAGCATGAGTGCCGTAACGATTCCGGACGTGAAGACACGAATTGAGGCTATCGACACTGCCGACGCCCGCGATAGTGCCGACCGGGCCCTCGCGGCAAGCACTAAAGAGGAAGTACGCCGTATACTTGATCAAGAACCATGAACTTCGCAGCAGTCACCGCCTGTCCCACGGGCATCGCGCACAGCCAGATGGCCGCAGAAAATCTGAAGACCACCGCCGAGGAGCGCGGTCACGAGATCCACGTTGAGGTTCAAGGTGCGATGGGGACCGAAAACGAGATTCCCCCAGATGTAATTGCCGGGGCCGACGCCGTGATCATTGCGGCCGACACGTCGGTCCAGACCGACCGCTTCGACGGCAAGATCGTTGTCAAGGGCTCGGTGAAAGACGGTGTCAACGACGCCGGCGGGATGATTGACGAAGCCGTCGAGCGTGCGGAAAGCGAGGACGACGCCAGCGCCGGAACGAGCGACTCCGTCAGTGAAGCGGATACTTCCACAGTCGACACATCCGATACAGACGGATCGACTGCGGACTCGCAGTCCACCGATCGATCCTCGTCGGACGGCGGTCTTGTTGCCAGACTGAAGAGGTTATTCTCTTAACAGTCCAACCGATCGGTGACAAATCGAACGCGATCGGGACTTGGTAACTACCCAATCCTAAGCGCCTTCGACGGCTTGAGGGTGGCGTCGTCAATCGTCAATCTCTATTCGTCAATCTCTAAGTCTAAGTCTCCGGGTACGCGGGCGCGCGGGACCGGCGGTCGGAGTCGCGGTGGCATCGGGATCGGCGGCACAGTCGAGACTTCCGATACCGACGGTTCGCGGCGCTGGACGGCGGGACGCGTCCGCTTCCTTCGGATCGATTCAGAGGATCGTTCCGTGTTTCTTCTCCGGGAGATCCTTTTTTACGTCTGCATAGAAGGCGAACCGCGCTGCGACCTCGGCGCGAAGTTCCGAGGGTGGGACGATCTCGTCGATGACGACCTCGCTCGCCGCGCGGTGGATGTCGATGTCCTCGCGGTACGCCTCGCGGAGTCGCGCCTCGGTCTCGGCGCGCTCCTCCGGGTCGTCTATCGCGGCGAGCTTCCGGGCGTATACGGCGTTTATCGCGGCCTCCGGTCCCATGATCCCGATCTCGCCGGACGGGAGTCCGATCACGCTCTCGGGGTCGTAGGCGGGGCCGCCCATCGCGTAGATGCCCGCACCGTACGCCTTGCGGACGACGACGGTCTGTTTCGGGACCGTGGCCGAGGAGGTGGCGTAGATCAGCTTCTTGCCCTTCTCTAATATCCCGTCCCTCTCAACTTGGCTTCCGGCCATGAAGCCGGGCGTGTCACAGAGGTACAACAGAGGGATCTCGTAGGCGTCGCAGGTCCAGACGAACTCGGCCGCTTTCTCCGCGGCGTCCGGGAAGATCGCGCCAGACCGCTCGGTCGGCTGGTTGGCGACGACGCCGACGGGACGGCCGTCGATCCGACAGAACGCGGTGACGATCTCGGGACCGTACCTCGATTTTAGCTCGAAGACGGACTCGGCGTCCGCGATCCGATCGAGGAGGTCGCGCACGTCGTAGGGGCGGGTCGGCGACGCGGGGATCAGCTCGTCGATGCCCTCGGGCGAGAGTTTCGGCGGTTTGGTCTCGGATTCGGGCGGCTTCTCGCCGGCGTGGTCCGGGAGATAGGAGATCAGGTCGGCGACGAGATCGCGAGCGTGTTCCTCGTCGCGAGCGACGAGGTCGGCCGAGCCGGACTCCTCGGCGTGGACGCGCGGGCCGCCGAGATCGTCCATCTCGATCTCTTCGCCGGTGACCATCCGCACCATCCGCGGCGAGGCGATCGCCATCGCGGACATCCCTTCGACCATCACCGTGAAATCGGCGAACACGGGGGTGTAGGCCGCCCCGGCGATGCAGGGTCCGTAGAGGACGCAGATCTGCGGCACCGCCCCCGAGAGCATCGAGTGGTTGTAGTAGAACTTCCCGATCCCCTCGCGGTTGGCGAAAAAGCCCGACTGCTGGTCGATCCGTCCGCCGGAAGAGTCCATCAGGTAGAACACCGGCTTGCCGGTCTTCAGCGCGCGCTGTTGCATCCGGAGGAACTTCTCGACGCCCTTCGCCGCCATCGACCCCGCCTTCACGGTGAAGTCGTTGGCCATGAAGTGCACGTCGCGCCCCTCGAACTCGGCCGCACCGGTGATCAGGCCGTCTGCGGGGAGGCGGTCGGCGGGCTCATCCGGAACGGCGTCGGCGCTGTCGTCCGGAACGGCGTCGGCGCTGTCGTCGTCGCTGCCGACCTCAGCACCGTGATCCGGCGCGTTCGGGTGCCAGTCGTCGAAGGCGGCAAATCGTCCGTCTTCGAAGTGCACGCCTGCGGGGCCGTCGCGGTCGGTACCGTCCTCGGCGGCGCTCGCGTCGTCCGCGCCGCGAGTACTTCTTTCGCCCCCGAACCAGAGGTCGAGCCGGTCGCGGACGAACATCTTTCCCTGTTCGGCAAGCCGGTCGCGGTACTCCTCGGGGCCGCCCTCACGGATGTCGTCGATCTCCGCGCGGAGGTCGCGCTCGCGGTCGGTGGGTCCCAGATCGTCGTCCAGCGGGTACTCGGTGTCCGGCGGGTCGGCGCTCGCGGCGGGCTCAGTGGCGTCGCCCACGTGTACGTCGACGGCCACGCCGAGGTGGTCCGCGAGCGACCGGGCTATCGCCTCGGCCTCCGCTGCCGTCGCCGCCGCGCCGACAGTAACTCTCATGTGTGCAATACTTGCGGTAGAACCTAAACCATTTTCCATGAGAGATTCGGCCACTCTAGCCGGTTCCCGACGACTCGGGACGAGCCGAGCGTGCAAAACGAGACCGTCGCCGAGCGGTGTCAGCCGTCGAGTGATTCTTCCAGCCGCTTGATCAGCGTCTCGTTGCCGACGTGGAGCGGAACGCGGTCGTGGAGGCCCTTCGGTTCGACGTCGAGGATGTCGGACGCGCCGTCGGAGGCCGCACCGCCTGCGCGCTCGACGATGTACGCGATCGGGTTCGCCTCGAACTGGAGCCGGAGCTTCCCGTCCGGCGAGTCGGTCAGGGCGGGGTACGCGAACACGCCGCCGTAGGTGAGCATCTGATTCACGTCGCCGACCATCGCGCCGCCGTACCGCAGCTTCAGTTCGGATTCGATCTCGCGGGCGTAGGCGGTGAAGTCGTCCGGCCAGTCGGGCACGCGGCCGCCGAAACCGTAGACGGTCGGGTCGTCGGGGAGTCGGAGGTCGGCTTCGACGACCGTGCGAGTGGCCCTCTCTCCGTCGTCGCCCGGTTCGACCACTTCCTCGCGCACGCCCGATTCGTCGGCGACGACCATCGTCGTGATCGGGCCGTAGAGCACGTAGCCGGCGGCGACGAGATCTCGTCCGGTCGCCGGGAGCGGCGCGTCGTAGACGCCCACGACGGTCCCCATGGCGTTGTTCGACCGGAGGTTCGAGGAGCCGTCGAGGGGGTCTATCGCGACCGCGTACGCCCCGTCACTTCCGACCGCACCGCCGGCGTCGACGGCGGTCTCGCGCTCCTCGCTGACGAACGAGCCGACGCCGTCGACCGCGATGATCGCCTCGCCGAGCAGTTCGTCGGCGTACAGGTCCCCGGCCATCACGCTCTCGCCGGAGGCGTTCTCCGTGCCGCTCTTGACGCGGCGACCGGGGAGGGCGGCGCGTATCTCGGGGGCGGCGGCCGCGACCGCGTCGAAGACCGCGTCGACGACCGGGTCGTCCGGTTCGGCACCGCTCTCGGCGTCGCGAGCGTCGCCCATCGGTCACGCTCCCGCGTCGGTCTCGGCGATCGCCTCTTCGGTGGACGCGCCCTCGAAGACGACGAGTTCCAGCGCGTCGAGGATCGCCGTCGGGTTGTCGCGCTGGAACACGTTCCGTCCCACCGCGAGCCCGGACGCGCCCGCGTTCATCGCGGACTCGACCGTGCGGAGGAACGACTCGTCGTTCGTCTTCGACCCACCGGACATGACGACGTCCGTTCGCCCCGACATTCGGACCGTCTCGGCCATCGCGTCCGGCGATCCCGGGTACTTCACCTTCGCGATGTCCGCACCGAGCTCGTGTGCGATCCGGGCGGAGTAGGCGATCGTCCGATCGGCGGTGTCGTTGCGGACGCCCTGGCCGCGGGGGTACGCCCACATGACGACGCCCATGTCGTTTTCGCGTGCCCCCTCGTGTATCTCCCGGAACTCCTCTGCCATCTCGATCTCGTTGTTCGATCCGCCGTAAAGGGTGAATCCGACGGCGTCGGCTCCGAGTTCGGCGGCGTACTCGGGCGAGCAGTTGACCGGCGTGTCCGGCTCGCCCATCCAGAGGTTCGAGGTGCCGTTCATCTTCAAAAGCAGCGATACCGCGTCCTCGTAGTCCGGGTAGTACGCCTCCGCGATCCCCTTCTGTACGGCGATCGCGGTAACCGCGTCGTGCGTCGCCAGCTCGAACACCCGTTCCGGATCGGCGGTCGCCGGGTTCGGATCGAAATCGACCGGGCCGTGTTCGAGCCCGTGGTCGTACGCGAGAATGAGCGATTTCCCGTCTCGTGAGATGGGGTCGGCGGCGGTTGGAAGCATCACTCGTAGTTCCAGTCACGTTATCAAAAAGACCTATGGTCGATTCGAACAGGCCACGGACCTCGTCCGAGCCGTCCCCCGTGACGTCGATTCCGGCCGCGGTATCACGACCCGGATCGACGGACCTCTGCCGAACGGTCGACATATCGGCGTGTTCGGTGCTCGAACGGCGAAATCGACCCATCCATTGAGGATTTTTCGGGCGCAGGATCGACACGGCGGCCCTCCGAACCGGTCGCCGTCGAACCCATGGCTAGCAAAACGAACGATCCGGCGGCGCACGCGAACGATATCGCCTCGCGGCGCGACGAGGTGCTCTCGTCGATCGCGTCCGCCACCTCCCGGATCAAAGACGTTCTGACGTACAGTTCGGCCTACCTCGTGTTCATCGCGATGGTCGAGGTGTTGACCGTTCACGTGGTGTTATCGCTCCCGTTGAATCCGGCACCCGTCGTCGTCGGCCTCGTCACCTTCTCGGTGTACGCCGGCGACAGGGTCGCCGACGCCGACAGCGACGCGCTGTCGACCCCGGAGCGGAGCGCGTTCGTGACGCGCCACCGCGAGGCGCTGTCACTCCTCACCGCCGGTGCCTACGGGGTCGCGATCGCGCTCGCGATCACCGGGGGCCCGATCGCGCTCGCGATCACCCTGCTTCCCGGCGGGTTCTGGATCCTCTACGCCTCAGACTGGTTCCCGACCCTCGGTCGGCGGTTCAAGCGGCTGAAGCAGATCCTCGTGGTAAACTCGGCGATGGTTGCCTCGGCGTGGGCGATCGCGGTCGTCGGACTGCCGCTCGCGTTCGCCGAGGCCGCGGTCACGCCGCTGTCCGCAGTGGTGTTCGTGTACTTCCTCGTCGACACGTTCGTCAACACGGAGATCCCGAACGTGCGGGACGTGGAGGCCGACACCGCCGACGGCGTCTCGACGCTTCCGGTCGTCTTCGGGATTCGCCGGACGCGACACGCCCTGTACGGGCTGGATCTGTTCCTCGTCGCGTTCGTCGCCCTGACGCTCGCGTTCGGTCCGCTCACGGTCGCGCTCGCGGGAGCGATCCTCGTCGGACTCGGCTACGCGCTGGTCCTCGCGTGGTTCGTCGGGCGAACGAACGAGCCCGGACGGCTCGCCATCGCCGGCGAAGCGAAACACCTCGTGGTGTTCGCGCTGCTACTCGTCTCCACGACGGGGCTCTGAACGCGCGATCCAGCGACCCGGGCGGTCACACGAGGCTCCGCACCCGCTTTTTTGCTGTCGCTCGTCGGGTGATTCATATACTCCGGTGCCGTGTACACGTGACGTGTTGCCTCCGACGTCGATCGTCGTCCCGCTCCTGTTCGGCTCGGTCGCCATCGGGAGCGGTGCCGCGATCCTCGCCTGGCGGGAGCGGCCGAACCCCGGCGCGACTCCTCTCGTGTGGCTGCTCGGCGGCCAGTCGGTGTGGGCGACGTGTATCATCTTCAGTCTCTCCGCCGAGTCGGTCAGCGGAACGCTGACCTGGACGAAACTCGGCTGGATCGGCGTCATGACGGTCCCCGTCGCGTGGATCCTATTTTCGCTGGAGTACACGGGACGGGACCAGTACATCACGCGCCGAAACGTCGCGCTGTTGTCCGTCGTCCCCGTCCTCACCGTGTGTCTCGCCGTTACCGAGCAGTACCACGGGCTCCTCTACGTCCGGGTCGCGGGCGTCACCGCGGACGGCGCGCTCGTCGCGCAACAGGGCGGACCTTGGTACGGGGTCACCGCGGCGTACACCTACCTGCTCGGCGTGCTCGGAGTCGTCCCGATACTCGGGCTCGTGTCGAGCCGCGCGACCGCGTTCCGGGGCCAGAGCGCGGCGCTGCTCGTCGGAATCGTGACGCCGTGGACCACGAACATACTCTATAACGCGGGGGCGCTTCCCTCCGCGGGCATCGACCCGACGCCGATCGCCTTCGCAGTCTCCGGCGTCGCGTACCTCGGTGCGATCAGGCGGTTCAGAATGTTCGGGGCCAACCCGGCCCCCACGTGGCGCGCCAAGGAGTTCCTGTTCGATCACATCCACGAGGGCGCGATCGTCGTGGACGGTCACGACACGATAGTGGAGATCAACCAGACCGGTGCCGCGATCCTCGGCGTCGACGCGGATCGCGCGCTCGGCTCCGCGGCGTCCGAGCTGCTCCCCGTGAGCGGCCCGATACAGGCCGACGGCGGCCGCGACTTCCTGACCGTGGGGACAGAGTCGACGGCGCAGTCGTACGACGTGACCGTGACCGAACTCACCGACCGCCGCGATCGCACGCTGGGATACGTGTTCACTCTCCACAACGTCACGCGGTACCTCCAGCAACAACAGCGGCTGAAGGTGCTCAACCGGGTTCTCAGACACAACATCCGGACGGAGGCGAACATCATTCAGGGGTACGCCGAACGCACCACCGGCGAGACGGCCGAGACGATCAAACGGCGGACGATGCGGATCGTCGAACTCAGCGAGAAGGGTCGCGACGCGATCGGCCTGTTCGAGGACGCCGCCGGCGAGTGGACACGGTCTCCGCTCGATTCGCTCGTCGAGGACAGCCTCGCCGACGCTCGCGACGCGTTCCCGGACGTCACATTCGAGGTGAAACGGCCCGACGAGAACGCGATGGTCCCGAGCGGCGTCGCGATCGTGGTGAACAACCTGATCGAGAACGCGGCAGTTCACAACGACGGGATCGACCGGCGCGTGGCCGTCGCCGCGTGGGTCGACGGTGACTACGCCGTGGTGCGAATCGTCGACAACGGCCCCGGGATCGACGAATACGAAATCGAGATACTCGATTCGGGCACCGAAACCGCGCTTCGACACGGAAGCGGGCTCGGGCTCTGGCTCGTGAAGTGGGGCACGGAGATGATCGGCGGCTCGGTCGACTTCGAGTCCGCCGATCCGACCGGAACGATCGTCACGGTGACGGTCCCGTTGAGCGATTCTGACGGGAGGACGCCCGCACCGAGAGACGGGTGACGACCGGAGAGAGAAGGCGGGCGAGAGCGAGAGGCCACCAAGGCACGCGTGGTCCGGTCTCGCGGCGTCCGGATCGGCGCACCCGCCGCGCCGCACGCGTCAGTGCACCCCGCAACGCTTACGGCGGCGAGCGGGGCAGTGGGTCACATGCGAACGCTCTCCGAGATCGACGTCGTCGGCGTCGTCGGCGCGGGCACGATGGGCAACGGGATCGCGCAGGTCGCCGCGACGGCCGGCTACGAGGTCGTGATGCGGGACATCGAGACCGAGTACGTCGAACGCGGACTCGACGACATCGACGACAGCCTGTCGCGGCTCGACGCGAAGGACGCGCTCGATGAGGGAGCGGCCGCGATCCGCGAGCGCGTCGACGGGACGACGGAACTCGCCGACCTCGCGGCCGCCGATCTCGTGATCGAGGCCGCGGTGGAGGATCTCGACGTGAAACGCGAGATATTCGCGGATCTCGAGGGAGTGACCGACGGTGACGTGGTACTCGCGACGAACACCTCCACGCTGTCGATCACGACCATCGCGAGCGCGACCGACCGCGCGAGCGACGTGGTCGGACTCCACTTCATGAACCCCGTCCCGATCATGGAGGGCGTGGAGGTCGTGGTCGGCGAGCGTACCGATCCGGCGGTCGCCGAGTTCGCGCACGCGTTCGCCGAGGACCTCGACAAGACGACCTGGGAGTCCGACGACAAGCCCGGCTTCGTCACGAACCGCATCCTGATGCCGTGGATCAACGAGGGGATCCGGGCGTACGACGAGGGAGTCGCCGAGAAGCGAGATATCGACCGCGGGATGAAACTGGGCACGAACGTCCCGATGGGGCCGCTCGAACTCGCTGACCACATCGGTCTCGACGTGGTCCTCGACGCCAGCGAGACACTCCACGACGAACTCGGCGACCGCTACACGCCGGCGTACCTCCTGAAGCGCAAGGTCGCCGCCGGCGACCTCGGGAAAAAGTCCGGGCGGGGATTCTACGAGTACGAGTGAGTGATACGCGACTACCAAGCGGGACGTAACTACGTGGCTGCGAACCGAGGCGCACCGATGGCGATTACGCCGGCGATACGGTCATGATAACAACCCGTGGGCGAGGCGATGGTCCGATTCGCAATGGCACGAACACAGCCGACTTCGGCGGACGAAGGCAAGCGAGTGGTCGCGGCGAACAACGAGGCGGTCGGGACGGTGTCGGAGGTGACGGACGACACGGTGTACGTCGAGTCGGACCCGGCGCTCTCCGAACAGACCCGATCGAAACTCGGCGGGGTCGACGCGGACGCGACGGAGTTCCCGCTCCACCCGGACCGGATCGAGGAAGTGACCGACGACGAGGTGCGAGTCGCGGTCGAGTCGCCGGACGAAACGGCCTGACCGGTCGCGCCTACCGATCGTTTGAGTTGACATCACGGCGGCGAGCCGGTTCGCGGTCCGGGAGCGCCGCGGGTCAGGTGCGTTCGCCCTTTTCGGTGCCCGCCGTCCACCGCCGCGCGCCGGGCAGGAGCCCGACCAGCGAGGTCACGTACCCGAACCTGAACAGCCCGAGCTGTGAGAGCCCGCCGAGGACGAACACGGCGAGGAACGCGGGCGCGGTGAGATCGAACAGCAGCGGCTCGACGGTCGGCCCCGCGGCGGCCGTGTCGAGGCTCGCGGGCGTGATCGACCGGGAGGCGAACGCCGCGCCGATGAACGCCGTCGAGACGACGAGCGTCGTTCGACTCGCCACGAATCCGACGAGCGCGCCGACCGCGATCCCGGCCAGCGTCGCGCCGACGAGGAGCAGTGACCCCTCGATGCCGCCCGCGGTAGCCGCGTACGTCGGGCCGGCCGCGAACCGCCCGGCGAAGCCGCCGACGAGCCCGCCGATGGCGACGACCGCAAACGAGAGCCCGGCGTACGCGAGGAAGCCGCCGACCGCGGCACCGACCGCGACGGCCCCGCCGGTCAGGAGGACGCCGTCGACCGCGACGATGCCGAGGAGGCTCGGCGCGGCGACGTAGCCCGCGCCGCCGCCGACGAGGACGCCGGTCAGCGTCACCGCGTACACGGAGACGGCGGCACCGACGAACGCGAGCAGCATCCCGACGAGAACGAGTCCGGCGGTGAGTGGCGTGATCATGGGCGGACGTGGCTCCCGATCGGACTTAAATTGTCGCGGGTCGCCGCCGCTCTGGAGTCCGAGTGGCTCACCGCGCTCGCCTGCCGGCCTGCCGGTCGATGTGACGCGTGTAACCCCCGATGGCGAGACCGAAGCCGACCACGAGTAGGACGAACCCGAGCATGCGCGTCGTCCCGACGGTCATCACCGTGAGGATCACGCCGAACACGAACGCGAAGACGCCGGCGACGACGATGCCGGCGTCGACGAGCGGGGACGGCTGGACCGCCTCGCAGTGCGGACAGATCCGCGCGTCGCTCGGGATCGGCTCCCGGCAGTCGACGCAGTAGACGCGGTCGCGGGACACACGCGCGATTGTCGTCGGCGAGGTATATACTGTGTCAGTCGGCGGCCGCCGCCGCGGCGTCGTCGCTCGCGCCGAGCGTCTCCTCGACCTGCGTCACGACGCCGACGAGCGCGACGGCCGCGAGCACCGCGCCGACCGCGAAGGGGACGACGAACCCGAAGCCGACGAGCCACCCGGACGCGAGCGGGCCGAGCGCGATGCCGAATCCGAAGCCCATCGTGAGCACCGACAGGGTCGTCCCGGACTCGCCCTCTCTCGCGAGGTCGCCGGCGAGCGCCAGCGACGGCGCGAACACGAACGCGACCGCGACCCCCTGCCCGAGCCGGACGAGGGTCATCACGATCGGGTCGGTAACGATCCCCTGTAGGAGCGTCGTCGGGGCGAGAAGCACGAACCCGGCGAGCAGGAACGGCCGCCGCCCGATCCGGTCACTCGCCTGTCCCACGGGCACTTGTAAGAGGACGTTCGCGATCGTGACCGCCCCGAACTGGATCCCGAACCACACCGGTGCCTGGTCGAGACGGACGTTTATCTGGTTCTGGAGCGTGGCGAACATCGCGATACACAGCCCCATCGCGACGGTCGCCAGCCCGAGCGCGAACACAGGGTCGAACAGCCGGTCCTCGCCGCGCACCCGGATCGAGAGGTCGTCGCTCGCCGCGCTCGACTCGGCGGCGTCATGGACGAGCAGGAACACCAGAGCGAAGCTGAGGTACGCCCCCGCGCAGGCCGCCACGAACGCCGCGTCAAACCCGTCGACCGTCGGGAGCCCGACCGGCGAGAGGTCGTACGGTCCGCCCTCGACGACGGCACCGGCGAACACCGGGCCGAAGCCGAACCCGATCAGCCGGAAGGTGTTGTACACGCCGAAGTTCCCCCCGCGGTCGCTGTCGCTCGCGGCGTACTCGTTGACGAGCGCGACCGTCGCCGGGATGATGAGCGCCGCGCCGAACCCCTGTGCCGCCCGTAAGACGACGAGGTGCCAGTACGTCTCCGCGACGACGTAGAGCCCGCTCGCGGTGCCGAGGAGCAGGATTCCGAGCAACACGTACGGCCGCCGGACGCCCGACCGGTCGGAGAGCCGGCCGGTCAGCGGCTGGGAGACGCTGTTGAGAAAGCCGAAAAGCGAGAGCACGATCCCGATGAGGAGCGGTTCGGTCAGCGTCACCTCCGCAGCGCCGAACCCGACCGCGGAACCGATCAGGGCGTCGACGTCGATCAGGTCGCTCGCGATGTACAGCGGCAACACGACGATGAGAAACGAGTTCCCGGCCGCTCCGACCATCCGCGCGAGCGCCAACACGATGACGCGGCGATCGGTCGCTGCGGCCCGCGAGAGTAGCCCCATTCACTCGCGGTTCGGGAAGCTCGGCAAAGGCGTTTATGGCCTCCCGAGAATCGATCCGGTTTCGGGGGTGACGAGCGCGCAGCTGTCCGATCCGGTAGCCCGCGTGATCCGACAGACCGCGTGGTCGTGGTCCAACAGACCCCGATATCGGGGACTGTCAGGCGGCGTCACTGCGCTGTGTCACGCCGCGGACCTCGAACCGAGCACCGCCGCCGTCGGCGTCCGTCGCCGCCACGTCCCACCCGTGTGCGGTGGCGATCTCGCGGACGATCGCGAGACCGAACCCGGTGTTTCCGTCGACGCCGCTTTCCCCCGGCTCGAAGAGGTCGCCGCGAACCGACTCCGGGATACCCCGCCCGTCGTCTTCGACGTAGAACCCGTCGGAGAGGTCGCCGATGCGGATCGTGACGCCGTCGCTCCCGTTGCCGTCGGTCGCGTGTTCCACCGCGTTGCGGATCAGGTTCTCGAACAGGTTTCGCAGGCGGTCGGGGTCGGCACGCACCTCGCGGTCCGTCTCGACGTCGAGCGACGAGTTCCCGGTGTCGACCGTGCCCCAGCTGTCGGCGGCGACGGCGGCGAGCGAGATCGCTTCCGGGTCGCCGACGGACTCGCCCTCGCGGGCCAGCGTGAGCGTGTGATCGATGATGGTCTCGATGCGGTCGAGGGCGTCGGCCGCGACCGCGAGGTGCTCTGCGTCGCCGTCGCGGGTCTCCGCGGCGAGGTCGACGCGTCCCCGCGCGACGTTGAGCGGGTTCCGGAGGTCGTGACTCACGATTCCCGCGAACGAGTCGAGCCGATCGTTCTGTCGCTTCAGCGCCGCCTCGCGTTCCTTGAACGCGGTGATGTCCTCTTGGAATCCGACCCACTCCGTGACTCGTCCGTCGTCGTCTCGGATCGGCGCGATGCTGACGCGGTTCCAGAACTCGGTGCCGTCCTTGCGGTAGTTCAACAGTTCGACGCTCTCGGGCTCGCCGGCGTCGATCGCTCGCCGGAGCCGCGCGACTGACTCCCCGTCGGTGTCGTCGCCCTGCAGGAACCGACAGTTGACGCCGACGGCCTCCTCGCGGTCGTAGCCGGTCATCTCGACGAACCGGTCGTTGACGTACACCATCGGATTGTCGGGCAGGTCCGGATCGGTGATCGTGATACCGACCGGGGCCTCGTCGAGCGCGCGGGTCTTCGTCTCCAGTTCCTCGCGCCGCTCGTGTTCGTCGGAGACGTCCCGCAGAATGCCGACGCTCCCCTCGAAACACTCGCCCTCGTACGGGAGCGCGGCCATGTGATCGCGACACGGGATGGACTCACTCTCCTTGGGGACGATGTCGACGCCGAAGTGCTCGACGTCCGGGCCGGCGCTCGACAGGACGTTCCCCAGCCGGTTCTCGGCCTCGGCGACCGCCTCGGGGCCCTTTATCAGATCGGGCGTGCTGCCGAGTATCTCCTCGCGGTCGTACTCGGTGAGCGCCGCGAACGGCTCGTTGACGAACGTGAACACGCCAGTCTCGTCGACGACGTACACCGGGTAGCCGAGCGCGTCGATGACGGTCGAGTAGCGGTCGGCGACCTCACGCGTCCGATGTTCCTCGACCGCCTGTTCGACGCGGTTCGCGAGCCGCCGGAGCTGCTCGGGGCCGCCTTTCTGGAAGTAGCCCGTGACCCCGGCATTGAGCGCTTGGCTCGCGATCTCCTCCGATCCCTTCCCCGTGTAGAGCACGAACGGGACACGGCGGTCGCGCTCGCGGAGCGCGTCGAAGAACGTCAGCCCGTCCATGCCGGGCATGTCGTAGTCGCTGACGACGCAGTCGAACGCGCCCTCGGTCAGCCGGTCGAGCGCGGCCTCCGGGTCCGTGACGCTCGTCACCGCCACCGCCGCGGTCAGTTCGCGATCGAGGTACGCCGCCGTCAGGTCCAGCACGGACGGGTCGTCGTCGACGTGCAACACGTCGATCTGCTCGGACATACGGATCGATAGTGCGGCCGGTGATAAACGAATACCGGCCGGAGTATCGGTTCTGGACCGGACACGAGCAGGTCGGGCGAAGACCGCGTTCGCCGCGCGTGGCCGGTTCTTAAGGTCGACGAGCGCGGAGGGGCCCTCGATGGGTGGTGAGACGCTCCCCGGAACGGCCGCGGCCGCCGACGACGACGGGAGCGACCGCGTCGTGTGCCACGTGGACATGGACTGTTTTTACGCCTCCTGCGAGCGCCTGCGGCGGCCCGAACTTGCCGACGAGCCCGTGGTCGTCGGGATGGGATACGAGGACGGCGAGACCGTCGGCGCGGTCGCGACCGCGAGCTACGAGGCCCGCGCGTTCGGCGTCGAGAGCGCGATGCCGATTTCGGAGGCGCTGGAGCGACTCCCGCGCCGCGCCGACGCTGACCCCGACGATCCGGACGCGCCTGGCCCCGAGGAGACCGGCCGGTACCTCCCCGTCGACCTCGACTTCTACGCGGACGTCGCCGGCGAGGTGAAAGAGGTCATCCGCGACTGCGCCGACACCCGGCGCGAGGTGAGCATCGACGAGGCGTATCTAGACGTCACCGACCGTACCTCGTGGGCGGTCGCCGGCGGCGAGAGTGAGTCCGATACGGGGGATGACGACGGCGATAGTGGAGAGGTGGCCGGCGACGGCAATGGCGGAGGGGTGGCCGGCGACAGCGGTCCGCCGCCGAGCGCCGCGGCCGGTCCCGCGGACGCCCGGACGCTCGCCGAGGGGTACGCCCGCCACGTCAAATCGCGGATCGAGCGCGAGGCGGGGGTGCCGGCGAGCGTCGGCGTTGCTCCCAACATGTCGGCCGCGAAGGTCGCGAGCGACGCCGACAAGCCCGACGGACTCGTCGTCGTCCCGCCCGGGTCGGTCGCCGACTTCCTCGCGCCGCTGCCGACCGCCGACGTCCACGGCGTCGGGCCCGTGACGGAGCGGACACTCGCCGACATGGGGATCGAGACCGCGGGCGACCTCGCCGCCGCCGACCCCGACAGACTCGACGCGGAACTCGGCGACCGCGGCCGGGCGCTGTATCGGCGCGCCCGCGGGGACGACGACCGGGACGTGACGCCCACCGGCCTCCCGAAGAGTCTCTCGCGCGAGTCGTCGCTACCGGCCACCGCCGACGACGAGACGAAGCGGGAGACGGTGTCGGCGCTGGCGGCGGACGTGGCCCGCCGCGCCCGCGAGCGGGGCTGTCTGTACCGTACCATCGGTATCAAGGCCGTCGAGCCGCCGTTCGAGGTGAACACCCGCGCACGAAGCCTCCCCGGCCCCGTCGACGACCCCGATCTCGTCGAGGAGGTGGCGCTCGACCTCCTCGGCGAGTTCGCCGAGGTGCGGGTCCGCAAGCTCGGCGTGCGCGTCTCGAAGCTCGACTTCGCAGAGAGCGATCAGGCGACGCTCTCGGGGTTCGAGACGGCTGCTCGGTCCGACGACGGAGCGTCCGAGTCGACCGCCTTCCGATCGACCGCCGAGAGCGATGGTAGCAAGCTCACCGAATGGGTGGGCGCGGAGCCGACGGACGAGGAGCGCGGAGACGGCGGAAGCGCCAGTCGGCCGCGAGGCGTCGAAGAGGAGCAGGCGTCGCTCAGCGACTGGGACTGACCCCGGCCGACGGTCGACACGGCGGCCACTCGACCGCGGCTCGCCGACCCGCGGACCAGCCCGACGGGACGATATTTTTTGTGCCGCCGAGGAGATCTCCGAGTATGCCCTCCCTCCGCACGCTCCTCCTCGGTCCCCCGCGTGATCGCCCGCGTCCAGACCCGCGGCTCGCCGTGCCGCCGGCGTGTTTCGCGCTCGTCTTCACCGCCTACGCGGTCGGCGCATTCGAGATCTCGGGCGGCGTCGTGTTCCTCGCGGGGCACGCGGCCGCCGTCGGCGTCCTCGGGGCCGCGGGACTCGCGGTTCGCCGAGAAGGCCTGATCGCCGCGTGGGCGACCGTCTACGCCGCGCTGCTCGGATACAGCGCGAACCACTACCTCCTCGGCCTGTCCGGGAGGTCCCTCGTGGAGCGGATCGTCGCTCTGCTTGGCCTCGACGGGCTGGTCTACCTCGGCGTGCAGGCGCTCGTCTTCGGGACGCTCGCGTGGGCGATAGGGGTCGGTGGGGCGCTGGCGGTCGGGCGGCTCCGCGAGCGTGCGGCTATTTAGCCCCGAGCGCCGATCGCGACTCATGGACGAGTCCGCTGCCGATCTGTCGTGGGAGACGCTCGACACCGAGATCGACTACCGCTGTCCCGGGTTCGACGTGCGCCGCGACGAGGTTCGGTTCCCGGACGGCGAGACCGACGGGTTTCACTACGTCGACGAGCCGCCGGCGGTCGTGGTCCTTCCCTTTACCCCCGACGGCGACGTGGTCGTGATCGACGAGTGGCGACAGGCGGTCGGGCGGGTGAACCGCGGGCTCCCCGCGGGGACGGTCGAGCCCGAGGACGACGGAGACCCCGGCGACTCCACCGACCTCGAACGCGCGGCCGCCCGCGAACTCGCGGAGGAGACCGGCTACGAGGCGGCCGCGTTCGAGCGGCTGACAACTGTCGAGCCGACGAACGGGATGGCGAACGCGGTCCACCACCACTTCCTCGCGACGGGCTGTGAACCGACCGCCGACCGCGACCTCGACCACAACGAATCGATCGCGGTGGAGACGGTGCCCTACGACGACCTCCTCGAAGCCGTCGTCGACGACGGGCTCCGAGACGGCCGCGCCGTGACCGCCGTGTTGTGGTACGAACTGCTGCGACGGTGAGCGGGCGGCTCCCCCACCCCGCGGGCGCGGGATGCCGTATCGACGAACAGGCCTATGCGTGACCGGTTCCTATCCCGGGTAATGACCGATCCCTCCAGCGGCGATCCGGACGACCCGGCCGCCGAGACGGGCGGCGGATCGTCGACCGACGGCGGATCGCCGTCTGACGGCGGATCATCGACCGACGGCGGATCACCGACCGACGGCGGATCACCGACCGACGGTACCGCACCGCCCGGCGGCGGCTCCGACGGCACCGTTTCGACCGGCGGTACCGCGTCGACCGACCGCGCCGTGCCGAGCGATGACGGTCCGGCGATCGGTGGCGATTCCCTCGCGAGGACTGTCGGCTCCGCGGTCGGCGTGGGCGTGCTCGGAGTCCTCGCGTACGTCGCCGTCTCGATCGTCTTCGCGCAGGTCGGCCAGTTGATCGGCGGCTTCTCGCTCGGAGTCTCTCTCGCGCTCTCGCTCGTCGTGGGGCAGTACGTCGCGTTCGTCGGGACCGGGCTCGCGTACCTGCGACTCCGCGGGTTCGGCCGGGAGCGGATCGTCGCGTACCTCGGAATCGAACGTCCGAGCCTCCTCGGACTCGTGATCGCCGTCGTCGGGGCGGTGGCGACGTTCGCGGTCGCGCTGACGCTGTCGGCGGTCGTGGCGTCCTCGGGCGTCGAGCCCGCGCAGAATCAGGGCGCGGCGGTGGCGATGCAGAACCCGGCTATCATCCCCGCGATCGTCCTCGCGATGTTCCTCGTCGTCGGCCCCTGTGAAGAGTTCCTCTTCCGCGGGGTCGTCCAGAGCCGCCTGCGCGAGGCGCTGCCGGCCGCCCCGGCCATCGTCGTCGCGAGCGCGGTGTTCGCTCCCGCGCACGTCATCTCGCTGTCCGGCGGCGGCGCGTCCGGCGTGTTGATCGC
Organism: Halorubrum pallidum; assembly: GCF_055380345.1. Lineage (NCBI taxonomy): Archaea > Methanobacteriati > Methanobacteriota > Halobacteria > Halobacteriales > Haloferacaceae > Halorubrum > Halorubrum pallidum. Next base: position 596,475 of record NZ_AP043945.1, on the reverse strand, counting down.
CATCGGTCTCCTCGTGTTCCCGAGCCTCCTGTTCGGCGTGGTGTACGAATACACCGGGAACCTCGTCGTCGTCGCCCTGATGCACGCGCTGTACAACAGCATCCTGCTGTCTCTCCTGTACATCGTCATCGCGTACGGCCCGGAGCTGGAGAGCGCGGCCGCCGGCGGGGCGGCGGTGCTGCCGGTCTGAGCGAGGCAACGAGGTCGAAATACGAGGCGGTCCCCGCTCGGAACGGACCGAGCCGCCCACGGGAGAATACCTGAACCACGGCCGTCCGGGGGGTCCCCGATTACTCGAAGCGTTCGACGGCCTGTTCGTAGCGTGCGGCGGGCTCGGCCCAGTCGACGACGTCGAAGAAGTTGTCGACGAACTCGCCGCGGGCGGGGCCGTAGTCGTGGTAGTAGGAGTGTTCCCACACGTCGAGCGCGAGGATGGGATGGCCGCCCCAGATCGCCCCCTGGTCGTGTTTGTCCACTACCACGTTGCGCAGTTGGTTCGAGAACGTGTCGTATACGAGCAGCGCCCAGCCGCCCGCTCCGGAGACCGCGGCCTCGAACTCGCCTTTCCACGCGTCATACGAGCCGAAGTCCTCCTCGATCCGGTCTGCCAGAGCGCCCGAGGGTTCGTCGCCGCCCTCGGGACTCATGTTCTGCCAGAACAGGTCGTGCAGAATGTGCCCCGACGAGTTGTGCGTCACGTTCCGAATCGCGCCCGCGGACGACGAGAAGTCCCCCGCCTCGCGGTTCGCCTCCAGCGTCTCCTCCGCGGAATTCCAGCCGTTCACGTACCCCTGATGATGGGTGTCGTGATGCCATTCGAGCACCTGCTCGGAAATGTGCGGCTCCAGCGCGTCGTACTCGTACGGTAACGGATCGAGTTCGTAGCTCATGTCGACATCGCATCGTATGGCCCCGGCCGATATGAACGTTCTCTGTAGCGGATTTCAGTAAGGATAGACACCTATCTCGAAATACCACCTAACGTCTCTTGGTGGCTACTTTATCGAATATTTCAAAGAAATCATGCTTATTCTGATATATCTTCACTACCGGCTCCACGGGACTTATCAGTCGCTGAACCCTCAGATGAGCTATGACATCTGACGCGGCGTCCGACGAGCGGTCCGCGGGCGAGGGCGACGGGCCGGTGGCCGGCCAGCCGGTGCGACACGGGACCGGCGTGAACTCGACCCGGGCGTTCCCGACCGAGGCGCATCCGAGCAGCCTCGACCCGTTCGTGCTGTTCGAGCGGTTCTACATCGACCCGGACACCGGGTTCCCGATGCACGAACACCGCGGGTTCGAGATCGTTTCGTACATGCTGGAGGGCGGGATGGACCACGCCGACTCGCTCGGCGTCGAACACACCGCTCACGAGGGCGAGGCCATGCGAATCACAGCCGGCGACGGGATCCGCCACTCCGAGTTCCCCGCCGACGGCGACGCCTGTAGCGGCCTCCAGCTCTGGGTGAACCTCCCGCAGAGCGAGAAGGAGGCCGAGGCGGACTACGTCGACGCGAGCGCCACCGAACTGCCCACGGAGTCGCTCGACGGCGCGACGGTCACCACCGTCGTCGGGGACGGCTCGCCGATCGATCTCCGGACGCCGATGACGTACCTCGATGCCCGCGTCGACGGCGTGTGGACGTGGTCGGTCCCGGACGGCTGGTCCGGCTTCCTCTACGGCGTCTCCGGGGCGGGGACCGTCGGCGGCGACGCGTTCGCTGAGGGCGACGTGCTCCCCGTCACCGAGGCGCGGGACGTGCGGGTCGAAGCCGGCGAGGACGCCCTCCGCGTCGTCGCGGTCGCCGGCCGCCCGCACGACGAACCGATCCAGTTGCGCGGGCCGTACGTGTTGTAGGCGGCCGATTCCGCGATCAGTCGTCGCCGTCCCGTCGATTCTCTGCGCTGCGGTCGGCCGCGTCGAGGAACACGAGCGCGCCGCCCAACAGCGCGAGGTTCTTCAGGAAGTTGATCTTGTTGCCCTGTCGCTCTTTGCCCTCCATCGTCCAGAAGTCGTGGATGGCGGGCGTCGTCCCGAGGAAGAAGACGACGAGCGCGCCCGCGGCCGCTCGCGGCAGCTTCCAGAGGACGATCCCGAGGTTGGCGACGACCAGCATCCCGGTGACGAGCGGGACGGCGACCTCCGGCATCGGGACGCCCTTTTCCTCGGCGATCTCGACGCGCTTGTTGTCACAGATCACGGTCGTTCTTTATAAGGAACGTACCGCCGTCTAGCGGATTTGAATCGTTATGAATTGGAACGGGCGCGACGAGCGCGCGTTCCCGCTCGTAACGAATCGACCTTTCGGGGCTGTACGGCCTGATTTCGGGGACTTCAGATCGGGGGTCTAATCGCGGTTCGCGCTAGCAAGCCGATGAACCTCGAACCAATCGACCCGGAAACAGCTGTAGAACTGTACCTCGCCGACCGCGAAACAGAGGTGGCCAAGGCAACGCTGTACTCGCACAGCTCTCGCCTCGGTCACTTCGTTCGCTGGTGCGACGAGGAGGACATAGAGAACCTGAACGAGCTGAGTGGACGGACCTTACACGAGTACCGCCTGTGGCGGCGTCGCGAGGGCGACCTTGCACCCGCCACGGAGAAGACTCAGATGGACACGATTCGTGTCTTCGTGAAGTGGTTAGAGAGCATCGACGCCGTCGTCGACGACCTCCACACGAAGGTGCGGTCGCCCGTGTTGCGAGACGGGCAGAACGTACGCGACGTGATGCTCGAGTCCGACCGTGCTGAAGAGATTCTCGAATATCTCTCAAAGTACGAGTACGCGTCACGCCCTCACGTCGTGCTCACACTGATGTGGCACACGATGATGCGGACCGGTGCGGTACACTCGCTTGACGTCGACGATTACGATCCGGAAGGGCGGTACATCGCCGTCGTCCACCGTCCTGAGACGGGAACGACGATCAAGAACGGGACCGATGGAGAACGGTTGATCGCGTTATCGAACACGGTGTGCGGGCTTATCGACGACTGGATAGCGAATCGGCGGCCCGATGTTGACGACGAGTTCGGCAGGCGACCACTCGTGTCGACATCGAACGGGCGTGCACATCGATCAACGCTTCGAGGAGATTGTTACAGGAACACAAGGCCTTGCGTTTCTACTGGAGAGTGTCCCCACGATCGTGATCCAGACGATTGTGATGCGATGGAATATACCGCTGCATTCGACTGTCCCTCAAGCGTGAGTCCACACGCTCTCCGGCGTGGTGGGATCACTCACCATTTGAACAGTGATGTTCCGAAAGAGGTTGTTAGTGACCGTGCAAATGTGACAGCAGGCGTTCTCGACGAACACTACGACCGGCGGAGTCAGCACGAAAGGATGGAACAGCGACGGGGGTATCTCGACAACATCTAAGACGTACTCAGTAACTGCCACTGGTCGTCGCCAAGCCGATCTGGATAATCGGTGTCAACACCTACGACATGCTTGATATCGAGTATAGGGTCGAAGACGGTCCCGATAACCACAGCGAAGATACCCTGTTGAAATCCTCAGCGGGTGTCACATTTTGACTTGCTGTGGTCAATACAGGAAATTCACGTATCAATCTGTCCGTGAGGCTGATTAGTCGTTATCCAATTTCACTCTATTTGCTTCGTATGTATCCTTCATCCATTTCCATAGCTTCTTTGATGGTGTGTTGTATGGGCAGTTCTCGGAGAAATCCTGATCTCCAATATCATCTATAGTTTCCTTGATAGTCTCGTTGGCAGATCGAGCTTTTTGTAAGTCCTGTTCTGCGCTTACTATACGCTTATCTCCTAAATTATTTTGTACTGCATCTTCTAATAAAATACTGTAGGCGTTTCTTACGGCGTTGTTCTCGGGACTTTCGAACCCGATATAATAATGGCCACATCCATAGCTTTCTAGATCGGCTATGAATTGAGTATAATCGTTCTCTTCCTTTTTTAGTATACTATTTGGGTCTATGGAACTATTTCTCAAATTCCTGTTCAATGTAACGAGATCAAATACCACATTAGCAATTGGTCCTTCTTTCATGGACTTATGTGCTGTAGGACGGTTTCCTGTTTCATAATCTCTCAAATCAAAATCGTCAATAAATTCCTGCCTTTTTTGTCTCCAAGACCTATTTGAATCAATAACAGTTTGGCATTCATCTTCTAAAAACAGATGGTTTTTGATAAGGTCAATATACATTTTCGTTGTATCCTCTACAATTCCAGAGTCAACAGGAAAAGGATAATCTTGGTTACGTTTTTTATCATATTCTAGAGAAATATGGCAATTGGATATAATTGTGCTGTCCGAGTTCTTCCACAAATCAACTAAAGAATTGAGCTGTTGAGCGTGGATTGCCGAAGATGTACCAATTTTTTTATTAGCCAAAATTCCCATATCGGGGAATATTTTAAATGTGATTTTGATAACTAGAATAGCAATAGATGCAGCGAGTGTAGCTAAAAAGGGCCATATAAATGCACTCGGTAATTGATGCCAATAATCGATCAGCCATCCGACCATAGCCTCACTTACAATCAAATTGGATTTAAAAATGAGGATGTAATTCATCGATCAACTGCATAGCTACAACTGAGGACATATTGGCTCTTTTGAAATCCTTCAATAGAGATATATCCTGACCGGTCGCGTTCAATATTGGTTACACAATTACCGCGCCCACCGACTACTTCTCAGAAGTCTATTAGGAACGCCGTGCAAGATACAGAGTGTGGGTTCAGCAGTCGGCCCTCGTTGGTTTCAAACCGACTTGGATGGATCAGTCGGTCAGTAGACTTGGGCACTTTTCATAGGATTCACCCTGTAGCAGTGGATTCATGATTCTGTAGACTCCCTAGACCCTCTGGCTACGACCCCCTTCAATCATATGTCTATAGACCTAAGTCATCGCCTATGTCCACAGATGAGAGGTCAATTAAGGAGTTTAACGCCAACCGATCCCTTGGCGACCGAACCCTTGGAGGGACCCTCACCATCACTTCCGAAGCCATCGAATTTACCCCGAATAAAGTCGACGAATCTCAGGGAAAACACGTTGTCAACATCCCCTTCGACGAAATTCTAGACGTGGATGTTGAGGAGAAGTTCAGTGGCGGATTCCGAGAGACAGTGTTTGGTGGTGGTCTCCGAGATCGGTTGCGGATTGAGATGGAAGATGGTACAGAAGAATTGTTCGTCGTGAACAACCTTGGCGAGGTGGTGAGCGAACTGGAGATACTTGCTGACGAGGATGATAGGGCGTCGGCTGCGGAGATGGTGAGGCAAAAGAACCAATCGAAAACTCTCGTAGATAAACTTGCAACTGGCGTGGCGTACGTCCTTGGTGCTATAGCTCTTCTCCTCGGGATTTCGTATCTCGTCACAGCGGATATCGCCGTGGCTGCTCTCCTTCTCATATCTGGGGTGATTGGTTTTCCACTGACAAGGTCTCTCATAGGGGACTGGTTTGGAGCGAAGATTGGACGATGGGTTGCTACGGCCGTATTCGTGGTTTGTTGGTTGTCCGCGTCGGCACTTCTCGGGTAGCTGTGATTCGTGGGTAGTGTCGTGGGAGTCTATTTTATTCACACAATTTGCGGTTAATTAAATTCTTTGGGGTTCACCTACATCGGCTGATTCCAACAGCACTGATTCCGACCCTCATGGTGACCGATACGCGTCCTGCATCTCGCACGGCTATCAGGACATCTCTCTGAACTGGTAGGAAATCCGATAGTCAATACGCAGTTCTCATCGACCGGCTGTTTCAGGCGAGAATCTGTCTGAAGAATAGGATTTCAACAGAGTCGAGATATTCGGAACGGTTCCCAAAGTGTACTCGCTGGAGGAGTCGTTATATCTCTATTTTTTCTCAGCTACAGGCGATTGGGTCGGAGAAAAATCGCCGTAACGCAAACGCAACAGTAAATGATACAGTCCCTATTGGGACGCCATACAAAATTGCTGTCCCCACACCGGTAAAAAGTCCATAGTCAGGTTGGGGATGAGTAAGAGCGGTGACACCGTACAGGGAATAGCCGCTCATGATGATCACGGCGACGGCGATACTCAGCAGTATTCCGTCGTTGCGATATGTGTGTATCCCTGCCAGAATCATCGCTGCTACTGTAACTCCAAGTGGACTCATAAGCAAACCAGATGAGTTTCCCATCTCGGCATTTCCAACAAGATAGAGTTGAGCGAATAATAAGACCATGAGAATGACGGAGTACCCCAGATACCGAAGCGATAGGTTCAACGACTTCCCTAGAAGGAACGATTCTAACCGCGATTCCATATATCTCGATGGGTCACTGATTGTATAAGCTTTTCATCGAGAAGGATCTCGAGAAATTAGACATATAGATAGTAGAGGCTCTGTTACAATCTACAGCAGTTGATATTTTTACACTCACAACGCTCAGTACAGAAGGAATACTTAATGTTTCACAGTCATATTTCAGTTCCCAGTCACCGTGATGGCATATTCGTAGTCATCTGAGTTCCGATCGCCGATCGTCTCCCTAACGCTAAAACCGTATTCGTAAGTGCCGGTTTCGGCATCAGGATGCCTTGTTTTGCCGCCTAGTGACGACGTTCTCAGACGCTCTTACTGTAATATTCCGTTAGATTAACCCGGAAATGGACGCCGTCTGGCGATATGGCATCGCTCAGACGGCTTGCTTGGATGTGTCGAGATCTTGCCAAACAGCATGTTGATGATCCGGACGTACCCGCCGCGCCGGACGGCGCGGACGGGTACGCCGAGTGGGTGCAGATCGCGTTGATCCTGTACCGCGTCGAACTGGAGAAGAGTCTCCGTGAGACCGAAGACTACCTCAACGAAATGCCCGGCGTCCTCGCCGTGTTTGATCTTGACGACGCACCGCACTACAGCTCGTTTTGTCGGTGGGAAAAGGAGTACCGAATGCGTGAACTCCGCCGCCTGCTCCGCGCTTCGGCGGAGCAGGCGGGCTGGAGTGGTGAAGCCGCAATTGACGCAAGCGGCTTTCAACGCGATCAAACCAGCTACCACTACCGCGACCGCGCAGACTTCTCGTTTCAGTCGATGAAGACGACGATTTTGATCGACGTGAATTCGCTAGCGATCAAGGACGTTCATTTCACGACGCAGAAGGCATGGGACGGTCATATTGGGATGCAGGTCTTCCGCCGGAACGCGGAAGACCTGCGCGTGTTATCTGCCGACGCAAACTACTCATGGAGCGATCTCCGTGAGGAGTGTCGCTCCAACTCAACGCGACCACTGATCAAGCACAGAGAGCAAACACCGCTACAGAAGGCTCACAACGCCCGGATGAATGAGGATTACAACCAGCGCTGGATGAGTGAAACGGGCTTCTCGCAGTTGAAGGAAGACGACGGCGAGAAGCTACGCTCCCGGAGCTGGCACGGCCAGTTCCGGGAGCTCACGCGGAAGTGCATCATCCATAACCTAACGCAGGCGGCGAGTTAGGGCTCGCCGCCTGCTCCCCCTTCTCCGGACATATTTGGGAGAGGCATCGCCATCGTCATCTGATCAAGGGAGTAAGATGGCATAGTTTTGACTCTTCGAGCAACACCGTCAGCGGCAGCTACTACATCTTCTGAGTGTAAGAACCGTGCTTTAACGCCGTGAAACCGTGAGTTACCGACCCTACCCCGACGCTGTCTTGCGTTCAACAAGGCACATCAGGATCAACTTGAACTGGCACATCTATCGTCACACGTGTACAGTCATCCCAGATCCATATTGGCGGGCAGGAGTCAAGTTGAGCATCTATCGCTGGTGAGGTGTCGACATCCCCAAATCTGACTGGCGCATCCGTACCGCATGAATACAACCGTGGGTCGAACGAGAATCCAGTAATGCCGTCTACCTGTATCTCGAAGGATGCTGAGTCGCCCGGTTTGAGTTCCAATTCCTCCACTTGGACATTCGGTGGCCAGTTATCCTCTCCCGAACAAGACGGACCGCTCCCAAGGCATCCGCCCAAACCTACGGATGCCGTGGGTACAGTTCCGGCGAGGAATTGGCGTCTTTTCATTGGGTCAGAATGACTTGACTGAGAATAAGTGTTTTCGGGTGAGACAGTGTTGCAAAATGGACAGACACTCTACGACTGTACTCAGTAGAGGCTGTTCAGTAATCAAGCCGACCGTATGCGCGTCGCCATCCATTGGATAACAGACCCCGCAACGTAGCCGGTCGTTCCGACGATGACTGCAAGCGCCAGCCCAAAATTAACACTTGTTTCGAGTCCCCCGAGTAATTCGGCGCGGGCAGACCCGTATGCGAACCCCAGCATTCTCGGCGAGGTGTACCGGCCTGCCCCCATCCACTCACCGGTGAGATACCCGACGAGTGGTGGAAAGACGTACCCCCAGAGGCTAATCAGCCACAGCGAGCCGACAGTTGGGACGAAGCCCGCACCGAGAATCCCCGCAATGACAGCAGTTCCCGGAACAATCACAAGCCAGCCCCAGAACTCATAGAGGCGAACACCCATCCCGAGGAGGAACCCGACAGACGCGAGAGCCAAGAGACTGACAACAGAACCGATAACAGTCCAACGAGGAAGACGATCACCGAAGAGATACCTCCAGACCTGACCATCGCCGATATATTCCATACCTGTTATTTGCCTACCGTATTGTTAGTTGCTCGGCCAACTACGCAGTCTTTAGCGAACTGGTGTTTCAGACGACAATCTATCCGAAATATAGGATTTCAACAGAACTATCTGCTTACGATCGTGTAAATTCATCGTGCTTGCCAGTATCCCGAATTCCTTCAGAAGTTCTCTCAGCGAATCCGTACTGATTGAGATACTCGTATCGACGTTCGATCTCTTCGTCTGAAACTCCCAACTCAGCGGCTAGTTCGCTCACGGATTTGGGTGTTTCCTCGTCCAACTGTATTCGGAGTTCGTATCCCTTCATATACTGCTGATAGTACTCTCGAACGACATCATCAAGTGGCGTTTGGATACCTTCGCTCTCATCGAGCCGCTCTAGAGACTCAGAGACAGCCGTGACGAAGAACTCTCCACCCAAGAGCTCTACCTGACGTTCGAGTTCGTTTGAGATGACGTCGAAGTCGAGATCCGTTTGCACGAGCGTAGCCATGTCACCGATGTCGTCCGGACGCTCTGCGACGGCCTTGAAAAGAAAAATGTCCTCGAAGGAAACGAGGCCGACGGAGAAGTATTCCGAAGAAAGAAACTGTTGGCTCCGTGCTTGCATTCCATTGCTGAAGAACAGCTTATCGGCAATCTGTCGATAAAAGACGTCGAACTGGCACCCGGCATCGTTCCGTACGCAATGGCGTGCCCCCAGCCGATCGTACTCGTCACCGAGATCGGTAACCTCCTCATAGCCAAGCTCGTCGAGTACACCCATCAGACGGCTGAGGGCCGTCTCATCCACGACAACGAGATCGATGTCCTTGGTCGTGTCCTTGAGAGACGGTTGGTGAAGTGCCATCGCCCCACCACCGATGAGATACGCCTCGACCTCTGTCTGGAGATGATCCGAAATCTTCCGAAGTTCAGCCTCAATATAACCACCGTCGAATCGCTTCCGAGAACTCATAGAGTGACCTCATACTCTGTGGCTGTTTGTTTGAACTCTTCCCATTCGGGGAGCTGCTCAGCCGTCGTTTCCCCATTTGTCTCCAAGTATTCAATGAGTCCGTCGACGATAGCGCGTAGATCGATCGTCGCCTCAGGATGATAGTATTCAGCGCGGTCTCGTAATGCCGTTCGATCGATATCCTGCTTCTGTATCAGTAACAGACAGTACGTTCTGTACCGAGAGCCATCATCGATCAAGAGGGCATGACAGACCAACTCGACAGGGTCGACCTCGGTGAGTCGATCGGTTCGGAAGTAGTGCCGGCGGTCACGAGTGAGCAGTGGAACCCCAAACTCACCGAACAGCGCTGGTCCGGTTAGATGAAACCCTTCAGCGCTGATGTCGCTGTCACACGCAAAGAGATACTCGTCGTGTGTTTCCCAGAGAAAATTGAGCCCAACAGCGTGTTCTCCTGCTTCACGACGATGTTTCTGATGGAACAGTCCTCGTGCGATTGAGACCAATACGGTAAATGGCTCGTTGAGGCGATACCGGGACTTCGATTTCCCGATGACACCAACCAGCTGGAGATCGTCTAACCGGCGGTATACTGTTGCCTGACTCACGCCACTTCGCTCGGCTAATTCGGTTGCGGTCCGTCCTTGATCGAGATAATAGAGGATCTGTAGCCCAGAGCCGGCGATGAGGGCCGGTAGGTCCATGTGGCGATATTCCGTGAGAAGTGCCTCGAGTTGCTCTATCGGTTCGATTTCCGTAAGAGAAACCAGCTTTTCTCGACCGTTTTGGTTGGTTTGGACGCAGCCGTAGGCTTCTAATTCGGAGACGATGCGTGAGGCATGGCTGGTGCTCCATTCGAGTTGAGCGGCGAGCGCACTAACACTCAGCTCCGGATCACACCCATCTATGAGATGAGAAATCACCTGAAAATGGCTTTTTGATATCATGTTGTCTCAAATAGCGCAATGGTTTTATAAAACACTTTCGAGAATTGAGACGAAAGATAATATTTCCAATGATATGATCACTGTAGTATGTTGGGAGGCGGTCCCATAGTGCTGATCTCGGCGGTCAGTGAGCGTTTCCGCCATCTCCGTCGCTGGGCGCTCAAAGTTATCGCCCTTCGGCGTGGTGGGATCATTCACTTCACCAGTCTGCATGGGATTTTAATAGAATCAGATCGGCAGAAAGCAGTCAGATATTGTATGAACCCCACCCACGATCTGAAGCTTCTTGACAAAGTTCCGCTGAAATGTTAACCGTTTCATGGTCACTAATACACGAAATGACTGCAGCCCCTTGTTCAGTCTCCTTAAGATCGTGTACTGATTCAAGATGTTGGATGATACCCATCCGAAGTCTGGCCTCACCCAATTTTGCTCCCTTTGCACCACAGTACGGACGTTGACGACCGCAGATGGGGCATATTAGTAGGACTGCTTCTCTGTGATATTCTTTGTTCTTTTCAGCTTCAAACTCATTTGGATTACACGATTTACACTTCCACTCTGAACCAATTTTGACCATCATTGAGCCACATTCATTACAAAATTCCATATGATTCTACCACTCAAATTCGCTTTGCGCAGGCAATATCACTTGGAATTACTCGAAGTTGCCCGTCTCTCGTCTGAATTTTAAGCAGATCGCTCTGATTGCGGCTATTGATATCTACTACTTCTCCCTCCCCACGAAAAAATGAGACGTCGTCCCCGATCTCGACATGACATTCAGACATATTGAGACAGTAATATCCCTTCTGTGAAAAACATTATTCAACTTTCAAGAGTGCATGGCTCATCTGTGTTTGGGGGTTTCGGTATTAGTGTAGAAATCTTTTACAACATCCAAGGAATGTAGCTGACTCAGTCAAATTCGGGGACGAAATCCTCGCCGAGTTCATCAGCGAACTCGCCACCACGAAGCCACGTGATTTGCTCGTTGTCGACTCCATATTGAGGAAGTAGCGATTCAGCTGCTTTGCCGAGTGGGATATCGTTCGTTACCAGTATAACCCGACCTGCGGTATCAGTAAGAAGGAATTCGAGCGCCAATCCAACCATTTCTGTATCCGCTTTTTCGATGATATCTTCCGACCGGCCGCTGGCACTGGCAATGAAGCTCCGTGCCTGATCCATCACCGTTGAGATATCCGAGTCAGAATAGGACGGGCTTTCTGTGACCTTCATCCATCCCTCTTGGAGTGCTTTTTCAACAGCAGAATCACTGGTTGTGTACTCGTCGAGAGATGAGTCTCCAGCCACCTCTGCATACACCTGCGGCGAAATTCGAAAGACTGTATCACGCTGGCGAGCTTCCCGAGCAAGCGCCTGAAACCGTGTGCTCTCACGCCGGCCACAACTGATGAGGACAGACGAGTCGATGAAAACGACGGTATCGTCGTGTGTCATTCCGAGCTAGTCTCAACGACAGGTCGGAGTGCGTCCAGAATAACGCCTGCTTCGAGCGGTGAGAGCTCTTGCTCCCGGGCCATGATCTGATGCGTGACAGATCCATCAACGTATTCACGGGCGTATTCCAGCGCGACGGCGAGCCCGTCCAAGCCATGTCGATCGATGTACGTATCGATATCTTCGTCCCGAGTTCGTCGAGCAACCGCTTCAACTAACTCAGGTGTGATCTGCCGTTTGGTGTCACCGTCTGTCAACTGGAGATTGATATCACGAGCCGTGTATTCTGCAGGGCGGCCATCGTTTGGCTGATGAATAAAGTCTGCACCTTCGAGATCGTCGATATAATCGTAGACCGTTCGCTGCGGAAGATCAAGGGCCTCAACTAGATCTTGAATTGTTGACGATGGATGGTGGCGAATGTATGTATAGATCCATGCTTTACGGGCGTTTTCGAGGAGTTCGAATACCTCACCGCCCGTGCCGAGGGGAGTGCCCCAGTTTGCTTCTTTGGTTGCCATTGTCACAAGCAGATTGTGTACAACTCGCAATAAAGGTTGTTGAGACAATGATACCACGTTAACTTACCGAGCCGCGGTAAATACGGGGAGGGGTGATTTATTCGATCTCTTCGATTGTTTCCTTCGTAAATATCCTTTTCAAATTTTCTTTACTATACAATTCTAAGAGTGGTTCTGCGATATCAGTGTGGTTCGATTCGTGTGTCTCATCTAAAATAGCGGTACACACCGTCCACCAGTTTGCACCTTCGGTGGACTTCTCAATTGACTTGACTTGTCTTTTGAACTCATCTCTACCGATTTTGTCAAGTGAATAATCGGTGACTGGGTCCGACAATCTGTAACCTATATCGACCATATATTCCCTATTGATATTCTATCCATATTCCCTTTACTGCTACCAGCACGCGATCTATAATTTGAACACGCAAGTTAACTATACAGTATCTGTCTTAGTGGTTACACAGATTGGTGAATGTATTGAGTTAAATTAAAAACATTTTTTCGATACATCAGGATCGTTTGCGATCTCGACATACTTCCGCCAAACATGCCTAGATGTAACCTCGCTTTCTGTGTCATCTATTTTATTAATTAAAGAATTGAGAGAGTAATTTTCTCCTTGGGATTTAACAATACGATCAAAATGCTTTGAGAACAGATTGAAGGCCTCATCCTCTCGGTCAAAATCTCTTACAACGGTATTACCACACCCTGAGCTAGGACATTTCCAGCGATATTGGGTTTTAGATCTTCCTCCACCACCCATTGCGGCACTATTACGGGAGCGAGCAGATGAGATGCCGCTTACCTTAGTTTCATCTCGATTCATAGGCGATTGACATTCAATACAAAGTGGTTCATTAGATACACTGATTCCATTTATCTCGCCACTTCTGACTTCAGCAGTACCTTTCCAGAGAGTACCTCTTACTTCTACACAACCTTCGAGCGAACTGAATGTAGTAGAAGAACCGGTTGATGTATATCTGATGTGAGCATACCATCCGATCAAAAGACCAAGCAGAATGCCTTGTTGAACGCAAGACTGCGTCGGGGTAGGGTCGATAACTCACGGTTTCACGATGTCAGAGACTGGTTCTTACACTCAGAAGATGTAGTAGCCGCCGCTGGCGGTGGTCGTCAAAGGGTCAAAACTATGGTATCTTACTTCCTTGATCAGGTGACGACGGCGATGCCTCTCCCAAATACGTCCGGAGAAGGGAGAGCAGGCGGCGAGCCCTAACTCGCCGCCTGCGTCAGGTTATGGATGATGCACTTCCGCGTGAGCTCCCGGAACTGGCCGTGCCAGCTCCGGGAGCGGAGCTTCTCGCCGTCGTCTTCCTTCAACTGCGAGAAGCCGGTTTCACTCATCCAGCGCTGGTTGTAATCCTCGTTCATCCGGGCGTTGTGAGCCTTCTGTAGCGGTGTTTGCTCTCTGTGCTTGATCAGTGGTCGCGTTGAGTTGGAGCGACACTCCTCACGGAGTTCGCTCCATGAGTAGTTCGCGTCGGCAGATAACACACGCAGGTCTTCCGCGTTCCGGCGGAAGACCTGCATCCCAATGTGGCCGTCCCACGCCTTCTGCGTCGTGAAATGAACGTCCTTGATCGCTAGCGAATTCACGTCGATCAAGATCGTCGTCTTCATCGACTGAAACGAGAAGTCTGCGCGATCGCGGTAGTGGTAGCTGGTTTGGTCGCGTTGAAAGCCGCTTGCGTCAATTGCGGCTTCACCACTCCAGCCCGCCTGCTCCGCCGAAGTGCGGAGCAGGCGGCGGAGTTCACGCATCCGATACTCGTTTTCCCACCGACAAAACGAACTGTAGTGCGGTGCGTCGTCGAGATCAAACACGGCGAGGACGCCGGGCATCTCGTTGAGGTAGTCTTCGGTCTCACGGAGACTCTTTTCGAGTTCGACGCGATACAGGATCAACGCGATCTGTACCCACTCAGCGTACCCGTCCGCGCCGTCCGGCGCGGCGGGTACGTCCGGATCATCAACATGCTGTTTGGCAAGATCTCGACACATCCAAGCAAGCCGTCTGAGCGATGCCATATCGCCAGACGGCGTCCATTTCCGGGTTAATCTGGCGGAATATTACAGTAAAAGCGTCCCAGACCGTCGTCACTAGGCGGCAAAACAAGGCATTTGGGCAAGTAGATACGCATCCAATCGGGACAAACCTCGAAGTCAATCTTATCTCCCGTGTGCATATCAACTCCCGCAATTGTATAGTAGTCCTCTTCCATTTCGTCAACGACCCCCCAGAGACGGAATGGATTCGTAGAGGAGAATAGTTCATCAACGAACTCTCTAAGGTTCTCAATCCGACGATTGAAATCAATCAAGAGCGGATGACCATCAATATGAGTCCCACTTCCCCTCTGCTCAGTGTACATACTGTACTCATTTTCGACTTTATCTAATATGTTATAGTATTTCTCCATCACGTCGTGGACTTGGCTAAAGTGACCTTCGACTGACTCACCTCTTGCAGTGAACTTTGACTGGTATGTGATATCGCTCAAAAGAACGCGCTCCCCGTACTCTTTCTTAATCCCGACGTTAGAGAGAGAGGTAGACCCGCTAATATTCTCGTTCGTTCTTAGCGTATCCAATACTTCGTCGGCACTATTTCCCCACAAGCGCATAGAGAGACCCTCAACTCCACCTTCATTAGCCATTATGTCGTGGAATTCGTCTTCAAACTTAACTGAGAACGCTCGGAAGATCGCCTCTGGTTGCTTACCGATATCCTCGAGGAATCCGTTTGAGAGCCAAGGATAGTCTAGTTCCGTGAACCTAGGGAAAATAATTCGTTTGATTATCTTGTCGCTCACTGTTGCCTTCGCAATCGTATGGATAGACCAGAACCGGTCGTTCAGTTTATCAATGAAAAAGTAAATCCGTCCGTCATCAGTTTGAGCACTTGCACGCACAAACCCTCTCTCCTGAGTATCAGAGATATACAGTTGCTGATCTCCAAGAGAGACCGTCCCCTCAGTAAATGCGTCTCTGTTCGATTCAATCAGATATGACTTCAAATACGTCTGTCCGTCATCAAGTTCTTGATTTTCAGCAATAGAGTCGTATGATTCGACCATCCGCTCTCGAAGTACTTCTTTTAGTTCCCGTCTGGTATCGACGTACTCGAAAGCGGGCACGATGAAGTAGACTTCTTGGCACTCTCTCTTAAAACTTCATACGTAGATTTAGAAAACCGGCTGACGACGGCTGTAGAAAGATATGTAAAGGCGTGATGAGGTGTTTGGTTTGTCCCTGTATGACAAACAATCAGTGTCAGTATCGGTTTACTTGGTCCGACGAGAAAGAGCGATCTTTCAGCCAGTATGGGGACATAGAGCGCAACGGAAGACCCGGAACATCTGCTCAGGTAGTCGGCGTAATTGACAATCAGCGGATTCTAGAACATTCCTGTTCCAGAGAGGCGGAAGGCGGGACGAACCTCTGTATCTGGCACAGTGAGCGAGAAGATAAGACTACAGATGAACTTAAGGCGGCACTCTCGGAGAATGGCGAAACAATCTGTGAGCCATATCTAAGCGATGCCACGCTCGAAGATCTTGATTTCTCAGAATACATCATTCTTTGGGGAAGATTTGAAGACTCAAACTTAACTCGGATTGATTTGTCGTTCACTACCCTTTGTTTGTCTAATTTTGACGATGCAACCCTCAAAGAGGTGAATTTCACAGGGACGAATCTCTCAGGAACACGCTTTGTCGATGCAACATTCAAAAAACCTAGCTCTGGCAATCGGAATACCACGTTTTCCGATTCAAACTGTGCCGGTACCAACTTCATTGATGCAGACTTCGACACACCACCCATATTCGAAGGAACTCAATTTGACCGCTCAACTCAATTATGCAGAAATCTAATTGATGCGAGGCTAAATAACGCGGACCTGAGTGAAACAGAGTTCACAGACTTGATCCTCACGGGGGCAAACCTCAAAGAAGCAAATCTCTCTAGTGCAGAAATAGAAGCGGATTTCACTAATGCTGACTTGAGTAATATCTACGCGTTCGATGCAGACCTGAGCAATTCGAGACTTGAACGTACTGTGCTTGATGGAGCGAACCTCCAAAGTGCGGACTTGCGAGGAGCAAAAATTCATTCTGCCGTAATTTCAGACGCCGTCATTGACCACGATACTACATTTGATAGAATATCTCCGTATGAAGAAATGGGACGAGAAGAACGGGATTTAGATTCTAAGATTGAGCATATCAACCGAGCGATTTGGTCGTATAACTCTCTCTCAAGACTGAGTAAAGAAAATGCGCTTTCGAAACAAGCACAGCAGTACTATATTAAAGAAAAAGATCTGAAACGGAAGCTCAGTTGGTTAGAGCTGTGTGGGCCTGTTTCATCTAGCTCCGACGGGCGTGTCGGTACAATAAAGGCGAAAATGGGCCAGTTTCAGAATCTCCTCGCAATTTCGAACACACCCGAGAAGCAATTTCGAACACGGTTTGTGAATCAATTCCGACTGTTACTCAAGTCACTCAAAGCGGAAATCTCCCGCCGTACAATCAGATACGGCGAAGGTCACTGGAATGTTTTGTTCTCATTGGGCGTCGTAACGCTACTCTATTCGCTTATTTACCCGATATGGGGCATTCAACAAGGGGATAAGGTGCTGAGATATTCAGTGACTCTGAATGGCATACTTTCTGGGGATCTCTATATCGACTGGGAGATCTGGGTCAATAGCATATATTTCAGCGTGGTCACTTTCACTACTCTCGGATACGGTGATATCCAACCGGTCGGGTTTGCAAAATACATTGCTGCAAGTGAGGCCGTTATTGGAGCTTCGCTAATGGCTCTTCTCGTGTTTGTTTTAGGGAGAAGAGCAACTTGGTAATAAAAAGACTAAGACGGTCTACTCTCTATGACTTATATTACAGCAAAGAAAATGAAGGGTCGGTGATAGTTCAGCCTCGGCATTCGGAGGCCTAGCTAGCAGCTAGAATCGTCTCTGCCTTCTCGTTCCCTATCCCGTCTATTTGCATCAGGAATTCTTTATCAACATTCAGGTCAGCAGGTTTTTTATGACTCCTTCAACCAGTGAGTCGGCGATAGTCTCACCAATACCATTGACGTCTTGGAGAGCTTTCTCACACCTCTGCCGGAACAATTCGGGTTGATCAACTAATCCGCGGTAATTATCCACGCACGCGTCGGTCCAAACTATTATTCAGACGTGGTTTCTCGTCTCGACATAGATGGTCGACAACTTCAATGAGAAGGCGGATTTTATTTGGTCGATTGCCGACCTCCTCAGAGGAGATTATAAGCAGTCGGAGTATCAGAAGGTCGTTCTCCCGCTGACGGTACTCCGTCGTCTTGACTGTGTAACTGAACGGAACAAAGATGAAGTCTTAGAGCGCCACGATCAGCTTCAAGAGCAAGGTATCGAGAACGTTGCGCCGTCGCTCAAGAAGGCGGCCGATGCCGAGGTGTACAACACCAGCGAGTACACGTTCGAGTCACTCTGCAACGACCCAGACAACATCGCGGAGAACCTCCAGTACTACATCAACCAGTACGACGACGAGACGAGAGAGATATTCGAGAAGTTCGACTTCGATCACCAGATTCAGCGACTCGACGACGCCGACCTCCTCTACAAGGTCGTCCGCCAGTTTGCGGAGATCGACCTCCATCCCGACGAGGTCGCGAACGAAGAGATGGGGTACATCTACGAGGAACTCATCCGGAAATTCAACGAGCTCAGCAATGAGACCGCTGGTGAGCACTTCACTCCCCGCGAAGTCATCGAGCTGATGGTGAACCTCATCTTCCAAGAGGACGACGAGGCGCTGTCCGAGCAGGGCGCGGTTCGAACTGTTTTCGACCCGGCGTGCGGGACCGGCGGGATGCTCAGCGTCGCCGAGGAGTACGTCCGCCAGCTCAACAACGACGCGCGGCTTCACGTCTTCGGGCAGGAACTGAACCCCGAGTCCTACGCGGTCTGTAACTCGGACATGCTCATCAAGGGGCAAGAGCCCAACAACATCGTCTACGGCAACTCCTTCACTCAGGACGGGTTCAAAGGCCGGCAGTTCGACTACATGCTTTCGAATCCGCCGTTCGGGGTCTCGTGGAAGAAGGTGAAAGAGAAGATAGAGAACGAACACGATGAAGAGGGGTACGCCGGACGGTTCGGCGCTGGGACGCCCCGGACTAACGACGGAGCGTTTCTCTTCCTCCAGCACATGATCAGCAAGATGAAGCCGCCCGAGAAAGGGGGCTCTCGGATCGCGATCGTGTTCAACGGCTCGCCGCTGTTCAACGGCGGTCCGAACAGCGGCGAGTCGGCGATCCGGCGGTGGATCCTCGAAAACGACTGGCTGGAGGCGATCGTCGGCCTGCCGGAGAACCTCTTCTACAACACGGGTATCCGCACCTACATCTGGGTGCTCTCGAACGACAAGCCCGAATCTCGCGAGGACAAGGTCCAGTTGATCGACGCGCAGGACCTCTACGCGGAGATGGACGAGAGCCTCGGGGAGAAGCGTCACGAACTCGGGCAAGAGCACATCGACGAGATCTCACGTATCTTCGGCGACTTGGAGGCGAACGGGCGCTCGAAGGTCGTTCCCACGGAGGAATTCGGCTATCGGCGGATCGTCATCGACCGCCCGCTCCGGATGAGTTTCAGGGCGACGGAAGAGCGCATCGAGAGCCTCGACGACGAGCGTGCGTTCACGAACCGCGACGAAGAGACACAGGAAGCGGTGAAGGAAGCGCTGCGGACGCTTGACGACGAGAAGCAGTGGATGGACCGTGACGAGTTTATAAATGACGTGGAGTTGGCTTTCAACATGCAGAGCGTCGACGTGCGCAACAGCGTCTATAATGCGATCGAGCGTGCCCTAGGCGAGCAGAACGACGACGCGGAGATCGTGACTGACGGAAACGGTAATCCTGAGCACGATACCGATCTGCGGGAACGGGAGCGGGTACCACTAGGTACAGACCCCCGAGAGTACTTTGAGAGGGAGGTAGAGCCGTATCTCAAGAACGCGTGGATCAACGAGAGCAAAAAATACCACGACGACAAGGATGGAGAGCTTGGGGTTGTTGGGTACGAAATAAATTTTGATAGTAGATTGCCTTGTTTTGCCGCCTAGTGACGACGGTCTGGGACGCTCTTACTGTAATATTCCGCCAGATTAACCCGGAAATGGACGCCGTCTGGCGATATGGCATCGCTCAGACGGCTTGCTTGGATGTGTCGAGACCTTGCCAAACAGCATGTTGATGATCCGGACGTACCCGCCGCGCCGGACGGCGCGGACGGGTACGCCGAGTGGGTGCAGATCGCGTTGATCCTGTACCGCGTCGAACTGGAGAAGAGTCTCCGTGAGACCGAAGACTACCTCAACGAAATGCCCGGCGTCCTCGCCGTGTTTGATCTTGACGACGCACCGCACTACAGCTCGTTTTGTCGGTGGGAAAAGGAGTACCGAATGCGTGAACTCCGCCGCCTGCTCCGCGCTTCGGCGGAGCAGGCGGGCTGGAGTGGTGAAGCCGCAATTGACGCAAGCGGCTTTCAACGCGATCAAACCAGCTACCACTACCGCGACCGCGCAGACTTCTCGTTTCAGTCGATGAAGACGACGATTTTGATCGACGTGAATTCGCTAGCGATCAAGGACGTTCATTTCACGACGCAGAAGGCATGGGACGGTCATATTGGGATGCAGGTCTTCCGCCGGAACGCGGAAGACCTGCGCGTGTTATCTGCCGACGCAAACTACTCATGGAGCGATCTCCGTGAGGAGTGTCGCTCCAACTCAACGCGACCACTGATCAAGCACAGAGAGCAAACACCGCTACAGAAGGCTCACAACGCCCGGATGAATGAGGATTACAACCAGCGCTGGATGAGTGAAACGGGCTTCTCGCAGTTGAAGGAAGACGACGGCGAGAAGCTACGCTCCCGGAGCTGGCACGGCCAGTTCCGGGAGCTCACGCGGAAGTGCATCATCCATAACCTAACGCAGGCGGCGAGTTAGGGCTCGCCGCCTGCTCCCCCTTCTCCGGACATATTTGGGAGAGGCATCGCCATCGTCATCTGATCAAGGGAGTAAGATGGCATAGTTTTGACTCTTCGAGCAACACCGTCAGCGGCAGCTACTACATCTTCTGAGTGTAAGAACCGTGCTTTAACGCCGTGAAACCGTGAGTTACCGACCCTACCCCGACGCTGTCTTGCGTTCAACAAGGCATAGTAGATTCTACCAGTATGAATCGCCTAGAGACCCTGAAGTAGTCTCTAAAGAGATTGAAGAGATCTCCGAAGAGATTGAAAGCTTGATCTCTGGAGCTTCATGGTAATGAGATCTAAATCAAAACCTGAGTGGATAGCGGGACTGCCAGAGGATTGGGAATTGAGTAAGGTCCTCTGGCATTACGATGTGCAACTGGGAAAGCAATTAAAAGAGGATGAAATAGAGGGCGATCATCTTGCACCATATCTGAGAAACCAAGATGTACAGTGGTGGGAGGTGAATACCGAGGACCTACCTAAAATGGATTTCCATCCTCGCGAGCGGAGTAAATATGAATTACATCAGGGGGATGTGTTGGTATGTGAGGGTGGAGAGGTCGGCCGAAGCGCGGTTTGGGATGAAGAGAATATGGAGTGTTATTTCCAGAAGGCTCTCCACAGAGTACGACCACATTCGAGTGAATACGACCCGCGTTTTTTCTGCTATTTCATGGAGTTCGGCAAAAAGTCGGGTCTGTTCTCCGCAGGTACCAATCAGAGTACTATTGAGCATCTAACCGCGGAAAAATTGAAACGCCAAGTCATACCGATACCGCCTGTTGACGAGCAAGAGCAGCTTGCGGACTATCTTGATGAAGAACGTGAAACAATAAATCGGCTCCAGTCAAATTATGAAGAACTGATTTCTAGAGTATTAGAGCTAATAAATGTCAAAATCAGAGACACAGTCACTGGCGGTATCAACCACTCAAATAAAAAAGAATCCGGAGAAACATGGATCGGGGAAATCCCCGAACACTGGGACGTAGTCCGTACCCGCTTCGTCGCTGAACTCCACTCTGGCCACACGCCTGACCGCTCCAACGACGAGTACTGGGAAGACACCGATATCCCATGGGTCACCACCTCCGACATCAAGCCGTTCCGCGAAGGTCGAAAGCGCTACCTCCACGAAACCGATAATCAGATCAGCGAGATTGGGATGGAGAACTCCGGAGCGCACCTCCTCCCGGAGAGAACGGTGTTCCTCTCACGTACTGCATCAGTTGGCTTCTCCGGCATCATGAGTAAGCCGATGGCGACCTCACAAGACTTCGCGAATTGGGTCTGCGGCGAGGAAATCATTCCCGAATATCTACTCTATGTATTCCGCTCTATGGATCAGGAGTTTGATCGACTGATGCAAGGATCCACCCACAAAACCATCTACATGCCGGATATCAAGTCGTTCAAAACCCCGCTCCCGCCGATTGAGGAGCAGCGCGAGATCGTCGAGCACATCGAAACCGAGACCGAACAGCTCTGGGAATTGATCGATCGCGTCGACGAGGCGATCGACCTCCTCGAAGAGAAACGCCAAGCTCTCATCACCGCCGCAGTTACGGGTCAGATTGATATATCTAAGGAGAAAGGTGTCATTCAAGGCGACGATTAATGAGCAAGCCCTACGACGAGAAGGCCTTCGAGAACGAGATCGCGGCTGCCCTCCTTGAGCGCGACTACGTTCGCGTTCCGAGCGATCGATTCGACGCCGAACGCGGCCTCTTTCCGCAGCAGATCGTCTCGTTCGTGAAGGAGACGCAGCCGGAGGCGTGGGACAAACTAGAAACCGCCCACAAGGGCAACACCCGCCAGCGCTTCCTGCAAGAACTCACCAGCGCACTCGAACGGCAGGGAACGCTCGAATTGCTGCGACACGGCCTCCGAACCACCGGGACGAAGATCGACCTCGCGACGTTCCAGCCCAACACGGGAATCAACCCCGAACTCCAGCGGAAGTACGACGCCAACGTCCTCGGTGTCACCCAGCAACTCCACCATTCTGCGACGAATCCGGACCGGAGCGTCGACCTCGCGTTGAGTCTCAACGGGATCCCGGTCGCGACCGCGGAACTGAAAAACACTTTCACCGATCAGACGACGCAAGACGCCCGCGAACAGTACAAGAACCGCGACCCGAGCGAGCCGGTCCTCCGGTTCAAACGCGGCGCACTCGTCCACTTCGCGATCGACCAGAACGAGGTGTACTACACGACTGAACTCGACGGCGACGACACGAAGTTCCTCCCGTTCAATAAGGGCCACGAGAAGGGCGGTGGCAACCCTCCCCGGGAGGACGACCACCGGACCGCCTACCTCTGGAAGGAAGTCTGGGAGAAAGACAGTTGGATGGACATCATCCAGCGGTTCATTCACATCGATACTGAGGAGATCAAGAAGGACGGAATCACCGTCGAGGAAGACGAGACGCTGATCTTCCCGCGGTACCACCAGCTGGAGTGCGTCCGTCAACTCGTCGACAGCGCGAAACGCGATGGGTCCGGTGAGGACTACCTCATACAGCACTCCACCGGAAGCGGGAAGAGCAAGTCCATCGCGTGGCTTGTGCATCGCCTCGTCTCGCTTCACAACGACGACGATGAGGCAGTCTTCGACGGCGTCGTCGTCGTCACCGACCGGACGATTCTGGACGAACAGCTCCGGAACACGATCTACGAACTCGACCACAAGACGGGAGTCGTCCACGGAATCACCGGCGAGAAGGGACCGAAGTCGGAGGAGCTCGCGGACGCGCTCGAAGCCGGTAAGCCGGTCATCATCACGACCCTCCAGACGTTCCCGTACGTCATCGAACACACGCAGTCGCTCCCCGAGCGGGACTACGCGGTCGTCGTCGACGAGGCGCACAGCAGCCAGACGGGCGAGATGTCGGCCGAAATGAAGGGGATCCTCTCCGGTGTGGACGAGCAGGAGATCGACGACGCCGAAGACGCGATCGTCGCCAGCGCCGAAGCCCGAAGCAAACAGCCGAACCTCAGCTTCTTCGCGTTCACGGCCACGCCCAAGGCGAAGACGCTCCAGATGTTCGGCGAACCCGACGGCGACGGCGGCTACGAGCCCTTCCACCTCTACTCGATGCAGCAGGCCATCGACGAGAGGTTCATCCTCGACGTGCTCAGGAACTACACGACTTACAAGACGTTCTACAACGTCGCGAAGATCGTCGAGGAGGACCCGCAAGTGCCCGAAAAGAAAGCAGTGAAAGCCATCTCGCGGTTCCTGAAGCTTCATCCCCACAACGTTTCACAGAAGGTCGAGATCATCGTCGAGCACTTCCGGAACAGCACGCAGCACAAGATCGGTGGAAAGGCGAAGGCCATGATAGTCACCTCCTCACGCTCTCACGCGGTCCGATACAAGAAGGCCCTCGACGAGTACATCGAGGAGAATGGCTACGATCTCAGCGCGCTTGTAGCGTTCTCAGGGACTGTCGAGGACGACGGCCAGAGCTACACCGAGGAAGGGATGAACGACGGGATCAAGGAGTCAGAACTTCCGAACGCCTTCGACAGCCAAGCCCACCAGATCCTCGTCGTTGCCGACAAGTACCAGACCGGCTTCGATCAGCCGCTACTCCACACAATGTACGTGGATAAGAAGCTCTCAGGGATTCAGGCGGTCCAGACGCTCTCCCGTCTCAACCGGACCCACCCGGGGAAAGAAGACACCTTCGTCCTTGACTTCGAAAACGAGCAGTCGGAGATTAAGGAGGCGTTCGAGCCGTTCTACGGCAAGACAACTGTCACAGAGGAGACCGACCCGCAACACCTCCAGCAGCTTGCAAGCGAGCTGAAAGCGTTTCGCATCTATGACCAGAGTGACGTAGATCGGTTTGCTGAGGTGTTCTTTGACCCTGAGAACACAGGGACTGAGGGCGCACACGCAAAATTGAGCAGTTTGGTGCAGCCGGCCCGTGACGAGTTCATGGTTTCGAACGAAGAGACCCAAGAGGAGTTCCGGTCGACACTTCGCTCGTTCCTCCGTCTCTACAAGTTCCAGTCCCAGATTGTCAGCTATGCGGATACACACCTCGAAAAGCTGTACACCTTCGGCCGGTTCCTCTACAAGGAACTCCCCAAGGGATCAGGCCAGTCTGCTGTTGAGTTCGACGACGAACTTGCACTACAGTACTACCGGCTCGAAAAGTCGGAGGAAGGAGAGATCAAACTGAACGAGACCAACGGAGAGGTACAGGGACCAACAGAGACGGGAACTGGCGGGGGAAGTGAGGACGATGAAGTTGAACTCTCGACCATCGTCGAGAAAATCAACGAGAAGCTGGGAACCGACTTTACCGAGGCTGACCAGCTATTTCTCGAACAGCTGAAGGAGGATGCACTCGAAGACGATCACCTACGACGGTCTGCGAGGGTCAATAGTCGCGAGAACTTCGCTCTGGAGTTCGATAGTGTGCTCACCGAGATGTTCATCGATCGGATGGACCAGAATCAAGAGTTGTTTGCCGAGTTCATGGATAACGATGAAGTGCAGGAAGTGATCACAGAACACCTTCGGCACCAAGTGTATCAAGAAAGCCAACAAGCCGAAGGATGATTCTAAGCAAGGCATTCCGAAATCGGTAGTTCCCATAGCCGGTCCACCGTGGTCATAGTAGACGACGGTGTCCGTACAGAAACGAGAATTCTGAATTAATTCTCACGTAGGAACCAACCGACCAATTCAATACCTCTCACCACCGTTTGGATGTACGCGAATCGCAGGAAGGCTTCGACCCCCGTTACGCGACGTAACGAAATCACTTGCAGATCGCAGTACCCCTTTATAGGGAACGTACTGCCGTCTGTCGGATTTGAATCGTTACGAAATGGAACGGGCGCGACGAGATTTGAACTCGCGGCATCTTGGTCCGGAACCAAGTGCTCTGTCCACTGAGCTACGCGCCCACACGACCGGATACCAGTGGCGGGCGTTTAACCTTTCTGACTCCGAATCTTTGCTAGGCGGGAGTGACACGCAGAAGACATTCACCGTCTGTTGAGTTCGGACATGTCCGATGAAGTGTCATTGGTGCGATCTACGTTCCGCGGTACGTCTGCCAAATGTCCTCGATGATTATCAGATATGATTTTCAAGACGTGCGGATTTATCTATCACAGATCGTAGTCCGTGGCAAGCGTGACCTCCCGACCGACCGACGAAACGCGAGGCAGAGGACCGTATAGCGGTACCGGACGCCTCCATGCGGACGGATCGCGGAAGGATCGGGACGCCGACGAGACGGTCGTCGCCCACAGTCGGCGCGAACCTCCGACAACGAACGGTTCGACCGCCGGTGGCGGTCCGATCGCTTCCGACGCCGATCGGTTCGTCACCGCGGTCGCGGTCGACGGCGAGGTGCTGTTCGCGGGGCCGTCCGTTCCGGCGGTGCTCGGCGTCGAGCGGGGAACTCTGACCGGTGATGACCTGTTGGCGTACGTTCATCCGAACGACCGCGACGCCGTCTCGGACGCGCTCTCCGCGGTCGCGACCGACCGGACCGTCACCCATCGTATCCGACACGCGAACGGCGGGTTCGTCTGGGTCGAGTCGGTCGTCGACGAGGAACTGGCACCCGAGTTCGGCGGTCGTGTCGTCACCGCGCGTCGCGTCGATGTCGACCGGGCGTTTCCGGAGCGGTTCCGGCAGTTTCTGGAGTACGGTACCGACCTCGTGACCGTCGTCGACGGGGACGGCCGAGTCAGGTATGAGAGCCCGTCGATCGAGGAGGTGCTTGGGTACGAACAGGGATCGACCGTCGGGCGATCCCCACTCGGCTACGTCCACCCGGACGACCGCGAGCGCGTGACCGAACAGTTCTATCACGCGCTCGCCGACCCCGACGCGGCCCCGACGCTGGAGTATCGGTACCGCACCGCCGACGGCGACTGGGTCTGGCTGGAGTCGCAGACCCGGTCTCTTCCGGGCGATGATGTCGACGGGCGGCTCCTCCTCAATTCGCGAGACGTTAGCGACCGCAAGGCGCGAGAGCGTCGACTCACCGACCGCAACGAGCGTCTCGACCGATTCGCGAGCATCGTCTCGCACGACCTGCGGAACCCGCTGTCCGTGATCCGCGCGTCGATGGAGATGGCACAGCTCAAAGACGACACGACGCCGCTCGCTCGCGGCGAGCGCGCAGTCGACCGAATCGACCAGCTCGTCTCCGAGCTGTTGACGCTCGCGCGACAGGGGTCGGGGATCGACGAGCCGACCGAGTTCGCGCTCGACGGGGTCGTCCGCGACGCGTGGGGGACCGCCGGACGCTCGGACGCGACCCTTCTCGTCGACGCGGACGCGCGGGTCCGAGGCGACCGTAGCCGCCTGCGGCAGGTGTTCGAGAACCTGTTCCGGAACTGCATCGAGCACGGCTCGGCGGAGAGTCAGACGGGAGCGATCGCCGACGGTCCCGCGGCCGCAGAAGCGGGACAGAGCGAACGCGGGACGGACCGAACTGGCCCCATCGTCGTCGTGGCCACGACTGAGACGGGGTTTCTCGTCGCTGACGACGGGCCGGGCGTCGATCCCGAATACCGCGAGCGCGTGTTCGATCCGGGCGTCACCACCCGAGTGGACGGAACGGGGTACGGTCTCGATATCGTCCGAGAGATAGTGGAATCACACGGCTGGGAGGTCGTGCTCCGAGAGGGTCCGATCGATATCGGGAGAACGCGCGACGCGAATGACCGTGAGGTGACCGACGGCGAGAGCGCCGTGATGGTGGACGACATTGACGGCGCGTGCTTCGAGATCCGCGCACCGAGACCCGCTGATGTCGCCGAGACCGACCCGTGGATCGATCGGTGAGCCGGCCCGCCAGACCGCGGATCGGATGGAAATTCCCGTGCGCGACGTCCCGTCCGTGAGCGACGATACGACCGAACCGACTCCGAACGCAACTCTTACCGCCCGTCTTCCCGCAGGTCGGATATGCGCGACCACTTCGAGATTCGGGACCACGACGCGGCCGGGCGGATCGGTCGGCTGTCGGTCCCGAACGCGGGCGTCACGGTCGAGACGCCGGCGCTCCTGCCCGTCGTCAATCCCAACGTGCTCACGATCGAGCCGCAGCGGCTCCGCGAGGAGTTCGGCGCTGAGATGCTGATCACGAACTCCTACATCATCCGGAGCACGGACCGGATCCGCGATCGCGTGCTTGAAGAGGGACTTCACGACTTTCTGGACTTCGACGGCGCGATCATGACCGACTCCGGCTCGTTCCAGCTCGCCGAGTACGGCGACATCGACGTGACCACGGCCGAGATACTCGACTTCCAGCGTCGGATCGGCAGCGACGTGGCGACTCCTGTCGACGTGCCCACGCCGCCGGACGTCGACCGCGACCGCGCGGAACGGGAGCTTTCGACCACGAGACAGGCGCTCGCCGACGCCGAGACCGCGGACACCGGAGAGATGCTAGTGAACGCGCCCGTACAGGGGTCGACGTTCCCGGAACTGCGGGAGACCGCGGGTCGGCACGCGTCCGCGACCGATCTCGACGTGTTCCCCGTCGGCGCGATGGTTCCCCTCCTCAACGCCTACCGGTACGCCGACGTGGTCGAGCAGGTCCGGGCGGCGAAACGCGGGCTCGCCCCCGACGCACCGGTGCACCTGTTCGGCGCGGGCCACCCGATGATGTTCGCGCTCGCGGTCGCGGCCGGCTGCGACCTGTTCGACTCGGCCGCCTACGCGCTGATGGCCCGCGACGGGCGGTACCTCACCGTTTCGGGGACCGAACACCTCGACGAGATGACGTACTTCCCGTGTTCGTGTCCGGTCTGCGCGGATCACACGCCCGAGGCGGTCCGCGATCGCGACGACGGAGAGACCGAGCGGCTGCTCGCCGAACACAACCTCCACGTCACCTTCGAGGAGATCCGCCGCGTGAAAGCCGCGATCCGCGACGGGACCCTCATGGAACTCGTCGACCGCCGCGCCCGCGGGCACCCCGCCATGCTCGACGGCTACCGCGCGCTGCTCGACCACGCCGACGAACTGGAGCGGACGGACCCGGTCTCGAAGGACGCGTTCTTCTACACCTCCCACGAGGCGGCGCGACGCCCCGAGGTCCACCGGCACCACGACCGGCTCGCACGACTGGCGGTTCCGGACCGGCTGCTGCTCACGGAGTCGAACGCGCCCTCTACGCACGACTACGACGCCGTCTGGCGTGTGAAACCTCCCTTCGGTCCGTTCCCGCGAGCGCTCTCCGAGACGTACCCGCTCACTGCGGAGACTCCGGACAGGCTCGACGACGCGGCGCAGGTCGCGGCCGCAGAGGGAGTCGCTGCCCTCGCCGACGCCAACCCCGAGACGGCGATCACCCTCGGACACGACGGCTGGTGTGCCGAGGCGCTCCGGAGCGTTCCAGACGACGTCGACACGGAGAACCTCCGGACGCTCGGCCGGTGAGACGGCCGGCTATTCGTTTCCCCGTCCCATGCGCTCGCTGTAGTCCCACGCGTGGAGCCGTTCGGGGTCGATCCGGATTCGGACTTCCTCGCGCTCCGGCCGGAGGAGCCGGTCGCCGACGGGGTTGTCGATCCCGTCGAGATATCGGACGAGGAGGGCGGAGAGGAGTTCCTTCTCCTCGTCTGGTGCGACCGACGCGCGTCCGCGGCCTCTGACGCCCTTGTACGGCGGGTCGTTCGTCGACACCTCGAAGGAGACGTGAGCGTCGTATTCGAGAAACTCGACGAGGTCGGCGTTCGCGCTCGTCGCGCAGTGGACCGCGCCGTCCCACGTGAACCACAGCGAGACGATCCACGGCGCGTTACTCGGGGTGCGACAACCGATCCGAACCGGCACGCGTGCGTCGGTCAAGAACTCGTCGACGCGACCCCGATCCCACGGGCCGGTGATCTCCATGCGACCGCTTCGGACGGAATCAGCCTAATGGTTCCGACGGTCTCTCGGCGCGTTCACCGCAGCGGCGGTCCGGGGCGTAGACGCGCCGATCGCGCCGAGCCTCAGGCCGCGGGAACGCCGAGCGTCACCGTCGTTCCGGTCCCGCCGTCTGAGTCATCCTCGGAACACAAGAAAGTTGACCGTCCCCACGCGAGGAGACGTATGACCGAGTATTTCGAGGTCCACGAACGCGACGGCGCGGCCCGGATCGGGGAGCTACGTCTCGCCGAGCCGGTGACGACGCCAGCGCTCGCGGACCCGTTCCTCACGGACGCGGGCAGCCTCTGGGCCGCAGACCGCGAAGTGCCCGACGGTGACGACCACGCGCTCACCCTCCTGCCGCACCGGGCGTTCCCGTCGGGTACCCGCGAGGAGGTCCGCGAGTCGTTCGCGGTGGACCACCCCGACGTCGCGTTTCCGGCGGCGGTCGTCGTCGACAGCGAGAGCGCCCGCGACCTCGGTGCCGACGCATATCTGCTCTCGGACGCAACCGGCTTCGTCGGCCATGGCGAGGGGTTCAGAGACGCGATCGTCCGGGCGAAGTCAGCGCTACCGGACGACACCGCCCTCGGCCTCTCCGGCGTTGCGACCCCCCGGAACGTCGCGCTCCTCGCGTACGCCGGCGTCGACCTCGTGGACGCGACGCTCGCGCGGACGAAAGGGACACAGGGGATGTATCTCACCGGCGACGCCGAGCACTTCCTCGCGGACCTCGACGAGCTACCCTGCGCCTGTCCGGCCTGTGAACAGCCCCGAGAGTCGTTTTCCCGCGCGGACTGCGCCGACCACAACGTGAACGCCCTCCGGGCCGAGCTTCGGCGCGTCCGCGAGCGGATCCGGTCGGGTCGCCTCCGCGATTACATCGAGGGGCAGACCCGCCACGAGCAGTGGCTCACGGCGGCGTTCCGGGAGTTCGACGACCAGTGGTCGTACCTCGAAGAACGGACGCCGCTGATGCGTGACGCGGAGGTGACGGCCGCGAGCGCGGAGACGCTCGACCGCGTCGAGATCCAGCGGTTCGCCGACCGCGTGACGAGCCGGTACCGGAACCGATTCACCGACCAACCGCTCGTATTGGTGCCCTGTTCGGCCGCCAAGCCGTACAGCGACTCCCAGAGTCACCGCCAGTTCCACGACGCGATACAGTGGCGCGGCCACACCGTCTCGATGACCTCGCCGATCGGCGTGGTCCCGCAAGAGTTGGAGACGACCTATCCGGCGCAACACTACGACGCGGTCGTCACCGGGGACTGGTCGGAAGACGAGATCGGGTTCGTCGCGGAGGTCCTCCGGCGGTACCTGGAGCGCAACGACTACGCCCGCGTCGTCGCACACGTCCCCGAGGGCGGCTACCGAGAGATCTGCG
This sequence comes from Halorubrum pallidum, assembly GCF_055380345.1. Classification (NCBI taxonomy): domain Archaea; kingdom Methanobacteriati; phylum Methanobacteriota; class Halobacteria; order Halobacteriales; family Haloferacaceae; genus Halorubrum; species Halorubrum pallidum. The sequence goes on along the minus strand of NZ_AP043945.1, from coordinate 565,567 downwards.
AGCGCGTCGAGCGCGACCCCGCGATCGACGTCCCCTTCGAGTACACCTGTGTCGACCACCCGACGACCGACGAGTCACTCGGCGAGCTGAACGCGACCCTCCAGGGCGAACCAGCGTACAGCAAGCGCGAGCGCGAGCACAACACCGTTCGGGCGATCGCCGACTACCTGTTCGGCGACGGCGCGGGCGACGACCTGTTCGGCGGACCGGGCGATGCCGACGTCCGCACCACCGGCCGCTACCCCAAACTCCAGGTGTGGGGCGACGACCCCGACGCCGGCCGCGATGGCGAGCCGGGCGAACAGCTCGCGACGATGGTGCCCCAGTACGGCACCCTCTCTTTCACTCTCGCCGGCGCGCGCCGGTGGGTCGCGAGCGACGCCCCCACGAAACGGGTCGAGATCGACCCGTTCGTCCCGCACGGCTCCGTCTTGGCGCCCGGTGTCGTCGACGCGGACGACGACATCCGCGTCGGCGACGAGGTCGTCATCGAGGGGCCGAAGGCGTTCGCGGTCGGCCGCGCCGAGATGTCCGGCCCGGAGATGGTCGGATCGACGCGTGGCGTCGCGAGCGAGGTCAGACACGTCGACGAGCGCTGAGTAACCTATTCGTCGAGGACGGCGGCGAGCGCGTCCATCGCCTCGTCGACGCGCTCCGTCCGAGCGTTATGGCCCATGTGACCGATCCGCAGGATATTGTCGGCGAACTCGTCGAGTCCCGTCGCGACGGTCACGTCGTGGTCCTCACGGAGCGCGCGCTGAAGCCGCTCGGCCCGTCCGGGGACGTGAAACGCCGTCACGGTCGGCGAACTCCGCGCCGGGTCGGGGTACGGGTCGAGCCCCAGTGCGGCGCCGCGCTCGCGGCAGCGGGCCGCGGCCGCCTCGTGGCGCGCGTACGCGTCGTCGATCCCCTCGTCGAGCAGCAGCGAGAGGGCCGCGTCGAGCGCGACGACGTTCGTGGTGAGGTGGGTGTACGGGAACCCCCCGGACGTGTCGCGCCACGGGAGGAGGTTCGTGTACAGCGAGTCGGGGTCGCGCTCCTCCATCGCGGCCCACGCGCGGTCGCTGATCGCGGCGGTAGCGAGTCCGGGCGGCGCGCTGAAGCACTTCTGGGAGGCACCGAGACAGACGTCGATCCGCTCCGTGGGGACGGGAACGCCGCCGAGCGACGAGACGGCGTCGACGACGGTGATCGTCTCCTCATCTGCCGCCTCTAGGCGGTCGAGCACGGGGCCGAGTTCGTTGAGGGTCCCCGTCGGCGTCTCGCAGTGAACCGTCGTCGCCACGTCGAACGCGTGGTCGCCGTCGTCGAGGACGGCGTCGAGGTCGTCGAGGGGAAGCGGCTCGTCGTACTCCGCCGAGACGAGCGTCGCCTCGCCGCCGTACGACTCGACGAATTCGGCGAACCCGTCGCCGTAGAGTCCGTTCGAGAGGCACAGCACCTCCGTCCCCGGTTCGACCAGCGAGGCGATCGCGGCCTCCAGTCCGAGGATGCCCTCGCCGCCGAGGACGGCGATGTCACGCGGCGCTCGGCCGTCCTCCGCGACGCCGTACACCCGTTCTAACCGGTCGACGAGGTCGGCGTAGATCGCGTCGAACTCCGGGTCGACATCGGGGTTGATCAGCTCGCGGCTCATCGCGTCGCGGACGGGCACGGGGACCGCGGTCGGTCCCGGCGTCATGAGCATACCCGTTCACGCGCGCCGAGCGACATAAGCGCGCCGCGACGGCGGGAGATTTGGTCCGTGACGCCGATCTGTTGTCCGGCGATACGTTCTTGTATTTCCGTTGCTTCGATACGGACACGATGATGCTTCCGACCCACGTGCTCGGCGGGATGCTGCTCGCCGCGCCGCTGGTCCGCGTGGCTCCGGAGTTCGCGACCGTCGGGTTCGTCGCGGGATTTCTCGGCGGGCTCTTCCCGGACCTCGACATGTACGTCGGCCACCGGAAGACGCTTCACTATCCCGTGTACTACACCGCGGCCGCGGGGCTCGCCCTCGTCGCCGCACTGGTGTCTCCGTCCGCGCTCACCGTGGCTCTCGCGCTGTTCCTGCTCGGCGCGGCGGTCCACAGCCTCGCCGACGTGTACGGCGGAGGGCTGGAACTCCGGCCGTGGGAGGGAACCTCGGACCGCGCGGTGTACGACCACTACCGGAAGCGGTGGGTCGCGCCGCGCCGCGGGGTCAGGTACGACGGGGCCGTCGAGGACCTCGCGCTCTCGGTCGGGCTGTCGCTGCCGCTTTTACTCCTCGTCGACGGCCCGCTCCGTCTGGTGGTGGTCGCCACGCTCGCGGTCGCCGGCGTGTACACCGCGCTTCGCCGCCACCTCGCCGAACTGGCGGCGTACGCCGTCTCGTTCGTCCCCGCCGCGGCGACGCCCTACCTCCCCGACCGGTACAGAAACGACGACCCGCCGCGGTGAGGCTCCGCACGGGATCGCGACCGGCGACGGTCGACGCGCGGCCGCGCGGCTACCGCTCGCTCTCGCGGAACGCCTCGACAGTCTCCCGGTTCGGGAGCGCCGTCATCCCGCCGCGGTCCTGCACCGAGAGCGCGGCGGTCGCGTTGGCGAACTCGAGCGCCGCGTCGAGGTCGGTGACGCCCGCGGCGAGTTGGGCGATCAGACCCGAGGTGAACGCGTCGCCGGCTCCCGTTGCATCGACCGCGTCGACGGAGAACCCGTCGTGTCGCGCCGTCACGTCGCCCCACGGGGCGTCCGCCGATCCGACGGCGAGCGCGCCCGCCGCGCCGAGCGTGACCACGACCGTATGCGGACCGAACGCCAGCAGGTCGCGCCCCAGCGCTGCTCCCTCTCGAGAGGAGAGGCCCGCCGGCTCGACGTCCTCGTCGCTCGCGAACGCCACGTCGCTGTCGGCGAGGACGGCTCGGATCGCGTCGCGGACCGCCTCGCGCTCCCCCTCAGACACCAAGTCCGGTCGGTAGTTGACGTCGAACGAGACGGTACAGCCGCGTTCGCTGGCGGCCGCGGCCAGCCTCCGCATGGCCGCGCGCCCGTCAGGGTGCGTCAGACCGACGCCGCCGAGGTGAACCCACGAGCAGTCGTCCAGCGCGGCGGTCGGAATCGCGTCCGCATCGAACCCGAAGGTCACGTCTCGAGAGCCATAAAACCGGAATCGCCGGTCGTCGACGCCCGGCGGGGAGACCACCGCGAGCGTCGTGTTGCCCGCGACGCGCTCGACGTGCGTCGACTCGATTCCCTCGTCGTCGAGGGTGTCGCCGAGGAACCCACCGAAAGGGTCGGTTCCGAGGCGGGTCCAGAACGACGGAGCGGCACCGAGCCGCGAGAGACCGACGGCGACGTTGGCGGGCGCACCGCCGGGGCGGTGACTGAATCCGTCGACGTCGTGGAGCGTCTCGCCCGGGTCGGGGAGCAGATCGACGAGCGTTTCGCCAGCGACGAGGATGTCGGCCATTGGCTACAGGAGGGCTGTCGATCGGTATCAAGGTGCGGTTCTGCGCCGGCCGCAGGGGGAGATCCGGTGTCGCGGTCGACGGTGTCCGATGTCGGAGCCGACGCCTACTTGGCCTCGGCGTCGTCGGACTCGTCTGTCCCGTCAGTTTCGTCGGTTCGTTCCGCAACCTCCTCGGCGACCGCCTCGAACGCCGCGAGGATCACGCGCTTGCAGGCCTGTCCCTCGGTGGTCCAGTGCTGGGCGTAATCCAGCATGTCGTCGTAGATGTCCGGCTTGCAGCCGGCCGCCTGCGGGTGGCCCCCGCCGTTCACCTTCCCGGCGACTTCGTGTGCGTGTCGGAACGTCTCGGAGCCGCGGATCGACGCGGAGCCGGCCGGCTTGACGATCACGGCCGCGTCCGCCCCTCCCTCGCGCAGCGTCTCCGCGACTTCGTTCTGCGAGCACCGGCCGTACGTCACCGCGACGGTCCAGTCCCCGACCGCGTGGGCGACCGCGCGGTCGACGGCGGCGTCGATCCGCGCCTCCTTCTCGACGCGGCGCTCGGCGACGAACGCCTGCACGGTTTCGGGGAGGTCGGCCCCGTAGGCTCCGATGACCGTCGTATACTCCTCGGGGCCGGCCCAGTAGGAGTAGTCGGCCACGTCGTCGGAGCGCGGGTCCTCTTTGATCCAGAGGTCGTGATCGCGGGTGACGGCCGCCAGCTCCGACCAGCGGTCGGCGAACTCGTGGTCGAGCGAGCGCAGAGTCACGTCGGCGGTACACTCCTCGTCGGACTCGCCGACGACGAGGTCGACGCCGACGTCTCGAACGGACTCGGCCGTCTCCGGGTCCCACTGGTGGTGGTCGAACCAGCGGATCGACTCCGTCGTCTCCGCGAGCGCCTCCAGGGGCTCTGCGATCCACTCGTAGTCGTCCGGACAGAGGTCACAGACGAAGAGGTCGATCCCGTCGTCGGCGTACGCGAGCACGCGCTCCAGCGATGTGTCGATCGAGTAGGGACCCGCCGAGACGAGTCCGACCGGCGACTCGGCGTGTGCATCGGCGGTCGGATCGTCGCGGTCGTCCTCGCCGTCGTCCATGTCGTCGACCGCATCGACGCCGTCGTCAGCCTCCGTGTCGTCGCTGCTCTCCAGCCGGGCCGCGATGGCGGCCTCGAAGTCTGCGACGTCGAGCGCGGCGTCGTACGCCTCTCGAATCATCGCCGCACAGGCGAGTCCGTCGGCGTCGCCGTCGGCGATGACGACCGCCTCGCTGCCCTCGATCGCCTCCGCTGCCCGCCGTTCGGCGCGCTCCTCGTCCAGCGAGTCCGGGTAAAAAAATCCCTTGCCGGGCAGGCGAGTGTATCGGGATCGGGGAGTGTCCCCCTCGTCGATGAGGTCGTCGTCCATACCGACGACGCGAGCGGGAGCGGGAAAACTCCGCCGCTCTCGGATCGGACACGCTCGGGGCGCGGCTCCGGTCAGATCGTCGTCCGCCGGGGATCCTCGTCGGTGAGCTGGCGGACGGTGAGGACGGGGACCGGACAGGTCCGGACGACGCGCTCGGCGACGGATCCGATGAGAAAGCGGTTCTCGCCGTGTCGCCCGCGCGTTCCCATCGCGACCACGTCGGCGTCGACCTCCCGGGCGTAGCCGGCGATCTCGGCGGCGGGACGTCCCTCGCGCACGTCGACGGTGACGTCGAGTTCGGGGTCGCGGGCGACCGCGGCGTCTTCCACCTCCGCGAGCGCCGACTCGCCGTGGTCGTCGAGCGCGTCGCGGAGGTCCTCGCGGACCTCGTCGGGCGTGGACTCGACCTCGCCGCTGTCGACGACGTAGACGGCGTGGACCTCCGCTTCGAACCGCGCGGCGACGTCGACCGCGACGTCGACGGCCCGGCGGACGCTGTCGGAACCGTCGGTCGCGACCACGATCGTGTCGAACATAGCCGGCCGTTCGGCGCAACGATACCTAAAACCCGGCGGTCGCTCGCGGCGGTGCACCGGAGACCGCGACCGCAGCGAAGTGGAGGACCGCGACCGCGGCGAAGCGGGGAATGCGACCGCCCGTCGCCGACCCGACTCAGGCCAAGAAGACGTGTCGCGGCCGGTCGGCGAGTACTTCACGACCCCACTCGACCGTCTCGCGGAACTCGTCGGAGCCGAAGAAGGCCATCGCGTCGTCCTTCGCCTCCCACTGGCTGGCGATGAACATGTCGTTTTCGTCCTCGACGTTCGTCATCAGGTCGGTCTCCACGTGGCCGTCCATCCCCGAGAGGATCTCGCCGACGTCGTCGAAGGTGTCGCCGAACTCCTCGCGGTAGTCCGGCTTGACGGTGTAGAACATCCCCATCGTGCCGAAGCCGGACTCCTCGCCCGCGCGGGCGACGATTCCGGGCAGCTCAGAGAGGAAGCCGGCGGCGGTCTCGGCGGCGGAGGCCGTATCCCAGATGGAGACCACCGCGGCGCGGTCGGTCGCGCGCCCCTCGTAGACGGCCGTCTTCACGTGCGTGCCGTAGTGGTCGAAGTTGCCGCGGAGCCCCTCGACCTCGTCGAACAACCCGTCGACGTCGGCCTCGCTGTACAGCACCGTCGCGTACACGTCCTCGCCGTGGGGCTTCCCGGCGTAGATGTCGAGGTCGGCGAGTTCGCCGCGAATGTCCTCGTCTGCATCGCCGTGGTGCTCCCCGTCCTCGTCGCCGTGCGGGTGATCTCCCTCGCCGCCCGCGCCCTCCTCGCCGTGCGGGTGGTCGCCGTGTGCTGAGCCGCCCCCGGCACCGGAGCGGTCGTGGCCCTCGCCGCGACCGCCGTCACCGCCGTGGTGGCCTCCCTCGCCGTGGCCGCCGCCCTCGCCGTGGTGGCCTCCCTCGCCGTGGCCGCCGCCCTCGCCGTGGTGGCCCTGCGCTTCGCCGCCCTCGCCCGTCGGAACCGTCTCACCGGCGAGGAACGCGCCGAGGTCCGCGGGCGGGAACCGCCGCCCGACGTAGAACTCGCCGAACTCGCCGTACCGCGAGGAGGCGGGATCGAAGCGCATCTCGTAGACGATGTCCTTGATGTCCGTGGGGTCGGAGCCGAACAGGGTGACGCCCCACTCGTGGCTGTCGAAGCCGACGGAGGAGGCGATCACCTGCTTGATCTTGCCGGCGTACTCGCGCCCGACGTCGCCGTGGTCGGCCATGAGGTCGGCGCGGTCTGAAAAGGAGAGGTCGTACCAGTTGTACTCCTCGCCCCGGCGCTTGCTCATCGGATAGAAACAGACGTACTCGTCGTCGGGGATCTCGGGCGTGAGCTTCCCCTCGATGTAGCGGCGGAGCCCCTCGTCGACCGATTCGGGATCTTCGAAGTACTCGTCGGAGACGTAGCCGGAGACCTCGGTGACGGAGACGTACGAGGTCGTCCGCTCGGTGAATCGCGCGAGCGCCGTGTCCTCGAACCGCCGCTCGATCGCGGAGAGGTCGTCGAGGCTCGGGCGGAAGTGGACGAAAAGCAGGTCCGCTTTGTGCCCGAGAACGGAGAACAGTCCGGAGTCGCCCTCGGCGGCGTCGGCGACCTGTTCGTGCCGGTTCAGGAAGGATCGTCCCTCCTCGATCGCCCGCCGTCGCTCGCGTTCGGGCGCGTCGCGCCACGCGTCCCAGTCGATCGACCGGAAGTCGTGCAGCGCGAACCAGCCCTCCTCGGTCTGTGGAGCTTCGACCATACGCCGACTTGGGTCGCCGCGACTTAGGGGTTTGTGAGTCGTCTCGGAGGGCGGAAACGCGACGCGGCGCGCGCCGACCGCGACAGAGACGAGCGCTCGGCGCTGCCGCGTCGCAACGTCGCCGTCGTATCGCGTCCCACGACGCCGTCGCTCCCGAAGGTTGATACCGGCCACCCGCGACTACCCGGACGATGGCTAGTGACGACCCGTCCGTCCCGATCGTGTGTACCGAGTGCGAGACGGAAACCCGCGTCCCGCTGTCAGACGTCGAGAGCGCACTCACCAGACACAACGACGGAAAACACGGCGGCGAGGAGGTCGCAGAGGTCGATCCGGCCCTGAAAGATCAGCTCGCCGACCTCGTCGCGGACGACCTCGGACTGTTCGACGAGACGGAGTAGGCGGGTCTCCTCGACGGTCGGATGTCGACGACGGGCCGCGCCTTCGTCGAACCCCGACTCAGTCGTCTTGGGCGAGCGCGCCCCGCGGGTGGCCCTTGTGCTGGAGGTTTCGGTTGTCACGCGACCGAGTCGCCGTCGCCGGAATGACCTCCGTCACCTCGGAGCGCGGACATCCCGTGTAGCCGTGGCCCGGATGCTCCGCGCAGTGGGCCATCGCGTCGTGAGAGCCCTCCCACGGCCCCGCGTCACAGTCGTCTGCGGTACAGACGAACACGATGTGTTCGGACATGTTGTCCGGCCGTTCTCTCGGACCGTATAAAAACGCTACACACCAATTATCAGAACAGATACCCCCAGATCACCGCGTTCGGCGGCCCGCGAGCGTCGTGTCAGTCGCCGAGCGCGGGCGCGCCGAACAGCTCGACGCTCGTTCCGTCGCGCCGACAGTCCTCCAGTGCGTGCTTGGCCGCGAAGCCGGCCTCGTGTGCGGACGCCCCGCTGCCGACGCCGACCTGTAGCTCGACGCCGACGTCGTCTTCGACGTGTGCGACCGCGTCGGTGAAGTCGCGTTCGGGGAGGTCCGGACAGACGGAGATTATGTTATCGCCGCCGACGAAAAACGAGAGCGCTCCGTGTGTCTTCCGGAGGTAGTGCATCAGCGAGGCGTACGCCCGTTCGACGTTGATGAACGTGTCGAACTCGTTGATCTGGTCCGTGTACTTCCCGGTGACGTTGACGACGTCGAAGTGCGCGATCTGAAGGTCGGCGTCCGTCGTCTCCGTGAGGTACTCGCCGGCGAGCACTTCGGTTCGGTTTCTGTCTTGTGCGCTCCCCTCGGTCTGGAGCCGACGGTTCGCCGCCGACAGCGCGTCGACGGGCCGCTCGGCGACCGCGGTGCCGAGGCTGATACTGACCGGATATCGGTTCCCGATCGACTCCTGAAGCGCCGCGTGTGCGGCGTCGTCGACGCCGTTGGTCACCGCGATCATGTTGTCGAAGCGCGTGAAGAAGACGTACGCGTCGCGGTGGCCGACGAACTGCGCGATGTCGGCGAAGAGCCGGGACTGAAGCGTCTGGAGGTCCATCTCCCGACGCGGCTCGGGGGTCACGGTCCACGGCCCGTAGTTGTCGATCTGGACGAGGGTCACCTGGGTCGTCGTCACAGTGGACATCGATACGGAGTCGTGCCGCTTTATGCTTCCGTTATCCCGAACGTGGTACTGGTACCGTATCTGGAACGGTAGGGCGCAATCCATAGGGCCGTGGGGACCCGACGGCGACCATGACACTCAGCGGAGCCGTCCTCGACGTGGACGGGACGGTCGTGCGCGGCGACGACCCGATCCCCGGTGCGCCGGCGGGGTACAGACGGTTGCGGGCGGCCGGAGTCGAGACGTTGTTCGTCTCGAACAACCCGACGAAGACGCCGCCGGCGTACGTCGACCGCCTCGGTACCGCGGGCTACGACGTCGATGCCGAACAGGTGTTCACCGCGGGGACGGTGACGACGCGCTACCTCCGGGACCACCACGCGGCCGACGAGTTGTTGTGTATCGGCGACTCCGGACTGCTCGCCCAGTTCGCCGACGCGGGCCTCACGACCACGGACGACCCCGCGGCCGCGGACGCGCTCGTGGCCTCTATCGACCGCGAGTTCGGCTACGACGACCTCTGTACCGCGCTGTGGACCTTGGATCGCGGCGTCCCGTTCGTCGGGACCGACCCCGATGTCGTCATCCCCGCTCCCGAACGCGACGTTCCCGGGTCCGGAGCCGTGATCAACGCGATCGCCGGCGTCGCCGGGCGCGACCCCGACGTCGTGCTCGGCAAGCCCTCCGACCCCGCGATCGAGATGGTCCGCGAACGCCTCCCCCGTCCGCCCGAGGAGTGTCTCGTCGTCGGCGACCGCCTCGACACCGACGTCGCGCTCGGCGAGCGCGCCGGGATGACGACCGCCCTCGTACTCTCCGGCGTCACCGACGAGGCGGCGGTCGCGGACGCCGCCGTCTCGCCCGACTACGTGCTCGACGACCTCGGCGAGATAGACCGGGTGCTCGACTGAGCGAGGTGGGTTCGACCGATCCACGGTCTGGTCGAGCGGCCCTGCAGCCGACCGCTCACTTTCGCTGTACGGCCAACGTTTATATACCATACCACCGTTCCTCCGCGCATGGGTGTGGGTGACTCGCACGAGAACGGAACCGACGACGACGAGGACCCGGAAGGGTCCGTCCGCCTCATCGAGGGGCACGCGGTGCAGTTCAACGAGTACCGGTACTGAGCCGCACGCGTCAGCCGGTCGCTCTCCTGATTCCGCCGAGCGTCGCCGCGCCGAGCGACCGCTGTCGGGACCGTTAAGTGCGCGTCCCGGGTAGCCGAGAGTGTGACACGGAGGCTCCGACGCGCGGGCGTTTTCGCCGCGGTGGCCGCGCTGGCGGTCCTCGCTCCGACGCTCGGCGACGCCGCGGTCGCGCCGTTTCTCGCCGTCGCCGGTCTCGCCTTCTTCGGCGTCCGAGACGGCGAGTGGTTCGAGACGCTCGCGCTGCCCGGCGACCGGGACGACGACCGACTCTACGGGCTCGTCTCCTTCTCGCTCGCCGCGGCCGGGCTCGCACTGTTCGCCTCCCTCCCTCGGGCTCCGCTCCCCTACGTCTCGTTCGCCGCGGCGACGCTCGCAGTCGGCGGCGGCCGCCTCGGCCGCGAACTCGTCGGCTCCCGCTCGACCGACGAGTTCGCGCTCGTCGCCGGCTACGTCACCGGCGGCACGCTGGGCGCGATCGCCGGACAGTTCGGCGTGCTGGCTCAGACCGGCGGACCGGAGATCACCGGCGCGGCCGGCGGCGTCAGCGCGACGCTCCCCGGCGTCGTCTTTCTCGCCGCGGCCGCCGCGCTGACGGCCGCGCTCGTCCGGTCGCTGGTGTTCGCCCGCGACGCGCACATCACGGTCGCCTTCGTCGCCTTCGCCGTCTGGGGGTTCGTCGCGCTCGACCCGAACGTGACCGTCGCGCTCGTCGCCTTCGGGCTCGGCGTGACCGTCGCGCTCGGGTACGTCTCCGTCGCGCTCGGCACCGCGTCGGTCCCGGGCATGTTGACCGGGGTACTCTCCGCGCTGTTGGCCGTCGTGCTCGGCGGCGTCGGGTGGTTCCTCACGCTCATGTCGTTTTACGCCGTCGGCGGGCTCGCCTCGAAGTACCGGTTCGACGAGAAGGCGGAACGCGGCGTCGCTCAAGAGAACGAGGGGGCTCGCGGCACGGGCAACGTGCTGGCCAACTCCGCCGTCGCGCTCGCCGCGGTGGTCGGATACGCGGCGACCGCGCACGTCGACGTCCCGGCGGCCCCGTTCGCGCTCGCGTTCGCCGGCGCGACCGCGACCGCGATGGCCGACACTCTCTCCTCTGAGATCGGCGGACTGTACGACGGTCCGCGTCTCGTCACGACGCTGCGACCGGTCGATCCGGGGACGGACGGCGCGGTGACGTGGCAGGGCGAACTGGCCGGCGGTGCCGGCGGGCTCCTCGTCGGCGGGCTCGCCGCGGTCGGCATGCCGATCGGCGACCCGGTCACGGGGGGTGCGGTCGTCGTCTGCGCCGGCGTCGTCGGGATGACCGCCGACAGCCTCCTCGGCGCGCTGATCGAGGGCGACGCGGTCGGAAATCAGGCTGTCAACTTCCTCGCGACGCTGTCCGGCGCGGCGGCCGCGGTGGCGCTCTGGGCGGTGGTGCTGCGATGACCGGACAACCCTCGAACCCGGGGAACGAGGGACCGGCAGGCTCCGACCGGCCGCCCGCCTCCCCGACCCCTCGGCTCCGCGATGCCCGGCCGGCCGACGCCGAGCGCATCCGCGAGCTACAGTCGCACCTCCGACAGCCGAATCCGGACCTGCTGGAATACGGGCTCGCGGTGGAGTCCGTCCGGGTGAGCGTCGCCGGCGACGAGGCGGCGAGCGGCTCCGCGCCGACCGGACGGGTCGTCGGATACCTCCTGCCGGTCGACGCACCGGGGCGTCCGGGCGTCCACCTCGCGGAACTCGTCGTCTCCCCCGCCCACCGTCGCGAGGGGCGAGCGAGCGAACTGCTCCGTCGCGTCGTGCGCGACGCGTCCGGCCCGGTGACGCTGCAGGCGCACCCTGACAACGAGGCCGCGCTGGCGCTGTACGACGCCGCCGGCTTCGCGGTCGTCGACCGTCGGCCGGACGCGTACGACGACGGCGACGCACTGGTGTTACGGCTGGGCTGACGGGGACCCCGTCCCGGTCGAGTTCTCGCGTGACGTGCCGACCCGCGATACGCCCGCTGATCCTCGGGCCCGTACAGACAAAAGGCCTATTCGAGTTCCGCGCGTCCGGCGAGACATGAGCGATGTCGATGCGGACGCCGGAGAGGAACGCGGGGACGGGACGGGCGTGGCCGGGCCGATCGACGTCGATTTCGGCGACGACGGCCTCGTGCCCGCGATCGCCCAAGACGCCGAGTCGGGAGAGGTGTTGATGCTCGCGTACGTCTCGCCGGAGGCGCTCGAACGGACCCGCGAGACCGGCGAGGCCCACTACTACTCGCGCTCTCGCGACGAGCTGTGGCACAAGGGCGGGTCGTCGGGACACACGCAAGCGGTTCGCGAGGTGCGCGTCGACTGTGACGCCGACACGCTGTTGTACCTCGTCGACCAGAACGCGGGCGCGTGTCACACGGGCCACCGGTCGTGTTTTCACCGCACTATCGACGGCGAGAACGTCGGTGAGCGCGTGTTCGACCCCGACGAGGTGTACTGAATGGTCGCTCCGGAGGCGAGCGGGACGGACGGCGCTGCGGAGGTCGGCGACGGCCCGGTCGCCGAGGCGGGCGAGGCGGCCGCGACTCTGCGAGAGCGATACGACGAGCTCCGCCGGATCGAATCCCGCATCGACGACCTCGGCCGGGACCGTATCGAGGCCGCCGCGGACGCCTATCGCCGAGCGAATCGCGTCCTCGACCAGTACGAGGAGGACGCCGTCGGAACCGGCGACTTCGGTTCGTACGTCCAGTTCCGCGGGGAGTTCGCAGACGCCGTAGACGTCGGTGACGACGCGCTCGCGGCCGACGCGTTCGCCGCCGCCGACGATGCGGTCGACAAGAAGCGGCTCTCCGAGAGCGACTTCGCGGCCGCTCGCGACGCGCTCGACCCGGCGGGCGAGTACGTCGACCTCCTCGGCGACTACGACGACGCCGTCGACGCGTACCGGGCCGCTCGCAAGGAGGCGAAGGCCGCCCGCAAGGCGCTCGACTCGCGGATCGAGGAGCTTCGCGCGGTCGCGGAGATGACCGACGCCGACCTCGACGCCGACGTCGACCGCCTCCGTGATCCGATCGAGTCGTACAACGGGGCGATACGAGAGGCGTTCGCGTCGTTTTACGCGTCGGCGTCCGCCAGCGAGGTGTTCGCCTTCCTTGAGAGGGCCGACGGGACGCCGTTTGTCGACGTCGACGTACCGCCGACCGACCTGGCCGACTACGTCGCCGACTACGAGGCGGGCGAGGAGCCGCTGCCGACGCTCTTGGAGTACGCCGACTACTCCAACTCGAAGCTCGACCACTACGTCGAGGACCCCGGCGCGCTCCGGACCGCGGTCGCGGTCCATCGCACCTACATCGAGCGGCTCGACGGCGAGCCGCTAACGCTCGACTGGCCGCCGGCCGGCGGCGACGAACTCGGCTACGAGATCGACGAGCTGATCCCGCTCGTCTCGCGGGTTGCCGCTGACGAGACGGTCGCGACGCTGCGGTCGGTTCGGGAGCTCGCTCGCGACGAGGAGTACGAGCGGCTTCGGCGCGCGGCCGAGGTTCGCGACGCGCTCGACGACTCCGCGTTGGATCTCATCGAACGCGGGGTCGTCGACGAGCGCGTGCGGGAGGCGGAGCGGACGCGGTCGATCGTCGAGGACGTGCTGGCGGAGACGGAGCGGTCGTGAGTCTGTCGCGGTCGGTGAGCGATCGGTCGCGTGCGTGAGTGTCGGAGAGATTTGTCGCGTCGTGAGTGTCGGAGAGTCGTCGCGCGTGTGACCGCTTTTTAAGGGACGTCGGGGACGAAGATGGTGCATGACCCGATTCGACGCCGCGACGGAGTCAGAGCGGCTGAAGCTGTTCGCGGACGCCGCGGCCGCACACCGGAGCCGGTCGAGCGACGTCATGACCGTCGACGTCGACCCCGACAGCGACGGGACCGACGGCGGCGAGGTCCCGCCGTGGATCCAGCTCGCGGGCACGGAGGTCGTACTCGACTGCACCGACCCGGAACTGGAGCGGCTGAAGGATCTGCTCGGTGAGTTCCCGGAGTTCCGTATCGACGAACTCGTCAGCCCGGAGGAGGCCGAGGGAACGAACGCGGTGATCACCGCGCGGTCCGACGCGAACCGCGTGGCCGGGTTCATCGAGCGCGCGTTCCGCGAGGTGTACGGACTCGACGACGACTACCGGGCGTGGGTGACAGCGGTCTGACGCGTCGGGCGGAGGCGACCCGACCTCGCTACTCTTCTTCGAGGATCTCGCCGCCTTCCGCGCGTTCGGCCTCGTCGGCGTCCGCGCGCCGGCGCACGTCGACGCGGTAGTCGCTGAGGATGTCGCGGCCCAAGAGCAGCGGGTATTCCATGTGTCCGCGGTCCTCGACGCTCGCGGTGACGGTGTGCTGGTTCCCGCCGATTCCGATGACAAGGTCGACGACCGGGCGCGCTTTCCCGCCCTTCATGCTGCCCGACTTCACGCGCGTCATGCTCTTTATCGGGCCCGCACCGATTTCGGCGGCGAGCTGGGTATCGATGCTTGTCCGCGTCGCGCCCGTGTCAGACTTCGCGAGCGCCTGCGTGGAGCCCGAGGTTCCCGTTACGACGACCTCCTCGATGTAGCCGATGTCGGGCTGCTCGGCGCTGGTCGTCTTCGGAATCGGGGCACAGGAGGGCCGCGAGTCGTCGAGCGTCGCGGAGATGCGCTCGACTGCGTCGTCGTCGACCTCGCCGCCGACCGTCTCGATCGCGAGCTTCGCGATGTGCGGGGCGGGGCTCGTGCCAGTCGCCTCGAACAGGCCCTTGAACCCGGCCGTCGGGTTGACTTCGAGGACGTACCAGCCGTCGTACCCCTCGACGAGGTCGACGCCGGCGTAATCGAGGCCCATCACTTCTGCCGCGTAGAGGGCTGTCTCGGCCGCCTCCTCCGGCATATCGTCGGCCGCGTCTTCGACCGCGCCGCCGAGCGCGACGTTGGTCCGCCAGTCGCCCTCCGGTGCGTAGCGGTACATCGAGCCGACGATCTCGTCGCCGACGATGTACACGCGCAGGTCGCGGTGCTGCTCGTCGTCTCGGTCGATGAGCTTCTGGAGGAACGCCTGCCGATTCCCCACCTTGGGGTTCACCCGTTCGGTGAGGTCGACCTTCCACGTGCCGCCGCCGTGGGTGCCGATCGCGGTCTTGTACACGCCGACCTCGCCGAAGCGCTCGCGCCCCTCGTTGAGCCGGTCGTTCGAGAGCGCGAGCAGGGCGTCCGGCACGCGGATGTTCCAGTCGGCGAGCGTCGCGGCCGTCGCGAACTTGTGGATCGCGGCGAGCACGGCGTCCGGCTCGTTGAGCATCGGCCGAATACGCTCGAAGGTCGTCGCGAGCCCCAGAAGCTCCGCGGGCTGGTCGGTGTTCGAGAGCAGCAGCCGGTTCGCGATCACGTCGACGGCGGGCTCGACGGAGACCTCGCCGTCTTCGACGCTTATCGCGGCGTTCTCCTCGCGCAGCCACACCGGCTCGTGTCCGAGGTCCTCGACGGCGTTGCAGATCGCCTTCGTCTCCTTGCTGTTGTGCAGCGACAAGACTCCCACCCGTACCGAGTCCGAACTCATGCCTGTGCCTGCGCGGGCCGACGTAAAAGGCGCGCCGATCGCTCCGGCGGCTATCAGCGCTGAGTCTCGCGGTCGCCATATATATACCCCGGCCCCTGCTCCGCTCAGACATGAGCGACGACCGGGTGTTCACGTACAACGGCGGCGCGGTGTCGCCCGGCGAGACGCAGAACATCCGCTACGGTATCAGCGAGACGTACCTCGGCGACCCGGTCCGGATCCCCGCCACGATCGTCAACGGCGAGCGCGACGGCCCCACCGTCTTCCTCACCGCGGCCGCCCACGGCGACGAACTCAACGGCATCGAGGTCGTCCGCGAGGTCGCCCACGAGTGGGACCTCTCGACGCTCGCCGGGACGCTCGTCTGTCTCCCGGTGCTCAACGTCCCCGGATTTCTCGCCCAGCAGCGGTACCTCCCCGTCTACGACCGCGACCTGAACCGCTCGTTCCCCGGGAAAGCCGGCTCGACCAGCTCGAAGCGCATGGCCAACCGGATCTACGAGAACTTCATCGCGCCCTGCGACTTCGGGCTTGACTTCCACACCTCCACCCGCGGCCGGACGAACATGCTCCACGTCCGCGGAGACATGACCGAAGACGGCGTTCACCGCCTCGCGATGGCGTTCGGATCGAACGTGATCATCGACAGCGACGGCCCGAGCGGCACCCTCCGCGGTGAGGCGACCGCCGACGGCATTCCTACGATCACGATCGAGATGGGCGAGGCGCACCGGTTCCAGCGCGGATTGATCGACGACGCGCTCGGCGGCGTCCGCTCGGTGTTCGCGGAGTACGACCTTCTCTCCGCCGACACGGTTCGCTGGCCCGGCTGGCGGACGATCGTCGCCGGCGCGGGCGAGAAGACGTGGCTTCGCGCCGACTCCGGCGGTATCGTCGACACGCACTTCGAGAGCGGCTCGCTCGTCCGCGAGGGCGAGCGCATCGCGACGATCACCAACCCGTTCAAGGAGGACGCCGTCGGCGTCGAGGCCCCCTTCACC
Source organism: Halorubrum pallidum (assembly GCF_055380345.1). Taxonomy (NCBI): domain Archaea; kingdom Methanobacteriati; phylum Methanobacteriota; class Halobacteria; order Halobacteriales; family Haloferacaceae; genus Halorubrum; species Halorubrum pallidum. The sequence continues at coordinate 549,204 of NZ_AP043945.1, read as the reverse complement.
GGGCTGTTGATCGGGCTCTTGGAGAACCCGGTCGTCTACCCGGGGAACCCCCTGTGTCACCTCGTCGAACTCGACGAGGCGACGCGGCGCGCGATCGAGGCCGGCGACGCCCCGAAGCCCGTGGGACAGCCGGACTCCGCGAACTGAAGGGAGCGCGCGGACGGTCGCTACTCGTCGTCGATGAGGCCGCCGAACACCGAACTCGCGGTGTCTGGCACGTCGAAGTCGTGGTAGTGCTCCCCCTTCTCGGCCGAGAGGATGTTGAGCGCGGCGGCCGCACCGTCGCCAGCGGAGATGACCGCCTGCCACTCCTCCGCCCGGACCATCGCACCGGTCGCGTACGCGCCCGCGACGCTCGTCTCCATCGAGACGCCGACGTCGACGAGGTCGCCGTCGAAGTCGCAGCCGAGCGACTCCGCGAGGTCTCGGTTCGCCCCGGTCGCCAACACGACGTAGTCGGCGTCGTACTCCCCGTCCTCGGTGGTCACGGTGAAGCCGTCGCCCGACGACGCAACGTCGGTGACCTTCTCCCCCTGGTGGCGGTCAACGCCGAAGTCGTCGACCTGCTGTCGGGCGGTGGCCATGAACTCGCTGCCGCCGACGGAGCCGACGCCGAGGTAGTTGAACAGGTGTGCCTTGTGCATCCACGTGCCGTCGGTGTCGAACAGGACCGTGTCGAGGCCGTTCTTGCTCGCGAACAGTCCCGCGCTGAGTCCTGCCGGTCCACCGCCGACGATTGCGACGTCTACCATAGATGATGTATCGGGGCCACGTCAATAAGCGTTGGCGGAAGCGGCCACGCGCGAGGCTGATAATTCGACCGCGCGCGTCGACCGCGCGAGCCGAAGCTATTTGTCTCGCCCTCTCGGCAGGTCGACCATGAGCAACGGGCGGGAGGCGAAGCCGGCGGACTCGACGCGTTCGCTCCGCCCCCTCACCGCCGTCAGAGCGGTCGGAACGGCGGTTCTCGTCACACTCCTCGCCGGCGTACTCCTCGTCGCGCTCGCATCTTCGGGAGCCGCCGCCGTCGACGCCGCGGGCGTGAACGCGGTGGGTGCTCCCGACGACGCGCACGGCGCGAACGAGACGACGCCGCTCGACGGCACGAACGAGACGATAGAAGTCGTGGTCCGGTTCACGCCGATCGAGAACCCCGACGACCTCGGCACGGTCGACGCCGACGGCACGGCTGACACGACCGACACGTCTGGCACGGGCAACACGTCCGGTACGGCCGCCACGCCCGACGACCACCGAGACGCCGTGGTCGACGACCTCCGCGAACACGCGACCTCCGAACAGGACGCGTTCGACGAGTTCGCCGCCGCACGCGAGGGGGTCACGATCGAGCGCGACCTGTGGCTGGCGAACGCGATGGTCGTGACCGTCGACGCCGACGCGGTGTCGGCGAGCGCGCTGCTGTCGGTCCAGAACGTCACCGCGGTCCACGAGAACGTCGAGATCGAACCGGTCGGCGGCGCGTCGTCGACATCGCACGGCCCCTCGGCTGCACCTCCGCCGCGCACCGCCGCTCCCGCCCAGATCACCGCTGACCCCAGCGGCCGGGCCACGGCGGGACTTCGACAGATCGACGCCCCGACCGCGTGGGAGCGGTTCGGGACCCGCGGCGCGGGCGCGACGGTGGCCGTCATCGACACCGGTGCCGACCCCCGTCACCGGGACATCGATCTCGACGGGTGGGCCGCGTTCGACCAGCGGGGTGCGCTCGTGAGCGACGACCTCGCGGACGCGAGCGACTCGGACGGCCACGGGACGCACGTCGCCGGCACGGTCGCGGGCGGGAACGCGTCCGGAACGCACATCGGCGTCGCTCCGGCGGCCGACCTCCACGCGATCGACGTGTTCGCCGAGAACGAGACGGCGACGTTCGCGGGCGTGATAGCGGCGATGGAACACGGGACGACGGACGGCGACGCCGACGTGCTCCAGATGAGCCTCGGCGCGCCGGGCGCGTTCCGCGAGTTCGTCGCCCCGGTGCGGAACGCCCGCGCCGCCGGCGCGGTCGTCGTCGTGGCCGCCGGCAACGAGGGCGAGAACACCTCGACGAGCCCCGGAAACGTCCACGACGCCCTCGCGGTCGGCGCGGTCGACGGCGACGGAGCGGTGCCGCCGTTCTCCAGCGGGGAGTCGGTCGACGCGGCCGCGGCGTTCGAGACGTACCCGGACGACTGGCCCGACCGGTACGTCGTTCCGGACGTGACGGCCCCGGGCGTCGGCGTCGTCAGCGCCGAGGCGAACACGACCGCCACTTACGTTCAGCGTCAGGGAACCAGCACGGCGGCCCCGCACGTCTCCGGCGTCGCGGCGCTCGCGGTCGCCGCGACCGACGGACGGGTCGACGACGCGACGCTGCAGGCCGCGATCGTCGAGACCGCGGTCCACCCCGCGAACGCGACCGCTTCCGACGACCGATACGGCCACGGCGTCGTCGACGCGCCGGCCGCTGTCGGGGCGGCGGTCGAGCGGACCCCGCCGGAACCGAGTGCGACCGACGGAGACAACGAGACCGACGGTAACGGTAGCAACGGCGAGACCGATTCAGATCCCCCGGACGGCGGTCCCGCGACTGACGACGCGACGCGCGGGTTCGGCACCGCCCCCGCGCTCGCCGCGCTCACGATCGCCGCGGCGCTCGCGTCCGTCGCGGTGCGGGATCCGTGAGCCGCGAACGCGTGTCCGACGGGCGTTCGCGACGCGTTCGGTTCATTCGGAGAAGTCGGACAGCGAGCCGCGGGAGTCGCCGTCGCCGGCGTCGCTTCCGCCGCTCTCGTCTGTGTGGCCGGTCTCGGTTCCGGTCTGGCCCGGATCCCCCTCGTCGACGATGGTCTCGGGTTCGGTCCAGGGGTCGTCGGGGTCGACCGGCTCGACGGCGCGGTCGAGTTCCGCTTCGGTGTAGTCGTGGTCCTCGTCGAGCAGCATTGCGAGCCGCTGCCATCGGGCGCTGTGCTCGCCTTCGCCCTCCGGACCCACGCGAGCCCCGCGCGTTTTGAAGAACTCGGTGCCGCGACCGAGACGCGACCCCTCGCCGGTGTGGCCGTCGAAGACCGCGTCGAACTCGCCGCCCGGTTCGAGGTCGCCGACGGGAAAGTCGTGTGCGGGCTCTTCGCCGCGTTCGCGGGCTTCGGCGCGGCGGTCGGCGACGGCCCGAAAGTACTCGTCGGCGTTCGGCCCCTCGCGGGTCGACCGCGCGCGGGCGGCCGCCAGCGCGGCGTGGATCGCACAGAGCCGCCCCTTCCACTCGGCGGGCTCCCACCGTTCGGTCGCGAGCTCCTCGTAGCGCTGGATAGTGAGCGCGACCTCGCTACCGGCGCGGAGGTCCTCGACGACGTACAGCGTCAGGCGGTCCCAGAGGTTCCACGCGTAGCCGGAGCGCGCGAGTTCCCACGCGGCCCACGCGGCGACCTCCTCGTCGGAGCGCCGCACGGCCTTCTGGAGGAGGCTGGAGACGGCGTAGCGGTTGTAGCCGCCGTCGGTCTCGTTCGGCTCTTTCGGCTCGCCGAAGTCGTTCTCGCCGGTCGCGTCGGGCGTCGTGTCGGTCTCCAAGCTCCCGTCGGCCCCGAACGTCGCCTGTCTGTCATCGCCGTCGACCATACGTCCGCTCCCTCCGCGAGCGACTTAAAAACCGCGCGCGGTGGAGGACGCTGCTACCGCTGTGTCGACGGCCGTCGCGTCACCGGATCCCAGCCGCGACACGAGGGATCACACCGGGGGCGAAAGAGAACTCTTAAGTCGGATCCGGCGGGAAGAACGAGGTGCCCGCCCTTAGCTCAGCCTGGTAGAGCAGCCGACTGTAGATCGGCTTGTCCCCCGTTCAATTCGGGGAGGGCGGACTGGAATTTTCAGTCGATTCCGGGTGCACTTCGGAATCGGCGTTTTCGTCCCTCAGAAGACATGAGCGGTTAGTCTACGTTTTCAGAAGACGCCCCGAAAAACCGGAGTGCAACAAGGTAGATCACGCCCCCCGACGCAGTCCGGCGAATTTCGTAGTGGACGGGGGTGCGGCATGAGTGCAGAACGCGACAGCGACGAGGAGGTACAGATCGCTGTCGACCTCGACGGCGACGTAGTCGAGATCGAACGCGAGCGGATCGAGACGATCCGGATCGACCAGCTCTTTCAGCCGATCGACGACGACAACTGCGACGGGCGTCTCCAACTCTGGAGCGACAGCGGTGGCTGGAGTGGCTACGAAAGACGTGGCGACGAGTTATACCACGTCAACGTTCTGACTGAGACGACTATCGAAGGGTGATCTGTTCGACCCCGAAGAGGGGCCGGACGGGGACGCCCTCGCGCCACACCACTTCTACGTCGGCGTAGCGCTGACGCTGTTCGGTTTCGCGTCGGTCTGACCCTACTACCCGGCGACGGGTGCCGGCTTTGCGTTCATCGGCCTGCTCGTCGCTCTGGATGACGTGATCGAGTACATGACCGGCTTTCCGACGCCGCTGGGCAGGTATGGAAGCGCGTGGTCTACCCGATCCTGCAACGCATCGAGGGGCAGTCAACGGATGCCAGTAACGTCGAGGAGTAACTGCACGCCGCCCAGGCGGTACTCTTGGTGTCTCAACACGGGCCGGGGTAATGCGAGTCGGAGAAACGACTTTCCGTACCTGTTGCATATTCACTCTCCATGGAGCGCGAGACACAGCCCTCCGAGGAGACGATCCAACAGAGTGAGCAAAATTTTCAGAACGATGACTATGAAACTCTGAAGGCGGATGTGGTTTTAGCGGAAGAGACCGGTAAACCGCGTGATGACTTCTCTGCTGACGGATACGAATTGCCTGATTTTGAGGACTTGGAAGTCATTCCAGAGGAAGACCAGTAACCCAGACGAACGATTTCATTTCGGGGTACGTGTGTTCGTCGATCACAGCGTTGATACCCTCGGGGTCTGCCATCACCTCGTGAAGCGCCTCGCTCGTCACCATCAACTCGTTCATCTCGTCGGCCTCGTCGATCCCTTCCTCCCACGCCTCGCACTCACCAGGTGCGAAGACACCACGCTCGTCGAGCCGAGCAACAAGCTCGCGGAGATCGTCGCGATAGGCTTCGATCAGGGTCATCAGAAGCCACCTCCGTTTCCGTTATCGACTTCGCTCTTTCGTCGATCAACCTCTTTGCGTACCGCCGCCTCAACGAGTTCGAGCCGCTCCTCACGCTGGTAGGTCGTAGTCGTCCCCGTCCGCACCGACAGCGTATTTATGCCGGGCATTCAACGCTTCTCACATGACCCTCGTCGTGGTCCCGGTTCGGTTCCCGCCGTCGTCGCATTCGGAGACGACGTTGCGGGAGGCCGCCCGCATCGCGGAGGAACGCGACGCCGACCTCACCATCCTCCACGTGGACCTCTATCAGAACTCCGGCGGCGTCTCTCGCAGCGATCTCAAACGCGCGGTCGAACAGCGCCTCGGCCGGCTGGACCGCGCGCGATACGTCGTCCGCCGAGGGTTTCTCGTCGAGGAGACCATCCTCGAAGAGATAGTCGCCGAGGGGGCGGACATCGTCGTCATCGGCTCGAAGCAGGCGGGACGCTGGCGGCGCATGGTCCAGAAGCTGCTCTCCGACCCCGATATCGACTCGTTTCTCCGAAGTGAACTCGACTGTACCGTCATCACCGTCGACGCCGACGGCGACACCACGAGCAACGAACCGGGAGAGGGCCCCGGTGACACCGCGCCGCTCCCCGACGACGGCACCGACGACTGACCGCGTACCGCTGTTCCGGGCTACTCCTCCCGCCCGGCGACGTCGTAGCGTCGCTCGTACTCGATCACGGTCGCGACGCGTGTTGCGATCGATTCGCCGAACGCTCGCTCGACGAGGTACAAGGCGAGATCGAGTCCGGAGGTGACTCCGCCTGCGGTGAGCAGGTCGCCGTCGTCGACGACCCGCGCGTCGACGACGTGCGCGCCGGACTCCCGGAGTTCGTCGAGCGCGGCGGCGTGGGTGACCGCACGTCGCCCGTCGGTGACGCCCGCCTCGGCGAGCAGCATCGAGCCGGTGCAGACGGACGCAATTCGGACGCCCGCGTCGTGATACCGGGCGAGCGCGTCGGGCACGTCGCCTCGCTGCGCTTCGGCCCACGCGCTCGCCTCCTCGTCGCGTGCGCGCCACCCGCCCCCGGGAACGACGAGCAGGTCGGGCGCGGCCGTGGCAGTCGGATCCGGAAGCACTCCGTCGACGCCGACTCGCGTCCCGTGACTCGCCGTCACCGCCTCGCTCTCGTCGAGTGTCACGTACCGGATACGCCCGAGCCCGCTCGGACCGTCCGCGGTCTCGTCGAGCGACCCGTTCCCCTCATCGCGCTTCGCTCGATTCTCGGATGCGAACCCGAACGCGTAGTCGAACACCTCGTAGGGCCCGATTCCATCCAGTTCGTCGAAGCCGTCGTACACCAGTACATCGACGTTCATACCACCCGTGGGACGGGGAGTGGCATGTGCGTTGTCCTCACGCGAGACGGGCCCCTCCGATCCACCGCTCACCTGCTGGTGTTTCCCAGCGAACCACAAAACATGGATGATAAAACAATATATAATGGATTTTTTGCGACGATAAATTTGTATTTCGAACTCCTTATCCGTATACGAGCACGATCATCTACTGTAATGGAAATTAATAAGACGAATATCGAAAGTGGTCCCGAACGACTGAAAGACACCCCGCGACTCGAAGATCTCGAGGCGGCGACCAGCCCGGCTGCCCGCCTGCTGGCATGGCTGCGCTCCTGAGTTTCCCTCTCTCGTTTTGAACGGCCGTTGTGATCGCCGGTATCGACCGGTTCTGGTGGATTTTTGAGACGGTCATTCGACCGTCGTCAACACCGACGTGCGTCGTGTGCGAAAAGGCGTCACGTCCCTCTCAGTACCGCACACAACGCCTGCCGCTATCGCGGACGCGGCACACCCTTTGCCGGTCGGGACGGACTTATCGGGTGGACGCCCCTCTCTCGCCGTATGATCGAACTCTCGCGGGCGGTCTACGACGACATCGTGTATCACGCCTACAGCGGCGGAGAAGCCGAGATCTGTGGCGTGCTCGCCGGCACCCACGGCGACGACGGCGATCCGAACGTCGTCACCGAGACCTACGAGGCCGAGAACGTCGCGGAGACCCCCGAGATCAGGTACCTCATCGACCCGGAGGAGCAGTTCGAACTGATCGAGTCGGTCGAGGCCGACGGGCTCGACCTCGTCGGGTTCTACCATTCGCATCCGACCGGGCCGACGCATCCGAGCGAGACGGACGCGGCGCGGGCGACGTGGCCCGACCACTCGTACGTCATCTGCGCGCTCGACGGCTACCCGTTCGTCGGTTCGTGGCGCTGGCGCGGCGACAAAGAGGAGTTCGAACAGGAGACCGTTTCCGTGCGCAGCGAGCGGTAGAACCGGAAGGTACGACGTTTGTTTATAAACTGCATCGCTGACGCTCTTCCATGTAAATACGATGTCGCTATCGGCGATCGTGCGGGAACGCGGAAAAGCGGAAACGCACCGAGTGTCCGGCCTCAGTCGCTCGCTTCGATCTCCGCCTCATCCCCGCCGACGTCGATCGCACAAGAGGCGGTGTACTCCACGTCGTGGACCGACTCGATGGCGGGGTCGTCGCCGCACACCGGACAGTCGTCGCGTTTGGGAATCTCGACTTTGTCGAACTCCATGTCGAGCGCGTCGAAGAAGAGCATCGAACCGTCGAGGCTCTCGCCCTCGCCGATGAGGTGTTTGACCGTCTCCGTGGCCTGCAGACACCCCACGGTTCCGGGGAGGACGCCGAGGACGCCGGCGGTCGCGCAGTTCGGAACCATCCCCGCGGGCGGCGCCTCGGGGAACAGACAGCGGTAACACGGCGAGTCGTCGCCGCCCGCGAACGTCGTCACCTGCCCCTCGAACTTGAAGATGGATCCGTGCGAGAAGGGAATTCCGGCGAGCGTACACGCGTCGTTGACGAGGTACCTCGTGGCGAAATTGTCGGTCCCGTCGACGACGAAGTCGTAGCCATCGATCAGTTCCTCGATGTTGTCGGGGGTGACCCGAAGTTCGTGTTTCCGCACGTCGATGTCGGGATTGAGCTGGGCGACGAAGTCGGCAGCGGAGTCGACCTTCTTGCGGCCCACGTCGTCGCTCCCGTGAATCACCTGTCGCTGGAGGTTCGACAGCTCCACCTCGTCGTCGTCGGCGATACCGAGCGCTCCGACGCCGGCGGCCGCGAGGTACTGGACGATCGGCGCGCCGAGCCCGCCGGCACCGAGCACGAGCACCTCGGCGTCGAGCAGGGCCTTCTGTCCGTCGGGCCCCACGTCGTCCATGATGATGTGTCGGGAGTAGCGGTCGAGCTGGGTCGGATCGAGATCGAGATCGCTCATTGTCTTCCCGTAGCAGCTACGAACGCATAAGCCGGGCGTCCACCGGTGTGATCTGCCGCGATCTCGGAAACGCGTGACGAACGCACGACTGGGGAGAGATTGAACGTGCCGAACACGTGATACCCTCGCAGAGCAGCCCGGCGGTCCGCCGACGGAGACGGTCATCAGAGACCGTGGCCGACGTTGCCGTCGGCGGACGGCTTTTTGCGATGAGTCCCGAATCGGACGTATGGCCACGATCAAGCTGCCGGCCGTACTCGTCGGCGGATCGTCGACCTCCGAGGTCCGAGTCGACGGCGACACCGTCGGCGACCTGTTCGAGAACCACGCCGCCGAACACGGCCCGGAGCTCAAAGACAGCGTCGTCGAGAACGGCGAGATCAAGGAGTTCATCAACGTCTACGTCGACGGTACGCCCGTCGATGGGCTCGACGCCGAGGTTCCCGCCGACGCGCAGGTCCGCGTCATCCCCGCGGCTAGCGGCGGTCGGTGAGCGGTTCTCTTTCGGTCGTCTCGTCGGTCTCGCGCGCCTACAGATACTCCTCCCACAGCGGGATGTCCGCGTACTTGTCGCCGCGGTCACACAGCATGAATACGACCACGTCGTCGTCCGCGAGGGCACCTCCCTCGTCGAGCGCAGCGACGGCGGCCGCACCCGCACCCGCGGAGGTGCCGACGACGAACTGGCCGTCGACGCGGAGGTGCTCGCGAACGGTTTCGAGCGCGTGCTGGCCGGGATCGGCGACCGGCACCGCCTCGTCTTGGTACCAGTCACGGAGCGCCCGTGCTCGGTCGTAGGCGTCGCCGGTCGAGACGTACTCCCGCCGGTCGAGCACCGACTCGTCGTACGTGTCGGGGTGGTAGTGGTCGCCCGTTTTGAGGTATTTGAGTCCGTCGATGGCGTGGAGCGGCTCGTCCGGCTCGAAGCCGACGACCTCGACGGCGTCGTCGGTCAATTCGGTCAGTCCGCGGCCGGTGCCCGTGATCGTCCCTCCAGTGCCGACGCCCGCGACGAAGTGGGTCACGTCGCCGTCGGTCGCCTCGTGGATCTCCGGGGCGGTCGTCCGCTCGTGGGTGCCCGGGTTGTCCGGGTTCTCGTACTGGTTCGGCCGGTAGTAGGCGTCCGGATCGGCGGCGACGATTTCCTCGCAGCGCTCGATGACCGCGTCGTAGCCGAGGTCGGCGTCGACGAAGTGGATCTCCGCGCCCGCGTCGCGGACTGCCTCGACCTTCCCGCCCGCGGCGTTGTCGGGCATGACGATCTCGACTGCGTAGCCGCGGGCGCTCGCGAGTCGGGCGATTTCGCTTCCGGTGTTGCCCGAGGTGGGCTCGATCACGGTGTCGCCCGGAGCGAGGTCGCCGCGCGCCTCCGCGCCGTCTAGCATTCCCTTCGCGATCCGAGACTTGACCGACCCGCCGCCGTGCGGGGCGTCGTAGAGGTTGAACCACTCGACTTTCGCGTACACCGTCGCGTCCGACCGGAGTCCGAGGTCGACCTCGACGAGGGGCGTTTCGAATATCGTCGACTCGTCGGCGACGTGCTCGCTCATACGTCCCGTAGGTCACAGCCCGATAAGAGTCCGACGGAAACGGCGGCCTCGGCGGTTGTCGCGGTCGAAGTCGGTGTATCGTCCGTCAGAGATACGGGAGAACTCTGCCGGTCACGTAACCCGTTAACCGGCGAGCGGACAACTACGACGTATGAGCCAACCATCGTGGGACGACGTCGTCGAGATGCCGGACGAGCTCGACGACGAGACGGCCGAAGCCCTGCTCGACGACGCGACGGAGGTACAGGACATGACCGGCGAGGTGTGTCCCTATCCTCAGGTCGAAGCGAAGAAGGCCATCTCCGGGCTCTCCCCGGGCGACGTACTCGTCCAGAAGACGGACCACGTGCCGAGCACGGAGAACGTCCCGAAGGCGGTCGGCGACGACGCCACCGCGAAGGTGTGGAAGTCGGGCGACGGCCGCTACCGCATCTTCCTGCGGAAGGAGTAACCATGGTCGAGGAACTCACCCCCGCGGAAGTCAACGATCGCGTTCAGGCGGGCGACGTCCGCGTCATCGACACGCGATCGCCCGAGGAGTACGAACGAGGCCACATCCCCGGCGCGATCAACGTCCCGCTCGGCGACCTTCCGTCGCGCGTCCCCGACATCGACTGGGACGACACCGACGTGGTCTGTGCCTGTCCCGTTGGGCAGTCGTCGAAGCAGGCCGCGATGCTGATTCAGAGCTACGAGGGCGTCGAAGAGGACGTGCTCGTCGCGAGCATGGCCGGCGGGTACGAGGAGTGGGAGTTCGACCTGGAAACCGGCTCGTCCGCAGACGCGTGACCGGGGCTCGCGGTGACGGCTCCGTGGCCGGTCCGGGCAACGACCGCCACGGCCACGCACCATTTAGCGTTCGGGCGTGAAGCGGGGACTAACCCATGGCACGCGCGAGCGCCGGAGCCCGGCTCCACTTCGGTTTCTGTAACCTCAGCCTCTCACACCAGCGTCTGTACGGCGCGCTCGGACTGGGACTTCGCGAGCCGCGCGTCGTCGTCGACGCCGACCCGGCCGAGGGCGTGAGCGTCGCGATTGCGGACGAAACCGGCGAACGGATGGAAGATAGCGCGACTGATACCGCTATCGCGAGCGACCTCCGTGCTCACGCGCGCACGGCCGTCGACTGCCTCGGCGTCGACGGCGCACGGGTCGTCCTCCGCGAGTCGCTCCCGCGGCACGCCGGACTCGGGAGCGGCACGCAACTCGCGGCGGCGACGCTCGCGGCGGTCGCGGCCGCCCACGGCGAACCGGCCCGCGTCCGCGAGCGCGCGCCGCTGTTCGGACGGGGCGGGCGCTCCGGCGTCGGCGTCGCGACGTTCGAGGACGAGGGGTTCGTCCTCGACGCCGGCCATCCCACCGCGCGGTTCACGACCGATCGCCCCGACGACGGCGAGTGGACGGTACCGCCGGTGGCGGCCAGACATCCCGTGCCCGACGACTGGCGCTTCCTGCTCGTGCGGCCGGACGCCGACCCCGGACGGAGCGGCGACAGCGAAGACGGCGCGATGCGCGCGGCGGTCGAGCGGGCCGAGCCCGGTCTCGCCGACCGGATCGGCGGCATCGTCACGCGTCGCGTGCTCCCCGCCGTCGCGACCGGAAACGCCGAGCGGTTCGGTGCCGCAGTCGCGGAGATCGGTCGGCTCAACGGCGCGTGGTACGCCGACGAACAGGGCGGTGTCTACCGCCCGCCGGTCGGTGACGTGGTGGCGTCGCTGTCGGCGGCCGCGGGCGTGTTCGGAGCCGGACAGTCCTCGTGGGGGCCGACCGTCTACGGCGTCACCGACGCGGACCACGCCGGGGCGGCCGCCGAGGCGGGCGAGCGCGCGCTCGACGAGGCGGGCGTCGAGGGATCGGTGTCGGTCGTTCGGGCGGCGACGCGGGGCGCGCGCGTGACGCGCGAGTGACGCGAGAGCCGCTCACGGGTGACCCGCGGCGGGGAGGCCGACGAGCAACAACACTAAGCGGAGCGACGACTCCATGAGTGACATGACGAGCCTTCCGTTCGGCGTCGCTCGCCTCGACTCGATCCTCGACGGGGGCGCACCGCCGGGGAGCGTCGTGTTGCTCGCCGGTGAGTCGGGGGCCGGGGCGCGAGAGTTCCTCTACACGAGCGCCGCGATGAACGCGCTCGCTCGCGCCGACGAGGAACTGTTCGACCTGTACTACGGCGACCTCCCGGCGGGAGCGACGCTCCCCGATGAGGTGCACTACCTCTCGTTTACCGCCGGGACGGGCCCGATCACGCGGGAAATGGGATACACGATGGTCGACGAGATCGTCGACGCCGCCATCGACGAGATCGCGTTTCGCGACCTCTCCGCGGAGTACTTCCAGCTCAGTCCCATCCCGCGGGACTGGTACGAAGACGAGACGACGTCGATCACGGACCTGGGCGATCGCGGCGAGTACGAGGACGTCCTCACGGCGTTCGGCGATTACCTGTCCGCGAACGCGGACGGGAGCCTCGTCTGTGTCGACTCCGTGACGGACCTCGTCTCGATGGTCTCCGGCGACACCGAGTGGAGCGACATCGCGGCGGTGATGAAGGGACTGAAGAAGGCTGCCTACGAGTGGGGCGGGCTCATCCTCGTGTTGGTGAACACCGACTCGATAACCGATCGCGAGTTCGGCGCGCTGACCGACGCCGCCGGCGGCACCTTCCAGTTCGCGTGGGAGAGCGGCGGATCGAAACGCGCCCGAACGATGTTCGTCCGCGAGTTCCGCGGGGTGCTCTCGCGGCTGGAAGCGGAGAACATCGTGCGGTTCGAGACCGAGATCCACGACGGCGGCTTCGACATCAGCGACGTTCGGAAGATCCGGTGACGCGACGAGTCTCGATTTCGAGAACGACGCGGCAGATTACTTAAGGCTCCCTCCTCTACGAGCCGTAGATGACGGGGGATCCGCCATGAGCGACCTCGATCCGGCCGACGGTATCGGCGACGAATCGAGCGTCAGCGACGGATCCGGCGTCGACACCGAACCGAGCGCCGAGGGCGGCTCGGACGGCGACCTGCGGGACCGCGCGGTCGAGGCCGCGGCCGACGAGGTCGATATCGACCGCGAGGAGCTGTTGAAACGCGCCATCGTCGGACTCGCGGAGTCCGAGGGGATCGCGGTTCCGGACGCGGCGGAGGTCGAGTCGATACGGACCCGCCTCGACGAACTCGACGCCGACGTCGACGAGAGGGTGACCGACCTCAGAGAGCGGTTCGTGACGCTGTATCAGGATCTCGAATCGAAGGCGTCGGCGGACCACGTCCACGGGGAAACCGTCGACCGGCTCGATTCGGTCGAGGCCGGCCTCGACGACGTGGCGACGGAACTCGACTCGATGGAGGGAGACCTCGACGCGGCCGCGGCCGATCTGACCGGCGTAGAGGATCGTCTCGCCAACCTAGAGTCGCAGGTCGGTGACCTCGACGTCGGGGAGGTCGAAGACAAGCTCTCACGGGTCGCGAGCGCGGTCGTCCGAGCCCGTCGGCGGCTGGAGACGCTCGAAGGCGAGCGGGACGATCGCGGTCGGATCGAGGCGCTGACGGCCGCCGCCAACCGCCACGGCGTCGAGACGGCGGCGTGTGGCGACTGCGGAGAGACGGTCAGTCTGGGACTGCTGCGGGCTCCCGAGTGTCCCCACTGTGGCCGCGGGTTCGTCGACATCGAGCCGAAGACGTGGTTTTTCGGAAGCTCTCGGCTCGTCGTCAACGAGCCGCCTGCGCTCGACGGCGACGTGGGCGGAGCCAGAAGTGACGACACGGACGGACCCGGAGACGCGAGAACCGACGCGAGACGCGACAGGGGCGGCGGTCGATGACGGACGAAACGACTGACGGCCGACCCGGTGACACAGACGGAGACGCGTCCGGCGAGACGAGCGGAGAGACACCGGGCGGCGCGGTCGACACCCCCGTGTCCGACCGGGACGGACGCGAGTCCGACTCGGAGCTGGGATCGAACGAGCCGGTGGATCCATTCGACGAACTCGGTCCCGCCACGGGAGAACGAGCCGACGTCGACGATTTCGACGAGATCGACGACGCGTTCGAACGGATGGACGTCAGTGGCCTCGGCGACGGGGACGTCTGGGAGTCGCTCGACGAGGACGCCGACGCGATCGGCGGAGCGTCCGCCGCCATCGCGGACCGCGACCGCACTGCTCACGATCACGCCGACCGCGAGGTCGACAAGCGCGCGTACTGTCAACAGTGTCCGCACTTCTCTGCGCCGCCCGAGGCCGTCTGCACGCACGAAGGGACGGAGATCGTCGAAGTCGTCGACGTCGACGAGTTCCGCGTTCGCAACTGCCCGATGGTCTCCAAAGCGGATCGAGCGGCCGAGTCGGCGCGCGACACGTAATTTATTTCGGTTATACTCAGCTGGCGTGAGACGACCAACGATTTCTGAACACACTCAAGAGCGTTCAGCTCCGAACGGCGTTCGTTCGTGTTGAAACCGGAAACACAACGGTATCACGAGGTCCGGTTCGATCGCCGAGAGGTCACCGGCGCGATAGGAGATTCGATTACTGTCGTTCCCCTCGTCGTCGCACTCGCGCTTTTGACTGACGTGTCGCTGCCGCACGTGCTCGTCGCGTTCGGCGTCTTTCAGGTCGTGTGGGGCGTCAGGTACGGGCTCCCGATCTCCGTCGAGCCGATGAAGGCGCTCGCGGCGCTCGCGATCGCCGGGGCGTTGACGTACGCGGAGCTGGCGCTCGCCGGGCTGGTACTCGGGGCTCTCTTGCTCGTTATCGGTCTCACTGGGACGCTCGCACGCGTCGAGCGGTGGATCGGCGAGCCGGTGATCCGCGGCGTCCAGTTCGCGGTCGGGCTGATCCTCCTCCAGACGGGTGTCGATCTGGCGCTCGGCGATCCGGCGTTCGCGCTCGTCGGCGTGGCGATCGCGGTCGTCGCGGCGCTCGCGGGCCACCGGAAGGCGAGCGCGCTCGCGGTGGCGATCGCCGGCGTGCTCGTCGCGCTCGCCGCCGCGGGGATCCCGACGCCGCGGCTTCCCGGTGTGCCGCCGCTGCCGGCGTTCGGCGAGGCCGTCACTCGGAGCACGCTCGACGGGGTGTTCGCGCAGCTCGCGATGACGATCGGCAACGCCGCGCTGGCGACCTCGCTGCTCTTCGCCGACCTGTTCGACGCCGACGTGACGGCGGACGAACTGTCGACGAGCATGGGCGTGACGAACCTGCTCGCGGTGCCGATGGGCGGGATACCCATGTGTCACGGCTGCGACGGCGTGGCCGGCAAGCACGCGTTCGGGGCGCGAACCGGCGGCGCGAACGTCGTGCTCGGGGCCGGCTACCTCGCCGCCGCGCTGTTCGCGACGCCCGCGCTGCTCGCCGCGTTCCCCGTGGCGATGCTCGGCGCGCTGCTCGCGATCGTCGCCGTCTCGCTCGCGCGCAACGTCACCGACTCCGGGAACCTCGCGATCTCGGTCGGGATCGGCGTGCTCGCGCTGGCGACGAACCTCGGCGTGGCGTTTCTCCTCGGCGTGGTGGCTCACCTCGCGTGGGAGCGCGTGGAGTGAGTCACGGGAGCTATACCGCTCGACGCCGTACCGAGAGCGTATATGCAGTTCTGTGACGACTGCGGCTCGATGATGGTCTCGGTCGAGGGCGAGATGGTGTGTCAAAACGACGACTGCGGCGCGACCACGGAGCGCGACGAGGAACTCGCCGCGCAGTTCGAGTCCACCGCCGAACAGACCGGCGACGAGGTGATAGAGACCGAGGAGGGCGCGAACTTCGAGGGGAAGCCCACCGCGACCGACATCGTCTGCGACGAGTGCGGCCACGGCGAGGCGTGGTACACGATCAAACAGACGGGCGCGGCCGACGAGCCGCCGACGCGGTTCTTCAAGTGCAAGGAGTGCGGGCGGCGCTGGCGCGGCTACAACTGATCCGAGTCACCCTGACCCGTCCAGCCGCGGTCCGAAAAACACCGCGGCCGCCTCGCCGACCTCCCCGGCGCGCCCCACGAAGAAGTGGTCCGATTCGAACGCGACCGTCTCGATCCCCAGTTCTCGCGCCCGCTCCACGACGGGCTCCCAGTCGGCCGTGGAGTCCCGGGTCGCATAACAGATCCGGGCGGGCACGCCGAGCCGGTCGATCTCGGAGAGCGCGCTTACGGCGTCGACGTCGGGGTTCAGCCGCGCGGTGGGAGCGAGCGCGCAGACTCCCGCCAGTTCGGGGCGCGCGGCCGCGACCGCGAGCGCGACTGTTCCACCGAAGGAGAACCCGAACAGTCCGACGCGGTCGTAGCGCTCGGTGGCCCACCCGACCGCCTCGTCCGCGTCCGTGCTCTCGCCGTACCCCTCGTCCCAGTCGCCGTAATCGAACCGGAGGCAGTCGACGCCTCGCTCGGCCACGGCGTCGCTCACGGCGACCAGCCGCTCGTCGCCGCGGTGGCCGCGCTGCTGCGGGTGCGGCGGACAGGCGACGACGACCCGGTCCGACCGGCTCCCGTCGCTCGCGGCGACGTCGAGCGTGGCGCGCACGTCGCGGCCGCCGGGAAGCAGAACGGTGTCGGTCACGCGTGAGACACCGAGCGTCGCAGTCGCGGGGCGTTCACGGGACCTGCGTCACGCGGTCGACGCCGTCCAGTGCAGTCAGATCGTCCGCGAGCGCCTCCTGGTCGACGCCCGCCTCGTAGTAGAACACGATATCGAAGGTGCCGTCGCGGAGCAGCTGCTGACACTCCCAGACGAACGCCTCGTCGTCGAGCGTGCGCCCCTGAAACTGATTCGACGAGAAGTCGGTGTCGTCGTTGCCGGCCTCGATGTACGCCTCCCCCTTCTCCGCGTGCTCGGCGATGACGTCGTTCGTCGCGACCGTCAGCTCGTGCATCTCCAAGTCCTCCTCGCCGCCGAGAGTGGTGTGGACGATACAGCCGACGAGGTCGATATCGCCGGGTTCGAGCAGGGCCTTCGTCCGCGCGTAAAGGTCGGCGTCGACGGTCTCGCTCATACCTATTCGTTCACCTCCATTTATAAACGAATGACGGTTCGCGCGGCGGACGAACCGGACGAGTCACACGCGACTCACGACAGGTCTGATCGAAATCTTCGTTCCCCAATATCATCATATTTTCTATATACATTGTAATAAGATAGGTTATCTGCACAGTCTCGACTCAGAGAGGACTATCACCGATCGTGTCGCCTTGTCTCCGTGACTCATTCGTCCCGGACTATTGAAGTGATTCCATGAATTCGGGAACACAATGCGTTCGTTCTGAGAGCGACACGGCGGATTGCCCGTGCTGTCTGCAGTCCATATGAGCGGTTCGCTCACTCACTCATTACGGACCTACATTTGTAACACATCTCGCTCGATGAGTGCAGTCTCTATGCACGGTTATCGGCGTACTTGACGGTCTGAATCACTCAGAGGATCGATTTCGGGAATTCACTAGTGACAGACGAGGCGACCGCGACTTCCCTCGATGAGGTGGGAACACACCACGGCGAACACGGCACGGATCTGCCTTTTCCTTGTCTGTGTTCTATGATACGTAGATTTATGTACCACCGGCAGAGTCGCCGTGTATGACCGAAGACAGTCAACTGCTGCGGACGACGGAAACGTCGCTCCGCGTGATCGAGGCGATGCGAGAGGGCGGCGACGTGACGCCGGCCCAGCTCGCATCGACGCTCGACCTATCACGGAGCACGGTGTACAAACACCTTCACACGCTCGGCAAACACGGGTACGTCGTCGCCGACGGCGCGGAGTATCGACTCGGCGGGAGGTTCTACGACATCGGGATGTTCGTCAGAAACCGCGAGAAGATCCACGAGTTGGCGGGCAAGTACGTCGTCGAGATCGCCGATCAGGCGAACGAGGAGTCGGACTTCGGCGTCGAAGAGAACGGCCGTGTCGTGACGCTTTTCGACTCGGTCGGACCGTCGGCGCAGCCGAGCAGTCGCATCGAGAACTACGAGTACATGCACACGACCGCGATCGGGAAGGCCGTCCTCGCGCGGCTCCCCGAGTCCCGCGTCGACGAGATCGTCGATCGGTGGGGGCTGCCGGCCGTCACCGATCGAGCGATCGCCACACGCGACGCGCTCGAAACGGAACTGGCCGCGGTCCGGGACCGGGGATGCGCCGTCAACGACGAGGAGTCGATCCCGGGAAAACGCGTCGCCGGTACGGTCGCCGAGGATTCGGCGGGCGACATCATCGGCGGGTTCACCGTCTCCGGCCCGGCGTACCGGATCGAGGACACCGACCTGCACGGTGAGTTCCCCGACATCCTCGATCGCGTCGTGCCGGAGTTCGAGGCGGAACTCGCCTCACAGGACCTCGTGTAAGCCGATACGCGGCGACGTGCCAGCCGACTGACTTCGACGAACGACGGTGTCTCGTCCCCGAATGTGCGTGATGAGCGGTGAATTGGTCCGAGTTTCGACCGAACGATCGCTTCGAACTCGACAGAGGTGAAAACAGTTAAGTACCATCTCTCTACAGGTAGGTAGCGTATGACATATCAGGCGCTCCCGTTCGCGGCGCTAGCGCTAGCGCCGCCGCTGCTCGCTATCGCTCTCGCAATGTACACCCGGCAGGTGCTCGTTTCGCTGTTCGCCGGCGTCTGGGCCGGTGCATTACTGATCGCCGACTTCAATCCGATAGCGGCGACGGCGCTGTCGATGGACTGGCTCGTGGAGGTGGTGCGGTCGCCGTTCGACACGAAGTTCCTGATCCTCATCATGTTCATGGGGGCCGGCGCGGCGTTCATTTACAAATCGGGCGGGATCCTCGCGCTCGAAAACTGGATCGGCCACAGGGTGAACACCGCCCGCGACTCGCAGGTGTTGACGTGGGTGATCGGGGTGTTCATCTTCTTCGATTCGTACACGAGCACGATCGTGACCGGCAACGCGACCCGCGACCTCTCCGAGGAGAACAACACCTCCCGAGAGATGCACGCGTACGTGCTCGACTCCACCACCTCGCCCGTCACGACGTTCGGGCCGGTCTCGAACTGGATCGGCTACCAGGTCTCGATGATCATCGTCGGCTTCGAGGCGGCCCGTTTCAGCGCCGAGGAACTCGGAATCACGGCGTTCGGTCTCTTCTTACAGAGTATTCCGTGGAACATCTACTGTTTCCTCGCCTTCTTCATGGTCGGATTCATTTCGCTCACGCAGCGCTTCTACGGACCGATGCTCGACGCCGAGTGGCGATCGCGCTCGACGGGACAGAGCCTCCGAGAGGACGCGACGCCGCTCTCTGACGTCTCGACCGACGTCGGCGAGCCGAGCGAAGCCAACCCGTCGCTCGTGAACTTCTTCGCTCCGATCCTCTCGCTTCTCGTGGTCGGGATCGTCTCGATGTGGTGGCTCGGCGGTGGGCACCAGCCCGGCGTCGACATCGCGACGGCGTTCCAAGAGACCGACGTTGCACTCGGACTCCTCTACGGGTCGTTCGCGTTCCTCGCCGTCGGAATGATCGGTGCGCTCGGACTCGGCACGATGGACATCGAGGAGGCGAGTGACACGGTCATCGACGGGTTCAAGACGATGATGATCGCCGCCGCGATCATCGTGCTCGCGTGGAGTATCGGCCACGCGGCCGAGCAGGTCGGCACCGCCGAGTACATCGTCGACATGATGGTCGGCAGCGGCGTGCCCGGTTCGCTGTTGCCGCTCATCGTGTTCGTCGCCGCCATGTTCATCGCGTTCACCACCGGCACCTCGTGGGGGACGATGGCGATCCTGACGCCGCTCGCGATCCCGCTCGGCTACGAGCTGGTCGGGCCCTCCGTGCTCCCCGTGCTGATGGGCGTGCTCTTCGGCGGGGCGATCTGGGGCGACCACGTCTCGCCGATCAGCGACACGACGGTCATGTCCTCGATATTCGCCGGGTCCGATCACGTCGACCACGTGAACACGCAGATCCCGTTCGCCATGACGGCCGCGGGCGTGACGGTCCTCGCGCTGCTGCTTTACGCCGTCGGGATCACGTCCGCGTTCGTGCTCCTCCCGCTGTCCGTCGTGTTGGTCGCGGTCGCCGTGCTCGGGCTGAACAAGTTCGACGCCAACCGAAAGGGGCTCCCGGAGGTGATGCCGACCGCCGACGCGATCGGTGACGACGCCGATCGCGTCGAGGGGAGCTACGACTACCTCACGTCGCTCCCGCTGATCGCGCTCACCGTCGTCGCCGCGTACCTCGCGCTCGTGTTCGCGTTCGTCTCCTTCGGCGGCTGATCCGCGGAGGCGACGTTCCCGACACGTGAAGCGAGGCGTTGACTCGCCCGCGGCGCGACCGGAGTTGTTATCAACGGCTCCGAGTTACACGGAACCACCACACATGCCATCCGTTCACGTTATCGCCACCGGAGGGACCATCGCGGGGACCGACGGCGACCGCGGCGTGTCGCCGAGTCGGTCGGGTCGTGACCTGATCGAAGAGGTCCCGCAGCTGTCAGACCGATTCGACGTGACCGTCACGCAGGTCACACAGCGTCCCAGCACGGCGCTTTCGACGAGCGACCTCCTCGCGATCGCCGAAACGGTCCGTCGCGTCGCGGAGAGCGCCGACGGCGTCGTCGTCCTGCACGGGACGGACACGATGGCCGAGACGGCCTACTACCTCGATCTCGTCGTCGGCTCGGCGACGTCCGTCGTCCTGACGGGCTCTCAGCGGACGGCGACAGACCCGAGTCCCGACGGCCCCGCGAACCTCGTCGGCGCCTTCGAGGCGGCGACACACGCGAAGGTCGAAACCGGCGCGTACGTGTTCTTCAACGACCGGCTTCACGCCGCGCGCGGGGTCAGGAAGCAGCACACGAGCAACCCCGCCGCGTACGACTCCGGACGCTACGGGCCCGTGGCCGAGCGAACCCCCGAGGGACTGTGGTTCTACCGCCGCCCGCAGAGTCTGTCCCCGACGCTACCGTGCGGCGAACTCACCGCCAGCGTCGACGTGGTGACGACGTCGGCTGGCACCGACGGCGACGGACTCCGACGCGCCGTCGACAGCGGCGTCGACGGCGTCGTGGTCGAGGCGTCAGGGATGGGCAACGTACCGCCCGACGTCGCCGACGCAGTCGAGACCGCCACCGACGAGGGCCTCCCGGTCGTGGTCACGACTCGCTGTTCGGACGGCACGACGGCACCGGTGTACGGCGGCCGCGGGGGCGCGGCAGCGCTGGTCGAGACCGGCGCGGTCCTCGGCGGCGACCTCGACGCGCACAAGGCGCGGATAACGTTGCAAGCGGCGCTGTCGGCCCCGGACCGGACCGCCGTCGAGTCGCTGTTCGACCCACCGCTCTCCGGACGAGACGATCTCTCTACCGCCGGCGGGAACTGACCCGGGACAAACGCCGAACAGCGGAGAGCCGCGATCCACGCCGCCTTCGATCACCGCTCTGTCAGCGTGCCCTATATATGTTTGAAATATGACTGTAATAAGATCATACCAGAAATTTTTACTTTTATCTTTCATCTGTCCCTCGATCCGACGCTATCGTGCCGTCGCGCTTCACCCGCGTTCCGGACGTACAACTGGAGGGAGATAGCACCTTCCGCCACCCCATCGCGGCCCGGTCTGAATCGGCTCCGATCCGGTTCGAGACGTGGCCCTCACCGGTCACCACGCGTTCGCTCGACGGCCGTTCGGACCGTCCGCAGGCCGACGAACCGCGGGACTCGGGCGACGTACTCGTCGTACGGGTCGCCGAACTCCGCGCGGAGGTGCGGCTCCTCAGCGCGCGGCAACAGCAGCACCCACCCCACGTGAGTCGCCGCGAGCGCGGCCACGAGCAGCGAACCGGAGAGGACGGCGAAGCCGGTGACACCAGCGATCATGCCGAGGTACTGCGGGTTTCGAGTGTACGCGTAGGGGCCGTTGGTGTAGAGGTCGCCGGTCACGCCCATGGTCTCGTCGGAGGCCATCGGCCGTGCGCCCCACGCGAACACGGCGGTCCCGACGAGCGTGAGACCGCCACCACCGACGACCCGCACCGGACCGGCCACTGCCCACTCGCCCCACGTGAGGACGGCGGTCGCGACGAGCGAACAGTTGAACGCGGCCACGAGCGCCCAGTGGCAGTAGTACGCCAGCGTCGTGTCGCCGGGGGGCCACCAGTCGCGGTCGGTCAGAATCGTCACGAGGACCATCGCGGCGACGCCGGCGGCCGAGGACAGACCGACGCCGAACGCAACTCCTGTCGGTGACATACGAGTCGCGTTTGCGGCTCGATACGGACCGATGTGCTGCCTCACGACTGAGGTTTTTATTTATCTATACTCAATTGGCACCCGATGAAGTACGCTCGTCTTCGCGTCCACCACACGGCCGAGGCGCGTCACCCGATGCACGCCTTCGAGATGGACCACGAGGCGATCGACAGCGCGGAGCTTCGCCACTGGAACACGGTCCTCGACGACACGAACACCTTCGTCTTCCGGGTCCGAGGCGATCCCGATCCGTTTCGCGCGAAACTGGAAGCGCGACCGTCGACGGTCGAGTACAGCCTCACGCCGGTGTCCGACGGCGCTTTCGACTGTTGCGTCCGCGAACGAGCGACGGCGACGGACGAGGGGTACATCGATGCCTTCGCTCGGGGCTCGCTCGTCGTGATCCCGCCGATCCGTTTCAACCCCGACGGGACGACCGATCTGACCGTGGCGGGACCCCCCGCGGACGTGAGCGGTGCCGTCGCGGATCTCCCCGACGGAATGCGGGCGACCGTCCGGTCGGTCGGCCCCTATCGCCGCCGAGCGGGATCGCCGGCGGCGCGGCTCACCGACCGCCAGCGAGCGATCGTTGACGCCGCCGTCGAGCGCGGCTACTACGACTCGCCGCGCGACTGTACCGTGGCCGACGTGGCCGCCGGATTCGACATCTCACCGGGTACCGCCGCCGAACACCTCCGGAAGGCGGAGGCGACGGTCGTGCGACACGCGCTCGATCGCGCGTGACTCTCTCGGGTCGCGTGTGTCCCACGGCCGTGTGTCGGTTCGCGGTTCCGCGGGAGAAATACTCAAGCGGACCGCTGTCAAGGAGTAGGCGTGAACCGCATCCAACTGGGAAACACGGTCTTCGAGGGCGCGAACAACGTCTATCTGCTCGACGGGCCGACGACCGCGCTCGTCGACACGGGAGTCGCGCTCTCCGACGTTCGCGACGAGTTGCGATCGGGGCTCGCCGATCACGGGATCGGATTCGGCGACGTCGACGACGTGGTGCTGACGCACTGGCACCCCGACCACGCCGGACTGGCGGGCGAGATACAGGCCGAAAGCGGGGCCGACGTGTTCGTCCACGAGGCCGACGCCCCCCTCGTCGACGGGAGCGTTCCCCCGCTGATGGTGGACCCCGACCTGCAGCGAGAGACGTTCGAGGCGTGGGGGCTGCCGGACGACGCCCGCGAGGAGCTGACGGACTTCTTCGCGTCGGTCAGCGCGGACGTCTCGGGCTCGCCCGCCGACGTGACGGCGCTGTCGGACGGAGACGAACTCACGGTCGGGGGGGTGACGCTCGAAGCCGTCCACCTCCCCGGTCACACGGCCGGTCTCACGGGGTTCGCGTTCGACCCGTCGGAGACCGTCACGGCGGAGACGGACGAGACGAGGCCGACCGGGACCCGGACCGAGGGGCTGTTCTCGGGTGACGCCGTCCTCCCGACGTACACGCCGAACGTCGGCGGGGCGGACGTCCGGATCGACGAACCGCTGGCCGCGTACGTCCGGAGCCTCGTTCGGGTGATCGAACGCGACTTCGCGGTCGCGTATCCGGGCCACCGCGACCGGATCGACGAGCCCTCGATCCGAGCGGCGACCATCCTCGAACACCACCGGACGCGGACGCGGCGGGTGGTAGACGTCCTCGACGATGGCGGCCCGGCCACGCCGTGGGAGGTGTCGGCGGAGCTGTTCGGCGCACTCAGCGGGATCCACGTCCTCCACGGGCCGGGAGAGGCGTACGCGCACCTCGATCACCTCGCGGCCGCCGGCGTCGCCGAGCACGACGGGAGACGCTACCGACTCGTCGATTCGGCGATCGACGTCGACTCGCTGTTCCCGGCGACCGGTCTCGAACGGGCCGTTCACGACACCGGTGACGAGTGATCGGCCGCGACCCGCCGAGTCAGATCGAGTGCAGTGTATTCGAACGCAGTGTATTGTGCGATACGTCCAAAACTATTATCCCCCCGGGGGACGTACCGTTAGGTGATGAGTTCCACCGAATCCGTCCCCACGGAACCGATACAGCTTGATTCCGCCGCCGATTTCGACGACCTCGTGGCCGACCACGACACCGTTCTCGTCGACTTCTACGCCGACTGGTGTGGGCCGTGCCAGATGATGGAGCCCGCGGTGGAGTCAGTCGCGTCGGACACCGACGCGGCGGTCGTGAAGGTCGACGTCGACCGGCATCAGGCGCTTGCCGGCGAGTACGGCGTGCAGAGCATTCCGACGCTGCTCGTCTTCTCGGGCGGCGAGATGGTAGAGCAGATGGTCGGTGCACAGTCCGAGTCGGCGCTTCACGGCGCGGTCACAGAGAACATCGCCTGAATGTCGCGTGCCCATACCGACTCCGAGGGCATGACGCCGCGCGAGCTCCGCGCTGACGTCCCGGCGCTGTCCGAGTCGGCGTACTTCAACTTCGGCGCGCACGGTCCCAGTCCCCGTTACGTCGTCGAGGCCGCCTCGTCGTTCATCGAGGACCACGAGTTCGGCTCGGGGACGACCGACCCATACGAGTACGCCTTCGAGACGTACGACACTGTCCGCGAGCGAATCGCCGCGTTCGTCGGAGCCGAGCCGGACGAGATCGCGCTGACGGAGAGCACGACGGACGGGATCACCCGGATCGCCGGCGCGATCGACTGGGATCCGGGCGATGTGGTCGTCCGGACCGACCTCGAACACCCCGCCGGAGTCCTGCCGTGGAAGCGGCTCGAACGCGAGGGCGTCGAGGTCCGCGTCGTGGAGACCGAGAACGGTCGGATCGACCGCGAGGCGTACGCCGACGCGGTCGCCGACGCCCGGCTCGTCTGCTTCAGCGCGATCACGTGGACCCACGGGACCCGACTCCCAGTCGCCGACCTCGTGGAGATCGCCGACGACGCGGGCGCGTTCACGCTCGTCGACGCGGTGCAGTCTCCCGGCCACGTCCCGATGGACGTGTCGGCGTGGGGGGCCGACGCGGTCGCCGCGGCGGGACACAAGTGGGTCCTGGGGCCGTGGGGTGCCGGATTCCTCTACGTCGACCGCGACGCCGCGACCGACCTCGCGCCGCGAGCGGTCGGGTACCGCAGCGTCGAGGACGCCAGCGCCGACGAGATCGCGTACGCGGACGGCGCGAGGCGGTTCGAGATCGGAACGACGACGGCGGCCGCACACGTCGGGCTCGTCGAGGCGCTCGGCGCGATCGACGCGGTGGGACTCGACGCGATCGAATCGCGGATCGAGTCACTCACCGACCGACTGAAAGACGGGGTGCCCGACGACCGGCTGTTGAGCCCCCGCGAGTACGAGACCGGACTCGTCACGATCGACGTCGACGACCCCGAGGCGACCGTCGACCGGCTCGCCGAGGAGGGCGTCGTCGTTCGGTCGCTCCCCCGTCCGGACGCGATTCGAGCGTCGGTCCACGCCGTCTGCGCGGAGTCGGAGGTCGACCGGCTCGTCGAGGCGCTCGATGAGGAGTGGTGACTGATCGGACGCGTTTTAGCACTCGGCGCGCAAGACCGGACATGGGTTTCCACACGTTCGATGTCGAGAAGGCCGACCGGCTGGAGCGCCCCGGCGTCCGATACCGCTGGGTGTCGGCCGAGGAAGTGATCGGCGGGCTCGACCCCGCCGCCGACGCCGCGGTCGCGGACCTGGGCAGCGGTACCGGATTTTACACCGACGACGTCGCCCCGCACGTCGGGAGCGTCTACGGCGTCGACGTGCAGACCGAGATGCACGACCGTTACCGCGAGAAGGGAGTCCCTGAGAACGTCGAGCTGGTCGCGAGCGACGTGGCCGACCTCCCGTTCGACGACGACGAACTCGACGGCGCGTTCTCGACGATGACCTTCCACGAGTTCGCGACGCCCGCGTCGATCGCCGAACTCGCGCGCGTGCTCCGAGGCGGGAGCCGTCTCGCGATATTCGACTGGTCTGCCGACGGCGACGGAGACGACGGGCCGCCGGTCGACGAGCGGTACGACGCGAGCGACGCGGTCGAGATGCTGGAGACGGCGGGCTTCGCGATCGACTCCGCGTCGACGCGCACGGAGACGTTCGCGGTCGTCGCTCGCGCACCCTGAGCCTCGTTCGTCCTCGCGCACCCCGAGCCTCGGCTTCGACGCAACGCGTTTTTACTCGCGGATCGCCTCGAGTCGGGTATGACCGAGACCGACGCCGACGCCGAACCCCCGGCCAGCCGGGCGTTCGACGCTCACGACGCGTTCGAGCCCGCAGAGGACGCCTGGCGCGTCGTGACGACCGCCTTCGACGCCGCGGTCAGCGCCGAGCCGGCGACGGACGAGCAGCTGCGGCTGTGGGTGACCGTCACCGTTCCGACGCTCTCCGCCGTGACGGTCGACTCCGTCGCAGACGTGGTCGAAGACGGGTGGGCGGAGACGTTCGAGCGCCGCGTCGTCGACGTCGGCGGCGTCACGCGCGGCGACGGCGAGTTCGACCCTCGCGTCGCGGTCGGAGACGACGGGATAACCGTCACCTTCGAGCTGCGCGACGGGAACGCGGCCCGCGCCGTCGACGACGCCAAGGCGCTCGTCGACTTCGTCGAGGGGACCTACGTCCAGGGCGTCATCCCCGGCTACGAGTACACGGATCCGGTCTCAGACCTGCTCTCTGCGGCCCGCAGACAGGGCAACGACGGGGCGGTATGACCGGGAGACGAGCCGCCGAACGCCGAGCGCGGACGAGCCGCGCGCGGCTGTTGGCGACGCTCCGCGTTCAGTATCCCGACGCGCTCGCCGAGCGCGGCTACCGGCTCTTACATCCCGAGACGGGCGACCGCTACACCGGCGAACGGCGGCACCTCGTCGCCACCTGTCGGTCGGTCGCGAACTTCGCGGCCGGGGCGCTCGCCGACGGTCCAGACTGGTGTCTCGAGGCCGCGGATCACGGGCTGGCGTTTCTCCGGGAGGCACACGAGGGCGACGACGGCGGGTACCGGCTCGTCGTCGAGGCCGACGGGACGCCGGTCGACCGGACGCGGTCGGCGTACGGACACGCGTTCGTGCTGTTGGCGTACGCCCGCGCGACGGCTGCCGGAATCGACGGCGCGCGCGAGCGGCTCGCTGCGACCCACGACCTCGTCGACGACCGCTTCCGCGACGAGGCGGGGCTCCTCCGGAGCGACTGCGACGCCGACTGGACCGAACTGGAGCCGTACCGCGGCCAGAACGCGAACATGCACGCCTGCGAGGCGTACATCGCGGCCTACGAGGCCACGGACGAGGCGACCTACCTGAAGCGGGCGCGCCGCATCGCCGAGGCGATCACCGTCGACCTGGCGGCCGAGACCGACGGACTGCTGTGGGAACACTACACGGCCGACTGGGAACACGACTTCGGGTACAACGCGGACGAGCCGCGCCACCAGTTCCGCCCGCCGGGCTACCAGCCGGGCCACCACGCCGAGTGGGCGAAGTTCCTCGCGCTGCTCGACCGGTACGACGCTGACGCTCCGAGTTCCATCGACGAGGGGGCGGCCGGCGGGCGCGACGGCGTCACCGATCCCGCCGACGGCTGGTACGGGCGCGCGCTCGAACTGTTCGACGCCGCCGTCGACCGCGGGTGGGCGGAGAACGGGTTCGTCTACACCCACCGGGCGGACGGCTCGCCGCTCGTCGAGGACCGGTACGGCTGGGCGCTCGCCGAGGGGATCGGCGCGGCCGCGGCGCTGACCGAACGCGCGGTCGCCCGCGGCGACGGGGAGACGGCCGCGCGGCTCCGCGACTGGCACCGGCGCCTCCTCGTGTGTACCGACCTGTTCCGCGGTCCGGCGGGCGTCTGGTACGAGAAGCGCCTCCCGCCGGACGCCGACGGCGACCTCGTCGCGCCGGAGCCCCCGGGCGTCGAACCCGACTACCACCCCGCGAGCGCGGCCTTCGAGAGCTGGCGGTCGGCGCGCGCGGAGACGGACGACGCGCCCTGACGATCACGAACGACGCGCCCTGACGATCACGAACGACGCGCCCTGACGATCACGAACGACGCGCCCTGACGATCACGAACGACGCGCCCTGACGATCACGAACGACGCGCCCTGACGATCACGAACGACGCGCCCTGACGATCACGAACGACGCGCCCTGACGATCACGAACGACGCGCCCTGACGATCACGAACGACGCGCCCTGACGATCACGACTCGTACTCCGCCCAGACGTATCTGGTTCCGTAGCTTCGATACGGCCGCCACGCCTCGGCGATCTCGCGCATCGCGACGCGGTCGAGGTCGTCGCCGTCGGCGTACACCTGCGAGATCCCCTTGCGCACCGCGAGATCGCCGAGCGGCAGCACGTCCTCGCGGCCGAGCGCGAATATCAGGTACATCCGCGCGGTCCATTCGCCGACCCCCCGGATCGCGGTGAGCGCGTCCACGACGTCGTCGTCGGTCGTATCCGCGAACCCCTGGCGCGTGAAGTCGCGCTCGCCGTCCCGAAACGCCCGCGCCGCGGACCGCAAGTAGTCGACTTTGGTCCCGCTGAGTCCGGTCTCTCGGAGGCGGTCCTCGTCGGCCGCGAGCACGCGGGACGGGGTCACCTCGCCGCCGAGGCAGTCGAGGAACCGGTCGTGGATCGCCGTCGCCGAGGCGGTCGAGAGCTGCTGGTTCACGATCGACGTGCACAGGCGAGCGAACTCGTCCGGCGCGGGCTCCACGGTCAGCGGGCCGTGTCGATCGACCAGCGTCGCCATCGTCGGGTCCGCACACAGCGTCTCCGCGATTCGGTCGTCCATCGGTCCGCGATCGGGGCCGAACGCACCTGTAGGTTTCCCGCCTTTTTACGGTGCGGCCGGCGTATCGTCGCGCATGGAACTCACCGAGTACGCACGGCGGCTCGACGATCGGCTCGACACCGCGGCCTACGCCGACGTCGACGCCAGCGCGAACGGCCTTCAGGTCGGTCCGGCCGACGCCGAGATCGAGCGCGTCGCGTTCGCGGTCGACGCCGCCGCGGCGACGATCGAGGCCGCGGCCGAGGCGGACGCGGACGCCCTAGTCGTCCACCACGGGCTCTCGTGGGGCGGGATCGAACGCGTCACGGGCACCACTTACGACCGTGTCGCGGCGCTCGCGAACCACGACGTCGCGCTGTACGTCTCGCACCTCCCGCTCGACGGCCACGCCGACCTCGGCAACGCGGCCGGCGTCGCGGAGGCGATCGGACTCGCCGACCGCGAGCCGTTCGGCACTCTCGGCCCGGTCACGATCGGGGCGATCGGCGAGACCGAGACGCCGCGATCGACCGCGGCGCTGGCCGAGACGCTCGACGCGTTCGAGGGCCAGCCAGACGACGAGAACGCGCCGACGCGGGTCATCGACGCCGGTCCGGACCGAATCGAACGGGTCGCGATCGTCACCGGCTCGGGCGCCGACTGGCTCGGAGAGGCGGCAGAGCGCAACGCGGATGCGCTCGTCATCGGCGAGGGGAAGGGGAAGGTGTACCACGAGGCGCGCGAGGCCGGGATCACGGTCTTTCTCGGAGGACACTACGCGACCGAGACGTTCGGCGTGCGGTCGCTGCAGGCGCTCTCCGAGCAGTGGGGCCTGGAGACGACGTACCTTCCCCACCCGACCGGGCTGTGAGGCGGACCGATCGGGTCAGCGATCCCGCCCGAACGCCGCCGCGAACGTCGCCTCACCGACCGCGAGTACGGTCGGCCGGCCGTGTGGACACGCGTAGGGACGCTCGCACTCGCCGAGGCGATCCAAGAGCGTCCGCTGTTCGTCCGGGCTCAGATCCTCGATATCGCCGCGCTTCAGCGACGGGTGACACGCGAGGTCCGCGAGCAGTGCCTCGCGCGCGTCCCGCGGCGTCTCCCCGCCGCTGAGCGCGGCGAGCGCCTCGCGGAATCCGTCGCCGTCGAGGGGGCGTCCGAACGGGGCAGGAACCGATCGAAGCCTGACCGTATCGCCGCCGAACGGCTCCGTCTCGAAGCCGAGCGCGTCGAGGGCGTCATCGTGTGCCGCCGCTGCCGCGGCCTCGTCGGCCGACAGCGAGAGCGTTACCGGCGGATCGATCGACGCCGTCGAGACGGGCTCGCCGTCGAACGCCCGGGAGAGTCGCTCGTAGTTCACCCGTTCGTGGGCGGCGTGGCCGTCGATCACGAGCAGTTCGTCGCCGGCCTCGACGAGGAGGTACAGGTCGCGGAACGCGCCGATCGGGTCCGCGTCCGCGAACGCCGCCGAACGAGCGCCGTCGTCGTCGCCCACCGGCTCCAGCGCCGAGTCGATCCCCGTCTCGATCTCCGCCCGCCGCCGCAGGTCCGCGCCGGTGAGCGCGTCCGAGACGGCGGCCTCGACCACGTCGGCGACCGCGTCGCCGTCGCGGAGTCCCACCTCGCGTTTCGCCGGGTGAACGTTCGGGTCCACGCGGGCCGGCGGGAGCGAGACGTCGATCGCAGCGACGGGCTCCCGTCCGTCCGGAAGCAGCCGACCGTACCCCGCGCGGACCGCGGCCGAGAGGCGGTCTGTTCGAACCGGTCGTCGGTTCACCGAGGCCCGGACGTGGTCGCGCGAGGCGCGGGTGACCGAGGGGTACGCGAGCACGCCGGTCACCGCGACCGAGACGGCCCCGTCCCCGCCGCCGAGATCGATCTCGGCGCTCGCGTCGAGCGCCGTCGACCGGCTCGCGGTCTCGCGGTCGTACACACCCAACAGCGCGTCGGTGATCCCGGACCCCGACGTCGACAGCGTCCGCGAGCCGTCGTGGTCGAGCGCGAACGCGACGGCGGGGTTCGCGAGCGCGTAGTCCGCGACGAGCGAGGAGATCCGCGCGAACTCGGCGGCCGCCCCCGCGAGCGACTCGCGGCGCGCGGGCCGAGTCGCGAACAGGTCCTCGACGACGACGGTGGTGCCGCGGGCGCGGCCGGCGTCCGAGACCGCCGGCTGTTTTCCCCCCGAATCGGCCGACTTCGCCGTCCCGCCGGCGACGATCCGCGTGCCGAGCGCGCCGCCGTCGCTCGTGACGAGTTCGAGCCGCGCGGCGTCGGCGATCGCCGCCAGCGCCTCGCCACGGAAGCCGAGCGAGTCGACGCCGACCGGGTCGCCGCCGGGCGCGAGCTTGCTCGTCGCGTGGCGTTCGACGGCTCTGCGGGCGTCCGCCCGCGTCATCCCGTGGCCGTCGTCCGCGACGCGGACCCGGTCGGTCCCGTCGCCCGCGACCGCGACCTCGACGCGGGAGGCGTCGGCGTCGAGCGCGTTGTCGATCAGTTCGCCGACGACGCGGGCCGGACGGGTGACGACCTCGCCGGCCGCGATCCGGTCGACCGTGGCGGGATCGAGCCGGCGGACGGCCGGCGCGTCCGCGTCGGGATCGACGTCCTCACTCGTCATCGTCGGCTCGGGACCGGAGGTCGTGTAAGGCGTTCAGCGCCTCGATCGGCGTCATGCGCGCGAGGTCGAGATCGCGGAGGTCGGCGACGATATCCGGTGTCTCCTCGGCGTCGCGTGTGGCGCCGCCCTCGTCGCCCTCGTCGCCATCCGGCGGACCGCCGGCCGCATCTTCGGGTTTCCCGGCGTCTCCGGCGGCCTCAGAAAACCCGTCGAGAGAGGCGTCGGCGTCCGGTGTGTCGACGGCCCGTCGACCGTCCCCCTCGTCGGCCACGATCGACCGGGCCCGCTCGACGACGGGTGCGGGAACGCCGGCGAGTTCGGCGACTTCGACGCCGTACGACGACGAGGAGACGCCGGGAACGACCCGGTGGAGGAACGTCACGTCGCCGTCCTCTCGGGTGGCGGCGAAGTGGAGGTTGCGGACGCGGTCGAGCCGGTCCGCGAGGTCGGTGAGTTCGTGGTAGTGGGTCGCGAACAGCGTCGTCGCTCCGAGCTCGTCGTGGACGAACTCGACAGCGGCGCGGGCGATGGCTCGCCCGTCGGTCGTCGCGGTGCCGCGGCCCACCTCGTCGAGGAGGACGAGCGAGTCGGGGCCGGCGTCGTGGAGGATCTCCGTCAGTTCGCTCATCTCGCGCATGAACGTCGACTGTCCCCCCGCGATGTCGTCGGAGGCACCGACGCGAGTGAACAGGCGGTCGAAGACGGGCAGGGTCGCGGCCTGCGCGGGGACGAACGAGCCGGTCTGCGCGAGCACGACCGCGAGCGCGACCGAGCGCATGTACGTCGATTTCCCGCTCATGTTCGGACCGGTGATCACGGTGACCGACCCCCTGGGGAGGACGGCGTCGTTCGGGACGAACGACGCCTCGGCGCGCTCGACGACCGGGTGTCGCCCGCCCTCGATCTCGATGCCCGCGTCGGAGTCGTCGACGATCTCCGGGCGGACGTACCCGCTCTCGACGGCGACCGTCGCGAGCGAGGCGAGCGCGTCGATCTCGGCGAGCGCGTCCGCGAGCGCTTGGACGCGCTCCGTCTCGTTCGCGACGCGCTCGCGGACGTCGACGAACAGCTCGTACTCCATGGCGTCGGCCCGCTCCGCGGCACCGACGATCGCGTCCTCGCGCTCTTTCAGTTCCGGCGTGACGTACCGCTCGCTGTTCTTGAGCGTCTGCCGTCGTCGGTAGTCGTCCGGTACCCGATCGAGGTTGGCGTCCGTCACCTCGATGTAGTAGCCGTGGACCTGGGTGTGGCCCACCGACAGCGAGTCGATCCCGGTCCGCTCGCGCTCGCGCGCCTCCAAGTCCGCGATCCACTCGCGCCCCTCGCGCTCCGTCGCCCGCAGGTCGTCGAGATCGGCGTCGAATCCCTCGCGGATCACGCCTCCCTCCGTGATCTCCTGTGGCGGGTCGACGGAGATCGCCGCGTCGATCAGCTCTCGGATCTCGGACAGCTCGTCGAGCCGACCGTGGAGGTCTCGGAGGTGCTCGGTCCGGGGGAGCGCGTCGGGGTACGCGTCAACGTCGGCGGACGCGTCGCCGCCTCCGATCGCGTCGCCGTCGTCTGACACGCCCGCGAGCACCGACTTCACCTCGGGCACGACCGCGAGCGTCGCGTGTAGCGATCGGAGGTCGCGGGCGTCGGCGCGACCGCGGGAGACGCGACCGACGAGCCGTTCGAGGTCGTAGGCCGCAGCGAGTGCGTCGGCGACCGCCTCACGGACCAGCGTGCGGTCTGCGAGTTCCTCGACCGCGTCGTGCCGCCCGCGAATTGCGTCGGCGTCGACGAGCGGCCGGCGGAGCCAGCGCTCCAGACACCGGCGACCGAGCGCGCAGTTCGTCTCGTCGAGGGCGTCGAACAGCGTGTCGCTCGCTCCCAGCCCGCGGTTCTCGAACAGTTCGAGGCTGCGCTGGGCGGCCGCGTCGAGTCGCAGCCGATCTCTGGGGTCGTACCGCCGGATCCGGGTGACGTACGAGAGCGGCCCGTCGTCGCCCTGCGTGTACTCGGCGTACGCGAGCACCGCGCCCGCCGCGCGGAGCGCCGCGTCTTCGTCGAAGCGCCGGTCCGGCGCGGGGAGGTACGGCTCCAGCCGATCGGTCGCGGCCCGGCGCTCGAAGATCGCTGGGTCGTGGTCGTGCGTCGTCCAGCCGCGGTCGGCGTCCGCGGGCTCGAACGCGGGCGCGTCCGGCCCGGCGATGAGCTCCGCCGGCGCGATCCGGTCCAGCTCCCCGGCGATCGCCTCGGAGTCACCGGCGGTGACGAGACACTCCCCGGTCGAGACGTCGACGGCGGCGAGGCCGACACGGCGGCCCGACCGATCGTCGGTCGTCCCGTCTCCACCGATCGTCTCGTCTCCGCCGGTCGTCCCGTCGCCACCGATCGTCTCGTCTTCGACGGCCGCCTCGTCGCCGCCGGCCACCGCCGCGACGTAGTTCGTCGTTCCCGACTCCAGCAAGTCCGCCTCGACGACCGTTCCGGGCGTGATAACCTCGGTGACGGCGCGGTCGACGAGCCCGGACGCCTGTTCGGCGTCCTCCACCTGATCGCCGAGCGCGACGCGGTATCCGGCGTCGAGCAGCGTTTCGAGGTACGGGCCGGCGTTGTCGATCGGAACTCCGGCCATCGGGTACTCGCCGGTCGAGTCGGACCGTTCGGTGAGCGTCACCTCGCAGACCCGCGCGACCGTCTCGGCGGCCTCGCAGAACGCCTCGTAGAAGTCGCCGACCTGGAACAGCACGAGCGCGTCCTCGTGGGCGGCACACAGGTCCGCGTACTGCGAGAGCATGGGGGTAAGCTCCTCGCGGGCCGCGGCGATCCCCGGCGGGAGCCCCGTCACCGTCTCTCGGTCCGCCGTTGGCATACCACGAACCCGGACGTCCTCGGTCATAAACCGTGCGGAGGCGGTCTCCCTCTCGACGGCCTCTCCCCGAGAGTTTTACACGCATGCGTCCCCGATCACGGCCGTGAAGAACCGCTCGATCGTGGTCGGGATGGCCGCGACGTTCGTCGGACTGACGGCCCTGCTCGTCGTCTCCGGGATCGTCGTCTCGCCCGTCCTGCTGGCCGTGGCCCTCCCGTTCGGGCTCGTCTCGTACTTCCTCTGGTACCAGGCGAGCGGCCGGCTCCGCGACCGCGTCCGCCGCGAGGCCGGGCGCATCG
Source organism: Halorubrum pallidum (assembly GCF_055380345.1). NCBI lineage: Archaea > Methanobacteriati > Methanobacteriota > Halobacteria > Halobacteriales > Haloferacaceae > Halorubrum > Halorubrum pallidum. The sequence goes on along the minus strand of NZ_AP043945.1, from coordinate 514,567 downwards.
GTCCGGCGGAGCGCGAGCGCGCTCGACAGCGCGCGAGGGCCGCCGAGCACCGCCGGGCGGCACATCGGCGCGGCGGCGCGACCGACGGCGGTTTCGGGAACAGCCGCGGGTCCGACCGGACCGGAACGGGACGTGGCGGGGGCAGCCGGGCCCGCCGAGGGTCCGCCGACGGTCGTCGCGGGGCAGGTGCGGCCGGCGGCGACCCGCGTGACCGCGCGCCGCAGGCGAGCGGGATGTCCGAACGGGAGGCCTACGAGACGCTCGGGCTCGACCGCACGGCCGATCGGGAGACGGTCCGATCGACGTACCGAGAGCGAGCGAAGCGGCTCCATCCGGACGGTGAAGACGGCGACGAGGAGGCGTTCAAGAGGCTGAACGAGGCGTACGAAGTGCTGAAACGATAGCGGTCGGCAGCCCGGCCGAAACGGCGATCGCCAGGACCGAAACCGGCGGTCGCGACCGGTGAGACGCCCTCCGCCGTGCCGCCGATTGACGGCCGAAAGCGACCCGTTAAGTGGCCGGCCGCCCTCTCGTTCGGTATGGCAGAGGCCACGGATCTGGAGGATCTGAAGCGAGGGACCGACCTGGTCAAGCGCGGCTTCGCGCAGATGCAGAAGGGCGGCGTGATCATGGACGTCGTCACCCGCGATCAGGCGCGGGTCGCGGAGGACGCCGGCGCGGTCGCGGTGATGGCGCTGGAAGCGGTCCCGGCCGATATCCGCAAGCGCGGCGGAGTCGCCCGGATGCCCGATCCACAGAACGTCACCGAGATCATCGACGAGGTGTCGATCCCGGTGATGGGGAAATCGCGGATCGGCCACCGCAAGGAGGCGGAGATTCTGGAGTCGCTCGGCGTCGACATGATCGACGAGTCGGAGGTGCTCACGCCCGCCGACGACGAGTACCACATCGACAAGCGCGAGTTCGCGTCTCCGTTCGTCTGCGGTGCTCGCAACCTCCCCGAGGCGCTGCGGCGGATCCGCGAGGGCGCGGCCATGATCCGGACGAAGGGCGAGGCCGGCACCGGCGACGTGAATCAGGCCGTCCAACACCAGCGCACCATCAAAAACCAGATCCGTACGCTCACCGGCCTCAACTACGAGGAGCGCGAGGCGTGGGCGCGCGATCACGGCGCCCCACGCGACCTGGTCCACGAGACCGCCGAGGCCGGGCGGCTCCCGGTCGTCAACTTCGCCGCGGGCGGCATCGCGACGCCCGCCGACGCCGCCCTCATGATGCACCACGGCTGTGACGGCATCTTCGTCGGGTCCGGCATCTTCGGCGCGGAGGACCCCGACGAGATGGGCAACGCGATCGTCGAGGCCGTCAACAACTGGGACGATCCCGACGAGCTGGCCGACATCGCGAGCGGGATCGGCAAGGGGATGAAAGGGCAGTCGAACGCCGACATCCCCGAGGAAGAGCAGTTGCAGGGTCGCGGCGTCTGAGGGGTCAGTCCGAGACCACGCTGCGGGCGGAGTTCGTCACCACGAGGAGACTGCTCGTCGCCATCGCGAGCGCCGCGAGGAGCGGGTTGAGCACGCCAGCGACGGCCATGGGGATCGCGACCGCGTTGTAACAGAACGCCCAGCCCAGGTTCTGTTTGAGCCGGCGGTTCGTCCCGCGCGTGACCGCGAACAGCTCCGGGATGGCCGAGAGCCGGTCGTCGAGTAAGACGGCGTCGGCGGCGTCCGCCGCCAGATCGGTCCCGCTCGCGATCGAGACGCCGATGTCGGCGGCCGCGAGCGCCGGCGCGTCGTTGCTCCCGTCGCCGACCATCGCGACGCGCTCCGTCGCGGCGAGCCGACGAACCGTCTCGGCTTTCGCCTCCGGCGGGACCTCGGCGAACGTCTCGTCGACGGCCGCGTGCGCGTCGAACCGCCGGGCCGCCTCTGGCGCGTCGCCGGTGAGAACGACGACGCGCCGACCGTCGGCGGCGAGGTCGTTCACCACGTCCTCCCACCCGTCGCGGACCTCGTCGCCGACGACGAGGACCCCGCGAACGGCCCCGTCCCAGCCGACGTACGCCGGGACGTTGCCCGCGCGTTCGGCCGCCTCGCCGGCCTCCAAGAGCGCGTCGGGAACCCGCCACGACTCCCCCGCGAACAGCGACCGGTGGCCGACGACGATTTCGGTGTCGTCCACGCGGCCGGCGACCCCGCGGTCCGTCACCTCGACGTCGGCGGCAGGCGGGGCACCCGACCGCTCGGGGTCGACGGGATCGCCCGTCTCCGCCGCGGTCGTCCCGCCGTCTGCGACCGGGTCTCGCCCGTCCGCGGTCGCCGACTCGCAGCCACTCGCCGCGACCCCCTCGACGATCGCCTCGGCGACCGGGTGCGGAGAGGCGCGCTCGACCGCCGCGGCGCGGCGGCGGACTTCGGTGGCGTCGGCCGTCTCGGCATCTCCAGGGAGTGAGTCGCTCCCGCCGAGCGTGACCGTGTCGAGCAGCCGCATCTGCCCGTCGGTGAGCGTCCCCGTCTTGTCGAGGACGACCGTGTCGACGTCGGCGGCGTCCTCGAAGACGGCGTCGGAGACGATCACGATCCCGCGGCGCGCGGCGTCGCGGATGCCGGCGGCGATCGCGAGCGGCGTCGCGAGCCCGAGCGCGCACGGACACGAGACGATGAGTACCGTGAGCCCGACGAGCGCGGACTCCGTCGGCGACGCGCCGAGCGCGGCGGTCGCGAGCGTCGAGAGGGCCGCGACGACGACGACGAGCGGGACGAACACGGTCGCGACCTTGTCGACGAGCCGCTGGATGCCGGACCGGGAACTCTGGATCTCCCACAGCAGTCGCACGAGGGTGTCGAGCGTGCTCGTGGCGTCCGCGCCGGTCTCGACGACGATCGGCGCGTCCGTGACCACCGTGCCGCCGCGCACGGCGTCGCCCTCGCGTTTCGTCGCCGGCAGCGACTCGCCCGTGATGAGCGCCTCGTCGACGGCGGCGCTCCCCTCGACGACGGTGCCGTCGACCGGCACCCGCTCGCCCGGACGCACGAGGAGTCGGTCGCCGGGACCGATCGCGTCCACCGGGACCGTCTCGCCGGACTCGGTGCGGGCCTCGCGGTCGGTCGCAGTCGTCAGGTCGCTGAGCGCACCGGTCGCCCGCCGCTTGATCCGCGACTCGTAGTGGTTCCCGGCGGTGACGACGAGAACGACAGCGATCGTCACGTCGAAGTACAGGTCGGTCCGGCCGAGGAACATCGCGAGCGTGCTGTACGCGTACGAGCTCGTCGCCGCTAGCGACACCAACAGGTCCATGTTGGGCTGACGCGCGCGGAGGCTAACGTACGCCCCCCTGAGGATCGGATACCCGGTGTAAAACAGCACGATGGAGGCGAACACCCACACCTGCGCGAACAGGTAGGTCCCCGAGACGCCGCCGATGTCGAGGATCGGATCGAACCCGAAGTAGGTCGGATACAGGACGAGGACGTACCACAGCATCGCCATCATCCCGAAGAAGCCGCCGCCGATGAGGAACCGGACGACCGCCGCGCCGTCGCCGTCGGGGTCCGGGTCCGCTCGGTCGCTCGCGGTGTACCCCGCGACGGACAGCCGGTCGGGAAGCGCCTCGGCGGACACCGCGTCGGGGTCGTAATCGACGCGGATCGTGTCCGTCGCGTAGCTCGCCTCGGCCGCCGCGACGCCGGGCTGATCGCCCGCCGTCATCTCTAAGAACGACTCGCAGGTCGCACAGTGCATCCCGTCGACGTGGAGGAACGCCGTCTCCCCGTCGAACTCGTCGTCGGGCTCCGCGTCCGGCCGGCGCTCCTCGATCTCGTCGAGACCGTCGACGTCGTCGAGCGAGCGCGCGACGGCGAGACACCCCCGACAGCAGAACTCGCCGTCGACGTCGGGGGAAGTGTGAGGATCGGCTCCCGTCGGCAGGTCACAGAGCGTGCAAGTTGTCATTCAGGCGTGTCGCCGCCGGCGCGTCGTTCCGATCGGCACGGCTTCGTCGCGAGTGTGTCGCGGGCGGTAGGGGCCGGCCGTTCGTAGTGGTTCGCTACCACGCGTCGCTGTTTCGAGGTGTCGTCACGCGTCGTCCGCGTCCGCAGTCCCGCCCATCGGACCGAAGCTTCCGCCGGTGGCGATCCGGAGGCTCCCCCAGATGAGAAGCACGTTCACGAGCGTGATCGCCACGACGAGTTCCGCGCGGTCGGCGATGAACACCACGGCTGGAATGAGTCCACCCAACACGAGCAACAGCGCCTGTTGGAGCGAGAAGTCCATGCGAGAAGGCGGGGCGCGACCGTCATAGGTAACGGCAAAGTTCCCACATCGTGAGAACGAGTCGATCGTATATGTCCGGATGCGCGTAACCCAACTCCATGGGTCAAAACGAGACCGCACACGCCGCAGACGACGTGGGCGGTGACGACGCGGAGTTCGATCCGGTCGGCACGCTCACGCTCATCGGGATCTACTTCGCGATCCTCGTGTTGTCGTGGGTGTACATCTACTACATCGAGTTCCTCGGTCGCGATCTCGTCGTGGTGGGGTGACGATCTATGCACATTCACGCCTACGAGAAGCTCTGGCTCGCGTGCTCGGTCCTGTTGATCCTGTTTCTGATCGGCACGGTCACGTACGGCGCGGTCGGGCCGGGCGTCGCGATGGTGGCCGACAGCGAACAGCCGATCGACGCACAGAACCTCGACGAGGACGATCGGTTCTCGGACCCGCGCGTCGAGCAAGTGGGCGAAAACGAGTACGCGGCGTACGTCGTCGCCTACCAGTTCGGATTCAGCCCCGATCCGATCGTCGTTCCCGAAAACAGCAGGGTGACGTTCTACGTCACCTCGCGGGACGTGACTCACGGCTTCGAGGTCGCAGGGACGAACGCGAACACGATGGTGATCCCGGGCGAGGTGTCGAAACTCACCGTCGAGACCGACGAACCGCAGGAGTACGGGCTCATCTGTAACGAGTACTGCGGGGCGGCTCACCACGCGATGGAGGGGAAAGTCACCGTGGTCAGCCAGTCCGAGTTCGAGTCCCAGCAAGGGGGTGACAGCGAATGAGCGAGGCCATCGAAGGCGATCGGACCTTCGTTGACGAGTTCCCCGAGGAGGCGCGGATCGTCAGATCCGCGCTTCTCGGGTCCTTCCTCGCGCTCTTTTTGGGCGCGGTGTTCGGGATCATCCAGACGCTCCACCGGACCGGGGTCTTCCGGGGGATCATCTCCTCGACCGACTACTACACCTCCCTGACCGCCCACGGCGTGTTCCTGGCGATCAGCTTCACGACGTTCTTCCTCGTCGGACTGTTCACCTGGGCGCTCGTTCGGAGCCTCGACCGGCCGCTCATCGACATCCGAATCACGTGGACCTGGTACGCCATGATGGCGATCGGGATGACGATGACCGGGGTCTCGATCCTCGCCGGCTTCGTCGACTCGATCGACATGAGCGCCGACGTGCTGTTCACGTTCTACGCGCCGCTTCAGGCGCACCCGCTGTTTTACACGGGGCTCGCCGTGTTCATCGTGGGATCGTGGATCGCCGGCGCGGACTGGTTCCGGACGTTCCTCGCGTGGAAGCGCGAGCACCCCGACGAGCGCATCCCGCTGCAGACGTTCATGGTGCTGACGACGATGGCGATGTGGTACATCGCGTCTTCGGCCGTGGCCGCCTCAGTGCTGATCTTCCTGCTCCCCTGGTCGCTCGGGTTTATCGATCAGGTGAACCCGACGCTCACGCGGACGCTGTTCTGGTTCTTCGGCCATCCGGTCGTGTACTTCTGGCTGATGCCGGCGTACCTGCTTTGGTACACCGTCTTACCCAAGCTCGCCGGCGGGCGGCTGTTCAGCGACCCGCTCGCGCGGGTCGTGTTCGTGCTGTTCCTCCTGCTTTCGACGCCGGTCGGGATCCACCACCAGTACCTCGATCCGGGCATCGCGGAGGGGTTCAAGTTCATCTCGATGACGAACACGATGTTCCTGCTGCTTCCGAGCCTGCTCACGGCGTTCACGGTGGTCGCGAGCGTCGAGTACGGTGCCCGACAGCGCGGCGGGACCGGCCTGCTCGGTTGGCTCACCGATCTCCCGTGGCGCAAGCCGGAGTTCACCGGGATGATGCTCGCCGGACTGATGTTCGCGGCCGGCGGCTTCTCGGGGATGGTGAACGCCGGGATGAACATCAACTACATGATCCACAACACGATCTGGGTCCCGGGACACTTCCACCTCACCGTGGGGACCGCCGTGGCGCTCACGTTCATGGCGGCGACCTACTGGATCTGGCCGCAGATCTCGAACAAGCCGATCTACAGCCGAACGATCGGACTGTTCCAGGTCGTCCTGTGGTTCATCGGCATGGCGCTCATGTCCAACGCGATGCACGCGCAGGGGATCCTCGGCGTTCCGCGCCGGACCGCGGAGCCGGAGTACTCGGGCTTCGACTACCCGACGATGTTCGGGGGCTTCGAGGAACTCAACGTCCAGATCGCGATCGGCGGGACGCTGCTCTTCGTCTCGACCGTGCTGTTCATCGCGAACCTCGTGCTCACGATGGGTAATCCGAGAGTCTCCGGGCTCGCCGAGTCGCTTCCCCCGGCGCTCTCCGGCCCCGACGACGCGCCGCAGGTGCTCGACAGACTCCGGCTGTGGGTCGGGATCGCGCTCGCGCTCGTCGTCCTCGCGTACGCGCTGCCGCTCGCGGCGATCATCAACCGCGGCGGGCTCCTCGGGTCGGGCGTCGGCACTTACCCGGTGTGGCTCGCACCCCTGCTCGACGCGCTGGTGGGCGCCGTGGCCCCCCTCGCCGACGCGGTGAGCGACGCGACGGCCGCGCTCGTCGGGGTGGTCCGATGACCCTCGACGTGAGTCGCGGCGGCCTCCTCGTGACGCTCGCCGTCTTCGGCGTGATCGTCTACGAGATGCGGACCGTGCTCGATTTCGTCGGCATCGAACTGCCGCTCATCCCGTACATGGCCGCCGTCTTCGCGCTCGCCGGGCTGACGGTCTGGATCGTCTCGCTCACGGGCGGGTGGCGGACCGAGCCGAGCGACGACCCGGCGTAACGCCGATCGTCCACGCCGCCCCGTATCCCGGCTCGTGCATCGACAACCGTAGGTACCCCCAGGAGCTACCGATACCGCATGGACCGGACCCGCGTCACCGTCACGTGTGTCGACTGCTCGTTCGAATCGAGATACGACGGGCTCCCCAGCGCGCGCGTCGCGCTCGACGATCACGAGTCGACGACGGGTCACGACACGACGTGGACGATCGGCGCGCTCGCGGACGGCGTGACGCGGGCCGGGGCCGACGCGGGCGTCTGCGGTCGGCCGGAGTGTACCAACGAAGCCTCGCCGCTCGTCGATCCGTCGCGGCCGAACTCGTGGGACAACGACAACGAGTCGTAGTGGAGACAGGAGACGTTCGCGACGGGTGTTACCGACCGCTCTCGACGGCGACCCGCATGTCCATCGCGAGCCGTTCGGCGCGGTCGGCGTCGGCCGATTCGGCGTAGATCCGGATCTTCGGCTCCGTCCCCGAGGGGCGCACGAGCACCCACGCGTCGCCGTAGTCGAGCCGGTAGCCGTCGGTGGTGTTCGGCTCGGCGTCCGCGGTCTCCACGTACGCCCGCGCGGCCGAGAGCATCTCGTCGCGCTCGTCGCCGTCGGCGTACTCCACGTTGAGCCGCACGAAGTGGTAGTCGGTGTAGGGGTCGACGACATCGCTTACCGGCGCGCCGTCGGCGGCCGCGAGCAGTTCGAGGAACCGCGCGCCGATGTACGGCCCGTCGCGGGAGAGCCGATACGGCGGGAAGAACACGCCGCCGTTGCCCTCGCCGGCGATGGGGACGGTCGTCCCCTCGGCGTGTAGCTCTCGCGTGCGAGTGATGATGTTCGTCGCGCCGATGGGAGTGAGTTCGAGGTCGGCGCCCCTGTTCGCACACACGTCGACGAGCCGCTGGGAGACGTTGACCGCGCTGACGACGGCGTCGCCGGGGTCGAGGCAGGCGTCGGCCATCGCCGCGAAGGAGGTGTCGCCGTCGACGAACGCTCCCGTCTCGTCGACGAAGACGGCGCGGTCGGCGTCGCCGTCGTGAGCGATTCCCACGTCCGCGTCGGAGGTCGCGACGAGCCGAGAGAGGTCGGCGAGGTGTTCGGGGACGGGCTCCGACTCCCGGCCCGGAAAGTGACCGTCGGGCGTCGCGTTCACCGTCAGCACGTCACAGCCCAGTTCGCGGTATATCCGAGGCGACGCCACCGAGGCCGCGCCGTGTCCCGGGTCGATCGCGACCGTGAGGTCAGCGTCGTCGACGGCCTCGACGTCGACCGCGTCGGCGAGTTGGGCGACGTAGTCGTCGACGACGCCGCCGACCCGCGTGGTCGCGCCGGCGGTTCGCCAGTCGGCGTGGTCGTACTCGTCGTCGAGCACGCGGCGCTCGACGCGTTCGAGCACGCCGACGGACAGCTCGACGCCGTCGTCGCCGACGAGCTTGATCCCGTTGAACTCCGGGGGGTTGTGCGAGGCGGTGACCAAGACGCAGGGGACCGCCGCCGACTCGCAGTAGTTCCCGACCGCCGGCGTCGGCACCACCCCGAGCCGGTCGACGTCACAGCCGACGGCGGCGAGGCCGCTCGCGGCCGCGTTGGCGAACAGCTCGCCGGTGGTGCGGGTGTCGCGGGCGACGGCAACGCGGTCGGCGTCCCACACCGACCCCGCCGCCTTCGCGATGTCGAGGACGAGCTCCGGCGTGAGGTACCGAAGTGCGACCCCGCGAATGCCGCTGGATCCGAACAGCTCCATGGGCGGTCATGGACCGCCCGACGGGAAAGCGGTTCCGAACCGGGTGGAATCGAGGGGAGGGACGCCGCGGCGTGACCGTCGAGGGGTCGCCGTGCGGTTCAAACCCGTGCCGCCCCACTCGCTCGCATGGAGCACACGCGACGCGATCTGTTGGGAAGCGGAACCCTCGCCGCGGTCGGTCTCGCCGGCTGTCTCGACTTCGCGGCCGGCGACGGTCCGCAGGGACCCGAGGGAACGCCGGAGACGCTGACCTGCGAGGACGATTCGTTCGTCCGGCTCGACCCCCCGATCGACGGCCCGATCGAGGGAACGGTCGTCGAGACCCCGTCGACGACGGTGGAACTGTCGAGCGAGGGCTCCGCGGAGACGTACGGACAGTCGATTCGGGTGGTGCTTCGAAACACCGGAGACGCGGCGACGACGACGCTCGGCGAGCACGCGTACGCGATACAGCGCGAGACGGAGTCGGGCTGGCTCGAGGTCAGAGGGTCGACCACGGGTGAGTCAGCGGAACTCCCGCAGTCCGAGGAGGCGTTCAAGACGACCGGCGCGTACAGCTGGGAGATACGACTCGACGAGGCGGCGATAGCGTCGGCGGTTCCCGACCTCGTTGTCGACGTCTGTCCCCCGCTCGGACCGGGAACACACCGGTTCGTCTACTGGGGTATCGTCGACGCGCCGCCGCTCGGCGTCGAGTTCGATCTGATCGGGTGAACGCGACGCGGAGGGCAGGCGGACCGCGTCCGCTCCGAACTCAGTACGGCGTCCACTCCGAGGGCTGTTCCACGCGTCCGCGGACCCGGAACTCCCGGTCGTCGCCGTCGACGCGCGTTTCGAGGACGACCTCGAACGGCTCGTGGAGGGTGTGAACGACCTGCTCGTCGTGGGCGGTCGAGTTGAGCACGCCGACGAAGGGCCACCCCTCGCCCGAGGTCTGTGAAGTCAGCACGCGGGTGAACTGGTAGATCCGCTCTGGGTCCCAGTACATCAACAGCTGCGAGAGAGAGTAGACGCCGACGGCGCGCTCGCGGCCGGCGGAGGACTCGACGACGTCGGTGAACTTGATCCCGATGTCGGTGAGGTTCCCCGCGCTGGCGACGTACTTCGTCGACGGGGTGTCGGCGCGCTTGTCGCCCTGTTCGTGCGTGACGCAGTCGATGACGATCAGGTCGTCTCCGGTGCGGCCGGTGATCGACTCGTAGTCGCTACGGACCTTCTCCGCGGTTCGGCCCGTCGAGATCACGACCGGACCGTCCGTCCACTCGGCGAGCAGTCGGGTGAACAGGTCGTACTTCCCGCTCATCGGAGGGCCGCTGACGAGGACGCTGTCCGCGTCCCGGACCGCGTCGGGAAGTACGGTCATGTGTCTGGATTGTAGCGAGGGCGGGTAAAACCCTTCCGAGGATTCACTTACGGAGCATCGACGGGAATTCGAGCGAAGACGGCGGCCCCTCCCGCGGTCGCTTCGTGAGAGACAGCTCCGTCAGCGCCCCGGGCAACGCGGCGGAGACGGGAGCGACGCGAGGCGCGCCGCCGCCGTCGACCAGCTCGTCCCACACCGCCTGCGGGTCGTCGGCGCCGGCCTCGGCGGCGGCCTCCAGCGCCTTCGTCCGCCCCTCGTCGTAGGCGAGTTCGACGAGACTCCGGTCGTACGCGCTGTCGAACGCCTCCAGCACTCGGTCCAGTTCTGCCGGCTGCCCGCGACCGATCTCGGCGGCGACGCCGAGCGCGAACGCCCGTTCGACCGCCTCCTCGCGCTCGAGGCCGTCCCAGTCGGTTCCGAACGTGCGGTCGTACATCAGTGCGTCACCGTCGCGGCCGCCCCCACGCGGAGTCCGCCGTCGGTGAACTCGACGTCTTGGATGTCCGTGTTCACGTCGGTGCCGCGCATCTTCAGCACCTGTATCCCGCGGCGCATCCCCTCGTCTTCGAGGTAGTTGTGCATGAAGACGACGCCGTGCGCGAGGTAGTGCTCCTCGGAGTACGCGCTCGGATCGGTCATCTCGGAGATGAGAAGGGTGGTCGCGTCGGTCCGCTTCAGCGAGGAGAGCAGCTGGACCATGGTGTCCTCGTCGTCGTCGAGGAGAAAACGCAACAGCATCGTGGAGTCGAAGACGACCCGGTCGATGTCGCGGGAGTTGATGAATCCGGTGAGGCGGTTCGTGACGCCGGAGTGGTCCCGACGCTCACCCGGGAGTCCGAAGAAGCGACGGCCGTCCGACGAGAACGAATCGAGGAAGGTGACCCGGTCGGTGTCGAGGGCGCGGTCGAACCCGAAATCGTACTCGCTCATGTCGCGGCGGATCCCCGCTTTGGTCTCGTGCATGCTGATGTACAGCACGTCCTCGCCGTTGCGAGCGCCCTGTGCCGCGAACTGCGAACAGAACGTGGTCTTCCCGCTTCCGGGCGGTCCGCTCACGACGTAGAGGCGGCTCTCCGGGAATCCGCCGTCGACGAGGTCGTCGAACCCGGGGACGCCGCTTGATGCGCGCATACGAAGTGGCTGGCCAGCCGCCGCATAAGGATTTGCTCCCGGTTCTCACGGGTGAGAACGGCGGGCGAACGGGAGCGTCGGGAGCACGGCGGGAGGCGAGAGCGCAGCGGTGGCGATCGGTTCCACTGCGGCGACGCCGCCCTACGCCTCGACCGACTCTCCGCCCGCGTCGTCGGACGACGAGTCGACGACGTCACCGATGTCGAGGCCGTCGACGTCCGGCGAGACCCAGACGACGAACCGGTCGTCCGACTTGACGATCCCGCGGACGCCCTCGTCTTCGACCGTCGTCCCTCGGTCGACGTCTTCGGGCGCGACGTCGCGGACCTGGAACACCTCGTCGACCATCCAGCCGACGGTACCGCCCTCGTCGATCTCGTCGTCGTCGAAGACGACGATCCGCTCGCGGGGGCCGTCCTCCTCGATGGCGAACAGCGTCTTCGGATCGACGATCGTCGTCGTTCGTCCGCGGAGGTCCATCACGCCCTCGACGTGGTCGGGTGAGTTCGGAATCCGCGTGAGTTCGCCGGCGTCGACGATCTCGTCGATCACGCCGATATCCAGACAGTACGTCCCGTCGCCCAGACCGAACTCGAGTACCTTCGTCGGTTCGGCGTCCGCTTCCGTGGCTGCCATACGAACCCGTGCGACCAAGTCACCAATAACCGTGTCCCCTGAATTATCACCAGTGATTAGCGGGGGCGTGCATTTATGCTGATTCTGCGACCGCTTCCGTGTATGAGCAGGACGACGGATCGGCGGGGGAGCCGCGACGGATCACCGCGGGTGGTTGTCGTCGACGACTCGCCGTTCATGCGCGGGCTGATCGCCGACCTCCTGACCGACGCGGGAGTCGCGGTCGTCGGGGAGGCGGGCGACGGCGCGGAGGCGCTGTCGGTGGTTGCCGAGACGCGTCCCGACGTGGTGACGATGGACGTAGAGATGCCCGGAATGGGCGGTCTGGAGGCCGTCGAACGGCTGATGGACGAGACGCCGACGCCCGTGCTGATGCTGTCTGCGCACACGGACGAGGGGGCGGAAGTGACCTTCGAGGCGCTCGAACGCGGCGCGGTCGACTTCTTCTCGAAGCCCGGCGGAGAGGTCTCGACCGGCGTCTCCCGGGAGTCCGAGCGGCTGGTCGAGGCCGTCAGATCGGTCGCCGGTGCGGACCTCGCCGCGGCGACCCGGGACCGACGCGAGAACGCGGCGACCGCGTCGGCCGGCGGGTCGGCGGAGACGCCGGCCTCGACGGGGGGGTCGACGGCCGCGACGGCGGCCGACCTCGACGAACCGCTGACGGTCGTGATCGGCGCGTCGACCGGCGGGCCGAACGCGGTCGAACGCGTCATGTCGGCGCTGCCGATGGCCGACTGCCGGATCGTCATCGTCCAACACATGCCGGAGGCGTTCACGCCCCGCTTCGCCGACCGGCTGGACGCCGCCTCGGCGTACGACGTACGGGAGGCGAGCGACGGGGCCCGGATCGGTGCCGGCGAGGCGATGGTCGCTCGCGGCGGGAGCCACACCCGGATCGACAGCTACCGCGCGGGTCGGCTCCGCGTCAAGCTCGACGAGGACGACTCGCAGTCGGTCTCGCCGGCAGCCGACGTCACGATGCGCTCCGCGGCCGAGGTCGTCGACGACCCGCTCGTCGGCGTCGTGTTGACCGGGATGGGTTCCGACGCGGCCGACGGGATCCGAGCGATGGCCGACGCCGGCGCGCGGACGATAGCCCAGAGCGAGGACACCTGCGTCATCTACGGGATGCCGAAGCGCGCGGTCGAGACCGGCGGCGTCGACGAGGTCGCGGACCTCGATGACGTCGCCGGAGCGATCGTGGGGGGTGAGGCCTGATGGACTCACATCGCGCCGCGTTCGTCGCCGAGGCTGAAGACGGGATCACGGACCTCAACAACGCGCTGCTCGCGCTCGAGTCCGACCCCGAAGACGCCGCGGCGATGGACGACGTGTTCCGGGTCGCACACACCCTGAAGGGGAACGCCGCGGCGATGGGGTACGAGGACGTCTCGTCGTTCGGTCACGCCCTGGAGGACTTACTCGACGCGATCAGACAGGGCGACCGCGAGGTGACGCCCGAGGTCATGGACCTCCTCTTCGAGGGCGTCGACACCGTCGAGGCGATGGTCGCCGAGATCGCCGAAACCGGAGAGGTGACGACCGACCCGTCGGACCTCGAAGCGCGCCTCCGCGAGATGGAAGAGACCGGGACCGTCCGCGGGAGCGGTGCCGAAGCGGCCGAAGGAGGCGACGCGGACGACGGTGCGGACGACAGTGCGGACGCCGGCGACAGGGACGCCGTCGATGCCGCCGAAGCGGACGACGCCGGCGACGGGGACACCGTCGATGACGCCGAAGCGGACGACGGCGCGGAGACGGGGAGCGACGGGGTCCCCGTTCCCGACCTCCCCTCGGGCGTCTCGGACCTCCCCGATCCCGTCGTGTACGTGGACGTGACGATAGGCGAGACCGCGATGGCGGGCGTCGACGCCGCGCTCGTGTTGCAGGCGCTCGACGGGCAGTTCGGCGAGCACGTCACGGTACCCGATCCCGAGGCGCTGGAGGACGGGGAGTACGAGGAGCGGTTCGACGCCTTCGTCGGCGGCGCCGACCCCGACGTGGTCGCCGAGGGGCTCGGCGCGCTCACGCAGGTCGAGTCGATCGAGACGGCGCTCGTCGAAGACGGCGACGCGGGCGATGTCGGAGGGACTTCGGAGGCCGGTGACGCGGCCGCCGCTGACGGCACCGAAGACATCGCCGAGACGGAAGGCACGGACGGCGATGGGTCCGAAAATGCCGAAAACGCCGGGGACGGCTCGCCCGACTCCAAGTCCGGCGACGAGATCAAGTCGATCCGAGTCGACGTCGACCAGGTCGACGAGCTGTACGGGCTCGTCGAGCAGTTGGTGACGAGCCGGATCAAGCTCCGGCGGGAACTGGAGGCACTGGACGCGCAGTCGGACGCCTTAGACGAACTCGACAAGCTCGCTTCCAGCCTGCAGGACACCGCGATGGACATGCGGCTCATCCCCTTTTCGCAGGTGTCGGACTCGTTCCCGCGGCTGGTCCGCGATATCTCGCGGGACCTCGACAAGCGGATCGACTTCGAGATCGAGGGCGACGACGTCGAACTCGACCGAACCATCCTGACCGAGATGCGGGACCCGCTCGTCCACGTCCTGCGGAACGCCGTCGACCACGGGATCGAGTCGCCCGACGAGCGCGAGGCCGCCGGGAAAGAGCCGACCGGACACGTCCGGCTCACGGCCGAGCGCGAGCGCGACCACGTCATCATCGAGGTCGCCGACGACGGCGGCGGACTCGACCCCGACCAGCTCCGCGAGAAGGCGGTCGACGAGGGGGTCAAGAGCAGGGAGGCGGTCGAGGCGATGGACGACGACGAGGCCTACGATCTGGTGTTCCACCCCGGCTTCTCCACCGCGGAGGAGATCACCGACGTCTCCGGTCGCGGCGTCGGGATGGACGTGGTGCGGACGACCGCGCGCGACCTCGACGGCTCCGTCGCCGTCGAGAGCGAACCCGGCGAGGGGACGACGGTCCGGTTCCGGCTCCCGGTCACCGTCGCCATCGTGAAGGTGATGTTCGTCGACGTCGGCGGCACCGAGTACGGGATCCCGATAAAGTCGATCGCGGAGGTCGCGCGCGCAGACGACGTGGAGGAGGTCCACGGCGACGAGATCGTCCGTCACGAAGACGATCTGTACCCCGTGATCAGGCTGAACGACCGCCTCGCCGCGGCCGGCTCCGGTGCGGGCGGATCCGCCGCTGGCGGGCCCGGCGAGGCCGCGGCACCCGACGGCGGAACCGTCGTCGACGTCGGAGACGATGCAGCCGAGGTCGTCGGAGACGCGTCCGGAGCCGTCGCCGAGAGCGATAGTGGCGGGGCCGCCGGGAGCGACGACACCGGAATGCTCGTCCGGATCCGCGAGGAGACTCGGCAGGTGGCGCTCCACTGTGACGCCGTGTTGGATCAGGAGGAGGTCGTCGTGAAACCGCTCGACGGACCGCTGTCGGGAACGCCGGGGCTCAGCGGCACGGCGGTCCTCGGCGACGGCGACGTCGTGGCCGTCCTCGATGTGGTGAGCCTATGAGCAGCGAAACCCCGTTCGAGGGCGTGCTGCGTCAGATCGACGACACGGTGCCGTTCGAGCCGGGGTACTACAACGAGTCGTACCTCGATCGGCGGATCACGGCGCGGATGCGTCGCCGCGACACCGAGTCGCACGCGGAGTACGAACGGCTGTTGCGCGACGACGAGGAGGAGCGACAGGCGCTGATGGACGCGCTCACGATCAACGTGACTGAGTTCTTCCGGAACCCCGAGATGTGGGACGTGCTCCGCGGCGTGCTCCGCGAGAAGACGGAAGAGAAGCGCCGCGTCCGCGTCTGGTCGGCCCCCTCGGCCGACGGGCGAGAGGCGTACTCGGTCGCGATGCTGGCCTGCGACGATCCCGAGATCGACGAGTCGCGCGTCGAGGTGCTCGGCTCCGACATCAGCGAGGAGGCCCTCGACAACGCTCGGACGGGCGAGTACCACACCACCAGAACGACGGACATCGCGGCGGAGCTCGAACCGCTGTCGGACCCCGACCGGTACGTCGAACGGGACGGGGACACCTTCCGAGTCAGGTCGGCGGTCCGTCGGCTCGTCGACTTCGAGACGCACGACCTGATCCGCGACGGCGCGCGCGACCCCTTCGACGTGGTGTTGTGTCGCAATCTGCTGATCTACATCGACGTCGACCACAAGGGCTCGCTGTTCGGCACGCTGGAGGCGTCGCTTTCCGACGACGGCGTTCTCGTCCTCGGGATGACGGAGAGCGTTCCGCCGGACCGGACGGAGAGGTACGAGCCGATCGACAAGCGCCGGCGGGTGTTCGAGAGGGTCTGATGTCCCTGTACCAACACGCGCGGGACGGAAACGTCGAGCGACTCAGGGACGCGATAGGCAGCGACAGCGCCGCGGTCAGGCGACGGGCGGCCGAGTTCCTCGGAGAGGTCGGCGACGCGAACGAACAGGCGACCGTCGACGCGCTGCTCCGGACGGCGACGGACGACGAGGACGGACAGGTTCGCGGTGCCGCGGTCGACGCGCTCGACGAACTCGGAGACGGTGCGCTCGAACAGTTGCTCTCGGAACTCACCGGAACGACGAGTTCGGAGGCCGAGTGGGTGACGGCGAGGAAGTTCGCGCGCGCGTTACAGGCGGACCGGCCCGAGCTGCGGATGGCCGCGGCGAACGCGCTCGGTCGACTCGACGACGCGGGCGGTCTCTCGCACCTCGTCGACGCGCTCGATGACGACGACCCGCGCGTCAGGCTCCGCGCCGCACAGGCCTGCGGGACGTTCGCGGACCCCCGCGCAGTCCCCGGACTCGCCGGTCGACTCGACGACGACCCGCGCGTCAGGCGAGCCGCGGCGAACGCGCTCGGCAACATCGGCACCGACCGGGCGCTCGCGCCGCTCTTGGACCTGCTCGACGATCCAGACGAGTCGCTTCGGCGGATCGCGGCGGGCGCGCTCGGGAAGGCGAACAACCCGGAACCAGTCGAACCGCTCGCGCGGGCGCTCGGTGACGAGAGCGCGATAGTGCGCAACGCCGCGGTGTACTCGATAATCGAACTGCTCTCGAACGTCCCGACCCAGCAGAGCCACGCGGTTCGCGACCGCGTTGTCTCCGAGCTGAAGTCGGCCGACGACGAGACCGTGGTCGAACCGCTCGTCGAGATCCTCACCGAGGGCCAACAGAGCCGACAGCGACGGAACGCGGCGTGGATTCTCGGGCGAGTCGCAGAGTCGGATTCGAAGCTGGCGGTCGAGGCGCTCGCGGAGGCGCTCGCGGACGACGACGCACAGACCGCACAGTTCGCGGCCACGAGCCTCAAGAACCTCGGCGGGCCGATAGTCGAGGACCGACTGCTCGACCGGCTCGGGACGGAACACCCCGAGGACGCTCGGGCGAAGGCGGTGTTCGTGTTGGGTCAGGTGGGCGGACAGGAGACGCTGAACCGGCTCGAAGACCTCACCGACGACGAGAGTTCCGCCGTCAGAAAGCGGGTGTTCTCCGCGGTCTCGAAGCTTCGAGCGGGGGGACCGTAGATGTCCGACAGCGAGTACAAGGTCACGGACACGCAGGGGCGGTTCGCGGTCGCCGTCCGGGAGGGGCGGAAGGTGAGCGACGTCTCGTGGACGCCGGGACGGATACTCCTCTCGAACCGACGGTTGATCTTAGCCGGCAACGACGGAAAGCGAACGATACCGCTCTCGGACCTCCGCGGGCTCGGCGGCCGACACGACGCGAACCAGTCGGTCGCGCGCGTGTCCAACTACGTGAGCTTCGACCTCGGCGATCAGGTGCTGTTGGTCACGACCGCCGAACACGAGGAGTTCGAGCGCGACGTCTACCGGGCGTTACTCGACCAGCGGACCGTGATGGCGAAACACCCGGCGATCGAGGGCGGCGTGGTTCAGGATTCGGAGTGGGAGCAGGCCCGGATGAAGATAGACGACAACGGGCTCAACGCGGCGCTCGAAGGCGGCGCGTTCGTGAAGTTCGATCTCGACGACATCAGCGGACTCGACGCGGCCAAGCGCACCGTCAACGGCGAGAAAAAGCCCGTCATCGAGGTGTCACACACCGACGACGAGGGGACGAGCATCGAGACGCACGTCGCGGGCCAGTCGAACCGTATGCGGTTCGTCGAGGCGTGGCTCCGCAAGGGCGAGGAGCGAAGCTCGACGAACGTCGATCTGTCCAGCCGCGATCGCGAGGTGTTGATGGCGTTGTACTCCGGCGTCTCGCCGTTCGAGATCCCGTCGTTCCTCGGGATGGACGTCGACGACGTCGAGGAGACGTTCGAGCGACTCATCGACATCGAAGTGGTGGAGGAGGTGCGGGTGCGACGCGAGGTGGCGTTGAACTCCCGGGGGCGCAACATCGCCAGCGAGGCGATGAACGAGCAGTGAACTACCCGGTCCCGCTTCACTCGGACGAAGCTGATCCCGCTCGTTGAGGAGGGGATTTCGCGTGGACTCATACCGGGGGCGTCGTCCGCGACGCGGAGGCCGTCGGCGTGGATCGTCTCGTCGGCTCCGAGACCCACACGCGCCAGACCGGCCGGCCCGTGCCGTGTCGACCTCCCGTTTCGCGGGCACGAAGAAGTTCGAACGCGTCGTTCGGCGTGCGACGCGAGACGCGAAATCGGCTCCGACGCCCGAGGTTAAGTTCACAGGGACACGAACACCGCCATGATCCAGCGGATCGCGGTGCCTCTCGACCGGGACGCGACGGGCAGGTGTGAGGGGGCGATGTAGATGGAGGCGAGACGGATCGGGGTCGACGTCGGCGGGACGTTCACCGACGTGGCGCTGTCGCTCGACGGCGAGATCGTGACGGCGAAGGTCCCGAGCACCGCCGACCAGAGCGAGGGAGTGATAGCCGGGATCGAGACGGCCTGTGCGGAGGCGGGCGTCGACCCGGAGCGCGTGGACGAGTTCTCGCACGCGATGACCGTCTCGGTGAACGCGCTCCTCGAAGAGAACGGCGCGCGGACCGCGCTCGTCACGACCGAGGGGTTCCGAGACGTGCTGGAGATCGGGCGACAGGAGCGGCCGTCGCTGTACGACCTCGACGCCGAGAAGCCGACGCCGCTCGTCCCGAGACGCCGCCGCTTCGAGGTGTCCGAGCGAGCGACGACCGAGGGGGTCGAGCGGCCCGTCGACGACGGCGAGGTTCGGTCGATCGCCGAGCGTGTCCGCGAGACTGACGCCGAGTCCGTCGCGGTCTCGCTGCTGCACGCCTACGCGCACCCCGAGAACGAAACGCGCGTCGCGGAGGTGCTGCGAGAGGAACTCGACGTGCCAGTGTCGGCCTCGAACGAGGTCCTCGCCGAGTTCCGGGAGTACGAGCGGACGTCGACGACGGTCGTCGACGCGTACGTGCGGCCGGCGATAGACCGATACGTCGGTCGTCTCACCGAGCGGGCGCGGGATCTCGGCCTGCCGCAGCCGCAGATCATGCAGGCGAACGGGGGGATAACCGACGCCGACGCGGTCAGGCGAAACGCCGTCACGACCGTGCTCTCGGGCCCCGCCGCGGGCGTCGTGGGTGCGAGCGCGATGGCGGGCGGAGGGGACGACGCCGACGGGCGCGAGGGGCTCGTCACCTTCGATATGGGCGGAACGTCGAGCGACGTGAGCCTCGTCCGCGACGGCGAGGTCGAGCGGACGACGACGGGCGTGATCAACGAGCGGCCTATCAAGACGCCGATGGTCGACGTCGAGACCGTCGGAGCGGGCGGGGGATCGATCGCGCGGGTCGACGCCGGCGGAGCGCTCCGGATCGGTCCGCGGTCCGCCGGAGCGGATCCCGGTCCCGCCTGCTACGGAAGGGGAGGCACGGAGCCGACCGTCACCGACGCGAACCTCGTCTTGGGGTACATCGGGTCGAGCACGAGCCTCGGCGGAGATCTGTCGCTCGACGAGGACGGCGCCTTCGACGCGCTCGCCGGACTCGCCGAGGAGGCTGGGCTGGCCGGCCCGTTGGAGGCCGCCCGCGGAGTCCACCGCGTCGCGAACGCGAACATGACCCGAGCGATCCGGTCGGTGACCGTCGAGCGGGGGCACGACCCGCGGACGTTCGGTCTCGTCGCGTTCGGCGGAGCCGGGCCGATGCACGCGATCGCGATCGCCGACGGCCTCGACATCGACCGGATAGTGATCCCGCGCGCGTCGGGCGTCCTGTCCGCGTACGGCCTGCTCGCGGCCGACGAGAAACGCGACGCGGTTCGTACGCACCAGCGCCCGCTCGCCGACGTGGATCCCGACGACGTCGACGCCGTGTACGACGCCCTGTCCGAGGAGTTGCTGACGGAGGTCAGCGACCGCGACGCGGCGGCCGTGCGTCACGCCGCGGATCTCAGATACGCCGGACAGAGCTTCGAACTCACCGTGGACGTCGAGCGCCCCTTCGACGCCGCGAACGCCCGAGAGCGGTTCGATGCGGCCCACGAGGCCGCGTACGGCTACCGGGCCGACGAGCCGATCGACCTGGTGAACTGTCGCGTGACGGCCACGGTCGCGCGGGACGCGCCGCCGGTCGCGTACGCGGCCGACGGCGATCCGCTGTCGGGCTCCCGGGAGGCGGTGTTCGCGGGCGAGGTCCGCGAGACGCCGGTGTACGAGCGGGGGAGATTGGCACCGCAGCACGCGGGTGAGCGGTCGCCGATCGAGGGTCCCGCGGTCGTCGAGGGCGACGAGAGCACGGTCGTCGTCCCGCCGGGATGGGGCGTGCGGGTTCGCGGCGACGGCGCGCTGATCGCGGAGGTGAGCGACGCGTGAGCGACGGACCGACGACGCCGGGTGGCGACCGGAAGGGCGTGGATCCGGTAACTCTAGAGATCCTCCGGAACCAACTGGAGAGCGTCGCAACGGAGATGGGACACGTGCTCATCCGCGGGGCGTACTCGCCGAATATCAAGGAGCGACAGGACTGCTCGACGGCGCTGTTCGATTCGGCCGGGCGGATGGTCGCGCAGGCCGAACACATCCCGGTCCACCTCGGCGCGATGCCCGACGCGGTCGAGACGGTCCTCCGGAAGGACCCGAATCCGGGAGACGTCTTCGTCGTCAACGACCCGTTCGCGGGCGGAACGCACCTCCCGGACGTCACGCTGGTCTCGACGATCGCGCCCGACGGCGAGGGTATCGGGTTCGCGGTGTCGCGGGCGCACCACGCCGACGTGGGCGGTAGCACACCGGGGAGCATGCCGCCGGGCGCGCGCGAGATCTACGAGGAGGGGCTTCGGCTGCCCGCAGTTCGGCTCGTCGCCGGCGGAGAGCCGAACGAGGCGGTCCTCGACCTGATCCGGGCGAACGTCCGGACGCCGGACGAGCGCGAGGCGGACCTCCGAGCGCAGCGCGCCGCGAACTCGCGTGCCGAAGCGCGGGTCGGCGAGTTGCTCGACGAGCACGGCTCCGCCCTGCTCGACGCGTTCGACGCCGTCATCGACTACTCTCGCGAGCGCGTCGAGGCCGAGTTCGAGGCGCTTCCGGACGGCACGTACCGAGCGCGGGACGTCCTCGAAGGCGACGGGGTGACGGACGACGAGGTGCCGATCGCGGTGACCGCCACCGTCGACGGGACCACGATCGACGTCGACTTCGCCGGGACTGCGGACCAGGTCGCGGGCAACCTCAACGCGCCGCTGTCGGTCGCGAAGAGCGCGGTCTACTTCGTCGTCCGCGCGATAACCGATCCGGACATTCCGCCGAATCACGGGTGTTACGAGCCGGTGTCGGTGTCGGCGCCCGAGGGGTCGGTTCTCAATCCGGAGCCGCCGGCCGCGGTCGTCGGCGGCAACGTCGAGACCAGCCAGCGGGTCATGGACGTGACGCTGGCGGCGCTCGCCGCGGCGGTCCCCGACGCGATACCGGCCGGCGGACAGGGGACGATGAACAACCTCATCATCGGCGACCGAGCCGGGTCGTTCACCTACTACGAGACGATCGGCGGCGGGTTCGGGGCCCGCCCCGGGAGAGACGGCATGGACGGCGTGCAGGTCGGGATGACGAACACGCTCAACACGCCCGCGGAGGCGATGGAGACCGAGTACCCGCTCCGGGTCGAACGGTACGCGCTGCGTCCGGGAAGCGGCGGAGACGGCCGACACCGCGGCGGGTTGGGCCTCGAACGGACCGTCACCGTCGAGACCGACGCCACCGTCTCGGTGCTGACGGAGCGCCGGCGGACGGCTCCAGCGGGACTCGACGGCGGCGAGGACGGCGCGACCGGGGAGAACCTCGTCGACGGCGACACCGTCCCCGCGAAGGCATCCGTCGACGTCGAGGCCGGGACGACCGTCTCGATCCGGACGCCCGGCGGCGGCGGACACGGCGACCCCGACGAGCGCGACCCGGCGGCGAGGGATCGCGACCGACGCGACGGGAAGGTAGACGATCGGTGACCGGCGTCGGTGTCGGTTCCGTCGGCCGGCGAACCACGCTTAAGTCACCGCCGCGCCGAGGTGGACGACATGAGCTACGAGGCGGTCTGCTTCGACCTCGACAACACCCTGTACCCGTACGCGCCGTGCAACGAGGCGGGCAAGCGGGCCGCGCTCGCCGCCTTCCGCGAGCGAGGATACGAGATGGACCGGCAGACGTTCGACGACCTGTACGCGGCCGGTCGCCGAGGAGCGAAGCGCGAGACCCGCGGTACCGCGGCCTCCCACTCGCGGCACATCTACTTCAAGCGGGTCCTCCGGGCGTACGCGGACGAACACGACGCCGAGGCCGCGCTCGCGGTCGGCGACGCCTACTGGGACGGCTACCGGGACGCGATGACGCTCTGTGACGGCGTCGAACGCACCCTCGACGCGCTCTCAGACGTCGGGATCGCAGTGGCGGTCGTCACGAACCTCACAACCCGCGTCCAGTTGCGGAAGCTCGTACGGCTGGGGATCGACGACCGGGTAGACCGGCTCGTCACCTCCGAGGAGGTCGGCCGCGAGAAACCGAGCGCACTCCCGTTCACGACGGCGCTCGCCTCGCTCGACTGCCGCCCGAGCGACGCGCTCGTGGTCGGCGACAACGTCGAGACCGACATAGGTGGCGGGAACGCCCTCGGCATCGACACGGCGCTTTTCGTCGCCGACGGCGACGCGCCTGCAGTCGATGACGTCGGCGAGCCGCGGCAACCGGACGTTCGACTGGGCGCGTTCGACGATCTCAGAGAGGTGGCGCTTTGACCCGCGACGGTCTCGCGGACGACCCCGACCGCCTGCGCGCCGCTCGCGAGGCGGTCGTCGAGTACGCGCCGGCGCTCGCGGAGCTGACGCCGGGGCGGACCGGGAACCTGAGCGTCCGCGACGGCGACGCGATCGCGGTGACGCCCACCGGCGTCCCGTACGACGCTTTCGACGCGGCCGACGTGCCGGTGGTCTCGCTTTCCGGCGAGCGGTTGGCGGGGTGGATGACCCCGTCGAGCGAGGTGCCGATGCACACGGGGATTTACCGACACGACCGGCCGGGCGCGATCGTCCACACCCACTCGCCGTGGGCGACGACGATGGCGACGCTCCACCGGAAGCTCCCCCCGGTCCACTACATGATCGTCGCCGTGGGTCGCGAGGTCCCGCTGGCCGACTACGCGCCGTACGGCACGGAGGAACTCGCCGCGAACGTCGTGGGCGCGATGGCCGAGGCGGGCTCCGACGCCGCGATCCTCGCGAACCACGGGCTCGTCGTCACCGGACCCGATCCGGAGACTGCAGTCGAGAACGCGCGCCACGTCGAGGACCTCTGTCGTCTCTACCTCCGTGCGTCGTCGGTCGGCGAGCCGCACGTGCTCACCGACGAGCAGCTGGCGACCGTCGAGGAGCGCTTCGAGAGCTACGGTCAGCGGTCGGGCGTCGACGAGGCGTGACCTCGAACCGGGGACGGAACCGCTCGCCCGATTGTATAAATACCGGGCGGGACACCGGATCGGTATGCCCGACAGAGAGTCGGCGGCCGCGGTGCGGGAGACCGCCGAATCGATCGCGACGATGGAGATCCGGGGCGCGGCGACCATCGCCTCGGCGGCCGCGGAGGCGCTCGCCGCGCAGGCCCGAGAGGCCGCCGACGGGGGTGCGGACGGAACTGCGGCCGCGGGCGGTCCGGAGGCCTTCCGCGCGTCGATGCGGGCGGCCGCCCGGACGCTCCGCGAGACCCGGCCGACCGCGGTGTCGCTGCCGAACGCCCTCCGGTACGTCCTCCAGCGGATGGAGGGCGACTCGGTCGAGGCGCTCCGCCGGAGCGTCGTCGACGCGAGCGAGGCGTTCGTCCGGCAGCTCGACCGCGCACAGGAGGACCTCGGTCGCGTCGGCGCGAACCGCCTCGCCGACGGCGACACGGTGATGACGCACTGCCACTCGACGGACGCGCTGGCGTGTATCGAGGCCGCCGTCGCGCAGGGGAAGTCGATCTCGGCGGTCGTCAAGGAGACGCGCCCGCGGCGACAGGGCCACATCACCGCAGAGCAGTTGCGGGACGCCGGCGTCCCCGTCACCCTCATCGTCGACTCCGCGGCGCGTCGGTACCTCGACGAGGTCGACCACGTCGTCGTCGGAGCCGATTCGATCGCGGCCGACGGCGGCGTGATCAACAAGATCGGCACCTCCGGGCTCGCCGTCAACGCCCGCGAGCGCGGCGTCCCGATCATGACCGCGGCCCAGACGATCAAGCTACATCCGGAGACGCTGACGGGTCACACCGTCGAGATCGAGATGCGCGACGAGAGCGAGGTGATCGACGCTGACGCGCGCGAGGATATCGGCGACATCGCCGTCGAGAACCCCGCGTTCGACGTGACCCCGCCCCGGTACATGGACGCGATCGTCACAGAACAGGGGCAGTTTCCCCCCGAGAGCATCGTGACGCTGATGCGAGAGCTGTTCGGCGAGGGAGTCGCGGAACCGTGGGCAGAACCATGACCGGCGAGGACGAACGCGTCGACGAGACCGACGGGGAGCCCAACGACTGGGACGCCGAAGTGGCGGAGTGGGACGAGGAGGTCGCCGAGTGGGAAACCGACAGCGCCGGCTCGGCCGGAGACACTGACCCCACGGACGGCGGCGACACGGTCGAGGACACCGGCGAGTCCGACCACCCCTCCACTGACGACGAAGAACCCGTCGACGATCCCGACCTGGAGCCCGAGTCGACCGGCCGCGTCCCGAAGGTGGTCTCGGCCGGCCACATCAACTGGGACGTGACGATCCACGTGGACCGGCTGCCCGAGCCGGACGGCGAGACTCGCATCGAGCGGCTCGAACAGTCGGGCGGAGGCAGCGCCGCGAACGTCGCGGTCGGGCTCGTCGGACTCGGCGGCCGGTCGGTCGTCTACGGCAGCGTCGGCGGCGACGAGTCGGGCGCGCTGGCGCTCCGCGAACTGGCGAGCGCCGGCGTCGACCCCGGACAGGTGCTCGTCGACGCCGACGCGCCGACCTCGGTGACGTACGTGATCGTCGACGGCGACGGCGAGCTGCTGATGCTGGCGAACGACGGCGCGAACGAGTCGTTCTCGGCGTCCGAGTTCGACCCGGACACGCTCCGAGCCGCCGACCACCTCCACCTCACCGGCCAACGGCCGGAGACCGCCGCGGCGCTGGCGACGGCCGCTGGCGAGGCGGGCGCGACCCGGAGCTTCGACCCCGGTCGACGCGTCGGCGACCGCGAGTTCGACGCCGCGCTCCACGCGACGGACCTCCTCTTTCTGAACGACCGCGAGGCCGACGCGCTCGCGGCGTCGACCGACATCGATCCGTGGGAGCCCGAGGACCGCGTCGTCGCAATCAAACTCGGGAGCGACGGCGCGACGGTCCGGACGCCCCACGGGGACGTCTCGCATCCCGGATTCGACATCGACCCCGTCGACACGGCGGGCGCGGGCGACGCGTTCGCGGCCGGGTTCCTCGGTGCGGCCCTCCGTGACCCCGACGTGACCGAGGGCGGGTTCTCACACGACCCGCGCGACTACCAAGTTCCGCTCCTCGTCGGCAACGCCTGCGGCGCGATCGCGGCCGAGGCGGTGACCGCCCGCGTCGACCTCTCTTGGGACCGGGTCCGCGAGATGATGGGCGACTCGCCGGAGTCCGACCTGCTGATCGAGATCCGGACGTGAGGTGACGGCGGCGGGTACCCCCGTCCGCGGCCGCGACCGAGGGTTCAAATCCGATCCGGTCGAACCCGGAGCCATGTACGCGGTCGTCGGCTGCAACGAGTGTGCGGCCATGTGGCTGCTCTCCGACCCCCGAACGAGCGACAGCGCGGCCTGTCCGCGCTGCGGAAAGACCCATCGCACGGCGAAGCTCAAGCGCCTCTTCGAGTCCGACGACCGGGCGGCGGCCCGCGAGGCCCGCGCGGCGCTGCTCGCGAAGAAGCGCGACGAGAGCGCTGCGTTCGCCGACGTGGCGCACGTCTCGGAACTCGAACGCGCCGTCGAGGACGCCGGTATCGACGACGACGAGTACCTCGACGCCTCGGGGATCGACGCGGACGCGGTCGCCGACGCGGGTGCCCGCGCGGAAGGCGGGAGATCGGGCTCACCGAGCCGCACCGAGATCGTCCGCAACGCCGTCGAGGCGGCCGACGAGCCCACGGAGGCGGCCGTCGTCGATCGCGCGGCCGATCACGGAATCCCCGCAGAGACCGCCCGAGAAATCCTCGAGAAGCTGACGCGTCGCGGGGAACTCTCTGAAACGGGCGGACGGTATCGCGTGCTCTGAGGCGTCGGGCCCGGGTTCGGACGCCCCGCACATCGGGCGGGAGTCCGACAAAGCATATATGCCGTCGTTTTGACGTGTCGTACATGGACACCCGAACTGCCCTCCTGGCGGCCGCGGCCGCGCTGCTTTTCGTCACCGCGATCGGGGCCGTCGCCGCGCCGGACGCGCTCGCCGATCCGCGGTCGGACGACGAGCGCCCCGGTCACGTTCGCATCGTCGACACGGTCGTTTCCCCCGGTGAGGTCCGCGGAGAGACCGCCGAGCTTCGGCTCGGCGTCGATCTCCAACACAGGGGCTCGGCCGTCGAGAATGTCACCGTTCGCCACCGCGCGATCGGCGCGGATTCCGGCCTCCTCATCGACGAGACGACGGTCGACGTCGGCGAAGTCGACGGCGGCGGCGAACGGACGATAAACGGATCGGTCGACGTCGAACGCGCCGGCGGCTACCGCATCGAGACGGTCGTGTTCGCGGACGGCGAGCGCCATGCGAGCCAGACGACGCGGATCAACGGCCTGAGCGCGCTCACGCCCGAGTACGCCGATTCGCCCGTCGGCTTCACGGACGGTCGGGTCTGGCCGACCGTCGCCGTCAGCGTCCGAGAGGCCGACAACGAGACCGCCACCCTGTCGGTGTCGCTGTCGGTGACCAACCGAGGCGACGAGGCGTCCGATCCGCTCGAACTCCGCGTCCTGATGCGACAGGCCGAGTCGAACGTGGTCGCCGGCGAGGCCACGGAGACGGTGGGGTCGGTGCGGCCCGGCCGGACCGACACCGTCACCGTCACCGCGGAAGTCCCGGCGAACTACAACTACTACGTCGACGGCGCGCTGTGGAGCGACGACGTCCTCATCGACGAGACGCAGGGCGTCGCCAACCTGAACCCCCGAGAGACGATCAGCGCGGACGAGACGGTCGAAGACGTCGAGTTCTCCGTCGAGGACTTCGAGCGCGGCGCCGGCCAAGACGGCGCCGACGAGAGTCCGGACAGCGGAAACGACGGCGGGGGCACGGACGGCTCGACTCCCGGATTCGGTCCCGTCGCCGCGCTGCTCGCCCTCGCGAGCGCGGCGCTGGTCGCACGGAGGCGGCGATGACGACCGACGACCGACCGCCCGGTGACGACGCGGACCGCGAATCGACCGACGAGACGACCCCCACGAGCACCATGACAGACACGACACCCGACGACTCCGACGACAGAACTGCCAGCCTCGGCGACGCGAACCGCGCACCGAGCGGAACCGACACCGGTCAACGGGACTCGGCCGACGGGTCGGGGCTCGACCGCCTCGGCACGGAGCGGCTCCGCGCGATCCTCGATCGGGTCGGGCTCGCCGCGCTCGTCCTGCTCGCGTTAGTCGCCGGCTGGAGCTTCTACGGACAGACCGGGACGGCGATCCGGACGTGGCTGGATCCGGCGTATCAGCCCATCACGCTCGCGGCGTTCAACCTCGCGGTGCTTTTGGTCGCGATCGCCGGTATCGTCCACCAGCTCGCGCGGATCCGCACGAACGAGTAGGTGCGGGACGGCCGCCCCGTCGAGACCGCGACGTCACTCCTCGGGGAGGTCGTCCGTACTCGCCGGGATCCGCTCGACCTGTCCCGCGAGCGTCGCGGCGTCGCCAGCGACAGTCGAGGAGTCGACTCCCGTCTCGTTCGCGACGAGTCGGACGTGCGCCGCGAGCAGGGCGAGCGCGCGAAGTCCCTCCTCGCTCGTGTCCTCTCCGTCGCGCTGTGCGAACGTGGTGTCGACCTCGCCGTCGCGGACGACGCCGACGTGGAGGGCGTCGACACGCTCGGCGTCGAGGAGTTCGCGGGCGCGGTCGAGCTCGGCGGAGAAGGGGTCGTCGGTCGCGTCGGACGCGTCGGCCTCGGGGGGGTCGTCGCTCATGGAAGTCGTACGGCGAGCCGGGGGAAAAACACGGCGGGTAGTCGAGCGCTACTCCGGCCGGGGGCGAGCGACGAACAGCGCCTCTTCGAGGGTGAACGGGTCGTACGTCGACTGGTGACAGACGCAGTACGTCCCGTCTGCCGCGCCGTAGCGGGCGGACTCTTCGAGCGCCTTGTAGTCGGGAATACAACAGAAGTGCGTACAGACGTTGAGGTACGCGACGAATCCCTGATCCGTCGAGGCCTGTAGCCACTCGTTGTTCTGGGCTGCCTCTTCGATCTGCGTCGAACGGATCACGACGACGTTCAGGCTGGCGTCGGTGTCCTGAGAGCGCCAGGTGACGTTCGCCGGCTTGCCGACGCCGTCGCTGCCAATTCCGTTGCCCCACTCGTCGTAATCGTCGAAATCGTCGACGTGAATTCGGTCGCCGGCCGAGTACGTGTCCGACTGCCACGTGTACGGCGGGGCGCTCGCCGAGCGGAACAGGTTGTCCGACTCGAACCCGGGCTGGATGTTCTCCTGAGACTCGACGCCGCAGTACTGGAACCACGCACCGGAGTACGTTCTCCCGCCCAGTTCCTCCTGTGCGACTTCGACCTCCTGTCCCTCTTGGGTGATCGTCGTGGTCTCTGGCCAGATACCCTCGATGTACCCGTCTTCGGTCACTTGCACGGGTATCTGCGGGAGTCCGCGCGGTGCCGGACCGCCGGTCTGCGCGATCGTCATCGCGGTGGTCGATCCCCCGCCGACGCCGCCGGCCGTCGTCAGGGTGTTCACTGTCGCCGACCCCATCGCGCCGACCCCGGCCAGGGCCGCGCCGCCGACGACGCCCTTGACGAAGCGCCGCCGTCCGGACTCAGCCGGATACTTGTCGGACTGACTCATACGCGTGGTTCAGGCTGGACCGGTAAAAAGGGTGACGAACCCTCCACCGGAGCGGGAAACGCGTCGATCCGCACGCAACCGGAGCGTACGGCCGCGGTGACCATTGACTCGGATACCACACGGCCGACACAGATATTCACTCGATTCCGAGGCAAACATTCGTCTAGACCGCGGTTTTAACCGACTCGGCGGGTAGTTACCGTGGTATGCAGTTGCACAACAGAGACGTCCGCACGGACGTTCGGGAGCTCGGTGCGCTCGTGGGAGACGTCCTCGCCGCGCAGGCCTCGACCGAGGCGTACGAGACGGTAGAGGAGCTACGCAACGCCGCGATCGACTACCGACGGGGGGACGCGGCGAGCCGGGACCGACTCCACGAGACGGTAGACGACCTCTCGGAGGTCCGCGAGGGCATCGTCGCTCGGGCGTTCACGACGTACTTCGAACTGATCAACCTCGCCGAGGAGCGCGAGCGAGTGCGCGCCATCCGGAACGCCGACGACGAGGGGGCCCTCCACGACTCCTTCGAGGCCACGATCACCGAGTTCGCCGAGCAGGGCGTCGAGGCGGACGAACTCGAAGACCTACTGGCGGACGTGCTCATCGAGCCGACGTTCACCGCGCACCCGACCGAGGCCCGTCGGTCGACCGTGAAATCGAAGCTCCGATCGATCGCGAACCACCTCGGGGAACTCGACGAGCGCAACCTCACCGAGCGCGAGCGGAACGCGATCTGGCGCGACGTCACCGCCGAGGTGACGAGCCTGTGGGGCACCCGACAGGTGCGCCAGCGCCCGCCGGAGCCCGAAGACGAGGCCCGAAACGTCCAGTGGTACCTCGAGAACACCCTCTTCGACGTCGTGGGCGACGCCTACGAGGAGTTCGAGGAGACGATATCGAAGGAGTACGGCGACGTGGACTGTCCGAAGCTCTTCGAGTTCCGGTCGTGGGCGGGCTCCGACCGCGACGGCAACCCCTTCGTCACGCCCGAGGTGACGGACGAGACGCTCGAACGCCAGCGCGAGGTCGCCGTCGAGAAGTACCGCGACCGGTGTAAGCGTCTCTCGGCGGTACTGAGTCAGGACGGCGAGCGCTACGCGGTCGACGACGCGCTCACCGCGTCGCTCGCCGCCGACGCAGATCGGTTCCCGACGGTCGTCGGGGAGGCGCGGGAGCGGTACCCCGACGAGCCGTACCGGCAGAAGCTCCGACTGATGCGCGAGCGTCTCGACCGCGTCGACGACGTGCGACCGGGCGGGTACCCCGACGGTGACGCGTTCCTCGCCGACCTCGACGTGATCGCCGACTCTCTCGCGGCCGACGGGCAAGACGCGGCCCGCGAGTCGTTCGTCGAGCCCCTCCGTCGGCAGGTGGACACCTTCGGACTCACGCTCGCCTCGCTCGACCTCCGCGACCACCGCGAGAATCACACCGACGCGGTCGCCGAGGCGGTCGCCACAGAGGGGGTCGACTACCGCACGATGGACGAGGACGACCGTCGGGAGTTCCTCACCGAGGCCGTCCTGCAGGAGGACCCGGTGATCGACGTCGACGACCCCGGCGAGGTCTCGGAGACGACCGAGCGCGTGCTCCGACGGTTCGAAGCGCTCGCCGAGTGGCAAGACGAATACGGCGCACAGGCGATAGACACCTACTGCATCTCGATGACTGAAGAGCCGAGCCACGTGCTCGAAGTGCTCTTTCTGGCCGATCAGGTCGGTGTCGTCTCGCTGCCGGACCACTGCGGGCTCGACGTCGTCCCGCTCTTAGAGACCGAATCGGCGCTCAACGGGGCCGAGCGCATCCTCGGAACCCTGTTCGACAACGAGGCGTACGCGACCGCGCTCGACGTGCGCGGCAGCGTGCAGGAGGTCATGCTCGGCTACTCCGACTCGAACAAGGAGAACGGCTTCCTCGCCGCGAACTGGGACCTCTACGAGAACCAGCGTCAGATCGCGCGGTTCTGCAGAACAGAGGACGTTACGCTCCGGCTGTTCCACGGTCGCGGAGGGTCCATTTCTCGGGGCGGCGGGCCGATGAACGAGGCGCTGCTCGCGCTTCCCAACGAGACGGTCACCGGACAGGTGAAGTTCACGGAACAGGGCGAGGCGATAGCCGAGAAGTACGCCAATCCGCGGATCGCCGAGCGCGAACTCGAACAGATGCTCGACGCGCAGATCCGCGCGCGCCACGAGGCCAACGCCGAGCCCACCGAGAACGTCCCCGAGCGGTGGGTCGACGCGATGGAGACGATGGCACCGGCGGCCCGCGAGACGTACCGCGACCTGCTGTCCAGCGACGGATTCGTCTCGTATTTCGGGCAGGCGACGCCCATCTCCGTCGTCGAGGATCTCAACCTCGGCTCGCGGCCCGCCTCCCGCTCCGGCGAGCGAACCGTCGAGGACCTGCGCGCGATCCCGTGGGTGTTCTCGTGGACGCAGACGCGACTCATCCTCCCCGGCTGGTACTCGCTCGCCTCCGGTATCGACGCTTATCTCGACGCGGTCGGCGAGGAGGAGGGCCTAGAGACCCTGAGAGAGATGTACGAGGAGTGGCCGTTCTTCCAGACGACCCTCGACAACGCCGGCCTCGCGCTCGCGCGTACCGAACCGGAAATAGCCGCCGAGTACGCCGATCTCGCGGACGACGAACTGCGCGAGCGGTTCTTCCCCGAACTCATCGGCGAGTACGAGCGCGGTTGCGAACTGGTTCTCACGATCAGCGGCCGCGACCAACTGCTCCGCCGGGAGTGGCTCGAAGAGAGTCTCGATCGCCGGAATCCGTACGTGGACCCGCTGAACCTGCTGCAGGCGAACCTCCTCGGCCGCACCCACCGCACTGACGAGGAGGAACGGACCCTCCGACTCACCGTCAACGGCATCGCCGCCGGGATGAAGAACACGGGGTAGCAAGCGTACCGAGCCGGACCGCCCGCCGCTACCCGAGGCGGTCGCGCTGCCCACAACCTCGGAGGATGATTTTGATGCGTGCCTTCTGTTTAGAACTATTTTGTATGAATCAATAACTGGGCTCAGGTGCGTCTCTGCTACTGAGTGCCTCGGACACGTTCCCGGACGCGACGAGGCTGGCACCTCCGAGTACACCCGTGCTGGCGAGTCTGGAGAGGAGGTGACGACGTTTTCATACAGTGGATACGCGTTCAACGTCGCTCACGAGCTGCTCGATGTCCGTCTGTGGCCCTCTCGGATACGCGCGCTCGACGATTCCCTGCTTATTTGCGAGGAGGATCAACCCGTAGTGCGGGAACTGGTACTCAAGATTCTCGTATTGGTCGGCCGCTGCCTTCTCGATTGCAAGTCCAAAATGCTCGTCTAACAATTCCTGTCCCCGTTCGTAGCTCTCCGGGCGAAGGAAATGCCAATTGCTCGCATCGAGGTTCACCCCCTGCTGGCCGGCGTACTCACGGAGCGTTTCGGCGGTGTCGCGCTCGGGGTCGAACGTCTGCGCGAGAAATACTGCTTCACTGCTGAATCCCTCTTCGGAAGCAGCCTCCTGTGCGCGACGAAGTCGGAGGATGAGCGCGGGACACACCCCGTCTGGGCAGTTCGTATAGAACGATGTCCATAGGATGGCCTGTTCACCCTCATACTCACTGATTGAGATTTCTTCAGTAGTGATCGGTTCCGGGACGGTGAAATGTGGCATTTCGTCGCCGTAGCTCGGGTGGGCAGCTTCGCTAAAATCCTGTTCTGGGGGACCGAGAACAGTTCCTTCAGCACCGCTGTCACCGAGTACGCCGAGACAACCGGCGGTACCGATGGTCGCACCTATTGCTCCAGTCGATTTACAAAACGTTCGTCTGTCCATACTCGATCGTGGTAGATCTGTGGACTTGAGGTATCTGGTGTGATCCTCGAATGCTTGTGCCCGCGTCCGATCTGCCCTATGTTCGACCTGCTGAGGCGGTGGTCACTCAAAGAGCTCGTCGACGGTCCGAACGAACCGATCGACGAGCCGATCCGGTAGCGACGGCGACACTATCTCGATGAGTTCGGCCGTGCGGTCCGGACGGTTCAACGTGAGCGTCATCGGTCGATCGTCGGACTTCTCAACGATCCTGTTTTCGGCGAGTGTCGAGACGTGCCACGAGATCGTACTTCGTGCGAGGTCGAGATCGCTCGCGAGCGTTTTCGGTCGCTTCGGGCCGTCGGCATGAAGCCGGACGAGGATCTCTCGGGGAGTCTCTCGTCTGAGAAACGCGAGAGCCCGTCGTTCCCACGGATCGAACGACGGCTCGAAGTAGTGTGTACGGCCGCCGATCCGCTCGACGGCGAGTTCGTCATTACGGACGAGACGACGGAGATGGTACTGTACTTGCCCGGTCGCGATATCGAGATCGCGGCCGACTTGGTTGAAGTGGACACCGGGTGTGTCGCGAACGTGGCGTCGGATCTGAGTCCGGGTGTCCGGCATCTGTGGTCAGCCGACATAACCGTTACCCGAGTAAAACGTGTGCGTTCGTTATCTCTGTTTGGGAACGGACGAAACCGCGGTGTTAGCCGACAAATCGGTTCGGAACGACACGGGAACCTCGTTCGAAGGGTCGTTTTCTTATTCATCCCCGTTCAAAGGCGGTTGTGACGCAGCCAATCGTCCTCCTGTTGTCCGCGCTCGATGGGTGGTCCGTGGAGGGATCACTACTGCTGCTCGCGGCTGCACTCGTCGCCGGAATGGGTACGGGTATCCTCTTCGTCGTCAGCGTCGTCGCGTATCGTCGTCGTCAAGGGGCACAGTACCAGCTGATCGCTGTCGCGGTCAGCATGCTGTTGTTCCGATCGATTGTGGGCACTGGAACGATTCTCGGTATCGTGCCGATGCCGGTCCACCACTTCCTCGGACATAGTCTCGACTTTTTGATCGCAGCGATCATTCTCTACACAGTGTACACACATGCGCCGGGATCGGTCGGTAACGACACCGTCTCGGATTGAACAGCGATACTTGCCGAAATGACTGGGAATAGAGTTTCGCCTCAGTATCCTCCGAACTGCTCCCGAGCCCGCTCGACGACAACGTCGATCCGAGCGGCGTACGTGAGCGTCGTGACAGCGACCACGATTCCGGCGAGGATCCAGCTGACGAGTGAGCCGACCGCGCGACCAGTTTGAACGAACCCTCCGTCGGGCGCGAAGGCGACGCCGATCACGTGTTCAAACACGAGTCCACGGAACGCTCCGTTCGGTGTAAGCGCGAGCAGTCCGGGGATTTCGCCGGGAGAAGCACCACCTGCGAGCGAACGGAGGATCGCGAGGTCCCCGCCGAGGACACCGATGAGTAGCGCGAGAAGCCCGAGCGCGATCGCGCTCCGTCGACTCGACGCTATCGCCGAGACCGCCGCTGACACCGACAAGTACGCGGTCCCGAGGAGGAGGACGAACGCGAGGAATCGCACGAACAGAAGCGGCGAGTCCACTCCGCTGTGTGTCGCAAAGATCCCCGTGTCCGGCGCCGCAGTCATCCAGACGTACAGCCCGACCAGCGTGAAGGGAACACCCACGATCGCGACAAGCGCGGCTACCCGCGCCAGTAACACACCGAGAACGTAGCCGACGGTATTCACGTGATAGGTCCGAATCACGGCGAACTCGCCGCTCGTGGCGTCGGTGAGCAACGTGCGGTACCCGAGCAGGATTGCGAGAAGCGGAACGAGTATTTCTGTCGGGAGCAGAAGGTCGACGACTGCCGGCACGAACCCTGTCCCCCCGCCACCACCGACCGCGACGAATCCGCCGAGCACGATGAGAATCCCGACCGCGAGGACGACGTAGCCGGGAGTCCGTCGAACGGTTACCAGTTCGCGACGGAACACGGTCCCGATGTCCGCGAGCAACCGACTCATCGGTCCGATACCCCCGTGACGTGGACGGACTCCGACGTGGTTTCATCCGCACCCTTGGATCCCTCGTCGCCGTCTGTGTCACCGCTATCGATATCGCTCTCGGCGCTCGCTCTATCGCTGACGACCGCGCGGTACAGATCCTTCACGTCGTCGACCCCGTAGTCATCGATCAGACGATCGCGGGAGCCCGCCACGGCCACGCGACCGCGGTCGAGTACGATGACATCGTCGGCGTACGTGTCGACGAGGTCGAGGTCGTGGGAGCTGACGACGACGGCAGTGTCGTCGCTCGCACGGGCCGCTGCGGCTCGGAATGCTCGCTCTCGCATCTCCGGATCGAGCCCGCTTGTCGGCTCGTCGAGCACCGCGACCGCCGGGTCGCCGAGCGTCGCCTGTGCGATCCCGAGGAGACGTCTCATCCCGCCCGAAAGCGCCGACACGCGCTTGTCGCCCGCGTCGGCAAGTCCCACGTCCGCCAGCGCCGCGTCGGGATCGTCACCGACGAGCGCTGCGTAGAAGCCGAGGGTCTCTCGGGCCGTGAACTCATCACGGAACGGGACCCGTTGCGGGAGGTAGCCGATCCGTTTGCCATTTCCGTCGTCAGCATTCCCCTCGTGAGCGTATCGTACTGCTCCCGTGGTCGGCTCAACTGCCCCCGCGAGGACGCCGAGCAGCGTCGACTTCCCGGACCCGTTCGGACCGATGACTGTAGTGATGCCGGGGGTGATCGAGAGCGAAACCTCATCGAGAACCCGAACCCCGCTGTAAGTCCGAGTCAGGTCGACGGCCTCCGCGAGTGTACGCTCACTCATTTGTAGTCACCCACTGCTCTGGCGGTGTTCCGATTTGTCGTATTCTCATGAGCCGTGTCTTGTCCGTCGGTGAGCGAGCTAAGTTCGGCTCTCCAGTCCGCGTGGACCGGCTCCGCGCCTTCGGAGTCGGGACTCGTCACCACGTCGATTCGTTCAGGGTGGTACGGTGTCGACGCCGGTACTGGGTCGATGATGCTCCCGGAGCGGGCACCGGGCACGGTACCACGAAGGTGGTTGAGCAGGACCGACGCGGGTGACTCGCGCACGGCGACGGCCGCGATCTCGCCGTGGAGCACGGCGTCGACCGGCGAAGTCGGACGATACGCCCGCTCGCTGGACGGCTGTTGTCCGACGTTTGCTCCCTCCCAGTAGTTACCGCGGTCGCCGTCGGCCCAGACACGGAGTGCGCCCGCACCGGCGGCGGCGTGGTCGTCGTTGCCGACGAAGTCGTTCGCGACGACTCGGCTCGACGGGACGATCGTGGTCGCACGCGCCCCGAGCTCGTTGTCGACGACCACGTTGTGTTCGTACAGCGACCCGCGTGCGCTCGTCGAGAACCCGAGTTCGTTGCCGACGAGCGTATTGTACGCGATGTACGTCCGCGTCCCCGACGACTGGATCCCCGCACTGGAGTTACGCACGTCGTTGCCGACGATCGTGTTCCCCGACGGGCGGGTCATCACGGTGATCCCCGCGAACAGTTCGTTGCGGGCGGTGTTGTCCGCGACCAGCGCGTCACCGGTGTACATGAGATGGATGCCGTACCGATTGTCCGTGAACGTCGAGTTCCGGATGACCGATCCGTCCGCGCGATGGAGGTAGATCCCGTCACGACCGCCCTCGAACCGGCTGTCAGTCACGGTTACACGCGACTCCATCCCCGTGATCCCCATGAATCCGTTCTGCCATGTCTCGGACCCGTCGACGCGGAGGTCACGGACGACCGTGTGTGATCCATCGCGCAACAGGAGCCCGCTCGCGTTCGTTTCGATCATGACGTCGTCGACGACGAGCCCCGGCGCAGCGATCGCTCGGATCCCGGCATCACCGTGGCCGTACCCGCTCTGGATGTTCGCGTCCCACGCCTCGCTCTCCTCGTCCCTGGAGGCACGCGCCGCCTCCGGGTCTCGCGTCCGGTTTCCGACACCGTCGATCCGGAGTCCTCGTATGGCTACATCGGCCGCCCGAACGGTGACGACCGATCCGTTGCCGTCACCACTGATCCGTGCGTCGTCGCCCGCAATGGTCACAGATTTATTGATCGTCACCGTCTCGTGATAGACTCCTTTAGGGACGACGACCGTCGTGTTCGACGGTGCCGCCTCGACCGCCGCGTCGATCGTCGGCGCGTCCTCCCCGACAACTACCGAGACCGGACGGTCCGCGGTTCGTTCCGCCTCGGTAATCCGATCGTTGGCCGTCTGCCACCGACTCGGTGCGAGCGATCGCACCGTCGCCGCGGAGTCGATGTCGAACGAGCGGTTTCGGATCGACTCCCAGTCGACTACGGTTCCGCTGTGGTCGGCCGAGAACGACTCAGCCACTTCTCGGTTTCTAAAGGGTATCACGGCCTCGCCCGCCGGTGTGCGAGCGTCGCTGTCGACGACGTAGTACGCCTCCTCGGCCGGAGTCCACCCGCCGGCCCCGGTCGCCGTGAACAGCCCGCCGTCGGCCGTGTCCGGATCGCGGTGATCGAAGGTTTCGACGTACGCGATAAGCGGATAGCCGAACTGGCGCTCGGTTCGTCTGTCCGACAGCGACGCCACGAACGAGCCGATCCCGTTGTATCCGACGACGTACTGTAGCTGCGAGTAGAACACCTGCGTCCGCGGGAGCGTTGCGTTTCCGGCCATCATCGCGTCGGTCTCCGACGAGAGCCCCAGTTCGGTGGTGTCGTCGTACGCCACCGGATCGGGAACCGACTCGGCCGGATCAATGACGAACGCGCCCGCAGTTACGACCACAGCGAGGGTCATGATCGCGGCGATCGCGAGGCGAACACGTCGCGACCGGTTGTCATCGGGAGCGAAAACTGCCACACAGTTACGTCGGTCTGTGGTGACTTATCGAATCTGGTGTGACTCTCGAACGCGCGCGATTGCGGGTCCGCAAAGCAAGAATTCTCAACTGTCGTCGCAGCACTCGACCGGATCTGTTTGTCGAGGATCGCACCAGACGACACAAGCCGGTCGGTAACTGACACTACGTATGATCGAGTCGCTGTTCCGGATCGACCTCGCGCTGTTCGTTCTCATCGGCGTCCTCGGCGGCGCACACTGTATCGGGATGTGCGGTCCGCTCGTTACGATGTACTCGAAACAGATGACGCCGCAACCGGACGGCGGAACTACGACGGTCAACGATGGACGGGCCGGGCATCTCACGACCTACGAAGTTCGACAGCACTTCCTGTTTAACATCGGCCGGGCGACGACGTACGCGGTTCTCGGGGCCGCCTTCGGTGCGCTCGGGAGCGTCGTGTTCGTCACCACCGACCAGCTGACGCCGGTCGCCGAT
Source organism: Halorubrum pallidum (assembly GCF_055380345.1). Classification (NCBI taxonomy): domain Archaea; kingdom Methanobacteriati; phylum Methanobacteriota; class Halobacteria; order Halobacteriales; family Haloferacaceae; genus Halorubrum; species Halorubrum pallidum. The sequence continues at coordinate 476,036 of NZ_AP043945.1, read as the reverse complement.
GTCCTGCGAGGTACTGTAGGCCTCGTGGTGGGCGGGTTCATCGTGGCGACAGGGGTTCGGTACGTTATCGGAGGAAGCGGCGGCGATATTCGCATACCCGGCGTACAGCGCGTAACGTCGTGGCTCGCAGCGAGAGTTCACCGCCACGTGAACAGCCCGAGTATCGTCGGTCTCGGTGCCGTTCACGCGTTTCTCCCCTGTCCGATGCTGTATCCCGCGTACCTGTTCGCCTTCGCGAGCGGCTCCCCAACGACCGGCGGGATCGCTCTCGGTGCTCTCGGTGTCGGAACGATTCCGGCTGTCTTCCTCTATGGAACCGTCATCCAGTCGATCGATGTCACCCACCGGCGTCGCGTTCATCGCCTGCTCGGTGTCGTGTTCGTCGTGCTGGGGTACGTCCTGTTCGCGCACGGACTGATGGCGCTCGGCGTACACCTCCCACATCCGATGTTCCCCCACTACCAGCCGCTCGGCGGGATAGGGCACTAACGTATTCAACTGAAGCGGTAGCGCGGAGTCCCCTTCCTCAAGGAGCGACCGGAGGGAGCGAGTAGGGAGGGGAGGAGCGCGTTTGTGTTGGTCGCAAACACCAACCCATAAGTAGCCTATCAATCACATTGAACACGTGGCAGACGACTACGTACGTCGGACGGCAATCACTCGTCTTGAAGTAACAGACGAGCAACGCGACCTCCTCGAAGACACGATCTCTGAGTGGAAGCGTGGTTGCCAGCTCGCCACCGACATGGCGTGGGGCAAATACAACGCGAAAAGCGACGTACAGCCCCTCGCATACGACGACGTGCGCGAACACACCGACCTCGGAAGTCAGCACGCGATTCTCGTCACCCATCAAGCCGCACAAGCCATCACCGGCTGTATCGAACGGAAGGCGAAGGACAAGAAGGTGAGTAAGCCCACCTTCACCGCACCCACGGTGAAATACGACACCCGGACCATGACGGTATTTGATGATGATACGGTGTCGCTCTCCACCACAGAGAGTCGCGTCCGGTGCGATCTCGCCCTCTCCGACGCCGACGATGGCTACCAACGGCAGTACCTCGACTCCGACAACTGGAGCGTCACGGAAAGCACGCTCACCGTCCGTGACGGCGACTACTTTTTACACATCGGCTTCCGCCGACCCAAGACCGACACCGAACGGAACACCGCCGAGGACGGAACGGTCCTCGGGGTTGACCTCGGTATCGAAAACCTCGCTGTCACCAGCACCGCCTTCGTTTTCAGCGGGCGGGAGTTGACTCACGACCTCCGCGAGTTCGAGAAAGTACGCGCCGGACTCCAACAGACCGGGACACGAAGTGCCCACCGAACGCTCGAACAGTCGAGTGGCCGGGAACTTCGCTACGTCCGTGACGTACTTCACCGAGCGTCGAACGCGATAGTAGACGAAGCACTTCGGTATGAGTGCGACGTGCATTCGTCTTTAGTTAAGACTCACACCTCGGTTGTGTAGCGGTAGCGAGCGTCTCTTGTAAGATCGGTCGTTGCTTGTGGATCTTCTGTGCGTCCTCGATCAGCCGCTCCAACAGCGGCGGTGGCGAATAACCGAGGTGCTCACCGAGTTCGTGGAGGATGAGCTGGGCGTGCGACCGGAAGGTCGCCGCCCAGCGTTCCGGTGGAAACACGAGCTCATCATCCGCCTGCTCGGTGACCAGATCCAACAGATCACGGCTCACAAGCAGTGACAGCAACGCTGCGTACAGCAAGATCTTCACCACGTGCTCGTTGCTCGTGTCGAACTCGTCCAGGTCGTACTGCGTCTTCAACTCACGGAACAGCAACTCCACTTCCCACCGACACCGGTAGATCTGCGCTAAATCCGCCGGAAAGAACTCCTCTCGCGACAGATTTGTCACGTATAGATGGTAGTCGTCGGCGTCCTCGTCGCGGACGCCGACGACGCGGAACCGCTTCGTATCCAGCGACCGCGTCCCGTTGTACGGCCCGCGCTTGAACTCGACTTCGACTTCCACATCGATGTACGTCCGGTCGAGATCGTCGAGCACATCACGGAGTTGCTTGCCCTCCAAGGGAATGGCGCGGCCGCGCCATTCCCGTAATTCATCCGTAATCACCGGATTCGCGTTCTGTTTCAGCCGGCTCACGAAGGAGCCGCCGTTCTCGTCGATCCGCGCAAACCGTCGGTACTTGAAGTACGCGAGGTCGAACAATACGAGGCGGTTCTCAAGCCACGACCCTGTCTTGAACAGCGTGCTGTCGTGTGCTTTCTCGTCGGTAACGTCGATCCGTTCAATCGTCTGTTCAGTGGCATTGTGGAGCAGGTGGAGCTTCGCTCCAGCCTGCTCCTCGTGGCGGGCTTCGAACTGATCAGCGAGAAACTCGTGTAACCGCAACACCGTTCCATCAGCGATCATTACATCACTGAATCGGTCGATGTCAACGTCAACAGTGTCGGGAACAGCGACCTCGTCGAGACCGTGCTCGACGAGGTCGCGGAAGTACTCCGCGAGCGTCGGCGTCAACCGCTGATAGAACCCACCCGGTGAGATCGGCTCGTCAGCTGTGGAGTTGTAGCTGCGTCGAAACCCTGCGAGTGTTCGGCGTTCGCCTGCGGCGAAGCCGAACACGAATGCCCAGACGAAGACGGGAATCTGGAGCTTGCGGTCGCGTTCGACCACGCCGAGTTCCTCGGCGTGCTCTTCGAGGAATTCGGAGGGAAACAGTGTAGTGAGCCGACGCATAATCCGTGATGAGGAGGTTTCGTTGTGCACACTCGACACCTCCTCATTCCTTCCGAAAAGTAGCCTCGATAAGCCGCCACTGTCACGCGGTTCGTCTCCTAACTAAAGACGGATGGTGCGACGTGATAGCCTTCGAGGACTTAACCCACATTCGCGACCGAACAGGTGCATCGTGGGGTCACAAGTGGGCGTTCCGAACGCTGTACGAACAGGTGGAATATAAAGCCGAAGCGGAAGGTATCACGGTGAAGCAAGTGGGGTCGGCATACACATCCCAACGGTGCGCCGAGTGTGGATTCACGGCAGACGAGAATCGCCGAACTCGCACGGACTTCCGGTGCGTGAAGTGTGAGTCGGAAGCGAACGCGGATTACAATGCGGCGAAGAACATCGGGATGCGGTATGTCCGTCGAGGCCAACAGTCGTCTCGGCGGACGGGCGACAGTCAACTCGCCCTGAAGTCTGGAACGGTGACACCGAGTGGCGGATTCACCGCCCACCCGGACGGGTTTGAGGCCGAGCTCACGGACAAGCCCCACCCTCAACGAGCGAAGTCAGTAGACTGAGCGAAGTAGGGTGGGGTAGTTGACCGGTTCGCTTGCCTCATTAAACAGCCGGCGTTAGACGACCGCACCAGAATGATATTCGGTACGTGGCCGAACGATAACGTATGAATCTCGAGTTCGGCCAGCACTCAGTATCTCGTCGGCACACTGTTCAGGCGATCGGTACAGGAGTTGCGATGGGTCTCGCTGGTTGTCTCGGCGGGTCTGGCGAGTCGGTTCCTGACCCAGTAGATCTGTCGGGGCAGAAAACAGACTACCAAGGTGGAATGGTGATCGGAGACCACGGCGGACCGAACGGACAGGTCTTCTACGCCGACGCACACCCGGAACCCAGACAGGGGCCCGCCGAGAACGCAGAGGACACTGCGCATCTCGCTTGGTTTCACACGCTTGCGCACGGACTCTTTCCGTATCATTTCGACATGACGGATGATGGTGCAGAGGCGACCGCGATCTACGTCACGGACTACTCTCGCGTCGATTGGGCGATCCCCGAGGGAACCGAACGGAAGAAGATGCCAGCGCCCACCGCAGCGGACACCTTCGCCGATGCGACTGTCCTCACCTACGCCGTCGAAACGGACGTGATGGGAGGAATGGGACCGGATCTACTGCCGTTCTCTAACAGCGATGAAGCCGAAACGTTCGCGGAGGCTCACGGTGGGCGAACTCTCGGGTACGATGATATCGATCGACCACTCGTTGAGGGAATTCAAATGACTGAGATGGAGTAGGTTGGTCTCTTTACTCACGTCTCCACCTCAACAATCGTATGGACAGTTCTAACAGACCAACTTACGGCAAGTGTCTGCGAATGAACCTTTTGTGCGAAGCGTACCAGTGCGGGATCGCTATCCGGAACGAGCTTGAAGGATCGGACCTCGTTACTGCGTTCGAGAATTTCGATCACGCGATAGACGCGATCGAAGACGGGTATCCAGCGTGGCATCCTGCGCCGCTCTCTTTCCGCGCGACGGTCCTCTCGTTCCTGTTCATGAAGATAACGGGTGACTCGTATGCCGAGTTCTCTCGACGACTCACTCGGCAACCAGAAGTAGCGACTATCTTCGGCTTCAGCCGAGTGCCCGACGAATCGGCGTTCTCGCGGGCATGGCGGAACCGGTTCGACGACGCGACCCACGAATACGTCCACGCTGCCTCCAACTTCGTTGTCAAAGAGGTCCACGATCGCAACATCTCAGCGCCGGAGGTGCGGCCAAAAGCAGAGATCGTCGACGATACCCAAGAAGATACAGACTCAGTAGAGGACGATCCTTTCTCACAGGAGGAGATTATTCAGACGACGCGCCTCGCGCGTGATCACGCCTTTGGAAACTTCGACTCTGATCGGGCGCCGAACGCCTCGTACGAGGACACACAATTCTTCGAGTTACAGACGTTCATGGGGTGGTTAGGTGCGGAACTACACAGGAGCGAATCGCTTCCAGTATCGTCGTGGTGAAGAGTACGTCCCCCACGGTGATACTCATCTCCGCGCAGTCAAGCAGTTCGATCCTGACGAGCTCGTCGACGGCTTCAACGAGACGACGGATCGCTTGCTCTCGGTCATCGCTTCTGAATTCACATTCCGCCGTCCAGTCACTGCGGCGATCGACATCACCACCATTCCCTACTACGGAGAGGTCGAAGGAATGCCGATGGTCAGCGGGACGAAAGATAGAGACGGCCGAGCGTTCAAATTCGCAACCCTCTCGATCATCGGGCAGAACATCCCGATCGTTCTGGCGGTTGAGCCGGTCCGTGAGAGTTCCGAGTGGGATGAGAACCCGTCGAATCAGATCCATCGTACTGTGCGACGGCTTGTTCGACGAGCGAAAGAACACGTTCCAATCGAGACAGTGCTGTGTGATCGAGAGTTTGACTCGATACAAGTGTTCCAGACGCTCTCAAACCTCGATGTGAACTACCTCATTCCGAAGCGGGTCTCCAGCTCCGAACGGGATGTGCTCGAAAAAATGGAGGGAGACGACCAAGAGGTGGCTGTTGAGTCGGCTTCTGTCCATGTGGCTCTATTGAATCCGCAGAGGGCGACGGGATTCACTGTTTAACGGCTTGTTCAACGTTGTAGACTGCGGTGGCGAGCACGATCTCACGGAACTGGCGGTACCAAGCCCGCGCTCGGACGGCGGAGCCGTACGAGCGCTTGATAACCGAGTTCACAGTCTCACACACCGATCGCTGGTTGTAGAGATCATCGTCGATCCGCGCGTTGTGTGCGTGATCGTACGGCGCGAAGACGCGGTGCTTGATCAGCGGTCGGATGCCTTCTGCGCGAAGTACCTCGCGGAAGCTCATGTCGTCGTAGCCCTTGTCGGCGGCAAGGCTCCGCAGGTCGCCTGCGTTCCGCAGGGCGACCTGCGGGCCGACATTCGTCCCGTTTGGCCACTTCGCACTACAATGAACGTCGATAACCGCGCCCTGCGCGGTATCGACGAGAAACGTAGCTTGGACGGTCTGTACCTCACGGTCACACCGCTTGAGATAGTGGTTCGACGCCTGTCGGCGGTCGAAGTAGGTGGCGTCGATGGCGGCGTGGCCGGATTGATCGAGCAGCTCTGACGAGAGTCGGAGCAGCTCTCTCCAGATACGCATCGGAGCCCGATCGAACGATTTGCACAGCGCAGATGGGCCGGGGAACTCGCCGCGCTCGAGAACGAGCGCGGCTCGTACCCGCTCCATCTCCTCGGCCCAGTCGAGGACTTCTTGGAGTGTGGCTTCCATGTGAAGCCGGAGAAAGTGCAGGACGGCGTGCTTCCAGCCGGCGACGCCGTTGCCGGCTGGATGGCTGATCTGCATCAGCGCAGCATCAGTAAGTTTTCGTGCTATCGAGACAGCTTGTTTAACGAAGCGGAAGAGTACCTTTTGCACAACTGTACTCTCCCGCTTCACTTCCAACGTTCTGACGACTCGTCCCTACGCCGTCCGTGGATTCAATAGAGCCGTCCATGTAGAATCTGGATCGCATCCAATGCGGCTCCTGTACGTGCCGTCGACGAGTGGGGAGGGAACGGCCGTCTTCGCGACGAATCTCCGAGTCGGTCCGGAGGAAGCTGAGACATTCTGTCAGCGCTACAGCCGTCGGTGGCAGATCGAGAGTGAGTACAAATCGATCAAAGGTGATTTTCTCGCGAAGACCTCCTCGAAAGATTACCGTGTTCGCCTATTCTACTTCGTGTTCGCGGTCCTCTTGTACAATATCTGGCGGCTGACCGACTTCCTGCTGAAAGCGGATATCGACGGCGAGATGGACTACGCACCTGTGATTACTGCGGGTGAGTGTGTTGAACTCGTTGCCTCGGCGTTGATCCCACACGACTAATCGGCTGAGCTCTCGCTGGGCCCGCCGCTCAAGAGTGACAACCGTATTCAGCAGCGCCAAAATCCACGCAATTTCGTACGCTCGTCCGGTAGTTCGAGAGTAAAGATTCAAAATCGAACCCCGATCGCTGAGAATAACCACGACTTGATGGCGATTCGATCCAAAACTAGCCTATCCTCCGAAACTGTGGCCGCCGTCGTATCCAGAATTGATATATCGAAATGAAATATATCAACCGCCACGATACAACTCGACGAACGAGAGACACGGAAACCCGACGCGGCGAGAGCCGAGGCTAGGCAGTCAAATCGACAGAAAATCGAATCGACGATCTACGCGTAGCGTTCGAGTTCCGGACGGTCGAGCTCTTCGAAGACCTCGGTGGCGACCTCGGTGAGGAAGGCCTCGCCGTCGTCGGAGAGTCGGCGACCCTCGCCGGCGGCGGTCGTCACGAGACCCTCGTCTTCGAGCGCCTGAAGCGACGCGCGGATGAGCTTGCGCGAGCCGCCCTCGTGCTCGCCGGGTCGGACGACGTAGCGGTTCGAACCGCGCTTTTTCGACCCGTATTCGGTCGCGAGCCGCTCGATGCCGATCGGTTCGTTCTGTGCGACCTTGCGGAGGAGGCTCGCGGAGCGGACGTACCAGAAGTCCTCCTGTTCCGGCGGCAGTTCCTTCCCCGCGCCGCTCTTGGCGAACTCGACCCACTCCGGCTCCTCGATCCGGTCTTCGAGTCGTGCGGCGACCGCCTCGATAAGGGCGTCGGCCGGCACGTCGTAGATGGTTACCATTGAGGTGAGATTCAGCCTAACGTCGTTTAAACCCATCGTATTCGAGAGGCGTCGTGTGACCCGTTTTCACGGGGAATAGCGACTATTCGACGTACTCGTACTTCCGCTCGTTCATCCGACCCCAGCCGGTGAACACGAACTCCGCGTCCGGTTGGGTGAACTCCTCGATTTCGCGGCCGACGTCCATGTCGTACTCGTGGACGTCGTGGACGTCCTCGTACTCGCTCCACGTGAGGTCGTACCGCGCTGCGAGCTGGTCGTCGATGTCGAGCCCCTCGATCTCCTCGCGCCAGCCCTCGCAGATGGTCTCCGCGTGAATCTCGGCTTGCGCTCCGGAGCCGTACGAGGCGACGAGAAGGGTGTCGCCGACGAACGATCCGTCGCGATCGAGGGCGTCACGCAGCGCGCTGACCCGGGCGAGGTGGACGGAACTCGTGTACCAGTTGCCGACCTCGCGCGAGAGGCCGAGCGTCGGTTCGACGACGGCGTCGTACCACGACTGGTACTGATCGGTTCGTTTCAGTTCGTCCATGTAATCGCGTATCGCCTCCTCGTAGGACTCGCGGTCTGCGAAGTCGTCTTCGCGTGGCTGTCGACCGATCTCGTCGGCTAGCGCGTCCTCGTGGGCGGTGTCGCGAATGACGTGTCGGTACGCCAGAAGCGCCGCCTTCCGGACCATTCCCGGGAACGGCGTGTGGAACGGGGCGTACGCGAAGTCCTCAAGTTCGATGTCGTCAGTGACCGACTCGTAGTCTTCCAGCGCCTCACGCATCCGCGAGAGGTACACCTGCACCGAGCGCTTGCCGTCGACGCTCGGGAACTGCTGGTTCGGCTTCAGGAAGTCAGTCTCGTCTTTCGATCCGTATCCCTGTTCGGTCGAGAGTTCGACGATCGAGGGGTCCTCGTCGATCAGCATCGCGACGGCACCGGCTCCCTGCGTCGCCTCGCCGGGGTCGCCGCGCTCGTACAGCGCCGTGTCGGTCGTGATGACGATCGCGGGGCGGTCGCGATTTCGGCCCGCCCGGATCCAGTTGTACGCGTCGTCGATGGCCTGTGTGCCGGCGAGGCAGGCGAACTTCCGCTCGCCCTTGTTGGCGTGGGTGAAGTCGCCGTCGTACACCTGTTCGAGACAACCCGCGATGTACGTCGAGACGGGCTTGGAGTGATCGAACGCCGACTCCGTGGCGACGTCGATCCGACCGATGTCCGCGGGTTCGAGCCCCTTGCGGTCCATCAGTTCCTTCGCCGCGTTCGCCCCCATGGTGACGATGTCCTCGTACACGTCCGGGAACGAGGAGTTGTTGAGGCCGAGGCCCTTCGTGTACTTCTCCGGGTCGTCGCCCTTCTCGGGCGCGAACGTGCCCGGAAGATCGAGTTTGAGATTTCCGGTCCAGATTCCGACACCGTCGATGCCGACTGCGGTCATACACGGTCGTTCATACGGACGGCATATGGCTTTGTCGATGGTGGTTTACGTCGATCGTCGACTGTCAGGTCGTCCGATCGCGTCGTACGTGCCCGGTCCGGGCCGCAGTCCGATTCAGACGGCCCTACGGCGGTTTCCCGAGACCGACCGCGGGACATCGCACGTCGTACGTGCTGTTGAACCCCTGGATCCGGACGGTGTCGTCGTCGATTTGAGTCGCGTTGAGTCCGCTCTGGCCGCCGGTGAGCACGCGCTCGTTCCACTGGTTCGCGGGGAGGTCGCTCCGAAGGGTGACGGTGACGTCGTTCACCGTCGCGGAGTTCTCGGATCCTCCGGGGACGGTGATCTCGAGCGGGAGCGTATCCGTTCCGGACTGCCTCGGTAGCGTTCCAGACAGCCGGTAGAGGGAGATCACGTCGTTCCCGTTCTCCCTCTCGGTGAGAATGGGCCGCTGTTCGAGCATCGCGTACGCGTCGTCTTCCGTTTCGACGTAGAGCAACCCGTTCTCGTACCGGATGTCCGGCTGGGTCGTGACCTGGTAGTTCGGCGAGTAGACGAGTCCGGTAGTGTCGTTTCCGCCGCAGATTTCGGTCGCGTTCGCCCCGTCGATCCGGATCGTCCCCTGCGTGCTGCTCCGGATCGACCCCGACGCGGGCGGCGGGTTGAGAAACAGCAGTCGCGGCGGGTAGTCCATCCCCAGATCGACGGGGACGAGTACCTGCCGGTCGCTCGTGGACCTCTCGGGCGTAACGATCTCGGCGTACAGACCCGTCATGTCCTCGCGGACCTCCTGATAGTGCTGGTACTCGACCTCCGCGTTCTGATTCGGAACGACGTACGCCTGAACGAGCGAGTAGCTGACCAACAGGAACCCGAAGAGGATGATGAACCCGACAAGGTTCGCTTGGCCCCGATCGCTCGGCGTGGCGTCCATGGAGCCTCGTCCACGCCCCACGAACATAAACGCTCCACTGCCGTGGCTCGAAGACTGCCCGACCTCGATGCCGAGTCGAGCCGACAAAACACTTTACCTGCTCGTGACGTAGGCGATACACGCATCGCTCCGACCGTCGACCGAGACGCGACGGTATCGTCTCGGTCGTTCGACGGACGGGAAAAGGACTATGAACGACCGAGCCGTCACCGAATCGATCGGCGTTATCCTACTCGTCGCGGTCCTCGTAGTGATATCCGTGACGATCGGTTCGGCCGCGCTGGTCCAGACGAACGCCGTTCGGGACCAGGGCGACGCCACCCGAATCAACGTGAAAGCCGAAGTGACGGACTCGTCTGTCACCCTTCGCCACGTCGGCGGTCCGAGCCTCGACACGGAAGACGTCCTGTTCCGTCTGAGCGGAGACGGCGGTCGCGTCGGGCCGTACACGCTCGCGCAGATCGACAACGACGAGGCCAACGGGACCTACCTCGACATATCTGACGGAAGCGACACGTTCGACGTCGGCGACGAGGTGACGCTGAACCACTCGTTTACGGGCTACATCGACATTTCACTCTTCGACTCCGAGAGCGGAGATCTGGTTGGCGGAGGAGAACTAGTGTACGGTCCAGATGGCGTCGATGCCGAGCCGAGCGACGAAGATGATGACGGACGGGTGCCATAGGGGCATCAGTAGGGTAGCTTCGGTCGAGAGAACTTCGCCGCTAATGCTGGAGACGTTGATTGGCTAGTTCTGGAACCATGTCTCAGGGCACGAGGGTATCTGAAGATTATAGGACACCAAATAGACGAGAAGAGGTCGAGACGCGGAGCGGTGGGTTTTCGACGAAATTATAAATTGTATATCGCAATATAGAAGTCGGTTCCTCTGATGCTCCAGACTTTAAGGTGTACTTCTACAAACCACCATTTCGATTATATTTTGTAGACACTGCAGGGCAAAGCGATTGCGCATGAGTCGGGGGTGTCACTGCTTTCTGTCCAATTGACCTATCTGACAACATCCAGTTCGAGGTTAACTTGGGGTTTCCGAGTGTTTCAGACGAACCCTCGTGGGGTTGAAGCTTAACGAGGCGGTGTTCAGATAACGCTTGAAAGGTGAGACGGTGCATTTCAAAGTGATCTATGCCCGAAAACGACCGCCACGGCGGTTGTTCACCCGTACGCTGCTGTCGATCCGGAAACGAACGATCTGCTCCACACAAAGCTTGAACCGACAACAAATAACGCTCTCGCAGATCGGTTTTTTGCTGAACACCGTGACAAACACGATGTAGACGACGCAACTGTTCTCGTTGATGGTTCAGATTCACTTCAGCAAGCCTGTCGGAAACACGATCTCGATTTCAGATACGAACGACGTGGAATCGAAACAGTATCGAACGTGTCTTTCGTGAAATAAAACGTCGACTGCCAGTTTCTCAAACTGTTTCAGCAACACCGAAGCAGAAACCGCCGACGGCTGGATCAGATCGTCCAGCTTCGTATGGAACCAGCTTATCTGAACACTACGGCTGCAGCGCAGTTATCGCTCTATCGGCCGCGAGCGAGCCGGCTCGCGACGTGGTCTCGGTCCGATCGGATCCGATCTGCAAGCTCCGCGAGCTGCGACAGCACGGGATAGTTCGGTCCGTCCGTCGGCCCGTAGAGGTATTCGTAGAAGGCTCGATCGCCCTCCACGTCGAGGGGTGTGTCCGGCCGCAGCGGCGGATCGTCGAGCGCCGTCTGTCGGTCGCCGGCGAGCGCGTCGCACTCGCGTTCGAGGTCGTCGAGTCGCCGCCACACGTCGATGGCGGCGTCCGTCGGATCGCGGTCGATCCCGTCGAGGTGTTCGATGAGTCGACGCCGACGGCGGTCCACGCTCGCGAGTTCGCTGTCGACGCTCCCGAGTGCATCGATTTCGGTGCCGATCGCGTCGGCCAGCGACGATCGGGCGTCGGCCGCCTGCCGGCTCCGCCTGACGAGCGCCGACTGCGCGCCGGCCGAGAGCGTGCGGTCCGACGCCAGCGCGGTCGCCGTGTCCGGTCCCAGTTCCGCAGCGAGGCTCTCCGGGAGCGTCTCGTCGTACTCCCGCTCGTAGTGCGGCAGTGACATCACGGTGTCTCTGTACGCCGAGAGCACCCGTCTGAGCGTGACATCGTCCCCGCTCGACCGATCGACGGTACGGACGCCCGCGACAGGCCCCTCGAAGGCCGCCGTCGTCGACCGCGCGGGCGGCGCGGGTTCGAGCGACGAGACGCGGTCAGCGAACGACTCGAAGGCGTCGCGCTCGGCCAGTACACGGGTCCGCTCCCGTCGACAGTCGTCGGTCGCATCGCGGACGTACGCGAATGCGAGAAACGCCACGAGTCCGACGAGGACGACCGCAGTGACGGCCCCCGGCTCGGTCGCCACCGCCCCTAACTCACACGAGAGGGTTGTACACTCCGCGACCGCTGGATCGGCGCTCGGGACCTGAAAGACCCCGGTCGCGCCCGGATTCACGCTCATTGTGAGTGGTAACACGGTACATACACAAAGCGTTTGTGTACCGTTCACAGCCACTGATACTCGGTGTGCTGAAAGCTCTGGGACGCTCTCGACCGACGACCCAATCGGTGGATTCTCGACCGCGGACTCCAGCCGGCCGCCGAGAGTCGACCGGTTACGGGAGATTCGAGGCGAAATCCTCGCGCTTCAGGGCGTCACCAGAAACCTGCGGTTTCTGGTTGTCCGCCAGAACCAACGTTCTGCAGGTGATTCTGGCGACGGGGATGAAGCCGACTCCCGTTTCACTCCATCACGCCGTCGTCGGTGATCACGGTGTCAACCATGCCGATGGGCGTCGCGTCGTAGCTCGGGTTCTCGATCGTGACGCCCTCGACCGGTTCGCGCATCACCTCGACGGCGTCGCGAAACTCGTTTTCGAACCGGAACTCCTCGATGGTCTTCGCGCCGGAGCCGACCGCGGTGACCGGGACGCCGAGTTCGCGCGCGGTGACGACGAGCGGGAAGGTGCCGATACGGTTGTAGTAGGTCCCGCCGGTGATACACGTGATCCCGAGCAGGACGCGGTCGCAGTCGCGGAGCGCGTACCCCATGGCGCTGTCGACGACCATCCGGGTGTCGACGCGCGACATCCCGGCGAGCGCACGGGCCGTCTTCCGGCCGAGGGTCCGCGGGCGCGCCTCCGTGACGTACACCGTCAGGTGCGCGCCGTCGCGCGCGGCGTTCTCGATCGATTCGAGCACGGTCGTCGAGTAGTCATGGACGAGGATGGTGTCGCCGTCTTCGATGCGTTCGGCGGCGTTGGCGGCCGCCTCGCCCTTCGCCGTCTCTATCTCCTCGGTGACGCGCGCGATCACGTCTTCGAGGCGCTGCTTCGCCGCTTCGACGGACGTGACCTCGCCGACGATGGAACGCTCCACGTCGCGCATCGCGTTGTGGAGCGCGGCGTGCGAGGGGTTCGAGCGCCGCAACACGCCGGCATTGTGTTCGAGGTCGCGCTCGAACTCGTCGACGGTCACGTACTCTCGGTCGAGCAGCTCCGCGAGCGACTGCGTCGCCTTCACGGCCACCGCGGACGTGCTGTGGGTTCGCATCGCCCGTATCTCGGCGACGGTCTCGTCGATCATACGTGCCCGTCGTCGCCCCCGGTGAAATGGATTCCGGGGCACGCTCTCGCCGACGCGCTCGCGGCGCTCCGACGACGCGGTCCGACCCGGCGCGCCGCCGTCACTCGAGGCTCGGAGTTCGCTCGCCGGCCGGCACCACGATCTCGAGCCAGTTCTCCTCGGGAGGCAGCGGACAGGAGAACGTCTCGCTGTACGCACAGAAGGGGTTGTACGCGAGGTTGAAATCCAACGGTACGCTCGCGCCGTCGACGAGGTCGGCGTCCGGCTCCAGCTCCATGTACCGGCCGTGGTGGTACGTCTGCTGACCGGTCGTCTTGTCTCGGAAGGGGACGAATATCGCCCCGTCATCGCCCTCCTGTCGGTACCCCGCGAGGGCGTGTTCACCGCCGTCGACCTCGAACGAGAACGTGACGGTCCGGAGGTACCGGACGGGGTTGCTCGCGGTCGTCTCCATCTCTACGGGGTCGGGGTCGTCGTGGACGGTCAGCGTCGACTCGACGCGGTAGTCCGGGTCCGGCGGGAAGTAGTCGAGCCCGTCGAACTCGTCGCGCTGTTCGGGCGGGATCGGCGACTGAGGGTGCTCGGCGAAGAAGTCGTCCTTCTCGCGGCGGTTCGCGCGGAGCCGCTCTGCGTATTCGTCGCTCATATGCGGGCAGACGGTCGGGAGGGGTTTCAGGGCCGCGGTCGACGGTTCGAGTCCGGTGCCGTTACTGCTCACTTCGTTCGCAGATAACGGGCACGGTGGGATTCGAACCCGATGGCGAGACTCGCTGCGCTCGTCTCGCGTGGTTCGAATCGCCTGCGTGCCTCGATTCAGCACGCCTCGCCGTCGCTCGGCGGCTTCACGGGCACGGTGGGATTCGAACCCACGACCGTCGGATTAGAAGTCCGACGCTCTATCCTGGCTGAGCTACGTGCCCTCACATTGAGTTCGCACGCCCGATATAAAAAACGCCGACGGTTCGCGCCGGCGGCACAGCGTCCCAACAGCAGACCTAAGTCCGCGAGCGGACTAGCCGCGGCCAATGAACGTCATCGGAACCGTCGGTCTCCCCGGTAGCGGCAAGGGAGAGGCGGCGAACGTGGCCGAGGCCGCGGGCATCCCCGTGGTCGTGATGGGCGACGTGATCCGCGCGGAGTGCCGCCGTCGCGGTCTCGACCCGGCGGAACACCACGGCCGGATCGCGGGCGCGCTCCGCGAGGAGGAGGGCGACGACGCCATCGCCGCTCGCACGCTCCCCCGGATCCGCGAAGCGGCCGACGAGAGCGACCGAGACACTGTCCTCGTCGACGGTCTCCGATCGACGGTCGAACTGGAGCGCTTCCGCGAGGCGTTCGGCGACGATTTCACTCTCGTGGCGATCCGCGCTCCCTTCGAACTCCGCGCTGAGCGCCTCGACGCCCGCGGCCGCGACGAATCCGACTCGGACCTCGAAGCGCTCCGCGAGCGCGACGCCCGCGAGATCGACCTCGGTCTCGGCGAGACGCTCGACCGCGCCGACGCCGAGATCGACAACACCGGCACGCTCGCGGCGTTCCGGACTCGCGTCCGCGAGGTTCTCGGGATCGAAGACGAGGAGACAGACGACGACGGATCCGCTCGCACGAGCACCGATCCCGCGACCGCCGACACCGGAGGTGACGGAACGTGATCTACAGCGTCGACGTCGACATCAGGGCCGCGGTCCGCGACACCGAGGTGACTGACCGCGTGGCCGACGCGATGTCGAACGTGTTCCCCGACGCGGAGTTGACTCACGAGGACGGCGCGCTCGTCGCCGAGACCCACACGCTCGACGCTTTCTCCGACGTGCTTCACGAACAGGAGATCCTCGATACCGCCCGTCGGGTGTTTCTGGACAACGCCACCGACGACGGCTTCTCGTTCTCGCTGAAGAAACAGGCCGCCTTCGAGGGCGTCGTCAACTTCGCGGTCGGCGAGTCCGACGAACTCGGCGAGATCGACGTCGAGGTCCGCGTCCGCGAGCCGGACGTCGAGACCTTCATCGACTACGTCGCACCCGAGACCGACGAGGGACGACCGGTCGACCCGGTCCGCGAGTACGGCGACCGGTTCGATCCCGAAGACGCGGAGTACTGAGAGTCGGTCGGACGCCTCGAACTCGCCGGATCCCCTGACTCACTCCGCACGCGTCGACGAGGCCGCCGCACCGATCGTCCCGCCGATCGAACCGAACACCGCTGGATACACCGCCCCCGCGAGCAGGACGGCGGTGACGAGCGTGGGGGCCACCGCGCCGTCACCGACCGTGAACCGGAACAGGAACGCGCCGAGTGCCGCGAGCGGGAGATAGCCGACGGCGACGAACGCGCCGGACCGCGCTCCCTCGATCGCGCCGGTCGCGCCCGCGAACCGCCCCGCGGCGAGGCCCGCCGCGAGCAACAGCAGCGGCGGGAGGACGAACAGCCAGCCGAGCGAGCCGCCGTCGGCCTGCGAGATCAAGTTCACCGACCGGGCACCGCCCACCAGCGCCGGAACCTCGGTATCGACGAAGTGAGCATTATAAAAGACCCAGCCAACCCTCTGCCACGTCGGGATCGGGTCGCCGCCGAACAGGTCGGCGAAGGCGTTGAAGCCCCGGAGCTGCGCTTCGATCCGGCCGCTCTGGGTGAGGAAGGTGATCAGGTAGCCGAGGACGTAGGCGACGGCACCGACGCCCGCGCCCGCGGCGACGCGCTCGGCGATTCCGTTCTGTCGGCTCGACCCATCGGGGACTGACATGTGCTCGAAATCGAGGCGGTGGCGGTAAGTGCTTGGTGGCTCGCAAGATGCCCGAAATCGGAGTTTTCGGCCGGGAGATCGACGGCTTGTCGACTACGGTACCGGCGACGTCCGGCCGAAACTCACCCGACGACGCCGTACTCGCGGAGCGTCGCCCGGAGCGCGGCGCGTTTTACCAGCGCGAAGCCGACGCAGATGATCGCGAAGCCGGCGACCGTGGTGGCCGTGACGCCCTCGTCGAGGAACGCCCAGCCCGCGAGCGCGGCGAAGGCCGGGGCGACGTACGAGACGAGGTTGATCTCAATCGGCCCGAGCCGGTCGAGCAGCCGGAAGTAGATGAGGAAGCCGAACCCGCTCGCGGCGACGGCGAGGTACGCGAGCGAGAGGAGCGCTTCCGACGACCACGTCACGTCGGCGACCGACTCGCCGAGCCCGAGCGAGAGCAGGTGCGTCAGGGCGGCCCCGACGAGCATCGACCACGCCTCCATCGTCTCTATCGGCATGTCGGTGTCGGCGGCGCGGGTCAGCACCGACCCGAGCGCGAAGGCGGCGGCCGCGAGCAACACGAGGAACTTGGCGACGGTGCCGCTTCCGGTCAGGTTCGCCGGGTCGGGCGCGGCGAGCACGACCGCGCCGACGAGCCCGACGAGCAGGCCGAGGACGCCGACCGCGGTCAGACGTTCCGAGGGGAGAAACACCCGGGCGAACACCGTCGTCAGGACGGGCGAGAGGCTGACGATCACGGCCGCGACGGCGCTCGTCACCGCCGGGTCGCTCTCGCCGACGAACAGGAACGCGTGGTACGCGGCGATGATCAGCGTCGCCCCGATCGCCACGACGGTCCACTCGTCGCGGCCGCGGGGAAACGGATCGTCGACGGCGTACGCCGCGTACGCGAGCATGACGACGCCGGCGACGTCGAAGCGGAACGCCGCGAACAGCACCGGCGGGAAGTACGCCAGCCCGGCGTTGATCGCCATGAACGCCGATCCCCAGACGGCGGCGAGAGTGAGAAACAGTCCGAGCGTCCGTATTCGGCTCACGTGGATCGTCTCCCGGGAGCGAGCCAAAAGGTTCCGGAAGCGGTCCGCGATACTGGAACCTTACCGGATTCGATAGCGGTTTGGGCTGTCTTCTCCGCCGGCCTCGCGGGCGACTACGCCCACGTCGGCGAGCCGAGAGAGGGCGTCGGCGACGGTACGTTCGCGAGCGCCGACCTCCTCGGCGACGGCGGCGGGCGTACCGTCGGTCTCGATCAGCGCGGCGAGCACCGCGGCGAAAAACCGGCTGTCCGCCTCGGTCCCGAGTCGGTCGTCGATCCGTGAGAGCGTGTCTTCGACGCGCCCCTGCACCCACCGCTGGGCCAGCGAGAGCTCGCGGTCGAGGTCCTGCAAGCGAGCGAACTCGTCGGCGAGGTCGGCGAGTTCTGTCGACGGACCGACGCCGGACCCGTCGGAGAGTTCGATGGAGAGGTGCGGACACCGCCCCGACATGTCGAGGCTGCTCTTGGCCGGGTACGCGCTCTTCGCACCGAAGCCGTACGGGGAGACGCTCACCTCCAGTCTGAGGCTGCGCGTGATCCTGAAGTACTTGCGGCGTTGATCGTCCGTCGTCGACTCGATCAGACCGGCCTCCTCCAGCTTCCGCAGGTGGTCGATCACCGCCTTCGGGCTCACGTCGAGGTACTCCGAGATCTCCGTGACGTAGCAGGGCTTGGTTGCGAGCAGCCGGAGGATGCGCCGCCGGTTCTCGTTGCCGAGGAGATCAAGCAGTACCGCGGAGTCCATTAACGTATGGTTAGCGTCGAGCAGTGATAAGGCTGACTTCCCGACGGCGTCGGCGCCGCGTCCGGTCGTGATCCCGCCGGGTAGCGAAGGGTAATTATCCCGCGGCGGGGAAACGCGTGCATGGAGACGGCGCTCATCATTCTCGACGGTTGGGGGCTCGGCGCGGGTTCCGAGCGCGGCGAGGCGGACGTGACCGGCGATCCGGAGCGCGGCGACGACGGCGCGACCGGTGACCCCTCGGGACGCCCGGTGGGCCGAGACGCGGTCGCGACTGCCGACACGCCGACGTTCGACGCGGCGACCGAGCGCGGGGCCGACGGCCGACTCGTCGTCCACGGCCGTCGGGTGGGCCTGCCGGAGGGACAGATGGGAAACTCCGAGGTAGGTCACCTCAACATCGGCGCGGGACGGGTCGTCAAGCAGGCGTACACGCGGATCTCCGACGCCCTCGCCGAGGGCTCGCTCGGCGACAACGACGCCGTCGCGGACGCGTTCGAGCACGCGGACGCGACGGGCGGACGAGTCCACTTCATGGGTCTCGTCTCGGACGGCGGCGTCCACTCCGACGTCAAGTACCTCCTCTCGCTGATCGACGCGGCCGCCGACGCCGGCATCCCGGCGACGTCCCACGCGTTCACCGACGGCCGCGACACTGCGCCCGAGATCGCCGACGGCTTCCTCGACGCAGTGACCGCGAGGGCGGACGAGTGCGGGACCGGCCACGTCGCGACGGTGACGGGGCGATACCACGCGATGGACCGCGACGAGAACTGGGAGCGCACCAAGAAGGCGTACGACGCCATCGTCGACCGAGAGGCTCCGCACTCGGCCGCAAGCGCGGTCGCGGCGGCCGAGGAGGCGCACGCCCGCGGCGAGACGGACGAGTTCATCGAGCCGACGCTCGTGGAGGGCGAGCCCGCGCTCGCCGACGGCGACGCGGTCGTCTTCTTCAACTTCCGGGCGGACCGCGCCCGTCAGCTCGTCCGGATGTTGACCGGCACTCGGCCGGACTGGGAGTTCGATCTCGATCAGCCCGACGTCCGGATGACGACGATGACGGAGTACGACGAGACGTTCGAGTTCCCCGTCGCCTTCCCGCCGCAACAGCCGGAGAACACGGTCGGCGAGGTCGTCTCAGACGCCGGCCTGACGCAGCTCCGGACCGCCGAGTCGGAGAAGTACCCGCACGTGACGTACTTCCTCAACGGCGGCCGCGAGGTGGAGTTCCCCGGCGAGATGCGGACGATAGTCGAGAGCCCGGACGTGCCGACCTACGATCAGCTCCCGGCGATGTCCGCCGAGGAACTCACCGACGAGGCGGTCGCGACGATAGCGACCGACGACCCCGACCTCGTGGTGTTGAACTACGCCAATCCCGATATGGTGGGGCACACGGGCGACTTCGACGCCGCGGTCGAGGCGGTCGAGGCGGTCGACGAACAGCTCGGCCGGCTCCTGAACGCGGTCGCGGACGCGGGCGGCCACGCGGTCGTCACGGCCGACCACGGCAACGCCGACGACATGGGCACGCCGGAGGACCCCCACACCGCCCACACGTTCAACCCCGTTCCGATCGTCTACCTGACGCCCGACGGCGACGGCGGGGGAAGCGAGATCCGCGACGACGGCTCGCTCTGTGACGTCGCGCCGACCCTGCTCGATCTGATCGGCCTCGACCGACCCTCGGAGATGACGGGCGAGAGCCTCCTGTCGGGCTGACTGGATTTGCATCGCTGCGCGCTCGACCCGCACGCTTTTGCCGTCCGCTCGCCGTGTTCCGGACATGCAACGCGGCCGTCGGAAACCGGACTGGCTGAAGTCGCGCCCCCCGTCCGGCTCTCGGTTCACGGAGATCAAAGCGAGCCTCCGCGAGCGCGACCTCCACACCGTCTGTGAGGAGGCCAACTGTCCGAACATGGGCGAGTGCTGGTCTGGAGGCGCGAACGCGCCTCCGAACGACGAGGCGGCCGACGCCGCCGAGGGCGGCGCGAACGGGCCGGGCACCGCGACGTTCATGTTGATGGGCGACCGCTGCTCGCGCGGCTGTAACTTCTGTGACGTCGAGACCGGCGGGATGGAGCCGCTCGACCCCGACGAGCCCGAGAACGTCGCGGATGCGGTCGCGGAGATCGGCCTCGACTACGTCGTCCTCACGTCCGTCGACCGCGACGACCTCGCGGACGGCGGGTCGGCGCATTTCGCCGAGACGATCCGCGCGATCAAGCGGCGCGACCCGGATATCCTCGTCGAGACGCTCATCCCCGACTTTCAGGGCGACCCGGAGGCCGTTCGCCGGATCGTCGACGCCGGCCCCGACGTGATCGCCCACAACGTCGAGACGGTCGAGCGGCTCCAGTGGCCGGTCCGAGACCGGCGGGCCGACTACGAGCAGTCGCTCGCCGTGCTCGATCTGGTCGGTCGCGAGTCCGACATCCACACGAAGACGAGCCTCATGCTCGGCGTCGGCGAGTACGACCACGAGGTGTACCGCACGCTCGGGGACCTCCGGGAGGTCGGCGTCGACATCGTCACCTTCGGACAGTACCTGCAGCCGTCGCGCTCGCACCTCGACGTGTTCGAGTACGTCCATCCCGACGCCTTCGAGACGTGGCGGGCGGTCGCTGAAGCGGAGTTCGACTTCCTCTACTGCGCGTCCGGCCCCATGGTCCGCTCCTCGTACAAGGCCGGCGAGCTGTTCGTCGAGGCGCTGCTGCGAGAGGGGCGTTCGGCGACGGACGCGAGGCGACGAGCGCGGGCCGCCGGCGGTGACTGACAGCGGGCGCACGATACCTGACGGTATACCGACGGTTTCGGCCCGCACGTCCCTCGAAACAGCGAATTATTTACCTCTCGGTGTCTGAGACTGCGTCAGTGAGACGCACACATGGGAACGACTGAACCGTCACCGGTCGACACGATGCGGGCCAGACCGGGGCTCCTTCTCGTCGCGCTCTTCGGCGGCCTGCTCCTCGTCGACCTCATCGCGAAGCTCGCGGGGGTGTCGATCGGGCCGATCGGGGGCGCGCTCTCCGTCGGACGGCTCCGGTCGAACCTCTGGAGCGGGCTCGTGATCGGACTCGTGATCGGGCTCGCCGGGATCGGGCTCTCGATGACGTACAGCATCCTCTCGTTCGCGAACTTCTCGCACGGCGACCTCGTCTCGACCGGCGCGTTCACCGGATGGGGCGTCGCCTTCCTGCTCGCCGGCTTCGGCGACGTGCCGGTTCGCGCCCTGCTCACCGTCCGCGACGCCGGCAGCGCGTCTCCGGGCGACATCGGCGCGCACATCCTCGCCACGCCGGGGGCGATCCTCGTCGGGCTCGTCGCCGCGTTCGTCGTCACCGCCGCGGTCGCGCTGGCGCTCGATCGGGCGTTCTACAAGCCGATGCGCGACCGCGACGGGATCTCGATCCTGATCGCCTCGATCGGCGCGGCGCTCGTCGTCCGGTATCTGCTGCAGTTCGTCTACGGCTCGGACCGGCGGGGGATCACCGCGAGCGTGGACGCGTCGAGCATCGTCTTCGGTCCGCTCGGCGTCTCGATCAACGCCCACGAGCTGACGATCGTCGTGGCGGCTATCGGGCTGATGCTCGCGATGCACTTCATGCTCCAGCACACGAAGCTCGGCACCGCGATGCGGGCGATGGCCGACAACAAGGACCTCGCGCTGATCACCGGGATCCCCGCCGAGCGCGTCGTCACCGCGACGTGGATCATCGGCGGCGGGCTCGCCGGCGCGTCGGGGTACCTCTACGTGCTCTTGCGCGGGACGATCCAGTTCGACTTCGGGTGGCTCCTCTTGCTTCTCATCTTCGCCGCCGTGATCCTCGGCGGGATCGGGTCGGTGTACGGCGCGATCGCCGGCGGCCTCGTCATCGGCGTCGTGTTCACCACCTCGACGATCTGGATCCCCTCCGACTTCAATCAGGCCGCGGCGTTCGCCGTGATGATCCTCATGCTCCTGTTGCGCCCCGAGGGGCTCTTCGGAGGTGTCTCGACCGCATGAGCGACGCGGACTCCCGACCCGCTGCCGGCCCCGACAGCGCGCTCGGCGCGTTCGCGGACGCCGCGCGCCGCAGCGACCTCGGACTCGTACTCGGGACGCTCGCGATCATCTACGCCGCCGCGACGGTGCTGACCGCCACGAGCGGGCTCAACAGCGTCGTCGGCCTGCTTGAGACGCTGACGTTCCTCGGACTGGTCTATGCCCTCACCGCGCTCGCGTTGAACCTCCAGTGGGGGTACACCGGACTGTTCAACATCGGCGTCGCGGGCTTCATGGCCGTCGCCGTCTACACGATGGGGATGGTCGTCAGGTCGCCGGACCCCGCGTTCGGCCCGCCCGGACTGGGGCTCCCGCTCCCCGTCGGTATCGTCGCCGGCACGGGAATGGCGGCGCTCGTCGGTGCTATCGCGGCGCTGCCGGCCCTGCGGCTCAAGGCCGACTACCTCGCTATCGTCACGCTCGGCCTCTCCGAGATCATCCGGCTGACGCTCCAGTCGAGCGCGTTCGACGCGTTGCTGCGGGAGACTATCGGCGTCGGCACCGGCGGCGGCCGCGGAATGGGCATGCCGGCCAACCCCGTCCGCGAGCTGTTCCTCGTCGACGGACAGGCGGGGACGCCGACGCCGTTCGGCGACCTCGTCTTCGGCGTCTTCGGCGACGGCGGGCTCGGTATCGCCCACCCGATCCTCATCGGCTGGGGGTACATCGCCGTCCTCGCCGTCGTCCTCGTCGGCTACTACCTCCTGCTCGAACGCCTCGGTCACTCGCCGTTCGGGCGGGTTCTCAAGGCGATCCGGGAAGACGAGACCGTCGCCGACTCGCTCGGGAAGAACGTGAACCTCGTGAAGATCAAGGTGTTCGTCATCGGCTGCGCGCTGATGGGGCTCGCCGGCATCCTCTGGTTCGGCAGTCAGGGCAACGTCTCGCCGACGCCGCAGTTCATGCCGCTTTTGACCTTCTACGTATTCATCGCCGTCATCATCGGCGGCTCCGGGTCGAACACCGGGTCGGTGATCGGCGGCCTCGTCTTCGCGGCGGCGCTGTTCGAGGGGCCGCGGCGCGTCGGCGGCACGGTGCGCGGGCTCATCGACGCGCAGACGCCGCCGTCGTTCGCCGATGCGGTCGCGTCGCTCGATCCGATCACGTTCCTCGCGTACGCGACCGAGAACGTCGCGCCGCTGCAGTTCGTCTTCTTGGGGCTCGTGCTGGTGTTCATCATCCACCGGCGTCCCGACGGCATCCTCGGCGACCGGATCGAGACGGCCGCCGCCGTCGACCTCGCGGAGCGACCGAACGGGGGTGACGCCGATGAGTAGCGCTCCCGACGACCCGACCGACGTGGAAGGTGCGGACGCCGCGACCGGCGGAGCAACGGCCGACGCGGAGACGCAAGACAGCCCGGTCGAGGAGGCGGCGAAGCACACGCCGACGGACGTTCCGCTGCGCGTCGAGGGGCTCGTCAAGCGATTCGGCGGCGTCACCGCCGTCGACGGCGCGACCTTCGAGGTCGAACGCGGGAGTCTGACCGGACTCATCGGTCCGAACGGGGCCGGCAAGTCGACGACGTTCAACTGCATCACGGGCGTCCACGAGCCCACCGCGGGGACGGTCCACTTCGAAGGCGAGGACATAACGGGGCTCGAACCGTATCAGATCGCCAGAAGGGGACTCGTTCGAACGTTCCAGATCGCCCGCGAGCTGTCGGAGATGACCGTCTTGGAGAACCTGATGCTCGCGCCGAAAGGCCAGACCGGCGAGTCGGCGATACGCGCCGTCACGCCGGGGCTCCGGGGCGAGGTCGTCGAGCAGGAGGAAGCGCTCCGAAAGAGAGCGTGGGAGACGCTCGACTTCTTCGAGATCGACCACCTCGCGACCGAGCATGCCGGGAACCTCTCCGGCGGGCAGCGCAAGCTCTTGGAGATGGCTCGCGCGCTCATGACGGATCCGGAGATGGTGCTCCTCGACGAGCCGCTCGCGGGCGTCAATCCGACGCTCGAAGAGAAGATCCTCGATCGGATCCACCAACTGCGCGCGGACGGCTACACGTTCCTCCTCGTCGAACACGATATGGACGTCATCATGGAGAACTGCGAACGCGTCATCGTCATGCATCAGGGAAGCGTCCTCGCCGAAGGGACCGGCGACGAGATACGAACCGACGAGCGCGTCATCGAGGCATACCTGGGGGAGGACATATGAGCGACGACGAGACGGTGGCGGAACCGACCGGCGAGGCGGAGGAACCGACCGAGCCGGGCACCGGAGAGTCGGACACCGGGGAACAGGCAGCGACGGCCGACGCCGGCACCACCCACGTTGTCGACGACGACGCGATCCTCAGGCTCCGCGACGTGGACGCCGGCTACGGCGACCTCCAGATCCTCTCGGACGTCGACCTCGACGTCGCCGAGGGCGAGTACGTCACGGTCGTCGGCCCCAACGGGGCCGGCAAGTCCACGGTGATGAAGACGGTGTTCGGGCTCACGACACACATGGGCGGCACCGTCGAGTTCGAGGGCGAACAGATTCAGGGGCTCCCGCCCGAACAGATCATCCGCGAGGGGATCGGATTCGTCCCGCAGACAGACAACGTCTTCCCCGGACTGAGCGTCCGCGAGAACCTGGAGATGGGCGCGTACATCCTCGACAGCGTCCCGGAAGACCAGATCGAGGCGGTCTACGACCGGTTCCCGATCCTCCGGGAACGGAGCGACCAGAAGGCGGGCACGCTCTCCGGCGGCCAGCGACAGATGGTCGCGATGGGCCGGGCGCTCATGCTCGACCCCGACCTGTTGTTGCTCGACGAACCCTCCGCCGGCTTGGCTCCCGACCTCGTCTCCGACATGTTCGACCGGATCGACCGGATCAACGACTCGGGGACGGCGATCTTGATGGTCGAACAGAACGCCAAAGAGGCGCTTCGACGCTGTGACCGGGGCTACGTCCTCGTCAACGGGGAGAACAGGTACACCGACTCCGGGGACGTCCTGCTCGCCGACGACGCCGTGAGGAAGGACTTCCTCGGCGGGTAGTCGCCGGCGTCGGTCTCCGAGCGGCGCGCACGTCGAGCGTGGGAAAACCGGGGTCGTCCCCGTCTCGCGGACGCCGATCGGGACTACCGATTCACTGGTTCAGCACGTCCGACCACTGGCTGCTGTAGGTCGGCTGGTTGGGCTCGAAAGAGACGCGCTGGCCGACCGTCCCGTCGCGCTCTTCGAAGGCGTTGACGTACGACTCTTCGAGCGACTGACCGTAGGCGTCGTTGAGGTACAGCGTTCCGGACGACGACGCGCCGACGTTGTCACCCACTGCGAGATCCGCCATCGCGGGGCCCTGCAGGAGGTCCGAGGGCGCGGTCCGGAAGATGAACCCGTTGTCGTCGAGGTCGGTCACGTTCGGGTCGGTCGAGGACGGCGAGATGCCGACCACGCCGTTGGGGATGAACACCTGATCGGCCACCTGGAGGTTGACGTTCGAGGAAGCCGGTCCGACGACGGCACCGAACCCGTCGTTGACGAGCGCGTTCGCGCCCGAGATTCCGGCCTGCGGATCTGTCTGGGTGTCCTCGACGCGCGTCTCGACGGTGACGTTCAGGTCGGCGTCGTTGACCTGCGTGGCAGCCAGCAGCGCGCCGTCTCGGATCGGACCGCCGAGCGGGCCGAGATCGCCTGTTTCCGGCATCAAGACGCCGATCTGTGCCGTGAACTCCCCGTCTACTCCGGCGGGGTCGGCCGCGGTCGCGCTCCGGTCTTCCTCGCTGAGTTCGTTCCCGAACTCGACGGTGTCGAGCGTCTCTAACTCGCCGTCCTGGAAGTCGGTGATGTCGTAGGCCGCGGTGGCGACGTCGCCGTTGACGTCGAAGTCGACGCTCGACGACGCACCGATGTAGTTGATGGCGTCGCCCGCGGCGACCGCCTCGACTGCGTCCGGGAGGTCGCTCGGGCCGAACTCCTCGCCGTCGGGGTTGGCGACGGTTCTGACGCGGTCGCGGATCGCGGCCCCGTCGTTCTCGCCGGCCGCGGTGGCCGCGAGGATCTCGACCGCCATCGCGTCGTACGCCTGTGCGGTGAACACGCCGGGGTCCTGATCGTACGCCTCCCGGTACGACTCCGTGAAGAACTCGGCACCGGGGCCGCCCGCGGAGGGCGCGGTCCCGATGACGTTGTTCATGTCGTTGTCGACCTCGCCGGGGAGATCGGAGTCGATCAGTCCGTCGGGGACGATGATGTCGAGGTCGGGCGTGTCCTCTGCGAACTCGGAGTAGTAGTCGCGGAACAGCTGAATTCCGGACTGCGGGAAGCCGACGATCATCACGGCGTCCGGGACCTCACCGTCGCCGCCGTCTCCGGAACCGCCGGAACCGCCGTCTCCGGAATCGCCGTCACCGCTGTCTCCGGAACCGCCGTCTCCGGAATCGCTGCCGTCGCCGCTCTCGGTCGAACAGCCGGCGAGCGCCGCGATACCCATCGCACCCGCTCCGCTCAAAACGTCGCGTCGTCGCACGTGTCGCGTCATGCTGTTACGTGGTACCATACGGGTGGTTATAAAGACTGCGAGGCTGACGCTCTGTTTCACGGATTTCGAAGCGCAGCGGCGTGAAAACCGCGGTCTGTGCCTCGGCTACCGACGGGGTCAGTACCCCTGCGCGGTGCCGTCCTTTCTGGGTTCGGTGGCCGCGGAGAGGACACCGTCTCTATTCCGGGCGATCTGTGCGCCGCCGAACTCCCCGGGCGAGAGGACCCGCACATCGTGGCCCTTCCGCACGAGCTTCGCGGCGACGTCGTCGTCGAAGTGCGGTTCGATCGCCAGTTCGCCGCTCTCGCGGTACCGCCAGCGCGGCGCGTCGAGCGCGCGCTGCAGCGGCATGTCGCAGTCGACGAGGTTCGAGATCACCTGCACGTGTCCCTGCGGCTGCATGTATCCGCCCATCACGCCGAAGGCGGCCCAGTCGTCCTCGCCGAGGCGAACGACTCCCGGAATGAGCGTGTGGAACGGTCGCTTCCCCGGTTCGAGGCTGTTCGGGTGCTCGGGGTCGAGCGAGAACGACGCGCCGCGGTTCTGCAGCGCGATCCCCGTCTCGCCCGCGACGAGCCCCGACCCGAAGCCGTCGAACCGCGAGTTGATGTACGAGACGACGTTTCCCTCGTCGTCCGCGACCGTGAGGAGGACCGTGTCGGCGTCCTCGGCGTCGGCGTCGGCCACGCCGAACGAGACGTCGCTGTTCGCCTCCGGTCCCACCGCGGCCGCGCGCTCGCGCACCCACTGGGGCGACGCGAGCGGCGGGACCTCGGCGTACGCCGGGTCGGTGATGTACCGATGACCGTCGTGAAACGCCACCTTCAGCGCCTCCGCGAGGTAGTGGGCGCGCTCCGGCGCGTCGTGTGCGTACTCGCTCACGCCGAGTTCGGCGGCGACGCCGAGCGCCTCCAGCGCGATGAGCCCCTGGTTGTTCGGCGGAAGCTCGTACACCTCCGCGCCGTTGTACGTCGCGGACACCGGCTCGGGCCACTCCACCTCGAACCCGGCCAGGTCCTCGACGGTCATGAACCCGCCCCGCGACTGGACCGTCGTCGCGATCGCCTCGGCGATCTCGCCCTCGTACACCGCGTCCGCGCCCTCGGCCGCGATCAGTTCCAGCGACCTGCCGAGCCGCGGGAGAGCGACTCGCTGGCCGGCGGTCGGTGCCTCGCCGTCGAAGAGGAACGCCTCGCGAGCGGCGTCGGTCTCGAACAGCGTCTCGGCCTGCCTCCAGTCGGCAGCGATCACCTCGCTCACCGGGTAGCCGTCGGTCGCGTAGCGGATCGCCGGCTGCAGGAGGCGGTCGAGTCCGAACTCGCCGAACCGATCCGCCGTCGCCTCCCACCCGCGGGCGGTCCCGGGGACCGTCACCGCGTGCGGGCCGGTCGTCGGCATCTCGACGGCCGCCGGGTCGTCGGCGTCGACCTCCTCGTCGGCCGCGAGTGACTCTCGGACGCGCTCGATCGTCGCGTCGGCGGGCGCGCCCCCGCAGGCGCGCATCGCCCCCACGTCGCCGTCCGCGGTTCGGTACAGCGCGAAGACGTCGCCGCCGAGCCCGGTCGAGGTCGGCTCGACCACGTTGAGCGCGGCGGCCGTCGCGACGGCGGCGTCGAACGCGTTGCCGCCGTCGCGAAGCACCTCGATGCCCGCTTGGCTGGCGAGCGGTTGGCTCGTGGCGACCACGCCGCGCTGGCCGTACACCGTCGACCGGCGGGATGCGAACCGGTCTAAGTCTGGCTCCATATCCCACGTCGGACGCGGCGTGACATAAAAACTCGACCGCGGGGTCGTCGGAGCGGTCGATCGCGGCGTATCCGACGATTTATACGCTCGACGACGAATTGGCCGGCAGTGACGGGACTGGGCACCACGCTCGACGCGCTGTTGGGAAGCGTCGCGACGACCGAGGCGCGCCTGGCCGTGACGGCCGGGATACTGCTAGTGACCGCCGCAGTCGGCTGGCTGCTCCTCCCGCGGATCGTTCGCGCCGGAAAGAGAGTCGTCACCGGCTGGGTCGAGCAGTTCCTCGACGGTCGCGGTGAGCAGTCGATCGAGACGCTGCGAGACGCGGTCCCGGTGTCGTTCGGCCTCCGCATCCTCGTCGGGCTCCTGCAGTTGGCGCTGTTCGCGCTCGCCGCGGTCGCGATACTCTCGTTGTGGGGTCGGTTCTCGCTCGTCGTGGCGGTGCTGCCGGTCGTAGAGAACGCCTTCAACGTGGGGGCTCGGGCGGTCCTCTCGGCCGCTCTCCTCGGGGGCGCGTACGTCGCGAGCGACGTGTTGGCCGAGTACGTCTCGGACCTCTCCGACGACAGCGACCGAATCACAGCACACCAAGAGCAGCTTCTCACCCGGATCATGCAGGTCGGCCTGCTGGCGATCGCCGGGATCACCATCCTCGGTATCTGGGGCGTGAACCTCGGCGGCCTCCTCGTCGGGGCGGGATTCCTGGGGATCGTGCTCGGGATGGCCGCGAGACAGACTCTCGGGTCGCTCATCGCCGGCTTCGTGTTGATGTTCTCGCGGCCGTTCGAGATCGGCGACTGGGTCGAGATCGGCGACGAGGAGGGGTTCGTCACCGACATCACGATCATGAACACGCACATGCGCAACTTCGACGGGGAGTACGTCGTGGTGCCGAACGACCTCGTCAGCCAGCAGGCGATCACGAATCGGAGCCGCGAAGGCCGGCTCCGGATCCACATGGAGGTCGGGATCGGATACGACGACGACCCAGACGAGGCGAGCGAGATCGCAGAGGCGGTGTTAGAAGAGATCGACACCATCGCCAACAACCCGCCGCCGTACGTGATCCCCTCCGGCTTCGGCGACTCGTCGATCCTGCTCGACCTCCGTTTCTGGATCGACCCGCCGACGCCGCAGGCGCGGTGGCGGTCGAAGGCGACCGCGGTCGAGGGTATCCAGCGCCGCTTCGCCGAGGCCGACATCTCCATTCCGTACCCGCAGCGGACGGTGACGTTCCCGCCCGAGACCGCGGCCGGCGACGAGACGGTCGAGCGCGTCGAGCGGTTCGACGGATCGGACGACCGGTCCGCGGACGTGCCCGGACGCGGCGAGTAGCGGCGCGAGCGGCACGCACACCCCCAACCGTAACGACACATTCACTTCGACGGCGTTCGAACCCGAGACGTGATCCCCGTCGACGCCGCGGTCAGGCAGGTCGAGCGCGCGGACCTGCTGGCCGTGGTGCGGATCGAGCAGACGTGTTTCTCCGACCCGTGGCCATACGACGCCTTCGAGCGGATGGTCGACGAGCCGGCGTTTCTCGTCGCCGAGCGCGGCGACGAGGTGGTGGGATACGTCGTCGCCGACCTCACCCCGAACCACGGCCGGGACATCGGTCACATCAAAGACCTCGCGGTCCGCCCCGACGCGCGGGGAGCGGGGATCGGCCGGACGCTCCTCCGGTCGGCGCTCGCCCGACTCCGCGCCGTCGGTGCGGCCGTCGTCCGGCTGGAGGTGCGCGAGAGCAATGAAGTCGCCCGGTCGCTGTACGCCGACGAGGGGTTCGAACCGATCCGACGCCTACCGGGGTACTACCGCGACGGCGAGGACGCCCTGGTGCTCGTCGCCGATCTCGCCGACTGGGCCGCCGGCACGTGACCGCCGTCGCGGGGCGCGGTGCGTCGCCGATCGATCCGGCCGGGTGTGACAAGGCTTAGTGCGCGGCGACCCCACCTGACGGACATGAGTCCGGTTCCCGAGCGGTCCGAGATCGACGAGTCGTACAAGTGGGACCTTCAGGGCATCTACGCCGACGACGAGACGTGGGAGGCGGCCTACGAGGACGTCGCGGACCGCATCGACGACCTTCGGGCCTACGAGGGCCGCGTCACGCAGGACGCGGACACGCTCCTCGAACTGCTCGAACTGCGCGAGGACGTGTTCCGCGACCTCCAACAGGTGGTGACGTACGCCCGGCTCCGAAGCGCCGAAGACACCCGTAATCAGGAGTATCAGGCGATGTCTGCGAGGGCGTCTTCGCTGAGTTCCGAGGCATCGAGCGCGCTCTCGTACCTCGAACCCGAGCTGCAGTCGCTCGCGGAGGAGGACGTCGAGGCGTTCCTCGACGCCGAGCCCGCGCTCGACGCGTACGAGCACTACCTCGAAGACGTGTTGCGGATGAAATCGCACACGCGCTCGGCAGAGGTCGAGGAGGTGATCGCCGACTTATCGGAGGTCACGAGCGCGCCGAGCGACATCTACTCGATGCTGACGAAC
The DNA here is from genome assembly GCF_055380345.1 of Halorubrum pallidum. Taxonomy (NCBI): domain Archaea; kingdom Methanobacteriati; phylum Methanobacteriota; class Halobacteria; order Halobacteriales; family Haloferacaceae; genus Halorubrum; species Halorubrum pallidum. Next base: position 445,322 of record NZ_AP043945.1, on the reverse strand, counting down.
GCCGACATGAGCTACGGTGTCGTCGAGGACCCCGACGGCGAGGAGGTGGAGATCACGCAGGCGAACTTCACTAAGCTCCAGACGGAGCCGGACCGCGAGTTTCGACGGCGGGTCCACGAGACGTTCTACGACGAGTGGGAGGGGGTCCGGAACACGGTCGGCACCTCGCTCGAAAAGGCGGTTCGCGAGCACGTGACGAGCGCCGAGATCCGCGACTACGACTCCGCCCGCGCCGCCGCGCTCGACGGTTCGAACGTCCCCGTCGAGGTGTACGACACGCTCGTCGACACGGTCGACGACAACCTCGGCGTGCTCCACCGCCACGCCGATCTCAAGGCCGCGGCGCTCGGGGTCGACCGACTGGAGAGCCACGACCTCTACGTGTCGCTGACGGGCGACCAAGGCCCCGACGTCGAGTACGATCAGGCCCGCCAGTGGGTGATCGAGGCCGTCGCGCCGCTCGGCGATGCGTACCAAGAACGGATGGCCGACGGGCTCGACTCGCGCTGGGTCGACGTGTACGAGAATCGGGGGAAGCGCTCGGGGGCGTTCTCCTCGGGCACGTACGACACCCAGCCGTACATCATGATGAACTACCAAGACGACATCGCCTCGATGTACACGCTGGCGCACGAACTCGGCCACTCGATGCACTCCGAACTCGCCGGCGACGCCCAGCCGTGGCACGACGCGAGCTACGACATCTTCGTCGCTGAGATCGCCTCGACGGTCAACGAGACCCTCCTAACGCATCACCTGCTCGACACGGTCGAGAACGACGAACTCCGAACGCACGTCCTCGACGAGTACCTCGAACGCTTCCGCTCGACCCTGTTCCGGCAGACGATGTTCGCGACGTTCGAACAGCGGATTCACGAGCGCGTGGAGGACGGCGACGCGCTCACGCCCGACGCTTTCGACGAGATCTACGCCGACCTGAAAGGCGACTACTACGCGCCCGCCGACCTCACCGGCGGTATCGAGCGCGAGTGGGAGCGGATTCCGCACTTCTACTACAATTTCTACGTCTACCAGTACGCGACCGGCATCTCCGCCGCGGCCGCCATCGTCGAGCGCGTGCTTGCGGAGGGCGACTCCGCTGCCGCCGACTACCGCGAGATGCTCGCCGCCGGCGGCTCCGACTACCCGCTCGCGGTCGTCGAACGCGCCGGCATCGACATGGCCTCGCCCGACCCGATCGAGTCGGCCGTCGAGATCTACGACGACTACCTCGACGAGGTCGCGACGCTGCTCGATCTGGAGTAGCCGCGCGCTCGACTCCACCTCTCCGGTCTCTCACCGCTTCACGCGTCGTACGCGTGTGCTTCGAGCGTCTCAAGCTCCACGGCGTCTAACACGGCCTCGTTCGTCGCGTCGAGGACGACAGGCGGGACGGTCGTCTCCGGCAGTCTCCGGGTCCGCGTGGCCTCCAAGGCCTCGACCCACCGCCCGAGACAGAGACACCAGCGGTCACCCGGATCGAGCCCGGGAAACGCCAGTTCCGGACGCGGCGTCACGAGGTCGTTGCCCCGCTCTCTGCTGAACTGCAAGAACTCCGCGGTCATCACCGCGCAGATCTCGTGTCGCCCACGGTCGTCGGGGTGCGTCCCGCAACACCCGTCGCGCTCGAAGCCCGTCGTCGGGTCGGTGCCGCAGGTCGCGAGTTCCCCTCCGAGGACGTTCCGGTCGGTCATACCGTCGCATCGGTGCGGGCAAGGAAAAACCCCCGCGGGCGGTGGCGTCGCCCGCCCGAACCATCTGCTGTGGGCGAGCGTGCACGTCCCGCGTCGGCACCGATTTACCTCCCGACCGCGACTCGCGGGACATGGACGAACGCGTACGCGAGCACGCCGAGGTGCTCGTCGACTGGAGCGCGCGGATCGAGGCCGGCGACGACGTGGTCGTGAGCGTCGCCGAGGACGCCCACGACCTCGGCGTCGCGGTCGCCGAGGCGCTCGGCGAGAGGGGGGCGAACGTCACGACGCTGTACGGCTCCGATGAACTCTCGCGGGCGTATCTGAAGGGAAGCGAGGCGCGAGCCGACGACGGCACAGCCCCCGTCTTTGACGCCGACCCGGTGGTCGACCGCGCCGTCTTCGAGGCCGCCGACGCCTACCTCCGGCTCGGTGGTGGTCGTAACACCACCGCGACGGCCGACGTGAGCCGAGAGGCCCGCCGAGCCTACGCGAAGGCCCGCAAGGGCGTCCGCGAGGCGCGCATGGACACCGACTGGGTGTCGACGGTCCACCCCACACGGAGCCTCGCCCAGCAGGCGGGGATGGCCCACGAGGAGTACCAGAAGTTCGTCTACGACGCCGTCCTCCGCGACTGGGAGGCGCTCGCCGAGGAGATGGCACAGATGAAATCTCTCCTCGACGACGGCGAGGAGGTCCGGATCGTCACCGAGCGCGACGATGCCCCCGACACTGACGTGACGATGTCGATCGCGGGCCGAACCGCGGTCAACTCCGCCGCCTCCGTCGCGTACGACTCCCATAACCTCCCCTCCGGCGAGGTGTTCACCGCTCCGTACGACACCGAGGGCGAGGCGTTCTTCGATGTGCCGATGACGATCGACGCGACTCGCGTCCGGAACGTCCGTCTCGTCTTCGAGGGGGGCGAGGTCGTCGACTTCGACGCCGAAACTGGGGAAGCGGCGCTCGAGAGCGTCCTCGACACCGACCCCGGCGCGCGGCGGCTCGGCGAACTCGGAATCGGCATGAACCGCGGCATCGACCGCTTTACCGACTCGATCCTCTTCGACGAGAAGATGGGCGACACCGTCCACCTCGCGGTCGGCCGCGCGTACGACGCCTGCCTGCCAGACAGAGAATCCGGCAACGACAGCGCCGTCCACGTCGACATGATAAGCGACGTGAGCGAGAACTCCAAGATGGAGGTGGACGGCGAGGTCGTCCAGCGAAACGGTCGGTTCCGGTGGGAAGACGGGTTCGAAAGCTGATCGAGAGGGCTCGTCGGCGGTGGTGTGCTATTTAAACGAACGCGGCGGTGCGGTGGCGCGCGCCTCCGAGCGCCGAAGGGTGCGAGGAGCACGCGCGAGGGACGCGGCGACCGAAGGGAGCCGCGAGGCTGGGGAGGTGTGAGGTGCGGTTGCGGTGCGTGGGGAGGGACTCAAAGAGGCAGTCGCGAGGACGAACACGGCTTGCTGCGCTCCTCGCTCGCGTTGCTCGTTGCGGTGCTTACTGCGCCGCGCGAGTCGTCGCGACTGGGGCCTTGGAGGTCTCCATCGTCGATCTGCCAGCAACGGTTTATAACCGCGACGGCATCCGAATACGACGGATAAACGCCCGACGGCAACCGCAAGATCGGGTCCCTATTTCTGTAGCGCGTCGAGATCGAACTCGAAGGCCGCGACGGGCACCTCCAAATCGTGTTCGACGAGCACGGCGGGGTGAACCTCGCCGATCACGCCGACCGTCTCGCCGTCGATCACCACGTCCGCGGTCCGGCCGTCGATGAACGAGGGATGTTCGGTCCGAGGCGTCTCAAGCTCGGCACCGAAGTCGTCACACACCGCCTGCAGCCGCCCCTTTGCCGCCTCGTAGGAGGCGTCGCGCCGGGCGACCGCGCCGGCGACGTGGCGGGCCTCGGCCACGTTCGAGTTCTCCGTCTCGTCGCACTCGGCGACGAAGCCGACCTCTGCGACGTCCTGCGGGTAGGCGTTGTGCGTGTTTCGCTCCAACAGCATCACCAGCGACGGGAGCGCCCAAGTCCGGAGCTGGGTGTACTCCTCGCTGTACGGCTCCGTGATCTCGACCGGGTCGCCGCCGCCGAAGACACCGGCGTCGGACTCGCCCGCGTCGACGACCGCAGCGCCGCCGGTCCCCGGCTCGACGTTCATCCGGTCGTAGTTCTCCGTCGCGCTCGTCATGTGGAAGTTGAGCAGGTCCTCGAAGCCGAGCCCGACGAGGCTCGTCCGGACCGCGTCCTCCAGCCGCGAGCGCTCGTGGCGGCCGCCGACCGTCCCCACGTCGGGGTAGCGCGGCTCCAGCTCGTCGAAGCCGTACGCCCTTCCTACGTCGTCGACCAGGTCGAGCGGGTGGAGCACGTCGACGCGATACGGCGGGATCATCACCTCGTAGGTCACCTCCTCGCCGAGCGTGTAACTCGCGTCGAGGCCGGCGCGCTCGAAGCAGTCGACTACCTCCTCGGGCTCGAAACCGATGCCGAGCAGCGTCTCGATCCGATCGTGGGTGACGGATTTCTCGGTCGTGTCGAGGTTCGGTCGGACCAGCTCGGCACCGAACTCGTCCGGGTGAGTCGCACCGTCTGCGTACTCGATCTCGACCTCCTCGATCGTCGCGCCGCGGGCGGAGAGCGCGTAGCAGACGATCGCACACATCTTGTCGATCGTCCACTGGTCCGTCCCCGTCAACTCGACGAGCAGTTCGCGCGAGCCCGTCGTCACCTCCGTCCGTTTGCCGTTTATGACCGGCGGGAACGAGAAGAGGCCGAGCTCGTCGTAGATCGCCGGGTATCGGTCGAGGTCGGAGACGAGGTCGGCGTACGTCTGTCCCGTGTCGTGCTCGTCCAGCACCTCGGCCGGCGTCAGTTCGTCGTTCGAGTCGAGCGGGACGAACGAGACGCCGTCGGGGTCGACGCCGCGGTAGGTGACAGACGGCTCCGCGCCCTCTTGGAGCGCCGCACCCTTCACCATCGCCAGGTCGTGGATCCCGATCGCGCCCTTCGCGCGGCCGCGCCCCATCGTCGCGTGCAGCTTCTCCTGCAGTTGGATCAGCGAGTCGAGCGCACCCTCGTCGAAGTCGACGCCGCGGACGATCGCACCCGTGACGTACGGTCGCTCCTCGGGCACCGACTCGTCGACCTCGATCGTCCACTCGGGATCGTTCGTGTCCGGGACGTAGACGCCCCGGTCGTCGCCGTAGTGGTACCGCAGCGAGCGGGCGACACCCTCGACCGAGAGCCGGTCGAGCCGGTCGGGAGCGAACTCGAACTGAAGGAGGCCGTCGTCGGTCTCGCCTTCGAACTCCAACCCGAGTCCGAACAGATCCTCCTTGAACTCCTCGTCTGTGGTGTCCGTACGCCCCGTCAGTCCGCGCAGCTCGTCGGTGTCGATGTCGACGACGGGCATCAGTAGCTCACCTCCGCGTTCCGCAGGAAGTCGATGTCGGCCAGAGTCCCGTGGAGGTCACGGATGTCTTCCGCGCCCGTGGTGAGCATGGCGAGCCGCTCCAAGGCGAGCCCCCACGCCATCACGTCGCAGTCGACCCCGAGCGGGCCGGTCACCTCCTCGCGGAACACCCCCGAGTTGCCGATCTCGATCTCCTCGCCCGTTTCAGGGTGTTCGCCGAACAGCTCGAAGGACGGCTCAGTGTAGGGGTTGTAGTGCGGTTTAAAGCGGATGTCGGTGATCCCGAACTGTCGGTAGAACTCCTCGAAGGTGCCCATCAGATCGCGCACGGAGAGGTTCTCTGCCATCACCCACCCCTCGATCTGAAAGAACTCCAGTAAGTGGGTCGGATCGAGCGTGTCGTTGCGGTACACCTTCTCGACGGAGAAGTAGCGCTGAGGGGGCTCCAGTTCCGCGCCCGCGATCCCGGAGAGGTACCGCATCGACAGCGAGGTCGTGTGGCCGCGAAGCGCGACCTCGCGGGCGAACTCCTCGGACCACGGCGAGTGATAACCGTCACCGTCCTCTCCCCATCCCTCGCGGTGGGCCCGCTCCACTCGCCGGATCAGCTCTTCCGGGATCTCGTCCATCGGGTCCACGTCGAGCGCGAATCGGTCCCAGTGAGTCCGAGCCGGGTGGTCTTGCGGCATGAACAGACAGTCGTTGATCCAGAAGTCGCTGTCGGCGTGTGGTCCTTCCATCTCCTGGAATCCCATCCCGACGAGCACGTCCTTCACCCGGTCGGCGGTCCGCCGGAGGACGTGCGTTTTTCCGCCGCGGGCGGTGGGCGCGTCGGCCTCGACGTTGTACTCGGAGAACTCCACGTCCCGCCACTCGCCGCTTGCGAGCAGTTCCGGCGTGACTTCGGAGACCGTCTCGGTCGCCTCCACGCCGCCCATCAGCGCGTCAACGCCGTCGTCGGTGAGCAAGACCGACCGCGTCGTCGATTCCTCGACCGAGACGAGACCGCGTGAGTCGAGTCGGTCGATCACCGCGTCGTCCACCTCCGGCGTCTCGTCGGCTGCGAGCGCTGCGAGCGCGGCGGCTTCGGAGTCGGCGTCGGGATCGGCGTCCGTGTCGACGACCAGCTCCCCCGAGTCGATCTGGCCGAACCCCTTCCGCGCGAAGTTCGAGAGCGCGATGTCGACCGCGGGACCGTCGAGGTCTGCCTCGCCGATGACTCGTCCCATCGAGACCGGATCGTCGTCGGCGTCGAGCGCGAGTCCGGCCCGGTAGAGACGGACCTCTGGGAGCCCGTCTGCGGCGTACTCGCGTCCCTCGTCGGTGAGCGAGAGCGTCTCGGTCTCCGCTTCGGTCACGGTCAAGAGCCCCTCGTCGCGGAGGTCGAAGGCCGCCCCAGTGACCGTCTCGGGTTTCAGCCCCGTCTCCGCGGCGATTTCGACTACGGTTCGTTCGTCCGTCGCGCTCGCGGCTTCGAGGACCGCGAGCTGTCGTTCCGGGAGTCGCATTCGAGTTATCCGTATAGGCGGCTGGCTGGTTGGTAACGGTTCCGGGACACGGTCAGGACGCCCGTTCGCGGAGCCGCGCGATCCGATCCCCGAGCGGCGGCTGGACCGCGAACCACGTCGACCAGTCCCCGGTCGCCGGCTCGACGCCCCGCAGCGCGGCGGCGCGCTCGAACGCGTCGGCGACGCGGTCGGCCCCCACCGCGTCGGCCGCGCGGGCGTCGGCCGCGTACTGCACCCGGCGGCCGACCCAGAAAGCGGAGAGTCCGATCGCGACGAGCGACGCGAACCCGGTGTCGAACGGGACGGTCGCGGTGACGATCGCGGCCAGCACGGAGAGCACCGACGCGACGGCGAGGGCCCGGAACTCGGCGTACCGCGTCTCGACGCGTCCGGCCTCCGCCGCGAGGAGACCGAGCGCGAGATCTTCGTCCGCCTCGTCCAGCAGACGCTCCGTGACGAACAGCACCCTGCGACGGGGCGGGCCGCGCACCGCCACGTCGACGGCCTCCGGATCGCCGTCGTTCCCCGCGTCTGCCGCTGCCGTGTCGCTCCCGGAACCACCGGCCGCACCGCGTTCGATCGCCACCCGGTCGACGCCGAGACCGGCTTCTCCTCGGAGGTACGCGAGCCGGCCGCGCTCCGCGTCCGTCGGGTCGCGCAGGTCGCGGACGCGGTCGGCGGCGACGAGCGGCCCGACCTCGACCGCGAGGAACGCGACGACGGCGACGACGATGACGAATACGGCAGCGAGCATAGCGGTCCGTTTCTCGCCAGCCGAATAAAATGACGCGACCGACGGCGAGGACGAACGGTAACCGAAACCGGCTTCGGCGGCGTCCATCTCGCCGGGATTTCCGTCTCACCGAAACCTCCGTCTCACCGAAATCTCCGTCTCACCGAAATCTCCGTCTCACCGAAACCTCCGTCTTACCGCGGCACTCGACGGGCCACGTCCCGAATCGCGACCGCCGCGTCGCTGTCGGGTGCGGCGTCGATCACCGGGCGCTCGATCTCGACCGACCGGCCGACGCGCGGGTCCGCCGGAACGACCGCGGCGGGTGCCCCGAGAGCGTCGGCGATCGCCTCGGTCGGCGGCGGCTCGACGACGCGGTTGACCACGCATCCGACGAGGCCGGCGTCGAACTCCCGGGCGAGTTCGCGGGTCCGGACCGCGTCCGCCAGCGCGAACGCCCGAGGAGAGACGATGAGAACCGACGCGTCTGCGATCGCCAGGGGAACGCCGGCGTCCGCGCGTCGCCCGGCGGGGCAGTCGAGGACGACGGTGTCGCGCTCGCGTTCCAGCCGGGCGATCGCCGATTCGAGTCGCGTCAGGTCACAGGCCCGAGCGCCGGCGAGCGTCCGCCCGCAGGGAACGACATCGACCGAGCCGGACCGCAGTGTTTCGATCGGGTCGGCACGGCCGGCGAGCACGTCGTGGAGGTCCGGTCCCCGTCCGCCCGGGAGGTCGGCCATCCCGAGGTCAGCGTCGACGACGACGGCGTCGAGCGCCGCGGCGATGTTGTACGCGAGCGTCGTCTTCCCGACGCCGCCCTTCCCGCCCGCGACGGCGAGTATCACGCCAACCGCTCCAGCGCCTCGATCGGCACGTCCGCCGCGTCGGCGCGCGCGGCCAACGCAGCCGTCCGTTCGCTCACTGTACGGAGCCGCTCCGCGTCGGCTGCGACCTGTCGATCGAGGTCCGACACCTCGGCGAGCCCGTCGGCTTCCTCGACGACCGCGGTCGCGGTGGCGAGGTCGGCGTCCGTGAGCCGCTCCGCGCGCCCCACCCGATCGGCCACCGCGGTGAGCCACTCGTCGACCGCGTCCGATGCAGCGGTGCGGTCGCCGTTACGCCGATCGGTGGGCGAGCAGCCACGCGTCTGTGAACCTGCGACGGAGCCGCCACCGTCCCGGCCGTCGGCGCCGATCACATCGTCGCTCTCGCCACCGACAGCGTCCGCGCCGACGCCAGTACGACCAGTATCCCGATCCACGACGACGTCTCTCGGCGGCCTGTATCCGCCGAGATCGCGGACCGCGGCGCGCGAAGACGACTCGGACGGGGCGGGCGAGACATGCCCGTTTTCGGACCGTGCGCTTTCGCGGTCCGTCACGCTCTCGACCTCGCGTATCTCGACCGGCGGTTCGACGGGCTCGGCGGGCACGGCGAACCCCATCGCCCGAGACTCGTCGGGGGCGAGACGCACGTCAACGCCGGCCGAATCCCAGCCCGCTTCCGGAACGCCACTGCGACGCGGAGGGAGGACCGGGCCGTCGAGCCGGCTATCGAGCCGGACGCGACGCGGAATCCCCTCGTCGTTGTACACGCGACACCGAACCAGCGACGCGTCGCCCTCTCGCTCGACGGTCCACGTGAGATCCATACGGCCACTGCCGCGGACTCGCATTTAAACTGTCACGACACCGCGTCGCCGACGCGGACGCGCTCGTCGGGAAACCGCTCTAGACGTCGGGTTCGCTGACGGGCGCTCCGTGCGACCGGACGACTTCGGCGTCGATCACGGCCGTGATCGGGGCACTCTCACCGCGTTCGTCGATCCACGCGTCCGTCGTCTCACCGATCGCGATCGGACCGTCTACGTCCGCGATCCGAACCGCCGCCAGCGACGCGGCAAGGCGCGGGCCGTCGTACTCGGACGGGTCCGGACCGGCGTCGGCCGGAACGACGCCCGGAACGACTGATAGCGCATCGCGAAACTCCGGATAGATCTCGCGAGCGAGTTCGTCGCGGGCGTCGCGACGGCGGTTCTTCAGTCGGTCAGCGAGCTTGAGCCGACGTTCGTGGACGTCTCTGACGCGGGCGGCACGGGCCCGCGTGCGGTCGAGAGCCTGTTCCGCGGCGATCCGGTCCGTCTGGGCGTTCGCCAGCGCCGCGGCGGTCGATTTGAGTTCGGAGAGCGCGTCGTCCGTCGCGGCGTCGACGGCTCGCCGCGCACGCACGTCGCCGCGAAGCGTCGCAACTCGCTCTCTGAGCCGTCCCTCCTCGCCGCCCGCGTCCGCGACGCGTCGACGCGCTCCGTCGAGATCGACTGCCGGAACCGCTATCGACGCGATCCGGTCGCGGAGTTCGGCCAGTTCCGCTCTGACCGAGGATTCGCGGCCGCGCGACCGGGCCGCCGCGGCGAGTTCACGACGGAGGCTCGTTCCGGACGGGACCCGTCCGAGGACCGCATCGGGCGAGGGAACCACCCTGTCGAGATCCGATGCGGTCTCGTCAGTATCTCGGGAAACCTTCCTCGTATCCGGGCGCTCGCGACCGCCGTCGCTCTCAGTCGGTCGATCACACGGATCCCGCGAGCCGCTCAAAGCTCCGTTCCCCGCATGGCGTCCGGGGCGGGATGGGTGGTTCCCGCGGCAAACGCGGCGTACGGCGTGGACTTCGAGTCTCGGTTCGCGTACGCGACCGCGGCCTCGCGGACCGGCGCGTCGAGAGCCACGTACTCGTTGAACGGCTCGGTGCGCTCGATCTGTACCTCACCGCGGTGCGACTCGCGGAGCCGGAGCGCGAGGAACGCGGCGTACACCGTCGGCTCGACGAGCGCAGCCCGTCCGAACCGCCTCACGACGACGTCGTCGTGGCGGCGACACAGGTTCCGAAGCGCGGTTCGAGCCGCAGCCGAATACGTCACGACCAACAACACGACTTCCGGTGGTCGGTTCCGGAACTTATCGGTTCCGAACCGCTCTGAAAATCATATGCGTTCGATATCGAATTCGGGGACTGAATCGTTTTTCGACTCTGTCAGTTCACCGTAGATGTTTCGGTCTCCTGACCCATCGTCGACGCGATCACCGGGAGTTCCATCGGTGGGATTCACGTCAGGTGAGCCGGTATCGATGCCACTCGTATCGATGTCGCCGGCTCCGACATCGATGCCAGCGCGTGCGAGCACTCGATCGCGTGCGGCCGGCTTCGAGGGCGCGACCACGACCGTACCGTCCACGGGCTCCTCGCCGACCGCACGGAACACGTCGTCCTCGCCCTCGAATTCAGTGGCGTACGTGCGCAACACGACCGCCACTCGCCGCTCCGTCGCGGCGAGATCCGCGTCGCCGTCCTCGAACGACCGGAGGGCATCTTCGACGTTTCGTATCGCGGAGATCCGGTCCATCACGTGGTCCGCAGGTGTCCCTGCTGTGGCTCGTACACTTCACCTTTGGTACGGAGCTTCTCGATCTCCTGTTCGGCCTTGCCGGGGTCCATACCGATCTCCCCGGCGCGATCGAGCACCTCGTCGACGGGCGCGCCCTCCTCGTACTCCTCTTCGATGTCCGCGATGAGCCCCTTGATGTTCTTGATTCGGTCGCGCTGACTCTTCGAGGTGCCGGTCTCGACGACGTCGGCGTCGAACTGCCCCGTCTCCGGGTCGACACCGATGTCCTTGAGACACGACTCGACAATGTCGGTTGCGCGGTCGGCGTCCTCGCGCTCGACCGTATCGGAGAGCCGGAGTCGCGCGCTCGCCTCCGCGAGCCGAACCATCGCCTCCAGCTTCCGAGCGGTGACCGGCACGGGAGCGTCCTCGTCGGCTCCCTTCGAGCGCAGGTCGACGTAGAACTCCTCAATGAGTCCCTTCGCCTCCTCCGTCATCGTCGGGAAACAGGAGCGTTTCGCGTGGGCGATGTACTTCCGGAGGAGGTCCGCGTCGATCTCCGGCGCGACCTCCTCGGTCACCTCCGCGACCTGATCCGAGGTGAACTCCGAACTCGCCAGCTCCTCGCGCTGCGTGTTCAGCTCGCCGGCGTAGTTCGTCTTGATGATGTGTTTCGCCAGCCGAGAGTCGTGTTCCGGGTCCGGGCTGTCCGTCACCGTGAAGATGAGGTCGAACCGCGAGATGAGTGCGGGCTCCAAGTCGATCTGTTCGCCGATCGGCTCGTACTGGTCGAACCGGCCGTACTTGGGGTTCGCGGCGCCGAGCAGCGAACACCGCGCCTTCAGCGTCGCGTTGATCCCCGCCTTCGAGACGGAGATCTTCTGCTGTTCGAGCCCCTCGTGCATTGCGGAGCGATCGCTCGAATCCATCTTATCAAGTTCGTCGACAGCCGCGATCCCCTTGTCGGCGAGCACGAGCGCGCCGGCTTCGAGCGACCACTGCTGGCCGTCGCCGAAGTCGTCGCGTACCGCGGCCGCGGTGAGCCCCGCCGCTGAGGAGCCCTTCCCGGAGGTGTAAACCGACCGGGGCGCGATGTTTTCTACATACGAAATCATCTGAGATTTACCAGTACCCGGATCGCCAATAAGGAGCATGTGGAGGTCGCCCCGGATCCGCGAGCCGTCGGGGAGGTGTTTGGTGACGCCAGAGAACAGTTGGAGGATCATCGCGAGCTTCTCCTCCTCGTAGCCGTAGATGGCGGGCGCGATGGAGTTCACCATCGCCTCGTAGATGTCGTCGCGGTCGGAGAGTTCGATGATCTCGCGTCTGTCCGCCTCGGTGATGTCCATGTCCTCGAACTCCTCGTCTTCGATGGCGATGGAGACGCCGTCCATGTACAGATCGAAGATGGCGGACTTCTCGTTGCCCTGCTCGACCTGCTCGATGTGGAGGACGCCGACACAGGTGACGTGATCGCCGGGGCTCACCTCACCGGTGATGTCGTCGACGATATCGACGTCGATCGACTGCGGCGTCTCCCCGCCGCGGAGCCCCTCCGGCGACTCCTGGATCCGAAGCTTCTGAGAGTCGACGAACTCCGACTGGTCGAAGTTGACGCGGAACGGGCCCTGTCTCTCACACCCCTGACACTCGTGGGGCTCTTGGAAGCCGCCGTCGCCCTGCGGGATGTACGTCATCGTGCCGCACCGCTGGCACTCGAAGGCAGCCTCGGTCACCTTCGGACGCACGTCGGTCGCCTTGCGGACGATACCCCTGACGGAGACGAGACTCCCGATATGGTCGTCGTGGACACGGATGCCGCGGATGTCGATGCTCTCTGGGAGGTGCTCGATCCGGACGTGTGCCCGGCCGAGGCTGACGTCCGCGGGGAGGTCGTAGAGCCGGAGCGCCTCCTCGGCGTACTCGCGCATCTGGTCCGGCTTCGTGCGGAAGTCCTCGGCGAGGTCGCGGTCGAACTGGAACAGGTCGTCGTAGTCGACGTACAGCGAGCGCTGTTCGTTGGGGTAGTTCTGTGCGAGGGCGCCGATCTCCTCGCGGTAGTAGTTACGGTAGAACTGAATGAACCGCTCCGTGAGGTCCTGATTCCCGGCCTGAGCCATTACGGAGTCTCTTCGTCGTCATCACGTATGAACCTCATGTTCGGCGAGGAAGTGTGATCGGGCGGGATAGTCGGGCCGGTCAAGAGACGGTATTCGTACCGCTCGGGCGACTGCCTACGCTCGGGACACGAACGTCGCGTCCGCCGAAGTCCGCCCGTCGTTGAACGAGAGCACCTTCGCGCGGATAACGTCGCCTTTCCCGAGGTCACCGGGTATGTCTTCGGTAAAGATAACGAACCCCTCCACCTTGCCCACTGCCACTTCCTCGCCGGAGTGGTGGTCTGTCAGTTCGGTGACGCCGAACTCGTAGGTCTCGCCGATGTCGACGGGCGGGTCGCGCTGCTGTGCCGCCTCGTGTGCGCGCTTCGACTCGCGCGCGTCGGCCGACGGAGCGCGGATACGGCGAACGAGCCAGAGGAGTACGACGAGCGCCAGCAGTACGGCGGCGGCGATGACGACCGGTGACGACGGGATCATACCCGTCCGTCGGCCCGCGGTCACCTAAACGATGGGGGTCTCCTGCGACCGACCGGATCCCGTGGCATGAGAGTCGAGATCCGAGTCGGACAGACGCGAGTCGCGGGCGGCGCATGAGAAACGCCTTTGCTCTCGAAGCCCCGGGTTCGATCCAATGCGACACAGCCCCGGTCGCCGTCGACTCGTCCACGGGTGTGATGCGCCGTGAAGGTCGCGGACGCGGTGCCGGAGTTCGCCGACGCCTTCGGGTTCGAGGAATTCAACCGGATGCAACGGGAGGCGCTGCCCGGTCTCTTGGAGACCGACCACAACGTCGTCGCGTCCGCGCCGACGGCGTCCGGCAAGACCGCGCTCGCCGAACTCGCGATCTGCAAGACGCTCGCGGCCGGCGGGACCGCCCTCTTCGTCGCACCGCTGCGCGCGCTCACCAACGAGAAGGAAAGCGAGTGGGACCGCTTCGAGGAGCTGGGGTACTCCGTCTACGTCGTCTCCGGCGAGCGCGACCTGAACCCTCGCCGCGCCGAGCGCGCGGACGTGCTCGTGACGACACCGGAGAAAGCCGACAGCGCCACCCGCAAGCACGACTCCGCGCGCTACTCCTTCATCACCGACGTCGACTGCGTCGTCATCGACGAGGTCCACCTGCTCGACTCGGAGAAGCGCGGCGCGGTGCTTGAAGTGACCGTCTCGCGGCTCCGACGGCTCCAAGACCCTCGCATCGTCGCGCTCTCGGCGACGATGCCGAACGTCGACGACGTGGCGGCGTGGCTCGACGCCCCCGCGGAGACGACGTACGAGTTCGGCGACGCGTACCGACCTGTCGACCTAGAGACCGGCGTCAAGACGTACTCGCACGGCTCGAACGCCTTCGCAGACAAGTACCGGCGGCTCTATCGCGCGCTCGACCTCGCCGAGCCGCACATCCGTGAAGACGGGCAGGCGCTCGTGTTCGTCTCCTCGCGACAGGACACGGTGCAGGCGGCCAAGAAGGCGCGCGACGAGATCGCCGAGCGAGACATCCCGATCGACTCCCGCGGCGACTACGACTTTCACAACGAGGCGAAGGAACTCACCAACGACACCCTCCGGCAGTCCGTCACCGACGGCGTCGGGTTCCACCACGCCGGGCTCGGAAAGGACGACCGCGACCGCGTCGAGGAATGGTTCAAACAGGGGAAGATCAAGCTGCTCTTCTCGACCTCGACGCTCGCGTGGGGTGTGAACCTCCCCGCGCGCTGCGTGGTCATCCGAGACACGAAGTACCACGACCCGCTGGAGGGCGAGACGGACATCTCCCCGCTCGACGTGCTCCAGATGCTGGGACGCGCGGGCCGTCCGGGATACGACGACGTGGGGTACGGCTGGGTCGTCTGTGACCACGGCGACGCCGATCGGTACCGCGAGCTGTTGGCGGAGGGAAAAGCGATCGAGTCGCGGCTCGCCGGCGAACTGGAGTCGCACCTCAACGCGGAGGTCGCGATGGGAACGATACAGGGAGTAGAGGACGTGATGGAGTGGTTGGAGACCACCTTCTACTACGTTCGCGCGCAGTCGGAACCGGAGGAGTACGAGTTCGCGACGCTGCGCGATCGCGTCCGCGACACCCTCGACTCGCTCGTCGCCGACGGGTTCGTCGCGGCCGACGACCTCGCGATCGAACCGACCGCACTCGGGCGACTCGCCTCGAAGTACTACCTCCGGCTCGACACGGCACGGAGGTTCCACCGGCTCGCTGAGCGGGAGACGCTGACCGTCGACCGGCTGTTGGCGACCGTCGCGGCCGCCGGCGAGTTCGACTCCGTCTCCGCGCGCGCGGCCGAGTCGGACGCGATCGACCGGATCCTCGACGACCGCGACACCGACCTCGAAGACGGCCACCGCAAGGTGTTCGCCATCCTGCTGGCGGGGATGGCGGACGCGATCCCCTCGGATCTCCGCTCCGACGCGTGGGTGATCCGGCAGAACGCGCTCCGTCTGCTCGCCGCGCTCGCGGAGTTCCTCGACCGGTTCGCCGGCCCCCGCGCCGCGAACCTCGCGTGTCGCGTCGAGGCGCGCGTCGAACACGGCGTCTCCCGGGAAGCGGTCGCGCTCACCGCCATCGACGGCGTCGGATCCGGCCGCGCCGAGCGGCTCGCGGACGCCGGACTCACCTCGCCCGCCGCCGTCGTCGACGCTGGCGCGAGCGAACTCGAAGCCGCCGGTATGAGCGGCTCGGTCGCGGAGCGCATCGTCGACGCCGCGCGCGACTGCCCGCGGGTCGAGGTCGACTGGGGGGCATTCCCGGACACCATCGCCACCGGCGCGAACGACATGTGCGAAGTCTCCGTCTCGACCGTCTCCGGCCGCGCTCGGGCGGGAATTCGGGTGACCGTCAACGACGTGGAGATGACCGCACAGACGACGTATCTCGACGGAGAGACGACCGTCCCGGTCGGCGTGTTCGGCCCCCCGGACGCCGACGAACTGGAGTTCGTCGTCGAGGTCGTCTACCCGGACCTCCCGCTGATGCCGGTCAGATCGACGCGGACGGTTCGCGTGGAGTAGCGCCCCGGATCCGTCCCGACCGCTTTTCACCGATACCGCGGCCAGCCGGGGTATGCCCGAACGACTCCGCGTGCTCGCAGGCGACTGTCAGGTGACCGAACGGGGCGACCGCTCGCGCAGCTACCGCGGTCGCGTCGTCGTCCTGATCAAACCGGACGACACCACGCTCGTCCACGACGCCGACGGCTACCAGCCCGTCGCGTGGCTCACCCGTCCTGACTCGGTCGTCGTCGAGGGAGACGGCGCGGGATTTTCCGTCACCGCCCGCGACGGCGGCCGTCGACTCCGGATCGTCTCGACGGAGGCGACGGCGAGCCGCGCGCTCCCCGTCACGGTGGCCGGAGTACCCGTCGGGACCTGTCCCGAGGACGGCGGACCGCTCGTGCGCTCGCACGGCGACGTGGTCTGTCTCGACTGCGAACGGCGCTGGGGGCTCCCGGCGGGCGCGAGCGTCACGGACGCGACGTGTGACGACTGCGGGCTCCCGAAAATCCGCGTCGAGCGCGGGGAGCCGTTTCACCTCTGTCTCGATCCGGCGTGCGATCCGATGGAGGCGGCCGTCAGCGATCGCTTCGACCGCGTCTGGGACTGCCCCGACTGCGACGGGTCACTGACCGTCGAGTTCGCGCCGGGACGCGTGTATCTCGCGTGCGAGAACCGCCCCGACTGCGAGACGACGCTCTCGATCCCGTCGGGCGTCGCCGTCGACGAGTGCGACTGCGGACTGCCGATATTCGAGACGGCCGCCGGCCGGAGCTGCCTGGACGGGACCTGCGAGTTCGCCGGTCACACCGCGAGTGCGACCCGAGACTGAGTCTCGCTACTCCGCGAGCTGCTCGCGTCCCGGCGCGATGAGTCGGTCGAGGTACTCCGCGAGCGCGCCCTTCGCGTCGGCGGGGTGAAGATCTCCGGACTCCAGGTCCGCTTCGAGGGCGTCGTACGCGTCGTACTCCAGGTCGCCGCCGTACTCCTCGGGGCGCTCGACGCGGACGGTGTCGAACCGCGGGAACACGTGGTACTCGAACACCTGCAGTACGGGATTCTCTCGCGACTCGCCGTCGTCGGTCGGCTCGGGGTCGACCGTCGGCGGACAGTACGCGTCGTTCACCTTCGACTCGATGTCCGAACGGGAGTCCTCCATCGAGATGGTGACGCCCGTACTGGAGGACATCTTCCCGCGCCCGGTCGCGAGGTCGGCGATGAGCGGCGTGTGGAGGCTCGTCGGCGGCTCGCGGTCGATGCTCGGGAGCACGTCCCGTGCGAGCATGTGGACCTTGCGCTGCTCCATCCCGCCGATCGCGAGATCGACCCCGAGGTACGGGATGTCGAGCGCCTGCATCAGCGGGTACACCGCCTGCGACACCTTCACCGAGTCGCCGGAGGTGATCTCGGCCATCGCGCGCTCGGCGCGGGCGAGCGTCGTCTCCAGCTCTAAGGCGTGGAGATCGAGGGTGTAATCGTCGTCGAGCTGGAAGTCCGAGCCGAGCACGAACTGCGTGTTCGACTCGTCGAGCCCGTAGGCGATGAACTGGTCGCGCATGCGCTCTGCGGTGTGGCGGATCTCCTCGAACGAACCCTTGTCGTTGAGATAGGCGTGTACGTCCGCGAGCAGGACCGTCACCTCGAAGCCGGCCTCCTGGAGGTCGATGAGCTTGTTCGCGGTGAGCATGTGTCCGATGTGGAGGACGCCCGAGGGCTCGTAGCCGACGTACGCCCGTTTCCCGTCGGGATCGTCGGCCAGCGCCTCGATCTCCTCCTCGGTGACCACCTCGGCCGCGTTCCGGGTGATCAGCTCGTGAGCGTCCATACTCCCGACTGTGCGGTTGTCGGCCATATGACTTCTGGATGCGTGCGGAGACGCGACGGAACCCGGTGAGAGACCGACGCCTCACTCCTCTGTCTCGGGGAGCGTCCGTCCTGCCCGGTGTTCCGAGATAATCCGGTCGAGGTGTTCCTGTTTCTCCGCCGTCCGCCGGCGCTCCGCGCGATTCTCCCAGTCGTCGAGCGCCGCGTCGAGTGCGGCCTCCTCCGCGACCGCCAGCTCGTCGACCTCGCGGACCGGGACCGCGTCGACGGGGACGACCGGCACGTCGTGGTCGAACAGGACCTGGTCTGCGACCTCGGAGAGGTTCCCGTCGCGGATCACCGCCCGCGGTCCCGTCTCGGCGAGCCGCTCTGCGGTCCGCCGGCCCGCCCCGGAGGCGTCACGAAGGTACACCACGTCGCCGTCGACGAGCCCGTACGCCTCGTCGGCCGCCTCGATCGCGTCGAGGGTGAACTGCTCGACGACCTTCACGCTCGCGAGCCCACGTCCCTCGGCGACGTCACCGAAGTTGGAGTGGTCGAGCCGCCACAGTTCCTTCAGCGTCTCCACCTTCCGCTCCAGCGCTTCGACCCGCTCGCGGGCCTCGTCGCGCTCGCGTTCCAGCCGGTCGGTCTCGCGTTCGAGACGGGAGACGGCCCGCCGGGTGCGCGCCTCGATTCGCTCCTCGCGTTTCGCCTCCTCCAGTTCCGATTCGAGTTCCGCGACGCGCTCGTCGCGCTCTGTGAGGTCCTCTTCCAGCGACTCGGCGTGCGACTCCAGCCGGTCGACGCGTTCGCGAAGCCGCCGGATCGTCTCCTCTTCTTCGGTCCGCTCGGGCTCCGTGGGATCGGCCTCGTCAGCGTCGTCTCCATCCCCGTCGTCCCTGTCTCCGTCGTCCTCGCTCAGGTCCGCGATGACGGCCTCCACCGACGCCTCTCCGGCCACGACACCCGCGATCACCGCCTCGCGGTCGAGCCGCGGCGGAGTCTTGGCGGCGATCCGCTCGAACTGGTCTTCGTGGTCGTCGTACGCGTACAGCGCGGCCGCCAGCGCGTCGCGCTCGTGGTCGTTCGCGTAGCTCGCCTCTCGCGTCCGGTGGAGCTTCTCGTCGACCGGGAGGTCCGTGGTCGGTCGCCACCCCGCGGCGTCGAACGATCGCCGGAACTTCTCGACGGTCTCCGGCATCGGCTCCACGTCGGCGGCGACGATGATCGGCCGCCCCTGCTCGATTATCCACTCGGTCACGTCGGCGGTGTCGGCGGTCCGCGACGAGTACAGCGCGTGGACGGTGCCGTCGAGTCCGACGACGGCCGCGGCCGTGGTGGTGCCGGGATCGATACCGACGATCACGCGGTCGCGGCGCTTCACCAGCGGCTCGTACTCGATCCCGTCGCGGCGCTCGCGCTCGACCTCGACGCGCACGTCGCCCGCACGCGAGTTCGACACCGGGATCTCCTCCGGCCGAGCCTCGACGGTGAAGACGGCGTTCGCGTAGCCGCCGTACTTCTCGGTCACGTCGCGCTCGAAATCGAGATTCGTCTCCCTCAGCTTCGATTGCACCTGTCGCGTCCGCTTCCGGACGTTGCCGTGGATCCGCCGGGTGTAGCGGTCCTGACTCCAGCCGCCCTTTCCGGTCGATCGGCCGCGAGACACCTTCACTCGCGTCTCGTCGGTGAACGCGGTCACCTCGTGGCCGACGTTGGCCGCGGCGAGTCGCGCGGCCGCCTCTGCCTCCTTCATCGGCTCTTTCCCGTACGGGATCCCGTGTCTGGAGGCGACGCGCGAGAGCGGCTCCGGGCGCTCCGCGCCCGTCACCTGCACGAGTCGGGTGCCGTCGGGCAGCGATCGCAGGAACCCCACGAGATCGTTTTTGTCGGCCGCCAGCTCGTAGGCGTTGTCGGTGGCGACGTACAGCGGCTCGCGGTCGTCGATCAGCCGACAGAGCTTCCGGAACGACACCACGTCGCGGGTCACCCGCGCCACCGGGCCGTCGAAATCGACGTCGATGTCCGCCGCGTCCGGGTCCTCGGCGTCGACCGGATCCAAGATCACGAGGGCGTAGGAGGGGTCGTCGCCGCGAACGTCGCCGCTTTGCACGTCGACGCCGAACACCGGCCGGTCGCGGGCGCGGATGGTCCGGGTTGTCACGCGCGAGGCTAGGCCGCTGACGCGTATATACCCCACGCCGGGTGCGGCGGTTTCGACGCGGGCTCCGACTCAGTACAAGCCCTCGAGGTCTTCTTCGACGTGCGAGTGCTCCGCGGCCGGGAACTCGCCGTTCGTCACCGCCTCCTCGTACGCCTCGACCGCGTCGAGCATCTCACCGCGCACGTCGCCGAACTGTCGGGAGAACGGCGGTGCCCACTCGCCGAGCCCGACCGCGTCGTTGATCACGAGGACCTGTCCGTCGCAGTCAGGGCCCGCGCCGATCCCGATCGTCGGAATCGAAAGCGCCTCCGTGACCGCCCCTGCGAGGTTGGCTGGGACGTGTTCCAACACCAAGGCGAACGCCCCCGCCTCGGCGTGTTCGCCGGCGAGTTCGATTATCTCCTCGGCGGCGTCCTGCTCGGTCCCCTGCCGGGTGTAGCCCCCGAGCCGGTTGACGTGTTGTGGCGTGAGCCCGAGGTGTGCCATCACGGGAATCCCGACGTCGGTCATCCGCCGGGTCATCTCGACGGTGTGCGGGCCGCTTTCGATTTTCACTGCGTCGGCGTTCGCCTCCTTCAAGAGCCTCCCGGCGTTGCGCACCGACTCCGCCTCGTCGACGCCGAAGGAGAGAAACGGCATGTCGGCGACGACGAGCGCGTCCTCGGTCGCGCGGGCGACCGCGGCCGTGCGGCTCGCGACCTCCTCGAACGTGACGGGGAGCGTCGAGTCGTAACCCAGGGCGGCGTTGCCCATGCTGTCTCCCACGAGCACGGCGTCGACCCCGGCCTCGTCGACGATCGCCGCGGTCGGCGCGTCGTAGGCGGTCAACATCGTGATCGGATCCTCGCTGTCCCGGAGTCCCCGCGTCGTGGTCATATTCCGAACACGCCGGTGCGACCGGTTAAAATCGCCGAATTCGGCGCAGACGACCGACACGGAGGCAATCAAATAACGGTCACACCGGGCGACCGGGGACCGCCACCGATTTGTCGGTTCGGCGCGGAGACCGGGTCGTGCAACCCGTCGAGCGGGCCGACTACGAGGGCGTCGACTACGGCTGGGTGATGCAGACGACGTTCGTCGTCACCATCCTCGTCGGCGCGCCGGTCGTCGCCGTCCTCTCCGGGTTCGTCGCCTTGGACTCCTGGGGGGCCCGCGCGGCGTTCGCGGTCCGCGTCGGCGCGCCGATCTGGTTTCTCACCGCCGTCGTCGTCGCGCTCTACGCGAAACGGACCGACGCCGGAGACGGCGGCGTCGACCGCGAGGACGGAGAGGACACCGAACCCGAGACCGACGCCGACTGAGTCCCGCTCGGCGCGTCAGTCGAGGAACTCCGACACCCACGCGTAGCCGGTGCCCGCGAGCTTTGCGGTCACGGCGTCGCGCTCGGAGTCACCGACGAAGAGGGTCCGGTCCGGGGCGGCTCCGAGGCGCTCGACCGCCGCGAGCAGCGACTCCGGCTCGGGCTTGTACGTCTCGGCGGTGTCGCGGCCGACGACGGCGTCCGAATCGAGCGCCGCGTCGAGCCCGTGCGTCTCGATCGCGACCCGGCAGGCCGCCTCGCAGTTGAGCGAGCAGACGCCGACGTCCGCGCTGTGCCCCGCCTCGGCGAGCCGCGTCCCGAGCGGGAGCAGCGTCGAGTTGCGCGCGCCGGCCCGCTCGTACTCCGCGATCGTCGCCTCGACGGTCTCGCGGATCCCGTACTCGTCGGCCGCGCCGAGCAACCCCCACAGATCCCCCGTCGGCGGTTTCACCGCGTGTTCGCCGTACACGTCGAGCACCGCCTCTGCGACGGCGTCCCAGTCCACGGCGAGGTCGACGAGGGTGCCGTCGAGGTCGTAGACGATGGCGTCGTAGTCCGCGATCCGGAGAGCGGGCTGCCCGGAGAGGTCGGCGTCGTCAGTCATCGTTCGTTCAACAGGCCCCTAGCGATAATCGTCTTCTGGATCTCCGTCGCCCCCTCGTAGATCTCCGTGATCTTCGCGTCGCGGTAGAAGCGCTCCACGTCGAACTCGGTCGTGTACCCGTAGCCGCCGTGGATCTGGACCGCCTCGTTCGTCACTGACATCGCGGCCTCGCTCGCGCGGTACTTCGCCTTCGAGGCGGCGACGCGGTAGTCCTCTCCCGCCTCCGCCTGCCGACACGCCTCGCGGACGAGCAGCCGCGCGGCCGACACGTCCGTCGCCATCTCCGCGAGTTTGTGTCGGATCGTCTGGATGTCTCCGATCGGGCGATCGAACTGCTCGCGCTCGGTCGCGTACGACGTCGCCTCGTCGAGCGCGGCCTGCGCCACTCCGACCGCCTGCGCCGCGATCCCGACCCGCCCTCTCGTGAGCGTCCGGAACGCCGCAGAGAGCCCGTCACCTACCTCGGTGAGCCGATTTTCGGCCGGGATTCGGCAGTCGTCGAGGCGGATTCCCGTGGTGTCCGAGGCGCGGAGCCCGAGCTTCTCCTCTCGCTTGCCGACCTCGAATCCGGACGCGTCAGCGGGCACGAGGAACTGGGTGATCGTGTCTCCGTCGACGGGCTTGCTCGTATCGGCGCGGCCGTCGACGGGTCCGTTCGCGTCGTCGCCGTCGGCCGGCTCCGCCTCGTCGGGCGACTCGTCCCCGTCGGTCGCCTTCGCGAAGACGATCGCGACGCCGCCGCGCTCACCGTTCGTGATCCACTGCTTCTCGCCGTTCAGGACGTACTCGTCTGTCTCGGCGTCGTACGCGGCGGTCGTCGACATCTCGGCGGGGTTCGATCCAGCGTGCGGCTCCGAGAGACAGAACATCCCGACCGGACGCCCTTCGGCCATCTCGGGGAGCCACGCCGCGCGCTGGTCGTCGCTGCCGAACTCGGCGAGACAGGAGGTCGCGAGGCAGTGGACCGACAGCGCGGTCGCGACCGCGAGGCTGCCGTGCGCGAGTTCCTCGTTGACGATCGCGTACGTCGTCGCGTCGGCGTCGAACCCGCCGTGTTCCCCCGGGACCGTCAGGCCGGTCAGGCCGAGATCCGCGAGCCCGTCCCAGACGCCCTCCGGGAACGTCTCGGTCGCGTCCGCCTCGCCGGCTCCGGGACGGACTTCGTCGGCCGCGAACTCCCGGACTAGATCGCGGATCGCCGCCTGCTCGTCCGTGAGTGACGAGCCGACGCGTGCGCCAGTCATGGCGTTCGGTTCGATCCCACACGGAAAAAGATGAACGATCGGGGCGGCGTCACCGAGCCTCCCACAGCGGGTACAGCTCATCGCGGGGCGGCTCCGCGATCCGCTCACCGTCGAGGGAAACGGCCCCGCTCGCGCCGCGGTCGCCGCGATCGGTCGGAGCGGATATCTCCCGCACCTCTCCGATCACGCCCGAGTCGATCCCGACACCGCGGAGCGACGCACGGGCCTCATCGACCCGGTCCGGCGGGACCGCGGCGAGCAGCGCCCCGGAGCCGAACGTCGCCAAGGGGTCGACGCCGAGCGCGTCACAGCAGGCCCGCGTCTCGGAACGAACCGGGACCCGGTCGCGCTCCACGGACAGGACGGTCCCGCTCGCGCGAGCGGTCTCGACGAGCGCGGTCAGCAGGCCGCCCTCGGTCGGGTCGTGCATCGCGGTCGCCGCGTCCCGCACCGCGGCCGCGTCGGCGACGACGCTCACGTCGTCGAGGAACCCGGCTGCGGCGTCGAGCGTCGCTTCCGTGACGCCGGCGTCCAGACACGCCTCGCGGAAGTCCGTCGCGAGGATCGCCGTCGCCTCGATCCCCGCGCCCTTCGTGAGCAGGAGTCGGTCGCCGGGTTCCGCGCCGGCGCTGGAAACGAACCGGTCCGTGGTGCCGAGTGCGGTCATCGAACAGAGCGGGCGCGCGAGCGACGGCAACACCTCGGTGTGGCCGCCGACGATCGCGACCCCCAGACCGCTCGCCGTCTCGTCGACCTGTTCGGTGACCGCCCGGCGGCGCTCGGGGTCGGCGTCGGGCAGAAAGAGCGTGTGCGTGAGCCACCGCGGGTCCGCGCCGCTCGCGGCCACGTCGTTACAGGCGACGTGGACCGCGAGCTCCCCGACTGCGTCTGCCGCCAGCGACAGCGGGTCGGCGGCGACGACGAGCGTCGCGTCCGCGCCCGCGAGATCGATCGCCGCCGCGTCCTCGCCGTAGGCGGGACCGGTCGCGACCGCCGGGTCGTCCGAGCCGGTCGCCGCGAGCACCTCGGCGAGCGCCGTCGGGTCGAGCTTGCCGGTCATCGCTCCCGCAGCCATGCGACCACGCTGTCCGGGTCGGCGTCGAGCCCGCCCGCCTGTGCGAACGTCGGGCCACCGCCGCCACCGCCGCCGAACGCGTCCGTGACAGCGTCGACGAGATCGCCGGCGTCCGGGCCGGCCGCCTCGTCGCCGGTCGATCCGTCGCCGCTCGCGTCGTCCGCGACCGCGACGACCACGAACGGCGCGTCGCCGCCGCCGACCGCCGCGAGCGCGTCCGGGGACTGTCCGGCCGGATCGTCTGCGACGCCGCCGCCGACGATCGCGTCCGCGGGGCCGCGGAGGGCGTTCGGGTCCGCGTCACCGACCGACCCGACCGCCCACGTCACGCCGTCGATGTCGGTCGTCTCGAACTCGCGCAGCCGCGCGGCGAGCAGGTCGCTGCGAGCGTCCCAGAGGTCGGATTCGAGCCGGTCCGCCTCCGTGCGGACCCGATCTATCTCGTCCGGGAGGTCCGCGATCCGCGTGTCGAGGGACGCGGCCGCGTCGAGGGCGGCGCGGTGGACCGCCGCGCCGTGGTCGACGGCTGTCGGCCCGACGGCGAACTCGACTCGGGTCACCCCCTCGCCCGGGTTCGAGCGGTCGAGCACCGATATCGGCCCGATCTCGGCGGTGGTCCGGACGTGGGTGCCGCCGCAGGCGGCGACGTCCCACGGGTCGGCGGCGTTGCCCGCCTCACCGTCTGCGCCGGTCTCACCGCCGCCGTCCGCATCGCCGCCGCCCGCATCGCCGCCGCCCCCTCCGATCGTCACGACGCGGACGGCCTCTCCCCCGCTCATCGCACCCTCCTCGGTCTTGGTGTTGAACGCTATCCCGTCGATGGCGCGGGCCTCGCTCTCGGGACGAGTCTCCCACGACACCGGAAGCGACTCCCAGACGGCGCGGTTCGCGAGCCGCTCCAACTCGACGAGGTCGGCGTCGGAGAGCGGCTCAGCGGTCGTCAGGCCGACGCGCACCTTCTCCGGGGCGATGTCGAATCCGGCGTAGCCCAGGTCCTCGCAGGTCCGTCGAGCCGCGCCGTAGAGGACGTGCGAGGCGGTGTGTGCCCGAGTGCAGTACGTGCGGAACGCGTCGTCGACGACCCCCGCGACGGCTTCGCCCGGCGAGGGCATCTCGCCGGCGTCCGCGTCGAGTTCGTGGACGACCCGGCCGTCTCGCTCCGTCACGTCAGCGACGCGGACGCCGTCGACGGTGCCGCGGTCCGCCGGCTGGCCGCCCGACTCGGGGTAGAAGTACGTCTCGTCGAGGACGAGTTCGCGCCCCGAGACGGAGGCGACCGTCGCCTCGAACTCCCGTACCTCGGGGTCGGTCGGCGCGCGTGATGCGGTCATGAACGGCCCGTGGGCGCGGTCGGATAAATAGGTGGTCAACGGGGGTGACGCGACAGACGCTCTCGGCGCGTCAGGGCCGCTCGGCGATGAGCGTCAGGGCCGCTCCGCGATGATCGTCTCGCCCGCGCGAACCGAGTCGCCCTCGGCGACGCGGAGGTCGGACTCGCGCACGTCCGCCGGCAGCACCACGTCGGCGCGCGACCCGAACGAGACGTGGCCGACGCGTTCGCCGCGATCGACGCTGTCGCCGGCGTCGACGGACGGGTGAATCCGCCGGGCGAACCAGCCGGCGATGACCAGAAGCTCGTACTCGTCGCAGTCGATGGCGACCTGTTCGTTGCGGTCGGACTCCTTGTCGAAGGCCGGGCGGTTCGCGCCGGGGCGGTGTCTGACCTCGCGGACCGTTCCGGGGAGCGGCGCGCGGTTCACGTGCACGTCAGTGACGTTCATGAACACGCCGACGCGGAGCCGGTCCCCCTCCTCGCGGATCACGGAGACGGTGCCGTCCGCGGGCGAGACGACGACGCCCTCGGCGTCCGGGGGCGCGCGGTCGGGGTCGCGGTGGAACCAGAGCACACCGAGCGCGAGCGCAGTCAGGGCGACGCCGACGGGGGGAACGAGCGGTAGCGTCACGGCGGCCGCGACCGCGGGGACGAGCGCCAGCCGCCACGCGGCGTCGACGACCGGGAACGGGAGCGCCCGCGCGAGCGGGGGGTCACGCGCCATCGTCAGGCCTCCGCGGGCTCGCGAAGCGGCGGTTCGAGCTCGGTGCGACCGGCGGCCCACGCCGCGAGGAGGTGGGTGAGGTGGAGCCGGTCGTCGAGCCCGTCCGTCAGGTCGAGGTCGGCCTCCCCGGCGAGCACGTGGAGCCGGGCGAGGTCCGCGCCGTCGTACGCCGACCCGGCGCGAGCGACGCGGAGGGTCTCGCGGAGCAGCTCTCCGCCGTCGTATCCTCCTTCGTCGAGCAGGTCGTCGAGCGTCGAGCGCGCGTCGCCGAAGTCCCCGTTTCGCGCGGCGGCGAGCGCCTCGCGGATCGCGTCGTCGTCGCCGACCTCGCCGAGCGTCTCGTAGGCGGCCGACATCGTGACCTCGCCGCCCTCCACCGCGGTCGCCTGTGCCGAGAGGATCGCCTCGCGGAGGTCGCTTCCGGCCGCGCTGGCGACGAACTCCAGCCCGTCGGCGTCGTAGGACACGTCCTCCCGCTCGCAGATCGTCTCAAGCACGTCTATGGTCTCGTCGGTCGTCGGCGACCGGACTTGCACCGGGAAACACCGCGAGCGGATCGGCGCGATGAGCTTCGACGGCTGCCGGGTCGCGATCACGAACTGCGTGGTCCGGTGGTGCTGTTCCATCACACGCCGGAGCGCCTGCTGGAAGTCCTCGCGTATCGCTTCGGCGTTGTCGAGCAAGACCGTCTTGTACTCGCCGGACATCGGCGCGTACGACGCCGATTCCTTCAACACGCGGTTTATCATGTCGCGTTTCGCCATCCGGCCGCGCCCCTGCAGGAACCCCTCGAATCGGGGGTCCGTCCGGATCTCCTTTTTCGTCCGCCCGAAGAAGTCGGCGACGTTGATCTCGATCAGGTCGCTCTCGGGGCGGTCGTGTGCGGCCCGCGTCAGCGCCCGCGTCGCCGCCGTCTTCCCGACTCCCGGCGGCCCCTGCACGACGAGGTTCATCGGCTCGTCGACCGCGCGCTCCAGCCGCTCGCGCGCCTCCTCCTGTCGGATTTCGTCGAGCGCGGGAGCGTGCGCGTCGATCCACAGCGGTCCCTCCATGCACGGGTGTCGGTGACGAGCGCTCAAGAATCGGTCGGTCGGCGAGGCGACGACTGGCCCTTGTCTTGTTTAGTATTAGATACATATACTACGGCAACACAGAGCAGCCATGTGGCGATCTCACTAGTCGGTCGTTCTCGCGTATCTGCCCAATTCCGGGCCCACAGACCTCATATCAGGTCATCGGGTTTTTATTAACCATCGGAGTAAATGAACATCAATCGTTAAGTACGCGGCCCCTGAAACAAAGAACACATGACACGAGACAGTCCAACCGATGAGGCCGACCGACTCACTCGCCGCCACTACGTTGCCGGCGCTGGCACCCTCGCGACCGTGGGGATCGCCGGGTGTTCGGGCGGCGGTGACGGCGGCGACGGGTCGGACGGCAGTGACGGCAGTGACGGATCCGATGGGTCGGACGGCAGTGACGGGTCGGACGGCGGCGACTCTACCGAACTGGAGATCATCCACTGGTGGACCGCCGGCGGCGAGCAGGACGCGTATCAGGCCCTCCTCGACGGCTTCCGAGAGGAGCATCCGGACGTCGAGATCGTCGACAACCCGGCTCCCGGCGGCGCTGGCTCCGCGATCGACACCGTCGTCCAGAACCGCGTCATCGACGGGAACCCGCCGAGCACGTTCCAGATCTGGCCCGGACAGGCGCTCACGCCGTACACGAACGAGGACCTCCTCGAAGACATCGGCGACTCCGTGTGGGACGAGGAGATGCGAAACGCGTACCTCGACGACGTCGTCGACCTCGCGCAGCCCGCCGGGAACCTCGTCGCGGTCCCGATCAACATCCACCGGCTGAATAACCTGTTTTACAACGTTAGCGTCCTCGACGACGCCGACGTGGACGCCACCGACATCGACGGGCCGGAGGGGCTTCTCGGCGTCTTCGAGACGCTCGACGCGGAGACCGACGTCACGCCGCTTGCGCACCAGACCCAGAGCCCGTGGTCCTCTCTCCAGCTGTGGGAGAGCATCTTCATCGGCGAACAGGGCGTCGACGCCTACCAGACCCTGATCGGCGGCGACGTCTCGGGGCTCGAAGACGAGGTCCGCTCGGCGCTGGAGCTGCTCGCCGACTACCTCGAGTACATCCCCGAGGACGCCGGCTCGATCAGCTGGGACCAGGGCAACAACGACGTGATCGCGGGCGACGCCGCGTTCCTCCACCAGGGCGACTGGGCGGCCGGTCAGTACCGGTCGGCCGAGGACTTCGAGTTCGAGAGCGACTGGGACATGGTGCCGTTCCCCGGCACCTCCAGCGTCTACCAGTCCGTCATCGACTCGTTCGTCTTCCCGACGGGCAACCCCTCGCCGGAGGCGACGGAGCAGTTCCTCAACTACGCCGGCTCGGTCGACGCCCAGGAGCGGTTCAACCCGGTCAAGGGGTCGATCCCGCCGCGCACCGACGTCCCGATGGACGAGTTCGGCGACTTCCTCTCCCGGCAGTTCGAGGACTTCCAGAATTCGAACACGCAGCCGCCGGCGATCGCACACGGCACGGCGGTCGCACCGGCGATCCAGTCCTCACTTGAGGAGACCTTCGCCAACTTCAACGGCAACCAGGACGTCGACGCCGCCTACGACGGCATCGTCAACTCGTTCTGAGCCGATGACGTCACGGATTTTTGCGGCGCTGACGCGCGACGCCGACGAACCGTCACCCGACACCGACGGGTCGTCTCTCCGCGAGGAGCCGTCGGCCCGGACCGACGGCGGAACCGTCGCAGACGGCGCGAGCGACGCGACGAACTCCGCCGTCGGCGACGACGCGTCCGCGTTCGCCCGCCTCCGCCGCAGTCGGTTCCTCGAGTCGATCCCGTTCTGGGGCCCGCCGGCGATCCTGGTGTTCTTCTTCGTGTACGGGGCCATCGCGTGGAACTTCGTCATCTCGCTGACCGGGTGGGAAGGGCTTGGCAGCCCCGACTACTCGTCGCTGTCGACGGAAATGTACGCGCGGCTGCTCTCGGACCCGTCGTTCGCCGCGGCGTTCCGGAACACGTTGGTGTTGCTCGTCGCGTTCACGGTGCTCTCGCTGATCCTCGGCCTTCTCGTGGCGATCCTCGTCGACCAGAAGATCCGGATCGAGAACACGTTCCGAACGATCTACCTGCTGCCGATGAGCCTCTCGTTCGTCGTCACGGCGATCTTCTGGTCGTGGATGTACAACCCTTCGAACGGACTCATCAACGAGGCGCTTCGGGGGGTCGGGCTCGACGCGTTGACGCAGGCGTGGCTCGCGGACCCGCAGTTCAAGCTGGCGGCGATCATCTTCGCGCTGATGTGGCAGTTCTCGGGATACTGCATGGTCGTGTACCTCGCCGGCCTCCGCGCGATACCGGAGTCGCAGTACGAGGCGGCCCGCATCGACGGCGCGTCGACGGTCAAGCTCTACTGGCGCGTGATCATCCCGCAGCTGCGGGCATCCACGATGTCCGCGGCGGTCGTGCTCGTCGTGTTCGCGCTCAAGGCGTTCGACTTCCTGTTCGTGCTGTTCGGCGTCAACCCCGGGCAGTCGGCGGACATCCTCTCGGTGATGATGTACCGCGTCGCGTTCGATCGGATCCAGTGGGCGTACGGCTCCGCGGTCGCGATGGTGTTGTTCGCGATGACGCTCGGCGTGATCGGTCCGTACCTCTACGTGCAGTACCGGCGGGGTGAGCTATGAGCGCCGCGGACAGACTCCAGACGACGGTCGCGAGCCTCGACCGGACGCGCGTCGCGCTGTACGCGGTGCTGCTCGCGCTGGTGGCATTTTACCTCGCGCCGCTCGAATCCGGGTTCATGACGGCGTTCAAGACGCCGGACGGCTTCCGGACGACGACGCCGTTCGCGCTCCCGCCGATCGACGAGTTCACCCTCTCCGCGTGGGGAACCGCGTTCGAGCGGCTCTCGAACGGTCTGCTGAACAGCGCGCTGATGGCGGTGCCGGCGACGGTGCTGTCGGCGCTTTTCGGGTCGCTCGCGGCCTACGGCCTGACGAACCTCAGTTGGCGTGGGCAGATCGGCGTGCTCGTGTTGTTCGTCGCCGGCGTGTTCATCCCGTACCAGGCGGTGCTCGTGCCGCTGACGCAGTTCTGGTCGTTCGTCGACATCGGCGGGCGGATCCCGCTCGCGATCGTCGACGACAACGAGGGACTGATCAATCTGAGCATCACCCACGTTGCCTACGGGATTCCGATCTGTACCGTGCTCTTCCGCTCGTACTACGCGACGATCGACGACGAGATGCTGGAGGCGGCGCGGCTGGACGGGGCGTCGGCGGCGACGATCTACCGGCGGATCATCCTTCCGCTGTCGATCCCGATCTTCGCGGTGACACTCATCTACCAGTTCACGCAGATCTGGAACGATCTGTTGTTCGCCATCGTGCTGGTCAGTGACCCGTCTAACCAAGTGGTGACGGTCGCGTTGAACCAGCTACAGGGGTCGTTCGTCCAGCAGTTTAACCTCCAGATGGCGGGGGCGTTCGTCGCGGCGCTACCGACGCTCGTTGTGTACGTCCTCTTCGGTGAACAGTTCGCGAAAGGCGTCGCAGGTGACTAATCATGGCACAACTCGAACTCGACTCGGTGACGAAACGCTTCGGCGAGGGGGACGGCTCCGTCCTCGCTGTAGACGATGTGGACGTCGACATCGCGGACGGGGAGTTCCTCGTCCTCGTCGGCCCGTCCGGCTGCGGGAAATCCACGACGCTCCGGATGGTCGCCGGGCTCGAAACGATCACCGACGGCGAGATCCGTCTCGACGGCGAGCGGATGAACGAGCAGGGGCCGTCGGAGCGGGACATCGCGATGGTGTTCCAGAGCTACGCGCTGTACCCGCACATGACCGTCCGACAGAACATGCGGTTCGGACTGGAGGAATCGACCGACCTCGGCGGCGACGAGATGGACGCTCGCGTCGACGAGACGGCCGAACTCCTCGACATCACCGAGCTACTCGACCGGAAGCCCGGCGCGCTCTCCGGCGGGCAGCGGCAGCGCGTCGCGCTCGGCCGGGCCATCGTGCGCGAGCCGAAGGCGTTCCTGATGGACGAGCCGCTCAGCAACCTCGACGCGAAGCTCCGCTCGCAGATGCGCACGGAGCTGCAACAGCTGCAGGACGACCTCGACACCACCACCGTCTACGTCACCCACGACCAGACGGAGGCGATGACGATGGGCGACCGGATCGCCATCCTCGACGCCGGTGAACTCCAGCAGGTGGCGACGCCGCTGGAGGCGTATCACCGGCCCGCGAACCAGTTCGTCGCCGGATTCATCGGCGAGCCGTCGATGAACTTCGTCGACTGCGCGGTCGAGGACGCAGTGCTCGTCGACGGGGCGTTTCGCTACTCCCTCGGCGACGAGGCGGGGGCTGCCGTCGCCGCCGTCGACGACGCGACGCTCGGGATCCGGCCCGAGGACCTGTCGGTCACCGCGAGCGCGGACGCCGACGGCGGCGACGCGACCGGGGACCACGCGTTCGACGCGACCGTCACGGTCGTCGAACCGATGGGCGACGAGAACGTCATCCACCTCTTGCTCGCGGACGGGCCGGACCTCGTCGCGACCGTGAACGGCCTCCGTCGGATCGAGAGCGGAGCGGAGGTGACCGTCGAGATTCCCGAGAACGCGATCCACGTGTTCGACGGAGATTCCGGCGACGCGGTCCACAGCCGATCGCTCGACGAGGCCGAGTTAGACGACACGCGCGTCTGACCGCGGTCGCTGTTTCTCGAAGCGCGCAACGCGTCGGGACCGCCGAGTGCGCCGATCGCTCAGACGCCCCGCCGTCGCCACGCGCGACCGGTCGCTCGACCTATCGCGGCGGCGGCGACAACCTCGACGTAGAACAGACAGAAGAATCCGAGCGCGATCCTGTTCAGCGGTCCGTACGCCGCGGCGGCGAGGCCGAGCCCGCCCGCGGCGAGCAGGGTCGCGACGAGGTAACCGGCGTCCTGTGTGGCCGCGCCGACGAGCGTCGTGTCGACCGCGGCGCGGAGCGTCCCCTCGCGGGCGACCGCGGCGACCGCCGCTGGGAGGGGATAACAGATCGCAGCCGAAAGCAGCGTCGACACCGTCGATCCGACGGTGAAGAGGAGTCCGTCCGTCGTGCCGGTCGGGTCGAACCCTTCGAGCGGGCCGCCGAGGGTCACGACGAGGAGGAAGAGGGGAACCGCGAGGTAGCCGACCGTCGTCACGGTCACTCGGAGGCCGTCGCGGAACAGTGCGCCGACCGGTCGCCACCCCGGTCGGTCGGGCTCGACGTGCGACTCGGCGGTCGCGGTCGCCGCGAGCACTCGCGAGAGGTACCCCGCGACGGCGACGAACGGGAGCAGCGGCACCCACACCGCGAGCAGGTGGAGCCCGCCGCCGACGAGGAGCGCGTCGGCTCGGGGCGATCCGCGGACCGGGAACGTCAGGACCCCCGACATCACTCGCGGACCCGTTCTATCTCCCGACGGATCCCGTCGCGGACCCGATCGGCGACGTCGTCGCCGGCCGAACGAACGCCGTCTCCGGTCTCGGCGTTCTCGGTTTCGAGGAGCCGGTCCAGTCGCCGTTCGAACTCGTCGTCGCCAATCTCG
Source organism: Halorubrum pallidum (assembly GCF_055380345.1). Classification (NCBI taxonomy): domain Archaea; kingdom Methanobacteriati; phylum Methanobacteriota; class Halobacteria; order Halobacteriales; family Haloferacaceae; genus Halorubrum; species Halorubrum pallidum. The sequence continues at coordinate 412,571 of NZ_AP043945.1, read as the reverse complement.
CCGCGGGCGTAGCGCTCACGCAGCGCGTCGAGCGCGGGGTCGACGGGTTCGGCGTCCGCGTCTCCAGTCGCGTCGCCCGCGTCCGGGAGGGGTTTCGTGAGAGTGTGAAAGACGGGGAGCGCGACGCACAGCCCGAAGAACCAGACGAGCGGGAGCGTCCACCAGACGCCGGTGAGGAGGGGAGCCGCGACGCCGCCACCGAGCACGAGCAGGGCGAACACCCGCCGCCAGCGGTGCCGCAGGTTCCAGGCGATCCGCCGGAGGAAGCCGGTCATGCTCGGGCGGACGCCTGCGAGGGGGAAATCGGTTTCGTCGCCGGCCGGGAAACGCTCCGGAGACGCTCCGGAGACGGCCGTCTACCCCGACTACTCGACGTCGAAGACGAGTCGATCGCCGGCCTCGACACCGTGGCGATCGCTCCAGCCGCGCGGCACTTCGAGGACGTACCGCCCCGTGCCGCGGTACCGAGTGAACGGTCGGGTCTCCGGCTCCGCCTCGTGGATCGCGGTTACCGTCCCGTCGGCGTCGGCGAAGACGATGTCGAGCCCGAACGCCATGTCTCGCATCACGTAGGCGCGTTCGGCCGTGTCGCCGTGGACGAACAGCATGCCGCGGTCGGCGGGGAGGTCGGCCGCGGCGGAGAGGCCGACGTACTGTTTCACGAACCCGTCGGCGACGCGGGCCTCGACGCTCGCGAGCGACGCGTTCGACTCGCCGTCGACTGCCTCGACCGTCGTCGTCTCGTACCCCGCGATCAGGAGGGTCGGATCGACCGCGACCGCGACGGCGACGAGGAGGGTGACGGCGGACGCGGTCGCAGCGATCTCGAGGGCACGGCGGCGCACGGTCGACGTTCGCGTCGGAGAAAGAAACCGTTTTCCGCTCACGGCCGGTTGAGACGGTGGGGGCTCGTGGTCTAGCTGGTCATGACGCGGCCTTTACAAGGCTGAGGTCGGCGGTTCGAACCCGCCCGAGCCCATACCTGTGGCGAGCACTCCGCGAGCCGCAGGTATGGACGGCGCGGTTCGAACCCTATCAGTCGCGCGCAGCGAACGAAGTGAGCGAGCACGTCTGATTCTGGTTCGAACCCGCCCGAACCCATTTCTGGGACGAACGAAATGAGTCACAAAAATGTATGCGAGGGCGATCGAACCCTGAAAGACGCAGCGTCGAGCGAAGCGAGACGACCGTCTTTCTTCGGTTCGAACCCGCCCGAGCCCATACCTGTGGCGAGCACTCCGCGAGCCGCAGGTATGGACGGCGCGGTTCGAAACAGGGAACGGAGCGAGCGAAGCGAGAGGAGTGAGTGAGGTTCGAACCCGCCCGAGCCCATTTCTGGGACGGAAATCGATCCTCGCTTCGCTCGGGTTTCGAGGTCGCCGCCGTCTCTTCCGTCCCTCTCACACCGACGTCGGGAGCGTCTCGGCTCGACCGAGGTGGCTTTTTATCTCTTCCCTCGAATCACCCCTCATGCCCGAACTCACGCGCCGCGGCTGGCTCCGTACCGCCGGCGGCGTCGGCCTCGCGGGACTCGCCGGCTGTAGCGCCCTCCAAGGCAGCTCCTCGTCCGAGCAGGACGATCCGTCGGACGGAACCGACGGGTCAACAGAGGCGATCGACTTATCCAGCCGGCCCGAGTCGCCCGACGGACTCACGACGCAGTTCCGACAGGGCTTGCGGAACTCCGGATCGATCGACGCGACGGTCCCGGGCCGCGTCGAGGTCGAGTGGGCCGTCCCGACCAACCGGGGCGACCACACCGCCTCGAAGGGGAGCCCGATACAGGCCCCCAACGGCGCGATCCTCATCGCCGACGACACCGGGCGGATCCGGTCGCTCTCGCCTGACGGCGAGACGAACTGGTCGACCTCGATCTCCGACGACGACCGCGGCAGCCACGGGACACCCGCGATCGCCGAGGGCACGGCGTACGTGGGCACCTACGACGGCGTCGTCTCGGCGGTGGCAGTCGAGAGCGGCGAGATCGACTGGCAGACCGGGGTCGGCGACGCCGCCGCCGCCAGCCCGACCTACTACGAGGGGAAGCTGTACGTCGCCGTCGAACACGCGACACCGAGCGGGAGCGTCGTGGTGATGGATGCCGAAAGCGGCGAGATCGAGGAGCGTGACCGCCGACCGACCGACCACCCCCACTCGACGGTCGCGATCGACCTCGACCGCGACCGGTTCCTGTTCGGATCGAACGACGGGTACTGCTACGCGTGGTCGCTCTCGGACCGCGAGCGCGCGTGGCGATACGACACCGGCGGTGACTCGAAGGCCCCGATCGCGATCAGTCGCGGTATCGCCGTCGTTCCGTCGTGGGCCGAGACGGTCACGGCCGTCGACGTCGAGGACGGCTCGCGGATCTGGGAGTTCGAGACCGACGACATGGTCATGTGCGCGCCCGCGGTCCGCGACGACACGGTGTACGTGGGCAGCCACGACGGCAACTGCTACGCGATCGACCTCGCGACCGGCGAGGAGCAGTGGTCGACGCCGACGAACGGCTGGATCACCGGGAGCGCAGTCGCGACGAACGACCACGTCCTCGTCGGCTCGTACGACGCCAACCTCTACGCGCTCGACCGCGAGGACGGCTCGGTGAGCTGGACGGTCGAGGGTCGCGGCGACGTGACCAGCGCGCCGCTCGTCACCGACGACGCGATCTACTACGCGGAGCGCGCGCCCGAGGAGTCGGAGGAGGCCGGGATGTGCTACAAGCTGGTCGCGGTGTGAGCGCTCGTCGCCGGACCAAAACGACACGAACGTCCACCCGAAGCCGAGGGTCCGAAACGGTTTTGCCGGGCCCTGACGGACGGTCGATATGCCAACGGATCCTGACACGGGGTACGACCCGTCACTGGGTCGGAAGTTCGTGTTCGTCACCGGCGGCGTCATGTCCGGACTTGGAAAGGGAATCACCGCCGCCAGCACCGGCCGACTGCTCGCGAACGCGGGCTTCGACGTCACCGCGGTGAAAGTCGACCCCTACCTCAACGTCGACGCCGGGACGATGAACCCGTACGAGCACGGCGAGGTGTACGTCCTCAAGGACGGCGGCGAGGTCGACCTCGATTTAGGCAACTACGAGCGCTTCCTCGGCACCGACATGACGTTCGACCACAACGTCACCACGGGGAAGACCTACCAGCACGTCATCGAACGCGAGCGCGCCGGCGACTACCTCGGCAAGACCGTCCAGATCATCCCGCACGTCACCGACGACATCAAGCGGCGCATCCGCGAGGCCGCCGAGGGGAGCGACGTCTGTCTGATCGAGATCGGCGGAACGGTCGGCGACATCGAGTCGATGCCCTTCCTCGAGGCCCTCCGCCAGTTCGCCCACGAAGAGGACGACGAGGACATCCTCTTTACGCACGTCACGCTCGTCCCCTACTCGAAGAACGGCGAGCAGAAGACGAAGCCGACCCAGCACTCGGTCAAGGAGCTGCGGTCGATCGGCCTCCAACCGGACATTCTGGTCGGGCGCTCCGAGGACCGGCTCGACCCAGAGACGAAAGAGAAGATCGCCCTGTTCTGTGACGTGCCGACGGACGCCGTCTTCTCGAATCCGGACGTCGAGGACATCTACCACGTCCCGCTGATGGTCGAAGACGAGGGGTTAGACGAGTACGTGATGGAGCGGCTCGGCCTCGCCGACGAGGCGCTGCCGAAGGCCGAGCGGTCGACGGAGTGGCGAGAGTTGGTCACCCGCGACCGCGACCGCGAGATCGACGTGGCGCTCGTCGGCAAGTACGCGCTGGAAGACGCGTACATGTCGATCCACGAGGCGCTGAAACACGCCGGGATCCAGACGGAGACGGAGGTGAACGTGCTGTGGGTCGACGCCGACGAGACCCGCGCGAAACACGAAGAACGGCTCGCGTCCGCCGACGCGGTCGTCGTCCCCGGCGGCTTCGGCTCCCGCGGGACGGACGGGAAGATCGAGGCGGTCCGGTACGCCCGCGAGAACGACGTGCCCTTCCTCGGGCTCTGTTTGGGCTTCCAGATGGCGGTCGTCGAGCACGCGCGCAACGTGCTCGGTCTCGCGGACGCTCACTCCGCGGAGATCGACCCCGACACGTCGCACCCCGTCATCGATCTCCTCCCCGAGCAGTACGAGACGGAGGACATGGGCGGGACGATGCGGCTCGGCGCACACGAGACCGACATCGAGCCCGGCACGCTCGCGGCGCGGGTGTACGGCGCGGACTCCTGTACCGAGCGCCACCGCCACCGCTACGAGGTGAACCCGGAGTACATCGACGAACTGGAGGCCGACGGGCTCGCGTTCTCCGGACGCGCGGACAACCGAATGGAGATCCTCGAACGCGACGACCACCCGTTCTTCTTCGGGACGCAGGCACACCCCGAGTTCCGGTCGCGGCCGGACCGCGCGAGCCCGCCGTTCGTCGCCCTCGTCGAGGCCGCGCTGGGATCGACGGACACAACCGAACGGAACGCGGACGTGAGGCTATAGATGGTCGAGACGGAGGAATTCATCGCGGAGGCGAAAGCGGAGATCCGGGAGGCGATCGGCGACGCGAACGCCGTGATCGCCTTATCCGGCGGGGTCGACTCCTCGGTCGCGGCGACGCTCGCGTACGAGGCGGTCGGCGACCAGCTCACCCCGGTGTACGTCGACACGGGACTGATGCGGAAGGGCGAGACGGCGGAGATCCGTGACACGTTCTCGTTCATGGAGTCTCTTCGGGTGATCGAAGCCCAAGAGCGCTTTTTCGACCGCCTCTCGGACGTCACCGATCCCGAGGAGAAGCGCCACGTCATCGGCGAGGGGTTCATCGACGAATTCGAGACGGTCGCCCGCGACGTCGACGCCGACTACCTCGTGCAGGGGACAATCTACCCCGACCGCATCGAGTCCGAGGGGAACATCAAATCGCACCACAACGTGGGCGGGCTCCCGGAGATCGTCGATTTCGAGGGGATCGTCGAGCCGGTGCGTGACCTGTACAAAGACGAGGTCCGCGAGGTCGCCCGCGCGCTCGGCCTCGAAGAGATCATCTCCGAGCGGATGCCGTTCCCCGGTCCGGGACTCGCCGTCCGAATCGTCGGCGAGGTGACCCCCGAGAAGGCCGCGGTCGCCCGCGAGGCGACCCACGTCGTCGAGGAGGAACTGGAGGAGTACGACCCGTGGCAGGCGTTCGCCGCCGTCCTCGGGAAGGCGACCGGCGTGAAAGGCGACAACCGCGTCCACGGTTGGGTCGTCGCCGTCCGCTCGGTCGAGAGCCGCGACGGGATGACCGCGCGCGCCCAAGAGATCGACTGGAGCACGCTCCAGCGGATCCAGAGCCGGATCACGGGCGAAAACGAGGCCGTCGCGCGCGTCGTCTACGACGTGACGCACAAGCCCCCGGCGACGATCGAGTACGAGTGATGGCGGGGACTCCCGCCCGGTCCGACGACGGTCGCGACGACCGGATCGCCGTCGTCGCCGGCCCGGACGCGCACGAGCTCGGCGACGAGCTGGCCGCTCTCGGCGTGACCGTCCGGCGGATCGAGGGACTCGTCACCGCCGAGTCGCTCCGTGACGCCGGGATCGACGAAGCCGCGTACGTCGTCTTGACCGACGTCGAGGAGGCGACCGGGATTCCGATCGCCAAAGAGATCAACCCCGACGTCCTCGCCGTGACGTACGCGGAGCGGTCGCTGCCGGAATTCGTCGCGGGCGTCGCCGACCTCGCCGTCGACCCGGCCCTGCTGGACGCCGTGACGGTCGCCGAGGAACTGACCGGCACCGCGGCCGAAAAGGACTCGTAGTCGGCCGGGACTCGTCGTCTCGCTCACTCTCCGTCCGCGTCCGCGAGAAACTCCACGTCGCCGGCGATCACTGCGCTCGCTATCACCGCCACGCCGACGAGCAGCGCGACGACGCTCGTCGTCAGCGCCACCGAGAGCCCGCTCCCGCCGACGGCGACGCCGACGAACGCGCCGACGGCGCCGCCGACGCCGCCCGCGATGACCGCGAGCGTCTTCGCCTCGCTCATAGGTGTCGATTTCCCAACATCCCATATAAGCGTTCGCGTCGGGTTCTCTGGGGTGATAACCGGTTCTCGGTGTCGAGCCGCCCGGCCGTTCCTCAGCGCGGGTACGTCCGGCCGATGTCGCGGTTCCCGTCGTCTCCGTCGTCTTCGGACTCCGTCTGGTCGGTCTCGCCTTCGGTTCCCGCGCCGACTGCGTCGGTATCGTCCGCGTCTCCGCCCGGACTCACGCTCCCGGTCCGGTAGCCGGCCATGTCGAGCGTGACGTACTCGAATCCCACGTCGGTGAGATGCTCGTGGACGGCCTCGGCGAAGGCGGAGTCGAGGGCTCGCTCCAACTCGTCCGGCGCGATCTCGACGCGCGCGAGTCCGTCGTGGTCGCGCACGCGGAACCCCTCGAATCCCCACTCGCGGAGCACTCGTTCGGCCTTCTCCACCCGCGTCAGCCGCGCCTCGGTCACCTCCAGTCCGGTCGGAATCCGCGAGGAGAGACACGCCATCGAGGGCTTGTCGGCCACAGAGAGCCCGTAGGCGTCGGCGATCGCTCTGACCTCCTCTTTCGTGACCCCGGCGTCGAGCAGCGGCGAGAACACGTCGAGTTCCTCGACCGCCCGCAGCCCCGGACGGTGTCCTTCGCCCGGGTCGTCCGCGTTGGTGCCGTCACAGACGGTGTCGATCCCCAGATCGCGGGCCGTCTCGTACATCCGCCCGAGCCGCATCGTCCGGCAATGGTAACACCGGTCGCCGTCGTTGGCGACGAAGTTCGGGTCGTCGAGTTCGGAGAAGACCACCGTCTCGTGGGTGATACCGATCTCGGCCGCGACTCGCTCCGCGTCCGCCAGCTCCGCGGCCGGGAGCGTCTCGCTTCGGGCGGTGCAGGCGACGGCGTCGTCGCCGAGGGCCTCGTGGGCGAGCGCCGCGACGACGGCGGAGTCGACGCCGCCGGAGAAGGCGACGAGGACGCCGTCGCGCTCGGCGAGCGCGTCGCGGGCGGCCGCCGCCTTCGACGCCGTCTCCGGCGCGAGGTCGTCGCCGTCGACGGCGAGGGTGTGCTGGCTCATAGCCCCGGGTTCGCGACCGGCGGGAAAAAACGCGTCGGCCGCGATCCGCGACCTGACCGGGAGCGACCGGTGACCGCGGACAAACGCGACGAGCGAGCGGCGACAGAGCGGATCGACCCACGACCCGCATGCTTTAGACCGTTGCCGCGATATCCGCGAGTAGATGGAGTTGGAGGCGATCCCCGGCGTCGGCGCGAAGACGGCGGCAGCGCTGTCGGAACTCGACGACCCCGTCGAGACCGTCGAGTCCGGTGACGTGGCCGCCATCGCTCGCGCGCCGGGCGTCAACGAGGCCCGCGCGGCTCGGATCGCACGCGGCGCTATCCGGCGACGACACGACGACGAGGGGCGCGTGCTCGCGACCGACCGCGCCCGCGAGGTGTACCGCTCGGCGATCGACCTGCTTCGCGAGCGGACGGTCACCGACTACGCCGCGAAGCGGCTGGAGACGTTCTACCCGAGCGCGTCGGCCTCGCGGATCGCCGAGGCGCAGTCGCTCACGGCCGACGCGACGGACCGCGAACCCGATCCCGACGTCAGCGAGGCGCTCTCCGGCGTCGAGCCGCTCTCCGATCCGCCGACCGTGCGCGTCCGTGACCGCTGTCTCGCGACCGCCGACGCCGAGACGCTCGCGCGCGCCGAGCGTGCGGTTCCCGAACTGTCGGTCGAAACGGTCGAGGACGCCCGCGACGTCTCTGAACTCGCGCGGTCGTACGCGACGGTGATCGTGATCGACGAGGCGTTCGCCGGCCTCGACGTCGAGGGCGACGTCAAGGTCCGACCGGACGCGCTGGAGACCCCCGCCCAGACGGTCCCCGAGCGGCTGCTCGCCTTCTTCGCGTCGAACCGCGAGCGGCTTGAGGCGGCGGTCGCAGTCCACGAGGCGGCCGCGGCGGCCGGCGACCCCGTCACGCCGGACGGCCCCGCCGCCGACCTCGACCGCCTGCGAGACGCGCTCACGCGGCTCGACGACGACGGAACGATCGTCGGCGATGCGGAACTCTCGCGGCTCTCCGACGCCGTCGACGACCTCGACGCGGCCGTGTCGACGGCGGCGTCGGTCGCCGACGACCGGCTGCGCGAGGCGATCCGCGAACGCGACGTGACCATCGAGGGGACCGACTTCCTCTCGTTGGTCGAACAGGGCGCGCGTGTCGATTCGCTCTTGGACCGCGAGCTCGCGGACGAGTACGACGAGGCGATCGCCGCCGCCCGCGAACACCTCGCGGACGCCCTCCGACTAGCGCCCGAGGAGGCAGAACTCGCCGAGCCGATCTTCGCGGGCGACCCCTCGTTTCCGGTCGAACACGACGAGGGAGCTGTCTCGCGGCTCCGAACCGAACTCGCCGCGGCGCGCGACCGGCGAGCCGCCCGCCTGAAAGCCGACCTCGCGGACGACCTCGGCGACCTCAGAGAGCCGGTCGAGACGCTGGTGCGGGACGCGCTCGAACTCGACGTGGAGTTCGCGATCTCGCGGTTCGCCCGCGACTTCGACTGTGTCATGCCCGCGGTCGTCGACCCGGACGGAGGAGACGGCTCGGACCGACTGGCGAACGGCGGCTTCCGGATCGAGGGCGGGCGCTCGCCGCTTCTCGACGTCGCGTTCGACGACGCGGAGCCGGTCGACTACGGCGTCTCGGGCGCGACGCTCCTGTCCGGGGTCAACTCCGGCGGGAAGACCTCCACCCTAGACTTGGTCGCGCTCGTCGTCGTGCTCGCGCAGATGGGACTGCCAGTGCCCGCCGAGTCCGCGACCGTCGAGCGATTCGAAGAGGTCCACTACTACGCCAAATCGCAGGGGACCCTCGACGCCGGCGCGTTCGAGGCCACCCTCCGGGACTTCGGCGACCTCGTCGAGGGCGCGGACGGTCGGCTTGTTTTGGTCGACGAACTGGAGTCGATCACGGAGCCGGGGGCGTCCGCGAAGATCATCGCCGGCATCCTAGAGGCGCTCGACGACCAGCACGCGACCGCGGTGTTCGTCTCGCACCTGGCCCGCGAGATCCGCGACGCGGCCGACTTCGAGATCGCCGTCGACGGCATCGAGGCGGCCGGGCTCGTCGACGGCGAACTCCGGGTGAGCCGCTCGCCGAAGAAGGGCCACCTCGCGCGCTCGACGCCGGAACTCATCGTCGAGAAGCTCGCCGGCGACCGCGGCGGCGAGTTCTACGACGACCTCTTAGAGAAGTTCTGAGCGACGGGTCCGGGATCGGTTGCGCTTCGGCGCGGCCGTCCGCTAGACGGCGCAGCGCTACGCGCTCGTCCGGGCCGACTCCGTCGCGTCGTCCGCTGAGCGGTCGCCGTCGACCGGGTCGCCGAACGCGTACACCGTGTTGTGTCCGGTCACGGTCACGTCGAGGACGTCTCCGACCTCGACACCCCGCTCCGTCGCGTTCTGGACGACGATCTGTCGGTACGCGCCGTCGCGGCACTTCACGGAGTCGCCGGTGCCTTCCTCGACGACGAGCACCTCGAACTCGTCTCCGACCATCGACTCGTACGCCTCGCCGACGACGGTCATCTTCAGCTCCGACATCGCCTTCGAGCGCTCCTTTTTCACCGTGCCGCCGAGCCCCTTCATGTCCGCGGCGTCGGTGCCGGGGCGCTTCGAGAAGCGGGTGACGTTGATCTTCTCGGGGCGGACCTCCGCGAGGAGGTCCATCGAGCGCTCGTGGTCGGCCTCGCTCTCCGTCGGGAAGCCGACGATGAAGTCGGTCGAGAGCGTCCAGTGGTCGAGCCGCTCGTCGAACGCGTCGACGACCTCGCGGAACTTCTCGACGCGGTGTTGTCGGCGCATGTCGGAGAGCACGTCGTCGGAGCCGGACTGGACGGGCGCGTGGATGAAGTCGTACAGCTTCGGGTTGTCGGCGAACACCGCCGCCAGTTCCTCGTGGATGCCGTGGATGCCGCCGGGGTTCGCCATCCCGAGCCGCACACGGAACTCGCCGTCGATGTCGCAGATCCGATCGAGCAGCTCCGGGAGCTTCCGGTCGCCCGTGTCCCACCCGTAGACGCCCGTGTCCTGTCCCGTGACGCGGATCTCCTTCGCACCGGCGTGGACCAGCGCGCGGGCCTTCTCGACGTTTTCCTCCACGGGCGGGGAGTCGACGCGCCCGGTCGCGAACTTCGTGATGCAGTACGAGCAGTTACTCATGCAGCCGCGCGCGATGGGAAGAATGCCGACGACGCCGTCGAGGACGGGCTCGGCGTCCGGCGTGGTCGTCGGACACTCGCCGTTGAGCGCGTACGACGGGACCTCGTCCCAGTGGAGGATCTCCGCGTCGATCCCGGCCTCGCGGAACGCGTCGCCCTGCGCGAGCGCCATGCAGCCGGTGACGACCAGGTCCGCGGTCTCCGCGGCCAGTTCCTCTGCGCGCCGCAGCATGTTTCGCTCCGTCTTCTCGACGACGGTACAGGTGTTGAGGATGGCGACGTCGGCGTCTTCGGGGCTCGCTGCCGGGCGATGGCCGCCGTCGCGGAGCGCCCGCTCGATCTCCCGGCTCTCGCCCCGGTTCGAGCTACAGCCGTAGGTTTCGATGTGATACGTCGCCATCGAGTGAGCACGCTACCCGCCCCGCGGAGAAAAACGCGACGGATCGGATATCGCGTCGGATCAGTCCTCGGCGATCGCGGCCGCCGCCGGGGCCTCCGCGTCGGGGTCACCGGCCGACCCCGGGTCGCTCGTCTCGGCCGAGTCGACCGCCTCGTATACCGACCGGCGGGCGTCGGTGGGGCAGAACCCCTCCTCGACGAGGCCGACCTCGGTCAGCTTCTCCACCGCGAACCGGACCGTACGCGTGGAGAGTCGGGTCTCCTCTGCGAGCCCGGTCTGGTCGAAGCGACCCTCGGCTTCGAGGACGTAGTAGACGAGCTTGGCGCTCGGCGGGAGCGGCGAGAGCAGTTCGCGGGTTCCTTCGTCCATGTACGTCCACACGGGCGAGTCGGACATAACCGTGGTCCGGGTGTGCGCCGACCCCGCACGTCCACGACGGAGGTATCAGAGGCGTCGAGCCGCGATCACCCGTCCGTCCGGAACGCGAAGCGCGCTCCCGACGCGTCCTCGTCGATCGCGAACTCCCACCCGTGGGCCGCCGCTATCTCGCGAACGATCGCGAGTCCGAAGCCGGTTCCACCGGATTCGCCCGACGTTCCGTACTCGACCGCCGCCGCCGGATCGACGTCGAAACCGGTGCCGTCGTCCGCGACGGCGAACCCGTCCGACAGCGACTCCACGGCGACCGCGACGGGATCGTCCGTCGCCGTCGAGCCGTCGCCCTCCAGCGCTTGACCCTCTCTGTCGCTCGAACGAGCGTGTTCGACGCTGTTCGTGAACAGGTTCTCGAACAGCGTCCGGAGCCGCTCCGGGTCGGCCTCGACTTCGGCGTCGGCGTCGCGCACGTCGAGCGTCGCCCTCGCGGTATCGACGGTGCGCCACGCGCGCTCGGCTGCCGCGGCCAGCGAGACGGACTCGGGGTCGTCGACGGTCCGTCCCTGTCGGGCCAACGCGAGGAGGTCATCGATGAGTTCCTCCATGCGGCCGTGTGCCTCGTCGACCTCGTCGAGGTGAGCGAGCGCCGCCGCGTCGTCGACGTGATCCGCTGCGAGTTCGAGCCGACCGGCTGCGACGTTGAGCGGGTTTCGGAGGTCGTGCGAGACGAGGCCGGCGAACTTCTCCAAGCGTTCGACCTCTCGTTTCAGGTCCGCGTCGCGCTCTCTGAGCTGTCTCGTCCGTTCGGCACGATCCAGCGCAACCGTGACGTTCGCCCCCAGCACGCGCGCCAACTGAACCGCGGTGTCGTCGAAAAAGCCCGTCTCGCGGGAGCCGAGCGGCATCACCCCGTGGTCGCCGAGCGGAACGACGAGCAGGCTCCGGAGGTCACCGTAGTCGATGACGGTATCGGTCGCTTCGAGGTCGTCGACGGCGATCAACTCGCTCCGCTCGAAGGCGGTCCAGATGGTCCCGTCTCCCGGACCGTACGCGGGGCGGTCGCCGAGCGCCGCCGTCGCCTCGTCGCTGATCGCCGTCGGCAACAGGGCGTCGCGGTCCGCGTCGTACAGCCGGACGCCGCTGTTCGGAAATTCGAGGATGTCGATCGCCGCGCGCGTGGCGATCTCCGCGATCGCCTCGCAGTCGTCGCCGCGAAGCATCTCGCGGGTGGTCTGGTGGAGCTTTCGGAGCACTCGCTCGACCCGTTTTTGCTCGTCGATGTCGGCGTAAACGGTGTAGACGACCGTCTCGTCCGGACACTCGACGGGAATGACGTGTAAGATGAAGTCCCGGACCCCCTCCGTGGTGTGACGCCGGACTTCGACCCGCGACGCGGTTCCGACGTCGGCGGTCGCCGCGAGATCGACCCGATCGCCGTCGTCCGGAACCATCTCGTCGCGGATCGATCGGTACCCGCGGTCGCTCGCCGACTGTCCGAATGCCTCCTCGAACGCGCCGTTCGTGGCTTCGAGGCGACACGCGCCGTCGCCGTCTGCGGTCGTCCGTGCCGCCGGCAGCGGCAGGTCGTCGAAGAGCGCGCTCAACCGGTCACGCTCGCTCCGGAGTTCGTTTTCGGTCTCGATCTGCTCGATGGCGTCCTCGGCGTGTGCGGCCACCAGCTCCGCAAACTCGACGTCCCGGGAGTCGAAGGCGTCTGCACCGTCCGAGACCGCCTGAAACACGCCGTAGGAACCGATCGGTACCCGGATCGCCGATCGCCCGTCGTCGGTCGTGACCGCCGCCGCGACGCCGTCGGATTCGACCGGAAACGTCTCGGTGTCTACGCCGGCGTCGACGTCCCGGCCGTCCCCTCCGAGGGGGAGCCCCTCCACACCGTCGGTGCTGACGCCCTCCGAGCGGGCGGCGGGGACGAGCCCGCCCTCTCGCTGCCGAGCCGTCACACAGCGGTCGAAATCGAGAATCTCCTCGGCCGCGCCGACCACGCGTTCGAACACCTCGCTCGTCTCATGGGCCGAGGCGAGATCAGTCGCGAACCCGTGTATCGACGTGATCTTCGCGTTCACCTCTCGGAGGTCCCGCTCGGCGCGACGGCGGTCGAGGGCGTTTTCGACGCTGTTGGCGAGCATCTCGTACCGGTCGCGTCCGATGCCCTTCTGGAGGTAGTCGGTGACGCCGGCAGACACCGCCTCGCTCGCGATCTCCTCCGATCCTCTGCCCGTGAACAGCACGAACGGGATCCCGGGCTCGACCGACCGGACGGCTTCGAGCAGTTCGAGCCCGTCGATACCCGGCATGTTGTAGTCGCTGACAACGCAGTCGACGCGCTCCTCGCCCACGACGGCGAGCGCGTCCGCGGGGTCAGCGCGCGTGACCGTCTCCACCCCGGCGACGAGTCGGTCGACGTGCGTGGCCGCGAGATCGGCGGCACCCGGCTCGTCGTCGACAAAGAGCACCCGCCGCCGACCGCCCTCTCGATTCGGTCCCTCTCCCTCCCGATCCGCTCCGTTGCGGTCTCCATCTGATCCGTCGCGGTTTCCGTCCGCTCCGTCGTGATCTCGGCCCGCTCGGTTGCGATCCGGCTCACTCTGTGTGCCGCCGCTCGATCCGTCGCGGCCATCGTCGGAGTCGAGTTCCATGCGACCCGCTGACACTACTGGACATTTTAGCTTTCGCCCCGAACACCAGTCCTGAGAATCGGAGGGAACGAAAACGGTCGGGGCGTCGCCCGCGAAACAGTGCGTCGACGGCGCGTTCTACAGGAAGTCCTCGACGTGGTCGGCGACCTCTTCGGGAGTGTCGCCGACGGGGACGCCCGCGTCGTTGAGCGCGTCGATCTTCGACTGGGCCGTGCCCGTGCCGGAGCCGGAGACGATAGCGCCCGCGTGACCCATCCGCTTGCCCGGCGGGGCCGTGCGCCCGGCGATGAAGCCGGTGACCGGCGTGTCCATGTGCTCGCCGATGAACTTCGCGGCCTGCTCTTCGTCCTCGCCGCCGATCTCGCCGCACATCACGACCGCGTCGGTCTCGGAGTCGGCCTCAAACGCCTCCAGCGCGTCGACGAACGAGGTTCCGATGATCGGGTCACCGCCGATGCCGATGGCGGTAGACTGCCCGATACCGCGGTTGGTGAGATTGTCGACTACCTGGTACGTGAGGGTGCCGGACCGGGAGACGAGCCCGACGCGGCCCTCGGAGAAGATGTTTCCGGGGAGGATGCCGAGCTTCGCCTCGCCGGGCGTGATGATGCCGGGACAGTTCGGGCCGATGAGGCGAGTGTCGACCTCGGAGAGACGCTTGTTCACCTTCGCCATGTCCTGGGTCGGGATCCCCTCGGTGATCGCGACGGCCAGATCGAGGTCGGTATCGAGCGACTCGAAGATCGCGTCGCCCGCGAACGCGGGCGGTACGAAGATGACGGATGCGTCCGCGTCCTCGACCTCCACGGCCTCGTCGACGGTGTCGTAGACGGGGACGCCGTCGACCTCCTGACCGCCCTTGCCCGGCACCGCGCCGGCGACGACGTTGGTGCCGTACTCGATCATCTGACCGGCGTGGAACTTCCCCTCCCCGCCGGTGATACCCTGCACGACCACCCTGGTGTCGTCGTCAACGAAAATGCTCATTGGGTCACCTCCTCCGCGTTCTGCACCGCGCGCTGGACGGCGTCCTCCAGCGTCTCCTCTACCTCGACGAGGTCCGTGTTCAGGATCTCCATCCCCTCCTCGGCGTTCGTGCCGGCGAGTCGGACGACGACCTTCTTCGGGATCTCGTCGAACTGCTCTAAGGCCTCGTTGATCCCCTTCGCGACCTCGTCGCCGCGGGTGATCCCGCCGAAGATGTTGAACACGACGGCGTCGACGTTCTCGTCGGAGAAGACCATGTCGAGCGCCTGCGTGACGCGCTCGGCCTTCGCTCCGCCGCCGATGTCGAGGAAGTTCGCCGGCGTGCCGCCGTAGTAGTCGACCAGGTCGAGCGTCGTCATCACGAGCCCGGCCCCGTTGCCGATGATGCCGACGTTGCCCGACAGGCGGACGTAGTCGAAGCCGTACTCGCCGGCCTTCCGCTCTAAGTCGTCCTCGTAGGACTCCTCTGCCAGTTCGGCCAAGTCAGGCTGGCGGAACAGCGCGTCCTCGTCGATGTTCATCACGGCGTCGGCGGCGACCACGTCGCGGTCGCTCGTGATCATCACGGGGTTGACCTCGATCTCCGAGGCGTCGTTCTCCTCGTACAGGTCGTACAGCGTCGTGAGGATCGAGGCCACGTCGAGCGCCACGTCGGCGTCGACGCCCGCCTCGTAGACGACCTTCCGAGCCTGATACGGGTGGAGCCCGAAGGCGGGGTCGACGTGCTCCCGGGCGATCGCGTCGGGGTTCTCCTCGGCGACTTCCTCGATGTTCACGCCGCCCTCGGTCGACACCATCAGGACCGGCCGGCCCTCGCCGCGGTCCATGGTGACGCCGACGTACAGTTCGTCGACGAAGTCCACGCCGGCCTCGACGAGGACCGAGTCGACGGTGTACCCCTTCAGGTCCATACCGATGATCTCCTCGGCGTACTCCTCGGCCTCCTCGCGGTCGGTCGCGATCTTGATCCCGCCGGCCTTCCCGCGCCCCCCGACGTGAACCTGCGCCTTGATCGCGGCCGGGTAGCCGATCTCGTCGACGGCGTCGAGGGCCTCCTCGACGGTCGTCGCGAGCCGGGAGTCCGGCACCGGGATCCCGGCATCCGCGAAGATAGTCTTCGCTTGATGTTCGTGAAGTTTCATCCGTGTGGGATCGGTATCGACGGCGGCTTAAATGGTTCCGATCCGACTCGAACGGCCGACTGACGTCGAGAGTCGGCGGTCAACTGACGTCGGGAGTCAACGGTCGACTGATGTCTGGAGTCGGCGGTCGACTCGAACGAGGTCGGTCTCGAACGGAGACCCGCACAGACGGGAAAAAAGGTATACAGTCTGCCCCGTGCACGATCGTATGGGAACGGAACGGGGCGGGGACCCGCCGGGGCCGTCAGGCCTCCCGGTAGTGGGAAACGCTCTCCAGTTCGCGTCTGATCCGCTGTCGTTCTACGAGGAGGTGGCGCGCGAGTACGGACCGATCGCGCGATACAGGCTCGGCGGCAGAGAGTTCTACCAAGTGAGCGACCCCGAACTCGTCGAGCAGGTGCTGGTCCAACAGAACGAGCGGTTCGACAAAGGCGAAGAGTATCGGCGGATCCTCACCCCCGTTATCGGCAACGGGCTGTTGATCAGCGAGGGCGAGTTCTGGCGACGGCAGCGGCATCGGATGGAGCCGGCGTTCCATCCCGACGCACTCACGGAGTACGCACCGATAATCGTCGAACACACCGAGCGGTTACTGTCAGACTGGCACGACGACACGGTTCGAGACGTCCACGCGGACATGATGCAACTCACCGTCGAGATCGCGGCGAGAACTCTGTTCGACGCGGATATTCGGGAGTACGAGGCCGACATCTCTGATGCCCTCGAAGCGGTGATGGACCGGTCGGAAAAGCGGCTCGAACGGCCGATCGAGATCCCCGACGGCGTTCCGACGCCCGGAAATCGCCGGTACAAGCAGGCGCTCTCGACGCTCTACGCGATCGCAGATGAGATCGTCGAGTCGCACGATGAGACCGGAGACGACGTGGTCTCGCGGCTCCTGCGGGCGAAGTCACAGGCGGGCGGACTCGACGACGAGCAGATACGAGACGAGGTCGTGACGCTGCTTTTGGCGGGCCACGAAACGACCGCGCTCGCGCTGACGTACACCCTCTACCTGCTGGCGACGAACCCGGAGCAGGCGGACCGACTGGGTGCCGAACTCGATGAGAAGGCGGGTCGCGGTCCGCTGTCGAAAGACGTCGGCGAGGACCTGTCGTGTACGAAACGGACGCTCAAAGAGGGGATGCGCCTGTATCCGCCGGTGCAGAGCGTCATACGGGAAGCGACCGAACCGGTCGAGATCGGCGGGTACGAACTCGCCGAAGGGACCGTCGTGACGACACCGCAGTGGGTGCTCCACCGCGATTCCCGGTTTTACGAAGAGCCAGAGGTGTTCCGCCCGGACCGGTGGAGCGGGTCGTTCCGTGACTCGCTCCCGCGGTTCGCGTACTTCCCGTTCGGCGGCGGACCGCGGCGCTGTATCGGCGAGAACTTCGCCAAACAGGAGATGCGGCTGGCGCTCGCCACGATCGCACGGGACTGGGAGTTCGAGGCCGTGACCGACGAACTGTCGCTTTCGCCGTCGATCACACTGCGCCCGGACGGGCCGGTGAAACTCCGAGTCAGCCGGCGATAGCGGGCGGTTCACTCACCGATCTCTCGACCTGCCCGCGGAATTCCACTCTCGTTCGCCGATCTCAGTCGTCGCCGAGGATGACGCGGTGGGTCATCGCCTCGGGGTCGAGCACGTCGTCCGCCTCGTCTTCGGTGAGGTAGCCGGCTTCCACGGCGGCCTCTCGGACGCTCTTCCCCTCTTTCAGCGCGGTCTTCGCCACCTTCGAGGCCTTGTCGTAGCCGATCGCGGGGTTCAACGCGGTCGCGAGCGCCATCGACTGCTCGACGCGGGTCTCGCAGTGCTCCTCGTTGGCTTCCAGCTTGGCGACGAAGCGCTCTCCGAACGTCGCCGCGGCGTTCGAGAGCAACTCGGCGGATTCGAGGAAGTTGTGGGCGATCACCGGCTTGTAGAGGTTCAAGTCGATCTCGCCGCGGGCCGCGCCCGCCGAGATCGCGGCGTCGTTGCCGACCACCTGCTTGTGGACCTGATTGACCGACTCGGCGACGACAGGGTTGATCTTGCCGGGCATGATCGACGAGCCGGGCTGGTTCTCCGGCTGTTCGACCTCGCCGAGGCCGTTACGCGGACCGGACGCGAGCAGCCGGAGGTCGTTGGCCATCTTGTTCAGGCTCCCCGCGATCGTGCGGAGCGCGCCGTGCGCTTCCGCCATCGCGTCGTGGGCCGCCTGCGCCTCGAAGTGGTTCTCGGCCTCGCGAAAGGTCGTCCCCGTCTCCTCGGAGATGTACTCCGCGGCGAGCCCGGGGAACTCCGGATGGGTGTTGAGCCCGGTGCCGACCGCGGTGCCGCCCAGAGCGAGCTCGCGCAGGTTCGACTGGACGCTCTCGGCGCGCTCTATCCCCTTCGCGACCTGCGTGCGGTAGCCGCTGAACTCCTGCCCGAGCCGGATCGGCGTGGCGTCCTGCAGATGGGTGCGACCGGTCTTGACGACGCCGTCGAAGGCGGCCTCCTTGGCTTCGAGTTCGACGTGGAGCGTCTCGAGGGCGGGAACGAGGTCCTTCTCGACGGCTTCGAGGGAGGCGACGTGCATCGCGGTCGGGATCACGTCGTTCGACGACTGGCCGTAGTTGACGTGGTCGTTAGGGTGGACGACGCGGTCGCCGATCTCCGCACCAGCGATCTCGGCCGCACGGTTGGCGATCACCTCGTTGGCATTCATGTTCGAAGAGGTGCCGGAGCCGGTCTGGAACACGTCGACCGGGAACTGGTCGTCGTGATCGCCGGCGATCACCTCGTCGGCGGCGGCGACGATCGCCTCGGCGGTGTCGTCGTCGATGAGATCGAGATCGCGGTTCGCCTGCGCGGCGGCCTTCTTGACGACGCCGAGCCCGCGGATGAACCGTCGACTCATCGGAATCCCGGATATCGGGAAGTTCTCGACGGCCCGCTGGGTCTGTGCCCCCCAGTAGGCGTCGGCCGGAACCTGCATCTCCCCGAGGCTGTCCTCTTCAGTGCGGTAGTCTTCGCCCATGCGTGCGCGTTCCCGCGAGACCGGGTAAAAGCTACTGAAACCGCTCACCGTTCCCGCGGTCTGAGACACCGACTCCCACGGGAGCGCGACGGCGACCGGGTCGTTCTCACCTCACGGGTTCGTTTTCTCAGGCCTCGTCGACCGGGAACAGTCCCTCGTCGCGGAGGTCGTCGTCGAGGCTGCCGTCGCCGTGTTCCGCGTAGGCGGCGGGTGTGTACGTCTTGATCTCCAAAGCGTGGACCGTCCGTGTCATGTGGTCGCCGACGGCGTCGTACACGCGCTGGTGCTGGTCGACGAGCGACTCCCCGTCGAAAGCGGGCGAGACGACGACCGCCGCGAAGTGCGCGTCCTCCTCCTCGTCGTCGTGAATCCGAGGGTTCGTCACGCGCGCGACGGCGTCCGCGATGTTCGCCTCGATGAGGTCTTCGACCTCGGCCGGGTCGATGGTCATGCGTCGTCTCCGGTCCCGGCAGGCAAAAAGCGACCGCATGTCTCCGGTGATCGATCGCGGTCTGTCGCGCCTACCAGTCGACCGCCTCGGTCATTCGATCACCGCTGTCACTCGGTCGCCCAGTCGAAGACCTCCCGCCGACGGTCGAGGAGGGTTCCGAGGTGATCGCCGTCGACTTCTACGAGGGTACCGCCCACCTCGTCGAGGTACGTTCTGACCGGCTCGATCGGGGCGTTGTCGTCGTCGACGCCGTGCCAAGCCCGTACGGTCGCGTCGGGCGGGTGATCGACTGACTCCTCGGCGAACTGTCGCGCCTCGCGGGCGACGGCCGTCGCACCCTGTCGGAGCGCCTCGTGGAAGTCGGTGGCGACGGCGTCGGCGACGGCCGCGGACACCGCCCGATCCGTGTACTGGTCCACCACCGCTTCGGACCCGCGGAGACGCGCCAGCGGCTTCGAGAGCCGGAAGGCCAACCGCACCGCGAACGGGATCGACGCGAGTCGGGCCAGACCGGTCTCCGCCGGCGGAACCACGGCTCCGACCAGCCCGATCCGTTCGGCCGGCTCCGCGGCCGCCAGCGCGAAGGGCCCGCCGCCGGAGAAGCCGACGTGTGGCACGCCCGTTACCCGTCCGTCCGTCCCCTTCTCCGCGACCCCTTCGATCGCGAGCAGTTCCCGCACGTCGTCTCGCCAGTCGGAGAGCGACCAACCGCGCCGCGGCGGCGACGACCGCCCGTATCCGGGTCGGTCCGGGACCACGAGGCGGACTCCGGTCTCGGCCGCGGCCCGATCACAGACGGCCGCGAACAGCCGTGACCCGGGCGTTCCGTGATGGAAGACCAGCGGGTCTCCGGTCGGATCGCCGGCAACGGCGTACGCCAGCGTCCGGCCGTCCGGGAGCGTGCGTTCGCGCGTCGAAACCTCGCGTCGCGTCGTGGCCGATTCGTGTGCTGTCATTGTCGGTCGTTCCCGTTCGTCTACCGCTCGAACACGAGTCCGTAGTGGTACGGCGGGAGGTCGACCTCCCGAGCGAGTCGCAGATCCGTCGCCGACTCGACCGCGGCGCGCGTCTCGTCGGGACTGATCCGGAGGTCGGTCGGCGGTCCGCGCGGCTCCCCGCCGACAGTCGTCTCCGCCCGCGGCCGAGCCTGCCAGTTGATCACGACGAACCGACCGCCGGGCGCGAGCGCGTCGACGACGCCGGCGAGAAATCCGGCTCGGTCGTCGATCCCGTGGAACGCGTTAGCGAGTATCGCGACGTCGACCGACTCGGGGAGGTGCAACGCGAGATCCCGGGCGTCACCGCGGATCGGAACGACGGCGTCTATCTCCTGTTCGTCCGCGAGCGTCGTGAGCTCGTCGAGCAGCGACTCGTCGAGGTCGACGGCGTACACCGGTTCAGGGTCGACGATCCGCGCGGCCGGCAGCGCGAAGTACCCGTTGCCACAGCCGATCTCGACCGTGCGATCTCCCCGTTCGAGTCCCAACCGCCGGAGCGTGTCTGCCGGCGTCGGCCAGAGTCGACCCCACCAGTCCCAGTCCGGTTGTCCCGTGTTCTGGAAGCGGTCCATACCAGACGGTAGCGGGGATGTCGGCCTTATCGGTTCCGGGGCGGTGCGAGCGGCGACCGGCTCACTCGCCGTCCGCGAGCCGACGCAGTCGCGGCAGCGCCTGCTCGTAGCCGAGCGCGACGACGCCGACGTACAGCGCGAGCAGGCCCATCGCGATCCCCCACGCGCCGAGCGCGAGGTCGCCGCCGGTGACCGCCGACAGCCCGAACCGTTCGAGGACGACGCCGCCCGCGGCCGCCGCCCCGGCACCGAGGGTGACGGCGACGAGTTCAGCGATCTCGACAGCGACGGCGGGTACTTCGACCATACCCGACCGACGGCTGCGGCGCGATATGACTCTTTTGGACCGACGGGATGGTAGGTGTCCTGCGAAGCGCCGCGCTGGGCGAGAACGCCACGGTATCGGCGGCGGAGAGCGGCCCTTTTATTTTCGTGAACGCGTATCACCGGGTACGCATGAGCAACGGAGACGGCGACGGTCGGAACGACCTCCGGATGCCCGACGACGACGAGGTGTTCGCGGAGGTCGTCGAGATGCTCGGCGCGAACCGCGTCAAGGTCCGCTGTGCGGACGGCACGGAGCGGACGGCGCGCATCCCCGGGCGGATGCAAAAGCGCGTCTGGATCCGCGAGGACGACATCGTTCTCGTCGAGCCGTGGGACTGGCAGGACGAGAAGGCCGACATCTCGTGGCGCTACGAGAAGAGCGAGGCCGAACAGCTCCGCGAGGAAGGACACCTGCAGTGACCTCCGACGTCCCGATCGTCGCGCGTCACTGACGAGACTTTTCGCGGCGCTCTCTCACTCGCTCGTGAACCGCTCCCGTTCCGCGAACGCGACCGCCGTCCCGTAGCGTTCGACCAGCGGCACGTACGCGTCGCCGAGAGCGCGCATGCATGCGGCCGTCGAGACGAATCCGAGGTCGTCTGCCACCGACTCCGCCGGGCGGCCCTGCAACACTTTCCGGACCAACAGGCGCTCCTCACGGTCGTCGAGGGCAGTGTCGCCTGCCTCGTCGGCCTCGATCAGCGCCGCGAGCGCGATGTCGCGGAACGCTCCCGGCGCGCTGTCGTACATTCCCGGACCGAACGACGCGCCCACCACGGAGCGCCACTCCGCTTCCGTCAGGTCGATCGGGACCGGTGCGGAGCAGGCGCGGAGCGCACCGCGGACCACGTCGGCGTCGACGGCGCGATGGGCGTCGGAGAGCCCGTCTCGCTCCCGGTCACGGAACGCGATCGCGTGACGGCCGAGGAGGGAATCACCCGCCTCGCCCGCCGGCCGCAGCATGACCGCGGAGTGCTCACCGGACGCGTCGTTTCGGGAGGTCGAGAGGTGAACCGTCCGGTAGTCCGCGCGACGCCAGAACCGGAGCAGCCGCGGCGTCGCCCCGTACCCGACCGAGAAGTAGTCGACGCCGCTCTCGGTGCTCCGGATCCCGAACTCGGCGTGGATCTCCGCGAGCAGCCGCGAACCGAACCCCTTGTCGCGGAGCGCGCCGTGCGTCGCGATCCGAACGATCCGGATCCCCCGCGGCTCGGCGGCAGCCTCGTCGCGGAGTTGGCTCGTGAGGAGGTCCGGTACCATGTTCCCGCGGATCCGTTTGCCCTCGTACATCCGCTCGCGGGTCGTCGCGTCCAGTCCCCCTTCGCGCGCGAGCAGGGCTATCGCGACGACCCGGTCGTCGGCGACGAGCGCCCGCGCGAGGAGGTTCGGCGCGTCGAGCAGCCGCGCGAGGTCGTTCGGCTCCGTGCGGTAGTGCGCGGCCACGAGCAGACCGAACGCCTCGCCGAGCAGCGTCTCGTCCGCGAGCAGATCCCCCGGGGCGAGCGCTCGATACCTCGCGTCTTCTGCCGCCGTTCCCGCGACCGCCTCCGCGACTGCCGGCCGGGCGTCGAGCAGGAGCGCGTGCGACGCCCACGCCTCGATGGGATCGTCGCGCGCGTATCGGATCGGCTCGTCGAGCCGCACGTCCCGCACCGCGAACCGACTCGCGAGCAGCCGCTCGCGGAACCGGACCGCGAACCCCCGGCCGGATCCCTCGTAGCCGTGAACCGTCGTACAGAACGCGATAGACGGCGCATCGAGGAGGCCCTCCAGCAGCCGCACCGGCAGCGCGGCCGCCTCGTCGACGATCACGACGTCCGGGCTCTCGGGTAGCTCTGACGCCGCCGCGGGAGACAGGTAGCGGACGCGCCCGCCACCCGGGGCGTCGAGGCCACGCGTCGCTTCCGCCGCGTTCTCGAAGCGCTCCACGTCGTCGCCGTCGCGTTCGATCCCGCGTCCGATCACCTCTCTCGAGCGTGTGAACACCTCCGCGGCGTTTCGAATTCCCGGCGCGGTGACGAGCACGTCCGCGCCCGCGAGCGCCAGTTCGCCGGCCGCGATCCCCGCCGCGCTCGACTTGCCGCGACCGCGATCCGCCTCGACGACGACGGCGTTCCCGGGGGTCGAGAGCGGCTCGAACGCCCGCACGGCGCGCGCCTGATCGGCCGTGAGACAGGCCTCGTACGCCGCGTCCGGAAACACCGGATCCGGCGGGACGGTCGGTGTCTGCGACACGGTCCCGCTGCCGGTCGAGTCCACGGGCCCCGCAGAGAGCGCGTCGCGTTCGACCGCGGCGCTGCCGTCTGGTCCGTCGCCAAGCGACACGAGCGCGATCCCCGGGTGCGTTCGGAGCGTGTCGACCAGCCGCTCGCGAAAGCGGCCGGTCACGTCGTCGAGGCCGTACGGCGGGACCGCGAGCGACTCGTCGAAGCGGTCGCGCGTCTCTTGCCACGCGTCGAGCGCGGGGGCGACGAGGACCAAGAGGCCGCCGCCGTCGACCGCCCCGACGCATCGGCCGAGCGCGTTCGGGACGAACTGCTCGTGGCAATCGAGCACCACGACATCGCGGGTGCGCCCGAGCAGCCCGTCCGCGCCCCGCGGCCGGTACTCCTCGAACCGGAACCCCTCGCGCGTCGAGACGACCGAGACCCCGTCCGCGTGCTCTCCGAGGACCGCCTCGATCGCCGTGTAGGCCGCGTCGATTCCACGGTCGCGGTCGCCGGCGAACACGAGGACGCGTCGCTCGTTCGTCGCCTCGGCCGCCCGTTTCGCCCGCCGCGCCAGCGTCGCGATCATCCGTCGGTTGCCCTCCGTTGTCCGGGACGGCAGATGTGTCTTGTCCTCCGCGGCGTCGGTCGATCGCGGCTAGTACCGTCCCGGTCCAGCCGAGGCGGGAGGCTTACGGCGGCGCAGGGCGTCGGTTCACTCATGACCACGGTCACGCTCGTCGGCACGCGGCTCGCGGACATCGGCCGCGAGTTCGTCTACGAGGGCGAATCGTCCGACTGCGAGGGGTGTCCCTACCGGGAGCAGTGCCTCAACCTCTCCGAGGGCACGCGGTACCGCGTGACGGGGATCCGCGAGAACGCGCAGACGCTCGACTGCGCCGTCCACGACGCGGGCGTCCGCGCGGTCGAAGTCGAGCCCGCGCCCGTCCCCGCCACCGTCCCGTCGAAGCGAGCGTACGCCGGGAGCAAGGCCTCCCTCGCGGGGCCGTGTCCGCACACCGAGTGTCCGAGCCACGGGTACTGCGTCCCCGACGGCGTCGACTTCGACGAGGAGCGCGTGATCGATCAGGTACTCGGCGAACCGCCGCACGACGAGTGCGCGCTCGACCGCGACTTGACGCTCGTGGAGTTCCGCGCGAAAGAGTAGCCGTCGCGCCGGTCGAGTACGTCTGACGACTACAGCGACGTGACCGCGTTCAGCGTGATCCGAATCGCGCGTTCGACGTTGTTCTTCGCTTTCTCCGGCAGTTCGTCGTCCGAGTCCGCACCCTTCTGCGTGCCCGCGACGAGGTTGCCGTCGACGGTGCAGATGGCTCCCGCGCGGAGTCCCTTGCGCCGCGCGAGCGCGAAGACGGTCGCGGCCTCCATCTCGATGGCGAGGAGGTTCGCGTCTTCCCAGTCGTCGACGTACGCGTCGCTCTCGTTGTAGAAGGCGTCGTCGGAGACGATCGGTCCGACGTGGACCTCCTCGTTGGCGGCGGCGTCGACGAGCCCCCTGAGCACGTCGTAGTCGGGGACGGCCGGGTACACTTCATCTTCGTACCGCTTGCTCGTCCCCTCCTCCTTGGCCGCGCCCGTCGCGACGACCATGTCGCCGACCTCCATGTCCGCCTGTAGCGCGCCGCAGGTACCACACCGGAGGAACGTCTCGACGCCGACCCGCGACAGTTCCTCGACGGCGATCGCGGCCGACGGGCAACCGATCCCGGTCGAACAGATCGTGAGGTCGACGCCCTCGTAGCTCGCGTTGACGACCTTGTACTCGCGATTCTGCGCGACGACCTCGCTGTCGTCACACAGGTCGGCGATCCGATCGACTCGCCCCGGGTCGCCGGGGATGACCGCGATCTCGTGTACGTCGCCTTCCTCGACCAGTAGGTGCGGCTGTTTCGCCATGTGGATCGAGACTCCCGCGTCGCGCAAAAACGGACCGGTCGGGACAACCGATCGTCGGGGTTGCGAGGAGGGACGTCGGATTCATCCTGCGTTACCGAGACCGGAGTCTCGTTCGCACACCAGAAACCTATGTTTTCTGGAGACGCTGTATCCCCGCCCTGCCCTCGCTTCGCTCGACCGTTGAGGACGGGGGCTTAGCGCCAGGATCCAGCTAATAGGTTGCAACGGTTCTACTGAGATCCTCAGCAGGTGATCCGTCTTCACCGGTTGCGGTCAATACAGGTTATTACATGTCACTCAAGATAGTTTGAATAGCCAAGATTAATGACGACCTCCGGAAGATTCGTTCCATGGCAGATTCACAATGGAAACTGTGGGCTGATGAGAACGTTGTCTATGCGAAGTTCCCGGAGGGAATGCCAGCAGAGGAATCGGAATTCATCCGAATCAACGAGCGTTTCGAGGAACTCGCCGAAAAGGAGCGGGTAGACGCGCATATCTCAATAATACAGATGGAAAGTTCCCTTCCGAGGGAAGTGATCGAAAAGGCAGCTGAAGCGGCCAAGGCGGGGAAACCGCATGGAATCACGAGATGGGCACTCGTGTCGAACGGAATCAAGGGAATGGCCTTCGCGAGTTCCGTTAAGAAGATAGATGGGATTGACGCGAAATCGTTCAAGGACGTAGAAGAAGCCGAAGAGTGGGCTACTAACTAGAGAGGATCTATTCAGCAGTGAACTCGATTCGCGTGATCTCGAACCGCACGCCGTCAAGAGTTTCCGCCTCCGCAATATGGATCTCCCAGCCGTGTTCATCGACGATTTGACGAACGCTTGTCATTCCCATCCCACTCCCGCCGGACTTCGTAGAGAATCCCGGAGTGAACACCTCTTCACGATCCTCCGGGTCTATCCCTGACCCGTCGTCTTCCACGTAGAACCCATTAGCGACCTTCCCAATATGAATAGAAGTGGGACAGTCGGCGTGTTCCACAGAGTTCGAGAGTAAGTTTTGCAGAAGCCGCCGCGTTGCGGCAGGATCACCCTCCATCCGGGCGGTTCCAACGATCTCCAATGTAGAACGATCAGAAGAATTGACGCCCTCCCACGCCGCTTCAGCGACCTCACTAATGTCGATCTCCTCCATTTCACTGACGATCTCCTTCGATCGGAGTATGTGCACTAGGTCTTCACGGAGTTCGTTGAGGCGATCTACTGCATCTAACGCACCCTCGATATGAGCCGTCTCACCGGTCTGCACCGCCAATTCTAACCGCCCCTCAATTGTCTGAATCGGGGTCTGGAGATCGTGGGAGATCACTCTTGCCAATTCATCGAATTGCTCGTTCTGCGTTTCCAACTGCTGTTGGCGACGCTTGTAATCCGTAATATCTCTGGAAAGACCAATCAGCCGCGAACCAGAGCCATCATCGAATACTGGCTGAATCTGTGCCTCGACCCACTCCGCCTCTATCTCCGGAATCGTTCGGAACTCGACAGTCTCTGCTTCGCTGGTTTCCAGAACCGATTCGACGGCCTCCACCACGTCAGAACGATCTTCTTCGTAGACCCGGGTTTCGAACTCCTCGATCGTCCTGAGAGATCCTTCAAGAACTGGACACGGGTCGGGATAGCTTACCATCTCCCCCGTTTCGTGGTCCTGTTCCCAGATAACTGAATCAGTCCGAGCGAGAGCGAACTCCATCTGATCTCGTACCTTCTCTATTTCCGCTTCATGTTGCTTCTGGTCGGTGATATCACGAGCAGACACGATTAGTGATACAACAGTTCCCTCGTCGTTTGTGACCGGTCTGATAGTCCCTTCGGCGGTGAAGACATCCCCGTCTGACATCGGATGGTCAACCTCGTACTCGACGTACTCGCCATCAGCACCCCGGTCTATCCACTGCTTCAGGTCGGCTGTCGTATCGGCAGTCCACCACGGCGTTGCCCAGAACGGTTTCCCAATAATGTCGTCACGATCTGCTTCAATATACTCTAATGCAGTATCGTTGACGTGCTGAACCCTCCCGTCAGTGTCGAGCAACCCAACGAGGATATTCGGGTCGTGGAACATCGATTCGAACCGACGCTCGTTCCGACGGAGTTCCGTCTCGCGTCGTCTCCGCTCGGTGATGTCGGTGATAAAGCCCTCTAGAGCTTCCAGTTCACCGTCGGGACCAAAGATTCCACGTCCCCGTTCCCACACCCACCGTGTTTCTCCGCCCTTGGCCTTGATGCGATAGGTGAGTTCGAACGAGTCACTCATTTCGAGTGATCCCTGAACGGTTTCCCAGACATCCTCCTGATCTTCAGGGTGGACGACCTCTTCACCCCACTGAGTTTCATTCGATTCAAGTTCTACAGCCGTGTATCCAGAAAACTCTTTGACGTCGCCACGCACGTCTTCCATCGGCCACTCCGGATCGTTCTTGCACCGGTAAACCATCCCCGGAAGGTTACTCGTGAGCGTTTCGAATCAGCGCTTGCGCTTCTTTTGTGTCGTGATATCGCGGGTGATTCCCGTCTGGAAGGACGCCTCTCCGCCCTCTTCAATCGTCTTCCCGTTCATCTCACCCCATCGCGTCCCGTCCTCGTCACGGAACCGGAACTGAAGCGAGTACGATTCCCCCTCTTGAGCTGCCGATCGTATCGTTTCCTCAGCCGTGTCTTGATCCTGTAGATGAACTTGTTCCAACCACTCATCGAGCGACCCGATTGTCGTCCCGAACACCGGGCAGACGGTCGGGTGGATTTCCATCTCGTCGGTTTCGACGTCTCGGGTCCATATCGCGGCGTCAGTCGATTGCAGCGCAAATTCCATCCGGGACCGTTCCCGTTCAAGTTCCTGTTGAGAGCGATACTGTTCGACCGCATTCTCGATTCTGTTAGCGAGCAGTTTGTACTGATCCGTCCCGGATCCCTTCTGGAGATAATCGGTTGCACCAGCCGAGATTGCATCGCTTGCGACCTCCTCACTCCCTTTCCCAGTAAACAGTATCATCCGTCTTCAGTTAAGCAAGAAACCGCGTGATAGCGGAGGCTTATCGAGACATCTTTCGGAAGGAATGAGGAAGCCGAGTTTGTGCCCAACGGCTCCTCATCTCGGATTATGCGTCGGCTCACTACACTGTTTCCCTCTGAGTTTCTCGAAGAGCACGCCGAGGAACTCGGCGTGGTCGAACGTGACCTGCCTTGTTGAACGCAAGACAGCGTCGGGGTAGGGTCGGTAACTCACGGTTTCACGGCGTTAAAGCACGGTTCTTACACTCAGAAGATGTAGTAGCTGCCGCTGACGGTGTTGCTCGAAGAGTCAAAACTATGCCATCTTACTCCCTTGATCAGATGACGATGGCGATGCCTCTCCCAAATATGTCCGGAGAAGGGGGAGCAGGCGGCGAGCCCTAACTCGCCGCCTGCGTTAGGTTATGGATGATGCACTTCCGCGTGAGCTCCCGGAACTGGCCGTGCCAGCTCCGGGAGCGTAGCTTCTCGCCGTCGTCTTCCTTCAACTGCGAGAAGCCCGTTTCACTCATCCAGCGCTGGTTGTAATCCTCATTCATCCGGGCGTTGTGAGCCTTCTGTAGCGGTGTTTGCTCTCTGTGCTTGATCAGTGGTCGCGTTGAGTTGGAGCGACACTCCTCACGGAGATCGCTCCATGAGTAGTTTGCGTCGGCAGATAACACGCGCAGGTCTTCCGCGTTCCGGCGGAAGACCTGCATCCCAATATGACCGTCCCATGCCTTCTGCGTCGTGAAATGAACGTCCTTGATCGCTAGCGAATTCACGTCGATCAAAATCGTCGTCTTCATCGACTGAAACGAGAAGTCTGCGCGGTCGCGGTAGTGGTAGCTGGTTTGATCGCGTTGAAAGCCGCTTGCGTCAATTGCGGCTTCACCACTCCAGCCCGCCTGCTCCGCCGAAGCGCGGAGCAGGCGGCGGAGTTCACGCATTCGGTACTCCTTTTCCCACCGACAAAACGAGCTGTAGTGCGGTGCGTCGTCAAGATCAAACACGGCGAGGACGCCGGGCATTTCGTTGAGGTAGTCTTCGGTCTCACGGAGACTCTTCTCCAGTTCGACGCGGTACAGGATCAACGCGATCTGCACCCACTCGGCGTACCCGTCCGCGCCGTCCGGCGCGGCGGGTACGTCCGGATCATCAACATGCTGTTTGGCAAGATCTCGACACATCCAAGCAAGCCGTCTGAGCGATGCCATATCGCCAGACGGCGTCCATTTCCGGGTTAATCTAACGGAATATTACAGTAAGAGCGTCT
Source organism: Halorubrum pallidum (assembly GCF_055380345.1). Taxonomy (NCBI): domain Archaea; kingdom Methanobacteriati; phylum Methanobacteriota; class Halobacteria; order Halobacteriales; family Haloferacaceae; genus Halorubrum; species Halorubrum pallidum. The sequence continues at coordinate 383,036 of NZ_AP043945.1, read as the reverse complement.
GAGAACGTCGTCACTAGGCGGCAAAACAAGGCAACGTGACCGCAAGCTTCAGATCCCTGCCTTTGTCTGGACATTTGTGTTCGGTTTCGCCGCAGGCGAAAGCCGAACACTCGCCGGGTTCAGACGATCTTACAACTCAACTGCCGATGAGACAATCTCGCCCAGCGGGTTCTATCAGCGGTTGACGCCGACGCTTGCGGAGTACCTCCGCGACCTCGTCGAGCGCGGTCTCGACGAGGTCGCTGTTCCTGATGCTGTTGACGCTGATATCGACCGATTTAGAGACGTGATGATCGCCGATGGAACGGTGTTGCGGTTACATGAGTTTCTTTCAGATCAGTTCGAAGCCCGCCATGAGGAGCAGGCTGGAGCGAAGCTCCACCTGCTCCACAATGCCACAGAGCAGACGATCGAACGGATCGATACTGCTGACGAGAAAACACACGACAGCACCTTGTTCAACACAGGGCCGTGGCTTGAGAATCGCCTCATGCTGTTCGATCTCGCCTACTTCAAGTACCGCCGGTTTGCGCTGATCGACGAGAACGACGGCTACTTCGTGAGTCGGCTGAAGCAGAACGCGAACCCGGTGATTACGGCAGAATTACGGGAATGGCGCGGCCGCGCCATTCCCTTAGAGGGCAAGCAGCTCCGAGCTGTTCTCAACGATCTCGATCGGAAGTACATCGATGTAGAAGTCGAAGTAGAGTTCAAACGAGGGCCGTATAATGGGACGCAGTCGCTAGATACGAAGCGATTTCGCGTCGTCGGCGTCCGCGACGAGGACGCCGACGACTACCACCTGTACATGACGAATTTAGCGAGGAAAGAGTTCTTTCCGGCGGATTTAGCGGAGATCTACCGCTGTCGGTGGGAAGTTGAGTTGCTGTTCCGGGAGCTGAAGACACAGTACGAACTAGACGAGTTCGACACGAGTGACGAACACGTGGTGAGGATCTTATTGTACGCAGCGCTGCTGTCGCTGCTTGTAAGCCGCGATCTGTTGGATCTAGTCACTGAGCAGGCGGATGATGAGCTTGTGTTTCCGACAGAGCGCTGGGCGGCGACCTTTCGGTCGCACGCCCAGCTTTTGCTCCACGAACTCGGTGAGTTCCTCGGCTACTCACCACCGCCGCTGCTCGACCGGCTGATCGAAGACGCTCAAAAGGTCCACAAGCAACGACCAATCTTACAAGAGACACTCGCTACCGCTACACAACCGAGGTGTGAGTCTTAACTGAAGACGGATGGTAAACAGTATAAACGGGAGATCGGGGTGGCATTCACGAACGGATTCGAGAAAGTCCGCCACCAAGTCCCCGAAACTCGGCTCGTCATCCACGTGGAGGACTTGGATGTCCGAAGTCATACCTACTCAACAACTGTCCGATCCGATAAAATTTCATATCTGACATTCAACATACAACAGTAATATAATCAGTGATCTAACTATTCTCCCCCGAATAAATGTCAGTAAGTGAGGTATACGCGCTGTATTCAGCAAAGCGTCGAGAACATATCACCGGCTGAGGATACCAACAGAGCCCACTAGGATTAATTCACATCGACTAGATCGTCGAACAGATGTGTGTCCGCACAATTATTTCACCCTACTGCGCGGTGACGGGAGTTTAAAAAGAAGCAAGTATCTCCTACACAACGAGAGAGCGAATTACGGACATTTTATACCCGTTAACCGGTTATTTACTCGTGGTGGCCATGACGATTCCGTTACCCCCACTGAAACTCGATTTCTACTAATAGATTGTAACGGCTCTGCTGAAGTCCTCAGCAGCCGATCCGATTTCACCGGTTGCGGTCAATACAGGTGAGTCATGAAGCGTTCAGTATAGGTGAAAGCGTACCGGAGTAGCTATCCACCTTTCCGATCCCTCATATCCAGTTCATTGGCCAGTTCGGCTTTGGTGAATCCCGCGACTGCAGAGACTTCAACCGGAGAACTTGTGAGTTTTAACTAAAGGGGAATGACTTAAGATATTGACTGATGAGTTGTTCTGTCCCCCGATGAAGATGTTCTGAGAGAGACTCTTCACTCATCTCTAATTCAGTAGCTAGTTCTTGGATTGTGACTTCCTGCGAGGGACTGTAATAGCCGTTTTCATATGCAGCCACCGTCGCTTTGAGTGTCGCTAACCGTGTCTGTGCCTCACTCGCGGTCAGTGAGCCAGTATAGATCGGCGACCCCGGTTGTATATGACGGCCTCCCTCAGTAAGTGGACCTGTATCCACAGGGGTGAATCCAATATCTTCGATAAGACTCGAAACGACACTTTTAGCCTCATCATCATCCCCCGCGATAAATATCGCAAAACGATCATCCGGATCGGCCTCAAGCCGTTGTCCGTCTCGGAGATTTTCCCAATAAATAGAATTGAATGCCTTGACCACTCTTGAGTCTTCGAGATGATCCGCAATGAGGTCTGTATGTGTCTCCGCTCCGTCGACTAGTCCATCACGCCCCGGATAATAATTTGAGGCACTGATAACGATCTTATCACTGAGAGTGTCCGCAGGGAGAGATTTGTATGCATTAAACGGAATCGCCTCCATAACGACTTCGCCGAAATCGGCTGCTTCAGAGACGGTCCCCGCATGAGCGTTGCTTCCCAGATCGTCAACGAGATCGGTGAGTGTTTCTGGCCCCCGAGAATTGCTGATCATAACCTCGTGGCCTGCTTCAACGAAGTTCTGAGCGGCTGTACTCCCGACATTCCCTGCACCAATCATTCCAATTTTCATCAATGGTCTCCTGTTCCAGCCTATGAGTGGGGACGTGAAAAGCTACCAAGTTAGGAGTCTGGTTGCTACTACCGAGAGTGGAAGTGAGGGAGCAACTTTTCAATCCATACCCGTCTCAATTGAAACCTGAAGTACGTGACTCGCTCCTCCTGTAGTATCCTCAACTGAGGATACTCTTCTCCGGAAGATCTATTACTACGAATTTCGTAGTGTTACTATGAGCGAGAGCAAAGGAAGTCAAGGGTCGAAACAGGGTGAAGGAGTTGATGAGAGTACGCTCTTTTCACTTCTGGGGAAGGCACATACCTTAGCAATCCTTAATGAAGTTGTCACTACAGACAAGCATTCGATCCGCTTCGGCGAACTTCAAGATTCGCTCGAACTTTCGCCGAATACACTCTCTCGACGACTCGATGAACTTGTCGAAGTTGGATTTCTTGAACGTACACAGTACGACGAAATTCCTCCACGAGTAGAATACGAAGAAACAGAGATGGTAAACGATCTCACGCCAGTTTTTCGAGGATTAGAGACATGGATGGAACGGCACGGATCAGATCAACTTGAGTGTTCCTGAGAATCGGTAGTTCATAGAGCCGTTAGCTGAAGCCTGTTCGGAACTCTACGTAATTGAGTGAGACGGCTCTGTTGAATTCCTATTAGAAGTTGTGAACGCAACTGCACAGATTCACTCAATGGGCTGTTCCAAAACCATAACCTCGGCATGACCCTCCAGTTCGACACGGACACCTTGACGGTTACTATCATCTCAGAGGCGAATGGAAACCCGCACATCGAAATTGAATCACATCGATAAGCTCGCACTCTTCAGTGACCAGCCGTTCAGACAATGATCTGTCTGAAGGGTACTGAGGCATCCCGAACGCGGCTATCTACTCTGAAATCTGAAAGTGTTCTATCTCATCTGATCCACACTGGGGACACTCATCTGCGCCCGACGCAAGATTCTCACCGCACTGGCGGCACTCCACGACTACCTCTTTCTCGTCACTGGGCAGTAGCCGAGTAAGTACTGTGCGGATACTCATGGGTTCCGATGTTTTGGTGGCTGTGAATTAATGCTACTGGTGATCGACTTCTCAGGTGATGTTGTGTTTAAAAAGAAGCAAGGATCTTCCAAACAACGAGAGAGTGAATCACGGACAGTTTATACCCGTCAACTGGTTACTTGTCCATGGTGGCCATGACGATCCGTTACCCCCACTGAGCCCCTTGTGACGACGGGTTTCTACCGAGCCACCACTTCCGAGCAGTCCGCACGAGTGACATCTGTGATCGTTCCCAGTGGCCACACGCGGGTGGAGTGAAAGTGAAATTTATCGGGATCACACCGATGCTGTCCGTCGATCTCGATGCGAAACGGGTGGGTGCGAACCGAGTGGCGTTCAGTACGAGGCTGCGCGCTTGTCGAGGCCCGCCTCCTCGATGTCGTCGCCGGCGACTGAGGTTCGAAGCGCGTCCATCCCGTCGTCGCGGTCGGTGTCGAAGTTGCGCGCGTACAGGTCGTCGACGCGGGCGTACTCGGCCTCCGACAGCGGGGGCACGTCGCTCGCGGCGCTCCACGCGGCGAGGTCGTCGCCGTCGCGGAAAGTGGGCGTCACGGAGGCGACTTCGTCGTGTGTGAGCAGCCAGCGGATGGCCGCCTGCGCCATCGTGCGGGTCCCCTCGGCGTGGTTCGGGTCTTCGAGGAAGCGGATCGCCTCCAGCTTCTCCCAGCCGGTCTCGTACCACTCCTTCGGACGGTGCGAGCGGTGGTCGCCGTCTTCGAGGACAGTGTCGGGCGTGACCTGTTCGTTGAGGAGCCCCGATGAGTGCGGCACGCGAGCGATGACGGAGGTGTCCGAATCGGTGGCGCGGATCCTCTCGACGAAGTGCCGACCGGGCTGTTGTTCGAAGAGGTTGAACACGGTCTGAACCGCGTCGAACTCTCCGTATTCGACGGCGGCGTCGCCCTCGGCGATCCAGCCGATGGAGGGACCCAGCGCCCAGCCGAGCGCGCGGACGCGGCCGTCGGCCTTCCACTCGGCGAGGAGGTCGCGGACCTCGGGGGTGACGTCGTCGACGTTCGCGTTGTGGAGCTGGAGCAGGTCGACGTAGTCGGTGTCGAGCCGGTCGAGCGAGCGCTCGAACGCGGTTTCGAGGTAGTCGCGATCGAGTTCCTTGGGAAGCTCGCCGTGGCCGGCCTGCGGGTTGTTGTAGAAGTCGTAGCCGATCTTCGTCGCGAGCGTCACCTCGTCGCGGCGTCCGTCGATCGCCCGCCCGACGATCGCCTCGCTGTCGCCGTGGCCGTATACGTCGCCCGTGTCGACGTAGGTGACGCCGGCGTCGAGCGCGTCCTCGACCATGCCGATCGCCTGTTCGTCCGAGCGGTCGCCCCACCAGTCGGTGCCGACGACCCACGCGCCGAATCCGATCTCCGAGACCTCGACGCCGGAGTTCCCGAGTTCGCGGTGCTGCATACCTCGCCTTCGGGATCGGGACACTTAGCGGGTGCGGTTACTCCCGCGACGCGGTAACGCCGGCTCGCCGAGACGCCGCCGGTGGATGCCGTCCTGTGAATATACGCGTCGCCCGAGCGTGCGTCCTCGCATGGACGAGTCCCTCCACGACGCGCTCGATGCGATCGCCTTCCTGCTCGCGGTGATCGCCGCCGCCGCGCTCGCCGACCTCACCATCCGATACGGCCTCAGGGGTCTCGCGTTCGCGGTGTTGTTCGTACTCGTGCTCACGCTCGTCGGCAGCGCGTTGGGGATCACTCCGGACCGTGACGGATTAATCGACGTCGGCGACTGCCCCTGACATCGCCTTCGCACAACCGAATCCCTTTGAGGGATGGCGACGAAGGTCGGGCGATGACAAAGCGACACGTGTCCCTGCCCGACGGTGCGGAGGCCGGGGTCCGAGGGTTTATCGACGAGGTGGACGATCGACTCTCCTCGGACGAGGACACCTGCGAGGTCGTACGAGACACGCTGATCGACCTCCACGGCGACCGCGAGCGCTGGGAGGCGTGGCGGGACGGCGAGTCGGTCTCGAAGGCCGAACGCGTCCGTCTGCAAGGGTACGATCCGTGTAACGCGACTCTCGAGTCGGAGTACTACGCCGAGAAAGACGAGGACCGCTTCCGGCAGTCGAAGTACCTCCAGTGGCTCTGGCGGCAGTTCGACGCCACGCCGATGGCCGACAACGTCGAGTTCGCGCTCCGCTTCCGTCAGATGCTCGGGGATCACCTCTTCGCCGAGTGCGGGGAGGACTGCCGCTTTTTCAAGGGGATCTCCGTCACCTACGGTCACAACATCGAGATCGGCGACAACGTGGTGATCCACGACGACGTCCACCTCGACGACCGCGGGAAGCTGACGATCGGCGATCGGGCGTCGATTTCGGACGGCGTCCACCTCTACAGCCACGACCACGACCTCGTCGACCAGACCGAGGTCCGCAACTTCCACACGAAAGTCGAGGACGACGCGCGCGTCACCTACGACGCGATGGTCCGCGCGGGCTGCCGGATCGGCGAGAACAGCGTCGTCGGCGCGCGCTCCGTGGTCCAGGGCGACGTGCCCGACCACCACGTCGTCGTCGGCTCCCCCGCGCGCAGCGTCCGGGTGAAGCCGGGCTGGGAAGAGACCGCCGACGAACTGGAGGACGGTCGGCTCCCGGACCGACAGGACGAGCGCGAGATCGAGTACGACCTGCCCGAGGGGATCGACGTGTTCGACGAGTTCGGGCGGGACCGTCGACCACCGAGTCCGAAGCGGTAGCGGGCAGTCGGCGCGATATCTGATGGCCTGTCCGACCGCCGTGTCCGACGACCGCCGCGGGACTCCGCGCCAGACTTCTCCGTGCGTAGTAGACTTCTCCGTGCGTAGTGAGAGACGCGCATGCGTTTCGAGTTGCGTTGGATGGTATCGCTACCGCTCGGGGTGTGGTACCACCCGTCAGTATCGTTATCTCCTCGGAGAGCGTGGTACGAGGTGGTGATACGCACATGACAGGAACACAGATCCTGATGATCGTCGGCGACTTCGGCGAGGACTACGAGATCATGGTGCCGTTTCAGGCGCTCCAGGCGGTCGGCCACGAGGTCCACGCGGTCTGTCCGGAGAAGGGAGCGGACGACAGCGTCAAGACCGCGGTCCACGACTTCCGCGGCGACCAGACGTACCTAGAGACCCGCGGACACGACTTCGCGCTCACTCACGGCTTCGACGAGGTGACCCCCAGCGACTACGACGCCTTGGTCGTCCCCGGCGGACGCGCCCCGGAGTACCTCCGCGGCTACGACGAGGTGCTCGACGCGGTGCGCCACTTCTTCGAGGCGGACAAGCCGGTCGCGTCGATCTGTCACGGCCCGCAGATCCTCGCGGCCGCGGGCGTGCTCGACGGCTACGAGATCACCGCGTACCCCGCAGTCAGACCCGAAGTGGAGGCTGCCGGCTGCTCGTGGGTCGACGAGGTCACCACGGACGGCAACCTCGTCACCGGACAGGCGTGGCCCGACCACCCCGAGTGGATCGCGCAGTTCCTCGACCTCCTCGGCACGGAGATCGACCACGCCTCGGAGGCGGCGACCGCGGACTGACGCCGCGGCCGCGGGATCGGAGCGGTCCCGCGACCGCAGAGACGTTCGCCACCCCGATTTATGGTGTGTGCTGTCGTTACTCGACGTATGACCGAGAACGACGAAGACGGTAGGGCGGATCCGGTCGGTGCGGCCGACGGCGGACGCGACGCCCCCTCGCGGCTCGGACGAGTGCTCCTCGGAATCGGCCTCGCGGCGCAGGCGACAGAAGACTTCCGCGACATGGAAGACACGATCGAGTACGCCGAGTCGGCCGGAGTCCCGCTCCCGGAGGTCGCCGCGCCGTTCGCCTCCGGAGCGATGGTCGCTGCCGGGGCCGGTATCGCGCTCTGGCGGCTCCCACGAGTCGCGACCGGTGCGGCGGTCACGTTCCTCGTCGGCGTGACCGCGACGATGCACGACTTCTGGAACGCCGACGAGGACGACAAGAGCGGAGAGCGGCTCGCCTTCTTCGGTAACCTCGCGATGCTCGGCGGGGCGCTGGTGTTCCTGCGAGAGGCGTACAAGTAGGGCGGCTACCCCGGCCGCACAGTGGATCCGTCGCTCACAGATCGCCCGCGTCGAGCGGGTCTTCGAGCTGTCCCATCACCGCCTCCAGCGCGTCGGTCGCGGTCACCAGGCCGACGATCTCACGGTCGTGCAGGACGAGCGCGAGTTCCTGACCCTCCGCCTGGAACTGATCGAAGGCGTCGCTGACGCTCGTCTCCGCCGCGAGCGTCATCGGCGGGGCGGCGATATCAGCGAACGTCAGGTCGCCCTCCCGGAGGTCCTCGAAACGGCTCACGATCGACGGCGCGTACACGATCCCCTCGAAGTCGGTGAGATCGGCCCCGACGCGCGTGTCTGAAAAGCGCTGAGGAACGGTATCGACGCCGAGTTCGGGGACTACTCGTAGTCCTCGTACGTGGGCCGGCCGGACTCCGGCGGGAACGCGTCGACGGGGACGGTCGTCTCGTCTCCGCTTTCCATGTCTTTCACCGTGTACTCGCCGTTCTCTAAGTCTCGCTCGCCGACGATCACGACCGTCTCGGCGTTGATCGAGTCGGCGTAGCCGAGCTGTGCGCCGAACGAGCGGTCGGAGACGTCCTCTTCGACGACCACGCTGTCGTCGATCGCGCGGAGGTCTCGGGCGACCGCGGCCGCCTCCGCGCGCGTGTCGCCGACCGAGAGGACGTAGTAATCGGTGGTCAGCTCCTCGTCGGGCCAGACGCCGGCGCGCTGACACAGCAACTTGAGCGTGGCGTGACCGGGCGCGACGCCGACGGCGGGCGTCGGCTGGCCGCCGAAGCTCTCGATCAGGTCGTCGTAGCGGCCGCCGCCGAAAACGGAGCGGGACACCTCGCCGGTCGAGTCGAAGCACTCGAAGACGACGCCGGTGTAGTAGTCGAGCCCGCGGGCGGTCGTCAGCGATATCTCACAGAACTCGCCCGCGCCGAAATCGTCGGCGGCCTCGAGCACGTTCCGGAGGTTCTCGACCGCGGCCTCGACGTCCGCGCCGCCCGCCTCGGCGACTGCGTCGAGATCGGCTGGAGAGTCCACGTCAGAGATGAGATCGTCGAACTCGCGGGCGGTGTCGCGAGCGAGCCCGGCGTCCGAGAGGAGTCCGAGGTACTCGCCGTCGTCGACCTTCGCGCGCTTGTCGACCGCGCGGATGGCGGCCGCCGTGTCGACCGCGTCGGGGTCGGCCGCGAGCGCCCGCACGAGCCCACCGAGGATGTCGCGGTGCGAGACGCGGAACTCGAAGTCGTCGCCGGTGAGTCCGAGATCGGTCAGGGCGTCGGCGGCGACCGCGAGCACCTCGGCGTCCGCCTCGGGCGTTGACGACCCGAAGACGTCGATGTTCGTCTGGTAGAACTCGCGGAACCGACCCTGCTGGACCTGTTCGTAGCGCCAGAACGGACGGGTCGACATCCACTTGATCGGCTTCGACAGCTCCTGACCCCTCGCGACGACCATCCGGGCGACGGTGGGAGTGAGTTCCGGCGTCATCGCGACGCCGCGGCCGCCCTTGTCCTCGAAGGCGTACAGCTCGTCGACGATCTCCTCGCCGGACTTGTCGACGTACATGTCGGTCCGTTCGAGTGCCGGCGTCGCGATCTCGCGGAAGCCGTGGCGACCCGCGGCGCCCTCGATCGCGTCGGTCACCGCCCGGCGAGCGGATTGCTCGCCCGGGTAGAAGTCGCGAAATCCTTTCAGTCCGTCGTGCATGGACGCGAGTTCGGCGACCGACCGCTTGAAACCATCCCTTCGAGGCGTCGTCGCGCGGGGAGGCGTCCCCGGCGAGCGTCGTCGCTCAGTCGTCGTCGGTCGCCGCCGCTGGCTTCCGACGGTCGTCGCGCGGCCCGGCGATCTCGACGGCTGGCAGCATGTCGCGGAGGTACCGACCGGTGTGCGAGTCGTCCTCGCGGGCCACCGCCTCCGGCGTCCCGCTGGCGACGAGATCTCCCCCGCCGTCGCCGCCCTCCGGACCGAGGTCGATCACGCGGTCGGCGTTTTTCACGAGGTCGAGTTCGTGTTCGATGACGACGACCGTGTTGCCGCGGTCGACGAGCCGGTGGAGCACGTCGATCAGCTTCCGCTCGTCCTCCTTGTGGAGCCCCGTGGTCGGCTCGTCGAGCAGGTAGAGGGTGTCACCGGTCGCGCGCTTGCCGAGTTCCTCGGCGAGTTTGACGCGCTGGGCCTCCCCGCCCGAAAGCGTGGTGGAGGGCTGGCCGAGCACCATGTAGTCGAGCCCGACGTCCTTGAGCAGCTTCAGTCGCCGTTTGAGCCCCTGGTGGCTCTCGAAGAAGTCGTACGCCTCCTCGACGCTCATGTCGAGCACGTCGGCGATCGTCTTCCCCTTGTACTCCACGTCGAGCGTCTCGTCGTTGTAGCGGGCCCCGCCGCACTCCTCACAGGGGACGTACACGTCCGAGAGGAAGTTCATCTCGATCTTGACGGTCCCCTGGCCGCCGCACTCCTCGCAGCGGCCTCCCTTCACGTTGAACGAGAACCGCCCCTTCTCGTAGCCGCGCCGCTTCGAGAGTTTGGTCTCCGCGAACAGCTCGCGGACGTGGTCGAACACGTCAGTGTACGTCGCGGGGTTCGAGCGCGGCGTCCGCCCGATGGGCGACTGGTCGATGAGCCGCACCGTCTCGATCTGGTCGATCCCCTCGATGGCGTCGTACTCGCCGGGATCGACGCTCGTGTTGTCGTTCATCTCGCGGGCGAGCCCCTTGTAGAGGATGTCGTTGATGAGCGTGGACTTCCCCGAGCCCGACACGCCGGTGACCGCGGTGAGCGTCCCGAGCGGGATCGCCACGTCGAGGTCCGCGAGGTTGTGCTGGCGCGCGCCGCGGACGACGAGTTCGCCGTCCGCGGCGCGGCGCTCTGCGGGCACCGGGATCGACTTCCGACCGGCGAGGTAGTCCGCGGTGATCGACTCGTCGCTCTCGAGCACCTCCTCGAAATCGCCCTGCGCGACGATCTCGCCCCCGCGTTTGCCCGGTCCGGGACCCATGTCGATGATCTCGTCGGCCCGGCGCATCGTCTCCTCGTCGTGTTCGACGACGATCAGGGTGTTCCCGAGGTCGCGCAGGCCGGTGAGCGTGTCGAGCAGCCGGTCGTTGTCGCGCTGGTGGAGCCCGATCGAGGGCTCATCGAGCACGTAGAGGACGCCGACGAGCCCCGATCCCACCTGCGTCGCGAGCCGGATGCGCTGGCTCTCACCGCCCGAAAGCGTCGAGGCCTCGCGGTCGAGTGTGAGGTACTCTAAGCCGACCTCCTCCATGAAGCCGAGCCGCGCGCGGATCTCTTTCAAGATCTCTTCGGCTATCTTCGTGTCGCGCTCGCCGAGCACCGCCTCCAGTCCCTCGAAGTGCGTGCGGGCGTCGGCGATGGACATGCGGTTCACCTCGGTGATCGGCGTGCCCGCGACGAGGACGTGTCGCGACTGCGCTTTCAGCCGCGTGCCGTCGCACTCAGAGCACGTCGTCACGGCCATGTACTCCTCGATGTGGTCGCGAGCGCGCTCGGAGTCGGTCTCCACGTGGCGGCGCTCCAAGTTGGGGATGACGCCCTCGAACCGCTCGGTCTTCTCGCGAGTGCCGTTCTTCGTGGTCCACTCGAAGTGAACGAGTTCGTCGGTGCCGTAGAGGAATTGTCGCCGGATCGACTCGTCGAGCTCCTCGAAGGGGGTCGAAAGCGAGACGCCGAAGTGGTCAGCGACGTTGTCGAGCTGTCGGGAGTAGTAGGTGCGGTCGTAGCTCCACGGCTCGAACACGTGTTTGAGGGGTTTCGAAGGGTCGACGACGACGAGGTCCTCGTCGACTTCCTTCGTCGAGCCGAGCCCCTCACATTCCGGACAGGCGCCGTACGGGCTGTTGAAGGAGAACGACCGCGTCTCGATAGCCGAGAACTGGAACTCTGAGTTGGGGTTTCCGAGTTCTTCGGAGAACTCCACGACGAGCCGGTCGTCGCCGTCGGCGTCCTCGGCGAGCGATCCCGTGGAACGCGCGTTGGAGGCGAAGGGGACGTCCTCCGGCGGGTCGGGGACGATCAGCTTGAGCGCGCCGCCGGCCTCCTCCAGCGCGGTCTCGACGGAGTCCGTGATCCGCGATCTGGCGTCGGGGCTCACTTTCACCCGGTCGACGATCACGTCGATCGTGTGGTCGTAGTTCTGGTCGAGTTCGGGGTCGTCCAAGGTCAGATCGACGGGCTCGCCGTCGACCTCGACGCGGGCGTACCCCTCGCTCACGAGGTCCTCGAAGAGATCCTCGAAGGCCCCCTTCTGGTCGCGGACGACCGGCGCGGCGACCTTCGCGCGGGTCCCCTCGGGTAGTTCGAGGATCTGCGCGACCATGTCCTGTGCGGACTGCTCGCCGACCTCCTCGCCCGTGACGGGGTCGTACTGGACGCCGATCCGGGCGTACAAAAGCCGGAGGTAGTCGTGCAGTTCGGTGACGGTCCCCACGGTCGATCGGGGGTTGTTCGCAGCGTTCTTCTGGTCGATGGAGATGGCGGGAGAAAGTCCCTCGACCGACTCCACCTGCGGTTTGTCCATCTGTCCAAGGAAGTTGCGGGCGTACGCGGACAGCGACTCGATGTAGCGGCGCTGCCCCTCGGCGTAGACGGTGTCGAACGCGAGCGACGACTTCCCCGATCCGGAGAGCCCGGTGACGACGGTGAACTCCTCGCGCGGGATCCGGACGTCGAGGTCCGTGAGGTTGTGTTCCTCCGCGCCGCGGACCTCGATGTAGTCCTTGCTCATTTCACCGTCTCTTGCGGTCGCGCGCGGGAATACTCGTCGGTCGCGGGGAGGGCGTCACGGCGCGTGACGCGTCACCGGCCGACGAACTCCGCCGGCGGCGAGAGGTCGCGACGTCCCCCGAGCGTGACGACGAAGAGGACGCCGACCCCGACGCCGTACGCGATCATCAGCGGCACCGTCGCGAGCAGCATCGTGATCACGTCGGCGGGGGTGAACACCGCCGCGACGAGCATGATGCCGATTATGACCTCGCGCCAGCGTCGGCGGAAGGCCCGGTACGGGACTCCGGCGTTGTTCAGAAGGACCATCGCGATCGGGATGTCGGCGAGGAACCCGATCCCGATCGTCGTGTAGATGACGAGCCAGAGGAAGTCGCTTACTTGGTAGGTGATGATCATGTTCGCCAGCTCCGCGTCCGTGACGAGCCACCCGATGAGCCCGGGAGCGATGTACGCGTAGCCGAGCGCGAAGCCGCCGACGAGGCCGGCACCGAGCGCGCCGGCCCAGAGGTACACCTGGTAGACCCGGCCGGCGACGAACCCCCGCTCGCGGAGCGCGGGCCACACGTAGTAGAGGACCACCGGGAACACGGCGATTATCCCGAGCAGGACGGAGAACTTCACCATGAAGATCAGCGCCTCGACGGGATGGAGCGTGATGATGTTGATCCCGCCGTCTATCTCCGCGGGGACGCGGCGTTCGAGGTCGTTGCGGACCGTCGCGAGCCCGCCGAGGTACAGCCACGTGAACGCGGCCGCCATCACCGCACCGAAGACGGCGACGAGCCGGAACGAGCGCGAGCGCAGCGAGTCGAAGATGAACTTCAGGTCCGTGTAGTAGCCGCCGATGTCGTCTTCCGCCTCTTCTTCCTCGCCGTCCGTGAGTTCCGAGAGGAACGTCGTGCTCGCGCGTGAGGTGCGGTTCTGCATCGCTCCCATGAATCCGCCGTCGTCGCCGGAACCGCCCGCACCGCCACTGCCATCGGAACCGCCCGCACCGCTGTCCGCGCTCCCGTCGGCTCCCGAGTCCCCGTCGTCCGCGTCGGCGACCGCGTCGTACCGGTCAAGAATCGCCTGCGCCTTCTCGGGGTCGTCGTCGTCGATCGCCGCCTGCGCGAGTCCGAGCGACTCCGATTCGTCCATCTGCTCGAAGACGTCGTCGGGGGCGGCGCGGACCCCGGCGGCGTCAAGGTCGCCGACGTCGAGCGCGGTCGGATCACCGTACTGATACCCCGGACTCGTCGTGTCGAGGTCGGCGTAGACGGCCCACAGCGTCGCGACGGCGACGAACGCGAGCGCCCACGCGGCGACGTACGCCCCGGGCGCGGTGGCGGGGTCGGTCCCGATCCCCGCGCCGGGTTCGAGGAACCGCCAGTCGCTGTTGGCAAGCCGGAGGAGGCCGTTGGCGGCCGCGCGACCCCCGTACTCGTAGAACGCGTAGACGAGTCCGCCGCCGAGGACGGCCGCACCGCCGACCACGTTCCAGTGGTTCCGAGCCGCGCCGAGCACGTCGACGCGGTCCGAACTGCGTTGGGCCGTGACGACGAGCTTCGCGAGGTAGAGGCTGAAGCCGTACAGCGCCACGAGCGGGAACGCCCACATCAGCTGCGTGAACGGGTCGGGCGGCGAGAAGACGGCACCGAAGACGAAGATGGCGACCACCGCGTAACGCCACTTGTCTCGGAACGTCTCGTACTGGACGATACCCGAGTAGGACAGCCCGGTGATCAGGAGCGGCATCTGTCCGGCGAGCCCGAATGACAGCGAGAGGAAGACGATGAACTCCGTCCACATCACGATGGAGTAGGTCGGCTGGATGCCGGCCTCCAGCCCGAACCCAGCCAGAAACGAGAACATGATCGGGAAGAAGGCGTAGACGCCGTAGGCGACGCCGACGCCGAAGAGCCCGGCTCCGAGGAGGGCGATCCCGGCGAGCTTCCAGCGCGGAATCGGCGACTGCGGCCACGCGCCGCGGGCGCGAAGCTCGGAGCGGGAGACGTAGATGAGCGGGGGAACGGCGGTGATCGCGCCGACTATCAGCCCGATCTTCGCCTGGAGCAGGATGACCTCGAACGGGGTCGTGGCGATGACGTCGGCCTCGGCGGCAACCGCGGGGGACATGTTCGATTTGGTGACCGTATAAAGGAAGTCCCAGACGAACGTGCGGAGCGCCCAGAACGTCGCGAGGAAGCCGAGGAGGAAGACGATGAACACCTTCTGGAGATCCTTCTGGATCGACCGAAGGAACGCCTTCGCCGACTCGCGGCCCGCCGCGAGCGACTGCTGGGTATCCTCGTCGAGGGCACTCGCCATACGGGAGTCGAAGTCCGTCGCCGTTATCAACCTTTTCGACCGCGTGCGAGTTCCGCGTCGCTCCCGTCGCTCGCGTCTATCCGAAAAGGCCTATAGTCGCCCGGTTTCGTAGGGAGAGTGAATGGACGACTCGGACCGGTCGCGCGAGGATCCCTCGGCTCCGGCAGACGACGCGGTCGGCGACGACGGGACGGCCGACAGCGGCGATACCGCGGCGGATTCCGACGAGACCGACGAACCTGCCACCGACGACGTCGGGAGCGACGAGACCACTACCGACGAATCCGCGTCTCCAGCCGACGGTTCGGCGGAAGACGAGTCCGAGTCCGCCGAGTTGACTCCGCTCGACAGACACGACGGGTCCGCGCGGTGGGAAAACACCGACCCCGTGGAAACCGAGAGCGGGACGGCTGACGATACGGCCGGAAGCGATGACGACGGCGAAGACGCCGACGGCGACGGCGGCACCGGCGAGTCATCCGACGAGGGGGAGGTCGGCGGCTTCAACGCGCCGGAATCGGACCAAGAGATGCCGCTCGCGGATCACATCGAGGAGATGATGCGGCGGCTCGCGGTCGTCTTCGTCTTCGGCGGAATCGCAACGCTCGTCGTCGTGGCGCAGTCGACGGAGCTTATCAACTACTTCTGGAGCTACCACATCCCCGCACCGATGGAGAACCGGCCGCGGCTGTACGGCCCGCTCGAACTGCCGCTCACCCGTCTGAAGGTCGCCGGGCTCGCGGGCGTCGTCGTCGGGCTCCCGGCGTTCGTCTACCAGACGTACCGGTTCATGAAGCCGGGGCTGTACCCAAACGAGCGGCGGTACTACCTCGCTGCGGTGCCGACGAGTCTCGTGCTCGGTGGCATCGGCATCGCGTTCGCGCACTTCCTCGTGTTGCCCGCGATCTTCTCGTATTTCACCACCTACACCTCGGACGCCGCGACGATCGCCTTCGGGCTCGCGGAGACGTTCAACCTGATCGTCATCATGCTGGCGTTCATGGCGATCGTGTTCCAGATCCCGCTTTTCATCATGCTCGCTATCATGATGAACCTCGTCACCCGGGAGTGGCTGGAGGCGAAACGGCTGATATTCTGGGGGTCGTTCCTCGGGATCGCCTTCCTGTTCAGTCCCGACCCGACCGGGATGGCCCCGATCATCGTGACGCTCACCATGATCGTCCTCTTCGAGGGGACGCTCGCGATCCTGCGCTGGACCGGGAACTAGACCGGTCCGGCGCGGGCGGCTCCGACCCGTCGGGTGGGAGACTTATGTCGGTCCGATTCCTACTGGGGGCCACGCGATGGAAGAGAGCATCTCCGGGTTCAAGGTTCGCGGCGACTGGGTCGATGTCGTCGAACACGGCGAGCGGATCGCGCTCGCGCTCCGCGAGTCCGGGATCGACGGAGACGCGTATCACGACTTCGACGACTGGCGGCCGAAGTCGCACGAACGGATCGACGAGGACGTGTCGGCCAAGACCGCAGAGCAGGCATCCGTCAGCGAAGGCGAAGGCGAACGCGCCGGAAAGACGCCCGGTGACGACCTGCAGACGGCCGGAGAGAAGCTCACGGAGTCCTACGAGAAGGTCGGAGAGAACGACACCGAAAGCGCCGTCGAGCGCTGGGGCGAGTCGATAGAACACGTCGCTCGCGCGGCCGACTCCGCGAGCCGCAAGGCGCTCCGGAAGGTCGAAGACACCGTCTACCGGAAGGTGATGACGCAGATGGCACCGTACTACTTCGACAACGAACTCGTCAGCGCCAACGTACAGGAGGTCGGCCGCGGCGAGGACGGCGAGACGTTCGTCTTCGAGGTGAACATCAACGACGACGACCTCAAAGCCGAAGTGAGCGACATCCTCGCCGAGTACGAGTCGGAGATCGACCGCTGGCACGTCGAAGCGGAGAAGCGAACTGAAGACGTGGCCGCCGCCGAGGGCGTCGAACCGCCCGAAACCGAGGGGGGGCCGGACTCGACGACGACGTGACAGTGCGGTCGAGCGCATCGAACGGATTTACTTTCCGGACCGACGAACGGAATCCATGAGTGAGGTGCTTCGGGTCGAAGCCGGTGAACTGTCGGCCGACGAACTGATAGACGCGCTCAACGACGGTCGGCGGATCCTCCTCGACGTCGAGGTCGCCGGCGGGTCCCACGAGGTCGTCCTCCGATACGACGGGGAGACGTACCACTGCGACACGCCGACGAACCTCCATCGTCACGCCGACGAGTCCGAGATGCGCGGCTGTCTCGACCAGATGGGATACGCGGCCGCGGAGTGATCCGCGCCGAGATCGGGTCGGCCGAGACACCGAGGTTTAATTCGAGGGGGGTCGAACGACGCCCATGAGCGACCCCGAGATCGAGGACCTCGTCGGCGACGTGTCTCCCTCGTTCCAACACGTGCTCTCCTGCGTGTTCGGCGTTCGCGACCACGAGAGCCGCACGTACCTCGTGTTGCTCGATCACCCGGGAAGCACCGTCGCCGAACTCGCGGCGACCCTCGATCGAGACCGATCGAACGTGAACCGTTCGCTGTCGACGCTGCGCGAGAAGGGGCTCGTCGAACGCCGTCGGCGGCTCCTCGACTCCGGCGGGTACGTCTACCAGTACACCGCGATTCCGATCGCGGAAGCGAAGACCAGGCTCCACGACGCGCTCGACGAGTGGGTAGAGGGCGTTCACGCCGCGATCGACGGGTTCGATCCCGACACCGGCGGCGACAAGACGGACCAACAGTGACGGGGGGAGACGAGAGCCGGCGTCGGACGCGAGTCCGCCGGTCCGGCCGAACGCGGCCGCGACGGCGGGCTACGAGGTATCGTTGTCGAACGCGAGCGTGACACCGTCGGCGTCGACGGTCGCGCCGGCCGCACACACCGGGTGTTCGAAATCGGCAGTCAGAACCTCCGTCGCGGCGGCCCCCGCGTCCGTCGAGTCCGCTGCCTCCAGCGCGTACGGTTCCGGACTGTCGGTCTCGTAGGTCGCGACGATCGTCGGTTCGTCGACGGCCTGGACGAGCAGCGCGTCTCGGCGGACGGTCCCGATCGTCGCGGCATCGGCGCCGACGACGCCCGCGATCCGCGGGGTGTCATAGTCGTCTTTCTCGAAATCGAGCGCGAGCAGTGCGGTCGCGAGCGCGTCGCGAGCGGGATATCCCAACTCCAGTTTCTCCGCGATCGGGTCGACGTGCGAGCCGTTTCCGACGACGGCGAGCGACTCATCGGTCGGCGTGCGAACCGCACGCGCGCAGTTGTACGAGACGTACGGGTTGTCCGTCTCGGGTGCGTCCGGCGTGGGGCCGACGGTGAGAACCCCGCCGCGGTCGATCACGCGACGGTTCGGGAACGACCGAGAGGAGACGCGATACGCGCCGGTTCCGGGAGCGACGACGACGAATCGTCCGACGTACATACATCATCGTGACGATTGATCCCGCTAAAACGCATCGATCTGTCCACGTTTGTCGATCAGATATGTGAGCGGGGGATACGATCAACGGTCGGCCGAGGCTGCACAATCGGCCGACGAGACCGCCCACTCTGTGAACGGCTAGCAGAGTGCCGCCAACGCGGAACGCTTACAAACACCGACGGGCTATCCGAGAGTGCACAGTCCATTGGGGTAGTGGCCAATCCTGAAGCCTTCTGGGGGCTTCGACCCTGGTTCGAATCCAGGATGGACTATTCTCGCGGTCCGCTCCGCCCGGCTCTGAGCACCGCCATCCGTGGCTCGCTATCCGATATGTTGGTTATTTCAAGTGGAACGATATCACCGCTACGTAGTGCGGTTTCCACTCGAACAGAAGGGGTCAACGAAGAGTTGCAGTTATTTTTCGACATCGAGCAGCGCGACGCGCTCACGGACGATGTCAGCGAGGTCGCCGTCGACCACTCCCAACTCGCGGTCACCGACGTCGAAGACGTCACGCACGCGATCCGCGTCGAACGCCGTCCCCGTCGAACGGTCGTCCGTCGGAGTGAACGTCGTGCGCGCGTCGACCGCCGCTGCGGCCGCACCGAGGTCGGCCGACGGGCGGTCGGCACCCGACACGGCGCCGAAATCGGCGAGCAGGACCGCGACGCGGTTCTCCCCGTCGGAGACGCCGAGCCGGAGCGCTCGGTCGATCTGACGGCGACCGGCGGCGTACAGGAGAATCTCGACGCTCGGGTCGCGGGCGACGGCCTCGCCGCGAGCGATGGCACGGGCGGCGAGGCGGGTCGCCTCGCGCAGATGCGTCTCCGAGACGACGAGGTCGGCATCGAACGCCTGCACGACTGCCCCCGTCTCCATCGCGATCTCGGAGAGCGTGTCGAGAAACGCGTCGAGGTCGTCTATGGTCGCGGTGCCGTTTCGGAGTCGGCACGGCGGTGCGGGCGGGTCGACGGCCGTCGTCCCTCCGTCGACCCGGACGGTCGCGGTCCGGTCACCGGCCGTCTCGGAGCGTCCAGTCGTCACCGGAAATCACCCAGGCTCGCCTGACCCTCGCCGTCGTCGTCGCTCGCGGAGCCGGCCGTCGCCGCGGCGGATGCCGAGCTGTCGGGACGAACGTTCTCCATCGACGGGTCCTCGCGGCCGGCGTGTTCGAGGATCCGCTCCGCGGTCCGCTCGCGTCCGCGCAGCGCGCCGAGCACCACGGCCTTGTCGGCCTCGCGGAGGTCCGCGCGGCTCTCGACGCCGGCCTCGTACAACCGACGAGCGCGCTTCCGACCGACGTTCCGGACGCCGGCGAGGTCGAGCAGTTCCTCGCGGACGCCGTACTCGATCCGCTTTCTGGCTTCGCGGACGGCGACGACGACGTCGCCGTCGACGTCCTCGACGTCGCCCGCGAGCGTCTCGGCTGCGCGGAGGAGCCACTCGGCGGTCTCGACTTTCCCGCGGATGTCGCCCGGTCCCACGCCGTACCGCTCTGCGATCCGGTCCTCGTCGACCTCTGTGGCCCAGTCTTCGAGCAGGCGAGCCGTCTTCAGCGACGCGAGCCAGTCCTCGAAGCGCACGTCCTCGTACTCGGAGGGCACGTCTCCGAGGAACTCGGGTTCTCGCTCGTAGCAGAGTTCGGTGTACTCCTCGCGGTCGCCCGATTTCAAGTAGAGTTCGTACATGTCGGGCGTGCGGCTGACGAGGTGATAGAGGCCGAGCGGCGTCACGTCTGAAGACGAGGACGCGTCGGGGGTCTCGTCGACGGTGTCGGGTTCGTGGGTTCCGGTGCTGTCGGAGGGGGTGCCCCCGTCACTCTCGTCGGCTCGCGCGTACGTGCCGAATTCGAGGTCGTCGTTTGCGGCGGTTCGGACGAACTCGCCTGCGCCGTCGTCTTCGTCCGCCCCGCCGGCTCGTCGAAGCCCGTCGATCATCTCCGCGGCGCTCATCGGGTCGAGATAGAGCCGCGAGACGGTGTGACCGATCCCGGTCGCGGAGAGGCTCTCGGTTCCGCCGCCGCGGTCGACTTCGACGAAGTCGTTGACCTTCAGGTACTCGAGGACGGTGTCGGTGACCGAGACGAGTCGACCGTCGTCGTCGGTCTGCGTCGCGTAGAGGGTGTTGTCGAGGAACGAGATCAGCCCGTCGCGCGTGGAGGCGAATCCAGAGGCGACGGTGGCGAGCACGTGGGTCCGGAGCGCGGGCTCGGCCGCGAGCTTCGAGCGGACCGGCTCGGCCTCCGCCCAGACGTACCTCTCGAACAGTTCGTCTCTGGTGTCGGCGTCGCTCGCGAGCAGCACGGCCTCACCGTACGGGTCGAGTCCGGGCCGCCCCGCGCGCCCGCACATCTGGTGGATTTCGAGCACGTCGAGCGGCTTCATCCCCCCGAACTCCCCGTCGTATCGCCGCCAGTCGCGGACGATCACCCGACGGGCGGGAGTGTTGACGCCGGCGGCGAGCGTCGGCGTCGCGGAGACGCACTTGATCAGCCGGTCGCGGAACGCGTCCTCGACGAGCGACCGGTGCTCGCTCGCGAGGCCGGCGTGGTGGAACGCCGCTCCCCGTTCGACGGCGTCGGCCAGATCCCCGGAGGTGTCCGTGTCGGAGACACCGCGGATCTCCTCGGCGAGCTCGCGGAGCCGGTCTCGCTCGTCGTCAGTGAGCCGCGGGCCGGTCACGTCGGTGAGCCTCCGGGCCGACGTCTCGGCGTTGCGCCGGGAGTTGACGAAGACGAGCGAGGAACCGCCCCGTCCGTCCTCCTCGGTGTCGAGCGCGTCGGCGACGAGCCGCGGCGTCTGGTCGTCGCCGCGGTCGACCGGCACCTCCCGTTTGCTCCCGTCGTCGAAGTCGATCGCGTTGCCGTAGTGGACGCCGATCCGGAGGTCGATCGGCCGCCAGTCGGACTCGACCAGTTCGGCGTCGAGCCAGTCGGCGATCACGTCTGCGTTGCCTACGGTTGCGGAGAGCGCGACCGTCTGGAGATCGGGGTTCACCTTCCGGAGCTTCGCGAGCGTCACTTCGAGCGTCGGACCGCGGTGGGAGTCGTCGACGAGATGAACTTCGTCGCTCACGACGCAGGTGAGGTCGTCGATCCACGGCGCGCCGTTGCGGATCAGCGAGTCGACCTTCTCGCTCGTGGCGACGATGATGTCGCGGCTCGCGAGCCACTCGCCGTCGGACTCGTAGTTCCCCGTGGAGACGCCGACCGTGACCCCGTGGTCCTCCCAGCGCTCGAACTCCGCCTTCTTCTCGCTGGCGAGCGCGCGCAGCGGGACGATGTACAGCGCCTTGCCGCCGCGTTCGACTGCAGAGAGCATGGCGAGTTCGGCGATGAGCGTCTTCCCGGAGGCCGTTGGCACCGCGGCGACGAGACTCTGGCCGTCGACGACGCCGGCCTCGACCGCGGCCGCCTGCGGGGGGTACAGTTCGGCGACGCCCTCCGCTTCGAGCGCCTCGCCGACGCCCGTGGGGAGTCCGGAGAGCGAACTCGGTTGCATTACGAGAGAGGTGGGCGTCGCTCCGATTTAAATCGTCGGAAGCGGATGGAGTCACACGGGCGGTGAGAGAACGGGTGCGACGAGGCCTACGCCGTTTCCATCTCGCGTTCCAGCTCACGAAGCCGCTCGACTCGGTTCTCCGTCGACGGGTGCGTCGAGGCGATCTTACCGACAAACCCGGCCCTGATCGGGATGATGAAGAACGCGTTCATCTCCGCCTCCTGTCGCAGGTCCTCTTTCGGAACGCGGTCCATCCGACCGTCGATCGTCATCAGCGCGGAGGCGAGCGCGCCGGGCTCGCCCGTGATCATCGCCGCCCCGCGGTCGGCGGTGTACTCGCGGTACCGCGAGAGTGCGCGGATCAGCAGGAACGAAACGATCCAGACGAGGATCGACACGAGGATCGCGACGATGACCGGCGCGCCCTGTCGGTTGTCGCCGCTGAACAGCCAGCCCCACCGGACGATGAAGAAGGCGATAGTCGAGAGGAACGACGCGATGGTCATCACCATCACGTCCCGGTTCTTCACGTGCGCGAGTTCGTGGGCGAGCACGCCGTCGAGTTCGTCCTCGTCGAGCGAGCGCAACAGGCCCGTGGTCACGGCGACCGTCGCGTTCTTCTTGTTCCGGCCGGTCGCGAACGCGTTCGGAACCTGCGTGTCGGCGACCGCGACCGTCGGTTTCGGGAGGTCTGCCTGCTGGCTCAGACGCTCGATCCGACGGTGGAGGTCGGGGTACTCGTCGGCGCTCACCTCGCGTGCGCCCATGCTCCGTAGGGCGAGCTTGTCGCTGAAGAAGTACTGGGCGATCGAGAACCCGCCGAGCATGACAAGCGGGAAGAGGAAGTTCTGAAAGTACAGGCTCAGAACACCCACAAATACGACGTAGAGGGCGAAAAGCAGGAACATCGTGAACGCCATCCGCCCACGGAGTCCCCAGTCGGTCTGCCAGTCCATGCCCGTGAGTTACCGTTCGCGGCGTTAAAGCTTGCCGGAGCGGCAAGGCGGCGCGTGGGGCCGACGGCGCGCTCGGTCGAAAGAGAGCGCGTGTCGGGATCGTGACGAGACCGGTCGGATGGGCGCAGGTCAGATGGACAAGATCGCGTTGACGAGCGTTCGGGTCGCGATCGCGGTCACCGCGCCGAGCCACGTCAAGAGGACGAAGTGTATGTACCCGTTCGCGGGGTTCCCACCGTCGATCCGCCGGATCATCTGCGAGGAGAGCGCGGCGTTGAACAGTACGACGGTGAGGAGGAGGTACTCGATGAGCGGGATGTCGTACGCGCCGGGGTAGACGATCTGCCCGATGTCCATCTGTTCGAGCCCAAAGTCGGCCGTCAACTCGGCCAGAATCGCGACGATCTCCAGCCCGATGAAAAAGGCGAACGTCGCGGCCGCCGTGATCCCGTACAACAGCCCGATGAACGTCATCGCCGCCTGTCGGCGCTGCTCGCGAAGCTGGTTCACGGCGTTCATGTTCTTCGAGATCAGTTCGCCGAGCATCTTCGGATCTCCGCCCATCTGCCGGCCGATGAGGTACATCTCCGAGAACTTCTGGATGAGGTACGACCGCGTGTCGAACGTGAACTCGCGCCACGCTCCTTCGGTACTAATCCGCATGTTGAGCCGCCTGTAGAGTCGCTCGATAGCCGGTGAGAGGTCACCGAAGTTCTTCTCACGCAGGGTCGTCAACACGTCCGTCGTCG
This sequence comes from Halorubrum pallidum, assembly GCF_055380345.1. Taxonomy (NCBI): domain Archaea; kingdom Methanobacteriati; phylum Methanobacteriota; class Halobacteria; order Halobacteriales; family Haloferacaceae; genus Halorubrum; species Halorubrum pallidum. The sequence goes on along the minus strand of NZ_AP043945.1, from coordinate 359,487 downwards.
TCGACTGCTTCGCGCTCTCGGTCGCCCCGAGCGCCCGCACGAACGAGGGGAACTCACCGTCGCGAGCCGTGATCGCCTGCTCTTCGCGGCGCAGAACGACACCGGTGATGATGAGCGGCGAGACGGGCACGGCGAGGTACAGCGGGAGCCGCACGTCGTCGACGAAAAACAGGAGTCCGGGGAGTCCCGGTCCGTACCCGAACATCCCGGCGGCCGTGATTCCGATGATCACAAAAGAGAGCCCACCGCCGATCCCGAGCGAGGCCCAGAGCTTCATGTCGCCGGGAGCGCGCTCGTCCGGATGAAACCAGATCGGATCGTACGGCGAGGTCGCGCGGATCATCGCGTAGAAGCCGAGTTGGACGAAGACGAACAGCACGATGACCGCCGCCACCGTCGCAGTCGGATCGTTCCCGGTCAATATCGGAAGCACGATGGCGAACACCAAGGCGAACGTCATCGAGAGGATCATCGACATGTACAGGTCCTTCATCACTTCCAGGTTCGACAGCGAGGACTCGTACAGCGTCTCGTACTTCGCGAGCATCACGTCCTGTTCGGAGACGAGGAACTCCTCCAGCGACTGCCCCGCGCCCATCGTGTAGCCGAGCCGGTCGAAGAAGTCGGCCATCGCCTCGGAGGGGACCTCCTCGGCCCGACGACGACACGCGTCGTCGAGGCTCTGGTTCCACGTGTCGACGAGGTGGACGACGCGGCGGATCTCCTCGGCCGCGACGCCGTACTCCTCTTCGCGCGCCAGCGTTCGGAACACCTCCATCCGATCGATGTTCGTCGTCGACAACACCGTCATGTGCGTCATCACGAGGTGCAGTTGATTGTCGATATTCGTCTCCAGACTGCTGAGATAGATCTTCGGATAGATGACCGCCGCGACCAACACGAGCCCGCCGAACATCGGTATCGGGACCCGCGCCGCGAGCGGCAGCGGAAGGACGAACAGGCCGACGACGCTCACGAGGAACACGAGCACCGACGGAGCCAGCACGAAGCCGACGTACTGCCCCTTCGAGATGTCGAGTTTCTCGTAGGACTCGAGTACGTCCGCGGTCAGATCGGCCGCGGTTGCGAGCCCGTTACCGACCTCTTTCACTGCCATCGGCTGTGATGACCTCGTTTCTCACCGTGGTACTCGACGGCCCCGTTCATCCCGGAAGTCACCTGACGTTCCGGTGCATATCGAAGGGGAGCCCCTCGACGCCGTCGCGCTGGAAGGCGTTGATCGCCTGGTTGACCTCGTGGTAGCCGAGGATTCCCTCCTGAATCATCCGCTCTATCAGCTCGGCGCGGAAATCCAGATCGTCGTAGATGTCCCGGGTGTCCGCGTAGCCGAGCAGCGTCGCGATCTGCTCTTCTAACACGTAGGAGTTGTTCATCCCCTGGAAGACGATATCGTCTTCGACGGGGTCCCAACTGAACACCTCGCGGGTGACGACCCCCTCCATCTCCTTTGAGTACCCCTCGATCTCCTGCACGCTCGTCACCCGACGGAGCACGTCGTCGCCCTGTTTCACCCGGTTCTGGAACAGCGCCACGTCGGCGTTGTCCATGAACGTCTCCGGGACGTTGATCGGCTCGGAGGTGAACCGCTGGATCATGGAGACGATGTCCGACGCGTGGAACGTCAGCATGACCGGGTGGCCGGTCTGTGCGGCCTGGAACGCCATGCGACCCTCGGCACCGCGGACCTCGCCCACGATGATGTAGTCGGGTCGCGACCGAAGCGCGGCGGCGACGAGATCGAACATGTCCACGTCGGAGGACCCCTCGCCGCCGCCCTCGCGGGTCAACAGCTGCTGCCAGGTGCTGTGCGGCGGGATGACCTCGGCGGTGTCCTCCGCGGTATATATCTTCGAGTCGTCGGGGATGTACGAGAGGATGGCGTTCAGCGTCGTCGTCTTCCCCGATGCGGTCTCTCCGACGACGAACACGGTCTGTTCGTTCTCCAGACAGAGCCAGAGGTACGCCGCGAGCTGCGGCGACAGCGTCCCCCAGTTTGTGATCTGGTTGATCGACAGCGGCACCTCCTCGCCCTGCCGGATCGTGAGCGAGGATCCCTTCAGCGAGACGTCGTCGGAGTAGATGATGTTGATACGCGACCCGTCGGGCAGCGTGGAGTCGACGATCGGATCGGAGTCGGAGAGGGGGTCTCCGATCCGCTCGCCCATGTTGCGGAGCCAGTTGTCGAACTCCTTCGGGGTGCCGAAGTCGACGGTCGTCTCCAGCATTCCGAAGGTGCCGTGATCGACGTGACACTCCTTGGGGCCGATGACGTGAATGTCCTCGTTCGCCGGGTCACGCATCACCGGCTCCAAGGGTCCGAGTCCGACGATGTCACGGTTGAGACGGTATCGGATGTTCTCGTAGGTCTCCTCGGTGACGGAGAGTTTTCCCATGTTTCGCACCTTCGAGAGCCCCCGCCGCCAGCCGGTCGTGTGGTCGTCGACGTGCGTCACCTCCTCCAACAGCTCCTCGATGAGGTCGTCGTACTCTGCCTCGGAGTCGGGCGCGCTGTGCTGGCCGCTCGCGGAGAGCAGTCGGTTTTTGACCTCACCGAGGATCTTCGCCTGCGGGCCGGACACCTCCGGTTCGATGGCGTAGTACTTCGTGTCCTGTCCGAGGTCGCCGTATATGTGGCTGTAGATCGGACCGCCGACCGGGTAGATGACGTTCGGGCGGTTCGACTCGTACTCCGATTTCGGCTCCTCGATGAACTGGGGGAACTCACCGGTGATCTGTTTGAACTCCCGGAGGTGCTCCCGGAGGTGCGGCCGCCGCATCGCTGCTTTCCGGAGTTCTTCGGACGGTTTCGCGGTGCCGTGTTCGGTCATGGTATCTCTCGGGTGGTCTGATGGTTCAGGCGACGCTGCGGCTCTCGATGACGATCCCGGTTCCGGATCGGACCGAGAAGCCGATCGTGTCGCCGACCTGTTCGCCCATTCCGGCGAAGCGTTTCACGTTGATCTGTCGACGGATGTCGCTGCCGACCTCGATCATCTCCAGTTGGAGGAAGACGTCGGCGATAGAGCGGAACGGGCCGATCGCCTCGTCGTCGACGGCGGAGGGGTCGACGGTCAACACGACCACCTTCCCCTGCGAGATGATCTCCCGGAAGAAGGAGATGATCTCGAGCGCCGCCTGTCGCTCCTCGTTCTTCCGCACGAGCGCCTCGAAGGTCGGGTCGTTCCGGAAGATGGCGTCGAAGGTGTCGAGGAAGACCACGTCGGAGTTCCACATCGCCTCCGCGTTCATCAGCCGCTTGAGCAGCTCCTTGCGCTCCCCGTCGCCGTCGGAGAACGCGCCGCCGGAGTCGAAGTCGGCGTGTAAAAAGAGCAGCTCCTCGTTCAACAGCGGCTTCACCATGTCGTACTCCAGCGAGTGCATCTGGTCGATGAACCCGCGGACGGTGAGTTCCGTCGACATCATCGTCACCGACGCGCCCTCCTCGATGAGCCCGTAGGCGAACCGCTGGGAGATGGCGCTCTTGCCCGCGCCGTAGTCGCCCTCCATGAGGACGATGCTACCGCGGGGGATCCCGCCGCCGAGCTCCTTGTTGAGCCGGTCGCGCTCGCCGAGGCCCAAAGAGAGGAGGTTGTCCGCGCGGGGCATCTACGCCTCCACCCGGAACTGGAACAGTTCCTCGTCGCCGTTGACGGTCAAGTACACGCGGTGATCGGTGTCGGAAGCGAGCTGGCCCGTCTCGATCGTGAGCCGGAGCACGTCGCCGCGACTCCACGCCGCGCCGTCGCCGGCGGAGACGAGTTCGCCCGTTTTCGCGCTCGGCTCGACGTACGATCCGTCGAAGAGCACGTCGACGCCCGACCCGTCGGGCGCGAGCCGGTAGGTGCCGGTGTTCTTTATCAAGAGCGTGACCGTCTCGTTGTTCGAGTCGTACACCCCCGCGCTCGGGTCGGAGATGACCGTGACGTCCGTGCGGAGCGTCTCGGTCGCGTCCAGTCCGGCGTCGTCGACGGCGGCGCTCACGCGGTCGACGCCGGTCGTGATCGTCCCCACGACGCTCGCGGCGATCACGAGGCTCGCGATGAATAAGATGAGGTGCGAGACGGGAACGCTCGCCATCTAGCTCACCTCCGTCACGGTGGCGGCGTCGCGGACGCCGGACTCGACCACGAGCACGACGCGAGTCTCGCCGCCGACGATGTTAGTCGAGAGGTCACTCTCGTCGATCTCGACGGTCAGTTCCTCGCCGCCGAGCCAGAGTTCGGTAACGGTGTCGCCGTCGACGGTGGTGTCCGCGGCCGATCCGCCCACGTCGACGTACTCGTTGCCGACGACCAGCGTCGCGTCGCTGGCGACGAGGCCGACCGCGCCGTCGTTGACGGCGGTCACGGTGAGTGTGTTGGGGGTCGTAGTCGTGTCATACGTCGCGTTCGTCACCGCGAAGTCGGTGTTCTGTTGCTCTAAGGCACGCTCGTGCATGCCGTGTTGAGCGTCGGTGACGCGATCGAGGCCGTTCGCGGCCACGGGGTAGAACGTCGTGAAGGCGAAGAACAGCCCCGCAACGATGATGGCCGTCGAGGCGGAGACGCTAACGCCCATCGCCCCACCCTCCGTCGGCCGGATCGGCCTTGTCGGAACGCGGGTTCGGGTCGTTCATCGGTCGCGGTGACCCGCCGTTCCGATCGCGCTCGGTCGCTCGGTCGGCGCGGTCCTCGTGGTGACCGGATCGGTCATCGTGGTGGTCCTCCCGCCGACGATCAGACCGGTCCGCTCGTGCGTCGGCGTCAGGATCGTGTCCGTTCGCACGCCGGTCGTTCGCGTCGCGCCGGTCCGTCTCGTCGCGTCGTCGGTCGTTCGCGTCGAGCCGATCGCGAGACCGCCGCCGACCGCCCCGGCCGTCGATCGACGGTGCGCGACCGCCCACGAGCGACCCGCCGGCGAGGTCGTCCCAGCGGTCCAACAGCACTAGGTGACCGCTCGTCCCGTTGAGTTGAGTCACGTAGCGGAGGCTTCGCGTGTGGTGCTCACGGACGAGTCGGTCCGTGCCCGGCCGGTCCACGACGTTACGGTCGATCGTGCCGAAGCCGGAGAGGAAATCGCGGAGTCGCGCGGCCGCCTCCGGGCCGATCCACTCGATCCGCTCGTAGTAGTTGATCGCGCGAACCGCGTCGGTGACGTCGCTCTCTGAGACCAGGAACTCCAGCCACTCCATGACGAGGAGGTCGCCGACGTAATCGCCGGGAAGCTCCGTGAGGTACGGCTTCCGCCGCCCGCCGGAGAGGTCGTCCTCGCCGACGTACTCGAATCCGTCACCGGTCGCCTCGGCGGGATCGCCGCCGGGCCGAGGACCGCGCGAGCGGTCCGGCTCGGGATCTGACTCAGCGAACTCGTCGTCGAAGGGATCCGAGTCGGCGGGCTCGTCATCGAAGGAATCCGCGTCGGCGGGCTCGTCGTCGAACGGATCGACCTCGTCGCCCACGCCCTCACCCGGCTCGTCGAACGGGTCCGTTTCGTCGCCGGGGTCGTCTCCGTCGTCGGCCCAGTCGGCCTCCCCGGCGTCGTACTCCTCTTTCAGCTCGCTGAAGCTCTTTCCATCGTCGTTCATGTCGTCTCCGTCGTCCGCCGTCGCGGTCTCGGACGCGGCAGCGGCGGGGTCGCCGTCGTCCGTCTGTTCGTCCGGTTCCAGTTCGTCGAACGCGTCGTCCTCGTCGTCGTCCTCGTCACCGTCGTCGAAGTCGTCGTCGAGCAGGTCGTCGTCGAAGAATCCGTCGGCGTCCGCGCTCGCGACGTCCTCGTCGAGATCCTCGTCTTCGGCGTCTCCCTCGTCGTCATCGAAGAGTCCGAACGACCCCTCACCGCCGCCGTTGACGCTGTCAAATCCGCTCGAATCGTCGACGAACGGATTGATGCCGCGAGTGACCATCTCGTAGATGTCGAGCAGGTTCCGAACGTCCTCCTCGATATCGTCGACCGCGGCCGAAATCTCCTCGTTTTCGGACCGGACCGTCGAGACGGTGGACGACAGGGAGGCGACCTCATTTTCGAGGTCGTCGAGCCGCTTTTCCAGCTCATCGGTGCCGGAGCCGCCACCGCCGCCATCGTCGAAGTCGTCGTCCCACTCGTCCATGCCATCGAAGTCGTCGAGGCCGTCACCTCCCATACCTCCACCCATTCCCCCGCCCATCCCCCCGCCGCCGAAGGGGTCATCGTCGCCGCCCATTCCGCCGGAATCGTCGTTAGATCCGTCGTCGTCGAGGAACCGGTCGAGGACGCTCGCACCGACGAGCCCCAGCGTGGCGACTATCCATGCAGCCGTTGGAGTTCCCCACACCGGTAGTTCGAGGCCCATTACCAGACTCGACCCGCAGAACACACTTCAATGCACCTCTCAAAATATCAACAGTGAGAAGACGGTGTGAGACGTCCGTTCGTCGATCGCTCAAAGCGTTCGTTCGAACCCGTCTGCCGCGCGGACCACGAGCCCGCCGTCGGCCCGCAGCCGCACCGTCCGACCGACCCCGTCGCCCACGTCGCTCGCGACGATCGGCACGTCGGCCGCCGCAAGTGACTCCTCGGCGCGCTCGACGTTCCGTGGTCCGACCGCGTCCGTGATATCAAGCATCTCCGCGCCGCCGGCGACGCGCGCCTCCAATCGATCCGGGGACGCGCCCGACTCGCGGAGCCTCTCGATCAGCGCTGCTATCCCGGTGTCGACGTACTTCGCCGGGCGCGCGGTCGGCGACCGCGCGTCGCCTTCGTTGGGTAACATCGCGTGCAACAGGCCGCGAACGCCGGCGGCCTCGTCGACGAGCCCGACGGCGACGCAGGAACCGAGCCCGCTCGTCGTGAGCGTTTCGCCGTCCGTCGCCACCGCCAGTTCGCCGACGCCGACCTTGATCCGTCCGGGGTCGACAGCGGTCTCCTCGTCCGCGGAGGCCGGCCTGCTGCGAGACGACGACGGGTGGCTCACGACCCCGAGAGCCGTGCGAGCGCCGCGGCCAGTTCGCGCTCGTCTGGGAGGGCGTACACGTCACACCGCGCCTCGACGCCCTCGGTCTGGATCGCGGCGTCGATCACGAACCCGTAGTCCTGTCGCTGACTCAGTTTCGCGACGAGCGGACTGATCGCCGCGGAGCCGATATCGTGGACGAACTCGGGCGGCGAGTGCGCGATGGACGTTCCGAGCACGTTCGCCCAGCCGTCGATGAATCCGCTCGTCATCACGTTGCCGAGTTCACAGAGCGCGTTCTCAGCCATGCCGCCGAGCGGCTCGTCCGGCTCCATCGGGAGCATCGCCTCCGCGATGGCCGCCGCGGACGACTCCTCGAAGAGGATCGCGAGGTAACCGCTCGGTTTGCCTTCCAGTTCGAACACCGTTCCGGCGTGCGGCTCGACGCCGACTTCGGCCGGCACGTCGGCGAGTGGGACGAACCGCAGGCGGCTCACGTCGACAGTCGTCTCCAGCCCGGTCATCATCGCGATGTTGTCGGCGGCGTTCGCCGAACCGCGCTTCGCCAGCGACGCGAACGTCGACAGCGACTCGTACGGGACCGCCGGTCCGCCGCCGTCTCCCTCGACGCCGCCGGCCGCCTCGGCACCCGGCGTCGCGGCCGGCGCGGCCTTCCCGACGATGAGGTCGCGGAACGGTCCGGAGTCGGGTAACATGTAGATCGAGAAGTCCAGATCCGTCGTCGTCGCGTCCAGTCGGCTCTCGAATAGGAACACGCCGTCACCGGCGAGCGCCCCGTCCGGAAGCACCGCGGCACCGTCCGCCTCGAAGTACCGCGGAGGCGTCATGTCGATCGCCGTACCGAGGTAGTTGGCCCAGCCGTCGAGGAAGCCGCCGAGCGCGATGTTTCCGACCTCGCTCACCGCGCTGTGGCCCATCGACCGTCCACCGGGCAGCAGCGATAGGAGGGCGTCGACGTTGGCTGCGTCGAATGCGAGCACCGCCTCCCCCTCCAGTCCGCCGCGGAGTCCGACGCTCACGCCGATAGACTCCCGACCCGCGAACGCCTCGGCTAAGTCCTCGCCGCTGGCGACGCTCGCTCCGGTGACCTCGACCGCGAGGTCCGTGCCCGTCAGTTCAGAGAGCGCGCCCGCGGCCTGTTTCGCCCCGCGCTCCGAGAGGCGGTTGCAGGCACCGAGCGCCCGGACGTCGACGCGCATTATACCGCCGATCCGATGGCGTCGAGCACGTTCGGCTTCTGGAACGGCTTCGTTATGTACCCCTCCGCTCCCGCCTTGATCGCGGCCTTCATCTTCTCCTCTTGGCCGACGCTCGTGCACATGATCACCGTCGCCTCGGGGTTGTCGTCGAGGATCTCCGTCGTCGCTTCGATCCCGTCGCGGATCGGCATCACGATGTCCATCATCACGAGATCCGGGCCGTGCTCGTCGTACATGTTGACCGCCTCCACACCGTTTTCCGCCTCGCCGACGACCTCGAACTCCCCCTCGAGAATCTCCCGGAGGAGGTTCCGCATGAACTCCGAGTCGTCCGCGATGAGCACGCGCGTTGCCATAGTTGTTCGAAGAACGGGACAGCCGTCACTTAACCGCTCGCCCGCGGTTCTCAGCGTTGAGAACCATCGGCGATGCGGCGCTCGACCGTAAGTGGACGCGAGCGGACCCACTCGACTACCGCGGCGACCGCTCCGCGTATCAGACTGTAGAATTAGAGCGGGGGCGTTCGGAGGCGGTTCGTCCGGATCGGGAGACGTGACGGCGATCGAACGAACGCCGCGTTCCGAAGAATTAAGCCCGACCACGCTGGGAATCAGATGAAGATGAAGTCCTGTCCCCGGTGCGAGTCGTCGCTCGACGACGAGGCCCGCTACTGCGTCGAGTGTGGCGCACCCCAGACGGAGGCGGCCGCCGAGGAGCTTGACGAGTACGTGCAGCGACAGGCACAACAGGTGGCGGCCGACACGGGCGGAGCCGGTGACAGTACGGGCGGCGGCGGCTCCGACGACGGGTTCTCTCCCGCCGAGGCACTCTCCGACCGCGAGCAGCTCTGGCGGCGTGGATGTTACGTGCTCGGCTACGGGACTATCGTCGCCGCGATCACGCAGATCCCGCGCGTCGGTGCATTCCCGCTGTTTCTCGGCGGCGTCGCGATCCTCCCGCCGATCCGTCGCCTCACCGCCGAGCCGCTCGGCAGTCCGCTGAAACGCGAGGCGATGGCCGGGCTCTACGCGATATTCACGCTGATCGGCGTCGCGCTGTTGCTCCTTCTGTAAGACGTGCGAGATGTGGATGACGCGCACCGCGAACAGCGTGTCGCACCGATGATGCCGCGCCGACACCGCAGAACGGGGAGAACAGCGCGCACCAGCGTCCACCACGGATCGGGCGTGATTCGACTTATTCGATCCGGAAGCCGCCGTTCTCTTCGGCCGCGCGGACGAGGTCGCCGATGGTGTCGCTCGCGGTGAGCCCCTGGCTCGTCGCGAATCGCTTTATCGCCACCGGGGGCACGTCGACGGTCGTCTCCGCGGCGACCAACAGCAGTCCGAGCGCTTCCGGGGTCGGCGAACTCGGACCGGCGTTCGAGGCGAACCAGCTCACGAGCGTGTCGAACGTCGCGGTCACGTCGTTCGACACCATCCGCTGGCGGGTGGTCTCGCCGTTCACGTGCAGCGTCGCGTCGATCCCGTACGTGAACCCGTCGTTGTCGAAGGAGGACGCGAGCCACCGACTGACGGCCTGTCGGTCGACTACGGGGGCACCGCCGCCGTGCTGTGTGCCCCCGGTCGCGTGTCCGTCCGGAGTCCGCGCGGGCGCCGTCTGACCGCCGGCCGATTGCCCGCCTCGTCCGCCGGCCGCCTGTCCGCCGCCCCCCCGTCGGTCCTGCCGGGCGGCGTCGCTCCGCCGTTGACCGCCACCGCCGACCGCGCTCTCCGCCTGCCCGCCTCCCGGCGGGCGACGCGCGTCCGGGTTCTCGGGATCCGCCGGCCTGAACGCGGAGTCGTCCTCGGCGGCGCGGTCGGGTTGTGATCGCCCGACGTTGGGCCGGCCGTTCGTCCCGACGACGTACCGGCTCTCCCCGATCTCGACGACGTTCTCGTCGTCGGTGAAGTCGAGTTCGTCGGGATCGGCTGGCGGTGCGTCGTGGTCACTCATGACGTAGCCGTTATCGCGCGATAAAATAGGTGTTCCGGGCGGCCGACCCGCCGCGGAGGTAGTTGGGGGCTGTGCGAGACTCGTTAGAGCCGGACCGCTTCGCCGTCCTCACTGAAGAGGTCGGGCGCGGTCAGTTCGACCTGCGTCGTCGCGCCGGCGGGCGAAACGATGTCGAGCGTCGCGTCGTCACCCTCGCCGAACGCCGTTTCGTCGGCGAACGCACCGGAGGACGGGTTCAGCAGAACCGTGTACTGGTTCTGGTCGTCCAAGACCGGGTCCGCGAGGAAGTTGCCGTCGGAACCGACGGCGAACTCATTGGAGTTGAGATTCTCCACGTTGTAGAACGGGAGAGCCGCAGAAACGGAGATCACATCAGTGTTGGTAGACACGTTTGCTCCGCTGCTATCTTCCAGTCGTGCAGTCACGTCTTCATTTTCAACCAATTCGAGATCGGACACGTCGACGGTGACAATCTCTTCGGTCCCACCGGAGACATCCTGAGTAACAGTGTTACCCTGTGCGTCAGAGACGTTCAGTGTCTCGGCACCAGCCGAAGCGTTCACACCGACCTCGATCTGCTGTTCATTCTCTCGGATGGGGTCTTGCAGGGCCGTCGCGTTGTCCGAGCCCGGCACGGATACACTAGCCTCGACGGTAATGGCGTCGGAACTGTCAGTATCAACATCGGCGTCACTGTCGTCAACGAGTGCGACCGTCACGGTATCTCCGCCGCTCAGATCGAAGTCAGAGATGGAGATGTCGTTGATCTCTCCCTCGTCGAGGTCTTCGACGGGAACAGAGACGGTATCTGCACCACCGTCAGTGTCCCTAATTTCGAGCCTATCGATACTGTCGTCGCTGATCGTGCTCACGCCGACCTGGACGCTATCGGCATCAGTCGGGACGTTCGCCTGAAGCGTGACGTTGTTGTCGCTGGCGGGAACCGACACATCGAAAGCTCTGTCGGTGAACACGAGGTTCTCCTGGCCACCAGGCCCAACGGCCTGAATCGTCGAGTCAGTCAGGTCGATGTCGTCAGCACCGGGCGCGCCGGTGGTCGTCACGCGAATCTCGTCCAGCGTCGCCGTGTCAGAGCCGACGATACCGACGGAACTCGTCACTTCGATTCGCTCAGACACGAGGTCCGTACTCTCTTCACCGGTCGATTCCGCCTGTGACTGGAGGAACCCAGCCGTGTTGATCAGCACGCCCGCGGCGATGGCGGCGACCAGCACCATCGCGATGAACACGATGAGGGTGCCGATACCGACCTGACCGCGGTCGTTGTTAGTGATGAATTCGAACATTGTTACAGCCTCACCGAGTCGCCGTCATCGCCGACCAGCGTAGTCGGGACGCGGATTTCGGTCGTCGTCGATGCGCCGGAGGCGGTCGTGAACGTCACCGTCAGGGAGTCGCCCTCGGTGAGCGCGTACCCAGCGTCGTTCTCGAACGCGTCCGATTCGAGGTCTACGGTGACCTCGGCGCGGTCGCTGTTGTCGGTCAGAACGTTGCCGTCACCCTCCGTGGTGAAGATGTCGTTGGTCGCCGGCGGGCTCTCGTCAAGCTGGAACGTTTCCTGACCGGAGGTGCCGACTAGTTCGACCGACACCTCGTTGAGATCGATGTTGTCCGCGCCGGGAGCGGATGCGACGACGAACTCAAGCGATCCGATACCCCGCTCGCTCGTGCCAGCGACGTTGTCGGAAATGTCGCCTGACTGGCTCACGACCTGCAGTCGTTCGCTCACCTGACTTGTACTCTCTTCGCCCGTTGCCTCCGCCTGCGTCTGGAGGAAGCCGGCCGTGTTGATCAGAACACCCGCGGCGATCGCCGCCACGAGCACCATCGCGATGAACACGATGAGGGTCCCGATCCCCACTTGACCGCGCTCTTCCTCGTCCATGATTGCTTCGAACATTGGTTGTGTTGCGTCGGCCCCCGGCCTGCCCGGCGGGCGTTACCGGAGGGAGTAGGAATTCCCTATTAAACACTCTGTGCCGATTATTCGTCTTGATAAACCTCCGCAGTCTTGCGTTTTTAGCATTAATTTCACAGACAAATTTGAGATAACTGTGGCGGGCCGAATCCTGGCGTTATCGGTGGTGATAGTGACGTGCCAAGAGTTGTCGTCGCGGATTTCGGGGTTCGACGCGACGCCGGATCGGCTCGCCGATGACCACCCGCTGTCGTCGGTGACGCGACGGCGCGCGAGCCGCTATCGGGCTTCGCCGACGCCGGTAGAACCGGCCTACCGATCCTGGATTCGCGTCAGTTCCGACTCCGGGATCACGAACTCCCGCGTTCCGGGCTCGTAAACGACGAGACTCCCGGCGACGAGCGCCATCGAGGCCGCGAACAAGCCGGTGGTGATCAACAGCAGCGCCTGCGCGTTCGCGAAGCCCGTCCGAAAGGCGGCGATCGGCGTCCCAACGGCGGCGACGACGACGAGACCGAACCCGACTGCGAGGTACGCCATCGCCGTCCGTCCGGACGACCGGTACGCCGCGACCGCGAAGGCCACGAGCGTCGCGCTCGCACCGGCCAGCACGGTGGTCGTAACGAGATACAACCCCTCGATAAGCTCCATACCTCCCGTCCTCGAACTCGACGTATAAACCCACCGTGGCGGCTATCACGGGCGATAACATCTCGGGAGCGCTTGCGACAGAGATGTTCGGTACGCAGGCACAGAGCCACCGGTGAGGCGGGTTCCCGGTCGTGCGGCGTCACCGGTATTCTTTTAAGCTCTAAAAATCAACGACGATAACGTGAATGGTGGGGGACAATCTGATCACGGTTCTCGGTAACAAGTACAACACGGATATCCTGACTGCGACGGGGGACGCGATGTCGGCACAGGACCTCAGCGACGAGCTCGACGTGCCGATCGCGACCTGTTACCGGCGGATCAACGAACTCGAAGAGGCTGACCTGCTCGAACTCCACGACCGGCCGCTCTCGGACGAACACCGTCGGGTGAAGGTGTACCGCCGAAAGGTCGACGGCGTGGAGGTGGACTTCCGGGACGGTCTCACGGTCGAAGTCGAAGAGCGCTCCGCGGTGAAAAACCGGCTCGACGACGTCTGGCGTGACCTCTCGTCCGGGCAGCGGTAGATCGGTGAACCGACAGACGAGCCCGATCTAAAACGATGGTTCGTCGGACCGCCCCATCATCGAGAATCCGCCCGCCCGCTCGTGGACCGTGATTCCGCCCTCGCCGATCTCCATCGGGAATATGTCCGTGTCGATGTCCTGTTTCCGCATCTTCGCGACCCAGACGTACCGATTGACCCCCGAATCCGTCGGCGTCTGGATGAAGTAGATGTTCCCGTCGGTGAGGAAGTTCTCTAATCCGACTTCCGTGTCCGGGAAGACGGCCCCCTGCTCGTTGATGAGAAGCGACGTGAGCCCGTTCGCTTTGAGGATGTCGGAGAACTTCAGGAGGTACGTCCGCTTCTCCTGTTCGGCGTCGAAAAACAGCTGGAACATCGACAGCGAGTCGAGGACGAGACGGTCGAATTCGCCGTCTTCGACGGTGTCGAGCAATCGATCGACGGCGGTCGAGAAGTCGGTCTCGCGCAGCATCTCGCGTTTGTCCAAGATCACGATGTCGCCGCTGTCGACGAGGTCACCGAACCCGTCGAGACCGATCGACTCCGCGGCGCCGCGGATGTCGGCTTCGTCCTCCTCGAAGGAGACGTACACGCCGCGTTCGTCGCGTTCCGTGGCTCCGTGGTGGAGGTACTGGATACCGAAGATGCTCTTGCCGGTGCCGGGATTTCCGGAGACGAGCACCGTCGATCGCTCCGTGATACCGCCGGTGAGGATCGAGTCGAGTCCCTCGACCCCGGTGGAGACGAGTTCAGACATTCGTCTGCGTGTTGGCGACGAGAGTATATAAAAGACGATCCGATGGACCGACCGCGCAGACGGCGACAGCTTTATTTCTCGACACACCGCCCGTTCGTGTATGTCCGGTGATGCGTCTTCCGTCGACCGCGGTGGTGACCGGCGGTGAGCGATCCCTCGGTTCTCGTCGTCGAAGACGAGCCTGACATCGCTGCGCTGTACGCCGGCTTCCTCGACGATCGATACGACGTGGCCGCCACCGAGACGGCCGCGGACGCGATCGATCGGATCGACGCCACGTTCGACGTCGTGCTGCTCGATCGGCGGCTTCCGGACGGGAGCGGCGACGACGTCCTCGATCACATCCGCGACGCCGGCTACGACTGTCGGGTCGCGATGGTCACCGCCGTCGAGCCCGACTTCGATATCGTCGACATGGGATTCGACCTGTATCTCACCAAACCGGTCAGCCGATCGAAGCTGCTGGCGGCGATCGAGACGCTCCTGACGCGGAGCGAGTACGACGACCTCATTCAAGAGGCCGCCGCGCTCGCGAGCAAGCGCGCGGTCCTCAACTCACAGAAGCCCGCGGCCCAGCGAGAGGGCAACGAGGCGTACAACGAACTCGTCGAGCGACTCGAGGACATCGACACCGACATCGACGACCTCAGCGAGTCGCTCTCGTCCGACGACTACCGAGCGATGTTCCGGGACCTCGGCGAGGCCTGACCCGCCGACCGGCGGACTGTACGGCGGGGCTCCCCGCGTGTCCCGCTCCCTGTTCAACCGTGCGTTCGCTGCCCGTCGAGACTCTCACCGGAGGCGTGCTGAAACGCGAACGCTCCCGCTCGTCGTCGACGGCCGCCGTTCCGAATCGTCGAGAGCCCCATTCAAGTGACTGCGACGCTACCGTATAGTATGATGAATGGTACCACGCGTCGAGGTCTGTCCCTCGCGGCGGCGGCCGGGGCGGCCGCGGTCGCCGGTTCGTACCTCGTCACCGGCTGGTCGCGCTCGTTCGTCGTTCGCCCGGTCGACCAGGCCATCGTCAATCTGACGCCAGGACCGATCGTGACGGTCGTCATCGAGACGGTCGGCGACGCGGGCCATTTGCTACACGTCGCGCTGGCGATCGCCGTCGTCGCCGGTCTGTTCGGCTCCCTGTCGCTGATCGGGGGGTGGATCACGGGGCGGACCGACCGGCCGTTCCTCGGCGTCGCGGCGGCCAGCGGCGGGTCGTGGCTGCTCGCGGCCGGGCTGACGGGAGCGCCCGCTCCGGCTGTCGGGGTCGCGCTTCCCGTGGCGGCGGTCACCGCGCTCGGTGGAAGACCGTCGACGAGCGACGGCAAACAGTCGGTCGACGCCGTCCGACGTCGGGTTCTCCGCGCGGCGTCGGGGTCGATCGCGTTCGTCGTCGCGGCGGTCATCGGACGGCAGGCGGTCGATGGAGATATCGGATCGAGAGACGACGAGCCCGAGCCGCTCCCCGACGCCCCGCGGTCCGAAGGCGTCGAGGCTCGACTCGGAGAACTCGACGCGGCCTCACTCGCGCTCGACAGCGACGAACTCCTCGGCATGGTGTCTCCGATCGGCGAGTTCTACAACGTCGACATCGCGGGGTTCGACCCGGAAGTCACCGCGGCCGAGTGGTCGCTGACGGTCACCGGCGAGACGGGCTCCGATCTGACCGTGACGTTCGACGACCTGATCGACCGACCAGTCGAACACCGAGCGATCTCGCTGCGCTGTGTCGGCGAGCGGCTGAACGGACGAAAACTCGACACCGCCGTCTGGACCGGCACCCCGATCCGGCCGCTGATCGAGTCTGTCGATCCGGCGGGCGACTGTGACTGCGCGATGGTGCGCGGTGAGGACGGTTACTACGTCCAGTTCCCGGTCGACGTGCTCGCCGAGGGCTTCCTCGCGTGGGGAATGAACGGCAAGGCGCTCCCGACCGGTCACGGCCATCCGGTCCGCGTGCTGATCCCGGGCCACTGGGGCGAGACGAACGTGAAGTGGCTCTCGGAGATCGAACTGCTGAACGTCGAGGAAGACGGCTACTGGGAGGAGCGCGGCTGGGAGGGAACGGGGGAAGTGAAGGCGGTCGCCAAGCTCTGGGACGAGGGGATCACGGAGCGGTCCGACGGTCGGATCGAACTCGCCGGCCACGCGTACGCCGGGACGCGCGGCGTCGGTCGGGTCGAGGTTTCGACGGACGGCGGCGGAACGTGGACGGACGCGACCCTCTCCGATCCGCTGCCCGACGCGGACGTCTGGCGACAGTGGCGGCACGTCTTCGATCCCGACGGCACGCACGAGGTGGTCGTCCGCGCGGTCGACGGCGAGGGGACCCGACAGATCCGCGAGGCGTCGGACCCGTCGCCGTCCGGTGCGTCCGGCTGGGTCCGTCGGACCGTCGGCCGGTGATCCGCGCCTGCATCGTCGGCGGACGGATCGCGGGTCACGAGAGTTGAGCGCCGACCAGTCGGTCGGCCTCGGCGAGGAAGGCGTCCCGCTCGTCGATCGGGATCGTCGCGCCCGCGGCCACGTCGTGACCGCCGCCGTCGCCGCCGACGGCGCGGCTCGCCT
Source organism: Halorubrum pallidum (assembly GCF_055380345.1). Lineage (NCBI taxonomy): Archaea > Methanobacteriati > Methanobacteriota > Halobacteria > Halobacteriales > Haloferacaceae > Halorubrum > Halorubrum pallidum. The sequence continues at coordinate 342,942 of NZ_AP043945.1, read as the reverse complement.
CTCGCATCACCGCCGAGAGGTCGAGGCCCCGCCGCACGAGCGCGTGTGACCCGCGCGACGAGACTTTCAGCTCGTCGGCGCTCTCCTCGGCGAACGCGATCACGGGCTTCGAGCGGTCGACCGCGGGCGAGCCGATCGCCATCCCGGCGACGATGCCGACGATCGTCTCGCGGATCCGCGAGCCGGCGTCGAACCACTGGAGGTTCTCCTCGTGTGTCACCCCCTCCGTTTTCACCCACTGGAGCCCTTCCGAGAGGTTCCGACGGTGGGTGCGGAGCAGCCGCCGCGCCTCCGCGAGCGCGTCGCCGCGGTCGCCGAGACACACCGCGAGCCCGACGTCCGCACGGTCGTACCGCGCGGTGGCGTTGAGCAGGGTCGAGAACTCGCTCACGTCCCGCAGCTCGGTGCCGGCCTCTTCGTCGACGAGGGTGTAAGAGGTGCCGACGAGCGACTCGATCCGGTCGGCGGGGACGCCGGAGGCGACGGCGCGGCGCATCAGCGCGGAGGCGAGCGTCTGCCGCTCCGCGCCGTCGAGGTCGACCCACCGTCGCCACTCGCCGTCGCGCTTCGCGTCGACGTCGAGGTCGGCGAGAAAGGAGATCGCGCCGGCCTCGTCGTTCGACACGCCCGGGATCGTCACGTCGGAGGCGTACTCCAGGAACTTCGGGAGCGGGCGGGTCTGTCTCCCGTACAGGTCCAGGTCCGTCCGCGTCTCGATCACCCCGGCGTCGACGCCGTCGCGGACGATGTCGGCGTTGGCACCGACCAGTTCTCCGTCTGTGTCCTGCATGTCGCCGACCGCGCCGACGACGGCCAGCGCGGCGAGGTCTCGGTTGTCGCTGTCGGGTCCTTCGAGCGCCCGCGCGAGGACGTAGCTCGCGCCGGCCCCGGACAGTTCGCTCGCGCCGTTGATCCCTTCGAGCAGGGGGTTGAGGTGACAGTCCGTGTCGGCGTCCGCCGGCTGGTGGTGGTCGGCGATGACCGGCGCGAAGTCGCCGGCGGCCTCGTGCGCTGCGATGCTGTCGAGCTGTCCCGATCCGAAGTCGGTGAAAAGCACCGTCTCGTACGTCGTCGCGGCGATACGATCGATGGCCGCGTCGTCGAGCTGCTTTTCGAAGACGACCTCGTGGTCGATGCCGGCGCGCGCCAGCGCCGTCGACGCGACCGCGGCGCTCGTGAGTCCGTCGGCGTCGATGTGCGACGCGAGGAGGACGCGGTCCGCCGCGATCAGCCGGTCGGCACACGCGTCCGCGCGGCCGGCCAGATCCGGTACGGGGGAGTCGGCGGCTGCCATTACCGTCCGATGGCGCTCGATGAGGGATAAACTCACGCCTCGGGCGTCTGCCGCGTCCGCTCGGCGTTCGGCGAGGCCAGCGAGGCGTCGCGTCGACCCTGCTGCGGCTCGGTCACCGCCGGCAGAGGCAACAGTTGCCGTAACTGACGGTTATAGATGCGTCTAGATATATGCACTACACACATGACACGTGGGTTCAACACCCGGAGTCTCCACGCCGGTGCCGAGGCCGATCCGGCGACCGGGTCGCGCGCGACCCCGATCCACCAGACGACCTCGTTCGTGTTCGACGGCGCGGACACCGCGGCGGAGCTGTACGCGCTCCGGGCGGAGGGCAACGTCTACTCGCGGATCGCGAACCCGACCGTGCGCGTCCTCGAAGACCGCCTCGCGGACCTCGCCGGCGGCACCGGTGCCGTCGCGACCGGATCCGGAATGGCGGCGTTCGACGCGATCACCACCGTTCTCGCGAGCGCCGGCGACAACGTCGTCGCCAGCTCGGAGATGTACGGCGGCACCGCGTCGTACCTGTCGACCATCGCGAATCGCCGGGGGATAGAGACCCGGCTCGTCGACACCCTCGACGTCGAGGCCTACGAGGAGATGATCGACGACGACACCGCGTTCGTCCACGTGGAGACGGTGGCGAACCCCTCGCTCGTCGTCCCGGATTTCGAGGCGATAGCCGCGGCCGCCCACGAGCACGCGGTGCCGCTCGTGGTCGACAACACGTTCGCCACCCCGTACCTCTGTCGCCCGTTCGAACACGGCGCGGACATCGTGTGGGAGTCGACGACGAAGTGGATCACGGGCAACGGCACGACCGTCGGCGGCGTCGTCGTCGACGGCGGCCAGTTCCCGTGGGATCACCCCGACGCCGACTACGACGAACTCGACGGACAGTCGCCTGCGTTCCCGGTCGACTTCGTCGAGCGGTTCGGCGACGCCGCGTTCGCCAACGTCGTCCGCCAGCGCGGCGTGCGGACCACCGGCGGCCAGCAGTCACCCTTCGACGCGTGGCAGACGATCCAGGGGCTCACCACGCTCCCGCTCCGGATGGAGCGTCACTGCGAGAACGCCGGCGCGGTCGCCGAGTTCCTCCGCGACGACGACCGGGTGGACTGGGTGACGTACCCCGGGTTCGACGACCACGACAGCCGCGAGAACGCCGAGCGGTACCTCGACGGCGACGGGGGGATGGTCACGTTCGGCGTCGACGGCGGCTACGAGGCTGCGAAGGCGCTGTGTGAATCAGTCGATCTGACGAGCTTCCTCGCGAACATCGGCGACGCGAAGACACTCATCATCCACCCCGCCTCGACGACGCACGCACAGCTGGACGAGACCCAACAGCGGCTGGCCGGCGTCTTCCCGAACATGCTCCGGCTCTCCGTCGGCATCGAGGACGTCGACGACGTGATAGCGGACCTCGACAGCGGGCTGGCCGCCGGCGAGCGCGCGGCGACCGGCCCGGAGGTGTAACTCGCGTGAGCGCTATCCCCACCGACCACGGGGTCGCAGAACTCGGCGAGTTCACCTTCGAGTGTGGCCAGTCAGTCCCGGATTTGGAGGTCGCCTACGAGACCCACGGCGAGTTCGAGGGCGACAACGTCGTGCTGATCTGTCACGCGCTCACCGGCAGCCAGAACGTCGCGCGCTCGCCGGCCGCGGGCCGGGACGAGAGCGCCCGCGGGGCGGGACAGGCCGGACAGGCCCGGGCGTGGTGGGACGACATCGTCGGCCCCGGGAAAGCGATCGACACGACGGAGTACTACGTCGTCTGCGCCAACGTCCCGGGGTCCTGTTACGGGACGACGGGACCGGCGAGCGAGCGCCCGGACGGGCTCGACCTCCCCGACGAACCCGACCACGACCGATGGGGGACCGCGTTCCCGCCGGTACAGGTCGGAGACTGGGCGCGCGCGCAGCGCCGCCTGCTCGATCACCTCGGCGTGGGGCGGCTGCGGGCCGTCGTCGGCGGCAGCGTCGGCGGCATGAACGTCCTGGAATGGGCCAAGCGATACCCGGACGACGTCGACCGGGTCGTGGCGATCGCGACCGCCGGCCGGCTCGACGCGCAGTGTCTCGCGCTCGACGCGGTCGCCCGGCGCGCCATCCGCGCGGATCAGCACTGGAACGGCGGCGATTACTACGGCGACGACCGTTCCTCGCCGGACGAGGGGCTCGCGCTGGCCCGACAGATAGGCCACATCATGTACCTCTCGAAGGCCTCGATGGAGCGGAAGTTCGGCCGGCGCTCGGCGGGGCGCGACTCGTTGACTCGCGAGGAGGGGGACCTCGGACTCCCCCCCGAGCCGACGGCCGCGTTCTTCCCGTACCGCGAGGTGGAGTCGTACCTCGACTACCAGGCCGAGGGGTTCAGCGAGCGGTTCGACGCGAACAGCTACCTCTACCTCACGCGCGCGATGGACGAGTACGACCTCTCGGCCGGTCACGGGACCGACGCGGACGCGATAGCCGCCTTCGAAGGCGAGGCGTTACTGATGAGCTTCACCGCAGACTGGCACTTCACCGTCGAGCAGTCGTCGTCGCTGGCGGACGCCTTCCGCGACCGCGACGTTCCCGTGGCTCACCACGTGATAGACTCGGACCACGGCCACGACGCGTTCCTCGTCGAGCCCGAACACGTCGGACCGCCGCTACGCGACTTCCTCGACGAGGGCGTCGCGGGCCGTGCCGTCTCCGACGACGGCGGCGACGACGAGGATCCGCGTCCCGAATCGGACCACGCGCCGGTCCACGCGAGCCTGTTCAGAGGATAATCAGCGGTGTGGTCGAGCGCGAACCGATCCGCGATCGCGATCCGCGGTCGCGTACCCGCCTCACTCGGCGCGCTCGCCGATGACCCACTTGTGCGAGTAGCTCTCGCCGCAGGTGCAGTGGGCGTAGGCGTGGACTACGTCGCCGTCGGCGTAGATTCCGCCGACCTCGTCGTTTTGCGCCTCGGCGAATGCGAAGACGAACTGGACCGCGTGGTCGGCATCGGAGCCGGTGTCGGAATCGTCGTCACCGGAATCGTCGTCACCGGAATCGTCGTCACCGGAATCTCCGTCCGCGAACGGACAGACGCCGTCGTCGAGCGATCGCGATATCTCGCCGTCCGCGCCCATCGCCGTCTTCGCGAACTCCATCGCGCCCATGCCCGTGCCGGCCTCGAAGGCCGAACGGCCGGTCTCGCCGTCGAGGATCAGGCGGACGCCGTCGTCGGTCTCGACTCCGACGTTTCGCAGGCGGGAGTCGTCGTCGAGGTACGCGTCGCTCACGAAGAAGACCACGTCGTCGAGCCGCTCGCCGGCGAGGAACTCGTCGAGGTTGCTCATGCCGGTTCGACGCGCGTGAGCGGTAAAAGAGGTGCGAGTCGCGCCGCCGGATCGGGCGCGTTGCGATCTGGGCACACCGCGGGCATCGATGCCGACGTGGCTGGAATCGGGGTAAGTGTTAATACGTACCACTGAGATCCGTCGCGTGATGAGCGCGCAAACCCCGTCCGGAGATCGGCTCGTCGAGTGGGCACGACTAGTCGACGAGACGGTCCCAAAGGAGGTCCGAGAGGACCGATCCGCCGATCGATAACTTTCACCCCGCTTCGCGAAGGCTTTAGGCCGGAGGCGGCGTAGGCCCGCCGATGGCGACCGAGGCCGCCGAGATCGACCGATCGCTGCTCGTCGACGACTTCCTCCAGCGCCGCCGCTACCAGCTCGAACTGGCCGACTCGGCCGCCGCCGACCACACCCTCGTCTGTCTGCCGACCGGGCTCGGCAAGACCACAGTCAGCTTACTCGTCACCGCCGAGCGCCTCCACGAGGTCGGCGGGAAGGCCCTGTTTTTGGCCCCCACCAAGCCGCTCGTCCAGCAGCACGCGGAGTTCTACCGCGATGCCCTGTCGATTCCGGACGACGAGATCGTCGTGTTCACCGGCGACGTGAGACCCGACGACCGCGCCGCGGTGTGGGAAGACGCCCGGATCGTTATCGCGACGCCGCAGGTCGTCGAGAACGACCTAGTCGGCAACCGGATCTCGCTTTCCGACGTGAGCCACTGCACCTTCGACGAGTGTCACCGCGCGACCGGCGACTACGCGTACGTGTACATCGCGGAGCGCTACCACGCCGACGCCGCGAATCCGCTCGTCACCGGGATGTCGGCGTCGCCCGGCGGCGACACGGAAGAGATCGAGACGGTGTGTGAGAACCTCGGACTCCGCAACGTGGAGGTGATGACCGAGGACGACGCCGACGTCGACGAGTACACCCACGACACCGACGTCAGCTGGGAGCGGGTCACGCTCCCCGACGAGGTGCTCTCGATCCGCGACGCTCTCAACGAGGTGATCACGGACCGGCTGGAGAAACTCAAGCGGTTGGGAGTGACGAACACGACGAATCCCGACCTCTCCCAGCGCGACCTCAACGAGATGCGCGGGAAGCTCAAGCAGATGATGGACAACGACCAGTCGGACGGCTACAAGGGAATGAGCACCCACGCAGAGGTGATGAAGCTCCGACGAGCCGTCGAACTCGTCGAGACGCAGTCGGTGGAGTCCGTCCGGCGCTACTTCGAGCGTCAGCGCGAGGCGGCCCGCTCGTCGGGCGCGTCGAAGGCGAGTCAGCGGATGGTCGCGGACCCCAAAGTGCGCGAGGCGATGCGGAAGGCGGAGTCGTTCGACGGACTCCATCCGAAGTTCTCGAAGGCCCGCATCCTGCTCGCGGAGACGCTCGGCATCAACGAGGGCGAGCGCGCGATATTGTTCACCGAGTCCAGAGACACCGCCGAGGCGCTCGTCGAGTTCCTCTCCGCCAGCTTCGACGTCCGGAAGTTCGTCGGCCAGGGAGACAAGGAGGGCTCCGACGGGATGAGCCAGAAACAGCAGCAGGAGACGCTCGACGCGTTCAAGGACGGCGCATTCGAGGTGCTCGTCTCCACGAGCGTCGCAGAGGAGGGGCTCGACGTCCCCGAGGTCGACCTCGTGTGCTTTTACGAGCCGGTCCCCACGGCCATCCGATCGATCCAGCGAAAGGGACGGACCGGCCGACAGGCGGAGGGGAAAGTCGTCGTCCTGATGGCCGATGATACCCGCGACGAGGCGTTCTTCTGGATCTCTCGACGGCGCGAGAAGAAGATGGCCAGTCAGCTTTCCGACCTGAAAGAGGCCACCGACGACATCGAGGAGTCCGTCGGCGACGACGGGCAGGCCGGGCTCGACGCGTTCGCCGGGGGGTCCGGGACCGAGAGCGACGGCTCGGACGCCGAAGTCGGCGACGGCTCGGGCGGAGGCGACGAGACGGCCGACGCGGACGGCGGAGACGGTGAGGACGCCGATGCCGGACTCACCGACTTCGCCGAGGAGGCCCGAGCCGGCGGAGACGAGACGGACGATGAGGGGACCGAGGGCGAAGCGAGTGACGGCGACCTCGTCGACGACGGCGTCGTCGCCACCGCGGGCGTCGACGAGGGCGTCGAGGTCGTCGTCGACCAGCGCGAGCTCGACTCCTCGATCGCGAAGGATCTCTCGACGCGCGACGGGCTCGTCACCCGGCTGGAGACGCTCGCGGTCGGCGACTACGTGCTCTCCGACCGCGTCGCGGTCGAGCGCAAGTCGGCGGCCGACTTCGTCGACTCGATGCTCGACTCCGACCGGTCGATGTTCGAGCAGGTCGGCGAACTCTCCCGAGCGTACGCCCGCCCCGTGATGGTCGTCGAAGGGACGAACCTCTACGGCCAACGCGACATCGACCCGAACGCGATTCGCGGCGCGCTCGCGTCGCTCGCGGTCGACTTCGACGTGAGCGTCCTCCGCACCGAGGGCGAGGAGGACACCACCGAGCTGCTCGCGACGATCGCCAAGCGGGAGCAGGAGACGCGCGACCGCGAGGTGAGCGTCCACGGCGAGAAGACGACGAAGACCCGCGCGGAACAGCAGGAGTACGTCGTCTCCTCGATCGCCGACATCGGGCCGGTCACGGCGCGCACCCTCCTCGAACACTTCGGCACCGTTGAGGCCGTGATGACCGCGCCCGAAGACGACCTGCTGGAGGTCGACGGCGTCGGCCCGGTGACCGCGGAGCGCATCCGCGAGGTTGTCGGGAGCGAGTACGAGTGAACCCGATCGGCGAAACGATTTCGTAATACAGGGGTAACGGGTTCACATGGCGAAGCGTATCCGTGTCGACGAGGACACGCACGCCGCGCTCGCGTCGCTGAAGGGCGACGACGAGACCTTCGACGACCTGCTGACGCGGTTGCTCCGGGAACGTCGGGAGAATATCGGGTCCGGGGCTAGCCTCTGGGCTGAAAGCGATGCGCCCGAGTGCGCACGGGAGACACGTCAGGAACTGAAATCCGGAATCGACACGTAGGGAGCGGAGTCCTAACTCCGGGTTCAATCGAATCCGCTCACCAGCGTCACGGCCCACTGCCCGAGGTCGTACTCCGACCGGACCTCCACCCGCGTCACCCACTTCACCCACTGGAACCCCCGCCTCTCGGGCGCGACCAGCCGCGCGGGCGCGCCGTGCCCGTGGCTCAGTCGCTCGCCGCCGACGTGCGTCGCGAGCAGGGCGTCTCGGGCCTCGTCGATCCGGAGGCTCCAGCGGTAGCCGGTGACGGAAGTGAACCGGATGTAGGCCGCGTTGTCACCGAGATTTCCGGCCGCGTCCAGCAGGTCGCCGACGCGGATCCCGCTCCACCCCTGTATCGTGTACCACCCGCTGGTGCAGTCGAGCAGCGCCTCAGTCTCGTGGCCGGCGGCGAGGTCGTCGACGGCGAGGTCGACGGGGTCGCTCACGAGCCCGTCCACCCGCAACCGGTAGTCGTCCCGGTCGATCGGGTCGGGGTCGTCGGCGACCCACGAGGTGATCGGGAAGGCCGCGTTGCCGTCGCCCTCTCGCGGCTGTGACCCGGTGAACCGCCGATCGGAGCCGGCGGTGTCGAGCGCGTCGTTGACGCCCTGCTGGAGCCGGTACGTCGCGGCCCCCGCGGCCAGCAGGACGGTGTACCGCACGGCGGTCCGCCGACGTTCGAAGTCGACGCGGCGGGGGAGCCGGAATCGGGTGGCGGCGTGCGCGGCCACGAGCGGGACCAAGGCGAGTCCGAAGCCGACATGGACGGAGAGGAGGGTCCAGTGGGAGAGCCGCACGTCGAGCCCGAACACCCACGCGACTCCGGTCGCGAGCGCGCCGAGAGCGGCGACGAGTGTCATGACCGACAGCGCGGTCGACCGCTGCCACAGCCCGGGATCCGTGAGCCGGCGGTGGACACGCGCGAGCTTCCACGCGAGCAGCGCGACGATCGCGACGCCGAGCGCACGGTGGAGCCAGAACAGCGGCCACCCCTCGGGGACGCCCACGGTGAACGAGACGAGCCCGGTCGTCGCCTCGGCGACGACGAACGCGAGCAGTGACCAGTCGACCGCGCGCGGCGGCGGCTCCAGCCGGTCGAGCGTCTCGCCGATCCGGGATCGCGTGCCCATCGTAACCGCGATACGTGCTACCGAGACAAAAGACCACAGTTCGGTCGACTCGGGCTACAGATCGTACACTTCCCCGTCGACCGCGAGCGGCTCCTCGAACGCCTCCTCTGGCGGGTAGTAGTGTGCGAGGTGGACGAGGCGGGTGCGGTCGGCGTCCAGTTCGTCGGCGAGCGCGAGCGCGCCCTCGCGAGTCATGTGCTTCGTGCCGAACGTGCGCGGAACGCCGTCCGGCCCCTCGTGGCGGCCGCCGATCGGATGGTGATGACAGAGCGACGCGGGGACGATCGCGTCGGCCAAGAGGAGGTCAGCTCCGGCGAGCGCCTCCCGCGAGCGCTCGGGGATGTCGTAGCTCGTGTCGCCCGTCAGCGAGAGCTTCGCCCCCGTCTCCGGATCCTCGATGACGGCGCCGAAACACAGAAGCGGCGGATGATCGACGGGGACGAGTCGGACCTCGAAGCCGCACGTCTCGAAGGGGTCGAACGGATCGCGAGCGTGGACGCCGATCCGATCTTCGAGATAGTCGTACTTGCGACGGATCGTCTCCGCGACGCTCTCGTCCGTCGCCGGATCGGTCTCCGCGGGCGCGTGGACCGGGAGCCCGTCGACGAGCCGATAGACGTTGCCGAGCCCGTCGAGATGGTCGAAGTGGATGTGCGTCACGAGCCCGGCGTCGGGGAGCGGAATGTCGCGTTCGAGAAACTGGCTTCGGAAGTCGGGGCTGAAATCGACGAGCAGGGCCTCGCCGGTGCGCTCGTTTTCGACGTGCACGGAGAACCGCGAGCGCGACACTCCCCGTTCGCGCGCCGCCTCGCAGGTGCCGCAGTCGCAACCGACCGTCGGTGTCCCGGTCGTGTCACCGGTGCCGAGGAGCGTGACGCGCATGGGCCACGGTCCTCGGGCCACGGACTTAGCGTCCGCGGTCGGGAGCGATCCGCGGTGGCCATCGGCTCGCCCGGACGACGGTGTCGGCGGCGTCGCTTCGTTGTCGTTTTCGAACTCGTCACGTCTGCGGCTCCGCCCCGCAGAGACCGCCCCCGCCTACGGCCGTCGAACGCGGATCTGACCGTCTGCGTCGACGGTAACGAAGAGACGGGAACGGACCTCGCGGCCGCGGACCGCGTCGCCGGCGCGGTCGCCGATCGATTTCATCAGCTCCGGCGCGGTCTGGTTGACCTTCACACCGGCCTCGTCACAAGCGTCGTACACCCGCTTCGGGGCGTCGTAGAGGTCCGTCCCCTCGTCGATCTCGACCCTGACCGGCGCGGAGAGCGCCTCGGCGAATGCGACCGTCTCGCGGGCTCGGTCCACGTTGTCACGGGCGCTGGCCTCGACGCTGGAGACGTTCGCGCGCGACGTGCCGAGCCGGTCCGCGATGTCCGATTGCCTGAGCCCGCGTTCCCGCAGCGCGAGTACCTCGGCCTGTCGGTCCGTGAGGACGCTCTCGTCGGCGTCGAACCCGGCCCGTTCGAGCAGGTCCGCGGCGTCGACGTCGTGAGGGTCGGGGGCCGGATCGGAACCCGCCGAGCCGTCGTCTGCGACCATATCCGTCCGGACGGGACCCGCGTTCAAAAAACGGCGGTTTCACGAGAGGACGACCCAGCGGTACACGGATCGGTCCGTCACGCAGAGCGTTCCGAGCGTCTCCGAACGGCCAGCAGGTCGCGGCGCTGGCCGTCTCTACTCCGTCTGCGAGTGTTCTTGACATCCACCCCGAGTTGAAGCGCGGGGCCTTCTCCTTGACTCTCTGTAAGCGACGGAAAAAAACGGATTCGCTATCGGCGGCGTCCGGACTGTCCGTGGGGTGGGACCACCCCGAGAGCCGATCACTTGCCCCAGAAGTTCTCGCGGCTACCGAGCCGTTCGCGGTCCGGGCGATCTCGGCGGCGGTCACCCTCGTCGTCGGCGTCCGCGTCCGCCTCCGGCGCGTCCGCCCCGTCCTCCTCTTCGTCGGGATCGTCGGGGAGGCGCTCGACGACCTCCTTTGCGGTCGCGTGGCTCGATTTTACGCGGTGGATCCGCACCTCAGCGCGTGCGGGTGGGAGGAGCCCGTCGACGAGCACGATGAAGCCGTCGTCGGTGCGGCCGACGCCCGACCCGCTCTCGTGGATGTCGTCGACCTCGACGACGACTTCTTCGCCGGGCTGGACCGGCTGCTGTTTCAGCTCGTATATCGGCATGTCGTAGTGGCTACACCACTCCGCGCCGCCTTTGTTGCCGTAGTGTTGACACCCCATTCCTTGGATCTGTTCGTCGAATCTGGGGCAGTCGTCGGCGAGTGGACAGTCCGCCATACCGTACAGGAGTTCGGCCGCCGTTGTAAACGTTTTCGACTCTCAGGTCGTAATCCGACGGAATCCCCCGAATTATCCGGTCGAGCGGCCGCTGATCAGGAGGATCGGTGTTGGTGACTCGCGGCGGTCACAGGAACTCGCGGACCTCCGAGTACCACATGTCGTGGTGGTCGACGGCGTCGATCGCGTCGGCCACGTCAACCGCGATCGCGTGCCAACACCGCTCGTCGGGGTCAGCCGGATCGAGGTTGTACGTCGCGTCCGCACAGGTGCACTCGCCGTCTTCGATCACGTACTCGTCCTCGTGGCCGACGACGACGGTGAAGTCTCGGTAGCGTTTCACCCGCCCCTCGCCGACCGCTTCGATAGCGCGCTTGCCGCGGTCGCCGTGGTCGTCGACGATCGCGGCGGCGATCGGGCCGGTCAGCTCGCCGGCCTCCGCGATCGCCGCACGCCAGTCGTCGACCGGCTCCATGCCGCCCCGTTCTCGCGCGGTCCGTTAAACACCGTCGGTCACGCGAACGCCGCCGACCGAAAGCGATTCGTCGCCGACGCTCGAAGCGCCGCCGATGAGCGAGACGGACGCGTCGGGGTCGGTCCCCGTCACGGTGTACACCCGCGAGGACTGTTCGCTCTGTGTGACCGCCCGCGAAACGATCGAGGACGTGACCGCCGACCTCGACGTGACGGTCGATCTGGAGACGGTCGACGTCGACGAGGATCCCGAACTGGCGGCCGAGTACGGCGAACGCGTCCCGTACGTGTTCGTCGACGGCCATCCGGCGTTCAAATACGAGATCGACGAGCGAGAACTGCGGTTAAAGCTGTTGGCGGCGTCCTAGGCGGACGCTATTCGACCGTCTCCGCGTCTGCACCCGGTGCGTTCTCTTTCACGCTCGTGACGCCGCCCACCGCGTTCGAGCGCGAGGCGTATCCCTCGCCGGAGTCCGCCACGATGTTGCCGTTGCGGTGGCGGAGCCGCCACCGCCACTCGCCGCCCGCGTCGTCGTAGATCTCGAAGGCGGCGTTTCCGACTTCGAGCACGTCGGCGTCGGGAGCGTGGTCTCGAATGCGCTCGATCGCGTCCTCCGTGCCCGCCTTCGAGGTGTAGCCCTCACCGGAGTCCGCGACAACGTTCCCGTTGCGGTGACGGAGCCGCCAGCGGTACTCGTCGCCCGCGTCCGCGTACAGCTCGAACGTCGCGCTCGCGCCGCCGCGACTGTCGTCGCCGTCTCCGTCGCCCGCCGCGTCGAGGTCCGCCACGCCGGCCCCCGCAGCGTTCGATCGCACGCTTTCGAGCCCCTGCCGGGCTTTCGACCGCGAGGAGTACCCCTCGCCGGAGTCGGCGAGAACGTTCCCGTTCTCGTGGATGAGCCGCCACCGCCACTCGCCCGCGGCGTCCGTGAACACCTCGAAGGCGGCGGGGTCGATCCGGAGGTAGTCCGCGGCGGCGACGTGCTCGCGGATCCGACCGAGCGCCCGCTTCGCGTTGGACTTCGAGGCGTACCCCTCACCGGAGTCCGCGATGATGTTTCCGTTGTCGTGACGGAGCCGCCAGCGCCACTCGTCGCCCGCATCCGCGTACAGCTCGAACGCGGCCGCGCTCGCGATCTCCTCGTCCTCGCTCGGCACGGCGACATCCGGCTCGGCGGCGTCGTCCGGCTCCGGCCCGTCGTCCGCGGCGACGGCCTCGGCCTCCGCGACGGTCGTCTGGATCTGCAGCACACCGGCACCGAGCGCGTTCCGCCTGACGCTGTGCAGCCCCTTCTGGGCCTTCCCGCGGCTGCTGTATCCCTGTCCGGACGTGGCGATGACGTTCCCGTTGCGGTGGCGGAGCCGCCAGCGCGGCCTGCCGCTCGCGTCCTCGAACAGCTCGAACCGAGCCTTGCTCTCGCGCAGCGCCGCCGTCTCGGCCCGCGCCGACTCGGCTTCCGCGTCGAGGTTCGCGGCCTGCCCCTCGGCGTCGGAAAGCTCGTCTCGGGTCGCGTCCAGTTCGGTCCGCGCCGCTTCGAGCTCCTCGCGAGTCGCCTCCAGCTCCGCGACCGTCTCGTCGCGCTCGGCCGCCGTGGCGGTCGTTTCGGTCTGCATACGCTCGTAGTCCTCGTACACCGGGTCGGAAAGCAGCGGCACGACCGTCCCGGCGAGCCCGATGAGGAGCAATCCGATCCCGTACAGAGCGATCACCGTCGGGTCGCCGGAAGCGGTGAACCAGCCGTCCGGGAAGATGTTCACGAACCACACGACGCCGGCGACGCTCACGGCCGTTCCGAGGTACCCGAGAGACGTCCCGACCCGTCGGAGCGGGAAGCGGATCACGGCCCCGAGCATGATGAACGGCGGTGCCAGCGCCGCGAGCGCGTATCCGATACCCCGCGTCGTCGTCTCCGAGTCGGTGAACAGGAAGACCACGACGCCGGCGAGTCCGAGCAACACGCCGAACCCGAACAGCCAGTAGCCGTTCACCTCGTCGGTGGTCCGCGGCGTTCCGATGCGTCGCTCGTACAATCCACCACCGGATTCCGCCTGACTGTCGTCTGCCATGGCAGAGAATCGACGGCCACCGGGTTATATGTATGGGTGCGTGACAGGTAACTTCGCCTACGAGATTTTCTGGCCGCGATCCGGATGATTACTCGCTAAACGGCCTCGTATTGGAAATTAATGTGACCCGAGAAGAATGGGTCACGCGGCCGGATCCGATCCGGGTCTGCCGGATCCGCGTCACGTCGCTTCCGGCCGTGCGGCCACCGCGTGAGCTTCGGCGCAAACGGTCGTTTTTAACCCGAGCCGCCCAAGAGTCGCTCGATGACGAACGCGCAATCCGGGTCGCCGACCCGGTACGCGGACCCCGAAGAGAATCCCTACGTCGAAGCGCCGCCGACCGACTTCGACCCGGTCGAGTCGCTCTCGGCGGACGCGGCAGCCGAGCAGGCGGCGCTGCTCCGGTCGGCGATCCGCGAGCACGACCACCGGTACTACGTCGAGGCCGACCCGCTCGTTTCCGACGAGACGTACGACCAGTTGTTCGCGCGGCTCCAGACGCTGGAAGAGGCGTTCGACCTCCCGACGGACCACTCCCCGACACGGCGGGTCGGCGGCGAGCCGCTCGACGAGCTGGACACAGTCGAGCACCTCGCGCCGATGCGGTCCATCGACAACGCGACCGAAGCCGACGCGGTCCGAGAGTTCGACGAGCGCGTTCGGCGCGGCGTCGCAGACGAGGGGCTCGACCCGGACGCGATCGAGTATGTCTGCGAGCCGAAGTTCGACGGGCTCTCCGTCGAGGTCGTCTACGAGGACGGCGCGTACGTCCGTGCTGCGACCCGCGGGGACGGGATCGAGGGTGACGACGTGACCGAACAGGTGCGGACGATCCGCTCGGTCCCCGAACGGCTGCGGGGGGACCCGCCGGCTCGGCTCGCGGTCCGTGGCGAGGTGTACATGCCCCGTGACGCGTTCGAGGCGTACAACGAGGATCTGATGGAGCGCGGCGACGAACCGTTCGCGAACCCCCGCAACGCAGCCGCCGGGACTCTCAGACAGCTCGACCCCGCAGTGGTCTCCGAGCGTCCCCTCGACGTCTTCTTCTTCGACGTGTTAGCGTGGGAGACGGCCGAGGAGGACGGATCGGGTGCCGATGGCGGGGAACGAGACCGCCCCGACGCCCACTGGGAGGAGTTCGACGCGTTCGACGCGTTCGGACTCCGCCGCACCGAACGGATCGAGCGGGTCGGAGACATCGAAGCGGCGCTCGACTACCGGGACCGCCTCATGGCGGACCGCGACGGACTGAACTACGAGGTCGACGGCGTCGTGATATCGGTGGACGATCGCGCCGCCCGCGACGCGCTCGGGTCGACCTCACGGGCACCTCGGTGGGCGTTCGCGTACAAGTTCCCGCCCCGGACCGCGACGACGACGGTGGAAGCCGTC
Organism: Halorubrum pallidum; assembly: GCF_055380345.1. Lineage (NCBI taxonomy): Archaea > Methanobacteriati > Methanobacteriota > Halobacteria > Halobacteriales > Haloferacaceae > Halorubrum > Halorubrum pallidum. The sequence goes on along the minus strand of NZ_AP043945.1, from coordinate 327,935 downwards.
ACCGTGCAAGTCGGTCGCACGGGTCGTCTCACCCCCGTCGCGGAGCTGGATCCCGTCGACGTCGGCGGGGTCACGGTCTCCCGGGCGACGCTGCACAACCCCGCCGAGATCGAGGCGCTCGGCGTGAACGTCGGCGACCGCGTGCGAATCTACCGCGCCGGCGACGTGATCCCTTACGTCCCCGAGGTGGTCGAAAAGCGGTCCGAGGGGACGTACGCGTTCCCCGAGACGTGCCCAGTCTGTGACGCGCCAATCGAGCGCGACGGCCCGCTCGCGTTCTGTACCGGAGGGCTCGGCTGTCCCGCCCAGTTGGAGCGGGCGATCGAACACTGGGCCCGGCGCGACGCGCTCGACATCGAAGGGTTGGGCCCCGAACGCGTCGAACAGCTCCGCGAGGCGGATCTGGTCGAGTCGCTTCCGGACCTGTACGACCTGACCGCCGACGACCTCGCCGACCTGGAGGGGTGGGGCGAGACGAGCGCCGAGAACCTGATCGCGGAGCTGGACGAGACGCGGAACCCGCCGCTCGACGATTTTCTCGCCGGGCTCGGGATCCCCGACGTGGGCGCGACGACCGCCGGCGCGCTGGCGTCGCACTTCGGCGATCTCGACGCGCTGCTCGCCGCCGACGAGGATTCCCTCCGCGACGTCGACGACGTGGGACCCGAGGTGGCCGAGTCGATCCGGTCTTTCTTCGACACCGACGAGAACCGGGCGGCGATCGAGGGGCTCCGCGAGCGCGGGGTCGACCCCGAGCCGGTCGAGGTCGAGACGGGCGACGCGCTCGACGGGCTGACGTTCGTGTTCACGGGCTCGCTGTCGACGCCGCGGAGCGAGGCGCAGGCGCACGTCGAGGCGCACGGCGCGTCGGCGACCTCGTCGGTCTCGGGGAACACCGACTACCTCGTCGCCGGCGAGAGTCCGGGGCGGTCGAAGCGCGACGACGCGGACGACGAGGACGTCCCCGTGCTCGACGAGGACGCGTTCGCCGACCTGCTTGCCGAACGCGGCGTCGCGTGGCCGCCGGAGACGTAGCGAACCCACAACCCTTTATCCGGAGACGCGGGAACGAGAGTGTATATGACCGCGATCGAACTGCGGGGCGTGACCAAGGAGTTCGCCGACGTCACGGCCGTTCGGAACCTCGATCTGACCGTCGAGGAGGGGGAGGTGTACGGTTTCCTCGGACCGAACGGGGCCGGCAAGTCGACGACCATCGACATGGTGCTCGACCTGGTCCGGCCGACGGAGGGGACGGTGGCCGTGCTCGGACGCGACGCCACCGACGACGGGGTCGCGATCCGACGACGGACCGGCGTCCTCCCCGACGGATTCGCCGTGTACGATCGGCTCACGGGGCGGAGACACGTCGAGTTCGCGATTCGGTCGAAGGAGGTCGACGACGATCCGGACGCGCTCTTGGAGCGGGTCGGGCTCCTCGACGACGCCGGCCGCAAGGCCGGCGGCTACTCCAAGGGGATGCGCCAGCGGCTCGCCCTGGCGATGGCGCTCGTCGGCGACCCCGACCTGCTCATCCTCGACGAGCCCTCGTCGGGACTGGACCCGGCGGGGGCAAAGGAGATGCGCGAGATCGTCCGGACGGAGTCGGAGCGGGGCGCGACCGTCTTCTTCTCGTCGCACGTGCTCGAACAGGTCGACGCGGTCTGCGACCGAGTCGGTATCCTCCGAGACGGCGAACTCGTCGCCGAGGACTCCGTCGAAGGGCTCCGCGACGCCGTCGGAAGCGAGGAGACGCTTGAGATCGCCGTCGACGGGGACGAAACGAGCGACGCGCTCGCCGCCGCCGTCGAGGCGGTGTCGGCTCTCGACGGCGTCAGCCGCGTCGACCGCGCCGGCGACACCCTCGTGGTGGACTGCGACGACGGAGCGAAGACGCGGGTCATCGCGGCGGTCGAGGAGGCCGGCGTCGCGGTCAGCGACTTCCACACCCGAGAGGCGTCGCTCGAAGACCTCTTCTTAGCGTACACCGAGGGAGACGCGCCGACGACGTCGGCCGGTTCCGGGGCGGGCGGTGCGGTACACGGCGCGTCGGACGACACGTCCGCGAACGCGACGACAGACGACGCGGCCGACGCCGACGGGGTGGACGGATGAGCCTCGTCGCCGTCGCGGAGAAGGACTTCCACGACGCGGTCCGCTCACGGGGGATGGCGGTCCTCGTGGCGCTGTTCTCGCTGCTCGTCGCGGTGTTCGCGTTCGTGATCCGACCGACCGGGCAAAGCGAGCAGTTCGCGACCGAGCTTCTCTTACGCTTCTTCGTCGGTCCCTTCCTGGTGACGACGCTCGTCCCGCTCGTCGGCGTCGTGGTGGGGTACAACGCGGTCAGCGGCGAGCGCGAGTCCGGCTCGTTGAAGCTGCTCCTGTCGCTGCCGCACTCGCGGGCCGACGTGGTCTTCGGGAAGGTGGCCGGCCGCGGCGCGGCGCTGTCGCTCGCGGTGGGTGCCGGGTTCCTGCTCCCCGCGGTCGTCTTGGCGGGCCTCTCGTGGACCGGACAGATAGCGGCGTTCAACGCCGGCTCGTACCTCGGGTACACGGTGTTCGCCGCCGTCCTCGGCGTCGTCTTCGTCGCCATCGCGGTCGGCTGTTCGGCCGCCGCGTCGACGCAGCGTCGAGCGCTGATCGGCGGCGTGTCGATCTACGTCCTCTTCGTGCTGCTTTGGGGCGCGATCACCGGGCAAGTGCTCGGTGCCGCGAGCCCGCTCGTCGACCCGCTCCCGGTGTCGACGGAGCAGATCCGAACGTTCCTCCAGGTCGCGAACCCCACGGCGGGCGTCGAAGTCCTGACGAACGCGTTCCTCGGCGGACAGCTGTTCACCGGTGAGTCGGTCAACCAACAGATCTCCGCGGCGTCGATGCTCGTGTTCTGGACGCTCGCGCCGCCGCTCGTCGGTCTCTGGAAGTTCGACGCCGACGATCTCTAGAAATTCGACACCGACCTCTAGACCGCGCCGCCGGGGGCGGTCCTACTCCAGCACGACTAACACGTCGCCCATGTCGACGCTGTCGCCCTCGGCGACGTGCACGCTCGCGACGGTGCCGCCACGCTCGGCGACCACGTCGTTTTCCATCTTCATCGCCTCCAGCACGCAGACCACGTCGCCGGCGGCGACCTCGTCGCCCTCGGCCACGTCGACAGAGAGGATGGTCCCCTGCATCTCCGCTTCGATCGCCTCCCCGCCCTCGGCCACGTCGACGCCGCCGTCGCCGTCGTCGGTATCGGTCGCCTGCGGCGGTCGCTGTCGGGTCCCACTCGCCCCGCTACCACCACCCTCCGGCGTCGGAATCGGTGGCGCTCCGCGCTCTTCTAACTCCACCTCGAATCGCTTCCCGTTCACCTCGACGGTGAACTCGCGTTCGGTCACCTCCTCGTCCTCGTCGGCGGAAACGGCGGCCTCGGACCCCCACCGCCGTTGGGCGTCGGCGACCAGCTCCCGATCGAGCTCCTCGTCGAGGTACTTCGTGGTATGGGTGCCGTCAACGAACCGCTCGTCGTCGAGCATGAGTCGGTGGAACGGGACGATGGTGACCACGCCGTCGACGTCGTACTCCGCGAGCGCGCGTTTCGAGCGGGCGAGACACTCCTCGCGGTCGCCGCCCCACACGATCAGCTTCGCGATCATCGAGTCGTAGTCGGTGACTAACTCGTCGCCCTGTCTGAGCGCGTCGTCGACGCGGACGCCGATACCGCCCGGCGGATCGTACGTCTCCAGTGACCCCTCGTTCGCGGGCTGGAACTCCTCGGCGGCGTTCTCGGCGTTGATCCGAAACTCGATGGCGTGGCCGTCTAGCTCGACGTCCGCCTGCGAGACGGACAGACCCTCGCCGCTCGCGACGCGGAGTTGCTCTTTGACGATGTCGACGCCGGTCAGCTCCTCGGTGACGGTGTGTTCGACCTGGATCCGAGTGTTGACTTCGAGGAAGTAGAAGGGCGTGTCCGGTCCGAGCGGTTCGTCCGGGTCACGGTCCGGGTCCTCTTCGACGAGGAACTCGACCGTTCCGGCGTTGGTGTAGTCGGCGGCGGCGACGCCGCGACGGGCGGCCTCGCCGATCTGCTCGCGCAGGTCGTCAGAGAGCGCGGGTGAGGGTCCCTCCTCGATCACCTTCTGGTGGCGGCGCTGGAGCGAGCAGTCGCGCTCGCCGAGGTGGACCACGTCGGTCTCGTCGAGTGAGTCGTCTCCGCCGCCGCTCGCCGCCGGACCGTCCGCGACGATCTGGACTTCGACGTGCCGCGGCGTCTGGAGGTACCGTTCGAGGTACACCGAGTCGTTCGAGAAGTACGCCTCGCCCTCGCGTTTCGCCGATTCGAGCGCGTCGGCCGCCTCGTCGGCGCTCTCGACGACCTTCATCCCGCGTCCGCCACCGCCTCCCTCGGCTTTGATAGCGACCGGGTAGCCGTGCTCGTCGCCGAACTCGCGGACCGCCTCGGGGTCGGTGACGGGCTCCGTCGTCCCGGGGACGATGGGCACGTCGGCGTCGGCCATCACCCGGCGAGCGTGGGTCTTCTCTCCGAGCCGCTCCATCGCATCGCTCGACGGGCCGACCCACGTGATCCCGTCTGCGGCCTCGACCCGCGCCGCGAAGTCGGCGTTCTCCGCGAGGAAGCCGTAGCCGGGGTGGATCGCGTCGGCGTCGGCCGCGCGCGCGGCCTCGACGACCGCCTCGCCGTCGAGATACGAGTCGGCCGCGCGGGCCGGACCGACGTTGTACGCCTCGTCCGCGTACCGGACGTGGCCGCCGTGTTTGTCGGCGTCGCTGTACACGGCGACGGTGTCGACACCAAGCTCCGCACAGGCGCGCATCACCCGAACCGCGATCTCTCCGCGGTTCGCGACGAGAACCTTGTCGAACATTCCTGCAGGAGTCTTCCACGATAACCCACCTCATTCTATCGGTCCGTGACGACGCTCGGGGCGGCCGTGTGACGGCGGTCGCCCGGTTTCGACCGCCTCCTCGACGCGAAACGGGTGGGCCGGTTCGCTCCAGTTCACTCAGTCCGAACCGGACGACGGATATCAGAATCTGTCGGAGCGCCCGGCGGCGGTCCAAGGGTCCGTCGGCGCGCCGTCCGAGACGCGGACCCGCCGGCGCTGTAACCGATCGATTCGACCGACGAACGACCACCGGTCGCCCTCCCAGTCGTCCGCGTCGTCGCGCTCGGCGGCCGCGACCGCGGCGGCCGCTTCGCCGTCTCGGACGTGAGCGGCGACGGCCGCCGCGATCGCGGCTGCCTCCGCGTCGTCCGCGTCGTCGGGGATCGTCAGCCCGGCGAGGACGTCGCGAGGCGTCTGCGCCGTTCGGTCCGTCTCGGTGTCGTCCGCGGACTCCGGTGCGTCCGTCGCCATCAGATCGGGATGTTGCCGTGTTTCTTGTCGGGCGACTCCGATCGCTTCCCCTTCAGCATCTTGAGGTCGGAGATCAGACGAGCGCGGGTCTCGGTGGGCTCGATCACGTCGTCGATGAAGCCGCGGTCGGCGGCGGTGTAGGGGTTTGCGAACTCCTCGCGGTACTCGTCGATCAGTTCCTGTCGGCGCGCGTCCGGGTCGTCGGCCGCGGCCAGTTCCTCGCGGTAGAGGACGTTGACCGCGCCCTTCGGCCCCATCACCGCGATCTCCGCAGTCGGCCACGCGTAGTTGACGTCGCCGCCGATGTGCTTCGACGACATCACGCAGTAGGCGCCGCCGTACGCCTTTCGGGTGATCACCGTCAGCAGGGGGACGGTCGCCTCCGAGAAGGCGTACAGCAGCTTCGCGCCGTGACGGATGATCCCGTTGTGTTCCTGGTCGGTACCGGGCATGAACCCGGGCACGTCCTCGAAGGTGACGATGGGGATGTTAAAGGCGTCACAGAAGCGGACGAACCGCGCGCCCTTCTGGCTCGACTCGATGTCGAGCGTGCCGGCGTTCACGCGGGGGTTGTTGGCGACGACGCCGACCGAGTGCCCGTCGAGCCGGCCGAAGCCGACGACGATGTTCTTCGCGAAGTTCTCCTGGACCTCGAAGAAGGACCCCTCGTCGACGACGCTGGCGATCACCTCCTTCATGTCGTACGGCTTGCGCGGCGCGTCGGGGACGATCTCGGTCAATTCGTCGTCCGCGCGCTCGGGGTCGTCCCACGGCTCGACGCGGGGCGGGTCCTCGACGTTGTTCGCGGGGAGATACGAGAGTAGCCGCGCGATGTTGTCGAGCGCGTCCTCCTCGCTCTCCTCGGCGAAGTGCGCGACACCGGAGGTCGAAGAGTGCGTGACCGCGCCGCCGAGTTCCTCGAAGCTCACCTCCTCGCCGGTCACCGTCTCGATGACGTCTGGACCGGTGATGAACATGTGCGAGGTGTCCTTGACCATGAAGGTGAAGTCGGTGATCGCGGGGGAGTACACCGCGCCGCCGGCACAGGGCCCCATGATCGCCGAGATCTGTGGGATCACGCCCGAGGCCTCGGTGTTGCGTCGGAAGATCTCGGCGAAGCCGCCGAGCGAGGCGACGCCCTCCTGAATGCGAGCGCCAGCGGAGTCGTTGAGCCCGACGACGGGAGCGCCGACGTCCATCGCCTTGTCCATCACCTTGCACACCTTCTCGGCGAACACCTCGCCGAGCGAGCCGCCGAAGACGGTGAAATCGTGTGCGAAGACGAACGTCTTTCGACCGTTCACCTCGCCGTATCCCGTCACGACGCCGTCGCCCGGGATCTGCTGTTCTTCCATCCCGAACGTGTGGTTTCGGTGGGTGCGGAAGCGGTCGAACTCGTGGAACGTCCCGTCGTCGAGGAAGTAGTCGATCCGCTCGCGCGCGGTCATCTTACCCTTCTCGTGTTGGGACTCGATCCGGTCTTCGCCGCCGCCTTTCGCCGCCGCCTCGCGTCGCTCGCGGAGATCGTCGATGCGGTCGTCCATCGTCACGCCGGACCACCCTGAGTCATTACGTCGAGGGTCACGAAGCGGCGTCAAAAGGGTTCCCCTATCCGACGTTTTCGAGATCGACGATCGTCGAGCGTTTCCGACGACGGTCACCTGTGCCGATGCGGCTGAACATCCCTCGCGGCGCGCGTGCGGTCGAACCGTCCTCAAGTGGTCGTCACAGCCCCTGTCTGCGGTTCACACGCGGACGGGCGGTTCGACGCTTTTAAACCTCCGATGGACCACTTTCCGCTGAGACAGGCTTCGCCTGTTTCACTGACCCGTAGGAGCGACCTGCGTACTACGGAGGTGAAAATGGCAGACACAATACAAGAGGCCGTGACCCTCGCACTCGACGATGCCCCCGAGCGGAACTTCCGCGAGACGGTGGACATCGCCATCAACCTGCGAGACCTCGACCTCAACGATCCGTCGAACCGCATCGACGAGTCCGTCGTGCTGCCGGCTGGAACGGGGCAGGAGACACAGATCGTCGTCTTCGCGGAGGGCGAAACCGCCGTCCGCGCAGAGGAGGTCGCTGACGAAGTACTCGACAGCGACGACCTCGAAGAGTTAGGAGACGACGACGACCGCGCTAAGGATCTGGCCGACGAGACCGACTTCTTCGTCGCCGAAGCCAGCCTGATGCAGGACATCGGTCGGTACCTCGGTACCGTCCTCGGTCCGCGCGGGAAGATGCCTACCCCACTGCAGCCGGACGACGACATCGTCGACACCGTCAACCGGATGAAAAACACCGTGCAGCTCCGGTCCCGCGACCGGCGCACGTTCCACACCCGCGTCGGTGCCGAAGACATGGGTGCCGAGGCGATCTCGGACAACATCGACGTCATCGTCCGGCGACTCGAAGCGAACCTCGAGAAGGGGCCGCTCAACATCGACGGGATCTTCGTGAAGACCACGATGGGTCCCGCCAAGGAGGTGCCCGTATGAGTTCGGTCCGCAAGACCGAGACGATCCCGCAGTGGAAACGCGAGGAGGTCGACGAACTCGTCGAGTTCATCGACTCGTTCAACTCCGTCGGGATCGTCGGCGTCGCCGGCATTCCGAGCCGCCAGCTTCAGGCCATGCGCCGAGAGCTTCACGGCTCCGCGGACGTCCGGATGAGCCGCAACACGCTCACCGTCCGCGCGCTGGAGGAAGTCGACGCGGGCGTCGAGGACTTGACTCAGTACGTCTCGGGTCAGGTGGCGCTCATCGGGACGAACGACAACCCGTTCGGCCTCTTCAAGCAGCTGGAAGCGTCGAAGACCCCCGCCCCCATCAGCGCGGGCGAGGTCGCCCCCAACGACGTCGTCATCCCCGAGGGTGACACCGGCGTCGACCCGGGACCGTTCGTCGGCGAACTCCAGACCGTCGGCGCGGCCGCCCGAATCCAGGACGGCTCGATCATGGTCACCGAGGACTCGAAGGTTCTCGAAGAGGGCGAGGTCGTCGACGACGACCTCGCGAACGTCCTCACCGAACTCGGCATCGAGCCGAAGGAAGTCGGACTCGACCTGAAGGGCGTCTACTCCGAGGGCGTCCTGTTCGAGCCGGACGAGCTCGAAATCGACGTCGACGAGTACGAGGCGGACATCCGCTCGGCGGCCGCCGCCGCGCGCAACCTCTCGGTCAACGCTGCGTACCCGACGGCCGCCACCGCCGGCACCCTTCTCGCGAAGGCGTCCGGTCAGGCGAAGTCCGTCGGGCTGTTCGCGGAGATCGAGAGCCCGGACGTCGTGCCCGACCTCATCGGGAAGGCCGACGCCCAACTCCGCGCGCTCGCCGCCCAGATCGACGACGAGGAGGCGCTCCCCGAGGAGCTGCAGGGTGTCGACGCCGCCCCGGCCCCGGAGACGGAAGACGCCGACGAGGAGGAACAGGCGGAGGAAGAAGACGACACGGACGACGCTGAGGCAACCGACGACGACGCCGACGATGACGACGGCGACGACGGCGGCGAGGGTCTCGGCGCGATGTTCGGATAACACTACGAGGATACACCAATGGAATACGTTTACGCTGCGCTCATCCTGAACGAGACCGGCGAAGAGATCAACGAAGACAACATCACCGGCGTGCTGGAAGCCGCCGGCGTCGACGTCGAGGAGTCCCGCGTCAAGGCGCTCGTCGCCGCGCTGGAAGACGTCGACATCGAGGAGGCCATCGAGACGGCCGCCGCGGCCCCCGCCGCTGGCGCGGCCGCCGGCGGCTCCGCGGACGACGGCGGCTCCGCGGACGACGACGACAACGAGGAAGCCGACGAGGCCGACGCGGCCGACGAAGCGGACGAGGACGACGACGAAGAAGACGGCGACGGCGGCGAGGGTCTCGGCGAGCTGTTCGGCTGAGCCCGGACCGACCCACCGTCATCTCGGCGTCTGTAGAGATGCGTCCGGAATTTTCCACACTTTTTCGTTCGCTAGTGACGACGCCGTCACGGAGGCGAGCAGGCGGGTCGGCGCCGAGACCGGTCAGTCGTCGGCCGGATCGTAGTTCTCCCCGGGTGAGCGGTGGTACCGTTCGGCGGGTGACCGGGCTCTCGCGCGACGAGAGAGCGGCCGTGACGAACTCCGACTGTCGGATGACAGTATCCGGCGTGATAACGCCGCCCGGGGGTTTTTAATCTACTCCGGAAAACCGAGGGTGATGAACATCGTCGACGGCGACAAGGTCGAGTGCGATCGGTGCGAGTCGGTGTTCCCGATCGAGGACGTCTCGCTGCTCGAAAAAGAGACGAATCGCGACTATGAGCGTGTGCTCTGTGCTGACTGTCTCGGGGTCGTCGGCGTGCCCAAGGGGTACACGCTCCGCCGCGACATCAGTCACCTCGCGGGATGAACGTCCCGCTCGTCGCTGCCTGCCCATCGAAGTGCTTTTTTAGCGGCGAGGGAAACTCGCGGGCATGGAAATCGACGCGGAACTCCGTCGGCAGATCACCGTCTCGCTGCTGGCGGCCGCGGCATTCATTCTCGGGCTGATCGGCATCGGCGTCACATTCGGCGACTCAGCCGCGCTTCCCGAGACCGGCGCGATCGCCCTCGTCGCACTGCTGGCCGGATTTGTCCTATTGATGGCGCTCGTCGGCGCGTACCTCATCCGTGCGAAGGACGACGACGCCTGATCGAGGCGCTACGCGCTCGCGGCGTGTGACGGACTCACCTCTTTTTCCTGCCACCCGTCGTCGACTCTCACTCTCGCCGCGGCTCTCACTCTCGTCGCGGCCCTCACTCTCGTCGCCTGCACACTCGATCTCACCGATCTCGTTCGCCTACCGATCTCGTTTGCCTACCGATCTCGTTCGTTCGCCTCGGTATCGGCGCTGCCGTCGTCGGGGTCGGACTCGTCTTCACCAGTCGTCTCGCGTCGCTCGCGCCAGTCGGTGACGTCGTCGGTCGCCGCCACCTGCGCTTCGTAGTACGCGAGCGGGTCCACAGCAACCTGCATGTGGTCGTCTTCGTTGTGACAGATCCCGTAGTTGGCGAGGGTCTCGCAGGTCGGCGGCGGGTACTGCGTCCCGCGATCGTCTCGAAGGTACTCGGTCTGATATCGGATCCCCTCCGCATCGAGGCTCGTGTCGGCACAGAACGCGACGATCTCGTCGGGCGTCATTCCGATCCCGACGAGAAACGCCATCAGCGCGAACGACTCCGGCGGGGACAACTCCGCGTCCCGCTCCGCCTTCTCGATCAGGTTCGTCATGCACGGGGGAAACAGATCGGGCGCGACGACGTCGATCGGTCCGGTGTAGCTCCGCTCGGAGAGCAGACGCTTGAGGTCGGCGACCCCCGACTCCAGCTCCGCCGCGATATCGCTGCCGTCGGTCAGTTCGAAGGGAAGTCCGTCGCGGACCCGCTCCTCGACCGCGGATTCGAGCGCGCGAAGGAGGTCACTGCGCGAGAGGTGGACCGCGCCGTCGGCGAGCGCTCGGTTGACGAGCCGCCACGACTCCCCCCACGACGGCGACGTGAGGTCTAGGTACGACCCCACGGCCATCCGGTAGTGCTCGGCCGTGCGGTTCGCGCGGCCGGCACGGTTGCTGCCGACCGCGATGGCCGGCTCCGCCTGCACCGCGTCGGCGAGGTCGAACTCGGCGAGCACGCCGTCGAGCGTGACGGTCGGCGTCGACACCGACCGCAACGCGTCGTCGGTCTCCAGATCCTCGCGAATCCGGTCCATGGCGGTCGCCGCCTCCGCCGCGGCGTACTTCTCGATCGCGGGCTCCGAGTCGAGAAGCGACACGAGGATCCGCGCGATCGGGTACGAGAGCAGTTCCGCCTGCGTGTCGTAGTCCGACTCGTCGGGGAACCGCCCGCTCTCCGATTCGACCGTGCCGTCGAGCAGCGCGCGCTCGACGCGTTCGCGGCCGCGCTCGACCGCCGGCGCGTCCGCCGCGACGAGTTCCGGCAGCGACACCGTCGCATCGGCGACGGCGTCGCGGGCGCTCTCGAAGAACGGGTACTTGGCGTCGAGCACGTCCATGTCCGCTCCGAGGTAGCGACGGCCGGCGAATAAGCGGTGCGGTCCGTGGCGGGAGCGGAGAAGGTGTTACTCGGTGTCGCCGTCGCCCGGTCCTTCCACCGGTGCACCGGGCGCGTTCGATTTCACGCTGCGGAGCCCCTGTTTCGCCTTCTGTTTCGAGGCGTACCCCTGGCCGCCGTCGGCGACGATGTTGCCGTTGTCGTGGCGGAGCCGCCAGCGCCACTCGTCTCCGCTGTCCCTGAACAGCTCGAAGACCGCGTCGCTGCCGCCGTCGGCGGGCGGCTCCTCGTCGCGGTCGACGTCGACCACGTGAGCTCCGGGCGCGTTGCGCCGGACGCTCTCGATTCCCGATCGCGCGTCGCGTTTGTCGCTGTACCCCTCCCCGCCGTCGGCGATGATGTTGCCGTTGTCGTGGCGGAGCCGCCAGCGCCACTCGTCCGCACTGTCGGCGTACAGCTCGAACGTCGCCTTGCTGGCGACCGCGTCGTCGTCGATCTCGCCGTCGGCCTCGGGCCACTCCATTTCGACCTCGAAGTGGACCGTCTCGCCGTCGCGTTCGAGTTCGACCTCGACGTCCGGCTCCGCGGCCGGATCGACCGTCACCGTGCCCGCCTCGTCGACGGGGACGGGCTCGCCGCGGCGGAGCGCGCGAGCGATTCGTCGGAAGTACGTCGCCATCGCCTGTCGGCTCCGCGACCGTCGAGACTCGTGGACCGTTTCGTCTGTCATGTGTGTTCACGTCACACTCGGCACACAAAACGCTATGGCCCGCGCTGCGTCCGAACGTGTACGGACAAGAGCTAAGTGGCGTTCTCTCGGCTGTCGACGTATGGGTGAGGAGCCGAAGGGTGTGGAGGAATCGAAGGGCGTCGAGGAGTCGAAGAGCGTCGAGGAGTCGGAGGGCGTCGAGGAGTCGGAAAGCGTCGAGGAGTCGAAGGGGATCCGCGAGGGCGTCGAGGAATCGACGGGCGATCCGCGACTCATCGTGCTTTTGAACGCCGTGTTGTCGACGTGGCTCGCGTGGACCGCCGTGTGGGGGCTCGACCTGCTGGGCGTCGTCGAATACGGTCTCACCAACGTCGCAACCCTCGCGATTGTGATATTCGCCCTGACGTACGTCGTCGTGTTGCGGTGACCGGCGGCGGAGACGACCGGCACTGTCGTCGACGCGGTCGGTCGCGGTTCGCCATATTTTAAGCGAACGCGACCGGAGGTCCGGCGATGACCATCGAAGACCGCGACAACGCGTATCTCATCACGCACGCGCTGGCGACGGACACCCTCTCGCGGCTCCGCGACGTCGAGACCGAGCAGGTCGCGTTCCGCAAGGGGCTGGTGAAACTCGGTCGCATCTGCGGGTACGAGATCATCGACGGCGCGATGGAGACCGAGTACGTCCCCGTGCAGACGCCGCTCGAAGAGACGACCGGGGAGCGCGTGAAGGGGCTCGACGACGTGGTGATCATCAACGTCCTCCGGGCCGCGACGCCGTTCGTCGAGGGGCTGCTCAAGGCGTTCCCGCGCGCGAAACAGGGCGTCATCTCCGCCGGCCGCGACGAGGAAGCGGGTATGACCGCCGACGGCGAGTTCCCGATCACCATCGACTACGTGAAGCTGCCGGAGATCAGCCCCGACGACACCGTGATCGTCGCCGATCCGATGCTCGCGACCGGTTCCACGATGGTCGCCGTCCTCGACCACGTCCTCGCGGAGGCCGACGACTTCGAGGACCTGTTCGTCCTCTCCGCGGTCTCCGCGCCCGACGGTCTCGTCCGCGTGAGCGAAGCAGTCCCCGAGGCCGACCTGTTGACGGTAGCCATCGACGACCGGCTCGACGACGAGGGGTTCATCGTCCCCGGCCTCGGCGACGCCGGCGACCGCGCGTTCCGCACGGTCTGAGGCTCCCACTACCGCGGTCAGACGCTCCGACGTACTTTTAAGAGCCATCCCTACGACCGATTCGTATGAGCGACGCGCCGACGACCGAGCCCTGTGACGGCTGTGGCGATCCCACGACGGACGCGCTCGCGCGGACCCTCCGGCTGAGCGTCGACCGCGCGAACATCGACACCCAGCGGCTCTGTCCCGACTGCTTCGCCGACTGGATCCGGCGATATCAAGACCGGATGGCCGACCGCGACGGCGACGGGGGCGACTCGGAGATCATCATCGATTGAGCCGCCGGCGACGCGACCTCACTCACCCGGCAACGTCCGACCGGACCGCCCGTCTTAAGCCCCACGGGCACGGACGCCGAAGCAAATGGATCTCGCCATCGACGCCCCGGCCCCGTCGGCACCCGACTGCGCCGTCGGCGGCACGTGGCTCGCCTGCATCGAGTGCGACGAGACGTTCGCGCCCTTCGCGGACGTGCGGTACACCTGCGACGAGTGCGACGGCCTGCTGGAAGTCCGCTACGACGACCCACCGACGTTCGACGACTTCGGTGCGGGCGCGTCCACCGAAGGTCCCGACCGTGGCGTGTGGCGCTACCGCGAGGGGCTCCCCTTCGACCTCGGCGTGACGCTGCCGGAGGGCGACACGCCGCTGCACCGCGTTCCCCGCATCGAGGAGTCGGTCGGCGTCGACGCACTCCGGATCAAACACGAGGGGATGAACCCCACCGGCTCGTTCAAGGACCGCGGGATGACGGTCGGCGTCCGTGTCGCCAAAGAACTCGGCGTCGGCGCGCTCGCCTGCGCGTCCACCGGGAACACCTCCGCGGCGCTCGCGGCCTACGGCGGCCGCGGGGACATGGAGACGCTCGTGTTACTCCCGCAGGGGAAAGTCGCCGCGGGGAAGGTCGCGCAGGCTAGCCTCCACGGCGCGCGCATCCTCGAAGTCGACGGTAACTTCGACGCCTGCCTCGACATCGTCCAGGAACTCGCCGCCCGCGGAGAGGCGTACCTGCTCAACTCGCTGAACCCGTTCCGCCTAGAAGGCCAGAAGACGATCGGCTTCGAGATCTTAGAGGCGTTCCGCGAGGACTACGGCACGGTTCCGGACCGGATCGTCCTCCCCGTCGGCAACGCCGGGAACACCGCGGCCCTGTACAAGGGGTTCCGCGAACTCGTCCAGTCTGGCGCGCTCGACGTCGAGGACGTTCCCAAGCTCACCGGCGTGCAGGCGGCTGGCGCTGCGCCGATGGTCGAGGCGATCGAGGAGGGCAACGACGAGATCCGCCGCTGGGAGGAGGTCGAGACCCGCGCGACGGCGATCCGGATCGGCAACCCCGTCAACGCGCCGAAGGCGATCCCCGGGATCAAGAACACCGGCGGTACCGCCGTCTCCGTCGAGGATGACGAGATCACCGACGCCCAGCGTCAGCTCGCCGAGGAGGGCGTCGGCGTCGAGCCCGCCTCCGCTGCGAGCCTCGCCGGTCTGAAGAAGCTCCGCCGCGAGGGCGTCGTCGACGACGACGAGCAGGTCGTCTGTCTAACGACCGGCCACCTGCTGAAAGACCCCGACGCCGCCTACGAGGCGGGTGGCGACCCCGAGCCCGTCCCGAACGACGTGGACGCCGTGGTCGAACACCTGCACGAGTGACGGAAGGGTCGGCGACACCGTGAGAAACACCGATTCCGATTCCCGTTTTGCGCGACGCGAACGATGACGTCTTTTCTCTCGTGAGCCCCGGGGTGGTTCGCGTGGGGGGCCGATCGTCCGGAAGAACGGCGATCCGACGCCTACTCTGCCGTCCGTCCGTCCGCGCCGTCGAGGGTGATCTCCGTGACCTCGACGATCCGGTCGTCACCGAGGAGTTCCTCGAGCGCGACGTCCGGCACGTCCTGGTCGAGGTTGTAGACGGTGAGCGCCTCGCCGCCCTGCGTCTCGCGGGCGTTGAACATCCCGGCGATGTTGACGTCGTGGTCGCCGAGGACGGTGCCGATGAGGCCGATGACGCCGGGCTCGTCGGTGTTGCGCGCGACGAGCATGTGTCCGTACGGGACTGCGTCGACGCGGAAGCCGTCGATGCGGACGATCCGCGCGTCCTCGCCGGCGAACAGGGTCCCCTCGACGGCGATGGAGTCGTCGCCGTTGTGGACGGTGACGCGGATCAGACTCTGGAAGTCCTCCGTCTGGCGGGTCTTCGACTCGGTCACCTCGATGCCGCGCTCCTCGGCGAGCCGCGGCGCGTTGACGGCGTTGACCTGCCACTCCAGCGGCTCGAACACGCCCTTGAGCGCCGACGCCGTGACGAGTTCGACGTCCTCGGCGGCGATGTCGCCCTCGTAGGTCGCTTCGACCTCGGTGATGCGTCCGTCGAGCAGTTGCGCGGCGACCTTGCCCGCGGTCTCCGCCACGTCGATGTACGGCTCGATCCGCGGGAAGGCGGTCTCGTCGACGGAGGGTGCGTTGAGCGCGGTCAAGACAGGCTCGTCGTTGAACGCCGAGAGGACGGCCTCGGCGGTGTCGACGGCGACGTTCTCCTGGGCGGCCTCAGTGGAGGCCCCGAGGTGCGGCGTGACGACGACCTTCTCAACGTCGAGCAGCGGCGAGTCAGCCGGGAGCGGCTCTTCGGCGAAAGAGTCGAGCGCCGCGCCCGCGAGCACGCCGTCGTCGACCGCCTCCGCGAGCGCGGGCTCGTCGACGATGCCGCCGCGCGCGCAGTTGATCAGGTAGCCGCCCTCCAGCTGGGCCAGTTCGTCCTCGCTGATCATTCCCTCGGTCTCGGGCAGCAGGGGCGTGTGGATCGTCGCGAAGTCGCCGGCCGCGAGCGCGTCGTGGAGGTCGTCGATCAGTTCCGCCCCGAGGCGATCCGCGCGTTCCTCAGAGATGTACGGGTCGTAGACGACCAGGTCCATGCCGAGCGAGTCGAGCCGCTTCGCGACCTCCTGACCGACGCGGCCGAGTCCGACGATGGTGAGCGTCTTGTTGTTCACTTCCGTGCCGAGGAACTCGCCTTTGGCCCACTCGCCGTCGACGAGGCGACCGTGCGCCTGCGGGATGGAGCGCGCGACGGCGAACGTCATCGCGACGGTGTGTTCGGCGGCGGCCCGGACGTTCCCGTCGGGCGCGTTGGCGACGATGACGCCGTGGTCGGTCGCCGCCTCGATGTCGATGTTGTCGACGCCGATCCCCGCGCGGCCGACGATGACGAGATCGTCCGCGGCCTCGAAGACGGCCTCGTTCACGTCGGTGCCGGAGCGTACGATGAGGGCGTTGGCGTCGCTGACGGCCGCCAAGAGCGCGTCGCCCTCGGCTTCGTAGTCCGTTTCGACCTCGTGGCCGGCGTCTCGGAGTCGGTCCAACCCCGCGTCTGCGATGGGGTCGGTCACGAGTACCTTCATACGCGTGTCCACCGGCGGGGCGAGGTTAACCCTTTCCGAATCGCGCCGTTTTGCCGCCCGTATCGATCCGCTATCGTGCATATCGATCCCCCTAATTTCCGGTGGAAACTGGTCGTTCGTGCGTATGCGGTGTGGCGGTCGGTGATGCGCGAGGCGTCGCCGGCGGAGTTGTGTCTCGCGGAGCTTTAGATCGAGTTCGACACAATCCGTCTTCGGCGCGGCGGCGGTACTGCCTTTTATATTCGCCCGCATGGTGCGGTATGGACCTCACTGTCGCCTTCGCAGGCGTCGCCGCCATCGTCGTGTTGACGGCCATCAGCGCCTTCTTCTCCAGTTCGGAACTCGCCGTCTTCTCCGTGGCGACCCACCGCGTCGACTCGCTCGTCGCCGCGGACGTGCCCGGATCGCGGGCGCTCGCCGCGCTGCGCGAGGACTCTCACCGCTTCCTCGTCACCGCCCTCGTGAGCAACAACGTCGCCAACATCGCGGCCGCGTCCGTCGCGACCGCGGTGTTCGTCCGGTTCGGGTTCTCGGCGGGCACCGCGGCGACCGGGTCGACCGCGATCACCTCGGTGTTCATCATCGTGTTCGGCGAGATCGCACCGAAGTCGTACGCGGTCGCGCACGCGGAGCGACACGCCCTGCGCGTCTCGCGGCCCGTTCTCGCGATCCAGCGCGTCCTCCGCCCGATCCTCTACCTATTCGAGGCGCTCTCCGGAGTCGTCAACCGGTTCACGGGCGGGGAGTCGTCGATCGAGTCGTATCTCACCCGCGAGGAGATCGAGACGCTTGTGCTCTCCGGGGAGGCGGCGGGCGCGCTCGACGCCGACGAGAGCGCGATGATCCGCGGCGTCCTCGACTTGGAGTCGACGCGCGTGGCGTCGGTGATGGTCCCGCGCACGGACATGGTGTCGCTCCCCGCCACGTCGAGTCCGGCGGACGTGCTCTCGGCGGCCGCGACCGAGGGCGTCACCCGCCTCCCCGTCTACGGGAAGAACCGCGACGACGTGGTCGGCGTCGTCGACGTGCGCGACGCCATCCGCGCCACCGAGACGGGCGACGACCTAGCGAGTGCGCTGCGGGAGCCGACGTTCGTTCCGGAGACCCAGTCGATCGACGAGCTGTTCGAGCGAATGCGCACCGATGGATTCCGGCTCGCGGTCGTCGTCGACGAGTTCGGCGCGGTCGTCGGGCTCGTCACGCTCGAAGACGTGATCGAGGAGGTCGTCGGCGAACTCGTGGGGCGGTGGGAACACGACCACGTCGATGTCGTCGCCCCGGACGCGGCAGTCGTCCGGGGCTGGACCACCGTTGGGCACCTCAACGAGGCGCTCGGCCTCTCACTGCCGAGCGACGGGGTCGAGACGGTCGCCGGATTGATCACCCAACGGCTCGGCCGGCTTCCGGAGGAGGGAGACCGCGTCGCGGTCGACGACGTCACGCTCACCGTCACGGGCGCGACTGCGACGCGAGTCACCCGGGTCCGGGTCGAACATTCGGGCGGCCTCGAATCGGACGAGAGCGGCGAAGACGAACGCGGCACGAACGGACACGGCGGCGATGACGACCAGTTCGATGACGAGTAGCGCGCCCGCGAGCCGCGGATTTCTCGTAACACAACATACATATCCGTCGCTCCGGTCCTCACCGTATACGCGCTCTCACATGATGGCTCGATTGGTCGGTGGTCGCCGATGATGGCTCGCTGGGCGTGCGGTCACTGCGGGTTCATCGCATGGGCCGACGACCGGGAGGCGATGCGCGAGGTCACCGGCTCGCATCTGCTCGCGCACACGCCCGAGGCGGTCACGCAATCTGATTTCCGAACGAACTGGGACTGTCCGTACTGTGCCACGGCGAAGACGGCCTACGACGTCGACGGTGCGGTCGAGGAGTTCAAGGCGCACCTCCACGAGCACGTCGCCGATCGGATCGTCGCCGACGCGCACGTGGCCGACCGCTTCGATTGGGACGGAACGGTCCGGATCGACGCGCCCGTCGACAGCGACGACGCCGACGCGCTCCGCACGCACTTCCACGGCCACGCCGAGTTGGTTATCGCGGTCACCCCCGACCCCGAGCGATTCGTCCGACTGCTCGACGATCGACTCGACGCGTGGCCACGTCGAACGGTCGTCGTCAGCACCGAGGCGTACCGCTTCGACGAGGAGGCAGCGGTCGATGTCGAAGACGGATCGATAGAGGTGGTCGAACTGGATCCCCGGCTCGGCCCCGACGAACTCGGCGAGACCGTCTCGCGAATCATCGACGCGAACCACGATGCGGGCGACGTGCTCTCACTCGAAGTGAGCGTGTTTCACGAGATCGTATCCGCCTTCGACGTCCGGACGGCCTGTGGATTCGTCCAGATGCTCTCGGCGCGGCTCGACGACTCCGGCGGTTCCCTCCAGATCTACGCCGACGGCGACGCCGATCCGAACGTGTCGACCGCGATGAACTTCCTCGACGGCGAGATCGATTTGACGCTCACCCCCGAGGACGGCCGATTCATTCGTCGCGCGTGAGGCCGGTGGCGTCGCGCCCGCCGGACGCTTCTTCGCCAGTCGTCCGAGTGTCGGATTCAGTCGTCCGAGCCTCGTGCCGATCGGTGTAGTCCGCAGGCCACCGTACGTAGACGTACTCGATCGCACGATCGACCGCGGACGCGGCCGTCTGCCGCTTGATCCGACGCACCACCCGACGGGCCCGACGTTTCGTCTCCGGGCGCGTCGCTGGATCGTCCGCCAGTTCCCGAAGCGCGCGCTCGACGTTCGGCGTCGCGGCCGACGGCAGGTACGCGGCCGCGATGTCGGCAGTCTGGCCGTCGGCGTGGTCGAGCGCGTCGAGGAGCCACGAGACCGCGACCCCTCGCTCGGAACGGGATTCGGCTTCGATCTTCCCCGTGGCTCCCCGGTCGGCGTCGTCGGCCCCAGTCTCGCACGGGTCGGATCCCGCGGCCACCGCGAGTTCGCCGAGGAGCCACGCGGCGCACCGCTCCGTCGCTGCGGTGGCGCGGTCAGACCGATCGCCCGTCACGACCTCCGCGAGGAGCCGCCCCACATCCGGGTGTCGGTCGTCGGACGCCGTTCCGGGCGCGCCGTCCGTTTCAGCACGGTCGGCCGCCGTGGAAACGAGTCGCTCGCGAAGCTCTCGCCCGCGAACCGCCTCCCCCTCGGCGACGAGCCGGACGAGAGACACCGTCGCGGCGTATCGCACCGCGGGCGAGGGATCGCCGAGCGAGTCACACAGCGTCTCCGCCGCGTCGCGCCGGTCGATGCCGTGCAGCCGCTCGACTGTCAGACGCCGCAGGCCCTCGTCGCCGACGTCGACGGCCGTCGAGAGGAGATCCACGGCGTCGGCCGTCCCGATCGCGACCAGCGCGTCGACCGCTGCGCGCCGAACGAGGGCGTTCGTCGTCCCCAACAGTCCCCTGATCGGCTCGACGGCCTCGCCGCCGAGTTCCGCGTAGGCCCGCACCGACCGAGCCTGTACCCGAGGGTCGCCGTCGTCGAAGGCGTCGCGGACGACCGCGATCGACCGTTCGGTGCCGACCGACGCGAGGCCGGTGGCACCGACCATTCGATACTCCCCGAACTCGCTCGTGAGCCATCGTGCGAACAGTTCCTCGGGATCGCGCCCAGTTCCGGACTCTCGTTGGTGAAGCCTCGCGGCGACCTGCTGTACCAGTTCGTCGAGGTAGCGATCGCCGTGGAAGTACAGCGAGTCGATGGCCTCCGCGCGCACCCCGGCGTCGTCGTCGGTGAGAGCCACGCGAAGCAGTCGATCCGCGATTTCCCGTTCGCTCGTCGCCATCGAACTCGACGGGTTGCCGAGCGCTTCGACGGCCTCTTTCCGAGTCGCCGGGTCGGTGCGCTCGTCGAGTAGCGCGAACGCCTCCGGCCGCGTGTTCTCACTCCTCTCACCGCTCTGAGTGTCGCGGCCGCCGCTGTCGCGTTCAGCATCTCCCGAGTCCGAGCCGGCCATTTCACCCCTCTCGCGGTTCGACGGCGGTTCGATTCGCCGTTGGTTCGTCGTTCATCTGTCACGACTTCTTCTAGCACCGCGATTAAACGTACCCCTGAGAGTATCAGCGATGAGAACCGTGGTCGCCGATCAGCAGTTTCGCGGTGGGGTCTCCGGCCTCGAGGAGCGAACGAGGTGAGCGTGTCGGCCGGAGGGGAAAATTGGGGATGCGAGCGGAAGAACTCGTCAGTCGCGTCGGCACGGTCGAGATCGCTACTACCGGTCTTGTGGACTGTCAGCGGTCGTCGGGTGGATGCACGAAGAGCCCGTCCGCGATCGGGAGGCTCGCGGCGAGGGATCCGCCGGCGACCGAAACGACCCACGCGTCGAACAGCAGCGCGGCCGGAGCGTACACGCCGGCGAAGAGGAGAGGAACGAGCGCGAGCTGTAGGTCCGCGCGCTCGGGAGCGTTCGGCGCGCCGATGACGGTCGAGCCACTCATCAGTCCATGTACCCCAAATCGCGTAGTTTCCGTGCGATCTGACTGGCTTCCGTCTCCGAGATTGCGTCGTCCGCCTCCATCTCGCGGACGACCACGTGTTTCACGAACTCCTTGACGGAGCCGAACGGTTCGTCTTCGATGTACTCCTCCACGTCTGCGACGAACTCCTTGCGCAGCGAAATCGTTGTGTAGTCGCTCATTGCCGAGGCGGTGGCGCGCCGCCGTGAAAAGTTTAATTACATCTAATTACAGCTTCGTCCGGAGCGTCTCCGCGGTCGCGTCGCCGACGCCGTCGACGTCGGTGAGGTCCTCCCGGGAGGCCTCGCGGATGCTCTCGACCGATCCGAACCGTCGGAGCAGGCGGCGGCGGGTCTGCGGGCCGACGCCGGGTACGTCGTCGAGCACCGTCTTCACCTCGTCGCGGACGGTCTGGTGGTACTGGACCGCGAAGCGGTGCGCCTCGTCGCGCACCCGCTGGAGGAGGTGGAGTTCGGGCGCGTCGTCGGGCCACCGCTCGGTGCCCGTCGGCGTCACGACCAGCTCCTCGGACTTCGCGAGCGCGACGACCGGCACGCCCCAGCCCGTCTCCGCGAGGGCGTCGCGCGCGGCCCCGAGCTGTCCCTCGCCGCCGTCGACGAGAAGCAGGTCCGGGTCGGGGCGGTCGTCTGCGTCGTCGATCGCGCGCTCGGCGCGCCAGCGGACCAGCTCGCGCATGTTGGCGTAGTCGTCGTTGCGCTCGGTGAGCTTCTTGCGCCGGTAGTCGGCCGTCTCGGCGCTCCCGTCGACGAAGCAGACGTCGGAGCCGACCACGGCGGTCCCCCGCGCGTGGCTCACGTCGAACCCCTCGATCCGGACCGGGCGGTCGACCCCGAGCCGGTCGCCCAGCGCGCCCACGGGATCGTCGCGACCGCCGCGCCTGCGAGCGTTCTTGAGCGCGAGTTCGACGAGTTTCGCCTCTCGCCCCGCCCCCGGCACCCGCACCGAGACGCCCTCCGCCTCCAGCCAGTCGACCACGTCGGAGTCCGACGGGCGCTCGGCCAAGAGGACGGCGTCCGGGAACTCGCGCTCGGCGTAGTACTGCGTCAGAAACGCGGACAACACCGCTGCGGGGGTGGTCGCGGCTGGTTCGGTGGGGTCGTCAGAATTCGTCTCGTCGGCCCCGTCCCCCTCGACCGCCGCGTCGAGCCGGTGCTGGCTCCGGTCGACGAGCTGTCCGCGCTCGCTGTGGAGCCGGGCCACGCGGGCGGTGTCTCCCTCCACGGCGGCCGCGAGCACGTCGACGGCCCGGTCGTCCCCGGGGTCGCTCACGGCCTCGCCGCCCGCACCGTGGAACGCCTCGACGGCCTCCAGCCGGTCGCGGAGGTTGGCCGCGCGCTCGAACTCGGCGTTCTCTGCGGCGGCCTCCATCCGCCGCCGGAGGGGATCGGCGAGCGCACCCGTCTCGCCCTCGAAGAACCGCCGGGCCGCGGCGACGTCCTCGGCGTAGCTCTCGGGGTCGATCTCGCCGGTACAGGGGGCCGAGCAGATCCCCATCTCGTAGTCGAGACAGGGACGGTCGCGGTTCGCGTACTTGTGGTCCGAACAGCCGCGGAGGCCGTACACGTCTCGCACCGCCTTCAGGACCGTCTCGACTCGCCCCTTGTCGGTGAACGGTCCGTACGCGACCGCGCCAGCTTCCGGATCTCGTGTCACCTCGACCCGCGGGACGGAGTGATCGGAGAAGGAAACGAGCGGATACGACTTGTCGTCTTTCAGGCGGACGTTGTACCGCGGGCGGAGCCGCTTGACGAGGTTCGCCTCCAAGAGGAGCGCCTGCGTCTCCGTGTCGGTGACGGCGAACTCGATCCGGTCGGCGCGCTCGACCATCCCGCGGATGCGCTCCGAGCGCGGGTCCGCGTACGACCGGACCCGGTCGCGGAGGTCGACCGCCTTGCCGACGTACAGGGTCGCGTCGCCGCGGCGAAACTGATACACCCCGGGCTCGGTCGGGAGCGTTCCGGCCCGGTCACGGACTGCGTCGGCGTCCATCTCTCGAGAGGAGATAGCTGTCGAGCGGGTTTGAACGCTACGGGCGTGGAACGGGGGCCCGGGGCGGAACGGCGCGTGAACGCGCTCGCCGCCGTCTTCCAGTGCGATTATCAGAATAGAATATTTGACGCGGCCGTTTATATAGGTAGTCTGGTGAATCCCACATAGATATGACGGGACTTCGAGGGCTGCTCCGGCGGGCACTCGGACGAGGGCGGGACTCGCGGTCGGTCCCGGACGGCGGTATCGTCGTCGACGACGCCGAGCGACCGAACCCCGACATCGGCGACGGTGATATCGGCTCCCGCGCGGTACGCGACGAGGATGGCGTCAACCGCGCCGGAACGCTTGCTGGTGCCGGTTTCGAGCAGGTGTTCAACGCGACGAGTGTTCCGATGTTCATCCTCGACCGTCAGGGAAACGTCGCCGAGTGGAACGAGTCGATCGCCGCGCTCACCGAAACCGAGCGCGAGGACGCGATCGGACACAGTCACGTCTCGGAGCTGTTTTACCCCGACGGTCGCCGCGCCGACACGCTCGCCGACAAGGTGCTCGACGCCCCGGAGGACGCCGAGGAAGTGTACGACGTGGAGGCCTGTGACTCCGCCCGCAACCGCTACCGCGACACCAGCACGATGGTCGACCGCCACGGCGACGAAAAGCACATCGAGTTCACGGCCACCGTGCTCTACGACGACGACGAGGTCGTCGGCGTGACGGAGGTCGTCGTCGACCGGACCGACGACGTGGAAGACCGCGAGGCGACGAGCCAGTTGGTCACCGAGATCCGCGAGACTGCGGAGGCGATCGGCGACGGTAACCTCGACGCCCGCGCGGAGCGAAAAGACGAGTTCGACCGACTCAGCGACGACCTGCTCCGCGTCGTCGACGTCGTCAACGGAATGGCGACGAACCTCGAAGACCTCTCGAACGGCGTCCACGAGCAGGCTCGCGAGATAGACGCGACCGTCGAAGAGGCCAGCGCGGCGGCCGACGAGATCGCGGAGAACGTCGACGAGCAGAACGAGCTGCTAGAGGAGAGCGTCTCGGAGATGCAGTCCTTCTCGGCGGGGATGGAAGAGGTCGCCGCCACCGCGGATCAGGTCGACTCCGCGGCGGTCGCCGCCAGCGAGGCGGCCGACCAGGGGCTCGACGCCAGCGAGGACGCCCGCGCGGCAACCGAAGACGTCGTCGAGATCGGTGACGAACTCGTCGAGAGCGTCGGCGCGCTCTCGGAGCGAATGGACGACATCGAGGAGGTGATCGAGGTGATCTCGGACGTGGCCGAGCAGACGAACCTGCTCGCGTTGAACGCCAACATCGAGGCCGCCCGCGCCGGGGAGGACGGCAACGGCTTCGCAGTCGTCGCCGAGGAGGTGAAGAAGCTCGCCGACGAGACCCGAGGCTACACAGAGGACATCACGGAGAGCCTCGACCAGCTACAGGCGCAGTCAGAAGAGACCAGCACCGCGGTCGAGCGCTCCCACGAGCGGATCGACGACGCCGGCGCTGAGATCGAGACGGTCCTCGACGCGCTCGAAGAGATCGCCGACGCGGTCGACGAGGCGGCCGCTGGCGTCGCCGAGGTCGCCCGCACCACGGACGATCAGGCCGCCACCGTCGAGGAACTCACCTCGTCGATGGAGGCGGTCCGCGAGCGCTCCGACCGCACCGAGGAGGCGACCGATCGCATCGTGACCGCGACCGACGAACAGGAGGCCGCCGTCGACGAACTCATCACGCGGGTCGAACGGCTCGACGCGAACTGACCGGTCCCGCCGCGCGGTTGCGTCCCGACATCGTCCGATCTGGTTCGTTCACGTCATACGGAACGAATCGAGCACGTCCGGATCTATCTCGACGCCGATTCCCGGTGAATCCGGTATCGGAACCGAGTTCCCGTCGTTCGTTATCGGGTCGACCGCGAGATCTTCTCGAATCGGGTTCGGCGTGCGGTCGAACTCGAGCATCGGGTCTCCGGGGATCGTCGCGAGCACTTGCAGACTCGCGCCGAGCGCGATGGCGCTCCCGAAGACGTGCGGAACGCACTGAACGTTGTACGCGTCGGAAAGCGTGGCGACCCGACGGGTCGAGGTCAGTCCGCCCGCGCTCGTCACGTCCGGTTGGGTTATCCCGACAGCCGCGGCGTCTAACACGCGGGCGAATTCGTGTTCGAACGCCCAGCACTCGCCGCCCGCCAGCGGAGTGTCGAGTTCGCTGTTGAGAGACTCGTAGTTGTCGATCGCGTGGGGACGAACGGGCTCTTCGAACCAGTAGACGCCGAGGTCCTCCAGCCGTTTGCCAACTCGACGGGCCGTGGCGGAGTCGTACGCGTGGTTCGCATCGGTCATCAGGCGGATGTCGTCACCGACGGCCTCCCGGATGGCGCGGACGAGTTCGACGTCCTCCTTCCATCCCCACGGGAAGTCGGGGTGGCGCTGGAATCCGATCTTGTTCTTGAGTGCGTCGAACCCCGCGTCGACGTGTCCCTTCGCCTCGTCGACGATGCGGCCTTTCAACATCTCGAAGTCGTCGGCGTCGGTCCAGAAGTGTCCCGTCGCGTACGCGCGGACGCGGTCACGGCGTCGCCCGCCGAGCAGTTCGGAAACGGGAGCTCCCAGCGACTTCCCGTACGCGTCCCAGAGCGCGATGTCTACCCCGCTCACGACGCTCGCCGGAGTGTAGGAGTGATACGACCCGGTCAGTTTGAACACGAGGTCGTCGTGGATCTGCTCTATGTTTCGAACGTCTTTGCCCTCGATCCACGGGGTGACGTACTCCTCGATAATCTCGCGGTTGCCGGCGACCGGCCCCCAACACTCTCCCCAGCCGGTGATCCCCTCCACGGTTTCGACTTTGATGAGGCAGTACTGACGGCTGGAGATCCACTTCTGTGCGATCGCGATGCGTTCGTCCAGTTCGCGGCGAAGCGGGATCGCTTCGATGCTCTCGATTCGCATGACACGCATGTGCAAACACCGCCTATTTAAAAGACTCTATCGCGTCCGCCGCCGGTGAATCGCCATCACCGCACGGCGTCGGTCGCCCCGCGGATCAGCACGGAGATCTCACCCCGTCTGAGAGGCAAGGCGTTTCGACTCGGGGTTCCGTTATTTCGCCGCCGCCGAACGTTTAACCCCGGCGAGCCCCCAGAACTCGCATGTCCGCTACGCCGCCCGGGCCCATCGGCGATCCCCTCTTCGGCAACGGCCGGCAGTACGCCGACGACCCCTTCGAATTCATGCGCGCCTGCGCCGACAGCTACGGCGACGTGATACGGTTCGACCTCGGCCCCCGCGAGACGTACCTGCTCGCGAACCCCGCCGATATCGAGCGCGTCCTCGTCGCCGACGCGGAGCGGTACCGCAAGCCGAAATTCGGCGACGACGCGATGAACCGGCTGCTGGGGCAGGGGCTACTCATGAGCGAGGGCGACACATGGCGTCGACAGCGCGACCTCGCGAATCCCGCGTTCCACAACCGCCGGATCGCCGCGCTGTCGGAGACGATGGTCGAGCACACGCGGGATCACCTCGCCGACTGGACCCCCGGAGAGACCGTCGACGTACAACTGGAACTGGCTCGGCTCACGGTGCGGATCATCGTCTCGGCGATGTTCGGGGCCGACGTCACCGACGAGGAGGTGCGGACGGTCCAAGCGAAGTTGGAGCCGCTCGGTGCCCGCTTCGAGCCCGACCCGCGTCGCTTCCTCGTTCCGAGCTGGGTGCCGACCCGCGAGAACCGCGCGTTCGACGCCGCCGTCGACACGCTCGAATCGGTGATCGACGGCATCGTCGAGCGCCGCCTCGGGACCGAGCGCGATCCCGCCGCCGACCCCGCCGGTCCCGAGGGCGTCGCGGTCAGGGGCCCGGACGGCGACGCCGCCGACGACCTTCCGATGGACCTCCTCTCGGTCCTGCTCCGCGCCCGCGACCGCGGCGAGCAGACCGACGAGAACCTCCGCGACGAACTGGTCACGATGCTGCTCGCCGGCCACGACACGACCGCGCTCGCGCTGACCTACGCGTTCTACCTCCTGTCGAACCACCCCGCGGCCCGCGAGCGGGTCGAAAGAGAGGCGGAAATCGCGACTGATGGCGATCGCACAGCGGACGACGCGACCGCCACCGACGGCCCGCCGACCGCCGCCGACGCCCGTGCGATGACGTACACGGATCGCGTGCTCACCGAGTCGATGCGGCTGTATCCGCCCGTATACACCCTGTTCCGCGAGCCGAAGCTCGACGTGAAACTGGGAGGGTACCGGATCCCGGAGGGGGCCACGCTCATGCTCCCGCAGTGGGTGATCCACCGGTCGCCGCGGTGGTACGACGACCCCGAGACGTTCGATCCCGGGCGGTGGGATCCCGAGCGTCGGAGCCGGCGTCCGCGGTTCGCGTACTTCCCGTTCGGCGGCGGACCGCGCCACTGCATCGGCAAGGCGTTCTCGCTTCTGGAGGCCAAGCTGATCCTCGCCGAGGTCTGTTCCGCGTACGAACTCGACTACGAGGGGCCCGACCTCTCCGTGCGCGGGTCGCTGACGATGCACCCGGACCACCCCGTTCCGATGCGAGTCCGCGAGCGGTGAGCGGGATGGCGGGCGAACCTGACGGACGCGGCGAGGCCGACAGTGCGGATGCGGGCGGAATCGGTCTCTTCTGCCGACGCTGCGGCGAGTCGCTAGTTCGAGGCGCGATCGCCGCCGAGCAGCGCGCCTGCTGTCTCAACGCGACGCCGATCGCCGGCGTCTGTCCGACGCACGGACCGGTCGGTCCCCACCACGCCGTCGACGATCCCGGCGGCACCGACACAGAGTAGCCGCAGTCCGGCGTCTATCTCGTGGTCGATCCGCTCGGTCCGACCGCAACGCCGAAGACCGTCGCCGACGATTCCTCGTGTGTGACCACCGGAGCCATCGTCGCGGGCGGGCGCTCGACCCGCTTCGGCGACGCCGACAAGGCTGTCGCCGAACTCGCTGGCGTCCCGCTGATCCGTCGCGTGGCGGACCGGCTCGCCGGCGCGGGCGACCCGATTCCGCCGGGGGCGACTCGCGCCTCGGGCGGCGACCCCGTCGTCGACGACCTCGTCGTCAACTGTCGGGGCGACCAGCGGGAGGCGATCGAGACCGCGCTGGACGGGGTCCCGCTCCCCCTCCGCTGGGCGATAGACGAGGACCCCGGGCTCGGGCCGACCGCGGGGATCCGGAACGCCTGTCGGGCGGCCCCGGGAACCTACGCCGTCGTCGTCGCCTGCGACATGCCGTTCGTCGATCCCGCGTTCGCGGCGACGCTCATCGAGGACGCCGCGGGTCGCGACGCCGCGGTGCCGCGGCTCGACGACCGGTGGCTCCAGACCACGCAGGCGGTCTACCGGACGGCGGAGACGGCGGCCGCCTGCGACCGCGCGCTCGCTGGCGGCGACCGGAAGGTGCTGGCGGTGATCGACGAGCTGGATCGGGTGATCGTCGACGACGCGACGATCCGCGCGCGGACGACGCCGCGAACGTTCACCAACGTCAACACTCGCGAGGAGTTCACCGACGCCGCGGCGGTCGTCGAACGTGCGCTCGACGACTGCTAACGAACGGACGCGGCCAGACGCCGCGGCGTCGTCGCCTGCCGACTTGATCAGTCGTCCGCGGCCGCGGCGTCGTCGCCTGCCGACTCGATGGATACCTCTATCTCCGCGGCGGCGGCCTTGTACTCGGGTATCTTCGCGCGCTCGTCGAGCACGTCGTTGGTGAGACGGTTCGCGGAGGCGGCCGCGAAGTGCGGCGTCGTCCAGACGACCCCCTCTTTTATGTCCTCGGTGACGTCTGCCCGGACGCTGATCTCGCCGCGGCGCGATTCGAGCGTCACGTAGTCGCCGTCTTCGATCCCGTACCGCTCGGCGTCGTTCGGGTGGACGTCGACGAAGTTCTCCGGATGTTGCTTCGAGAGCGTCGGAGAGCGCCGGCTCATCGTCCCCGTGTTGTAGTGCTCTTCGAGCCGCGCGGTGGTCAACACGAGCGGGTACTCCTCGTCCGGCGTCTCCTTCGGCTCCTGATGGACGACGCCCTCGATGTGGCCGAGGCCGTCGTCCGTCTCGAAGGAGTCCTCGTAGAGGTACGAGTCGCCCTCGTCGCCCTCCTCGTAGCAGGGCCAGTGGAGTCCCGTCTCGCCGAGCGCGTCGTAGGTCATCCCGTGCATGATCGGACATACCTCTCGGAGTTCCTCGAATACCTCCTCGGGGCCGTTGAAGTCGAACCCCTCGCCAAACAGCCGCGTCCCGACCTCACAGAGGATGTCGAGGTCGTGTCGAGTGTTCTCGTGGACCTTGTGAACGCCGCGCATCCGCTGGACTCGGCGGTCGGTGTTAGTGACGGTCCCGTCGCGCTCGGCCCACGTCGTCGCCGGCAGGACGACGTCCGCGAGTTCGGCGGTCTCGGTCATGAAGATGTCTTGGACCACCATGAAGCCGAGTTCCTCGCTGAACCGACGCTCCGTCTCGTTGCCGTCGGGCTCGCTCATGATCGGGTTCTCGCCCATGACGTAGAGACCGTGGACGGTGTCGCCGATCGCGTGAGAGATCTCGACGTTCGTCAGCCCGGGCTCGTCGGGGACCTCGAAGCCCCACACCTCCTCGACGCTCTCTCTCGCGGCGTCGTCGTCCACGAGCTGATATCCCGGGAGGACGTTCGGCATCGCGCCCACGTCACAGGTCCCCTGCACGTTGTTCTGTCCGCGAAGCGGGTTGACGCCGGTGCCGGGGCGACCGAGGTTCCCCGTGATCAGCGCGAGGTTGATCTCGTTTTGGACGTTGTCGACGCCGCAGGTGTGCTGGCTCATCCCCATGCCGGTGAAGACGGCGGCGTTGTTGGCCATCGCGTACTTCTCGGCGGCGAGTTCGATGTCCTCGAGCGGGACGCCGGCCTCCTCGGCGGCCGCCGCCTTGTCGAAGTCCGCGAGCGTCTCCCTCAGGTGCTCGAACCCCTCGGTGCGCTCCTCGACGAACTCCTCGTCGATCCAGCCCGCGTCCGGCTCCGCCTCGTGACGCTCGAGGATCGTCTTGAGGACGACGTTCAAAAGCGGGATGTCGGTGCCGGGATTCAACTGGAGGTGCATGTGCCGGTCGGTCTCGTCGATCTCGAACGACCGGGTGGTCTTGTTCGCGTGCGGGTCGACCTGGATGACGGTTGCGCCCTCCAAGACGGCCTGCCGGAAGTACTGGCTGTTGGCGATCGGGTGCTGCTCGCCGGGGTTCGCGCCCTGTATCCAGAGCACGTCCGCCTCCTCCTCCAAGTCGGCCATGCTGTTCGTCATCGCGCCCATCCCGAGGCTGGTCCGCAGCGCCCAGACGGTCGAGGCGTGACACATCCGCGTGCAGTTGTCGACCTGGTTGGTGCCGTATCGCCGCGCCAACTTCTGAATGAGGTAGTTCTCCTCGTTGAACGTCTTCGAAGAACCGAAAAAGCCCATCCCGTCGGGACCGTGCTCCTCGCGGATCCGCTCCATCTCGTCGACGACCCGACCGAGCGCCTCGTCCCACGTCGCCTCTCGGAACTCGCCGTCTTCCTTGATCAACGGCTCCGTGAGGCGGTCCTCGTGATCGACGACCTGCGTCGCCGCGCCCCCTTTGATGCAGACGCTTCCCTCGTTCACCGGGGCGTCACCCCACGGCATGAACCGCATCTCGCCCGGTTCGTCGCCGTCGAGCACCTGAATCCCGCAGCCGACGCCGCAGTACGGACAGATCGTTTTCACCCCGTCGTCCGGCCCGCTAGCCATCTTCCTCACCGCCCCTGTGTGCGTTCATGTAACACGATCTATCGTCCGAATCAATGAGTGTGTCGATGGTACGCACGAGCGGGGTAGGTGGCGGTCCCGCGTCTCCCCGCGTCGACGTCGCGGCCGACACATGGACGTGCGGCACGCGAAACGCGGACTGTATTGTTATTACACCCTATTATTTTATCAAGCATATATGTAATGGAAAAACATTTACTACAATTTGATAACATTGTACATACGGAACCAGAATGAAAGCAGTAGTGTATCAGGGTCCGTACGACGTGGACGTAGAAGAGGTAGACGAACCGGAGATCGAACATCCGAACGACGTGGTCGTCGACATTACCACCTCCTGTATCTGTGGCTCCGACCTCCACATGTACGAGGGGCGAACCGCGGCCGAGGAGGGGATCGTCTTCGGTCACGAGAACATGGGGATCGTGAGTGAGGTCGGCGAGGCGGTCTCGACGCTGGAGGAGGGCGACCGCGTCGTGATGCCGTTTAACGTCTCGTGCGGGTTCTGTCAGAACTGTGAGGAGGGATACACCGGCTTCTGTACCAACGTCAATCCCGGCTTCGCCGGCGGCGCGTACGGCTACGTCGCCATGGGGCCGTATCCGGGCGGACAGGCCGAGAGACTTCGCGTTCCGTACGCCGATCACAACGCGCTGAAACTGCCGGAGGGGCGCGAACACGAGGACGCGTTCTCGCTGCTCGCCGATATCTTCCCGACGGGCTGGCACGGCACCGAGCTGGCGAACCTCGAATCCGGCGAGTCGGTCGCCATCTTCGGCGCCGGCCCCGTCGGCCTGATGGCCGCCTACAGCGCGAAGATCAAGGGCGCGGCCGAGATCTACGTGGTAGACCAAGTGCCGAGCCGGCTCGAACTGGCCGAGGAGCACTGCGACGCCCACCCGATCGACTTCTCGGAGGGCGACCCGGTCGACCAGATCATCGAGGAGCACGGCGGGATGGTCGACAAGGGCGTCGACGCGGTCGGCTACCAAGCGACCGACCCCGACGACGTCGACACCGAGACCGAGGACTACTCCTACCAGCCGGCCAAGGAGAACCCGGCGGTCGTGATCAACAACCTCATTCGGGTCGTCCGACCGACCGGCGAACTCGGCATCCCCGGGCTGTACGTCCCCGAAGACCCGGGTGCGCCCGACGACATGGCCGCGCAGGGACGTCTCGGCATCGACTTCGGGAAGTTCTTCGAGAAGGGACTCAAGTGCGGCACCGGCCAGTGTAACGTGAAAGCGTACAACCGGTACCTGCGAGACATGATCATCGAGGGACGCGCGGACCCGTCCTGGGTCGTCTCTCACCGGGTCGACTTAGAAGAGGCACCCGAGATGTACGAGGCGTTCGACGCCCGCGAGGAGGGCGTCACAAAGGTCCTGTTAGAGCCCTGATCGCCGGCCTGCGCCGCTTCGTTATCATCCGATTTTTTCGCCGATCGCTCACGCCCGGAGCCACGCCTTCGGATGTTCCGCGCGGAGGTGCGACTGGTACCGCGACACCAGTTCCGGATACCCGTCGGCGACACAGTGCCACTCGCAGAGGTCGCAGGTGCGCTCGACCGCTTCGTCGCCGCCGTGTACGTGTCCGCCGCGTCTGTATGTGACCATGGATTCCCGCCGCGGTCGACCCGCGTCGATAGCTATCGTACGACACGAGCGGGGTTCACTCTGTCGGCGGCCCCGAGACGCGCGCTGGCGGCTCCGAGCCGACCGCTCGCCCATCCCCCGCGCCGAAACCGGTATGTCGATCCCTCTCGTGGTGGCTCGTATGTGTAAGTACTGTAACTGGGCGTTCCACGACGAGTGGGGCCAGCTGCTGAAGTACGACGAGGTCTACCAGTCGGCGGTCGGCACCGAGACCGAGTCCACCCACGGCTTCCACGACGAGTGGGACGACCTACAGGCCGAACTCGGGATCTGACTCGCCGGCCTCACAGCGGGAACGCCTCGGCCGCCGTCTCCTCGACGGTCGCCGTCTCCCCGTTGCCCCTCGTCTCCTCGTTGACCCTCGTCTCCCCGTCTGCGTCGGCCGCCGCCAAGTCGTCGAGCTCGCCGCGAATCCGCACCTCGTCCATCTCGCTGCCGATGAACACGAGCCGCGTCCGGCGGTCGTCGTCCGGGCTCCACTCCCCGATGGGCCCCGCCTGTACCGAGGGACCGGCCTGACTCACGCCGATGACCTCGTCGGTGCCGGCGACGTTCGCGACGCCCTTCGCGCGCACGACCGAGCCGTCCCAGTCGTCGAGCCAATCAGCGAACGGTGCCGGATCGAGCGCGTCGGCCGAGCGGTAGACGAACGAGTCGACCCCGTGAGCCGCGGCGGCCCCCTCGGCGTGGTCGTGGTCGTGCGCGTGGTCCCCTGCTCCCTCCGCACCCTCGTCTCCCTCCTCGTCCTCGCTCTCGGCTATCGCCCGCTTCCAGCCGGGAGATCGCTTCGCCGTTTCGAAGTCGAACCGTCCGGTGTCGAGCACCTCGTCGGGGTCGACCGCGGAGTAACTCGTCCGGACCCGCTTCGCGCGCGGACCGAGCCGCTCTGCGACCGATTCGATCTCGTCGAGCACGTCGTCGGGCACCATGTCCGTCTTGTTCACGAGGAGGACGTCGCAGAACTCGATCCCCTCGACGAGCACGTCGGCGAGCGGGCGGTCCGTCTCCGGCTGCGCGCCGCCCGGCAGGGTCTCGCCGGCGTCGAACTCCTTCCAGAACCCGTAGGCGTCGAGGACGGTCACCATCGTGTCCAGCCGGAAGCGCTCGGTCGGGTCGACCTCCGAGTCCTCGGTCCCCTCGGTGAACGCCCGCGCGATGGGGATCGGCTCCGAGATGCCCGACGACTCCACGAGGAGGTAGTCGAACTCCCGGGAATCTGCGAGCGCCGCGGC
This sequence comes from Halorubrum pallidum, assembly GCF_055380345.1. Lineage (NCBI taxonomy): Archaea > Methanobacteriati > Methanobacteriota > Halobacteria > Halobacteriales > Haloferacaceae > Halorubrum > Halorubrum pallidum. The sequence continues at coordinate 294,082 of NZ_AP043945.1, read as the reverse complement.
CTCCGAGAGGAGATCGTCCTGCAGCCGACAGCAGATACAGCCGTTCGAGAGGTCGACGACCCCCTCCTCGTCGTTCTCGCGAGCGATCAGGTCGGCGTCGACGTTCACCTCGCCCATGTCGTTCAGGATGACGGCGATCCTCCGGTCGCCGGGATTCGAGAGAAGGTGGTTCACGAGCGTCGTCTTGCCCGCGCCGAGGTAGCCGCTGAGGACGGTGACCGGGATCCGGTCGTCAGTCATGTGTGTTAGCAGTGACCACATCGATATCAAACGATCGATCACGACGGTCGGGTCGAGGAGAGTCGAGACGAACGTTCATACGCGAAACCGCCGTACAGGCTGTCGATGGAGCTGAGCGAATCCGCCGTTCGCGACCGTGCCCGGGAGTACGCGGCGTCAGAGCCGCTGTACGACGTGGAGCGCCAGCACGTCGAGACGGTGGCGAAGACGTTCGCGGGCGACGAGTACGGTCGACGCGACGCGCAGTGGATCGTCCGGTGGTACTTCCGACGGTACCTCGGCGCGTACCCGGACGGAGCGCGGCGGGAGCGGGAGGAGGCGTTCCGCGACACCGACTTCGGCGACGTGGCCGACGCGCTCGACGTCGCGGTCGAGGCGGTGGGCGCGGCCGACGACGCTACGGGCGAGCGCGCGGAGACCGACGATCGCGATATCGACTCCGCCCTCGCGGCGCTCACCGAACTCGGTGGGGTCGACGTCGCGGTCGCGTCCGCGTTCCTCCAATTCCTCGCGCCCGAGCGCTTCGTCGCGGTCGACCCGCGAACGTGGCGGGTGCTGGTCGCGGCCGGCGATCTCGACGGCGACTATCCGGACCCGCCGTCGGTCGCGGACTACCGCCGGTTCGACGCCGCCTGCCGCGCCGTGATGGCCCGAACCGGCGCAGAAGCGTGGACGCTGTACCGGGCGCTCTGGCGGTCGTTCGCGAAGTCGGCCGACGACCGGGAGGTCCCGGACGGCAAGTGAGACGGACCGCCTCGGAGCGTCCTATTCGACGACCTCGACGACCGGGTCGTCCGCGGCGACGCCTCCCTCGACGAGTCGAGTGAGGAGGACCCGAGACACGTCGGATCGGGTGAGGACGCCCTCGGCGACCTCCCGGGCCGCGACCGCGTCCGCCTCGTCGTCGACCTTGTTCACCACCGGGACTGCGGCTGCGCCGTCGGGGACGCCGTTCAGCCCGCCCTCCGGACTCGCGAGCACGGCCGCGACGTCCGCGGGACGGAGCGGCTCGCCGAGCGCCCGACCGGTGATGTCGGCGACGCGCTCCGGACGGTGGACGAGTTCGTCGGAGAGCCGCTCTCCCACGACGTGCGCGCTCGCGATCGGAACGACCACGTCGGCGGTCGCCGGGATCTGCGGCTCTCCGTCGCCGGGCGCCTTGAACTCGCGGAGGCGCGCGCCGTCGGCCTTGACGAGGGTCGCGCCCGGCGCGGCGTCCGAGATTTCGGCGACGGTCTCCGCGTCGTACCCCAGATAGCGGTCCGCGCGGTCGCGTTCGGGCACCAGTCCGAGCGGCCAGCCGTCCGGCTCCGCCTCGTCGAGCGCGGCGAGCGGGTCGTCCGTCACCCGCACCGTCGCGACCCGGTCGTCGAAGATCGGGATGCGGACGCTCGCGGTCACCACCGGGCGGTCCAGTCGGTCGGCGAGCGCGAACAGCGTCGACTTCTTGCCGCCCGCGCCGACGACGCAGACGGTGGCGTCGCGGGCGTCGAGCGCGGTCGTCAACTCCATGCCGTCGGCTTCGGCGTCCGGCCGCCTCACTCTGACGGTCGGATCGCGTCGGGCTCCAGACGACCGCGTCGACGGCGAACAGATTGATACGTCTCCGCCGCACAGACCGCTTGGATGAGTCGCAGTCGCACGCACGTCCTCCGGGTCGACCTCTCGGCCGGCGAGACCGTCCGCGAGCGTGTCCAGCGAGAGTGGCGGCGCGACTACGTGGGCGGGAAGGGACTCGGCGCGCGGTACCTCTACGAGGAGCTGTCGCCCGGGACCGACCCGACCGGACCGGAGAACCTGCTCGCGTTCCTCGTGGGGCCGCTCTCCGGGTACCTGCCGGGCGAGACGCGATACGCCGCGGTGACGAAATCCCCGCTCACCGGCGGCTTCCTCGACTCGTACGGGGGCGGCGCGTTCGCCGCCCGACTCGCGGGCTCGCTCGGCGACTGCCTCGGCCTCCTCGTGACCGGCGCGGCCGACCGCCCGGTCCGGATCGAACTCGAGGGGGGCCGCGCCCGGATCGCGGACGCCAACGCGTGGGGCGCTGACACCGCGGAGACGGCGGCCGCCTTCCCGGACGCAGCCGTCGCCTGCGTGGGTCCGGCGGGCGAGCACGAGGCGGCGTACGCGACGATCGCCAGCGACGGCGGGGACCACCACGCCGGCCGCGGCGGCGCGGGTGCCGTGATGGGATCGAAGCGGCTGAAGGCGGTCGTCGCCCGCGACTCGGCTCCCGCCGTCCCGGACGACCTCGCCGCGCTCCGCGACCGAGACGCCGCGGCCTACGCCCGGGACGGGACCGGCGAGTGGCAGGCCGCCGGCGAGACGATAGAAACGGTCGACTACGCGAACGAGGTCGGCCTCCTCGCGGCGGAGGGGTGGACGGCGACCGGGTTCGCGGGCACCGACGACATCGGCGTGGAGGCGGCGACCGCGCGCGCGACGGGGCGAGAGCGAGAGAGAGACCGCGTACCCGGCGGCTTCCGGATCGACACGCCGGACGGCGAGGTCGTCCCCCGCGGCGCGGCACCGATCTCACTCGGTGCCGGCCTCGGCATCGACGACTTCGATCGGGTCGCCGAGCTCTGCGGAGTCTGTGACCGGCTCGGCCTCGACGTGATCGACGCGGGCAACGCGGCCGCGTGGACGATCCGAGCCGACGAGGCCGACGTCGTCGACTGTTCGGTCGAGTTCGGCGACGCGGCGGGCGTTCGGCAGCTGCTGGAGGCGGTCGCCGCCCGCACGGATCCCGCCGGCCTCGACGCGACGCCGGGACTCGCGGACGCGCTTGCCGACGGGGTGGACGCCGCGGCGGCGCGGTTCGGCGGCGAGGCGCTCGCGCCGACGGTAAAATCGATGGCGCTGCCCGGGTTCGACCCGCGCGCCGCGGTCGGCATCGCGCTCGCGTACGCGACGAGCGACCGCGGCGCGTGCCACCGGCGCTCGCGGCCCCAAGACCGCGAGCCGTTCGCCGGTGACGGACGCGAGTCGACCGACCGGGTCCGGACCGTGATCGGCGAGCAGAACGCCCGGTCGGTGCTGTGGAGTCTCGTCGTCGACGACTTCGTCGGCGAGGCCGTTGGGACGGACCTCGGCGCGGAGTGGCTCGCCGCGATCGACCACCCGGCGGTCACCGCCGCGGCGGGCAGCGATGCGGAAGACGGCGATCCCGCTCGGGTCGACGCCCTCGCGACGACGGGCGAGCGGATCTGGACGCTGACGCGACTGTTCAACGCTCGGGAGGGGTTCGACCGCACGGACGACGCGCTCCCCGCCCCGCTCCGGACGGGCGCGGAAGACGGTCCCTCCGGGATCGATCCCGAGGCGTTCGATCGGCTGCTCGACCGGTACTACGCCGCCCGCGGATGGGGGCCGAACGGCCGTCCGACCGCGGCGAGCGTCGAGCGACTGGGGCTCGCCGGCGTCGTCGACGACGCGACGCCGCTTTCCGACCGGCCGATCGATCTCCACTCACGGAACGGATGACGGCGAGGCGGGGGTCACAGATCCACGGTCGCGGCGACCTCGCGGGCCGCGGGGTCCCACACGTCGAGCGCGTGGACCCGCCACCGGATCGGGTTGAACTCGCGGGCGACGAGATCGGCGACGACGCCCGGCTCGGGGTCGCCGCCCCGAGCCAGCGTCACGTGCGGGACGTAGTCGTCGGCTTCGAGTCCGTCGATCGGGTCGAAACGGGCACACAGACGCCGGTGCAGTCGGACGAGTCCGTCGCTGTCGAGAGCGAGGTAGACCACCGGCCGCGACCCGGACGCGGGCGCGTCGAACACGTCCACGCCGGTCACCGCGATCTCGAACGGCGAGGTTCGGGCGAGCGGCCGACGCAGGCGATCGCGGAGCCGCCGGAGGGCGACCGGTCGCGACGGGGGATCGGCGTGCGGGTCCGCGTCGGTGTCCGCTCTCACGTCGTCGACGCCGAACCGCTTGCAGACGAGCGTGTGGCGGTCGCGGACGCGATCGAACCCCGAGAATTTCGGGTGGAGATCGCGTGCGATCCGTGATACTGCGGGCGGGAGCGGGACGTTGAGGCTGAACACTCCTCAGATCCGATCGGCGAGCCGTAACGCGATCAGGACGACGATCGCGACGGCGACGAGCATCGGCAGGGCGTCCAACAGCGCGAACGTCAGGTCAAGCACGGTGCCGAGGATCTCCACGAGAAGCCACACGATCACGAGCCCCAAGATCACCTTCAGGAGATCGTCGACGTCGATGTTTGCGCGGTCCATGTGGAACGGGGACGCGTCCGCCGCGGAAAATCCCATCGGCGCGTCGCGGATCACGCGGTTACAAAACCCTTCCGCGCTGACGGTCGACCATGAGTCTCATCGCGTTCGATTTCGACGGCACGCTCTCGGACTCGGAGATGACGGTCCTGCTCGCCGAGCGCGCGGGCGTCGCCGACGAGGTCGCAGAGATCACGGAGCGGGCGATGAACGACGAACTGAGCTACGCCGAGAGCCTCTACCAGCGCGCGGAGCTGCTCGGGGGCCTCGACGCCGAGGAGGTCGAGGCCGCCTTCGGCGACGTGACCCTCCGGCCCGGCGCGGGCGAACTGATCGAGCGGCTGCAGGCCGACGGTCACCACGTCGCGGTGCTCACGGGCGGGTTCGAGCGCGGCGTCGAGCGCGCGCTGGCGAAGGCGGGCGTAGAGGCCGACACGATCGTAGCGAACCGGCTGCCGATGTCGGGCGGGACGCTCACCGGCGACGCCGAGGGACCGCTGATCGAGGGAACGAAAGACGACGCGCTGGCAGCGCTCGCGGACGACCTCGGCTACCCAATGGACGCGACCGTCGCGGTCGGCGACGGTGCCAACGACCTCCCGATGCTGGAGGTCGCGGGGCTCGCCGTCGGCTTCGTCCCCAAGGAGGCGGTCCGCCCCGCGTGCGACACCGTCGTCGAGTCGATGGCCGGGCTCGGGACCGTGCTGGAAGAGCGCGGCGTGTTGACCGCGTCGGCCTGAGACGCCAGATCCGCCGGAGATAATTTGGACGGGGGGCTTAACCGCGTCCCGTCCGATTCTTCGCGCATGGTCGGTTCGAGCGAGGTGGTGCGGTGACCCCGACGCTGACGTACCTCCAGTTCCACCTCCTCTTCAACCTCCCGCTGCTCGCGGTGCTGTGGCGCGTCGCGCCCCGGTACACCGGCGTTCGTCGTCGCCGCGCGGCCGCCGGGATCGCGGTGCTCGTCGCCATCGCGTACGCGTACACGACGCCGTGGATACACCACATGATCGGTCGCGGTGCGTGGTCGTACGCCGACGGTGCAGTGCTCGTCCGGGCGCTGTCGATCCCGCTCGGCGAGTACCTCTTTTTCGCGATCCAGACGGTCGCCGTCGCCCTCGCGTGTCACCGACTCGGCTTCGATCCGGCGTTCCGCGCGGGCGACTTCGATCGGGTCCCCCGCGCCGTCGGCGTCGGAGCGGGACTCATGCTGGTCCCGATCGGGCTGTGGCTCGTCGCGAGCGGCGAGCGGTTCCTCTACCTCGGCGGCCTGCTCGCGTGGGTCGGACCGGTGTTCGCGCTCCAGTGGGGCGTCGGCGGCGGGTATCTCGCCCGCACGGCGCGCGTCTGGCTCCCGGCGACGCTGCTGCCCGCCGCGTACTTCTGGATCGCCGACCGGATCGCGATCGGCGTGGGAACGTGGCGGATCTCGTCGGAGTTCACGACCGGCGTCGCCGTCCTCGGGCTCCCGATCGAAGAGATGGCGTTCTTCGTCGCCGCGGGCCTGATGACGGTCAACGGGATCGTGTTGTTCGAGTGGGCGCTCGACTGGCGTGACCGCGGGACCGCCGTCGACGGGTCGTCCCCGATCGATCCGGCGGACCCGACGCCCGGTCCCGTCCCCGACCCGCTCGACGACGGATGACGGCTCGCGTCCGCGCCCGAGTCGACCGGTGGTTCGCCCGGACTCCGGCGATCGCACTCGCGGTACTGTTGCCGGTCGGGGCGGTGACCCCGCTGTTTCCGGTCGAACTCGGCGTCGCCGTGTTCGCGCTCGCCACGCTCGCGGTCGGGATGGCACACGGCGCGGTCGACCACCTCGTTCCGCTGCGCGCCGCCGGCGTCTCGGCCCGTCGGTCGTTCGCGGCCGTCGGCGGCGTCTACGCGGTCCTCGGCGGCGCGGTCGTCGTCGGGTTCGCGCTCGCGCCCGCGGTCGCGTTCGTCGGGTTCGTCGCGCTCACGTGGGTCCACTGGGGACAGGGCGACGTCGCGGCGCTCGCGATCGCCGGCGTCGATCACCTCCCCACGACGGCCGAGCGGGGCCTCGCCGCGGTGGTCCGCGGCGGGCTGCCGATGGCCGTCCCCCTGCTCGCGCACCCGGGCGAGTACCGGCTGGTCGCCGAGTGGACCGTCGGGCTGTTCCTCCCGGACGCGGCCACGTCGGCGGCTGTCGACCCGCTTTTCGCCCTCGCTGTGCGAGTCGCCGTCGCGGGAATCATGGTCGGGGCCACGCTCGCGTCGGTCGGGGCGGGGTACCTCCGGGTGCGCGGCGGGGCCAGCCGCCGCGGGTGGCTCCGCGACGCGGGGGAGGTCACCGTGTTGTGGGCGTGGTTCCTGCTCGCCGCGCCGGTGGTCGCGATCGGCGTGTACTTCGCGCTGTGGCACTCGCTCCGGCACGTCGGTCGCCTCGTGCTGTTGGACCCGGCGGCCGAACGCGCGATCGAGATCGGCAACCTGCGCGGCGCGCTCGCCCGGTTCGCGCGCGACGCCGCGCCGCTCACGCTCGGCGGATTCCTCGTGGTGGCCGCCGTCGGGCTGGCAGTCCCCCGCGGCCCGGCGGCCGGCGGCGTGATCGCTGCCGGCGACGCGCTCGCGGTGTCGCTCGTCGCCGTCGCGGCGCTGACGCTCCCGCACGTCGCGGTCGTCGCGTGGCTCGATCGGCGACAGGGCGTGTGGCGCTCGGGGGCGTTCGGGTGAGCCACGAGCGGCGCGCTCACTCCCACCCCGTCGTCTCCGGTGCCCCGGCGTCGTCTTCCAGTTCGCGGACCAACCGGTCGCGGTCTCGGACCGGGATCGTCACCGGTGCGCCCCGCTCTCCCGCGCGGGCGCGCCACTCGCGGACCGCTCGGCCGACCCACGAGTCCGCCTCGCGGACGCGCGCCGCTGCCGCCGCCGCGCGATCGCGGTCCGCCGACAGCGAGGCCGGTCGCGAGCCGACGGCGACGCCGACGAAGCGGGCGCGGTCGTCGGCGGTCGCTTCGCCAGCGCGGAGGCGGGCGACGACGCCGTCGAGTTCGTCGGGAGCGGGGTGAGCGAACACCGTCGTACCGAGCGCCTGCGGTCCGAACGGGGGGGGGCGGCGCGTCATCGGGAGGCGTGTCGTCGAGCAGGCGGTCGCCGCCCCCGGCGGCCTCGACGCGCTCGCACTCCGTCTCGGCGTCGAGTGCGAGGTTGTGCGCGGGATAGCTCGCACAGGTCCGCGGATACCGATCCGTCTCGTGGATCCGACACTGGAGCGTCGTCGGATCGAGGAACACGCAGGCGTCGAGCCAGCGCGGGTCGTCGGTGCCTATCGGCGCGACGGGCTTCGGCGGCTTGCAGAGCCCGACGACGAAGACGGGTCGGCCGTCGACGGCCGCGAGGTCGGTCCCATCGACGGCGACGCGCTCGTCGCGCTCTGCGGGCTCGAACAGCCGCGGTACGAGCGCGTCACCGAGGCCGTCGTCGACGAAGCGGGCGACCTCGTCGCGAGTGAGCGGCACCAGGTCGTACGTGTCGTCGAGCGGGTCGCGCGAGCCGGTGTGATCGGAGCCGGCGGCCGCGGGGTCGAGCGGTCGCCAGTCGACACAGCAGCCGGCACACCCCTCACAGCGGAGGTCCATGAACAGCTATGCGAACAGCTCGCACGGACATAAGCGCTCGGCGCTCGCGTCGCTCTCGGCCGGGTCGCCGTCTCACTCCGACTCGATGTCGATCACGTGTGCGTCCGCTGGGTCGAAACCGACGGCGACCGCGCCCGAGAGCGGATCGCGAGCGCGAACCACGAGGTCGCGTCCGTTCCAGTCGAGCGTCATCCGCGTCGTCTCGCCGAGGAACTCGGCGCTCTCGACGGTCGTCGTCATCCGATTCCGGTCGCCGCCGATCCGGAGGTGTTCGGGGCGGATGCAGACGGTGAGCCGGTCACCGGAGGTGAGCCGCAGTCCCTCGTCTCGGTCGCCGAGTCCGATCCGGAACGGCTCGCCGTCGACGTCGACCGTGACGATATCGCCGCCGTCGACCGTGACGGCATCGTCAGTGTCGCTCGCACTGGCGTGACCATCAACGACCGCGCTGGCGTCGGCACGGGTGCTCGCGCTGCCGTCGGCAGACTCGGCGGCCGGCGCGTCGACGACTCGGCCCGTGAACACGTTGTTGTCGCCGACGAACTCGGCAACGAACCGTGTGGCGGGCTCGCGGTACACCGTTCGCGGCGGCGCGACCTGCTCGGGGGTTCCGGCGTTCATCACGGCGACGCGGTCCGAGATCGCCAGCGCCTCCTCCTGATCGTGGGTGACGTAGACGGTGGTGATCCCCAGTTCCGACTGAATCGTCCGGACCTGCACGCGGAGCCGCTCGCGGAGCCGCGCGTCGAGCGCGCTCATCGGCTCGTCGAGAAGCAGCACGTCGGGGCCCGGCGCGAGCGCCCGCGCCATCGCCACTCGCTGTTTCTGGCCGCCAGAGAGGCTCTCGGGGTCGCGGTCGGCGGTATCCGGAAGGTCGACCAACGCGAGTAGTTCCGCGACGCGCTCCTCGCGGGTGACGTCGCCGGGCGGGTCGGCGAAGTTGAGCCCGTACGCGACGTTCTCGCCGACGGTCATGTGCGGGAACAGCGCGTAGTTCTGGAAGACGACGCCCACGTCGCGGTCCTCGGGGGGGACGCCGGCGACCGATTCGCCGCCGAACCGGACCGTTCCCTCGGTGGGATCCTCGAACCCCGCGATCAGCCGGAGCGTCGTCGTCTTCCCGCAGCCGGAAGGGCCGACCAGGGTGAAGAATTCCCCCTCGCGCACGCGGAGGCTCACGTCGTCGACTGCGGCCGTCTCGCCGTAGCGTTTGGTGACGGCGTCGAGCGCGACCGCGACGGGAGCGTGTGGCTCTTCAGAGACCACGGCTCTCACCTCCGAGCCGCTCGATGACGACGAAGCTGCAGCCGGTGACGACGAGCAGGACGACGCCCATTGCGGTCGCCGGTCCGAGCCGCCGACCGATGAAGCGTTCGATGGCGATCGGCATCGTGTACGCGTCGGCCCCCGTCGCGAGTACGACCGTGGCGGTGAACTCGCCGATCGAGATGGCGAACGCGAACGCCGCGCCGGCGACGACGCCCGGCCACACGAGCGGCAGCTCCACGTCGCGAAGCGCCCGCACGCGGGACGCTCCGAGGGCGCGGGCCGACTCGACGAGCGACCGGTCGAGCCCCTCAAGTCCGGGCGCGACCGTCCGGACGACGAACGGGTAGCCCGCCACCGCGTGCGCGACGACGATGGCGACCGCGCCGCTCGCGGCGATCCGCCACCCCGCGAACTCCACGCCGAAGACGAGCCCGCGGAGCAGGCCGAGCCCGACGACGATGCCGGAGACGGCGAGCGGGGCCATCGCCGCCGCGTCGACGAGCTTCCGGCCGCGGTATCGCCGGGTCGTCAACACGGCGACGACGACGCCCATCGGCAGCGCGATGAGCGTCGACGCGATCGCGAATCCGAGCGAGTTGCGGATCGCGGGCCACGGCCGCACCTGAAACGCCGCGGCGGTCCGCTGACGCGCGGCCAGAAAGCGGTAGTGTTCCAGGGTGAGCGCGCCGTCGCCGCCCGTCACGCTCGCGAGGATCATCGACCCGATCGGCGCGAGGAATATCAGGGCGGCGACCGCGGCGTAGGCAGCGAGCCCGACCCGCGGGAGGAGTTCGCGGACCGACGCGGTGGCGGGACGGAGCGACCGCCGCGGGAGGGGTTCGACACCCCGCGACTGGACCGCGGTGTCGGCCTCGTACCGCAGGTACGCTAACAGCACGGCGAGCGAGATGCCGAGTTCGAGGATCGCCAGCGCGGCGGCCTCGGCGTACTGGAGGTCGCGGGCGAGCCGGTAGACGAACACCTCGACCGTCGCGAGTTCGAACCCGCCGAGCGCGAGCACGATCGGGAAGGTCCCGAACGTGAACACGAACGTGAGCGCCGCGCCCGTCAACACGGCGGGGTACACCTGCGGCGCGACCACGTCGTAGAACGCGCGTACCGGCCCCGCACCGAGGCTTCGAGCGGTCTCGACCGCGCGGGCGTCGACGGACTCCCACGCCGCGGTCGTCACCCGAGCGACGAGCGGCGCGTTGTAGAAGGCGTGCGCGATCACGACCGCCTCCAGCGAGAACATGAGATCGATCGCCGGGAGGCCGACCGCGCGGAGCGCCGCGTTCAGCGTCCCGCGCTGTCCGAAGGTGGCGACGAAGCCGACCGCGACCATGATCGACGGCAGCACGAACGGGACGATAGTCAGCGAGCGCACGGTTCGCCGCCCGGGGAACTCGAAGCGCGCGAGCAGGTACGCCGCCGGGAGCCCCAACGCGACGCTCGCGATCGTCGACAGGGCGGCCTGGTAGGCGGTGAACCCGACGATGCCGATCCGGCGGTCCGGCGACAGCAGCGCGCGGGCGACCGCCGCGGGCGACTCGCCGGCGAACAGCCGCGCGATCTCGCCGAAGTAGAAGGGGTCGCGGAGGACCGCGGCGAACACGGAGCCGGTGACCGCGCCGTCGACGACGACGGCCTCGATCAGGACGGTGCCGACCGGGTAGTAGAACGTCGTGACGAGCACGGCGCTCGTCGCGAGTGCGAGCGCGGTCAGGAGGTGGCCGTCGACTCGGTCGGCGGCGGAGCGAAGCGCGCGCACCGCCGTCAGTTCCCGGCGAACTGGCGTTCCCACGCCTCGATCCACTCGCCGACCGAGCCCTGCAGCTCGTCGTACGAGAACGTCACCGGATCGGCGGGCTCCTGTGCCAGTTCGGCGTAATCCTCCGGGAGCGCCGCGGTGTCTGTCGCCGGGAAAGCGACGTTCCGCTGTGCGATCTCGCCTTGGACCTCGGGGTCGAGCACGAACGACATGAACTCGCGGGCCAGTTCGGGCTCGTCGGCGTCGGCGAAGACGGCCATCCCCTCGGGGGTGGCGTACGCCTGATCGTTCAGGAATCGGACCTGGTGTTCCTGCAGGTCTTCTCCCTCCATGTCTGCGAACACCTGATCCGTCGAGTACGAGACGACCATCGGGGCCTCGCCCTCGCTCCAGGCAGCGTACGCGTCCTCCCAGTTACCGAGCACGCGAACGTCGTTGGCCTGCAGGTCGGCCCAGTAGTCGAGGTAGTCGTAGTCGGGGTCGCCGTCGCCCCCCTCGACCGTCTCCGATCCGTCGCCCCCGTCCGCTCCCGCGACGCCGCCGTCGCCGAACCGGTGGACCGTGTGCAACAGGAACGAGCGTCCCGTCGACGACCCGCCGGGGTTCTGCGCGATGAGCGCGCCCGCGTACTGGTCGTCGAGAAGCCCCTCGAACGTTTCCGGGGCGGTCATCGTCGTCCCGTCGTACACGAGACTCACGTAGCCCGTGTCGAAGGGTACGGCGCGCTCGAACGGATCGAACCGAAGGCCGTCGCGAACGTCCGCCGCGCCCGGGATCTCGCCCGCCTCGGCGAACAGGTCGTCGTCGAGTCGGTCATCGACGCGGACCAGGTCCTCCGTGGTGAGCCCCACGTAGAGGTCGGCGTCGATCTCGACGCCCGAGGCGGCCCGCTCGACGTAGTAGTTCACCTCGTTGTCGGGAGTCGCCCACTCCAGCGTGGCGTCAATTCGGCTCTCGAACTCCGATTTGAGCCACTCGCCCGGACTCACCGACGGCGCGTCGATGAAGCTGGTGTACGTCGCGACGGTGAGCGTCGGCGACTCGTCGCCGTCGTCGCCGTCGGTTCCGTCGCTCTCGTCGCCCCCGTCGGATTCGCCGTCGTCGACGGGCGTCCGCTCGGCGCTACATCCCGCGAGCGCGACGGTACCCGCCGCCCCGCCGAGCGCGAGGACGCGTCGCCGGGTGTGCCGCCGGTCGGCGTCACGGCTCTCGGAATCGCAGATCTCGTCGGTCATTACCGAGTGATTGCACCGAGTAGTTATAAAAGCGGTTCGTGTCGTCGCGGTCCCGGCTCGGATCGCGTCGCGATCAGAAGAACCCCTTGGCGGCGTTTATCACGCCCCACGTCACTCGCTTCACGATCTTTCCGTCCTCACCGGTGATGACGATCCCCTCGACCGTGCCGTCGGTTCGCTCGCCGTTCCGGACGTTCTGCACGAATCCCGGCACGGGGTTCTCGCTGTCCGCGAGCGACTGCGCCGTCTCGCGAGTCATGAGCATCTTGAGGTCCGCGTCGTCGTTTCTCGACTGTTCGAGTTCGGTGATGGTCCCGCCGTCGGTCATCCGGAAGGAGAACACCGCGTCCGTCTCGACGATGTAGACGTTGATCGTGTTTCCCGTGATCCGGTTGTACACCTGCCGCTCGGCGGTGCTCATCTCGGCGTCGCCGATGAAACTGTTGTACTGCGACTGCATACTCTCCATGTCACTGAAGAGGTCGTCGGCCCACGCCGGCTGGTCGGTCGACTGACCGCTCGACTGCGCGGCGACGGACGCCGCGCCGCCGACGAGCGCGAACGCGACGAGGAGCGCGACGGTGACCCGAACGATAATGGATGCCATACCGTCCTATCGCGGCCGAAGTATTTGGAGATTTGGGTACGGCGTGGACGTGTGACGCGAACGGCGTGTGTCGTGGCGGTTTCGCGTCCGCACTCAGTGAGACCGTTTCTTAAAAATCCGAACCGCAGTCCGTCGTCGCGACTGCAGTATGCGTCGGCTACCCACCGCGACAGACAGCTATTTGCACCCCGGCGGCCTTCCGCCGGCATGGACGAGACGACGGTGAGATTCCTCGGCACCGGCGATCCGCTCGGCACCGGCGGGCGGCTCCAGACCAGCATCCACGTCGACACCGGCTCGACGCGCCTACTCGTCGACTGCGGGGCATCGGCGCTCTCCGAGATGAACCGGTACGGACTGGACCGCAACGAGATAGAGGCGATCCTCCTCACGCACCTCCACGGCGACCACTTCGCCGGCATCCCCTTCTTCGTCCTCGACGCCCAGTTCGCTTCCGAGCGGACCGAGCCGCTCACGATCGTCGGCCCGCCCGGAACCGAGTCGCGCGTCACGGACGCGATGGAGGTGATGTTCCCCGGGCTCTCGGAGGTCGATCAGGCCTTCGACGTCGAGTTCGTCGAGATCGAACCCGGCGAGTCGACGGGCGTCGGAGCGATCGACGTGCGGCCGTATCCGGCTGATCACCCGAGCGGCGATCCCTCCTACGCGCTCCGCGTCGAGGTCGACGGCGCGACGGTCACCTACTCCGGCGACACGGCGTGGGTCGACGACCTCGTTGACGCCACGGCGGGCGCGGACCTCTTCGTCTGCGAGGCGTACGCCTTCGACGACGACATCCCGTACCACATGACGTACACGACGTTGCGCGAACACGAGTCCGAGATCGACGCCGACCGAACCATCTTGACACACATGAGCACGACGATGTTCGACCGCCTCGACGAGGTCGACCACGAGTGCGCGACCGACGGGATGACCGTCGAGATCTGATCGGGACGAACCGCGGAACCGACCGGTTTAATCGCCGTCCCCCACTCTGCCCCCGTATGAGCCACTTCCCCGAGTTCGAGGTGATTCCAGCGGTCGACGTGCAGGACGGCGAGGTCGTCCAGTTGGTCGGCGGCGAGCGCGGCACGGGCACGTGCTACGGCGACCCAGTCGAGGCCGCCGAACGCTGGATCGGCGAGGGGGCCGAGACGCTCCACCTCGTCGACCTCGACGGCGCGTTCGAGGGCGACCGCGTCAACGCGGCGGCGATCGAGTCGGTCGTCGAGAGCGTCCCCGAAGAGGTCGGCCTCCAGCTCGGCGGCGGCATCCGCACCGCCGCCGACGCCCGCGACCTCCTCGATCTCGGGCTCGACCGCGTAATCCTCGGCACCGCGGCGGTCGAGTCGCCCGAGATCGTCGCCGCGATCGACGAGACGCATCCCGGCAGCGTCGTCGTCAGTCTCGACGCGAAGGGCGGCGAGGTCGTCGTCTCGGGGTGGACCCAGGGGACCGGCCTCGATCCGGCCGAGGCCGCGAGCCGATACGAGGACCTCGGCGCGGGCGCGATTTTGTTCACGAACGTCGACGTGGAGGGACGACTGGCGGGGATCGACCGCAGTGCGGTCGAGAGCGTCGTCGAGGCGGTCGACGTCCCCGTCGTCGCCTCTGGCGGTGTGGCGGAGATCGACGACGTGATCGCCCTGAGGGAGGCCGGCGCGGCCGCGGTCGTCGTCGGCACCGCGCTTTACGAGGGAGCGTTCACGTTGCGGGAGGCACAGGCGGCCGCGGACGGCGCCTGAATTTCGGCCGGTTCGCGCTTGCTCCTCGCGGAGCGCCCGCGTTGTGCGACGAGACCGGGACGAGGAACCGCCGTGCGCCTCGGCCCGATTTGCGACAGCGTCGACCGGTCGACTCCGGTCGGAGCACCGCGATCGATACTGTTCCACCCGCAATCCCCTTAAGAGCGCCCGCCGACGGTCGGGTATGAGCGACCACGACCGCGTCGCGGCGATCTCCCGCGAGACGGCCGAGACGACGATCGACCTCACCCTCGCGATCGACGGAGACGGCGACAGCGAGATCGACACCGGGATCGGCTTTTACGACCACATGCTCGAATCGTTCGCGAAGCACGGACTGTTCGACCTGACCGTCGACTGCGACGGGGACTTGGGGATCGACGACCACCACACCGTCGAGGACGTGGCGATCTGTCTGGGGGAGGCGTTCGACGAAGCGCTCGGCGACAAGCGCGGCATTCGGCGGTACGCCGACCGGCGGGTCCCGCTCGACGAGGCGGTCGCGAGCGTCGTCGTCGACGTGGCCGGGCGGCCGTACTACGAGTTTGCGGGCGAGTTCTCACAGGAACGGATCGGCGAGTTCACGAGCGTCATGGCCGACCACGTCGCGCTGTCTCTGGCGCACAACGCCGGCCTCACGCTCCACGCCGAGATCGAGCGCGGCGACAACGCCCACCACGAGGTCGAGGCGCTGTTCAAGGCGCTAGCGCGCGCGCTCGACGACGCCACCCGGATCGACGAGCGGCGGAGCGACACGCCGAGCACGAAGGGAGAGCTGTAGCCGACGCGACCGACGCCCCCGCTCAGCCCCAGTGCCAGAAGGCGTTCCCGTCCTCCTCGACGGGGTCGGTCCGATCGCGGAGGTCGCTCACGTCCTCGGCGGTCGGCTCGCGGTCCTCCGGCAACCGCTCCATGCAGTCGAAACAGAGGAAGAACTCGGAGCCGTCCGTGAGTTCCAGGGTGAGCCCCTGCGTCGATTCGAACGCGAAGTTCCACAGGTCGCCGATACCGCCGGCGATCCTGACGGACCGCTCGCAGACGTCACAGGACTCCGAGGCCATGCCCCGGCTAGCGGCTCCGGGCGGTAATGGGTATCGCTGCGGGTCGCACCCGTGACGCCGGAAACGAGGGGGCAGGTCGCGGTGATCGGGACTTGGCGGCCTCGTCGGCACCGGCGGCGTAGTTCACTACTAGACTACAGGAGCGGATCTTGACCGCCGCCGTTTCCGGGCTTGGCTGTATGTGCCACTAGAGGGCTCAGAAGTGAAGTTTTGCGAGGGAAGAGCGCTCCGAGAGCGTCTTCCGCATCACGGGGTGTGGACCCCGACGATGCGAGGGGAGGGATTTGAACCACGGTCGCGCCGGAGGCGCTCCCTGATTCAAACCCTCCTGCACTCGCGCGCTGTGGCGCGCTCATGCGAGGGGAGGGATTTGAACCCACGGACCTCTACAGGAGCGGATCTTGAGTCCGCCGCCGTTTCCGGGCTTGGCTACCCTCGCACGCGGCCGGTTCTACTTCTGCGGTGCCCTTTATCCCGTCGGTTCGACACCGACGAGCGTCGTCCGGAAGCCACCCGACTCCGACTCGCCGATGTCCAATTCCCAGCCGTGCGCGGCCGCGACGCACTCGACGATCGCCAGCCCGATGCCGGTGCCCCCGTGGTTCGAGACGCCGAACTCGGTCAGTTCCTCTACGCTGTCATCGACGGCGAGCCCCGGTCCGTCGTCGGCGACGTATATCCCGCGGTCGTCGACGCCGACGCGGACCGTCAGCGCGTCGCCGGCGTGGTCGAGCGCGTTCCCGATCAGGTTCCCTATCGCCCGCCTGAGCAGGTCTGCGTCGGCCCGGACCGGTCCGGCGTCCTCGACGACCAACTCGACGGCCTCTGGCGGCTCACCGAAGTCGCCGGACTCCCAGCAACCGACCGCGATGTCACCGATGTCGACCGACTCGGCGTCGATGCCGATCGCCTCCGGGTCGCGGGCCATCACGAGCGCGTCGTCGATCAGCGACTCGATCCGGTCGAGCGCCTCGTCTGCCGGATCGAGCCGGTCGAGATCGCCCGTCTCCCGCGCCAGTTCGAGGTAGCCCTGTGCGATTCCGAGCGGGTTCCGGAGGTCGTGTGAGAGGAACCCCGCGAGCCGTTCGAGACGGTCGTTGAGCCGTTCGAGTTCGCGCTCGCGCTCGACCCGATCGGTGATGTCACGGATCACACCCACGACGCCAACGACCGACCCGTCGCGTTCGATCGGGGTGAGCCGCGTCTCCGTCGTCACGGTCGACCCGCCGGCGAGCGTCGTCGTGAGCTGGACGCGCTCGTCGGTCGCGTCGCCGGCGAGCACGCGCTCGACCGCGGCCCGGTAGCGCTCGCCCGTCTCCGGGTCCCAGTACCCCTCGTCGACGACCCGTTCCGGGTGGGGCCCGTGGAGGACCGCTTCGGAGAACTCCGTCACCTCGCGGAGCCGGTCGTTGACGAACACGCGGTTTCGGTCCGCATCGAGCACGTACGCGCCGTCGCCGAGCGCGTGGACGATCGACTCGGCGGCATCGATAGAGTCGGCGTCTCCAATCGACTGCGGCTCGTCTACGGATTCCATGCTTCGGGTGTACGGCCCACATGGTAAAGTGTCCCGCGGATATCGGCAGGGAGTCGCCACACCGCGAGCCCGACTCCAGCGCGGTCGACGGATCAGGAGGCGGAGTCGGGAGGCGGGCCGAGGGACGGCCGCGAAACGATTAGGTCGCTGCGCGCGAGAGGTGGCCCATGGACGATCACACCCGCGATCCCGGCGTCGCGCCGCCGCTCGGGAACCCGACCGGGTGGCACGCGCCGGAGCGGGACGCGCTCCCGCCGGCCGACGCGGACCGCGACGGCGACGACGACGCGCGGGTCGCGAGCGGCTACTGGGAACACGCCACGCTCCGGCGGGCGACGGAACACGGCGTCCGGCTGTTCAACGCCGGCGAGTTCCACGAGGCGCACGACTGCTTCGAAGACGAGTGGTACAACTACGGGAGCGGCACCGCGGAGTCCGCCTTCCTCCACGGAATGGTCCAAGTCGCCGCGGGCGCGTACAAGCGCACCGACTTCGAGAACGACGCGGGCATGCGGTCGCTGTTCGAGACCGCGCTGCAGTATCTCGGCGGGCTTCCGAGCGACTTCTACGGCGTCGACGTGGACGAGGTTCGCGCGACGCTGCGTGCCGCGCTCGACGACCCCGACGCGATAGACGGGTGGCAGATCCCGCTCGACGGTGCCCGACCGGAGGCGTATCCGGCCGACTACGAGTACGCCGACCGGATCGACGAGACCCGCTGACTTCGCCCGAAGCAGCGATCGGATCCGGTCGCGATCCGAACGCCACTTACCCGCGGGCGACGTGTGTCGCCCATGGACGTCTACGAACTGGGCGAGGGCGAGCCGGAGGTCGCGGTCGTCGGCGCGATCCACGGCGACGAGCCCTGCGGTGTCCGCGCGATCCGACGACTCCTCGACGCCGACCCCGACGTCGAGCGGCCGGTGCGGCTGATCGTCGCCAACGAGCCGGCGCTCGACGCCGGCGTCCGCTACCGCGACGCCGACCTCAACCGGGTGTTCCCGGGGAACCCGGACGCCGAGGCCTACGAAGTGCGGCTCGCGGCCGAGTTGCTCGACGCGGTCGAGGGGTGTACCACGCTCGCGATCCACTCGACGCAGTCGTACCCCGAGCCGTTCGCCGTGATCGACTCGATGGACGAGGTCGCTCGGGCGACCGCGCCCCACCTCCCTGTCGACGCGGTCGTCCAGACCGACGCGTTCACCGAGGGACGACTCATCGAGCACCCGCACACGATCGAAGTCGAGGCCGGGCTCCAGGGCACGGAGAACGCCGCCGACAACGCCTACTGGCTGACGCGGGCGTTTCTCGCCGCGGCCGGCGCTCTCCCCGCGCCGGGGGCCGAAGACGTGGTCGACGCCGGCGGGCGCGAGGACGTGGCGGTGTTCCGCCTGCGCGACCGCATCCCGAAGCCCGCCGCGGAGGAGTACGAGGTGTTCGCGCGCAACTTCGAACGCGTCGCGGCCGGCGATCGGTTCGCGGCCGCCGACGGCGAGCCGCTCCGCGCCAAAGAGTCCTTCTACCCGGTGCTTCTGTCGCCGTACGGCTACCGCGACCAGTTCGGCTACGTCGCCGACCGGGTCGGGACGCTGGAGTAGTCACCCGACCAGTTCGATCGCGTCGTCGCCGTTCGGGACGACGCAGATGAACGCCCCGGGCTCGTCGCTCTCATTGCGGTACCAGTGTTCGACGCCGGCCGGGATGAGCAGGGCGTCGCCGGGACCCACCGCGTGCTCTCGGTCGCCGATTCCGACGACGTACTCGCCCGCGAGCACGTACTGCTCGTGTTCGAGCTCGTTCGTGTGTCGCGGGACCGCCGCGCCGGCCGCCAGCTCGAATCGCCGCATGGCGAAGTTGGGCGCGCCGTCGGACTCGTCGAGGAGGACGCGCTTCGTGAGCCCCTCCGCGGCGTCGACCGTCTCGGCGTCGACCGCGTCCGTGCGCTTCAGCACCGCTCCGTCGACTCCCGGCGTGTCGGGCTCGCTCATACCGTGTTCTCGGCGGCGCGACCGTATAAATCGTGTCGGGCAGGACGCTGCCGGAGGAGACACATCTCGAAGCGCCGCGTCCGGAGCGCCACGCCCGGGTATTTAAGCGCCCACCGACCCAATCCGAGGATATGCGCGGAATCAAGGTCGGGACGGTTCTCGGGATCCCGGTCAGGCTCAACTGGACGTTTCTCATCGTGCTGCCGCTTTTCGCCTACCTCATCGGCTCGCAGGTGGGGACGATAGCCGGCGTGATGAACGAGGCGCTCGGGGCGGGCATCGCGCCGGCAGCGATCGAGGGAGGGATAACGCCGTGGGCGCTCGGGCTCGCTGCCGCGCTCGGGCTGTTCGGCGGCGTCCTCCTCCACGAGTTCGGGCACTCCATCGTCGCGATGCGGTACGGCTACGAGATTGAGTCGATCACGCTGTGGCTGCTCGGCGGGCTCGCCAACTTCGCGGAGTTCCCCGAAGACTGGAAACACGAGTTCTGGATCGCGGTCGCCGGCCCTGTAGTGAGCGTCGCGGTCGGCGTCGCCTGTTACGGCGTCTTCGTGCTCGCGCCGGCCGGCGCGAACGCCGTCCTCTTCGTGTTCGGCTACCTCGCGCTGTTGAACGTCGTCCTCGCGGCGTTCAACATGCTCCCGGCGTTCCCGATGGACGGCGGACGGGTGCTCCGGGCGCTTCTCGCGCGGACCCAGCCGCACGCGCAGGCGACCCAGCGGGCGGCCGCGATCGGTAAGATGTTCGCCTTCTTCATGGGCCTCATCGGTCTGTTCACGTTCCAGTTGCTGCTCATCGTGTTGGCCTTCTTCGTCTACATGGCCGCCTCGGGCGAGGCCCAGCAGACGACGCTGAAGGCCGCCTTCGAGGACGTCACCGTCGCCGACGTGATGACCCGCCGCGATGACCTCCACACGGTGACGCCGGACGCCTCCGTCGCCGACCTGATGAGTCGGATGTTCGAGGAGCGTCACACCGGCTACCCCGTCCTCAGCGGCGACGACCTCGTCGGGATGGTGACGCTCGAAGACGCGCGATCGGTCCGCGAGGTCGAGCGCGACGCCTACCGCGTCGACGACGTGATGGCGACGGACGTGGTCGCGGTCGGCCCGGGAGCCGACGCGGTGACCGCACTTCAGACGATGCAGCAACACAACGTCGGTCGGCTGCCCGTGATCGACACGCAGGGCCAGCTCGTCGGGATCATCTCCCGGTCCGACCTGATGACCGCGTTCAACATCATCCAGACGGGCG
Source organism: Halorubrum pallidum (assembly GCF_055380345.1). Lineage (NCBI taxonomy): Archaea > Methanobacteriati > Methanobacteriota > Halobacteria > Halobacteriales > Haloferacaceae > Halorubrum > Halorubrum pallidum. The sequence continues at coordinate 273,526 of NZ_AP043945.1, read as the reverse complement.
GCACGCCGAGCGTCATCAGCGGGCGGCGGCGGCTCAGAGACGAGGGCGGCCCGGGCGTGTTCTGAGGTCGACTCGGTCGCTCGCTCCGCCGTGAGAGCGACGCTCACCGGTCGGTGACGCAACCCTTACGCGTCGTGACCGCCAAACACGGGTATATGACCGACGAACGCGACGACGGCCGCCACGAGTTCTCCGCCGGGCAGGGCGTCGACGCCGACTACGAGGAGTTCACCCTCGACCCCGAGGAGTTGGACGCCGATCCCACCACGGTCGACCCCGTGGACTCACGGGTCCTCACGGACATCCTCGACCGACGGAACGTCGGGAGCGACGAAGTCGACGTCGAACAGCTCGTCGACGTCGGGCTCTCGTACATGAGCATCAACCGCTTCGAGGAGGCGACGGAGACGTTCGAGCGCGCCGCGCAGTTCGCCGAGGAAGACTCGCTCGAAGCCCAAGAGGCGTGGGTGAACAAGGGCGCGGCACACGCCGAGTTGGAGGAGTTCGACCAGGCGGTCGGCGCGTACAAGGAGGCGTTACGGATCGACGACGGCTCCGAGCACGCCGCGACGGCCGAGACCAACCTCGCGTACGCGCTCTGGGAGTCCGGTCGCGGCGAGCAGGCCCTCGAACACGCCGAGCGCGCGGTCGAGACCGACCCGCGCTTCGCGGAAGCGTGGTACAATCGGGGGTTCCTCCTCGTCGAACGGGGGCTCGCGGAGGACGCCGTCAGCTGCTTCGACAACGCGATCCGGCTCGGCTACCGCAACGCCGACGTGTTAGAGGAGAAAGCCCGCGCGCTGGAGGAGGCCGGCGACTACGAGCAGGCGGAGGAGGTCGCGGACCGCGCCGACGAACTGCGTCAGGAGACCGAAGAGCAACTGATCGACGAACAGACCGGACAGGCACCCGGGCCGGGCGGACAGGGCGGTCGCGGTGGTCGAGGTCGAGAGTCCGGAGGTCGCGGCGACGAGCGGTCGGGGCGCGAGCTGCGGGGCGAGGGACCAGAGGGGTTCTGAATGCTCCTCCGCGAGCGCGAGACCCCGAAGGGGACGCTCGTCTCCGTCTGTGACCCAGACTGCCTCGGGGAGACGTACGAGGACGGACCGGTGACGCTTACCGTGAGCGAGGAGTTCTACGGGGGCGACGGCGCCGTCGAGGCTGACGCGGAGGCGGTCGTGGCCGGGCTCCACCGCGCGGAGGTCGCGAACATCGTCGGCAGCGAGGCCGTCGCCGTCGCGATCGAGGCCGGACTCGTCGACGAGGAGGCGGTGTTGGAGTTCGAAGAGACCCGACACGCCCAACTACTCTGGCTGTGAGGATCGGCGTATGCAACGACTCACGCGGTCCGAGCTCGCGTCGCGGCTGCGGCCGTTCGCCCCCGGTGACGCCTTCTGGGCGCGGGCGATGACGGTCGGCGAGGCCGCCATCGGCGTCGGACCAGAAGCGCTCGCTGACTGGGCGAACGACGACCACGGAGATACCGGAGCGGACGCCGACGAGGACGGGAACAGCCCCGAGGAAAACGGACCCGACGACGACGCGTTCTCCCGGTCTCGCGGGCGGTCGCACGCGACCATCGAGCGCGTGGAGGGGCGCGGGACCGTCGCCGTGCCCGGACCGCTCGATACCGGCGACATGATCGACGTGGGAGAACGGTCGTTCGTCGTCGTCGCGGTCGATCGGACCGCTGCGGGCGGCGTGACCTACCGGATCGACTTGGTCCCCGAACGCGACGCGGCGTAGTCATGCATCCGCGGTCCCGAAGGTCGCACGAATCCGCGAAGGCGTTCCGTCGCGAGCGGCGCAGTCGTTACTTCCCGTACGCGAATCGTCGGCCGAGCGCGTCGATACGGTCTTTGAGGTCGCTCAGGAGCCCCGCGGGCGACACCCGGCGGACGGCCGACTCGTCGACTTCGATTCGATCGCCACCGAACGGGTCGCGCTCCGCGCGCTCCTCGTCGCTCTGGTCGCCGCTCACCGCGCCGACGACCGTCGACATCGAACACCGACCGCAGGCCTCGGTCCGTATCTCTTGGTCGGACATGCGTGTCTCTACCGTACCGACGCGTTCTACGCTGTTAAAACCCGCCGTCGCCGGCGTTTTCTCGTCTCCGAGTCGGTTTTAAGTATCGCCGCGTCCGGGACGAGAGGGAGGTCGAAGCGACCCCGACGGGCTTTTCACGTGCTCCGTGGAACGGATTCCCATGGGATATCGCGTCGTCGACGCGGACGCAGTCGATCCGGAGGCCGACCGACCCTGCGAGTGCCGGAAGCTCTCGGAGCCGGGTGGCCTCGAACACACGGCGATCAATCGCTTCCGCGCTGAACCCGGCGAACAGCTGCCCCTCGCGTACCACTACCACGAGACCCAACAGGAGGCGTTCTACGTGTTGTCGGGAACGCTCGCCGTCGAAACGCCGAGGGAGACGTACGAGGTCGGGGCGGATGACCTGTTCGTTGTCGACCCAGAGAGCCCGCAGCGGGCGCACAACCCCGACGACGCCGACGGCCCCGTGACGGTACTCGCGATCGGCGCGCCGCCGGCCGCGGACGACGCGGTCGCGTACGACGCGGATGAGTGAGCACGCCGCCGACGGGGACGCCGCCGACGGGGACGACGCCGACCGCCGCGGTCCGGAACAGTCCGATGCCGACCAGCCCGGCCCCGAGGCGCTGCCGGCGGAGATCCGCGAGCGCGTCCCCGACTACGACGACGAGTACCTCGACCGGGTCTCCGACCGGCTCATGTACAGCTACGACTTGGAGGCCGACGTCGTCGAGCGCGGGGAGCGCTTCGACCTGTACGCGAAGATGCGGCTGCGCAATCAAAAGCAGTTCCTCCACCCCGCGTTGAGCTACGCGGACCACGACATGATGGAGCACGTGTTCGCGCGCCGGGTCGCTACGCCCACGGTCGGGGAGGTCGAACGGCTCGTCGAGTTCGCACACGGAGTCGCAGACGACCGCGTCGAGGGCGACGAGCAGCACTACGGCACCGACATCACCGTCGTGCTCGTCGCGGATCGGATCCCCGAGGCGGTCGCGGACTACGTCGAGGGATTCCGCGACCGGACGCTCCTCAAGCTCGGCTACTACGGTCACTACGAGGTGAACCTCGTCGTCGTCGCGCCTACCGAAGAACGGCTCGTCGCCAGCGAGGTCGCCGACATCGCCGGCGCGTTCCGGCTGTGGGAGCCGATCGAGGAGCCCGAAGAGGGGTTCTTCTCGCGGTTCGCAAAGCGGTTCTGGCGATAGCGATCGTGCGCTCGACGCGGCGCTGCTCCGGGACGGAGCCGCGTGGAGGTACGAAATGCAGGGGACCAGATCGGTCCGAACCGCGACCGAGTCAGTCGTCGCTCGGTTCGGCTGCCGGCGCGTCGCCGCCGCGGACCGACCGAATGTTACCGAGACCGATCGTCACGAGCGATAGCGCGAGCCCGATCAGCACGAGCGCGAGGACCATCTGCGTCGCAGATGATATCTGCGCGCCGAGCGTCTCCGCGCCGCCGCCGATCAGGTTCGTGTACAGGTTCTGGTACAGCGCCAGCCACGTGAGCCCGAGCACGGTGATGGTGACCATCACCGCCATCGGGACACCCGTGGATATCAGCTGCTTGGACTCGTCCCAGTTGGCGAGCCAGACCGTGGCGGTCAACAGCGCGAGCGCCGCGAGCAGCTGGTTGGCGCCACCGAACAGCGCCCACAGGGTCGCCCACTCGCCGGAGATAACGAGCAGGTAACCGATACCGATCTGGAAGAGCGGATTGGTGTACCGACCCCGGGCGATCGAGCCGAGGTTCGGCGAGAACCCGCTGACGGTCATGCCGTCGTCCATGCCGACGATCTCCTCCATCATGTACCGACCCAGCCGGACCGCGGTGTCGGTCGAGGTGAGCAGGAAGCTCACCAGGACGAGCGCCATGAACACGGCTCCGATCGTCTCCGGAATACCGAGGCTCGTGAGGATGATTCCGCCGCCGCTCGCGAAGTTCGGAAGCGCGCCGCCGATCCCGCCGCCGGCGGCGTCACCGGCGAAGCCGGCGACCGCGAGCGTCGAGAGCGCGAGCGCCGCGAGCAGCCCCTCACCGAGCATGCCGCCGTAGCCGATGAGTCGGGCGTCGCTCTCCTTGTTCAGCTGTTTCGAGGTCGTCCCCGAGGAGACGAGCGAGTGGAACCCGCTTATCGTCCCGCAGGCGATGGTGATGAAGAGCAGCGGGAACAGCGGATACAGGCCCGCCGCCTCGACGCCCCAGAACCCCTCGAACATGCCGATCGACGAGTCGACGACGAGCGGCTGCCCAGAGGTCCCGAGGATCGTTCCGACGATGATCGCGATGATTCCGCCGCCGACGCCCGCGTACAGCAGGAACGACGAGAGGTAGTCGCGCGGTTGTAACAGCACCCACACCGGGAGCGCGCTCGCGATCCCGCCGTATACCATGATCACTGGGATCCACGCCGCGCTGTTGCCGTTGAGCGCAGCTGTGTTCGCACCAGGAATCCAACTTCCGGTCCCGCTGAACAGCACGAAGGTGCCCGCCGGATGGCTGGCGTCACCGGCCAGTTCGAACAGCGCGACCGGGTACTGGATGCCGAGCCAGACGCCGGCGAACACGCCGGCGACGAAGAGGATCGTCCCCGGGATGAACGGGCCGTTGAGCTGGTAGAGGTACACCCCGAAGGCCAGTGCCAGGAGGATGTACACGAAGCTCGCGGTCGTCACCTGCGGGTACGCGTTGAACACGATCCCGACCACGAGCGCGAACACCGCCACCACGAGGATGATCGTGAGGAACGCGAACCACAGCAGCAGGTCCTTGCCGCGTTCGCCGACGTACTGGCCGACGATGTAGCCGATCGACCGCCCCTCGTGTCGGATCGAACTCGACAGCGAGATGAAGTCGTGGACCGCCCCCATCAGCGGATTTCCGATCGCGACCCACAACAGCGCGGGGACCCATCCCCAGATGGCCCCCGCAGTGATCGGACCGACGATCGGCGCGCCGCCCGCGATGCTCGAAAAGTGATGCCCCAGTAGCACCGGCTTTTTCGCCGGTACGTACTCCTGTCCGTCTTCGTACTTGTGTGCCGGCGTCTCTCGGCTGTCGTCGAGATCGACGAACCGCGAGAGGTACCGCGAGTACCCCATATACCCGACGGTGAACGTGCCGAGCACGGCAGCTACGATCCAGATTACACTTGTCATGGTTCCCTGCCTCGTGGTAATGGTTCACGATCGAATACTTAAGTATTGTCTTCACTCGTGATGATAGGCCGAAAAACGGCCGCCCTGACGGAGATCGGCTCCCGGAAAACACCTTGTTACTTACTCGCACAGTGAAATAAACTGCGCGCTCGCCCGTGCCAATCGTTCGCGCGGACTGATCGTGGCCCCGTCGGATTCGGCGGCGACGTCTCGACGTCGAGTTCGGCGGCGACACCCTAGGCCGGATTCGATGGCGACGTCTCGACGTCGAGTTCGGCGGCGACGTCCGAGAGCAGGTCGCCGCGCACCTCGCGGGTGCGCGACTCGATCTCGGCGACCAACGGCGGCGCGAACTCCTCGCGGACCTGTCCGAGTCGGTCGCGTTCGGTCTCGACCTTCTCGCGGAGGTAGCGAGCCCCGCGGCCGTTCTCGTCGTCGTCGGGTGCCGGCGTGAGCTTGTTCGCGACGAGCCCGCGGACGCGCAGGTCCCGCTCGGTGAATCCCTCGATCGCCCGCTCCGTCTCGTTGACGGAGAGCTGATCGGGATTCAACACGAGGAAGAATGCGGCGTCGTTTCGCATCGCGTCGCCGGCGTACTCGAAGAACTCCTTTCGCCGCTGGAGTCGCTCTAAGACGGGGTCGCCATCCATCAGTCGTCGAGGCTCCATGTCGCCGATCGCCGCCTTCTCGAAGAGGTCGATCGACTGTTTACGCTTGTACAGCAGCCGGTCGATCCAGTCGCCGAGGAACTCCGGGAGCCCGAGCAGCCGCAACGTCGACCCCGTCGGCGCGGTGTCGAAGACCACTCGGTCGTACGGGTCGCTCTCCTCGCGCATCACGGTCACGAACGCGTCGAAGAGGGCCGCCTCGTACGCGCCCGGCGTCCCGTGGGACATCTCCAGTTGCCGGTTGATCTCCGATACCATGGCCGCCGACACCTGTTCGGAGAGCCCCTCGCGGATCTCTTGGAGGTGCCGTTGCATCTCGTCTTCGGGATCGATCTCCATCGCGTCCAGGCCGTCGACGCCGGCGACGGGCTCCGGATCGTCGCCGAACCGCTGGTCGAACACGTCCGACACCGAGTGTGCCGGGTCCGTCGAGACGACGAGCGTGCGGACGTCGGCGTTCGCACAGCGAGTGGCGTACGCACACGAGACGGTCGTCTTGCCGACCCCGCCTTTTCCGCCGAAGAAGACGAACCGCTCCATCACCGCCCCTCCGTGACCGTGGCGTCCATCAGAAGTGGTACTGCTGTCCCTTTCGCTCGATGAGGCTCTCACGGTCCCACAGCCGGCGCTCCCACGCCTCGAACTCGTCTTCGAGGTACGGGAGCAGCTCGGCGGTGTAGTACGACACCGGCGACGGGATACCGAAGGCGTCGGGGAAACACGCGAGCATGAACTCGTCTTCGGCGTCTTCGGCCTCCTTCTCTATCTTCTCGTAGGCCGGATGCGTGATCATCCCGTGGTAGAGTCCGCGGAGCCACTCTTCGAGCTCCGCGCGAAAGGCGGCTATTCGGTCTTCGATAGTCATGATGCACCGTGACGCCCGCCTCGGTTAAAAGCTATCGCGGGTTCCCTTGTGAGCCGCAAAAACGGACGCGGGCGATTCCCGATCGGCGGTCGTCGCCGTTACGCCGAGTTCCCGTCGGCGGTCAGTTCGCCCTTTGCGTCTCCCGACTCCTCTCCCTCGTCGAGTTCTAGCCGGTCCGAATCGTCCGGTGTCGGGCTGTGGACGTCGTTTCCCATCGCACCCCAGACGAGGTACAGCATGGCCGCGACCATCAGGAGCGTCGCGACGACCGCAGCGACACCCACCACGGAGAGGTACTGGATCATGGTGCGCGGTCGGCGGGCCGGACGTATCAACGTATCGGCTTTGGGCGACTGTGAACCGTTTCGGGGTCGCCGGCACGTCGGTCGTGCGATATCGCGCTCGGGCGGCCGTGGCGTCTGCCGGCGCGGAGTTGAAGGGGGTGGCCGCCCGAATCGACGGCATGACTGACCGGATCCCGGTGACCGTGCTCTCGGGGAGCCTCGGGGCGGGCAAGACGACGCTTTTGAACCACCTCCTCTCTACCGCCGGCGACCGCGACATCGCAGTGCTGGTCAACGACATGGGCGACGTGAACGTCGACGCCGACCTGATCGCCGAGGCGTCGGAGGTCGACGTCGAGGGCGTCACAGAACTGTCGAACGGCTGTATCTGCTGTGAGCTGCAGGACGACCTAGAGACCGCGGTCGTGCGGCTCGCGAACGAGCGCTCCTTCGACGCCCTAGTCGTCGAGTCCTCGGGCATCTCCGAGCCCGCACCGGTCGCCCGGCTGTTCACCACGGAGTCGCGCGCGGCCGCCCGCTACCGCGTCGACGCGCTCGTCACCGTGATCGACACGCGACAGTTCGTCGACGCGTTCGCCGGCGACGGGACCCCGACGCGTCGCGTGAATCCCGCCTCGAGGGGAGACGATGCCGACGCTGTGGGCGACGGCGATACGGCCGATATCGACGCGGACCGCCCGCTCTCAGACCTCCTCGTCGAGCAGATCGAGGTGTCGAACGTGGTCGTGTGTAACAAAGCCGACCTCTGTACAGACGCGGAGATCGAGGAGGCGCTCGAACTGGTCGGCGCGCTCCAACCCAACGCCGAGACGGTCGTGACCGAGTTCTCCGCGGTCGATCCCGATCGGATCCTCGACGTCGGTATCTTCGACGAAGGCGAGGTCGGCGACCTTCCGGGGTGGAAGCGCGCGCTCGAAGAGGCGCGCGCTGACGAGGACGGCCACGCGAGCGAGACCCGCGACGACACACGCGACGGCCACGCCCACCGCCATCCGGACGAGGTGTACGGCGTCACCTCCGTTACGTACCGCCGCCGCCGACCGTTCCATCCCGGCCGGATCGCCGCGCTGCTCCGCGACCTCCCGGACGACGTTGTCCGCTCGAAGGGGACGCTCTGGGTCGCAGGCACGGACCAGCGACAGCAGGTCGGGCAGGCCGGACGATCGGTCCGCGTCGAGGCGCTCGGACCGTGGATCGCGAGCCTCCCGGAAGTCGAGCGGGACATGCTGCGCTCGAACCGCCCGGGGCTCGACTGGGACGACGACCACGGCGATCGGCTGACGGAGTACGTCGTCATCGGGACGGGGATCGACGAGGACGCGATCGTCGACCGCCTCGACGACGCGCTCGTCACCGACGAGGAGTGGGACGAGTGCAGAGGCGGCGGCGGGGTCGGGGGGGACGGCGAGTTACTTTTCCCGACCGAACAGGGCGACGAGGCCGCGCTCAGAGAGCCCTGAACGCAACGCCGCCGCTCAGTACCCGTCGTCGGGTCAGTACCCGTCGTCGGGATCGACTGCGTCCCACGCCGGCGTCTCCGCGAGTACCCGTAGTGCCGGCTCCGCCTCCGCGGCGATCGCCCCGTAGAACCGGGTTCGGCCCACTGGGGTGTGCACCCGGAGAACGACGGTGTTGTGGGTGACGTCGAAGGCGGAAAGCGCCCAGTTCTTGTCCGCGGCTCGCCACCGACCGACGCACGTTGCGTCACGGCCGCTGACCGTGCGTGAGCCGAGTTCCCAACTCAGCCGGGTGAGGTGATCGAGGTCGAACGGAATCGCCCCGGGAAGCGTCACCGTCCGTTCGCTTCCACCGTGGCTGTCACAAGCTGCCATACCAGACGTACCGGTATCGGTCACCAAAAACCGATCTGTTTCGTGCGAGGCTCGCAGTGGCACGCGTGTGGATTGCCGAGCCATGCCGTCGCGTACAACAGCCATCTCCGAGGGGTGGCTTCCGGTCGCTACGTGTCACGTGCCGGCAGAGAAAAGAGCGGTCGTCGCGACAGACGGAGTCGCCGTCGGAAAGCGAAGAGTGTGCCTCGCAGGCTTTAACGACCCAGCGCCGCTACTGTGAGTGAGCCGAATGGACGTAGACAACTCCCCCGTCACCACAGACGACTTCTATCAGACGCTCGTTGAAAACGCCGCCGAGGGGATGTTGACGATCGACGAAAACAGCGACATTGTGTACGCCAATCCGGCGATCGAAGACATCCTCGGATACACGCCGGAGGAACTGATCGGGAGTTCGAAGATGGATATCATCCCCGAGCGGTTAGAACCCGTACACACCGCGGCGCTCAAGTCGTACGTCGAGACGGGAGAACGGAACATCGACTGGAACGGGATCGAGCTCCCGGCCCTCCACAAGGACGGTCACGAGGTGCCGACGCTCATCAGTCTACGCGAACACGAACACGACGGCGATCAGTACTTCACGGGAGTCATTCGAGACATCTCCGAGCGCCGGCAGCGGGAGAACCAACTGCAGGATCAAAAAGAGCGGCTGGACGAGTTCGCAGACATCCTGACACACGACATTCGGAACCCGCTCTCCGTCGCCGAAGGCTACACCAAAATCGCCAGAGAGCAGCGCGACAGCCCGGAGTTAGAGAAAATCTCGGACGCGCTCACTCGTATCGATACCCTCGTCGACGACGTCCTCGAACTCTCGAAGGAGGGCCGATCGATCGGTGAGACCGACGTGATAGACGTCGGAGAGAGCGTTCGCGAGGCGTGGGAGAGCGTCGAAACCCGCCAAGCCACGATGCTCGTCGACGACGACCTCGGGGCCATAGAGGCCGACGAGAGTCGGTTCCAAGAGCTATTGGAGAACCTGTTCCGCAACGCGATCGATCACGCCGGGAGCGACGCGACCGTTCGTGTCGGTTTGCTTTCCGACGAACTCGGACTGTACGTCGAAGACGACGGATCTGGGATCCCGGCGACCATTCGATCGGACGTGTTCGGGCACGGGTACTCGACGCATCGAGACGGAACCGGCTACGGCCTCTCGATCGTCTCGCAGATCGTAGACGGACACGGGTGGGACATCTCGGTGACCGAGGGCACAGAGGGCGGCGCGCGCTTCGAGATCACGTGGTAGCGCCCGCCGACGATCGTCCGTCGAAGACCGCCCGCCGAAGGGGGTTCGGCGTCGTCTGGTTACTCCGTCTCGTCGCCGTCGGGCGTCGACGGTTCGGTCGTGACGCCCGTGTCGGCGGGTGTTTCGGATTCCTCGATTAGGTCGCCAGACCGCGCGCCTCGACCGAACAGCCGTCCGAGTACGCCGCGGTCGCTGCGCTTCTCGGCGAGCAGCACGGAACACTCCACGTCGTCGAGCACCTGTAAGACGAGCGAGCCGCGGACCAGCCGAGAGAGTAACCCCTCCTCAGTCGCGCCGACGATGAGCATCGTGGCGTCGCGAGCGGCCCGCTCGATGCTCGCCTCCACGTCGCCCGACTCGATCCGCAGCGTCGCGTCCGCGAGGTCGTGCTCTGTGGCCCACCGCGAGAGGAACCGCCGCCCCGCCGCCTCGTCGTCGGCGACGTGCAACAGAGTGACCTCGCCGTCGAACTCCACCTGGAGCATCCGGGCGACGGCCGCGGACAGGTCCGAAGCCGGACCGCCCGCGGTCGGCACGAGGATCCGCGAGGGGTCGAACCCGCGGTCGCGGAACACGAGGAAGTCGGAGGGGAGCGCGTACGCCAGTTCGTCGACGGCAGACTCGGCGCGGCCGGGCGCGCCGTGGGAGTCCTCGCCCCAGCCCATCACGGTGAGGTCGGCCCCGTAGGTGCGGGCGGCGTCGAACACCTCCTCGAACACGCGGTGAGAGAGGATGACGTGCGTCTCGACGTCGACGCCGAACGTCTCGGCGTCCTCCTTCGCGCGGTCGAGCAGGTCGTGCGCCGAGTCGTGTGCGCCGCGGTCGCGGGCGGCTTCGAGCGAGGTCTGGTCGGGGACGTTCGCGATGTTGACCGCGACGACGGTCCCGTCGCGCTGTTTAGCGATGGCCGACGCCAGCGTGATCAGGTGTTCCTCGGTCGCGGGATTCGCGAGCGGCACCATCACGCGGTAGTCGCCGCCGCTCGGCTGGACGGACGTGGCCGCGGAGACGGCCTGCTCCGGCAGGTCGTCGGAGCGGTCGAGGATCCACGTCCCCAGCACGCCGCGCGCCTCCACCTTCTCGCGGGCGTACACGAGATACCAGAGGACGGCGAAGACGACGAGCGCGAACGACAGGAGGATGATCGTCGGGTCGATGTACACGATGAGCGCGAACGACGACACCGCGCCGATTATCGGAACGGCCGGGTAGAAGGGGACCTCGAAGTCGGGGTCGTACCCCTCGACGTCCGACTCTCGCATCACGATGAGCGCGAGGTTGAGCAGGCCGTAGACGATGAGGTGTAGCACCGAACCCATCGTCGAGAGCGATTCGACGCCGCCGGCGACGAGGAAGAGGAGGATGAGCGCGCCGGTGAGCGCGATCGATTTATACGGAGTGCCGAACCGATCGTGGATCTCGTTGAGCTTCGGGGTGACGATCTTCTCGCGCCCCATCGCGAAGTTGATCCGCGACGACGAGAGGATCGAGGCGTTCGCCGAGGAGGCGGTCGCGAGCAGTCCGCCGATCAGAAGCATTCCGGCTCCGACGGCTCCGAGCGAGTACCCGAACACCTCGTAGTTGCCGAACAACAGGCGAGCGGCGTCGACGACGGCAGTCTCGTTGTTCGCGACCAGCTCGTTCGGGACCGCCGCGAGGAGAACGACGAGGAACAGCGCGTACACGACGGTGACGATCACGACCGATCCGAGCACCGCGAGCGGGAGGTTGCGACCGGGGTTCTTGATCTCCTCTGCGACCGAGGTGATCTGGACGAATCCCAGATACGACACGAAGATGATCCCCGTTACGGGCAGCACCTCTCCAGTCGTTCCCGGCGGCGCGATCGGTCGCAGCGACTCCATGTCGGCGTTCAGCAGGCCGACGACCGTGAAGACCGCGAGGATGCCGAGAAGCGACATGACGATGACGATCTGGAGTCCGCCGGTCTCTTTCGCGCCGAAGTAGTTGACCGCGATGAACAACAGCGCGCCGGCGAGACCGATCACCTGTGCGGCCTCGAGCGTCAGCGGTCCGAGTCCGACCGGTCCGAGACCGACGAGCGCGTTGACGTACTCGCCGAAGCCGTACATGTAGAACGCGGAGGCGAAGGCGAGTCCGAGCCAGTTGGCCCAGCCGGCGACGGATCCGAACATCGGTCCGAGCGCGCGGTTAACGTAGAAGTACGCACCGCCCGACTTGGGCATCGCCGTGCCGAGTTCGGACGCGGAGAGCGCGGTGAAAAGCGCAATAACCCCGCCGAGGACGAACGTGAGCGCCGCGAGCGGGCCGGCGCGAGCGACGGCGGTGCCGGGAAGCACGAAGATCCCCGCGCCGATCATCGTCCCGATCCCGATCGTGAGCGCCGCGAGCGGACCGAGGTCCTTCGCGAGTTCCTCGTCGCCGCTCACGGCGGACCACCCCGGTCGACAGCGGCTCCCCCTCGGGCGGTTGTGACTCTTCGTGCGTGTATCATACCCTGTTTCTCTCCTCTGTTCGTATAAACCCGGCTACTCCGGGCAACACCGCCGTTAGGTCGCGAGCGTCGGGCGGACCCGCCGGCGCACCGAACCGCTCGACGCGCGATCGTTCGGGAATATCATAAGGAACATACCCACACGCGTCCCCGTACCGATCATCAGGTGGATCCCGTGAGCAAGAAACGCGAATACCGCGACGACTACGACGACAAGACGCTTTTCATCCCCGGACCGACCGAGGTCCGCGAGGACGTGATCGAGGCGATGGCACAGCCGATGTTCGGCCACCGGATGGATCGGATGACCGATCTCTACACCACCATCGTCGAGGACACGAAGGAGTTCCTCGACACCGACCACGAGGTCGTGATACTCACCGCCTCCGGCACCGAGTTCTGGGAGGCGTCGACGCTCAACCTCGTCGACGAGAACATCCTCGTGCCGACCTGCGGGAGCTTCAGCGAGCGCCACGCAAACGTCGCCGAGCGGCTCGGCAAGGACGTCGACCGACTGGAGTACGAGTGGGGCGAGGCGGTCAAGCCCGAGGACATCCGCGAGACGCTCGAATCCTCGGAGAAGCACTACGACGTGGTCGCGACCGTGATGAACGAGTCCTCGACGGGGGTCCGTAACCCGATCGAGGAGATCGGCGACGTGGTCGCGGAGTACCCGGACACGTACTTCGTCGTCGACGCGGTCTCCGCGCTCGGCGGCGACTACGTCGACATCGACGAACACGACATCGACGTGATATTCGCGTCGACCCAGAAGGCGTTCGCGATGCCGCCGGGGCTCGCGGTCTGCGTCGTCAGCGACGACGCCTACGACCGCGAGGTCGAGAAGGACACCTCCTCGTGGTACGGCGGGTTCCGTCGCACTATCGACTACTACGACCGCAAGGGACAGACGCACTCGACGCCCGCGATCCCGGTCATGTTAGCGTACCGCAAGCAGATGAAACACATGCTGGATGAAGGCCACGCCGCCCGCGACGAGCGTCACCGCGACATGATGGCGTACGTCCACGAGTGGGCCGACGAGCACTTCGCGATGTTCCCCGAGGAGGGCTACGAGTCGCAGACGGTCGCCTGCATCGAGAACACGCGGGGGATCGACGTCGCCGCGACGATCGAAGAGGTGAGCGAGGAGTACGACATGGCCTTCTCGAACGGGTACGGCTCACAGCTCGGCGAGGAGACGTTCCGGATCGGCCACATGGGCGAACACACCGTCGAGAGCGTCGAGGAGCTGACCGACGCGATCGAAGACGTGGCCGGACTCTAGCGGAGACGCACGGAGACGGGGCGCGTCACTCCGCTCCGAGCAGCTCGACGAGAAGCGCGTTCTGCGCGTGCATCCGGTTTTCGGCCTGATCCCACACCAGCGCGCGGTCGGATTCGAGCACGTCGTCCGTGATCTCCTCGCCGCGGTGAGCTGGCAGACAGTGCATCACCTTCGCGTCGGTGCCCGCGAGCAGGTCGGCGTTCACCTGAAAGCCGTCGAACGCCGCCAGCTTCTGGTCGCGCTCGTCTTCTTGTCCCATCGAGATCCACACGTCGGTGTAGACGACGTCCGCGCCGTCGATCGCCGTCTCTGGGTCGGTCGTCCGCTCGACGTCCGCGCCGAACGCGGCCGCCCGATCGAAGACGGCGGGGTCCATGCCGTAGTCGGCGGGGGTCGCGACCGCGACGTCGATCCCGGCCATCGCCGCGCCGACGACGAACGACTGGCCGACGTTGTTGCCGTCGCCGACCCACGCGACCGTGGCGTCTGATCCGACGGTCTCGCGGATCGTCAGGAGGTCGGCGAGCGTCTGACAGGGATGCGCCTCGTCGGTGAGCCCGTTGATCACGGGGCAGTCCGCGTACTCCGCGAGCACCTCGACGTCTTCGTGGTCGAACAGCCGCGCCATCACGCCGTCCACGTAGCGACCCAGCACGCGGGCGGTGTCGCGAAGCGGCTCGCCGTGGCCGAGCTGGATGTCGTCCGGTCCGAGGAACATCGCGTGACCGCCCAGTCTGGTCATCCCCGTCTCGAAGGAGACGCGGGTCCGAGTCGAGGGCTTCTCGAAGATCATTCCGAGCGTCGCGTCCGTCAGTCGGGGGTCGGTCTCGCCCGCCTTCATCGCGGCGGCGCGGTCCAGCAGGGCGTCCAGTTCGGTTGGCGTCACGTCGTCGATATCGAGGAAGTCGTCGGTAGCGAGTGGCATCGTGTCGGTGGTGTGTTGGTGGAGTCGTTCGGACGGTGGTGCCGTTCGAGAGCGGGTGTCGTTGCAGTGTGGGCAGCGAGACGTTACAGTCGCTTGCGACAGACGTCCGTGAGGACGGTCACGGCGCGGTCCAACTCGGGGAGCGGGAGCCGCTCGTCCGGGGCATGGTCCAGATCGGAGTTCCCGGGCCCGTAGGTGACCATCGGGCAGTCCCACGCGGCCGCAAAGAGGTTCATGTCGCTCGTGCCGGTCTTCCGCAGCAGGCGGACGTCGCCGTCGGCCGACCGGATCGCGACGCGGAACGCCCGCGCCAGATCCGTCCGGGGGCTCTCCATGACGGGCGGCATCGGCTCGCCCCAGTGGACCGACCCGGTCGAAAGCTCCGCCTCCGAGAGTTCGTGGATCTCGTCGACCGGGCGAGAGGGCGGGATCCGGAGTTGCACCTCCATCGTCGTCTCCACGGCGAGCCCGTCGTCGCTCAGTCCGCCGTCGATCGAGATGGGTTTGGTCGTCACCTGATCGAAGACGGCGGTCTCCGGGTCGTCGGGGGTGAACGTCTCCTCGACGCCGTGCCACCAGTCGATCGCGTGCTGGATCGCGTTCGGTTCCGGCCGCGAGGAGTGGCCCGACTCGCTGGTGTTCACGTAGGTCCCCTCCAGTAGCCCGCGATATCCGAGGGTGATCCCCTGCCAGCCCGACGGCTCGCCGTTGACAACCGCTTCCGGCGCGTCGCGGTCGTCGATGAGGTGCCGCGCGCCGGCGGAGTCGACCTCCTCGCGGACGACGCCCACGAACGAGACGCCCGTCTTCACCGCGGCGACCGCCATCGTGACCAGCGGTCCCGTCGCGTCGACCGCCCCGCGTCCCCATAACACGGGGTCACCGGGCTCGCCGACGCGAACGTCGGACGGCTCCGGCAGCTCGCCCTCCGGGGGAGCCGGCCGGACCTCGACGGGGATGTCGCCCGGCACGGTGTCGATGTGAGAGGTGAGGAGCATGGCGTCGTTCGCCGGCGCGCGGACGTTGCCCGCGTCGTCGATCCACGCCTCCCGCCCGTTGGCCTCAAAGAAGTCGACGAGCCGCTTTGCGGCCCGCTCCTCCTCGCCCGACGGTGAGGGGATCGACACCATGTCGTACAGCAGCTTCCGGGCCGGCGTGTCGCAGGCCGCGGGGTAGCCGCCGCCGGCGACGACGTCGTCGCCGGCGCGCTCGCGCTCTTTGCCGGCCGCCATCAGTCGATCACCTCGGCGATGGCGTCGACGACCGCGTCGGCGTGCTCGCGTTCGATCGTGAGCGGCGGGAGCAGCCGCAACACGGTCCGGCCCGCGGGCAGCGCGAGTATCTGGTGGTCGATCGCCAAGTCGCGCAGCAGGCGGTTCGAGCCGCGCTTCACCTCGACGCCGATCATCAGCCCGTCGCCCCGCACGTCGCGGACGTCGTCGCCGAGGCGGTCTTCGATCTCGCCGCGCAGGTACGTCCCCACGTCGTCGGCGTGCGCCGGGAGCGCCTCGCGCTCGATCACGTCGAGCGTCGCCCCCGCGGCGGCCGAGACGACCGGGCCGCCGGAGAACGTCGAGCCGTGGTTGCCGGCGTCCTCGGCGATCCAGTCGCGACACAGCGTCGCGCCGATCGGGAGCCCGCTGCCGAGCCCCTTCGCGGTCGTGAGCACGTCGGGTACCACGCCGTGGCGCTCCGCGGCCCACAGCGAACCGGTGCGGCCGAGTCCGGTCTGGATCTCGTCGAGGACCATCGCGGCCCCGGCCTCCTCGGTCGCCTCGCGGACCGACTGCAGGTACGCCGTGGAAGCGGGGTTGATCCCGCCTTCGCCCTGTAGGGGTTCGAGGATGACCGCGGCGGTCTCGGAGTCGACGGCCTCGAACATTGCGTCGGCGTCGCCGTACTCGACGAACTCGACGCCGCCGGCGAGCGGCTCGAACCCCTGTTTGTACTTCTGCTTCCAGGTGGTCGCGAGCGCGCCCATCGTCCGACCGTGGAACCCCTGCTTGGTCGCGACGATCTTCTCGCGGCCAGTCGCGTGCCGGGCGAACTTCAGCGCGGCCTCGTTGGCCTCCGTCCCGGAGTTACAGAGCCACACGTTGTCGACGTCTCCGGGGCCGACATCGGAGAGCCGCTCGTACAGCGCCGTCCGCGCCGCGTGCGGGTACGACGCCTGCACGTACATCAGCTCCTCCAGCTGGCTCGTCGCCGCGTCGACGACTTCGGGGTGACTGTGCCCGACCGGCGTACACGCGTAGCTCGCGCCGAAGTCGAGGTACTCGGTCCCGTTGGTGTCGGTGAGGTACACGCCGTCGCCGGCGGCGATCTCGATCGGCTTCTCGGAGAAGACGAAGCCGCTCACGCGGTCTCACCTCCGGTCTCGGCCGCCGCGTCGTCGCCGTCCGCGTCGTCGCCGAGCGCCGAGCGCTCGATCGTCGTCCCCGCGCCGCCGAGCGCGGCGACGATCGGCTCGTCGACGTTGGCGTCGGCGACGACGACGCGGCCGGAACCGCCCGAGAGCGCTTCTTTGGCCGCCATCACTTTCTTACCCATGAACCCTTCCGCGGCGTCTTCGACCGCCGCGAACTCGTCGGGCGTCGCCGCCGACTCGATCAGCGTGCCGGGGTCGTCGGGATCGGCGTAGACGCCCGCCACGTCCGTCAACAGGACGAGGTCGGCGTCGAGCGCGCCCGCGACCGCGGCGGCCGCCCGGTCCGCGTCCGTATTGACCGGGGTGACGCCGCCGTCGCCCTCTCTCCCCTCCATCGGCGGCGAGACGACGGGGGTGTAGCCGTCGTCGAGCAGCCCGGCGAGCAGGTCGGCGTTCACCGACTCGATCCGGCCGGAGTGCTCGCCCCGTTTGATCTTCTTTTTGCCGTCCTCGACCACGCGAACCGCGGACTTGCGGGGCCCCGAGAGGAGCCCGCCGTCGACGCCGCTCAGCCCGACCGCGTCGACGCCGGCTCCGCGGAACAGCGCCGTCAGCTCGGTGTTGAGCTTGCCGGCCATCGCCATCGTGAACGCCTCCATCGTCTCGGCGTCGGTGAACCGGCCGGTGACGCCGGAGGCCGACTCGACGTACTCGGGCTCCATGCCGAGCCGCTCGATGACCTCGTCGACGACAGTCGAGCCGCCGTGGACGACGACGACCTCGCGGCCGTCCGCGGCGAGGCTCGCCACGTCGCCGACCGCGCCGGCCGGGTCGACCGCCTTCGCGCCGCCGATCTTGACGACGACCGGCGGGTCGTCTGCGGTCGAGCCGCCGTCTGCGACCGCGTCGGGCACGGGGCGACCGCTCCGCGCGTCGTCCCCGCTCATGGCGACCCCACGGGGTGAAGCCCCTCGAACTCCAAGCCGGCGTCTTCGGGCAGGTCCAGGGCGATGTTCGCCGCGTGGACCGCCTGTCCGGCAGAGCCTTTCATCATGTTGTCTATCGCCGAGAAGACGACGACGCGCCGGTTGCCGGGATCGAGTTCGAAGCCGACCTCGCCGTGGTTCGTACCGGCGACCGCCTTCGGTTCGGGGTAGCGGTAGACGCCGCCCCCGCCGGAGACGATCCGCATGAACCGCTCGTCGGCGTAGGCGTCGCGGTACGCGCCCCAGAGGTCGCCCTTCGAGACGGGCTCGCCGGGGAAGACGTGACAGGTCGCCGACGCGCCGCGGACCATCTCGACCGCGTGAACGGTGAAGGAGACGGAGAGCCCGAGGTACGCCTCGATCTCGGCCTCGTGACGGTGACTCGTGGGCGCGTACGGGCGCACGACGCCCGAACGCTCCGGATGCGAGGACGCCGCACCGCCGCCGGCACCGCCCTCCGAGGAGCCGACCTTCACGTCGACAACGACCCGATCGGTCTCCGGATCGAGCGCGCCGGAGTCGACGAGCGGCTTCAGCCCGAGGATCGTCGCGGTCGCGTTACACCCGCCGCCGGCGATCAGGTCCGCCCCGGCGAGGTTCTCGCGGTTGAGTTCGGGGAGCGCGTACTCCGCGCGCTCCAGGTACTCCGGCGACTCGTGGCCGTCGTACCACTCGTCGTACAGCTCGGCCTCGGGCAGCCGGAAGTCCGCGGACAGGTCGACGACCGTGCCCGCCGCCTCGAAGTACTCGTCGACCTGTCCCATCGAGACGCCGTGCGGCGTCGCCGAGAAGAGCACGTCGACGGACTCCAGTTCGTCTGGGTCCGAGAAGCGAAGGTCGAGCCCGCGCAGGTTCGGGTGCGAGCGCCCGACGGTCATGTTGTCCGCCGACCGCGACGTGGCCTGCACGACCTCGAAGTTCGGGTGGCCGGAGAGCAGACGCAGCAGCTCGCCGCCGGTGAAGCCCGTGCCGCCGATGACGCTCGCGGTGAGGGTCTCGCCCGTCGCGGCCGTCGCGTCGGAGTCGGTCGTCATGCGTTCGCCTCCCCGACCTCGCCGTCGGCCAGCGCGGCCGCCTTCGCCTCCAGCCAGTCGACGACCGTCGCGGGCACGTCGACGTCGCTCGCGGCGTCGAGCGCCTTGAACTCGACCGTGTGGTTCACCTCGTGGACGGTGTACTCGCCGGAGCCGGAGCCGCCCACCTCCATCAGGTCGACGCCGAGCAGGCCGCCGCCGACCGCGTCGGAAGCGCGCTCGACCAGTTCCAGCGCTCTGTCGTCCAGATCGAACGACTTCGTCTCGCCGCCCTTCGCGGCGTTCGTGAGCCAGTGGTCGGACGACCGCGTCATCGCCGCGACCGGTTCGCCGTCGACCGCCAGCACGCGGATGTCGCGGCCGGGTTTGTCGACGAACTCCTGCACGTAGAACACCTTGTGCTCGTAGTGGCCGAGCGTCTCCTTGTGCTCCAGTATCGCCTCCGCGGCGTTACGCGAGTCGATCTTCGCCATCAGCCGGCCCCACGAGCCGGTGACCGGCTTGAGCACGCATGGGTAGCCGAACGACTCGATCGCCTCTAAGGCGGCCTCCGTCGTGAACGCCACCTCCGTCGCGGGGGTCGGCACGTCGGCCTCCGCGAGCGCGAGCGAGTTCTTCGCCTTGTCGGCACAGACCTCGCCCGTCTCGGGGGCGTTGATCACGGGGACGCCGTAGCTGTCGAGAAAGCGCGTCGCGTACAGCGACCGGCTCGTCGACAGACAGCGGTCGACGACGATGTCGAGGTCGTCGACGGCCGCGGTCGTCGAGTCGAGCCCGAACCGCTCTTTTCGGACGTCTATCTTTTCGACCTCGTGGTCGCGGTCGCGTAGCTCTTCGAGCAGCAGCTTCTCGTCTTTCCGGATCCGCGAGTAGAGGATCCCGACCTTCACGCAGACCACCTCGGCGCGGTCGTCACCATCGACGTTACTCGCCCCAGTCCTCCTCGAGCTCGGGGGCCTCCTCCAACACGACGGGGTCGAGAGAGATGACCTCCAGCTCGGTTCCGGTGACCGGACTGTCGATTATCTCGCCGACTTCGACGTCGGCCGGCAGTTCGATCTCGTCGCCCGTGATCGGGTCCTCCGCCACCAGCGTATCGGTGTCGCTCGTCATCGTGGATCTGTGTCGGCGTCGAGAGCGCATAAAGGCTTCGAACTTGTCGGATAAATTATACTACGTAAAGCGGCCGCTACTCGAATGAAACCGGAACGAAACGCCTCCGCGTCCCGTTTCGTGTCAGAATTCGATACGAACCTCGCCCCCTCGCAGGGACGGGATCGCCGCCGGCGGTCGCGGACCGACCGCCGACCGCGGCGGTCGTCGCAGCCGGTCCGGCTGTCGTCGGTCAGACACCGGCGTTCACCTCAGACATACTCGCTCACCTCGGCGTCGAGCGCGCGAGCCGCGTCCGCGAGCGACTCCCGACGCGTCGCGAGTGCCGTCCGATCCGAATCGAGCGTCTCCCGGCGGGCATCGAGGTCGCTCGCGACCGCGTCGGGCGCGGGTCCACCGACGGAGTCGCGGCTCGCGACGCTGCGTTCGGGGTCCAAGACGGCCTCGACGTCCTCGCGGCTCACGTACGTCGAGAGGGGCTCGCCCGTCACCGTTCGAGCGGCCTCGTCAACTTTTGCGGCCGCCGTCGCCGGCGCGTCGTCGTCCGTGACGCGCTCGGCCGCGGCCGCGACGATCTCGTGAGCGGTGCGGAACGGGAGCCCGCCCATGGCGAGCAGATCGGCGACGCCCGTCGCCGTCGAGAAGCCGTCGCCCGCGGCGTCCGCGAGCGCGCCCTCGTTCCAGTCGGCCGTCGCGACCGCGCCCGCCGCCACCTCGGTCGCCTCCCGCACGTCGTCAGCGGTCTCGAACACGCTCGCGTGGGCGCGCTGGAGGTCGCGGTTGTACGCGCGAGGGAGACCTTTGAGCAGGCTCAGCGTACCCGTCGCCTCGCCGATCGCGTCGCCGGCGACCCCGCGGGTCAGCTCCAGCGTGTCGGGGTTCTTCTTCTGGGGCATGATCGAGGAGGTGGAGGCGTAGTCGTCGGACAGCTCGACGAACCCCTTGTTCGAAAAGAGGACGAGGTCCTCGGCGAGCCCGGACAGCGTCGTCGCGAGCGTCGCGCACGCGGTCGCTCCCTCGGCGAGGAAGTCGCGCGCGGAGGCGGCGTCCATCGAGTTGGCGACGAGTCCGTCGAAGCCGAGCAGGTCGGCCGTTCGCTCGCGGTCGACGTCGAACGGCGTGCCCGCGAACGCGGCCGCGCCGAGCGGTGAACGGTTGGTGCGCTCGTAGGCGTCGAGCAGCCGCGCCGTGTCGCGAGCGATCCCACCCTCGTACGACAGCAGGTAGTGCGCGACGGTCGTCGGCTGGGCGGGCTGGAGGTGGGTGTACCCCGGCATCACCGTCTCCGCGTGCTCGCTCGCGACGTCGACGAGCGCTTCGCGGAGCATGAGCGTCGCTTCCGCGGCCGCGAGCAGGTCCTCGCGGAGGCGGTACCGGATGCAGGTCGCCACCTCGTCGTTGCGCGAGCGCGCGGTGTGCATCCGGCCGCCGTCGGGGCCGATCCGGTCGATCACGGCGGTCTCGATCGCCTCGTGGACGTCCTCGCCGTCGGGCAGGTCGTCGTGGCCGGCGGCCGCCACGTCGTCGAGCGCCGCGAGTATCTCGCCCGCGACCGCGTCGTCGACGATCCCCTGCTCCGCGAGCATCACCGCGTGTGCGCGGTCGACCGCGAGGTCCGCCTCGAAGATGGCCGCGTCGGCGGCGAGACTGGAGAGGAACGAACGGGCCGGGCCGCCGCTGAAGCGGTCGCGGCGGACGGCGGTGTCGCCAGTCGCGTCGGCGTCGTTCGTCCCGTCGGCGTCCCTCGCGGTGGAATCGTCGTCGGTCATTCAGTTCTCGTCGAGGTTGGTCCCGCCGTCGTCAACTGCGGCCCCACCATCGTCGGTGCCGTCGTCAACTGCGGCCCCACCATCGCTGGCGAGTTCGGGCTTCGAGACGCTCGCTTTCACGTCGTTGGCGAGACGCTCCTGTAACCCGTGGTACTTCGCGACGCCCGTCGCGTCCTCCTGTGCGATGCCGGCGACGTCCTCGGTGTTGAAGGAGGCCATCTCCTCGGAGTAGACGGCGTACTCGGAGTCGCGAGCGACGACGCGGCAGTTGCCCCCGGAGACTTTGACCGTCGCCGTGCCGGTCACCACGTCCTGCGTCTCGTCGACGAAGGCGTTCAGCGCGTCGACGACGGGCGCGAAGACGAGGCCCTGATAGGCCTTCTCGGACCACTCGTGTTCGATACCCTTCTTGAACGAGCGCTCGTTCTTGGTGAGGACGAGATCCCCCAGGGCTTGGTGGGCCGTGAGTAGAACGGTCGCGGCCGGGTGCTCGTAGTTCTCGCGCACCTTCAGCCCCAGCATGCGGTCTTCCATCACGTCGGTGCGGCCGATGCCGTAGCTCCCGGCGTACTCGTTGAGGTGCTGGATGAGCGGGACCGGATCCATCTCCTCGCCGTCGACGGCGACCGGGACGCCCTCCTCGAAAGCGACCTCGATTGTCGTCTCGCCCTCGGGCTCCGCGGTCCACTCGTAGATGTCTTCCGGCGGCTCGTAGTTCGGATCCTCCAGTTCGCCGCCCTCGACCGCGCGCGACCAGATGTTCTCGTCGATGGACCAGACGCCGCCGTCGCCGGCCTCGACGGGCAGGTCCTTCTCGGCCGCGTAGTCGATCTCCCACTCGCGGGTGAGGCCCAGTTCGCGGACCGGCGCGATCACTTCGAGGTCGGAGCCGCGCCAGACGGCCTCGAACCGAAGCTGGTCGTTCCCCTTCCCCGTGCAGCCGTGTGCGATGGCGTCACAGCCCTCCGCTTCGGCGACGCCCAGAATGGCCTCGGCGATGACCGGACGCGCCAGCGCGGTCCCGAGCGGGTACCCCTGGTACGTCGCGTTTGCCTTCACCGCGTCGTAACACAAGTCCGCGAACTCCGCTTTCGCGTCGACGACGTGGATGTCGAGACCGAGCGCGTCGGCGGTCTCCTCGGCCTCGTCGAACTCCTCGGTGGGCTGGCCGACGTCGACGTTGACGCCGATGACCTCGTCGTAGCCGTACTCCTCTTTCAGAAGCGGTACGCACACTGTGGTGTCGAGTCCCCCGCTGAACGCGAGTGCAACGCTCGTCATTATCGGAGTAGATCCGGCCTATCCCCTTAAATTCAGCGGTTTGAATATTGGAACAAAACCTCGACGCAGTCGCTGACGACGGACGAAGCTGTCACTCTCGGAGACGGAACGGCGCGGACGCGACGAGGAGAACGTTACTGGCCTCGGGAGGCCGGTCGTCGCGCCGCGCCGGAAACCGGTCGCGGTCGGACGCCTCGTCGCGGTCGCGGGGCTCGTCGGCCTCGGAAGAGCGTGGCCGCCGGACGAGCCGCCGCGGTCATTAGGTACAGATAGCCGCGTTCCGACGTAAAAACGTTCCGCTATGTTCGTCCCGCTCACGTCGCTCTCAGGTCGGATGTCGCCCTCGGACGGAGATCGTCACCGGTCGATCGGGATCGTCACCGTCACGACCGTCCCGCGCGGGTCGCGCTCGGCGTAGTCGACGTCCGCGCCGATCGCGTCGGCCGCCCACGCGACGACCCACAGACCGAGCCCCGACCCGTGTTCGAGCGCCGTCTCCCGCCCTGACTCGACCGCCGCGATCTCGTGAGGCGGGATCCCCGGCCCGTCGTCCGCGATGGTGAGGACGAACCGCTCGCCCTCGTCGTCGCCAGCGTTGTCGTCCTCATCGTCACCAGCGTTGTCGCCCTCGTCGTCGCCAGCGTCGTCGATATCCGTATCGGCGCTGTCGACATCGCCGCTGTCGGCGTCGCCGCCACCGCCGGCCGCCGCCCCGAAGTCGCCCGCTGACCGCTCCCGCCGGAGCGACACCCGGACCCACGGCGACCCGTCGTCGCGCTCGACGCCGTCGCCGTCGTGGTGTTCCAGCGCGTTCTCGACGGTGTTCTCGACGACCGCGCGGAGGGCGTCCGACCTGAGCCGGACCGTCTGCTCGCCGTCGCTGTCGTCCACACCGTTGTCATCGCTGTTGCCCACATCGTTCTCATCGCTGTCGCCGTCGTCCGTCGAGAATTCGATCGCGGCGTCGGGCTCCCGATCGCGGGCGTCGGCGACGACCGACGCGACGACGTCGCCGACGCTCACCTCGGTCGCCTCCTCGTCGGCGAGCACGCGCTCGACGGTTCTCGCCTTCTCCCCGAGCGCCGCAAGCGCCCCGGCCCGTCGCTCTATCGCGTCCGCCATCCGAGCGAGATCCGGGTCGTCGAGTCGTTCTGCGAGCAGCTCGCCGTATCCGTGGACGACGCCAGCGTCGTTCCGGAGGTTGTGCCTGAGCACGCGGTTGAGCACCGCCAGCTGCTGGCGACGCCGCTCCCGCTCAGTCACGTCGGAGAAGACGACCGTGTGGCCGACGCGGGTGCCGTTGGGGTCGGCCAGCGGCGCGGTCGACACCGCGTACGTGCGGCGGCGTCCGGCGACGGTGATGTCGACCTCGTCGCCGTCCCCGTCGAGCGCGATCGACGCGTCGAGGAACGCGTCGAGCGGCCGGTCGCGAGCCGTGGGGGCGTCGACGCCGAGCAGGGACTCCGCCGCCGGGTTGAGTCGGACGATCCCCCCGTCGGGCGCGAGCGCGACGATCGGATCTGCGAGGTCGTCGACCGCGGTCCGCTCGGCGGCGCGGCTGGTCGTCGGGTTGCGGTCGAACATCTCCGCGCGGTTGAACGCGTACGCGTCGAGCAGGACGTGCGGGACGAACATGATCGGCGCGAGCTGGAGCTGCGGGATCGGACCGAGCTCCAGCGTCCACGCGACCAGCGCGAAGCCGGGCGGCAGCGAACTCAACGCGACGGCCGCGCTCTCGCGGCGGTACAGCGGCCCGTAGCTGAGCAGCGTGTCGACGAGCAGGAACACGGCGCTGGCGACGAGCACGGTCTCGACGACGACGACGAGGTACGCCCACGGGCCGAGCGCGTACGTGACGGTCTCGACGCCGAAGACCGGAGCCGACCGGAACTCGGTCCAGAACGCCCCGTGAATCGGGTTCGTGAGGAGCGCGAGCGTCGCGACGATGCCGAAGGCGACGACGACCGCGAACAGTCGACCGCGGACCACGTCGCCGCGGCCCGTGTACTCCAGCGCGAAGCCGAGGAAGCCGACGCCCGTCCAGACGATCCCGAGCCACATCGCCGCCTCCAGCGTGGCCCGGAGGAGGGGGTCTGTGACGAGCAGGCCGACTCCGTATGAGAGACACCAGAGCGCCTGCGCGACGAACACGCCGAGGAACCAGTCGACGCCGGGGCGACCGCGGTGATCGCGGATCGCCCACGCGAGCCCGAGCGCGCCCGCACCCCCGGCCGCCGAGCCGACGGCGGGCCAGACGGGGACGGCGTCGAAAGCCATGTGTGGCTACGACGGCGACGGCCGGCCTAAAGCTGTCGTGCGGATCGCTTCGGCGGCCGGCCGCGGCGCCGCCGCGCTCACGCCGCCGACCGTCGCCCGAACGCGACGGCGACGGGAACGAGGAGCACCGCGCCGATGAGGAACGGCGACGCGACCGCGACCGTGTACAACACCGCCATCAGCGGCGGGCCGACGGTCCGCCCGAGGCTCGACGCGCCCTGCGTGACGCCGAAGGCGGCCCCTTGGTCCGCGTCGGCCGCGGACGCCGAGACGAGGGTCGCGAGCGAGACGTTCACGAGCGCGTTCCCGAGCGACAGCGCCGCCAACGCGAGGAGCAACGCCAAGAGCTGGAGCGTGAGCCACGCCGGGCCACCGACCGCGATATCACTCGATAGCCGGTCGACGAGGCCGGTCGCGGGGATCGCGACGAGCGCGGCAGCGAGCACCACCGAACCGGCCGCGACGAGCGTTCGCGACGAGACGACCCGCGAGAGCCGCCCGACGAGCACGCCCTGATTCACCGCTCCGAGGACGCCGACGTAGGTGAGCAGGAACGCCGCGGCCGTCGCGTCGTAGCCGAACGCGTCCGCCACGTACGGGATGAACATCACCTGCACGCCCGCGAACGCGACGGCGACGACGAAGTACGCGAGCGTCAGCGGCCGGAGCGAAACGGACGCGAGCGCGTCGCGGAACTGGCCGATCGCGGTGGTGTGCCGGGGCCCCTCCGCACCCGCCGTTGGCCGGGTTCGGTTCGGCTCTTCGAGGAAGACGAACCCGACGGCGACCGCGAGGAGGCTCATCCCCGCCGCCGCGAAGCTCGGGAGAGAGTACGCCGTCGCCGGGACGAACGCCGGGAGGAGGGCGTCGGAGCGGGCCACCACCGGGTCGGCCGCGAGCAGTCCCCCGATCGCCGGACCGAAGACGAAGCCGAGCGCGAACGACGCGCCGACGAGCCCGAGCGCGCCGGCCCGTCGGTCCCGCGGGGTGATGTCGGCGACGTACGCCTGCGCGGCGGCGATGTTACCTCCCATCGCCCCCGCGAGCGTTCGGGAGGCGAAAAGCGTCGCCATCGCGGCCGTCGTCCCGAAGCGCGCGCCCGCCGCGCCGGCGTAGCCGAACGTCACCCACGCGACGCCGGCTGTCGCGAGCGACGCGAGCAGGACGGGTCGCCGCCCGATCCGGTCGGAGAGCCGGCCGAGCGTGGGCGCGGCGAGGAACTGCGCGAGCGAGTACGACGCCGCGAGTAGACCGATGAAGGCGTCGCTGACGCCGAACGACCGCACGTAGAAGGGTAAGATCGGGATCACGATCCCGAAGCCGACGAGATCGATGAACACGACGCCGATCACGACCGCGAGCGCACGCCGCGGGTTGGCGACGGCGGGGGGCCGTTCGGCGTCGCCGTCGCCCTCGGAACCGCCGTCGACGCCCGCGTCTCCGCCGCCGATCGACGCGACTCCGGCCTCCGGGTGTGTCACGGTGGCGAGAGGCCACGCGGAAACTTAAGAAGACGGCCGGATCGGCGTCACAGGTGGCGTTCGATGACGCGTTTCGCGGCCTGTCCCTTCTCTTTCCAGCCGTATCCCTCGTCGTAGACGTGACGCTTCGCGTCGACGAGTTCCTCTGGCGTGGACTCCTCGAAGCCGCCGCGGTCCCACGCGCCGGACTCGCGGAGCCACTCGATCACGTTCTCGCGGGTCTCGGACCACGAGAGACCGACCATCTCGTACCACGCGACCATCGCGAAGACGGCGTTGTCGTGACAGCCCGGGACGGAGCCGTGCTCGTAGACGGTCCGCATCGGATCGCGGGTCGGCTCCGAGACGCGCTCTTTGAACTCCGCGGCGGTGAGCAGCCGGAGCCGGTCGCCCTCCTCGACGACGCGCTGGTCGCGTTCGAGCGCCTCCAGCGCGGCCTTGTGGAGCCCGCTCCAGTCATCGTGAATCGCCTCGCGCAGGGTCGACTCGGCCATGCCGTCGCGCTCGGCGGTAAGGACGGTCAGGAGGTCCGTGTACGCCTTCTCGACGGTCGGCCAGTTCACCCCCTCGAAGTCGCAGTCGGCGTCGTGGAGGCTGTTGGTCGTTCGGCAGCCGGGACACGGGTAACGGAACGTCGGCACGACCGCCACTGGGACGCCGCCGAAGTTAGGGGTTTCGCGACGGCGGTCAGACCGGTCATACGCGCACGCGAACCTGCGCCTGCGTGCCGTCCGCGACAGCGCCCGCGCCGAGAGTCCTGCACCGGCGCGCGCCCGTGGTTCCGAAACGTTTACTCGACAGCCAGACGCGAATAGACACCGTATGACCAAAGTCAGCATTGTCGGTGCGGCGGGGACCGTCGGAGCCGCGGCCGGGTACAACCTCGCGCTGCGCGATGTGGTCGACGAGCTCGTCTTCGTCGACATTCCGGACCAGCGCGAGACGACGATCGGGCAGGCGGCGGACGCGAACCACGGGATCGCCTACGACTCGAACACGACCGTTCGACAGGGCGAGTACGCCGACACGGCGGGCTCGGACGTCGTCGTGGTCACGGCCGGCATCCCGCGCAAGGAGGGCCAGACTCGGATCGATCTGGCCGGCGACAACGCGCCGATCATGGAGGACATCGGCTCCTCGCTGGCCGAGCACAACGACGACTTCGTCACCGTCACCACCTCGAACCCGGTCGACCTTCTGAACCGCCACCTCTACGAAGCGGGCGACCGCGACCGCCACAAGGTGATCGGATTCGGCGGACGGCTCGACTCCGCGCGCTTCCGCTACGTCCTCTCCGAGCGGTTCGACGCGCCCGTCAAGAACGTCGAGGCGACGATCCTCGGCGAGCACGGCGACGCGCAGGCCCCGGTGTTCTCGAAGGTTCGCGTGAACGGCCGTGATCCCGCGTTCGACGGCGAGAGAGAGGCGATCCTCGAAGACCTCCAAGAGTCCGCGATGGACGTGATCAGCCGGAAGGGCGCGACCCAGTGGGGCCCCGCCACCGGCGTCGCGCACACGGTCGAGGCGGTCCTACGCGACACCGGCGAGGTGCTCCCCTGTTCCGTCGTGCTCGACGGCGAGTACGGCTACGACGACACCGCGATCGGCGTCCCCGCGAAGCTCGGCTCGAACGGCGTCGAGGAGATAGTCGAGTGGGACCTCGACGAGTACGAGTCCGACCTGCTCGACGAGGCCGCGGAGAAGCTCTCCGAGCAGTACGAGAAGATCGCGTGAGTCGGCGCGCGGTGCGTCCGATAGCTTGACGCGCGGCCGACGAGCCGCTCAGGCGGTCGCGCGCTCGATCGCCGCGTCGAGGTCGGCGACGATGTCGGCCGGGTCCTCGATGCCAACCGAGAGCCGCACCATGTCGCCGGTGACGCCGGCAGCCTCCTGTTCTTCCTCCGTCAACTGCTGGTGAGTCGTGGAGGCGGGGTGGATGACGAGCGTCTTCGCGTCGCCGACGTTTGCGAGCAGCGAGGCGAGGTCGGCGTTCTCGACGGTTCCCTTCGCGGCCTCGTAGCCGCCCTCCAGCCCGAAGGTGATCATGCCGCCGTAGCCGCCCTCCAGGTACTCGCTCGCCTCCTCGTGCGTCTCGTGGTCCTCCAAGCCGGGGTAGTTCACCCATGCCACGTCGTCGTGTTCGTCGAGGTACTCCGCGACGATTCCAGCGTTCTCGCAGTGTCTGTCCATCCGCAGCGGGAGCGACTCCGTCTGCTGGAGCGTGTTCCACGCGTCGAACGGCGACTGCTGGTCGCCAAGGTCGCGCAGCCCGCGGGTGACCGCCGCGAAAGTGAACGCCGCCTCACCGAACGCCTCAACGTAGTTGATCCCGTGGTACGCGGGGTTGTCCTGGGCTATCTCCGGGAACTTCTCGGGGTACTCCGCCCACGGGAACGACCCCCCGTCGACCAGTATCCCGCCGACCGTGGTGCCGTTTCCGGTGAGCCACTTCGTGGTCGATTCCCAGACGAGGTCCGCGCCGTGATCGAGCGGGCGGCAGAGGTACGGCGTCGCGAACGTGTTGTCGACGAACAGCGGGACGCCGTGGTCGTGCGCTATGTCCGCGATCCGCTCGATGTCGGGAGTGACGAGGGCCGGATTCCCGATCGTTTCGAGGTGGACGTAGGCGGTGTCCTCGTCGATCGCGTCGGCGTACCCCTCGTAGTCGAGCGGGTCGACGAACCGCGTCGAGATCCCGCGGCGCTCGACGGAGTGCGTGAGGTACGTGTAGGTGCCGCCGTACAGCGCCGACGAGGAGACGACGTTGTCGCCGGCGGACGCGAGCATGAACGTCGCGAGATCGAACGCGGCCATGCCCGACGAGGTCGCGACCGCGCCGACCCCGCCTTCGAGCGAGGCGATCCGCTCTTCTAAGGCGGCGTTCGTCGGGTTCATGATCCGCGAGTAGACGTTCCCCGCCTCCTCCAACGCGAACAGCCGGGCGGCGTGGTCGGCGTCCTCGAACTCGTAGGAGGTCGTCTGATAGATCGGCGTCGCGCGCGCACCGGTCGCCGGATCGGGAGACGAACCGGCGTGAACGCTTCGGGTGCGGAACTCTCGGGGTGCGTCGTCGTCGGATGGCATACCTCGCCCTGCACGCGCCGAAGGCTTAAAGCCGCCCGCAGTCGCCGGCGTTTCCGGTATCTCGGATATCGTCCCGGCGCGCGCGATCTCCGTCTCTCGTGCCAACGGTTAACAGCGTCCGGCCGTAACGTCTCGCATGGGAACCAACGGTCCGCGCGGCGACGCCGTCGAGATGTCGGACGCGGTCGGGGCGGTCCCCGACTCCGTCTGGCAGTACCTCGCGCTCGGGGCCGCGGTCGTCGTCGGCTTCGCCCTCCTCAGTCAGAGTCTCGTCTTCGGAGTCGCCGCGCTCGCGCTGCTGCTCGCGGCCGTCACCGTCGTCAGCGCCGTCGAGATCGTCGACGCCTACGACAAGGAGGCGCTCACGGTCTTCGGTGAGTTCCGGAAGCTGCTCGAACCGGGCGTCCACGTCATCCCGCCGTTCGTCTCCCGCACGTACGCGTTCGACATGCGGACGCAGACGATAGACGTGCCGAGCCAGTCGGCGATCACGCGTGACAACTCGCCGGTGACCGCTGACGCGGTCGTCTACATCAAGGTGATGGACGCGAAGAAGGCATTCTTAGAGGTTGACGACTACAAGAACGCCGTCTCGAACCTCGCACAGACCACCCTCCGAGCCGTCCTCGGCGACATGGAACTCGACGACACGCTCTCGCGGCGCGACCAGATCAACGACCGGATCAACGAGGAGTTAGACGAGCCGACCGACGAGTGGGGGATCCGCGTCGAGGCCGTCGAGGTCCGCGAGGTGAGCCCCTCACAGGAAGTTCAGCGCGCGATGGAACAACAGACCGGCGCGGAGCGCCGCCGGCGAGCGATGATCCTCGAAGCGCAGGGTGAACGGCGGTCGGCGGTCGAGCAGGCGGAGGGTGACAAGCAGTCGAACATCATCCGCGCGCAGGGGGAAAAACAGTCGCAGATCCTCGAAGCGCAGGGAGACGCCATCTCCACCGTGCTCCGCGCCCGTTCGGCCGAATCGATGGGCGAGCGCGCCATCATCGAGCGCGGCATGGAGACCTTAGAAGAGATCGGCAAAGGCGAATCCACCACGTTCGTCCTCCCACAGGAACTCACGAGTCTCGTGGGCCGCTACGGCAAGGCCCTGTCCGGCTCCGACGTCCAACAGATGGACGGGTTGGAGAGCAAGGAGTTCGACGAGGAGACGGAGAAGATGCTCGGGTTGGAGGACATCGAGAGCGCGCTTGAACAGCTCGACACGGTGGCCGACAGCGACCTGCGGACCGACGAGACCCGCGACGCGGACACGGCTCGCGACGCCGGCATCGCCGGCGAGGCGGACCTCGACCGCGAGGCCGACCGGGACGTGGATCTGGAGACCGAGACCGAGCGGCCGGGGTGACGCGGACCCCATTCTGACGCTCGCGGTTCCTCGGCGTCAGGGCCGCCACGTCGCCGGGTCGAGCAGCCAGAGCGACCCCACCGCGACCGCGCCGGCGACGCCGCCGGAGGCGAGCGCCAGCGGGACCTCCGACCCGCTCGCAACCGCGGCGAGCAACGCGGCGGCACCGACGAGCAGGACGACCGTGTCCTCGGTCGTCGCGGCGCGGACCACCGGTGCTATCGCCCCGCCGCCGAGGGCACCCGCCGCGACGACGGCCGGAAGCCCGCTACCCAGCGCCGCGAGCATCTCCGGAGCGGCGAACGCGGCGAGCGGCGCTCCGACATCGGTTCCGATCCCGGTGCCGAGCGCGAGCGCGCCGATGGCACCCAGCGCGGGCGCGAGGAGGGCGGCGCGCGCGGAGAGGTCGGCGTCGACGACCGCGGCCGCACCGGCGACGAGAAACACCGATCCGGCCGCGAGGAGCGCGGGCGTGGCGAGATGCGAGACCGGCGACAGCGAGGCGGATGCGGGGCTACCGGACGCGCCTCCGGGGACGATCACGGGCGCGACGGCGGCCGCGCTCGCGAACGCGACAGCGGCGAGCGCGAGGAGGACCGATCCGCGGAGCCGGCGGGACACAGAGAGCATATCGGCGAGAGGCCGCCGAGCCACTAAACGATCGCGGGACGCGGACGCGACCGAGACCCGCGATCAATCCGTGATCAGATCGTCACGCCGGCGCGCTCGCCGTCGACGGAGACGATGACGCGCGTCGGGGTCCCCTGCCGGTCGGTGAGCCGGAGCAGCAGGGTCTTGACGACGGGGTCGTCGAGCTTCTCGACGTCCACGTCGGGGCCGGACTGATCGAGCGCCACGCGGAGCGCGCCGTCGCCGATGCGGCTGACCGCGCCGAGCCGCAGTTCGACCTCGGGCGCGGTGAGATGCTGGGCGACGACGAGGATCGACCCGCCGTCGTCGTCGACGAACTCGATCGCGTCGACGAACGACCGCGTCTCGGTCGCGTCGGGTCGGCTCGCGGCGAGCGCGGCGTCGCGCGACCGATACGACGCGGCGTGGACATGGATCTCGGCCGGGAGCGAACGGATGCTCTGCCCGTCGACGATGGGGTTGCCGTCGACGTAGCGGCTCCGAACCTCGAGGTCTCGGGGCGTCGACGCGGCCACGTCGCGGAGCCGGTCGGTACAGCCGGCGGTGGCGACGGCGAGTGTCCCGACCACGACCGCACGTCGGTACATGGAACCGAATCCGACGGTGGCGGGTAAAAACCCCTGCCTCGGCGTTCCGCCGCCTGAGAATCGGCCCGTCGGATTCGACCGCGGGACCCCGCCGGCCGGTCACTCCTCGCCGATCGGCGCGGGAACGCCCTCGTCCCCGTCGGCACCGATCTCGAAGGCGCGGCGGAGTTCGGCGATCCGGTCGCGGATGTCCGCCGCCAGCTCGAACTCTAGGTTGCTCGCGGCCTCGTCCATCCGGTCTTCGAGCGCGTCTATCTGCGCTCTCGCCTCCTCTGTGCTCTCCACGTCGCCGACGCTGACCGACGAGGTGTCCGTCTTCGCTCCGGGGAGGTTGGTCTCGCCGACCGGCTTGTCGATGGTGGTCGCCTCGTATCCGTGCTCGTCGTTGTACTCCAGTTGGATCTCCCGGCGCCGCTGCGTCTCCTCGATGGCCGCCTCCATGGAGTCAGTCATGCGGTCGGCGTAGAGGACGACCTCGCCGTTGACGTTGCGGGCGGCCCGCCCCATCGTCTGGACGAGGGTCGTGGTGGAGCGTAAGAATCCCTCCTGGTCGGCGTCGAGGATGGCGACGAGGCTCACCTCCGGGATGTCGAGTCCCTCCCGCAGCAGGTTGATGCCGACGAGCACGTCGATGTTGCCTAAGCGGAGGTCGCGGATGATCTCGTGGCGTTCGAGGGTGTCCGTCTCGTCGTGCATGTACGACACGTCGATCCCGGCCTCCTCGAAGTACTCCGTGAGGTCCTCGGCCATCCGCTTCGTGAGGGTGGTGACGAGGACGCGCTCGTCGCGCTCGATCCGCTCGTCGACTCGCTCTAAGAGGTCCTCGACTTGCCCCGTCGCGCCCGTCACCTCCACCTTCGGATCGACGAGGTGCGTGGGGCGGACGATCTGCTCGACGATCCGATCGGAGGTCTCGCGCTCGTAGTCGCCCGGCGTCGCGGAGACGTAGAGGGTGCGGTCGGTCTTCTCTTCGAACTCCTCGAACGTCAGGGGGCGGTTGTCGTAGGCGGTCGGCAGGCGGAACCCGTTCTCGACGAGCGAGTCCTTGCGGGACTTATCGCCCTCGTACTGGCCCTTTATCTGGGGGATCGTCTGGTGAGACTCGTCGATCACCGTGAGGAAGTCGTCGGGGAAGTAATCGAGCAGCGTGTAGGGGGCGTCGCCGGTCTCGCGGTCGTCCATGTGGACCGAGTAGTTCTCGATCCCGGAGCAGTAGCCCGCCTCCCGGAGCATCTCGATGTCGAAGGTGGTGCGCTCTTCGATCCGCTGAGCGGCCACGAGGTCGCCCTGTCGCTCGAAGTAGCTGACGCGTTTCTCCATCAACTCTTCGATCTCCCCGATCGCCTGCTCCAGTTGGTCGTCCGGGATCGAGTAGTGCTCGGCGGGGTGGAGCATCACCGCGGGCTCCTCGCTCACGACCTCGCCTTTCATCGGGTCGACTTTCACCATCCGGTCGATCTCCTCGCCCCACAGCTCCACCCGGACGGCGTACCGGCCGTACATCGGGTAGATCTCGACGGTGTCGCCGCGCACGCGGAAGGTGCCCTGCGTGAAGTCCACGTCGTTGCGCTCGTAGTTCAGGTCGACGAGCCGGGCGAGAAGTTCCTCGCGACCCACCTCTTCGCCGACCTCCAGCCGGAGCGCCATGTCGCGGTAGTTCCCCGGATCACCGAGCCCGTAGATCGCGGAGACCGAGGCGACCACGATCACGTCGTCGCGGGTGAGAAGTGACCGCGTCGCGGAGTGGCGCAGGCGATCGATCTCTTCGTTTATCGACATCTCCTTGTCGATGAACGTGTCCGTCTGCTCGACGTACGCCTCCGGCTGGTAGTAGTCGTAATAGGAGACGAAATACTCGACGGCGTTGTCTTCGAACAGCTCGCGGAACTCCTCGTACAGTTGGGCCGCGAGCGTCTTGTTGTGAGCCAAGACGAGGGTGGGCTGATCCAGCTCCTCGGCGACCCACGAGACGGTGTTGGTCTTTCCCGAGCCCGTCACGCCGAGCAGGGTCTGTCTGTCCGCGCCCGACTCGAACCCCTCGACGAGCGTCTCGATCGCCTCGGGTTGGTCGCCCGCGGGATCGAACGGGGCGTCGACGCGGAGAGAGCGGTCGACGGTCGGACGGTCCTCCGAGAGGGGAGAGTCGGCGTCGCTCACGATACGCGTCGTTGGGGGGCGAGACACTTGAGCGGCGCGGCGACGCGTCGGCGGCGGCACGTCGTCCGACGGTCCGCCGACGCGGACACGTGATCGGTGGTGTCGGCGGTGGCGAGGCGAACACTCACACTCCGGCGGGAACGAGGCCGATACCGCCACACGGCGGCGTCCCGTGCCGTGAGTATGCGTGTAGTGCCCCGTCGAAGCCGTGGCGATCAATCCCCTGTACGACCGCGGTCCTGCGCCACCTCAGCGCTTTCGGCGTTGGCGGCGCACTCCGGGCAGGCGTTGAGGTCGCTGTCGTCGAGAGGATGCTGAGTTCGTCCGCGAACACGCGCGCGAAGCGATCCGAGACGTGCGACCCGCAGTGGTCACAGCGTGGCATGTGGTACCGGGATACACCGGCGAAACGCGGTTGGGACTCGACGGACAAATTCCCTTCACCACCCCGCTCGCTTCCGGTATCCGACGGGTAGCTGCCGAGACCGAACTCGCGGATGAGCCGCTCGTGGATGGCAGACGGCTCAGGCGTCACGCGCCGCGTCGACCGCTCTCGCGATGAGACCGGCCTGCGCACCGGCGACGAAGCCTGCGTCGACGTTCACCGTCGTGAGCACCGAACAGGACTGGAGCGCGCCCGACAGCGCCGCGACGCCCTCGCCGCCGACGCCGTAACCGGTCGAGACCGGCAGCGCGATCACCGGCGCGTCGACGAGTCCGGCGACGACGGTCGGTAAGGCTCCCTCGCGGCCCGCGGCGACCACGACGACGTCGGCCTCGCGAACGCGGTCGATCTGATCGACGATGCGGTTGAGATTCGCGACGCCGACGTCGTCCACGCGGTCGACCGTCGCGCCGATCTCGCGCGCGACGACGGCCGCCTCGCCGGCGACCGCCGCGTCAGCCGTTCCGGCGGCGACGACGGAGACCGTCGCGTCCAGCGACGGCGGGTCGAAGTCGGCCGCGTGGACGACGACGGTCCCGGTCCGCTCGTCGTGATCGATAGTCGGGGACGCGTCCCCACGCCGTTCGAGCGCGCCGCCCTCCACCTCGGTCCGAACGGCGGCGGCGTCGTCTGCGGTAGCTCGGGTCACGAGCGCTCGGCCGGTCGTCTCGACGGCGGTCGCGGTCAGCGCCGCGACCTCTGCTGGCGTCTTCCCCTCCGCGAGGATGGCCTCCGGAATCCCCCGGCGACGCTCGCGGGCGGCGTCGAACCGGCCGGCCCCCGTGGTCGCGTAGCCCGCCAGCTGCGATTCGGCCTCTGAAACGCCGATCTCGCCGGCCGCGAGCGCTTCTAGCGTGTCGCGCATACCGGTCGTCGGTGACGGACGGTGTCGAAGCTATCGATCGCAATCGGCTCTCGCCTCCGTCTCTCACAAGGTTTATCAGTGTTCGTTTGTGGAGATCGCCGCGAACCGCCCGCACGGCGTCCCTCGCGGGGGAATTCAGGAACTCTTATTAACTATCGACGGATAGCGTCGAGCGCATGGCAGACCTTATTGTCAAAGCGGCCGTCAAGGAAGCCCTGGACGACAAGAACGTCGCTTCGGACTTCTACGACGCGCTGGACGACGAAGTGGACGAGCTGCTCGAAGACGCCGCGCGCCGCGCCGAGGCCAACGACCGGAAGACGGTCCAGCCTCGCGACCTCTAAGACGGACGCGTTCTCGGTCCGTCGTTATTTCCGCCGCACAGACGCCAACTCGTGAGCGGTGCGACCGGTGTGTCCGACTCGCGTTTCTGGCAGGTCGCGAGATCTACTCACGCTACCGCTCACCACGTCACTACTCGCACGTCGGTCGCGGTGCCGACGTGGATCTCGTCGGCGAGATCGACGAAGAGGCCGTGATCGACGACGCCCGGCGTCTCCGAGAGGGTCGTCGACAGCGCCGCCGGGTCCGCGATCTCGCCGAACGCGCAGTCGAACACGAGGTTGCCGTTGTCAGTGACGACCGGCCCGTCCTTCCGCTCCGCGCGCCGGAGCGTCGGCTCGCCGTCGGCCGCCCGCACCGCCTGAGCGACGACGGACCGGCCGGCGGGTAGGACCTCGACCGGGACGGGACGGTCGAGCGCGGCCGTCTCCTTCGAGGGATCGGCAACGACGAGGAACCGATCGGCGGCCGAATCGACGAGCTTCTCACGGGCGTGCGCGGCACCGCCCCCTTTGATAGCCGCGTTCGCGGGCGCGGCGTGTTCGCCGCCGCTCGCAGACCCGGCGGTGACAACCTGGTCCGCGCCGTCGATCGCGAGGTCGATCCCGGGCGCGTCCGGACCGACCGCCCGGTCGAGATCCACGAGCGGGATCCCCCGATCGGCGGCGAGTTCGCGGCTCGCGAAGGAGGTCGGCACGCCGCGCACGTCGAGCCCGGCGTCGACGCGCTCGCCGATCCGACGGATGGCGTGTGCGGCCGTCGATCCGGTGCCGAGTCCGACCACGTCGCCGTCGTCGACCGCCGCCGCCGCCGACTCGCCGGCCCGGCGCTTCGCCGCGTCGCTCCCGCCGCTCGTCTTCATGCGTCCAGAGTCGGCGGGGGTGGTTGAAAAGGCGTCGGCGCGGGCCGGGGCGGTCCGGTCCGATCGGCCCGGGACGGCCTACTCTAGCCGGGTCACTCCAGTCGGTCCAACACCGCGTCGGCGTCGTACGCGAGCGAGATCTCGCGGGACCGCCCGCGGCCGTCGACGTCGGCGTACTCGGCGTCTATCACGCCGAGCTGGTCGAGCTTGTTGACGATCTCGGAGTAGCGGGTGTACCCGAGGTCGGTCTCCTCGTGAAACGCTTCGTACACCTCTCCGGCGCGTTTTCCGTCGTTAGCGGCGAGCACGCGCACGAGGTCGCGTTCGGACTCGGAGATGCCCCGGAGCGACCGCGAGAGGTGGACGTGCTTCGATTTGTCGTACGCGTCCTCGACGTCGTCGGTGGCGATCGTCTTCGAGGCGCGCATCTCGGCGTTGAGCCCGGCCCGGCGGAGCAGGTCGATGCCGACCCGGAGGTCGCCGCTGTCGGCGGTCAGATCGGCGACGCGCTCCAGTTCGGCGTCGCCGATGACGCCGTCGTGGAAGCCGCGCTTCGCGCGCTCGAAGAGGATGTCGTAGATCTCGGTCGCGTCGTACACGGGGAAGTACACCTCCTCGGGCCGGAACACCGACTGGACGCGGGTGTCGAGGTCGTCGATCACGTCAAGGCCCAAATCGGAGGAGACGACGATGACGCCGATCTTCGCGCCGGAGTGCGCCTCGTGGGCGCGCAGAAGCGAGTAGAGCGTGTCCGACGCCTCGTTTTCATAGAAGAGGTAGTTCACGTCGTCTAAGGCGACGACGAGCACGTCGTCCTCCTCGACGAGCCGGTCCGTGATCTGCCCGAAGAGCTTCTTGAACGAGATGCCCGAGGACGGCGGTTCGTAGTCGAATATCCCCTCGAACAGCCGCGAGAAGACGGCGTATCGCGTCGAGTCGACCTGACAGTTGACTCGAACGGTCCGGACGTCGGTGCGGGTGCCGAGCTCGCCGAACAGCTTCTGGACGGCGGTGGTCTTGCCCGTCCCCGGCGGACCGCGCACGATCGTGTTGAGCGGGCGGGAGCCGCGGACGGCGGGGCGGAGCGCGTACTTCAGGCTCTCCAGTTGGCTCTCGCGGTGCCGGAACGTCTCGGGGACGTGATCGATCTCGAAGACGGACTCGTCGCGGAACACCGACTCGTCCCACGAGAGCATGTCGCCGCCGGCGTCCCCGGTCATGGACACACCACGTCAGGCCGTCTACTTAATCGTTGCCCGCGAGGTGAGTGAAACTGAAACTCATCGTTTGCGGCCCTCGAAACCGTGATATCTCTACTTCGGTGTTCACTCTCGGGACGGTGGATCCGTCCGGAACGCGCCGGCAGCGTCGTCCGAGCGCGCCGCTCACTCGCGGTCGAGCGCGAGCACGTGTCGCGTCAGCGATCGGTGGACTCGACGCTCGAAGACGGCGTCGACGGTCCAACCGGCCGCGCGCGCCTCGGAGCGCCAGTCTCGGTCCGCGACCACGACCGCGCGGGGGGCGACCCGCGCGGCCTCCGCGAGCGCGCCCGAGACGAGGTCGGCCAGTTCGTGACGGGCGATCTTCGACTGCCGGCCGTAGGGCGCGTCGAAGGCGACGCCGTCAATCGCGTCGTCGTGGACCGGGAGAGACGTGGCGTCGCCGCGTGCGACGTGCCAAGCGGGGCGATCGCTCCGTCTGGTGTCGACAGCGCGATCCAGGTACGCTCGGAGGTTCTCGCGCGTTCCGCGGACCATCTTCGACTGCGCGTCGCAGGCGAGGACGTCGGCACCGACGATCCCGGCCTCCAGCGGGAGACCCCCGGTACCGCACATGGGATCGAGGAGCGTGCGTCCGGAGGCCGCGCCTGCGAGGTTGGCGTACGCGCGAGCGTCGGCCGGAGCCATGCTCCCCGGCTGAAAGAACGGCCGGTCGGTCGGCTTCGGGGCGAAGTCGCGGGCGGCCTCGGCCGCGACCCATCCGAGCGCGCAGACGGAGGCGTCGCCGCCGTCGGCACCCGCGACCGCCGCGTGGTCGGGACGGTCGCCCGCGGCGAACAGCGCGCGGAGGACGTGGTCCGGATCGTCGAGGTCGACCGCGAACCCGCGGTCGACGAGGACTCCGCCGAGCGCGCGCTCGGCGGCGCTCGTCGAGACGTCGGTCGTGTTCCTGACGTTTCTGGCCCTGACGGCCACCGTCCCGGTCCGATCGATCGGTGCGGCCTCCAGCGCGGCGACCGCCGCGTCGAGATCGGCGTCAGTCCGGGCGACCGCCTCGTGAGCCGCGCGCGTGTACGCGAGACGCCCGATCGAGGCGTCACGAGCGATCGAGGGGTCGCGGCGGTCGCCGCGTCCGAGACGGGCGCTCGCGGGAGCACCGATATCGAGGCTCCCGGCGCTCGCTATCCCGGGCGCGAGAAGGTCGACGCCGGCGGCCGCGGTCGACGCCTCGTACGCGGCGAACGCGTCCACCTCGCCGGCGAGTTCGAGCCAGTACACGCCACGGCGTCCGGCGGCTGGTCGCAAGAGCGTAGCGGTTCCGACCAGCCACCTTTATACGCATTTCGAGCGTGCGTCGAACCAGTGATGGCCGATCCGAAGGAGACGATCACGATCGAGAACGTCGTTGCCTCCACGGGGATCGACCGGGAACTCGATCTCCAGCGCGTCGCGATGGACTTGGAGGGTGCCGACTACGATCCCGAACAGTTCCCCGGCCTCGTCTACCGCACGACCGACCCGAAGTCGGCCGCGCTCATCTTCCGATCCGGGAAGATCGTCTGTACCGGCGCAAACTCCATCGACGCCGTCCACGAGAGCCTCGACATCGTCTTCGAGAAGCTCCGCGCGCTGGATATTCCCGTCGGCGACCCCGAGATCACGGTCCAGAACATCGTCACCTCCGCCGACCTCGGCGAGGAACTCAACCTGAACGCGATCGCGATCGGCCTCGGCCTCGAACACATCGAGTACGAACCGGAGCAGTTCCCCGGTCTCGTCTACCGTATCGACGATCCGGACGTCGTGGCGCTGCTCTTCGGCAGCGGGAAGCTCGTCGTCACGGGCGGGACGAGTCCCGACGACGCGGCCGCCGCCGTCGACGTGATAATCGAGGAACTCGATGAACTCGGCCTGATCGGCTGAACGCACCGCGCGAAAGGGCGGTGTCGATCCCGAATCCGCGTCGAGACCGAGGTCACTTTTACCGCCGGTACGTACGTCCGCCATGAGCCTTCAGGCGGTCCCGCTTCAGGCGGTCACGCCGATATCGGTGCTGGGTACGACGCTCCTGTTCGCCGCGTTCCTCTCGCTCACCGCCCACCTCGCCGCGCGGAACGTGCTCGGCGACGTCGACCCCCGTCGAGCGCTCTACGTCGGTCCGCTTCCCGCGGTGATCGGCGTCGGCGGCGGAGCGTTCGCCGTCACCGAGGCGCTTCTCGTCCCGCTCGCGCTCCTCGTCGACGGCGTCATGTTCGCGTGGAGCTACGACCAGCCGCGCCGCGCGGTCGCTGTGATGACGGCCATTCACGCGGTCGTTTCGATGCTGCTCGGAATCATCCTGATCGGTGTCGCGGTGCTTCTGGCGTCGATGCCGGGGTGACGGCTGAGACCCGCCGGTCGACCGATCTCACGGTTCCGGCGGCGGGCCGTCGTACGCGTCGTGGTCGCCGTAGAAGTTCAGCATCGCGAACTTCAGTTTCGTCGGATCGACGTCTATCAACTCGTCGCGCTCCTCCGGTGGGAACGACCCGCGAACCGAGTATTTTCCCATGTCGGCCGTCGTGTAGCGACGGTCGGCGAGGATCCTGACGCCGAAGTCGTCCGGGCCCCGCACGACGCGGCCGAGCGCCTGTCGAGTCTTGCGGATCGTCGGAACCTCGACAGCGTACGTCCACCCCGGGTCGCGGCTGCGGTCGCGGTCGGCGAACGCCCTGTCGTACGCCGCCTGGACCGCCTCCATCCGATCCGAGAGGTGAGGGTAGGGAACACCGACGACCGCGACCGTCCGGGCGTCGTCGCCGTCGAAGCTCACGCCCTCGGCGAGCGTCCCCCAGAGCGAGGTGAAAAGCGTCGCGTCGTCGCTCTCGACGAATCGTTGGCGGATCCGCTCTTCGTCTTCTCCGGGACCGTCGAGGTGGAGATCACCGAGATCAGCGGCGTCGGTCTGCGTCGTACCGCCGCTCCCGGTACCGAGGCGCTCGTAGTACCGCTCCGCCTCCGCGTACGAGGGGAAGAAAGCGAGCGTGTTCCCCGGTGTGAATCGGATCGCGTCCCGGAGGAGGTCGGCCACGGTCTCCTGCGTCCCCGGATCGTTTCGCTCCGAGGAGAACAGCGGCGGAACGTCCACCGCGAACGTGCGGCGGTTCGCTTCGGGATACGCCATCCCGTACGCGATCGACGCCGCGTCGGACAGCCCGAGCACCTCCTCGGTGACGTCGAAGGGACGAAGCGTCGCGCTCATCAGGACCGACGCGGCGACCTCGTCGAACAGTTCGGCGGTGATCCGACGTGGGATACAGGTGTACAGCTCCGCGCGGCCGTACACCTCTTCGGTCGCCGCGTCACGGCGAACGGAGACGACGGGGTACTGTCCGAGCTCCGTCCCCTCGTCCATCCACGTCGAGACGAACCGGGCGACCTGAAGCGTCTGTGACTCGCTCCGGGTCGTCGTCTCGCCGTCGCGGTAGCGACGCTCGTACTCCTCGTCTATCGCCTGCCCGAGTTGGACCGCGAGTTCGGTCTCGGCGTCGATCCCCGCCCCCTCGTAGTGACCGAGGAACGCGAGCGTGAGGTCGTCTCGCCGGTCGTCGTTCGCGATCGACACGTCCTCCCAGCCCTCGCCTATCGTCTCGCGGTCGCCGAATCCGAGCGCCTCGTCGTAGGTCTCTGCGAGCGCGTCGCGGAACGCGCCGACCACGTTCTCCGCCGCCTCGGCGCGCGAGTCGTCGCTCTCGTCGAGTTCGTCGAGGGCGGCGTCGAGGGTGTTCTCCGTCAGCGTCCGCGTGGCGTGGTCGCGGGCGGCGTCCTCGACGTTGTGCGCCTCGTCGAACACGGTCACAATCTCCGAGGGGTCGCGGTCGATCCACCGGAAGAACTGCTCTCTGATCTGAGGATCGAGCAGGTGGTGGTAGTTACAGACGACCAGGTCGACGCCCTCCATCCCCTCCTTGAGCAGCTCGTAGCCGCACAGGTCGCGCTCGTCCGCGTACGCGTACACGTCTTCAGGGGTGCGAACGTCGTCGAAGAGCCACGCGAAGAAGTCGTCCGTGTCACGCGTGAGGTTGTTGCGGTAGTGCGAACAGACGTTCGCGGTCTCGTATCCGTCGATCTCGTCTTCCAGATCGTCGAGCGCCGCCATGACCGACTCGCGCGCCTCCGCCGCGCTCGCGTCGCCCTCTCGGCTCTCGGCCAGCAGCTCGCGTTGACGAGCCTCCAGTTCGCGAACGTCGCTCTCGGTCTCGACCAGATCGCGGGTGGTGTCGCGGAGCGTCTGACACTCCTGGTAGTCGACGTCGATGTGACACATCGAGGCCTTCCCTTTGAACACGACCGCGCGGACGGGCTCTTCGCGCGTTATGGCGCGGGCGTCCTCGACGAACTGGCGCATCTGCTGGTGGACGTTGGTGGTGATGACCACCGTACGGTCGTGTTCGCGGGCGTGTTCGAGCGCGGGCACGAGCGCGG
This sequence comes from Halorubrum pallidum, assembly GCF_055380345.1. Taxonomy (NCBI): domain Archaea; kingdom Methanobacteriati; phylum Methanobacteriota; class Halobacteria; order Halobacteriales; family Haloferacaceae; genus Halorubrum; species Halorubrum pallidum. Next base: position 230,336 of record NZ_AP043945.1, on the reverse strand, counting down.
AGAGGGTCTTACCCGTTCCGGGCGCGCCCTCGAACAGCACGTCCTGACCCCGATCTAACGCGTTGGCGACCCTGTCCATCGCCTCGCGCTGGTTCGGGAACGGTTCCTCGTACGGGAAGAACCGCAGATGCGACGACTCTGACACGGGGCGAACTTCGGCGGCTCGGCCTAAAAGGAGTCGGGTGGCGAGGTGAAAGTGATCACGACGGGAACGACACGGTCGGTCGGCTGCCCTCGTCAGCTTCGTCCGTCGCGTCGTCACCGGTCGCGTCCGTTCATCCGACTTTTTAACACCGAGCGGGAACCAGCCGTAGTAACGAATGTTCGACGAGATCCTCGAAAAATTCGAGGGGTCACCCAGCCAGCAGGCCGTCATTCGGCTCTTCTTGGAGCGTGGCTTCTCGGTCAACGAGGCGGGCCGCGTGGTCTCCGGCGGGATCGAGATCCCCTACACCGGGATCGCGCGCGAACTCGACGTCGACCGGCGCGTGGTCGACTCGACGACGGACGCGATCTTAGACGATCCGGAACTGAAGCGCATCTTCACCAACATCTCGTCGGTGCCGAGCCTGATGGACCTGGCACCGGTCCTCGATCTCACGGTGCTCACGATCGAGGTCGCAGCCGCCGACGAGGCCGGCATCGTCGCCGAGGTGACCGGAATACTGGCCGACCACGGGGTCTCGATCCGTCAGGTGTTGAGCGAGGATCCGGAGTTCACCGACGATCCGAAGCTGTACGTCATAACCGACGCCGAGCTGCCCGGCGAGCTGCTCGTCGAGATCCGCGAACTCGGCTACGTCCGCCGGGTCGGGTTCTGAGGACACGCCACCGAACACGCGTGCTCGCCGACGGTCGATCTCGCCCGGGACCACTTCCGGTGCACGGTCGATCTCGCCGGGGTGTCTAGTTCTCATCAGAGATGCCGAGCCAGCGACCGACGGGACGTCAACCGCCCGTTTTACTTTCACCAAGGTGTAAACCAGCCTTTATACCCGATGCCGAGCAAGGGTGGAGTACATGCCTGAAGACGAACTCGAAGACCTCCCCGGAGTCGGTCCCGCGACCGCGGACAAACTGGTCGAGAACGGATTCGAGAGCTACCAGTCGATCGCCGTCGCGAGTCCCGGCGAAATGTCCAACACCGCCGATATCGGCGAGTCGTCTGCCTCCGACATCATCAACGCCGCCCGCGACGCGGCCGACGTCGGCGGCTTCGAGACGGGCGCGACCGTGCTGGAGCGTCGACAGGAGATCGGAAAGCTCTCGTGGCAGATCGACGAGGTCGACGACCTGCTCGGCGGCGGTATCGAGACGCAGTCTATCACCGAAGTGTACGGCGAGTTCGGGTCCGGGAAGTCACAGGTCACACACCAGATGGCCGTCAACGTACAGCTCCCGCCGGAGAACGGCGGACTCGACGGCGGTTGCATCTTCGTGGACTCGGAGGACACGTTCCGCCCGGAACGGATCGACGACATGGTTCGCGGGCTCGACGACGAGATCCTCGCCGAGGAGATGGAGCGACGCGAGATCGAGGGAACACCGGGAGACGACGAGGCGATGGAGGAACTCATCGCGGCGTTCTTGGACCAGATCCACGTCGCGAAGGCGTTCAACTCCAATCACCAGATTCTGCTCGCGGAGAAGGCCAAGGAACTCGCCGGCGAACACGAGGAGAGCGAATGGCCCATCCGGATCGTCTGCGTCGACTCGCTCACCGCGCACTTCCGCGCGGAGTACGTCGGCCGCGGTGAACTGGCCGAGCGTCAGCAGAAGCTCAACAAGCACCTCCACGACCTGATGCGGCTCGGCGATCTGTACAACACCGCCATCCTCGTCACCAACCAGGTCGCGTCGAACCCCGACTCGTACTTCGGCGATCCGACCCAGGCGATCGGCGGAAACATACTCGGACACGCCTCGACGTTCCGGATCTACCTCCGGAAGTCGAAGGGCAACAAGCGGATCGTTCGGCTCGTCGACGCGCCGAACCTCGCCGACGGCGAGGCCGTAATGCGCGTTCAGGGCGAGGGACTGAAGCCGGAGTGACTGACTGTCGCCGCGACGGAGCCGACCGAACGAAACCGTATCGGGGGACGTGATGGACACAACTCGTCTCGAACTCCGATCGGCTTGACGAACGTAAACTTCTACGTTCGACGCGCGAAACCACCGATATCGCTTATCTCAGCGCACGACACGCCGGGACCGGTGCACGTACCGTCGCCCGGAGGCGAAACGGTTCGGCAATACTCGCCGAGAGTAGCCGCGCGCCGCGTCTCAAGGGCCGAAATCGACGAATTCGCGGCCAATACTCAATCGTATGACAACACATTCGTCAGAATCTGGTGCAAGTATTGCCCAACAATCGGCTGGCTTACGTCCTTATATACACTAGATTATGCCTTATATTGAACAGACTGCGTATTACCAGGGGAATTTCTTGAATATGTCAACTCCAGCATTTATATAATTCCCATTCCCCGGGTTGAGATGTGATTCAGCACATGAACACGAATGAAATGCGCCACTCAACGGACGAACGTTCAGTAGAGGTGATCGCCTCGTGACGACCGGTGTCCTCGCGAGCGTCGATCCGACGACGTTCGCGAACGCACTGAACGGAACGTGGATCCTCGTCGTAACGTTCCTCATCTTCTTCATGCACGCCGGCTTCGCCATGCTGGAGGCCGGGCAGGTACGTTCGAAGAACGTCGCCAACCAGCTGACGAAGAACCTCCTGACGTGGAGTGTGGGCGTGACGGTGTTCTTCCTGATCGGCACGGCGTTCACCAGCGTGATGAGCGGCTCGGGCGGTCCCGTCTCCGTCGCCGGAACGCTGTTCTCCGGCGGTGAACTCGCCTCCGAGGCCGGCTCGGTCGGTCCGTACGTCAACTGGCTCTACGGGGCCGTCTTCGCGATGACGGCGGCGACCATCGTCTCCGGCGCGGTCGCCGGCCGCGCGAAGCTCCGCGCGTACGTCACCTACACCTTCCTCCTGGCAGCGGTTATCTACCCGATGGTCATCGCGTTCACCTGGTCGGCCTCCGGTGACGGGCTCGTCGCCCAACTGACCGGGACCGCGTTCCACGACTTCGCCGGCGGCATGATCGTCCACGGGATGGGCGGCATCGCCGGTCTCACGGCCGCCGCCGTGCTCGGCCCGCGGATGGACCGCTACGCCGATGACGGCTCGACGAACGTCATCCCGGGTCACTCGCTGACCTTCGCCGTCCTCGGGACGCTCATCCTCGCGTTCGGGTGGTACGGCTTCAACGTCGGCACGGCCTCGGTTGTCAGCGGCGGCGTGTTCAACACGATGACCGTCAACCTGGTCGCGATGGGGACGACGATCGCGATGGCGGCCGGCGGGATCGGAGCGGCGCTTGTCGTGTGGCTGAAGACGGGCAAGGTCGACACGCTTTACGTCGCCAACGGCCTGCTCGCGGGACTGGTCGGCATCACCGCAATTCCGGACACGACGGCGTGGTGGGGTGCGCTCGTTGTCGGCGGCCTCGCCGGCGCACAGCTCCCGATCGTCTTCGAGTTCGTCTCGGATACGCTCAAGATCGACGACGTCTGTGCGGTGTTCCCGGTCCACGGCAGCGCCGGCGTGTTGGGAACCCTGCTGTTCCCGTTCGTCGCCGCGCCCGGACAGCTCAGCAGCAGCATCGGTGCACACTTCATCGCGCAACTGGTCGGCGTCGTCATCATCGGCGGCTGGACGCTCACCGCGACCGCCGTCGTCTGGTACGCCCTCAAAGTGAGCGGCGCGGCGCGCGTCACCGCGGAACACGAACAGGAGGGGCTCGACATCTCCGAACACGGCGTCGAGACGTACCCCGAGTTCGGCGGCGACCGCGTGGCGACCGACGGCGGCCCCTCGGTCATCGACACCACGGACGACTCCCCGCGCGCCGACGGCGGCGAGGAGCCGGGCACGGAGATCAAGATGGTCACGGCGGTCGTCCGCCCCGACAAGCTCGGCGCGGTCAAGCAGGCTCTCGTCGAGATCAACGCGCCCTCGCTCACCGTGACGAACGTCTCCGGCCGCGGCAGCCAGCCCGCCAAGAAGGGACAGTGGCGCGGCGAGGAGTTCACGGTCGACCTCCACCAGAAGGTCAAAATAGAGATCGTCGTCGCCGACATTCCGGCCGACGAGGTCGCGGAGGCGATCAGCGAGGCCGCAAAGACCGGCGAGCCCGGCGACGGAAAGGTGTTCATTATGCCGGTCGAGGACGCGCTGCAGGTCCGCACCGGAACGAGAGGACCGGAGGCCGTGTGAGATCGGAGACGTGAACTCGTCCCGATCGATCGGTCCGGCGTATTGACGGCGGTTTCTTTTCATTGACCTCTCCCGGCGAGCGACGGCCGCGGGTCGGCAGTTACTTTCATCCGCCGACCGAACGCCGAGACATGAACCACGAGCGCTCACGAGAGCTGTACGACCGCGCGCTGTCGGTCTCGCCCGGCGGGGTCAACTCCTCCGTCCGCGCGACGATGCCGCATCCGTTCTTCATCGAGCGGGGAGACGGCGGTCACGTCATCGACGCCGACGGCAATCGGTACGTCGACTGGGTGATGGGATACGGGCCGCTGTTGTACGGTCACGACCTGCCGGACTCGGTCGAGTCGGCGGTCCAGTCGCACGCGGCCGCGGGGCCGATGTACGGCGCGCCCACGGAGGTGGAGGTGGAGCACGCGGAGTTCGTTGCTCGTCACGTCCCGAGCGTCGAGTCGATCCGATTCGTCAACTCGGGGACGGAGGCGACCGTCTCCGCGGTGCGGCTGGCGCGAGGGCACACCGACCGCGACAAGATCGTCGTGATGCGGGGCGGGTACCACGGCGCACAGGAGTCGACGCTCGTCGAGGGGAGTCCCGAGAATCCCCGCCCGTCGACGAAGGGGATCCCCGGGGAGTTCGCGAAACACACCCTCCCGATTCCGTTCAACGATCCGCGGGCCGCGAAGGAGGTGTTCGCCGAGCACGGCGACGACATCGCCGCGGTCCTCGTCGAGCCGATCCTCGCGAACACGGGCATCGTGATGCCCGTCGACGGCTACCACGAGACGCTCCGGGACCTGTGTGACGACCACGGCGCGCTGTTGGTCTTCGACGAGGTGATCACGGGGTTCCGCGTCGGCGGGCTCGGCTGCGCGCAGTCGAAGTTCGGCGTCACCCCCGACGTCACCACTTTCGGGAAGATCATCGGCGGGGGGTTCCCCGTCGGTGCGATCGGCGGAAAAGCGGAGATAATCGAGGAGTTCACGCCCGCGGGCGGCGTGTTTCAATCGGGGACGTTCTCCGGACACCCGGTGACGATGGCCGCGGGAAAGGCGACGCTGGAGTACGCCGCCGAGAACGACGTGTACGAGCACGTCAACCGCCTCGGTCGAAAGCTTCGGGAGGGGATCGCCGACGTCTGCGCCGAGCGCGCGCCCGAGTACACGGTCGTCGGAACCGATTCGATGTTCAAGACGGTGTTCACCCGCGAGACGCCGGCTGACACGACAGACAGCTGTGCGGACGGGTGCCGACAGGACGCCGACTGCGGGCGGTACGACACCTGTCCGAAGACCGGCGCGGACGTGGCGGCCGCGGAGACCGACCGCTGGGAGCGGGTGTTCTGGCAGGAGATGAAAGACCGCGGCGTGTTCCTCACCGCCAACCAGTTCGAGTGCCAGTTCACCTCCTACGCGCACACGGAGGCGGACGTCGAGAAGACGCTCGCGGCGTATCGCGAAGCGATCTGACCTCGCCTGCGGCGACGCTGACTGTCTGTCATTCTTTATAAATACCCGTGATAACGAGCCACACACAGGCGGTGTAACCGCCCCCGTGTGGCGATTTCGCACGGCATGAGCGACAGGTTTATATAGAATCACAAACAATCAATGGGTGATTATGTCTCAGCGACAGCGGATGGGCAATCAGCCCATGATCGTACTTTCCGAGGAGTCGCAGCGCACCTCCGGGAAGGACGCCCAGAACATGAACATCACGGCCGGCAAGGCGGTGGCGGAGTCCGTCCGCACGACGCTCGGCCCGAAAGGGATGGACAAGATGCTCGTCGACTCCGGCGGGTCCGTCGTCGTCACGAACGACGGCGTCACCATCCTCAAAGAGATGGACATCGACCACCCGGCGGCCAACATGATCGTCGAGGTCAGCGAGACGCAGGAGGAGGAAGTCGGCGACGGGACCACCTCCGCCGTCGTCGTCGCCGGTGAGCTTCTCGATCAGGCCGAGGAACTCCTCGATCAGGACATCCACGCGACCACGCTCGCGCAGGGGTACCGCCAGGCCGCAGAGAAGGCCAAGGAGATCCTCGAAGAGGAGGCCATCGACGTCTCCGCGGACGACTACGACACGCTCGTCGAAATCGCCGAGACGGCGATGACGGGTAAGGGCGCCGAAAACTCCAAGGACCTGCTCGCCGAGCTCGTCGTCGACGCCGTGCTGGCGGTCCAGGACGACGACGGCATCGACACGGAGAACGTCTCCGTCGAGAAGGTCGTCGGCAGCTCGATCGACCAGTCCGAGCTCGTCGAGGGCGTCATCGTCGACAAGGAGCGCGTCGACGAGAACATGCCCTTCGCGGTCGAGGACGCCGACGTCGCGCTGTTCGACGGCGCAATCGAAGTGAAGGAGACGGAGATCGACGCTGAGGTCAACGTCACGGACCCCGACCAGCTCCAGCAGTTCCTCGACCAGGAGGAAGAGCAGCTCCGCGAGATGGTCGACCACCTGAAGGGCATCGGCGCTGACGTCGTCTTCGTCGGTGACGGCATCGACGACATGGCCCAGCACTACCTCGCACAGGAGGGCATCCTGGCGGTCCGCCGTGCGAAGTCCGGCGACCTCAAACGCCTCGCTCGCGCGACCGGCGGCCGCGTCGTCTCCAACCTCGACGACATCGAATCCGACGACCTCGGCTTCGCCGGCTCCGTCGCCCAGAAGGACATCGGCGGCGACGAGCGCATCTTCGTCGAGGACGTCGAGGAAGCCAAGTCCGTCACGCTCATCCTCCGCGGCGGCACCGAGCACGTCGTCGACGAGGTCGAGCGCGCCATCGAGGACTCGCTCGGCGTCGTGCGCACGACGCTGCTCGACGGGCAGGTCCTGCCCGGCGGCGGCGCGCCCGAGGCCGAACTCGCGCTGCAGCTTCGCGACTTCGCCGACTCCGTCGGCGGTCGCGAGCAACTCGCGGTCGAGGCGTTCGCCGACGCGCTGGAAGTCGTCCCGCGCACGCTCGCCGAGAACGCCGGGCTCGACCCCATCGACTCGCTCGTCGACCTCCGCGCCCGCCACGACGGCGGCGAGTTCGGCGCGGGTCTCGACGCCTACACGGGCGACGTGATCGACATGGAGGCCGAGGGCGTCGTGGAGCCGCTCCGCGTCAAGACCCAGGCCATCGAGTCCGCCACCGAGGCGGCCGTCATGATCCTCCGCATCGACGACGTCATCGCGGCCGGCGACCTCAAGGGCGGCGGCTCCGACGACGGCGGCGACGAGGGCGGCCCCGGCGGCGCGCCCGGCGGAATGGGCGGCGGCATGGGCGGCATGGGCGGCATGGGCGGTGCGATGTAAGCGAGGTTCTGAAAGAACCTCGAAGCGAGCGGGACGATGCGTCCCGTGAGCGCACGCGACCCGCGAGGAGTGAAGTTCGGTTAACGCCTTCACACATCCACCCCACGCCGACCGCAGCCGTTCCGTCGAACCGCCTCCCGACCGACCGTCGCGCGACCCTTTCGGGTCTCGACGATACGCGATTTTTATCGACGACCGATGTGACGCCCGATCGCTTAGCCGTTGGCTCGTTCTTTGATTCGTGACCGATCGCTCCACCGACACGACGATAACACCGATGTCACCCCCCGACACGGGTGTTCGCGAGCCGTTAAGTGTCGTCCGCGCCTTCAATCGATCACGAGGCGGGTCCGCCGCGAGCGCGCGAGATGCGGCGCGATCCGTTCGATTCCCCTTACAATGCCACAGCAGAAAGCGGACTACACAGACGACACCGAGATCGACGAGACGCTGGACCAGCCTGCCGACGACGCGACCGTCGAGGAGACCGTATCGAACCTCGAAGATCGCGGATTCGACGTGATCGTCGTCGACGACGCCGACGAGGCGCTCGACGCGGTGGAGGCACAGATCCCCGCGGGCGCGTCGGTGATGAACGGCCACTCGACGACGCTCGAAGAGATCGGCTTCGAGGAGTTCCTCAGCGAGGGCGAACACGAGTGGGAGAGCCTCCCCGATGAGATCTGGAGTATCGACGACGACGCCGAACGACAGACCGCACGCCGCGAGTCACAGACGGCCGACTACTTCCTCGGCGGCATCAACGCGATCGCCGAGACGGGCGAACTGGTCGCCGCCGACCTCTCCGGCAGCCGGATCGGGGCGTACCCGTTCGCCGCCGGCAACGTGGTCATCGTCACCGGCACCAACAAGATCGTTCCGACGCTCTCCGATGCGTTCGACCGGCTGGAGTCGGTCGCGTATCCGCTAGAGAACGAGCGCGCACAGGACGCGTACGGCGTCGAGTCGGCGATCGCCAAACAGCTCGTCTACCGCCGAGAGACGGAGGAGGGGCGGACGACGGTCGTCCTCGTGCGCGATCGACTCGGGTACTAACGCGGACTGCCACGCGGTATCGCCGCGCTACTGCGGCGCGTTGAAGCTCACGTCGTCGTCGAGTTCGTTCGACATCCGCTCGAGGTACGAGTACACCGCGCCGTGCGGCGCGCCGTCGAGCAGCATGCCGACCGCGCGGCGGACGACCTCCAGTTCCTCGGGCTGTCCGACCGCGCCGACGGTGGTGCCGTAGACGACGACGTTCGCGCCGGACAGCTCTTCGAGGAGTTCGCGGGTCCGACCGTTTTCACCGATTATCCGACCCTTCTTCCGCTGGAGGTCGTTGTCGTTGCGCGTGTGCTCGGACAGGTCGATCAGATCGAGCGTGCGGAGGTCGTGATCGAGGATAGACAGCGCCGTCTCCGGCGTGAAGCCGCGACCGATCGCTTTGATCACGTCGGGAGCCACCATCGCGGCGACGGGGTCGTCTCGCTCCTCGATGGCGACGCTACCCGACTCCGAGTCGACGTCGAGACGCACGTTCGCCCGCTCTTCTATCTCCCGCATCGTCTCGCCACCGGCGCCGATGACGACGCCGATCCGGTCCTGCGGAACCGTCACGTGTTGCATGCCGGTGGATACCCGGCCGAGCCTTTTAAGCGTGTTCCGCTGCGGACGGCGTGTGGCCGCATGGCGCGCTCTTCGTCGGGGGAGAGGGTGCCGCCGTGGCTACTCGTCGGAGCGGTCGCTCGGTCCGCTCTCCGATGACCCGCTCGATCCGCTCTCCGGCGCTCCGCTCGGATCGGGTTCCGGTTCGGTCGCGTACGCGTGGAGGTCGTCGGGATCGACGTCGACCCCCTGTCTGGTGAAAAAGGCTGCGACGTTCTCGCAGTCGCGGTCGAGGAACTCGCCGGCGTTCGGGTGGTGGACCGTCACCGCCTGTCCCATGTCGATGATAACTAGTTCCCCGTCGTGGATGATCATGTTGTACTCGGAGAGGTCACCGTGGATCAGGCCGGCGCGGTAGAGCCGGCGCATGTACTCGCGGACGACCTCGTAGGCGGTCTCGGGGTTCTCGACGTCGACCTCCGAGAGACGGCGCGCGCGGTCGTCGGCGTGGCCGACCAGTTCCATCACGAGGACGTTCCGCTGGACCGCGATCGGTTCGGGGACTCGAACGCCCGCCGTGCGGGCGCGTTCGAGGTTGGCGAACTCCTTGCGGGTCCATGCCAACACGACGGCCTTCTTGTCGCTCGCGATCCCCTCGAATCGGGGGTCACCCTCTAGGTAGTCGCGCATCTGACGGAAGTTCGAGGAGTTGATCCGGTACACCTTCACGGCGACCTCGCGCTCCGGGTGAACGCCCTCGGGGCCGCCGCCGGCTGCGTCCGATCCCGGCTCGGGGCGCTCACCGGCCTGCCCGCCGAGCGCCTCGAAGACGCTCGCCTCCTTGCCGGTCGACACCGGGCCGCCGAAGGCGTCGACGTAGCCGTCCTGGACGAGCTTGTAGACGGCCGCGAGCGTCGCGTCGTCGAACACGGACTCCTGGAGTTTGAACTGTTCCGTGTTCTTGATCCGCTTGCGGAACTCGTCGAACTCACGGTCCTGCCGGCGCGCGACCCGGTCGGCCTCAGTGTCGGAAACGTCGAGCGTTTCCCACTCGTCCCCCGGGTTGTCAGCCGGCTCCAGCAGGCCGAAGTCCTCGCTCATTCGGGTGGACGTTCGACGCCGCGAGGGATAAGCGAGGGGGTCCGGAGCCGCGCGCGCCTCCGCGCCGCGTCGGATTCGCCGAGAGGGGTCACATCACCGAGATGAATCACAACACGTCGAGCGCGTCCGAGACCGGCATGTGTCCGTCTCGAACCGCCTCAAGGATCTCCCGTCGCTCCGCCGTTTCGGGGTCGTCCCCGCCGTCGCCGCCGACCTCGTCGAGCGTCACTTTCTCCGTCTCGCCGACGAACTCGGGGAAGTCGGTCCCGTCCGCGAGCGCTTTCTCCTTTTTGACGCGATAAGACCCCGCGTCGGTCGTGTACAGGTCACCGGGATGAAAGAAGTACCAGTCCTCGCGGTCGAAGCGGACCGCTATCCGGGCTTTCGCGCCGAAGTTCCGGGCGAAAAACAGCAGGGCCTCGACCTCCTCGCCGGTGAGGTAGATCGGGTTTCCGGCGCTCGATTTCGCCTCGATCGCGTAGAACGTCTCGCCGTCGCCGGCGAGTACGTCGGGCAGTTCCCGCTCCGTCGACGAGCCGCTGGCCGGGGCACGCATCACGGCGAATCCCGCCTCGTCCAGCGCGTTCACCAGCTCTCGCTCGCGGCGGTCGCCCTTCCGGTTAGCGGACACAGTCGTCGTCACCCGATTCGGTCATGGACGCCGTACGCGCGAGGCGCTCAAAAGGGCGGCGAGTCACGGAGCCGCGAGGCGGACACCGCTGTCCCCCTCACCCCCGCATCCGCTCCGCGTGTTCGAGTACGACCCGACCGAGTCGCTCGGTGCGCCGGCGGAGGTCCTCGTCCGTAATCCGTGGGTCGGTGCCGGTCTCGACCTTCGAAGAGGCGCGCTCTATCCCTACCTCGTCGGGGACCGTCCACGCGTGGACGTTTCGAAACGTCGACCGGAGGTGTTCGAGCGTCCCGCCGTAGGAGCCGCCGCCGGCGGTCGCGAGCAGACCCACGGCCGTGTTCTCGTACTCCGTCGAGCCGCAGAAATCGTGGAAGTTCTTGAACGTCGAGGAGTAGGAACCGCGGTAGACGGGGGTGCCCGCGAGCACGCCGTCGGCCTCTCGCACCCGCCGTGTCAGTGCCTCGCTGTCGCCCTGAGCGTCCTCGTCGGGGTGATACAGCGGGAGGTCGACCGCGCCCAGATCGATCAGATCCGTCTCCGCGCCGGCGTCGCCCGCGGCGTCGAGGGCGACGCGGAGCGCCGCTCGCGTCGTGCTCGCCGCTCGGCGGCTGCCGGATATCGCGACGATTCGAGTCATACGTCGGCTTCGGACCGCGGAGACAAAAACGAGGGCGTTCGCCGCGCCGGTCACACCGAGTCTTATTGTCCCCGCCCACGACGTGACGCCCATGGATCGGATTTCCTTCGGAACGGACGGGTGGCGAGCCACCCTCGACGTCTTCACCGATGAACGGGTGCGGATCGTGGGACAGGCGGTCGCGGACCACCTGAAAGCGGCGGGCCACGACGAGCCGGTCGCGGTCGGCTACGACGCCCGTGAGACCTCCGAGGGGTTCGCCGAGAGCCTCGCGGAGGTGCTCGCGGGCAACGGCTTCGACGTGCTGCTCCCCGAACGCGACGTCCCCACTCCGGTCATCGCTCACGCCATCGTCGACCGTGGACTCGCCGGTGCATGCATGGTCACCGCCTCGCACAACCCGCCGGAGTACAACGGCGTGAAGTTCATTCCGCACGACGGCGCGCCCGCGCTTCCGGACGTGACCGAGGACGTGGTCGACCGGCTCGCGGAGCCCGACCTGTTACCCGAGGCCGAGCGCGGCGAGGTCTCCCGCGTCGACCTAGTGGCCAGCCACGCCGCGTCTGCCCGCGCGGTGGTCGGGGGCGTCGCCGGAACCGGTTCCGGCGTCGACCTCTCCGGGCTCACGGTCGCGTACGACGCCATGCACGGGAGCGGGCGCGGGGTCACGGACGTCCTCCTCGAATCCGCCGGGGCCGAGGTGGTCCGGCTGCGCTGTGACCGCGACGTGACGTTCGGCGGCGACTCGCCGGAGCCGAGCGCGGAGCATCTCAGCGAGCTGGCCGACCGCGTCACCGATCCCGAGAACGAGGTCGATCTCGGCGTCGCAAACGACGGCGACGCCGACCGGATCGCCGTCGTCACGCCCGATCGGGGCGTGCTCGACGCTAACCTGTTTTACGCCGCCTGCTACGACCGGCTGCTCGAGACCGACGCCGGTCCCGCGGTCCGCACCGTCTCGACGACGTTCCTCGTCGACCGGATCGCGGAGGCGCACGGCGAGGAGGTGTACGAGACGCCGGTCGGCTTCAAGTGGGTTGCCGAGGCGATGGGCGATCACGACGCGCTGTTCGGCGGCGAGGAGTCGGGCGGGTTCACCCTCCGCGGACACGTCCGGGAGAAGGACGGCGTGTTGATGGCGCTCCTCGCCGCGAGCGCTCACGCCGCGGAGCCGTTCGACGACCGGGTCGACCGACTGCTCGACGAACACGGCCGTATCGCGTCCGGAAAGGTGTCTCTCGACTGCCCCGACGATCGGAAGGAGGGAGTCCTCGCCGACCTGGAAGATCACATCCCCGATTCGGTTCGGGGATCCCCGGTCGCGAAGGTGGTCACCCTCGACGGGTTCAAGCTCCTCTTGGAGAACGGCTCGTGGCTGCTCGTCCGCCCATCGGGAACCGAACCGAAGCTACGCGTGTACGCCGAAGCCGACAGCGACGAGGCGGTGGAGGCGCTCCTCGGCGAGGGACGCGAGATCGTCGAACCGCTGATATAGGGGTCGGACGGGTCGGCGGGGTCGCCCCAAGAGTATTTTCGCCCCCGTGCGAAGTGGGGAAGTATGCAGCTTCTTTCTGACCCGACACGGCGGCGCTGGGTGGCTTGGGGGTCGCTCGTCGGGGTGTTCTTACTCGTCAACATCCACCGGCTGTCGACGGCCGTGCTGTCCGAGCGGTTGATTTCGGCGTTCGGAGTGACGGCGGCCCAGTTGGGAACGCTCCACGCGTCGTTTTTCGTCATCTACGCGGCCGTCCAGATCCCGACGGGGATGCTGGCCGATCGGTACGGTGCACGGTCCGTCGGAACGGCCGGGGCCGTCACCCTCAGCGCCGGTGCGATCGGGTTCGCGCTCAGCGGCGGATACCGCTCGGCGTTTCTCTTTCGGGCGGTGATCGGGTTCGGAAGCGGCGTCGTCTTCATCTCCACGATCAGATTCTGCGCGAACTGGTTTCGGGCCGACGAGTTCGGAACGATGACGGGACTGACCGCGGGGACCGCGGGGCTCGGCGCGATCGTCGCGACGACGCCGCTGGCGTATCTCATCCGGTGGTTCGGCTGGCGGTCGACGATCCTCGCGTTCGCGGGCTTGGGGATCGTCGCGGGAGGGTGCGTCTGGCTGTTCGTTCGTCGATCGCCGGCCGCGGCCGGGCTCGATCCGATCGATAACGTCCCCGAGCGGCCCGCCGTGACGTTCGGCGAAACCGTTCGTCACGTGCGGACGCTGCTCGCCGACCCCGACCAGTGGCTGCTCTCGGTGGTCTTCTTCTGTTCCATGGGAACGATCCTGACCGTGATCGGGCTCTGGGGCGTACCGTATCTGGTCGTCGTCCACGGACTCTCGGTCACGACCGCGTCGTACTACACGCTGATCGGAGCCGTCGGGATGCTGATCGGCGGACCGACGGTCGGGTGGATATCCGACAGGATCGGACGCCGGTTGGCACCGATGATCGCCGGACTCGGACTCTTCGCGGCCGCACTCGGAGTGATACCCATCTTCGGTGCGCCGCCGCTGCCGGTGGTCGCAGTCGTCTACTTCGTGATCGGATTCAGTCTCGGAGTCACGATGCTCTCGCTGCCGGTGATAAAAGAGAAGTACCCGGCCGGGGCCAGCGGTGTCGCAACGGCGACCGTCAACGGGGCCGGGTTCTTCGGCGGGGCCGCACTGCCGCCGCTGATGGGGGCCGTACTCGACCGGTACCGGACCGAAGACGTCGTGGCGGGCGCGGTCGCGTACACCGATTTCGGCTATCGGGTCGCGTTCGCGGTCACGACCGTCGCCGTCGTGCTCGCCATCTGTTGTGCCGTCTGGTTCGCGCGTAGGCGGCGGTCGTGAGTCGCATGGCCGTCCGTCCGATGTCGGTCGCCGGTCCGATCCGTCCGTTCACCGCGGAGCAGTCGACTGAGTTGCCCGCGACGGATCGTCTCAGTCGGTGGCGCTCGAGCCGATCCCGCGGCGGTCGACACGCCGGAGCGATTCCGCTCCGATCGGGTGCCTTTTTAGGTGATACCGCCCTAGCCGAACGTATATGTTCAAGGCCATCGTGGGCGCGTCGACGTTTCAGGACGCGCTCGACTCGGTGAGCGTGTTGGTCGACGAGTGTAAGATCCGCCTGAACGAGGAGGAACTCTCGATCCGGGCGGTCGACCCCGCCAACGTCGGGATGGTCGACCTCACTCTCGAAGCCGCGGCGTTCGAGTCCTACGAGGCCGACGGCGGCGTCATCGGCGTCAATCTCGCCCGCTTAGAGGACATCGCCGGCATGGCCAACTCCGGCGATCTGATCCATCTCGAACTCGACGAAGAGACCCGCAAGCTCCACATCGAGATCGACGGGCTGTCGTACACGCTCGCGCTCATCGACCCCGACTCGATCCGTCAGGAGCCGGACATCCCCGAACTCGATCTCGCCGCCGAGATCGTCGTCGAAGGCGCACAGATCGACCGCGGCATCACCGCCGCCGACATGGTCTCTGATCACATCCGCCTCCGCGTCGACGAGAGCGACGAGGCCTTTTTCATCGAGGCCGAAGGCGACACCGACGACGTCGACCTGAAACTCGCCCGCGAGGACCTCATCGCGCTCACCGCCGGCCCCGCGGACTCGCTGTTCAGCCTGGACTATCTCAAAGACATGAACAAGGCGATACCCTCCGACGCTGAGGTGACCATCGAACTCGGCGAGGAGTTCCCCGTCAAACTCCACTACGGCTTCGCCGAAGGGCTGGGTCACGTGACGTTCATGCTCGCACCGCGGATCCAGAGCGAGTGAGCCGCGGCCGAGCGGTCCATCGCTGAGTCGCCCGACTCGCATCTGTGAGGCCGATCGGGGTGAGACCGTAATCCGTATCTCCTTAGTGTCCGAGGCGCAAGGCGACCCGTGGCCGACCACTACGTGTACGTGATAGAGTGTGCCGACGGGACGCTCTACACCGGGTACACCACCGACGTCGAGCGGCGCGTGACCGAGCACGACTCCGGCGAGGGTGCGAAATACACCCGCGGGCGGACGCCCGTGACGCTGCGGCACGTCGAGTCGTTCGAGTCGAAGTCGGCGGCGATGTCGAGAGAACACGCGGTCAAGTCGCTCACGCGACCGGAGAAAGACCGACTGATCGGTCGCGACGACGGGGGCGGTCAGAGCTGACCGGTGCCGCCCGTGTTTCGGCTCACTCCACCAGACGTTCGATCTCGGTGACGAGGATGCCGCTCGCGCCGACTTCCTTGAGTTCCGCGATCGTCGCGAACACGTCGCGCTCCTCGACGACTGCGTGGACGGCCACCATCCCGTTGCCGTTCTCGTCGGCCTCCACGTTCATCACGGTCGGGCCACCCAGTCCGGGGATCACGTCTTTCACCTCGGCGAGGCGGTCTTTCGGCGCGTTCATCATCAGGTAGCGCCGCCCGTCGGCGGCGAGGACGGACTCGAAGGCCGTCCGCACCTGTTCGACCTTCGGGTCGTCTGCGACGTCGGCGCGGGCGAACAGCCGCACGGACGAGGCGAGCACCTCGTCGATCACGACGAGGCGGTTCACCTGCAGCGTCGTTCCCGTCGAGGTGATGTCGACGATGGCGTCGGCCATGTCGACGTGCGGGGTCAGCTCCGTCGCGCCGGTCACGGTGACCACGTCGGCGTCGACACCCTTCCGGTCGAGGTACTCGCGAGTCACAGTCGGGAACTCGGTGGCGATCGTCGCGCCCGCGAGGTCCTCGACTGCCGTGATGTCGCCGTCCTCCGGTGCGGCGAGCACCAGGCGACAGGAGCCGTACCCGAGATCGAGGAGGTCGACGAGGTCGGCGTCGCCGGCCGTCTCGGGATCGTCGGCGACGCTACCGGACTCCGCGGCCTGATCGAGGCCCGTGACGCCGAGGTCGGCCGCGCCGTCGCTGACGTACTCGGGGATGTCGGCCGCGCGGGCGAAAAGCACCGTCACCTCGGGATCGACCGTGTCCGCGTACAGCTGTCGATCGGCGGTCTCCTCGACGTGGAGTCCGGCGCGTTCCAGAAGCGAGAGCGTCGGCTCGTGCAGGCGACCCTTGTTGGGGACGGCGATGCGCATACCCGACGACTCGTGGGGTGGCGGGGAAACGTTTTCGTCCGGGGCGGAATCGACAGGGGCGGCGAGTGGTACTCACCCGCACAGCACCGCCGCTCGCGATATGCTCGCGACAGGACACGGGCCGGGAGGGATTCGAACCCCCGACCGTCCGGTTAAAAGCCGGACGCTCTCCCTAACTGAGCTACCGGCCCAGACGAAATCGACTACGAGCACACCACGGATAAACGTTTAGAAACGCGCTACGGCGACCGGGGCGCGTCGTCGGAGGCGGCGGCGAAGTAGTCGTCGAGCGCGGCGGCGACGATGTCTCCCGGTGCGCGGCTCTCGTTCGAGGCGCGGCGGCGGAGTTCGACGTACGTGTCGCGCGGGAGGTCGACTCCGACGTGGCCGAGCTGTACGCCCGCCTCGCGGACCGCGCTCTCGACGTCGCTGCCGTCGTTGACCGCCGAGGCGATGGAGCGGACCTCCCGGACCGTCAGGTCGCCGTCGATGGTCGCCCACGCGAGCAGATAGCGGTCGGTGCCGCCGAGCCGCGCGATGTGCTTGGCCGCGCTCGGTGCGATCCGTCCGCTCGCGACCTGTCGGCGAATGGCCTGCGGGAGGTCGTGAACGCGCGCCCACTTGCGGATGAACGCCACGCTCACGTCGTCGCCGGCGCGTTCGGCCGCCGTTTTGTACGACCCGACGCCACGGACGAGCGCCGCGCACGCGGCCGCGCCGCGCAGCATCAACACGTGGTCGTCGTCGCCGACGTCGCCGGCCGCGAAGCGCGCCACCGTCTCGGCCGCCTCGGCGACGCTCTCGGGGTCGTCGGGGTCGAAGCCGACCGCCTCGGCGGCGCGGTCGCCCGTGACCGCCGGGTCCGATCGAACGACCGGCTCGCCGACCGGAGAGCGTCGGTCCGCGCGTGAATCCTCGGTCATGTCGTATTCGTTCGGGGCCGCCTATATAAGCGGTCGGCACTCGGGTAGCTCGATCCCGACTGAGACCGCCACGTCAGTCGGCCAGTTCGAAGGCGATCTCCACTTCGGCCTGATACTCCCTGTCGACCGCGTTCTGTAACTCGACACCGAACTCCTCGACTTCCGCCCAGTAGACGTTTTCGAGGGTGTCCTCGGCTCGGTCGATCGCGTCGTCGGCGGCGGCCTCGAAGCTCTCCTCGCTCGTTCCGATCATCGTGATCTTCTTAAATACCATGTCACGTGCTAATTCGGAACACGGGGATTTGAATGTATCCCCGACCGCAGCCGATCAGGAGAGGCTGGCCGCACCGACCGCGTCGGTCACGGACTGCCCGGTGCGCCTTCCATCACCGCGAAGTCCGCGCCGTCGTCTTCGATACCGATGACCGCCCAGTCGTACGGCGGCTTCTTCGAGACGAGTCGGTCCCGCAGGTCGCCCGCGTTCTCGCGCCACGTGACGAAACACCGCAGCCGGGGCGCGTCGCCGCCGTCCGCGAGATACGTGTCGAGGTCGTCGTCGTCAGCGGGACACAACACCGTCACGAGCACGCGCCGCCACTTCCGCTCCGCGACGAACTCGCGTCCGTCCTCGCTCACGGTGTATCCGAGTTCACGAAAGACGTCTCTGGCCTCCGTCGTCGGTGGGATGCTCGCAGGGGCCATCTACCTCGACGTTGGCCAGCATCCGTGATAAAGTTTCTCACGGTTCTGTCGCGGCGCGAGCACGCGGCGATCGTGGCGGTCCGACACCCATCGCGCGACGCTCTCGAGACCGCCCGCACTCGACGGGTTCACTCGTGGGCCGCGTCCCACTCGTCGGGCTTCTTGATGTTTCCACAGTCGGTACACTGGATCCGACCCATCGTGTCGATCGCGGTGTCGAACGACTCGCAGTTGCCACAGCGGAACCCCCAGCGCGACGATCCGTCGGCGTCTTCGAACACCACGTAGAAGGGGCCGTCCGCGCCGCGTTCGGCCAGCGTCCGGTCGGTGTACACCCGCTCCCCGTCGGTGGTCGTCGAGGCGTCGAGGCTCATGCGACCCGCTACCGTCCGAACGGGCTTAAAAACGCGACTCGAAGACGGACGCGACACGTCGAAAAATGGAGCTACTGCGACCGCCGGAAGCGGAAACGGTGACAGTCACGTCCGGAACGACTCGCCGCAGCCGCACTCGGAGACGATGTTCGGATTCTCGACCTCGAAGCCGGCGGCCTGGAGGCCGTGTTCGTAATCGAGCGTGCTCCCGCCGATGTAGTTCTGGCTCGCGGGGTCGACGAACACGCGGAGCCCGTGGTGTTCGACGACGAGGTCGTCGTCTTCGGGCTTCGTGTCGAACCGCATTCCGTACGAGAGGCCGGCACAACCGCCCTGCTGGACGAACAGCCGCAGCCCGGCCTCATCGGTGTCGAGTCCCTCGCCTTCCAGAAGAGAGAGCGCCTCCGCCGCGGCGTCGGTGGTCACCTCTATCGCCGGGTCGCTCCCACCTCCGTCCGTGTCGACAGTGTCGGTACTCATACCCGTCCGTTCCGTCCGAGCGGGCAAAACCCTGCCGGCGAATCCGCGTTCGGCGTGACCCCGAGTGGTTACACTTGCCAGCCGAGGACGGAAGCGAACGAGCGAAAGAGGGCGGCGTCCGGTACCGTGCGGGCGGCGAACGCGGAGCCGCCAGACCTACCTCGCTCGACGACGACCGGCAAGGCGTGACCGATCCACACGCCGACGCCGCAGACGCCGCAGACGGAGAGTCAAGAGACAGCGACGCCGCCGCCAGCGACGCCGCAGACGCGACATCGGACGCGGAGTCGCCCCCGGAGTCCGACGCCCCGGCCGGCGGCGTCGGCGACCGCGACGCGATCGATCCGGAGACCGTGATGTCGCGGCTCATCGAGGTCGACGCACTGGTCGAAGACGGAGAGACGCTCGGACTCACGGAGTCGTTCCGCGAGGCGATCGACGCGCGGACCGCGTCGATCCGGGAGGAGCCCGACGACACGATCGCCGAGCGGGCGGCCGCGATCGGTGGGGAGGGCGTCACTGGATACGCTCACGACGGGCGGATCATGCTCGCCGGAACGCCCGGCGTGTGGCTCCCCCGGGCGATAGCGATCGCCGAGATCGCGGCCGCGTCGGAGCTTCGCGAGCGGGGCGTCGGCGACGCGCTCTCCCGCGAGGCGGCCCGTCCCGTTCGGATGTTTCTCGACACCTGTCCGGTCTGTGACGGGGCGATAGCGGAGACGACGCTCGGAGAGTGCCGCGACGATCCGAACGGCGACCCCGACCTGTCCGTCCGCGTCTGCGGCGACTGCGACGCGATCGTCTTCGGCGACCAGCGGTAATTGGCCCTCGGCGGAGTCGGGGTCGCGACGACCCGATCGGATCGGGGCGTGCGCTCAGCGGGCTTCGATCAGCGGGGAGAGGTCGCGGAGGCTCTCGATCTCGGCTGCGGGTTCGACGTCGAGATCGAGGTCCGCGTTGTGGTCTCGCCGGATGAAGACGGCGTCGAGTCCGGCGCGCTCGGCGGCGATGACGTCGGTCGCTCGGTCGCCGACGTAGATCCCGTCGGAGGCGTCGAGCGCGTCGAGCGCCTCGTTGAGGTAGTGCGGGTCCGGCTTGCGCCGACGGAAGCCGTCCGGACCGAGGTCCCGACCGCGAGCGACGGCGAACGCGTCGAGCCGGAAGTGATCGACGACGAACGCGACGGTCGAGTCGTAGTTGTTGCTCACGAGCCCGACCGCGGCGCGGTCGGCCAGCTCGTCGATGGCGTCGACGTCGGCGCAGAGTCGCCGCGTTCCGGCCGCCAGTCGTTCGACGGAGCGCGTCGCGCTGCGCTCCTCGCGCGCTCTGAAGAACGCGGCCGGGTCGACGTCGAGCGTCTCGCAGGCGGCTCGGAAGTCGTCGTCGTAGGCGTTTCGCGCCAGCGTCGCGCGCACGTCGTCGCTCGCGTGGAGGTCGCGGTCCGCGAGGACGTCGTCGACCGCGCGGGCGTGGACCACCTCGTCGGTTCCCCAGCCGTCGAGGATCACGCCGTCCATATCGAAGAGGAGCGCCTCCGAATCGAACGCGTCGACCGCCGTCATCGGACCATCCTCCGAGTGGACGCCGAGAGCGCCTCGCTCGCGATCACCACGCCGAGAATGACGATCAGGACGGTCGCGACGGACTGCCACGCGAAGGCGTTGACCGCGCGGAACAGCTGGACGCCGATGCCGCCGGCGCCGACGAACCCGAGGATCGTCGAGTCCCGGACGTTGATGTCCCAGCGGTAGACGCTGAGGCCGACGAGCGCCGGTTTGACCTGCGGTAAGATTCCGTAGAGGAGCACCTGTACCGAGGAGGCCCCCGCGGCGCGGACGGCCTCGACCTGCCCGAAGTCGATCTCCTCTATCTCCTCGCCGAGCAGCTTCCCGAGGAACCCGACCGATCGGAACGCGATGGCGACCGCACCGGCGAGGGGGCCGCTTCCGAACACGACGACGAATATCAGCGCCCAGATGATCGTGTTCACCGACCGACTCACGGTCACGATCAGCTTCCCGAGCCAGTAGGTCGCGGCGTTCGGCGTGGTGTTCTCCGCCGCGAGCAGCGCGACCGGAACCGCGAGCACGAGCGCGCCGGCGGTCCCGAGCGCGGCGATGTGGACCGTCTCGATCAGCGGTCCCACGATCTCCGGGGCGTACGCCAGGTCCGGCGGGTACATCCGCGTGAGGAGGTCGCGTATCTCTCGCGGGACGGTGTCGACGTTCGTGATCCCGGTGTCGAGGTAGCGCCACGACGCGGCGAAGACGACGAACGCGCCGAGGAGTCCGAGGAACCGCCCGATCTGCCGGCGGCGGTCGAACCGGTCCCACGACCGGGACGCGTCGACGCCGGCCATCACTGGTACCTCCGTCTGACGAGCGCGCTCGCTCCCTCCGCGACGAGCACGACCGCGATAATCGCGATGAGGATCGCGGTGACGTACTGGTAGGAGTACCGGTTGAACGCGGTGAGAAGCACCGAGCCGATCCCGCCCGCGCCGACGATGCCGACGATGGTCGAGGTCCGGATGTTGATGTCCCACCGGTAGACGCTGAGCCCCGCGAACCGCGGGACGATCTGGGGGACGACGCCGTAGACGAGCGTCTGCAGCGGGGACGCTCCCGCCGCGCGCACCGCGTCGACGCTCCCCATGTCGATGTCCTCTAAGTCCTCCGCGAGCAGCTTCGCGAAGAAGCCGACCGTCTTGAACGTGATCGTGATGACGCCGGCCAGCGGGCCGAGCCCGACCGCCTTCACGACGAGGATGGCGACGATGATGGCGTTGAGCGCGCGCGAAAGCGAGATGAACCCCCGGTTCAGGTAGTACAGCGGCTTCGGCGAGAGGTTCTCGGCGGCCATGAACGCGACCGGGACGCTGATAGCGATCCCCGTGACCGTCGACACCATCGCCATCGCGACGCTCTCGACCATCTTGTCGACGATGCGCTGGGCCTGCCGCGGCGTCGCCTCCGGCGGGAAGAAGTCGCCGAGGAGCGTGAGACCGCGGCCGAACCCCTCCGCGACGCGCGACGGGTCGGCTCCGACGCCAAGCGCGGACCAGAGGAAGAACGCGACGAGTCCGAGGTAGGTCGCCCACTTGATCTCCCGGCGGCGGAAGGCCGTGGGTCGCCGCCAACTGCGCCGTTCGGCCGCCATCTCAGGACCCACCAGACGCCGATCGGTCCGGCGTTCTCCCGTCGGCCGATACCACCCCGTCCGCGGGCACGGCGGTGTCCGGTGAGGCGGAGTCGGTCACAGACGCCGACTCTGAGGTATCGTCGCCGTCGCCGCCGCGGTAGACGCGATCGAGTGCACCGTCTCGGAGATCGTCCGGCGGTCCGTCGAAGACGACTTCGCCGTCGTGGAGCCCGACGATCCGATCTGCGTACTCAGTCGCGAGGTCGACCTCGTGGATGTTGATCAACACGGGGATCTCCCGCTCGGCGGCGATCTCGGTGAGCAGTCGCATCACCGTGTTCGACGTCTCCGGATCCAGACTGGAGGTCGGCTCGTCGACGAGCAGGATCGTCGGCTGTTGGATGACCGCGCGGGCGATACCGACCCGCTGGCGCTGGCCGCCCGACAGCTCGTCGACGCGCTTGTTTTCCATGTCGCCGAGCCCGACGCGCTCTAAAATCTCATAAGCGCGCTCGACGTCGTCTGGCGGGAACGAGCGGCGGAACGCCTGCCAGCCGGAGACGTATCCCAGCCGGCCCGTGAGGACGTTCTCCATCACCGTGAGCCGCTCGACGAGGTTGTACTCCTGAAATATCATCCCGATGTCGCGACGGGCCTCCCGGAGGCCGTCGTCGTCGAGCGCCGTCAGGTCGGTGCCGTCGAGTTCGATCGATCCCTCCGTCGGTTCGGTGAGGCGATTGATACACCTGATGAAGGTGCTCTTGCCCGCGCCGCTCGGGCCGATCATCGCGGTCGTCTCGCTGCCGCCGATCGAGAGATCGACGCCTTTGAGCGCCTCGTCTCCGGTCGGGTACGTCTTCTGCAGGTCGGTCACGTCGAGTGTCATCGGTCGATCACTCACTCAGCGAGCCCTGCGTGTACTCGACGCCGTTGTACCGCTGGATGACCATGATGTTGTACCAGTGACGCCGGTACTCGATGGGAACGTACTCCTCGTAGCCGGTGCGCTCGGCGTATGCCGTGCCGGCGAAATCGGAGTCGAGCCACGCCGCCCGGATGCCCTCTTGAATGTCGGGATGGAGGTTGTAGCGGTAGGCGACGGGGCCGTTCGGGAACGGGTCCGACGCCCAGACGACTTTGAAATCGTCGAAGCTCAGGTTGCTGTCGCCCTCGACCGTGTCCATGAAACAGGTCGAACATATCGGCCCGGCGTCGTAGTCGCCGGCCGCGATGCCGCGGGTGGTCTGGGAGTGGCCGCCGGAGAAGTTGACCTCGTAGTCCTCCTCGGCGGTCACGTCGAAGTACTGGTCGAACAGCGCCGAGGGGGCCTGGTGGCCGGAGTTCGAGGCCGGCTCCGCGTGAGCCATCCGGACGTCGTCGTCCGCGAAGTCCTCGACGCTCTGGATCTCGTCGGCGTCGGCGCGAGTCGTGGCGAACAGTCGGTAGCCGAACGCGCCGTCGGGCGCGATCCCGGCGGTAAACGGCACCGCGCCGGCGAGGTTGACCGCGAACGCGGTGGTCCCGGTCGAGAAGTTCGCGATGTGGGCCCGCTCGGAGCGCATCGCCTCGACCGAGGCGGCGTAGTTGTTCACCCGGTTGTACTCGACCGGCAGGCCGGTCTCCTCCTCGATCCGGTCGAAGACGGCCGCGAAGTCCTCCTCGTAGCGCCCCTGTACGTCCTCGCTCGGGCTCTCCGTGAACACGAGCGTGTCCGGTTCGAGCCACTCACTCTCGTCTTCGGGCGTCTCCTGAACGGGGTCGCCGTGGGGGACCTCGTCGACCTCGCGGTTCCCCATCCGTTCCAAGTCGGCCTGCGTCCCGCGCTCGTATCCAGACTCGATAAGGGGGGACGACAGGTAGTTGTTCTCCTCCCAGCCTGGGCTCTCCGGGTCGAACGCGCTCGACTCGGCCAGCATCGGGTCGCCCGACTCTCCCGATCCCCCGCCCGAGCCACCGTCTTCCCCGCTGGAACTGCTTGTTCCGACGGTCTCACCGGACGAGCCGTCCTCGCCCGAGCCGCCGGAACAGCCGGCCAGTCCGGCGATCCCGGCCGCGCCGCCCGCCAGAATGAGCCGTCGTCTCGAACTCGTTCCCGTCAATCCGTCGGTGTCTTCCGCCATTACGGATGCACGATGCGAGTTTCGGCGTAAGAAGGCTGCTATGACCCGTATAGGGCGGATGTATCCGGAGGATATTCCTCCGTGACGCTCCGTACGAAGGAGTGCCGAACTGATCGATATATATCGGACAGGAACGGCATGTACGCCTCCGAACACTCCTGAGCCGTCTACTCGAATCGTCGACGTGATCGCCCACTCGAACAGTCGACGTGAGCGTCTACTCGAACCGCTTCCGAACGCTCTCGGCGTGGGCCTCGAGTCCCTCCGCCTCCGCGAGCGTCGTGATCGTTTCGGAGAGCCCGTCGAGCGCGTCGCGGTCGAGCCGCTGGACCGTCGAGGAACGGAGGAAGGTGTCGACGGAGAGCCCGCCGTAGCGCTTCGCGCCGCCGTTCGTCGGCAGCACGTGGTTCGTCCCGGTCGCGTAGTCGCCGGCGGCCACGGGAGAGTACGGCCCGAGGAAGACGGAGCCCGCGTTCGAGATCCGCGAGAGCAGCGCCTCGTCGTCGTCGGCCACGATCGAGAGGTGCTCGGCCGCGTACTCCTCCGCGAACAGCACCGCCTCCGACATCGAGCGGGCGTGCAGAACGCCGGAGGCCTCGTTGTCGAGGGCGGCCCGGATCGTCTCCTCGCGCTCGCGGTCCGCGACCTGCGCGTCGACCGCGTCGGCGACGGCGGCGGCGAGGTCGGCGTCGTCGGTGACGGCCACGACGGAGGCGTTGGGGTCGTGTTCGGCCTGCGCCACGAGGTCGGCCGCGACGAGGCCCGGGTCGGCGGTCTCGTCGGCGAGCACGAGCACCTCGCTCGGGCCGGCGAGAAAGTCGATCTCCACGTCGCCCTGCACGACCGCCTTCGCGGCGGTGACCCACTTGTTACCGGGACCCACGACCTTCTGCGCGTTCGTCACCGTCTCCGTCCCGTACGCGAGCGCGGCGACCGCCTGCGCACCGCCGACCTGGTACACCGCGTCCGCGCCGGCCTCGCGGATCGCCGCGAGCGTGACGGGGTTGAGTTCGTCGGCGGGCGGGGTCGCGACCGCGACGTGGTCGACGCCGGCCACGGTCGCGGGGATCACGCCCATCAGCGCGCTGGAGGGGTACGCCGCCGCGCCGCCGGGCACGTACACTCCCGCGCGGTCGATCGGGCGGAACCGACGGCCGAGTTCGCGGTCGCCGAACTCGTCGCGCCAGTCCTCCGGTCGCTGTCGCTCGTGGAACGCGCGGATGTTGGCGGCGGCGTCGCGGACCGCGTCGAGGACGGGGTCGTTCGCGTCGTCGAGTTCCGCGTGCGCACGTTCCGCGTCGTCGGTGACGTCGATGTTGCCGACGGTCACCCCGTCGAACTCTTCGGAGAACTCCCGGATCGCGGCGTCGCCCTCCTTGCGCACCCGGCCAACGATATCGGTCACGTCGTCGCGCACCGCCTCGACGCCGGCATCGCGCTCGAAGAGGGCGCGGCGCTCGGCCGGCGAGAGGTCGGCGACGGTTCGTACGTTCATACGTCCGTCTCCGCGCCGCGGTCAAAAGGGAATTCCGACTCGTCGCCGGCGAGGACGGATCCCCGTCACTCCAGCGGACGGATCCCCGTCACGTCCAGCGCCGCGCGGACCGAGAGCCCCGCGAGCAGCGCGACGGCGACGAAGAGCGGCGGCGCGGACACCGTCGCGGCGAGGTCATAAGAGCCGACCGTCCGGGTCACGCCGCGAACGATGAACGCCGCACAGCCGAGTCCGAACGCGAGCAGCGTGAGCGATACGAATCGGGACCTGTCCATTGGTCAGTCGGCCTGGGCGACGCCCGGTCCGTGCGGTCCGTGCTCGCGACGCTCGCGTGAAGCGTCGAAGCCGCGACACATCTCGTGGAAGACGGCCTCGGGATCGCGCGTCCACTGCCACTTCCAGCGGGTCCGGACGAGAAGCGAGAGCTTGCGCAAAAAGGGGAGTTCCGGCGTCGTCGAGACGGTGTCGTATCCCAAGTTCCGGATGAGTCGGTGGTGGTCCGCGTACAGCACCGACGCGAGCAACACCGCGAACTGGCAATCCTCTGGGAGGTACTTGATCCCCGCGACGCCCTCCTGGTAGAGCCGCTCGGTACGAGCGAGTTCCGCCCGGATCGCGGCCGCGACGCGGTCGTCGAACTCCAGATCGAGGATCTGTCGTTCGCTCACGCCGTGCGACTCCAACGTCTCGCGCGGGAGGTAGATCCGGTCGCGCTCGACGACGTCCTCGCGGACGTCGCGGATGAAGTTCGTCATCTGGAACGCCTCGCCGAGCTTCGTCGCGTGCGGGAGCGCCCGCGACTCGGACTCCGCGTCCAGGTCCATGATCGCCGTCATCATCCGGCCGACCGCCGCGGCCGACCCGTTCATGTACGTCTCCAACTCCTCGTAGGTCTCGTAGCGATCGGTGTCTACGTCACTTGCCATCGCGTCGACGAACGCGTGAACGTCGGCGTCGTCGATGCCGCGCTCCGCGCGGACAGACGCGAACGCGTCCAACACCGGATCGTCGGCCTGTGTTTCGCCAAGCGCGACCCGGCGGAGCCGGTCGAGTTCCGCCCGCTGCTCGTCTGGCGGCGCGGTGTCGGCGGCGTCGACGATTTCGTCTGCGATCCGAAAGAAGCCGTACAGCACGTACGTCGGGCGGCGGATCCGCTCCGGGAGCACCCGCGTCGCGACGTGGAAGGTCTTGCCGGTGCGGCGTTGGATCCGCTTGCTCCGGGCGACCTGTGTCTTCTCTACCATGCTGCCCTCTGCGGGCCGGCAGGGCGGATCGATAGCGGGTCGCCAGTCATGAAACAAAAGTGGGACTCCACGAACATAACAGTTCTCCCGGTGTCGATTTCGCGGGGAGCACCGCCGTCGAGAGACGCGGACACGGCCGCAAACCGCGTCGCACAGATCGACACTAGCGGGGTATGAACGTGTCTAGTAGAAGGTGTCGCTGCAGTCGTAGACGACACCGTGCGTCGGGCAGACGTACTTGCAGTGCCGATGGTACATCGGCGTCTCGCACATCGGACACGGCCGTCCGCCGGTGGCCTCCGAGTCGTCCATACGGTTCGGTGCGGTCGGAGGGGACATAACGGCTCTCGTTCACTCGCTCGCCAGCGACTCGTAGACCTCCGCGGCCACCGGCTCCTGCCCGAAGGGGAGCGTCAGGACGCCGCTCCACTCGTCGTCCGTGAGCGCCGTGACGCGCGCGTCGTCCAGTTCGACCCGACGCACCTCGGCCGAATCGAGCGTCATCGACACGACGAACCGGTCCGGCTCGTCGGTCGCACCCGCCTCGGCGAGTCGCTCCTGTACCGCGTCGATCCCGTCGTCGGAGAGGGCAACGTACACGAGGTGTTCGCGCTCCTCCGAGATCACGCCCTGCACGCGAGACAAGTCGGCCGCGTCGAACAGCGTGCCGGCGTCGTCGCCGTCGGCGACGAGCGTGGCCTCGAACGGCGCGGACCGGTCGGCGGCGACGGAGTCGGCCGCGCCGTCTCCGCCGGTTTCGCCGGCGGCGGCAGGTCCGATAGCCGGGCCGGAGCCGCCGTCGACCGGGGCGTCTCCCTCGTCGGTGACCGTGGCGGCTCCCGCGAAGCCGATCGCGCCGATCGCGAACGCGGACCCGACCCCGCCGAGCACGCCGCGTCGACTGAGTTCCATGCCCGACCCTCCCCGTCGGAGGTGAAAAGGGTTTCACGCCGATTCACGCGGCTGATAATCGCCATGTTCGCTGTGTTCGCCGGATTCACCGGGTTCGCCGTGTTCGTCCATCGACCGGATGCCAGGTCCGACCTACCCGCCGAACGCCACGTCCCCCCGCGTCGTCGTCTCCCCGAACAACCAGTCCGCGTGGTCGACGGCGTACTCGCGGTGGTCCGCGGTGATGTACCCGAGGGCGTCCTCGACGACGACCGGCCGGTAATCGCGCAGTCCGGCGCTACCGGCGGTGTGGAGCACGCAGACGTTCGCGAGCGTGCCGCAGATCAGGAGGTCGGCGATGCCGTGTGTGTCGAGGTACCCCTCCAAATCGGTCTGATAGAAGGCGTCGTAGGTGTGCTTTTCGACGACGTGATCCTCGTCGCGTACGTCGAAGTCGGCGACGAGTTCGGCGTCCCACGACCCCTCGACGACGTGTTCGCCCCACCGATCGAACTCGTCGTAGTAGTGCGCGTCCGCGAACTGCTCCGGAGGGTGGACGTCGCGGGTGTACACGACGCTCGCACCGGCGTCTCGCGCGCGATCGACGAGCGACGAGACGGGGCCGATAGCCGCCTCGCTCGGCTCCGCGTAGAGGCTCCCGTCGGGGTGACAGAAGCCGTTCTGCATGTCGACGACGATCACCGCGGTCTCGGTCGGGTCGTACGGCATACTCGTTCGTTGGGCGTCACGACTCAAAAAACCGGATCGGTCCGCGTCGTCGCCGGTGCGGACGGGGATCGTGTTCGGACCGACAAACTACTTACCGGGTGGGCTGTAATCGACCATATGCGACGGGTTCACACCCTCTCGTTCGTCCTCGCTGCGATCGCCCTCCTCGCGGTCGGCGTCGGCGGCGTCGCTGCAGCCGACGTCGGCGGCGTCGCTGCGGCCGA
Source organism: Halorubrum pallidum (assembly GCF_055380345.1). Lineage (NCBI taxonomy): Archaea > Methanobacteriati > Methanobacteriota > Halobacteria > Halobacteriales > Haloferacaceae > Halorubrum > Halorubrum pallidum. The sequence continues at coordinate 201,387 of NZ_AP043945.1, read as the reverse complement.
CGTCGACGACATCACCGCAAGTGCCTCGCCGGCGCTCGAATCCGAGACGCCGGGGACGAGCGCGACGGCCGTACAGAGCGCGACGGCCGCGGCGTGTGACACCGGGGACAACACCGAGCTGATCGGCTGCTGGAACGGGACCCACTACGAGGACGAACTGGCGTTCGATCAGGACGACGGGCTCACAGAGGCGGAGCTGGAGGCGCTGACGCATCTGACGATGGCGCGGGTCGAGCACGTCCGCGAGCGGCCCTTCCGCGCGGCCGTCCCCGTCGAGACGGTCACGCGCTCGGAGTTCGCGAACGGGTCGATGGCGGGTGGCGGAGCCGACGAGACGAACGAGTCGGTCGCGGCGTCTCAGCGCTGGAACGATCAGGTGTGGGAGGCGTTGTTTGTCGTCGGCGAGGATGCGACCGCCGCAGAGGAGATAGACACCGTGTTCGGCGGCTCAGTCTCGGGGTTTTACTCCCCGGCGCAAGACCGGATCGTTCTGGTCGTGCCCGAAGGCGAGGCGGTCCAGATCGACCCGTCGACGCTCGCACACGAACTCGTCCACGGGATGCAAGACCAGTATCACGACCTCACGCGGCCCCGCTACGTGGGAGTCACGCAGGACTCCGACCTCGCCGTCGACGGAATCGTCGAGGGCGAGGCGGTCCACATCGAGGAGCGGTACGCGGCGCGCTGTGCGGACAACTGGACCTGTATCGACGCACCGTCCGGCGGCGGTGGCGGCGGTGGCGGGTCGGCAACCGAGTACAACTTCGGCATCCTCCAGACCGTCCTCCAGCCGTACGCCGAGGGGGCGTTCTACGCCGAATCGCTCGTCGAGTCGGAGGGCTGGTCGGCCGTCAACGAGACGATGACGAACCCGCCGGGATCGACCGCCGAGGTCATCCACGAGCGACCGGCGTACGAGACCCGTGCGGTCGAGTTCGAAGACACGGCGACCGACGGGTGGGAGACGTACCCGAACCAGGGAGTCGACGGCGCGGAGACGGCCGGCGAGGCCTCGATGTTCGTCATGTTCTGGTACCAGAGCTTCGAGTACGGACACGCCGTCCTCGAACCGACGCAGAGCCGCGCGGCGAACGTCCGCATCCACACGCAACCCGACGCGCAGCTCCGGACGCGCGCCAACTACAACTACGCGCACGAGGCTACGGCCGGGTGGGCCGGCGACGAGCTGTACCCGTACCGGAACGACGACGGCGACGAGACGCGCGACGGGTACGTCTGGGTGACCGAGTGGCAGACGCCGGCGGACGCGGCCGCGTTCCGCGAGACGTATCTCACGATGCTGGAGAGTCACGGCGACGGCTCTCACGTCGCGGGCGAGGTGTACGAGATCGACGACGGCGACTTCCCCGGAGCCTACGGAGTGAGACGCGAGAACACCACCGTGACGGTCGCGCACGCACCGGAGCCCGCCGGCGTGCTCGAACTCCGCCCGGGGATCGATCTCGACCTCCCCGTGACCAGCGACGGTGCCGACGGCGACGGGGTCGACAACGGGAGTGAGTTCGACGGGACCGACGGCGAGACGGACGCCACCGACGAACGCGGCTCCGACTCGGAGAGCGGCGACGGCGAGGCCCCCCCGGGCGACTCTGAAGGGTCGGACACGGCCGAGGAGACGCCCGGGTTCGGCGTCGCCGCCGCTCTCGTCGCGGTGATCGCGACGGTCGTCGTCTTCACGCGTCGTCGACGCTGAGACGAGGGGAGGGCCGCTCGACTCGGATGACTTTTCCTCCCCGGCGGACCTACCCCCAGTATGACCGAGTTCGAGTTCGACATCGTCGACGGGGCCGCGATCCGCGACGGCCGCGCGACGGACGCGTACTTCGATCGGACCGAGACCGCCCTCCGGCGGGCGGGACGGAATCCGCGAGTCGTCGCCGAAGTGACGGCCGATCAGTTCCCCGACGGGGAGTTCGAGGTTGTCGCGGGAGTCAAAGACGCCGTCGGGCTCCTCGCCGGCCGTGACGTCGACGTCGACGCGATCCCCGAGGGACGCCTGTTCGACGGCGGACCGGTGATGCGTATCGAGGGTCCGTACCTCGCGTTCGGCCGCCTCGAAACGTCGCTTCTGGGCTTCCTCTCGCACGCGTCCGGCATCGCGACCGCCGCGCTCGACTGCCGGGTGGCCGCGCCGGACGCGCAGGTGCTCTCGTTCGGGGCGCGACACGTCCACCCCTCGATGACCGCGGTCGTCGAACGCTCCGCGCTCGTGGGCGGGTTCGACGGGTTCTCGCACGTCGCCGCGGGCGAACTGATCGGGAGGGAGGCGTCGGGGACGATGCCGCACGCGCTCGCCATCTGCTTCGGGCGGGGCGAGCAGGAATCGGCGTGGCGGGCCTTCGACGAGGGCGTCGACGAGTCCGTCCCGCGGATCGCGCTCTGTGACACCTATTCCGACGAGGTCGACGAGGTCCTCCGCGCGGTCGAGACGCTCGGCGACCGGCTCGACGGCGTCCGACTCGACACCACCGGATCGCGCCGCGGGGACTTCAGACACATCGTCCGGGAGGTGCAGTGGGAGCTCGACGCGCGCGGCCACGGGGACATCGACGTGTACGTCTCCGGCGGGCTGGGCCCCGCCGACCTCCGCGACCTCCGCGACGTGGTCGACGGGTTCGGCGTTGGCGGCTACGTCTCGAACGCGGACCCGGTCGATTTCGCGCTCGACATCGTCGCCGTCGACGGCGACCCCGCCGCGAAACGCGGGAAGCTCTCGGGCGCGAAAGACGTGTATCGGACCGCCGACGGCGCGCACGCGGTCGGCCTCGCGAGTCGGGCGGGCCCCGACGACGCCGAGTCGCTCATGGAGCCCGTGATCCGCGACGGCGAGGTCGTCGACGGCGCGTTCGACCTCGACGCCGCGACGGAGCGGGCGCTCGCAGACGCGGAAGCGGTCGGCTACGGGAGACGAACAGAGTAGCGAGGCCGGGAAAGCCGGCCTCGAAAGCGGGGTGAAACGAGTCTCGAAGCGGGGGACGAAGCCAGTGTCCGATACCGGGGACGAAATCGGAGAACGGACGGCTACAGCTCTTCGACGGCTCCGCCGTCGGCGCGCTCTCGGAACACCTGTCCCTCGATGAGCGTCACCATCGTCTCCTCGTCTTCCCACGCTGTGGGCGAGAGCTTCGCCTTCCGGCAGGCGCGCGAGAGGAACTCGGCACCTGACCAGTCGTTCTCGACGGGGACCGTCGGATAGAGCCACCCGTGTGCGGTACCGCCGTCGACGGCGACGCCGTGGGTCCCGATCTCGAGATCGGCGAGCGGGTCGTTCGTGAGCACGGTGTTCGAGACGACGAACACGGAGACGGTGATGTTGTCGAGCTCCTTGGGTTCGACCTCGGAGCCGCAGGAGTCGCCGGAGGCGGCCTTGATAGCGGCCTCGACGATCGCGTGGCCGAGCTGGTCAGACGTCTCCCACGCGCCGGCACAGCCGCGGAGGCGGCCGCGACCCCGCGTGGACTCGATCCTGACGAACGCGCCAGTTCGGGCGTAAAACGCTTCGCGCATGCTTCCCGGTTGTTCTCGTTGCCCGTGTCGGACGAACGACTCGACCGCTTCCCGCGCGAGTTCGACCGCTCGTGCACCGTCGTCGTACGACAGCTGAACGGTCTGAGCCTCGGACATGAGAGTCTATTACGTTCCTGACGACTTGAACGCTTCCCTTGTCACTCAGTGTCTCACCTCCGCTCGCACCGGATGTGCCCCCGGGTGACCGTCGACGACCGAATCGCTTATTCGCGGCCGACGAGAAACGGGGTTCGGACAGAGGGAGCCCGACTCCCGTGCCTCCGGCATGAGGAAAGTCCCCCCACCGGCCGGACAGGCGACCGGGCACACGCCCGGAGTCGGAGACGGCTGGCTCTGGAACAGCAACGAGACCCCCCGCCTCGACCGATGATCCGCGCGAACCGACCCGCAAGGGAAGGGAGTTAACCCGGTGAGGGCGCGTGGCTCTGCCACGTTCCAGACGGGCGGGAACGGATGGAACGGCGAATCCTCGCCGGTGCAAGTCCGCGCCACAAGGTAGTCCGGCCACGGCGCGGACGCTCAGCCGAATGTCGGGACGAACCGAAGGGGGCTTACTCCCCTCAGTCCGCTCACACGCCGAGCGCCGCGGCCGGAACCGGAGAGCGCGAGTCAGTCGTCTGTCGACTCGACGGCCGCGACGGGATCGTCGACGTCGACGCGCTCGGCGGTGAGGTCGCCATCGCGCCACGTTCCTCGTTGGTACCACGCGTACGCGACGGCCGCACCGATGACGTTCGACACGGCGAACGACAGCCAGATCCCCGTCTCGCCGATCGCGCCGGCCGCGACCCACGCGATCGGGAACCGGACGAGCCCGAGCATCAGGACGGAGATCGCCGCCGCGGTGATCGTCTTACCTGCACCGCGGAAACTCCCCGTGTACGCCCGCATGATCCCGATGAACCCGAACGTCAGCGCGACGATCCGGAGGAACTGCGCGCCGACCGACGTCACGCGGGCCGCGTCGGCCTGATCGGCACCGACGAACACAGACACGATCGGCTCGGGCAGGAAGAACACGACGACGCCAGCGACGGACAGGATGGCGAACAGCGTCTTCGCGGCGAGCGCCGCCGCCCGTTCGGCCCGATCCGGGTTCCCGGACCCGATATTCTGCCCGGTCATTGTCTCGACACCGCGAGCGACCGCGATCGCCGGGAGGAATACCACGGAGAAGACACGTGTCCCGATCCCGTAGGCGGCGACCACCGGATCCGGAAACAGCGCGACGATGAACAGCAACAGGTTCATCGAGACGGCGCGTCCGGTCCCCTCGACGGACGCCGGCAGCCCGATGCGAACAAGTCGGCGCAGGTACGTGAGATCGGGCACCATGTCCCGGATGTTGATCTGCACGCCGCGGGTCCCGCGGAACATGATCGCAAGCCCCACCACGAGCGCCACACCCCGAGAGAACACGGTCGCGAGCGCCGCACCCTCGATCCCGAGCGCAGGGAACGGCCCCCATCCGAAGATGACGAACGGGTCGAGGATGATGTTGAGCACGACGGAGCCGAACATCACCAGCATGGGAGTGACCGTGTCGCCGTAGCCGCGCATGAGCGCGACGAACACGGCGAACCCGAACATCGCGACGAGTCCGAGAGAGATGACCTCCATGTAGCTCGACGCGAGCGGCAACACGTCCTCGGACGCGCCCATCAGATCGAGGAAGGCTCCGACGAACAGGTAGCCGCCGCCGCCGAGGATCACCGAGGCGATTGTCGCGAACGTCACGGTCTGTGAGGCGGCGTACTCGGCCCGATCGCCTTCTCCCGCGCCGGTGTACTGGGCGACGAGCACGCTGCCGGCGACGGAGATCCCCATCCCGAGCGAGATGAGAAGGAACACGAGCGGGAATGCGAAACTGATCGCCGCCAGCGCGTCCGTGCTGTACTGGCCGAGCCAGAACGTGTCAGCGAGGTTGTACGCCGTCTGAAAGAGGTTCGTGATGACGATGGGCATCGAGAGGAAAAACAGCGGCCTCCCGATCTCGCCGGAGGTGAGATCGAACTCGGACGGGCCCTTGAACAGCGCGCCGACGCGGTCGCCGATTCCCATCAGCGGGCGTCCTCCGCGATCCCGGTAGGTAACTCGTCGTCCATCGTGTCCGTACAGTGCTTACTAACTAGTAAGTCAAAAGCGTTCGGAAGCGCGTATATTCGTGAGTTCTTCGAGCAGTAGGCTACTTCCCCGTGTTTGCGGCTGAGGACATCGTAGGTTTTCGAAGGAATTCGTCGGATCAGCGCAACCGTTATCCACCCATGGACGCAATCGACGCCGCATGACCGAGCCACCGGGCGGGGCAGCCGCGGACGGGAACGAGGAGATCATGCGAGCGACCCACCGGGCCCTCCGTGACCACGGCTACGCGGACCTCACGGTACAGCGGATCGCAGACGAGTACGGCAAGTCGACCGCCGCGATCCACTACCACTACGACACCAAAGAGGAGCTGCTCGCCGCGTTTCTCGACCATCTCCTCGCCCGGTTCGTCGATACGATCCGCGACATCGAGACGACCGATCCCGACGCCCGGCTGTCGCTGCTGCTCGATGAACTGCTCGCGGTCCCGTCCGAGACGCAGGGGCTCTCCGTCGCCCTGCTGGAGATGCGGAGTCAGGCTCCGTACAACGACGCGTTCCGCGAGCAGTTCGCACAGAACGACGAGTACCTCCGGTACGTGCTCAAGGCGGTGATAAACCACGGCATCGACGAGGGCGCGTTCGTCACCGTCGACGCCGAGCGGACGGCCCGATCCCTGCTTTCGATCGTCGACGGCGGACGGACCCGAGCCGTGGTGTTCGACGACGCGAGCGAACTCGAACTCGCCCGTCAGGTCGCGAGCGAGTACGTCGACGCGACGCTCCGGTGAGACACGGAGCGATCGCGGGGCGTCACACCACGTCGTCGGGGTGGTGCTCGGCGGCCATCCGCGACGCCTCCGCGGCGAACCGCTCCCGATCGTCGACCGGGGCCTCGCCGAGCGCGCTCTCGTCGACGTCACGGCCGGCCGTGATCCCGTCGCCCGTGACGAGCCGCTGTTCGGCCAGTTCCTTCGTGTGCATCCGTTCGCCGTCCTCGGTGGCGTAGGTGAGCCGCACGAGCCCCTTCGAGTCGAACTGGCGGTCGACGAGCCAGACAGTGGTCATACGCGGCGATGGGTGCCTGCGACGCTTAAAAAGGACGGTCGCGGTGAGTGAACTGTCCAGCGGTGGGGTCCGATCGTGACGATTTCGGTCGGCGCGCGCCTCCGAGTGGCCGACGAGGCTGGGAGGCGTGAGGTGCTGTGCGGTCGGGGGCGGGGCGGGACTCAAATAGGTAGGCGCGAGCCCTCGCGTCTGGGGCTTTGGCGGTATTCACCTCGAGATCGATCGGAGATGGCTGAGCGACGGAGCCGCAACGTGTTCCGATCGGAGCCGGCCGGACTGTGCCGGACGTCCTGACGGAGTACGCGTCGCCAGCGCTTTGTACCGCCTCGTCGAACCGGGAGACATGCGCGTGAAGTTCGACCGCGACACCTGCGTCGGGATGTACCAGTGCGTCGCCGAGTGGGACGCCTTCGAGAAGAACATGAACGACGGGAAGGCCGACCTGCGTGGAAGCGAGGAGGAAGCCGAGGACGTGTTCGTCGTTGACGTGCCCGACGACGAGGAGTTCGACGCCAAGTTCGCGGCGCGAGTCTGCCCGGTCGACGCCATCGAAGTGTACGACGACGACGGCGAGCAGGTCGTCTGAGGGGACTTGGTATTGAGTCCCGCCCCCACCGCAACCGCAGCCTCACGCCTCCCCAACCTCGTCGGTGGTCCTCCGCTTCGCTCCGGACCACCGACTCCCTCGCACCGGCGGCTCGCGGCCCTCCGGGCCGCTCACCGGGGCGCGCCGGAGTGACTAATTAGCAAGAGCGTCGATCACCACCCGCCCCGATTTATAACCGCTCGGCCAGGTCCTCGGCGAAGTACGTCACGATCAGGTCCGCGCCGGCGCGCTTGATCGAGAGCAGCGACTCGTGGGCGGTCGCTTCGAGGTCGAGCCACCCCTTCTCCGCGGCCGCGTGGATCATCGCGTACTCGCCGGAGACGTTGTACGCGGCGATCGGGTGATCGAACTCCCGGCGGAGGTCGGAGACGACGTCGAGGTAGGAGAGTCCCGGCTTCACCATCAGCACGTCCGCGCCCTCCTCGGCGTCGATCCGGGCCTCACGAAGCGCCTCGCGGCGGTTCGCGGGGTCCATCTGATAGTGGCGGCGGTCGCCGAACGCGGGCGCGCCGTCGGCGGCGTCGCGGAACGGACCGTAGAAGGCGGACTCGTACTTGACGGCGTAGCTCATGAGCGCCACGTCCTCGTGGCCCGACGCGTCGAGCGCCTCGCGGATCGCCCGCACCTGCCCGTCCGTCATCGCCGAGGGCGCGACCATGTCCGCGCCCGCGTCCGCCTGTGACACCGCGGTCTCGGCGAGCAACTCCAGCGTCTCGTCGTTTTTCACCGTGAGCGTCGGGTCCGTCTCCGCCGACGCCTCTATCACGCCGCAGTGGCCGTGGTCGGTGTACTCACAGAGGCAGACGTCGCCGATCACGTAGGCGTCGGTCTCCGCGTCGATGCGACGGGTCGCGCGCTGGACCACGCCGTCGTGGGCGTACGCGCGGCTCCCCTTCGGGTCCTTCGACTCGGGGATCCCGAAGAGGATGACCGCCTCGACCCCGGTATCGCGGATCTCCTCGACGCGGTCGACGGCCTCGTCGACCGGGACGCGCTCGTGGCCGGGCATCGTCTCGATCGGGACGCGCTCGTCGGTCGTCGCGTCGACGAACACGGGCGCGACGAGGTCCGCGGCCGACAGGGAGGTCTCGCTGACGAGCGGGCGGACGCCGTCGGTCCGGAGCCGCCGCGGCCGGTCGGTGGGGTGCATGATCGAGGGGTTGGCCCCGGTCGGACTTTTATGCACCGTCCGCGGCGAAGCGGCTCACCGAGAGCGGAGAGAACACGGGTGACGGGACCGGTGAGCGCGGAGTCGGCTCGGGGCGGCGACCGAGTGAGACGGGGTGGCCGGAGGCGGAGATCGGTCCGCGGTCGCCGACTACTCCTGTGATTCGATGTCGATCCGGTCGCGGAGAGAGGCGAGCTCGTCGGACTCCGCGAGCTCCTCGACGCGCTCTTTGAAGTGCTCCTCGCAGAGGCCGACGACCACGCCGCTCTGTTCGGCCTCGTACGTGGCCTCTCGTTCACAGTAGTGACACCGCATACCGTCCACTCTATCGGCGTCGGGCTTAACCCTGTTCGTCGATCGGGACGGTTCGACGACCGCACACTACCCCGGTCACGTCGGGTCCGGCAGGCGGTCTCGGACCGGCTCGAACGCCTCGGCGGTCAGTCCCGCCTCGCCGAGCGTCCGCTCGTGTGCGTCGCTGCCGCCGGTCAAGAGGAGGTCGGATTCAGACGCGACCCGCTCGATGCGACCGTCGTCGACGGCGCGTCCGTACGGGTAAAACCGCTCGACTGCGTCGAGATCTCGGGCGACGTCGAGTGCCGCGTCGACGTCGTCGTAGCGGAACGGATGGGCGAGTCCGACGACCGCGGCCGCCTCGGATAACAGGTCGACGCCGCGTTCGAGATCCGTCACCTCGCGGGCGACGTAGCAGGGGCCGTCGCTGCCGATCAGTTCGTCGAAGGCCTCGGCGTAGTCGTACGGCGCGGCCGACTCGTCGATGGCGCGCGCGATGTGCGGGCGGCCGATCCCCGGGCCCGGTTCGATATCGAGGTCGACTCCCAACCGGTCCTCGACCGCGTCGCAGATAGCGGCTCCGCGTCGCTCCCGGTCGGTCTGGAGCCGCTCGATCTCCGCGTCGAGCGGCGTGGTGTGCTCGACGGCGTAGCCGAGGAGGTCGAGCCGCTCGACGCCGGCCTCGACGCGCAGTTCGACACCGCGTACGACGCGGACGCCGTCGCGCTCGACCACCGGGCGGGTGAGTTCCGGGTGGATCCGGTCGTGATCGGTGACCGCAACCCAGTCGATCCCCGCCTCGCGGGCCGTCGCCGTAAGCTCCGCGAGGGTCATCGTTCCGTCGGAGGCGGTCGTGTGCGCGTGGAGGTCCGCGACGATCCGGTCGGTGTCCATGGACCGGATTCGAGGACGGCGTACTAATCGACGGCGATAGAACCACGGTACCTCACACCAATATAAGGAACTATAATCGACTTCTTCGAACTAAGGTCATACATGGACAATCATTAAGAACCATCGGCGACTCGCGGTAGTTGATGCGCTTGAACGGCGTCGACGACCGACTCGAACGGCACCAATATCCGACGACCTCGGAAGAACTGATCGCGGCCCACGGCAACGCGACCGTAGAGCTCGCCGACGGCTCCGAGCGTCTCGGAGACGTGCTGGAGCGGTTCGGTGAGCAGACGTTCGACGACGCGGAAGACGTGTTCACCACGCTCCGGGCCGGCGTCTGTCACCGCGGGATCGGTCGGCGGTTCTACTCGGACCGCGACCCGACGACCGACGGCGAGGACGGTCCCTCGCCCGTCTCGTTCTGACTGGAAGAGCGGACACCCGTTTCCGTTTTCTGACCGAGACGACCGCCACCCTGTGAGCGACCGCTAGGAGAGCCAGTCTATCGCAGGAGAGAGGTCTATCGGCACCGATCCCTTCCGATACCCCTCGACGCGACCGTCGGGCCGCGCGCGGAGCACGACCGCGGGTCTGTGGCGGACATCGGGTTGCGTCGAACGGACCGTTTCCCACTCCGCGTCCGGGAACGACGAGCAGTCGACGAGGAGCGTGACGCCGCCGCCGTGGGCCTCCAGCTGTCCGCTCGTCTTGGTCTCCGCGGTGTCGCGGACCGCCGCGACCGGGTCGATCGCCGATCGTGCCGACGCCGGCTGCGGACGCGTCACCTCGACGAGCGAGGCGATCCCGGTGTCGGGGTCGGTCGCTCGGAAATCGAGCGAGTGACCCGTCGTCACCTCGATCTCGGGGGTGACCTCGTAGCCGGAACTAGAGAGGATCCACGCGGCGGTGAACTCGGCTATCGTCGCGCTCATCCGCACGATATCGGGCGAGGCCGAAGTCCCGAGTTTCCCGGCCATCGTCTCGCGGTACGGGTCGAGGGTTCCCGGACGGAGCGTCGTCTCGACGAATCCGGTCCCCTCCTCACGGGTCGCGTCGGGAAATCCGGCGGCGTGGTCGCGGAAGAACGCGCGAGTCGTCTCCGCGCCGTCTTTCGAACAGAACACCGGCAGGAAGTACCACGAGACGTGGGGGTACGCCGCGAGCCACGGCTCGTCGTCGTGAAGCGCCGCGAGCAGCTCGCGTTGCGCCCACCGAGAGACGGGGTACGGAACCGCGTCGAAGCCGTACTTGTCCGTCCGCCAGAGTTCACTCGGCGTTTCGGTGTTGCCGAGCCAGTAGCCGACCGGCCCGCCGTCTGCGTCGGGCGGAGGGTCGTCGTCGTTGTCGGTCCAACAGAACAGCGCGTACGATCCGTCGTCCATATCGAACCGACGGGCGTCGTATCCGGAGGGCGAACTGAACCACGGCTTCCCGGCGGTCGCTCCGAGGTTCTCATCGAGCGGACGTTCGAGCGTCGAGCGAACGCGGTCCACGCCCCAACGACCCGGGGCGCGTCTGAATCGGAGCGGTTGTGCCACGTCGGTGGTACCGCGTCCCGTGGTTAATTCGTTCCGGTGGCGGTCGACGCTCACGCGCCGCGTTCACTGGCCGATCCGATTCCACCGAGCGATCCACGTGCTGTCGTTTGTTTCACGGACGATACACTTCACCGATACATATTTACTATATAGCATCCAAGTGAAGATGTACCATGTCAATGGGTGCCTATGACGAAGACGAACACGAGCGTCGCGAGAAGAAGACCAGCGAAGTCGACGCCGATTTCGACGCCGAGCGACCCGAGTATTCCGGGACTCTCACGTACGACTCCGGCGATTCCGCGGAGGCACTCCTCGACAAGTTCCAAGAGCTGAACGGCGCGTGAGCGGAGCGGACGAAGTCTTTTCCAGTTCGATCGACGCCGCGTGACCACGGTATCCGACGCGATCGCACTCACGACTGTGTGAGGCGGGTTCCTACGATAATACGATCGCGGCCGTACAGACGATCGCGACGGCGAGAACGTGCCCGACGACCGCACCGAGCAGTATCGGTTCGGAGAGGAGGAACGGAACCAACGCGAGCTGTAGCGCTGAAAAACCGATGTTCTCGGCGTCGAGTCGCCGAACTGTCGCGGTGGCTTCGGGGTCCAGATCGACGTGGACGGCGCGCCACAGCGCGACGACGGCGCTCCACCACGAGGTGCCGATCCGGTACGTCAGGTCCCACAGGATGAGAAGCGTGAGGTAGACGACCGGAACTGGAGGGTTCAGTCCGAACAGCCGTTCGATGAGGGTCTCGTCCCACGCGAACAGATACGTCATCAGCGCGATGAACGCCAGCACGCCCAACACGATCTCGACGCTCGATCCGAACAGCAGCCGCTTGTGTGACGACGGCGTCGGGAGCAGTCTATTCCGCTCGCCGAGGCGGTGCATCTCGACGCTCCCGGCGGCCGCGATGACCACCGCGACCGTGCCGGCGACGACCGCGTCCCACACGCCGTAGTACCACCCCAGCGCCAAGACGCCGACCTGAAACAGGACGAACTGGATCGCGACCGCGAGCGCTCTGGAGAGACCGAGTCCCGGTATGCCACCGACGAGGCTCTCGTACACCCAGGTGTCGCCGTATTCGCGTGTCATGGTGACATACCTCTCGTGTCAGTGTCGCCGTCCGACGACGGTTCCCGTGGTCGGCACTCGTCGATGGCGCGTGCCACCGCGACCGGAAACGGCGTCAGCTCGACGGGGACGATCTCCCGGATCCGATCGTCTTCGACGATCACGGTGTTCCGGAGTCCCTCGACCAGCGACCGAGCGAGGTACGGGTTCACGTCGGTGACGAAACGGAGCCACGCGGCAGAGAGGTCCGGACTCAACACCGGTGCTCTGAGAATACGCAAGCCGTGACCGAGCTGTCGGCGTGTCTCCCGTAGGATCTCGGCGTACGTCAGCACGTTCGGCCCGCCGATCTCGAAGGTTTCCCCGGCCGTCTCCGGTGCCGTGAGAACGCCGAGGAGATAGGCGATGACGTCGTCGATCGCGATCGGTTGACACAGCGTGTCGACCCACTTCGGCGTGATCATCACCGGCAGCCGCCGCGAGAGATCGTAGACGACCTCGAAACTGGCGCTGCCGGCACCGACGATGATGGCCGCCCGGAGGGTGGTGAGCGCCGGTTCGCCGTCGTCGAGAATGCGTTCGACCGCCCGCCGGGAACGGAGGTGCTCGGAGAGTTCCGCACGGTCCTCACCGAGGCCGCCGAGGTAGAGGACCCGATCGACGTCGGCGGTCGACGCCGCGTCGATGAAGTGGCGTGCACACCGCTGATCCCGCTCGGCGTAGCCGGGACCGCCGTCCATCGAGTGGACGAGATAATAGGCGGCGTCGACGGCGTCGTTTCCGAAGGCAGGGCCGAGCGTCTCCGGCTCGAGGAGATCGCCCTCGACGACCCGGACGCCGTCGGGCGGCGCGTATGCCGAGGCGTCACGGACCAGCGCGGTCACCTCGTGACCCCCGTCGAGCAGCGCCGGCACCAACCGGGTCCCGACGAAGCCGGTCGCACCGGTGACGAGCACTCGCATACGGACCCATCGGAGCGCCGGACAATAATCCCCCGTCCCGCACGAAACGTCGGCGACGACGAGAGAAGGGACGGCGGGCGAGACCGATTGGTAAAAGAGGTCTCAGAGCGGTGCTTGCGGCATGCACGCTGGAGCGTTCGAACCGGTCCGCGGCGTCGACGATCTGTACGTCCACGACACCGGGATGTTCGACACAGACGAGTACGGCGCGGTGTACGTGTACGACACGGATCGGCCGATCGTCATCGACACCGGAACGGGCGGGAACCGAGAGGCGCTGTTCGAGACCGTCGAAGAGATCGGCATCGGTCGAGAAGAGTTGGAGTGGATACTCGCGACTCACGCCCACCTCGATCACGCGGGAGGCGCGGGCCACCTCGCGGAGCGCTATCCCAACGCCGAGGTGCTCGTCCCCGAGAAGGGCGTCAGACATCTCGTCGATCCGGAGGCGCTCGTCAGGGGAACGAAGTCCGCGGTGGGAGACCAGTGGGAGTACTACGCCGACCCCGCACCCGTTCCCGAAGACCGGATATCCGGACTCACGGAGGGCGATCGGATCGACCTCGGTGAGCGGGAACTGGTCGTTCACGAGGCACCCGGTCACGCGCCACACCACGCGGTGTACCACGACCCCGACGCCGACGTCGTCTTCGCGGCCGACGCCGGCGGGATCTACGTCCCGGAGACCGACGAGATAGTCGCGACGAGTCCCCCCCCGCAGTTCGACCTCAACCAGTGTCTCGACGACATCCAAACGATCGACGATCTCGACCCCGAGTACGTCTGCTTCGGCCACTTCGGGCCCCGAGAGTACGATCCGGCGCTGGCCGGCGAAGCCAAGCGAGCGTACGTGGAGTGGGTCGAAGCCGTCCGAGCGAAACGCGAGGAACTGAGCGACGACGACGCCGTCGTCGATCACTTCGAGACTGCAAGTCGGGACCTCGACTACTGGAACCCGGAACGCGCACGGGCGAACGCGAATCTGAACACGCGGGGCGTCCTCGCGTATCTCGACTACGTCGCCGACGAGGAGTGACCGGGAGGAGGGAAGCCCCGTGACGCCGACGCGACGAGCGACGCTGACGGCGACCGGGGACGGAAACGACCTAAACCCTCGACCGCCTACACCCTGCGCATAGATGGGTATCTTCGACACGATCCGCGCCGTGCTCGGGACGAACGCCGAGACGGACGCGACGCGCGAGGCCGATCCCGAGGACCTCTTCGGGATGTCGACCGCGTACATGACGATGGAGGCCGACCTCGGCTACGACCACTGCGGTGAGGCGGCGCTGTGTTTCTCCGGCGTCGATAGCACGCGCTTCGACGACGCCGTCGAGACGGTCGAGGCGATCCTGGAAGCGGGGGAGATCGATACCGGAACCGGATTCCACCGTCACGAGGACGATCACGGCTACGAGTGGTTCGTACTCGAAGACGACGATCCGGAGGACCTCGTGACGAGCGTCCACTTCGCCGCGGACCAGTTCATCGAAGAGGGGTTCGGCTCGCGGTTGCTCGCGGCCGTCTTCGGCTTCGAGGGAAGCGACGGGCCGGTCTACTGGGTCTACTCGTTCCGTCGCGGAGCGTACTATCCGTTCGCTCCCGACGGATCGAACGATCGCAACCAGCGCATCGAGTTCAAGCTCCAGTCCGTGCTCGACGGGGAACTGGGCCTCGAAGACGACGAGTCATACTGGTACCCGCTGTGGCCCGACGCGCCGGGAGACCATCCGTGGGAGTGAGCAGATGAGTTCCGCGAACGGCGACGGAGGCACCGCCAGCGATAGCGGGGAGGTCAGCGTCGATAACGGAGAAGCCACCGTCGATAACGGAGAGACTGCTTCCGGTGGCGGGAGCCGTACGTACCGCGGCCGCGACACGAGGGCGAAACGGGTGCTCCGAGCCGTCGCGGTGCAGGCCGCAACGGTGACCGCGGCGGTTCACGTCCTCTGGGCGTGGCCCCGCCTCGGCGGTCCGGGAGACGTGCGGCCCTACGCGTTCCTGCTCGGCGGCGCGTTCACCGTCGCCGTGGCGGTCGCGACGCTCCGGGCGGGCGAGTACCGCCGACTGTACGCTCTCGGGGCCGGAACGCTCGCGGCGTTCGCCGCCGGCTACGTCGTCTGGCACGGAGCCGCGACGACGTCGTCGCTCGCGACGGATCCGTTGGCGATCGTCGCGGTCGGTGCCGAGACGCTCGGGCTCGCCGCGTTCGTCGCGCTGTACCGGCTTGCGCCGCCGACCGGCGTCGCCGTCGAACGCCGGACGGAGGTGGACGGCGAGTGAGCGAGACGTACCTCACCGTCGAGACGACCGCGACGGCGACGTTCGAGGTTCGGGGCTCGGAGTTCCTCGGTCACGTCGCTCCGGTCGACACCGTCGACGACGCCGAGTCCTTCATCGAGCGGGTCAGAGCCGAGTACGGCGACGCGACGCACAACGTCCCGGCGTACAGAGTTCCGGCCGAGACCGCCACAGAGCGTCGTCTCGGCGATACGACGTTGCTTCGAGAATACTCCGACGACGACGGAGAGCCGACCGGTTCGGCCGGAAAGCCGGCGCTCAACGTGCTCCAGCAGCGTGAGATCCGAAACGTCGTCGCGGTGGTGACGAGGTACCACGGCGGACCGAACCTCGGTGTCGGCGGTCTCGCACGCGCCTACTCGCGCGCGGTGAAAGACGGCGTCGATGCGGCTGGCGTGGTCGAGGATCGGCCGCATCGACGACTGGTCGTCGACACCGAGTACGACGACTCCGGAACCGTCCGCGGCGTGATCGAGTCGGCGGACGTCGCGTTCGACGCCGACTACGACGAGCACGTTCGGTTCGAGATCCGAGTACCGATCGACGAGGTGCACGATCTGGTCGAGCGGCTCAACGACGCGACGAGCGGTCGGATCGATATCGATCGGTAGTCGGAGCTGTGGTCAGTGGGGCGAACAGGCGACGCCGGCGGATTTCCCGCGGTGGTGCGTCGCGCTCCCGTCCAGTGCACCGCGGGCGGTCGTCAGCTCACGGCGACGATGGCTGCGGTATCTGATATGAACTGTCGGATGAGATTTGGACGGGCACGATAGACCGATGGCAATCGGTGAACGACAGGTGAGAGAGAGAGGAATCGGTGAACGACAGGTGACGTAGAGAAATCAGCGACAGGTGTCGAATGGCGGTCGGCAGGCCGTGACTACGTGAACTTGCGGACCGTCATATCGAGAGTGTCGAGATCGAGAATGGGCGCGTAGCCGGCGTCGGGATCGATGTTGACAGATTTCTGGAAATCGGTCTGGGCCTGCCAGCAGCCGGAGTTGACCGCGAGGACGTTGTGGTATTTGCCCCAACCGAGCTTGTGGACGTGACCGGTATGGAATACGTCCGGAACGTCTTCGATGACGAGGTAATCGCGTTCTTCGGGCGCGACGCGAGTGTGCCCTCCGAACTGCGGCGCGACGTGTCGCTTCTTGAGCAATTGGTACATCGCTTTGTGCGGCTCGTCGTAGCTCGCCTTCTCCTCGGGTAGCTCCGCGATCACCTCGTCGAGCGAAACGCCGTGGTACATCAACACGTCGACCCCCTCGACGGTAACGGTGGCGGGGTTCGAGACGATCTGGGCGTCGTGGACGTCCATAATCTTCCGGATCTCGTCGTTGAATCCGGGCTGCGGTTCCGCGAGCCGAACTGCGTCGTGATTGCCCGGAATCATCACGATCTCCGTGTCACCCGGGACTTCCTTGAGATGCTCTGCGAACACCTCGTACTGCTCGTAGATGTCGACGATCTCCAGTTCTTCGTCTTGATTCGGATAGACGCCGACGCCCTCGACCATGTCGCCGGCGAGGAGGATGTACTCGACAGGCTCCGCTTCGGGGGTGTGGAGCCAGTCCGTGAACCGGCTCCACGCGTCGGCCATGAACTCGTCGCTACCGACGTGGACGTCGGAGATGAGCGCGGCCTGCACGTGACGGTCGGCCGCACCAGTCTGATGGGTACGGGGAACGTCGGGGAAATGAAGCGAATCGGCGAACAAGATGCCGGAATCGTCGGCGAGCGTTCCCTCGACCGCGAGACACTCGTCCAGCAGAATCTCGTCGACGACATCGGCGAGGCCCTTGTCTTTCATGATCAGCGCCGGAAAAGTGCCCGTCGTGTCCTCCAGTTCGACGAGCCAGTGACCGGACTTCGTCGACCGAACATCATTAACCAGCCCGATCATCGCGGCGTCGCTGCCGCCGGGCATGTCGGCGATGGCTTCGGCCGGTCGGTGGTTGACGCGCCCACGAAGCAGCTTCGAGAGCCGCTCGTAGCGGTCTCGGAAGGTTCGAACGAAGTCCGCGTACTCGCCGGTCCCGGTGCTGTGTCCGGTCATGTCGTTACCGACCGAAATCTCTCGCTGGGCGGAGTCGCTGGGGGAGTGTGATGCTGGTGAATTTCCAGATCGCGGAGTCTCAGAGCGACGTTCCGCTCCAGACGTCTGGGACCGACCGGTCCCTCCGGCCCGGTCCGATTCGGATGGTGACCCCCCTGTTTCGACTGGAGATCTGTCGGTTGATACGTCCGTACCCGTAGAATTATCCCCGCTCCGAGTTGACCGGTCACTCACCTCCGCCGAGTCGCGGGAGCGGTTCTTGGTGACCGCTCGGACGTGATCGGCGGTGATTCGGAGGGCGTCGTCCGGTGCCTTATCGACGGCAGCGTCGATGGCGGTTGCCGGATCCGGTTCGTTTGCCAGCAGGGTAACCGCCTCGCGTTCGGCGTTGTATCCCCGGCCGGCCAGTTCCCTGACGATACGGGCGTTCGACTCCAGCGGCACGAGAACCGAAAGGGGGGTGCGGCTCAAAACGGTTCCGGGTACGGCCGCAACCGTACCCGGAAGCTTATGACCGAAACCCCGCAACCTGACGGTAATGGACGACGAGGATCGGACGCGATCGGACGAGAATCTCTCCGACGGAACCGATCTGGCGGGCGACGGCGACGATGCGAACGGCATCGACGGTGCGAACGACGTCGGTAGCGGCGGATCAAAGGGGAATGACGACTCCCTCGTGAGCGACGAGAATTCTCATAGCGACGACGCAGTCCGATCGGGGGTACCGCTGGGAGACGACGAGCCGATAAAGAGTGACGAGCCGTCCGAACCGCCCGGTTGGAGCGATCGCGGGGGATCGCCCAGTTCAGGAGGAGATCGCGGGCTGTGGTATCGTTTCCTCCACGACAGAGACGGGGCGTTGATGTGGATCCGGGAGATTCTCTCGAGCGTCGCCATCGTGCTCGTCGTCGGGCTGCTCCTATTCGGCGTCAGCGGCGTGTGGCCGCCGATGGTCGCCGTCGAGTCCGGAAGCATGGAGCCGAACATGGAAGTCGGCGATCTCGTGTTCGTCACCGAACCGGGACGACTCGCGCCCGACGCCGCGGACAACGATATCGGAGTCGTGACCTACGATATCGGCGAGCGCGTCGACTATCGGACGTTCGGCTCGTACGGGTCCGTCGTGATCTACCAGCCGCCCGGACGGACGGCTTCGCCGATCATCCATCGGGCGATGTTTCACGTGGAAGAGGGTGAAAACTGGTACGACCGGGCGGACGACACGTACCACAGCGCCGAGAGTTGTAGCGATCTTCGACACTGTCCGGCCCCGCACGACGGGTACATCACGCTCGGAGACAACAACGGCGTCTACGACCAAGCGAGAGGGCTTTCAGAGCCGGTAAAAGGTGAGTGGGTGACCGGAGTCGCTCGGGTTCGGATTCCGTACCTCGGGTACGTTCGGTTGATCGCAACGGGGAAAGCAGAGCCGGGAGATGCAATCGATGCGGTCGCTGTGACAGGCGTATAGAGATCGGTGACAGGCAAATTGAGATCGGTGACAGGCAAATTGAGATCGGTGACAGGCGAATCGAGAGCGGTGGATCGACGGGCACACATTGCGATCGAATGTCGAAAGTGGTGCGGAGCTCAGTTGTCGAAGCGGGCCTGAACGAACGGCTGTGCGTTCTCGATGTCGCCCAGCCGTGAGTCCGAAAGGAGGACAGCCTCCGTCTCTTCGACTGGAACCGAGAGGCCCATCTCCTTGGTCCGGCCGTAGCGCCCCTTCGAAACGACGACGGCGTTGACGATTCCCAGCATGTCGAGTTCGCTGATGAGGTCGGTGACGCGGCGCTGAGTGAGTACGTCGGCGTCGATCTCCTCGCACAGGCGCTTGTAGATGTTGAATACCTCACCGGTGTTGATGTTGTGAACCCCGTTCTTTTCGAGGAGAATAACCGCGAACAGGACGATTTTGCTCTGCGTGGGAAGCGTTCGGACGACCTCGACGACGCGGTCGAGTTCGATCTTGTCCTGTGCCTGCCGGACGTGTTCCTCGGCGACGATCTCGGCCTGTGAGCGCTCGGCGAGTTCTCCGGCCGTGCGTAGGAGGTCAAGCGCGCGCCGGGCGTCACCGTGTTCCTGCGCGGCGAAGGCCGCACACAGAGGGATCACGTCGTCCGTGAGCGCGTCCTGTTTGAACGAGATGTCTGCGCGGTGCTGGAGGATATCCCGAAGCTGGTTGGCGTCGTACGGCGGGAAGACGATCTCCTCTTCGCCGAGGCTCGATTTGACCCGAGGATCGAGAAAGTCGGTGAACTTCAGGTCGTTAGAGATCCCCATGATGGAAATCCGCGAGCGGTCGAGCTCGGAGTTCATCCGGGAGAGGTTATACAGGGTGTCGTCGCCGCTTTTCTCGACGAGTTTGTCGATCTCGTCGAGCATGATCACGACCACGCGCTCGTGGTAGTCGACGGCCTCGAAGAACGTGGAGTAGACGCGGTCGGTCGGCCAGCCGGTCATCGGGACTTCCTCCATCTCGTCGGCGTCAGTCTCAAACTCCGCGATACGGGCGTCGAGATCGTCGATCGTCGAAAAATCCGAATCCGAGAGGACCTCGGGATCGTCACCCGCCGCAGAGCGGAGTTCCCGAAGTCGGTCGAGCCGGTCGGCGATGACCTGCTGGTTCTTTTCGATGAACGTGTTCGCGAGCTGGGCGAGCACGCGGTACTGCGTGTCGGTCACTTCGCAGTTGATGTACTCGACTTCACACGGGACGTCGTACTTCTGTGATGTCGACTCCAGCTCCTGTGAAACGAACTTGGCGGATGCCGTCTTCCCGGTTCCCGTCTTGCCGTAAATGAGGATGTTAGACGGGGTTTCACCACGGAGGGCAGAGACGAGAATCGTCGCCATCCTGTTGATTTGGTCGTTTCGGTGGGGGAGTTCGTGCGGCGTGTACGATGGACGCAAGACCTCTTTGTTCTCGAAGATAGGCTCTCCGGAGAGAAGGTCGTCGAACAGTCCTTGATTCTCGTCGTCGTCGAGGACGACGCCGTCGAAGTCGACATCGGGTGACGAGCGGTCTCTACCGCCGCTGCCAACGTCGACGTTTTCAACCGTATCGGGAGAGATGTCGGTCGAATCGGATGAAGTGGGATCGCGGGTCGCGTCGAGATCGGGGCCCGACTCGGAGTCGGCGGTCGATGTCGGCTTCGACGCGTCGTCTGGGGATGATAGCTTCGAAGGAGACGCTGAGGATGACGATTCGTCAGCGTCGACATCGATCTCACCGTCGATCTCGGCGTCACCCTCCGATGAATCCTCGCCAGCCCGGTCGCTGTCGCCCGATTCGTCCGCCGGCGGTGTGTGTTCGCCTTCGTCCATGTGAACCCCTCTATTTCAGGTGGAAGATCGACACGCGCAGATGAGGCGTCTCGTGTTCTGGCCTGAAACGTCGACATTCAACGAGTTCGATCGTTCAATGTGTCCAGTTGATGCAGTCGAACCAGACGAATAGGCGGCACAAAAGTGTTGCTCTCCGGACCCGAAACCGGGGGATATCTCGGTTCGGTCGACGGGTTGTCGCATTCGGGAAACGACCCGATCCCACCGCAGGTCAATCCCACCGCAGGTGACACCACAGGCCACATCGCGAGATCTATGCCGGTGTGAGTGGTGTCTCGTTGTTAGGTACAGTGTCGAATTCGAACACGGCCAGGTAGTGGCAGTAGCCCGCTGAGATCGTCTGATGACAGCCACTATATGACACGAATCATAACGCGGTTAGTCTGCACCCCCACACCCCTTTGTTTCGGGTGGAACATGGAATTGGTGGGGAGGGGGTTGGAGGGCGTATACTGTAACAGAGGGTTTTATGTATTATACAGTATAACAGTACCCTCGGTACTCCTGTTTCATAATTTGTAAGGCTATAGTTTGATTATTGAATACAATATACTCCCGAGATTAACGATCCGCCCTCAACCCGCCATCCACCGCTACCGGTTTCCAGTCGAAACGAAGGGGTGGGGGGAGGGAGGCGTCATGGGTGAGAGACGCGTCAGTGGGTGGAAGATGCGTCACGGTAAGACGACGTAACATGTGGAGTAACTCAACAATGAGACGACGCAACGCATGATACAGAGGTCGAGAAACACAGCTAACAAGAACACAAGCAGCGAGAATGCAGGCAGTGAGAACGGAGGATCGATGACTGTGAGAACGGAGGATCGTGAACGCGGTCAGCGAGAGGATCACTCTTCTGCGTAAGCGACGGCATCGGTGACCGTTGTTCACGACCCGTTTCATGTGTCTGACGCAGTTCTTAAGTGAGAGGGGTGTGGATTCTACGACAATTCCCCGAACCGCCGGCAGGTACACCGTACCGAGCGATACCACACGGCACGGAGTGTTTGGGAGAGAACACAGGATTGGAGGTCAGGATGGGACTGCTAACGAATCTCAAAGACAGCATATCACGGGTCACGGACGGGCTGTTCGCAGCCGATGAACCCAAACGAATCGGTATCTATGGACCGCCGAACGCCGGAAAAACGACCTTAGCGAACCGGATCGCACGCGATTGGACCGGTGACGCCGTCGGACCGGAGAGCCACATTCCACACGAAACGAGGCGCGCCCGCCGCAAGGAGAACGTGGAGATCGAACGGAACGGCCGGAAGGTCACGATCGACATCGTCGACACCCCCGGCGTGACGACGAAAGTCGACTACAAGGAGTTCCTCGACCACGACATGGACAAAGACGACGCCGTCCGTCGCTCCCGCGAGGCAACGGAGGGCGTCGCGGAGGCGATGCACTGGCTCCGCGAGGACGTCGACGGCGTCATCTACGTCCTCGACTCCACGACCGATCCGTTCACACAGGTGAACACGATGCTCATCGGGATCATCGAGTCACAGGACCTGCCGGCGCTCATCCTCGCCAACAAGACGGACCTCCCCGGCTCGGACGTCAAACAGATCGCGAACGCTTTCCCGCAACACGAGACGATCCCGCTGTCGGCGCTCGAGGGCGAGAACATGGACGAAGTGTACACGAAGATCGCGGAGTACTTCGGCTGATGCCTGGATCCCCCCCCAACGTCGACGGCGGTGACGCTCCCGCTGACGCCCCCGGGTCCGATGGGGAGTCGTCCGATAGTGGCGTCCGTATCGACATGATAAGCGGGGCTCGAATGCAGGGGCTCACCAGCATGGAGAAGATCCGGCTCATCCTCGACGGCGTCCGCGACGGCAACATCGTCATCCTAGAGGAAGGTCTCTCTCCGGACGAGGAGTCGAAGCTGATCGAGGTAACGATGACCGAGATCAGTCCCGACGATTTCACCGGAATCGAGATCGAGACGTATCCCAAAGCCGAGGCGAACGATCAGAGCTTCCTCGACAAGCTCATGGGACGCGAATCGACCCAGAAGCTCACGGTCATCGGTCCGGCTAACCGCATCGAGACGCTACACAAAGACGAGAACCTCATCAGCACGCTCGTCTCGCGCAAATAACAATAGCCCACGCCTCGAAACCGATTCAGCCGGCGTCCATCACGTCTCATCAACGTTTCCCAGACGACCCACCCAACACCACCCAGACGACCCACCCAACACCACCCAGACAACCCACGCCCACGCTGCTCCCCTCACCACAACCACACCGACCTCACAATCCAACCCATAAATGCCACACCAATGTACCACCTGCGGCCGGACGTTTCCCGACGGATCCAAAGAGATGCTCTCCGGCTGCCCGGACTGTGGTGGCAACAAGTTCCAGTTCAAACCCGAGAGCGCCTCGGATCCTGACGACACCTCACTCGACCGAGAACAACCGACTGGACCCGATCAGTCGACTGCCGACGCGGCCTCATCGTCTGCTTCCGATCCGTCCGCCGCTTCCGATCCGTCCGCCGCTTCCGATCCATCCCCTGCGTCTACGGACGACTCCGAACAGGTTCGCGAACGCACCGAAGAGGACACCGCGCAGGCGAGCGCTCGCTCCGACGTCGTCTCGCCCGACGAACTGGATCGAGCGAGCCGAGACGTCGACGCTCCGTCAGACCACGAGGAGCCGAATCCGGAAGAGTATCCGTCCGACGTGCCCGAAGAGTCCCGCCCGGACATCGATAACCTTCGCGAGGAACTCAACGAACAGTTCGAGAGCATTCGGATCGTGAGTCCTGGACAGTACGAACTCAACCTGATGGAGCTGTACGACCGCCAGGAGTACATAATTTCGCTCCAAGAGGACGGACGGTACGTCATCGAGATGCCCGACGCGTGGGGCATCGGCGACGAGTGATTCGTCTTTGTATCCTCGCGATTTTTATTCCAGTATCCTCTATTCATCCCGTTCTCAGCTAAACGAACAGATCATTCGTATCATTTCAACTCAAGAACTCGAGTTCCAGTCCGCACATTTGTCATTTTTCCTTCCAATGTCGAAGAAGACACAGTTATGCGGCTCCCTCTGATACTGGTGCGCATGTTTACCGATCACGTTACGGACAGCGGCTCCCGGTCGGGTCCGATTTGGACGCGACGACGCCTCGACTCCCAAGCGTTTCCCGTGGAAACTCGCGCACGTCACCAGCGTCACGCAGTTCGCGACAGTCACGATACCGATCACGATCCCGAGGTGCTCGCATGCGCGTAGTCGCCAAGTTCGGCGGGACGAGCCTCGGGAGCGGTGACCGGATCGAACGCGCGGCGGATTCGGTCGCGAACGCGGTCGAGACGGGCCACGAGATCGCCGTCGTTGCGAGCGCGATGGGATCGACGACCGACGATTTACTCGACGATATCACCTTCGAGACGGACGACGCCGACCGCGCGGAGATCGTCTCTATGGGCGAGCGGACGAGCGTCCGAATGCTGAAAGCCGCGCTCTCGGTCCGCGGGATCGACGCGGTGTTCCTGGAACCCGGTCATCCCGACTGGCCCGTCATCACGAACGAGGTCGGTGAGGTCGACGTCGAGGAGACCAAAAAACGCGCGAAACAGATCGTCGATCGGATGGACGGTGTCGTCCCGATCATCACCGGATTCCTTGCCGAGGATCACGACGGCAACGTCACGACGCTCGGTCGCGGCGGATCGGACACGACCGCCGTCATGCTCGGCAACTACATGGACGCGGACGAGGTCGTGATAGTCACCGACGTCGAGGGCGTGATGACCGGTGATCCCCGCGTCGTCGAGGGCGCTCGGAACGTCGGCCAGATCACGGTCGACGAGCTACGGAACCTCTCGTTCCGCGGTGCGGAGGTCGTCGCCCCGTCGGCGCTCTCGTACAAGGACGAGGACCTCGACGTTCGGGTCGTCCACTACCAGCACGGTGACCTGCTCCGCGGCGGCACGCGCATCGAGGGAGAGTTCGAGAGCTTGATCGACATGCGCGAGGAGCCGCTCGCGTGTCTCACGATTGCCGGACGAGCGATCCGAAATCGGTCCGGAATCCTTTCACAGCTCGCGAGCGCGCTCCGCGAAGAGGATATCAACATCGACGCGGTCGCCTCCGGTATGGACTCGGTCACGTTCTACGTCGACGTCGACACGGCCGAGACGGCCGAGGCGCTGCTTCACGAGGCGGTCGTCACCGACGAGGCGCTTTCGTCCGTCACCGTCGCCGATCCGATCGCGGTCATCCGCGTGACCGGCGGCGAACTGCCGAACCGACCCGGTGTCATTCAGGACATCATCGCACCGATCGCCGAGGCCAACATCAACATCATCGATCTCATCACGAGCGCCACCTCAGTCGCCGTGTTCGTCGACTGGGACGATCGGGAGGACGCGCTCGAAATCGTCCAGCAGCGCTTCGACTGACCCGCTCGCTGCCCGTTGCTCTCAAACTCCTACTCTTCATACTCTTCGGTGAGGTCGTCCGCCTCGATCCGGTATCGGGCGGTCTCTCGCCCGGCGAATCGCGGACCGGATCCGACGGCTTCGAATCCCATCTCGGACACCACCGACCGGACATCGTCGTCGACCGGCACGACGACTTCGAGGCTCATACTCTCTCGGGTCGCAAACCGACGAGGCTCGTCGAGCAGTCGACGGACCGCTGCCTCGTCTCCGGCGAAATCACTCACGTGAACGGTGTTCCCGCTCGCGTCGAACGCGACGAATCCGATCACATCGCCTTCGTCCGAGCGTCGTTCGAACTGCTCCGTCCCCGAATCGACTCTGTGTCCCTCTCCCATCGGGTCCGTGACCGCCACCCGGACCGACCGCTCGTGGATCGTATCGATCACGACGCTCCGCGGTCGATCGGTCGCCGCGGCTATGGCGTCACCGTCGGACTCCAGTGCGTCGCGAATCCGCATGCTGCGGCTTCTTCGGCGTGTCAACATAAAACCCACTTCCGACCGGACGACTCGAACGGCCGCATCGAGTGAGGAGGATTTAAGCGAAGGGATACCCGACGAGACGCATGACCAAATCAACCAAGATCGTGCTCGGTACGATCAGCGTCTCGGCAGTCATGTCGGTTCTCATCATCCTCTCGTACGTCTTCGGCTGATGTTCGCGTCCCGCCCGCTCGATGACGAGGTCGACGCGGTCCGGGACCGACACGCCCCCGACTCGCCGGTCCTCGACGTCGACAGTGACTTCGAGACGCTCCCGCCGGCCGCGGCGGAAGATATCGGACTGTTCGTCGACGGCCTCGACCCCGCGTCATTCCCGTCGGAGTGGCTTCCGGCCGAGACCCCGGAGTTGCTCCGAACGTACGCGGGGTCCGAGTTCACGGTTGGACTTCCCGGCGACGGAACCGTCGTCAGGACCACGCAGACGGAGCCACAAGCCGTGCTCGTCAAAGCCCGATCGGAGGGGACACCGGACGATTTCCTCGCGTTTCTGATCGCCGATCGACTGGTTCAGATCGGCGTCGATCCCGCGCCGGGCGCACTCCCGGACGCGACCCCGTCCACGCACCTCCCGGAGAGTTTCCTCCCGTTTTTCGGGAGCGGTACCGTGACCTCGACGCCGCGATCAGGCGTCCGGACCCGGAAATCGGCGAGTCGACGACCGGACAGGGCCCGGCCGACGTCTTTCAGATCGCGACCGCGCTGTTCGACGCGTGGGTCGGACTGTACACTCGAGACGTCTTCGCCACGTGGGGCGACGCGGCGGAGGGAAGAAACGCCGAGGATGGCGGGGCGGCGATCGGTCAGACGCCGTCGCCTCCACGGTCTCGGCTGTTCGACGCGTGGATCGACGCTGGTGACCGCCTCGACGGACGGCTCGGGGACCTCCCCGCCGAGGTCGCTCGCGGTGAGACCGACTTCGCGAGCGCGACGGAGTACGCGTGCTCGGCGGTCCGACACGGACTGGATCTACCCGCGCCGTTCGCCGCACTCGACACCGGGGCGTACCGAGACCGCGGTGCGCTCTACGCGGTGAAGTGGGCGGAGAAAACGTTCGAATCGATGGTTGCCGAGACAGCCGACTGACGTGCCAGTTCGCCCTCAGCGCTGTCGGAGCCGCCAACGCCAGTGCAGTTCACGGCTGGGTACAGATCAGATGTCGTTACGCGTCCATTCTATCTTCAGATCTCGACGGCGACGCGTCCGTTCCCGTCCAGTTCGATGATTCCTTCGAACAACTCCCGGAATCTGTCGAGCGTCGCGACCTCGTGGACCTCCTCGGAGAGGTGGAATATCCCGACCGCGTCGTGTTCGTCGAGAAGGTCGAGGATGTCGGCGGCGGCCTCGTAGACGGCCTCGTCGTCCGCGTAGTACGCCATCTCCGTGAGCGAGTCGACCGAGACGCGCCGCTTCCCCTCGTTTTCCGTCAGGAACCGTTCGACGCGATCGACGACCCCATCGAGGTCGTCGGGAGCGGAGACGTAGAACACGTCTTCCGATGACCGGCGGGAATATCCTCGCTCGACGGAGAGCGTGTCGAGAATCGTCGCTTTCGTCTCGTCTACGTCGTAGTACTCGAGTTTCTGTTCGACCTCGCGGGCGGTCGTCCGCGTCGACACCACGAGAAACGCGTCCGTGTCCGTCTTCAGGAAGTCCGTATCGATCCGGTCCGTCTCGCCGATGCTCGGGTGAATGAGCAGGAGTCCCGTGCCACCGGGGATCGTTTCCGGCCCGTTGTCGATGGCGAGCGAGTAGTCCATACTGACGGGAGTCGACGGACCGACTTAACCGTGCGGGACGCGACAGAACGTGATTCGGACCGTCCCACCGTCGGAGCCACTCGGTCGGTTTTTTCAGCGTTCCCCACATCGGTAGGCGTGATGCCCGGCCACGCGACCGCTCGCGACATCTACCGGCAGGCGCTCCCCGTGATCCTCGTCAGCCTCGTCGCGGGACTGTTCGCGGGGACGATCCTCGGGACCGAGACGATGCGGTCGTTCATCGGGGACGTCCCCGGTCTCCTCCTGTTGTTGCCCGCGTTTCTCGCTACCCGCGGCGGCGTGTACGGCTCCCTCGGTGCGCGTCTCTCGACCGGCCTCCATCAGGGGCTCATCGAACCTCGATTCCAGTCTGACAGGCGACTCACGAACGCGATCGTCGCCTCCTTCGTCAACGGGATGACCGTCTCCGTGTTCATCGCGGTCGTCACGTACCTCTGGCTCGGTCTCCTCGGTTCCGAGGGAAACCTCGTGGAACTCGTCGGGATCATGGTTGTCGCCGGGTTCCTCTCTGCGGCGCTCATGATCTCGGTCCTCATCACCGTCATCTTCGTCGGCTACCGTCGCGGACTTGACCCCGACAACGTGATCGGCCCGGTCGTGACGACGCTCGGTGACGTCTTCGGCGTCCTGTTCCTGCTCGTCGGCGTCGCCGTCGTGGGGGCCGTCGTATGAGCGCGAGCGGGGAGGCCTCGCCGAACGCGGACCGCACACTTCCCGACGAGTGGTCGATCCGGCGGATCGTTCGCACGATGATCCCTCTCTTGGCGGTCCTCTCCGTCCTCCAGCTCGTCTCCGGGACCGTCCTGCAGACGTACGAAGCCACGTTAGTGCGATACCCCGCCCTCCTCGTGCTCGTTCCGGTCCAAATCGGTACGGCGGGAAATCTCGCGTCGATCACCTGCTCGCGGCTCACCACCCAACTGCATCTCGGCACCTACGAACTGAGCGTCACCAACTCGGAGCTACGCGCGAACGCCGGCGCGGTCTTCGCGCTCGCGGGAACCGTCTTCGGCGCTGTCGGCGTCGCCGCGTGGGCCATCGGGCTCGCGCTCGGCGGCGGACTCGGTCTCGGCCGGGTGCTCCTCATCTCGCTGTCGTCAGGAATGATGCTCGCGGGACTCGTCGTGGTCACGAGCGTCGCCGCAGTCGAGGCGTCCTACCGGATCGGACTCAACCCCGACGACACCACCATTCCCGTCGTCACGAACGTCTGTGACATCGCCGGCGTGTTGATCCTCTTTGCCGTCGTCACGCTGGTGGTGTGACGACGCTCTCGTCGCCGGCGTCGTCGATCAGAACACGCTGTCGGCGGTCGCCGCGCCGACGACACTGAAGACGGCCCCGACCGAGACGGCCTTGAACGTCGTCGCCCACAGCTCGGTTCCGGTGACTCCCGCTTCGATGAGGAAGGTGTCTGGCGCGTCGAAAAGCACCGCGAGCACGAGCACCGATCCGAACGCGACGATCATGAGCGAGACGAACCGGACCGGTATCCCGGCGATGTCCCGCTCGTCGTCCGGATCACGACCCGTGTCGGCCCGGTAGAGCGCGGCGTAACCGATGAGAGCGACGATCGCGGCGGTCAGGACTCCCTGAACCCAGTTCATCCCCGCGGCGAGCACCCACACCTCCTCGGTGACGACGAACGGTCCCGCGAGGAGGAACCCACCGACTGCCTGCTGTGCGGAGTCGGCGACGCGGAACTTCGGTCGACGGAGCGCCTTCGGCCGTTTCATGCCCTTCGAAGGGAGACGAACCGGTAAAACATCGACGCTCCGACCGCGTACTCCCCGCCGTCCCCCACCCTCTCTCGGTCCGGCTTCTGGGTCACTTTCGAATTTCGATCTGGCTCCGAACTCGTTTTCACTCGTCCGCGCGTGCGAGCACGCATGAGCGTTCGAGAGGAGTTCGACGACTGGGCGGCGTCGGGGCGTGACCGCGGCATGGAAGACAGGCACTGGCACACAGCGAAGCACGTCCTCGCGCGGATGCCCGTCGAACCGGGCGACGTCGTGTTGGACCTCGGAACCGGGTCCGGCTACGCGCTTCGCGCGCTGCGCGAACGCGGGATCGGCCGCGGGTACGGACTCGACGGCGCACCCGAGATGGCGCGGAACGCCCGCGAGTACACCGACGACGACGCCGTCGAGTTCCTCGTCGGCGACTTCGACGAGCTCCCCTTCGCCGACGGGTCGATCGACCACGTCTTCTCGATGGAGGCGTTTTACTACGCGCGCGATCCGGTTCACACCCTCGACGAGATCCGACGCGCGCTCACCCCCGGCGGCACCTTCTACTGCGCGGTGAACTTCTTCGAGGAGAGCGAGTCGACACACGCGTGGCAGGAGAATATCTCCATCGAGATGACGCGCTGGTCGCGTGCGGAGTACCGCGAGGCGTTCAGGGAAGCCGGACTGTACGTCGCCGAACAGGACGCTATCCCGGACCGCGAGATCGATATCCCGCCCGAATCGGCGTTCCCGACCGACGACTGGGAGAGCCGAGAGTCGATGGTGGACCGCTACCGGACGTGGGGTACGCTCTTGACAGTCGGAGTCGCGCCCTGAGCCGGCCGAGACGCACCGACTACTGTCGACGCCCACGCGGCCGCTTGCGCGCGTGCGCGACTCGACTCTTCCAGTGGACCGCCGTGTTCGATGACCCTCCGTGTCCGATGAACCGCCGTGCCCGACACCCGCCGTGTTCGATGAACCGCCGTGCGCCCTCGGACGACCCTCTACACAACCGAGGCCGTTAAGAGGGAACCACCGGAACGTGAGCGTGAAATGCCCAGTGGTGAGTACGACCCCGACGCCGTCGAGCCGCGCTGGCAACGGCGATGGGTCGACGAGGAGACGTACGCCTACCCCGACGACCCGGTCGATCCGAACACCGTCTTCTCTATCGACACCCCGCCGCCGACGGTGTCGGGGAGCCTCCACATGGGCCACCTGTACGGGTTCACGCTCCAGGACTTCGTCGCGCGCTTCGAGCGCATGAACGGAGGTACGACGTTCTTCCCGTTCGGCTACGACGACAACGGGATCGCCTCCGAGCGCCTGACGGAGGGCGAACTCGATATCCGTCACCAGGACTTCGAGCGACGTGAGTTCCAAGCGAAGTGTCGGGAGGTCTGTGCCGAGTACGAAGAGCAGTTCACCGAGAACGTCCAGTCGCTCGGTGTCTCCGTCGACTGGGACCACACCTACCAGACCATCGAGCCGCGCGTCCAGCGCGTCTCACAGCTGTCGTTCGTCGATCTGTACGATCAGGGCCGCGAGTACCGCGAGAAGGCTCCCGCGATCTGGTGTCCCGAGTGCGAGACCGCCATCTCGCAGGTCGAGACCGAAGACGACGAACAGGACAGCCACTTCCACGACATCTCATTCCCCATCGTGCGCGACGACGCGACCGGCGTCGAGGACGCCGACACCGCCGAGACGTTCACCATCTCGACGACGCGGCCGGAACTCCTGCCCGCGTGCGTCGCCGTCTTCGTCCACCCCGACGACGAGGAGAACCGGTACCTCGTCGGCGAGTCCGCGGAGGTTCCGCTGTTCGGTCACGAGGTACCGATCATCGCCGACGAGCGCGTCGACATGGAGACCGGCTCCGGCATCGTGATGTGCTGTACGTTCGGCGACCAGAACGACATCGAGTGGTACCAGGTCCACGACTTGGACCTCCGTGTCGCCATCGACGAGTCCGGTCACATGACCGCGGTCGCCGAGGAGTACGAGGGGATGCACTCCGGCGAGGCGCGCGAGACCATCGTCGCCGACCTCGACGACGCGGGCGCGCTCGAAGAGCGCCGGGCGATCACGCACACGGTCAACGTCCACGAACGCTGCGGGACGAGCGTCGAGTTCCTCGTCACCGAGCAGTGGTACATCGAGATGCTCGATAAGACGGACGAGTACCTCGATATCGGTCGGGAGATGGAGTGGTCTCCCGAGAAGATGTTCACCCGGTACGAACACTGGGTCGAAGGGCTCCAGTGGGACTGGCTCATCTCGCGCCAGCGCTCCTCCGGTATTCCGTTCCCGGTGTGGTACTGCGCCGAGTGTGACGAGGAGATCATCGCCGAGAAGGCCGACCTTCCCGTCGATCCGCTCTCCGACGACCCGCCCGTCGACGCCTGTCCGGCCTGCGGACACGAGGCGTTCGAACCGGAAGACGACGTGCTCGACACCTGGGCAACCTCCAGTCTCACCCCGCTCATCAACGCCGGTTGGGACTGGGACGAGGAGGCCGAGGAGTTCACGATGGAACACCCCGAACTGTACCGGTTCGACCTCCGACCACAGGGTCACGACATCATCAGCTTCTGGCTGTTCCACACCCTCGTCAAGTGCTACGAGCACACCGATGAGGTCCCCTTCGAGGAGACGATGATCAACGGGCACGTCCTCGACGAGAACCGCGAGAAGATGTCCAAATCCGTCGGTAACGTCGTCGAGCCCGAGACGGTGCTCGAAGAGTTCCCCGTTGACGCCACGCGGTACTGGGCCGCCGGGACCGCCGTCGGCGACGACTTCCCGTTCAAACAGAAGGATCTCCGCGCCGGCGAGAAGCTGATCCGCAAGCTGTGGAACGCCTCGAAGCTCGTCGAGTCGCTGGCTCCGGAGCCGTTCCCCGCCGAACCGGCCGACGAGGACTTCCGCGAACTCGACCGCTGGCTCCTCGCCGAACTCGACGACGAGATCGAACGGATCACCGATCTGCTCGGAAACCGCGAGTTCTCGAAGGCGCGAGACGGCCTCCGGAGCTTCTTCTGGAACACGTTCTGTGACGACTACCTCGAAATCGCCAAACAGCGAGATGACGACGCCGCGGCGTACACCCTCCGGACCGCTCATCGCCGCTTCCTGAAGCTGTTCGCACCGCTTTTAGCACACGTCACCGAGGAACTGTGGCACGACATGTACGCAGACGCGGTCGGCTCGGCTGCTGTCGTCGACGCCGCCGACGGCGCGAGCGACTCGGTCCACCTCGCCGACTGGCCCGACCCGCTCGGAGTCGACGCCGACCACGACGCCGGCGCGGCCGCGACCGCCGTCGTCGGCGTCCTCCGGAAGTACAAAAGCGAAAACCAGCTTCCGCTGAACGCCGAACTCGACGCGGTCGAGGTGTACGCGGACGTCCGGGGCTTCGAGGCGGACATCACGGGCGTGATGCACGTCGCCGATCTCGCGGTTCACCCCGACGGCGACGCCCCGGTCGAAACGGTGGTCACGGGGATCGACCTCGATTACGCCACGGTCGGCCCGAAGTACGGCGATCAGGTCGGCGACATCGAGGCGGCGCTGGCACAGGACGACTACGAGATAGACGACGACGAACTCCACGTCGCGGGCGTCACGCTCCTCGGCGACGAGTTCTCGGTCGAGAAGACGCGGCAGTACCGAGGCGACGGAGAGCTACTCGAGGTTGACGACGTGGTCGTCATCGTCTCCAACGAGGCGTAACGTCTCGTTTCTCGCCCGGAGTTCCCTTCCCCGCACTACAGATCCGCGCCGACGGCCCGTTCGACCGACTCGAACCCGTCCCGTTCGAGCCGGTCGAGTACGCCCCGGTTGATGTCGCGTGCGATAGCCGGACCCTCGTACACGAGTCCGGTGTACAGCTGCACGATCGACGCACCCGCACGTATCTTCTCGTAGGCGCTTGCGGCGTCCGCAATTCCTCCCACGCCGATCACCGGCACGTCCGTCCGCTCGGCGACGAAGCGCACCCGTTCGGTGGCGAGATCCCTGATCGGCTTCCCCGACAGGCCGCCCCGCTCCGCCCGGTGCGGACTCCGCAGGGAATCGGGACGCGACGTGCTCGTGTTGGTCGCGATGACACCGTCAAGACCGAGGTCGTCGACGACGGCCAGCGCCTCTTCGACAGCCGGTTCCGGGAGATCCGGCGAGAGCTTCACGAGGAGCGGTGCAGCACCGGCATCGACGAGCGTTCCGAGGATCTCCTCCAGTGCATCCCGGTTCTGTAGGTCCCGAAGACCGGGCGTGTTCGGGCTGGAGACGTTGACGACGAAGTAGTCGCCCGCGTCGGCCACGCGTTCGTAGGTGTATCGATAATCGTCGGCTGCGTCGGCGAGCGGCGTCGACTTCGACTTACCGATGTTCACTCCGACCGGTACGTCGGGTAGCGGGTCCCGGTCGAGCCGCTCTCCGACGGCGTCTGCGCCCTCGTTGTTGAACCCCATGCGGTTTATCAACGCCTCGTCTTCCGCGAGGCGGAACAGTCGCGGTCGTGGATTTCCGGGCTGGCGCTCGGCCGTGACGCCGCCGATCTCGACGTGACCGAAGCCGAGAGACGCGAGTCCACGAGGTATCTCTGCGTTCTTATCGAACCCGGCGGCGACACCCACCGGGTTCGAAAAGTCGATCCCGAACGCGTTCACGCTCAAGCGGGAGCTGTCGACCGCGTATCGAGAACGGAGAAGCGCCGTGAGCGGCGTCTCTTGTGTGAGCTCCAATAGCCTGTGTGTCAGCCCGTGTGCAGTCTCCGGTGGAAGCCTGAACAACGCCGGCTTCAACAGATCGTACGCGTCCATCGTCTCTGAATCAGTACGAGCAGGTATCAATCCGCCGACCGACGTAGCCCCGTACTACCGGTCTCGCGTGTGAGATGTGTAACTCCGAGTAGTTCGTACTCTCGCCGGTGTGCCTCTCTATCGTGACAAACGCGAACCGCGTGAGACTCAGAAATCGTGTTCGAGATCCTCGGGGCTCGAATCCGCTTTTTGAATGATTATCTTTCCGTCTCTGACCCGGACGAACACCTCGTCGCCGATCTTCATTCCGGCGACAGCAAGCTCGTCTTCGTGGAGATTCACGTGGACGTTGTGATACTCTCCGTCGTCGTCTTTCGCGCCACTCGGGCTGAGCTTCTTTTTACGGACCATCGCGGTTGTACTGGTCGCACTTCGCCATAGCAGGCATATAAGTGTTGGTCACCTACCGCGACGCTCGGAACGCTTCTCGACTGCACGCGCCCGTAATCGCTAGCCCAGACCGATATACTATTTAAATATTTTGCACATCAGCTTTCATTTCCCCGATATATTTATTATGGACTATGTGCTGGGTTCCCATGGAGGATAAACCATGGTACGTGAAGACGGTAAGCGAAACTTCGCCCTTCGAGAAGAAGACGGATCGGAACCGAGCGAGTTCTCTGGAAACATGCCTCGGCAGGCCGCGCTCAAAGCGGCGCGTACTCTCGACCCCGCCCCGTCGGAAGACGAGGCCGAACGGATCACGCTTCGACTCCGCGAGAAGGGGACGAAGAAGGTCCACGAATACGAGGGATGGGCGTGGAAGGACAGCGCTCCGGAAGTCGATGATGCCGACGACGACTTCTGGCTCAACGACCTCAACGACATCACCAAGGCCAACGTCTCGAAACAGGGGATAGAGTACATCGACGAAGCGTAACTGTCGGGCGCTATTTTTCACCCGAGACCAGTGGCAATGCCGTGATATCGATCGAAAATTTTCCGCCCGCAATCGGGGACGTTGTCCGTGTCTCCCCCGTCATGAAACCGCATGACGTGGCGTCGATGCTTCGACGGGGTTAAATACAACCCGGCCATCGTGACTAATGCGAAGAACGCATCCGCGAACTCGGGCCGTTCAACTCGGCCCGGTTTCGCTGGACTTGAAACGCTTCGACGGGTTTATTACCCCTCGAAGGGTACAATCAGGTCCGCGAAGATGAGGATTTCGCCCCCTGCGCTCCGGCGTAAGAGGAAATCTGATGTGAGCCGTGGTCGTTCGGTGTCATCCAGGTCGCTGGATGGACCGGACACCATATCAGACCATGCAATGGTGTGTTGACACCGAGTCAACACCCGCCAACACCCCCTCTGTGCCGGGAACCAGGTACAGAGGTATACATTCCGGTTGATCCTGCCGGAGGCCATTGCTATTGGGATTCGATTTAGCCATGCTAGTCGCACGAGTTCAGACTCGTGGCGAATAGCTCAGTAACACGTGGCCAAACTACCCTTCGGACCAGCATACCCTCGGGAAACTGAGGCTAATACTGGACACCACAGTCCACCTGGAATGAGGACTGTGCCAAACGCTCCGGCGCCGAAGGATGTGGCTGCGGCCGATTAGGTAGACGGTGGGGTAACGGCCCACCGTGCCAATAATCGGTACGGGTCATGAGAGTGAGAACCCGGAGACGGAATCTGAGACAAGATTCCGGGCCCTACGGGGCGCAGCAGGCGCGAAACCTTTACACTGCACGACAGTGCGATAAGGGAATCCCAAGTGCACAGGCATAGAGCCTGTGCTTTTGTACACCCTAGGGCGGTGTACGAATAAGGGCTGGGCAAGACCGGTGCCAGCCGCCGCGGTAATACCGGCAGCCCAAGTGATGGCCGATCTTATTGGGCCTAAAGCGTCCGTAGCTGGCCGCACAAGTCCATCGGAAAATCCACCTGCTCAACAGGTGGGCGTCCGGTGGAAACTGTGTGGCTTGGGACCGGAAGGCGCGACGGGTACGTCCGGGGTAGGAGTGAAATCCTGTAATCCTGGACGGACCGCCGATGGCGAAAGCACGTCGCGAAAACGGATCCGACAGTGAGGGACGAAAGCCAGGGTCTCGAACCGGATTAGATACCCGGGTAGTCCTGGCCGTAAACAATGTCTGTTAGGTGTGGCTCCCACTACGAGTGGGTGCTGTGCCGTAGGGAAGCCGCTAAACAGACCGCCTGGGAAGTACGTCCGCAAGGATGAAACTTAAAGGAATTGGCGGGGGAGCACTACAACCGGAGGAGCCTGCGGTTTAATTGGACTCAACGCCGGACATCTCACCAGCATCGACTGTAATAATGACGACCAGGTTGATGACCTTGTCCGAGTTTCAGAGAGGAGGTGCATGGCCGCCGTCAGCTCGTACCGTGAGGCGTCCTGTTAAGTCAGGCAACGAGCGAGACCCGCATCCCTACTTGCCAGCAGTACTTCACAGTAGCTGGGGACAGTACGGAGACCGCCGTGGCCAACACGGAGGAAGGAACGGGCAACGGTAGGTCAGTATGCCCCGAATGTGCTGGGCAACACGCGGGCTACAATGGTCAGGACAAAGGGTTCCAACTCCGAAAGGAGACGGTAATCTCAGAAACCTGATCGTAGTTCGGATTGTGGGCTGCAACTCGCCCACATGAAGCTGGATTCGGTAGTAATCGCGTGTCACAAGCGCGCGGTGAATACGTCCCTGCTCCTTGCACACACCGCCCGTCAAAGCACCCGAGTGAGGTCCGGATGAGGCACGTTACACGTGTCGAATCTGGGCTTCGCAAGGGGGCTTAAGTCGTAACAAGGTAGCCGTAGGGGAATCTGCGGCTGGATCACCTCCACCGACCCGAGACTCACCCACACGGGTGAGCTCACCTTACGACCGTCTCTTCAGACGGTCACCACTCATGCATGTCTGTGTCCACCCACCCACCGACCTGGACACCCTAGAACGACCACGGCTCACACACACACGCCGACAAAGCCTTCCCCACCAGGGAAGGCGGGCTCATAGCTCAGCGGTAGAGTGCCTCCCTTGCAAGGAGGATGCCCTGGGTTCGAATCCCAGTGAGTCCATGTCCGTTCAGCCAGCTCGAAACGTGCCCCTTAAGGGGACGCCGACGAACTGACTGAACACGACGACCGATGCACCATCCCGGGAAACCGCGGATGGGAAGGGTTCGACGAACGCCCCGCCAGGGCGATTCAATGACGACCGTGTATACGTGCGATCCAGACGTCCACTGAACTCATCCGAGTTCGTGGAACGTCAGTGAACCATATACAGTCGGAACTACTCATACGAGTACTTCTGACACCGTCAGTCACTCTCTTCGGAGAACGACTGACAACACTACTGGCTACTGTGCCAGCTGGTGAATGGCTCGGCTCGAGAGCCGACGACGGACGTGCCAAGCTGCGAAAAGCTCATGGGACCCGCATGGAGGGAACGAACATGAGATCTCCCAATCGGAATCCGTATAACAATTGCCACGCGCAATAGGGAACCCCCCGAATTGAAACATCTCAGTAGGGGGAGGAACAGAACGCAACCGCGATGTCGCTAGTAACCGCGAGTGAACACGACACAGCCCAAACCGAAGGTCTTCGGACCAATGTGGTGTTCGGGTTGACAACCAAAACGCGAACTTCTCTCAGAAGTCTCCTGGAACGGAGCGTGATACAGGGTGACAACCCCGTACGAGAGAACAGTACCGTTGGCGTCAATACCAGAGTAGCAGGGGTCGGATATCCTCTGTGAACAACTCAGGCATCCCCTGAGAAGGCTAAACACTCCTCGAGACCGATAGCGAACAAGTAGCGTGAGCGAACGCTGAAAAGCACCCCGAGAAGGGCGGTGCAATAGGGCCTGAAATCAGCTGGCGATCGAGCGACAGGGCGTACAAGGCGTCTCTCAAAACGACCGAGGAGCGATCCTCCAGTAGGAAGAGAGACGAGCCGGCGTCGTGTCGTGCGTTTTGAAAAACGACCCAGGGAGTGTACCTACATGGCGAGTCTAACCCGTGAACCGGGGAAGGCGCAGGGAAACCGATACGGCCGCAGCATTGCGAGGGCCACCGTGTTCAAGCGCGGGGAGCCACGTGGGTACGACCCGAAACCAGGCGATCTATACACAGGCAGGGTGAAGCGTGGCGAAAGCCACGTGGAGGCCCGTTAGAGGTGGTATTCTACAATATCCTCTCGTGATCTGTGCATAGGGGTGAAAGGCCCATCGAGCCTGGCAACAGCTGGTTCCAACCGAAACATGTCGAAGCATGACCTCTTCCGAGGTAGCCCGCGGGGTAGAGCTACCGATTGGATGACCCGCCTCCGAGAGGAGTCGGCCATCCTGTCGAACTCCAAACCCGCAGGCGCTGTAGACGAAGGGAGTCCGGTGTGCGGGGTAAGCCTGTGCACCATGAGGGGAACAACCCAGAGCCGGGTTAAGGTCCCAAAGTGTAGATTAAGTGCGATTCGAAGGTGGTCTCAAGCCCTAAACAGCCGGGAGGTGAGCTTAGAAGCAGCTACCCTCTAAGAAAAGCGTAACAGCTTACCGGCCGAGGTTTGAGGCGCCCAAAATGATCGGGGCTCAAATCTACCACCGAGACCTGGCCGTGCCCGTGACAGGGCAACCGCGTAGGTTGGCGTACTGTTCGGACGGAAGCTCGGGCGAGAGCTCGCGTGGACCGTTCAGTAACGACAATCCTGGTCACAGTAGCAGCGATAGTCGGGTGAGAACCTCGACGGCCTGATGTGTAAGGGTTCCTCGGCACTGCCACTCAGCCGAGGGTTAGCCGGTCCTAAGACGTACCGTAACTCGACTACGTCAACGGGAAGCTGGTTAATATTCCAGCGCCATCATGCAGTGAACGCCGACGCCGTATGGACCGCTGAGCCGGGCCTTCGCCCGGTCGAATCATGGAAGCTCGTGGACGCCGTCACGGCACGAAGCGAGCGAAACGTGAAACAGCGCAAGTCAGCCGTACATAGGGCCCGTGAAAAGGCAAGCATGATGTCCGTACCAAGATCCGACACAGGTACACTCCCAGAGCAAGGGAAGGCCTGTCGGGAGAACCGACGTTAGGGAATTCGGCAAGTTAGTCCCGTACCTTCGGAAGAAGGGATGCCTGCTCTCTACGGAGCAGGTCGCAGTGACTCGGGCGCTCCGACTGTCTAATAACAACACAGGTGACCGCAAATCCGCAAGGACTCGTACGGTCACTGAATCCTGCCCAGTGCGGGTATCTGAACACCTCGTACAAGAGGACGAAGGACCCGTCAACGGCGGGGGTAACTATGACCCTCTTAAGGTAGCGTAGTACCTTGCCGCTTCAGTAGCGGCTTGCATGAATGGATAAACGAGAGCGCCACTGTCCCAACGTTGGACCCGGTGAACTGTACGTTCCAGTGCGGAGTCTGGAGACCCCCAAGGGGAAGCGAAGACCCTATAGAGCTTTACTGCAGGCTGTCGCTGAGACGTGGTCGCCGATGTGCAGCATAGGTAGGAGACACTACACAGGTACCCGCGCTAGCGGGCCACCGAGTCAGCATTGAAATACTACCCGTCGGTGACTGCGACTCTCACTCCGGGAGGAGTACACCGGTAGCCGGGCAGTTTGACTGGGGCGGTACGCGCTCGAAAAGATATCG
The DNA here is from genome assembly GCF_055380345.1 of Halorubrum pallidum. Taxonomy (NCBI): domain Archaea; kingdom Methanobacteriati; phylum Methanobacteriota; class Halobacteria; order Halobacteriales; family Haloferacaceae; genus Halorubrum; species Halorubrum pallidum. The sequence continues at coordinate 161,480 of NZ_AP043945.1, read as the reverse complement.
AGCGCGCCCGAAGATCATCTCAGCCGGGTCGGGAATCCGGCGAAGAGCGCAAGAGCACAAGATGGTCTGACAGTGTCATTCCCAACGAGTGACGCTGACGCGAAAGCGTGGTCTAGCGAACCTACGAGGCTCCGGAATGGGGCCCGTAGATGACAGAAAAGCTACCTTAGGGATAACAGAGTCGTCACCCGCAAGAGCACATATCGACCGGGTGGCTTGCTACCTCGATGTCGGTTCCCTCCATCCTGCCCGTGCAGAAGCGGGCAAGGGTGAGGTTGTTCGCCTATTAAAGGAGGTCGTGAGCTGGGTTTAGACCGTCGTGAGACAGGTCGGCTGCTATCTATTGGGGGTGTCAAGGTACTTGACGTGAACGAACGTATAGTACGAGAGGAACTACGTTTGGTCGCCACTGGTGTACCGGTTGTTCGCAAGAGCACTGCCGGGTAGCCACGCGACACGGGGTAAGAGCTGAACGCATCTAAGCTCGAAACCCACATGGAAAAGAAGTACCACAGAGGTCACTCGTAGAAGACGAGATCGATAGACTCGGGATGTGCGCGCCGAGGCAACGAGGCGTTAAGTCCACGAGCACTAACAGACCGAAGCCACAATCATACGGCACTGACACCACACTCGCATGAGTTCAGGCGGTAACTGGATCGCACGTACACACGGTTGGCCGATCACACGATCGGAACCACCGACACAGGCGTCTCCCCATGCACACAACACGCATGGAGAGTCTCGGTTCGAGACCGAGAGTCGGCATGAAGGCGGCCAAAGCGGTGGGGCCACACCCGTACCCATTCCGAACACGGAAGTTAAGCCCACCAGCGTACCGGGAAGTACTGGAGTGAGCGATCCTCTGGGAACCGCGGTTCGCCGCCTACCCACTCATACCGGGAGCATATCTCCCACCCACGCCCAGAGACACCGTGTCTCTGGGCTTTTCGTCTATATTGCTGAGTCGCATCGCTCTCTCGCGACCGCTAGGCTTAAACGCTCGACTGCGGTACGTCCGATAGCGCCAAGGTGGCAGAGTCTGGTCAGACGCAGCGGCCTGCAGAGCCGCCCAACGCCGGTTCAAATCCGGCCCTTGGCTTACACCCATTACCCCAAATCCCAAAACGACATTCCCTATTGGGGTCTTTGCGCCGCGATATTGACGAATCAGCACCCGTTTTCACTTGCTGTCGTCGCCGGTGTTCTCTCTTCGCTTCAGGACGTCCCGTAAGGTGCCGACGGTGTTCCGTGGCCCTTGCCGTCGTACCCGTAGGCTTCGAAACTGACGGTGAGTGCGTACGTCTGCGGAATTCGTCGAGAAACCTACCTCGTTGCTCTGCATTAACCAGCAACTGTTAGCGAATCTTCGCTCCCGAGTATCTCGAGAAGTATATGCGTGGAGACGCGATCGGCGACGCAGCAGTCGACCACAGAGAAACGATCGACGTGTATCTCCACACGTGCTACGACGACATCGAAGACATATATCGTGAGAACGTCTTCAAGTTAGAAATTGAGTCGTATTAAATTCAGGTTGGCCGTTTTACTTCCCCTTGTTGTTTGGCAGAACTTCTGCCCCTAATGATTCCTGGACTAATATTCGTTCAGATCCGCATGATATATTTCAAAGCGGGCATCCTCTTCGAGGTCAGGGTTAATATCCTGAACTGGTCCTTCAAGCGCAGGCTCCACGTCTTCGTCAAGCGCACCGATTCGCTGATATAGCTGCTTCCAAGCAAGCTGGTCCTCATAACGATCCGCATCAGGATGTGAGGTCTGGAAGATAGATTCTGAGGCGACGATAATGAGTTTCCGTTTCATCCGACTCGCGGCCACGTTGAACCGATATGGACTCAAGAGGAACTCACTGAGTAGGTTTACATATCCGGGTTCGCTGGCGACCATCGACATGAGGATGAGGTCCCGTTCTCCACCCTGGAACTTCTCGACTGTTTGGGCTTGGACTGCGTCATCAAGTTCCCCTTGTAGCAGATCGCGTTGTGCCGTGAACGGTATAACAACTCCGGCGGATATTTGGTCGTTTTCGATGTCTTCGTCGTCCGGTTCGACGACATCGAACGCATTGACGACTTCTTCCGCAAGCGAACTTTCGATTTCGCTTGTCCGCTCATCACGATCACCCGAATGGATTAAAACCGAGATCCACTGATCTGGATCGGTGAGTTCCTCAACGACTGCTGAGTCACAGTCCCCTTCGGGAATTGGGTCTCGGTCATCAAGACCGCCGAGCTCAATTCCATCTTGGTCATAAAATAGGTCCGTTAGGAGTGCCGCGACCGGTTCCGGAAGACGGAAGGATTGGTCTAATGGATAGATTGGCAGCACTGCCTGTTCTTGCTCGTCAGTACCTAACCCTTCGTCAAGAGATGGCGATTCTCTTTCGATGAAGTCCATCTCCTCGATGTCTCCCTTAAGGAACCTGATGAAATCGAGAGCGGACAGGAAGGGAACTGTTTCCTCGATAGTCTCTCGGGTTTCTTCCTCCCACCCGTGGGCGCGAATTGGTTGCATCTGACGGTGATCTCCGGCGAGTAGTAGTTGACCAGAGTCCCGAAGGAACGCACCAACAAGGAATAACTGCGGAAGACTCATCATGCTCGCCTCGTCGACAACAGCCAAATCGAAGAGGTCGCCCCGCTCCAACTCGAGTAGTTCCCATACTGTTGGGTCCCAGTCACCGTCACGCTCCAGTTCGTCAATGTCGATGTGGAGTGGTGCGATCTTATCGACTGCGCCCCTGATGGAAGTCGGGGGACCGAAGATTATGAATTGCGTCGTACTTTGCTCGTTGAGGACGAACTCATCGTAGAGGTCACGGAGTCGCTGAGCACCATCGTCGTGGTGGTAAGCAATGTGCTCTACAAGTTGGTCGTCTGCCCTCTCGTCGTATGGTTGAGCATCGTCGGGAATATCACTTGGTCGAACACGCACGAGTTTCATCTGCTGGAAGCAGTCCTCATCTCGACAATCCTCTGCCACCGCTCGCACGTTCGAAAACACCTCATCGACGGCATCGTGAGAGAGCGCAGATACCGCACTACTGAACGACCGATCTTTCTGCTCGAACGCGTAAGCACGGCCGAGCACCGCCGGTGTCGTCGTGTAGCTTGTCTTTCCTGTTCCTGGGGGGCCTTGAACTACGACGAGGTGATTGTCTACCTCTCGGATGAACCGCTGCTGTGGTTCGTTCGGTGTGTTATCGATGGATTCTGCCTCCACAAACTGGGTTTCGATGAAACTCCCTGGTCCATTGTCTGGTTCGGGATTCCCTTCAATCAGGTTCTGATTGCAAAACTCAGTGTTCATCTCTTCCCGGTCACCAGTCAGGAGGTCATTCAACCAGTGGAGGACATGATTGTTGTCGCTCCGACCAAGGGCTCGAGAACAGTGATAGCTTACAACGTCGTCGTGAGCCTCATCGAGGATGAACGATGCCCCTTCGTCAATGACGATCTGATTTGCGTCGCCGTCGATTTCCTGAAACCGTGGGGCGTCCGGCCCAGCTTCTGCGCGCGAGACATATCGGTGATGATTATGGAGATAGTCGTGGTAGGAGCGGGGCCACCTATCCCAATCGTTCCAAGGGGCTGCGACGGTGATCTGTCCGTCCTCAATTTCGACAACATGGACTAGCGGCATTCGGGCGATGTCGCTCGCCTTGCCGACCGCCTCCTCGTCTTCAATCGGTGGATGCTGATCGTCGCTAACCGGCGTCATTACAACCCAGTCCCCCTCTGAAATACTACTTTCCGTATGCGTCACGTCGTCCGCTCCGGGTTCCCAGAGCTCTCCTTCAATTTCATTTGTTTCGTCATCTGGTTCCGGCGTGCTCGTACAGCGGAAGAGAACAGAATTCCCTTCAGAGACCCGGTAGGGAATCGATTGTCGCCAATCGCGGCGCAGTTGCCGGTCTCGTGCCCCATGTTCTAGATCCATATACTCCCGCGATGTCAGCGCCAGTTCGGGTTCGTCGAACTCCAGTTCTAGTAATTGATCAAGCGGAAGTGCCTGCTTTGGGACGGTCGAACTCTTATGCCACTCGACAATCGACGCCTCAATGTGTTCAACGGCCTCTGCCATCTTTTCGGCGAGGGCACGAAGATGTCGGGGTTCGAACCGTCTGCCCTCCCCCTCACCATCGCCGGTCCATCGGAACCGATGAATCAATTCCTGGAGTTCTTGCCCCTTCTCCGTGTCGTCGAAGGACTCTGGTTCGATCCAGTCGGGCGTTAGTTCATCGAACGCACCCCAGATATACTCAAGTGGGATGTCGTCCGTGTGACGGTGAGCGAACGGGAACTGGTCTTCATAATTTTCCCCGACTTCCGTTAGCTCCAGTCCAGAGTCGAGGTCGAACGATACCCGGTTACCTTGATTGTAACTGACTACGTTTTCGAAGAGGTGCTCGTCGAACAACGGCGCCAGCGGAAGTTCAACAGGTTCACCGTCGACCTCGTGTTGCCAGGAAAATCTTCGTGGTCCCCATGTTCGGTATCCTGGTGGCCCATCCGTCTTTAGTTAGGAGACGAACCGCGTGACAGTGGCGGCTTATCGAGGCTACTTTTCGGAAGGAATGAGGAGGTGTCGAGTGTGCACAACGAAACCTCCTCATCACGGATTATGCGTCGGCTCACTACACTGTTTCCCTCCGAATTCCTCGAAGAGCACGCCGAGGAACTCGGCGTGGTCGAACGCGACCGCAAGCTCCAGATTCCCGTCTTCGTCTGGGCATTCGTGTTCGGCTTCGCCGCAGGCGAACGCCGAACACTCGCAGGGTTTCGACGCAGCTACAACTCCACAGCTGACGAGCCGATCTCACCGGGTGGGTTCTATCAGCGGTTGACGCCGACGCTCGCGGAGTACTTCCGCGACCTCGTCGAGCACGGTCTCGACGAGGTCGCTGTTCCCGACACTGTTGACGTTGACATCGACCGATTCAGTGATGTAATGATCGCTGATGGAACGGTGTTGCGGTTACACGAGTTTCTCGCTGATCAGTTCGAAGCCCGCCACGAGGAGCAGGCTGGAGCGAAGCTCCACCTGCTCCACAATGCCACTGAACAGACGATTGAACGGATCGACGTTACCGACGAGAAAGCACACGACAGCACGCTGTTCAAGACAGGGTCGTGGCTTGAGAACCGCCTCGTATTGTTCGACCTCGCGTACTTCAAGTACCGACGGTTTGCGCGGATCGACGAGAACGGCGGCTCCTTCGTGAGCCGGCTGAAACAGAACGCGAATCCGGTGATTACGGATGAATTACGGGAATGGCGCGGCCGCGCCATTCCCTTGGAGGGCAAGCAACTCCGTGATGTGCTCGACGATCTCGACCGGACGTACATCGATGTGGAAGTCGAAGTCGAGTTCAAGCGCGGGCCGTACAACGGGACGCGGTCGCTGGATACGAAGCGGTTCCGCGTCGTCGGCGTCCGCGACGAGGACGCCGACGACTACCATCTATACGTGACAAATCTGTCGCGAGAGGAGTTCTTTCCGGCGGATTTAGCGCAGATCTACCGGTGTCGGTGGGAAGTGGAGTTGCTGTTCCGTGAGTTGAAGACGCAGTACGACCTGGACGAGTTCGACACGAGCAACGAGCACGTGGTGAAGATCTTGCTGTACGCAGCGTTGCTGTCACTGCTTGTGAGCCGTGATCTGTTGGATCTGGTCACCGAGCAGGCGGATGATGAGCTCGTGTTTCCACCGGAACGCTGGGCGGCGACCTTCCGGTCGCACGCCCAGCTCATCCTCCACGAACTCGGTGAGCACCTCGGTTATTCGCCACCGCCGCTGTTGGAGCGGCTGATCGAGGACGCACAGAAGATCCACAAGCAACGACCGATCTTACAAGAGACGCTCGCTACCGCTACACAACCGAGGTGTGAGTCTTAACTAAAGACGAATGCTTCCAAATACATTAAAGAGGATTGTGTGGCTCTGTGAGCACACGAACACCAATCATATGCTACGTGCCTTTCCGCGGGGGGACTCCTTTGATTTGCCCGTAATGCGATTAGCACACTTTGTAGTGAGTAGCACTGTATCGTGGCCGCTCGATACGGAGGGCCCGTAAATGCCCGCCACGAAAACCCTTCCTGAGTGCGCCCAAGACGCCATTGAGACGGCAATCACCGACGCTCAGGACGACGACCCGGTCGTCCTCTGGTGGGACGACGGCGGCCACCTCGCGGAGATCGTCGAAAACGTCAGCCACCAACTCGGCTGTCGGTTCCGAGCGGCCGAGCAGACTCCGCTCGAACTTCGGGCCGATGCTCCCCGCGATCGAACCGTCTGGTACGTTCCCCAGCCGAAACGCGACGACGTCGATTGGTTCCGGGACGTCGAGAACACTGGCGGCGTCGTTGAGGCTCATATCGGCAAGCTTGCAGCACGGTGTTTCGAGAACGATCGCCTTCAGTCGGCGTCGATCCGCACCGCCTACGAGGAGGCTGACGACCGTGAACAGGTCGCGACGACGCTCTATCAGGAACTCAACGGTGACGGCGGACTCCCCTCGCTCAACGGTCTCCAGACGAAGATAGTCCTCGACGGCCACGACGATCCCGTCAGGATCGTCCTCGAACACGGCACCGAGAACCTTCCCGATGACCACGATGACCTACTCCAGATCCGCGACCTACTCGTCGACGAGGGCATCGCGGCAGTCGAGGGCGTGACGGACGCGGACGTGATCGTCGACCGAACCCGACGCTTTGCGGTCGCTGAGTGGCTCGTCGACGCTGGCCTCGATGAATCAGCGCTTCCAGCCGAGTACCGTCCGGAGCCCAGTTCGGGACTCGGGATCTCTCGCCCGGACCTGCAGTCGTTGTTGAGCAACGTCGATAGCGACCGAGCCGCGGAACTGGCTAGGACCTACCTCGACCCGAACGCTGTCTTTTGGCACGACGTCCTCAGAACGCACGACGATCCGTGGGATCTCGCCGACTGTCCGGTCGACGCGACGCTCGAACACCAGCTGTGGGACGCCTGGACGCGAACGTTCCGAAACAACGAGTACGAGGCGTGTGTCGATCGGGCGACTGAGCGCCACGACCGTCTCGAGACGACCTACGGCGACGTTCCGTGGACTCGAACGTGGGCGCAAGCGACCGAGGTCGCGAGGCTCGCCCACGAACTCGATACGTGGGAAGAACGCGGCGACACGACTGACGTCGTCGATCTGTACGGCGACGTTGATCGAGGGACGTGGCAGATCGACAACGCCGTGTACAATCTCATCATCTCGGGCGAACCCGAAGCCGAACTCCCCGAGGAACACCCTGCGACCGCGACGCTCGGAGAGTTACGAACCTCCTTGACCGAGTCTCGGTATCTTGAGTACCTCGCCGAACTCGGCGACCTGGTCGTCGACCAGATCGAAGCGGGCTCCCCGTTCGTCGGCGAAAACTACGCCCACCAGTTCTTCGATCAGGAGAAAGAACACCTCCAGAGCGGCCAGAGTGTCGCGCTGTTCATTGTTGACGCACTCCGATTCGATCTCGCCCACGAACTGGCCGCATCCATCCGCCGGACGTTCCCGAGCCTCGAAGTCGACGAGACTCCGTGGGTCGGAACGCTCCCCTCTGATACGGAGTTCGGGAAAGCGGCCCTCACACCGGGAAGAAAGTTCAGCTTCTCCATCGAACTCGAGGACGGCGAACTCGTTCCCAAACGAAACGGTCAGGAGATCACCAATTACCGACGAGAGAAGCTCCTCGCGGAAGACGGCTGGAGCTACATTATGCAGAGCGAGGACGACGATTCGGGATGGACGAACCGCGTCGCCTACTACTGGAACGATCTCGATAAGACCGGTGAAGAGGAACTCACCGACTTCGAATCGGTGTTCTCGGACCGCATCGAGACGATCTCGGAGATCATCTGCGAGAAACTCGACCAGGGTGAGTGGGACCGGGCGTACATCCTGTCTGATCACGGATTTGTCTCGCTACCACGGAGCGTCGACATCGACGACATCTATCCGCCAGCTGATGCCGCAAAAGTGACGAGACGCTGGGTCGCCGGTACTGACCTCGACGACGCACCGGGTGTACTCCTCGACGAGAACGCCCATCTCGGCTATCTCGACGACGACACGGAGATCAGTGTCCTCGCGGATCCGATCCAACGGTTCCGAAATCAGGGGCTTCCCGACGCCCGGTTCTATCACGGTGGCGTCCTCCCCCAAGAGTTCATCTTGAATTTCGTCACGATCACACAGGAGTAACAACAGTGCCCCATCAAACTGTGACCGATGACGCTACTCATCCACCATCTCTGGCCGACTGGAGGCGAACAGCGTAATGAGTCGTAACAGGGGACACGTCGATGGGGAAGTAGCGGAATTCGCCGTCGCGGCCGATCTCGTTCGCAAGGACTGTCGTGTTTCCTATACTCACGGCCTGTACAAGTACGACCTCGTTGCTGACAGAGACGACGAGTTGCTTCGCGTTCAGGTCAAGAAAGCAAATCAGCTGACTGAGTCGCCTTGGAAGTATCGGATCTTCACGGAGCGGTACGAGGAAGGACAGGTCGACATCTTTGCGGGCTATATCGTCGATCTCGACGAGGTCTTCTACGCGACGTACGACGATGTCGGCGCTACGGAGTTCAGGATCAACACAAAGCAACGAGACGACCTTAGCGAATCAAACGCAGCGCGGGCGAAACTCCTCGAAGAATATACGTTCGAACGAGCTATCGAATTCGTACTGGACACTGAGGACTCGTCCGACAAGCGCGATGAGGAGACGAGTGATCGATGAGTACGTTCGAGCCGGGCGAGGCGATCGCCCTCAACGGAACCGCCGCAGAGGTCATCAAGACCTACTCGGTCGGAGATATCGACTACCTTCGGGCGTACGTCGAGGACCAAGGCGTCAAAACGGTCTGTATCGACGACGTCGAAATCGAACCGCAACGCGATTCACTCGCCGAGTTGGAGCCGGCGATAGCTGACCAACTCCATCCCGACCACGATCTCGTCTCGGCCGAATGGTTCGATCTCCGATCTCAGGCTCTGCAACTCCAGATAGCGCACGAACAGGGCCAGCTACTGAGCATCTCGAACTCGTTAGTCCGACTCGAACCCTACCAACTCGACGCGGTCAACTGGGTCACACAAAAGCTCCGTCAACGGGCGCTCATCGCCGACGACGTCGGTCTCGGGAAGACGATCGAAGCCGGACTGGTTCTCAAAGAACTCTCTGCCAGAAATCGTGCTGATCGCGTGCTGTTCGTCGTCCCGGCCCACCTACAGAAAAAGTGGCTCCGAGATATGGACCGCTTCTTCGACATCGACCTCACGCCGGCGGACAGGCAGTGGGTCGAAGGCGAGCGACGCCGCCTCGGGGACGCAGCGAATATCTGGGATCAAGACCACCAACGGATGGTGACGAGTATGGCCTTCCTCCGGCAGGACGAGTTCCAGCCTGCACTCGAGGATTCGTTCTGGGATGTCGTCGTTGTCGACGAGGCACACAAGGCCGCCAAACGTGGTGAATCCCCGAGCCAGACGTCGAAGATGGTCGATCGCGTCACGGGCAACTCCGATTCGCTGTTGTTACTCAGCGCGACGCCCCACGACGGCAAGGGCGAGGCGTTCCGATCGCTCGTCGAGTATATCGACCCGTTCCTCGTCGCGGAGGACCGCGACCTCTCGAAGGACGCCGTCGACCGAGTGATGATCCGCCGTGGCAAACAGTCGATCTACGACGACGACGGAGAGCGGATCTTCCCTGACCGGGACGTCCGGACGGTCGGCATCGAGATGAGCCACGAGGAGCGGCAGTTCTACCGCGCCGTCACCGATTACGTGAAACACGTCTATAACCGCTCCGAGAAGCTGAACGAGCCCGCAGTCGGCTTCGCGATGGCGCTCATGCAAAAACGGCTCGTCAGTAGTATCGGAGCGATTCAGGCGACGTTGAGTCGTCGGTTGCGAGATCTCGTCGACGAACAATCGACGGGGACGGATCTTTCGGAAGAAGCGGCTGCGTATCTTGACGGTGAAGACCTCGACGAAGACGACAAACAGCACGCCGAAGAAGAACTCGCTGGGCTGACCGTTACCGAAAGCGACGCGCAACTCGAAGAGGAGATCCAGACGCTTCGGGATCTCGTCGAACTCGCCGAAGGCATTCCCGTCGACTCGAAAGCCCAGACGGTTCGTCGGTACATCCAACGGCTCCTCGAGGAACAGCCCGACGAGAAGGTACTACTGTTCACCGAGTACCGCGATACCCTCGAGTATCTTCTGGACCTCGTGAAAGACGAACCGTGGGCTGACGAAATTCTCGTCATCCACGGCGACGTCGATACGGAGGAACGTGCTCGCATTGAAGAGGAGTTCAACCACGGTCAGTCCCGTCTACTCTTTGCGACCGACGCGGCGAGTGAAGGAATCGACCTCCAGCACAGCTGCCATATTATGGTGAACTACGAGTTGCCGTGGAATCCGAACCGTCTCGAACAACGGATCGGTCGAATCCACCGCTACGGGCAGGACAAGGAAGTCAAGGTCTGGAACTTCTCGTTCGAGGACACTCGAGAGGGAGAGATTTTTGAGATGCTCCAGAGCAAAGTCGAGAGCATTCGCGGCCAACTCGGCAACACTGCAGACGTCCTCGGGATGCTCGACGACATCAATATGGACTCGCTCATTATGCGATCCATTCGGAACGAGGAGCCTCCGAGTGCAACCAAGGAAGAACTCGAAGACCTCATCGACGAGCGCCAACAGACGCTTCAGGAGTGGTACGAGCGAAGTCTCATCGATACGAGTACGTTCGACCAAGAGAGCCGCGAGGAGATTCAGGAGGTAATGGACGACTCCGAGGATGTCTATGGCAGCGAGGGAGACATCCACGAGTTCGTCGAACGTGGCGTCGAGACGCTCGGTGGCGACGTCGAAAAGGCAGGAACGAGCCTCTATCGAGCGACGCTTCCTGAACCCCTCTACGACGGCACGGACGACGAATATGGGCCGTTCACGTTCAGCCGAGAATTCGCGATGGACCACGAGGGGATCGATTACGTCTCTCCCGATGCCGACCTCGTCCAGCGACTGATGGAGCACGTCCTCGCGACCGAGAACGGCACTGTCGGTTTGAAGCTCCTCCCGTTCGTCGACGAGCCCGGACTCACCTACACGTACCGGGTTGGATTCGAAGACGGGACTGGCGAAGTCATTCGCGAAGAGTTGCTCCCGGTCTTCGTTGACCGCAACCACCACGATCCACGGCATCGATTGGGGGAACGCGTCGTACAGGGCGATAGCATCGAGGGAACTCCGGATATGGAAAGTGTTCGATCGCTCATTCGGGAACAGTCGAAGTTACGCGAAGCTGCGGATAGCTACGTTAGCGGGCACGTCGAGTCGCTTCGAGAAGACCTCTGTGAACGTCGCAGAAGAGAGACGCGACAAGAACTCGATGACCTCGAAGCATACGCCGATGCTGAGCGGCAGCGAATCGAGGAGTTCATCGACGAGTACGAGCGGAAGGCCGAGGCCGGTTCCAATATGGACATCGCGATTCGCGGACAGCGAGAGCGACTCTCTAAACTCGAACGACGGATTGAGGACCGGAGAGCGGAACTCCGGCGGAAGGCGCAGGTGATCTCGGTAGCTCCCTCCGTCGAAGGGCTCTGTCTCACGCTTCCTGTCGACTCCATGTAACTTGTTCGTCTGACTGCCGGCCGTGCGACCGTGGGTGATGACTCGTGGCGGATCGAGTTGACCAGTTGGCGTACGGTCCCGATCACAGATCGGCGGCGTCGAGTACTTCGTGCGGGACGTTCGTCTCGCGGAACTTGGTGGTGTGGTGTGAAAGCTGGTCGGGGCCGACGACGAGGAGGATGTCGACGCCGCGGACCGCGGCCTCCGTCACGCCCTCGACCGTTCCGAACCGGATGTCGGGCTGGATGCCGGCACGCGTAACGAGGGCGTACGCTTCGGTTCCGGTGGTAGCGACGAGTCCGTCTCCCGAGTGCCACTCGGCAATGCGGTCCGGATCGGCGGCGGTCCTGTCGGTGACTTGCGGCACGCGCACGACGGTGACGTATCCGGTCTCGTAGTCCACGACCCCCTCGAAGTCGGTGACGCCGACGGCGTCGCCGCGGTCTCCGCTCGTGACGGCGACGGCGCGCGCCGTGCCGCCGTCGGGATCGGCGTGGAGGACTCCATCGCGCATTACCAACCCGACTTCCGTCCCCTCTTCGATTGGCTCGACCGCGATCGCCGCGTCGACCTCGACGCTTCCCAACACGTCGGAGGTGACTCGCTCCAGATACGCTTCGAGGTTGTCCGTTCGCGAGATGAGCCAGTCGACTCCCTCCTTCGTCACTTCGTACCGTCCTCGGCCGCGTTTGTCCACGTACTCGTGTTCTACGAGATCTCGGACGTAGTCGCTGACGGCCTGCGAGGTCACGCCGATCGTGTCCGCGATCTCGTGTTGGCTCACCGCCGGCTGCCGCGCGGCGATCTCCACTAACACCTGATAGCGCGTCGCGTCGCGCTTGCTGTCGAGAACCTCGGGAGGTGCGTCCCTGTCGGAGTCTGCCATTGGCGATCGTCGACGCTCTACAAGTAAAATTGTACTGTCCCAGCGTGGTGGTTCCACGCGTCCTCTCGGCGCTGTGGGATCGACGTCGGTCCACCGTCGTCCCGGATCGATTCGAATGGGCGCGTCGTTCCCACGGTGTGGCGATTGCGCCCGGCTTAGTAACCGTTATACACCGGGTGACCCATGCTGCAACTATGCAACGACGCGCTGTGGCCGTGTATGCCACGCTCTTCATTCTCATCGCGGGTGTGGCCGGTGTCCTCACTGCGACGGCTGAGAGTCCGGAAATAGCGCTCGAAAACCCAGATTTCGAGGTGTCTGAGGGTGATCCGATCGACGTAGACGGTCAGACGTACACGGTGGCCGGTATCTCCGAGGGCGAAGAGTCGGTCTCGGGAACGCTCGAACGCGAGTTCCAGACGCAGATGTCCGAGTCGTGGGCCAACGAGTCGACGGTGACTATCGACGACACCGAGTGGCGCGTCGAGATCACGGGCGAGGACCCGAGTTCGTTCACGCTCGTCGAGGTTCTCGACCGGCAGGCGATCCTCGAGAGCGACGACTCGGCCGACAACGAGACGGTCACTCGCGATGACGGCGAGTACGTCGCGGTCACCGAGGGTGGCGAGACGACGCTGGTCCCGGTCGAGGAGTACTTCCCGGCACCCGACGAGCGCGCTCTCTCCACCGGCGACACGATCGAGTACCAGGACCGAACCGTGACCGTCGATGAGGTCACGACCGATCAGGCGGTCGTCGTCTGGGAGGGAACGCAGACGGAGACGATAGACGTCGCACAGGACTCCACGGTCACCGTCGGCGAGACCGAGTTCGTCGCGCACTACCCGGACGCATCGACGCTGACGCTGTCGACGGACATCGCCGCCTACGAGGCGCAGGTCGACCAGATCGACCAGCACCAGCGGTACACCAACGGACTCACACGGGTGATCGTCCTCAGCATCCTCTCGACGTTGCTGCTCGCTGCGACCGCGTTCATGCCCTCTCGATACTGAGACGCTCCTCCGATTTTCTCGGCGCGTCCGTCGTGAACTCGCCGCGATAACATCGGTGTCAGCCGATCACCTCGCGGTCCCGTTCGTATTTTTACGTATCCGTCCCGTACCCGACGTATGAGCGAGGACCACTCGGCGCCGGTCACGACAGACCTCCCTGACGCACCGTTTCACACCACAGGCACTGATCACATCACCGTCTGGGGGAGCAACGAGGCCGACACGATCGCGTTCTACCGCGACCTGCTCGGCATGCCGCTCGTGTTACGACAGCCGAACCTCGACGACCCGTCACAGACGCACCTGTTCTTCGATACGGGCGACGGCCGGATCTTGACGTTCTTCGTGAGCGACGACCGCCCCTCCGCCCGCGGACAGCGAGCGGGTACCGGTGCGGTTCACCACCTCTGTTTCAGCGTTGACCCCGACGAGTACGAGGATATCATGGCCGCGCTCTCGGAGGCCGGCAAGGGGTACAACGTGTTCGATCGCGGGATATTCCACTCGATTTACACCCAGGACAACAACGGGCTCGTCATCGAACTCTCGTCTGACAAGTACGAGATCCCGGACGACCGAAAGGGCGAGGTGCTCGCGACGGCACAGCGGATCCGCGAGGAGGACGGCGCCGATTTCGCGCAGGACCGACACATGGAGGCCGCACTGGAGGAACTGGGTCTCCCCGTCAACAAGTACGACCTCCCGGACGCCGACGCGGGCGTCGGCGTCTGAGACGGGTTCGTCTCGGCGCTTCCGAGCCGCACCCTTTTGTCGCGCGACGAGTCAACTCGGACGTGACGTTCAGTATCTGCGTTCGCGAGCGGTACACCGACGACTCCGATGACGGGCAGATCAGATACGGTGTGGCGGCGGCGGCCCGGCTTCCGGGTGTCGGCACGCTGTGTCCGTTCGCGTCGACTGACGGTGCGGTGGCGACCCAGTCGTTCGCCAATCCCGATCTCGGTCGGAAGGGGATCGAGTACCTCGGAGACGGACTCACCGTCGACGACGCGCTTCCGGCGTTGTTGAACGCCGACGACGGTCGACGGAAGCGCCAGCTTCACGGCGTCGACGCCGAGGACGTCTTCGCGTTCACGGGCGAGGGGTGTCGTGACTGGAGCGGTCATACCGTCGGTGAGAACGTCACCGTCGCGGGCAACCTCCTGACCGGCCCGGACGTAATCGAGGACACCGAGGCTGCCTACGAATCGAACGCACACGGAGACGCGCCGCTCGCGGCACGGCTGATAGACGCGCTCGCGGCCGGCCACGACGCGGGCGGGGACCGGCGAGACGACCTCGAGATCCAGTCTGCAGCACTGCTCGTCACGACCACCGAGACGGACGCGGTTGACCCGTACTACAACGACCTTCGGATCGACGCCACGGAGGCGCCGATCGCGGACCTCCGAGAGACCTACGACGCGGCAAAGCGCGGCTACGACGCGGTGATGGAGAAGTACGCGCCCGCGTCGGATGCCACCGAGTAACGCTGTTTTCCCGTTCCCGACTCGGTCAGGGACTCGGAAGCGTTAGCTTCGCGAGCACCGGCAGGTGGTCCGACGGGTACCGCCCGCGGTCGTCGCGGTCGGTCAGCGTCGCGAACGCCGCAACCTCGATGGCGGGCGAGACGAGCACGTGGTCGATCCGTCGCCCGTCGATCAGCCGCACGAAGTCGGTCAGACTCGTCGCCGGTCCGTGTCGGAGGTCGGCGACCGCGGCGGCGTCACGGAGCGCGAGTTGACCGGCGGTCGAGTCGCCTCCGCCGGTCGGACAATCTCTACGCTCGGCGTCCTCGTCGAGGAGGATCTGGTGTGGCCTCGACCCCGGCGTGCAGTTGAGGTCTCCCGCGAGCACTATCGGCAGGGACGGGTCCGTCTCTCCACCCGCCGGAGTCTCGCCCGCGTCCGCGGCGATCGTCGGGAGCCGACGCCGGAGCAGCCGTGCCGACTCCCGACGGGCGTGGTCGCTCACGTGATCGAAGTGGGTGTTGGCGACGAGAAACGACCGCCGCTTCCCGCTGTCCGTCATCTCCGCTCCGACGTGCCCGTCTCCCTCGGACCCGCCTGCGTTGTGCCCCTCCTCGTCGTCACTCCGGTCCGGTCGCACGTGGGCCCACGTCGCGATCCGCGGGTGTGTAGCCTCCCAGTCTACAGATGGCGAATCCGGCGTCGCCGAGAGCCAGAACGTCCCGTGGTCGGCGATCTGCCAGCGATCCGTGCGAACGCCGATCGGACACCCCTCGCCGTCGCCGTCGGCGGTGCGGCCGCGACCGACGAACGCGTACTCCGGGAGGCGCTCGCGGAGGTCACGTCGCTGGTCGGCGATCGGCTCTTGGACGGCGAGGACGTCCGGGCGATGAAAGAGGACGAGACCTGCGACAGCGTCGCGCCGCTCGTGCCACGCGTCGTGATGATCGCTGCGGTTCGCGTAGCGGACGTTGTAGCTCACGACCCGGATCCCGGTCATTATCATCGCAGTCGCGGGGCGTCCGATTAAAAGGTCCGGCGCGTCGGCCGGTGGAACTCCTCGGCTGCTCGGCGCGGCCGCACCGTCGACGGCGCTGTGACGACGCCCTACGCGGAGAACTCGTACAGATCGTCACCGACGTGATGGATCGAGGTGACGACCTTGCCGCTGTCTCCGGCCATCTCGTCGCCGTCGACCATCGCGCGGCCGACTGCGAGCACCTTCTCGTGGGTCTCCTCGGCGATCACGACCAGGTCGCCCTCGCGGATCGCTGGATCGGCCTCGACGATCCCCGGCCGCATCACGTCGGCACCGTCGGAGACGAACGATATCGCCCCGGCGTCCACCGTGACGACCCCCGTCTTCGGCTCGTAGTCGTTCGCGCCCCGAACGGTGAGGAACGGTTCGTCGTCGTCGACGTAGAAGACGGCGGGATCGCCGTCGACCAACACGACCTCGTAGTCGGCGTCGACGAACTCGACGAATTCGAACGTATCCCCGTCGACGTCGACTCCGAGGTGGTCCGCAACCGCCTCGCGGATCGCCGTGATGTCGTCGCTCCGGAGATGGTGCCGAGATTTCACTTGCATGGACGCTCTGTCGACCGCTCGGCCGATAAATGGTCCGTTCCGCGCTGACTCTCACTCGGTTGGACCGATCAAAACGGCCTTATGCCACCTCTCCATATCCGTTCGTATGCTTAACCCACTGGCGATCACGTCGCTCGCGAATCCGCTCGCGATCGTTATCGCGGGGATCGCGACGCTGACCGTGGTCCTCGTCGGCTCGCTGAAGGGGACGGAGTGGGAACCGACGACCGACATCTCCGACACGGTTCTCGAACGGCGCGCGTCGGCGGTTCCGGAGACCGACTTCCCCGAACCGAGTAACCGCGCGATCGGTGGCGGTGGCGGCGGCGGCGCGATTCCCGCCGGCGGAGAGGGAGACGGCGGCGAACTCGAAGACGGAAGCACGGCGAGTTCCGGTCCCGGCGACATCCCCGAAGACGAGGTCGAGTACTTCGAGGTCGAGTTCGTCAAGCAGGGAGAGACCATCGAACTCTCGAACGACCAGCCGATCCTCGAACAGGGCGAAGACCAAGGCTGGGACCTGCCGTACGCCTGCCGACAGGGGCAGTGCGTCTCCTGTGCCGGCCGCATCGGTGACGGCCCGTCCGAGGACTACGTCGAACACGACAACCAGCAGATGCTCGAGGAGGCCGAACTCGACGACGGTTACACGCTGACCTGTGTCGCGTACCCCCGCGACTCCTTCAGCCTCGAGACCGGCGAGGCACCCTAATCGTCCCTGACGCCGTCGCCGAGCGGTCCCGCCGTCGCGACACCCTTTTTCCGTCTCGCGTGAAGGATACGTATGTCTCTCACCACCGTTCTCGGCGGGGGAGTCGTCGCCGCGCTCGCCGTCCTCGTGGCTGCCCTCGTCTACCGCGACGCGGTGCGCGTCGGCGTCGACGTCGGCTCGCCGTCGCTGTGGGCCGCGCTCGTCGTCCTCTCGTTCGGCGCGAGCGCGGTCACGGCGCTCGTCGTCCCCGACGCCCCGCTCCCGGGAGTGCTCGTGTTGGCCGTGATGGGGCCGCTCTTGTACCTCCTCGAACGCGACGACTCGATGCACGACGACGGACCGCCGGATCCGACGCATCTCCCCGGCGGGTCGGACGCCACCGATGACCGCGACGAGTGACCGGTCTGTTGGTCACACGCCGGAACAGACCCGTCGGATCGACGATGACACAGTTCGTTTCGCTCGTCTAGTGTGCTCGCAAACCGCAAGCTTCCATAGGGTCGGGAGCCAAGGCGAGGTAATGAGCGACGAGAGCCTCGCCCAGCGGGTCGAACAATGGATGGTCGGGCAGATGCCGATCATTCAGATGCATGGCGGCACGAGCGTCGTCCGCGAGGCCGACGCCGAGACCGGTGAGGTCGTCGTCGAACTCGGCGGCACCTGCTCCGGCTGCGGCATCTCGAACATCACCGCCGACAACATCCGTCGCGACCTGATCATGGACTTCGAGGAGGTCACGAACGTGACCGTGCGCACCGCCTCCTCCGGCGATCAGGGCGCGTCCACGGTCGAGGGCGGCCGCGGCGGCGAGCTGAAACACGAGACCGAATCTGCGAACCACTTTTAACGATCCCTCCGCCGACCCGGGAGACGCTCGGCCGCTCCGGATCGGCTTCCGACTGGCGTGAGCCTCGCTCCGACTGCGGCTCCGACCGGCTTCCGATCCTCGACTACAGAGCGTTTTCGAGCGCCTCCGCGACGCTTCTGGCTTTTTCCGCCAACGGCTCCGAGACGTCGTCCGCGGCGACCGCCCCCCGGAGGACGTCGTCGTCGACGCGCTCGACGGTCCCGTCGGGTCGCTTCACCACGTCCACGTGGAGGTCGACGTAGCGGGCGGCGTCGGGGAACACCTCGACCGGGGTACAGACGTTAACGTACGTCCCTCTGACCGTTCCGTCGCCGCCGCGGTAGGTCGTCGGGTACCACCACCGACCCTCCTTCAGGCTCGTCTCCGCCACGTCGCCGGCCTCGCGCTGGACTCCCAACCCGTCGTAGGTGCCGCCGCCGGTCATCTCGCGTTCGACGGTGACCGTTCCGTCCGCCTCGACGGCGGTCACCGTCCCCTCGCCGAGCGTGATGACCCGACCGTCGGGTTTGCCGTGTTCGATCCTGAGCGCGTCGCCGTCGTTCGGACCGAACGCGTCAGTCACGACGCCGAACGGGAACTCGGCGTCCGGGTCGGGCTCGCACAGCGCCTCCGCGAGGTCGACGCCCGCGGACGCGTCGGCGGCTCCCGCCTTCACCCGGTGGTGTCCCGGCATCGTCGCGGTCACCTCTCGGCGGGCGCCGTCGAGCCCGAACCGACTCTCCCGCCCGAACCAGACCCAGAACCCGGCGTTCGGCGTCGCTATCGGTCCGTCGCGGAGGCGGTCCCGATCGTCGAGGACGCCGACGCCGCCGGCCGCGTCGACGGCCGAATCCAGCCTTTCGGTCGCCTCGACGGCGCGCCGGAGCCCGGCGTCCAACTCGTCGGTTCCCGCGTCGACCGCGGGCGGCTTCCACGCGGCTCGCCAGCCGTCCGGCGGCTCCAGTCCGAGCAGGTCGACCATGCCCGAGAGTTCGCGCGCGGCCGCGTCGTTCCGGACGTCGACTCGGGTTCCTGATCCCGGTTCGAGCGCGACGAGGTCGCCGCCGACGCGGAGCGAGCCGTCGAGTTCCGGACGCCGGTCCGTCCACGGCGCTGCGGACGCGCGGACCTGGACGCGGACCGGATCCCCGGACTCGACGCGGTCATCGACGTCTCCGTACGGGAGGTACCCCTCGGCGGTAGCGGGGTCGCCACCCTCGGTGTCTTCCGCGCCCTCGTCGTCGACGCGAAGCCGCACGACCGCGCCCCCGCCGAGCGTCTCTGTCACCTCGCCGTCCAGCACCGCGCCGGGCGGGGTCGGATCCGTCCACGCGAGCGTGTCGAGACCGACGCCGGCGAGCAGATCGCGGAGAACCGCGGTCGCCTCCGGATCGCCGTACGCGCCGACGCCCTGTCTGTCCGCCGTCGTCTCCACCCGCACGTCGGGTGGTACGTTCGGAAACGCCGCGTCGAACCGCCGCCGGATCGGAGCGGACGCGTCCACGACCTCGTGGTCCGCCTCCAACAGCAGCCGCGTGAGCGCCGTCGTGTAGATGCCGCGAACGCGCGCGTTCACCGTCACAACACCTCTCGGTCGCGGGCGAATCGGACCCGGTCGTGGACCGTCTCCCCGAGCGAGAGTTCGACGAGGACGGGCTCGTCGCTTTCCGACCGCAACACCCGCCCGCCCTCGATCGGTACGCCCCATCCGTCGAGCGAGAGGTATCCCCGGAGGTCGCTACCGTGAGTGAACAGATCGACGGCGGCCGTCGGGTGTTCCTGGACCGATGCGGTGCTGTGTGCAAGCTCCATGTCCGAGTAGTACGGACCGTCCCCGTCGAAAAATGCCCGGAGCCGCTCGGCGTCCTCGTCGACCAGTTCGGCGACGCGGTCGGACGCCGACGCGATCGCATCGGTGTCGAGTCCCGCCTCGCGGAGCGCCTGCTGGGTCCGGCTGTCGAAGTGCATACGTCCCGTTTCGCGCGCTCGCGTTTCAAATCGACGCTGTCGTCCGTCACCGATTAAGTGTCTGTGGGTTGAACCCGGCGGTATGCCGTCCCAGTCGGATCCGATCGAGTCGCGCGCCGACGACGATCGAGACCTCTACGACATCGCAACGTGGGAAGAGCGGACGTCTCTCGACGGACTTTCGGTCGCGTTACACTGGTTCATCACCCGTTCGGCGAAGGCGTTCGTGGTCCTCGTCGCCCTCCTCGGTCTCCTCACGGTGCTCGGGTCGATCGGGCTCGGACTCGTCTTCGATCCGGCGGTCGCGATTCTCGTCGGGCTGTCCGCGGTCCCGGCGCTCGGATTCGCCGCGTACGTGTACGTCTCGGATGTCACGAGCGGCGAACCGCTCTCGCTCCTCGTCGCGACGTTCCTGTTGTCGATTCTGACCGCCACGTTCGCAGCGGTCCTCAACAGCGTCGCGCAGCCGTACTTTCAGCGGTTCGGGTTCCTCGGCATGGTCGCGTTCTTCTTCGTCATCGTCGGTCCCATCGAGGAGACGGTGAAGCTGCTCGCAGTCCGGCTGTACGCGTACACCGACGCGCGGTTCGACGCGGTCATCGACGGGGCGGTGTACGGCGCGATCGCCGGCCTCGGGTTCGCCGTCATCGAGAATCTCGTGTACATCGCACAGTCCGTCGACCTCGCGGAACTCACCCTCGGGATCGCCGTGCTGGGCGCGGGCGACGGGATCGCGGCGCTTCGCGCACTGGCGGGACCGGGACACGTCATCTACTCCGCGTTCGCGGGGTACTACCTCGGGCTCGCGAAGTTCAACCCCGACGACCGCGGGCCGATCATCGTGAAGGGACTGATACTCGCGGCCGTCATCCACGCCCTGTACAACACGCTCGTCGGCCCCGTCACGACGATCGTCTCTACGGTCACCGGACTCCCGTCCGTCGGCAGTCTGCTCCTGTTCGTCCTCGTGTTCCAAGGCGCGTTCGGGTACGTGTTGTTACAGAAGGTGTGGCGCTACCGCGACGCGTATCTCGACACCCGCGATGCGGTCGATCCCGCGGTCGATCCCGAGCTTACCGAGTTCGAGAACTGAGACGTGCCGCGCCGGCTACGGCGGATTCTCCACTCGGGATCGGTCGCCGGTCCCGCCCGTGAGCGCGCTCGCGAGCGCTCCCTTGACCACGACCTCGTCGCCGAGCGCGGTCAGTCTGATCTCGGGGACGTTGATGAACACCATGTCCGCGAGCTTCTCGCGAACGGGGTCTAAGACGCGATCCGGATTGTTGAGCGCGACCGCGCCGCCGACGCTCACGACGAGCGGGGCGTACGCGTGTATTACGTTTGCAATTCCCATGGCGTTCCAATGGGCGACCTGCTCTATCACGTGATCGGCGAAGGTGTCCTCGCCTGCGGCCTCGAACACGTCGACCGCAGAGAAATCGGGATCTTCGACGGGGAGGCTCGTCTCGATCGGGTCCTCCTCGTGTAGTTCGCGGGCGTACTCCGGGATGTTGTTGCCCGAGCAGTATCCCTCCCAGTGGCCGTCGAGGCCGCACCCGCAGGTCATGAATCCGTGGGGATCGACCGTCATGTGCCCCACTTCACCGGCGTTGCCGTCCCATCCCGAGAGCACGTTGCCGTCGACGGCGACGCCCGCACCGATCCCCGAGGAGATGGTGAGATACACCATGTCGTCCGGGTTGCGGTCGGCGTGAAACCGCTCGCCGATGACGCCCGCGATGGTGTCGTTGTGGAGGTACACCTCGTCGGTGTCCAAAAGCTGTGAGATCGGACCGACGAGCGGGATACGCTCGACCGTGTCCGGAAGGTTCGCCGGGCCCTGAATCACGCCGGCGGCGAGATCGAGCGGACCGATCGAGCCGACGCCGGCGGCCGAGACGTCGCTCGGGTCGATCCCGGCGTCCGCACACGCCCCGCGGACGACGCCTAACACGGCCTCGGTCACGGCGATTCCGCTCGGTCCTCGGGGCGTTCCCCGCGAGTCGCTACCGAGCACGGTCGCGGAACCGTCGCCGACGACCGCCCGGACGTTCGTCGCTCCGAGGTCGACGCCCACGTAGTACATCGGCTAAACGGGCGGACCGGTATCACTTAAGCGGGACGCTTCTTCCGATCCGCCCCGCTCCGGTGTCGGCTTACGCCGCGACCGCTCGAACGAACGTCACCGGACACGGCGCAGAGAGCATGACCTCCTGTGCGACGCTGCCGAACACGGCCTTTCCGGTCGGCGAGCGCTGGCGACCGCCGACGACGACCCGGTCCGCCCCGACCGCGCTCGCCGTCTCGACGACCTCGTCGGCGAGGTCGCCGACCCTCCCGCGGATCGAGTATCGCACGCCGGCCTCGGAGAGCGCGTTCGCGACCGCGCGAGTCGTGGTGTGCCGCTCCGCGACGGCGTCGGGCGTCGAGCCCTCGTCATCCTCGTCGACGCCGAGTTTCGCTCGGACGCTCTCGAACTCCGCATCGCCGAACACGTGGGTCAACACGACTTCCGCGTCCGCCGGCTCCGCCACGGCGACGGCCTCTTCTGCCAGTCGTTCGGTTCGTTCCTCGTCTTCGGTACCGACCGCCAGTACCACTGTCTCGATGCTCATATCTCCTATTGGTACCCGATCGAGTTAAAAGGGGCGCATTTTAACTCAATTTCGAATAAATTTTCATTCGATCGATCCTGACAGTCACCGACGGTACTCCGGCGTCTGACGAAGGCACGTGGTGGTGACCGCCACAGAAAGAACAAGAATACTCGTCGGCCGCGCGATCGGGTGTCCGGTGGGCCGTTCAGTAGTCCGGTGCGTCGTCTTCGACTTTGCGCTTCAGCGAATCGCGTCGCGATTTCGCGTCGCGGCCGGTGGCCTCGAGCAGGAACTCGTTTTTCGCGTCGACGGCGTCGGCGGCGGCGTCGGCGTTGCCCTCGGCGATGACGTCTTCCGCGGGACGCTCTTCGAAGTGGACCGCGAGCTTGTCCTTCTTACTGCCGTACTCGGCCGCGCCGGCTACGATACGCTCGAACACGGGGTTGTCGGGGTCCTCGACGACGTACAGCTCATGGCCCTCCCACTCGTCGATGCCGCTGACCTCACCGAAGTACTCCTCGATAGAGCCCTTCAGGTCGGGCATGCGGTCTCCGAGATGCTCGCCGCGTCGCATCTTGTACTCCTTCATACCGGCACCGTTCGACAGGGGCGCCTAAACCAGTTTCGTCACGGGATTTCGCCGCCGCTGAGCGCCCTCTCGACGCAACGCCGCCCGATCAGATCGGCCGCTCGTCGACGTAGCCTCGCTTGCACTCAGGACAGATGTCGCCCGCCCGCATGGAGTTGCCGTCGGCGGACCGCGTCATCTCACACTCGGGACAGTAGTACTCCGTCGTCACGTCGTCGCTCGCAGTTCCGAGGTCTGGGCTTCCGCCCCGAGTGATCGGCGCTCCGTCGTCGACCGCGGACCGACCCGTGCTGCCGGCTCCGCCCGTACCGCTCGGATCCGGCGCGGTCACGTACTCGACATCCTCATCCGCGGCCGTCTCGGCCGCCTCCGGGGTGAGCCCGCCGCCGAACTCGACGCTCCCGTCCGCGTCGCTGTCGTCGATCTCCGCGCTGAATCCCTCGTCTTCACCCCGTTGCTCGGGCCACGGTGTCGGATCCTCCGCCGCCGACTGCGCCTCCTCGACGTCCGGCCACGCGCCCCGATCCCTGTCGCCGTCTCGGGCGTCACCCTCCTCGTCGAGGATCACGCCGTCGTCGGTTCCATCCGCGGCTCCGTCCGTCGCCGAGGTCTCTGCGCCCCCCGCGTTCGGGTACGCCGCGTATTCGCCGTCGTCACCGAGCGACCCGTCGCCGCCTTCGGCTCCGTCGTCGAGGAGTTCTGCACCCTCCTCGTCGGCACCGACATCCGCTCCGCTTTCGGCCGCAGTCGGTGTGTCGGTCGTCGGCTCTTCTCTCGCTCCCGCGTCGTCCGGTCCGTCGTCGATGATCACCGCGTCCTCTTCGGTCGCGTCGGCGTCGGCGAGATCGACGGCTCCTCCCGATCCACCGAGGTCCGGTTCGGCCGCTCCGCCGGCCGCGGGTTCGGTGGTCGCGACCTCGCCCGCGCCGTCGGACGGCGCGGGCGAGTCGGCCTCGACGGCGGCCTCCTCGGCCAACTGCTCCATGGTCGTGACCTCGGTGTTTTCGCTGACGATCTGCGTCTCGCCGCAGCGAGCGCAGGTTTTCACCTCGGTGACGGTCGTGACGACCTCGTTCCCGTCTTCGTCCCGTTCGCGCTGTAGTTCGGGTTCGTCGAAGTCGTGCCCGAGCAGACACCTGAGTCCCATTATGCCACCTCTGCGGTGCCGAAGAGTAAAAAACGCCCCGTCCAACGTCTGACGAACGGCACACGATGTGGAACCGCGCGGCCGCTACGGTCGCTGCCCTTCGCCGCCCATCCGCGAACGCGATCTGCGACACCGCTCGGCCGACGCGACACAGACTCTTTGTGGGTTGCCCCCATACCACTCGATGTCTATGCCGACAGTATCCTATCAAGGCGAGGAGATCGAGTGCGAAGAGGGAGCCGTCTTACGCGACGTGCTGGCGGAGGCCGGTCTCTCCGTGTACAACGGGAAATCCGAGACGTTCAACTGTCGCGGCATGGGATCGTGCGGTACCTGCGCGGTCAAAATCGAGGGGGAGGTCAGCGAGCCGGACCGCAAGGAGAAGGCCCGTCTCTGGCTCCCGCCGCACCACCCCAGCCACGACGTGCGCCTCGCGTGTCAGGCTCGCGTCCAGGGCGACGTCGAGGTGACGAAGGGCCGCGGACTGTGGGGCCAACACGTCTAGGGTCGTCGCTGCCGCTCAGTGTGTAGATAAGACCCGCAACGGACGAGGTCCGCAGCGCGGGTAGAACGTCTCGGTATCGCGTGTCAGAGCCGTGTTCGGCGTCAGCCGGACCGACCCGCCTAATCGGTATCGGCTTACTGCCGAACGACGTTGGACGCGCGCGGGCCCTTGTCGGAGGACTCGATGTCGAACTCGAGCTCCTGTCCCTCTTCGAGGTCCGGGCCGCCGACGTCTTCCATGTGGAAGAACACGTCGTCGTCTGCGTCGTCAGTCTCGATAAATCCGTAGCCGCCAGTGTCGTTGAAGAAATCAACCTTTCCGGTCGCCATTGCATCTAAACTCACGGCCGGACGAGGCATAACAGTTGCGAGTGTACAGTTACCACGACTACCGGCAGACGTTCGTCTTCCGTATCGGTGCGTATCGCGGCGATCTGTGACCGTACACGCGAACTCGACGATCAAGTACGATCGGATTGTCGGTTCCTCTCCGAAAATGCGTCGAACCCGTGACCCGACTGTATGCGCCTCTCGAACGGCCGTGAATCGTCTCCGTGTCCCCAATTAACACTCTTTCCGCCCTTCACAATAGTTGCGGAATCAAATCTCTCTGTACGAATTACACGACCGTGGCGGTTTTCGCGGTGACAGATTCAGTGAGAGAGAATGTCGCCTCCCCGATTTGAACTCGCCGAGACATTCGCCCTCGCTCCGCTCGGGCTCGCGCCTCGTCTGCTCAAACCGGCTCGGCGTCGTTTCTTCACCCACTCGCTGTCGCTCACCGTCTCGAAATATGCCGCCTCCCCGATTTGAAACGCGTGATACTCTCTTCGGTCGTCTCACTGTTCCCCGCTCGCTTCGTCGCCGGCCTACGGCCGGCTTCCAGCGGGACCTCCGGTCCCGCACGGCTCGCGGGGACGGGAGACAGCTCGATCTTCAGTCGTGACCAACGAATGCGGATCGCGTTGAAAAGGTATGCCGCCTCCCCGATTTGAACGGGGGACAGCTCGATCTTCAGTCGAGTGCTCTCCCAATCTGAGCTAAGGCGGCTCGCACTCGGACCAACGCCGATTCGAGACAAAAGGATTTCGAAAGGCGGCAGCCGGATCGGTCTCGACTGAACTGCTGGCCGCAGTGCTCGCGATATCGCTCACAGCAGTAGAATGGGACCGCCCGGATTCGAACCTCACTCGTTTCGCTCTCGTTGTTCGCTTCACTCCCTGCTTCGAATCCGCTCCACTGCTGCTGCTCGCGGTATCGCTCGCAGCAGCAGAATGGGACCGCCCGGATTCGAACCGGGGTCACGGGCACCCAAGGCCCGGAGTATACCACTAACCCACGGTCCCGCGTCCTTCTATACCCGCATCGGCCGCTAAAGCGTTTCGTTGCGCATCGACCCGCGCGGCCGATTCACACGCGTCCGGTGGCGACTCACTCCTCGTCTTCACGCAGTTCGAGGTCGGCGACGATGTCGTACGGATCCGACCCCTTCCGGATCGCATCGAGGATGAAAAAGGCCTCGTCGGGGGCGAGAAAGTGCCTCGTGATCCCGCGGCCGAGCGGCGTCGGCTCGAAGCCGTCGATAAAGTCCCACTCCAAGAGCTTCCCGATCGCGTGTTTCGTCGGCACCTCGCCGATCATCCGGTCGTTGAGCCGTTTGGCCTTCTTGCCGGCGACGACGACGTTCGCGAGCGTCTCTTCGACCGCGGCGGTCTCGTCGTAGTGAGTCGCCACGTCCTCCATCTCGCCTTTGAGCAGGGTGAACGCCACTTCGTCTTCGGTGCGCTCCATCGAGTTGTGGTAAACGCCGTCGGGCTCGACGAGGAGGTACACCCGACCGCGGTCGTGGTAGTCCGGCCGCCCCGCTCGCCCGAGCATCTGTGAGAACTCCTGTACCGACAGCCACTCGATCCCCATCGCCAACGAGTCGAAGATCACCTGCGAGGCGGGGAAGTCGACCCCCGCGGCGAGCGCGGCGGTCGTGACGACCGCGGACAGATCTTGATTCCCGAACTGCCGCTCGACCGTCTTCCGGCGCTTGTAGTCGAGGCCGGCGTGGTACGGCGCGGAGTCGTACCGGAGCTTCCGACTGATCTCGTGGCAGCGCCGCCGCGAGTTCGTGAAGATGATCGTCTGCCCGCGGTACCCCTTCGACGACTTCGTGTCGAACTCCCGCTTGACGAGCTTGTCGGCGATATCGGCCTTCTCGCGGCTGTCGGCGAAGGTGACGTGTCGCTCGATCGGGACGGGGCGCTCCTCGTACTCGATCAGCGTGGCACGGAGCTTCTCGGCGAGCCACTCGGGATTCCCGACCGTCGCCGAGAGGTAGACGAACTGCGTGCCGCCGTATCCCGAGTGCGTCTCCATCCGGTTCTCGCTGTAGTACTTCAGTCGAGAGATGAGCCCGTCGAGCCGGTGGCCGCGCTCGCCCTCCTTCAGCGTGTGGACCTCGTCGATAACGACCGTCCCCACGTCACCCAGATCCTTGCCGGTCCGGAGCGCGTGGTCGATCCCCTCGTAGGTGCCGACGATCACGTCGGCGTTCGGGTCGAACCGATTGCCGTCGTCGTTCACCCGCGAGGAGCCGACGCGGATCGAGACGTCGAGGAGGTCCCCGTAGCGGTCCTCGAAGTCCTCGTGTTTCTGGTTGGCGAGCGCGACGAGCGGCACCAAAAAGAGCAGCTTCCCGTCACCGTTCAGCGCTCGGTCGATACCGGTCAACTCGCCGATCAGCGTCTTCCCCGTCGCGGTCGCGCTCACGACGAGCTGGTCGTCGCCCTCCAGGAGGCCGTTCCGCACCGAGAGGCTCTGGACGGGGAGCAGTTCGTCGAACCGCCCCTGCACGTGGTCTGCGAGATCGGGATGCAGATCGAGGTCGGCGGTCGACACCGGCGAGATGTCGTCGACGTTCGCCGACACCTCGTCGTACTTCGTGAGGTCCGGGTCGAGCCCGCCCTGCAGCAGATTGACGATCCGGTCGAGATCCCCGGACTCGTACAGTAACTCTTCGAGTCGTTCCTCGGCCGCCCCCGTGAACTCGCCTTTATACGACAGCTCGCGCTCCAGTTCTCGGCGGGCGCAGTCTCGACAGATCAACTCGCCGTTGTGCTCGATCGCGCCGTCGCTCGTGATCGGTCCGTACCGGCCGTCGTTCGCGCACCGGCGACAGGTCCGAACGGTGAGCGCGTCCAGTTGGTAGCCGTCGAGCATCGCTCCCAGACGGTCGCGGTTCTCGGTGCCAGTCTGCTCCGAGATTCGAATCCGATCGGCCGCGCGCGCGAGGTCGACGAACTCGTCCGGGCGGCGAGGCTCCTCTTCGCCGTCGCGAACGACGCGGAACTTCCCCGGTCGCGGACCCGCAGACGTCTCCTTGAGTTCGAGCCGGCCGCGGAGCACCCGGTTGCCGTCGCGGGTGGCGACCACCGTGTAGTCGCTCCGCGCCTCGTGGAGAAACAGCGTCTCGACCTCGGCCAACTGCTGTGACACTGCCCGTCGGTACGCGAGCGAGGTATTTTAGGAGTTCGGCTCGTCGCGTCCCGGCCTCTGCGGGCCGCGCTGCCGTCCCGATCGCGGTCGTATCGGCGTCGCTGTCGGGATCGCGAACCGCGCCTCGAAAAGCCGGCGGGCCGTCTACGAGACGAGCAGCTTCTCGCCGCGGTCGACCGTGATCCGGCACGGTGGCGAGAGCTTGTTGTACGCGCGTCGGAACGCCTCCTTCACGACGGGGGCCTGCTCGACGTCGCAGTAGGCGGTGAAGACGATGTCGTCTTTGTTCAGTCGCGCGGCGGTTCCGACCGGCTTACCGAACGCCTGCCGCATCCCGTCGGAAACGCGGTCCGCGCCGGCGCCGGTCGCCTGCTTGTTCTCCCGGATGACCTGGTGGGGGAACTTGCGCAGCGTCATCTTGTAGTTGCCCTCGCCGAGCTCCTTGATGAGGTGACGGTTCGCCGAGAGACGCGCGCTCTCCAGGGAGCCGTGACGGATCTGGAGTTCCTCCTCGACGCGGAGGCTGATCTGGACGGGGTAGTCGTCCGGCTCCGCGGACAGGTCGCCCATGTTGTGCTGGGCGATCTTCGAGCCGGGAATGCCGGTGATGTACTCGCGCCGGGTGTACGAGGGTTTATCGATCGTCCGATACATAGAGGCGGGTTTGTCAGACATGGCTACTTGTCCGATGTAGCCCGTGCTGCGTCGATAAACCCTTCGATACGGCGGCGTCGACCTCTTCGCGGCGGTCGGACGCGGAGCGATACGCTCCGCGTCACTCCGGCGACGGATCGAGTGCGACGTGGTCGAATCCTCGGTCCGCCAGCCGCTCAGCGGCCCGATCGGTCACCGACGGCGCGACGAGAACCCCGCGGACCGTGAGATCGCGCTCCTCGGCTCCCACCTCCTCCTCCAACGCTCGGACGTACCGCGCCAACTGTCCGACCGCGTCCGGGCCGACCCGCCGCCGTTTCAGTTCCACGACGACCGGAGTCCCGTCGGCGTCGACGCCGAACACGTCCATCGGCCCGGCGCTGGAGGGGCGTTCGGTCGCTTTCGGTTCGAAGCCCGGTTCGACGAGTTCGGGCCGCTCTAAGATGCGCGTCCGGAGGTCCTCCTCGCTGCCGTGGAGCGTGAGGTCACGCCCGCCGGTGACGGCCATCGCGGAGAGTTGGTGAACGTCCTCGAAGGCGACCGTGAGCGTCTCGTCGGGGTTCGTCCGCGTGGAGACCACCCGGAGTCGTCCGTCGCGGACCGCGGCACGGTGTTCGGAGCCGGGCGGCTGCCAGTTGACGGGCTGGTGCCCCTCGTCGGTATGGACGAGTGCGGCTCCGTCGGGCTTCAACACGAGTAGCCGGTCGCCACCGCCGAGATCGGAGGCCGCGCGGCCCTCGTACGTGACCGTACAGCGGCCGAAGAGGCTGACGAGGTCGCCGCGCTCGAAGGCGTCCTCCAGTTCCCAGAGGGCCTCTCGATGGCTCGGATCGTGGAGGGTTGTCACTGTCACTGAGTGGTGTACGGGGGTGCGGCTCAAAAAGGGCGCGAGGGGCGACTCGCGCGGGCCGATCGCGCCACCGCTGGTATCCCCGCCTACGTCCCGTGCTCCCAACTGCCCATGTACTCGCGCTGCTCGTCGGTGAGTTCGTCGTACTCGACGCCCTCGGCGGCGAGTTTGATGTCCGCGACCTCGCGGTCGAGGTCGTCGGGCACGTCGTGGACGCCGGCGTCGTACGCGTCGCCGTTGGCGGCGAGTTCGCGGACGACGACCGCCTGGACGCCGAAGCTCTGGTCCATCACTTCCACGGGGTGGCCGAGCGAGATTGGCGCCGCGAGGTTGACGAGCCGCCCCTCCGCGATCACGTTCAGCACGCGGCCGTCCGCCATCTCGAACCCTTCGACGCCGTCACGGACCTCGTAGCGGTCGACCGCGAGGTCGTCGAGGTGATCGAGATTCACCTCCACGTCGAAGTGGCCGGCGTTGGCGAGCAGGACGCCGTCGTTCATCGCCTTGAAGTGCTCGCGGGTGATCACGTCGCGGTTGCCCGTCGTCGTGATGAACACGTCGCCCGTCTTCGCAGCCTCTCGCATCGGTAGCACCTCGTACCCCTCCATGTGGGCCTCCAAGGCCTTCCGCGGGTCGACCTCGCAGACGATCACGTTCGCGTTCTGGCCCGAGGCCTTCTTTGCGACGCCCTTGCCGCACTGGCCGAACCCGCCGACGACGACGTTCTTCCCGGCCCACGAGAGGTTCGTCGTCATCGCGATGGTCGCGAGCGACGACTCGCCCGTGCCGTGGACGTTGTCGAACAGCTGTTTCATC
This sequence comes from Halorubrum pallidum, assembly GCF_055380345.1. NCBI lineage: Archaea > Methanobacteriati > Methanobacteriota > Halobacteria > Halobacteriales > Haloferacaceae > Halorubrum > Halorubrum pallidum. The sequence goes on along the minus strand of NZ_AP043945.1, from coordinate 130,645 downwards.
GGCGTGTCGTTCACAGCGAAGACGGGGTAGTGCAGCTCGCCGTCGGCGTCCATCGCACGCAGACGGTCGACGCCGGTGGTCGTCTCCTCGGCCCCGCCGATTATGGAGTCGATGAGGTCGGGGTACTCCTCGTGGACGAGTTTCACCATGTCCATCCCGTCGTCGACGGTGATGGTGGGCTCGTGGGCGATACAAGCGTGCATCGCGTCGTAGTACGCCTCGTCGTCGACGCCCCGGACCGCGTAGGAGGTGATCGACTCGTGGGAGTCGAGCGCGGCCGACACGTCGTCGTGCGTCGAGAGCGGGTTACACCCGGTGATAGCGACGTCGGCCCCGCCGTCCGCCAGCAACTCGACGAGGTTCGCGGTCTTCGCCTCGACGTGCATCGCCATCGCGATCGTCTCGCCGGCGAGCGGCTGCGTCTCCTCGAACTCCTCGCGAAGCGCGTTCAAGATCGGCATGTGCTGGAGCGCCCAGTCCATCTTCCGGCGACCCTCCTCCCGAGCCGACTCCACGTCCGAGAGGTGGTGTGACACCGGCTGGTATGCGGTTTCGCTCATACCACTCAGTTCGCTCACGCCGCACTAAACCCTGCCGACAGGGGACTGTGAAGAAACGAGCCCGATTGCCGCGTTCGCGATCGCGGCTACGCTCCGCCCGCTACCTCGCGTCGTGTCTACGGCGGTCCGTTTCCGTTGCCGGGGCCGTTCCCGTTGCCGGCTCCGTTTCCGCTGCTGGAGCCGCCATCGTCGTCATCTGCGTCGCTGTCGTCATCGTCCTCGTCCGCATCGTTCTCATCTGCATCATCTGCGTCGTCCGCGTCGTCTTCATCCGCATCGTCCTCGTCCGCATCATCCTCGTCTGCGTCGTCTTCATCCGCATCGTCCTCATCAGTGTCGTCGCTATCGTCGCTCTCATCGTCCGCATCGTCGTCACGGTCGGGTCCCGCGTGGTCCGGCGGTCCCCGCTCTCCGTCTGCGTCGTCACCGTTTGCGTCGTCGCCACCCGCGTCGTCGCTCTCGTCGTCCGCGTCGTCGTCGCTGTTCGGCCCGACGTTCTCGGGCGGTCCCCGCTCGCCGTCGTTTCCGTTGCCCGCGCGGTCCGGCGCGTTGCCGGGACCGTCGCTCTCGTTGCCCGCGTCGCCGTCGTCGCTCGCGTTACCGTCCGCGTCGTTCGGGCCGCCGGGAGAGCCGGCGTCATCCGGCGCGTTCCCCGGGTTGTTCTCCCTCACGAAGTCCGAGACTGCGGCACCGATGCCGCCCTCGCGCTCGCCGAGACGGTCGATGAAGTCACGCACCAACTGCCCGAACGGGCCCTCGGACTCCGGTTCCTCGGCCACCGGTTCTTCGGCCTCCCCGACGGTCAACTCCACCGTCGCCGCGATGGAGTCGTTCCCGACGGTCGCGGTCACGTCGACCGTGACGTTCTCCTCGGGCGCGGGGAGCCTCACCGTGCCGTTCTCGTCGGTCTCGTAGTCTCCCTCGCCAGCGTAGGTGACATTCTGCCCGTCGACCGTGGTGACGTTGACCGAGGCGTTCTCGACCGCGTCACCGCCGTCGGTCACGGTGACGACCGGATCGCCGTCGTCGATCGCCACGTCGAGCCCGAGTTCGGACTCGGCCGTCGCTTCGAGATCGACCGTCGTGGACGCGCTCCGGTTGTCAGCCGTCGCGGTCACGTCGACCGTGACGTTCTCCTCGGGCGCGGGGAGTCCGACCGTTCCGTTCTCGTCGGTCGTGTACTCGCCCGCCCCGGCGTACGATTCGTTGGTCGGATCCGCGACGGTGACGTTGACCGTCGCGTTCTCGACTGCGGTACCGTTCTCCGTCACCGTCACTGTCGGCTCTCCGTCGGTGTCGTCGACGGTCACGCCGAGTTCGCCGTCGGCGACCGCGACGCCCGCCATCGCGCCGAGCGCGACGGCCGCGACCAACAGCAGCGCGACCAATTTCGTCCCAATCGTTCTGTCGCTCATGTCCACTCGGGTCGTGCCGCCGTTACCACATAAAAAGGAGACTCCGTTAACGCGGTTTAATCCGGATTGTGTCCCGGTTAACGCGGCTGAAACGGTTATTTTGGATAGCCGGGATCACGCCGGGGGTTGCCGCCGGCTTGACGTCGATTCGCCCACCGATCGACGGCGATCCGATCCGACCCGCGGATCGCTTCGGCGTCACGCGCCCTCTTCCAGCCGCTGGTAGCGATCGCGGAACCGCGACAGACAAGAGGAACAACAGAAGTGGTACACTTCGCCGTCGATTCGGGCCGTCTCGCCTTCGCTGTCGACCGTGTTCGAACACTCCGCGCAGGTCAGCGCGAACTCGACGCCGTCGATCGAGGGGGTCCACTCGACTTCGTCGACGAGCGTGACCGTCCAGTCGTCGACCGGCACCCCCTCGAAGGTCCCGGAGAGCCACTCCCGGACGGTTCGTCCCTCGACGCGGGCGTAAAACCGGAGATCGCCCTCGGCAGTGATGAACACGTGTTCGACGGGATTGGCGTCGCGGAGGCGCTCACGGGCAGCCTCCAGCGGCTCTGAGTCGGAATCCGCGCCGGCGTCTACCGCGAGGTCGACGTCGACCATGACGGGGACGCCACCGCGGAGCTTCGTTCGGTCGACGTCGACGGTGAACCCTTCGATGACGCCGGTCTCCTCCAGTCGCGTGACGCGGTCTGACACCGCCGGGCCGGACAGCCCCACGCGCTCGCCGATCTCGCTGAACGGCCGGCGGGCGTCCGTGGCCAGCAGCGAGAGGATCTCCACGTCGGTCTCGTCCAGATCGCGCATGGCCGACCCGAGACGCGGCAGGTATAAATCGTTGCCGTCGAGGCTTTCGAATCGAAACTCACACGGGATCTGAGAACCGATATCGAAGCGAAAACTCACAAATTCCTCGGTCCCGTATCGACTCACGCATGAGCCGAACCATCACCGTCGAAGGGATGTCGTGTGATCACTGTGAGCAGAGCGTCGAGGAGGCGCTCTCGGGCGTCGCCGGCGTCACCGACGCGCGTGCGGACCGCGAGCGCGACACAGCGATCGTGGAGGGTGACGCCGACCTCGCCGCGCTCGTGCGCGCGGTCGAGGACGTCGGATACGAGGCGTCCGCGTAGCTCACTCCGTTTTCTGGCTCGACGGCCTCAGCGGTTCAGCGTGTGTATCGCCTGTCCGCGGGCGTTCTCCGCGGCTTCCATCACCGCCTCTGCGAGCGTCGGGTGAGTGTGGACCGTCGCCGCGACGTCCTCGAGCGTCGCGCTCATCTCGACCGCGAGCGCGACCTCCGCGATCAGCTCGGACGCCTCGGGGCCGACGATCTGTCCACCCAGCACGAACCCGGTCTCCTCGTCGGCGACGATCCGAACGAACCCCTCCGTGTGGCCGGTCGTCATGGCGCGGCCGGAGGCGTTGAACGGCATCTCGCCGACCGCGGGGTCGAACCCGGCCGCCTCGGCCTCGGCCTCGGTCATCCCAACCGTGCCGATCTCGGGGTCGGTGAAGACGGCTGCGGGGACGGCCTGTCGGTCGAGTGCAGCCGGCTCGCCCGCGATCACCTCGGCGGCGACGATCCCCTCGTTCGAGGCCGCGTGCGCGAGCATCGGATCGCCCGCGACGTCGCCGACCGCGTGGACGTGATCGGTCGTGGTCCGGGTCCGATCGTCCGTTTCGACGAACCCGCGGTCGTCCGTCTCGATATCGGCGTTTTCGAGGTCGAGACCGTCGGTGACGGGCTGGCGGCCGACCGCGACGAGGACCTTGTCGACCGGGTACGAGGACTCCGATCCGTCCTCCGTCTCGGTGTGGAGCAGATACCCACCGTCGCCGCCCTCGGACCAGCCGCTCGCGCCCTCGCCGAAGCGGAATTCCACGCCGAGTTCCTCTGCGCGCTTCCGGACGAGCCGCTTCACGTCGTCTTCGTAGGGATCGAGGATATCGTCGAGCATTTCGACGACGGTCACGTCGGCCCCGAGCTTGGCGAACGTCGTCGCCAGTTCCATGCCGATGTAGCCGCCTCCGACGATTCCGAGCCGGTCGGGAACCGCATCGGCGTCGAGCGCGTCGGCCGAACTCCAGACGTGGTCGTCCGAAAAGTCGAAGCCGGGGATCCGGATCGGCCGCGACCCGGTCGCGACGATCGCGTGCTCGAACGCGATCGACTCCGAACCCTGTCCGTCGCCGCCGTGCGCGACGCGGACGGTGTGCTCGTCGACGAACGACGCGGTCCCCTCGATCAGGTTCACGCCGTTGGCCTTACAGAGCTTCTCGACCCCGCCGGTGAGCCGGTCGACCACGCCGTCTTTCCACTCGATCATCTTGCCGAGGTCGACTGCGGGGTCGGCGTGGACCCCCATGAACTCCGCGTTGCCGGCCTCGTGGGCCAGCCCCGCGCCCGTGATGAGCGCCTTCGAGGGAATACAGCCGCGGTTGAGACAGGCGCCGCCGTAGGCGTCCTTCTCGACGAGCGTCGTGTCGAGCCCCTCCTGTGCGGCGCGAATGGCGGCGACGTAGCCGCCCGGTCCCGCGCCGATGACCAGTACCTCCGTTCCCGTCGTGACGTCTCCGACTACCATTGTTCGTTCAAGAGCAACAGCGGGTGTTCAAGGTGTTCCATGACTGTGTTCGCGAACTCGGCTGCGACCGCGCCGTCGACGACGCGGTGGTCGATCGACAGCGACAGCGGCAGCGTCGGGGCGGCGACCACCTCGCTGCCGCTCCCGCGGCCGACCGCGTCTCCGCTCCCGGCCCCGTCACCGCCGACCCCTCCGCCGTCGCGCTCGCGCACGACGGGACGCTCCTCGATGGCTCCGAGGCCCACGATTGCGGTCTCGGGGTAGTTGATGATCGGCGTGGCGTACTCCCCACCGATAGCGCCGAAATTGGTGACGGAGAACGTGCCGCCCTTCATCTCGCCGGGCTTCAGCGTCCGGTCCCGAGCCCGCGCCGCCAGGTCCGCGATCTCGTCGGCCAGTTCGAAGAGCCCCTTCTCGTCCACGTCCTCGACGACGGGAACCATCAGCCCGGCGTCGGTCGCGACGGCGATCCCGAGATTGTACTCCCTCTTCAAGACGATCTCCTCGTCGTCCTCGCGCAGTTCGCTGTTGAGCACGGGGTATTCTTTCAGCCCCGCCACGATCGCCTTCATCACGAACGGCATGTAGGTGAGTCGCACGCCCCGTTCCTCGGCGGCGGGTTTCAGCCGCTCGCGGGCCTCGACGAGCCGGTCGACCCTGACGGTGTCGTGATGCGTGACGTGCGGCGCGGTGTACTTCGACCGCTCCATCTGTTTGCCGATCGTGCGACGCACGCCGCGGTAGGGGATCGTCTCCGCGGGCTCGGCGGCCGTCTCCGCGGTGGCGTCGGCGACGGTTCCCTTCGTCGACTCCGAGTCGCCCGCAGATGCGCCCACCGTCGCGGACGCGGTGGCGTCGAAGTCGACCGCCCTCGGCGACGCCGTCTCCTCGCCCGATCCGGTCACACCGGTCTCGCCCGTCGCCTCGCTCGCCTCCAGCGCGTCGGCGTACGCGCGCACGTCCGCCTCGGTGACGAACGCCTCTCCGTCGCGGGTCTCCTCTGTGGGCACGTCGTCGACGTCGACGCCGCGGTCGCGGGCGACCTTTCGAGTCGCTGGCGTCGCGAGGGTAGTCTCGCGGTCGGCTGGTTCCGGTGCGGCCTCTGCGATTCCCGTGGTTTTCTCCCCGCTCCGCTTCGTAACTGCGGTCTTCCTCTCGTCCGCGTGGCCGGGGTCAGATCGCGGGGTCGGAGCCTCGTCGCGGTCGCCGACGACCGCGTCTCCGTCGCCGTTCCCCGAACCGCTCTCGGCGACCGTTCGCACGTCGGCCTCGGTCACTCGCCCTCCGGGACCGCTTCCGTCGACGGCATCGATCTCGACGCCCAGTTCGCGCGCGAGCCGGCGTGCCGACGGCGGAGCGAACGTCCGGCCGGCGGCAACGGCGGGCTCCGGCTCACCGTCGGATTCGAGTTCGGCGTCTGATTCGAGTTCGACGTCTGATTCGGGCGTGTCGTCCGACTCCTCGGTCGCGTTCCCCCCGCCGGCCGCGGCGGCCGACTCGCCGTCACTCTCTTCGCCCTCGTCGACTCGAAACGAGATGATCACGTCGCCGACGGGGACGACGTCGCCCTCCTCGACGAACAGCTCCTCGACGACGCCGTCGTACCGCGACGGCACCTCCACGAGCGCCTTGTCGGTTTCCACTTCCGCCACCGGTTGGTCCTCCTCGACGCGGTCGCCGGGCGCGACGAGCCAAGTGACGAGCTCGCCCTCCGCCACTCCCTCGCCGACGTCGGGCAGCGTGAACTCCTTGACGGTCATGGTCAGAACTCCACCGCCTCCCTGATACCGTCCTCGATGCGTGCCGCCGTCGGGAGGTAGTAGTCCTCCAGCGCGTACAGCGGGTACGGCACGTCGAAGCCGGTCACCCGACCGATCGGGGCCTCTTGGTACAACAGCGACTCCTCTTGGATGATCGCAGTGATCTCGCCGGCGAGTCCGCCCGTCTTCGGTGCCTCGTGGACGACGACCGCTCGGCCGGTCGCCTCAAACGCCTCGACGATCGCCTCCCTGTCGAGCGGGGAGACGGTGCGGAGGTCGACGACACTGCAGTCGATTCCCTCCTCGGCGAGCGTCTCGACGGCCTCAAGCGTCGGGCGAGTCATCGCGCCGTAGGTGAACACGGCGACGTCGTCGCCCTCGCGCCGCGTGACCGCCTCGCCGATCGGGACGGTGTACGGCTCCTCGGGTACCGCCTCGCGGAACGCCCGGTAGATGAGCTTCGGTTCGAGGAAGATCACGGGGTCGGGGTCGCGGATCGACGCCGCCAACAGCCCCTTCGCGTCGTGCGGCGTCGAGGGGACGACGACCTTCAGCCCCGCCTCGTGGGCGTAAAAGGCCTCCTTCGACTCGGAGTGGTGTTCCGGCGCGCGGATGCCGCCGCCGTAGGGGGCCCGCAGCGTCAGCGGGACCGTGAACTGCCCGCGGCTGCGCGCGCGGAACCGGGCCACGTGCGAGACGATCTGGTCGAACCCGGGGTACATGAACCCGGAGAACTGGATCTCCGGAACCGGGCGGAGCCCCATCGCGGCCATGCCGACCGCGGCTCCGACGATGCCCGACTCCGCGAGCGGCGTGTCGACGACGCGGTCGCCGCCGAACTCGTCGAACAGCCCTTCCGTCGCCCGGAACACGCCGCCGTTCTTCCCGACGTCTTGGCCCAACACGAGCACGTCGTCGTCCTCGCGCATCTCGGTGTACAGTCCGTCTCGTACCGCCTGCACCAGGGTGAGGTTCTGTGTCTCTGTCATTCACTCCTCCAGGAACGCCGCGTCGCCGCGCGACTCGCGGAGCGCGGCGAGTTCGTCGTACTGTCGTTCGAGTTCCGCGGGCACCGACGCGTACGCGTGTTCGAACAGCTCGCGCGGCTCCGGCGGCGCCGCCGACTCCGCCGCCTCGATGGCGTCGGCGACCCGCGTTTCGACCGCCGATTCGACCTCGGCGACGCGCTCGTCGTCGAGTACCCCTTCCGACCGGAGATACGCCTCCAACCGCGGGATCGGGTCTTTCTTCCGCCACCGGTCGACCTCGTCGTCGTCGCGGTAGACGGTGGGGTCGTCGGCGGTCGTGTGCGCGCCGAACCGGTACTGGACCGCCTCGATGAGCGTCGGTCGCGGACGGTCCGTCTCGGTATCGCGCGCCTTCTCGACGGCCGCCTCCGTGACCCGGTACACCGCGAGCGGGTCCATCCCGTCGACCTGCACGCCGTCGATCCCGTACGCCTCCGCCTTCTGCGCCAGCGTCGCGCTGCGGGTCTGCCGTTCGCGCGGAACCGAGATCGCCCACTGGTTGTTGTTACAGAAGAACACCGTAGGCGTGTCGAACACGCCGGCGAAGTTGACGCCCTCGTGGAAGTCGCCCTCGCTCGTGGCACCGTCGCCGAAGTAACAGCAGAACACCTCGTCGGTTCCCCGCAGCGACGCCGCCCACGACGCGCCCGTCGCGTGGGGTACCTGCGAGGCGATGGGGACGGCGACCGGAAAGACGTTGGTGCCGGGCTCGACCCGGTTCCCGTCCGGGTGACCCATCCAGTAGAGCAGGGTCCGCTTCAGCGAGCGCCCCCGAACGAAGCCGGCGGCGTGCTCGCGGTAGGACGGAACGACCCAGTCGTCCTCGCCGAGCGCCGCGGCGGAGCCGACCTGTGCTCCCTCCTGTCCCGACAGCGGCGGGTACGTTCCCATCCGCCCCTGTCGCTGGAGGCTCACCGCCCGCGCGTCGAAGTGTCGGGCGAGTCGCATCTGCCGATAGATGTCGACGAGCGTCTCGTCGTCGACGTCGGGGACGTCGCCCACGACCGCGCCCTCCTCGTCGAGTACGCGGACCGGATCGTCGTACGGCCTGTCGAACACGCTCACGGCCGAACCCACCTGTTCATACGTAAACCGTCCACCGCCCGGGTATTATTGGTTTCGTACGTGGTTTATGATGGACAGAAATCGTCCAGCAAAGTACGGAAACGTCCAACGTATTTCGGAATAACTCGACGAGCTTGATCGAGTCGGGCGACGACCGGAGCTGTTTCTGCCGATATCGCCGTATCTGCGTCCCATTCCGTCGCACCGCTACTCTCAGACGCGGTGTGAACGCGGTCCGGATCGTCCGTCTGGAACGCGGGACCCCCTCCCGGTGCCACGGACGCCGCTCACCCGAGCCGGAAGGAGGGTTCGTCCGGCTCGCCGTCGAGGTCCTCCAGCTGGATCACTTCTTCGTCGCCGTCCTCCAACTGCTCGCGGAGGTAGTTGACGTAGCGTTTGTGCTCTTCTAACTGCTCGCGGAGGTGGTCCGCCTCCAACTCCAGCCGCTCGTGCTCGCGGACGAAGCTCTTCGGGACCTCGATCTTCGGGGGGAACGACTCCCCGCTCTCTCCCATGCTGTCCAGTTCCGCCTCCGGAACGACCCGGACCTGTCCGTCGTGGGCAACGAGCGTATCCACGTAGTCTCGGAAGACCGCCGACAGCGAGATGTCTCGCTCCTCGGCGATGTCGCGGAGAGTCTCGAACGCGTCCTCGTTGACGCGGAACGAGATCGTCTTGTTCTTGTTGCCCATTATCGGACCGATCGTCGCGCAGAATACTTAAACGTTTGTCAGACGATCGCAGGATCCGCATCGGAACCGGCACGAAAAGGGGTCGAATCCCTCGATCGGGCCGCGGCCGCAGTCGCTCGGCCGGCTTCTACCGGCCGATCGGCCGGCTCGACGGTCGCGCGCTACAGTTCCGGGGTCTCGGTCGGCTCGTCGACCGCGGAATCGTCGCCTGCGGGAGCGTCGTCGTCGCCCGCGGAGCCGTCGCCGGCCAGTTCGTCGCCGTCGCTCTCGTCGAGGTCTTCGAGCGCCGACAGCGCGGCGGCCTTGTACGTCTCGGGGTCGAGTTCGTACTCCTCGCGGGCCATCCGCGCGTACTCGTTCCCGTCGTCGAAGGCGGCGACGCGCTCGATGGTCCTGTTGGCGGTCTCTACGACCCACCGGTCGCGGGTGACCGCGTCGACTTCGGTGATCGACTCGGGGCGGACCGAGACGCGGACCGTGCCGTCGTCGGTCTCGTACGTCCGGGGCTTCCCCACGACTGCGACGTAGGCGGGCGCGTCGAGTTCTCGGAGCTTCGAGGCGGCCTCGGGTTGGTACTGGCCGGCGTACACGAAGAACGTTCCCGTCGGGTCGACGATGCGGCCGCGCCAGTACTCGCTGTCCTCGCCGACGTCCTCCTTCTCGGTGAGGGTGCCGACGAAGAACACGCGGTTGGCGGACTCGCCCGTCGGAAGCAGCGCGTAGACGGGCGCGCGCTCGTCGTCGGACTCGGTGAACGTGAAGCCGGCGTCGTTGAACTCGGTCGCGAACACGCGCCGGGCGACCTCTCGGGTCGGGGCTGATTGACTCATTTATATCGACCTCGCTTCGATCAGCGCGCTCTCTGCGTCTATTCGACCGGGATTTTCCATCTCGTCGACCAGGACGTACCGGCGGAACGTGGGGCCGGTGACGCGGTAGTACCGGCCGAGCACGTCGTCGGCCATCTCCTCGGCGACGACCGTGGTGTCGAGCGCGTCCATCGCCATGTCCTTGGCCTCTTCGAGGGTCATGCCGGTCAGTTCCTCGGTCGCCTCGCGGTCGAAGATGACCTCGGTGACCGTCTCACCGTCGTCCAACACGCCCTTGATCCGGAGATCGAACTCCCCGTCGACCTGGCCGTGTTCGGAACACCGCCCGTTCTGGAGGACGCGGGTGCAGTCGTCTTCTGGGCACCGCTTGATCAGCCCGGAACCGGACTGGATGTCGACGAGCGCGCCCTCGACCGTGTCGGCGTTGTCGCCGACCTCGATCGCCTCGTCGATCTCGGTGATCTGGGTCGTCCGGTTGAGTTTCACCGAGTAGCTCCCCTCGTACTCGTCGGTGACGACGTTCGAGAGTTCATAGCACGCGCCCTCGTCGAGTTCGGGGAGGTCTGAGGTCTCGAAGGCGACGAACTTGATCGTGCCCGACTCGTCGCCGAGGAGCCCGACCTGTGAGATCGAGTCGCTTCGGGGCTCCCAGAGGTCGACCAGCTTCACGCGCAGGTCGACCCACTGTTCGTCCTCGTCGATGTCGTTGACGAGGACCGACTCGCTGCCGCCGCGCCCGAGTTCGTCGCGCTCCATGCCGGCGTCTTCGAGGTAGCTGTTGGTGACGCTCCGACTCGCCTCGTCGAGCGGCACGCGGTACTCGTCGACGAGCGTCTCCAGTCGTTCTTCGACGTCGTCGGGGGCCACGTCGAGGTGGTCCGAGAACTGTTCCGCTATCGCTTCCGCTTCCTGTCGCAGTTCGCTCATGGGTGTCTCCGCCTCCGATCTGGTTTCACTGGGAGGCGTACGACGGTTGGGTCCTCTTGGTATTAAAACGACCGCCACCGCGGTGAAAGTGAACAGAACTGGGCGTTTTCGGGCGTCTCACGTCTGTTTCGCCGACGGCGTCGGAGTCGAGTCGAGAGCGGTCGCGCCAGCGTCAGACGCCAGTCAGCCAGACGCGGGCTCCGTTTCGAGTGGAACCGTACCACGCGAACCGATCACGGGCGAGCCGATCACAGGAATCCGTCGCGCTCGGCCAACAGCAGCCCCTCCAGCGTCGCGTCGTTCGTCGGGGGCGAACGCGCGAGCGACAGCGCCTCGTCGATCGGCACCGCCCGCGGTTCGAGGAATTCGTTGCTGTCGGCCTCCACGTCGACCGGTTCGAGCCCTTCGGCGACCACGTAGCCGCGCCTGTGCCGGAGCACGCCGGTCGAACACCACACCTCCTGTAAGAGCGCGGTCGAGTCGGGTGTAAACCCCGTCTCTTCGGCGAGTTCGCGCGCCCCCGCCTCGGCGTACGTCTCACCGGGCTCGACGATCCCCGCGGGCAGCTCCAACTGCGTGTTTCGCACCGTGGGACGGTACTGCTCGACGAACAGCACGTCACCGTCGGCTACCGCGATCACGACTGTCGCGGGCGACAGCTCGGCCCAGTAGTACCGCTTTTCGGTGCCGTCCGGCTGCTCGACGCGGTCGTAGCCGCCAACGAACCAGCCTTCGTCGTACTCGACGACGACCTCCCTGACCGGCCACTCTGGCTCGCCGGGCAGCGAGTGCGTGCGGCCGTCCGTGAACGCCGGAAGGTCGCGGAGGTCGCTGGCGGGATCGCGGCGATCGACGGCGGGATCGCGGTGGTCGGCGGCGGGATCGCGGCGGTCGACGATGACCTCGCCGTCCCCGTCGCTGTCGATATCGCCGTCCCCGTCGCTGTCGCCGCCTCCGTCTCTGTCGGCGTCGCCGTCCCCGTCCTTTCCACTCTCTCCGTCGTTCACGCTCGGACCACCTCAACGCGGTAGGTCTCGCCCTCGTAGCGGACGCGCGCCGTCTCCGTCGTCGCGGCCGCCGGCCGCTGTTGGACGAGCGACCCCATCTCGTCGAAGGGGCTGTGCGTGAACGGCTCTTTGATCCCGTACGGATCGGTCTGGTAGCCGTCTGAGCGGCCGTCGTCGCTCGTGAGCGCACCGATGAGATACGGGTACCGCCGCTCGGAGACGTTGGTCACGTCGACCGTCGGTTCGTCTGTCTCGATCGGCTCGGCGTCGAGGTAGTAGGGGTCGCCGCTGCCGAGATAGCTCGGGAGCGCGCCCAGCGCGAGCAGCGCGACGACGACCAACGCGACGGCGACGACGAGGTTCCGGGTGACCCGACGCATACTCGGCGTTGGCACCGACGCGGAATACCGGTTTCGCCGTCGCCGCGGTTCGGCTCGTTCGCACCCCGATGCGTTTTAGCCCGCGGCGCTCCTCGCACGGGCATGGAGTACCGATTCGAGCTCGCGCTCTGTGCCGTGCTCGAATCGCCCGACTCGGTCGTCGCGAGACAGTTGGGCGCCGGCGTCACGAACCCCGGCGGTCGGATCGTCGACGTCTGCGTGCTCTCGCCCGGTCCCGGGTTCGACCGCCGCGCGTCGATCACCGCAGACCGGATCCCTGACCCCGCTATCGAGGCCGCCGTCGGGCCGGGGGAGGCGGTCCCCGTCTCGGTGGCGGTTGACCTCCCGGCAGACAGGGCCGCCGCGGTCGTCGACCGCTCGGTCGAGGTCGGCTACCTCGAACGCGAGCGTCGAGACGGCCGACCGGTCGTCCGCGCGACGGCCCGGTACCCCGACGACTGGTTCGGATCGCTGACGGCGATCGAGAACAAGCCGGACCTCTCGACGCCGGGTGACCTGACCGCCCAACTGCGGTACGACGTCGCGCTCGGACTGTTCGACGAAGTCGTGCTCGCGACCGCCTCGTACGTCACGCGCGCGCACCTCAACCGGATCCCGGAGGACGTCGGTGTCTGGCGATTCGATCCCGAGAGCGGCGACCGCGAAGTGGTCCGCGAACCGACTCGACTCGACCCCGACGCACCGGGCGTCGAGATCCTCGACGAGCGCGCGCTCCGGACAGACGTCTCGCTCGTCGATCCCGCCTCGAAGGCCCGAAAGCGGCGGCGTCTCGCGGAGCGCGCCTACGGGAAGGGATGGCGACCCGACCCGCCTCGCTGCGTGCACGCGGCGACGACCGACGACGGCCGTCCCCGCTGTGACCGCTTCGACCGCGTCGTCGACCCGGGTCGCGACTGCGGTGAGGCCTGCGCCGCGTTCGACCCGGCCGACCCGCCGGCGACCGATCGAGACCGCCTGCGCGACGCGCGAACCGCGTGGGTCGCCGACCCCGACGGCGACGGTCCACGCCGTCAGTCGGGGCTCTCGCAGTTCCGATGACGCTTGGGGCGACTCCGTTCGGGAGTCGCGGTCCGAACGAGTACCGCGGTACGGTGTAACGTGAGAACGCTTATACGTCGACGGCGGGACTCTCTGGTATGGACGATATCGACGACGTGTTCGTCGCGCGATTGATGACGAGCGACCTCTACACCGTGACGCCGGACACGCTCGTGGAAGACGCCGCGGCGGTGTTGCTCGACAACGACGTCAGCTCGGCGCTCGTCGTCGATGACGACGGCGCACTCGTGGGGATCCTCACGACGACCGACTTCGTCGACATCGTGGCCAAGAGCCAGCCGAAAGCCGAGACGACCGTCGAGCGGTACATGAGTCCCGACCCGATCACGGCGGGTGCACAGGACTCCGTCGCGGCCGTCGCGGCGACGATGGTCGAACACGGGATCCACCACGTGCCCGTCGTCGACGGCACGACGCCGATCGGGATCATCACGACTTCCGACTTCGCCGCGTACGTCTCCTCGCCCGAGACGCCCTCGCCGTAGCACTCGCGAGCGCCCGCCGGTCGCTTCCTCGGTTTTGCCGCCATCTCTGACGCCAACGCTGCCGCCCCCGGCACGCTTAAGTATTCTCCGCCGCTTGTCACGGGTGACGCTTCGCTTGGAGGGCCGAAGCGTCAGCGGGGACCTACTGAACGACGCGCCCGCGCCACTTTTTCCGGCACGGGCGCGCCGTTCGTTCCTTTCGACCGACGAACAGCGGCGCCGCCTCTCGCCGTCCGTCCATCACATTCCACCGGACTCCCGTCTCGTCAGAGGTTTTCTCCCTGATAGGCGCCCGTGTAGGTTCCCTCGTGGTCCGCCTCGGCCAATACCAACTGCGCGATCCGCGCCCCCGGCTCGATATCGATCGCGTGCCCCACGTCCAGACGCCCCTCGCCGACCCCCTCGTAGCCCGCGTCCCACACCGCGGTGTCGAGCGTACACGAGTTCCGAAGCAGCGTCGACCGCGGGAGTACGAACCCGATCCGCTCCTCCGGGATCCGCACCGGTTCGCCGTACCGCACCACGTACGCTCCGGCATCCAGCCGGTAGATCCCGTCGTCGGGCGCGAGTTCCTCGCGCTCGCCGACCCGTTTCTCGTCGCGGCCGACGAACCCCGATTCGGCCTGTTCGAAGACCGCTCCGAGCGTGAGGTCGACGCCGTTCGGCTGCTGCTGCGTGTCGTCGAGGTCGGCGTCTCCCGCTTCGAGCGACGCGGCGACCGCCGCACCTGAGTCGAACATGTCCGCTTGAATCCGCGGGCGAGACTAAACCGTGTCGACCCCTCGATCCGTCGAATCGGCCGTCGATCGCTCCCGCCGTGTCAAGGGCTGAGACGCCGATATTGGCCTTTATGTGCCTTATACACTCGTTACGCCTATTCCTATCGTGGTGTATGATACCACACGATGTTCGGGCCGAAAATTGCTGGTTCGGCCGATCTAACACGGTCGATCTTTCGGAAAACTCGCGGGTTTTATATCCACGGGAAAGCCAACTCAGGATGATATGGGACAAACGATTACCGAGAAGATCCTCGATGACCATCTCGTCGAGGGCGAGCTGACGCCCGGCGAGGAGATCGGCATCGACATCGACCAAGTGCTGACCCAAGACACCACGGGTACGATGGTGTGGCTCCAGTTCGAGGCACTGGAGATGGACGAGGTCCAGACGGAACTCGCCGCGCAGTACTGCGACCACCAGACGTACCAGTTCGACTTCAAGAACACCGACGACCACCGCTTCCTCCGCTCTGCGGCCGGCACCTACGGCGCGTACTTCTCCCGGCCCGGCAACGGGATCTGTCACCAGGTCCACAAGGAGAACTTCGCCGCCCCCGGCAAGACGCTGCTCGGCTCCGACTCGCACACGCCGACGCCTGGCGGGCTCGGTCAGCTCGCGATCGGCGCGGGCGGGCTCGACATCGCCGTCGCGATGGGCGGTGGCCCGTACTACGTCGAGATGCCCGAGGTCGTCAACGTTCACCTCGAAGGCGAACTGCCCGAGTGGGCGACCGCGAAAGATATCGCGCTCCATCTGCTCGGCGAACTGACCGTCAAGGGCGGCGTCGGCAAGATCTTCGAGTACACCGGCCCCGGTGCTGAGAACCTCACCATTCCCGAGCGGACGACGATCACGAACCTCGGCACGGAACTCGGCGCGACCTCCTCGATCTTCGCCACCGACGAGAAGACGAAAGACTGGCTCGCGCGCCAGGACCGCGAAGAGGAGTACGTCGACCTCCAGCCCGACGACGACGCGGAGTACGCCGAGACGATCGAGGTCGACCTCACCGAACTCGAACCGCTCGTGGCCGCGCCGTCGATGCCCGACAACGTCGCGCCCGTCAGCGAGTACGAGGGCACCGACGTCGAGCAGGTCATCGTCGGCTCCTGTACGAACGGCGCCTACGAGGACATCCTCCCCAGCGCGAAGATGCTGGAGGGCCGCGAGGTCGCCAAACAGACCGAGATGATCGTTGCGCCCGGCTCCAAGCAGGCCTCCGAGATGCTGGCCCGCGAGGGCTGGACCGCGGAGATGATGGCAGCCGGCGTCAACTTCTCCGAGGCGACGTGTGGTGCGTGTATCGGTATCGGCCACGTGCCCGCCTCCGACTCCGTCTCGCTGCGCACCTTCAACCGCAACTTCGAGGGTCGCTCGGGCATTGAAGACGACTCCGTGTTCCTCTGTTCGCCCGAGGTCGCCACCGCGGCGGCCATCACGGGAGAAATCGTCGACCCGCGCGATCTGGCCGACGACCTCGGCGACCTCGAAGCGCCCGGCCTGGAGATGGGAACGAAGTACGGTCCCGGCATGGGTCAGGACGACTCCGACATCATCTCGCCCGACGAGGCGATCGACGACGGCCTCGTCAAGGGACCGAACATCGGCGACGTGCCGCTCAAAGACGGGATCGACGTGGACGGCGGCGAGGCCCTCCTCAAGATGGAGGACAACATCACCACCGACCACATCATCCCGGCGACGGCGGACATCCTGAAGTTCCGTTCCAACATCGAGAAGCTCTCCGAGTTCACGCTCTCGCGCGTCGACGACACGTTCGCGCAGCGCGCGCTCGACGCCGACGGCGGCGTCCTCGTCGCCGGCGAGAACTACGGACAGGGCTCCTCGCGTGAACACGCCGCCCTCTGTCCGATGTACCTCGGCATCGAGGCGGTCTTCGCGCAGAGCTTCGCCCGCATCCACAAGGCGAACCTGTTCAACTTCGGTATCGTCCCGCTCGCGATCGACGCGGAGACGTACGAGCAGATCGATCAGGGCGACGACATCGAGATCGTCGACGACGTGCCCGCGGGCGTCAACTCCGGCCAGACGGAGTTCACCGCGCGCGTGAACGACGACTGGGAGTTCACCGCCGAACTCGACGCCTCCGAACGCGAGCGAGAGATCCTCGCCGCCGGCGGCAAGCTCTCGTGGGTCAAACAGCAGCACGCCGACGACGGCTCCGGCGCTGCTCCGGCCGACGACTGAGTTCGCGGACCCAGCAGCTCTTTCCGTTTTTCTCTTTCCCGCGTCCACACGACGGTGAGCGTCGCTCCCGGCGATCGACGGCCGTGATCGCCGCTGCTACCGCTCGTCGAAACAGGTCGGTCGGAAAAACGCGTCCCGTCGGTTCGACGTTCGAACCGGCGTTAGCGGGCCGCAGCGGCGACGCGTTCGCGTTCTTCTTTCTGCGAGATGGAGTAGGAGCGCTCGGCGTCGTAGTCGGCGGCGGTGATAAGCTCGTTCGCGAGCGCGTCGGCGGCGGAGGTGCTCGACTTGTACGTCGCGTTAGCGACGCCGTCGGAGATGAACAACAGAGCCTGGTCGACGCGGCGCTGCGGTGCGACGTCGACCGCCTTCGGGACGGAGATACCGCCGTACTTCAGGCGGACGGTCTCTTCGCGGGGTGCGGCGTTCTCGACGGCGCTCACGAGGATCTGGACCGGATTCTCTTCGGTTCGCTCGTGGACGATGTCGAAGGCGTCGCGGACGATCCGGGTCGCCTGCTGTTTCTTGCCCGTGTTCTCATCGGTCTGCATCAGGCGGTTGATCATCCGCTCGACTAAGGAGATCTCCGACTTCTTGAACTGCTTGGACGCGTGACGACCCATGGTGTGTGCGATTGGGGTCACGGTCATGTACCGCTTCGTAGAGGGGTCGTCGTAGGCGATCTCGGTGACGTCCCACACGCCGAACAGCTTCGCGTTCTCGTTCGCAGCCTCGCTCGACGCGGGCGCGTCCGGGTCCGGCTCGTCGGCGGCAACGTCCTCCGCGGACGCCGCCTCGGACTCCTCTCCGCTCATCGGACGGGTTTCTCCGCGTTGCCGCGCACCAGTTCGATCATGGAGACGCCGTTGACCTTCTCGACTTTGTAGTTGACGCCGGAGAGGTCGCCCATCGCGCGACCTTTGGCCCCGCCGATCCCGGCGATCGTGACCTCGTCGTGCTCGTCGATGAACGAGATGGCACCGTCACCGGGACAGAACGCGGTGACCTGCTTCCCGTTCTTGATGAGCTGGACGCGGACGCACTTTCGGATCGCCGAATTCGGCTGCTTTGCCTCGATTCCGACCTTCTCCAGTACGATCCCGCGAGCCTGCGGGGCACCTTCGAGGGGGTCGGACTTCTTTTTGAGCCCGCGCTCGCGCCGAGCGTACTCGGAGTCGGACCAGCGGCGCTTCTGCCGGTCCTGTTTGAGCTTACGGGCCGCGTACTTGCCGTTCGCCATCGTACGCCTACTTCCGAACGGAGCTACTTAAGCGTCGTCTTTCGGACCAGAGAAACGCCCGCAGATCGCTCGAACGGTACCTCTCGTCGGATCTGAGGCAGTTTCACGATCGAAGGACGGCCGCACAGAAACGCTGAGCGGATAAGCGGCGGTGAGAACCCGTCGTTTCCGTCCCGGATCGCCCGTCAGGTCAACTGGATGTCGTCGATGTCGTGATGGCGTTTCGCCAGTCGTCGCGCCGTCTCGATGTTGCTGCCGTCCGCGCCGATGGCGACCCCGCGGTCCGCGTCCCGCACCTCGACGTACGCGACCCGATCGTTTTGTTCGGAGATCGTCACCGCGTTCACCGCCGCCGGCGAGAGGGCGTTCGCGACGAACGCCTCCGGCGTGTCGGCGTCTTCGATCAGCTCGATCGAGAGGTCGAGTCGTCGTTCGGCCTCCTCGACGGTCTCGCCGGCCTGTCCGATCGCCGATGCCATCTCGCCGGCCGGCACGAGGAACACGAGCCGATCGCCCTCCACGAGGCAGTCCGTCGGTGCGACCCCGGTTAGTTCGTCGAACCGACCGATGTAGCGTCGCGCCTCGTCGGAGAGCTCGACGTACATCAATCGTCGCCGACGACTCGCGAGCCCATCCGGAGGTCGACGTCACCGGTGCCGAGCGAGATCGGCTTGCCCGCGATGACGTTCTCTATGACCCCATCGAGCTCGTCGTACTCGCCGTGGACCGCGGCGTCGAGCAGGTGGTTGACCGTTACCTCGAATGCCGCGCGCGCGAGCACCGAGTCCTTCGACCCGGAGATACCGTGACGGCCGATCGACTCGATCTCGCCGTTGTTCGTCATGATGTCAGCGACGAGCATGAGGTGCCGGACGTTCACGTCGTCGAGCCCCTGCTCTTCGAGCGTGTTCTTGGTCTCGTCGATGATCGTCTCGCGGGCCGCCTCGACGCCGAGGTTCCGGTACACCTCGTGGATGTTGTTACACGTCGTGCGCGAGGCGTCGACGCCCTCGATCGAGAGCGTGTCGCCGAACGCCGATCCCTCGGTGTAGAGAACGAATTCCTCTTCTCCGTCGATCTCCTCTTTGCGAATGACGACGCGCTCGATCTCTTCTATCCCCTTGAACACGATGTCGCGGAGCTGCTCGACGAGCTGGAGAAGCTCCCGGTAGCTCGGCTCGTTCGGACCGAACTCGATCACCGTGCCCGATTGCCGGGTGTCGACGCCGAGCGAGTCCTCGATCGTCTCCGCGATGATCTCCGCGACTTCGGCGGGGTCCGAGTGGGTCGGCCACCGCTCCAAGAGGGTATCGTCGTTCAGGTCTATCCGGACCAGCATGTCGGCGACGTTCGTCGACACGTCGCCGAGAGCGAGGATTCTGGTTGCCTCGATCGACCAGACGACCTCGTGGGCCTTCTGTCGGTCCGTCGCGTACTCGCCTTCTAGGTGGACCGTCATCATCGGCGTGTCCGGCGTCTTCCGGGCGTCCACCAGCTCGATGAGCCGGGGGAGCCCTTGGGTGACGTCGATCTCCGCGACGCCGGCGTAGTGGAACGTGTTCATCGTCATCTGTGTTCCGGGCTCGCCGATCGACTGCGCGGAGACGGTGCCGACGGGGTCGAGGGGATCGACCCGCGTCTCGAGGTAGCGGTTCTCGACGCCCGTCGCGATGTCGGTGGCCTGCTCGATGGTGACCTCGCCGGTCTCCTCGGCCTTCCGGTGTATCGCCTCGTACACCTCGTCTTTGAGGCGGGGCGGAAGCTCGGTCGCCTCCACGACCGCCTCCATGTCGTCGGTGACGTGGTCCGACTCAGTCATCGGACTCCACCTCCGTGCCCGCGGCCTTGTTCAGGCCGGGACCCGCGTGCTCCGAGAGGTTCGTCGGCGGCGCGCGCTCGCCGAGGAACCGCTCTTTCTCGTCGTCGGAGTCGAACTCCGCGTCGACGACGCGATCGACGATCCCGTCGACGTCGATGCCGTCGCCCTCGCCGGAGGAGACCTTCACCGGCGAGGTGCCGTCCTCGCCGAACTCGAACTGGACGATCCGACCCGAGGTGTCCCGGACCGTGCCGTCGTACTGCGCCTCGAGTTCCGAGAGCGCGTTGATGAGCCGGCGCTGGAGGTAGCCGGACTTCGAGGTCCGGACTGCCGTGTCGACGAGCCCCTCGCGGCCGCCCATCGCGTGGAAGAAGAACTCCTCGGGGGTGAGCCCGCCGCGGTAGGAGTTCTCCACGAAGCCGTGCGCCTCCGCAGAGAGGTCGTTCTCCTTGTAGTGTGAGAGCGTCCGGTCCTCGTAGCCGCGGTTGATCCGCTCGCCGCGGACCGCCTGTTGACCGACGGAGCCGGCCATCTGCGTCAGGTTCAGCATCGAGCCACGCGCCCCGGATCGGGCCATCACGACCGCCGGGTTGTCGTCGCCGAAGTGCTGGTCGGCGATCTCACCGGCCGAGTCTCGGGCCTTCCCGAGCGTCTGCATGATCTTCATCTCAAGCGTCTCGTCGACGCCGCGGCCCGGCAGCGACTCCAGCTCGCCGGCCTCGTACGTCGAGATCAGCTCTTGGACGCGGTCGTAGGCGCTCTCGATCGCGTCGTCGACCTGCTCTTCGGCCTCCGGCGGAATCGACTCGTCGTCGATCCCGATCGAGAAGCCGAAGTGCATTATCGCACGCATCGCGAGCGACGCGATTTCGTTGATAAACACGCGCGAGCGCGTCTCGCCGTACTCCTTAGTGAGGGTGTCGACGACCTCGCCGCCGAACGCCCCGACGGCGTCCTCGTCGATCGTCCCCTCGATCAGCTGGCCGTTCTCGATGATGACCTCGTCGCCGGTCGACGAGGAGAAGTGCAGCGATAGGTCCTCCGGAAGCAGCTCGGAGAACAGCGTCCGGCCCGTCCAGAACTCGTTGCCGTCGTCGTCGACGCCGTCGGCTTCGGGCAGCTCGTCGACCCGCGTGGCGCGAAGCAGGTCGAGCGCCTGCGTCTCCGTGAACTCGGGGTTCGTGTGGGTGAGCAGGTACGTCCCGGAGATGTGGTCTTGGATCGCGCCGATGATGTTCCCGCCGAACCGGGGCGAGAGGATCTGCTCTTGAACGCGCATCAACACGCGCGCTTCCGCGCGCGCCTCCTCGTTCTGGAGCGCGTGCATGTTCATCTCGTCGCCGTCGAAGTCGGCGTTGTACGGCGGACAGACGACGGTGTTGAGACGGAACGTCTTGTACGGCATCACCACGACCTCGTGGGCCATGATGGACATCCGGTGGAGCGACGGCTGCCGGTTGAATATCACGATGTCGCCGTCCACGAGGTGGCGGTTCACCTCCCAGTCGGCCTCCACCTTCTCCGCGAGTTCCTCGCAGTTCTTCTCGGTCACCTTCAGGCGGCGACCGTCGGGTCGGCGCACGTAGTTCGCGCCGGGGTGCGCCTCCGGTCCGTTCCGGACGTACTGACGTGCCTCCTCGACGTTGCGCTCGGTGACGTTGAGCGTCTGGGTCATCTCCTTTGCGACCCGATCCGGGACGCCGACCTCGTTCAGTGAGAGCGTCGGGTCCGGCGAGATGACGGTCCGGGCGGAGAAGTTGACGCGCTTGCCGGACAGCGATCCGCGGAAGCGACCCTCCTTCCCCTTCAGCCGCTGACTGAGGGTCTTGAGAGGACGGCCGGAGCGGTGTCGCGCCGGCGGCGTCCCGCTGATCTCGTTGTCGACGAACGTGGTGACGTGGTACTGTAACAGCTCCCAGAGGTCCTCGATAATGAGCTGTGGCGCGCCCGCCTCGCGGTTCTCCATGAACCGCTGGTTGATGCGGATGATGTCGACGAGCTTGTGGGTGAGGTCGTCCTCTGAGCGCTGGCCGTTGTCGAGCGTGATGGACGGACGGGTGGTGACCGGCGGGACCGGAAGGACCGTCAGGATCATCCACTCCGGGCGGGAGTGCTCGGAGTCGATACCGAGGACTTCGAGGTCCTCGTCCGGGATGTCCTCGAACCAGTCGCGGATGTCCGAAGGCATCAGCTTGTTCATGTCCTCTTCGGTGAGATCGATGTCGAGCGCCTTCTCGATAGCGCGGCGGTCCTCCTTGCGGGGACGGAACTCACCGGCCATGATCTCGTTGATCCGATCTAAGGCGATGTCCGTCTCCTCGGCGAGTTCCTGCGGCGAGGTACCGGGATCGTCCGCCTCTTCGTCGGGCTGCATCGCGGCCGCGATTCGCTCCGAATACTCGCCCGAGAGCACGTCTTGTACCTCGTAGTACGTAGTCGGCTTCTCGTGTTTGATGTCCGCCTGCGGCTCGCCGCAGAACGGACAGGTCGACGCCTTCCGCGCCTGCCGGACCGCGGCCTTCAGCACGTCGTGTTCGTCGTCGCCGAGTTCCTTCGCGCGCTCGTACCGGTCGCGGAACTCGTCCCGCTGGGCCTCGTCCAAGGCCAGCTGTCCGCACTCGCGGCACGTCGAGCGGAGCAGCCGCCGGATGAGCTTCGTGAAGCCCACGTGAATGACGGGAGCCGCCAGTTCGATGTGACCGAAGTGGCCGTTACAGGACCCCGAGTGAGAGCCGCAGGTCCGACACTCCAGACCGGGATCGATGACGCCCAGTCGCGGGTCCATCAGCCCCATGTCGATCGGGTAACCGTCGTCGTCGTACGTGTCGGCCGTGATCACCTTCGTCGCGGACATGTCCCGGTACGTCTCCGGGTCCATCAGGCCGAAGTCGATGCCGCCGAGCACTTTCGGTGTTTGCATTGACATTTAAATCGCGTCCTCCAGTTCGAGTTTCGGTCGGATGCCTAAGGCGATCATCTCGTCGAGGAGCAACTTGAACGCGTAGCTCACTTCCAGCTCGTGGATGTCGTCCTCGTCGCCCGTGACCGGGTCGTACACCCGGCGCTGCTCGCGGTCCTCGACGGCGACGAGCCCGGTCTCGGCGGAGACGTGAACCGTCTCCGCGTCCGACGATTCCAAGAGCCGTTCGTTGAGCACCATCGACGCGCCGTGGCCGATGATCGTGTCGCGCTCCATCTCTCCCACTCGGAGTCCGCCCTCGCGGGCGCGTCCCTCGGTGGGCTGGCGCGTGAGCACCTGAACCGGCCCGCGCGAGCGAGCGTGGAGCTTGTTCGACACCATGTGGTACAGCTTGTGGTAGAAGATCGTCCCGACGAAGATCTCCGCCTCGATCTTCTCGCCTGTGACGCCGGAGTACATGACCTCCTTACCGGAGGACTTGAACCCGTGCTCTTCGAGTCCGCCGCGGAGTTCCTCCTCGTCTTCGCCTTGGAACGGAGTCCCGTCGACGCGCGATCCGCGCAGCGAACCGACCTTTCCGCCGAGCATCTCCAGCACGTGGCCGACCGTCATCCGCGACGGGAGCGCGTGCGGATTCATGACGAGGTCAGGAACGACCCCCTCCTCGGTGAAGGGCATGTCCTCCTGCGGTGCGAGGTGGCCGACGACACCCTTCTGACCGTGTCGGGACGCGAACTTGTCGCCCAGTTCGGGGACGCGCTGGTCGCGCACCTTCACCTTCGAGAGCTTCGACCCGTCTTCGCCCTCCATCAGCGTGACGGTGTCGACGACACCGTCCTCGCCCGACCGCATCGTGACCGAGGTCTCTCGACGCTTCTGCGGCGAGAGACCGCCCATGTCGTCCGGCTCTTCGAGGAAGCGCGGCGGGCTCGTCTTACCTAAAAGCACCGAGGACTCGTCGACTTTCGTCTCCGGGTTGACGAGGCCGTCCTCGTCGAGGTGCGTGTACGCGTCCTCACCGCGCGCGCCGCGGACGTCTTGGTCTGGGATCTCGAATCGGTCCTCCTGACCGCCGGGGTACCGCCGCTCTTCGCCCTCGTAGGTCCGGAAGAAGTGCGACCGCATCAGCGCGCGGTCCACGGAGCCCTGGTTCATCACCAGCGCGTCCTCGATGTTGAACCCCTCGTAGCTCATCACGGCGACGACGAAGTTCTGCGCCGCCGGTCGCTTGTCGAAGCTGATCTGGTCCGAGGTCTGCGTCTTCACCATCGCCAGCTGCGGGTAGTGCAGCAGGTGTTGGCGGGTGTCTGGCCGGATCCGGTAGTTCGCCGACGGGAGTCCGAGCGACTGCTTCATCATCCCCGCACCCATTGTGATGCGCGGACTCGCGTTGTGCTCGGGGTACGGGATCATCCCCGCACCGATACCGAAGACGAGCTGCGGGTCGATCTCGAGGTGCGTGTGGTCGTCGGTCACGTCCTCCTCGTCGACGGCGACGAGGATGTCTTCCTCCTCTTCGGCGTCGATGAACTCGACGTAGCCTCGGTCGACGAGGTCTTCGAACTCGACGTCGCCGCGTTCCAGCGCGTCGATCTCCTCGTCGCCCAAGAGCGGCTCGCCGTTCTCGACGACGATCAGCGGTCGGCGGGCGCGTCCAGCGTCCGCGTTGACGATCACTTCTTGGGTGCGCTCTTTGACCGAGACGTTCACCATCTCCGAGACGTCGCCGCGTCGGCGGGCCTCGCGAATCTGTTCGGCGAGTGCCTCCGGGTCCGCGTGCGTCCCCACGAGACTCCCGTTGACGTACACTTTCGCTTCGCGTTCTGCCTGAGCCATGTTAGTCGTCCGCCGTCTGTCGTTCGACGCCCTCGATGCCGGGGATCCCCTCGACACCCATCGACGCCAGTTCTCGTTTCAGCCCCTGTTCGTCCTCGACGGTCTGTGAGAGTTCCATCGCCTGCGCGAAGTTCTTCACGAGCCCGCAGTTCGGTCCCTCCGGCGTTTCGGAGGGACAGATGCGACCCCACTGGGTCGCGTGGAGGTCTCGTGCCTTGAAGTGCGGCTGCGACCGCGACAGCGGCGACCGCAGGCGGCGCAGGTGCGAGAGCACCCCCATGTAGTCGGTTCGATCGACGAGCTGGGAGACGCCGGACCGACCGCCGACCCAGTTCCCCGTCGCGATCGGGTGTTCGAGTCGCTCGGTCAGCACGTCCGAGCGGACGACGGTGTTCACCGTGAGCTGCCGGTTCCGCATGTTGGCCCGTTCGAGCTGGTATTTCACGTCGCGCGCCAGCTTGTTCAGGGCGGTGCGGAACAGGTCGCGCATCAGGTCGCCGGAGACCTTCAGCCGCTTGTTCGAGTAGTGGTCCTTGTCGTCGGCCTCTCGGCGATCCAAGGCGAGCTCGAAGCACGCTTCGGCCATCCGACAGAGGTAGTACGCCTTGTTGATCCGCACGTCCTCCTCGTCGACGCCCTCCTCGTGGAGGTGCGGGAGAAGGTAGCGGTCGATGACGTAGTTCGCCCGCTTGAGCTGGTAGTTTTTCCCCTGACCGCTGGCGACGCGCTCGCCGAGCGTCTCGATGGCTTCCTCGGTCGTCTGGACCGAGGCCTCCTCTAAGTTCTCCAGCATGAACTTCACGATCTCCGGATCGTCGCTCACGCGGTGGACGATCTCCTCGTCCGATTCGAGTCCGAGCGCGCGTACGAGAGTGACGAAGTCGATAGAGCCCGAGACGGACGGGAACGACACTTCGAGCAGCCCTTCGCGGTTGCGCTCACAGAGGACTAGCGCGCGGTACCCGCGGCGCTGGGAGAACGTCTTCGCGACTTGGATTTCATCGCCGTACTTCGAGTCGTACTCGGCGAGAATCTTGTTCGGTGCGAGGTCCTCCGAGGTCATCAGCACGCGCTCGGAGCCGTTGACGATGAAGTAGCCGCCGGGGTCGACGGGGTCTTCGCCGATGTCGATGAGTTCCTCGTCGGAGAAGCCCGCCATGTTGCACTTCTCGGAGCCGACCATGATCGGCATCCGGCCGACCTTGGTCTCCGTCGTATCGACGACCTGCTCCGGTTCGTCCTCGCCGCCGCGCACGATGGACATCTCCATGAAGACGGGCGCGGAGTAGGTGATGTTCCTGAGCCGAGCCTCTTGGGGGTACAGCAGTTCTTCGGAGCCGTCGGCCTCGCGGACGCGCGGAGTGACCATTCGCACGTCGCCGAGTTCGACGTAGACGGGCTCTTGACCCTCCTTGTCGCCGATGTCGGTCTCGATCCGCTCTTTCTCGTCGACGACTTCCTGCATGCCGCGGTCGAGGAAGTTGTTGAACGATCGGAAGTGGTGTTCGGCCAGCCGTTCGTCCGAGAAATACTCGCGTGACACCACGCGTCGGTCTTGCCTGTTCATGAGACGACTAATCGGTACACGACCGCTTCCTCGGTCGTGCGAGAGTTTCGTGTGATCTTCACCACGTCGCCGACCTCGGCCTCGTCGGGGAGCGCGGGATCCGTGCGTTTGATCTTCGGGAGTTCCGTTCTCTTCACATCGTACTCCGCCAGAACCTCGTCGATCTCGTCGGCGTCGAGAAGGACGTGGTCCGGGACGAGTTCGTGTTGGCTTACGTCTACCATGGGTGGTGGTTATTGAGAGAAGCTATCACGAGATACTACAGTTTGATATATGCGCCAACGTCATAAGGCTTGCCAAGCGTCTCCGCCGTGCGCGGCTCACGACGACGCGGGGCGTGCGATACCCCAACACATGCGGGACGCACACAAAAGGGTACCGCCGAGCGGTGTGTCCCGTTCGCCCCGCCCACTCAGTCGATCCCGTGAGTCGATCCCGTGGAAACGAGTGCACCCGCCTGCGGCCGTGCCGCGGTCTCCCTGTCACCTGTCCCCACCCCCGCCGCCGATGACAAGCCTTATTTGCCAGACAGGGATACGAGTGAGTGCGACAAGCCCGGATGGTGTAGTGGCCCATCATACGACCCTGTCACGGTCGTGACGCGGGTTCAAATCCCGCTCCGGGCGTCCCCCGTTTCGGGGCGCTGTCGCCTGTTTGCCCGGATGGTGTAGTGGCCCATCATACGACCCTGTCACGGTCGTGACGCGGGTTCAAATCCCGCTCCGGGCGTTCCTGTCGACGCCGACTATGAGCGAAGAGCGCTAGCGACGAGCGAGTCCGGCGTCGACGAACCGTTTGACAAGTCTGTATCTGGGGATGTAGCGAGTACAACGGGCGGAACAATTACACGCCCCGCTCGGGCGGTGAAGACTACTACAGACCCAGCAGCGACCGCGACTCCGCGACGATCGACTCCGTCTTCTCGTCGGGCTCGTCGTCGCCGTCGACGGGGGTCCGTCCGTCGTACGTCTCGTGGACCATCGAAACTCCTTCCGCGAGGGTGTCGAGTCCGTATCCCCCTTCCAGCACGTAGGCGTCAGCGGCTCCGACGTCGTCGGCGATCGATCGGATCCGGTCAGTCATCAGCGCGTACCCCTCAGAGGAGACGCGCATCCGCGAGATCGGGTCGTGGCGGTGCGCGTCGAACCCCGCCGAGACGATTACGAGATCCGGATCGAACCGGTCCAGCGCCGGCGCGATCGCCTCGTCGATGGCGTAACAGTAGTCGGCGTCGCCAGCGCCGGCGGCGAGCGGGAGGTTCACCGTCGCGGCCTCGCCGTCTCCCTCTCCGGTCTCTTCGAGCGCCCCGGTGTCGGGGTAGAGCCCGTCCTCGTGGATCGACGCGTAGAGCACGTCGCCCCGGTCGTAGAAGATGTCCTGCGTGCCGTTGCCGTGGTGGACGTCCCAGTCGAAGATGGCGACGCGGTCTGCGACCCCCTCGTCGAGGACCGTCTGGGCCGCGACGGCGGCGTTGTTGAAAAAACAAAATCCCATCGCGTCGTCGATGACCGCGTGATGTCCCGGTGGTCGGCCGATCGCGAACGGTGTGTCCCGGTCGCTCGCGCCGTCGAGCGCCACCTGTGCCGCCCACTGTGCGAGCCCGGCCGAGGTGAGCGCGGCGTCCCACGTCCCCTCGCTCGCGACGGTGTCCGGGTCCCAGCTCCCCCCGCCGTCGTCGAGGAACGCCTCAAGCTCGTCGACGTACTCCTCGTCGTGTACGGCGACCACGTCCTCGCGGGCCGCCGGCTCGGCGTCAACGTACTCGACGCCGTGTCGCTTCGCCAGTCCTCGGCGGATCGCGCGGAGCCGGTCCGGGTTCTCGGGGTGTCTCTCACCTGTGTCGTGTTCGAGACACCGCTCGCTGTAGCCGAACCGCATCTACTCGAACAGCGCGAAGTACGTCTCGATGTCCTCGGCCTGTACGGTCCGTCTGTCGGCGTGGCGCGCGAGCGTGGCGGCCGCGCTCGCGACGTTGTCGGCGTAGTCCTCCAGGATGTCGGCCAACGCGATCCTCGCGTCCACGCCGACGCGGTACCGGTCGTCGATGCGGAGCCGCGCGATCCGATCGATGGGCGCGACCGGCAGCGTGAGGGCCTCGCGGTCGATCACCTGTTCGACCCCGAAATCAGACGCCATCAGCGTCTTCCGTCCGTCCTCGGTTGCGCGTTCGGCCGCGTCGATCGCCAGATCCGCGCCGTGTGACTGGATCCGCCGAGCCAGTTCTTCGGCGGCGTCCGCGCTGACGCGGAGTTCCCCCGCGTTCCGCCGGATGATCCCGTCGACCGGCGCGAACGGCAACTCGACACTCATACACACAGTCGCGTCCGTGTACCGTATAACGCTTTCCGTTAGACGCCTTCCGCGATCGGTCTCGACACGTCTGCGGTCGCGTTCGCTCCCCCGATCAGAACACGTCTTCGGCGTGGATCGTCCCGTCCCGCTCCGCCCCGCGGACGGTGACTTCCTCGCCAAGTCGGAGGCTCGCGTCTGTCTCGACCCGCTTCGTCTGCTGACCGTCGTCTACCACCACGGGATCTCCGGTCTGGACGACCGTTCCGGTGAACTCGACCTCGTCACCGTCCGTTCGCTCCGCCGTTGCGGCCGCCGCGCCGCCGTCGGCCGCTCCGCCGGCTGCGACGCCGTCGGTTGCCGTTCCGCTGGCGGGAGTTCCGTCAGCGTCGCTCCCGTCGCCGGTGTCTCCGAACGCGTCGAGTCCGGTTTCGCTCTCCTTCGGACTCCCGCCGTCGGCTCCCGAACCGCCCGTCGCCGCGCCGTCCGTCGCCGAGCCCGCCTCTCCGTCGAGGACCGCGACCGTCGATCGCCAGTTCGCCGACGCCTCGAGGTCGTCCTGCCAGCCGTCTTGGATCTCGATGTCGGTGAAGACGACGCGGTCCGCGAGATCGACCTCGCGGTCGGCCTTGTCGCCCCAGAGCGCGACGCGGATCTCTCCCGTCTCGTCTTTGATCCGGACGTTCCGCACCTGACCTTCGCTGCCGTCGTCGCGGTCGAACGTCCGCTTTGGGTCCGTCTCGATGACGCCGCCGCCGATGTCGACGGTCTGGCCGATCTCCACGTCGGCGATGTCGGTCGTCTCCGGGACGTACTCCACGTCCTCGTCGACGCGCTCGACCGTTCCGCGGTCGCCGACGTGCAGCTCCAGATCGCCGTCGCGCTCGCGGACGTACCCGTCACCGACCTCGACCACCTCGCCCGCCGCGAACTCGTCGGCGAGGTCGGCCTTGTCGTCCCACAGCGTGACGCGCACGCGTCCGGTCTCGTCGCCGACGGTGAGGTTCGCGACGCGCCCCTCGCTGCCGTCGTCGCGGTCGAACGTCCGGACCGCGTCCGTATCGAGCACCTGCCCGACGAGGTCGACGTCGGAGGCACCGAGCGAGAGGTCATCGACGCGGTAAGTGTCGAGCACCTGCACGTCGACCTCCGCGTCCTCGTCCGGCTCGACCTTGTCGGCGCTCACTTCGAGCCCGCTGTAGCCTTCTTTCGGTCGGCCCATGACGCGGAGCACCTGCCCGACCTCGAGTTGGTCTTCGGCCGCTCCCGCCATATCGTCCCAGAGCGCGACTCGCACGGAGCCGGACGCGTCGGCCACGTCGATGTTACAGACGCGTCCCTCTTCGGCATCTTCGTCGTCGCGGTCGAACGTCCGAATCTCGCCGATGGAGGTCACCTTCCCGAGGAACTTCACGTCGTTCATGCCGGGTTCGATGTCAGCGATCGTGTCGGCCTCCTCGTCGCGGAGTTCGTGGGCGATGAGCATCGCGGCGGTCTCGTCGTCGGCGAGCCCGCCCATCTGCTCGACTTTGTCCTCGACGGCCGCCTCGAACTCCTCGAACTCGACGTCCGTGTCGAGATCCTCGTAGACGTCCTCTATCACTCCCATACGCGTACCTCTTCGGTTGTCGAGTCCGCGGATAAACGTTGTCCTTGCCGGGGTCTCGCGGCCGAAATACCCGCCGCTATCGGCCGGTTCCGCAGCGTCGCCCTCGCCGTTCGAAGCCTCGTCATACCCGTTCGTGGTCCCCGCCGATACAAAAGGTGTGCAGTCCGGATCTGCACCCGCCGTGCTCTCGTTGGTCTCTACAGATCGCCCCGCTGTCGCCTATTTTCGCCGCCGTCCACGACGCGTGCGACCGTTCGCCACAGGGCTTGCGGACCGTAACCGTCTTAAGTTCAACCGCGGTACGTCGTATTGAGTCCTGGTAGGGTAGTGGACTATCCTCTTGGCTTGCGGAGCCAGGGACCGGAGTTCAAATCTCCGTCAGGACGTTCACTTTGCGGCTGTCTCACTTCGTTCGACAGCCGCGCGTTCGCGTCCTGACGTGCCCTGCGCTCGCTTCGCTCGCGCAGGACTCCGTCAGGACATTTCTTTCAGAACAACGCTGCGAGCGCAGCGAGCCGTACGTGCCTCGAAAAACTCCGCGGAGATTTGAGCAGAAAAGTCGCAGCCGGGAGCGAACGCAGTGAGCGACCGGATCGTCTTTTCGAGTTCAAATCTCCGTCAGGACGTTCACTTTGCGACTGTCTCACTTCGTTCGACAGCCGCGCGTTCGCGCCCTGACGTGCCCTGCGCTCGCTTCGCTCGCGCAGGACTCCATCAGGACGTTTCTCTCAGCACAATACTGCGAGCGTAGCGAGCCGCGGCGGCTAATCGTGCGGGTGGAACCGGTTCATCGCTTGCCTGACCGCGCCGGCGTCGCCGACGAACGTGACGTGGTCGCCGCGCTCGACCACGCGATCGGCCGACGGAACGTAGTTCTCTCCGTCCCGGCTGACGACGGCGACGAACGCGCCGTCGGGGATCGTCGAGTTGAGATCCCGAATCGTCTTGCCGGCGACGCCCTCGGCCGTCACGACGATCTCCTGTACGTCGTGGTCGTCGCCGAGTTCGTTCATCCAGTGGGCGAGCGCCGGTCGCTCGATCTCGTCGTCGATCGCCACCGCGGTCGCCGTCGACGAGTCGATCGAGGTCACGTCGATGCTCTCGAAGGCGTCGACGTTCGTCGGGTCGTTCACGCGCGAGTACACCGCGTCGACCCCGAATTTCGTTCTGGCGAGCTGGCAGGCGAGGAGGTTGATGTCGTCGTCCGCTGTCGTCGCGACGAAACGCTTCGCCTCGTCGACGCGCGCGTCGCGTAACGTCTCCGCGTCGCTGCCGTCGCCCTCGCGCACGGTGAACCCCTCCGTCCGCGTTCGTTCGGCTTCGTCGCCGTCGCGTTCGACGATGACGACGAACTCGCCCCGATTCTCCAGTCGTGTGGCGAGCGCCCGGCCGACCCGGCCCCCGCCGACGATTATCGTGCGCATTGGTGTCACTCCGAGGAAGTCGCCGATCTGGCGCGCGAGCCCCGCCTCGATCGCGACGGTCGCGAAGATGACGGCGAACACCGTCCCGACGAGCAGCTGTCCGGCCGCGATGTTTCCCGCCAGCTCCAGTTCGATCGCGAACAGCGTCGCCACGCTCGCCGGGATGATCCCCCGCGGACCGACCCCCGCGATGAACAGCCGCTCCGGCCGCGTGAACCGCTCGACGCCGGCGGTGGCGATGAACGCCCCGAGCGGCCGGAGCACGAGCATGATCACGGCCACGAGCGCGACCGCGCCCAGGCCGAGGCTCCGGATCGCGGCCACGTCGATCAGCGCGGCCAGCGAGATGAACACGAACGACAGCACGATGAGCGTCGTGTTCTGTGCGAACCGCTCGATCTCCTCGCGGTTGTCGATGTCGAGGTTCCCGAGCAGCATGCCGCTCGTCGCCGCGGCCGCGATCCCGGCCTCGGCGGCGACGGCCTCCGCGGCCGCGAACGACCCGACCGCCGCCGCCAACACCAGGAACTGCGAGGCCTGCACGTCTCGCTCCGGGACGAAGTCGCTTTCCAACAGCAGGTAGATGACGACCG
Source organism: Halorubrum pallidum (assembly GCF_055380345.1). Lineage (NCBI taxonomy): Archaea > Methanobacteriati > Methanobacteriota > Halobacteria > Halobacteriales > Haloferacaceae > Halorubrum > Halorubrum pallidum. The sequence continues at coordinate 98,534 of NZ_AP043945.1, read as the reverse complement.
TCGCCAGCACGCCCGCGGCCACGCCGACGCCGAACCGCTGGAGGAACGCGCCGACGGTCGCCCGGACGCCGAGGTCGTCGAGCAGCAGCGTCTCGAAGATGACCACCGCGACGATCGCGGCCGTCACGTCGTTGATGATCCCTTCCGTTTCGAGCGCCGTCGCGACGTGGTCCCTGACGCGGACGACGTCGAGGATCGGCGTGATGACCGTCGGTCCGGTCGCCACGAGCAGCGCGCCGACGAGCAGCGCGATCTCCCAGCTCGCCCCTTCGAAGGTCCGAACGGCCGCCGCGGTTCCGAGGAACATCACGAGCGCGCTAATCGTCACGAGCCGGAGCGACACCGTCGACGCGCGCCTGATACGGTCGATCTCCAAGGCGAACGCCCCTTCGAAGACGATGATCGCGACGCTGAGCCCGACGATGATCTCCAGTCCGCTCCCGAACGTTTCGAGCGTCACGACCCCCAGCACCTCCGGCCCCAACACCACGCCGATGAGGAGGTAGAAGATGACGCTCGGAATTCGCAGGCGATGAGCGAGCAGTTGCACCGCCAGCCCCGAGACCAGTATCATCGCGATAACCGGGAGTAAGCTGCTCGACACGACTACGTCGAATACGCTTCCCCGGCTGGTTAGGTGTACTGGTTGGCTACTTCTCCGCGCGGACCGCGCTCGCGCGAGCGCGCCGCAGATCGTATTACTCAACCCACATTACCTCCGATCGTCGAAGTGGTCGGTTATCGTCTCGTCGTTTGAAATATCTTGTCTGTATCAGATGTAATTCGGTATACGATAAAACGATCGGTCAGTATATTATCGTATATTATTTCTATCAGGCAACTATGAGTGTATTTCCTCTTCGTAGGTCATTCGAGGAAGGGCTTTTATAATTCCATTATCACCGAGTGAGTGTCGATATGAGCGGACAATCGATTTGGAAAATCGCTACTCGGGTCGTATCTATTCAAAAATCTGCGGCTGTTCTCGCGGGGCGCGAATGACGCACCGCTCGCTGTCTCGGCGGTCGGTGTTGGCGTCCGGTGCGACCGCGCTCGGCGTCTCGCTGGCCGGGTGTTCCGGTGGGGGAGGTGGCGGGGGCAGCGGGCCGACCGTCGGAATTCTCGAAGACCGATCGGGGAACTTCCAGCTCAACGGGACCTCGAAGTGGCAGGCGACCCGGCTCGCCATCGAGGAGATCAACGAGAACGGGGGGCTTCTCGGGGAGGAGATAGAGATCGTCGACCCCGACCCGCAGTCCGACAACTCCCGGTACCAGGAACTCACGGAGCGACTGATCCTCCAAGACGAGGTCGACGCGCTCTGGGCCGGCTACTCCTCGGCGACCCGCGAGGCCATCCGGCCGATCATCAACGAGAACGAGCAGCTGTACTTCTACACGACCCAGTACGAGGGCGGCGTCTGTGACAACACGATCTTCCCGGTCGGCGCGACCGCGCGCCAGCAGCTCGGGATCGTGACGCCGTACCTCGCCGATGAGTTCGGCGAGGACATCTACATCATCGCCGCCGACTACAACTTCGGCCAGCTCTCCGGTGACTGGGTGAACGTCCTCGCACAGGAGAACGACTACAACATCGTCGGCGAGGAGTACATCCCGCTGGACGAGACCGACTTCTCATCGGTCATCAACCGGATCCAGGACGAGGATCCCGACTTCATCATGTCGATGCTCGTGGGAGCCAACCACGAGAACTTCTACGACCAGCGGGCGACAAACGACCTCGAATCGATTCCGATCGGCACCTCGACGGCGATGGCGCAGGGACACGAGCACATCCGCTACGACCCGCCGGCGCTCACGAACGTCTACGCCGGCGTGAGTTACATGGAAGAACTCGGTGACCTCCGCGAGGGCGAGAACTTCGTCGAGGACTTCTACGAGCGCTGGCCGGACGCGAACTACCTCAATCAGGAGGCCCAGAACAACTACTTCTCGGTGTACCTGTGGGCGGACGCGGTCGAGGAGGCCGGCACCTTCGATCAACAGGAGGTCATCAGCGTCCTCGAAGCGGGCCGCGACGTCAGCGCGCCCTCGGGCGACCTCACGCTGGACGGCGCGACCCACCACATGGAACACGAGATGCGGGTCGCCCGCGCCGACGAGAACCACGACATATCGTTCACCAACAACGAGCGAATCGATCCGAGCTTCCTCCGCGAGGAGGTCGAGGGCGGCGACGGCTGTGACCTCCGCGAGGAAGACAAAACGACCCAGTACGTCCCGAGCGATGTCTACGATGTCTGAGAGCGCAGCGAACGCCGGTGAACCGGACCGCCGACACGACCGGACTGGTAACGGTGTGCGTCCGCGCGCCGGGGGAGCACCGTGATCGAGGCGACGGCCACGCCGCTGACGTTCTCGGCGTACAGCCTGATCGCCCTGCTGTTCCAGTTCCTGAACAGCTTCGGGTTCATCGTCCTCGCGACCGTCGGGCTGGCGATCATCTTCGGCATGATGGGCGTCATCAATCTCGCGCACGGCGAGTTCATCCTGATCGGCGTCTACGGCACCGCGCTGCCGTACCACGCGGGAGTTCCGTTACCGATCGCGATGGGCGTCGGCATCGTCGCCACGACGGTCTTCGGCATCCTCGTCGAGTGGGCGATAGTCAACCGGTTCTACGACCGGCTTCTGGACTCCATGGTCGCGACGTGGGGGCTGGCGCTCGTGGTCTCCCAGCTGCTGTTGATCGTCTTCGGGTCGAGCCTCGACAGCATCTCGACGCCGATGGGCAGCGTCGCCTACGGGCCGTTCTCCTCGTCGGTCTACCGGAGCGTCTTCCTCCCGGCGGTCGCGCTCGTGGTTCTCGCCGGGCTCTACGCGCTTTTCACCCGAACTCGGTTCGGGATCAAAGCGCGGGCGACCATCGAGGACCCCGAGACCGCTCGGGCGATGGGGATCGACACCGATAGGATGTACACCGCGACGTTCGCCATCGGCTCCGCGCTCGCCGGGCTCACCGGGGCGCTGTACGCGCCCGCGCTCGGCTCGATCACGCCCAACCGCGGGAGCACGTTCCTCGTCGAGGCGTTCGTCGCCGTCGTCGTCGGCGGGCCGTCGGTGATCGTCGGCACGCTGTCGGCGGCCGGCGTCCTCAGCGTGTTCAACGCGACCGGGAGCTTCCTCTTCGGAACGTTCGTCGGGCAGATGCTGCTGTTGCTCGTCGCCATCGTCGCGCTCCGACTCCTGCCCGACGGGATCACGGGGTACGTCGAGGACTGGCGGCAACGCCGGAGGGCCGAGGAATGAGCGACCGCCTCGACGGCGGCTCGACCTCGCTCGTCGGCCGCCTCCGCGACCGGCTCGAAGGCCCGAACACGATCGGCGAGTCGGCGCCGTTCTGGATCGGCTTCGTCGTCGCGGTCGCGGCGCTCGCCGCCTACCCGCTGACGACCGACCCGTACACGGTCATCCAGAGTTCGCGATACCTCGCGCTCTCGTTTCTCGCCCTGAGCCTCTGTTTCATCTGGGGGTACGCGGGCGTGTTGAGCTTCGGGCAGGTGGCCTTCTTCGGCGTCTCTGCCTACGCGTTCGGCGTGATCGGGATCAACTTCTCGTCGTCGATAGGCGTCGGCCTCGCCATCGTCGGCGCGCTGCTCGCCGGGACGCTGAGCGCGGCGCTGCTCGGCTACTTCATGTTCTACGGTGGCGTTCGAGAGACCTACGTCACGATCATGACGCTCGTCGTCGCGCTGGTGTTGAACACGTTCATGGCTCAGACCGCCGGTAGCGAGTGGGCCGTCGGCGCGGCCCAACTCGGCGGGTTCAACGGGATGACGAACATCCCCAGCCTCACGATCGGCGTCGGCGAGACCGCGCTGGTGTTGGAGGGAGTCGGGCTCTACTACGCCCTGCTCGTCGCGCTCGTCGCCGCGTATCTCGGGCTCCGCGTCCTCGTCAACGGCAGCTTCGGGATGACGATGGTCGCGGTCCGCGAAGACGAGGCCCGGACCACGACGTTCGGCTACGACGTGCCGTTCGTGAAGCTCGTCGTCTTCACGATCGGCGGCGCGCTGGCCGCCGTCGGCGGCGTCTTCTACGCCAGCTGGGGCAACTACATCGACCCGAGCGTCTTCGGGATCGCCTTCGCCGCGCTTCCCGTCGTCTGGGTCAGCGTCGGCGGCCGCGAGTCGCTGCTCGGGGCGATCGGCGCGACGCTGGCGATCGAACGCATGCGGACCGGGCTGTCGAGCGGGATCGGCCCGGTCGGCTCCGAGTGGGCTCTCGTGATCGTCGGCGGGCTCCTGCTCGGCGTCATCCTCTTTCTGCCCGCCGGCGTCGTGCCGGCGCTCGACGACTTCGTTGGCGAACTGCGCGAGAAACGCGACGAGCGGTCGCAGTCGACACCGGCCACGGAGGAACCAGCCGAATGAGCACACCACAGGACATCAACGTCAGACGGAAGCCGGCGGTCGCCGCGACCGGCGGCGCGACGAGCACGGTACTTGCCACCAAGCAACTCACGAAGAACTTCGGCGGACTGACCGCGGTCGACGGCGTCGACTTCTCGGTCGAGGAGGGTGAGATACGGTGTCTCATCGGACCGAACGGCGCCGGGAAGAGCACGCTGCTCGAACTGATCACGGGGCAGCTCTCGCCGAGTGAGGGCGACATCTACTTCGACGGGACGGACCTCACCGAGATGGACACGCACGACCGGATCGACACCGGGATCAGCGTCAAGTTCCAGTCGCCGCACGTCTACGAGAACCTCTCCGTCGAGGAGAACCTCCGGGTGCCGCTCCAGCGGACCGACCGCGACACGGGACGGGTGTTGGCCGAAACCTTGGATCGGACTGCGCTCGCGGCCAAGCGGGAGGAACCGGCCAGCGACCTCTCTCACGGCGAGAAACAGCGGCTGGAGATCGGCATGGCGGTGACGCTCGATCCGACGCTCATGCTGCTCGACGAGCCCGTCGCGGGTATGTCAGTCGACGAAACTGCCGACATCGCCTCGCTGATCCGCTCGCTGCACGACGACGGCATGACGTTCCTCGTCGTCGAACACGACATGGACTTCGTCCGCCGGATATCGGACCGCGTCACGGTGTTGAACCAAGGAGAGATCTTCCGGGAGGGACCGATAGAGGAGATCGAAGCCGACGAGGACGTCCGTCGGATCTACCTGGGTGAGAACGCGTGAGCCTCGAGGTGTCGAGCCTCGACGCCGGGTACGACGGTACGCCGATCCTCCGCGACGTCGATCTCACCGTCGAAGACGGCGAGATCGTCGGTATCGTCGGTCGGAACGGCGTCGGGAAGACCACGCTGTTGAAGGCGATCATGGGGCTTCTCGCGCCCGAGTCCGGGACGATCCGGTTCAACGGTACGGACGTCACCGGCGAGCCCGCGGACGTCCACGCTCGCGGTGGAATCGGCTACGTGCCGCAGGGCCGCGACGTGTTCTCGGGGCTGACCGTCGAGCAGAACCTCGCTCTCGGTGAGGGGATCGGCGAGGGCGACGAGACCCGTTACGAGCAGGTGTACGACTATTTCCCGATCCTCGAAGAGCGCGCGGACCAGGACGCCGGCACGATGAGCGGCGGGCAACAGCAGATGCTCGCCATCGGGCGTGCGCTCGTCGGCGACCCCGACCTGCTGGTCGTCGACGAGCCCTCCGAGGGGGTCCAGCCGTCGATCGTCCAGTCGATCACGGCCGACCTCGAACGGATCAACGAGACGTTCGGGACGACGATCCTCTTCGTCGAACAGAATCTCTCGGTGATTCAGGGGCTCTCGGAGCGGTGTTACGCGATCGACCACGGGACGATCGTAGACGAGATCAACGGCGAGGGAGTCGCCGACCGCCAGCGGCTCGAAGAGTACCTCGTCGTCTGACTCGGCGGTCGTGCGACCGACCGCCGCCCGTCGAGGTGCGCCGTTCCGTCCGCGTCCGAGACCGCAGAGGCCGCGACCCGATCGATTAAAGTCCGCTTGTGCTAATCAGTCGCCAGTAGATGTACTCGAACCCACCGCGGTCGACGGTCGTGGGCGCCGGGCGCGGTCGCGGTCGACACGGGAGCGGACGCGGAGGTGGCGCGTGTCCGAGGTGACCCTCGTCGCCGTCGCCGGAACGACGGCGACGGCCGCGATCGACGGCATCAGCGCCGCGGGTGCCGACCCGGAGCTTCGGACGCACACGCCGAGCGCCGACCTCGAGATCGTCGCGGACGGGAGCCCCGCGCCCGACTCGCCGGTCCCCGTCAGTCCCTCCGGCTGTCCGACGCCGGCGGTCGTCACCCGGGCGGTCAGAGAGCGGGTGGGGTTCAGTTTCACCGCGATCGACGCCGGGCTCGCGGTGCCGACCGGCGCGCCGGTTCGCGGCGTCGGCGCTTCCCCCGGCGGCGACGTGCGCGACCGCGAGCCGGTACCGGACGCCGCCGCGGTCTTCGAGACCGCCCGAAATCTCGCCCCCGAGATCGCCGCCGGCGAGGGGGGCCCGGGAGCGACCGGCGAACTCCTCGTCGCCGAGACGGTCCCCGGCGGCACTACCACCGCGCTCGGCGTGTTGACCGCGCTCGGCGAGCGGCCGGTCGTCTCGTCGTCGCTCGCGGCCAACCCGCTCGAACGGAAGCGCGCCGTCGTCGAGGAGGGGCTCGCCGCGAGCGGTCTCGCCGCCGGCGACGCCGCCGGCGACCCCCTCGACGCGGTCCGGCTGATGGGTGACCCCGTGCTCGCCGCCGCCGCGGGGCTGGTCGTCGGCTCCCTCGAAGCCGAGGTCGACGTGACGCTCGCGGGGGGCACCCAGCTGGCCGCGGTCGCGGCGCTTGCGCGACACGCCGGCGTCGATCGGCGGCTCCCGCTCGCGACGACGACGTTCGTCGCGGACGACCCGACCGCGGACGTGGCGGCGCTCGCCGCCGACCTCGACCTGTCGCTCACCGCGACGGACCCCGCGTTCGGGTCGAGCGACCACCCCGCGATGGCGGCGTACGCCCGCGGCGAGGCGAAAGAGGGCGTCGGCATGGGTGGCGCGCTGGCGCTCGCCGATCGCGCGGGGGTGCCGGCCGCCGAGGTGCGCGACCGCGTCGCGGCGATCACCGACCGGCTGCTGGCCGAGCGGGAGGCGGCGGATGCGACCGGGGGCGGGTCCCGATGAGGGGAGTCGTCCTCGGCGGCGTCAGTTCGGGGGTGGGAAAGACGGTCGCCGCCCTCGCGGCGATCCGCGCGCTCTCCGACGCCGGCCACGCGGTCCAGCCGGCGAAGGCGGGACCGGACTTCATCGACCCGAGCCACCACGCGCACGTGGCGGGGCGACCCTCGCGCACGCTCGACCTGTGGCTGCAGGGCGAGGCGGGGCTCCGCCGGAACTACGCCCGGGGCGAGGGCGACGTCTGCGTCGTCGAGGGCGTCATGGGACTGTACGACGGGGACAAATCGAGCACGGCCGCGGTCGCCGAGGCGCTCGACCTCCCCGTGGTGCTCGTCGTCGACGCGAGCGCGGGCATGGAGAGCGTCGCCGCGACCGCCCTCGGATTTCAGACGTACGCGGAGCGCGCCGGCCGCGACGTCGACGTGGTCGGCGTGATCGCCCAGCGCGCGCACGGCGGCCGACACGCGCGCGGGATCCGCGAGGCGCTCCCGGACGAACTGACGTACTTCGGCCGTATCCCGCCCCGCGACGACCTAGAGATCCCGGATCGGCACCTCGGGTTGCACATGGGCGAGGAGTCGCCGATCGGCGAGGACGCGCTCGGCGCGGCCGCCGAAGCGATCCGAACCGAGCGACTGATCGAGGCCGCTCGGGAGCCGACGCCGGTCGGCGCGTCCGGCGACGCGGCCGCGATCTCTGACGGTCCGACGGAGACCGACTGCGACCGCCCGCGCGTCGCGCTCGCCCGCGACGACGCCTTCCGGTTCGTCTACCCGGCCACCGTCGAGCGGCTGCGCGAGCGGGCGACCGTGGTCACCTTCGAGCCGACCGCCGGCGACCCGCTTCCCCCCTGCGACGGGGTCTACCTCCCCGGCGGCTACCCGGAGAACCACGCCGCGGCGCTCGCCGAGAGCCAGGCGCTCTCCGACGTCGCCGACGCGGCCGCGGACGGGACGCCCGTCCTCGGCGAGTGCGGCGGGCTGATGGCTCTCGCCGAGTCGCTGACGACCGTCGACGGCGACACGCACCGGATGGCGGGCGCGCTCCCGGCCGACGTGACGATGCGGGAGCGGTATCAGGCGCTCGACCACGTGGAGCTGCGCGCGACGCGGGACGCGCCGACCGCCGCTGCGGGCGAGACGCGCCGCGGCCACGAGTTCCACTACTCGTCTGCCGAGGCCGCGGACGACGCTCGGTTCGCCTTCGAGGTCGAGCGCGGAACCGGCATCGACGGCGATCACGACGGGCTGATCGAACACCGAACGCTCGGGACGTACTGTCACCTCCACCCCGAGAGCGGGGCGTTCGACGCGTTCCTCGACGGACTCTGACGATGTCCGCCGCCTCCCACCTCGCTCCCGTGGCCTCCCTCCTCGCTCCCGTCTCTCCCGCGCTCGCGGCCCTCGCTCTCGCCGTCGCGGCCGACCTCTCTGTCGGCGAACCGCCGAGACGCCTCCACCCCGTCGCGTGGTTCGGCTCGCTGGTCGATCGGACCGATCGGGAGTGGAGCCGACCCCGTCTCGTCGGCGTCGCGGTCGCGGTAGCGCTCCCGCTCGCCGCCGCGGTCGCTCTCGGCGTCCTCGTCGCGGTCGCGGCCGGGGTCGGGCCGCGGGCTGCCGGGGTCCCGCTCGTCGCGGTCGCGGTCGCGGCCGGCGTCCTCTTCGCGGCCGCGAGCCTCCGGATGCTGCTCGACGTCACGAGCGAGGTCGTCGCGCTGACCGAGACGGATCCGGCGGCCGCCCGCGAGTCGGTCCGGGCGCTCGTGGGCCGCGACCCGACGGCGCTCTCGTCGGCCGACCTCCGGAGCGCGGCCGTCGAGAGCGCGACCGAGAACCTCGCGGACGGGTTCGTCGCCCCCCTGTGGTGGTTCGCGGTCGGTGCGACCGTCGGAGCGTTCGCCGCGACGGCCGGAACCGCGACCGCGACGTCGCTCGCGCTCCCGCTCGGCGTCGCCGGCGCGGTCTGGGTCAAGGGGGTGAACACGCTCGACTCGATGCTCGGCTACCGCTCGAAGCCGGTCGGGTGGGCGAGCGCCCGGCTCGACGACCTCGCCATGTACCTCCCCGCCCGCGCGAGCGCCGCCTGTCTCGCCGTCGCCGCGCTCGCGGTCCACGGTGGCTCCCCTACCGGTGTCCTCCGGCGGGCCCGCCCGTGGGCGCGCGAGCCGACCTCGCCGAACTCGGGCTGGCCGATGGCGACCGGCGCGGCCGCCCTCGGCGTCCGGCTCGAGAAGCCCGGGAGCTACGCGTTGAACTCCGGCGTCGACCTCCCGACCGCGGCCGACGCCGAGCGCGCTGTGCGGCTCGTCGGTGCGGCCGGCGGCGTCGCGGTCGTCGTCGCCGCGGGCTGGCTCCTCGCGCTCGCGGGGGTGATCGCGTGGCTCTGATCGGCGCGGGGGCCGCCGCCTTGGGGGACGCCGCCGCGGCGATCCGGGGCGCGCTCGGCTTCCTCACCCGCCTCCCGGTCGGCCGCGACGAGGCCGCGTGGGAATCGTTCTCGCGATCGCCGTGGAGCCTCCCGGCCGTCGGGTACCTCGTCGGCGCGCTCGTCGCCCTGCCGCTCCTCGCTCCCGTGCCCGCGTCGACGGTCGCGTTCGGATTCGTCGCCGGAATCTACGCCCTGACCGGGGTCACGCACCTCGACGGGGTCGCGGACCTCGGCGACGCCGCGGTCGTCCACGGCGACGCCGACGCGCGCCGGGCGGTGCTGAAAGACGCCGCGCTCGGCGTCGGCGGCACCGTCGCGCTCGCGCTCGTCGTCCTCGGGCTCGCGACGGCGGGACTGTCGTTGGCCCCGATCGCGTCGACGGCTCCGGCCGCCGCGGTCGCGATCGTCGTCGTCGCCGAGGTGGGAGCGAAGGCCGCGACGGCGACGCTCGTCTGCGTCGGCGACGCCGCCCACCAGGGACTCGGATCGGCACTCGCCGACGCGACCGCCCCCCGCGACGCGCTCGTCGTCCTCCTCGTCGCGACGCCCGCGGCGCTGCTCGCGTGGCCGGTCGCCGGCTCGTTTGCCTCGGTTCTCGCCGCCGCGTTCGTCGTCGCGTTCGCGATCGCCGCCGCGCTCCGCCGGTGGAGCGCGCGGCGGCTCGGTGGAATCTCCGGCGACGTGCTCGGTGCGACGACCGAACTGGCGCGCGTCGCCGCGTTACACGCGGGGGTGATCGCGTGGACGCGCTTCTGATGTGCGGCGGCCGCGGAACCCGCCTCGGCGGCGACACCGAGAAGCCGCTGGTCCGGGTCGCGGGTCGGTCGATGGTCGACCGCGTCCTCGCGGCGCTCGCCGAGAGTCGGACCGAGGCGGTCCGCGCCGTCGTCTCGCCGCACGCGACCGCGACTCGGGCGCACCTCGCCGAGCGGGCGGCGCGTGAACACGCGGACGCCGACCTCCGGATCGTCGACGCCCCGGGCGACGGCTACGTCGCCGACCTTCGGTACGCGCTGACTGAGAGCGACGCCGACGCCGGTCGTTCCTCCAGCGCCGGTCGCACCTCCACCGCCGATCCCCCCGTCCTCACCGTCGCCGCGGACCTCCCTCTTCTCGACGGCGAGGCGGTCGACCGCGTGCTCGACGCCGCCGAATCGGCCGCCGACTCGCTCTCGCTCACGGTCTGCGTCCCCGCGGACCGCAAGCGCGAGTTGGGCGTCAGTGCCGACGGGGCGTTCGAGAACGACGGCCGCGCCGTCGTCCCGGCGGGGATCAACGTGGTCGGTGGTCGTGGCGGGAGCACCCCCGAGGAGAGCGGGGACGCGCCGGACGACGGTGACGCGGGCGGGGACGCACTCGACGCCACGCCAGACGACGGCGTCCACCTCACCGACGACCGCCGGCTCGCCGTCAACGTCAACTACCCGTCGGACGTTCGGATCGCCGAGGCGCTCCTCGCGGAGGGGCGGACGACTCGCTGACACGCCGTTTCCACCGACTGACTCGCCACCCACGCCATGCACTTCGACCGAGCCGCCGACCTCGACCGCGCGCCCCACGGGAGCAGCGACGACCCCGACGTACTGGATTTCTCGGCGAACACGAACCCCGCGGTCCCGGACGGCGTCGAGGCCGTCTACCGGGCGGCGTTCGACTCGGCGCGGACCTACCCGCCGGAGCCGCCGGCCGACTTCCGGCGGGCGGCGGCCGAGTACGTCGACTGCGATCCGGACGCAGTGGTGCCGACGCCCGGCGGGCTCGCTGCGATCCGGCTCGCCGTGTCGCTGGCGGTCGACGACGGCGACACCGTCCTCGTGCCCGCCCCGAGCTTCGGCGAGTACGCCCGCGAGGTGCGACTGCAGGGCGGAGATCCCGTCTTCGTCCCGGCGGATGCGGTCTTGGAGGCCGACCCCGCGGATCACGCGCTCGCGGTCGTCTGCGCGCCGAACAACCCGACGGGGTCAGACTACGCCCCCGCCGAGTTGGAGCGGTTCGCGGCGCGCTGTCGGGCGACCGAGACGCCGCTGCTCGTCGACGAGGCGTTCCGGGGGTTCACCGATCGCCCCTCGCTTGCGGGGACCGACGGCGTCGTCGTCGCCCGCTCTCTCACGAAGCTGTTCGGGCTCCCCGGGATCCGGGCGGGATTCGCGGTCGCGACCGGCGGCCTCGGAGCGGCGATGCGCGGTGCGCGACGCGCGTGGAACGTGAGCGCTCCGGCGCTCGCAACGGGCGCGCACTGCATGCGGCAGGAGGGGTTCATCCGGGAGACCCGAGAGCGCGTGCGGGCGGAGCGCGAGCGGCTTCGCGAGTCCCTCCGGACGCGCTACGCCGTCTCCCCCTCGAACGCCCCGTTCCTGCTCGTCGACGTCGGCGGTGGTTGCGATGACGGCGAACCTCCCGCCGGCCGCTCCGTCGACGCGGTCGTCGCGGCCGCCCGCGAGCGCGGGGTCGCGGTCCGCGACGCGACGACCTTCCGCGGGCTCGACTCGCACGTCCGCGTCGCGGTGCGGAGACCGGACGAGAACGACCGTCTGCTCGCGGCGCTAGGGGTGGACGACGGTGTTTGACGCGACCGTCAGCGAGGGCGTCCTCCGACTGCGGCGGCCGGGGACGCGCTGGCTCTCGACCGGCTGGGCGGGCGGCCGCTCGCGGGGCGACGCCGCCTACAACGTCTCGGTGCCCGAGGGGTTCGAGCGGACCGACCTCGCGGCGTACCGCGACGAGCGGCTTGCGCGCGCGGGATTCGGCGGAGAGGCGAACGGTGTCGACCGCGACCCCGACAGCCATGCCGACCGCGACGATGGCCGCGACCCCGACCGCTCACGCGCTCCGACCGCCGACCGCGACGACCCGCCCACGCTGTTCACCGGGGTGGCGATGGAGCACGCCCGCGGCGCGCGGAGCGGTCCGGTCGTCGCGTACGCGACCGCCGGGCTCTCGAACCCCGCGACGCTGTCGATGAATCCCGAAGGCGGAGCGAGCCGGACGGCCGCGGTCGACCCGTCTCTCCCGGTCGACCCGGCCGAGTCGCCCCCGCACGGACCCGGCACCGTCAACCTGATCCTCGGGACGACCCGGCGGCTCGCGCCCGGTGCCGCGGCCAACCTCGTCGCCGTCGCGGCCGAGGCGAAGGCGGCGACGCTGCTCGACGCGGCGGGCGTCCCGGGGACGACGAGCGACGCGGTGGTCGTCGGCGACGACCCGACCGGCGACCCGGCGTCCTTCTCGGGCAGCGCGACGCCGGTCGGCGCGGCCGCCCGCGTCTGCGTCCGGGACGCGGTCCGCGCGAGCCTGCGATCGCGGTATCCGGACGACGAGTTTCCCGGTGCGCCGGCCGACGCCGCACACGGCGTCGTCGCCGACGACCGAGCGGAGGTTTTCCACCCATGACGACTGAGACATCCACAGACGACGGTACCGACGACGAACGCCCAGACTCCCGGTCTCCCGGTGGTGGCGCGGCTCCGGAGCCGGAGTCGATCTCGCCGGCCGCGCCCGAGGAGTTCGGACTCGTGCAGGCGTGGTGGGGCGACGGCAAGGGGAAGACGACGGCGGCGATGGGGATGGGATTTCGGGCGGCCGGCCACGGCTACCGCGTCCACATGCTCCAGTTCATGAAGGGCGGTGCCGACAGCGTCGACGCCGTCCGCGGCGAGTACAACGCCATCGCGGCGATGCCGGGATTCTCCTTCGAGAACGCCGGCCACTACGGCTGGCACGGGCTGCTCGACGGCTCCGCGGACGACGACCACGAGGCGAAAGCGCTGGCCGCCTTCGAGCGGGCGGAGGCGCTCGTCGACGGCGCACGCGCGGCCGACCTCGACGCTCCGATCCCGCTCGACGGCGACCCCGACGCGGGCGTCCACATGCTCATCTTAGACGAGATCCTGTACGCGGCAGACCGTGGGCTCGTCGATCCCGGGGCGGTCATCGACCTCGTCGAGTCGACGCCGGACGGGCTCGAACTCGTCCTCACCGGCGGCCACGCGGAGCCGACGTACCTCGACGGCGTCGCCGACCTGATCACGAACGTTCGGAAGGTGGCGCACCCGTTCGACGACGGCCAGCGCGCGCGCCGCGGAACGGAGTTCTGACGACGGTGACCCGCTGATGTCCGATCCCGACGCTCGGACCGTCCTCGTCGCCGGCACGGCGAGCCACGCCGGAAAGAGCACGCTCGCGGCCGGTCTCTGTCGGCTCCTCGCGCGCCGGGGGGTTTCGGTCGCGCCGTTCAAGGCGCAGAACATGAGCAACAACGCCCGCGTCGCGCTCTCGCCCGACGGCGAGTGGGGCGAGATTGGCGTCTCCCAGTACGTGCAGTCGCGGGCCGCGGAAATACCAGCGACCACCGACGCGAACCCCGTCCTGCTCAAGCCTCGCGGCGACGGTGAGAGCCAAGTCGTGATCGACGGCGACGCGGTCGCGACCGTCGCGGCCGGCGCGTACTACGACGACCACTGGGAGCGCGCGCGGTCGGCGGCGATCGACGCGCACCGTCGGCTGGCGGCCGACCACGACGTGATCGTCGCGGAGGGCGCTGGAAGCATCGCCGAGATCAACCTCCACGATCGCGACCTGGCGAACGTCGAGTGCGCCCTGTTCGCCGACGCCGACGTCCTGATCGCCGTCGACATCGAGCGTGGCGGCGCGTTCGCGAGCCTCTACGGAACCCTCGAACTGCTCCCCGACGACGTCCGCGATCGCGTCGCTGGCGCGGTGATAACCAAGTTCCGCGGCGACCCCGCCCTGCTCGCGCCCGGAATCGACGAAATCGAGTCGCGCACGGGGGTCCCGATCGTCGGAGTCGTCCCCCACGACGACCCCGGTCTCCCGGCAGAAGACAGCCTCTCGCTGCCGGGTGCGGGAGACACCGGGGGAAGCGACGGCACCGCCGATGCCGTCTGGGGCGACGACGACGGCGTCCCGGAGACCGAAGCGGTCCGGGTCGCCGTTCCGCGGCTCCCCCGAATCTCGAACTTCACCGATCTGGAGCCCCTGGCGCGCGAGCCGGGCGTCCGGATCGCGTACGTTCCGATCGACGCCGATGCCTCGTCGCCTCTCGCCGACGCCGATGTCCCGTCGCCTCTCGCCGACGCCGACGCGGTCGTCCTTCCGGGCTCGAAGAACACCGTCGACGACCTGCTCGCGCTTCGGAACGCCGGCATGGACGGGGCCATCGGAGAGTTCTCCGGACCGATCGTCGGGCTCTGCGGCGGTTACCAGATCCTCGGTGAGCGACTGACGAACGCGGCGATCGAGGGGACGGGGGAGGTGACGGAGGTCGAGGGCGTCGGCGTCCTCCCGGTAGCGACGCGCTTTTCGACCGACAAGCGCGTCGAGCGGGTGACGCGCGACGTCGACGCGGCGGAGGCGGGCCCGATCTCGGGAGCGACCGGCTCCGCGACCGGCTACGAGATCCACATGGGCCGGTCGTCGCCGACCGGGGCGGTCGCCCAGCCGCTCGGCCCCGAGAGCGCGGCGACCGACAGCGCGCTCGGGACGTACCTCCACGGGATCTTCGAGAACGCGAACGTCCGAGACGCGTTCGTCGAGGCGGTCTTCGACGCGGCGGGGCGGTCGCGCCCCTCCGGCTCCGACGGCGATTTCGACGACTCGGAGAGTCCGTACGACCGCGCCGCGGACCTCGTCGCCGAGCACGTCGACCTCTCGGCCGCGGGACTCGACGATCTCGGGTGAGTTCCCGGTCGTCCGCGCCGCAGGCGGACCCCGTCTCTCGATCTCACCGCCGTCTCCGTCCGTGGCGAGGACGGCCGGTCACGGAACCCCTAAGGCCGGAGCGACCCCACGAGCGGTATGCACATCGCGATACTCGGCGGCACCGGCGACATCGGTCAGGGGCTCGCGCTCCGGCTCGCGGCCGACACGGCTCACGAGGTCACGATCGGCTCGCGCGAGGCGGAGAAGGCCGAGACGAAAGCCGAGGAATACACCACCGAACTCGACAGTCGCGGCATCGACGCCGCGGTCGCGGGAGCGGAGAACGCGGCCGCCGCCGCCGACGCGCGCGTGGTCGTCCTCGCGGTGCCGCCGTACCACGTCGGCGACACCGTCGAGGCGATCGCGGACGCCCTCGACCCCGGCGACGTGCTCGTCTCCCCGGCGACCGGAATGAAACGCGACGACGAGGGGTTCCACTACCACAGGCCCGGAGCCGGCTCGGTGACGGAGATCGTCGCCGACGCCGCGCCCGACGGCGTCGCCGTCGTCGGCGCGTTCCACAACCTCGCGGCCGCGCGGCTCGCGAACCTCGACGCCGACCTCGGGATCGACACGCTCGTGATCGGCGACGACGACGACGCGAAGGCGACGGTGACCGCCGTCGCCGAGGGGATCGAGGGACTGCGCGCGCTCGACGCCGGCGGGATCGCCAACGCTCCCGAGATCGAGGGCCTCACGCCGCTTCTCATCAACGTCGCGTCGAACAACGACGGGCTCCACGACCTCGGCGTTCGCTTCGAGTGAGGAGTCGGGCGGGGTAGCGGTCGGGACGATCGACGAGGGACCGTGTGTGCCTTCTCACCCGACGATCTCGTCGATCAGCTCGCGCGCGCTCCGGCGGACCGCGGCGTCGCTCTCGATCGACGGTTCCCAGCCGAGGGCCGCCAGCTTCTCGATCGAGAGGCGCATCTTCGGCACGTCGCCGGTCCAGCCCCGGTCGCCGCCGGTGTAGACGTACTCGGGGTCGACGCCGAGTTCGTCGCTGACGATGTCGGCGATCCGCGTCACCGACGTGGTCGTCCGCGTGCCGAGGTTGTAGACGTTCAGGTCGGCATTCGCGTGCTCGACGACGTGCGCCATCGCGTCGACGCACTCCGTGACGTGCATGTAGGACTTCTCCTGACGGCCGTCGCCGAGAATTTCCAGTTGCGTGGGGTCGTCATTTAGCTTCTCGATGAAGTCGGGCACCACGTTGCCGCGCTGGCGGGGACCGACGATGTTCGCGAAACGGAACACCCACGACTGGATCCCGTACGAGTGCGCGTGCGTGGAGATGAGCGCCTCGTCGGCGAGCTTCGAGGACCCGTAGATGGAGATGGGCGCGAGCGGCGCGTAGTCTTCCGGCGTCGGGCGCGGGGCCTCGCCGTAGACGGTCGACGAGGAGGTGAACGCGAATCGATCGACCCCGACCTCGCGCATCCGGTCCAAGACGTTGTACGTCATCTCGGTGTTCTCCTCGAACAGCTCGCGGTCGTCGTCATAGTTCGTGTCAGTGTACGCGGCGAAGTGGAAGACGACGTCGAGGTCGGCGGTGACCGCCTCTGTGACCGCGTCCGGGTCGGTCATGTCCGCCTCGACGAAGGCCGCGCCGTCGGGGACCCGGTCGCGCGTCCCCTTCGAGAGGTCGTCTGCGACGCGGACGGTCGCGCCGCGGTCGAGCAGGCTGGCGGCGAGGTGACTTCCGACGAGCCCCGCACCGCCCGTGACGAGCACGTGTGCATCGGACAGATCCATACGCGTTCGTGCGGCGGTATCCGATAAGTACGTGTGGAATCGGAACGAGGTCGGAGACCGGACGCTCGCTGATAAGCCGTTCCCGAAACGCGCTCACAGCCCTTCTTTACTCCCTTCCTGCGCGAGGATGACGAGCATCGACAGCCCGGAGATGACGAGCAGGATGAGCGTGGGGACGACGGCGTACTGGTACAGCGCGGTCTCCTGTGCCCGCCAGATCTGGGTCACGATCGTCTCGAACCCGGACGGCCGGAGCACGAGGGTGACGGGGAGTTCCTTCATCGTCGTGAGGAAGACGAGCGCGGCCCCAGCGACGATCCCCGAGCGCGTGAGTGGGAGAGTCACGCGCTTGAACGCCCCGCTCGGAGATTCGCCGAGGGTGCGTCCGGCCTCGACGAGCCGCTGGTCGACCTGCAGGATCGCGGTCCGACTCGACCCGACCGCCTGCGGCAGGAAGCGGACGACGTACGCGAACACCAGAAGCGGGAGAGTCTGGTAGATCCCCGGCAGGTACCCCGACCCGAAGTAGACGAGCGCGAGCGCCAGCACGATGCCGGGGACGGCGAACCCGACGTACGTCGCCCGTTCGAAGATCGTCGCGAGCGGCGAGTCGTGGTTCGCGGCGAAGTACGCGATGGGGATCGCCGCGAGCGCGGCGACGACAGCGGCGGCCGCGGAGACCGACACCGAGTTCAGCACCTGTATCGGATCGAACGCCATCGACGGCCGGCGGCCGGCCTCCGAGCGGACCAGCCACAGCCCGAGAATCCACAGCGGAACGAGCAGCGCGAATCCGGACACGCCGGCCGGAAGCAGCGTCGCCGGCCAGCGCAGCCGACCGAGCGACACCCGGTCGGTCGTCTGTCCCGCGTCGTCGCCTCCGCCCGACCGCTCGGAGCGGATCGCCCACTCCAGCGCGAGCACGACGAGCACGACGACGAGCAGCTGCAGGGAGAGCAGCGCGGCGTAGTCGCTTCCGAAGGACCTGTACTCGGCGTATATCTGCTGGGTGAACACCGGGAGCCGCATGATCGACGGGGTCCCAAAGTCGGAGACGGCGTACAGCGCCGCCAGCAGAGAACCGGCCGCGACCGCGGGTCGGATCGTCGGCAGGGTCACCCGCCGGAACGCCGCGATCCGGCCGTGGTTCAGCGTCCGAGCCGCCTCCAAGAGGGTCGTGTCGAACGACAGCAGGGCGGCGCGGGTCGTCAGGTAGACGTACGGGTACGTGTACAGCGTGATGACGAGAACCGAGCCGGAGAGCCCGTGTATCTCGGGGACGCGCTCGACGCCGAGGGGGGCGAGCACGTCGTGAAACTCGCCGCGCCGTCCGAACGCGGAGACGAACGAGAACGCTCCGACGTAGCTCGGCACGACGAGTGGGAGGGCGGCTGCGACCGACCAGAACCGCCGAAACGGCAGGTCCGTCCGGACGGTGAGGTACGCGAGCGGAACGCCGAGCGCGATGGAGAAGGCTGTGACGCCGCCCATCAACAGCAGGCTGTTGACGAGCACGTCGGCGGTGTTGGCGCTGAACACGAGGTCGAGCGCCCGCTCGCGCTCGACGGTCGTCGCCTCGATGACGAGCCATGCCAGCGGAAAGACGAGCGTCGCGGCGATCGCCGCGCAGAGCAGCGTCAACCCGAGGGGTACCCGGCCGTCGCCGTCCGTCAACCGCTCGCGGATCCGGTGTCTCAAGCTCATTGTCCGGGAACGAATCGCTCGGTTCGAGCGAGAGCGCGCCCGCCGTTAGCAGTTCCGATTCCCGTCGCGAGCGCGCTCCGACGGATATATTAGTTTAGGGTAACCTAAAAGCTTCCATGGAACTGACGCGACGCGACGCGGCGGCCGCGCTGGCCGCGATCGGCGCGGGCGGCGGCGTCGCGCTCGGCGTCCGTCGGGCGGGAGCCGGCGGAGAGGACGAATGCGGTTCGCCGGGCGACGACGGTGCGGGCGGCGAGTCGACGGCGGACGAGGGACTCCCCGACGACGAGTCGGTTCGCGAGGCGATGCGGGCGGTCGCGGCCGTCGTCTATCCCGGAGCCGTCTCGGGCGTCGACGCGTTCGTCGACGCGTTCGTCGACGGCCGCCTCGACGGCTCGGCGCACGACGAGGGGATCAGGGCGGCGGTCGCCGACGTCGAGTCGGCGGCACGGTCGTGGTACGGCGCCTCGCTCTCCGACCTTCCGGCGGCGGACCGCGAGGCGGTGCTCCGCGAACTCGGCGTGGACACGGCCGAGGAGAACCCGCACGGAACGACGGCCGAGCGCGCCCGGTACTACGTCCTCAACGAACTGCTCGTGGCTCTGTACACCTCGCCGACGGGCGGCGAGTTGGTCGGCATCGAGAACCCCCAGGGGTACGCCGGCGGTGCCGCAAGCTACGCGAGGGGGCCGCAGTGAGCGGTGCTGAGAGCGTCGGGGGCGAGCGGTCGGACTCGGAGGCGGTCGACCGCACCCCCGTCTCGGACGCGGACGTCTGCGTCGTCGGCGCGGGACCGGCGGGCGCGCTCGTCGCCGACCGGCTGGCGGCCGATCACGAGGTCGTGGTGCTCGACGCGGGTCCGCGATTCGACCCCGCGGACCGACTGGCGAGACAGGAGCGCGCGATCCGCCCGTTCTACGACCGCCCGGACGTGTGGGGCGTCGGCGGCGAGCGCGACGCCCACGAGAATGCGGGCGATCGGTTCTACCCGCTGAACCACGCCCGTGTGAAAGGGATCGGCGGGTCGACGCTCCACTGGCAGGGGATGGTGATGCGGCTCCACGAGGACGACTTCAACTCCGAGACGGCCCGCGGCGTCGGCTCCGACTGGCCGATAGCATACGAGGACCTGCGACCCTACTACGCGGAGGCGGAGCGCGAACTCGGCGTCGCTGGCGCGTCGGACAACCCCTACGCGCCGCCTCGCGAGGAGCCGCACCCGATGCCCGCGTTCGAGCCCTCCTACAGCGACTCGCTGTTCGCCGAGGCCTGCGAGGAACTGGAGATCGACATGCACTCGGTGCCGAACGCGCGCAACTCCGAGCCGTACGACGACCGGTCGCCCTGCGTTGGTTACGGTACCTGTCAGCCCGTCTGTCCGAGCGGCGCGAAGTACGACGCGACCGTCCACATCGAGCGCGCGGAAGCGCGGGGAGCGACCGTGATCGACCGCGCATCGGTCCGGTCGCTCGACCACGACGACGACGACCGCGTGACCGCCGCCGTCTACGCGACGCCCGAGGGCGAGGAGCACAGACAGACGGCGGACGCGTTCGTCGTCGCCGCGGGCGGCGTGGAGACGCCGCGGCTCCTCCTGTTGTCCGCCTCGGACCGCTACCCCGATGGGCTCGCGAACGGGAGCGGTCACGTCGGCGAGTTCTTCATGGACCACCTGTTCGCGGGCGCGGGCGGCACGCTCGACGAGCCGACTCGCCAGAACCACGTCGGCTTCTACACGAGCGCCTGCGACCAGTTCTACGACGAGGCCGACGAGACGCAGGCCCCGTTCAAACTGGAGTTCTTCAACTACGCCGGCCCCTCACCGGTTGAGATGGCGCTGTCGGGCGACGATTGGGGCGACCCGCTCTTGGACCGGCTGCGAGACGGGTACGGTACCCACGTCGCGATGGGCGGGCTCGTCGAGCAGCTCCCGGACGCGGAGAGCCGCGTGACCCTCGCGGAGGACCGCACCGACGACCACGGAAGCTCCGTCCCGCAGATCGAGTGGACCGTGGACGACCGCGCGCTCGACACGATCGAGCGCGCGAACGAGATCCAGGTCGAGATTCTGGAGGAACTCGGCGCGGACGTGGAGTGGGTCTCCGGTCCGGACGCGACCGGTCCCGCCTACCACCACATGGGAACGACGCGAATGAGCGACGACTCCGCGGCCGGCGTCGTCGACGCCGACTGTCGGACGCACGACCTGGCGAACTGCTGGATCGCCTCCAGCTCCGTCTTCCCCACGAGCGGCGCGATGAACCCCACGCTCACCATCGCCGCGCTCGCGCTCCGCGTCGCCGACGACGTCGACGCGCGGCTCGCCGGGGAGTGAGCCGGCCGCGCCGCTCGCGGATGCGTGACACCGGCACCCACTTGTTTTAGGCAAACCTAAAAATTCAAGTGCATGCGACGTGAGATGCGGGTAATGAGCGATTCAGCGCACGCGACGAACGGGACGGCGACCGCCGTCGAGACGGAGTCTACGGACGATGCGGAAGAGACGACCGACGAGCAACAGGCGGCGGGCGACGCTCCGAGCGCCGATTCGATCGACGGCGACGCCGCGAACGGGGACGACGTCTCGGGCGAGTACACCTTCGACGACCTGAGCGTCGTGATGGGTACGTACAACGAGGAGGAGGCGATCGGGACGGTGCTCGACGACATCGCCGAGATCACCGACGGGCGCGCCGAGGTCGTCTGCGTCGACGGCTCCTCGGACCGGACGCCGGAGATCGCCCGGGAGCACGGCGCGCGCGTCGTCGAACAGGAACCGCAGGGGTACGGTGTCGCGGTGCGCGAGGCGATCTTGACGCCGGACCGTCCCGTGGTCGTCACGACCGACTGCGACGACACGTACCCGATGGAGGCGCTCCCTGAGTTCCTCGCCGAGATCAACGACGGGGCGGACGTGGTGAGCGGCGACCGGCTCTACCACGGCGCGAAGGCGATGCCGGCGTTCAACCGTCTCGGCAACCACACGTTCGCGGCCGTCGCCAGCCTGCTCATGGGCGAGCGCGTCCACGACACCACCACCGGGATGCGCGCGTACCGCCGCGAGGTCGTCGAGGAGATCGGCTGGACGGAGAACACCGGCCTCTCCGCCGAACTCCTGATCCGCCCGCTGATGCGCGGCTACGACGTGCGCGAGCGCCCGATCGCCTACGCCGAGCGACTCGGCGAGACGAAGCTCGACCCGATCGGCGGCGGCGTCGCCATCGCGAAGTCGATCGTCACCGTCTGTCTCGAAGAGCAGCTCCGCCGGTTCTGAGCCACCGAGCAGCGACTCGAACGCCGAACGGCGGTCCACCGAACGACAGTGGGCACAGCGGACCGCCGTCGGCGGCGTTTTTATAGAACACAAGGAGAATGCTCCGGGGCTTGACCCCGAGGCGATTCACACTCGCGAGTGACGGCGCCGACTAGTTATAAACATGTTCGGTGTGGTCGGCGCGTAGTGCCGGCTGCCAGAGGAATCTCCCTCCTTCGCTGGAGTCACTGGCCGCTGACGCCGCCAACTGCCAGAGATGCGTTTCGCTACCGCGAGGCGGGCGCACGCTCGCTGCGGTGCTTGTGTCGCCTGCGCCCCTCACGGTGAGGGTTAATTTACGATTTAGATTTTTGAAGAAACCGTCTAGTTTCATCGGGCAAATCTTCCACATCCAACCTTCTTGCGCACATACGAAGCAGTCGCTCCGTTTTTATATTAAATTCATTTGATATTCCTTTGAGAATCTCTTTCCCTTGAAGCTGGTCGATGTTTCCACTTTCCGCTAGTTGTTCAACTTCTCTCCTGATCTGGAGGAATTCTGTTACCTTATCTAATTTATTTTCTAATTCATTTTTCGCAAATGAGTCTATATTCTCAAATCCACTCGATTTTTCATAACTCCTATAACTAATATGTAACTCACCAAATTGTTCGTTCCATCTGGTGTGTGCCTCTTTTTCAATAAAATCCTCGTCTGAGACAATACTGAATAACAGTTCCTCAATATCTTGTGGTGATTTATATCCTCTATTTTCTAACTCCCTTCCAAGAATTTCTTCCACCGTCTCAAATATCACATCTGGTTTTAAAATTAGATTCTCTACAGAGGTAACCGGGAGAACATGTATATTATCCAAGATATTCTCATTCAATTTTAGATTCCTATCACGGTCTACAATAGCGTACAAATTCACACCATCCAGTTTTGGTATCATTTTACTGAATGTCTCTTCGAGATTTACTATTGGATCTTTTCCTCCCATCTCAATCACACTAAGCTCTTTTTCGATTTCATCGTCTATTCTTTGAATAACCTCTCTATCATCTCTTCCTTCTACGAGTAGTATATCTTCACCAGATGATAATGCTGTTAGACCCATTTCTTTACTGATCAATTTCCGAAGTTCATCTGGAACTTCTGAAGCAGGACGTAGCTGGTTCTTCTCAACTTGATCTGGATAAAATAAAAAGTAGAGAGATTCGTCTGGAGTATTCTCAACAATCATTTTTGAGTGTGTACAGATAACAATCTGTATTTTCCTATTCGAATCTGATTTTCTATTGAGATAATCTTTAATATAGTTTAAAAAGTTTAACTGTAGTTGTGGATGTAAATATGCTTCAGGGCTATCATATAGGACAACAAGATCATCCTCCGATTTATCGACAATATCTGTGTCTCTGAATTGTTCCTCAATCCCGTCTTCAACTAATAAGAATAATAACGCAACAGCATCTTTTTCTCCAGAGCTAAGATCGTCAAAATTAACAATAGAACCATCTCGGTTCTCAAATTTTAAGACATACTCATGTTCATCTGTTTTTTCTACCTCTTTTAATTTTATTCCCGGTAATACCTCTCTAATAGCCTCTTGAAGTGGTGATAGCCATTTTAAAATATCAGGTTCTTCAACTTCTCCCCCTTCTTCGAAAAATTCCTCTGTGATATGCTCTTCAATATTAGAATGTATTTGTGCCAGTCGTCTTCTTACTTCATAGTAAGGTAGTTCATCTAACATCCCTTTTTCAGTACCAAACATGTTTGAACGGAAGTTTCCCTGTCCTTTATTGAGCCAATATTGAGTAGCGTTTCGAGGTAGCCTAGATAACGAATGTAGAAACTTAGTACTATAAGTCGGCATACCAATCAGATCCCTTTCTCGAATAGGAATATCTTTACTCATCCCTCTATGTGGGCCCACAAATGCAACGTTTGTGTCGTCAGGCAAAGAGCTCTCATCTTCAAATGATTCTCTTATATTCTTGATCTCTGCCTCTGAAATTTCAGTTTCGGCTAGCACCTTTTCTAATTCACCAGACTGACGCAAACGAGATGTAGCAAAATAATCTTGAGATTCCTTAGCGATATTGTCAAGAAGTGTCGACTTTCCCACCCCGTTAGGTCCCGCTAGTACCATTAAATCGGGTACACTCTCACATTTTACTTCCTTGAGTGGTCCAGTATCTTCATACTCAAAGCTTGGAAGAGCCATGGAATCCGATTTGATTGAGTGATACAAAATGTCTTGGGTGGTGCTAGAATAGATGGCCAACGAGAGTTCTCCCATGGTGAGAAGATACTAATTTCAAGCTCCTATATTTTGTATGTCATTTCTAACGTATTGTGTGGATTGGTGATATGCGTCGGTATGTAGATCGCCGTGCTGACCGCAGAAGTATCAATATAACATACATATTAAATATTTGGATAGATTCACTATTATTTTATAAATGCTCGTCTCACTCCTCGTTCGTCTCGGCGTCCGTCTCGAAGACGACCCACTCGGGGTGGGTGTCGGGTTCGTCGGGGAGGTACGTCCCCTCGTTGCCGCACTCCGTGACGAGCCGACAGGTCGAGCGCTCGGGCGGCCAGACGGCCTCGACGCCGTCGTCGCTCTCTCTGACTGTGACTTCCTGCCGGTAGGTGTACGTCGCGCCCGCCGGGTCGACGAGCGTCACCGTCACGGCGACCACGTCGCCCTCGGGGTCGAAGGGAACGGGCTCGGTCGAGCCCCCGCCCGCGTCGGCCGCCGTACCCGCGCCGGGCAGCCGCACCCCCTCCGGCGTCACCGTCCAGTCGACCGCGAGCGAGTCGTCGGGGTCGGTCACGGTGTAGGTGGTCCGGTCGGGGCCGTCAGCGGCACCTCGCCGCGGGTCGACGCGCACCGTTGCGCGGGCGACGCGGTCCGGGACGCCGACCGTCGTTTCCGCGTCGATCCGGTCTCCGGACCGCCGGTCGAGCGACTCCAACTTCGGCGTGACGTGCGCGTCCGGGTCCGCGGTCCAGACGCCGTGGTAGCCGTAGCGGTACAGGGTCCGATTCGGATAGGCGTCGAGCACCGCGAAGTTCTCCACCGGATCGCGGTCGAGCGCGTACACGACCTCGCCGTCGAGCCCCGGACCGTTCCGGAGGTACTGGAACGGGTGGTTCTGCCACTCGCCGTACGGCGTGGGCACGAACACCAGTCCGTCCTCGAACTCCGTCTCGTCGACGGACGCGTACGCGGCCTCGTGTTTCGCGTCGACGGCGGCGTTCCGGTCGATCGGCTCCGAGGCCGCGTCCACGGCGGCCACGCCTGCGACGACGACCGCGCTCGCGACGACGACCGCGACCGCGACGCGCGCGACCTGCTGGGATCCCGTCCGCGCGGCGAGCCAGCGACTGGCTCGCGGAAGCGTTCGAGCGCCGGCGGCGACGCCCAGCCCGCCGAAAATCGACAGCGGCACCAGGAGATCGAAGTGGTAGAACGGGCCGAACAGCGACGCGAGCCCGTCGGTCGGGTCGGAGAGATCGGCGAGCGCGTTGTGCGTCCCCCAGAAGAACAGGTTACCGACGACGACCGAGACCGTGACCCCGCCGAGGAGCGGGGTCGCCGTCCGTCGTAATCCTAGCGTGCCGGATGAGGTGCCGGAACGCACTGATCCGTCGTCTGCGCCGCCGACGCCCGGGTCCCCACTCGCACGCCAGCCCCGGACCGCGACCGCGCCGCCGAGGAGGGCGAGCGCCGTCCCGAGCGGCCCGGCGGCGAGCCAGCGGGTCGCGATCTCGACGAGCGCGTACCGGTTCGACTCCAGCGCCAGCGCCGGAGTGTACTCGACCGAGTGATCGAGGATCCGGCGCTCGCCGAAGCCGGGGCCGTCCATCGGTGCGAACGCCTGGTAGGGGAAGGTGAGAGGCGACCCCGTCATCCGGACGTTGTACGCGAGCGTGATCGCGACGAAGCAGGTGCCGAAAAGCGCCGTGAGCCCGTGGCGGCGGATCGGATCCGGGAGCGACGAGAACGCCGAGAGCGACGACGGGTCGTCGACGCGTCTGGCCGCCCCCGCGACTCGCCACAGCGCGTGACAGATGAATGGCGCGGCGAACAACACCGCCGTGTACGGCCGCGAGAAGAAGGCGATCCCGATCGCGATCCCTGCGACGGCAGCGGCACCCGTGGACCCGTCACGGACGCTTCGGAGGTACGCGACCGCGAAGGTCAGGTTACAAAGCGTCGTGGGCGCGTACGGGAGGAACGCCGAGGAGGTCGCGATCGCCATCGGCGAGGCGGCGAAGAGGACGGCCGCGGCGAGTCCGGCGCGGCGGCCGAAGGTCAGCGAGCCGAGTAGGTACACCAAGGCGGCGTTGCCGGCGGCGACCGCCGCGAGCGTCACGCGCGGTTCGCCGAACAGCCCCATCGAGGTCGCGAACAGCGCCGCCGGAACCGGGTTGTACTTCGGGTACAGGCGGCCGCCGTCCTCGATGAAAAACCAGGGGTGGAACGCGTCCGCGAGCGGTCCGGCGTGGAACTCCAACTGGCCGCCCAAAAGCAGCGCGGCCTGCGTGAGGTAGACGCCCTCGTCGTGGTTCGCGGAGTGGTGCGAGAAGACGGTAGCGGCGACCGCGAACGTCAGGACGCCGGCCGCGAGCGAGACTATCACGGCCGCCCACGAAACGCGGTCGAGCCGTGCGAGCCGCTCGCGTAAGCGGGTCGTCACGCGGCTCGGACGGGGGATATCGGGAAACGAGGACACTGGCGATGCGATCGATCAGACCTGAATGCCGGCCTCGCGCATGAGGTCGATAGTCGGTTCGAGGTTCGACAGCTCCGCCAGGTCGATGTCGGGAACGTCGAGTTCGTCGATCGTCGGGAGGTCGCCGATGGGCTCCACCTCGGGGATGAGCGGGTACTCGAAGGTAGACCGCGCGAAGTAGTCCTGCGCCTCCGCCGACAGCAGGTGTCGGACGAAGTTCGCGGCGAGGTCGGCGTCGCTCGTGGTGTCGACGACCGCAGCGCCGGCCACGTTGAACATCGCGCCCGCGTCGCCCTGCGTGAACGCGGTGGCGATCGGGGCCTCGGGGTTCCCGTCGAGGACGCGCTGGATGTAGTAGTGGTTCGTGAACGCCGCGTCGATCGTCCCGTCCGCGATCTCCTGACAGGTGCGGAACTCGTCCGGGTACGCCGTGGCACCCGCCTCGACCATCGCTTCCAGCCACTCGCGGGTGTCCTCCTCGCCTTCGAGGAGGCGCATCGCGGTCACGAACGCCTGACAGGAACCGTACGACGGCGCCCAGCCGAGGTCTCCCGGGAACTCTTCGGGGTACGCCATGATGTCGTCGGGCAGGTCGCTCTCGTCGAACTCGTCTGTGTTGTACGGGACGGTTCGGGCCCGTCCGGAGGTACCGATCCACTGGTCGGTGCGGAACTCGGAGCGGACCAGTTCGGCGACGTCGTCCGGAAGCGCCTGCGTGCGCCCCGCGTCGGCGAGCGCGCCGAGCGCGCCGGCGTTGACCGAGTAGAACACGTCCGCGGGCGACCCCTCGCCCTCGTTGACGATCGCGTTCACGTGGTCGGTCGAGCCGGCGTACCGAACGGTAAGGTCGAGGTCGTCGTAGAGGTCGTCGATGTAGCTGACGAGTTCGCCGACGAGGAACTCACCGCGGCCGGAGTAGACGGTGAGTTCGCCCTCCAAGGCGGGCATCTCCGCCATCGGCGTCCCACCGGGTGCGTCCCTCCCCTCGCGGCCCGAGCCGACTTGGCCGATCGACGACTCCGCGTCGCCGCCGTCGCCACCGTCGCCGCCGTCACCGCTGTCCTCGCCGTCGCCGCCGTCTCCGCCGCCCGTACAGCCGGCTATCCCGACGGTTCCGACCGCTCCCGTCGCCGCGAGGAACCGTCGTCGTCGAACGTTGCGCCCGTCCCGTCCATCGGATTCGTGTCTCGTCATGTGTTTTAGGCAACCCTAAATTAACTTAGTCGTGTCGGTTCAGTCGTCCGCGAGCGCTCGCGTTCGGCCGAGCGCGTCGAGACAGTCGAGCCAGTCGCGCATGTACTCGCCGCAGTGGTTGAGGAACGCGCCGTTGTTCCACTCGGAGAAGTCTCCCTCCGCGAGCGCGTCGGCCATCTCCGCGAACGCCGCCTCGAAGGTGTCCGCGTCGTCCGCCACGTCGTCGAGCACCTCCCAGACGTGCTCGTTCAGCTCCAGCCCCGCCACCTCGTTCGCGAGGTCGTCGAACGTCGAGCGCGGGGCCTTGTTGTGCTCGCACAGCGGACCGCCGTTGTAGATGCGCTTGTCGAGTTCGTCGGCGGCGCGCTTGAGAAACAGCCCCGACCAGATGTCGTCGAACCGCCCGACATCCCACTCGTTGTCGTCCATCGGGAGCTGGTAGAACGCGGGGATAACCTCGCGGCGGAACGCGAGGTTCATCGAACAGACGGTGAGGTAGTTGTCCCGGGCGGCCACGAAGTCCTCGCCGAAGTCCTCCGCGGTCGTCCGCGTCTGCGCCTGTCCCTCCAAGTCCCCGTCCATCAGGATCCGGACCGCGTCGAGGTCGGGCACGTTCGTCCACAGCCCCTGCGACGCGACGACCCCGCCCGAGTCGACCTCGACCGCGTCGGTCTCGACCGTCTCGTCCATCGCCGAGTACGGGTACCCGCGCGGGTAGAGGCCGTGCTCGTCGGCGTTCTGATAGAGGACGTTCACCCACTGTTCGTCCGAACTGACGCGCTCTATTGAACCGCCGAACGCGAGGTTCTCCATGTGGCGGCCGAAGTAGTCCGCGTCGTCGTGCGGGAGCGTGTCATCATCGATGAAGACCCCGTACTCGAACGACGGGTCGTTCCACATGTAGAGGAGCCCGAAGCTCGTCTCGGCGTGGCTCGCGGCCGGCACGACGTGACCGTACTCCGCGACGTCGTTCTCAGCGTACCACTCCTCGCGGCGCGTCCCGTCGAACACCTCGCCGGAGACGTCCAAGTCGTCGAGCATCGCCCGCATCTCCGCGACGTCACAGAAGTCCTCGGTGACCAAGACGAAGTGGAGCCGCGAGACGTCGAACCCGTGCTCGCGGGCGTTCGCGACGTACGCGCGGAGGCACTCGTATTCGCGGATCGTCGGTACGATGACGCAGATGTCAGACTCGTCGCTTCCTGAGCGGCGTTCGTCCATACGCCTCAATTTTTAGGCCAACCTAAAAGTCTGCTGATTCGGCGTGATCGTCGGTCGCGCCGCCGTTCGGCGGCGTCTCGTCGACAGAGAGGGTCGGCGAGACGTTGAGCGAGACGGCCGCGGCGGCGCCGCCGGCGAGCGTGACGGCGTTTTTGAGCGCGTGATCGAGGACGGCCGCGGCGATCGCCGTCTCGACCGGGATCGCGGTGGTGCCGACGACCAGTCCGGTGAACGCGGCCTCGTACAGGCCGACCCCGCCCTGTGAGAGCGGTAACACCTTCGCGAGGTTGCCCGCGCTGACCGCGAGCGTGCAGACGGCGAGCAGGACCGGCAACGCGACGACGCCACCGTCGAACCCACCGAGGAGGGCGGCCAACACGAGAACGGCGGTCGCAACGTCGATCCCCCAGACGAGGAGACTCCAGCCGAACACCGCTCCGAGTCGACGCGGTCGGACGGCGACGACTCGGACCGCCGCGCCGAATCGTATCGCGGCGTCTACCGGTTGGGCGAGTCGCGTCCCGGCGGTCCGATCGCGAAGTGCGGGACCGACGCGTCGGTCGCTCCGGGCGAACGCAACCGTCGCTCCGGCGAGTACGACTGCGGCGACGGCGAGTCCGGCGGCGGCGGCGAGCGGTGTCATCCCCCCGCGCGTATCGACCGACCGATCGCCCGCGGCGAGCGCCGCGAGCGCGAGGGCACCGAGCGTCGCGATCGCCACGAGGTCGAACGCACGCTCGACCGCCAGCGAGGCGACGCCGGTCGGGTACGAGACGTCGCGTTTGCGCTTCAGGAGGTACGCGCGGACCCCGTCGCCGGCGCGCGCCGGGACGATCAGGTTCGCGGTCTGGCTCGCGAACACGGCGGCGGTGAGGAATCCGGTCCGGAGCGGAGCGCCCATCGCCGCGAGCACGTCGCCGTACCGCCGTCCCCGAAGGGGCCACGAGAGCGCGTACGCGACGAGCGCGAAGCCGAGAAGGGTCGGATCCGCGTCGGCCGCGGCGGTGACGATCGCTCCCACGTCGAGGTACCGAGCTATGAACCACCCGGCGACGGCGAGCACGAGGGCCGTCCCGACGAGCGTGAGCCGCCCGCGAGTGAGATGGTCGCGAAATCGAACGGAACCGAGCCGGCTCGTCATACAACTGTTTAGGTTGGCCTAAACAATATAACGGTGGCGGTTCGGCCTCTCTCCGTTCGCGAAACGAGGTCTCCGCCGCAAGCTGTTTGTGCACAGAAAACGAAATTCTACACATGACCGAGTCAGCCGCCGGTCGTCGCCGACTGTGGCTCGTCGAGCGGACCTACTCCGACGACGAGCAAAACATGGTGATCCTCACCTACGCCACCGAAGACGGCGCGCGGTACTTCCGCAAGGAGCGAGCGCTCACCTCCTTTTCAGACGTTCGGGACACGACCGCCGCCGTCGAGCCCGACCCCGCGAACATCGGACGCGTCGACGACCCGGACGACCGCGAACGGTACGCGACCGAGGCCGAGCGAATGGCCCGGACCCACGATCCGGACGACGTGATCTGACCGCCGCGGCCGCGTTTAAGCCAGTTCGGCCCGAACGGCCTCGCGATGCGTGCGACGCTCGAAACTCTCGCGGCCGCGGTCCTCGCTCGCCTCGTCCAACTCGCGCTCGGAGCCGTCGGACTCGTCGGCGCGCTCGCGCTGTCGACGCCGCTGTCGGTCTCACCGTGGACGCTCGTCACCAGCGTGTACGCGCACGGCTCCGCCGGCCACCTGCTCGCCAACGCGCTCGCCCTCCTGCTCGTCGGTCCGCTCGTCGAGCGTCGAACGACGCGGCTCCGATTCCACGCGTTCGTGGTCGGGTCCGGCATGCTCGCCGGAATCGCGCAGGTGACGCTCGGCGGTCTGCTCGGACCCCCGCCGGCGGTGATGGGGCTGAGCGGTGCGATCTTCGCGCTCGGTGGCTATCTCCTCGCGGGCAACGTCGTGAGCGCGACGCTGTTCGATCGAGTCCGGCTCTCGACGCGCACACAGCTCGCGCTGTTCGGCGTCGTCGCGCTCGCACTCACCCTGACGACCGCGGCGCCCGGTGTCGCGCTGATCGCACACGCCGCCGGCGCGTTCTGCGGACTCCTCGCCGGTCGACTCGGCCTTCTGGACGCGCGGTGAGCCGCTTTAGTCCGTGAGACGGTGATCGGCGGCGTCGCTATCGGGTGTGAAGAAAACGAAGAGAGCGTACGGACGCCCTAGCGCTTAGTCTTCGAGAACGATCTCGATGCTGACGTCGTTGGGCACTTGGACGCGCATGAGCTGACGGAGCGCGCGTTCGTCGGCGTCGATGTCGATCAGACGCTTGTGGACGCGCATCTCCCAGTGCTCCCACGTCGCCGTCCCCTCACCGTCCGGGGACTTTCGCGACGGGATCTCGAGCGTCTTCGTCGGCAGCGGGATCGGGCCCGACAGGGCGACCCCCGTCGAGTCCGCGATCTCGCGGACGTCGTCGCAGATGTCGTCGAGGTCCTCGGGGCTCGTGCCGGCGAGGCGGACGCGTGCCTGCTGCATCGATTATCGCTCGTTGACTTCGAGCACCTTGCCGGCCGCGATGGTCTGACCCATGTCGCGGATGGCGAAGCTGCCGAGTTCCGGGATCTCGCCGGACGGCTCGATGCTGAGCGGTTTCTGCGGGCGCACGGTGACGACGGCGGCGTCGCCGGACTTGATGAAGTCCGGGTTCTCCTCGGCGACCTCGCCCGAGGACGGGTCGATCTTCTGATCGATGGACTCGATCGTACAGGCGACCTGCGCCGTGTGGGCGTGGAAGACGGGCGTGTACCCGGCCGTGATGACCGACGGGTGCTGCATGACGACGACCTGCGCCTTGAACGTCTCGGCGACGCTCGGCGGGTCGTCGGCGGGACCACACACGTCGCCGCGACGGATGTCGTCCTTGCCGATGCCACGGACGTTGAACCCGACGTTGTCGCCGGGCTCGGCCTTGGGCACTTCCTCGTGGTGCATCTCGACCGTCTTCACCTCGCCGCCCACGTCGGACGGCTGGAAGGAGACGTTGTCGCCGGTGTTGAGAATCCCGGTCTCGACGCGTCCCACGGGGACGGTCCCGATGCCGGAGATGGTGTAGACGTCCTGAATGGGGAGTCGGAGCGGCGCGTCCGTCGGCGGCTCGGACTCCGGCAGGTCGTTGAGCGACTCCAGCAGCGTGGGGCCGTCGTACCACGACGTGTTCTCGGATTCCTCGGCGATGTTGTCGCCCTCGAACGCGGAGATCGGCACGAAGGTCGTGTCGTCGGTCGCGAAGCGGACCTGGTTGAGCAGGTTCTCGACCTCCTCGATGACCTCGTTGTACGTGGACTCCTGGTAGTCGACCAGGTCCATCTTGTTGACACCGATGATGAGCTCGTTGATACCCAGCGTGCGGGCTAGGAACACGTGCTCTCGGGTCTGGGGCGCGACGCCGTCGTCGGCCGCGACGACGAGCACCGCGTTGTCGGCCTGCGAGGCACCCGTGATCATGTTCTTCACGAAGTCACGGTGGCCCGGGCAGTCGACGATGGTGAAGTAGTAGTTGTCCGTGTCGAACTCCTGGTGGGCGATGTCGATCGTGACGCCACGCTCGCGCTCCTCGGCGAGGTTGTCCATCACGTAGGCGAACTCGAATCCGCCTTTGCCCTTCTCTTCGGCTTCCTCGCGGTGCTGCTCGATTACGTGCTCGGGGACGCTCCCCGTCTCGAAGAGGAGGCGACCCACGAGCGTACTCTTGCCGTGGTCGACGTGGCCGATGATGGCCAAGTTCTGGTGCGGTTTGTCACTCATGGGGTAATCACGCGCTAAGGCGCTCTGTGAGTAGGTTTCGGTAGATTCCACTAAAACGGTTTCGATACGGACCACAGACGATCTCGACGCCGTCGGTCGATTATCGACAACGCGGGTCACGGTACTGCGGCGCACGGACGGGCCGATACCCCTCGCGATTTCTGCGCGCGAGCCGGTCACGGTGCCTCTGCTCCGACGTTCGTCACCTCCCTACTCCAGCCGTCCGACGTCTCCGAGCACCGCGCTCGCGGTCTCGGGGCCGCCGGCACCGCGGCCGGAGATGTTGAGCCGACCGGCGTGACTGGTCTCGATCTGCACGATGTTCTGAGTTCCAGAGACCGCCAGCGTGCCGTTCTCGGGGACGAGCCGCGGCGCGACGCGGACGGTCTCGCCGGTCGCCTCGCCGATGAGTCGGACCGTCCGCCCGTCCTCGGCGGCGAGCCGGAGCGCGGAGCCGGGCACGTCGCGGATCCCCTCGACTGCGGCGTCGTCGAGGGTGAACTCGCGGGCGTCGTCGGGGTCGTCGACCGCGCCGAACGAAAGCACATTGGCGAGGATGACGCACTTGAGCGCCGCGTCGGTGCCGTCCACGTCAAACGAGGGATCCGCCTCCGCGACGCCCAAGTCCTGCGCCTCGGCGAGCACGTGTTCGTAGTCGAGTCCCTCCGCGGCCATGCGCGTGAGGATGAAATTCGCCGTCCCGTTGAGCACCCCCCGAACGGCCGTGACGTGGCCGGGCTCGATGTCCTCGACGGTCGACACCGCCGGGATCGCGCCGCCGACGGTCGCCTCGAAGCGGACCTCGCCCGCGCTGGCGGCTTCGGCTGCGCGCAGGTCGCCGAACCGCTCCGCGACCGGTCCCTTGTTCGCGAGCACGGCGTGGCGGTCACGCTCCAGCGCCGTCGTGACGTGTGAGAACCCGGGCTCGGCGTCACCGAGCGTCGTCGGCGTCGCCTCCACCAGCGCGTCGTACTCAGCTGCGAGCGCGTCCGACGGGTCGGCGTCCCCGACGACGCCCCGCTCGGCCTTGCGGGCCACCACCGCGTCGGCGTCGACGCCGGGGTCCCGACCGCCCGTCCCGTCCGCGACAACCGCGCTCGACGAGTCCGCGACCGCGACGACCTCGTGGCCGTACTCCCCCGCCAACTCGACGACGGAGCGCCCGACTGCGCCCGCACCGACGACGGCGAGTCTCACGCCTCCACCCCCGCGAGCGGCTCGACCAGTCGCAGCCCCTTCTCGTCGGACAGCTCTCGCACCGCCGCGAGCGCCGTCTCCGTCTCGCCGGCGCGGGCCTCGACCCGAAGCCGGGCGCTCGACGACTCCTCGGTTCCCTGGGGTGCCGCGAGCGATACGTCGGCGACCGAGGCCGACTCGCAGGCCTCGATCCGCGAGAGCGTGTCGGAGAGATCGGTGTCGATGAGGTGGCCGAACAACAGCAGCGTCACCTCCTCGGCGTACCGCTCCGTCCCCGCCTGCATCACGTTCACGCCTTCGCCGCGAAGCGCGTCGACGATCTCCTTGAAGCGCTCGTGGCTCGCCTCGAAATCGACCTCGACGGGGATCCGACCGCGGGGGGTCTTGTTCCCTCGCTCGTGGTAGATCGAGAGGAGGTTCCCGCCGTTGTCCGCAATCGGGTGGAGCGCGGAGAGGAGCTGTCCGGGCTCGTCGACGAGTTCGAGCCGAACCGTATGCGTCGACGAGGTCGTGGCGGCACGTCCGCCGTCGGCCTCGGGTGCTACGCTCTCTGCGGGCTCCCCGTCACGGCGATCGCTCACGCGATCACCTCCGCGACGGCCGTCGCGGGAGCAGTGCGCCGAACGGGAGTCGTACCGGTCTGCATACCTCAACGGAGTCGGACGACCCGGTATAAGCCTTCGGCGCTGGCAGGCGTTGCCTCTCCGGCGCGTCCGCCACTCGTCTCGCGATCGGACGGGACACGCGAAGCCGACGCGAAAAACGAAAACCGCGTTCCGCGCGACCGAGTTAGAAGTAGTCGATCGACTGCGGCAGTTCCAGCTTCATGCCCTTGCGCTCGCGGATCTCCATGATCTTCTCGCGCTGGAGGTTGTCGACGAGCACGCGGAAGCCCGCGTTCTCGGTGTTCCACGAGGCGCGCCCCTCGGTGGCCGAGCGGATGTCGGAGGAGAATCCTATCATCTCCTCGACGGGCGCGATGCCCTCGACGACCATGAGGTCGCCCTCTTGGTACATGTCGTCGACGCGGCCGCGACGACCCTGAATCTCGCCCGAGGCGGCGCCCATGTGTTCGCTGGGCACGTCGATCCGCACGTCCTGGATCGGCTCCAGCAGACGAACTTCGCCGTCGATCAGCGCGCGGTGGACCGCGTCGCGGACCGCGGGGATGACCTGCGCGGGACCGCGGTGGATGGTGTCCTCGTGGAGCTTCGCGTCGTGCAGGCGGAACAGCGACCCCTGGACGGGTTCGGCGGCGAGCGGCCCGTCGTCGAGGGCCTCCTGAAGCCCTTCGAGGACGAGTTCCATCGTCTCGTTGAGGTGCTGGATACCCTTCGTGTCGTCGATGAGGATGTTCGTCCGGTGGATGTCCTCGACGTTCTGTGAGGTGTCCTTGTCCATGCCGGCCTCCTGGAGCGCCTCGCGGCGCTCCAGTTCGGGCATGTCCATCGAGACCTCGCCGAGCTGGATGGCATCGACGATCTCCTGGGCCATCGGCTCGACGGTGATGTAGAACTTGTTGTGGCGGTTCGGCGACTGCCCCTCGACCTCGCGGGAGGCCTCCTGTGGCTGCTCGCGGTAGACGACGATCGGCTCACCGGTGATGACCGGAATGCCCTGGTTGTCGCGGATCCGCTGGGTGATCACTTCGAGGTGAAGCTCACCCTGCCCGCTGATGAGGTGCTCGCCGGTGTCCTCGTTGATCTCGATCTGGATCGTCGGGTCCTCTTTCGCGACCTGCTGGAGCGTCTCGATGAGTTTCGGCAGGTCGTCCATGTTCTGAGCCTCGACGGACTTCGTGATGACCGGCTCGGAGATGTGCTCGATCGACTCGAACGGCGTCATCTCGACGGAAGAGACCGTGGAGCCGGCGATGGCGTCGCGCAGGCCGGTGACGGAGGCGATGTTGCCGGCGGGAACGTGCTCCACTTCCTCGCGTTCCGACCCCATGAAGAGGCCGACGCTCTGGATGCGGTTCTTGCCCGCGGTGCCGGAGACGTACAGCTCTTGGCCCTTCTCCAGCGTGCCGGAGAAGACGCGGCCCGTCGCGATCTCGCCCGCGTGCGGGTCCATCGAGATGTCGGTGACCATGAAGACGACGTCGCCGTTCTCGTCGACGAGCTGCATCCCCTCGGCCAGTTCGGAGTCGGGGTCGCCGCGCCAGATGCGCGGGACACGACGGGGCTGTGCGTCGACCGGATTCGGGAAGTGCTCACAGACCATGTCGAGCACGACGTCCGAAAGCGGCGTGCGCTCGTGAAGCTCGTCGCGCTTGTCGTTCTGTTCGAGGTCCATGATGTCGCCGAAGTCCATGCCGGTCCGCTGCATCGACGGCATCGAGACGCCCCACTTGTACAGCGCGGAGCCGAACCCGACCGTGCCGTCCTCGACGGAGACGGTCCAGTCCTCGGGGATGTCGTCCATGTTCTCGGCCATCCCGCGGATGAGTTCGTTGACGTCGGCGATGACGGAGAGGAGCCGCTCCTGCATCTCCTGGGGCCCCTCCTGAAGCTCACTGATGAGGCGGTCGACCTTGTTGATGAAAAGCGCCGGCTTCACTCCCTCGCGGAGCGCCTGCCGGAGCACGGTCTCGGTCTGCGGCATCGCGCCCTCGACGGCGTCGACGACCACTAAGGCGCCGTCGACCGCGCGCATCGCGCGGGTGACGTCGCCACCGAAGTCCACGTGACCCGGCGTGTCGATGAGGTTGATGAGGTGGTTGGTGTCCTCGTACTCGTGGGTCATCGAGACGTTCGCCGCGTCGATGGTGATTCCGCGCTCCTGCTCGTCCTCCTTCGTGTCCATCGCGAGCTGCTCGCCGGCGGTGTCCTGCGAGATCATGCCGGCGCCCGCAAGCAGGTTGTCTGAAAGCGTCGTCTTCCCGTGGTCGACGTGGGCGGCGATGGCGATGTTCCGGATGTGCTCCGGATTGTCCATCAGCCGCTCGCACTCTTGAACGATCTTCTTGCGTCGGCCCATTATACCGGTTGGTACCGACAGCAGGGTCAAAAGGGTAGTGTTTCGCTCCGGCCGTTTCGGGGTGGATCGGCCCGGATCGACGCCGATCTGTCGCTTTGGCGTGCCGGTGGATCGCACGATCGGTGTGCGGTCACGTATCACTTCGATACGTGGTCACATGGAACACGACCCGACGGACCGCTCTCACCTCCCGACGGACCGCTCTCACCTCCCGACGGACCGCTCTCACCTCCCGCGACCTTTTTCATCTCGCTGAACTCCCCGCTCGCGACGAGCGCTATCCACCTCGCCGCTCACCTCGACACAGCGCCGCCTGTCGGCGAGCCGAGACGGCGGCACGCGGATTTAAGTGTTTACTCGGAAACGGACGAACATGAACGAGACGCTCTCACGGATCGTTGACAGCGGCGTAGTTGCGGTGTTGCGCGGCGTCCCAGCCGATCAGCTCATTGGAATCGCGGAGGCGCTTCACGACGGCGGCGTCAGCGCCATCGAGGTCACCGCGGACACGCCGAACGTCGCCGACCTCATCGGCGAGGTCACCGGCTCGTTCGACGACGAGGTCGTCGTCGGCACCGGAACCGTGCTCGACAGCGAGACCGCGCGGACGGCGCTTTTGGCCGGCGCGGAGTTCGTCGTCTCGCCGAGCCTCCACGAGGACGTCATCGAGACGTGCAACCGCTACGGGGCGGTCAGCGCGCCGGGCGTGATGACCCCGACGGAGGCGGTCCGCGGATACGAGGCCGGCGCGGACTTCGTGAAGGTGTTCCCGGCGAAGACGGTCGGCCCGGCCCACGTCGGGGCGATGAAGGGGCCCCTCGGGCAGATCCCCATGATGCCGACCGGCGGCGTCGGCCCCGACAACGCGGCCGACTACATCGACGCCGGCGCGTTCGCCGTCGGGGCCGGCGGCGCGCTCGTCGACTACGACGCGGCCGCGCGCGGCGACTACGGCGAGATCACCGAGACCGCGCGCGAGTTCACGCGCGTCGTCGAGGAGGCGCGGGCGGACGACTAGGCGCGGGCGGACGACTGATCTCGATCTCGGACGCCACTCGGATCGACGCGGCCGCGCGCGGCGTTTTTCACTGTCGCTCTCGTACGCCTCTCCGTCGATGATCGTGTCAAACGCCGTGTTCCCGATCGCGGAGGACAGTCTCGACGAGGCGCTCGACCACGCGGAGACGCTCGTCGAGGAGTCGAACGGCGAGGACGGAATGATCGAGTACCGTGCGGCCACCGATGTCGAGGACGGAACGACGCTCCGCTTCTTCGAGCAGTACGAGGACGCGGACGCGTTCGAGTCGCACACGCAGACCGATCACTTCCAGGCGTTCGAATCGGCGCTGCCCGACCTCCTCGCCGGGGAGCCCGACGTGACGCGGTTCGAGGTCGAATCGGCGACGAAACTCGAGTTGTGAGGCGGTAGCGACCGGCTTCGGGGAGTGGTGAATCGATGCCTGCGCGGAGAACCCGCGATCCCCGCGGCCGTTCGGGTCACGATTCGCCGCCGGCGACGCCGGCCGCGTCACATGAAGTCCGCTATCCCCGACTGCTTGTTTGTGTCGTCCTCGAAGATCGACTCCAGCGACTGGTCTAACACCTTCAGCCGCTGTTTCGTGTAGGGCCGGCAGCCGAACCGATCTGCGACCTCTATCGCCGTGTCCACGTACTTGCTCACGGACCCCTCGTGGACGGTGAGGTTCACCCGGCCGCCGCACTCCCGACACTCCCCGCTCAGGGGCATCCGGCGGTACTTCTCGCCGCAGTCGAGACACCGCGTCTCCTGTCGCGAAAAGGCGCGCAAGTTCCCGATGATGTCCGGCAGGAAGTGGTACTCGATGACCCGCTCGGCCACGTCGGTCTCGTCGACGGCGCGCAGCTTCCGGGCCAGTTCCAGCTGCGCGTCCATCTTCTCCATCATGTCCCCGAGCGTCTTGTACGCCGACAGATCCGGTCCCATCGCGATGTCAGTCGTGTCGTGCGTGTGGTCGAACCCGTGGTACTCGTCGTCGGTCCCGAGCGTGTCCTCGCCGATCTGGATCAGATCCTCGACCGACTCCGGATCGGCCATCTCCAGCGACGCCTCGTACAACTCGCGCGGGTACTCGCGCACGATGTCGACGTTGTGCGCCTCGTCGTCGATCTCCGAGGGGTCGATCCGCGAGGACATCACTAAGGGTGCGTCCATTCTTCCACCTCTTTGATCGGGTAAATACGTTTTAGAGAAGTTGAGAAGGCCGTCCATGAGTAGCATCACGCAGTCCTCGTCGCCGTCACATTGAGCGACTGATAAGTCGTTCGCTGCGAGCGTGTGCGTCTCGGCGACGGTGAGATTGTACGTATACTCGACGTCGCTTTCGAGGAACGAGACCGACGTTACCTCGTCAGTCGCGACTCCACCGTCCGTCGACGTGCTGGCGGCGGCGTCGATCGGTGCGTTCCGCCGCGAGGGACTCGCCGGAACCATATCGCCGACCGCCAGTTCGTTCGCGGCGATCTTTCGAACTCCCCCGTCCACGACTCGCAGCATCGTGTGGTCGGGCGTCACGCGGATCGAACGCCCGCGCTGGGTCTCGACCCGAATGAGGTGTTCTTGGCTCGGGTGTTTCGAGACGGCGGTCACCGACTGTGTCGACCTGATTCCGCGCTCGTCGATCGACGGGACCTCGATCGCGCCGTCGAGTTCCTCGACGAGCGTTCCGAAGTCGTCAGTCTCGGGGTTGTCCAATCGATCCTCGACGAACGTCTCGATCGTTTCGCGGTGCCACCCTGCGCCCTCTCGATACTCGATCTCCGTCTCTGGATGGAAGCAGTTACGCCGTTTCGCGGCGTGAAAGTACGGATGCGCGTATCCGACCGCGGCCGAGGTGAATCCGACCACTCTCCCGACAGTTGCGGCGCTCGTGTGGGGGGCCATCCCGAAGACCAGTTCGCCGACGAGGTCGTCGCGCTCGTTGACCTCGTAGAAGCGATCGAGCCCGTAGAACTGCTCTAAGAGATCGTCGACGAAGTCCGCGGTCTTCAGCATGTGCTCTGCCGCGCCGTCCGAGAGGACGATGTCTTGTACCCGCAGTTCGATCAGTTGGTCGTCGTGACGGAGCGGCTCGCCGTCGATGTCCGTCTCGTAGCCCAGCTCTCGGAAGTGGTCAGCGGTGACGTCGAGTTCCTCGGGCCGGACCGACGTGACCGGGAGGTCGGTCATATCGTACCTGACCGTCCCGTCCTTGAACGAGGTGACGCCGTTTTTCGCGCGGAGGACGCCCTTCTCTATCGGCTCCGGTGTCTTGTTCCGCGAGGTGAGCCCCTGAACGCCCTTCAGGATCTCGAAGGCCGACTCGCGCTCGCCGACCGTCTCCATCGCCGAGCGGTAGGCGTCGTTCACGTCGATCTCCTGGCGGGTCGCCGCGGTCACTTCCCACTCGCAGCGCGGGCAGACGACGCGGCCGGCCTCGTCGGGCTCACAGACGGTCCCGCACCCGCCGCACTCGTAGTGGAGTTCGGTGTGGGTCTCGCAGTCGGGACACAGCGCCCGATAGGTGGGATCGCCGCAGTCGGGGCAGACGCGCTCTGCGATCTCCACGTCCAGCCGGCCGCGGCGGCCCTGATCGTCCATCACGTTCGCGGCCTCCGCGACGTCGCGCTGGGGCCCGCCGGCCTCGGTGATCGGGAACAGCGTGTGGACCGCAGGAGAGAGGTCGCGGCTCTCCGACTTCTCCGGACGGCCCATCCGGTTGCCGATCCGGGTCGGCGCGCGCTCCCGGACCTCGAACGGGGCCACCTCGTTGACCGCCCGCACCGCGTTGTCGCCGCCGGCCCACTCGCGGGCGTCCGCCGAGAGGTCCGCCGCGCTCCACGTCTTCCGGAGACCGTCGTCGACGCCGAGCGAGCGCGCCAGCGGCCGCCACGTCGGGATGCGGAGTGCGTCCGGCGTCGCGGCGTGTTCCACCAACAGCGCCTCCAGCGCCTCGCGGGTCGTCTCCGTGCGCTCGATCGCGAGGACGCCCTCGACCACGTCGCCCCCGGCGACCGCGTCGGCGAGCGTCTCGAACGTCTCGACCGAGACGTCGTGCCAGAGGTAGGTGTACTCGGGATGGAGCGGGCAGTCGTACGCGTCGGCCCAGTCGAGCGCCGCCTCGACGCTCGGGTGTTCGAGATCGACGTGGGGGTCGTCAGAGAGCGCCTGAACGTCCGCGCCGGCCGCCTCGAACTCCTGTACCCACCACTCGTACACGTACGACGCGGGCGCGAGCGCGTGGTTGTTCTCGATGAACTCCCCGTAGTTGACGAGGTAC
Source organism: Halorubrum pallidum (assembly GCF_055380345.1). NCBI lineage: Archaea > Methanobacteriati > Methanobacteriota > Halobacteria > Halobacteriales > Haloferacaceae > Halorubrum > Halorubrum pallidum. The sequence continues at coordinate 57,113 of NZ_AP043945.1, read as the reverse complement.
TCGCCCAAGTCGAGCACCTTCTCTATCCCGTTGCGGACCGCCTTCGCCTCCTCGGGGTCGTCGATCTGACGGACCTCGCCGTTGGCGAGCCGGACGGTCGGCCCGTCGATGGAGTCGACGGGGACGACGCCGTGGGCCTTCCCCGGTCGTTCGGTCTTGATCTGCGTCCCGGCCGCGAGGAAGTCGTCGACGATGTGCATCGTCGCGGGGTGGACGCCGCCGGTCGCGAAGCCGTGGTTGCGCGCGCGACCGTACCGGAGCCGGAATCCGCCGGCCTCGCTCGGGTGGGTAAACACCGGTCGGCCGGCGATGAGGTCCCGCAGGAACTTCTGGGCGGGCTCCGCTCTGGACGGTCCGACCGGATCGGACGGTGACTCGTCGTCCCCGCCTTCGTCGTCCGCACCGTCGTCTGTGGAATCGCCGTCTCCGCCGTCGGCGTCGTCCCCGCCGCCGCTCTCGACGGCGTCGCCGTCGCCCGCCCCGTCCTTCCCGATCGTCCCGTCGATCAGGTCTTGGAGCCACGGCCAGTCGACCTCGTCGAGGTCGCGCGTGTACCGCTGGATCTTGGGTGCTTTGAGCGCGATCCCCTCGGCTGCGACGAGACACATCCCTCCGCGAGCGGAGTTGGTATCGACGCGCTCCAAGTCGCGGAACCCCGAGACCTCCTCGTCGCTCGTCGCCTCCCCGTCCAGCATGATGGGGATGTGCTTGGCGATGAACTTCGATTCCTTGTCTTTCGGCGTGTACTGGAGTCCCGTCTCCGTGTCGTAGAGAGCGATCTCCTCGGCGTACCGCTCCACCTCCTCGTCTCGCGGCTTGTACTCGTCGATTCCCAGAAGCGACCGAGCGTAGTCCGCGACCAGCACCGACAGCGCCTGCGCGGTCCCGCCGGCGGACCGGATCGGCCCGGCGTAGTAGACGTTGACGAACTCCGTGCCGTCGTCGTTCTCCAGTAGCTCGACGCGGTCGATCCCCTCGATCGGCGCGGCGACGACCCCCTCGGTGAGCAGCGCGACCGCGGTCCGGACCGCCCCTTCGACTTTCCCCTCGCGGGAGTCGTAGTCGCCGACGTTGCCGTCGACGAAGTCCTTCACCAGCTCTAAGGCCGCCTCTTCGCGGGACATCTCGCCTTCCAGCTCGCGGACGCGCTCTGCGACGCCGTCGATGCCCAAGATGTTCTCCACGCGGTCGGCCATGTCGCGGGCGACCGGGATCTCGATCTCGGGCCTCGGATCGTGTCCCTGCCGTTTGGCGGCCTCCGCGACGTCCCACGCCTCGTCCAGCCGGTCTTCGATCCGAGCGAAGTATCGCTCGTCGTCGGGCCTCATCGCCGCCGCCGTCGCCTCAGAGCCATAAGTCGAGGTCGGTCGTCGGATCGTGTTCGCGCTCCAGCGGCTCGTCGAACGCCCGGAGGTGACACTCGCCCGCCCAGACGGTCGCGGAATCGAGATGGCCGGCCAGCGCCTGCCCGCTCGGCCGCGAGAGCACGGCGTGGGTGTGCGCGAACACGTCGCCCTCCAGCAGGGAGATGTTCCCGACGCAGGCGGCGACCTCGAGCGGTTCGTCGAACGTCACCGACTCGTACTCGGTGTCATCCTGATCGTAGAACCAGACGTCGGCGTCTTGGACCGCACCGAGTGCCGTGAACCAGCCCGCCTCGACGTCTTCCGCACGGGCGAGGTCCTCGATCTCCTCGCGCCAGTCGGCTCCGGTCTCGAACCGCGCGACGTACTCCGCAGTCGTCTCGACTTCTCGGTGGTGCATGAAACCGCCAACGACCGCCCAAGCAAAAAGTCTTCACTCAGCGGGCGATGACGCGTTCTGTCGAACTCGTGTAATTAATATAGCGAAATACAATTTATAGGTGGGGGACAGAGAACGAGTACACCGGCCATGACGAAACGCACAGCAGGCGCTACGGGACGGAAAAACTCGGAGAGAAGTACGGAACGCGCCGATTCAGAACGGGGCCTGCGGTCCTTCATCGCCGTCGTCCTCGGACGTCTCGCCGGGGAACGAGGGCGACATACCGTCGCTGCTGGTACCGCCGAGGTCGCCGTCCGCGCCGGCTCCCATCCCGGTGTCGGCGTGCACTGTCTCGATCTCGGGGATCTCTTTGACCATCCGGGACTTGATCGCCTGAATCGTCATCGGCGAGATGCCGCAGCCGGAACACGCCCCGCCGAGTTGCACCGTGACCTCGCCGTTCTCACGGTCGAGATGGTTGATCGCGGCGCTCCCGCCGTGCATCTGGATCTGCGGGAAGTTGCGCCGCAGGAAGTTCGTGATCCGCTCGCGGAGGTCGTTGTCCGCGTCGCTCGTATCCGTGCTCATGCCCGGGAGTTGGCGGTCGGCGGGCTTATGCCTTTGGTTCGACCGAACGCGAACCGCGAAAACCGGCGCTTCGGGCGGTGAACAGACGAATACGGCCGACTCACTCTGGCCGGTCGACGCCGAGCGTCCGATACAGTTCCGCCTCGATACGGTCGACGTACTCGTCGAGTGTCTCCTCGAACGTCTCGTCGTCGACGGAAACGGCACCGCGGATGCGCTCCCGGGGGTTCTCGGGGAGTTCGACGTAGAACTCGCCGTTCTCGTAGAACGGTTCGGACTCGTTGAGCACCGTCTGGTCGATCCCGTGGATCAGCTCCGAGTCGTGCCGGTCGTTCATCTGGTTGAACGCGTTCTTGTACGCCCGCTGAAGCTCGTTGAAGTAGTGGGCGTACTTATCCTCGAACTTCTCTGGGTCGAACTCGTCGGCCATACCGGAGTCGACGGTACGGTCGGAAAAAAGCCGGTCGATCGGTGCTGGGACGACTGATACGAACGATTTCACGTCGCCAACACGGCCGAATAGTTCGGATCGGAACGACACGCCGTCGGTAGGTGTGTATTCTATACCGCTATACAAAATGTAAACTCGTCGGCTCTCGTCTCGCTCACCGCAGCCGGCCGAGCAGCCGGTAGTCACGGTCGGGCTCGTACCGGCGGAACAGCAGGCTGTTAGTGAGCACGCTCACGCTGGAGAAGGCCATCGCCGCGGCGGCGAGTGCGGGCTGGAGCAGCCCGAGCGACGCCAGCGGGATCATCGCCGTGTTGTATCCGAGCGCCCACACGAGGTTCTGTTTGATCTTCTGAAGGGTGGCGTCGGAGACGCGGATCGCCCGAACCACGTCGAGCGGGTCGTCGCGCATCAGCGTCACGTCAGCGGCCTCGATGGCCACGTCCGTGCCGCTCCCGATGGCGGTGCCGACGTACGCGACCGCGAGCGCCGGCGCGTCGTTGACGCCGTCACCGACCATCATTGCCTTGCGTCCGTCGGCTTGAATCGAGTCCACCGCGTCGGATTTGTCCTCGGGGAGGACCTCGGCGCGGACGTTTCCGGGATCGATCCCGACTCGGTCGGCGACCGAGCGCGCGGTGCGCTCGTTGTCACCCGTGATCATCATCACGTCGAGGCCGCGGTCGCGGAGGGCGGAAACGGCGTCCGCGGCGCTCGACTTCACCGAATCGGCGTCGGCGACGACGCCGACGAGCCTCCCTCCGTACGCAACGAGCATCGCCGTCTTCCCCTCGCTTTCCAGACGCTCCATCGTCTCCGCGGCGGAGTCGGGGTCGATCCCGTTGTCGCGGAGGAGCTTTCGGTTCCCCACGAGCACGCTCTCCCCCTCTATCTGAGCACGGACGCCGTGACCGGGGACGTTCTCGAACTCGTCCGGTTCGGGTACGTCGACGCCCCTCGCCTCGGCCCCGTCGACGATGGCGCGAGCGAGCGGGTGCTCACTGCCACGCTCGGCGATCGCGGCGAGTCGGAGCACCTCGTCGTCGGAGAGGGCGGCGGTGCCGTCCGCGCCGGATTCGACATTCTCGCCGACCGCCTCGGCGGACCCGCCGTCGGGGCGGGGCTCACCGTCGGGGCCGAATGCGACCACGTCGGTGAGTTCCATCTCCCCTTCGGTGAGCGTCCCCGTCTTGTCGAAGACGACCGTGTCGACGTCCCGCGCGCGTTCGAGCACGTCGCCGCCCTTGAACAGGACGCCGTTGCGCGCGCCGATGGACGTGCCGACCATCGTGGCCGCGGGCGTCGCCAGCCCGAGCGCGCAGGGACACGCGATGAGCACCGCGGAGGCGAACACGACGACCGCGAACTCGAAGACGGAGACGCCGCCGGCCACTGCCGGCCCGCCGGCGACGAGTCCCCACAGCGGGAGCGCGTTCACGACTCCGGCGAGCGTCTCGGGGAACAGGAACCAGACGATGCTCCACAGCAGGGCGTTGACGATGACCGCGGGGACGAAGTACGCCGAGATGCGGTCGGCGAGGTTCTGGATGTCGGGCTGGCGCGACTGCGCCTGTTTCACCGTTTCGACGATCTGCTGGAGCGCGGTGTCCGCGCCGACCTTCGTCGCCTCCACGACGAGCACGCCGTTCTCGTTGATCGTGGATCCGACCACCTCGTCGCCCTCGCTTTTCTCCACGGGGACCGACTCTCCGGTCACCATCGACTCGTCGACCGCGCTCTGTCCGTCGACCACGACGCCGTCGGTCGGAATCTTCTCGCCGGGGCGAACCTTCATGCGATCGCCGGGCTCCACCGCCTCGAGCGGGACCTCCTCTTCTTCTCCGTCCTCGCTGACGGCTTCGCCGTCTGCATGCGGCGTCTCCGACGCCGCTCTGCCGACGAGCGTCGCCGTCTCGGCTTCCATCTCCAGCAGCTTCCGGAGCGCCTCGCCGGCCCGCCCCTTCGAGCGCGCTTCGAGGTAGTTACCGAGCGTGATGAACACGAGGATGAGCGCGGCCGTGTCGAAGTAGAGGCTCCCGGCGATCGCCCCTGAGAGGACCGCGACCGAGTAGGCGTACGCGGTGGTGGAGCCGAGCGCGATCAGCACGTCCATGTTGGCGCGGCCGTTCCTGACGAGCGCTTTGTAGGAGTTCTCGTAGAACGGTCGACCGAGCGCGACCTGCACGGGCGTCGCGAGCAGGAACTGCACCCAGCCGACGCCGACCCCGAACACTTCGTCGGGCAAGAGCGCGCCGTCGAAGAGGAGGTGGTCGGCCATGAACGCGAGGAGGGGGACCGCGAGCGCGGCCCCGAACAGCGTCAGGCGGAGCTGTTTGCGTATCTCCTCCTCGCGTGCTGCGTCGCGGGCGCTCTGGCCGCCGTCGCCGCCAGATCCGGAGCCCGCTTCGCCGCTCGCGTCGCTCGCGCCGGAGCCGTCAGAGTCGCCGGTCGCGCCGCTTCCGTCCTCACGCACCGGCGAGTAGCCGGCCGATTCGATGGCGTCGTAGAGGTCGGAACGAGAGACGTCGGCGGGGTTGTAGGTGACCTGCGCCTCGTCGGTGGCGTAGTTCACGTCGGCGTCGACGACGCCCGGTGTGTCTTCGAGGGCGTCCGCGTTCGTCTCGGCGCAGTTCGCACACGACATGTCCGTGATCGCGATCGTGACCGTCTCCGAGACCGCGCCGTAGCCCGCCGATTCGATGGCGTCGTACAGTTCACGGAGCGATACCGCCGCGGGGTCGTACTCGACCGTCGCCTCGTCGGTGGCGTAGTTCGCCGTCGCCGACGCCACGCCGTCGAGGCCCTCCAGGGCGTCCTGTATCGTCGCCGAGCAGTTGGCACAGGACATCCCCGTGATGTCGAGGTGAGCTGTTCTGTCTGGCATACCCGTTACTAGGGGCTCCACTCTTAGCTGGTTTACTACTTCTAGAGTCGGGTTGATATGTGGTCGAAACTTTTGATTCAAAAGTAAACCGGCCAGACCGCTATATACTCCTCGACGACAGGCAGTACACGCGCCGTCACTCCCGCTCGACGCGGTCGATCAGGTCGCGTGCGGCGGCGGCCGCGCGCGCTCGCACGCCGTCGGCGTCGAGCGTCAGCACGTCGCGGTCGCGCATGAGGACCGCGCCGTCGCACACGGTGTGTCGCACGTCGCTCCCGCGCGCCGCGTACGCGAGGTGCGAGACGGGGTCGTGAACCGGCGTCAGGTGCGGGGCATCGAGGTCGACGACGGCGAGGTCGGCGGCCGCACCGGGCTCGATCCGACCGCCGGGGAGCCCGACGGCGGTCGCGCCTCCCGCGGTCGCCATCTCCACTGCGGCCTCGGCGGGGACCGCGCTCGCGTCGTCCGCGGCGAGCTTTCCCAGCATCGCGGCGTCGCGCATCTCGTCGAAGAGGTCGAGATCGTTGTTCGAGGCCGCGCCGTCGGTGCCGAGCGCGACCGTGACGCCCGCCTCGCGGAGCCGCTGGACGGGGGCCATCCCGCTCGCGAGCTTCATGTTCGAGGCCGGACAGTGGACGATCGCGGTCCCCGACCCGGCGAGCCGTTCGATCTCGCCGTCGTCGAGGTGGACGCCGTGCGCGAAGAAGTCGTCCGCGCCGAGCGCGTCGACATCGTCGGCGTACGCGATCGGACGCTCGCCGCGCTCGTCGACGATCGGGTCGACCTCGTCGACCGTCTCGTTCGCGTGGAGGTGCACCGGGACGCCCGCCTCGCGGGCCGCGGCCACGCCCTCGCGGAGGTGCTCCTCGCCGACCGTCGTCAGCGAGTGCGGCATGAAGGCTGTCCGGATCCGCCCGTTTGCGGCCCCGTCGAGGTCTCGGGCGACGGCGAGGCTCTCCTCGACGTCCGCCCGCGCGTCCCCGTCGTCTTTGCCGACCGTGACCGCCCCGTGGCCGAGTCGCGCGCGCAGTCCCGCGCGGTCGACCACGTCCGCGACCCGGTCCATCGCGAAGTACATGTCGGCGAACGCCGTCGTCCCCGATCGGATCATTTCCAAGACGCCGAGTTCGGCACCGGCCTCGATGTCGTCGGGAGTGAGTTCCGCCTCCGCCGGCCAGATGTCCTCGCGCAGCCACGGGCCGAGCGGCTTGTCGTCGGCGTACCCGCGGAGCAGCGTCATCGCGACGTGCGTGTGCGCGTTGACGAGCCCCGGAATCACGAGCGACCCGGACGCGTCGAGGGTCTCGTCGGCCTCGTCGGGCGGAGCGGCGTCCGCTCCGTCGACCGCCGTCTCACCCACGGCGACTATCGTGCCCGCGTCGCGGTCGATCGTCACGTCCGACTCGGTCACGCGGCAGTCCGGGCGAAGCACCCGGCCGCCCGTCACGCGAAGCGCGTTCATGCCCACGGGTTCCGGCCGCCGAACCTAACGCCTTCCGTTCGGCGTCGACGCGCCGGTGACGCGGCCTCGCCCCGCTGACCGGCGTCGATCGCTCGCCCACAGAAGTTCTTTCCCCGCCGCTGCCGGAGGTGGAGCATGGCAACCGACGCCCAGCAGGCGTGTTTCGAGGCGGGGATCAAGTTCGGCTCGCTGTACCACCAGTTCGCGGGAACGCCCGTCAGCCCGTCGAGCGCCCGGAGCCTAGAGGCCGCGATGGCGGAGGCGATCGAGAACCAGCCGTTCTGCGAGTCGGTGACCGTCGAGATCCGCGACGACCGCGTCGCCAACGCCATCGACCACGAGAACGGCTACACGGAACTCACGGGCTCGCTGATGGACGTCGAGATGCGGATCGACTACGAGGGCGTGGGCGTCAGCACCCGGATGACGATGACTGACGGCTACCCGCTGATGGAGCTCGTCGACGTCGACGACAGCTGACCGGTTCCGTACCCATTTCGCCGATTCACTTCTCCGGGTTCACTCCTCGAATCGTCCCGACGCCCTTGCTCGACCCCTCGCGGAAGACGAACCGCTGTCCCTCCTCGACGAGGTACGGCCGGAACTTGAACCGGACGCGCGTCCGTCCGGTGTCACCGGGGAGGAGCTGGCCCCCCTCGGGCTCGAAGACGGCCGCCTCGGAGACGGTCTCGACGTGGACCACGGGCTCGTAGCCCGCCTGTATCCGCGTCGGGTGATTGAGAACCATCGCCTCCGCCTCGAACTCGCGGACCGGTTCCGGGTCACTGTCGCGGGGGACCAGGGCCATTCCGCGCTCGATCTCCGCCTCGTCGACGCCCTTGAGCGCGATACCGACGATCCGGCCGGCCGTCGCCTTGTCGACGCGGTGGTAGTGCATCTCGATGGAGCGCACCTCGACCTCGCGGAAGGTGCCGTCGGCCATCGGTCCTAACAGGAGTTCGTCGCCGGCCTCGACGGTGCCGGAGTTGACGGTGCCGGACGCGACCGCCCCGACGCCCGTCACCTTGTAGCTGCGGTCGACGTACAGCCGGAACTCCGCGCGCTCGGGCGTCGCCCGCTTCGGAAGCGTCTCGAAGAGCCGGTCGAGCGTCTCGACGCCCGCCTTCGTCACCGCGCTCGTCGACAGCAGCGGGACGACCCCGTCGCCGACCTCCGCGACCGCCGTGTCGATCCCGTGGCGGTCGACGAGGAGCGGCGTCTGACCGGCGTCCCGCAGCATCGATTCGACCTCGCGTTCGACCGCGGTGAGCCGTTCATCGCTCACGGCATCCGCCTTCGTTATCGCGACGATAGTGGGCAGTTCCGTCGCCAGCAGGATGCCGAGGTGTTCGCGCGTCGTCTTCGTCGGTCCGTCGTCGGCGGCGACGACCAAGAGTCCGTAGTCGAGCTTCTGGCCCACGAGCCCGCGGATCGTCGTCCGGAGCCACGGCTCGTGCCCCACGGTGTCGACGAACGAGACGAGCCGGTCGGCTTCCTCGACGATCCGCGCGCGGTCGGACTTCCGGTGAGGGTTGTCCATCCGTACCGGCTCGTCGTCGCCGTCGGCGAAGCCGTAGACGGCGTACGAGAGGTCCGCCGAGAGTCCCCGCTCGACCTCGTGCGGCTGTACGTCGAGGAATCCCCGCGTGCCGCCCTGTCCGTCGTCCGCCCGTCCCGTAACGAGGGTGCCGACGAGCGTCGACTTCCCGTGGTCGACGTGGCCCGCGGTCCCGATCACGAGGTGGTCGTCGTCGGTCTCGAACATCCCCCCATCGCGGAGCGTGGCGAGCCCGACGAGTCCGTCAGTGCTCCCGTTGCCGGACGAGCCGGCGCTCCACGTCTCGACGTCAGCGATGTGCGCGTCCGCCTCGCTCGCGAGCAGCGAGAGCACGTCCATCGTCTCGGAGAATGTCTCGGGTTCGACGCCCGCGAGCCCGCCGTCGTCGGTGACGCCGAGGACGTAGGTGGCCTCGCCGTCGCCCGAGAGCACGCGATGCCGGAGCTGGGCCACGAGCGACTCCATCCGGCCGTCGGCCAGGTGGACCTCGCGGGTGAGCCGCTCCTTGAACTCTATCGCGCCGCCGTCCCGTTCGCCGCGCTCGATGGCCCGCAACAGGGCGGACCGGTCAGCGCTCATACCCGCTCGTACGCGACTGCCGGGCTTAACGGTTTTCGTGTTATCCGTCCCCACGTGTCGTGATCGCTCACGAGCGTTCGGGAGCCCTCCGGAGCGGCCGCGCGTTCGCTTGTCTGTATCGCGTCCGCCCCGCGTCCGCTTCGCGCCCGTCCGCCGGTCTGCCCGTCCGAACTTCGCCGCTCACTCAGGCGGTCAGTTCGACGAAGGTCCGGCGGACGGTCACGGGCGTGACGCCGGCGGCGTCGGCGGCCTCCTGTTGCGTGCAGTCGGCGTCGCGCTCGCGGGCCGCGGTGTAGATGCAGGCGGCGGCGACGCCGACCGGGTTGCGGCCGTTCGCGATCCCCTCTGCGACGGCGCGCTCGGCCAGTTCGCCGGCGCGGCGCTCGACGTCGGATGCGACCCCGAGGTCGCTCGCGAATCTCGGCAGGTACTCCGCGGGACCGGTCGGACCGATCGGGAGCCCGAGCTCGCGGTTCATGGCGTCGAAGGCGGCGCGGTGCTCTGCCTCCGTCGCCTTCGCCTCGACACAGATCTCACCGACGGTTCGGGCGACGTTCGCGGTGCGGCAGGCGACGTAGACGCACGCGGCCGAAAAGCCCTCCAGCGATCGCCCGCGCAGCAGGCTCTCCTTCTGTGCGGAGTCGAACAGGGTGCAGGCCGTGTCGCGGACGCCGTTCGGCAGCTCCAGCGCGCCGGTCAACCGCCGGATCTCGGTGTAGGCGTACACCTTGTTGCGGTCGCGCTTCGTCGAGATCCGCGCGCGATTGTGCTGGGTCCGCATCCGAGCGAGCCGGCGGCGCTTGCGCCCCTTCACGCGGGTCGACCGCCCGATCTCGGTCGAGAGCCCGCGGTCGTGTCGCGAGCGCGTCAACGGGGCACCCGTGCGCTTCGGGTTCGTGTCGTCGTCCGAAAAGGAGCGCCACTCGGGACCGTGGTCGATCCGGTCCGCCTCCACCACGAGCCCGCAGTCGCGACAGACGCGCTCGGCCGCGTCGACCCGCGTCCGGCCGCCGCACTCGGGACACTCGTCGACGGAGGCTCGCTCCGTCTCCGCGACGCCGTCGGTGGTTTCGGTGCGGTGCGAACGGATCCGGGTCGGACGTGCTTGGCTCATCGTACTTCGAACTCCGGCCCGATCCCTTACTTAAACCCGGGTGGATCGACGGGTGTTCGACCCGATCCGCGCGCTCGAACCGACCGGTTACCGGTCGGTGGATTGCCGTCGACCCCGTCGCAGTACGGGAGGTTTAACACCCCGTCCGGCGCATCGACTCCCATGACGCTCTCGGAGATCGCGGCCGGTCTCGAAGTGACCTCGCGCCAGCGCGACCGCGGGGTCGCCGTCGCAGACGACACCGCGACTCCGCTCGTCGATCGCCTCGCCGCCCACGCCGGCGATCTCCCGTGTACGCCGGCCGCGACCGCGACGCTCGTCGACGCGTACTCGGCCGGACGGAGCGTGGGAGATGCCGCCGCCGAGGCTGGTGTGACACCGATGATCGCCGCGAAGACGCTCCACCGCTGCGGCGTCGCAGGCGTCAGTCCGCTCGCCCCGACCCGCCGCGGCGTCGTCCGCGACTGGCTCGACGGCCGGATCGCCCGCAGCGACGCCGTCGCGCTCGCCGGCGGCGACGAGGCGGACTTCGCGCTGGCGACGTACGTCGAGACGCACGACCCGTTGTCCGCAGTCTCCGACGCCGTCGACGCCCATCTCGCCGGCTCCGCCCCGCTCGGTGCGGGTGGTTCTGCCGGTGCGGATCGCGGGCGCGACGCGCTCGGATCGGACTCCGACGCACCCGGCGGCGCGCTCGGTGACCCCAACGGCCTCCGCTGAGTCGGTCGTTTCCGCTCCCGTCCCGAGAGTCCCGGTCAGCGCGACGGTCGCAGCCGATCTATCAGTCCGTGATCGTCGAACTCGAGCCCGAGCGACGCGCCGAACGCGCGCTCGTAGGCGTCGGCGGCGGCACGCGCGTACGCATCGTCGCCGCTGGCCGCGGTCGGTGCGGCCGCGACCGCCGGCTCGACGGCCGGAAGCACCGTCTCGGCGTCGGTTCGCTCCTCGGTGCGCTCGCCGCGACCGCCGCGCGCCACCGCGATCGCTCCGTCGACGGTCGCACTCACGTCGGCTATCCGCCCGCGGAGTCGCTGGAGCGCGTCGCGTCCGTGCGCCGACGCCGGGCGTACCGCCTCGACGCGGTCGGCGGCGGTGACCGCGGCGACGGCCTCGTTCGAACCGACGGGGGCGACGTCGAGGATCACGGCGTCGTACGTCGAGACCGCCTCGTCGATGCGACGCTCTAGCTTCCGCGCGGCCGCCGCGGTCTTCGACCGCGCCAGACGCTCGAACGGTGCTCGCGCGGGGACGGCGTCGACGCGGCCCGGAGTGTCGGTATCTCTCGTTCGCGGGTTTTCGTCCCGTCTCGGTTCCCTGTTCGTCTCCGAGTCTCTCTCCGGACCCGGTTTCGTGTCCCTCTCGGCTCCGCTTCTGTCACCGATCGGATACGCAGCCGCCGACAGCGACGACTCCGTCTCGTCGGTGACGAGCGCCGTGAGATCGGTGTCGATCCGGCCCGCGACGTACTCCGAGAGTCCCTGCGTGGTGAACGCGGCGTCGATGACGACCACGTCGTGGCCGCCTCGCGCCCCGACCGCCGCCAGTTCGACGGCGGTCCGCGTCGTCCCCGCGCCGCCGGTCGCCCCGACCAGCGCGAGCGTCGTGGTATGCATGGCACCGGTCTCTGGAGTCGGCTGTTAAGCGTCGCGGATCGTCGCGATGCCTCGTGGTGTTCTCTCAACATCGACCCCAATATCTATACCATATATTTGCCATTAGATGGCGTATGGCGGCCATCGCAGACGGGAAGTGGCGCGCGCTCGCACTCGTCGGCGTCGCGGAGCTGTTCGCCATGACGCTCTGGTTCAGCGGGACCGCCGTCGGCCCGGAACTGGCCGCGGCGTGGGGCCTCTCGTCCGCCGAAACGGCGTGGCTGACCAACGCGGTCCAACTGGGGTTCGTCGTCGGTGCCCTCCTGTCGGCGTCGCTCACGATCGCCGACGTCGTCCCGCCGCGCTACCTGTTCGCCGGTTCCGCGCTGGCCGGTGCCGCGGGGACGGCGGTCATCGCGGCGGTCGTCGAAAGCGGCGTGCCGGCGATCCTCCTGCGATTTCTGACGGGCGTCGCGCTCGCTGGCGTGTATCCCACCGGCATGAAGATGATGGCGTCGTGGTTCGACGAGGGACGCGGGCTGGCCATCGGCGTGCTGGTCGGCGCGCTGACGGTCGGGTCGGCCTCGCCGCATCTCCTCCGGGCGGTCAGCGGGATCGGTCGGCCCGACGCGGTCCTGTATGGCACCGCCGCGCTCGCCGCGCTCGGCGGCGCGCTCGTCCTCGCGTACGAGGACGGGCCGCACCAGCCGGAGACGGCCCCGTTCGATCCGAGCGCGATCCGCCGGATCGTCACCGACCGTGGAGTCGTCCTCGCAAACACCGGCTACTTCGGGCACATGTGGGAGCTGTACGCGGTCTGGACGTGGATCCCCGTCTACCTCGTCGCGAGCTTCGAGGCCGGCGGCGTCGCCGACGCCGACCGCAGCGCCGCGCTGTTGGCGTTCGCGACAATCTCCGTCGGCGGCGTCGGCGCGTGGCTGGCCGGCTCCGCGGCCGACCGCTGGGGGCGGTCGGTCGTCACGAGCCTGTCGATGGGCGTCTCCGGGGCGGCCTGCCTGCTCGCGGGCGTCGTGTTCGGGGCGTCGCCGCTCGTGGTCGCCCCGTTCGTTCTCGTCTGGGGATTCTTCATCGTGGCCGACTCCGCGCAGTTCTCCGCGGCGGTCTCAGAACTCGCCGACGAGAGCTACGTCGGCTCCGCGCTGACGCTCCAAACCGCGGTCGGCTTCCTCATCACCATCGCGTCGATCCAACTCGTTCCCGTCGTGCAAGACGCCGTCGGCTGGCGGTGGGCGTTCGCCCCGCTCGTCGTCGGCCCGATCGTGGGGACCGGCGCGATGCTGTGGCTCCGGACGCTACCGGCCGCAGACCGGCTGGCGGGCGGGCGCGGGTGATCGACGAAGGCCGATCGGCTCGGGCGAGTGTCACCCGTCTATCGCGGCCGACACGTCGTCGGCGATCGCGTCGAGTTCCTCGTCTGCGAGGTCGGGTCGCTCGCCGGCGACCGCGTGGATCGGCGCGCCGCCGTCGCCGTCGAACCGCGGGACAACGTGGACGTGGACGTGCGGAACCTCCTGACCGGCCGCCTCGCCGTCGTTGATTCCGACGTTCGCGCCGTCGGCGTCGACGGCGCGTTCGACCTCCGGCGTGATCGCTGCCACCGCGTCGAAGACGGCGCTCGCGAGGTCGGCGTCGAGGTCGCCGACGCGTTCGGCGTGATATTTGGGGATCACGAGCGTGTGTCCCGGAGCGAGCGGGTTGGCGTCGAGGAAGGCCACCACGTCGTCGGTCTCGTGGACGGTTCGCGCCGGGATCTCGCCGTCGACGATCGCACAGAAGATGCAGTTGTCGGACATACGCCAGGGTCGTCGCCGCGGCCCATCAAGGTTTCCCGGGCGGCGATCCGGCGCGACCGGGAAGCGGCCTACTCGTCCGCGTCGGGGAACGGCACCTCGATGAGCGTCCCGTCGTCGGGGAGGAGACACTCGCCGTCGAACGCCTTGAGCGCGTCTCGGCGGATCGGCGAGGCGTCGGCCGCGTACCGCGAGGAGACGTGGACGAGCGCCAGCCGCTTCGCGTTCGCGCGCGCCGCGATCGACCCGGCCTCGCGGCCGGTCGAGTGCGCGGTGTCGCGGGCGCGGTCGGCCATGTCGTCGGCGAAGGTGGCGTCGTGGACCAGCAGGTCGGCGTCGCGGGCGACCTCGACGGTTCGCTCTCGCGGTCGCGTGTCCGCCGTGTAGACGAGCTTCCGCCCGGGGCGCGGCGGGCCGACGACCTGATCGGGCTCGACTATCGTCCCATCTTCGGCCTCGACGGACTCGCCGTCGTGGAGTCGGCCGAACTTCGGGCCGACGGGGACGCCGAGTTCCTCCGCCTTCGGACGGTCGAACCGGCCGGGGCGGTCCGCCTCCTCCAAGACGTACCCCTGTGATCTGGTGCGGTGTTCCGTCTCGAACGCGCGGACCGCGTAGCCGTCGGCGTCGAGGGCGACCTCGCCCGGAGCGACGGGATCGATCCGGACCCGAAACGCCGGGTCGTGGCCGACCGCGTGGACGAGATCGCGGAGGTCGTCGCCGGTGTTCGGCGGGCAGTGGATCGTGAGCGGCTCCGTGCGGTCGTTGAACCCGAGCGTCTGGACGAGACCGGGGATCCCGAGGACGTGGTCGCCGTGGAGGTGCGAGACGAACAGGTGGTCGATCCCGAAGCCGGTGCCGTACCGCATCATGCCGCGCTGGGTGCCCTCGCCGCAGTCGAACAGCAGCCGGTCGCCCTCGCGGTTGACGAACAGGGCGCTCGGCGCGCGTTCGGTGGTCGGGACGGCGCCGCCCGTCCCGAGGAAGGTGACGCGAAGGGACATACCCGCCCTGTGGCCGGCGGGGCTAAACTCCTTTCGAGGCGTGCTCGTCGACGCGGTTGTCGAGTGGACCGGCGACCGGTCGAAGCCGACATGAGTCTCCCGTCCCGAGTCCGTCCATGCACGAGGAGATCGCCGCACTCATCGATCAGGAGGGGTGGCGCGCCGAGGGGGCCGCCGCGCGCGTCCACTACGACGGCGGAGGCAACCGGGTCGCGATCGAGTTCTACGCCGCCGCCGAGCGCGTCCTCTACTGGACGGTGCCGACCGACGAGGACCGCGACACGGCCGCGCCGATCCCCCGCGAGACGGTCCCGAACCCGCTCCGCCGACGGATTCGCGAGGACCTCGACGCCGCCGGCGTCGACCCGGCGATCGAGCGGGCGAACGTCTGACGTATGCTTCACCGTCCAGATCGATCCGAAGGAAACGCACTTGCCTCGCGGCCCGGTAGTCTCGGTGATGAGTAGCGCCGAGTGGGAAGACGACGACCCGTTCGAGGAGCAGCGCGAGGAGGTCGAGAATCCGATGCGGCGGCTGTTCGCCGTGTACGGCCGAGAGTACCTCCCGCAGGTCTCCGTCGGCGTTCTCGCCAGCATCTTCGCGCGGCTCCTCGATCTGCTCCCGCCGCTCATGCTCGGGATCGCCATCGACGCCGTGTTCTATCAGGACGCCCTGTTCCGCGAGCAGATTCCGCTCGTCTTGCTACCCGACGCGTGGCTCCCGACCGAACAGGCGGCGCAGTTCTGGTTCACGGTCAGCGTCATCGCGGGCGCGTTCGTGCTCGGTGCCGGGTTCCACTGGGTCCGAAACTGGGGGTTCAACGCCTTCGCCCAGCACATCCAACACGACGTCCGGACCGACACGTACGACAAGATGCAGCGGCTGAACATGGAGTTTTTCTCCGATAAGCAGACCGGCGAGATGATGTCCATCCTCTCGAACGACGTGAACCGGCTCGAACGATTCTTGAACGACGGGATGAACTCGCTGTTCCGGCTCTCCGTGATGGTCGTCGGGATCGGCGTGCTGCTCGTGTGGATCAACTGGCAACTGGCGCTCGTGGCGCTCCTCCCCGTGCCCATCATCGCCGGGTTCACCTACCTGTTCATCAAGACGATCCAGCCGAAGTACGCCGAGGTGCGCTCCTCGGTCGGGACGATGAATTCACGGTTGGAGAACAACCTCGGCGGCATTCAGGTGATCAAGTCCTCGAACACCGAGCCGTACGAGTCCGACCGCGTCGACGACGTGTCGATGGACTACTTCGACGCCAACTGGGACGCGATCCGCACCCGGATCACCTTCTTCCCGGCGCTGCGCGTGTTCGCCGGTATCGGCTTCGTGATCACTTTCGTCATCGGCGGCCTCTGGGTGTTTCAGGAGACCCCGCCGGGACCGTTCACCGGAACGCTCACCGTCGGGAACTTCGTCGTCTTCATCCTCTACACCCAGCGGTTCATCTGGCCCATGGCGCAGTTCGGACAGATAATCAACATGTATCAGCGCGCTCGCGCCTCCTCCGCGCGGATCTTCGGGCTGATGGACGAGCCCTCGCGGCTCGCCGAGGATCCGAACGCAGAGGACCTCGTCGTCGACGACGGCGCGGTCGCGTACGACCACGTCTCGTTCGGCTACGACGACGAGACGATCGTCTCGGACATCGACTTCGAAGTCGAAGGGGGTGAGACGCTCGCGTTGGTCGGACCCACCGGAGCCGGAAAATCGACCGTGCTCAAACTGTTGCTCCGGATGTACGACGTCGACGAGGGCGCGATCCGGATCGACGGCCAAGACGTCCGCGACGTGACGCTCACGTCGCTGCGCCGCTCGATCGGCTACGTCGGTCAGTCGTCGTACCTCTTCTACGGCACCGTCCGCGAGAACATCACGTACGGTACCTTCGACGCGACTGACGAGGAGGTCCGGGAGGCCGCGCGCGCCGCGGAGGCACACGAGTTCATCGAGAACCTCCCCGACGGCTACGACACGATGGTCGGCGAGCGCGGGGTGAAGCTCTCCGGCGGCCAGCGCCAGCGTGTCACCATCGCGCGGGCGGTGCTCAAGGACCCCGACGTCCTCGTCTTGGACGAGGCGACCTCCGACGTCGACACCGAGACGGAGATGCTGATCCAGCGCTCGCTCGACCGGCTCACGGCCGACCGGACGACGTTCGCGATCGCACACCGGCTCTCGACGATCAAAGACGCCGACGCGATCCTCGTGTTGGAGGACGGCGAGGTCGTCGAGCGGGGGACCCACGAGGAACTTCTCGACGACGACGGGCTGTACGCGCACCTCTGGGGCGTGCAGGCCGGCGAGATCGACGAGCTGCCACAGGAATTCATCGACCGCGCACAAGAGCGGACCGCGCAACTGATCGAAGACGCCGAGGGCGACGACGACTGAGCCGCGGCCGTACCGGCGACGCCTCGGACGGTGTCACTCCTCGCTCTCCAGCCGGCTCCAGTCGCCCGCCGCGTCGACCTCGGTGGGGTCGTCGCCGCTCTCGTCCGCGCGAGCGGCTCGTCCTCGCACCGCGCCGTCGTCGAGGCCGTCCAAGATCGCGTCGCGGACCTCCCACGGCTCGCCGAACCGCGCCGTCTCGGTTCCCTCCAACGCCGTTTCGAGCCGCTCGTTTCCCGTCGCGGTCTCCAGTTCGAACCCCCCGTACTGCTCGATCAGCTCCGCGGCCGACACCGGGTACCTGTGCTCGCGGAGCGCGCGCTTGAGCGGTCCGAACGTGACCCCGTACGCCCGTGCGTGATCCCCGCTATCGTCTACCATGACATCCCGTTCACGACCCATCCGAATAACTCTCCTGTTCGGACCGTCGCCTATACGGTCCGTCGCGGCGACGTCCCGGTATGCGACTCGCGGACGCCACCTGGACCGACGTGCGCGACGCCGACGTCGACGTCGCGTTCGTTCCCGTCGGCAGCACCGAACAGCACGGCCCCCACGCGCCGCTCGGCACCGACACGCTCGACGCGGTCGCGGTCGCGGAGGCGGGCGCGACGGCCTACGAGACGTCCGTCGGCGACGACGCATCCGGTGACGGCGCACTCGGCGAGGTCGTCGTCGCTCCGCCGATACCCGTCGGCGTCGCGGAGGAGCACCGTGCGTTCGACGGGACGATGTGGGTCTCGCCCGACACCTTCCGGGCGTACGTCCGCGAGGCCGCGGAGTCGCTGCCGAGCCACGGGATCGACCGAGTCGTGTTCGTCAACGGCCACGGCGGCAACGTCGAGGCGCTCGCGGAGGTCGCGCGGCGATTCTCCCGAGACGACGCTCACGACGGCTACGCGGTCGCGTTCACGTGGTTCGAGGCGGTCGGCGAGCACGCGAGCGACATGGGTCACGCCGGTCCGCTGGAGACGTCGCTGTTGCGCGCGACACACCCGCATCTCGTCCGAGAGGATCGCGTCGCGACCGCGAGCGATGGGGCCGCCGACCGCTGGGGCGAGTGGGTCGCGGGCGTGAACCTCGCGCACGACTCGGACGAGTTCACCGACAACGGCGTCGTCGGCGACCCCAGCGCGGGCGACGCCGCGCGCGGCGAGGAACTGCTCGACCGCGCGGGCGACGCGCTCGCGGATCTGGCGACGGCGGTCGTCGATCGGGAGCCGACGTCACGATAAGCTCACAGAGAGTCAAGAGAAAGCCCCGCCCTGACGGGCGGGGACGGATCCGTCACTCCTCGCTCTCCTCTTCGTCCCGTTCGGCCGCCGCGTCCTGCAGCGCACCGCGAATCGCGGGGACGGTGCCGGTGAGCGACGCGACCTCCTCGGCGGCGGCCTCGATGTCGCCCACGAGTTCCTCCAGTTCCTCGATCTCCGCCTTCAGGTCGGCTGCGTCCTCGAAGGCGTCGGCGCGTTCGCCGAGGACGTACGCCTTCTTCGCCGAGCGCACGCTGCCGACCGCGTCGCCCACGTCGAGCGCCGACTTCAGTCCGTTGAGCACGCCGAGCACGTTGTCCGCGTCCGTCTCCCAGACCGAGTCCGGGTCGGGGAGTTCCGTGCGGGCGGCCGCCAGGTGATCTTCGACCTCCGCGCGGGTCTCCGCGGCCGCCTCGCCGAACAGGTCGTCGTCGTCGAACGTGGACTGGCTCATACCCAAACTGTCGACCCGGTGGGTGTTAAAAACGACCCCGAAAGCGAAAGTGAAACCGACGCCGACACGCGCGACGCCGGTCGATACGAGACGGATCGCCGTCCAGTTTCGACCCGGTGGGTCGGACGGGTTCCGACGGGTCGCGTTTCCGTCCGATGCCGGTGCGCTCGACGTCTCTCCGCGCCCGAGAATCCGCCGCTATGTTTATTTAGTAATATGTCATCTCTCCGTGTATGTCAATGAAAGAAGTTTCGCTACAGAGCACTGTTGCCGGTATCTCTGCCGAAGGGAAGCTCCACACCCTCAGCGTCTGGTTCATTCTCGCTTTGCGGCTGATGATGGGGCTGGCGTTCCTCCAGGCCGGGCTGGGTAAACTCCTCGGTGAGCCGTTCAGCGCAGCGAGCTACTTGGCGAGCGCGCCGGCCGGAAACGGTAGCCCGCTCGCCGGGCTGTTCATCGCGATGTCCGAGACGGCGTGGTTCATGGCGTTCGTTGACGTCGCCGTTCCGTGGGGTCAGGTGTTCATCGGGCTCGGCCTGCTGGTCGGCTTTCTCACCCGACTCGCCGCCTTCTGGGGAGCGTTCATGATGGTCCTCTTTTATTTCGGCAACTGGAACATCGCGCACGGATACGTCAACGGCGACTTCGCGTACATGCTCGTGTTCCTCTCCGTCGCCGCGTTCGGGGCCGGTCGGATCCTCGGGCTCGACGCGTACGTCGAGGAGTACAGGGTCGGCGGCCGGCCGCTCGTCGAGCGGTACCCGTGGGCGCGGTACGTTCTGGGGTAGCCCGCTCGGCTCATCCGCTCGTCGCGGTTGCGCGCCCCCGCGTGGGTCTCGTTGTACCCCCGCTCTGTTTTGTTCGTTTTCCCGCCGTCGTGGGGTGCTGGCTGATCCTCGATTGTGAACCGCTGACGGGGGTTATCAGCCCTAATATTTAGGTGCTAGTTATTATACGAAGTCGATCGCTGGTAGTTGACACACATGCAATGGGGACCGTTCTCCCGTGTCCGGTCGAGTTACGGCGCGAAACTCGCGCTGTCTCTCGTCGCCGTCATGGGAATTTCAGTTTCGTACGGGGTACTCGTCTACCTCAGGGCGGAGGGGCTCGGCGCGGCGGGCGCGGAGATTCGGTCCGGGCTCATCGGTATGACGCTTCTCACCGTCATCGGGCTCGCGCTCATCGGGGTAACTGTCGGGTCGAACACCGTCATCTCGCTGCGACAGCTCACCGCGAAGGCGGAGCGCATGGCCGACGGCGACCTCGACGTGCCGCTGCAGACGGGGCGGACCGACGAGATCGGGCGGCTGTTCCGGGCGTTCGACGCCATGCGATCGTCGCTCCGATCGGAGATCGACGACGCGGAGACCGCCCGTGAGGAGGCCGAACGCGCCCGCCGCGAGGCGACCGAGCGCGCGGAGACGGTGGAGCAGAAGGCGACCGAGTACGAGTCGGCGATGCGCGCGCTCGCCGACGGCGACCTCACTCAGCGGGTCGACCCCGACGGCGACAACGAGTCGATGGCGCGCGTCGGCGCGGCGTTCAACGAGATGGCCGCCGAACTGGAGGAGACGGTCACCTCGGTCGCGACGGTCGCCGAGGACACCGCCGACGTCGCCGGCACCGTCGACGACCGCACGGAGAACCTGCGGGCGACGACCGGTACCGTGAGCGAGGCGGTCGAGGAGATCGCTCAGGGAGCGCGCACCCAGCGCGACGACCTCCGTGCGGCGACGGACGAGGCCGAGAACCTCGCGTCCTCGGCCGAGGAGGTCGCCTCGACCGTCACCGACGTGGCCGAGACGGCGGAACACGCCGCGTCGGTCGGCGAGGAAGGTCGCGAGGCCGCCGAGGAGGCGCTCGCGGAGATGGACGCCGTCGAGGAGACGACCGCGGAGACGACCGCGGAGGTCGAGGCGCTCGCCGCGGAGGTCGAGGAGATCGGCGAGGTCGTCGACACCATCTCGGAGATCGCAGAACAGACCAACCTGCTCGCCCTGAACGCCTCCATCGAGGCGGCGCGGTCGGGGGCCGAGGGGGCGGGCTTCGCGGTCGTCGCCGAAGAGGTGAAGTCGCTCGCCGAGGAGACGCAGGAGTCCGCGAGCGAGATCGAAGCGCGCATCCACGCGGTCCAGGAGCGCGCGGAGACAGGCGCGGACGCGATGGAGCGGACCGAACAGCGGATCTCTGCCGGCGTCGAGACCGTCGAGACGTCGATCGACGCGCTCGAACGACTCGCGGAGGCCTCGGAGCGGACCGACACGAGCATGACGGAGATCACCCGCGCGACGGAGACGCAGGCGGACTCCGTCGACGCCGTCGTCGGTCACGTCGAGGACGTCTCCGCGATCAGCGCCCAGACCGCGAGCGCGGCCGGCGACGTGACCGGCGCGGTCGACGAACAGGAGCGGACGCTCGGCGCGGTGGAGACCGCCGCCGAGTCGTTGTCCGCCCGAGCACGCGACCTGCGCGACGCCGTCGACGACTTCGAGTTCGCGGCCGACGCCGAACTCGACGCCCCTCCAGTACCGAGCGACGCGACCAGTCAGGCCGTCTCGGACGGCGGGACGGACCCGCCCGCCGCCGACGAGGACGAACCCGACGGAGACGCGGCCTTCGACTTCTCGCGCGCGGCCGATCCCGCGGACGACGAGGGAGGTGACCGGCGGTGATCGTCGACACGACCGTGTGGGCGTGGCTCGGCTTCGTCGCGATGGCCGCCGGGACGGTCGCGCCGCTCTGGGCGTGGATCGCGCAGGACGCGGCCTCCGGTGAGTCGCACGCGAAATACTACCTCACGCTTGCGGGTGTCACCGGCGTCGCGGCGCTCGCGTACCTCGCGATGGCGCTCGGTGTCGGCGTGGTGTCCACGCCGGCTGGCGACCTCGAGATCGTGCGCTACGCCGACTGGCTCGTGACGACGCCGCTGCTGTTGCTGTACCTCGGTCTCCTCGCGCGGCCGTCGCGCGCGGTCCTCGCCGGGCTGATCGGGGTCGACGTGGTGATCATCGCGGCCGGTATCGCCGCGAGCGCCACCACGGGAACGCTCTCGTGGGCGCTTTTCGCCGTCGGCGGCGTCGCGTACCTCGCGTTAGTGTACGGGCTCCTCGTGGCGCTTCCGCGGTCGGCATCGGCCGCGGACGACCGCGTCCGGGCCGTCTTCGGGACGCTCCGGAACATCACCGTGGTCCTCTGGACGCTCTACCCGGTCGTCTGGGCGCTCGCGCCCACCGGTCTCGAGCTGCTGACGCCCGCGACCGAGATGCTCGTGTTCGTCTACCTCGACGTCGTCTCGAAGGTCGGCTTCGTCGTCGTCGCGGTCGCGGGAGCCGACGCGCTCGCTCACCTCGGCCCCGACGCCGCCGACGGCAGCGCCGAGCCGGTCGCGGCCGACGGCGCTGACGACACGGAGCGGCCGACCGTCCTGGCCGACGACTGAGCCGACCGACGGCCGATTCCTTTCACTCCTCGTTCGCGACGAGGTCCTCGTAGCGCGCGCCGGTCTGTTTCAGCGTCCCCGTCGAGTAGAGTCGCTCGTGGGTGAAGGGGAGGTGGTCGACCGCCAACTCGTCTATCTTCGCGTCGACGGCGTCGGCCTCGCGACCGTGGATCATCGTGAACAGATTGTACTCCCATCCCTGATCCGGCCGGCGCGGGCGGTGGTAACAGAGGGTGACGTACGGCAGGCTCCCGACCGCCTCGCCGCGTGCGTCGAGTTCGTCGTCGGGCACGTCCCAGACGACCATGCAGTTGTTCGTGAACCCGGTGACGACGTGGTTGACGACGCAGCCGATCCGCTTGATACAGCCGTCGTCGAGCAGGCGTTCGACGGCCGCGAGCACGTCGTCGCGGTCGGCGTCGATCGATCGGGCCACGTCGGCGTAGGGGGTCGCCGACAGCGGGAAACCGTCTTGGATCGCCAAGAGGAGATCGGCCTCCAGAGCGCTCAGGTCGCCGCGGGCGTCCTCCGAGATGCGGGTGGCGGAGACGTCGGTTTCGGACGCTCGCGGATCGCTTCGATCTCCGCTCGCGGAGTTCGAGGCGCTTCGCGCCTCGCCCGATTCCCGCGCGAACCGATCCCCGTTCACCACCGGGAACTCAAGGTCGATGTAGTAGTCCGTGAGCATCGGGAGGTCCAGCACCGCACGGCCGGTCCGCTCTTCGATCTCAGTGAGGATCGCGTCGCGCTTCTCGCGGGAGCCCGCGGTGACGACGAACCACTGATTCCACGCGTGATCGCGGCGGTAGTTGTGGTTCACCTGCGGGTAGCCGTTGATGATCTCTGCGACCTCGTCGAACCGCCCGTCGGGGACCCGCACGGCCGCGAGCGTCGAGGACCCGATGACCGGCGGGTTCAGCACCGCACCGAACCGGCGGAACACGCCGCGATCGCGCAGGTCTCGGACGCGGTCGAGGACTGCGTCGGCGTCGAGGTCGGTTCCCGTCTCGGCCGCGACCTCGCGGGCCACCCGCTCGAACGGACGCGGCTCGACGGGGAAGCCGCTCTGGTACTCGTCGATGAGGGCCGCGTCGACCACGTCGATGCCGGCCCGCCAGTCGGCGTCCAGACTCATTGCCCGGATCAGGTGCCGCGCGTACCTACCGGTTTCGGAGACGGCCAGTCGGTGACAATCGTCGACGGCGGTCAACCGGGCCGGGAGCGGTCAGTCGTCAGCGGGAGCGTCACCGGCCGCCGGCGCGAACGCCCGAGCGCTCTCTTCGAGTTGCGCCGTCGAGCACCCGCCGACGGTGGCGGCCTGTTCGAGTGTGAGGGTCCGAGAGCGATACAGCGTAAGCGCGGTTGACACGGATTTGGACGTCATTGGGTACGCATCTACACTAGATGGACGAACATATAGTTCTAACGCTTTTTGCACCTCGTTACAGATTTCTCTGAAACAGAATTTGGCTGTATGTAGGGTAAACTGTCTCAATAGTGGACGAATACTTATTTAGTATGTGTGAAGCACTTGCACGGATCCGTCGTGTAGACTCATCGACCGGCTTCGGTTGGTTCGCGCGCATCCCAGATCGTGTGCGCCCCGGATCGCGTGCGCCCCGGATCGCGTGCGCCCCGGATCGCGTGTGCCCTGTGATCGTCGCGCATCCGCTCTCGTGGCAGTCCGTTCTCACGGCTCGGGAGGCGAGCGAGGGACTTTTCGTTCGGAGCCCCGAACGGGGCGTATGGCTCAGGCGACCCAGGAGTTCGGCGAGTGGCCCCTCAAGCGGCTGATGACCGAGGTCTGCGGTTCCGGGCACAAGTCGGCCGACGACCTGACGCGCGTGCAGGCGACCGAGGCGTTCGAGCGCATCCTCGCGGACGAGCCCGACCCGACGACGCTCGGGGCGTTCTGGCTCGCGAACCGCTGGAAGCGGAACACGTCCGAGGAGTTGGGGGCGTACGTCGACGTGATGTGCGACCGCGTCGAGTACGCCGAACCCGATGCCGACCCCGTCGACTGCGGCGCGAACTACGACGGGAAGGGCCGCTCCGCGATCCTCGGTGTCGCCGCGGGCGCTGTCGCGGCCGCCGCCGGGACCCCTGTGGTCGTCCACTCCGGCGACCGCGTCCCCACGCAGAAACAGGACGCGTACAAACACGTCCTCGACGAGCTGGGCGTCCACACGGAGCTGACGCCCGCGGACTCCGCCGATATGGTCGATCAAACCGGCTTCGGCTTCTACTACCAGCCCGCCTTCAACCCCGTCGTCGACGACCTGTTCCACCGCCGCGACATGATGGGCGTCCGAACCTTCGTCAACACGATCGAGACGCTGGCGAACCCCGCCGGTGCGTCGGTCCACCTCGGCTCCTTCTACCATCTCGCGTTCGCGAAGAAGGTGGTCGACACGTTCGTCGAGAGCGAGTTCCACGACCTCGACCGCGTCCTGATGTTCCAGGGGATGGAGGGATACGACGACGTGCGCCCCGGCTACACCAAGGTCGCGGAGTGGGACGCGGGCGACGCGGACGGAACCGGCGACGAGGAGGCCGGCAGCGAAAGCGCCTCCTTCGACGACTTCGAGATCGAGACCGCCGAGTACGGGATGGACCTGGAAGAGGCCGACCTCGAGGTCGACGACGTCGCGGTCGACTCCGCGCAGATCACCGAGGAGGTCCTGGCGGGCGAGCGCGAGGACGCCTTCGCCGACGCGGTCGCGGTCAACGCCGCCCTGCGGATCTACGCCCGCGAGGATGCCGACTCGATCGAGGCGGGGCTGGAGGCCGCCCGCGACGCGATCGACGACGGCTCCGCGATGGACGTGCTCGACGCGCTCCGCGACTTCTGAGACGACGGTTCGTTTGAGACGGTCGGATCGCTGGCACGCTGGCGACCTCGCCGCGCGCCGCGATCGATCACCTCCGTCGGGGTTTTCGGACGAATTTTGGACGGAGTTCGGAAAGGCCACTTAGGCGTTCGTGACCAACTCACGCGTGCGTAGAACTGCCATGACACGAAACGTCACTAGTCACCCGGAGTCCCCCGTCCATGCCCACGTGTGAGCACTGCGACGCGCACGTCTCGGACCGGTTCGCTCGGGTGTTCTCCGACGAGCGCGGACAGATCCACGCGTGCCCGAACTGCTCGGCCAACGCCGGTATCGCGGAGGTCACGAAACAACGGGCGCACGACGCCTGAGCGGGCGCGGAACCCTCGTCCCTCCGGTTACCGCTCGGGAGCCGGCGGCATCGACCGCTTGTGCGCGCTGCCCTCGTACAGGTCGACCACGCGGTCGACGGCCTCGGCCGGCACGTCGAGTTCACGGACCGTCGCCGACCGCGAGAGACCGCCGTCGACGTGCACCGCCAAGATCGCGTCGACGGTGTCGTAGTCGAACCCCATCTCCGCCGCGTCCGTCTGTCCCTCCCACATGCCGGCCGTGGGCTCTTGCATCACGAGGTCGCGGGGGACGCCGACGTGAGCGGCCAGCTGTCGCACCTGCTGTTTGTAGAGGTTCCCGATCGGGTTGCAGTCGACGGCCTGATCACCGTACTTCGTGAAGTAGCCCGTCATCGCCTCCGCGCGGTTGCCCGTGCCCAACACCACGCGATTCTCTGCGTTGGCGACGAAGTAGTTCACGACCGCACGGGTCCGGACGTACACGTTCCCCGTCGCCGTGCGGTCGTCGGTCGCCTCCGGGAACGCCTCGAAGAACCGCTCGGCGATCGGCTGGATCTCGACCACGTCGTACTCGATCCCGAGGTCGCGAGCGACGCGCTCGGCGTCGCTCATCACGTCGGGGTCGTTCACCTCGGCCGGCATCGTGACCCCGTGAAGGCCGTCCTCGCCGAGCGCCTCGACCGCGAGGTGAGCGGTCAGCGTCGAGTCGATCCCGCCGGAGAGCCCGAGAACTGCCCCGTCAGCGCCCGCATCGTCGACGACGTCGGCGATGAACGACGTGATTCGGTCGCGGGCGGCGTCGAGTTCTGCCGTCGAGAGTCGGAGGTCGAGCGGGGGGTCGTCCGACAGCAACACCGACTCCGCTGGGGTCTGGCTCATGGACGCTCCGTGGAGCCGAGGCGACTAATACCTCCCCGTCTCCTCCCCGAACTGAACGTTCGTCGTGTTTTCTCTCCATCAGGGGGACAGACACGCGACGTATTCGGGCTCGAACGTGCTCGAACACGACGGCCAACGGACCTATGGTTCGCGGGACGAACCGAGTCGTATGGACGACCGATTCGAACGCGCCATCCGCCGGCAGCTCCGCAGGGCGGGCCGTCAGTTCGAGGCGGCCAAACGCGCCTACGCCGAGGGGCGCGACGACCCCGCGGGGGCCGCGTCGGGTGCGGCGCGGTACGACCTCCCGGCTGACGAGGAGGGACGCGCGCGGATCGTCTGTCGACGCCACGCGGAGCGGCGGGCGATCTCTGTCGACGACGCGGGGCGCCCGGCGTGTTTCGAGTCCGGACACCCCGACTGCGAGGGGTGTGCCGAAGACGTTCGCGACGGGGTCGTCGAGACATGGTGAGCGCGGGCGAGCGCGAGCAGACGGCGTCCGGGAGAGAGACACCCGAACCGGTTTTGCCTCTCGCCTCCACGTGTGCCGCATGAGACGGACGACCGTCGTCGCCGTGCTGCTGGTCGTGGTCGGCGTCGGGCTGGCGCTCTCGGGGATATTCGCCGGACCGCCGCCGGACGATCCGGCGACGACGGTCCCCGCGGAATCGCTCATCGAGGTCGAGGGCGACTACGAACTGTGGCCGTACACGAGCCGGAGCACGTCGGTCGAGGGGCGGACGCTCGCGATCAACGTCGTGTTCCACGCCGACGCCGAGGCGACCCGCCGGGCGATCGAACACCGGCCGGACGCGAGCTGGGAGGAGACAGACGAGGAGGAGTCCGAGGCCGCCGTCGACGCCGACCAGATACGGGCGATCGTCGAGCGCGACTGGGAGGACGCGCGCAGTTCGACTCGGTACGGGTACGTTCAGGGGCCCGAGAGCGGACTCTGGCTGCGGGAGACGTTCGAACTCCACGACGGCTCGTATCTCGGCGTCCGCGACCACCTCCGGGCCTACGAGTCGCCCGACGGGGCGTACACCGCGGTGCAGGCCCACGAGGAGTACTACGACTGGTTCCGACTTCGTCACACTGTCCCCGCGATCGACGAGCCCAAGACCCGACTGGAGAACGAACTCATTCGCGGCTCGATCGACGCCGAGGTCAGACGCGAGTACCGCGGCATCGACGGCGGGTGGAGCGACGGCTGGCTCACGGTGGTCGAACTGGCGTCGGCGGCGTCGCTCGCGGCGGTCGGGGGGACGCTGCTCCGGCGGCGGACCCGACGGGCCGCCGCCGACCTCGCTCGGCGGAGCCGGCGGGAGGCCAGCCGACACGCGCGGGCCGCGGCGCTCGGCGTCGTTCTCGGACTCGTCGTCGTCGGCGTGCGCGCCGTCGGCGTGGCGACGGAGACCGCGGTTCCGGCGCTCCCACCGAAGGCGATCGCCGCCCCGCTGTACCTCGTCCTCGCCGCCGGCCTGCCCGCAATCGTCGTCGCCAGAGCGCGCGAGTGTGACCCGACGGCGGCAGCGCTGGCCGTCGGCTCGGGACTCGGGGCCGGGTTCGTCGCCGACTTCGCCGCGCTCGGCGTCGCCGTGCCGCCGGACCTCATCGTCCACCGGGTCGCCCTGATTGCCGCTCTCGGCGTGGTCGCACTGGGTCGGGCGGTCGACGACAGGCCCGTTCTCGCCGCCGGGCTGGCCGCGTGGACGGTCGGGTTGGCGCTCCCGCTCGCCGACGTCATCTGATCGATGCCGACGCGTTCCACGCACGCCACTGAACCGCGCGAAAATCGGCCGCACCGAACCGTGCAAAAATCGGCTGAGGCGGCTGTATATCTCTGATATCCGTCGACGGACGACCACAGAAGAAATATACCTCGGCGGCGAATGTGCACCGACGCATGCCTCGACCGATCAGCCGACGGCGGACGCTCGCGGGACTCGGCGCCGCGGCCGCGAGCGGCGGCTGTCTCGGTCGCACGCGCAACCTCGCGGGACGCGGGATGTCCTCGCAGTTGACCCTCCAGATAGACGCGGTGCCCGCCGATCGGGACCCGAACGCGATCCGGATCGCCAGACACCTCGCGGAGAACCTCAACGCGGTGGGTGTCGACGCTCGGATCAACACGCTCGATCAGACCACGCTCTGGCGGAAGGTGCTCATCAACCAGAACTTCGACGCGTACGTCGGTCAGTTCCTCGAACCGGAGCCGTTCGACCCGGACGCGATGTACGCGTTCACGCACTCGCGGTTCGCCGCGGAGGTGGGACGACAGAACCCGTTCGGATTCGCCGACCTCAACGGCGTCGACGAGGAGCTCGAGAGCCAGCGCCGGGCGGAGTCGGACCGGAGTGAGCCGGTAGCGGAACTCCAGCGCTCTCTCGGCGAGCTACAGCCGTTCACCGTCGTGGCGTTTCCCGACCCGCTCACCGCCGTCCGCGAAGAGCGGTTCGACGGCTGGAGTCGGGAGCAGCCGCTGACGGTCATCGGCTTGCTATCGCTCACTCGTACGGCAACGACCGGTGACGCGACCGACGGCGACGGGAACGCAACCGCGGCCGGAGAGTCCCTCGGAGGCGACGAAAACGCCACCGCGGCCGGCGAGTTCCTCGACGGCGACGACACACACGCGGGAACGGCCACGCTTCGGCTGGTGACGACCGACAGCGGCATCACGGAGAACTGGAACCCGATCGCGGCGGAGTACCGCCGCCAGGGAACGTTCACGTCGCTGCTGTACGACCGACTCGTGGCGATCGACTCCGGCGACGTCGTCCCGTGGCTCGCGACGGACTGGGAGCGCGTCGGCCCGGAGACCGTCGAGGTCTCGCTGCGCGACGCGACTTGGCACGACGGAGAACCGCTCACCGCCGACGACGTCGCGTTCACCTACGAGTTCCTCCGCGACACGTCGATGGGGGGCATGGAGACGCCGGTGCCGACGCCGCGGTTCCGGGGTCGGAGTTCGGTCGTCCAGTCGGCCCTCGCGGTCGACGATCGCACCGTCCGGCTCGGCGTCGAGAACGTCAACCGAGCGGTGATCGTCCGCGCGCTCCGCGTGCCGATCCTGCCGGCGCACGTGTGGTCCGACCGCACCGACGTCGCGACGATCGGCGGTTTCGAGTTCGACGTGGAGACGACGGAGGCGGTCGTCTCGACAAACGAGGACCCGGTGGGGAGCGGGCCGATTCGGTTCGTGGAGGCGACGGCGGAGGAGTCCGCCGTATTCGAACGAAATTCGGATCACTTCCTCGCGCGGGCCGAGCGGTGGGACGGCGGGGAAACGGAGAACCCCGCGGCCGGCGTCCCCGAGCGGCTCCACGGAAAGCCGGCGTTCGACCGACTCGAAGTCGACGTGATGCCCTCGGACATCGCGGCGGTACAGGCGGTCGGAGACGGGTTCGCCGACGCCACCGTCTCGAACCTCGGTCCCGACGCGATCCCGCGAATCGGTCGCGAGGCCGACGCCCGTCTCGTGGCCGGGCGCTCGGGCGCGTTCTACCACGTCGGATACAACGCGCGGCGGACGCCGCTTTCGAACCCGCGATTCCGCGGGGCCCTCGCGTCGCTGATCGACAAGCAGATGCTCGTCGAGGAGGCGTTCCACGGGTACGCGGAGCCGGCGTCGTCACCGCTTTCAGCCTCTCCCGAGTGGATCCCTGACGACCTGCGGTGGGGGGACAAAGCGGCGGACCCGATCTACCCGTTCGCCGGCGATCCGGGCACCGGCTCGCTCGACGTCGAGCGGGCACGAGATCTGCTCCGGGAGGCGGGGTACCGGTTCGATGACGAGGGGCGACTGCTCGCGAGGCAACAGTGAGTCCGCTCCTGTCCGTCGTCGGATCGGTCGTGTTGTGGCTCTGCGCGTCGCTTCTCGTCGCCGCGCTCGCAATCGTCCGACCGAACCGCCTCTATGGCCTCTTGAGGAATCTCGTGCCGCGGCTGCGGGACGCGCGACGGGAACTCGCCGCGCTCGGCGCGGTGCTGCTCACCAGCGCCGTCGGCCGGAGTTCGCTACAGACGGTCTCCGAGCTGTTCGGGCTGCGGCTGACCGGGCTCATCTGGGCGCTCGAAGGGAATTTCGTCGGGTGGCTCCAGCAGACGTACGCCACTCCCGAGCTGACGATGTACTTCTCGTGGGTGTACGTGTACGGCTACGCGTTTCTGCTCGCGTTCCCCTTCCTCGCGTACCTCGCGCTCCCGAAGACGACGACCCTGAAACGGCTGCTCGTCGCGTACGCGTTCAACTACGCCATCGGTCTCGCGCTCTACACGCTCGTGTTCGCGCACGGCCCGCGGAACCTGGACATCGGGACGTCGCTGCTGTTCACGCACAACCCGAACTTCAGCGCGCTGACGAGCGAGGTGAACGAGGCGACGAACGTCTTCCCGTCGCTGCACACGTCTCTTTCGGTGACCGTCGCGACCTTCGCGGTGCTGACTCGCGAGGAGTACCCCCTGTGGACGCCGCTGGCCGTGTGGGTCGCGGGGTCCGTGGTGATCGCGACGATGTATCTCGGCATTCACTGGCTCACAGACGTGATCGGCGGGATCGTCCTCGCGCTCGGCTGCGTGTACCTCTCGTATCGGATCGTCGATCCGGACGCGGCCGCGTGACCGCGGCTCCGTCTCGGACCAGTCGGAATCAGACCCCCTCGACGAGCCGCTCGAGCTGTTCCGGCGGGACCGCGCCCCGGGCGGCGTGCCCGTCGAACGCGAACGTGGGGACCCCGGTGATCCCGCGCTGTTTCGCCGCGTCGAACAGATCCGTCACGCGCTCGCGGAGGGTCTCGTCGGCGAGCGCGGCGTCGACCACGTCGGCGTCGAGCCCCTCTACGTCGTCCGCGAGGGCGGCGAGCACCTCCCGGTCGCCGATGTCGCGGCCGTCCTGCCAGAGCGCGTCGAAGACCGCCTCGTCGAACGCGGGCCACGCCTCGGGTGCGGTCTCTTTCACGTGGACGGAGACGACCTGCGCCGGGAGGGAGTCGACGTCGGTGGCGATCTCTTGGGCCATGTCGACGCCATACTCCGACTGCAGCCGCCGGACGTTCTCGCGGGCCTGCGCGTAGTAGTCCTCGTCTTTCCCGTCGTCCGCCTCGTGGTCGATCGACCCGTCCGGGTTGCGCTTGCCGGCGCGGAGGTCGAACGGGTGCCAGTCGACGGCGAGCGGCTCGGAGCGCTCCGATCGGTACTGCGCGAGCGACTCCCGCCCTAGGTAACAGAAGGGACAGACGTAATCGGAGTAGACGGTGATCGACTCGGTCGCCTCGTCGGCCGGATCGGCGGCGAAGTCCGTGTTCGACATACGCCCGATTCGGTCCCGAACGGCAAAGGGCGTTCGACGTCGGCGATCGCCACGGTTTATAACTACCTCGTGGTACCACTAATTATGACACACGAGACGGCTCGCGCGCACGATCCGATCTCGCCGCCCGTCGCGCTCACGGTCGCCGGAAGCGACTCCGGTGGCGGGGCGGGGATACAGGCCGATCTGAAGGCGATGACGGCCCACGGCGTCTTCGGAACCGCCGTCGTGACCGCGACGACGGCACAGAACACGCGGGGCGTGTCCGGGGTTCACGCGCTTCCGGTCGACCACGTCGAGGCCCAGTACGCCGCCGTCGCCGACGACTTTGATGTCGGCGCGGTGAAGACGGGAATGCTCGCCACGGCGGAGACCGTCGGGGCGGTGACCGAGCTGCTCGCGGGGTTCGGGGGACCGGTCGTCGTCGATCCGGTGATGGTCGCGGCGACCGGCGACCGACTGCTCTCGCCCGCGGCCGAGGACGCCTACGACGACCTGGTCGCCGCCGCGACGCTCGTCACGCCGAACGCCGACGAGGCGGCGGTGCTGGTCGGCGACGAGGTCGAGACGTCGGCCGACGCCGCGCGCGCCGGACGCGAGATCGTCGCACGCGGCGCAGACGCGGCCCTCGTCAAGGGCGGCCACCTCGCCACCGACGACACCGTGGTCGACACGCTCGTTCTCGGCGAGAGCGCGGCGGCGGAGGCGGGCGGCGCCGTGTCGGCCGCCGAGGACGACGGGACCGCAGTCGTCCGGTTCGAGTCGCCGCGGGTCGCGACCGACGCGACGCACGGATCCGGCTGCACCCTGTCGAGCGCGATCGCGTCGCGGCTCGCGCGCGGCGAGCCGCTGCCCGCGGCGGTCGAGGCCGCTGTCGGCGAGATGAGCGCGGCGATCCGACGCGGCTACGACGTGGGCGAGGGGCCGGGCGCGGTGAACCCGACGGTGCTCGACGGCGCGGAGTCACGCCTTCGCGACGGCGCGGAGTCACGCCTTCGCGACGGCGCGGAGTAGCGTCGTCGCGGCCCGCCGGTCGACGGCGGAGCCGAGGTCACACGAAGTTGAGCGGCACCATCAGCGCGACGCCGATCGCGAGCCCGATCGCGAGCGTCGGCTTCCCGCCTCGCGGAAGGTCCGAGCCCGTGTCGAGCGCCTCGGGGATGAACTCGGTGAGGACCAGATAGATCATCGCACCGGCGGCGAACCCGAACCCGTAGGGCAGGAACTCGCGGGCGTACCGGACGAACGCGAACGCGATGACCGCCCCGATCGGCTGCGGGAGACTGGAGAACACCGACCACCAGACCATCTTCCACTTCGAGACGCCCATCGACCGCAGCGGGATCGAGATGGCGGTCCCCTCGGGGACGTTGTGGATCGAGATCGCGACCGTCATGAACACGGCGAGAAGCGGCACGGTGAACCCGAGAAGCTGCGTCCCGCCCGCCAGCCCGAGGTCGGCGAAGGAGACGCCGACGGCGATCCCTTCCGGAAAGCTGTGGACCGTCAGCACGCCGAGGATCAATATCAGCTTCTTGAAGTCGGCCTCCTCGTACTCCCGGGGGTCGATCTCGGCGTCCAGCAGTATCTCGTGAGCGAGGACGACGAGGGCGACGCCGGCGAGCACGCCGACCCCGATTTGTACCGGCGTCCCCTCCGCGAGCCCCTCCTGAACGAGCCCGAAGAGCGACGCAGAGAGCATGATTCCCGACGCGAACCCCCACAGCGCCACGTTTCCGCGGTCGCTGATCGAGTCGAAAAAGAAGAACGGCAGCGCCCCGATCCCGGTCGCCAGCGCCGTGATCAGCCCCGCGACGAAGACGAACCCGAACGCGGCGATGTCGGCCATGCGTCGAAATTCACGGAGGATGAGGATAAATACGGCGGGCGTCCTCGCCGAGCAAAAAGTCGACGCTCGGAGCCCCGCTGTCAGTCGGCGGCGGTGTCGAGGGAACCGGGCTCGATCTCGAGGAGTCGGGCGTCACAGCCTTCACACCGGGCGACGACCACGTCGCGGGTGGTACAGCAAGACGAGACGACTTCCTCTCCGAGCGACACGTCCCCACCGCAGCTCGGACACGTCTCGACGAACAGCCGCAGCCCACCGAGCACGGTGCTTCGCGCCGATTGCGAGAGGTTTGACCAGCCATCGCTGCGCTCTCGCAACACGCGGTCCGCGGCGACGTCCGCCCGGAACGCGGCCCGCGACACCCAGTGGCCGACGCGCTCGCCGTCGACGGCGGCGAACACCGCGTTCCCGCGCTCTTCGACCACGAGAGACGCGTCGTCGACCTCCCCGATGTCGGCGATCCGGGTGACGGCCGCGGCGTCGTCGATCTCGTCGCCGTCGAGGTGCGCTCGCCACGCCGACGCGAACCACGGGGCGTACGTCAGATCGCTCCCGTCGTCGGTCTCGACGAGGACCCCCTCGGACAGCAGGTACGACTCGGGGTCGACATCCGCCGCCGCGTCCGCCGCGCGCTGGCCGGGTTCGTCGGGCACCTTTCCGAACAGCGCGAGCACTCGTTTCGGCAGGTAGCGCTTCGTCAGTTGGGGCGTTCCCGGGACGAGATATCCGCGAAGCCAGATCGCGGCCAGCGAGGCGGCGACCACGACCGCGCCGGCCGCGGGCGCGACGCCGATGCCCACGGCGACGCCGAGGGCGACGGCGATACCGGCGTTGACGGCCGTACAGGGCAGACACCGGTTCTCGCCGGTGTGTTCGGGATGCCGGATCCGATCGACGATTCCGCCGCGTGGCGTGTTCATACGCGTCATCACGAGCGGTGAGGTTTTGTATGTCGGGGCGGCGCGATCGCGCCGGTCGCTCTCGCGGCCCGGCCGGTCGTCGCGTCTGCCGCCGTCCGCCCCCAGACCCGTAGGGTTTTAGCCGCGCACGGCGGGAATACGGACATATGGCTACGGGGATCGTCGGGGAGTTCCTCGATCTCAAGGCGGAGACGGACGCGGACGTCCTCGCGATGCAGTGCGGCGACTTCTACGAGTTCTTCGCGGACGACGCGGAACTGGTGGCAGAGGAACTGGACTTGACCGTCTCACAGAAGTCCTCGCACGGCTCGTCGTACCCGATGGCGGGCGTGCCCCTCTCGGAACTGACGCCGTACGTGAGCGCGCTCGTCGAGCGCGGATACCGCGTGGCCGTCGCGGACCAGTACGAGACCGACGACGGCCACGCCCGCGAGATCACTCGCGTCGTCACGCCCGGTACGATCCTGGAGACGACGGGCGACGACGCGCGGTACCTCGCGGCCATCGTCCGTGAACGCGACGCCGACGCCCCCTACGGGCTCGCGCTCGCCGACGTGACCACCGGCCGGTTCCTCGTCACCGAGGTCGCCGACGCCGGCGACCTCCGGGCGGAGCTGTACCGGTTCGACCCCGCGGAGGTGTTGCCCGGTCCCGCGCTCCGCACCGACGACGACCTGATCGCGGCGGTCCGCGAGGACCTGTCCGGATCGATCTCGCTGTTCGACGCCGAGGCGTTCGCCCCCGGACGAGCGACCCACGCGGTCCGCGAGCAGTTCGGCCGCGAGACCGCGGACAGCGTGGGGATAGACTCCGAGCTGGCCCTGCGGGCGGCGGGCGCGGTGCTGGGGTACGTCGAGGAGACCGGTGCGGGCGTGCTGGCGTCGATGACGCGGCTCACCGCCTACGGCGACGACGACCACGTCGAACTCGACGCGACCACCCAGCGCAACCTGGAGATCACGGAGACCATGCGCGGCGACGCGGACGGAACACTGTTCGACGCGGTCGATCACACCGTCACCGCGGCCGGCGGCCGGCTGCTCCGGGAGTGGCTCACCCGCCCGCGGCGCGACCGAAACGCGCTGGAGCGGCGGCTCGACGCGGTCGAGTCGCTGGCCGCCGCCGCGCTCGCGCGCGACCGGCTCCGCGACACGCTCGGCGACGCCGCCGATCTCGAACGGCTGGCCGCGCGGGCGACGAGCGGGAGCGCCGGCGCGCGGGAACTGCTCTCGGTCCGTGACACGCTCGCGCTGCTGCCGGCGCTCGTCGACGCGGTCTCCGGGAGCGACCTCGCGGACTCGCCGGTCGCGACGGTTCTCGACGGAATCGACCGCGGCCGCGCGGCCGAGTGGCGCGCGGAACTGGCCGCCGCGCTCGCCGAGGACCCGCCCAAGACGACGACGCAGGGCGGGCTGATACGGGAGGGGTACGACGACGAACTCGACGAGCTGATCGCGAGCCACGAGGAGTCGAAGGAGTGGCTCGACACGCTCGCGGACCGGGAGAAGCGTCAGTACGGGCTCAGTCACGTCACCGTCGACCGCAACAAGACGGACGGCTACTACATCCAGGTCGGCAAGTCGGTGGCCGATCAGGTCCCCGAGCACTACCGCGAGATCAAGACGCTGAAGAACTCGAAGCGGTTCGTCACCGCCGAACTGGAGGAGCGGGAACGCGAGGTGCTCCGATTGGAGGAGGCCCGCGGCGACCTGGAGTACGAGCTGTTCGAGGAGATTCGCGAGCGCGTCGCCGGCGACACCGAACTGCTGCAGGACGCGGGGCGAGCGATCGCCGAACTCGACGCGCTCGCCTCGCTCGCGACCCACGCGGCCGGCAACGACTGGACGCGCCCCGACCTGACCGACGACCGCCGCCTCGCGGTCGAGGCCGGCCGCCACCCGGTCGTCGAGCGGACGACGGACTTCGTCCCGAACGACCTCGAACTGGACGCCGAGCGGGGCTTCCTCATCGTCACCGGCCCGAACATGAGCGGGAAGTCGACGTACATGCGGCAGGCCGCGCTGATCCAGCTTCTCGCGCAGGCAGGATCGTTCGTCCCCGCACGCTCGGCGGCGGTCGGGCTCGTGGACGGCATCTACACCCGCGTCGGGGCGCTCGACGAGCTGGCGCAGGGCCGGTCGACGTTCATGGTCGAGATGCAGGAACTGTCGAACATCCTCCACTCGGCTACCGAAGACTCCCTCGTGATCTTAGACGAGGTGGGCCGCGGCACGGCCACCTACGACGGAATTTCGATCGCGTGGGCGGCAACCGAGTACCTCCACAACGAGGTCCGCGCGCGGACCCTCTTCGCCACGCACTACCACGAGTTGACCGCCCTGGCCGACCACCTCCCGCGAGTCGCGAACGTCCACGTCGCCGTCGACGAGCGCGACGGTGACGTGACGTTCCTCCGGAGCGTCCACGACGGCCCGACGAACCGCTCGTACGGCGTCCACGTCGCCGATCTGGCGGGCGTCCCCGACCCGGTCGTCGAGCGGGCCGACGCGGTGCTCGACCGACTCCGCGAAGAGAAGGCGATCGAGGCGAAGGGCGGGACCGGCGGCGGCGCCGGGGGCGGAAAATCCGTCGGCGACACGGAGCAGGTCGTCTTCGACCTCTCGTCGGGGTCGTTTGCGAGCGACGAGAGCGGACAGGCGGACGCGGCCGCGACGGGCTCGGCCGGAACGGGAGCGCCCGGCGACGCCGACCGGACCGGAAACGGCGGGTCGACGGCGACGGCGGCGAGCGAGTCGGTCGACGAACCGGAGTCCGACGCCGAAGCGGTGCTCGCAGACCTGCGCGACGTCGACGTCGCGGCGACCGCACCGGTCGAGTTGCTGTCTCGGGTGCAGGAGTGGCAAGCGCGGCTCGACGACTCGACCTGACCAGAGCGACGGCGTCTGACGTAAGAACTAATGTCCGACCTCGTCGTGTAGTGTGTATGGGTATTATGAGCAAGATCCTCGGCGGGGGCGGGAATCGGTCCGTCGACGACTACGTCGAGCTCGACCTCGACGATTTCGCCGAGGCGCACGCGGAAACGGGAATGCAGGTACACATCGCGGAGATCGGCGATCAGAGCGACATCATCCCGATCAAAGACGCCGTCTACGACGGCGACTTCGTCATCGCTGACATCACCCGCCACTCCACGTCAGACCGGACGATAGAACACATCATCGACGAGCTTCGACAGGTCGCTCAGGAGGTCGACGGCGACATCGTCCAGAAGGGCGACGATCAGATCGTCGTTACCCCGACCGGCGTCAACATCTCCCGCGAGAAACTCTAGCTCTCGTCTACGCCCGAACGACCGCCCACGGTCGAACCGTGCATTATATGCCCGTCTCTCGCCCATAGACGAGCGAATGGACGAGCCGGTCCTGCTAACTGGTGCCGGGGGGCGGGTTGGACAAGCCATCCTCGACGGCATCGGCGGCGAGTACGACTGGCGGCTCCTCGACCGTGAGCCGCTCCCGCGAGCGAAGGTTCCGGACGGCGTCACCGACGCCGATCTGCACGTCGCGGACATCACCGACGAGCGCTCGATCGCGGAGGCGATGGCTGACGTCAACGCCGTGGTCCACCTCGCCGGCGACCCGCGCAAGACCGCTCCGTGGGACTCGGTGCTCCGGAACAACATCGACGGGACGCAGGTCGTGATGCGCGCCGCCGTCGACGCCGGCGTCGACCGGTTCGTGTTCGCCTCATCGAACCACGCGGTCGGGGGGTACGAGACCGACGACCGGACGCCCGAGTTGTACCGCACCGACGACGACTACCGACTCGACGGCACCGAACTCCCCAGACCGGGGAACCTCTACGGCGTCTCGAAGGCGACCGGCGAGGCGCTCGGCCGGCTGTACCACGACGCACACGAGATGAGCGTCGTCTGCGTCCGCATCGGCAATCTCACCAAGGACCATCCGCCGCGGGAGTACGAGCGCGGGCAGGCGATGTGGCTCTCACACCGCGACTGCGCGCACCTGTTCGATCGCTGCCTGCAGGCGGAGTACGGCTACGAGATCGTTTACGGGATCTCGAACAACGACCGCCGATACTACTCCATCGAGCGCGCCCGTGAGGCGCTCGGCTACGACCCCGCCGACAACTCCGCGGACTACACGTTCGAGGGCGAGCCGAAAGACGGGGCCGACGGCGGGAGCGGACCGATCGACGACACCGCCGCAGAGCCGAACTTCCCCTCCGACCCCGACACGCCGACCGACGGGGCCTGATAGCTCTCCGCGACCGCGACGGCCGTCGCACGCTCTCCGCCTCAAAACAGCCCGTCGACGTCGCGCCGCTTTCGTCGCTCTCGCTCGACGCGATCCGCGAGCCGCGCGGCCACCTGCGGACGCGACGACGGGTCGCGGCAGAACGCGAAGAGCAGCTCCGCGAAGGTGGTCCGTCCGGTCCCGCGCTCAGCGCGCGCGAGGCTCGCGGCCTCCTCGACGGTCTCCTCCGTACCGGGCTCGACCGCGCCGGCGAGTGCAGGGGCGGCGAGCAGCGTCGTCGAGAGGTCGAGTTCGCCGAACGTGCGGACCGCGCCGTCGATCCGGATCGCTGGCGGCGTCGCGCGCTCGATCACCTCCGGGTCGGCGGCGAGTCGCCGACACCAGTCGCGGATAGCGCGCGTGTCGACGCCGCGGGTCGCGTCGGCGTCATCGTTTTCGTGGTTATCGGCCTGATCACGGCTGTCGGTGTCGCCGTGGGCGTTTCCGCCCTCGTCGCCGTCGCCGGGGGTGTCGCCGTCCTCGCTCCCGTCGCCGATCCCGCCGAGATATCGGACCGCGTTCTCCGCGCAGCCGACCGCGCCGGACCAGTTCCGCTCGGTCGCGTGGTGTGTCGCCGCCGCGGCCACGATCAACCCGTGGAACAGCCGCTCGTCCGTCCCGGAGTCGAGCGGTAACCACGCCGCCTCCCAGGGATCGTGTGCCGCGAGCGGGTAGCCCGCGTTGAACAGCGCGGCCCCCGCGGCGAGCGCGGCGTCGAGGCCGACGTCTGTGCGACGCTCAGTCACGGCGAGTCGTCCGTACTGCCGATATATAAGGACTGAGTCAGCGGAGGCGCTCCGTGGGTCACGTGTCAACGCATCCACAGCGATCACCTCACCCATCACCTCGTCCATCACCGAGCACCCCATTCACCCGTCTCCCACTGCCCGTCCACTCACCTCGCTCACTCACCCACCGCTATCTGCGACTTTTCGTGAACAAACGACGAGTTTTGCCACCGGTATTCGTCTGAACGGACGACTCGATCGAAAATATTGCCAGTGAAGTGCGTATCAGACAACTACACGACGACATAACCGCATAGAAATACACTAAAAGGAAGTATTTTACACGTAATGTTCGAACAGCTCCCTAGTATGATGGACGAACTCGCAATCGACTGCGTGCGGTCTCGACGCGGTGATCGGGCCGATGAGTGATCTCGTGCCAGGCGAACTGCTGCCGGCGGACGAGCCGGTCGAGATCAACGCCGACCGGGAGACGGCGTCGGTCACCGTCGAGAACACGGGTGACCGTCCCTCGCAGGTCGGCTCTCACTTCCACTTTTTCGAGTGCAACAAGGCGCTCGAATTCGACCGAGAGGCTGCCTACGGCATGCGACTCGACATCCCGGCCGGCACGGCCGTCCGGTTCGAGCCGGGCTGTGAGGAGGACGTCGACCTCGTCGCGTACGGCGGGAACCGAGTCCTCCGCGGGATGGGCGGGCTCGTCGAGGGCGACCTCGACGACGAGGAGGTCCGGGAGGCGGCCTTCGAGCGGGCCCGCGAGGCGGGGTATATGAGGGCCGACGAATGAGTCGCGATCTTTCCCGGAAGGCGTACACCGACCTGTTCGGGGCCACGGAGGGCGACCGACTGCGGCTCGGCGACACCAACCTCCTCGCGAAGATCGAGACGGACCACGGCACCTACGGGGACGAGGCGGTGTTCGGCGGCGGCAAGACGATGCGCGACGGGATGGGAATGCAGCCCGGTACGACGCAGGCCGACGGGGCCCTTGATTGGGTATACACCAATGTCGTCGTCATCGACCCCATCCTCGGCGTCCAGAAGGGTGACATCGGCGTGCGCAACGGGGAGGTCGTCGGTGTCGGCAAGGCCGGCAACCCGGACACGATGGACGGCGTCGACGACAACCTCGTCATCGGCGCGAGCACCGACACGGTTCCGGCAGACGGGCTCATCGCGACGCCGGGGGCGTTCGACATCCACGTCCACTTCAACAGCAAGGAGCTGTTCGAACACGCCCTCGCGAGCGGGATCACGACGATGTTCGGCGGCGGGTACGGCGGCGGCGCGACGACCTGCACGCCCGGCCCCGAGAACGTCAAACGCTTCCTGCAGGCGGCGGAGGAGTGGCCGATGAACGTCGGCTTCTACGCGAAGGGGAACAGCAGCCAGCCCGAACCCATCCGCGAACAGATCGAGGCCGGTGCCTGCGGGCTCAAGCTTCACGAGGACTGGGGCTCGACCCCGGCGGTGATCGACTGTGCGCTCGACGTGGCCGACGAGGAGGACGTGCAGGTGTGTATCCACACCGACACGCTGAACGAGTCCGGCTTCGTCGAAGACACCTTCGACGCCGTCGACGGGCGGACGATCCACACCTTCCACATCGAGGGCGCGGGCGGCGGCCACGCGCCCGACGTGCTCGAACTGATCGGTCACGAGCACATGCTGCCGTCGTCGACGAACCCGTCGATGCCGTACACCGTCAACACGTTCGACGAGCATCTGGACATGGTGATGGTCTGTCACCATCTCAATCCGGACGTTCCCGAGGACGTCGCCTTCGCCGAGTCTCGCATCCGGTCGGAGACCATCGCCGCCGAGGACGTGCTCCACGACATGGGCGCGATCAGTATGATGACCTCAGACTCCCAGGCGATGGGTCGCATGGCCGAGGTGATCTGTCGAACGTGGCAGACCGCCCACAAGATGAAGGCCCAGCGCGGACCGCTTCCGGCCGACGAGGGGACGGACGCGGACAACGCCCGGATCGAACGCTACGTCGCGAAGTACACGCTCAACCCCGCGAAGGTCGCCGGCATCGACGAGTACGTCGGCTCGCTGGAGACGGGGAAGATGGCCGACATCGTGCTCTGGGAGCCGGAGTTCTTCGGCATCAAACCGAAGTACGTCATCAAGGGCGGCTTCCCGGTCCACAGCGAGATGGGCGAGGCCAACGGCTCGCTTATGACCTGCGAGCCGGTGATGCAACGCTCCCGGGCCGGCGCGGTCGGCAAGGCGAAGAACGCCCTCAGCACGACGTTCGTCAGCGAAGCGGCCTACGAGAACGACGTCGGCGAGGATCTGGGGCTGGACTCGACGGTCCGGCCGGTCGAGGGCACCCGCGACGTCGGCAAGTCGGACATGCTGCACAACGATTACTCGCCCGAGAACATCGAGATCGACGCTCAGACGTTCGAAGTCGAAGTCGACGGCGAACACGTCACCTGCGAGCCGGCCGAGGAGGTCCCGCTCGCACAGAGGTACACGCTATGAAACTCTCACCCAAGGACAACGAACGGCTCACGATATTCATGGCCGCGGAGCTGGCCAGACGCCGGAAGGAACGCGGGATCGAACTCAACCACCCGGAGACGGTCGCGTATATCTCCGACTGGGTCTGCGAGCGCGCTCGCGAGGGGGAAAACGTCGCGGAGATCCGCGCCGAGGCGACGAGCCTCCTCTCCCGCGAGGACGTGATGGAGGGCGTTCCCGAGATGGTGGACATGGTGCAGGTCGAGCCGACCTTCCCCGACGGCACCAAGCTCGTGACCGTCCACGACCCGATCCGGAGCGACAGCCGAGAGCAGCTGAACCAGGGCGGCGATTCCGTGGCAGGTGACGGGGCGTGACGGGCCACAGAGACGTGGCCACGGTCGGGCTCGGCGGTCCCGTCGGCTCCGGGAAGACCGCGCTCGTCCAGCATCTCGTTCCGCGGCTCGACGACGCCGGCTACGACGTCGGCGTCATCGCCAACGACATCATGACGCAGGAGGACGCCGACCGCCTCCGCGAGTCGTTCGCCGATCGCCTCCCGCCGGATCTGGTGGCCGGCGTCGAGACTGGAGCCTGTCCCCACACCGGGATCCGGGAGGACCCTTCGATGAACCTCGCGAAGATCGACGAGTTCACAGAGCGGCACCCGGAGCTCGACGTGGTGTTGATCGAGTCCGGCGGCGACAACCTCGCGGCGACGTTCAACCCGGAACTCGCCGACTACTTCGTGTTCGTCATCTCCGTCGCCGAGGGCGACGACATCCCGCGCAAGCGCGGCCCAGGCGTCACGCAGGCCGACCTGCTCGTCGTCAACAAGACGGACCTCGCGCCGCACGTCGACGCCGACCTCGACGTGATCCGCGAGGACGCCGCGACGGTCCGAGGGGACGACCCGACGGCGTTCACCGACTGCAAGTCAGACGAGGGCGTCGACGCCGTTGCCGACGCCATCGAACGGAGCGTCCTGTTCGCGTGAGCGCAGACACCGACATCTCGGAGTTCGACGGCGACGGAGACGCGGTCGCCGTCCCGCCGGCGTTCCGCGAGTACGGCGAGCAGAAGCTTCGACAGTCCCCGGCATTCGGCCACGGCAAAGACGGCGTCGCGGACCTCGTGGTCGCCCGCGAGGGCGACAACCCCACCCGGCTGCTGTCTGACTTCGTGAAGGTGCCGTACCACCTGACGGGCACGCTCGACAGCGACTCCGCGCCGGGACTGACGACGATCTGTCTACAGGACCCGACCGCCGTCGTCACCCAGGGCGACCGCCGGCGCCTCTCGGTCGAGGCCCGCTCCGGCTCTCTCGCGCGCGTCACCACTCAGAGCGCGACGAAGGTCCAGTCGATGAACGCCAGCTACGCCCACCTCGACGCGACGCTCGTCGCGGAGTCGGGCGCGTACCTCGAATACCTCCCCGGGCCGACCATCCTCAACGAGGACGCTCGGTGTCTCCAGACGACCGCGGTGTCCGCGGCCGCGGACGCGACGGTCGTCGTCGGCGACGTGTTCGTCCCGGACGGGCTCTCGGATCACGACCCGTTCGGGTTCGACCACTACCACAGCCGGTTCGAGGCGCGCGTCGAGGGAGACCTCGTCTGTGCGGACGCCGTCGACCTCCGGCCCGACGAGCGCGACCCGCGCGACCCGGCGACCGTCGGAGAGCACAGCGTCGTCGGGACGCTCTACGTCGTCTCCCCCGCGGGACCCGACGTCGGCGCGCTCGCCGACCGGGTTCACGACCGGATCGCGGACGGGGTCGGCGATGACGACTCGGGAGAGGCCGACGCCACAGACGACGGCTCCACGGACGACGAGCCGGCGGCCGACGAGCCGACCGTGGTCGCGGGCGCGTCGGTGCTGCGAGACGACGCCGGCGTCGCGGTCCGCGTCCTCGGCGATCGGAGCGCGGACGTGAC
Organism: Halorubrum pallidum; assembly: GCF_055380345.1. Lineage (NCBI taxonomy): Archaea > Methanobacteriati > Methanobacteriota > Halobacteria > Halobacteriales > Haloferacaceae > Halorubrum > Halorubrum pallidum. The sequence continues at coordinate 13,194 of NZ_AP043945.1, read as the reverse complement.
GGCCGCCGTCGAGGCGGCCTGGGACGAGACGCGCGAGGCGTGTCTGGGCGTCGGAGCGCCGCTGGAGGGGCGCGGCCGATGAGACGCGTCGACGGGATCGTCGGCAACGTCGACGACGATCCGGATCTCGCCGAGGCTGTCGCGGCTCACGAGCGGGAGGGGACGCTCGAACGGATCGTCCTCGACGACACCGAGCGGCGGCGGTCGCGGCTGCGCGTGACGACCGAGGCGGGCACCGAACTCGGCGTGCTCGTCGACCGGCCCGAGCTGACCGCGGGCGACGTGCTCCTGATGGACGACGACCGCGCGGTCGTCGTCGCCTTCGAGCCGCGCGAGGCGTTCGTCGTCGAGTTCCCGGCCGCCGAGGCCGCGGTGTCGACCGCAGTGGAGTTCGGTCACCGAGTCGGGAACCAACACTGGGACGTCGCGGTCGAGGGCACCGCCGTCTACATTCCGGTCGCGGCCGATCGAGCGATCATCGAAGACGTGCTCGGACCGTACCTGCCGCCCGAGGCGACGACGCGGTACGAGACCGTCGCGGCCGAGCGCTTCATCGAGGACAGCGACTCGGGAGGCGACCGCGGACACGGCTCCGCCGCCGATCACAAGCACGGGCAGTCCCACGAACAGAATCACTCCCACGATCACGAGTCCGGCCACGGGCACGACGGTCACGGCCACGAACACGAGACTGGCCACGGGCACGGCGATCACAGTCACAATCACGAGCACAGCCACGATCACAACGGCGATACCCAGCCGTCGACTCGGGAGGGAGACCGATGAACGACCGCGCTCTGTTGACGGCGATGCGTCTGTCGGACTCGCTGCTCCCGGTGGGGACGTACACCGCCTCCTACGGTATCGAGCAGTACCTCAACGAGGACGGAATCGAGACGGCGGACCAGTTGGGAAACCTGATCGAGGGGTACCTCCATGGGGTGATCGGACCAGCCGAGATCGTCGCGCTCGGCCACGCGCACCGATCGGCCGCGGCCGACGACCTCGACGGGGTGCTCGCGGCCGACGAGCGGCTCGGCGCGGCGACGCTCCCGGCGGAGTTCCGCGACAGTTCGCGCAAGGCCGGCGGGAAGCTCCTCGAACTGCTCGCCGAGACCGACGACGCGACGGCCGCTTCGGGGGCGAGCGAGTCACCCTCCGCCGCCGACGCGCTCGGAGAGGTCCAGATCGAGGGTGTGGTCGTGGAGTACACCGCGGCCTGTGAGGCGGGCCGCACCGACGGCCACTACCCGGTCGCGCTCGGCGTCGTCTGCCAGCGGGCCGGCCTCGACGCCCGCGACGCGGCCCTGGTGAACGCGTACGCCTCCGTGACGGGTCTCCTCGCGGCGGCCCAGCGGCTCGGACGGTTCGGCCACACCGCGATCCAATCCCAGCTTTCGGGGCTGTTCCCCGCGATCGAGGCCGTCTGCGACCGCTACCACGACGCCGACCTCACCGCGATGTGCTCGTTCGCGCCGCTCGCTGACGCGATGGGCATGCGCCACGAGCGCGCCGACCGCCGGCTCTTCATGAGCTGACGCCGCCCTCACAACAGCCCGCCGCGCGTGAACGCCGCGTGACAGAGCGCGACGAGGACACCCGAGTGCAGGAGCGCAGCGTATCGCCCCCGGGAGGCGGTGCCGGCGAACCAGCCGGACGCGAGCATCGTCGCCTGCGTGACGACGTACAGCCGAAAGCGTTCGAGGTCCGGATGAACCGTCTCCGGCTCGGTCACGAGGTCGGTGGCGGCGGCAAGCTCTGCCAGCCGCGCCGCGTCTATCACCTGCGTGTTGACGACGGCGACGACGCCCGCGACCAGCGCGGCGGCCGCCCAGCCGACCGCGACGTACGGGTGCATCGACGACCGGAGCGCGCGCTGTTCGCTGTACAGCTGACCGACCTCGATCCGCAGCGTCTCGAAGACGGCGTCGGCGTCGCTTCCGGCATTTAACGCTCCCGTGACGAGTCCGAGCGTACCTTCTGCGAGCGGCGTCCCGACGCGGTCGACGAATCGGTCGACCGCGGCCGCGCGAACGTTGACGGTCCCCTTGACGTCCGAACCCGACCCGCCGGTCGCGGTCGTCGATCGGAGCGCGAACGCGAGGGCGGCGACATCCCCGTCTAACACGCCGAGGTCGGCGTCGCCAGCGACGGCCGCGACCGCGTCCGGAAACGGTCGTCCGTGTGCCACGTGTCCGGAGACGGCGTGGACGAAGTCGGCGAGTTCGCGATCCTTCGCGTCGTCGATCCGGGTGCGACGTCCCGCGACGACCCCGACGGGCACCGCGAACGTCGCGTACGCGAGCAGCGTCACGTTGACGAGGGTGTACCCCGTGATCGCGAGCCACGCCGCGAGACAGAGCGCGATCGGCGCGGCGACGACCGCGGCGCTCGCCGGGTTCCGACCGACGGACGCGAGGACCGCCCGCGGCGAGCCGGGACGGTCGTAGCTCGCGCGCTGGTTCGGCGGACGGAGCGTCCCGACGGCGACCGCGCCAGCGAGTCCGAGCGCGACGAGGAAGACGACGGCGCCGTAGAGCACGACCGCCCGCGTCGGAACCACCCCCACCGGCGTGTCCACCGGCGGGAGGAACTCGGGGATCACCACGCTGAGCGCCGTCGCCGCGATCACGAGCAGCGCCGGGAGCACGAGCACCGCGACGAACAGCTCCGTGAGCAGTTCCAAGAATCGGCGGGCCCGCTTGCGGGCGCGATCCTGTCTGTGAGCCAGCATCCGACTCTCCGTCCGGAGGTACGCCGCGAGCGCCGCGTCTCCGGTCGCAGCGTGCTTGCGGAACTTGAGTAAGAACGGCGCGAGCAGCTCTCGCGAGGGCGTGTCTCGGGCGACGCGTCGGAGTCCCTCGTCGAGGCTTCCGGCGAGCCGAGCCGCGTTGAGCGCCTTCCGCAGGGAGGTCGCGGTCCCGCCGTACGCGTCGCTCGCGGCGGCCTTCGCGATCATCGCGCGCGGCCCGTCGCTCCCGGACGCGAGCAGTTCAAGGTAGCGGACCGCTCCGGGGAGCGTCCGCTCGATGTCGGTTCGGCGGGTCGCCGTCAGCCACCGGAGGCGAACCCCGCCGAGCCGCACCGTCGCGCGCTTCGCGAGGAGGCCGACGACCGCGGCGATCCCCACGGCGGTCCACCCGGGAGAGCGCGCGGCCGCAGACAGCGTCGCCCCGCTTCCGACACGCGCGTCGACCGCCGCGAGCAGCGCCGGTGTCACGCCAGACGCGACGAGACACGTCGGCACGGCGACGACGACGCAGACGAGCCACGACAGCCCGTACACCCGAGACAGATACGTCTCGAACCCCGCACCGAGTGCGGTTCCGCGATAGCGTTTGCGGTCCGCGTCGTGGCGTCGGTCGCCCGCGTGGCGCGCGAACAGCGCATACAACACGCGGTCGGCGACCGACGCGCGCCCGCTCCGCAGGAACCCGTCGTCCGCGGCGGCGGCCAGCGTGCTCCCGCTCGCGCCGTCTACCTGCCCGGAGGCGTCGTCCAGCCCGGATCGCGGGCCCGTGCTCACGGTTCTCCCCGTTCGCGCCCGTTCCGTGTACCGCCCCCGGTCTGCGTGTCACATCCGGTCCGCGTGCCGTGTTCGGTCTGTGTCTGCCGATCGCGGATCGTGCGCGCGGCCCGCTCGACCGTCGCCGCCTCGTCGGTGCGGAGGTCGGCGAGGAACTCGAACAGGTCGTCGGCGTCGTCGACGCCCTCTCGAACGAGGTACTCGACGTAGCGCCGCTTGGCGGCGAACTCGGACGCCACGGCGTCGACATCGCGGTCGGTCCTGGCGGCCAGACGGGCGAACGCGTGGACTGGCCGCTCCTCCCGACCCGTCGGTGCCCCCGGGCCGACGCCGGCGGCGGACTGGTCCGCTTGCGGCGCGCCGGGGAACCGGAACTCCCCGTCGGCGGTGCGCCACGCGATCGTGTTGTAGTACACCGCCGTTTCACCCTTGTCGACGACGCCGGCCCCGCCGTGTTTCGGATTCCCGGTCGGACTGTGTGTCGCGTCCGGATCGAGCGACTCGTACTCGTCGGCCGAGAGCAGTTCGACCACCCGAGAGACGTATCGATCGCCGCCGACCTGTCGCGGAAAGACGATAACGTCGATCTCGCGCAGCAGCGAGGGTCGGAGCCCCCGCTCGATCACGCGATTGACGAGCGACTCCACGTCTTCGGCGTGCGTCGTCCCGATCACGCCGTGGCCGGTGTTCAACGTCTCGGCGAACGTCTCGAAGCTCGCCGGCGTGTTGATCTCGGCGATCACCTCTATATCGGGGTTGAGGTAGTTCGCCTCGGTCATCAGATCCGACATGCTCACCGCCTTGTAGGCGTCCTCGTGGTCGCGCGTCGTGAGCGACACGCCGGTCTCGTGGGGCAGCCGGACCTCCCGGGACCCCTCGTCGATCGAGACGGGGCGGTCGTCGAACGGGATGAACGGTGTGTGGGCGTTGAGAAGCGTCGTCTTTCCCACGCCGGTCGGTCCGGCGAAGAGAACGACGCCGCGGTGTTCGTACAGCAGCCACAGCAGCGTGACGAGGTCGACCGACAGCGCCCCGCGTTCGATCAGGTCGACCGGCGTCAGCGCATCAGGCGACTGCTTGCGGATCGAGACGTGCGGACCGCCCTCGGAGATGACCGGGAGCGCCACCGCACACCGGACCGTCTCCTCGACGCCGTCGATGTCGAGGTTCACCTTCGCGGACGGCGTCGAGGCGTTGAGTTCGGTTCCGTCGCGGGCCGCCAGCCCGGTGACGACGTTGACGAAGGCGGTCTCGTCGGCGAACGCGAGGTTGGTCGGAACGCGCCGCCCGGCGCCGTCGACACCCGCCCCCCGCAGGACCGACGAGCGCGGGATCGCTTTCACGCGCTCGCCGACGCGATTCGCCTCCACGTCCTCGAGGTTCGGATCGCGGATCGGGACGGTCAAGATACCCTCGCCGACGAAGTCGCGGAGCACGTAGTACGCGAGATCGTCGAGCCGGTCGCGTGCGTACCGCGAGTCGACCGGCGGCACCGCGAGGCCGCGGGCCGCGAGCGTCGAGCGCACTCGGTGGGTCGCCGCGTCGATCCACGCGCGGGTGTCGCGCGCGGTGAGCCGTCGCGTGAGGAACCGCCGGGCGTGAGCGGCGACGAACGACTCCCGATCGTCGACGACGCCGTTCACCGACGTCTCCCAGATCCGCTCTTTACACTCCTCTATGAGCGCCGCGTCGCCCGGGAGCAGGTCGGGTTCGAGCGCGGCGTACTTCGTCTCGAACGCGTCGGAGCCGAGCAGTCGCTCGCGGTATATCACCACGTCGACGGAGAGCCCCGCGAAGTCGACGGCGTACTGCGCGAGCCGCTCGGCCGCGACCCGCTCGACGTACGGGGCGTCCGCGTCGATTCCCGTCTCCAGCGGCGCGAACGTCTCCGTGTGGACGACCAGTTCGCGCTCGTCGCCCACGTCGGCTATCTCGATCCGATCGTCGAGGGCAACGGGCGTCAACTCGCCGAGCAGTCGGAGGTCGCGGAGGGCGTGGTAGCCGACCCGTCGCCGCGCGGCGGCGCTCGCGTCGAGCAGCCGGTCGAGCGCGCGCTCGTATTTCGGTTCGAACCCGGCGGACGCACGCTCTACCACTCCGATCCGCGTGAGCGGTCGGCGGTGACGGACGGCGGAGAAGTGGTCGTACACGCGGTCGAGCGCCCGCTTGTCACCCGGAGAGAGCGGCGGCTCACGCACGGAGTAGCCGAACCGCCCGCCGTCGCGCTCTCGAACCGTCGCCACGACGCCCGGGGCGGCCTCGTACTGCGCGCGGACCTCGGGCGCGTACCACGCCTCCGGGTCGTCCGGGGGAACCGGAGCGGGCACCGCGCCGGTGGGCTCGTCGGCCGCCTCGTCGCCAATACGGAGCGTCGGCCCCTCGCTCACGTCTCGGCCCCTCGCGTCGCTGGTCGATCCGCCGCGCCGTCGCCGTCCCTGCTCGTCGTCATCGTCGGTCGCGGGTGGCCCTCCCCCGAGTTAAGCGTTTGTTTTGTACCTGACATATAGTTTCAGCGAAGGGAAACGTCCGGCCGTCGGCGGACCGAATCCCCGCCACCGCCAGCTTTTCCCGCGCGTCGCCCCGCAGTCTCCGGGTATTGTTGCCAGTTGTGGTCGATACTTGACGCGGTCGGGCGAACGGCGACGCGATGAGCACACTCGACACGCTCGAACGCGTGGGAACGTTCACGAGCAAGTACTTCGTCCTCTGGGTGGTGATCGCCTCGGGTGCCGCGTTGTACGCCCCCGGCGCGTTCACGCCGATCGGCAACTACATCACGCCGCTTCTCGGGGTCATCATGCTCGGGATGGGACTGACGCTCACGCCCGCAGACTTCAAGCGGATCGTGGAGCGTCCACGTGACGTGTTGATCGGGGCGGTCGCGCAGTGGCTGGTGATGCCGACGCTCGCGTACGCGCTCGTCGTCGCCCTCGGGATCCCGTGGGAGATCGGGATCGGGCTGATCCTCGTCGGAGCCGCGCCCGGCGGGACCGCCTCGAACGTGATGACGTACCTCGGTCGAGGCGACGTCGCGCTGTCGGTGACGATCACGACGGTGACGACCATCGCGGCCCCGCTCGTGATGCCGGCGTGGATCGTCGCACTCGCGGGCGAGCAGATCTCCGTTACGTTCGCACAGCTCTCCCAAACGATCATCTGGGTCGTGCTCGTTCCGGTCGTGGCCGGACTCGCGTTGCGGCTCGCGCTCGACCGCTACGCGCCGACGGCGGCGAAGATCGGACTCTCGGTGTTCCCCGCGATCAGCGTCGTGGCGATCGTCGCTATCGTGGCAGCCGTCGTCGGACTCAACGTCGAGGACATCCTCACCGCGAGCGGTATCGTCGCGCTCGCGGTCGTCCTGCACAACGGGATCGGGCTCGGTGCGGGATACGGGATCGGCAAGCTCACCCGGATGCCGGAAGACCGCGCTCGCGCCTGTGCCTTCGAGGTCGGCCTCCAGAACAGCGGACTCGCCGTCGCGCTCGCGGTCGCGTTCTTCGATCCCGTCGCCGCGCTGATCCCGGCGCTGTTCAGCGTCTGGCACAACGTCTCCGGGCCGGCGCTCGCGACCGTGTTCACCCGGATCGACGGCGAACCGGTCTCGGAGTACGAGCCCGCGGTCGAATCAGACTGAGCCGTACGGCGACGGAATCGACCCCGCGAACCGCGATCCGAACGCTCTGTGTGGATGTACTCGCTTTCGCCTCGGAGAAAACCAAGTGAGGTAGATTTATTTTCATGGATGAACGTCGTAGATCCGTCACACATGACGGACGTTACTCTTCGTCGGACGCAACTGGCAACGCCCGCGAGCGACGAGAAAATGATGCACTCGGCGGCCGACAGCGACGCTGACGAGGTCTTCCTCGATCTGGAAGACTCCGTCGCGCCGAACGCGAAGCCCGACGCGCGCGCGCCGCTCATCAAGGCCGCTCGCGAAGAGGACTGGAGCGACAAGGTCCTCAGCTTCCGGATGAACGGAATCGACACCCAGTGGTGGTACGACGACCTGATCACCGTCGTCGGCGAGGCCGGCGAGTTTATCGACGACATCATCGTGCCCAAGGTCAAGTCCGCCAGCGACATTCACACGGTCGAGAACCTCCTCGAACAGATCGAGGTGAACAACGACCTGGAGGTCGGCGGTATCGGCCTCGAACCCCAGATCGAAGACGGCGAAGGGATCCACAACGTCCACGACATCGCGCACGCCTCCGACCGACTCTCCTCGATCATCTTCGGTCCCGGCGACTACTCCGCCGCGATGGGGACCCCCGGCCTCGACATCGGCCAGTTCCCGGAGTATCCCGGACACTATTGGCACCACGCCCTCTCCGAGTGTAACTCCGCAGCGAAGTCCGCCGGCCTGCCGTGTCTCGACGGCCCGTACGCCGACATCGAGGACCCCGAGGGCTTCCGTGAGTCCGCCAACAACGCCAACATGATCGGCTGTGACGGCAAGTGGGCGATCCACCCGTCGCAGATCGAGATCGGAAACGAAGTGTTCGCGCCGGACCCGGAGGTCGCCGAGCGCGCGAAGCGCATCGTCGACGCCTACGCCGAGGCGATGGAAGAAGGCAAGGGTGCCGTGAGCGTCGACGGCCAGATGGTCGACGAGGCGACGAACAAGATGGCACAGGACATCGTCGAGACCGCGGAAGCCGCCGGCATCCTGTAGTCGGGCCGCCGCGCGCTCGACCGGCCGATCTCCGTTTTTTTGCGACGCTCGCGACGAGGAGCCGCCGGTGTAGCGATGCAGTCGAGATCACGAACACGCTCGACGCTCGGCTACCGCAGCGGCGACGCGTCAAAAAAACCGCGACCGAGTCCGAACGCCGTTCAGAAGACGTTCGGGAACAGCACGTAGCTGAACACCATACACAGGATTCCGACTCCCGTCGCGTAGTAGAGTAGCGGGATGAGGTTCAGCCGCATCACCCGGCCCTCCTGTCCGAGGAGCCCAACCGTCGCCAGCGCGGCGACGAGGTTGTGGATCGCGACGAGGTTCCCGATGGCACCGCCGACGGCCTGTGCGCCGACGATGATCGTCCGCGGGAGCCCGAGTTGCGTCGCCGCCTCGAACTGGAACGCGCCGAAGGTGATGTTCGAGACGGTGTTCGACCCGGCCATCGCCGCACCGAGCGCGCCGATCAGCGAGGCGAACGCCGGGTACGCGACGCCGAGTGTGTCGGCGGTCGTCTGCGCGAGTAAGACGATCATACTCCCGACCTCGGGCGCGCCCGGATGCGCGCCGGACTGGAGCATCACCTGCACCATCGCGATGACGAAGACCAGCGCGATGAACGGCGAGACGATCTTCCGACCGGCCTCCTTCCACGCGTCGCCGACCTCTTGGCTCGACATGCCGAAGATCGGGATCGCGAGCACGGCGCTAACGAGCAGCCAGAAGCCCGGCACGTTCATCCACGCGACCGCGCCGCTGAGCGTGGTACCGAGGATCCCGTCCCAGCTGACGATGAAGATGTCTCGGTTGATGAAGTTCGAGATCGGGGTGACCGCACGGGTCACGACCAGAAGCAGCACGAGCAGGACGTACGGCGACCACGCCTTGAACAGCGTCATGTCCTCGCCGCCGCTGAGGTCGGCCGCCTCCGCCTCGGGCGAGTCGGCGTCAACGCCGTTCGAACCGTTCGATTGCCCCGGCTCGATCGAGCCGACCCAGTGGTCGGCCCACTTCTCGCGCTCGGGGAACTCCCAGTCATCGTCGGGAAGGAGGTACCCCGCGCGCAGAATGCTCAGGATGATCGTACCGCCGACCATCGATCCGATGAGCGACGGGAACTCGGCCGTGAGGAACCACGCCGAGATCCAGTACGGCACGGCGAAGGCGATTCCGGAAAGCAGGCACAGCGGCGCGACCTCCCAGGCCGGTGCCAGCGAGCGGTCGTCCGGATCACCGAAGAAGTAGACGACCATTCCGACGGCGAAAAGCGGCATCACGAACCCGACCAGGGCGTGATACGTCGCCGCCCACGCCGCCACCTCGACCGAGAACTCCTGGACGGACATGCCGCCCTCCTCGATGGCGGTACGGGTGAACTCCACGCTCTCCATCGGGCTCTGGATTCCGACCACGATCGGGGTCCCCACCGCCCCGTACGTGACCGCGATGATGTGTCCGATGACGCCGGCGACCACGGCGGCGAGCGCCGGGAAGCCGAGACCGAGAAGCAGCGGCGCGACGACGGCGGCCGGCGTTCCGAAGCCGGCGGCGCCCTCGATGAACGTCGCCATGAAGAAGGCGATCAACACGATCTGGACGCGCCGATCGTCGCTGACCGTCGCGAATCCGCGGTTGATCCGGTCGAACGCCCCCGCCTCCATCAACGTGTACAAGAGGACGAGCGCGCCGAAGACGATCCAGAGGATCTCGATCGCCGTCATCACCCCGACGGCGGACGCCCCGGCCAGCCAGTTCACGGGCATGTTCCACGCGAAGTACCCGACCGCGAGCGCGGCCACCCACGCCAGCGGCATCGCGCGGGTCGCCGGCCAGAGGAACCCGACCAGCAGTACGCCCGCGAGCAGCAGCGGAACCGCTGCGATGGCGATATCGATTCCAGTTGTCATGCGTCTCCCCCCCGGTAAGGTGTTACTACCCTCTGCCGTCCACGACTCGTGTCATGCGTTGACATCAACATGCGACGCGAGTTGCATCACATTCATTAATTATAAATCCCCGACTTCCCGCAGGATTAATCGCGTACCTCCTCGGGCGATGACTGTCCCTTCGTGTCGGATCGCCTTCACGACGTTTCGTCCGGTTCGGCGTCGAGCGCCGCGTCGCGTAGGGCTCGACACCGCTTTCCGGCCGTTTCGAGGTCGGGAACGGGGGTCGGCTCACCGCGCTCGTCGACCGCGACGAACACGAAGTACGACTCGGTCGTCACCTCTCTCTCGCCGGTTCGGGGCGATTCGCGGAACGCGCGCAGCCGAACGCGGACGCTCGTCCGCCCGGCCGCGTACGCGTACGACTCGATGACACAGGTGTCGCCCTGCGGGATCGGGCGCTTGAAGTCGAGTTCGTTGATCTTGGCCGTGACACACGTCTCGCCGGCGTGACGCATCGCCGACATCGCGCCGACCTCGTCCATCCACTTGACGACGTTCCCCCCGTGTGCCGATTCGTAGTTGTTCGTGTGCGTCGGCTGGACGCGCTGGCGGTTCTCGATGTACGTGTCGCTGACGGTCGGCATACGCCGACATCACCCGGACGCGGGAAAGACCCGTCGGCGGAACCGCCCAATCTGCGGGACCGACCCGTGGCGATCGCCCCGCCGGCATCGACGGTCCTCGCTGTCGGAGTCACGGAACGGCAACGCGGATCGTGACGCCTCTCGCGACGCGGACGCCAATCGGCACGAGGCGACGGTTCGATCGCGTCGGTCCTACGCGTCGTCGCGGTCGACGACGACGGTTCGTCCCGTGAGCCGGTCAGGGGTGAATCGGTAGAGATCGATATCGAGGTCGGACTTCCCGTCCGCCCATATCTCGAAGAGCGGTCGGCGCGTCTCGCCGTACTGCGCGATCGTCTCCGGAGTCAACTCGTCGAGGTCGACGCGGTGGAGGCGTCCGACGCCGACGACGCTACTGTACTCGTCTCCGCTCTCCTCGTACACCACGACCCGGGCCCGCGGGTCGGATCCGAGAAACTCGCGTTTCTCGCTGTCGGGGGTCGACACCAAGCGGAGGAACGCGTCTCGAGAGTCCGTGTCGAAGCCGTACGAGATGGGGATCGCGTAGGGGGTCTCGTCCCGCGCGAGCGAGAGCACTCCGGTCTCGTGTCGGGACAGGAACGCGTCGACCTCCGCAGCGGACATCTCGGTCTCGCTGTTCGTCGTCATACGCACAGTCTCTGTGCACGCCGGGATAAAGGATACGAGACGCGCGACGGAGATTCGACTGCGCCGCGTCGTGACTCCGTTCCGCCCCGAACCTCCGACGACGAACCCGCACGGCGAACTGCCGGTCTCACGAGAGGTGGTCGGCCGTCGGCGTCACCGCGGTCGAGGGACTCTCGAGATCGGCTTCTGTGACGGCCGCACCGCAGACGACACAGCCAACGTCGAGCAGCGTCGCCCGCATCGCGTCGTCCACCTCGATCGATCGGCGACACTCCGGGCAGACGAAGGTGTGTGTCCGTGAGTCCGTCATGGATACACGTCGGTACGGAACGCTCATCAAGGATGGATCGGATTCCTGTCGTTTCGGAATTCGATCAGGTGGGTTCGCAAACAATTCGATCTGGCTAACTAGCAAACGATTCAATCAGGTGGACGCACAACCGCTGTCTCACGCGCGGACGGCGACCCGTGATCGCGCCGACCGCCCGTCCGGGTCGCGCGAGACGCGCCGGTCGCCGTCAGGTGAGGACCGTCGAGAGCAACTTCCGCTGGGCGGCCGCGACGTGCTCGGAGAACGTCGAGCGATCGATCCCGAGCGACTCTGCGACCTCGCCAGCGTTGGCTCCCTTGGGGTGGTCGAAGTACCCGGCCTCGTACGCGGCGGTGAGCACCTCGCGCTGCCGCTCGGTCAACTCGCTTCGATCGACGGTGACCAGATCCGACTCCTCGGACGCCGAGGATGACTGGAGCAACTGTAACACTTGCATGTCGGCACACGACTCCCGAAAGTCGTCGAGCACGGAGCGAAGCGTCGGGAGGTCGGCGGCGTGGAACGTGACTATCAGCCGCCCGTCTCGGATCGTCGTCCCCGAGAGCGGGACTCCGTGGCGGTCGAGGACCGAAAACGGCGAGTCGCTTCGACACGCCGTTTCGAAGCGATACGCGGCTCTGGCCCCGTAGTCGAACACCACCTCGGCGTCGTCGGAGACCGAGAGGTCGGCGTCGGCGATGAACTCGAACACGACGGTATCCGCGTCTCCGTTGGGACCGCTTCGTGCGACGCTGTAGACCGGCGTCGAGCCGTCGACAATCTCCGCGAACGGCGACGGCGACGTCATCGGAAGCGACACTTCCGCTCTGATACCGGATCCCATCTACGTCCGTCCGTGTCCGCCGTCGGGCAAAACGTTGACGCCGCGGGGGTTCGCCCGCGGCGACCCGCACGCGACGGACGTGCGAGCGACCGTGACGCAGTTCGAGTTTATAAAATACCCCTCATATACAGGGGCGGTGTTGGGGTGTCTTGACTCGTTACCTACATCCATGAAGCGAAGCGCTCCGCACACGGCCGGATCGATCACCGCGACGGAAGGAGACGAGACGCTGGACGAGGCGTTCGACCTCCTCTCGGATCCCGATTGCCGCGCGATCCTCCGCGCTGCCGACACGGCCATGACGACGGGCGAACTCGCAGAGACGTGTGACATCGCGCTATCGACCGCATACCGAAAGGTCGAGCGGCTGAGCGATACTCCCCTGTTGGTCGAAGGCGTCCGGTTCGACCCTGGCGGAGACCACGCGGCGGAGTACACGCGCGGAGCCAGCGACGCGACGATCGAGTTCACGGACGACGGCGTCTCGCTGACGCTCGAAGCGCCGGACACGTCGGATCTCGCCGGTGGCTTCGATGCGACGGGCGTTTCGGCGGACTGACTCGCGCGGCCGCCGCGGGCTGACGCGACGCGCGCGCACGACAACGAAAATACCAGACCGGCGCGGGTTTTTGGAACTGATAATTCGAGA